>CAWBSM010000003.1:0-639357 GCA_963791455.1 uncultured Acidimicrobiaceae bacterium
TTAGCAGTGAGTCCGATTCGGCCGCTCTCGCACCTCTCCAACAGGACTTTTGCGCTTTGACAGACCGTCTTGTCCAAATTCTGTCGATTGTCGCTGCGCTGAAGTCCCGGAGGGGAGCCTACGTGAACGTTCGCCGGGCGTTTGGCAGGTCAGGGTGGCCCTTGGTCGGGACCCCAACACCCGTCGCTATCGGTACGCGCACGCCACCGTCCATGGAGGACGACGCGACGGCACCAGTCGCCGCGCTAACTGAGGCCCGAGTCCGGCGTTACTGGGATATCCCACCGGTTGGAGAACCCGAGATTCTCTACGCAGCCGCAATCCAGCTGACACCGATCATTTGGGGGCCGCCGTGCACTCCGACCACAGCACCCAATGTGCCGATCCGAATAGCCTCTCGGGGAAGGCGGGGGGCGATGAGATCGAGGAACTGATCGATATCAGTTGCACCACCATGCATCACCGCAACGTCCTCGATCTGCCCGGCGGTGCTCAAGCGTTCGTAGAGCATCTGCAGTGCTCTTTTGCGTGTCCGAGCCTTGCCGGCTTCGTGGACGACGCCACCAGTCAGGTCGATTACCGGCTTGATCGACAGCAGTGACCCCACCATTGCAGTGGCGCCCCCGATTCGCCCACCCTTCTTCAGGTTCTCCAACGTGTTCAGAGCCGCGACCACGTGCGTGCGTGCGATGAGGTCGCTGACTCGTCGCAATACTGCGCCGACCTCGGCCCCACCGGCGGCCGTCTTGGCGGCTTCAACCACAAGAGTGCCGAGCCCGCTCGATACAGTCCGGCTGTCGATCACATGGACGCGGATCTCGCACGCAGCAGCTGCCGTGCGGGCCGACTGAAGCGTTGTCGACAAGTCACTCGAAATGTTGAGACACACGACTGCCTCAGCCCCAGCGTTGCTTGCATTGCGAAATGCCTGTTCAAACGCGCCGGGCGACGGGCAGGCTGTTTGGGGCAGGTCCGCGCTGTTCGACATTCGTCGGTAGAAGTCTTCGGTGCTCAGGTCCAGCCGGTCGGTAAATTCCTCGTCGCCAAATCGGATGGTCAGCGGCACGATCTCAATATTGAACGGAGCGATGTCGTCCTGTTCCAGGTCGCAAGAGCTGTCGGTAACCACGAAGACGCCTGGCATGACGCATCCTCCTCTATACGGTTTCACCATTCTGGCGTCCCAACTACGGGAACCCGTCAATTCCCAGGGTGAGGGGAATGCCCTGGTGGATGGCGTCTCCATCCCGGCGACTGGGGCACATCACCCGAGGCTCTCCGCTGATCAGTCCGTCGGCTGATCCTGCCCACCTTGATGCCAAAGGAAGAACCCACGAATGCGTGGAAAGGCCTCAGATGGTGGTGCGAGAAATCGACGCCCTTCGGCCGAAGGTGGCCGATACCGCTTTCTGGGAGCAAGAGGAGGAGGTGATGGACGTGGAGGCGTGTCGACCTGCGACACTGATCGAAGCAACAGGGGACTCATCGTCGAAGGGAGCGTCCGGGCGGAGGGCGACCTTGACTTCCGGGGAACCCTTGACGTCGAAAGGGACGCGCCGGTCGGCTTCACTGCCATTCGCCTGCATTTCGACCTCACGACCTCGGCCACTCCCGAGGAAGTCGCCGATTTGGTTTCCTCGACCGAGCGCTACTGCGTCGTGCTGCAGACGCTGGCTGGCACTCCGACGATCACGGTTGGCACGGAAACCGGTTCTGCCTGAGAACGGTCCTCCCGCACCCAGGCGGCTCAGACACCCGGCCCATACCCGGCGATGTACGGGGACAGGACCTAGGTCTTGAGGGCGAATCGGGGCACCGTCACCCATGAACTCCTGGACGAGTGGGGTTGGAGGACCGGCTTTCAGGGTCGACTCCTGGCCGACCAGATCAAAACGCTACGGCGAACAGCCGCCAACTACCCGGTATGCCTTTGAGATCGTGCACGCCGCGCTCGGTGAAGTTGATTCCCGATCCGACGACAAGGTCCTTTACCATTTGAGAGACCAGAACCTCTCCGGGATCAGCGGTCGCCGCGACCCGAGCGGCGATATGGACGGCCAATCCCCCGAGGTCGTCACCGCGGATCTCGCACTCCCCGGTATGCAGTCCCACTCGTAGCCCAATCCCCAGCTTGCCTGTTGCCTCCACGATGGCCTCAGCACAACGGATGGCCCGTGCCGGACCGTCGAAGGACGTGACAAACCCGTCACCGGTGGTGTTGATCTCTCGGCCCCGGAATCGTCGCAGTTGTTCTCGGACCGCTCGGTCGTGGGCATCGAGAAGGTCCCGCCAGCGTTGATCGCCCAACGAGACGGCCCGCTCGGTGGAACTCACGATATCGGTGAAGAGCACGGTGGTGAGGATGCGCTCGATCTCGACCAGAGGCCGCTCGCCGGTCAAGAACTCTGCGACCTCGTCCGTGACCGGGTAGTTGGCGGGAGTCGGTCCGAGATCGCCACCTGGAAGCTCGACGAAGGTAGCGCCGTCGATGTGTTTGGCAAGGTAACGACCGTTCGCGATCGGAAGAAGAGGGTTCTGCCCGACATGGAGCACCAGGGTCGGAGCCTGGATCAGAGGGAGAGCCTGGCGAACATCATTTCGCACTATCGAGTTGTACTGGGCGGCGGCATTGCGAGGTGTGACTGAGGAACGCATCGTCATCCCCCAATAGCGCGCCAACTCGGCGTCGTCGTCCAGGCTCGGGTTGACAAGACGAACGAACTCCGCGCTACCCCACCTCGTCACCAGCGTTTCCAGCAGTACATCGACGACCTCGGGCGGCGCCCCGATCGGGTAGTCATCGGCTTTCAGGAATCGAGGGCTCGTGTTGAGGAGGATGAGAGCGCTCACCAGTTCGGGATGCATGGCCGCAAACAGCATGGCAATCGACCCGCCGTCCAACCCGCCCAGAATGGCCGTCCGCTTCGATCCGACAACGTCGAGAACAGCCAGGACGTCCTCCGTCCACTCCTCCCAGGTCGGTATGGCGGTGCGGGTTACGCTGTCGGACGCCCCAGTCCCGCGGCGGTCGAAGAAAATGAGTCTACTAAAGGATGCCAGCCGGATGAGGAACTCAGATAATGCCGGTGATTCCCACCACAGCTCGACGTGGCTTCCTAAACCCCAGCAGTAGAGAAGATCAACGGGGCCGTCACCGAGGACCTGGTAGGCGACATCGGCATCACCCACAGCGACATATCTGGTTTCGGGACGTTCCACCATCGATGACATTCTTGTCTCGCAGACTTCGTATGTCACCTGGCGGTGCACCCGTCTTTGCAAGGCCCAAGGAGTGCCCGACGTGCCGGTCGGGGACCGCTCGCGGGTGTCACAGAGCCGGCGTTGGGGACAGGGGTCTGCCTACTCGAACGCTCTGAAGACCGATTCATACATACGGTCCTACTCGGTACTGATCTTCTCGAGCCTCTCCAGGCTGGCCGTCATGGAGCAGTGAGTGGCCTGGAGTTGGTGGGAGTAGACCATCCTGAAGCACACCGGCCGCGACCGGGGCCCGGGCTAGTGAATGGTGCCGATAGCGCTGTTGAACATGCCGTCTGGGTCGTAGCGTCGCTTGAGGTCCTGGAGCCGACCGGCGTTGGTGCCGTAGGCGAGGCGGAGACGTTGGTGCTCGTCGGGGCCGAGCAGATTGGGGTAGCCGCCGGGCAGGGCGCGCGGCGCCAATCGCTCCGATAGCTGGGTCATCCAGTGCCGGTGGGCGCCGCCGTGGTCGTCTGGGGTGGGTTCCCAGGCGGCCAGAATTTCGAGCAGCATGTGGTCTTGGCGTAAGGCGAAGGCGGTGTGGTCAGGGGCGACTCGTGAGGCGGCGCCGTGGAAGTGGTGCACCGCGATGACCGATAAGGGTGAGGTGGCGTGCTGGGCAGCATCGATGAGCAGGCTGGCGGTGTGCTCGGTGACCTCCGACATCCACCGGGTCTGCAAAGCGTAGTGACGGCCGTTGACCACGGTTTGGTCGAACAGGCCCAGGGCGTCTTCGTAGGGCATGGGAGCGACCTGGACGGCGATAGGCGCGCCGAGGCGCTCGAGCTGGACTACGGTCGCTTGACCTTCGGTGGGGTCGCCGCTCCAGGCGGGGAACAGGAACAGCAGGGGAGTGCCGTCGGGCCCGGACATGAAGCCGACCATGACTGTGAGCTCGTCGGGGGCGGTTGCAACGACCTGGCGGTAACCGGCGAGCACCTCGCCGGCTTGGGAGAGGGGGAACAGGATGAGGCCGGCCAGGACTGACTCTAATGGGTGGAGGCGGTAGCGGGCTGCGGTGATGACCCCGAAGGTGCCGCCCCCGCCTCGCAGCGCCCAGTACAGGTCGCGATCGCTGTTGTCTGAGGCCACGACTTGCGTTCCGTCGGCGAGGACGACCTCGGCCTCGATGAGGTTGTCGAGAGCCAGCCCGTGCTTGCCGTTGAGCGGGCCGTACCCGCCGGCCAGGGTCAGGCCGACCATGCCCACCGCCTTGACCGTCCCGGTGACGGGAGCCAGACCTGGACGACCGATCCCATCGTCGAGGCCACCATCGCCGACATCGTCGCCTCCAGCGACCCGGTCGGAATCATCCGCCAGGTCGCCTCGGCCGGTCGCCAGATGCGCGAACAGTTCGCGGACGTCATGCGGCTTGTCCTCACCACCGCCCCGCACGACCCCGGTGTGGCCGACCAGCTACGCCAAGCCACCGCCGTGTACCGGGCGGCCTTCGAACCAATCGCCGAACAACTGGCCAAGCTAGGCGCGCTGCGCCCAGCAATCGACACCGCCCACGACGTCGACGTGCTGTGGTTCTACTTCGGCTACTCCTCCTACTTCACCCTGCATGATGAGAACGGCTGGTCATACGAGCGCGCCGAGCACTGGCTAGCCGACCAGGCCTGCCGCGAACTCCTCAGCGGCCGGCGCGCTGCAAGAGCAGCCACCCCGTCCTGAACAGCCCGACCTGGGACCCACGACGGCCAGAGCGGTTGGGTTGAGGCAGGTTTTCCCACACGCCCCATGGTGCGTACGGAGTCAGTCTCGAAACGCTGGAGCTGTATCACATAGAGGTGTTGTTTTCCGCCAACCGCGACTTATTTGCATGAGTTTGATGTGACCTTGCATTAGCTCGATGGTGCGCGGCAACGCTGTCGAGGCGCGACGCGGCAACACAATCGATACCGAAGAACGGGCGAATTTTCTTGGCCATAATCCTGGCCATAAACGCGGGCGGAACCGGTTCGACGGAGTCGAACGGCACGGATTATGTGCCAGGTCAGAACGTATTCAATGGATCCGGGAGAGCGGAATGGAGTGCTCGCTGCTGGTTAGCAGTGAGTCCGATTCGGCCGCTCTCGCACAACTCCAACAGGACTTTTGCGCTTTGACAGACCGTCTTGTCCAAATTCTGTCGATTGTCGCTGCGCTGAAGTCCCTGAGGAGAGCCTACGTGAACGTTCGCCGGGCGTTTGGCAGGTCAGTGGGCACGCATCCATCGAGCCTCAGGACACGTCGCAGGCCGAACTTTCCTCATTGAGTCCGCAAGAGCTGTCCAACCGACCGTCTGCGCGCCGAGGTCACAGCCGGAATGACGGCCAGCGCATTGGCGACCACGAGCACGCCTAGGGCCACGAAAGCGATCGTCGGCCCGGGCACGACGACCGCAGGCACAGCACCGAGATTGGTGGCAAAGGTATTCCAGACCACTCGGCCGACGACGATACCGAGCGGGACGCCGATGACGATGCCCACCAGGGCAACCGTCGTGGCTTGCCAAAGCACGGTCGCGCCGACCTGTAGGTTCACGAAGCCGAGCGCCTTGAGCAATCCCATCTCCCGGCGGCGCCGGACGACGCTGACCACGAGCAGATGGAGGAGGGTTGCCACACCGAAAATCGCCAGTACGCACCCGAGAATGAGTGGGAAGTTCACCGCCTCCCCGAAGTTCACCAACGACGTGGGGACGGTCGGCCGAGTCGCACTGCCCTGAGCGACGTAACGGGCGATATCGGCCTGACCCTTCGGGCCGGAGGTCGCTCTCGCAAGGACGACGAAGGTTTGATTGGCCACAAATGCCCGTCGGCACTCATTCTCTTCACGTCCGGGCGGGCACACCGCTTTCAGGTAGCCGGCCATCGTGAATGCCGAGCCGGTGCCGAGCCCTCCGCCCCCGGCGTCGCTGGGGAACGACGCCGTGCCAACGACGCGAAACGGAACGATGCGAGAACCGCCGGTGGGCAGTTGCAGGCTCACTCCGAGAACCGACCCCACATGGGCCCCGACCTGGTGCAGGGTCGTGACTCCGAGCGTCATGTCGTCGTCCCGGGTGGGTAGCCGACCGTCGACGATCGACAGGAGCATTGGTCCACGGACCGCCTTCCCGGCAAGGGCGACGACATCATGTCCGTTGATCGACACCTCGTCAGTGGCCGCTAGCATGATCGCGCTGATTGAGCGGTCGTGCTGCAGACTGGCCACCCACGAGGTGGGGTTGCCCGGCCCCCCGTTCGAGTTGGAGAACGCCAGCTGGTAGTCGCTGCCGTAGAGCGCGGGAGTAGCTGTGAGGTGCGTCAGGCTATTGGCGAAGACCACAGTGGCGCACAGGGCCATGACGGCCAACGCCGATCCAAACAGTGCGGTACCGACCGGGACCGACGCAGCGCCGCGCCCGCGTTCCAAGGCGTGACGGACTCCCATCACCGCGCTCGGCGGCGCTCCAGTGGCGGCCACCGTCGCCACGATGGAGGACCGGTGGGCGTCAAACGCCTGGTCGCCTCCGACGCGTACCCGCGAGGCGCGGACAGCCGGCCAGAGACCCAGGAGGAGAACGACGACCACCGTTGCCGTCGCTCCGAGCAGGAGAACCAGCGGATCGAAGGCCAGACCGGTTGAAGGTTCGGCGAGGCGGGCTTCACCGACTGGTGTCAGGGGGGACAGCGCAAAGGCGACGATGAGGGCACCGGCCGCGCCGACCAGAGCCACCATCAGATTTCGCGCCGTGCCGAGCGCGACGAGCTGGCGTCTCGGCAAGCCCAAGGCCACCAAAGAGGGGTACGCCTCGCTCTCGACGAAGCTCTGCCGACCGAGCGCCTGGCCGATGATGGCGAGGCCGACCAGTCCGGCCAGGACAGCGAGGACCCACCAGCCCACGGCCTGGGGATGGATCGATGCCGTCACCGCCGCGGCCGCATTGGCCTGATTTGAGACATAGACGAGATGAAGTGAGCCCGCAGCCGCAGCGAACCGGGGCAGGCTGGACGTCCCGTGACGAAGCCGAACGAGGTAGACGGAAGAGAGCACGATTCTCTTGTTGACGGTGTGTGCAAATGCCGGGGTTGTGAAGAGGTCGTATTCGGGTGTCGACCCGGACGGAAACTCCATTTCGGCGGCACCGATCCCCACGACGTGCAGGGCAACGGTCGGCCCGGACGGGGACACGTTGGAGCCGCTGGACAGTGCCGGCGACTGTGACGATGCATAGAGGGGCACATCAATGACCGAACCGATGTGCACGCCGTAGTCCTGTTGGAGGGTGAAGGAGGCCAGGGCGTCATACGGTGACGACTCGGCGGGCATCTGGCCGGCGACCAACTTCACCACCCGCCTCAGTGCATTGGGTGACAGCTCATTGACGTAGAATTCCGACGGGTTGATGGCATGGGTCGTGCAGGAACACGTCGGTTGTCCGCTCGCAGGATTACGGATCGTCGTGACAGAAGAAACCCCGGGCAGCCCGCTGAGTCCCCGAACGGGTTTTTGATTGTAGATATAGTCGTCATAGCCGTGAGACGCGACAAAGCGCGGAAACGCGGTCGCCGTGCGGCGCCCGGCGGCTGCGGCGGCCAGGACTATTCCGCCCACCACGGCAATCAAGACCACCAGGATCAGCCAGGAGCGCCATCGGCGGCGAAGCTCGGCGCCGAACACCAGCCTCACTGCGCCCACGATGACCTCCAGACCCCAGTGTGATGTACCAAGCCGGTCACGTCCAAGATGGCTACCAGCTTTGCATCGTTGGCGGCAGCGTCATCATCAGGGAACGGCGCGCTGACCACCACCTATGCGACGGGCATCCCCGGAGCTAGAGCGTCGGGGCGGGTCGCGTGGCGCGCCTCACCACTGATCGGACGAGGACCGCCAGTGCCAATGCGATCAGTAGAGCGCAACCGATCAAGAAGAGAGCCCACACGACGACGTTGGACGCAACGAGGCGGAACCCATGCTGATGTCCCGGCCCATTCGCGATGGCAGCAACCACGAACCGCAGCACGTTAGCGACAGCGAGAACGATCAAGGTCCGACCCCAGACAACCACCCCCGCCAGCCGGTGGATGGAAGATGCAATTGGCACAGGGATCGCCTCCTTGACGCTGGTCTCGGGTCAACGGTACAAAAAGGGCTGCCCAGCACCAAGGGTGATACCTCGCGTACAGCGAGGTGGTGGTATCCGTCCGACGGTAGTGATGGCACCAACTCGAACCGCCGCACGGCCGCCACCCTCGCCGAGGACCTGGGTGGCGAGGGATTCGGGACGTGAATGGCTCCTGAACGCCGGGTGACCGACCAAACTGTCGACATGAAAGGAGTGCTCCTTGATGTCGGTGGGGTATTTTTGGTGCCTAGTCGAGATCGGATCGTCGACGCACTCGGCGAACTGATTGGAACATTGTCAGATGCCCGGTGCGATCGGGCGCACTTTGAGGGTATTCACGCCCTCGACGTGGCCGATGGGCCCGGAGACGGAGACAGGCACGTGTATCTCAACGGCTATCTCTCATCGATCGTTCCCGAGGACCGGCTCGATGCAGCAATCGACCGGTTAATTCCGCTATGGACGGGTCCGTCGCTCGACTTGTGGCGGCGTGTCCTCAGCGGGTCGACCGCCGGATTGCGGAATCTCTACCACGCGGACTTGCGATTGGGAATAGTGAGCAACTCGGACGGCCACGTCGAAGAGCAGCTCGTTCGTAGCAAGATCTGCCAAGTCGGACCGGGTCCCGGCGTGCCGGTCCGAACAATCATCGACTCTGGCGTCGTCGGCGTTGCAAAACCGGATCCAACCATCTTCGATTTTGCACTTCCTTCACTTGGTCTGGATCCTTCTGACGTCATGTATGTCGGTGACAGCGTGAAGTATGACGTCAGGTCAGCCGAGGCTGCCGGAGTGACGCCCTTGCATTTCGATCCATTCGATCTTTGCGAGGAAACCGATCACCTTGATATCGCTCAGGTGGGCGACGCGCTCTCCTTCGTGTGAGGCGCCCACCAGGGTCCCCCGTCTGCCGGGTCGCGGGGGCCAAACTGATCAGACCGTTCATGTGGGGCTCTGCGTCACCTCGAGTCCTATTCGCCGGTAAAGCGGAACTCGGCCTGCCAGGGACCGTCGGAATGGACGACCTCCCAGTATCGCTTTGCGATGTTCTCGGGGTCGAAGGCGGTCCCCGCAACGATCTGCCCGGCGATCGTCAATGTCGCCACGCGAATGCCATCGGGCTCCAGATCGGCTCCGAGCATGGTGGCGGCGGATCGGAGCGCTGCTTTGCCGAGGGAAACGGTAGAGAGGGCTGGGATCGGATGATCTGCGAAACCGCCACCCGTCACGATGATGGTGCCCGAACCGGCCGCCCGCATGGCGGGGTCGGCGACCTGCGTCACGACGATGGCGCTGATGACGTCAACCGCATAGGCGGTCTGAAAGTGCTCGACGCTCGAGCTCAGGAGCGTGTCCGAAGCTCCCATGACTGCGTTGTAAATGGCCCGGGCGCACCCTGCTCGTTATAGAGCTCAGCCATCCGAGCTCTCAGGCCTTCGGGGTCGCTGGCATCTGCCGCGAGCGTGTCGATCTGGGCTCCGGAGTCAGCCAGGCCGTCAGCGAGATGGCCGAGTCCGTCCGTGCTGCGAGCAACCAAGGTCACTCGATAGCCGCCATCGGCGAAGCGACGCGCCACGGCCATTCCAAGACCCGGCCGGGCACCGACCAGCAGAAGGCGACGGTTGTCGATTGAGGAGCCGGGGTCAACTGCTGAGTCGTCGGGCATGTGCCTGCTTCCTTTCGCATCGAAAGTCCTGGCTTCGAGGCCGCTGCCGGTCAGGCGTTGACCATCTCGGTGGACGATTCAGCCAGAATCGTTGGCACGTACTCGAGTAGTTGGATGCGACCATCGAACGTCCGGCTGCTGACCATATCGAGAGCAACGTCAGGATAGTGGTCGTAGATTCGTTCCCGGCCGCTGCTTCCGGTTATGACGGGAAAGACGACGACCCGGAAGCGATCCACAAGACCAGCCCCGAGGAGAGAGCGGCACAAGGTGAGGCTGCCAATGGTGCGCATCGACTTGGAGCCCCGATTCTTCATCTCACGCACGGCCTCAACCGGGTCTTGCGCCACGAGTTGTGTGTTCGCCCAAGAAAGGGGCTCGCTCAACGTGGTTGAGAAGACCACCTTCGACATACCGGCTAAGGCATCGGTGCCAGGCTCGCCCTCGGCGGCGAAGCCCGACATGACGCGGTAAGTCTTTGCGCCCATCAGTATGGTGTAGGTCGCTTCGGGCTGCTCTCCTAACCACGCCAGGTACTCGGGTCCTTCCAGCCCCCACCAGCCCGGCCAGCCGTCGGCGGCCGCGTAGCCATCGAGCGACGTGATGAAGTCGATCAGAAGTTCTGGCATCGTCGTGGCCTCGCATTTCAAGGAAGGAACCCCGACTTCGCTACTACGAACGAACCGTGTGATCAATCGCTTTCCCCATGAGCGGCTTCACAGAGCTTTAACAGCGTATAAGATTAACGAGAAGTGTTAAAGTCCACGGTTGGGGCGGGTTGGCGCGAAGAGAGGCGCCGATCTGCCCGTGCGACCATCGTTGACGCCGCGTGGTCCCTGGTCGAAGAGTCAGGGCTGGCGGCCGTCTCGATGCGGGATCTTGCCAGCCGAGCCGGGGTCACGACGCCAACCGTTTACGCGTACTTCGACTCAAAGAACGACGTCTTCGACGAGATGTTTGCGCACTCAGCACAGCAGTTCGCAGCTCATATGTCGGCCCCGTATGACTCCGATGAACCCCGCCCGTTGCTCAGCGCGATGGCTCGGCGCTTTGTCGATTTCTGTACCTCGGACGTGGGTCGCTATCAACTTCTCTTCCAGCGGACCATCCCGGGATTTGAACCCTCGGCCCGGTCCTACGCCTACGCCGTGACCGCCTTGGAAGACTCTCGCCGACAGCTGGCGATCATTGGAGTGCGCAAAGACAGGCAGGTCGACTTACTGACGGCGCTGCTGTCCGGCCTCGTCAACCAGCAGATATCCAATGACCCCGGTGGCGATCGATGGACGCGTTTGATCGACGACGCCGTCGAGATGTTCTTCGTCCATTGTGAGCGAGCGAGTCGTCCGGCCAAATCAAAGTCGAGATCACGATCGGAGGTCTGATGGTCAGCGCCCGATATGGAACGGTGACGAAGCGTATGCGTGCCTCAGCAGATGAGATCTGGATGCTTCTTGCGAATCTGGAGCGCATGGGAGAGTGGAGCCCGGAGTGCTATCGGGTCACCTGGCTCGACGGTGCCACCTCGCCTGCCAAGCCAGGAGCGCGGTTCAAGGGACGGAACCGCTGGGGACCTGTGCGATGGTCAATGATGTGTGAGGTGAAGAGTGCCGAGCCAGGCCGCGAAATCTGCTGGACAACCATCGAACGGGGCAAAGAGCTCGTCAGCTGGCGATACGAGTTCGCTGCCGATGGCGACGAAACGGTCGTCACGGAGACCTTCGAGGTCCACTGGCTACCTCCGATGGCTCGGGTGTTCGAAGACGTCCTCATGGTAAATCGGGACCAGAACCGCGAACGGGCCATGCAGGTCACCCTCGAGAGGATCAAGGCGGCGGTCGAATCGTCTCCTTCGTTGGGCTGAAGCGCGATTACGACTTGACCCGGCGTACCGGGCGGTTCAAGACCCAGTCCCGCCTCAATGATCGCCCTTGGTGGCGCAGGGCGGATGTCTAGCCAGCGCGTAGACGACGGAGACCCACCTTCGAGTGGCCACTTACCTTGCTCACGAGCTCTGCGGACGCAGTATCGAACTCGATGCCAATCCGGACGGTCGTCCTGAGGGTCAGCCGAGCGTTGGTTATCTTGCCTTCAAGTCGAATGCTGGCCGAGTCACCGACAGCGGGAACATCGACAGAGATATGACGGCCCACGAGCGCGTACGGCGAGGGGTGATCGAGCGTGATCCCGACACCGAGCATCGAGATGTCGATGACCCGGCACCTGGCGGCGAACTCCCCCTCAATCTGGCAAACACCATCCCAGCCAGCAGGTTGACGTGGTACTCGACGACGGAAGTGCATCCGTTGGACCCCCTTCTCCAAAAAACGACGTCGGAAGCCAGCATCTGTACAACCGTTGGAGCCATTCACGAATCCGCCTCGACCCGCTGGTCGATGACATTGCTGCTGTCCCGAGTTGAGCCACCACACGGAGACACAACGCGCCCCCGCCCCATTCCAAATATCGGCCAGAAGTCGACCGCCTTGAGGGCCTAACGGTTCCCCCCCTGCCACCGCCGTTGCAGCGTCGGGCGTAGGCCGGGTCATAGCTGGGTGACGCGTGGTGATTCCGTGTACCAAGGACCGCCCCCCGAGGTGCCGAAGTGTCCGACCTTCCCGGCCAGAGCGGCACTCGTCCCCTTAAGTCAACTCCCGCTTTTTGGGCATCTGCCTCTTGCGTCGTCCCGCCCACAAGAGCCCTCGACGGTCCAGCCGGTGGCCCCGGCGAGACCGGCAATCTGTAGAGCGAACAGGCTCAACGCGACGTCATCCAGGGGGTCGATGCGGGTGTGGTGACAAGCCAGGCGGCTGAGACCGCAACACTCGAAAGTCCGATGGCGAAGGCGCATAGGAGAACCAGCGAAACGGTCTGGAGCGACTTGTGGACGGCAAGAGGCACATCGTCGTCGAGCGTGCCGGAAGCGGTAAGCACGAATCCGAGAAATACCAGAAGTAACCCGGCCAGAGTGGCAGAAGCCTCCAAGAGTGCAGTCATGACATCTTGGTGGTTCATGCCGCCACGTTTGCATAGACGGCAGTCATCGGTCCATCAAAGACGCAGCGCCGCAAGCCGAGCGGATCGCCGAGTAGCGCGCTTCGTTCAGGATGCCGGCGTTCTCGCGGGACGCGAGGAAACTCAATCGGCCACGATGGGTAGATGACCACGCCTCTCGAGCGGCCCTCGGCACGCGTGATCGTGATCGACGGGAGCGGCAGCGTGTTGCTGTTCCGGATCGAAGACCCTCATGACTCCAAACCCCCGCTCTGGATCACTCCAGGAGGAGAGGCGCGATCTCGCTGAAGAGACGGGCATGGTCATCGACCCCGGGGCGTTGGGTGAGCCTGTCGCCGTGTGCAGGGGCGAGTGGACTTTTCGGGGTCAGCCTCTTTACTCGGTGGACTCCAACTCGCTACCACACCGAGCTGATGCTCCGGGGATGTCAGCCCGAGAAGTGCGGGAGAGTCACCCAGGACAGTCGGCCCGGCTCGTGGTAAACGGCCTGCTCGGCGGCCCGCAGGGTGGTGGCCGTGGCCGGCGGCTCTCCGGTGCCGAGATTGCGGGCGTAGACGGGATGGGCGCCGCTGGAGATCTGGACCCGTACGCGGTGACCAATGGCGAAGGTATGACCGAGGGGCCACAGGGCGACGGCCGCCGTGAATGTCCCATCCGGGTTCCGGCGGATCGACGATGAGTCGAAGCGCTGCAGTCCGTCGCACACGTTGACGGACCGGCCGTCAGGTGACACGTCGCAGATGCGGACGAAGAAGTCGGTGTGGTTAAGGCTCGAGCCCACGTGCAGCTCCGCCTCCACCGGGCCGACGAGTTCCAGCGGCTCGTCCAGCTCGTCGGAGGTGTAGACGAGGACGTCGGGGCGAGCCTCGAGCGGCCGGTTGTCTACGGCGCCCCCGGTAAGCATGCCGATGCCGCCCATCGACGGCGTCGGATCGGCCGGGTCGTAACGGTAGCGGTCGGGCTCCGACGGCGCCCCGGGTGGGATGGGCGCGAGGTGTCCCCCAGCCCGAAGGTACCAGCGGGTCGGCTCTGAGGGAGGGGGCCAATCCGGCAGGTCGCGCCAGTGCACGCCTTCGCCCTGCACCTGAACCTTTACCGGGGTGTGGCCGAGCAGTCCCTCCCGGGCGAGCAACCAGGTGTCGAACCAGTCCAGGGGGGCGTCGGTCATGCCGCCCTCCCCACCCCCGCCAAGGTGTCCGCCGGCGCCGATGCGCAGATGTACCGGCGCGGGCGAGGCGCGCAGGACGGCGTAGTCCTCAACCACGCCGGGGAGCGGGTAATCGTGCCAGCCGTCGACGAGCAGGGTCGGCACCGTCCATTCCGCCAGCAGCGGCCGGAAGTTCACCGGACTCCAAAAGGCATCCCCCGCGCCGTGAGCGAGCTGGTCCCGGTAGAGCTGCAGGTCGATGCCGGTGAGCCGGTGGATCACCTCACCAAGAGGTAGGTAGTCGAAGCCTGCCTTCAGCTCGGCCATGCGCCGTTCGATGCCCTCGGGGGAGATGTCGGTGGTGGGGACGGCGTTGGTCTGCTTGTTGAACTGGGTGGCGCCCAGGTCCCAAGGGATGATCACCTCGAGGGCCAGCGAGCCTCCCGGGTACCACGAGTAGGCCCGCTCCGAGGTCGACAGAGCGACGGCCATGGCCTTGAGGTGCGGAGGTTTGGTCGAGGCCAGCGCCCACTGGGTGAAGCCCATGTAGCTAGCGCCGAACGTGCCCATGCTGCCGTTGAACCACGGCTGGGAGGCGATCCAGTTCGCCGTGTCCCGCCCGTCCCCCGCTTCGGCGAAGTAGCTATGCGTGCCACCTGAGCCGTCCGTGCCCCGGCACGCCTGGAGGACGTACCGGTAGCCGCGGGCGGCGAACTCCGGCCCCATGGCCGCAGCCAAGTTGACTCTGCCGTACGGCGTGCGCTCCAAGATGGTGGGGGCGTCGTCGATACCCACGGGGTGGTAGAGATCGGTCAGCAGCACCGTACCATCTGACACCGTGACCTTGATGTCTCGTTCGACCTCGACCTCGTTGGTGCGCTCCCGCATGCCGACCTCCTACACGACCGGGCGTCCGGTAATCGCGACGTACAGACCCTAAGTCAAAACAGCTCACACTGACGGGCACGAATCCGCTCCGTACGTCGCCGGCGACCGGAGGCAACCCCTTTCTGTCCGACCTGTGCCTCTAGGCCTTCAGCTGAGAAGTCGAGAGCCTCATTGCGCCGAGTTCACAGCGGTACACCTCGATCCCATCGAAGACGGAGTCCAGGTGATCCCTGGCATTCTCCATTGCCCACCGCGGTGGGCTGAGAATCCCTATGGCGGCTTCTCGTGCGATTCCTCCCGAGACGCACAGGTCGACGACGTGGGGCATCTGATCGGGTCCGCTGTAGTGGGACGTGAGCTCATAGTCGTCCAACACGGTGTCACGATCAACGCCGAGCCAATTTCGAGCAGCAAGGCAGCCGTCATTCCATTCCGGCCTTTGCCCCCATGCAGTTGAACTTCGAGATCGGCTGCCGTGAAATTGTGCGGATTGTCGGCGCTCGCCCGTCTCCGTCCCCACGTCAGTCGCGTCTTGCACGGCCCAAAGGGTAGGCCGAGCCCTTGGTGCCATGCTTGGTCCGGTGGTACGCGTCGATTACGACCGAGAGGCGGAGCAGTACGACGCGGGGCGTCGTGTTCCCATCGAACGCCTCGAGTCTTGGCGCGGCCTGATCGAGCCGCTTCTGCCTCAGAGCGAAGAGCCACTTCTCGATCTCGGCGCGGGGACTGGGATCTGGACCGGTGCGTTCTCCGCGTGGTTCGACGTCCCGGTCGTTGCCGTCGAGCCTTCAACTGGTATGCGGTCGGTGGGGATCGCCGCCGGCCTTCCGCAAAGTGCGCACTACGTAGCTGCCCGGGCGGAGGAACTGCCCCTTGGTGATTCGACCTGCAGGGCCGCTTGGTTGTCGACTGTCGTACACCATCTCACCGAGATCCAGGCATGCGCGACGGAACTACGCCGCGTGTTGATAGACGGTGCCACGGTCATGATTCGCAACACCTTTGCAACGCGACATGACGAGGTGGAGTTGTTCCGGCACTTCCCGGCTGCTGCCGTCGTGGCCGCTGCTTGGCCCACCGTCGACGAGGTTGTCGAGATTTTCGCTGGAGCTGACCTCGCCAACAGCGCCCTGATCCGAGTGCACGAAGGTCGCTGGCAGGATCTCCGACAGGTACGCGATTTCGCGGTGACGATGCGTCACACGGATTCGGCGTTGACACCGATTTCGGATGCAGAGTTCGCCGAAGGTCTCGCCAACCTCGATCGAGCAATCGCCGAGGGTCAGCGCCCACAGTCCGAGGGCGTAGACCTTCTGGTGCTCTCTTAGGACGGTGAGATACTGCAGGCGAGGAAGAGAACGGCGACACACCCCGAACGGCCCAATTGAAGCCGTACAATGCGGATCGCGGTTCGTTTCTGAATCGGGTCGACGAAGGACCCGGTTCCCTAGTCTTTAGGAGATCAGATGGATCCTGGACGGCCCATTTCATATATGGCGCTGGAGGTGGGAACCCCGATCCTGACGACGTCGGGTACAGAATTCGGCAAGGTGGAGCACGTCCTGCAGATCCCTGAACTCGATGTCTTCGATGGCCTGGCCATCAAGACGCATCGTCACGGAATCCGATTCGTCGATCGTGATCAAATCACGGAAATCATGACGACTGCGGTTCGCTCCACCGTCACCGACGACCAGGTCGATTCCCTTCCCGAACCCAAAGGCCCACTGGTACTTCACCCCGACACCGCTCACGATGAGGGCCCGTCTTTGACGGCGAGGTGGGGCCGACTCTTCGGACGCGAGCATTGGAAAGAACTCGAGTGAAGACGCCGGAAACCTGACCGCCTCGTCGGAGGAAGACCTTGAGCGAGGCAGAACCCGAAGATCTGGCACGGCGGTTTACGTCATGTGTAGGTGAACCAGTCGGCTCCGCTGGCCGCGCTCTTGCCTCCCGGCGTCTTCACGATGACGTTGCGAAGGCCTGCTGACGCGGCCGGTGAATCGACAGTGATCTCGGTCGCAGAGACCACTTTGAGGTTCGTCCCGGTGACGGTGCCGAAGAGTACGGCCGTGGCCCCCGTGAAGTTCGTACCGGTGATGGTCACGAGCGTGCCGCCGGTTGTCGGGCCCGAGCGGGGCGAGACCTTCGCCACGGTCGGGGGTGCGACGTAGGTGAACCAGTCGGCTTCGCTGGCTGCGCTCTTGCCTCCCGGTGTCTTCACGAGGACGTTGCGAAGGCCTGCTGACGCCGCCGGTGAATCGACAGTGATCTCGGTCGCAGAGACCACTTTGAGGTTCGTCCCGGCGACGGTCCCGAAGAGCACCGTAGTGGCACCTGTGAAGTTGGTGCCGGTGATGCGAACGAGCGTGCCGCCGGTCGTCGGGCCAGAACGGGGACTGACGCCCGAGACCGTAGGGGCCGGAGCGGTGAAGGACGCAGTGACAGTGTCGGTGGCGCCCTGGACGGTAACTTCGATCTGGTCCCCCGCGGTGATCGGCCCGTAGTTGGCGTACTCGTTGCCGAAGGTGAAGACGACCTTGGTGCTACTCCACGAGGTCAGCACCAACCCGATACAGTCGCCTGCTTCACCGGCTCCCCAGCTCTCGGTCAGGTCCTGGAATTCGAGGCCGCCGAAGCCGTAGTCATCACCGGTATCGCCGGCCTGGCACGCCTCAGGGGTGGCCGTGGGCGCCGCGGAGCCGAAGTTCGAACCGGTGACCGTCACGGTCGGGGCGGCGGGCGTCCCACTGAGCGTCACGCCCGAGATGCTCGGCGCAAAGCTCGATCCCGAGAGGTACGGTTGCTCCTCTGCCCATGTGAAGACGATGTTGGCCGGCGCCGTCGCGTTGGGGTTGACGACGAAGATGGCGTCGTAGTCGGCATTATTGCTGCTGTCGGTGCCGACGCCGGCGTCCATCTCCGTGGGGTTGCCGTACGTGTCTGCGTCGGCGAGGATGTTGTCGCGGTGGCCCCAGCAGCCCGACATGTCAGTCCCGGTGCAGTCTGCATTTTCCCCGCCCAGGCCGTCGTCGTAGAGCCACCCGTAGATGGCGCCGAGCACTGTGGCATACGCCCCGGCCCAGATCGACCCGGCATTGCCGGGAAGATCGCTCAGGCTCGGATCCGCATCGTTGGTGAGGCCCGTTTGGACGGCGGTGTTATAGGTGTTGACGAGGTTCGGGATCGCCACCTCGCCCCGACTGGTGCGCTCGAGGTTGGTCCAGACGAACATCTGCTCGGGACCGCTGAGCGTCGACCAATTGGTCGGAAGCGCCAGCGGGGAGAGTCGCTCCTGGGCGGCGCGCACGCCGTTCATGTCGTTCACGCAGACGGGGTCGCCCGAGCATTGGCCGAAGATCCCGTTGGCGGACGGGTTGTTGGGGGGGTTGATGGGCGCGCCCGGGCCCGTGGGCGATGTGGTCGTGGTTTCAGTGCCCGGAGCGCTGTCGAAGATGGCGTCGTTGTCGTCCTCTGTTGCCTGCAATTCGTAGGTGTAGGAGGTCTTCGGCGTCAGCTGATCGACCGGGATCGACACGGCTTGCGGCGTTGTTACTCCCGCGTTGAAGATTACGAGTCCGGCGGTCGGGCTGCTCGAAGTGATCGGGGTCCCGGATGGTTCGTAGACAACCTGGGCAAAACCGGCCTCCCCATCCGGGGTGACGGTCCCGTTCGCGACGAACCCTGTCGTGGTGGCGCCGCTTGGCGCACCGAGAGTCACCGTCCAGGTGCCCTGCGCCGACGCCGGGGTTGCCAGAGGAAGCAAGGCGATCGCAATCACCGCAGACGCGACGCTCAACGACGCCGTCACGCTCAGACGCCGTGCGGCGTGTCGACCCCGTCCGAGTAGGGACTGGGACCGGTACCGCCCACCCCGCTGTCCCGCGTATCTCCTCCGATTCGACCGGGCGGATCCAGCCATGGCTGTGGCCTCCTTGTAAGCGCCGTCTGCCGTGTCCCATGGCTCGGGCGGTTCGGTTGGTTTTGCGAACCTCATTCTCATTTCAAAGAAGCCGCTTCTCCGCTCATTGCCGAGCCCTGTTCCGCCCCGTGACGGCGCCTGAGGGCAAGTATTGCCCGCGAGACGCCCAACGCCAATGGGGACAGCCTCCCCCAGCGCCTTCGTGGTGACAGGCCATCAACCTCTAGTTGACCTTCACCGGGTTGCGGGGGCATCAGTGCTTGTCGAACTCATCCCACGACGAGGTGGCGGCAAGGATCGAGAACCGCCCGAATCAGATTTCGGTCAGACGGTTGCCCGAGGTCGCCTCCAATTGGAGGTAGTCGACGAGCCCATCGATCTCGAACACGCGTCGCACGATGTCCCGAGCGCCGCAAAGCACACTGAATGAACCGCCTTTCGCCCGCACCTGTTTGCACGCGGTGACGATCACGCCGATGCTCACCGAGTCCACGAAACTGGTCCTGCTGAGGTCAACGCGCACCTCGCGTGCGCTGAGTACCTCAGGACCGGCAAGCTGCTCCCGCAGTTCTTCTGCCGTGGAGAGATCGAGTTCCCCCGCCAGGGCAATCAGGACTGCGCCATCCGAGCCGCACACGTCAACAGCGAAAGGGCTTCGTCCCACAGAAGAGTCCTCTCGAAGTGCCATTGAGCTCCCTGCCTCCCAAAAGATGGTCGAGTGAGGAAGCAACCCAGGGTTTGGGATCACTTTGACAAACGATCTGTGTTGAAACGTAACACCCGTTCAGGGCGTTGGCAATGTGTTGGTTCGGATCAGATACACAAGGGGGGAGATCGAGCGAGGCCTATGTGAACCAATGGTGGAGGGTGATCGTTTGTCTGTAGTTCTTCCCCCCGGGGCACGCCCCGAGCGGTGCAACTGGCGGACCGATGGGCTCAATCGGTCCAGGCCGGAGTGCCTGTCTACTTAGATTCGTCATCAAGGGCGGAATGCATCTCCGCATTCCAATCTTCGGCCCCAAGGGTCCGAAGCTGTCGCTCAGCGATGCGCCATCCTTCGGGAAGGCGGACGACTGAATCGTGGTAGTAGCCCCACAAGCGAGGGGTACTCCCGTCAGCTCGCTGATGCCAGGCGTATACCGATGTGCGCACGGACGCGCGATCGAGGTCCTCGAATGTCACGAGGACGTTCGCATTGTGATGGCTCGTTGCGGCAAATGCGCCATCCGGATGTCCGAACATCCGCCGGAGACCAGACCTGGACCGCGCTGGTGCGAAACCAGGTCCATAGTCGACCACACAGTTTTCGGTGAACAGGTCGACGACTTCGTCGTAGAGCCGATGATCGACATAATACGAATAGAGGTGGACCAGATCGATTATCTGGTCCTTGTCTATCAGCCGCCCAACTGCGGCTTCGGCGTCACTGTCCATCGGTCCTCCTGGGTCTGATGCGGCACGCGTACGCGCACTGGGGCGACGGCATCATGCTCTCGGCGCCGCGCGAGATCGAGCGACCATAGCGGAGCCTCGAGTAAATGCGCCCCCCAAGTACGAAGCTGCAGATCCGATGGAACCAGCTACCCGATGGCCAACGAGAAGACCCAGTAACGGCATGGCGGCCTCAAAGAAGCCAAAGACGATCGCCATACGGATCCGGAGTCGGCCGTCAACCCCGAGAGACCGATGCCGATGGCGGCTGCGAGGTTCGACCGGCCGAGTGCAACGGCGACCAGCATGATGCCCGGCACGGAACCAACCTAAGGCACGTCGACCTGAGATACGGCCACGGATGTGCCAGAGTGCCCCTACCGTCCCAGCGCCGGGAAGGCCCGAGTACCCGGGCGGCATCGGCACTTGGTTTCGGCCTGACGGTGATTACACGCAGACCTAAGGTGTGTGTCCATGCGCGCTGCAGTGAATCTCCACATTGACGCTCCTCCCGACGAGGTCTGGGAACTCGTGAGCGACATCACGAAGATGGGCGAGTACAGTCCCGAGGTGATTGAGGCCGAGTGGATCGACGGCGCCACGGGTCCGGCAGTTGGCGCGCGGTACCGCGGTCACGTCAAGCGGAACGAAAAATGGCCCGTTTACTGGACCACCTGCAAGATCACCGAATGCGTGCCAGGCCAGGTCTTTGAGTTCGCGGTCGTCATGGGCGAGCGACCGGTGAACACATGGCGCTACGAGTTCCGGGCGTCTGACGATGGAGGCACCGATGTCACTGAGTCATTCGACCTCGGCGACAATCTCTTCACCAAGTTCTGGCGTCCTCTTGGTGGCTTCCTTCGGGAGCGTCGCAATCAGCGGGATATGCTCAGCACCCTTGAACGGGTCAAGGTAGCCGCGGAGTCCCCCTAAGGGGGCGACCTTCATGCCGGCGATCCGGTGCCGCCACTCCGTTGACTCGCCAGCTGGACGGTGCGGCTTGTTCCTCCAGGTGCCCGCCTTCACGCGGTCGTCAACCCTTCCAAGTCGGACACGTTGACAGTAAGTGCCGAATGGCCACTTCGTCGCAATGGCGACGGCACTCGCTCTGCGAAGTGAATACACACGCCTCCGTCGTGGTACGTGCCAAAGGTCCGTCATCAACCCGCGACATGCGAAAGCCATCGGCCGTCCACCAGCGGTAGTTCCGAGTGAGTGAGCACCCCTGACGTTGCTGAGCTGCGAATCGATCTTGAAGAGGCCGAAGGTCGCGACGAATGAGTCGGCATCGGTGAGTGTGACGCCGTCCCCCCCCGGGCCGGAGCAAGAGGGGTAGTCACATTGTCCCGAGCAAGTGGGCGGTTAGCAGCCTCACGTGAGCACTCGACTGACTCTTCTTTTCGGCTGTTCAACTTGGTGGGCGACGTCGCCGGAGGAACAGCAAGGCATTTTCGTGAGTTGGGGGGCACCCAGCGGGGAGATCCCGGGCGCCGGGTGTCCGCCGTGCGGGGTCCGCCCGCGAACCGGCACCAGCAACGCGAAGCCAAGCGTCCGAGCCCCGCCCGAGGCCCGCACAGGCGGAGCGATTCGACTGGCGGGTCGTCACAAATCATTCGGGCGACGCGCAATTCTTCTCGGACTCGTCGTCGATGCGCGTACGCGTCACTTCAGTCCAGGGTCTCGGCGATGTTCCGAGGCCGCCGGGAGAGCGTAAGGCTACGGTCTGTCCGCGGTGTCGTGGGGTCGCTGGCCGACACCTGGTCGACCGAGTTCAGGACCGTGCCCTCCGCCGGAGGAACCGGCCCTTCGAGTAACGGGTCCACGGTTCGTACCATCCAGTCTTGCAAGCGCCGGCGGAGGTCCTCTGCGACCCCGGCCAAGGCGGGATCATCTATGCGGTTGTGCCCCTCCGAGGGATCGAGCGACAGGTCGAAGAGTGCCTCCCACGGCGGGTCCACGTCCGCCCAACCCGCCGCCAAGAGCACGTCCTTGGTCAGGCTGTCATCCAGGTTGGCTACGACCCTCCCGGGGTGCTGGCTGTCGTAGCGGCGCATGTACTTGTACCTGGATGTACGAACGGCGCGTTGCGGTTCGTAGGCCGCGTGAAAGGTCACCTCGGCGAAGATCTCGTCGTGGATCTCGGTGAGGTCACCGCGCACGAGCGGCAGCAGTGACCTGCCCTCCAACCACGGGGGGTGTTCGAGTCCCACCACGTCACAGATCGTCGGGTACAGGTCAAGCTGGGTCACCAGCGCGTCGCACACGCGCCCCCGCTCGAAACCTCCCGGGCCCCGCATTAGGAGTAGGACCCCGATGCCCCGGTCGTACATGGTGCACTTGGCGTCTGGGAAGGCGAGACCATGGTCGGTCGTCATGAGGACCAAGGTGTCATCCGCAAGTCCGTTCTCCTCCAGGGCGTTGAGGACGGTGCCGATCCCCTGGTCGAGGGCTCTGGCGCTGGCGCGGAACGATGCCATGTCACGGCGGGTCTGCGCGTTGTCCGGGACGTTCTCGGGGGGTCGAGAGTACAAGACGTCGCGGATGGAGGATGGCTCGAAGAATTCCCGGTGCGTCTCGAAGAACCCAACCGACAGGAAAAAGGGAGCTTGCTCCCGGGCTCGCATGGCGATCAGCTTCGTGGCGGCCGGGGCGACCTCGCTCACTCTGGTCGAATCGAGATCAACGACATGGTGGTACCCAAGGTCACCCGGATCCGCCGAGACGTGTTGTTCGCCCACCAAGCCGGTCCAGTAACCAGCGTTACGCAGCACGTTGACGATGTGCCGCTCGGGATGGTGCAACCGGTAGCCCCGGTGCGCTAGGCCGAGCATCCCCGTGGCATGGGTGCACTGGCCGGTGAGCAGTGCAGCCCGGGAGCCCGAGCAGACCGGCGCCGCACAGAAGGCCTGGCGAAAGAGTACTCCCTGGTCAGCCAGGTGCTGGATGTTGGGCGTCGGGACCGGATACCCGTAGGGCTGCACGTAGCGGCCGGTGTCGTGCGAGTGGAGATAGAGGACATTCGGTCTCATCCGCCATCATTGTAGCAATTCACACCGTTTCGCCTGAAAAGGTAGGATTTAAGGATGGCACGGCACCTGCGTGTTGAAGGCATCTCCTACTTGGTCTGTGCCACGCAGCGCAGTGGGAGCACGCTGCTCTGTGAATTTCTGAGGGCGACTGACGTCGCCGGGGTACCTGACGAGTACTTCGAAAGGCTGCGCGGAACCGGCCTGGCCCGCCAACCCCGCCAGTATTTTGAGCACCCGTCGGTCCAGGACATTGCTTTGCGACTGGCGCCAACGGTGGCGGGGCGGTCGGAGCAACCCGGGGAGTTCGAACCGTGGTTCCGCTACGTGCTCCAGCGAGGCACGACTCCCAACGGTGTCTTCGGCGCCAAGATGATGTGGAATTACCTCGACGAATTCAAACTGAGGATGGCGGAACTCCCGGATCTTGGCGACCTCTCGTTCAACCAACGGCTTGACGCTGTCTTTCCCCAACTCAAAATTATCTTCATCAGGCGCCGTGACAAGGTGGCGCAGGCCGTCTCCCTCTGGAGGGCCATTCAGACCCAGCAGTGGCGTACTGAATCCGAATCGGATTCCGAGGAAGTCGATGACGACGGGCCCGATGGCGACTACGACTACCGGGCGATCGAACACCTGCTCAACGAGCTGCACCGGTGGGATGCCAACTGGGAGGATTGGTTCCACGCCACGGGCCGGGAGCCGATCCGGGTCTTCTACGACGAGTTCACTACCAGCCGGGCGGCCACGATCGGCCGCGTGCTCGACGCGCTCGGTGTTGACCCGCCCGAGCCCAACGGCAAGAAGCCGATGAAGCGACAGGCGGACCACCTCTCCGAGGACTGGGTCACTCGATTCCGGGCCGACAGGGAACGCCGCCAACGCATCTGATCCCGACCCCCGCGACCGGGGCCCAGGAAATTCGGCTTTGCCAGGCGCACAGGAGCTGGGGCGTCCTCGAACAGCTGCGCGTGCTGAGTGTCGTTACATTGCAGGTCGAGCGCCGTGGGTACGGTTCGTTAGGCCATGAGGAACGCGGCAAGCTGGACAGCGGCCCCGGAAACGACAGAGCGGCTGTGACGACCACGGCAGATCGGAGTGATGATGACCTCGAAGTCTGATTTCACGGATGAAGAATGGCGCCTGATCCTCGAAGCGCCTCCAAGTGCCGGAATGATCGTTGTGACGGCTCAGCGAGGTGGCTCCTTTCGAGAAACGATCGCCATGGCCAAGGCATATGCAGAGGCACGTCAGGAACATGGCAAGAGCCAACTTCTCGATGAGATCGTCGCAGCGAAACCGGAGCGTGATCACACGCACTATCACTCGATCGAAGAACTCAAGGAGCAGGGATTGCAGCACATCCGTGAGTCGATAACGCTCCTCGAGGGAAAGGCGACGCCGGAAGAGGTCGAAGAGTACCGTCGCTTCATCGTCACCCTGTCCAACAAGGTCGCAGCGGCCCACCGAGAGCACGATCACGATGTCAGCGAGTCCGAGCAAGTGGCCATCCGAGACATTACAGATGCGTTAAAGGGAGCCGCCGCATGAGATGCTCGGCGAAGGCCTTCGTTGGCGTCGATCCGCGGGCCGGGATCTTGGATTTCTCAGCTTCGGACTACGACGTGCGGTCCAAATCCCAATGAAGGCAAGACGGAGTACAGCATGGAGAGAACGACTCATTGAAGAGGAAGCTGTTCGAAAGCACCTTCGAGTCGCTCTAGATCCAAACCCGGCTCCATAGCTCGCTCGGAGTCGCCGCGCCCAAACTCGACCAACGGGCCTCGCTTTACACTGCCTCCATACCGAAGTCGGCCATCAGTGCCCGCTCCTCTTCGGGGGCCGGGGGCTCTGCCCGGTTCCACATCTCGTGCAGGGCGGCGAAGTATGCATCCATTGCCGGTGCGTGGATGACCAGAAGGCGCGCTCGAGTCCCTCCGGCGTTGCCGAAGGTGTGGGCGCTACCGCGAGGTACCAGGACGAAACCTTCCGACCCGACCACCAGCTCTTGGTCTTCCACGATGACGGACACCAGGCCATCGAGTACGAAATATGCCTCGGAGCAGTTCAGATGCCGGTGCGGCGGTGGTCGACGACCCCCAGCGGGAAGGAGGCGCTCCATGAGAGACAGATCACCATCATCAAGCTCAGCGATCGCCTTGAAGAACATCACACTGCCGCGCGCCGTGTACGTCTTGTGCCCTTCTCCCGGCCCGAGGACTGCAGCAGCCATTCCTCGATCCTGTTCCATGAACGGTCGAGCCGCAAGCATGACGGCCGCCCTCAGGGATCGTGGCTCGCTACTCCCCACTATGGTGGTCCCGTGAGCAGCGCGAGGGTGCTCGGCGGCGTGGTGCACAAGCTTCCAGGAGACCTGCGCCAGGCGCTGATAGCCAACCCCACGGCGCTCGGTGCCTGGCAGGACATCACACCGCTGGCCCGCAACGAATTCATCTGCTGGGTCGAGGATGCCAAACAGCAGATGACACGACAACGCCGCATTCGCCGAACGCAAGAAGAACTAGAGGAAGGCCAGCGGCGACCTTGCTGCTGGCCAGGGTGCAAGCACCGCGAGCGCATCGGCAGATAGTCGGGCGCTGCTCACTCACGTCAGGAGGGACGGGAACAGAAGGCTCGGAACCGAGAAATGATCGACCGATCTGTGTCCGGCTGATCACGCCGGCAGCGAGGAGACAGGACGGGCCTTCGCCGAGCGGGTTATCGGGCACTCGGTGGCGCGAGCATTCCCTTATCGGCTGAAGCGCCACCGTGTCGCACCGTGGGGCTCGGCCGTGCTTAGACCTACCGCGGTGTGAAACATAAATCGGTACAGGTGCCACGGCGGCGGACTGGCGCTCGGAGCGCTGAACGGGGCGATGAACTCATCGCCCGCCACCTCGGCGGGCCATCCGAGGTTCCGGTAAATCGCAGCTACCTGCTCCAAGTTTGAGGGCACACTGTCTCTGGTCGCCGTGCCTTCCAGCGTCACGTCCATGCCCGGAAACTTGACCGAGATGGTACAGGCTGGATTGTGCGCCAGGTTGCGCGACTTGCGGGTCGCAGGACCGCCGGTGAAACAAAGGTCCCCGTCGTGCCACACTGCGCCGATCCCAGCAGCACGAGGTCGCCCCTCGGGGCGGACCGTGCCCAAGAAGAAGCCAGCGAGAGGCCCCTTTGGGCCCGACACGAGGAGGTCATGGGGTCGGCTCCACGGCAGGATCGGATTCTGGTAACGATCGAGATTGGTCGTTTCTGTGGGTTGCCGGTCAGTCACGCTGCACTCCCACTCCCTCGCGCCGTCCTCCTCAATGTGTGCGTCGTGGACCAGGTACAGCCGCGGCGCTGAGAAGGCGGGAATCGACTCGTCGGCGTGAAACGCTTGAACATCAGTCGACGGCTCGATTGACTGGAGCCCTTTTGGCTTTCTCGGCCTTGCCAATTCTTGGACCGGGCCCAGCCTGAGCGATACTCGGGTCGACGCCGCGTCAACGGGCCCCCGGGCACACACGCGCGCTCGACCCTCTACGAGCACGGGCTTGCCGCTGCACCAACAGGCGGCAAGGTGCCACCATCAACGAATTGCGACCGGCTGACCAGTATCCTCGTTGCTGTGCCGTCCTCCGTGGGCGCCGTTCTAGACGCGCAGCAAGTCGAACTTGTTGGGACGAGCTGGCTCGTAGCGCAGCTAGTCGCTGACGGCCTTGAGGTGGCGCGCCCCGAGCGCGATCGAGGTATTGACCTGATCGCCTATCTCGATGACAGCAGGTTCCGTGCGGTACCCATTCTGCTCAAGGCAGCTACTGGGCGCCGCTTCGAGTTGATGCGAAAGTACGAGCGAATCGGACCGCGGCTGTTGCTGGTCTTCGCCTGGAATGTCCGCAATCCATCGAAGACATCCGGCTACGCCTTGACATATCGTGAAGCGCTCAAGGTGGCGAAGGACTTAGGATGGATCAAGACAGCATCCTGGGAGCGAGCTGGTTGTGGCTCGCAGAGGCCGTCGGCACGGATGGTCGAGCTCCTCGAGCCCTATCGAATGGGTCCTGGCCACTGGGTCCAGAAAGTCTCGGAGCTGAGTCAGCTGTAACGGCGGAGTGCTGAAACGCCCCGGGACCCGGAGGTGCGTTTTCCGGCGGTCGTCCCCATTTCGCTCAGCCCGAATCGTCTTGCGCTAGCAGCTGATCCGGGGACAGCCCCGTGAACGGACGGAAGTCTGGTCCCGAACGGAGGTTGTGCCCGCCGTCCACCGCGATGGATTGGCCGGTGATTCGACTCGAATCAGCCCCCAGCAAGAAGGCAACGACCGACGCGATCTCAGCGGGATCCGACACGCCACCGAGCGGAGTGTTGCGCAAGTAGCTGTCGAAGACTGCGCTGTCGCGCGGAACGAGTTCCATGATCTCCGTCGCGACAAATCCCGGCTGGACAGAATTGAACCTCAGGCCGATCGGACCGTACTCATCTGCTGCGTTCCGCATCATGGCGTCGATGGCCGCTTTGGACACCGGGTAGGCACCGAAGACCGGGTGGGTCGTCGTTGATGCAATGGACGAGATCGCAACGAAGCTTCCGCCGCCAGTCGCCACCATGGCGGGAACCGAATGCTTGACGCACAGCATGGTGCCCACCACGTTCAGGTCCAAGACCCGTCTGTACTCAGCCACGTCTTGGAGGTGGTACGGAGCCAACATGCCTCCGCCCCCCGCATTGGCGACCACTCCTCTGAGACTGCCAGCCCATTTCACGGTCGCACTCACCGCCTCAGTGACCTGTATCTCGTCGGTGACGTCAGCCGTCACGTATTCAGCGAACAACCCCTCGTCGCGCAACGCCGCCACGGTGTCACCGAGTTTCGATTCGGTGCGCCCACAGATCATCACCTTCGCACCGAGACGGGCCAGTTCGGTCGCACACGCACTCCCGATGCCGCTCCCACCACCGGTCACGAGAACACCTGAGCCAACGATGGGTTCGTTCGCACTCATCTTCATGGGCACCGGCGGACAAGATGCAACATGTTTACTTCCTTCTCTTGGTCATGCTCGTAGTGCGAACCTGTTGTCGACGTGGGCAAGCGCCAGCGGCACGACGAAGTCAGGCCTCCCCGCTTCGGCGACAGCCATGATGGTTCCTCTGATGGGGAGCAATATCTTCGCAGCCGCAGGCATGGATTGTCATACTCGTGCCCGTCCGCTGGTCAGCCGTGGAGATGGGTGCCGGGCAGAGCTTTGGTAACAATTCCGGTGGTCACCTCGTTTGGCGGGCGGGCGTCCCATCAAGCTCCCGAGCGGACAAACCCAGCTCGGTGAGTAAATCGAGGCTCACGTGGTTGCGTCCGGTTCGCTCGCGTGGACAGTCACAGAGTGCGACAACAGCCTCGACCATCTCCTCCATTGACTCAACGTGGTCGGCATCGAGTGAGACTCCGACGAGGGCCTCGGCACCCTCACTCATCACCGCCGCTCGAGGCTCGACCGTGTTGATACGAATCCCCGTGTTGGCCAGCTCGGCCGCCAGCGCGTTCGTAAGTCGGTTCAACGCGGCTTTCGATGCCCCGTAGACCCCCGTGGTCGTCCCCAACAAGCCCAGTTTGAACGGTGGCTCCCACAGGCGGGCGGTCGCGCTCGAGACATTGACGATCCATCCGCTACCCCTCTCGATCATTGATGGCAAAACCGCCTGACTCAAGTCCAGCGGGGCATGGACATTTACCTCGAATAGGATCCGGCGACGCTTCAGCGGAAAGTCAATGAGCGGTTGATAGACGGCGGCCGCGGCATTGTTGACGAGAATGTCAACGGGGCCTCCGAGCGCTGCGACGGCCTCCGGAACGATCCGACTGCGTTGGTCAGCATCGGTGAGATCGGACACGATCGGGACGACTCGTCCCCCGAAGCGACTCAATCTGAGGGCCGTCTCGCGCAGGGAGCCCGCCAACGTCGGATGGCGGTCGGCGGTTCGCGCGGTGATCGCGACGTCTGCCCCCTCCGCAGCAAGACGCAGGGCCGTGGCGGCGCCTATGCCCCGGCTTGACCCGGTCACGATTGCCCGCTTGCCCTGGAAACGCGGCGTTCCCTCCCTGGTCGTCTCAGGCCTGGTTACGTCTTCCATCGGCTAGGTCTCTGATCGGATCCAAATGGCGCCTCGGCGAGTACGCGAGGGGCGGCTCTATCCAGATATGTCATTGGAGGAAGTCTTGCGCTGTAGCCCAGATGTAGTCGATGTCCTCATCGGACAACCCGTGGCTCGAGGGCAAGACGACACCTTGCTCCATCACTCGATCGGCATTGGGGAGACCGCGGGAGGGAACACGACAGGATAGGTTCCGGAACGCAGGCTGACGAGTCACGTTTCCGGTCCAAATCATCCGCGTGTCGACGCCGTGCTTCTCCATGTGCTGCTGAAATTCGGAACGTCGAACCCCGGAGTCTGCGCGAATCATGAGAGGGAACATATGCCACGCAGTATCGAGCTCGGGCGTCGTTCTGGGGAGGTCGAACACGTCGGGACGACTGGCGAAGTAAGCGCAGAGACGCGCGAAGTTCTGCTTCCGCGCCTTGAGGTTCGCCCCGAGCTTCTCGAGTTGCACCAGGCCAAACGCAGCAGACAACTCCGAAGGCTCGAAGTTCCAACCCACTTCGTCGAAAATAAAGAGGTTGTCATATTCGATGTCGTCACCAATCGATGAGAAGAACCGCGCTCCGGAGCCCTTCAGGCTGCCAAACATCTGCACCTCCGACCGCCGCCCCCAGCGACGCAGGACCAGACACCGGTCCGCCAACTCATCGTCGGCGACACATACCATCCCTCCGGTCCCGGCTGCGGTGATGATGTGGCTCAGGGCAAAGGAAGTCACCGAGATGTCAGAGCGGGCTCCGGTGGTGACTCCGCGCAGCGTGGCACCGAGCGCATGGCAGGAGTCCTCGACCACGAGGAGCCGATGGGCGTCCGCGAGCCCACGGATTGCGTCCCAGTCTGGGGCATTGCCGATCAGGTTCGGAGCCAAGATGGCTCGGGTCCGCGGCCCGATCATCTCCCCTATTGCAGCCACATCAATGTTGAAGGTGTCGGGCTCGACGTCGACGAAGACCGGAGTGAGACCTGCACGAACCAACGGCGCAATGTCGGTCGAGAAGGTGAGCGCCGACGTCACAACTTCGTCGCCCGGCGCCAGCCCAAGCAGCTCGACCGCCAAATAGAGGGCGGATGAGCCCGAATTGCACATGATGCCGCGCCTCTTCCCGAACAGCGTGGCGACCTGCTGCTCGAATTCTCGCACGTTCCGCCCGATGCGAAGGGCCTGCGGTCCGCCGGACAGGACCCGGCAGACAGCATCAATCTCCCGTTCATCGTGGACACTCCCCGCGTAGGGATTCGACGCAGCGTGCTCATCGCTGACCGACGAGGTCGAACACCCGCAAGGCGTTCTGGCGCAGGAATTTGGGCCAGACGCGCTCGTGAAAAGGGACGTCCGGAAGTTCAGCAAAAATTCTATCCAAGCTCAGGCCCATCGGGTAGTAGCCCGCGTACATGATCTTTTCGGCTCCGCGTGTGTTGGCGTACTCGACGACTTCTTTCGGGTAGTACTTCGGCGCAAAACCCGAAGTCATGTAATAAAGGTTCGGCCACTTGAGCATCAGCTTCACAGCCAGATCCACCCAGGGTTCGGCCCCATGGCGCATGACCAGCCGTAGGTCCGGGAAGTCGTAGCAGACCTGATCGAAGTGCATGACGTGCTGGCATTCCGAGGGAATTCGTGGTCCGGCAACTCCGGCATTCACGATCATGGCAATATTCAGGTCGATGCAGGCTTGAAAGATCGGATAGTAGCGTGCGTCGCTCACTGGGACCTCGGATTGCATCCGGCCGGAAACGAAGTGACGGCGGCGATTCGGTATGTGGCGTGCGCGTCGCGGATGCGGCGTAATGCTCCGCCGATGTCGTTCGGATCGATCTCGAGGCTCGGAACAAAGCAGTCGGGATGGAGAGCCAGGGCCTTGTGCGTGAGCTCGCCGCTGAGCCCAACGAGCCCGATGTCGATCCCGTGTCGATCCATTGCCTTCAGCGTGACCTCGATCGGATCTTCGCCTTCCAACCTATCGGGAACGTCTTTGAACATGTACCCCGCGGGGAAGTCCATCTCCTGGCTCTCCACGTCCTTGGCGAGTGTGCGTAACGCCTCATATTTGAGGCGTGGATTCTTCGTCGGGAACCCGATCATGAGGTCGACGACGCCGACGTCCGAAGGCATCATGCGGAGCGGAGCGCTCCCATCACACGGTGGACGATCATTTTGGCTATGGGCGCATTGTAGGCATCGGGAAAGGCTTCCTAGGGTTGATTCAGTGCGGCGTGAGCCCCCCATCCACGATGATGACCTGGCCTGTCATGTAGCTCCCCGCATCAGAACACATGAGCAGGGCGGGTCCGACCATCTCGTCCGGGTGGGCTGCTCGCTTCATGAAGCATGCGTTGCTCATGGACTCGACCACCTCGGGCGGGTTGTTCCTGACCATATCGGTGTCGACGGTGCCCGGCGCCAAGGCGTTGACGCGGATTCCCTTCGACGCAAAGACGGAGGCCATCGATCGGGTCATGGCCATCAGCCCGGCCTTGGCCGAGGCGTACATCGCCGACGTCGGAGAGAAGAGAAACGCGCCGGCGGAGACCACGTTGAGGATGGCCGCGTTGGCCGAGGCCTCGAGGTGCGGGAGGGCTTTCTCCACGAGGAACACCGGTCCGCGCAGGTTGGTACCCAACGACTTGTCCCATGCCTCAAGCGTCAACTGCCCGAAGGGAAGGGTCAGCGCGTTCGCGGCGTTGTTCACCACGATGTCGAGGCGGCCGAATTCGTCGACGGTGCGATCGACCAGTGCATTGATCGCCTCGATATCACCCATGTGGGTCGGGACGCCAATGGCGTCGGCACCCCGCGCCCGCAGCCGTGATTCGACCTCGGCACATGCGTCAGCCTTCCGGCTCGCCACTGCCACCTTGGCCCCCGCTGCAGAGAGACCTTCGGCGACGGCCAACCCGATGCCACGGGTCCCACCCGTGACGATTGCCACCCGACCGGTGAGGTCGTGCAGGCGGCTCAACTTCTCCTTGTCCATATTGGCATTCTCTCGCGCAAGGTCAGGTCAGCCTTGGGAACCCGTCGTTACGTGGGACCGCGGGCGCTTCGTCATGCCGGGCCGCGGCGCAGTGCTTCGCCACCTGTCCGCCTCGCAGCGAGCAGTGGCAGGGCGTCGTTCCGCCACCACGAAGCCGGGGATCAGAGACACGCAGCAAGCGTAACGTCATCTCGGGCGGCTGGGGGTGGGCCCCTGCCAGACGGGTCGACCGCCATTTCCCACGGAATCCTGCTTGAATGAGTACTCGCGAGAACCTCGGGGGAGGACATATGGGGAAGAGACTTGCTGATCTGCGACATGAGGCCCTGGCGATGGCGATGGTCATCGTCGTGCTGGCCGGGGTTCTTGTCGCCGCCTCGACGACGAACGCGGTGGCAGCCATATCGGCCAATCGCGCCCTGAATCTGTCGACCAACGGCGAGTGGCCGGGCCTCGGCAAGATCTGCGAGTCGGGGGCAGGCGGCGCCTCGTCGGTACGCGGCGTCGGGCCGAAGACGATCCACATCGCGGTGTTCAACGACGCCTCCAACACCATTGAGCCGGGACTCGAGATCGAATTCGTACAACAGGCGAAGGCCTTCGCGGCGTGGTGCAACGCATCGGGCGGCATCAACGGGCGTCATATCGTCATCGACGACCGCGATGCGGCATTGTTCAATGCAGCGCAGCAGACCGAGTTGGCCTGCCAGAGCGATTTCATGGCGGTCGCCGGCGGTATGGCGCTCGATCAAGCCGCCGTCCCTATTCGTGAACAGTGCGGGCTCGGTCAGATCAGCGGCTACGTCGTCTCTGATGCATCGATCAATGCCTCCCTCCAGGTCGACCCGACCGGTACGAGCACCAAGGTCCAGTCGTCGGGATGGTTCGCCGCGATGACCAAGAAGTACCCACAGGCAGTCAAGAAGGCGGGCATGGGTGGAGCGAACACTCCCTCGGTCCTCGAATCCGAGCGGAAATTCCAGTTTGGTGCTGAGGGGGAGGGCTGGAATGTCATCGACTTCCAAGAGCCTCCCGTTTCGGTGACCGACTGGGCTCCCTATGTCGAGGAGGCACAGTCCAAGGGAGTCCAAGCTCTGTGGCCCTCCGCAACCGCCAACATGACGCCGTACTTTCAGGCGATGACGACCGCCGCCTACAAGCCCGCCTTCATAGAACTCGGGACGCAGTTCTACAACGCCACCACCACCAAGGGCGTGGCCGCGACCACGGGACTTCCGCCCGTTTACGTCGAGACGGGATGGTGGCCGCTCGAGATGGCATCGCAGAGCCCTTCGACGGAGCAACTCATTAACGTCATGCACACCTACGGTAAGGGTGACCCCGTCAACTTCTTCGACGAGGAGGGCGCGGAGTCATGGCTCTTGTGGGCCAAGTCGGCCTCGGCTTGTGGAGTCAATCTGACGGTGTCATGCGTCCTGGACCATGCGGCGGCGCAGAAGAACTGGAGCGCCGGAGGTATCGAGGCACCGGTCGCGCAACTGACCATGTCCAACCAGAACCCCCAGCCCTCACCCTGCTTCGTGCTCCTCAAGGCGGAGCCGAACAAGTTCGTCTACGACAAAGCAGTCACCCAGCCCACCCAGTCGATTTGGAACTGCAACCCCAAGAACATCGTCCAACTAACGGCTCAACAGCAGGCGGCGCTAACCGCAGGCTAGAGAACGGATCGTGCGCCGGGCAGACAAATGGGTTGGGCTGTGTCAGACCACGGCGCCCGCGATCTTCGCCTCGATGATCTGGTCCTCGTCCATCCCGAGCTCGGCAAGGACCTCTTCGGTGTGTGCCCCGAACCCTGGGGCGTGGCCCAAGGGCGGCGGTGTCCGGTCGAACTGGGCCGGGGCGGAGATCAGGGGCAGGACGAGGTCGCCGTCGTAGGTCACCGGTTGCGAGTAGCCGTTGGCAATCGCCTGGGGATCAGCGGGCAGCTCGAGCACGTTCTGCAACACGTCCCACTGCCCGGGCTGGGACCCGAGCGCGGCCCGGGCCTCGTCGAGCGTGAGTGACCCGAAGGCCCCCTCGAGCTCGGTCACCGCCTCGCCAATGTGCGAGGCCAACGCCTCCGGGGTGTTGAACCGATCATCGGTCCGCAGATCCTCGCGTCCCAGTGCAACCAGGACACCGTCCCAATACAGATCTCGCTGCAGCATGCAGAGCGCCAACCACCGTCCATCAGCCGTCTTGTAGTTGTTGACCAAAGGATTGAAGAGCTGTACTCCCGCGGCGTTGCTCGGCGATCCGCCCCCGGTCGCGGCGGCCGCCATCATCGCCGCGGCACCGACGATCGACATCTGGAGCGACCACATGGCAGTTCCGAGCAGTGCAACGTCGACGATGGCACCTTCACCCGTGCGCTCACGCCGGAGAAGTGCTGCGGCGATCCCACCGGCAAGGGCCATGCCGCTCAACGAATCTCCGAACGCTCCCCCCGGCTGACCAACGGGTCGTTCGGCACCCGGTGGCGTCACCGTCGCTGCGACGCCACCGCGAGCCCAGAAGCTTATGGAGTCGTACCCACCTTTGTCTGCCTCTTCTCCGAGGGGGCCTTGCCCGGTACCACAGCCATACACGATGGAGGGGTTGACTGCTCGCACGTCATCGACATCCAGGCCAAGTTTGCGTCTGGTCGGCTGTAGGTAACTCGTGAGGAACACGTCAGCTTCGGCCACCGCTTTCAACAAAATTTTACGTGCCTGCGGACGCGTTAGGTCCAAAGCGACGCTGCGCTTGCCGCGGTTCCATATCTCCCAAGGAAACGACGGTCCCCCATCGCCGCCAACTCCGCCGCTGATCAAGCCGCGCATTGGATCGCCCGTCGGTGGCTCCACCTTGATGACGTCGGCACCCCAGTCGGCCAGGACTGCACCTGCCGACGGGACGAACGCCCACGCCGACACCTCGACAACTTTTATTCCCTCGAGCACTCGCTCCATCGACGCTTCCCTCACATCCTTTGGTCCGATGACGGTGAGCAGCATGCCACCGACGACCGTCCGCCTCACCCAAGTCCTCAGACACCTGCATGTACGCCGAGCCGTGAGACGTCGAGACGCAGTAGCGACTGCTCGAGATTGTCTCCAAGAACCCTCGATGGAGCAGATGATCAGTCCATCCGGATCACGAGCTTGCCCATGACGGTACCGTGGGCGACGGCCTCCAATGAGGCCGGCAGGTCCTCAAAAGGCACCGATTGCACGACAGGGTCTAAATCGCCTCGAGCCGCGAGGTCGAGGAGGGATTCGTGAGCATGCGCTTGCTGTTCGGGCGTGCCCGAGCTCGCAATCACACCCATCACTGAGCGGCTGCTCGTGACGAGCTCGCCGCCGTTGATACGGATCCACTTGCCACTGGCGAAGCCGACAACAAGGAACCGACCGAAGTCGGCCAGCGCGCGGAGCGAGTCCGATGCAACATCACCGCCAACGGGATCGAAGACGACGTCGGCACCGCGGCCCTTGGTCGCGGCGAGGATCGCGTCCCGAACCGGGCCCTTCGTGCGGTCGATCACTACGTCAGCACCGATACGCCGACAAAAGTCGGCCTTGTCAGCACCGGCGGCGACTGCGAGAACGGTCGCACCGAGCGCTCGCCCGAGCTGGATGGCCGCGGTGCCCGATCCACCGGCTCCGCCCAACACGACGAGATTCTCACCCCGTTGGAGTCCGCCCCGCTCGACCAGCGCGGTCCAGGCCGTCGAGTACCCGATGCGGAAGGCGGCCGCGACCGTGCTCGACATCTCATCGGGGACTCGAAACGCGGTGCTCGGAGTCAAGATGGACTCCTCGGCGAACCCCCCGCGGCCGTCGAAGAAGGTGGTGACACCCATGACACGGGACCCGACAGGAACCTCGACTCCATCCCCGACGGCATCGACCACGCCGCACACCTCCTGTCCGCAGACGAACGGCAGAGGGGGTGTGAGGGGATAGGCGCCGCGGCACATGAAGACGTCGGGCATGCCGATCGCAGCCCCCTGGACACGGACGCGCAGCTCACCGGGTCGGGGCGTTAGCGGCTCGACCTCGACCCGACGAAGTACTTGGCGCGGTTCCCCGTGCGCCTGTACCTGCCAGGCTCGCATCAGAGGCCTGCCGGGACCTGCTCCGTCCTGGTCGGATTGCGGCCCCCGGGGGTTGGCTCCTTCCTGGTCCTGGTCATGGCCGGAAGCATAGAGTCGGCAACGAAGAGGGCGGCGTGCCACAAGAAGAAGGGCGAATATGACTCGGAACCCCCACACCGGTGAACCGTTCACCGATTCGGACTCCACGATCGAAGCGGCGCTCGAGGACTGCAGCATCCCTGCCCTTCTGTGTTCGCTGGTGCACATGACCGGCGATCCCGCCTGGATCCGCGGTGATATCCGACCCCGCCTCGCCGTTTCGTTGGACATCCAGAGCGGCATACCGGTCGAAGAGCGGGCCGAGATCCGTCGCCGAGCACTGCCCGCGATTGCGGCCTACCGTGATGCCGGCTGCGTCCCCCATGAGTTGTCCCGAGAGTTGCTCCTCGAGATGATGTCGTTCCTCGGCTGCATGCCTTTAGGTGAAGGTCGGCTCGCCGGGATGATGTTCGACGACCTGCAATTCGAGGGTGGCGACACGGGCAGCATCACCTGGGGTGGGGTGATCCCCGAAGAGCTCAAGACGGCCTCGCAGGTCCTGGTCATCGGTTGTGGCATGGCTGGGATCCTCGCCGGCATCCGGCTGAAACAGGCCGGCCTGCCGTTCATGATCGTTGACAAGAATCCCGGTCCGGGCGGCACGTGGTGGGAGAACCGCTACCCCGGCGCCCGCGTCGACATTGGGAGTCACCAGTACTGCTACTCATTCGAGCCCTCAGATCATTGGAGCGAGTTCTACTGTCAGCAGCCGGAGCTACGGGACTATTTCTCCGTCATCGTCGATAAGTACGGGCTTCGACCGCACTGCCGGTTCAACACCACCGTCAGCAAGCTGCGCTGGGACGACGAGCGATCCGAGTGGAGCATCCACCTCGGCGCGGAGGGCGGAGGGGAGATCCTCCAATCTCGCTTCGTCATTAGCGCCGTCGGATCCTTGAACCTGCCGAGACTCCCTGACATCCCCGGCATGGACACTTTCGCCGGGCCCTCCTTCCACTCGGCTCGGTGGCCCGACGAGCTCAAGTTGCGGGGGAGTCGTTTTGCGCTGGTGGGCGCCGGTGCAAGCGGGTTCCAGATCGGCCCGGCGATCGCCGACCAGGTGGACCAGTTGAGGATCTTCCAGCGCACGGCACAGTGGATCATCCCGAATCCCCTGTATCACGCACCGGTGCCACAGGGAGACCGGTGGGCCTTGCGGCACTTGCCGTTCTATGGGCGGTGGTACCGGTTCATCATGACGTTCGGAGGCGTCGCTGCCGGCGTCGACCCGTACCGGATCGACCCGACCTATGTGGATCCGGCCAATCGATCGGTCAACGTCCTGAACGCCAAGCGGGCTGATGCTCTGCTGGCGTGGATGACCTCACTGATCGCGGATCGGCCGGATCTGCTGCCCAAGATCGTTCCTGACTACCCCGCGTTGGGCAAGCGTGTCCTGCAGGACAATGGATCGTGGCTGCGATGCCTGCAACGGCCGAACGTCGAGTTGATTCGCACGGGTATCGAGCGGATCGTGCCCGACGGTGTCGTGACGACGGACGGTACCCACCATCCCAGCGATGTCATCTGTTACGCGACCGGATTCCGCCACAATGAATTCCTCGCCTCGCTGGACCTCATCGGTCGCGACGGAACCTCGCTGCGTGAGCAATGGGGCGATGAGCCGACCGCTTATCTCGGCATCACCATCCCGAACTTCCCCAACTTGTTCTGCATCTACGGACCCGGTACGAACCTGGCCGCGGGCGCCAGCCTCTTCTACCACTCCGAGTTCCAGGTGCACTACGCCATGGAGGCCATCCGTGAGACCTTGACCTCGGGTGCACGGCGCTGCGAGGTGACTCCAGAAGCCGACGCGGACTACACCGCGCGATACCGAGCCGAGATCGACCAGTTGGTGTGGTCACACCCCTCGATCGAACATAGCCACTACAAGAACCCCGCAGGCAAGGTCTTCACCCTGTCGCCGTGGCCCTTGGACCTCTACTGGGAGTGGACCCGCCACTTGGATCGCAGCCACTACGAAATGGCCTGAGCGTTGTCGCGGTCTCACACAGAACGAGCAGGAAGGTACGAGAGGCGTTTGCAGGGCCGGATGGGGCTCAACGCCACCGCTGCCCGGCAATGCCCAGAGTTGCACCCCCGTCGACCGTGATCTCGCTGCCGGTGATGTAGGCGGAGGCACTCGACGCGAGGAATGCCACAACTTGGGCCACCTCGGCGGCCTCCCCGACCCGACCGAGTGGCAAGTGCCCGAAGGATGCGCTTTCGGGCATCCGGCCGCCGCCCCAGGCCATCGGCGAATCGATGATGCCGGGAAGCACCACGTTCACCCTGATGCCGCTCGGTCCGAGTTCGGTGGCCGCCGTTTTCGTGAGACCACGGATCGCCCATTTCGAAGCTCCGTAGGAGCCATGGAGCGAAAGGCCGCGGGCTCCAGCGATCGACGAGATGTTGATGATGGAGCCACCACCCGACGCACGCATCGGGGCGATGACCGCCTTGATGCCGAGAAACGTCCCGCGGAGGTTGACTCCGATCAGCCGGTCGAACTCCTCGACCGGCTCCTCTTCAATTGGTCGCGTCCAATGCACCGCTGCGTTGTTGACGAGCACATCAAGCTGCCCGTATGCATCCATGGTTCTCGTCACGAGATCCCGCCAATCCGAGGCATTCGACACGTCGGCGTGGCAGTAGTCCGCTCCGATCTCGGCCGCCACCGTCTGGCCACTCTCGTCCGCGACGTCGGCGATGACGACCCTCGCTCCCGCCTCGGCAAACAGGCGGGCCTCCGCGGCTCCCTGACCTTGCGAGCCACCAGTGACGATGACAATCTTTCCGGAGAGGTCCTCGAAGACGAAACCGTTGCTCTCGTGGCCGGCAACTCCACTCATCCGACCATCCACTCTGTGCTCCGCCTTGGGCTCATGGACCGGCCAGAGGATACGGCTGGTCGGGAAGGCCTGGCATCGGATTGGTCCACCACAACGTCTCCTCCAGTCTCGACGTGATCCTCCACCCGTCGTCAGTTCGGACCAATCGATCGTGGTAGTAGCCGCCCACAGTGAAGAGCCACGGCTTGTCGTGGATCAAGAGTCCGTTCGGATTGAGAAAGCCGGAACGAGAGCTGCCTCCCAGATCAGTCGGGTCAAGGACGACCGCCCGGTTGAGAACCAGGTGTTGGGTCCAATTGAAGATCGGGAGCACTTCCGCGAACCACACCTTTATCTCCGGATATGTCCCCTTGATGCCGCCCGCCGATCGATAGTCGAGCTCGGCGTCAGCGGTGAACACCCCATCGAGCATGTCCCACTCTCGGGTGTCGATGGCCGACGCGTACCGTGTGAGAAGGTCGTCGATCTCCAAGCGATCGCTCAGGTAGCCGGACGTCTGCTCCATCGCTGAGCCCCGTTGTATCTCATTCGGATGGCTTGGACCCGGATGCTCATGCGAATTCACGAGGGCCGCTCACTCTGGGCGTTCCGCCCGTTGAGCTCAGCCCACACCTCGATGAGCTCATCCGCCGTGACGACCGTGGACACCAGGGAAAGGCTGTGCTCAATCACCTGGTGACCGTATTCGACCGGGACCCCCACGACCGCATCGGCCACAAGAACGACCCGGTAGGAACGGTTCACCGCGTCGAAGACAAGGTTGGGGATGGCCAAATTCAATGACACCCCCAGGACGACCAGGCACTCGATTCCTTGATTTCGGAGAAGGGCATCGAGGGGCGACCCGGTCATGGGGCTCAGACCATGCAGCCTGGGCATGACCAGATCCCCATCGGCCGGACCGAGCTGTGAAACCGGCGCGACCGCCAGCGACCCAGGTTTGTTCTCGAGTCCACGACGACGGGCGCTTGCAAAGAGCCGAGCGTTGTGGTTCCTCCCGAACCCATTCGGCAAGTTCTCGGCTGTGCAATGGATGACCGGTATGCCCGCCTGACGAGCTGCGCCCAACACGGAGACCGCTCGCTCGACGACGCCGGTGCTCCGAACGGCCTCGGCCAGGGCGGGCAAGGCCGCCTCCGCACCAACGACGCCGTTCTGAAGCTCCTGCACCAACACGGCGCAGGTCGCGGGTATCACGAGACGCCAGAGCGGGGATTGAGGACTCATGTGCGACCCACGGGCCTCGACGCCAGGTGGCGATGGCTGAGGAAAGGAGGTCTGCGCACGACGGCAGTCCACACCTAACGGGCGCGCACAAGGCGATCAATTATCGAAGCCAGCTCTTGAGAATGCGTGTCAAAAGCCCGGTGACCGGCATCCAGATCAACGACGGTGGCGCCGTCCATGTTCGCGATCATCGTGTTGGCGAGCTCGGGTGGGATGACCTTGTCCTTCAGGCAGCGGACGAAGAAGCGGGGTACGTTCGAGGGAAACCCCGACCAGCTGAACTCGGTCAACAAAGGACCGGGGGCTTCCAACCCCATCCGCGGGCCGTTCTCGACGATCCGCAGCACGGTGGCGACAGGGGCCTCCCCATCTCGCAGCCCCCCAAGGGTGTGCCCACGTGCACCGTCCAGCACCGCCTGGCGATGATCGATAGCCAGATCGCGGAGGTCCTCTCGAAGGTAGTCCACGGGCCGCCTTCCCTCGGCAGGCACCGTCGCCGCAATGAAGATCAAGCTGTGCAGCGTGACGCTGGGAACCGCACTGAGACGGGTGGCGACCCCTGGAATCACGTAACCCCCCGAGGAGTGACCGACCAGCGCGACGTCCGTCAGGCCCGCCTCGACGATGTCGTCGGACACGGAAACGACCCAATCCCCGAGGGTGACCTGGGCGAGATCTGCAGGCTTGTACCGCCGGCCGGGCAGGTCGACCGCCAACGAGGGTACCGACAGATGAGGACGAACTGCGTCCCACATGGTGGAGGTGAACGTGCCACCGTGCACAAGTACGGCGACGGTCGGGGTGTCGGTCATGGCGTGCTCAGGATGTCCTCACGGATCACATAACGTGGCGGTTCCCGGGCGACGGACTCCCAGACAGGGTCCTCACATTCGAGACCCTCGGCGCGTAGCTGGCGAACGAGGATCTTCGCGGTCGCCGTCGTCGGCAGGGCCTCACTGACCCGGACGTACCGTGGCACCCACTTCGGTCCGAGGTCCGGCTGGCTTGCCAGGAATCGGCCAAAGGCCACCGGATCGAATGGGGCGCCGGGAATGAGCTGAAGCGCGGCCATCACCTGGTCGCCGACCACCGGGTCGGGGGTTGCGTATACCGCAGCCATCACCACGTCCGGGTGACGTTCAAGGATCCGGGCCACTGGAGCAGCTGCGAAATTCTCGCCGTCAACCCGGAGCCAGTCGTCGGCCCGGCCGGCGAACCACAGATACCCGTCGGCGTCCTTATAGACGAGATCACCCGTCCAGTACCAGCCGTTGCGTGTCCTGTCGTGGTCGGCCTCTTCGTTCTCCCAGTATCCCTCGAAGGAGGGAGAGCCGTTCGTGGCCACCATTTCGCCGATGGCCGCGTCGGCGTTGGCGAGGCGACCTCGGTCGTCGAACTGCGCGATCGCACATTCTTGGCCGTCGTTGGCGACAACGCTGATACCGGGAGGAGTCGGACCGAGCGCCCCATCCGGAGTGTCGGGGGTCCGTGACACGGCCACGCCCCCCTCCGTGGAGCCGTAGTTGTCCGATACGTCACAGGCGAACCTTCGGGCGAACCGCTCGACATCGCCTGGCGCCGCTTCGTTGCCGAAGACAAAGCGCAGGGGATTGTCGCCGTCATCCGGTTGCTCTGGCGTCGCCAGCACGTACGACAGTGGCCGCCCGACGTAGTTGCAGTAGGTCACGTTGTGGCGACGCACATCGGGAAGGAAGCCCGAGGCAGAGAACCGTCCGCCGGTCGGCAACGCCATCGTCGAACCCCCGACGACCGCGGGAGCCCATCCCGCCATCAGCGCGTTCGAATGGAACAGTGGCATGGAGAGGTAACAACAGTTGTCCGACCCCAGTTCATAGCGCTCGGCGAGCACGGCACCGATGAACGCCATGCGGCCCTGGGTGCACCGACATGCCTTTGGTTTTCCCGTTGTCCCTGAGGTGAAGATGAGATAGCCAAGTGTGTCTGCGTAGCTGTCTTCGAGGTCATGCGGCGCGGCGGGCGCCGGCCAGTCAGGGACCTGGCCGGAGTCCACCACGACGACGCGTGGGTTCGTCTTCGAGACCACCCCGATGCCCGGACCGAGGTCCAAGTCCTCGACAAGGCGGAAAAATCGCTGGTCGGTCACCAGCAATTGGCACCGGGTGTGGAAGAGTTCGGCAGCCAACGCCTGGCCGCGATGCGTTGGGTTCGCGCCCACGAACACCGATCCTGACAGCGCGCATGCTCCCAGCCACCACACGTGCTCGGGGACGTTGTCGAGGAGCACGGCGACATGGGGCGGACCGGGTCGGCGCAACGTGGTCCACAGTGCGGCCCGGCGCGCTGCTTCCTGCACGACTTCGTCCCACGACCACTCGAGGTCGTCGAACCGCAGGCCAGGGTTGGTGTCGCCCGTCCGAGCCAGCCAGGCGTCAGCCATGGACCTCATTTCGTCTTCTCGTCCCACCCGTTGTCTCGGTTTCGTGCAGCACGCGACGTTCGCGCGCTCGGGGTATCCCCGTGCAAGGACCGTTCTCCCTGAGCCATACACAATATGTGGAACAGACCTAGGCAAGCTTCGTGGTGTCCATTCCGCGCAATGTGCACGCGGGCAGCAGGGCAATGTCGGATCACCCCGGCATTACGACTTTCTCTCCCAAGGCGTTCCCTGAGTTCGGCCAAGGCCTGCCGAAAGGCCGGACGATCCATGGACCAACGCTGGGGCTCCAGCTCCCAGCGACAGCGTGCTCGTGGTCGTGGACCGCCGCGGCCGCGTCGAGCGTGCGCTTCACCCTCGCGGTCAACTCGGTGTCGTGCCGACCAGCACGCCCGGCGAGGCGCTCAGCCTCGGCACGGAGCTGGCCCGTCTCGACGCACCGCCAGACCAGGCCTCGCCGAGCCGCCTCCTCGCCGTCGAGGATCTCGCCAAAGAGGCTGAGAGCGGCTGCCCCCTGCCTGCCGAGCAGCTGACGAAGGTGCCAGAGCTGACCACCACCGGGGTGGATGCCCACGTCGAGGAAACGGACGTCAAAACGCGAGCGGGTCGTACAGATGGCGATGTCACAGGCGAGGGCCAGGTTCATGCCGGCCCCGATCGCCGCGCCGTCTACTGCCGCAACGGTCGGCATCGGCGCTTCGGCCAGAGCGTTGAACGCTCGGTATATCTCCTCGAGCCGGACCTTCGGCGTGAGCAGATCGTCGACGGACCCGCCAGCGCAGAAGACCGGTGGGGTATTGGTCAGGATGAGTGCACGACGACCCGCCCGGACGCCATCCCCCACGGCTCGCGTAATGGCGCCGACCATGGCCCAGGACAGGGCATTGCGGTGGTCGGGATCGTTAAGGACGACGGTCACGATGTCCTCCGTCACCTCGGTGCGCACGAGCGACTCCGGATCACTCACCCGCCGACGTTCAAAGCGGTCCGGGGTCAAACGGGGGGCGACCCATCTGTTCACGCACCGTGATCACCGGCGGATTGGTCAGGCTCCGCCGTTGCCAGTTCGCCCCGTCGACCACGAGTACGTGGCCGGAGATGAAACGGGCGTACGGCGAGGCGAGGAATGTCGCGGCCCATCCGAGTTCGCGCAGTCGCCCGACCCGCAGCGCCGGCTGGCAGACGTCCTTGTCCGAAGTCCGGTCCAGGTTGCCCTTGATGTCCGCGGTCATGTCCTCATGGGGGAACAGGCCAGGGACGAGCCCGTTGACCTGGATGCCATAAGGACCCCACTCCACCGCCAGCGTCTCCACCATGGACTTGACGCCTGCCTTGGCGGCTGCCGAGTGGGCGAAGCCCGGTCCGCCGGTCCAGGCATACGACGCGCCGATGTCGACGATGGAGCCCGACGTACCCACAGCGATGTGGCGCCGGGCAAATTCCCGGGAGCAGAAGAATGTCCCGTTCAATGTGATGTCGACCACGGTTCGCCATGCGTTGGGCGACATGTCCTCGGCGGGGACGGGGAAGTTCGCCGCTGCATTGTTCACCAGTACCCCGGGTAACCCAAAGGCCTCTTCGGCGGCGTCGAAGGCGGCGGCGACCTGGTCGGGCTCGCGAATGTCGCAGCTCACCGTTGCGACCTGTCCGCCGACCTCGGTGACCGCCTCGGCACCGGCATCGAGGTGCTCCTGCTTGCGGCTCACGATGACGACGGACGCTCCGAGACGTGTGAATTCGAGGGCGATGGCCTTTCCGAGGCCGGTCCCTGCGCCCGTGATGAGCACGGGCACCGAGTCGAAGGTCCCGGCGGGGAGGGCACTCGTCCCTAACGGTGGTGGCTCGGGAAGTCCTGACATGAATCAGCTCCCACGGTAGACCGGGGTTCGGCCCTCGGTCCGTGACGCTCGCATTTCGGCCATGTCGTCGGAATGGGCAATGAAGGTCTGCGCGATCATCTCTTCGTCCATCGACGTCAGGACCTCGGGCACTGCCAGATGGGCCAGCACCCGTCGTGCCGCTCGCACCGTGACGACCGGAGCCTCTGCGATCTTCGCTGCGATGGCTTGCACCTCCTCGTCGAGCTTCGCGGGCGGTACCACCCTGGAGACGATGCCGTGGGCGAGCGCCTCGTCGGCGGCCATCACCCTGCCCGTCAGGACGAGGTCGGCCGCGACCCCATGGCCGCACATTTGAAAGATACGCGCCACTCCGCCGGTGTCTGGGATCACGCCGTGCCCGACCTCAGGCAACATGAACCGCGCCCCTTCGGCGGCCACCCTGATGTCGCACAAGAGGGCCCGCTGGAAGGACGCACCGATCGCCCAACCCTGGAGAGCCACGATGATCGGGGCATCGAGCTCGAAGATGGCTCGAATGCCCCGGTGCCCTCTACGCATGAGCTCGTGGTGGGTGAGGCCGCTGTCCGCGCCACCCAACGCGCCGACGTCCCTCCCGGAGGAGAACGACTTCCCCTCCCCCCGCCAGATAATGGCCCGCACGTCCGGCCGGCCGCGCAGCTGGGCCAACACGTCGAACAACTGGGCATCCATGGCGTCGTCGAACGCATTGTGCTTTTCCGCATTGTCGTTGGTGATGATCGCCACCGCGCCCTCGACGTCGAGCTGCACCGAACCTGACACGCTGGTATGCCCTCGCTTCCTCTCTGGCCCCGAGCTGGCGGCCTACCGGCAGACTCCGAAGACTCGCTGGCGCACGCGACGACGGCCGATGTCGTGCCTCCAACGGGCCTCCCGCGAGCAAGGTTTTTGCCGCAGAACAGATATGATATCCAATCGTGATCCAGCTGGCCGCTGAGCCTTCGGACCGGCGCCCGGTCGGACCACTCGCTGGCATCCGCGTGTTGGCGCTCGAACAGATGCAGGCGCTGCCGTTCGCGACGCAGCTCCTGGGCCGCCTCGGTGCAGACGTCGTCAAGGTCGAATCGCCAGGCGGGGAGCTCGGTCGCGCCTCGCAGCCGTCCATCGTGGATCCCGAGGGTCGGGTCCTCGGTGCCACCTTCTTACGTAACAACCTGGGGAAACGGAGCATCTGCATCGACCTCAAGACCGAACGCGGGCGCCAGCTGGTGCTCGACATGGCTCCCCGCTTCGACGTGGTGGCGGAGAACTTCCGCGCTGGGACGATGGCCCGGCTCGGCCTGTCCTTTGAGGCCATCGAAGCCGTGCACCCCACCTGCGTTTATGCGTCCGTTTCAGGGTTCGGCAGTGTGACCAGCTCGCCGTACCGTGACCGACCGGCGTTCGCCGCCATCGTCGAGGCGATGTCGGGCATCTACGAGATGAAGCGGGTGGGCGACGGACCACCTTTGGCGTCGCCGGTCGGGGCGCTCGGGGACATCAGCGCCTCCCTCTTCGCCGTGATCGGCATCCTCGCCGCTCTGCGAGAACGCGACCGCTCCGGCCTCGCCCAACACGTGGATGTGGCGATGTTCGATTCCGTCATCGCCATGACAGACATCGTCGCCAACTTCTGGTCGATGGGCCTGAAGAACGGTGACACGGGTCCCGTCATCAATCATGGCTTCCGCGCCGAAGACGGCTGGTTCGTCATCCAGGTGGGTCGCGAGCACCACTTCGAGCGCCTGGCCGAGATCGTCGGGCGACCCGAATGGGGGTCCGACCCTCGTTTGGCCGACCGGCAGGGCTGGATGGATCATCTCGAGACGGTGCTCCGACCGGCCATTGAGCAGTGGGCCCACGACAAGACGCGAGACGAGGCCTGTGAGGCACTGGGCGCAGCCGGCATCGCCGCCGGCCCATGCCTCCTCGATGAGGAGCTCGTGACGGACCCTCATGTCGTCGCGCACCACATGCTCGTCGGCATCAAACGGCCGGACGGCGCTGAGCCACCCGTCTTGGTGCCGGGTAACCCGATCCGCATCCATACCGCCCAGATGGCCGAGGACGCGCGCGTGCCTTGGGTGGGCGAGCAGACGAACGAGATCCTCCAGACCGAGCTAGGTCTCCCCGCTGACGAGGTGGCCGCCCTGCGGGCCGACGGCATCGTGGCATGAAAGGTTCGACGACGGGATCACCGAGTCCGTCGACGATTCCCGAGGCGCTCGACCGGGCCGCCGAGTTGTTCGGCGATGAAGAGGCAGTGGTCGATGGCGCGACCCGCTGGACGTTCGTCCAGCTCCGCGACCAAGCTCGCTCCGTCGCGGCGGCCCTCATGGGATCGGGCGTTGCGCCGGGCGATCGAGTCGCGCTCTGGGCTCCCAACAACGCCCGCTGGATCGCGGTGAGCTTCGGGGTGTACCTGGCCGGCGGCGTCCTCGTCCCCGTGAACACCCGGTTCAAGGGTGGCGAGGCGGCCCACGTCCTGCGCCGCTCGGGAACCTCCCTTCTCTTGGGCTGCAGCGACACGCTGGGGACCGACGTTTTCGATCTTCTCAGCGATGTCGGAGATCTGCCTGCACTGCGCGAGCGGGTGGTCATGGAAGGTCCGAGCCGCGCCGACTCGACACGTTGGGCCGACTTCGTGCGGCGTGGTGGCACAGACCCCGCTGGCCCGTGGCCGACCGTCCGTCCAGAGGATCTCGCCGATGTCATCTTTACATCCGGCACCACCGGCTCCCCGAAAGGCGCCATGTTGGCTCACGGTCCGAGCGTGCGAACCTACACGGCGTGGGTCGACGCGGTGGGTCTCTGTCGCGGGGACCGCTACCTTTGCATCTATCCGTTCTTCCATACCGCGGGCTTGAAGTCGGGTGTGCTGGCGTGCGTTCTGCGCGGCGCAACCATTCTCCCGCACGCGGTCTTCGACGCCGGAGTCGTCATGAGGCGCGTCGCCGAGGAGCACGTCAGCGTGCTGCCCGGCCCACCGACGGTGTTCCAATCCATTCTGGAACACCCAGAGCGCGACTCCTTCGACCTCTCGACGCTCAGGCTCTCCGTGACGGGTGCCGCCACCGTGCCGGTGGAGGTGATCCGGCGCATGCGCGACGACTTGCACATTGCCACCGTCGTCACGGGCTACGGGCTCACCGAGACCACCGGCACCGTCAGCATGTGCCGTCACGACGATCCACCCGAGATCATCGCCACGACCGTGGGCAAGCCCCTCGAGGGCGTGTCGATCAAGGTCGTGGGCGACGCTGATCAGGTGCTCGGCGCCGGCGAAGCCGGGGAGATTCTCGTCCGGGGGTTCAACGTCATGCGCGGCTACTTCGACGACGAGGAGGCGTCCGCCAGGACCATCGATCCGGAGGGGTGGTTACGCACGGGTGACATCGGGTTCGTGGGAACGGACGGGAACCTGCGCATCACCGACCGCAAGAAGGACATGTTCATCGTCGGAGGTTTCAACGCCTTCCCCGCCGAGATCGAAGGGATCCTGTTGACCCACCCGGGCGTCAGCCAAGTCGCGGTCGTCGGTGTTCCCGACGAGCGGCTGGGCGAGGTCGGAAAGGCCTATGTCATCGTCCGCGCCGGCATGCAGGTGGACGAGGCGTCCATCATCGCCTGGTGTCGGGATCACATGGCCAACTTCAAGGTTCCGCGTACCGTCGTCCTGGTCGACGAGCTCCCCCTGACGGCCAGCGGCAAGGTCCAGCGTTTCCGTCTCCGCCCCACCTTCCCGGCGTGACAATCTGACGGCGGTGAGCCATCCCTTCCGCGAGGTCGCCATCGTCGGCGTCCACAACACCGCACAAGCGCGTCGGCTGCCCGGCCACGACTCTTCGTCCATCGCGCTCGAGGCGGCTTTGGGCGCCCTCGTCGACGCCGACATTCCCGTGGCCGATGTCGACGGCGTCGTCGGCGCGGCGGCGGCCGACGCCGTGCTGGAGCTCGGCCTCGGGCCCTGCATCCGACGCCCCAGTGGGCTCGGGATCCCGACGATCGCCGACGCCGCCATGCTGGTCGCCTCGAGGCAGTGCAACGTGGTCGTGGCGCTTGCCGGTGGCGCCGGGCTGCTGACCCACAAGGTGGCAGCACCCTGGACCACCCCGCCCAACGAGCTGGTCGCCGGGTTCGGGCTCTTCACGGCGGCGGAGTTCGCCCTGATGGCGCGCCGCCACATGCTCACCTACGGCACCACCGAGCACCAGCTCGCCAGCGCCGCCGCGGTGATCCGCACCAACGGTCACCACAACCCCGAAGCGGTGTACTACGGGCGGGGCCCGTTCACGGCGGAGGACATCCTGGCGTCACCCCTGATCGCCGAGCCCTTTCACCTGCTCGACTGCGCCACCACCTCGGAGGGCGGCTGCGCCCTCGTCTTCACCGGGGCCGACCGAGCCCTCGACCATGGCAAGGCTGTCTGGATTCTGGGCTGTGGCAGCGACAGCTATGGCCCGGCGTACACCGTCGCGCCGGTATGGGACTACACGCCCCGACCGGGGACCGAACCGGCGGGGCGCGTCGGGGCCCACGCCGCAGCTGCCTCCTTCGCCATGGCGGGGCTCGGACCCGACGACGTCGACGTGGCGGAGCTCTACGACCCCTTCTCGTTCGAGATCATTCGACAGCTCGAGGTCTACGGGTTCTGCGGACCGGGCGAAGGGGGGCCGATGGTCGAGTCGGGCGCCATCGGGCCCGGAGGGAGTCTCCCGGTCACCACCGACGGCGGCACCATGTCCTACAGCCACCCCGGCGTCGCGGCCCAGCAGTTCCAGCGGGTGGTGCGGGGTGTCCGCCAGCTCCGCGGCGAGTGCCTGACGGCGCAGGTGCCGCGGGCCGAAGTGGCTCTGTGTTCCAACGGTGGTTCCGGCGCTCTGTTCACCGACGTCATGTTGCTCGGCAGCAGCCGCCCGTGAACGGCCCGGCGGCGGCCCTCGTCCCCCAACCGACCGGCATTCCTGTCCCTGTGCCGTCTGCTCGGTCCCAGCCTTTCTGGGACGCGTGCCGGGAGGGTCGGCTGGTGCTGCCCTTGTGCTCGAGCTGTGGCACGCGGGCGCTTCGCGCGTTCGCCGCCTGCGCCCATTGCCACGAGACGACGCTCGCCTGGGCGCCGAGTGACGGACGGGGATCGCTCTACAGCTGGACTGTGGTGTGGCGGCCGCCGCACCCGACGCTGGTCGTGCCCTACGCCCCCGCGGTCATCACCCTTGACGAGGGCTGGTGGTTCTTGAGCGCTGTCGTCGGTTGCACGACGAGAGACCTCGAGGAGGGGATGGCCCTCCAAGTCGAGTTCCACGCCGCGTCGGAGTCGCTCGTCCTCCCCTATTTCCGCCCGTTCACCGCCTGAGAATGGTCCCACCGGGTGGTGGCTCCGCATGGTTGACCGGACCCGAACCTCACGGGACGTTGTTCGAAGGCCATTCCGGCCGGAAGTATCCCCCAAAGCGGAGGTCACCGCCCCGGAGCTCGCGGATCGTGAGGAAATCGCCCTTATAGCCTTTGTGGTCTCCGGGGCCGAACTGAATGTAGGTGGAGGGACCGCCGTTGGTGGCCGGCATCCAACGAATTCGCTCGATCCCATCCTTGACCCAGCGCGGTTCGGGGATGTCGGCATTGGCTATCCCGTGAATCGCCACCCGTGCGGTGTCGTAGGCGAGAGCGACCACGACGTTGCGCGCCTCGCGACCGAACCGCTTGGTGAAGCGTTGGACCATGGCGTTGTAGTTGGGATTGGCCCCATCCTCACCGAGCTGATCGATCCCGTGCCAGCCCTCGATTCCGGAGGCCCATTCGTTCTTGTTCGAATAGAACATGAAGGCGGTCCCCATGATGCGTGGCGGGTCCCAGCCAAGCGCCTGCAGGGCGGCGCCGAAATGAAAACACGCATACCCGTAGCCGCCGTAGTAGAGCCCCTCGGTACCCGCCTCCCGCATGGCCGCCAAGTGACTCTCGAGATCGCGTGGGTTCGGCTCGAGCTTGACCTCGCGGGTGACCGTCATGCCCAACCTGATCGCTTCGTCACGGAAGAAGTCGGCGTAGTCGCGTCCTGAGGAACCCGCCTCCCAGAACAAACCCACCTTCCGGATGCCCTGTTGGTGGAGCCAGTTGGCGCAGATAACTCCCTCGGTCGGGATATCGCCGTTGGCGACCGTGAAGCAGTAGTTGGAGGCAAATCGACGGGCCCCGGTCCAGCCCAAACAGGAAACGCCGAGCTCGTTTGCAGTGTCCTGTAAGACGAGCGAGTTGTCGGAGATCATCGGACCCAGGACGACGACGCAGCCGTGGTCGACCAGCCACCGGTAACCCTCAATGACCTTCTTGTAATTCTCGCGTGGGAGCCCGCGGGCGTCGGCGATGACCAACTGGACCGGGGAGCGGGACCACACCCCCTCATTCAGCGCATCCTCGATGGCGAGGATCGTCGGATCGATCCAGTCCGCCAGGAGCTGATTGAGGTCCATGTCGATCAGAACGCCGATCTTCACCGGTTCAAAGGCGTCACCCTGGGTGCTGATGCCTCGGGTGGGGGGATAGATCGTGATGTTCTGCACCGCTTGATCGCTGGCCGCTCCGGTGCCCTCGTACCAGATGGTGCCCTCGCCTCCTTCGCCTTCGAGATGAGAGCGGGTGCCGTGTGGGACCGACGACACCGCCCGATCGGCCTCTGCGATGCCGAGGTCGACCGGCTCAGGAAAGAGGCGCTCGGCATATTCGTGCTTGTCCGACATGATCGGTCCTTTCAGTGTTGGTTGGTTGAGACCACTGCGTTCGCCTGGGTCGTCATCGAACCTCCTCCACGCGGTGGACGAAGCTCGACGTGATGGACGTTGCCGTGCCCACCACCGCTGAGGGCGACCGCAACACAAACTCGTCGACGCCCACCTGCGGATGGCGCAGCAGCATTCCCATCATGTCGACGAGCACCTGCCCGACATCGTCGGTATGGAGCATCTCCTCCTGCGCCAATCCACGGCGCGCCCAATCCTCCAGGACAGCCGTGAGGAGGGGCACGTCGAAATCATCACCGAACTCGGTCGGAGCGGTCGGGCCTACGAGGACGCAGCAGAATCGATGGCCCGGGTGCTCAGCGCGCCACGCGGCCAGGGCACTGCGGAGCGCAGACTTCGATGCTCCGTAAGCACCGAGACCGACCCGCGGCTGCACGGTCGTTTCGGAAGCCAGGGCCATCAACACCCCCGAGGGTGGTAGGTACGGGAGTGCGGCTTGGATGGCGCGGTGGGCGCCGATCACGTTCGTCTCGAACACCGCGTGCCAGTGTGCGACATCCGTGTCGGCCAGCATGGCGAGGGGTGCCATGCCGGCGCTGTAACACAACGCGTCAATACCCTGGAGCCATTCCGCGCTGCTCTTGATCGCCTCCGCGCACGACGCGGCGTCCCGGACGTCACCGGGAACTGCCTTGCCACCACCCGCCTCCGCCACCACATCGATTAACCGATCTGGCCGCCGAGCCACCAGTGCGACCTGCGCTCCGGCGCGAACCGCCCGGATCGCGACGGCCCGTCCGATCCCGGCCGACGCGCCGACGACGACCACACGGCGCCCGGCCAACGATTCGTTCACGCGTCCCTGCGGCGGGCCCACGGGTGATCGGTCGCGCGCTGGAGTGCGCTGTTCCCCTGGGATGGGCTCGCGTTCACCTCAAACCCGCGAGGGCACCGATATCGGGAGTCGGCTGAAGCCGCGGACGGTGCTGGTGAAGAGGAAGACGCTCTGCTCGCGGTCGACCTCCCACTCGGGAAAGCGCTTGAGCGTCTCCTCAATGGCGATCCGGCCCTCGAGGCGGGCCAGCGCGGCACCGAGGCAGAAGTGGATGCCGTAACCGAAGGAAAGGTGCTGGTCGAAATGCCGGTGGATGTCGAAGCGATGCGCCTCCGGGAAGGTGCGCTCGTCCCTCCCAGCCGAGCCGGTCAACAACAGGACCTTGGAGTCGGCCGGGATCGCCGTGCCGTAGAGCTCCACCGGCGCGGTCGTCCATCGACCCTGCACCGGGGACGGTGCCTCGTAGCGCAGTAACTCCTCCACGGCATTGGGGATGAGCGACGGATCGTCGGTCAATTCGGCTCGTTGCTCAGGATTGTCCGCCAGCACCGACCCCGCCCATCCCAACAGACGGGCGACGGTCTCGGTCCCCGCGGCAACGAGGAGGATGCCGAAGCTCGCGCTCTCGTCGAGCGTGAGTCGCCGACGTGTGCCATCTGACTCTACGACCTCTGCTGTCACCAAGTCAGTGAACATGTCGTCTCTGGGGTTGCGCTGACGATCCGCCACCTGCTCGGAGATGTACGAATGCATCCAGATCATCGCCCCCATCGACACGTCGTTCACCATGCCGACGCCCGGCTCGAGATGGAAGATCGTGTCAATCTGCTCCCGCACCTCAGGACGGTCGGACGCCGGCACCCCGAGCAGCATGGCGATGACATTGGCCGGAACAAGCGCCCCGAAGTCGGCGACGTAGTCAAAGCCTTGACCGCCACGTTGCGCGTCGAGCAGGTCCCCGCAGAGTTGGCGGACCGAGTCCTCGAGGCCTCCGACTCGGCGTGGAGTGAAGGCACGGGACACAAGCCGGCGGAGCGCCGTGTGCTCCGGCTGGTCCATGAAGATCATCATGCCGCCCGTCGGCTGGTCGCTCATCTGTTCGAGCACCGTCCCGTGCGCGGAACTGAACGTCCGCGGGTCCATGCTCGCGGTCATCACATCCTGGAAGCGGCTCAGCGCCCAAAAGTCGTACTCCTCGTTGCGGTAGACCGGAGCTTCGTCGCGCATTCGCCGCCAGATGGGGTGGGGATCCGTCTTAAAGGAGGCATCGAGAGGATCCCACCGCAGTTCCGCACCGGCGGACGCCATCGACGTCATGTTGGATATTGTATTTGAATCGTCGGCTCACGGGGAAGCCCGAGGACTCGCTCGCCGATCTGGTTGCGCTGGATCTCGTCGGTGCCACCGCCGATGCGACTGGACCACTGGCCCAGGAACCGGTCCCGCCAGAAGGCGGCGGCAGAAACCTGTCCATCGGCTGCCACGCCCGACATCCCGAGCAGGGCCACGCCCAGGTCGCCGACGCGGGCGCTCTGGAGCGAGAAGGCCAGCTTGAGCAGGGAGGCCTCGGCTCCCGGAGCACGGCCCTGAGAGAGTGCCGTTTGGACACGCAGTCCCAAGTAGCGCAGGAGCTCGAACCCGATGAACACGTCGGCCACGTCCTGGCGCCGCACGGGGTCGTTCACACCGCCAAGGGCATGGCAGAGGGCAGCCACGTCGGCGAACGACGTGCCGCCGGCCGTCCCGATCGCCATCCGCTCGGCCGCCAGGGTGGTGCGCGCCACATTCCAACCCTCGCCTTCGGGTCCCACCAGGTTCGCCGCCGGAACGCGCACGTCCGTCAGAAAGACTTCGTTGAAATGGGCCACGCCCGTGATCTGACGCAGCGGGCGCACCTCGATGCCGGGCGACGTCATATCTACGAGGAGATACGAGAGCCCTCGCCGCCCCGGCACTTTGCGGTCGGTCCGCACCAGCAGAATGGCCCAGTCGCTGTACTGGGCCATGGTCGTCCACACCTTCTGACCGTTGACGACGAAGTCGTCCCCGTCCCGTTCGGCTCGTGTGATCAGTGAGGGCAGGTCCGAACCGGCCGATGGCTCGCTGAAGAGCTGGCACCACATCTCATCGCCGCGCAGCATCGGCCCGAGATAGCGGTCCTGCTGCTCCGGTCGGCCCCACGTCATCAGCGTCGGCCCCACCATGGCGAGACCGACGGTCAGCGCACCGGCCCACACCTCGAATTGTGCCTGCTCTTGCGAGAAGATGACCTGCTGCATGGGGGTGCCACCTCTGCCGCCGAACTCCTGCGGCCAGGTGATCCCGGCCCAATTGGCCTCGAAGAGTGTTCGTTGCCAGCGCCGGCATGCCTGCACATGGTGCGCCTGGGCCCCGTCGTCCGCAATGGGGAGCCGGGGTCTCCCCGAATCACCCCGGCGGGCCGCGTGGGCCTCGAGCCACGACCTCACCTCGCCGCGGAAGCGTGCCTCCTCCGGCGTGTCGTCAAAGTCCATGCGCAGTCATCAGATGCGCCGGGTGAGACACCACCCGTTTTCGGCCATTACCGTGCGGATCTCCCGCTCGCCGAAGTCGAAGCGACGGAGGTCGTCGGCAAAGGTCTTCGGCTCAGCCAACCCTTCCGCGTGCGGCCAGTCGGATCCGAAAAGGATGTGACCCAGACCGAGCTCCTTCTTGAGTGCACCCAGGTCGTCCTCGTAGAACGGCGCCACCCACACGTGGTCCCTGAAGGTCTCCACCGGATCGGACGAGAACGCGCCCGGCATCTGCCCGTACGCCTTGGCCAGCTTCTTGAGCAGGATGGGCACCCACGAGGCGCCCGCCTCGATGCTGGCCACCCGGATGCGGGGGAACCGGTCGAACAGACCCTGGCAGACCAGCGCTGCCATGGTCTCGTAGGGCGGCCGGTCCGCACTCAATACCATCCGCAGCGGCGAGTGCCGGAATGCCTCGAAGTCCCCCTGAGGTTCCCAGTCCGCGAGGTAGCGTCCGTAGCCCGCGTCGCCGGAGTGGATGCCTACGGTGACCCCCGACTCGTTCACGAGTCCCCAGAACGGGTCGAAGCGTGGGTCGGCCGGTGAGGTAAGCCCAGTCGGCGTGTGCGCCGGACCTCCCTTTACACAGACGACGCGGGCGTCGGCGAGCAAGACGCGCTCGAGCTCTGCCACCGCCGCATCGACGTCAATCAGGGTCAGCATCGGCGCCGCGAAGATGCGCTCTTTGTAGGAGTAACCCCAATCATCCTCGAGCCAACGGTTGAAAGCCCCGAAGGCGGCCACTAAGGCTGCCGGGTCGTCGGCAAGTGACTCCTCCATGCCGACCCCGAGGGTCGGGAAGAGGAGGCACCCGTCGAGGCCCTGCTCGTCCATGACCTCCAATCTGGCGTCACGGTCGCGGTACTCCGGGCGAATCTGCTCGAGCTCCCCGAAAAGGGTCCGCATGTCCTTGGCGCCCGGGTTGCGACCCCGGAAGTACTCGTCGAGGCTGCCCGGCTTGGCGACGGGATCGAAGAGCGGGTTGGGGATGAAACGGTTCACCCTCCCGCCCACCAACAGACGCGTGCGACCGTCGATCTCCGCCCATTGCATGGCCCGCTTGGCCATTTTGGGATCGATGTAGCGCGTGTAGGCGTCGGTCGCCTCGTAGTAGTGGTTGTCGGCGTCGAAGAGTCCGTAGTCGAGCGTCGACGTCATGACAACCCCAGGACACGCAGGGCGTTGGTGCGGAGGAACTTGGGCCAGACCTCGTCCTTGAAGCCGACGTTCGGCATCTCCGTCATGATCCTCTCTAGCGACAGGCCCATGGGGAAGTATCCGGCATAGATGACCTTGTCGGCGCCGCGCGTGTTGGCGTAGTTGACGATGTCCTTCGGGTAGTACTTCGGCGCGAATGCGCTCGTGGAGTAATGCAGACCCGGCCACTTCAACATCAGCTTGACGGCCAGTTCGGTCCAGGGCTCGCAACCGTGACGCGTCACGAAAACCAGATCCGGGAAGTCGAACATGACCTCGTCGATGAGTTCGACGTGCTGGCAGAGCGCCTTCAGCCTCGGCCCCGGGACGCCAGCGCAACAGAAGACGGGTATGCCGAGCTCCACGCACTTGGCATAGACCGGGTACATCTTCTTGTCGTTGATCGGCACCTGGGGAAAGGTCCCGGCAGGGAACACGCCGACGGCCCTCACCCCGAACGACTCGTACTGGGACACCAGGCGGTTGATGCCCGTCATCCCCTCGTTGGGATCGATCGACGATGACGGAATGAAGCGGTCCGGATACCGCTTGAGCGCATCGGCCCCGACGCCCTCGGGATCACCGACGCCGATCATGCCGCGCTCGATTCCCCACAGGTCCATCTCCCGCAGGGTGACGGCGATGGGGTCCTCAGCACCCTCGAGCGCGCGCTCGGGTACGTCCTTGAACATGTACTCGGCCGGGAAGGCGAACTTTTCCTGCGACTCCTTGTCCTTGGTCTGCCGGGTGATGAACCGGTAGACCTCCCTCATGTCGCGACTGGGGAAGCTGATCATCGTGTCGACGATCCCCACGTTCTGTGGCATTCCCACCGTTGGTCTCCTCCCTCGTCACCGCGGCCGAGACGGGCCGCCGTCTCCCTGCGGGCGATGGCTGACCGAGGCATACTAGAACTAGAATCTGGTTCTGGGCAACCCGGCGGCCGCCATATCCGACGGGTCTCGGAGGAAGGTGATCGGAGCGTGGACAACGGCACCAGCGACGGCGCCGCGATGCCAGAGGGGCTGAGCACGCGGCAGGCGGCTCGACGCCAACGCATGCTGGACGCCGCCCTCGCGCTGCTCGAAGTACGCGACTACGAGCGGATCTCCGTCCGCGAGGTGGCCGAGTCCGCCTCCGTGGCCCTGGCCACGCTTTACCACTACTTCCCTTCCAAGGAACACCTGTTCGCGGAAGCATTGATCCAGTGGGCCTCGTCCTTGGGCGTCAGCATGACGAGTCGGCCGCTGGCCGGAACGACACCGGCCATGAGGGTCGAGGAGACCCTGCTCCGCTCGGTGCGAGCCTTCGAGCGACGGCCCCAACTGGCGCGCCTGATCGGCAGGCTCGAGATGTCCGAGGAACCCTTCGCTCGCGACGTCCTGGCACGGCTCGACGCCGTGACGACCGAGGTGTACCTGGCCCTTCTCGAAGATTTGCCCACCAGCGAAGCGGTCCGCATCGTCCGCGTCCTCGATGCCGTCCTCGACAGCTCGCTACGCGCCTGGTCGTCTGGACGATCGAGCATCCGTGATGTCCGGGCCGCGTTGAGCGACGCTGTCGCCCTCTTGCTCCCGGACACAGATGCCCGGAGTCGTCCCGGGCACGGACAGTTGCGGGCGCTGCGGCCATGAGCACGGACATCGGAGTGACGGAGCCGCTGATCCTCGAAGGAGTCCGCGTGCTCGACGTGACCGCGGGCATCGCAGGGCCTTATTGCTCCAAGCTTCTGGCCGACGCCGGCGCGGACGTGGCGAAGGTGGAGGCGGACGGGGGTGATCCGCTGCGCGCCTGGGGCTCGGGCGCACTCTTCGAGTTCCTCAACACGTCAAAGAGGTCCGTGACCAATGACGACGGGCTGGTCGAACGTGCGGACGTCATCCTCAGCAATACGACCGGAGACGTGGACCGACTGCACCGGGTGAACCCCGCCGCCGTCATCGTGACCATCACGCCCTTCGGCCGCGCCGGCCCCTGGGCCGACCGTCCTTGGACCGAGTTCACGCTCCAAGCAGCCTGCGGTTCGATCGGCCAGCGAGGTCTTCCCGAGTATCCCCCACTGGCGGCGGGCGGGCGTATCGGAGAATGGGTAGCCGGCACATACGCGGCTCTGGCGACGCTGGCCGCCCTGCGAGAAGCCCGAAGGTCCGGGCTGGGCGAAGACGTCGACGTCGCCATCCTCGACTGCATGGCAGTCTCCATGGCGACCTACCCCTCGGTCTTCGCGTCTTTCACCAACTGGCCCGCGCTGTCCGGAACCGGACGCACAGTCGAGGTGCCGTCGATCGAACCGACCAGCGACGGGTACTTCGTCGTCACCACAAACAGCGCTCAGCAGTTCCAGGACTTCCTCGTCCTGATCGATCGCCCGGACCTCATGGAGGATACCGAATTGGCGCAAGTCGCCAGGCGCTTCGCGCGACGGGACGAGTTCCTCGCTGCGGTGCACCGCCACACGCTGGGACGTACGACCGGCCAGCTGTTGGAAGAGGCGGCGCTGCTCCGCATCCCGGCGGCTCCGGTGCTCGACGCCGCCGGAGTGCTCGCATTCGAGCACTTCCGCGATCGACAGGTCTTCGTCCCGTCGCCCTCCGGTCGCTTCCTCCAGCCGCGGGTTCCCTACCGCATCTCCGGCTGTGCTTCGCGCCCCTTCTCGCCGGCACCCGCACTCGGCGAACACGACGGAGTGGTCGACTGGCCACTAGACCGCCGATCGCCTCCCGGGTCTATACGAGAGCCCCGGCTCCCACTCGGCGGGTGCCGTGTCGTCGACTGCACCGCTTGGTGGGCGGGTCCTTCCGCCACGAACGTCCTCGCCGCCCTCGGAGCCGATGTCATCAAGGTAGAATCGGTAGGGCGACCCGACCAGATGCGCCTGACGAGCGTCCGGAGACCACCCGCCAATGAGTGGTGGGAGTGGGGTCCGATCTTCCACGCCGTCAATACTGGCAAGCGTGGGGTCACGATCGACCTCACTGCGGAGGATGGCATCGATCTGTTCCGCCGCCTGCTGCGGTCGACAGACATCCTCGTGGAGAACTACACGCCGCGTGTGATGGACCAGTTCGGGCTCACCTGGAACACCGTCCACGAACTCAACCCGACGCTCATCATGGTGCGCATGCCGGCCTTCGGGCTCGACGGCCCGTGGCGGGACCGTACGGGTTTCGCCCAGACCATGGAATCCGTCAGCGGCATGGCGTGGAGGACCGGCCAGGCAGGCGGCCCACCGGTGCTCGTGCGCGGAGCGTGCGATCCGATCGCAGGCATGCACACCGTGCTCGCTACCCTGCTGGCCCTCACCGAACGTGATCGCTCTGGCCGGGGGATGCACGTGGAGTCCGTCATGGTCGAGGCCGCGCTCAACGTTGCCGCCGAGCAGGTGATCGAATACTCGGCGGAAGGTCAGGTGATGGGGCGCCAGGGGAATCGTGGCCCGAACGCGGCCCCCCAGGGCGTCTATCGGTGCAGGGGCGACGACGCTTGGGTTGCCATCGCCGCCGAGACCGACGGCCACTGGGCGGCGCTGGTCCGGGTCGTGGGCGAGCCCGAGTGGGCGGCTTCGGTCGACCTCACATCAGCGGCAGCGCGCCGGAACCAGCACGACGTCATCGATCGCTATCTGGAGGCCTGGACCGGTACACGGTCGCCTCAGGAGGTCGCCGACCTTCTTTCGGCGTCGGGTGTCCCGGCAGAACCCGTCATTGCGGCGCGGGACATCGTCTGTAACCCTCAACTCCAGTTCCGCGGCCTCTTCGAGACAGAGGACCACCCGGTCACCGGAGCGCATTCGATTCCCACCCTCCCGTTTCGTCTCGGGCACGTCCTGCAGTGGCTCCGTCGCCCATCGCCGACTCTCGGACAGGACAACGACGAGGTGCTGGCCGAGCTGGGGGTCGACACGGATGAGAGAGACCTGCTTGAGAAGCGTGGGGTCATCGGTGACCGACTTGCAGGGTCTTGAGAGTTCGACGGCACAGCAGAACGAGACGAGGCAGCACTGAAGGGAGCGAGCAATGCGACAGGCTGAGGACATGATCCTTATCAGCGTTGACGATCACATCGCCGAACCGGCCGACATGTTCGAGAGCCACGTCCCGGACAAGTTCAAGGATCGGGCACCTCACGTCGTCACAGACGAACGAGGCTTCCAGCAATGGTGGTACGGCGAGAAGAAGGGCCGGAGCCTCGGCCTGAACGCCGTGGCGGGGAAGCCACGCGAGATGTTCAACGTGAACCCCTCGAGCTACGACGACATGCGGCCCGGGTGTTACAACGTCCATGAACGGGTTCGGGACATGTCGGCGGGAGGACAACTGGCCGGTTTGAACTTCCCGAATTGGACGGGTTTCTCCGGCCAGGTCTTGAACGAGGGTCCTGACCTCGAGCTCAACGAGGTCATGATCAAGGCGTACAACGACTGGCACATCGACGAGTGGTGCGCGGCCTATCCCGAGCGCTTCATCCCCTGTGGGATCCTGCCTCTGTTCGACGTCGAGAAGGCGGCTCGGGAAGTAGTTCGGCTGGCCGGCAAGGGGTGCCATGCGGTCACCTTTTCCGAGAATCCCGCTGCACTGCGTATGCCATCGATCCATTCGGGGCACTGGGATCCGCTGTTCGCCGCGTGTTCTGACCAGGGGACCGTTCTGTGCCTGCATGTGGGCTCTTCGTCGAAGGCGGCGTCGACGACCCCGGACGCCCCGCCTTCCGTGCCGATGAGCCTTTCTTCGACCGCCTCCATCTACTCCCTCGGCGACCTGATGTGGGCAGACTTCTGGTGGCGCTTTCCCGAACTTCGTTTCTCCCTGACCGAGGGAGACATCGGCTGGATCCCGTACTTCTTGCAGCGAGCAGAGCACATCCAGACGCGCCATTCTGGTTGGACGGCGCACACGTTTCCCGATGGCGGAGGACCGTCCGACGTTTTTCGGGAACGTGTGATCTGCTGTTTCATTAACGATCCTGTCGGAGTCAGTCTGATCGACCACTTCAACATCGACAACGTCTGCTGGGAATCGGACTACCCGCACTCCGACAGTTCGTGGCCGCATGCACCGGAGGTCAACCAGACACAGTTCGCATCGCTGACAGACGAGCAGGTCGACAAGATCACGCACCGCAACGCCATGCGGCACTTCCACTTCGACCCGTTCCGCCAACGGCCCGAGAAGCACTGCACCGTCAGGGCCCTCCGAAGAGAAGCGACCGACGTTGACACCGTCACCCATGTGGGTCGGCCGCCCGACGAGACCGACCGCGACTATTTCAAGAGCCTGAGCGGCGCGGCCAAACCCGCTTCGTCGGGTTGAGCAGCACCCACGGGATCAGGCCTTGGGCTTGAAAACCGGCAGGACACCGTCGTCGCGGGTCGGGCGGAAGTCCACCGTCACGGGTATTCCGATGGCGACGTCGCTGGGGTCGATCTCGACCAGATTGGACATCACTCTCACACCTTCCTCCAGGTCGACCAGCGCGGCGACGATGGGGTAGTCAAACGCCGGATGCTGGGGATGGTGCAAGATGGCATAGCTGTAGACGACTCCATCACCCGCCAGGTCGACCACGTCGAACTGCAAGGAATGGCAGTGTGGGCACATCGGCCGGGGAGGATGCCGAAGTCGGCTGCACTCACTGCACCGTTGAGCGACAAGACGATGCTCCCGCGCTGCGTCCCAATAGAAGTGGTTGTCCTCGGTGACGACCGGAGCAGGGCGAGCGATCTCGGGTGGCTCGTTCATTGTTGCCCCGCGGACGCGTCCAGCACTGCACCGCCTCGCTCGCCGTAAGCGGTGAGCGTGAGAGTGCCCGCGTTGGGCGCGCTCAGGGCCACATGGCCGACACCGAGCCTGTCCATCGTCTCGATCGAGAAGCCGTCGACGGCGGCGGCGGACTCCTGCACCAACGCCCTAAACCGCGGTACCTTGTCATCGGTGCGCCGGTCGAGGCGCGCGCCGCGCTTCCCTCTGTTCCACACCCGGCAGCCCGTCTGGGCGGCAAACGGGTCACCGAAAGCGGGTTCGATCCACACGACTTCGGCTCCGTGGTCAGCCAAGAACATGGTCGTCATGGTGCCTGCGATACCACCCCTTCACAATCCCCTGTGGGAAACGACCATAGTCCTTACTATGTCGCATCACCACCCGAGACCCCGGCTCTGGGTTGTCCGTGTTTGACGTCCGCCCGGTGGTTGCTTCTGCGTTCATTCCCGGGACGTCCATGCCCGCACGGGTCCCGCGACGGCGACCATCTCTTCGAGTTGACGGTCGTCGGTAGCCAGGGTCCCCACGAAGTCTCCGCCGCTCGCCAAGGCCGCCACCCGGGCAAGATGCGCCTCCGGGTCGAGAGCCTCACCGGCAGCGTGCCACGCCTCGACGCCCACCGTGATACCGAGGCGCTGGGCCTGGTCCAGAACGGCAACGGTGCGTTCGTCGACGGGCCCGTCGAGGACGGCCAGAGCGGGGCGCCACGGTGCCACGAGGCGCGCCACGAGGACACATGCGACGGCCCAGCCCGGGATCGGCTGGGACGGGACGAAGGCGGTGCCGAGGCGGGTCGTGGCGAACGTACGCGCCACCCAGAATCCCGCCGTACCCGGGTCTGCCGCGACCAAACCACCATGCCCGAGTACGTGTGCGTAGTGGAGGGTGACCCGTGACGGCTTCAGAGGCGACCCCGTCGCGCTCCATCCGGCTTGAGTCACGGCGGCCAGCCGGTCACGCAATGGAGGCATCTCGGCAAAGGAACCCGGCGTGGGCCAGCGCTCGGCCAGAGGTGCGAGAAGTTCGGGAGCGATCACGCGGTAGGGGTACATCTTCCAAAGCCTGCGGGGGGCCTCCGCCTCGTCCAGCCCAACGGTCAGCACGATGTCAGCAACTCCCAACCCGCCCAGCTCGAAGTCCAACTCCTGCAGGCCGACGGTGGCCCAGTGGTGCCGGCTCTGCCAATGGAACACGCCTTTGGCGCCCCAAGTGTTGAGCACGCCGAGCCTCCCCGCTGCCGCCAGCGCACGGAGGCCACCGACCGCGCCCCGCCGGACGACATCGGGCCCCGCCAACACGACGACCGTCGAGGCCGCGGACAGTGCTCCCAGGAGGGACGGTTCGGGCTCCGGCCAGTCGACGGCGTTCGGCCAAGCCATGGGCTGGTCTCCCACCGTGGACGCGGGATCGATATCGAGGTGAAGCCACATGCCGCCCCTGCCGACGGCGTCCGCCACCGCCGGGCCAAGCGTGAACACCTCGTCAATGTCGCCGATCACCCTCCTCTCTGCAGGGAGTGAGAGCTGCCCGGGTCGGTGGCCACCGTCGGCGTGAACAACGAGCTCTGGCCGAGGTCCGACGACGATGACGTGCCCGTCGCCGAGGTGGGCCATCGTCGCTACCCCGTGCACGACGCGATGGGCGTGCGCCAAGAGGAGTGCCGTCTGCGGATCGGAGACCTCCGTCACGAGCAGGCCGGGCAAAGGCCGGCCGTACGCCGCTGAGACACCTCCAATCGAGAGGACCTGCCTCAGAACCTGGGTCGCCGTTCGCGCGCTCACCGTAGGCCGCGGAATGGGCCCCTCATGCCGTGTGCGTCGGCGGCGCCCACTGCGGGTCGCGCTTCTCGGCGAAGGCGCGCGGACCCTCCTCCTGGTCCGGATGTCCCCACATGGAGACCAGCTCCGTCGCCCCGGCCTTGCAGGCGTCGGTCAGCCCCGCCTCGAGCGCGCCCCAGAGGGCGCGCTTGGTGGCCGCCATGGCGGCCGGAGAGTTCCGGGCGATCTTCTCGGCCAGGGCCTGAGCCTCTTCGCGCAGGTCCTCGGGTGGGTCTACCACTTGGCTCACCATGCCGAGGGCCAGTGCACGGTCCGCCGAGATCCGCTCGTACCGGCCGACCAGAGCCATCCGCATGACTGCCTCGAAAGGGATCTTGCGGGTGAGCCCGATGGCCTCCATGGCCACCACCTGGCCGACAGAGACGTGAGGATCGAAGAATTGAGCATCGGAGGCGGCCATCACGATGTCCGCCTCGGCGACCCAGTGGAAGCCACCCCCGGCACAGATGCCGTTCACGGCGGTGATGACCGGCTTCCACACCTGGCTTTGCCAGGCCGTGAAGTGGTAGTCGAACTCCTCCGTCGACTTGCGGTAGCGCTCGAACCCGATGCCATCCTCCGCGATCTCCATGACGTCGACACCGGTCTGAAAAGCCCGCCCTTCGCCGGTGTGGACGATCACCCGGACATCCGTGTCGTCGTCGAGCACCTTCCACGCCGCCCCGAACTCGTCGCGCATGTGCGCGTTCATTGCATTGAGACGGTCCGGCCGGTTGTTGATCAGCCAGCCGACGGGCCCGCGCCGCTCCAAGATCAGCGTGTCAAAGGTCGGATAGCTCACTGCACCTCCGTGTCTCGTACCGGCTCCATCGCCGTGGCGTCCCCGGTCGTTGGTGTCAATGCTTGCCACTGCGGCTCGCGCTTCTCGGCGAAGGCGCGCGGACCCTCCTCCTGGTCCGGATGTCCCCACATGGCCATGAGCTCTTTCGCTCCGGCCTTGCAGGCGTCGGTCAGCCCCGCCTCGAGCGCGCCCCAGAGGGCGCGCTTGGTGGCCGCCATGGCGGCCGGGGAGTTCCGGGCGATCTTCTCGGCCAGGGCCTGAGCCTCTTCGCGCAGGTCCTCGGGCGGGTCTACCACTTGGCTCACCATGCCCAGGGCCAGTGCACGGTCCGCCGAGATCCGCTCGTACCGGCCGACCAGAGCCATCCGCATGACTGCCTCGAAAGGGATCTTGCGGGTGAGCCCGATGGCCTCGTATGCGGTGACCTGGCCCATGGAGACGTGTGGATCGAGGAACTGCGCGTCCGACGCGGCGATCACAATGTCAGCATCGGCCACGAAGTGGAGGCCGCCGCCGGCACACACGCCGTTGACCGCGGCAATAACCGGCTTCCACACCCGGTTGTGCCAAGCGGTCATGCGGAGCGTGGCGCGCCGCGTGCGCCCAGATTGCTTGCGCAGCGCCTCCGGCGCGCGAGCAAGCTGAACAACGTCGAGCCCTGTCTGAAACGACCGACCGACGCCAGTATTCACGATCACACGCACCTCAGGGTCCCGATCGAGCTCTCGCCAGGCCGCCTCCAGCTCGTCGAGCATCCGAGCGTCCATGGCGTTGCCCACCTCCGGTCGGTTGAACACCAACCAACCCACCGGTCCTTTCTTCTCGACGAACAGTGAGGAGTACGCCATCAATTGCGCGGAACCTCCCGCCACGGCTTGCCCTGCCAAGGATCGGGGTCGCGGGGCAGACCGAGCACCCGCTCTCCGAGGATGTTCTTGTTGACTTCCGTCGTGCCACCCTCGATTGTGTTGGCCCGGCTTCGCAGCATCCCCCGCACCTCGTACGGCAACGACTCGGCCCAAGAACCGTCGCCTCCGGGCCAGGCCGTGGCGGCTGCGCCGAGCATGTTCACCGCCATGGACTGGATGCGCTGGTTCAAACCACCTTGGTGCACCTTCCCGATGGAGCTCTCGGGCCCCGGAGCTCGGCCGGCACGCGCCTGGGCGCGTACACGCAGGTTCGTCCACTCGCGCACGCGCTCCTCGCACCACAGCGCGATCACCTCGTCGCGGTGGACCGGGTTGTCCCACCCTCCCGGCTTGCCCTCGGCGCCGAGACGCTTGGCCAGCCGGACCAGTGAATCCGCCCCTGACCCCCCGATCCGGTCGACCCCTCCGGAACCGGACCCCGACACCATCTGCCGCTCGCCCGAGAGCGTTGCATTGGCCACCTTCCAACCGGCTCCGATCTCGCCGACGCGCTGAGAATCCGGTACCCGTGCCCTGTCGAGGAAGACCTCGTTGAAGTCCACCTCGCCACCCATGTGTCGCAACGGTCTGACGTCGACGCCCGGTTGACGGAGGTCGATCAGGAAGTAGGTGATGCCGGCGCGCTTTGGTACATCAGATTCGGTCCGTGCCAACAGCACCGCGAAGCTCGACAGATGGGCCCAGGTGGTCCACACCTTCTGCCCCGTGATCACCCAGTCGTCACCGTCGCGCTCGGCGCGTGTGGCCAGCGACGCCAGGTCGGATCCCGAACCCGGTTCGCTGAACAGCTGGCACCAGGTTTCCTCGTTGCGCACGATAGGGGGCAGGAAGCGAAGCCGCTGCTCCTCACTCCCGAAGGCGAGAAGCGCGGGGGCGGCGAGGTTCAATCCCAGGGGGTTCAAGCGGCCGAGGTTGTATGGCCGCAACTCCTCGTCGATCCGGCGGGCGACGTGCCCCGGAAGATCGAGGCCGCCGTAGGCGACGGGCCACGTCGGGACTACCAGGCCCGACGCGCCGAAGGCGGGGTACCAGGCTTCGTACGCTTCACGACTCCGAACCTTGCGAACCTCCGCCGCGCCTCCACGACGCCCCGCCTCCGTCCAGGCCACCGGCACGACGGCCCGTACCCAGTCGCGCACCACATCGAGGACCTCGTTCACGGGCGAATCCGGGCTCACGGCCAGACGATCCGCTGCAGTAGGCCCCGCGCCCGCGCTCACCGGCCCGAGAAGTTCGGCGATCGCTTCTCGATGAAGGCGGCGAGCCCGTCGCGGAAGTCCTCGCTCCGCGAGGACAGCTCCATGGCCAGCGCCTCGTTCTGGAGCTGCTCGGGTAAGGCCGCGGTGGAGCCTGCGTGCATGAGCCACTTCGTGAGCCCGATGGTGACCGTCGGGGCAACGGCCAGTCGATCGACCAGCGACCGCGTCTCGCCCGCGAGGGCTTCACCCGGCACGGCTCGGTGCACCATCCCCCATGCCGCAGCAGCGGAACCCGACACCGCCTCACCGAGCAGGAGCATCTCGCGGGCTCGGGCCTCACCCACGCGCCGAGGGAGCAGCCACGTGCCGCCGGTGTCGGGCGTGAAGCCCCGCTGGGAGTACGGCTCCCACAGACGAGCCGACTGGTCGACCACGGCGAAGTCAGACGCCAGAACCAGGTGCAGGCCGATCCCCGCGGCCCAGCCCTGCACCTGGCAGACGATCGGCGTCTGCGTGGTGAGGAGCAGCTCTATGAGCCGGTGCGCCTCAGTCGGCAGGCGCCGTTGAATGCTGCCGATCCGGGGTCGTGCATCGCCGGCATTGCGACCGACGATGTCGAAGCCGGCGCAGAAGTGCTCACCGGCGCCTCGGAGATGCACGACACGGACCGACTCGTCGGGCCCCGCCGCCGACAAGGCGGTGATCATCGCCTGCACGATCGGGTCCGTCAGGGCATTGCGCTTCGCGGGGCGGTTGATCTCGAGCTCGAGCACGGGTCCGTCCTGTTCGATCCGCAACCCGTCGATCGACCCGTAGGGATTGGTGCTGGAGGAATCACTCATCTGCCGACGTACCGCTCGCTGATCGCCCGCAGCGCGTCTTGCAGGTTCTTGGCGCCGCCAGGGGGATCGGGCAGCCGGACCGCCCCGTGCTCCCGGCTCGGCAACAGGATGGTGGCGTGCCCGGGCGTCGTAAGCTCGCCGCGCTGGTTGACCGCCTCCAAGTCGACATCGATGGCCGGTCGGTCGCCGTCGGCCAGGTAGCGGTTCGTCACCGTCCCCGACAGCCACTGGGTGTCACCTACGTAGTTGAACCGTCGGAACTCGCAGTCCAGTTTCCACAACCAGCCCTCGTCCCCCATGTAGTCCGTGCACAGGTGGATCAACCACGTTTCACGCATCCGCCCGTAGTCGAACGTGGTGGGATTGCCGCTACGACGGGCGAACTCGGGGTCCCAGTGCACGCGCTGCATCACATCGGGCACGTTGAGTTCGTCACGATGGAAGAAGCGGGGGATTCTCGTTCGATTCTGGTAGCCGAGCCGTAACGGCTTGACGCCATAGAGCCCCATTCCCATCCCGACATGCCAGCAGACCATGTCCGTGACGGTCAGCGGCCCCTTCACCATTGGCCCGACCACGTCGCCGACCGCGACATCCTCCCAGTAGCGGGCCTCCGCGCCTCGACGGCGCTCCGCTGCGAACTGGGCCTCGATACCGCTGATCTCGTCGTCCTCATAAGGACGCAGCACGACGTCGTCATACTTCTTGCGTTGCCGGGCTTTGGTCCGTTCGGTGCGGATCATCAGACGGTATTGGGCGGATAAGACAGGGCCGTCCGCCTCACGGAAGACCTGCGCGGTCCATTCGTGCACGGCCCGCTCGGCGAACTCACTCGACTTGTCGAGCACACCGACCAGGGCGTTGCGCCGCGTCACCTCCCGGTCCGGTCGTAAGGGTTCCCACCACTCGCGTGCGCTCGCGGAGTAAAACGCGTGCACGCCGCGGAGGGGGTCGCCGCGCATGAGCTCGCGGTGCTCGGCGGCCACCTCGGTCACCTCGTCGATCCCGATCAGGGAGTCTCCCCCGACCAAGGGGGGCGGGGCGATCACCCCGTGCCACGCGGTCCCCGTGGCGTACTTCACGTCCGACCACAACGGGTTGTCGTCGCCGTACGCCTCGGCGACATGGCGGAAGGCGTCGATCCCTGGCCTCGTGTAGTGCGGCGCCACGGGGTGGGGTTCGGGAATCCCGATGCGGGCGCGCAACCGGGCGATGCCCTCGTCGGTGATGACGCCCTCGGTTGCCACGGCTGCATATTATATGAAGTCCACTGCTACTCACCTGAGCGAGCACGGTCGGAAAGGTCAAATGGGTGGACTCGATCACGCCCAACGAAAAGGTCTACATCCACGAGTTCATCGACGTCATCGGTCACGGCCGGGCGCGTTACATGCATCACATGACGGCCAACTGGAGCCCCATCGCGCAGGAGGAGCGGGACCAGCTGTGCTACGGCGTGTGGGGTGTCGTGGGATCCACCGGCTCGTGGCCCATGGTGGTCAATCTGTGGGAGGAGAACGGGTGGGAGGGGTTGGCGACTTCCTTTGGTCACGAGCTGAGCCATGCCGAGCTGCAGGACCCGAAGCTGGCCCGGTGGTGGGCGACAGCCGCGGAAATGCGTCGCGGGGGATTCGACCGGATCCTGGTCCCGGCGCCGTGGTCCCCGACCATCACGGACCTCTGCGCGCGGGGAGCCGGGGGGGTGGCCTACGCACACGATCAGGTGACCGTGCCACCAGGCCGCGCCAGCGACTTCCTGGAGCTCGCCCGTGAGTCCGGCGGCTCCTTCTACGGGCGGTTCGGCTGGACGCTGATCGGGGCTTGGGAGACGGCCATGCGCCACGACGACGAAGCCTTCCTGCTCTGGTCCGTCCCCAATTGGGAGCAGTGGGGTGAGGCCGAAGCGGGTCTCCGGCGCGATGACACCTGGGCCCGACACCAGCGTGACGCCGTCATTGACTTCCAGCGCATCCTCCTCGTCGACGCGCCGCTCGGCCCGTTGCGCATCGGACGCCAACCGTCCCGGAGCGATCGCGACGACAGCTGGTCGGAGGAGTGAGTGGGACGGCAAGCCCACGATTGAGCGAGGGATACATCATTGCCAAGGAACCTCGAGCTCCCCAAGCTCAGCGCTCCGCGACCTCAACCGCTCCGTTCCTCACCCGTTCCCGCATCGTCCGACAATCCAATACCAGTGACCGTGGGCAGCTCGTCGACCAGCTGGCGCCGCAAGACCTTTCCGACCTCGTTTCGGGGTAACGCCTCCGCACGGTAAAAGGCGACGGGAACCTTGTAAGGCGCGAGGTGTTCCCGACAGAGGCGGGTCAGTGCGGCTTCGTCGGCGTCGCCCACGAAGACGGCGACCGGGATCTCTCCCAGGCGCGCGTCCGGCCGCGCCACCACGGCGGCCTCCTTCACCCGCGGGTCCAGCCGGAGGACCTCCTCCACCTGCTCGGGGAACACCTTGTTGCCCCCTCGATTGATCAGATCCGAGGTCCGGCCCTCTATCCACACGAAACCCTCGGGATCAACCCGGGCGTGATCGCCGGTGCGGACGAAACCCTCGGCATCGACGCGGTCGTCGAGCGACGCTCCGCCGGCGTACCCCGCCGCCATGCGGGGCGGCCGCACCAAGAGCTCACCGACCGCGCCATCGGGGACCGGCCGGCCCTCGTTATCAACCACCTTGATGTCAACCCCGGGATGCGGCCGCCCCACCGCGCCCAGCTTTTCGGGGTGTTCCCGTGCGTCCGCGGCCGTCCACCCGACGACTTCACCCACTTCGGCCTGGCCGTAGCTGTTGAGGACAGTGACGCCGAACCGCTCCATGAACCGGCGGGCCGCGAGGGGGGAGAGCGGCGCAGTGATGCTGCGAACGAACCGCAGCGGCGTGAGGTCCCTCACCGCCGTGTCGTCGGTCAACATGACCATGGCGGCCGGCGGCAACACCGTGGATCGGATCTCGTAACGGTGCACGAGTGCGGAGAAGTCCGCCGGGGAGAACCGGGACATCAGCACCACGGCGGCACCCGCCCGCAGCCCGAAACATACATTGTAGATACCTGCGTTCAGCGCCACCGACACCGGAACCAGGTTCGGGGTTGGCTCCCGATCCGGAGCCGTCTTGGTGGCACCCCGCCCGCGGAAGGGTCCGAGGACGCGGTCCAGCAGCTCCAGATAGCCACCATGCGACTGCAGGATTGCCTTCGGTGGTCCCGTCGTCCCCGACGTCCAGGTGACGAACGCCACTCCGTCGTCATGCCGGACCGGATGCGGCAGCGTGCGCTCGCCGTTCCCGTCGATGACCACGAGCGGTCGAATCGTCTCGAGGACGTGGCCGACTTCTGCCTCCGGAGAGCGGTCGTTGATCGGCACGAAGACCCCGCCAGCGAGCCAGATACCCACCATCGTGGTGACGAGTTCGGGTCCCGTCGGCAAGCGCACCGCCACGCCATGACCGGGTTCCAACCCGGACGCCAGCAGTCGGGTCGCTGTTGAGCGGGCCATCTCGCGCGCGCGTCCGGCGTTGACGGTGCCGTCGATCGTGCACAGGAGGTCGCGGTCGTCGGCGAAGGGGTGGTCCAGCAACAAGTTGGCCAAGTTTTCGGTCATCGGGGCCGCTGCTCGTCCTCTCCGGGTCGGGTTACATATAATATCCGGTCGCTATCATCCGATTCCGAACCCGCGGGAGATTGCGACGAGTGGCCGACGACATCTGGGCGATCGAGAAGCAGTCCACCATCCTCGAGTTGTTCGAACGCCGGCTGGCCGACAACCCCGATGGGGAGTACCTCGACGTCGGCGCCATGAAGCTCTCGGCCCGGGACGTGATGAGGTCGGCGGCCCGGTTCGGCGGGGCGCTGCAGGAACTCGGAAGCGAGCAACACGACCGCGTGGCGACGCTCCTCGAGAACTCGCCGACGGCACTCCATTCGTGGGCAGGCACGGTCTGCAGCGGACGGATCGCGGTCCCGATCAACACCGCCTACAAGGGTGACTACCTGTCGCATCAGCTCACCGACTCCGGCTCCCGCGTCCTCGTGGTAACGGCCAGCCTCTTCTCGCGGGTCGCGGCGATCGTCGACCAGATCCCGGCCCTCCAGCACGTCGTCGTGGTTGACGATGACGACGAAGAGGGAGCCTCTGCCGTCGAAGTCGACCCCGCCTCGGGGCTTGGCCGGATTGCCGTGCATCATTGGGACGAACTGATGGGTGGACCGGAAGACCTGCCCAACGTGCACATCCGCCCCGTCGACCTGGCCACGTTCATCTACACCGGCGGCACGACCGGTCTCTCCAAGGGCTGCATGCTGAGCCACAACTACCACGAGGCGCTCGCCCGCCAGATCGGCCTCTGTTGGCGGCGTACCGCGGACGACGTCGTCTGGACTCCCCTCCCCATGTACCACTTCAATGCCCTGACGACCGCCATCGTCGGCGCCCTCGTCTACGGGGGACGCGCCGCGATCTACCGGCGCTTCTCCGTGTCGCAGTTCTGGCCCGAGATGAACCGTACCGGCGCGACCATCACCTCCACGTTGGGCACGATGGCTTACTTGCTCGCCCACGACGTCGACCGGCCCGAAATGCCGAACTCGGGCCGGGCAGAAGCGAACACCACGCTGCGCCTGCTCGGAGCCGCACCGATGCCGGTCGAAGTCGACCGAGTGATCCGCGACCGCTTCGGCCTAAAGACCTTCAGCGGGGCGTACGGTGTGACCGAGGCGAGCCTGATCTCGTGGCAGCCTCCCGGCGTCGAGAACCGTCCCAACGCAGCAGGGGTGATCAACGACCAGTACTTCGATGTGCGCATCTTCGACGACGAGGACCATGAGGTCCCCGTGGGCACCGATGGCGAGATCGTGATCCGGCCGAAGCGTCCCCACGTGATGTTCGAGGGCTACTGGGGTCGTCCGGAGGAGACCGTCGCCACCAGCCGCAACCTCTGGTACCACACCGGTGACATCGGACGGGTCGACGAGGATCACTACCTGTACTTCGTCGACCGCAAAGCGGACTATCTGCGTCGGCGCGGCGAGAACATCGCCAGCTTCGAGGTGGAGCGGATTCTGATGGGGCACGGCGCGCTGGCAGACGTGGCCGTGCACGCCGTCCCCAGTCCGATGACCGAGGACGACCTGAAGATCACCGCCACCGTGAAGGACGGGGCGAGCGTCACCGAAGAGGAGCTGTTCCGTTGGTGCATCGATCGCTTGCCCTACTTCGCCCTGCCGCGCTACATCGAGTTTCGTGCCGTGCTTCCTCGCAGCCCGGTCGGGCGCGTGTTGAAGCGCGAGCTGCGGACCGAGGGGGTGACGGCGTCCACGTGGGACGTCGAGGCCGCCGGCATCGCCTACGAGCGCCGCTGACCTCCGGCGTCGGTCCCCCAGCCGGCAGGAGGAGGACTGTCTGGACCCAGCTTCCGCCCTGTATTCTTTATCCAGTGAGTTGACCGCCGGCCGGCGCACCCAGGGAGAGATGCCCAATGAACGCCCGAGACCTGATCCTCGTCAGCGTCGACGACCACCTGGTCGAACCCCCACACCTGTTCGAGGGCCGGCTTCCGGCCCGCTATGCCGACGAGGCCCCGAAGGTCGAGCGCAGGCCCGACGGGTCCGATGTCTGGGTATTCAATGGGTCGGTGATCCCCAATATCGGCTTGAACGCCGTGGCCGGGCGCCCCAAGGACGAATATGGCATTGAACCCACCGCCTTCGACGAGATGCGCCCGGGTTGCTACGACGTGCACGAGCGGATGAAGGACATGAACGCCGGCGGGGTTCTCGGGTCGATGTGCTTCCCCTCCTTCCCGGGCTTCAGCGGCCGCCTCTTTGCCGCGTGCGAAGACAAGGGATTGGCGCTGGCCGTCCTGCAGGCCTACAACGACTGGCACATCGACGAATGGTGTGCTTCGTACCCTGGTCGGTTCATCCCCATGGCGCTGCCGGTTCTGTGGGACCCCGAGATGGCGGCCGTCGAGGTCCGCCGGGTTGCCGCCAAGGGCTGCCACTCCATCACCTTTACGGAGAACCCGGCGGCGTTGGGATACCCGAGCTTCCATGCGGAACACTGGGACCCGTTGTGGCAGGCTGTGTGCGACGAGGGGGTCGTCGTGTCCATTCACCTGGGCTCGTCCGGCCAGCTGGCCGTGACGGCGCCCGACGCGCCAGTCGACGTCATGATCACCTTGCAACCGATGAACATCTGCCAGGCTGCGGCCGACCTGCTGTGGTCGCGTGTACTCAAGGAGTTCCCCGACATCCGGATCGCCCTCTCGGAGGGGGGGACGGGATGGATCCCGTATTTCCTCGACCGCCTGGACCGCACCTATGACATGCACCGGCTGTGGACGGGACAAGACTTCGGGGACCGACTTCCGAGCGACGTCTTCCGGGAGCACTTCTTGACCTGCTTCATAGCGGATCCCGTGGGCATCGAGCTACGCCACCTCATCGGCCTCGACAACATCGCGTGGGAGTGTGACTACCCACACTCGGACTCCTCCTGGCCCGAGGCGCCGGAGGAGCTGGCGCAGGTCGCGGCCGGAGTACCCGACGACGAGTTGTCCCGCATCACCTATCAGAACGCCTGCCGCTGGTACTCGTTCGACCCCTTTGCCCACCGGGCGCGCGAAAATTGCACGGTGGGAGCACTCCGCGACGAGGCGAAGGGCCACGACGTCGCCATCCACTCGTTCGACCGCGGGCGCTTCGAACGGACGCGCCAGGGCGTCGAGATAGGGGATCTCGCCAACCGGGCCACTGCCTGAACGACGAGCGCGTCGTCAGTCCGCCTCTTCGGGAACACTGGTGCGTAGGTGACGACCACGGGCGCGACCGCCTCGGGAATGCCCGCGCTCCGGATGGTTGTGTCGACACCACCTCCATGGAGATGGACGCCGTGAACGCCTCCCATCCCTTCGGAGAGAAAGCGCACGTCGACGAGATCGCGTTCGCTCGGTCTTTCTTGCGTCCTCCAAATCTTGTATATAACATATTTGATCGCAAGTTCTGGGGGGTGCCAGGAGCCGAGCGTCCCGGTTTGGGCGTTCTCGGTTCGCTTCTCGGGCCGATCCCCGCTTCGGTCGGGCTGCTGCTTGAATAACCCGATCGCACACCGCTCCGGGAGGGTATGGAAGTGTTCCGCAAAGGACTGACAGGACTGCAACACACGGCGTTACCGCTGGCCATGGTGACCGTCATGCTCGCCGGGTCGTACGTCGCGCTCGGCGTCGGCAACGGCGGGCGCGGCGACCTCGGCCACGCGGACGTTGGCGTCCAGCGTCGCCACCAACGGAGAGTGGCCCGGCGTGGGAAAGATCTGCGAGGCGGGACCGGGCGGTGCCTCCTCGGTGCGCGGGGTGGGATCCAAGACCATCAACATCGCCGTGTTCAACGACGCCGCCAGCACCATTGAGCCGGGGCTCGAGGCCGAGTTTCCCCAGCAGGCTCAGGCGTTCGCGGACTGGTGCAACGCATCGGGAGGTATCGACGGGCGCCATATCGTGATCGACAACCGCGACGCCGCCCTCTTCAACGCGGCGCAGCAAGCGACGGCGGCCTGCCAGAGCGACTTCATGGCGGTCGGCGGTGGCATGGCGCTCGACCAGCCCTCGGTCCCGATCCGCGAGAAGTGCGGGCTCGGCCAGATCAGCGGCTATGTCGTCTCGGACGCGTCGGATCTTGCCACGGACCAGGTCGACCCGAGCGGCATCAACACGGACTCGGTGACCTCGGGCTGGTTCGGGGCGTTGGCGAAGGCCTACCCCCAAGCCGTCAAGAATGCCGGTATGGGTGGGGCGGACACCCCCTCGGTCCTCGAGCCCGAGACGAAGTACGAGTTCGGCGCCGAGGCTCAGGGTTGGAAGGTCAGCAGCTTCTTGGAGCCCCCCGTTTCGGTGGAAAACTGGGCGCCCTACGTCGAGGACTACCAGAGCAAGGGAGTCCAGGCCCTGTGGCCCGCCGACACGGCCAATTTCGTCCCCTTCGCCCAGGCGATGACGACCGCCGGCTACCACCCAGCCTTCATTGCGTTGGGGACCCAGTTCGCCAACGCGATGACGCAGAAGGCCATCGCGGAGAACCCCAGCCTGCCCCCGGTCTACGTCGAGACCTCGTGGTGGCCGCTCTCGTTGGCGTCGCAGAACCCCTCGACCGAGCAGCTCGTCAAAGTCATGCACACCTACGCCAAGGGCGACAGCATCGACTTCGACGACGAGGAGGGGGCCGAGGCATGGCTCTTGTGGGCCAAAGCGGCCTCGGCATGTGGCAGCAACCTGACGGTGTCGTGTGTCTTGAACAAGGCGGCAGCCGTGACGAACTGGGACGCCGGCGGCATTCAGGCCCCCATCGCCAGCCTGACGCTTTCGAACGAGAACCCCCAGCCCTCGCCGTGCTTCACCATCATGAGGGGCTCCTCCAAGGGCTTCTTCTACGACAAGGCGATCACCCACCCCACGCAGTCCATCTGGAACTGCAACCCGAAGAACGTCGTCCACTTGACCTCACAAGAGCAGCAGCAGCTCGCGTCCTTGTGAGCGTGGCTCTGACTCGCCGCGGGGACGGGTTCGAATTGCATAGTCTTGCGCTCACAGGGGATTGATCGCGTTGTTGGGGGACGGCCGTGCATGACTTCATCATCTTCACCATCGGCGGCCTGGCAGCAGCCGGTATCTACGCGATAACGGCGAGCGGCCTCACCCTCACTTACACGACGACCGGAATCTTCAATTGGGCTCACGGCGCCGTCGGGATGGTCTGTGCCTTCGCCTACTGGCAAATGAGCATCGGCTGGGGCTGGCCGACGCTCGTTTCAATGCTCGTCTGCATCTTCGTGGTGGCGCCCGCCATCGGCATCGCGATCGAGGCGGCGGTGATGCGCCGGCTCGAAGGCGTCTCCGAAGCATCCAAGCTGGTTGTCACGTTGGCCATCGCGCTCATGTTCCTGGGCCTCGCGCAGTGGATCTGGGACCCCACGACCTATCGGGCGCTGCCGCCACTCTTCAACAACGACACCCTGGTCCTGGGGTCCATCCGGATCTCCTACAACGACGTGACCGTCTTGATCCTGGCCCTGGTCGTCGCCGTGGGTTTGCGGCTGTTCCTCTACCGCACCCGAATGGGCGTCACCATGCGGGCGAGCGTGGACGACCGGACCCTCACGTCGCTCAATGGGTCGAGTGCGGTCGCCAATGCCCGCAACGCCTGGATCATCGGCTCCATGCTCGCCGCGCTGGCCGGCATCCTCATCGCACCAACCCTCACGCTGTCGGCCTCCGCCCTGACGCTGCTCATCGTTAACGCCTACGCGGCGTCGGTCATCGGGCGCTTGCGTTCCATCCCAATGACCTTCGTGGGCGCGATCATCTTGGGGCTTTCCATCGCCTACTCGGTGGCCTACCTGCCGCAGAACCCCTACGTCCAGGGATTCGAGAACGCGGTGCCCGCCATCGTCCTCTTCGTCGCACTCTTGATCCTGCCGCAGTCCCGCCTACGCGGGCACCGCGTGCTCCGCAGCAGGGAGCTCGCCTTCCGCCCCAGCTGGAACGGCACCGGGCTGTTCTGCATAGGGACGATCGTCGCCGCCATCTTCCTGGCCACCACCGTGTCCACCGCCGACCTGTTCAGTCTCAACCGCATGTGGGGACTCGCCATCGTCGGGCTCTCGGTCATCCCGATCGTCGGCTACGCCGGGCGCCTCTCGTTGTGCCAGATGACCTTTGCCGGCATCGGTGCGACGATGGTGGGACATCTAGGCGCTCAGGGGAACCCGCTCTCACTGCTGGCCGCGGCCGGCGTGTGCGCACTGATCGGCGTCATCGTGGCTATCCCCGCCTTGCGACTCTCGGGCATCTACTTCGCGCTGGCCACGGCGGCCTTCGCCATCACCATGGACAACTGGGTCTTTGTGCTCCCGTCATTCAATCTCTTCGGGCGCCCCTACGCACCCTTTGGCTCGGGATCGCTCGTTTTTGCCCCGTTCCGTATCGGTTCGCTCGCGCTCAACTCGAAGACCTCGCAATTCATCGCCGGGTCGATTGCCTTCGTGGTCCTGGTGGTCATCGTCGTGGCGCTCCGTCGATCGGAGTTCGGACAACGCCTCCTCGCAATGAAGGACAGCCCGGCCGCCTGTGCGACGCTCGGTATGAACGGGCGGGCTTCGCTCGTCGGGGTGTTCGCGTTCTCGGCCGCCCTGGCCGGTGTCGGCGGCGGCATCTACGGCATGGCGCTGGGCTCGGCGGCGCCCGATGTCTTCCAGTTCTTCAACGGGTTGTCCGTGCTCTTGGTGATGGTCGTCTTTGGCATCACCTCGTTCGGTGCGGCAGGACTGAACGGGCTCTACCAGGGATCGCCCTTCTTCACCAACTTTTTTCCTTCCCTCACCCAGTTGCCTCTGGTCCTGGTGGGTCTCGGCGGCGTCGGGGTGGGGACCACACCCAACGGGACGATCCCAGGCAGCATCCGCCCGGTCTATCTGTCGGTGGCGCGGCGCCGCTGGCTGGTCGCCGTGATCGTGGCCGTCGTCGGGGCCGCCTGGGCGCTCCGGCTGAGCGGTGCCATCGGGGGTTGGACCATGGCGATCATCATGGCCATCGGCCTGGGGCTGTTCCCTGTCCCGGCCTACGTCGCCGACTACCGGGCGAGGATCGCGCCACCTGCCTTCGGGCTGCCCGAGCGACGCTCCAAGGAGAAGCGGGACGCCTGGTTCGCCGAGGCGGCGGCCGACGAGGGCCCGGTCACCCCAGCCGACCCCCTCGCCGCGCTGTCGGGAGCGGGAGGGACCAGTGGGGCTTGAGGTCAACGAAGTCTCCGTGCGCTTCGGGGGTCTGGCCGCGCTCTCAGACGTGTCGCTCAGCGTGGCTGACGGTGCGATCACCGGCCTGATCGGACCGAACGGAGCCGGCAAGACCACCCTGTTCAACGTGGTGACGGGGATGCAACGCCCCAACGGGGGGACCGTGCGGCTCGACGGTCGGGACCTGCGTGGGCTCTCGTCCTACCGCCGGGCCCGGCTCGGCCTGGGGCGCACGTTCCAGCGCCTCGAGCTCTTCGGGACCCTGACCGTCGCCGAGAACATCGGGGTCGCGGCGTCGATCAAGCAGCGTGGGGTCTTGAAGGCCAGGTCGAGGGTGATCCACGAGATCCGCGAGGAGCTGTTGGAGCGGCTGGGCCTGACGCCCGTCGCCCATGACCGAGCCGACACCCTGCCGACGGGGACCGGTCGTCTGGTCGAGCTGGCGCGCGCCCTGGCCACCAGCCCCAAGGTCCTTCTCCTCGACGAGCCGGCGGCGGGCCAGGACACAGACGAGACCGAGCGCTTCTCGGAGGTCCTGAAGAACCTGGCGAACGACGGGCTCGCCATTTTGCTCGTCGAACACGACATGGACCTGGTCATGACCGTCTGCCACACCGTCGTGGTCCTCGACTACGGCCGCGTCATCTGCACGGGAACGCCGGGTGAGGTCCGTGCCGATCGCGAGGTCCAAGCCGCCTACCTCGGCGCCGTGTCGGGAGCCGTGACTGATGCCTGAACCCCTCCTGGAGTTCCGGGCCGTTCGGGCGGCCTACGAGGAAGTCGAGGTGATCCACGGCATCGACGCCACGTTCGAAGAGGGTCTCGTCACCGCTGTCCTGGGGGCCAACGGCGCCGGGAAGTCGACGCTCCTCGCCTTGGCGGCCGGCATCATGGGACCGAGCGAGGGTGATGTCCGCTTCGCCGGCGAGAAGGTCAAGGTCGGTTCGACCTCGAAGCTGGCCCGCCGGGGGCTGTGCCTCATTCCCGAGGGCCGTGGCGTGTTTCCAAACTTGACCGTGCGCGAGAACCTCTGGGTCATGACCCACAGCGGCTCGGGGCGACGGCATGTCGAGCGTTGTGCGTTCGAACGGTTCCCCCGCCTGGAGAATCGGCGCGACCAGCCGGCGGGCACGCTTTCGGGCGGCGAGCAGCAAATGCTCGCCCTCGCGCGTGCCGTTGCGACAAACCCGCGACTGCTCTTGCTCGACGAGCTCTCCATGGGTCTGGCGCCTATCGTTGTCGAGGAGCTCTACAACCATGTCGTCCAGCTGGCGACGGAGGGCATCACCGTGGTCGTCGTGGAGCAGTTCGCACGCACCGCGCTCTCGGTCGCCACGTCGGCCATGGTGATGGCGAACGGACGGATCGTTCACTCCGGAGCGGCCAGCGAGGTCGAATCGGTGCTCCACTCTGCCTACCTGGGACCCGTTCAACCCGCAGAAGAAGGATCACCCGCACACAACGGTACGTCAGCTCAGGTCGACAGCAGCCCCGGAACGCCCTAGCCATTAGGAGAACATGGGTCTCGACGACCGTCGTCGGCTCCAGAGTGTGTTGGCTACCGTCCGCTCCACACCGGAGGCCGCTTCTCGACGAAGGCATCGATGCCCTCCTTGAAGTCCTCGCTTGCGGTCGACTCGGCGAAGCCGTCCGCGGAGAGCCGCCAGGCCGCTCCCTCGTCGGCGACAAGCGAGTCCAAGACGATCCTGCGTGTGGCGCGGACGGCGACCGGGGCGTTGCTCGTAATCCGGCCGGCGAGCTCCAGCGTGCGCGGGAGCGCCGTTCCCGGCTCACACAGATCGTTCACGAGGCCGAATTGATGCGCCGCCACGGCCTCGATCGGGTCGCCGGTCAGGGCGCACTCCATGGCGACGTTCAAGGGAATTCGTCGGGGCAGACGGAAGAGTGCGCCCGCGGCCGCAACCAGACTTCGCTTGACCTCGGGGATGCCGAAGGTCGCGGAGGTCGACGCGACCACCAGGTCGCACGCCAGCACCATCTCGGTGCCGCCGGCGAGAGCCGGCCCGTCGACGGCAGCGATCAGTGGCTTGGTCCGGGCGCGCCGCACGATGCCGCCGAACCCTCCCCTTTTCGTCTGCAGCTCCGCGGCCCTCCCAGCACCGATCATTTTCAGGTCGGCCCCCGCCGAGAAGACGGGTGGCACGCCGGTGAGGATCCCGACCCAGAGGTCGTGGTCGTCTTCCAGTCGATCGAGCGCTGACTCGATCCCCTGGGCCACCTCGTCATTGACGGCGTTGCGGGCGTCGGGCCGGTTGATGGTGATGATCTGGGTGTGATCCCTCGTGTCGATCTCGACAATCATCGGCAACCTCTCCTCGGTCGGATCGATTCGGACTCGTCGCGGCTCAGGAGCCGGGGCCTTCGGTGCCGAGGATGGAGACGAAGGACACCATCTCGCCGGGGTACCCACCGAGGTTGTGGGTCAGAGCCAGGTTCCGCGTGCCGAAGGTCGAGATCCGCCGCTCTTCAGGCGCCTCGCCGCGTAGTTGGAGCCACACCTCGAACATCATCCGCAGGCCCGATGCGCCGACGGGATGGCCGAAGCTCTTCAGTCCCCCGTCGGGATTCACCGGCAGGTCGCCGGTCAACTCGAACGTCCCCGCGAGCTCTTCCTTCCACGCCGTGCCGCGTTCGCAGAATCCGAGGTCCTCCATGAGGACCAGCTCCGTTGGCGTGAAGCAGTCGTGCACTTCGGCCATGGCCAACTGGGAACGGGGATCGTGGATCCCCGCCTGGCGGTAGGCCTCCCTTGCCGACGCGACCACCTCCGGGAAGGTTGTGTAGTCGTAGTCAGGATCGCTCACGCCGCTCCCGTCGCCGACGACGAAGGAGATCCCCTTCACGAACAACGGTGACGCCGAGTACTTGTGCGCATCTTCGGCCCTGACGACCACCGCGGCGGCTGCTCCGTCGGCCACCCCGGCGCAATCGAAGACCGAGAGTTCACCTGCGATGCGCGGCATGGCGAGAAGCTGCTCGACACTCATCTCCTTGCGGAACTGCGCCCGGGGATTACGTGCACCGTTCGCATGGTTCTTCGACGCAATCCGGGCCAGTGCCTGCTTCACCTCGTCGACCCCGATGCCGAAGCGCTTTGCATAGGCGGGAACGATCATGGAGTACATTGCCGCGGCGGTGACAGTGCGGTTGGTTCCGTCGCTCGGCACGGGAAACGCGTTGGCCCCCTGGTAGCCGGAGTCCTTCAATTTCTCGACGCCGATCGCCATGCCCACGTCGTAGGCCCCACTCGAGACGGCGTAGGCCGCCTGACGCAGGGCATCCGATCCCGACGCGCAGAAGTTCTCAACCCGGGTGACAGGCTTGTCGTTCACCCGCAGCGGGCGGGAAACGAGAAGGCCGCTCATGCCCGACTGGGCCGTGCCCAGCCAGTAGGCGTCGATGTCGTCTCGAGTCACGCCGGCGGAATCGAACGCACCCTCCGCCGCTTGGAGCACGAGCTCGTCGACTCCGAGGTCCCAGTGCTCTCCGAACTTCGTGCAGGCCATGCCGACGATGGCCACCTTGTCCTTGATGCCGTGTGAGCTCATCAGTCGTCGCCTTTCCGGTGCGGTCGTGCCTTCCAAAAGTAATTGTGGATCCCGTCCGCGGTGGACAGCCGCCGAAAAGTCATCTCGACGAGGTCGCCGACCCGGACATCTGCCGCGTCGACGTCGGTCAACTCGACGGGGAGCCGACCGCCGCCCTCGAAGTCGACGACGGCGTACACCATGGGCGGGCTCGGGGAGTAGGAGAGACGGTCGATCGTGAAGGTCGTCACCACACCACGCGCCTCCGCCATCGGTTGGGACGCCGCGTCGTCGGGCAGGGGAGGTAGATGGACGGTCCCATCGGTCGACCGGGAGCCCTCAAAGCCGAACTTCCACGGGACGGAGCGGCCGGCAGCCGACGACGATGTCCGAGCCGGTTCTGGACGACGTGGGGGCTCGACCGGCAGGATTCCTCGCCAGGACAGATACCGGCCGTAGGAGATCGGTGCACCACTTTCGATCTGTCGTGCCAACGAGACCCCCTCGGTCTGCCGCGCGATGGCCGGAGTGGTCCGCACCACCAACGCCTCGGCACCGTCGGCCAGCACAAGGAGGACGATGGTCTCGTCGGGTTCGGCGCGTTCGAGCACGGACGACAGCAGCATGAAGGGATGCGCCGCGCCCGTGTTACCCACCGTCGCCCCGAGATCGTCCACCAGCCGATCCGAGGGGACACCGGACCGCTGGGCCACGGTGCGGCAGGCCCGGCTGTGGGTTCCGGTGACGACGAGATGGTCCACATCTTCCGGCGTGGTCCCGGTCGCCTTGAACAGGCGGTTGAGCGCCTCGTTGCCGACGGCGCCGTAGCGCATCTCTCCGAACCGTTCCTCCCAGACTCGGGAGCGCTCTTCACCGGGGCGGCGCCAGCGGTCCACGAACTCGTTGGTCAGCGAGACCCACCCCCCGAGCTCCGCCACAACGGGTCCGTCCGTGTCGTCCCCGAGGATCAGCGCCGCGGCCCCGTCGCCGAAATACGCCTCGTCGGGTCCTCCGGCGAAGCCCGTGCGAACGTCTGCCGCCACCGCCAGAGCCGGCCGACTCTGGGTCGCGGCGGCCCGCAGCCCCCCCAACGCACCCCGGACCGACCCGACAACGTCGTAGGCACCGCATTCCTCGGGGAGTCGCAGGGCGGCATGGATGGCCGTCGCGTTCGTCTTGTCCAGGTACGGCGGGGCGACCGTCGCGAACCACACCGACTCGATCACTGCGTCGGCCACACGGCAGCGTGCCGTCCTCGACGCCTCGACCGCCATGGTGGTGGCATCCTCGTCGTACGAAGCGACGGCGCGGGTACCCTTGCGGCCGCCTCCGCCGGCCACGTCGGCCACCGTTGACAGGTCCAGTCGCCGGTAGGGGATGTACGTGCCGTGTCCGATGATCCCGCGCATGCCCCGAGTTTATCCGCGCGGCAGCATGTATCTTTTATCCAAACAAGGGAGGAAGAATAGTGGGTTTACTAGATGGGAAGGTGGCCGTCGTGAGCGGAGCCGGTCATGGCATCGGCCGCGGACACGCGCTCGAGCTGGCCAAGCAGGGAGCGCGGGTGGTGGTCAACGACCTCGGGTCATCGGTGCGGGGTGAGGGCGCTGGTCGTGATGCCGACGTGACCGTCGGACTCATCACCGAACGGGGGGGCGAAGCGGTCGCCGACTACGGCGACGTCGGCGACCACGCGCAAGCTGGTGAGCTCATTGACCGGGCCGTTTCGCGTTGGGGCAAGCTGGACATCCTGGTGAACAACGCCGGTATCGTCCGCGACGGCGCTGTCTGGAACATGGACCCCGCCGACTTCGATGCGGTCATCCGCGTCCATCTCCGGGGGACGTGGTCGTGCTCGCATCACGCCGCCGTCCACTGGCGGAACCGGGCCAAAGCGGGAGAACGTCTCGTCGGCCGGATCATCAACACGACGTCAGGGGCCGGGCTCACGGGGAACTTCGGCCAGACCGCGTACGCGTCCGCCAAGGCCGCCATCGTCGGCCTGACCCTGACCCTGGCTCAAGAGTTGGGGGCCTACGGCGTCACCGCCAATGCCGTCGGACCGGCGGGCGCCACCCGGCTGACCGGCACCATGCCCCAGGCGCCTCCCGTCGTGGAGCCCGATGAGGTGCCCGACGACGAGTGGCAGCCGATGGACCCGGCCAACAGCTCGCCCCTGGTGGCCTGGCTGGCCAGCGACGAATCCCAGCTGATCAACGGGCAGGTGCTGCGGGCGATCCATGACCGGGTCATCTGGATGCACGGCTGGCGCGAGGCGGCCGAGGTGGCTTCGGGAGCGCAGCGCTGGGACCCCGTCAAACTCGGAAAGGCACTGGCCACCGACGTGTTCCGGGTGGCGACCCCTGGCTTGCGCTTCTTGCCGTAAGGAGGCGCGAGGATCCCTCGGCCCTCGCTACACGTCCGACAGGCTGAGTCCCAAGAGATCGATAGCGTTCTGCCGCGCGATCTTTCGGATCGCCCCCGGATCGAGATGACCGAACTGCTCCGCGGCGGCTCGACGCGAATCCGGCCACGTGCTGTCGGAGTGGGGATAATCGGTCTCGAAGACCACGTTCTCCAGCCCGATCCGGTCGAGCAACGACACGCCGACGGGGTCCTTGAAGAAGCAACTCACGACGTTGCCCCGCTCGTAGTACACGGACGGGGGCTCCGGGCAATCGCGCTGGGAATTGCTCCACCCTCGGTGGGTCGACCAGACGTCGTCCGCCCGATCCAAAACGTAGGGAATCCAGCCGATCTGCGCTTCGGCGTACATCAGGCGCAGCTCCGGGAAGCGATGCAAGGTCCCCGAGAAGAGGACGTCGACGAGGCTGGCCACGCTGTTACCGAAGAGGATCGTGGCGGCGACCGCATCTGGTCCGTCGGGCGATGCCTGTGGAGTCTTCGTGCCGGAACCGATGTGCATGCAGACCACCGTCCCCGTCTCCTGGCAGGCCGTGAAGAAGGGGTCCCAGTACCCGGTGTAGAGGCTCGGCAGCTCGAGGTACGGGGGCAGCTCGGTGAACGCAACCGCTCGCACGCCCCGATCGGCGTTCCGCCTGACCTCGGCGGCCGCAAGATCGGCGTCCCACAGCGGGACGAGGCAGAGCGGGATCAGCCGGCCGTCACTGTCCCCACACCATTCGTCCACCATCCAGTCGTTGTAGGCGCCGACGCACAGACGGGCCAACTCTCGATCCTTGCCCCAGAGGAACTGTTGCCCGCAGAAGCGCGGGTAGTTCGGAAAGCACAGCTGGGCCTGCACCCCGTTGAGATCCATGTCCTCGAGCCGCTCGGGGACCCGCCAACAACCGGGCCGCATCTCGTCGTAGCGGACACCGCGCAGCTCGATTTCGTCCCGGGGAAAGCCGACCGCGGCGATCGTGCGCTTGAGCGAGGCCCGATGGTCCTCGTAGCACCACCAGGCCACCTCGGGTCCGTCGGTTCCCGGCTCTTCAATGTAACCCGAGCCAACCAGCTTGGGGACGCCGGCCGGTAGCAACTCGATGTGCGGGCCTGCCTCTTTGTAGCGGGCGGGCAGCCTGCTCGACCAGACCTCGGGTGGCTCGACGACATGCGCATCCAGGTCAACGATCGGGGGGATTCGGGCCACGACCTCTTCACTCACGTTGATGTCGTCGACTTCGACCGCACCGACCACCAGTCCTCCTCCGAGCCGGAACAAAGGATATCGGATATCTTATGCGATTGACGGCATTGAACCCACCGCCGCGCTGACAAGCTCGGGAAAGGGAGGCCCGTGAACGGCTCGAGATGTACCGCCTCGCAGGGACCGGCACCCCAGGACGAACCGTGATGCACTCGTCCGTCGTCCCCCGGTCAAAGCGCCCGATCCGGATTCTGTAGAGAATATGATGTATCAATGTCACCGGTCGATGAGGTGAGCGACACGGAGTACGGGGCAAACGCGATACCGACGTCACCGGGTGCCGTCGTCCGGAAGGGAAGCGGTGAACAGGCGGCCGCCTACATCCGCCTTCTCATCTTCGACGGACAGCTGCACGAAGGCAAGCGCTTGCCGCAGGACGCCGTCGCCAAGGCGGTGGGCGTCAGCCGGATTCCGATTCGCGAAGCGATCATCGCCCTCGAGCGCGAGGGTTGGGTGACCACCAAATTGCACCGCGGGACCTTCGTCAACGCGTTCGACGAACACGTCATCCGCGACCACTACGAGCTCTTCGGTCTGATCTACGGGCTCGCAGCGCGCCGGGCCGCCGAGCGCCGCGATCCCGACGTGCTGGCCAAGCTCAACGAGCTGGTCAAGCAGATGCGGTCCACCGATGATCTCATGCGGATCGAGGAGCTCGCCTTTGCGTTCCACAGCACCGTGGTGGAGGCCGCCCGCTCTCCACGCATCACGGTCGTGCTCCGCGCCATGTCCCGCCTCGCCCCGGGGCCTTTCTTCGTGCTCGTTCCGCGGGCCGTCGAGCCTGAGCGAAAAGGCCTCGCCGCCATCGTCCGCGCCATCCGGGACGGAGACGGTGACCGGGCGGCACACGAATACGCCAAGATGCTCAGCCAGCAAGCGGAGATGGTCGTCGACCTCTTCCACGAGCGGAGCGCGATCCGTCAGACCGGCTGACGGGGGCGTCCCTCTGCGTCGATCCCCCGCTGCGCATTGAGGGCAGGCTCTGGGAACGAGACATCCGGGGAGCCGTGACCCCGGCGACTCACGTTGTCTCGCTGATCTGCACGACCGGCTCAATCTGGGTGTAGTTGGCCACGTCGGCGGTGATGGCCGCGGTGCCTTCGCCTCCCAAAGCAGCTTGCAGGGCGTCGGGGGAGTCGAAATAGAAGTGCACCGCGGCGACGTACGGTCCGTTGACGCCGCGGTCGATTTCCACTCGGGCCGGCTTCCACGTTTCCGAACAGAACGGCACGTGGCTGGTGCGGTAGTACTCGTGGTCGAAGGTCGCACCCTCGGTCACCGGGTACAAGACGGAGAATCGCATCATGGAATGCTCCTTTCGAGCGTGCAAGCCGCTCCCATGTGTCGCGCGGCAAGGGTTCGACCAGATAACCGCCGGGCGTCGCGTACCAATGCAACTCACGCACCCCTGTTCCCGAGTAAGTATATTGTATGCGGGTCAGCTGGGCTCCGGCGGAACGGGTGGCTGTAGCTCCGTTTCTCGCCGACGGCCGTCCCCCGTCTCAGCCGGCAAAGGGTGACCGCGCCCGCCGCCCTAAGTTTGCCTCGACAGCGCCCGACCGGTTCGGGCTTCGGGGAGCGTGGAACGCATGGCAATGGGCAATCGTCCGGGCGTAGCGACCGCACCGGCGCCGATCGCGGCGCTGGACGTGTCACTGCTCGCGCAACAGGTCGGAACGGCCCTGGCTCGAGTACCGTTCCGGCACCCCTTCGCGGGCCAGTCCTCGCTTCTGTCCAACCTGGGGATCTCGGTCACCCGTGAGGTGATCCGGTCCTTCATGGGCTACGCCTCCTCCTTGCGCATCCCCGAGTTCCGATCGCTCGAGCTGGTGTTGGACGAGATCTGCCGGTGGATCATGCCGCCGTTTGTCCGCTCCCTCGACGTCGACAGCCACCAGACTCTGTTCGGCGGTGTCCCGGGCATCCTCTATCTGCCCCGGAACAGCCGGCCCGCCGGAGTGATCCTCTACCTCCATGGGGGCGGGTACATCGGCACGTCCCCGACGATGTATGCGTTCTTCACCGCGCGGGTCTGTCGAGAGACTGGGTGCGCGACGTTTGTCGCCGACTACCGGCTGGCGCCGGAGTTTCCCTACCCCGCCGGGGCCGAGGACGCCTCGGCCGTCTATGCAGAGTTCGTCGCCCTGGGCATCCCGCCCGAGCGGATCCTCCTCGCCGGGGATTCTGGGGGGGGCGGCCTGGCCAACACGATCCTTTTGGAGTGCCTCGAACGTCTCTACCCCGTCCGACCCGCCGGACTCGTGCTGTTCTCGCCCGAGGTCGACCTCCTACTGAACGAGGCATCGATCACCGAGAACGCTGACCGCGACATCCTGCCGTGGAACATCCCGACGACGGCGTACCTCCATGGCACCGACGCCTCCAGCCAATCCGTTGACCCACTGCGCGCGGACCTGGGCGGGTTCCCCCCGACTTGCGTGATCTGGGGTGGTGATGAGATGTTCCGTGACCCCATACGTCGCTACGTCCGGCGCCTCCGCGCGGCCGGAGTCCCTACCGACGCCCGCGAGTTTGAGGGGATGTTCCACGTCTTCCCGATCTTGATGCCCTGGGCCGACGACAGTCGAGAAGCGTTCCGTCATGTCCGCGACTTCATTCACCGCGTCGTCGACGACGCGCCCCAGGTGGCGATCGCAGACCTCACTCGTAACCTGAAGCAACGTCGTTGAACGGCAATGCCCGCTGGGCCGAAGGGCGCGCGGGTCCGCCGGGAGGCAGCATGGGTCTAACAAGCCGACGGTGGCTGCGAGCTGAGGCGGCTCTCTGGCTCTCAGGTATCCCCAGGGCCGGGGCGCAAGCGGCGTTCAGCGGCGCCCGATCTCGTCGGCCGCCTTGCGCAGGTCACTTCGGAAGTCGGGATGGGCGATGTCGACGAGGAGGTGCGCCCGCTCGCGCACGGTCAGGCCGGTCAGCTCGGCGGCGCCGTACTCGGTGATGACGACGTCAGTGTGGTGGCGCGGCGTGGAGACGACCGAGCCCGCTGTCATCAGCCCGACGATCCGGGATACCAACTTCCCGCCCTGCACCGTCGTCGAGTGGAGGCAGACGAGGGAGTGGGCGTCGAGGTGCAGGTCGGCGGCGGACATAAAGTCCTCGTGGCCACCCACGCCCGAGATCTGCTGGCCGCCAATGTTGTCGGCCACCACCTGGCCGTAGAGGTCGAGCTCCAGGGCCCCGTTGATGGAGACAAATCTGGCGTTGCGGGCGATGACGGTCGGGTCGTTCACCGTCTCGACGGGGAGGAAGGCGACCTGTGAGTTCCCGTCCAGCCATCCGTAGAGCTCCGGACTCCCGAGGGCGAACGTCGTGACCGAAACGCCTTCGAACACCCCTTTGGTGTCGTTCGTCACCTTCCCCGCTTGGTGCAGCCGCATCAGGCCGTTGGTGAACATCTCCGAGTGGACACCGAAGCCACCCAGGGGGCCCTTCGCCAGCTCGGTCGCCACGATGTTGGGTATGGCGCCGATGCCCGTCTGCAGGGTGGATCCGTTCTTCACGTAGGACAGGGCGTGGCGGGCGATCGCCACATCGACCTCGTCGGTTGGGGGATCGACGAGGGCGAAGGGCACGCCGTTCGTCTCGACCAGCACGTCGACCAGGTCGAGCGGAATGGTGTTGTCGAACTCCGGGGGCAGGCTTTTGGTGCGAGGCAGATTGGGGTTGACCTCGACGATGAGGAGGCGCTCTGGGTTCGTGCCGGCGCGAACCAGCTCGGGTCGGGTGGCACCCAGGTGGAGCGAGAGGCTGATGGTGCCGTTCTCGTCGGGCGGAGCGGCCTGCACCACCATGACCCGGGGCGAGAACTTGGCCAGGATCGGCGCCATCTGACGGAAGCCGCCGGGAACCAGCTCGACCCGGTGGCCCATGGAGTGCAGCAGGCGCTCCGCGGGCCCGAAGAAGCCGCAGCGGTACGTCACCCCGGGCTTGGTGAAGACCTCGTAGAAGTTGAGGCAGAGCGCGCCACCCAGCTGGAGGTCCTGCCAGTCGTCCCGGGCGCCGAGAGCCGTGAGGAAGGTGTCCGGGTTGGCCGGGCCCAGCCCGAAGCCGATCGTGTCGACCGGCCTGACCATGGCGACGGCCTCCCCCACGCTGCGGAACGTTGGCATGGCCTTACTCTGGCATCGAACCAACGTCCTGACCACGGCCTTTGGGTACCGCCGGACGATCGATTGGCCCAAAATCCGTTACTTTTGGCTCTAGCCCCCTCGGATGGCCACCCGCAAAATGACTGGGACACCCTCCTCTTCCCAGAAAACGGTGCTTGGAGAATGGCGGCCACCCCCCTCGGTCGCCATTTTCCAATTCCGGGCTGGTGTCAGTGCCGTCGCCCGGGAGATGCTCAACCCCCGCGGAGGGTGATGTCGACGGCGGCGCGGCCAGTCGACCACTCGTCGGCACGAGTCCGTGGAGGGACCGCGCTCCAGGTCGAGAGGGCGGGTCGCCGTCTGACGGTCGGCGCCGTGGCTGGCCTATCCTCGCAACAACACCAGGAGAAAAGGCAACCATGACACCGGAAGATTGGCCCGGCGGGGGGAGGGTCGTCGTCGGCATCGACGGCTCCGCGCCCTCCCTCGGCGCGCTCTCCTGGGCCGCGGGGCAGGCGGACCTGACGGGCAACACCCTCGAGGTCGTCACGGCGTGGGAGTGGCCGGCGAGCTACGGCTGGGCCCCACCGGTCCCGAACGACCTCGACCCCGAGATAGACGTCCGGAAGGTATTGGAGGGCGCGACCGCCTCGGTGCGTGCCGCCCACCCCGACCTCAGCATCGATCCCCGTGTCGCGCACGGGCATCCGGCACCGATACTCACCGAGGCTTCCGCTGGAGCGGACATCCTCGTGGTGGGCAATCGTGGCCACGGCAAGTTCGTCGGCATGCTCATCGGCTCGGTCAGCGAGTACTGCGTGACGCACGCCCTCTGCCCGGTGCTCGTGCACCGGTCGCGACGTCGTACGAAGATGCCCGACGAAGAGCGGCCCATCGTCGTCGGCGTCGACGGGTCACCCGCCTCCGATGGCGCGCTCGACTGGGCTCTCGCGCAGGCCCGACGCAGTGGCGTCTCACTGCACGTCGTCTCCGCCTGGTCGTTTCCCATCGCCCTCGGCTACGAGTTCACTCCCACCGTGGACCAGGTGCGTCAGAGCGCGCAGGACGTGGTCGAGCGCGCCCTGGCCAAGGTTGGCGATGTCGCTCCAGAGGTCCCCGTCACGGGCGAGGCGACCGAGCAAGCGCCCGCGACCGCGCTGGTCGCCGCGGCCAAGGACGCGGACATGTTGGTCGTCGGGTCGCGCGGCCTCGGGGGCTTCGAGGGTCTGCTGCTCGGGTCGGTCAGCCAGTACTGCACCCGCAAGGCAAGCTGCTCGGTGCTCGTGGTGCACTGAACCGCACCGCTGGGCAGCGCGGAGAAGGCGCCTTCACGGTCCGACCTCGAGATGGACGCGATCGATGGCCCGCAGCCGCTCGGTCCGGTTGGAGCGGAGCTGGGACAGCCCAGGGCCGCCCGAGGTGGGCGCCGCGGGATCGCCGGGCACGCCCAGCAGCGCGCCGAGCGTCGCCTCCACCGAGGACTCGAGCGACACCGGGTTGTACCCCCCCTCCAGGAAGAGGGCCAGGCGGCCCGGGCGGGGCGCGAACTCCTGTACCACGCGAGCGAGCTCGGCGAAGTCTCCGCTCGAGAGCTCGAGCTCCCCGAGAGGATCGGCCCGGTGAGCGTCGAATCCGCACGAGACGAGCACCCAGTCGGGTCGGAACTCCTCGATCGTCCCCCGCGCCACCTCGTCGAGGGCGCTGCGCACCACGTCGCCCGTTGCGCCCCGCGGCAGCGGCACGTTGAGCGTGAGACCGGGTGCACCGGGGCCGCCGACCTCGTCCGGTCGCCCCGTCCCGGGGAAAAGCGGGTGCTGGTGCGTGGAGACGTAGAGGACGTCGGGGTCATTCCAGAAGATCGCCTGGGTCCCGTTTCCGTGGTGCACGTCCCAGTCCACGATCACGACCCGCTCACCCAGCGCGGTGCGCGAAGCCGCTGCCACCGCCACGTTGTTGATGAGGCAGAACCCCATGGCCCGGTCTGGTGTCGCGTGATGGCCGGGGGGGCGCACTGGCACGAAGGCGACGCCCTCCCCCCGGCGCTCCAGCTCGGCCAGCGCCACGATCCCGGCGCCGGCGGCGCGCCGGGCCGCCGTCCACGAATCCGGGCGGGCGTAGGTGTCCGGATCGACGCCCCCGCCCCCGCGGGCACAGAACGCCTCGAGCTCGGCCAGGTATGCGGTCGAGTGCACCCGGGACATCTCGTCGATGGAGGACTCACGGATGGCGGGGTAAACGACCTCGTCCTCGAGCCCGAGGGCACGGATCCCGTCCATCACCGCGAGGAGTCGTGACGGCTGCTCGGGGTGGTTGGTGCCTCCGTCGTGCTCGGCGATGCCGGCCGGTCCCGCCACGACGAGCGCCGTCACGTCGTCCCCCCCACTGGGGACGGCCGCCACGTCTCCTCACGGTCGGCCAGCGCGGACCGGCAGGCGGCCCCAACGGCCGGTGACAGGGCAGGCATGATTCTCACCTCGTTCGCGTCCATGCTACGGCCCAGCCTCCCAGGCTTCGCGGTGTCCACCCAGGGTCCTGGCTCCGTTGGCGGCGGCACCGTCCCGTCCTACGCTGTCGCCGATGCCGGCGCTCATGAAAGCGTGGGCCGTCGACCGGCCCGGCCCCGTCGACGGTCGCCCGCTGGTGCAGGTCGACAAGGAGGTTCCCCGACCCGGCCCGGGTCAGGTCCTGCTCCGGGTGCACGTGTGCGGCGTGTGCCGGACGGACCTCCACCTGGCCGAGGGCGACCTCGCGCCGCGCCGCGCTCTCGTCACGCCCGGTCATGAGGTCGTTGGCATCGTCGAGCAACTCGGGCCCGGCAGCAGCCGCTGGCAGGTGGGTGATCGCATCGGGGTCCCCTGGCTCGCCCACACCTGCGGCAAATGCCGGTTCTGTCGATCGGGTCGGGAGAACCTCTGCCTCGATCCGCGCTTCACCGGTTGGGATCTCGACGGGGGGTATGCGCCCTTTGCCGTGGTGGACGAGGCCTATGCCTACGCGCTGCCCGAGGAGTTCGGCGACGAGGAGGTCGCACCGTTGCTCTGCGCCGGGATCATCGGCTACCGCGCCCTCCAGCGCACCAATCTCCCCGACGGAGGCCGCCTCGGGATCTACGGGTTCGGCGCTTCTGCCCACATCACGGCGCAGGTCGCACTGGCCCGGGGCGCCCGCGTCCACGTCATGACCCGGTCCACCGAAGCGCAACAACTGGCGCTGGACCTGGGGGCGACCAGCGCGGGCGAGGCCGACGCCGAGCCGCCCGAACCGCTCGACGGAGCGATCCTCTTCGCCCCCGTCGGCACGCTGGTCCCACCCGCGCTGGCCGCGCTCGACCGCGGGGGGACGCTCGCCGTCGCCGGCATCTACCTCAGCGACATCCCGGCCTTGAATTACGAGAAGCATCTCTTCGAGGAGCGGACCCTGCAGAGCGTGACCGCGAACACGCGGGCGGACGGGGAGGCGTTCCTGGCCGTGGCCGCCCGGGTCGGGGTGCGGGTTTCGGTCACCCCCTACCCGATGGACCGGGCCGACGCCGCGCTGCGCGATCTGCGCGACGACCGTGTCAACGGGGCCGCCGTGCTAGTGGTCTGACCAGGAAGAACTCCTCGGACAGGAGAGGCGCCGACGGTGCCCCAGTCGATTGACGTCAAAAACGCTGTCACAGGACCCTTGGCGATAGGTCCTGGAGCTCTCGACTGGGGCACGCACGCCGGCAGTGCGATCAGGCGGTAGATCGCTAGGGCCCATTATTCCCGATCCGAAGGGCCATAAACACACATTTTCTGGAAATTTTGCGAGGGTTTAGATGAGGGGCTCCACCTGGTCGGCGGCCATCAATACGGCCACCAACTCCTGGTCGCGGGGATAGGAGAGCAGACGGCTCGCATCGTCGAGCGTCAGCCACCGCAAGTCGTCGACCTCGGCGTTGGGGGTGAAGAACCCGCCAACCGCACCCATCACCCAGTAGGCCACGGCCTTGGGCCTGCCCTTGCGATCCACGTACTCGGTGTGACCGACGAACCGCAGGAGCCGGCAGGACATGCCGGTCTCCTCGCGCACCTCGCGCAGCGCAGCCCGCTCCAAGGTCTCGCCCACTTCGAGCTTGCCCTTGGGGAACGACCAATCCTGGTGCACCGGCCGGTGCACCACGACGATGTGGAGCTCTCCGGCGTGGCGGCGCACCACCAGCCCGCCGGCCGCCTGCACGACCTCCGTCGGTGTCGGGAGCTCCGCGGTCATCGCTCGTCGCGCCACTGTGGGGCACACTATCGCCGCCGTCGCGCCATTTGGCGGCAATCGCACGGCGGTGTGCTGGAGTGGCGCGGTTCTCGGGATCTTCGCCGTGAACCCGCTGTAGCGTGAGCGACGTGTCCGATTCGTCCGATTCCCGCGTGGATGGACCGGGCGAGCAACACGACCCCGTCGAGATCGAGTGGCAGTTCGACGCGCTCGACCTGCGTCCCGTCGAGCGCTGGCTCGCCACCCTGCCGACCCTCGCGGTGGAGGCAGCCGACGGAGGGACGGTCACCGCGCTGGCCCGAACGCCGCGGCGCCTGGTCGACTCGTACCTCGACACGGACGACTGGCGCATCGCCCGCGCCGGGTTCGTCGTCCGCACCCGCCGGCGCGGCCGGCATGATGAGGTCACGCTGAAGGACACGCGTCCCGCCGAGGGAAACGGCCTGCGCCAGCGCCTGGAGGTGACGGAAGTGCTTCCCGTGTCGGGCCTCGGCGCGCTGGGTTCAGATGGCCCGGTGGGTCGCCGGCTGCGGGCCATCGTGGGCACGCGCCCCATGCGCGAAGTGCTTCAAGTCCGCACCCGCCGCCGACCCTTCGCCTTGCGCGTCGGCGGCGTCGATGCGGCCGAGGTCGCGCTCGACGACACCATGATCGTCGTCGGCAACGGCCAGCGGCCGATGCAGCTGCGCCGCGTCGAGGTCGAGGTGCGACCGGAGTGGCTCGAGACGCTGGAGCCGATCGTGGAGCAACTGCGTTGCTCGTGCGGGCTCCAACCGGCCCGGCTCTCGAAATTCGAGGCTGGTCTCCTGGCCGTCGGACAAGAGATCCCGGGCACGCCCGACCTCGGACCCACCGGGATCTCCCAGGAGTCGACGATGGGGGACTTGGCCTACGCCGTGCTGCGGCGCCAGTTGGCCGTGCTGCGCGACAAGGAGCCGGGGACGCGGCTCGGAGAAGACCCCGAGGAGCTGCACGTGATGCGGGTGGCGACCCGTCGCCTGCGCGCCGCCTTCTCCCTTTTTGCCGACGTCCTGCCCGTGCGGGCGCAGGTGTTCCGCGAGGAGCTGGGCTGGCTGGGCCGCCTGCTCGGCGCCGTGCGCGACCTCGACGTCCAACAAGAGGGACTGGCCGAGATGGCGACGGCCACCGCGGGGTGGAGCGCCGGTGCGCGGCCCGTGGATCACGATCCGCTGGCCGAGCTCTCCGCGCTCGTCGAGCGCGAACGCGACGCCGCCCGGTTGGCCATGCTCAGTGGACTCGACTCGAGCCGCTGGGACCGTCTGGCCAAGGGGCTCGCCTCCATGGTGCAACAGGGGCCGGCGCGGCGCTCGGTGGCTATACGGGTTCCCGCCGTAATCGCGATGCCCGACCTCGTCGTGACCCGCCACGAGGCGGTCGCCAAGGCGGCCCGGCGGGCGAAGAAGTCGGGGGTCGTGTCGGACTTTCACCGTCTGCGCATCCGCTGCAAGCGGCTCCGCTACGCGCTCGAGTTCAGCTCCGAGCTCTACGGCGGCCGCACCAGCCGCTTCGTCCGCCAGCTCACCGCGCTCCAGGACGAGCTCGGGCTCATGCAGGACGCCGAGGTGGCGTCGGTATGGCTGGCCGATCTCGCCACCGGCGAGGCCCACTTGCCGGCGGCAACCGTCTTCGTGATGGGCGGCCTGGCGGAACGACACCGGCGCGACGTGAACCGACTGCTGCGGCGGCTGCCCAAGGAACTGTCGCGGATTCAGGGGCGAGAGTGGCGCGACCTCCTCGATCTCATGGAGCGCCGGCAAGCCGAGGCGGAGGCGGCCCGCCCACCGGTGCGCGCCACCTTGCGTGCCGTGCCCCCGCCGCGGCCCGACACCCCGCCCGTACCGGTCCCGGCCGAGGAGGCTCGGTCCCACCCGGCCGCGCCGCTCCCGCTCACCGCCGTGGCGCCCCCGCCTCAGTCAGGCCAACGGGAATGAGGCCGCCGCGCCGCCCATGACGACGCGCGGGTGCTCCGTCACGATGAAGTGGAGCCGCGCGGTGTCGAGAAAGCGCTCGATGTCGGCCCAGATCTCGGGGAAGTCAGGCTCCGACATGTGGGCCCGGTAGGCGTCCATGCTCTCGAACCACTGCACCGTCACCCCGTCAAACCCCGTGTCCCCGTCGCCGTCGTAGTCCTCGAGGGGGCGGGGGTGTTGCTCGTAGCGGACTACGTGGCTCCCGCTCCGGCTGGCCGCGATCAGCGGACCGTGGACCTCACGCCAGTGGGCGTGGAACTCCGCGGGGGTGAGACCCTCCTTGCGGCGCAGCAGGCAGGTGAGCCTGACCATGGGACCTCCTTCGTGAGCTGATGCGGCACGCCGCGACGGCGCCCAGGCAGGCTAGGCCGATCGCCGAACGGTGGGCAGGGGTGAACAGAAACCCACCGAGGGGCGCACCACCGGTCCCGTACTGTTGCCCTGCATGCCCGCCTCGCACGTCGTGCTGATCCTCCTGGGTGGCGTGGGTGCGGGCATTTTCAACGGCGTGGCGGGCGGTGGCAGCCTGATCTCGTTCCCGATCCTGCTGGGGCTCGGCTACCCGGCCCTCACCGCCAACATCACCAACACCGTCGGGATCTGGCCCGGCTACGTGGCTTCCGCCGCCGGCTACCGAAACGAGATCGGCGACCAGGCCCGGCGGCTGGCCCGACTCAGCCCCTTCGCGCTCGCCGGCGGGGTGACCGGGGCGCTGCTCCTGCTGACGACCTCTCCGGCGACCTTCGACGACGTGGTGCCCTGGCTCGTCTTGGGAGCGGCCGCCCTGTTCGCCATCCAGCCGGTGCTGCGGCGTGCCCTGGACCGAGGATCGGCCCATCCCCGCACCCGGCCCGTGCTCCTGGTGGCGGGGGTGTTCCTCGCCTCCGTCTACGGCGGCTACTTCGGTGCCGCCATGGGCGTCATGTTCCTCGCCGTGCTCGGCCTTGCCCTGCCGGTCTCCCTCGCCCACACCAGCGGGCTGCGGACGGTGCTGTCCATGGTCGTCAACGGCATCGCTGCCGTCGTCTTCCTCATCCACGGCGGCCTGGCCTGGGAGGCCGCGGGGCTGCTTGCGCTGGGCAGCCTGTTCGGGGGCTACATCGGCGCGCGCCTGGCGCTGGCCCTGCCCGCGACCGCCCTGCGGGCCGTGGTCGTGGTCATCGGCGTCGGCACCGCGGTGAAACTTCTCGTCTGAACTTCATCCCGCTCCTCGTGACCGCCGTCAGTTCACGGCCAGCGGGTAATGCCCCACCACCGCCCGCTCGAGGACGCGGCGGCTGGTCCGCGCCGCTTCGTGCGCCGCGGCGAGATCGACGGGGACGAGTCGGACCCGGGTGCCCGGCGCGCATTGCCCAAGCCGCCCGTGGTCGGCCGACACCACGACCGCGACGACCGGGTAACCGCCGAGCGTGGCGTGATCGGGCATGAGGATGACGGGGTCGCCGTCGGGCGGCACCTGCACGGCCCCCGTCACCACACCCTGCGAGTCGAGCTCGCCCGCTCCCGCTCCGGTCGGGCGCAGGTTGGCCACGGCCCGGAGGTCGGCTCGCAGCCGGATCCCGACGCGGTTGCTGTCACGCTCGACGTGGAAGAGAACGTCGGCGAGGCGCCCCAGCGCATCGGGCACAAAATGCTCGGGGTGGGGTCCCGGTACGACCCGCAACTCCACGGGCACACCCTCGAGGAGTTCGGTCGCCGCTCCGGCCGTGAGGTGGTCACCGAGGGGGGGTGTCCACGGCCCGGCGTGCAGCCGCGCGCCGCGCCCGAGCGGGCCGGGGCCGAGCCCCGTCAGTTCATCGGTCGCCCTGCTCCCGAACACCTCGGGCCCGAGGATTCCGCCCGCGACCGAGAGGTAGGTACGGCAGCCCCGCTGCAGCGGACCCACCGCGAGCTCCTGTCCCGACCCCAGCGGCAGGACCTGCCCCGCCGGCACGGTGCTGCCGTCGACGCGGATTCCGGGCGCCGCGCCGACGGCGGCCACGTGGCACGCCGACAGACCGCGCAGCCGGGAGCCGCCACCGGTGAGCTCCAAGGTGCCCGAGCCGGCGGCATTGCCGACGAGCCGGTTGGCCAGCGCGAAACACACGGGATCGGCCGGACCCGCGCCCGGCACCCCGGCCGCGGCGACACCCCGGCGACCGCCGTCCTGCACGACGGCGCGCAGCCCCGGCGCCACGACTTCGAGCACCGGGCGGGCCTCCGCCGGTGCGGTCCACACGAGTCCGGGCGTCGGCTCTTCCTCGACAGGGTCACCAGCGCCCGCCGTGCTGAAGCGGACCCGGTCCCCCGGCGCCAGCACGGCGTACGGAGGCCGCGCCGACGAGAAGAGCCGAAAGCCGGTGCGCCCGACGAGCTGCCATCCTCCGGGCGACGCGGTCGGATAGACGGCGGCGTGTCCGTTGGCGAGCGCCACCGAACCGGCGGGCACCACCGGGCGTGGCCGGTCGCGCCGCGGCACCGTGCGCAGGGGCACCGGCAGCCCGTCGAGGTAGGCGAAGCCCGGTGAGAAGCCCACCACGCTCACACGCAGCGGCCGCCTCGTCATGAGGGCGACCACCTCGTTGGTCGTGCACCCGGCGCCGATCGCCACCGCGTCGAGGTCGGGCCCGTCGAAGATGCACGGCACGGTCACCACACGACCCGTTCCCTCGCGCCGTCGGACCTCGCCCTTCACAACGTCCGCGTGGAGCTGCCAGGCGAGGGTCCGGACCGCGTCGAGCTCCGCTTCGGAGTGCGTCAGCGAGACCATGACCGTGGCGTAGCCGCACACCACCTCGAGGGCATCCGCATCGGCCACCCTCTGCTCCAACGCCCGGGCCAGCGCCCGGCCCGCGGCCGGGTCGGGCACGCCGATCAGGAAGGCGCGGTCACCGAGGACCCGCACCTCCCCGTCGGGGATGGAGCGTGTCATGCACGCGCCGGCGCGACCACGTCGATCCCCGCCCCCGCCATGGCCTGACGGACCGCGGTCGCCATCGCCACGGCCCCGGGGGAGTCGCCGTGGATGCACAGCGTGTCCACCCACAGGGTGAGCACGCTGCCGTCGACGGCCACCACCGCGCCCTTGGCCAGGCTGAGCGCCTGCGCGGCCGCCTCTTCCGCCTCGTCCAGAAGGGCGCCCGCCGTCTGCCGGTCGACCAGGCCTCCGTCCGGCCGGTAGGCCCGGTCGCAAAAGCCCTCCTCGTAGGCGACGACCCCGTCGCGCATCGCCATGGCCAAGGCGCGACAGCCCGAAGGCAGCACCACTGCTACTCCGTCGCCGTAGGTCTCGCGCGCCGCGTCGCGGAAGGTCTCGTAGACGGCGCCCCCCTTGGCGACCTCTTCGTAGAGCATCCCGTGCGCCTTGACGGAGTCGATGCTCGTCCCGGCTGACCGGGCGATAAGTGCCAGCGCCCCCAGTTGCTCGTTCAGTGCGGCGCGGAGCTCGCCCCGGTCGATCGTCACCGGTCGGCGTCCGAACCCTTCTCGATCGGGGTACGACGGATGGGCCCCGACCCGGACGGAATGTTCCAGCGCCGCTCCCACCGTCGCCGCCATGGACCCCTCGTCGCCGGCGTGGCCACCACAAGCGACGTAGGCGGTGGTGACCAGCGCGAGCAGTGTGCGCTCCACCTCGATGGCGCTCCCGTCGGTCGCCTCGCCCATATCTGCGTTGAGATCGATGGTCCTTTTGCGCGACATCGGGTCAACCGACCTCGAGGTGGTCCACCACCACGCCGTCGCGGTACACCACGCGCTGATTGCGGCGCGTCGGCACGCGGGCCCCGCCGATGATGGATCCCGTCATGTTGAGCGGATCGGCCCCGGCCACGACAACCTGCTCGCCCGTGGTGCCACGGCGGCGCAACGCCTGGAGCTCCTCGACGGCTTCGGGGAGTGCGTATTGCTCACCCGACAGCCCCGCGACGAAACGACCCCCGAGTGCGAGCCCGCGTGCCTCCATCCGGCGCAAGGCCCACACCACCTCGCGCCATGGCACCTTGAACGACTCCCGTCCCCACAGTTCCCAGGCCACGAGGCCCCAGCGCAGGAGCAACTGCTGCGCCACCGACTCGGCGAGTGCCTCGTTGCCCGGGGAGAGCACCCCGTCATCGACGACCGGCACGCCGAGCACCTCGGGTCCGGGCAGCAGCGACCACCGTCCCTCGCCGATGCCGCTCCCGACCGGCGCCCGGCGGCGCGCCAAACGCCCCGACGGTCGGCGCGCCGTCCGGGTTCGCCAGCGGTCGCGGGCGGAGAGCAGGGCGCGTACCGCCGAGAAGGCGTCGGCCGTGACCAGGCCCCGGGCGACCAGGTCCCAGAGCCCCTCGTCGACTTCGGCCGGGAGCCGACCGGTCAGCGGCGCCAGCTCGGCGCGGAAGCAGGCGCCACGCACCCGCAGGGCAGCGAGCACGTCGGCGGCTGCGCCCACCTCGGGCTCGGGCGCCACCGACCCGGCCCGTACGGCGCGCAGCAGCGTCTCGAGGTCGTCGCGCACGACGAAGGCGAGCGGGGTGGCGGGCGAGGGCGAGCCGCTGCGCCCGGTCCGCTCGGCCCGCGGGGTGAGGCGTCCCCAGGCCACCTCACCGGACAGGCACAGCTCGTCGAGCCACCGAGGGTCGTAGTCGCCGAGACGGGCCGGCAGGATCTGCGCCTCCCACTCCGCGGCGGGCGCCTCGATTCCCTGCAGCTGTTCGAGGACCTCCAACAACCCGGCCCGGCCCGCCAGCCGTCGGTCGGGCGTGGCGTGCTGCCAGTGGGTGAGGAAGCGCACGAAGTCGGCGATCGACACGGCCTCGACCAGGCCTCGCCGTCGGCGACGGCTGGCGCCGTGCAGACGTACCAAGAGGTTGCGCGCGCACCAGCGACCGTCGGGGAGCTCGATGGCGGACCCCCCGGCCTCCAGGCGGGCCAGCGCAGTGCGGGCCCGGGCCGGCGGGAGCGGCGCGCCCATCGGAGCGCCCGACGGCAAGGCTGCGTCGGCGACCAGCTGCTCCAGCGTGACCGGCCCTGCGAGCTGCAGGTGACCGGCCACACAGGCGGCGGCCGAGTCGTCGTCACTGTCGAGAGCGGCCGCGGCGTGGGAGCGCTCGGTCGCCACCCAGCAGCCGGCGAGCAGCTTGGCGCGGCCGTCGGCGGCGAGCGCTTCGTACCACTTGGCCCAGTCCGGACACGGCCGGGCCGCCACGAGGGAGAGCAAGAGGTCATGCAACTCATCGGCGTCGCGCGGGCGCGGCCGCACCTGGTCGAGTACCAGGGCCACCGCTGCGGGGTCGAGGGCCGCCAGCTCCTTGGCAGGCACGGGCAACCCGTTGGGGCCGAGCTCGCCCAGGCCGCGCCGCAACGAGAGGGCCCGGGTGCGCCGCTCCTCCAGTGGCGCGTCGTCGAGATAGGTGAAGGGACGCCCGCTCAGGATCGCATGGGCAAAGGGCGACGGCTCGGAGGATTCGACCGTGTGCACCGCGAGCGCGCCCGACTCGATCCGCGCCCAGACCTCGACGAGACCCTCGACGGAGAGTCCCTCGTGGAGACAGTCGTCGACCGTCTGGCGGGCCAGCACGTGGTCGGGCACCGACACCGGGCCGGCCGGGGCGTTCTCCTGGCAGGCCGCCAGTCCCGGCCACACGGCAGCGAGCAGGTCGTCGGCCTCCATGCGCTGGAGGTGGATGGGCCGGCGCTTTCCCCCACTCATGCGCGGGAGCACGAGGGCGCGATTGAGGTTCCAGCGCCAACGCGCGCCGAGCATGGGATGCGGCAGCACGGCTTGGGTCAGCACTTCGGCTGCCTTGGCACTCGTCAGCATGGATTGGACCTGCGTCAGCGGAAAGCTGTGCTGGGGTCCGAGCGAGAGAACGACGGTGTCGTCGTCCGCCGCCGCCTGCAACTCGAAGTCGAACGAGACGCAGAACCGTTTGCGCAACGCCAGACCGAGAGCCCGATTGATGCGGCCGCCGAAGGGCGCATGGATGATCAGTTGCGATCCCTCGGTCTCGTCGAAACAGCGCTCCACCACGATGCGCTCGCTGGTGGGCAGGTGGCCCAGCGCGGCCAGGCCGGCGGCGCAGTACGCCACCACCTGCTGGCCCACCTCGGCGGACACGCCCGCGAGCTCGCGCACCAGTCGGCGGGCGCCGTCGCCGTCGCCAGCGTCGAGCAACGGCTCGAGGGCAGACCGCAGGTCACTGACGGCCTCGGAGAGCTCGGCCGTACGGGCGGGAGCCTCGCCCAGCCAGAAGGGGATCGTCGGAGGAAGGTCTCCGGCGTCGTGGACTCGGACCGTGCCCACCTCCACCTTGGCCACCCGCCACGAATGCGTGCCCAGCAGGAAGATGTCACCCGCCGTCGCCTCGACCGCGAAGTCCTCGTGCACCGAGCCGACGGTCACGCCTTCGGGGTCGAGGACCACCCGGTAGTCACCGGTCTCGGGGATGGCGCCCCCGCCGGTGAGGGCGGCCAGCCGGGCGCCCCGGCGCGCCCGCAGTCGGCCGTTGACGGCGTCGTGGTGTAGGTGCGCCCCTCGGCGACCCCGACCGGTCTCGATCCCCCAGCTCGCCAGTGCCACCACGTCGTCGAAGTCTTGGCGGGACAGCTCCGCGTAGGGGGCGGCCGCCGTGGCCAAGGCCCACAGTGCCTCGACGTCACGGTCGTCGGCGGAAGCCACCTCCGCCACCAGTTGCTGGGCGAGCACGTCGAGCGGAGCCACGGGAGGCTGGAGCAGGTCGAGACGACCCTGCTGCACGGCGGCGAGGAGGGCAGCGCACTCGACCAACTCGTCGCGCGTCGTCGGGTAGAGGCGGCCGGCCGGGGTCCCGTCGCGATGGTGGTTCGCGCGGCCGACGCGTTGGAGAAAGGTTCCGATGGCACGGGGCGACCCGATCTGGCAGACCAACTCGACCGGGCCGACGTCGATGCCCAGCTCGAGCGATGCCGTGGCCACGAGCGCACGGAGGTCGCCCGCCCGCAGTCGGGCCTCGACAATGCGACGTCGCGCCGCCGACAGACTGCCGTGATGGGCGGCCACGAGCAGCGAGGCGTCGACGTCGCCGTCGCGCCCGGGCTCGTCCCCGGCCAGCCGCTCGGCCAGTTGGTGAGCCACCCGTTCGGCCATCTTGCGCGTGTTCACGAACACGAGCGTTGTGCGGTGGTGCCGCGTGTGCTCCGCGATGCGATCGAGGATGTCCGACATCTGGCCCCCGCTCATCACCGCCTCGAGCTCGGTCGTGGGGAGCTCGATGGCCACCTCGAGGTCGCGGGCGTGGCCGCAGTCGACGATCACCGTTTCCGGTCGGCCCTCGTGGACCCCCGACAGCAACCGCGCCACCAAGTCCAGCGGCCGCTGTGTCGCGGAGAGCCCGATCCGCTGGAGCTGGCCTCCGCTCTCGGTCACCAACGCATCGAGCCGCTCGAGGCTCAACGACAGGTGGCTGCCCCGCTTGTCGCGGGCGAGTGTGTGCACCTCGTCGACGATGACCGTGCGCACGTTCCGCAGGAGGGCGCGCGACGACGGCGCCGTGAGGAGCAGGTAGAGGGACTCGGGCGTCGTGACCAGCAAATCGGGAGACTGCTTCTTCATCGCAGCCCGCTCGGCCGGCGGCGTGTCACCCGTGCGCACCGCGATGCGCAGGGCCGGGTCGGGACAGCCGAGCCGGGCCGCCTCCTCGCGGATCTCGGACAACGGGACGTGGAGGTTCTCGTGCACGTCGACCGCCAGGGCTCGCAGTGGGGAGATGTACAGCACCTCTGGTGCGCCCCCGGCGCGTGCACCGCTTTCGGCCGCCCTGTAGGCCGCGTCGATGGCCACGAGGAACCCGGTGAGCGTCTTGCCCGTGCCGGTGGGTGAGGCCACCAGCACGTCCCGGCCCGTCGCGATGTGCGGCCAGGCCGCGGCCTGTGGTGGCGTCGGGCCGGCCGGGAAACGCCGGGCAAACCAGCGGGCCACGGCGGGGTGAAAGAGAGATTCGGGCGAGGTGTCGAGCACCCGTCTATTCCACCAGGAAGTAGTGACCACTACGAACGCGGATCCCGCCGGTACCGGTCAGGAGGGAAACGGGCGGCGGCCCCAGCAGGAGATCATGGGCGGCTGAGCCAAGTCGAGCTTTCCCGCCGCCACGTTGTCCAGGTGCTGAGCGATCTCGGCCTCGGTGGCGATGCCGTGATCGAGGAGCTGGTCGTGGATCAAGTTGACCGTTGCGATCTCGAGCTGGTTGCACGCGGGGTCGCTGACCGGGAAATAAGCATCGGCCGCCACGCCCAGCAGTCCCGCCGCCCGGAGCCGGCGGGGCAACGAGCGGCCGTAGGCGAGGTCGACCCCGCGCTCGACCAGCAGCGACCGGAAGCCACGGCGCAGGCGATTGGCCAGCACCGCTTCGGGTCCCGTCTCCTCCAGACAGCTGAGCGGCTGGAGCGCGGGGTCGGCGTCCTCCACCAAGAGGACGCCACCGGGGCGGAGGGCGGCCGCCATGTTGGCCAGGGCCGTGTCACGCTCGGGGACATGCACGAGGACCAGGCGCGCGTGCACCAGGTCGAAAGGCCCCCCGGGGGGCGCTTCGGCGGCGACGTCGTGCTCGAGGATCTCGACGTTGGGCCGCCCGGCCGCTCCGGCGGCCCAGGCCACGTTGATGTCGGTGGCGAGCACCTGGCCGCCCGGGCCGACCCGCGCGGACAGATGGGTCACCACCGTGGTCCCGCCGGCCCCCACCTCCCAGCAACGCCACCCGGGGCCCAGCCCGAGGGCATCGAGGTACCGGAAGGTCGAGGGATCGAACAGGGTGGCGAAGGCGGTGAAACGGTCCATCGCCTCGGGCGCGTCGTTGGAGAGAAGGTAGCGGTCCGCGGTCACGACGAGGCCGAGGGCACGGGCGCCAGTGCGGCTGCCGTCCCGACCTCGCGGTCGAGCACGTCGGCTACCTCGCGCCGCCCCTCGTCGATCAGGGTGGCCGTGGCCGAGAAGTCGCGGTACTGGCCCGAAGGGTCCCCGCCACCGCTGAAGACCACCACCTCCACGCCCGGGGGCAGCGCGGCCAGCTCCCGGACGAACCGTGCGTGGATGGCCACGAAGAAGGCCGTCAACACGGCCTCGGCCGGGCGGCGTGGCGCGGGTGGGTGGTAGTGCAGCGGTCCGCAGAGCAGGACGTAAATGCGGTCGCACCCGGTTTCGAGCGCACGGCTGATCGGCACGTTGTTGACCACGCCGCCATCGACGAGCACATCGTCGTCGATGGTCACGGGTGGGAAGATGGACGGGATGGCCGAGGAGGCCAAGATGGCCTCGACCGCCGGACCGCGGCTGATCCAGCGCTCCCGCCCGTCGGTCAGCGACGTGGTCACCACCTCGATCGGGATGGTGGCATCCTCCAAGTTCGGGTAGTCGATGCCCGACTCGATGATGGTGCGCAGCCCGGTGTTGGCGTGCACGGCGGCGCGCTTTTGGAAATAGGCCCAGGGCCCGTCGAACGCGCCGCGGGGGAAGATGTCGGTCCCCTTGATGCCGCGCCAGACCCAGCCCATGTGCTCGATGCCCTCGAGTGTCGGGTTCCCGGCGTAGGCCGCGCCGTTGATCGCTCCGACCGATGCACCGAAGACGCGATCGGCCCGGATGCCGCGGCGCACCAGCTCCTCGAGCATGCCCACCTGGACCGCGCCGCGACTTCCGCCCCCGGCCAACACGAACGCCGTGCGTCGCGGGACCCCGGTCGGACCGTTGCTTCCATCCGTCGCATGGCGGCGCGCCCAGCGGGCGCGTACCCGCTCGGACCAGGTGGCCGGCGGCGCGCCGTCGGTCGGGACGGAGTCCATCACGGTGCCGCTCGTGGGGGCGGCGGGGGTCCCTGCCCTGCTGCTTCCTGACGCTGCCGCCACGCCTTCCGCCCGGCCAGGTCGTGACGCACCGCCCACATGATCACGACCACGATCAGTACGGCCATGGCGGCGACGAAGACCCCGAAAATGGCGAAGAAGGCGGCGTCCGTGGCCGGAGCCGACGGGACCAGGACGGGTGCCATTGCACTCCTCAGGGTAGAGCCCGGGGTCGACGAAGTGTCACACCTCGTCGGCACACTCCTGCGATGGTCCTCGTCGCCCCAGGCACCCTGCGTCGATCCGTTTCGCCGCTGCGGGCCGACAACGGCGGTGCCGGGGACGTCCTGGCGTTGCTGCGCGGAGACACCTCGGCTCGGCCTCGCTTCGATCCCGGCCTGGCCGGCGGCCTGCGCGCCTGGCTCGAGGACGCCGCCTACGAGGTCGTCGCCGCCCGGGGCGAGCACGCCTCGCCGCTGTTCCTCGGCGCGCGCCAGCTGCTCGGATCGCCGACGGAGCACGCCGGCGAGCAGAACCCGTCCGACGACGCGGTCTTGGCCCGCCTCGTCCATGCACTGTTCCGACAGCTCGTCCACACCGGAGAGATCGATGACCCGCTGCGTGACGGGCTCGAGGCACTGCACGCCGGTGGAGAAGAGGTCTTGGCGCGCCAGGTCGAGTCACTGACGGCTTCGGCGCGAGCCGACCTGTCGGAGTCGCTGGCGGCGCACGCGGGGAACCTGCTGCGCCAGGTGCCGCGGTTCGCCCCTGGGTGGATGCCAAGGACAGACGACCGGGTCGCCACCCCGCTCGCCGGCGGTCGTGTGGTCCTGCACGGTGTCTTCGACTTGCTCGTCGGTCTTCCGCACCCGGGCACCGCTTCGCTCTGCGCGCTCGGAGTGTCGGCCGGCGGGCCGTGGGCTCGGCAGCGGCGCTCGCTGCACTATCTCGCGTTGCTCGAGACACTGCGCAGCGGCACTCCCCCGTTCCGCCTGGCGCTACTCGAATCGGCCACCGGCCGCTACGCGGTCGAGGACGTGCGCGAGGACCACCTGCGGGCCATCGCCTCCCACATCGTCGCGTGGCTCACCCGCGACGCCGCCGGCGATGATTGAGCGACTCACCCAGGAGATGGTGGCGCCGGTCCCGATCGTCGACCTCGCCTCGTGGCACGCGGCCCTGGCCGACGCCAAGTCCATGCTCGCCGACCTGGCCGTACGGCGGGCCGGAACGGGCCCGTTCCGGGTCACCGACCACGACGTCCGCGCCGCCCTGTCCGGTCGTGACGGCGATGGTTTCGACGAGCCCTTCGCCTGGTCCACCCGCACGGCTCGACGCGGCCTCGGTCTGGCGGCGGTGCGTCTGTTGGTGGCCGGCCGCGCCCGCTCCCCCGTCGAGGCGGTCGAGGCGCGGCTCGACGAATCGTCGCGCTGGGTACGCGACGGCAGCTCGTGCGCCTCACGACTCGACCGCTGGCTCGCCGGCCTTCCTCGGTCTGGCCGGGCGGCGGTCGGAGTCGAGGCGGTGACGTGGGCGACCCGCCTCTGGTGCGCCCTCGACTGGTCCACCTTCACGCCGGCGCCCGTCATCGGCCGCGACCGCTGGTGGGACAGCCCCCACTCGGCCCTCCTCGCCCTGCGCGGCCGGGCCGACGTCCGCACGGAACGTTCGCATTTGGTCGTGCTGTCCGGGCCACGCCGTAGCTCGGTGCGCGCCGAGCTGGCGCTCGTGACCCTGGTCGAGAGCCTGCGGGCCCGGAGCGGTGCCTTGCCGGGGCGGGTCGTCGGGTGGTGGCCCGACTCCGGCCACGTGGTCCGGGTCGATCCGGAGCCGGCGGTCCTCACGCTGTGCGCCGAGGCCGTTTCCCTGGTGTTGACCGGCCCCGGCGCACCGGTCCGCTCCGCCGCGTAGACGGGACGCGGGGTCCTCCGCGTAGACGGGACGCGGGGTCCTCTAACGTTGGGTCCCCCTATGGGAACCCGCGACGACCTTCGGAACGTGGCCATCGTGGCCCACGTCGACCACGGCAAGACGACGCTCGTCGACGCGCTCTTGCGCCAGACGGGTGCGTTCGGCGCCCACCAAGAGCTGACCGACCGGGTCATGGACTCGGGGGACCTGGAGCGCGAGAAGGGCATCACCATCCTGGCCAAGAACACGGCCGTGCGTTGGGGCGGGGTCAAGGTGAACATCGTCGACACCCCGGGGCATGCCGACTTCGGCGGCGAGGTGGAGCGCGGGCTCACCATGGTCGATGGCGTTCTTCTCCTCGTCGACGCCTCGGAGGGGCCGCTGCCCCAGACCCGCTTCGTCCTGCGCAAGGCGCTGGAGGCCAGGCTCCCCGTGGTCCTGGTGGTCAACAAGGTCGACCGGGCCGACGCCCGCATCGCCGAGGTCGTGCACCAGGTCGAGGAGCTGTTCTTGGACCTCGACGCCGACGAGGATCAGATCGACTTCCCCATCCTCTACGCCAACGCCAGAGCCGGGTGGGTCAGCACCGAGCCCGGGGTCGAGGGGGTCAGCGTCGAGCCGCTGTTCCGGGCCATCATCGAGCACGTCCCGGCTCCCACGTTCGACGAGGAGATGCCCACCCAGGCGCTGGTCTGCAACCTCTCGGCCTCTCCCTACGTCGGCCGCCTCGCCGTCTGCCGAGTGCACAACGGCAGGCTGACCAAGGGCGGCCCGATCGGCTGGTGCCGCCTGGACGGGACGGTGGAGAAGGCCAAGATCACGGAGCTCTACGTGACCGAGGCGCTCGAACAGGTTCCGGCGGAGAGCGCGGGGCCAGGGGAGATCGTGTCGGTGGCCGGCCTGCCCGAGGTCACCATCGGCGAGACGCTGGCGGACCCCGACGAACCGGTTCCCCTGCCCGCCATCACCGTCGACGAACCCAGCCTGGCCATGACCATTGGCATCAACACGTCACCCGTGTCGGGTGCGGACGGAACCAAGCTCACCGCGCGGCTGCTCAAGGCTCGGCTGGACGCCGAGCTCGTCGGGAACGTGGCGATCCGGGTGGTCCCGACGGAGCGACCCGACACGTGGGAGGTGCTCGGCCGGGGCGAGCTGCAGCTGGCCGTCCTGGTCGAGACCATGCGGCGCGAAGGCTTCGAGCTCACGGTGGGCAAGCCCCAGGTGGTCACCCGGGAGATCGACGGCCGGATCCACGAGCCAGTGGAGCGGGTCAGCGTCGACGTTCCGGACGAGTATCTCGGCGTCGTGACCCAGCTGCTGGCTTTGCGCAAGGGCACCATGCTCGAGATGGTCAACCACGGAACGGGCTGGGTCCGCCTCGACTACAAGGTGCCGGCGCGTGGGTTGATCGGCTTTCGCACCGAATTCCTGACCGAGTCCCGGGGCACCGGGATCCTGCACCACCTCTTCGACGGCTGGGAGCCCTGGCACGGAGAGCTGCGCACGCGCCGAAACGGGTCCATGGTGGCTGACCGGCGCGGGATCACGACCACATTCGCCCTCATGAACCTCCAGGAGCGGGGCACTCTGATCGTGGGACCATCCGAAGAGGTGTACGAGGGCATGATCGTGGGGGAGAACGCACGGGCGGAGGAGATGGACGTCAACCCGACCAAGGAGAAAAAGCTGACGAACATGCGCTCGTCGACGGCGGAGGAATTCGAACGGCTCACGCCGGCGATGCCCTTCTCGCTGGAACACGCACTTGAGTTCATCGCAGAGGATGAATGCGTCGAGGTGACGCCGAAAGTGGTGCGGTTACGCAAGGTGATACTGGACCAGGCCACGCGGGGCCGGTTGCGCAGCCGGGCTCGTGACAGCCGCGACCAGGCTGCGAGGCGTTCGTGACGGCGGGGGAGGTGGGCGCCGCCGGACCGGCGCGCAACGAGGGCTTCGACCACATGACGGTGGTCGTCACGGATCTGGAGGCGGCACGGCGGTTCTTCGGGCTCCTCGGCTTCGTCGAGCGCATCGCCGTCGTGGCCTCGGGAGAGGTGATCTCGCGCTACATGGGTATCCCGGACTGGGAGGCCGATCACGTCACCTTGGTGCTCGAGGGCGCACCGGTCCACCAGGAGGTGCAGTTGCTCTCCTTCCACCGTCCCACGGCCGTCGTCGACAGTGCCGCGGGCACGCTGGCACGCACCGGCTTCAATCACGTCTGCTTCCGCGTCAACAACCTCGACGCGATGCTGGCCCACCTCTCGGAGCACGGGATCGGGCCGCGCAACGACGTCATGGAGTTCCACGACCGGCGCCTGGTCTTCCTCGATGGTCCGGGTGTCGTCGTCGAGCTGGCCGAGTGGACCGACGGGTCGGCCGGCCAGGGCAGTCACCTAGCATGATCCGCCTGGAGGGATGGCAGAGCGGACGAATGCACAGCTCTTGAAAAGCTGCGAGGTGCAAGCCTCCGTGGGTTCGAATCCCACTCCCTCCGCGTTGCGCGGCCAGATCGATGATTGAGGCGGCACCGAGCGTGCGAGCAGAACCGTTGGCGGTCGGTCATGGCGCTACTCCCAATCGAGGAAGCGGCGTCGCTTTGGCTTGTCGCCCGGACCGTCCTTGGGGTCCTGGAACGCTTGGGGCTTGTGTGCCTTCAACCACGCCGCCAATTCGCTGGTGCTGCTCAACTTGATGTCGGCGTCCTGGGCGATCACGTAGAGGTTGATGGAGTCGCCGTCCGTCCCGACACTGAGTTCGACCTGGCCCCCAGATCCAAAACCCCATACCGGCGGCAGGCCCGGCGTGGGCATCGCCTGCAGTTTCCAGCCGGGTCGGCGCTTGAGCAACTCGTCAACCTGTTTTCGCAGCGTGTCAACGTCGCCTCGCATGTCCACCTCGGTTGTCGCTCCGATCGACTCCGACGGAGTGCCCCAAGAGGATCCTCCAAAGTCGGCGGCGCCGTCCACTGCCCTTCACGGTTGGCGGTCGAGATCGGAGGAGATCAGCGTGCCGTGGCCAAAGCCTCCGCCCGCCGCAGAAGGCCGGGCGCGTCGATGTCGGCGCAGACACGCGCGAAGTCAGTCGTCGGGCCCTGCCAGCGCAGATCCTCGACCCGTCTGACCAGTGAGCGGTCCACCCGCAGGGTGGCCAGCTCCTTGAACAAGAGTGCGTCGTCACGATTCGCTGTCAGCACGTCGGCCAGCTTGGGCGCACTGCGGACGTTGACCTCCCACGCGCCTGGGTCGCGAGGAATGTCTTCCAGGTGCCCCCAGCGGGCGAGGACGGCGGCGGCGGATTTTGCCCCCCAACCCGCCAGTCCGGGAAACCCGTCCGCGCTGTCACCGACCAGGGCGAGGTAGTCGGGGATGGAGGACGGACCAACCCCGAACTTGGCGACGACTCCGTCCTCGTCGACGAGCACGTTCTTACGCCGGTCCAGCTGAACGATGTGAGTGCCGCGCACGCACTGGCCGAGGTCCTTGTCCGGTGTGCAGATGACGACCTGGTCGACGTCGGAAGCGTCCCCGGCGACCGCGGCCGCACTGGCCAGTGCGTCGTCCGCCTCGAGGTCGACCATCGGCCAGACCTGCACCCCGAGCGCGGCGAGCGCCGCCTCGAGCGGCCAGGCCTGAGACCACAAGTCCGGGTCGATGCCGGCACCGGTCTTGTAGCCGGGCCACAGGTCGTTACGGAACGACTCGATGACGTGATCCGTGGCCACGCCGACATGGGTAGCTCCCTCGCCCAAGAGTTGGAGGACGGAACCGACGACCCCCCTGACGGCAGCGACCTCCTCCCCGGCCGCGTTGCGGTGCGGGGGCGCGCCGAAGAAATGGCGGAACAGCTCGTAGGTGCCGTCGACGAGGTGGACCTTCATGACGAGCGAGAGTCTGTCACTCGCTCAGCGATCCGGTTGCGGCGGCTTGGGCTCGTTCGAGAAAAGCACGTTCGGCCTCGTTGTCGGTCAGTCCTCGGGCCCGATCGAATGCTGTCGCAGCCTCGTCAACGCGTCCCAGTCTTCGCAGCAGATCGGCCCGGACCGCGTGGAACAGGTAGTACCCCTCCAAGGGGAGACCGTCCACCGCTTTCAAACCCGCCTCGGGGCCCTCCATCTCAGCGAGGGCGACCGCGCGGTTGAGTGCCACCACCGGTGACGGGTCGAAGCGAACGAGTTGGTCGTAGAGGGCGAGGATCTGCCGCCAGTCCGTTCCAGAGGCGCTCGTCGCTTCGCTGTGCACCGCGTTGATGGCGGCTTGGGTCTGATACGGGCCGGGCTGGTTCCGCTGCACACAGGACCGCACCAGCGCCATCCCCTCACCGAGCAATTGCTGGTCCCACTGGCTGCGGTCCTGCTCGCGCAATGGGACCAGGGAGCCATCGGGCGACGTGCGCGCCGGGCGGCGGGCGACGCTCAGCAACATGAGAGCGAGCAGTCCGGTCACCTCGGGTTCGTCTGGCATCAACGCGGCAAGGACCCGTCCCAGGCGGACAGCCTCGGCACAAAGGTTCTCCCGCACCAGCAGGCCACCGGACGTGGCGGCATAGCCCTCGTTGAAGACGAGGTAGATCACCGCGAGGACTGGCCGCAGCCGGTCCGGGAGCTCGGAGCTGCTCGGCACCCGGTAGGGAATCCCCGCGTCGCGGATCTTGGCCTTGGCCCTCACGATCCGCTGAGCCATGGTGGCCTCAGGAACCATGAAGGCACGCGCGATCTCGGGCGTCGTGAGTCCGCCAAGGAGCCGCAGAGTCAGGGCCACCTGCGCCGCCGGCGCGAGCGAAGGGTGACAACAGGTGAAGATCAGACGGAGGCGGTCGTCTTGCACGGCAAGCTCCGTTTCGAACTCATGGCCCTGATGGAGGAGAGCAGCCTGGGCCTGACGCTCGTCGCGCGAAGCCTCCCTTCGCAGTCGGTCGATGATCTTGTTGCGTGCCGTCGTGATGATCCAGCCCGCCGGGCTCGGCGGTATGCCCTCTTCGCGCCAACGCTGTGCGGCGATCGTGAACGCCTCCTGCACACCGTCTTCGGCCAGGTCGATGTCACCACACACCCGAACGAGGACAGAGACGGCGCGCCCGTACTCTTGGCGAAAGACGCGCGCAAGATCGAGGGAGCCTTCATCGTTCGGCCGGCCCGGCATCAACTCCCGGGGTTCTCCTGAAAGGGGCGGACCTCGACCGGCTCGCCGCAGGCCTGTGTCGCCTTCGTGGCCCAGGCGAGGGCCGCATCGAGGTCGACCGCCTCAATGATCCAGACGCCGCCGATGTGTTCTTTGGACTCGGTGAACGGCCCGTCCGTGACCAGCACCCCATTTCCTTCGTTGCGGACGACGGTGGCCGACGACGCTGGGAGGAGGCCGCCGGCGAAGACCCACGCCCCCGCCGCCTGTAGTTCCTCGTTGAAACGGGCCACCTGTTGGTAGGCCCGCTGCGAATCGTCCGGGGAACGGGGGGGTGCCCCGTCGATCGTGGTCACGCTGAGCAGGTACTGCCTCATGGTCTTACCCTCCTGGTTTCTCATTGCGAGGCTCTCCGGCCCAACACCGGCGAGCACCGTCTACACGAACGGGTCCGGCCAGGTTCGACAGGATCGACCATCCTTTCGGGCCGCTCCTCGAGCCCCGATCGCCTGCTCCATGACGCGCCCTCGTGGCGGTCCCTGCGTACGAAACACCCGCTGCACTGCGGCCCTGCATGATCGGCGGGCCGGAGCCGCTCGACGGATCGGCTGGGTGATCGCGCCAGAGAGCATGTCACAGCCCAGAGTGAGACTGGGCCGTACCTCGGCCCACCGGCGTCGCCTCGGACCCGATCACCACCGGGTTCCAACTCGAGACGGGAATAGCTGGTGACTTACCAGCGTTGCCCGGTGCGGGGGTGTTGGACGCGAGGATGCGCGCAGAGGGAGAGCCATGTCCACAAACCCCAGGGAGACCAGCACCGCCGTCGACCTCGAACCCGGCCGTTCCGTGCCGTCCTGGGTCGTGCTCGGCATCGTCTGCATCGGCCAGTTCATGGTGGTGCTCGACGCCTCCATCGTCAACGTCGCGCTGCCGTCGATCCAGCGTGATCTCCACTTCAGCTCGTCGAACCTCCAGTGGATCGTCAATGCCTACACGCTGACCTTCGCTGGATTCCTACTCCTCGGCGGCCGGGCGGCTGACCTCTTCGGTCGGCGGAGGATCTTCATGGTGGGCCTCGCCGTCTTCACCGTGTCCAGCCTCCTCGGCGGGTTCGCCCAGAATGAAATCTGGCTGATCAGTGCCCGGGCCCTGCAGGGTCTCGGGGCCGCCATCCTCGCTCCCGCGACTTTGACCATCCTGACAGCGACGTTCACCGAGGGAGCCGCCCGCGCCAGAGCCCTGGGCGTGTGGAGCGCAGTGTCCGCCGCGGGCGCGTCGGCCGGTGCGCTCTTCGGCGGAGTTCTGACCGACTTCCTCAGCTGGCGCTGGATCCTGTTCGTCAATGTGCCGGTCGGAGCCATGGCGCTGGTGGCGGCCCGCCGCGACCTCCCCGAGTCGAAGGCCGAAATGGTGCACCGCCATCTTGACCTCGCCGGGGCGGTGACGGTGACGGCCGGCCTCGTTTCATTGGTGTTCGCCCTCGTGCGCACCGAGACGTACTCGTGGGGGTCGGCTCAGGTCCTGGTGCCGCTTGCGTTGGGCGTGGTCCTCGTCGCCGTCTTCCTTTTCCTGCAGGCCCGCGTCTCGAAGGCTCCGCTCGTCCCGCTGCACATCTTCCGGTCCCGCTCTGTCTCCGGTGGGAACGCGGTGATGCTGATGATGTTCGGCGCGCTCTTCGGATCCTGGTACTTCGAGACGCTCTATATGCAGCACGTGCTGGGCTACAGTCCGCTCCAGGCCGGGGTGGCCTTCCTGCCCCAGACCCTGCTGATCGCCGCCGGCGCGCAAATCACGGCGCGTCTGGTGCCTCGATTCGGCCCACGCCTCCTCATCCTCCTCGGCACGCTGGTGGCCTGCGGAGGGTTGACGTGGCTGTCCCAGATCTCGACCAACAGCACGTTCGTGGCCGACCTCCTCGGGCCGTTCGTGCTCATCGGGCTGGGCATGGGCCTGGCCGTGACCCCGATCGCTGTGGCGGGGACGGCGGGAGTGCCCACTGCCGAAGCGGGACTCGCGTCGGGGTTGCTCAACACCTCGCGCACAGTGGGCGCCGCCATCGGCCTTGCCGCGCTGGCCACCTTGGCGGCCAACCGCACATCGAGCGCACTCATCGGGGTGCCGGCCACACGGGCCCACACCGCGGCTGCCCTCACCGACGGCTACGCGCTCGCCTTCTCCGTGGCGGCTGGTCTGCTCGTGGCCACCGCCGCCGTTGCCCTGGCCACGCTCCCGTCGTTCGCTCAGATCAACGAGTCGGTCAAGGCGAGCCAAAAGGCCGCTGCGCCCGCGCTCGAGCCCGAGCTGGAAGGGGTTTAGGCAGTCGCCGGCGCGCTCACTCTGCGCGCAACATGAGGGCCGTCGGCGTGTTGGCGGCGAGCCGGCCCGGCACGGTGGCGACGAGGTTGGCGAGCACGATGGCGCCCACGCCGATGACGGCGATCGTCAACCCCGGCACGAAGGGCTGCGCCACCGCGTCGATCTGGTGGGCGAAAGCGGTCCACAGGAGGCGGCCCACGACGATCCCGACGGGGATGCCCACCACGGTCCCGATACCCACCGCGACACTGGCTTGCCAGGCCACGGTCGCGGCGAGCTGCCGGCGAGTGAAGCCCAGGGTCTTCAGGAGGGCGAGGTCACGTCGGCGGCGGCGGACCGAGGCGACGAGCGTCAGGGACAGGGCGATCGTCGCCCCCGCGGCCAGGCTGAGGCCCAGGATGGCCGGAGTGGTTCCCATCGACCGGTAGTTGATGATCTCGGCTGGACGCTGCACCGGCAGCACGCTCACGCCGTAATTGGTGGGGACGGTCAGCTGGTTCGCGATCTTGTGCAACCCGGCGAGCGCCGCCGCACTGTCGCTCCCGCTGCGCAGTCGGACAAAGATGGCGCTCGGACCATAGGGAGCCACGTGGTTGACGTTCGAGACAGAGTTCGGGATCAGCGACGCCGGTACGAGTGCGCCGGTGCCCATTGAAGAGTGGGTCGCCCCTAATTGGATCCCGACCACCGGCATCGTCGCGGTGCCCACGACCACCAGTCTTCTCGTCTCTCCCGGTACGACACCCACGGTCACCGTCTCACCAATCTGCTTGTGCAAGGAGGCGAGGGTCTCCCCCCCGAGCACGATCTGGTCGGATGCCTCGATGCCGTGCCCCGAGAGGATGGGTGGCGCGACCGCTGCGCCGGGACGCTCCCCGATGTCGGGTACGAGCACTCCGTCGATCGTCGCCTCGCCTCCGAACACGACGGATGACCAGGCCGCCACCGACCGATCCCGATTCAGCAGGGTCGCGGCGGCCCGAGCGGGCACCGGGGCGATCCCACCACCGCCGGTCAGCTCGTAGTCCCAGTTCCATCCATACAGGTCGGGGTGTGACACGAGGGCGTCGAGACTCGTCCCGAAGGTGACCGTCGCCACAACGACGACGACGGCGATCAACGTGCCGACGATGGCCGAGCGCACGGGCACCGTGCTCCGGCCGCCACCAGGGTCGACGGCCAACCTGATGCCCTCGACGGAGGGCGCCGGGAGCCCGGCATTGGCGGCTGCTCGCACCATCGGTGGAACGCGTGTGCGTCGTTCATCGCCCGACTTGAGCCGATGCGGAGCTTGCCGCAGCGCGATGACGACCGCGACCGCGGTCAGGATGGCTGCAAACGCCGCGAACCCAAGGCCCAACACCACCCAGTCGAAGGCGACGCCCTGGTACGGGTAGACGGCTCGCACGATCCCGATGGGAGCCAGGGGGGACAGTGCGACGGCGACAAGAACGGCGAGGACCGAACCGGCGAGAACGGCAAGCAGGAGTCCCGTGATGCCGTCGAGCACGATCGCCGGGGGGCCGGCCCCGAGAGCGCGCAAGGTCTCTCGCTCTCGGCTGGTCAAGCGCAGTTGACGCCCGATGGCCTGGCCGGCGATGAGGAGCGTGGCCAGCGCCGCGATCCCACCGAACACAGCCAGTGCGATCGACTCGGGGCGGATGGCCCGCTCGGCGACCGACACGTCGGGCTGGACGGCAAACAGCACCGCTCCGAAGGCTTGCGCCGCCGCGACATGGTCGATGTCGGCCTCCACGCGGGCGACGTCGCTGTTGCCGTGGGCCAGCTGGAGATAGGTCGTGACGTTCGTGACGCAGCAAGCCAGCAGTTGTCGGGTCAGGGCCGCTGAGTAGAGGATGTTGGCCGTACCGGTCACACCGAGCGAGTCAACGACAATCTTGTCGTTGAAGTCGACGAGGCCAACGACCTTCATGTCCATGCTTCGGTAGGGCTTCACCTTGAAAACGGGGCTGGTGCCGTACCCGGGCTCTGTCGTCTGCTCGTTGGTGTAAAACCCCATCGGAACGGTGTCACCAACGTGCACGTTGAGCGCCTCGGCCACGATCGGCGCGAGGTCGACTTCATCGGCTCGCCTCGGGTCGGGGAGCCGGCCCTGTATGGCCGTGGCTCGATTCTGCCGTGAGAACTCGCCGTCCGTACTCCCGTAGTTGTTGAGTGTGCTGATGCCGAGCGCGGCCGCCGCGGGTGGGTTCTCCACCGGATATCCGTCCGCGTTGATGGGCTGCGCGTTCAGGTTGAAGGCGTCGGCGACGTGGGACACCAGCGGGAGCCGCGCCACCAGGTGGGAGCCCATCAGGCTCGACCCTGAGCTGTTCGGCTGTCCCGGTTGCCAACCCGACGTGACGAGCGCCAGGTTCGAAGGGTTCGTGCTGGCCAAGAAGACCGGGAAGGCGGCCTGGGTGCGTCGGGCCGCGGCGATCGATCCCATCGCCACCCCACCCAAAATGCCGACCAGCACGACGATCGTCAGGTAGCCGGTCCACCGGTGCGCCAGCGTGGTCCGGAACCGGTACCGCGCCAGCGCGAGAGCAGCCCCCGCCCTCACGGTGTCGCCCTCGGTCGTAGGTCAATCACATTGCGCACCGTGTGTTCTCTCGACGTCACCCCGGGGCGAGATGGTGGTCCTCCGCCTTGATTGTGCGCGCGACCGGCGGCACGGAGAAGGGTGCTGGCAGTTCTCCGCCAGTCGTGCCACCACGAGGACCGTCGGGGAGCCTGCCTCCAACCCGGTATTTCGGGCACCGCGGGCAACGATCAGATCGGGGCTTCCTCGATCTGCTCCATGAATTCGAGACGGATCCCCCCGGGCGCCTCCACGAAGGCGATCCGCCGGGTGCCGAACGCGCCGCTCACGGTCCGTGGGCCCCACAGCACCTCGTGACGCGCCAGCTCAGCGTCGAGGTCGTCCACGAACAACGCCGGGTGCAGAAAGCCCTCGTCGGGCAGCGAGCAGGCTTCTTCGTAGATCGCCTGCGTGAAGAGCGTCAGGGCGACGGCACCCAACTGCACGTCGGCCCGACGGCCGTTCTCCCACTCGATCGGCTCCGTGACGGTGGCGCCGGCTGCCTCGTACCAGGCACAGGCATCTTCGAGATCGGCGACCTTGATCGCCAGGTTGGCCAGGCCGGTAACGGCCATCAATGCAGAGGAGTGCCGTACAACGAGCCAAGATCCTCGGCGATGAGCTCCAGTCGCACCCCGTCGGGGTCCGCGAAGTACAAGGAGACTTCGCTCTCGATCTGCGTCGGGACGCCGGCGTCTTTCAAGCGAGCCCGTGCCGCTTCCCACTGTGCCCGGTCGATCGAGATGGCGAGATGGTGGAACCCACCCAGCACCTCGGCGTAGGGACCGAGACCGAGGCCCGGGAAGTCGAAGAAGGCCAAGGTGTTGTCGTGTCCCAGGTCGAAGAACAGGTGGGTCGACCCCTTGTAGTCCCGGTTCTCGAAGAGCTCGACGAGCGGGAAACCCAGGAGCTCTTGGTAGAAGCGGATGGTCCGCTCCACGCCCGAGCACAAGAGAGCGACGTGGTGCACCCCGCGGGCCGTCGACGCGGGCCGCTGCCCGGCCACCTGGAGGTACTTCGCCCGGAGGCGTTTCCGCTCGGCCGCGGCGGCCTGGAGGTCGATGCTCACAGACCCAACAACCAGGCGGCGTTGGCTCCGAGGATGTTGGCGCGGGCCGGGTCGGCCAGACCCGTCACCGCCCGCTCCGCCGCAGCCTTGGGATCGGCGACGCCCTCGGCGTGGGGCCAGTCACTGCCGATCATGAAGGTGGCGTCGCCCACCTTGGGCACGAGCCGGTTCGGCATCTCATAGGGAAGGGCGGCCACTCGCACCTGCCGCAAGAAGTAGTCCGACGGACGATCCGCCAGCGGGTGGAACGGCTCGCCGTGCCGCTGGGTGTAGAAGTCCGATGCGCCGTCGATGTGCAGCAGGAAGCTCGGTACCCAGCTGGCAGTCAGCTCGACCACGCCGAGCCGCAAGCGAGGGAACCGCTCGAGCACTCCGTGCAAGATGAGGTTGGCCAGCGCGACGGCCGGAGCCAGGTACAAGAAGATGGAGTCGAAGAGCTGCTCGCCGTCCTCGTGTTCTCCCTCGCGCCAGGCCGGATGCAGGGGGCTCTCAAACTCCGAGACGTGGAAAACGGGCGCAACGCCGTGATCGCTGAAAGCCGCCCATACCGGATCGAAGTCAACGTGCGACAGCGGCTTCCCATCCACCGGTGCGGGAGCGATCATGGCGAGCCGCACCCCTTCACCACGCACCCGAGCGATCTCCTCCACCGCCCATGCCGGGTCGTGCAGCAGGATGTGTGCCACGCCGAAGAGCCGACCGTCCCCCTCGCCGCACACGTCGGCCACGAAGCGGTTGTAGGCCCGGGCATTGGCGCGCTGGGCCGCGCGGTCCGAGGCCAGCCGCTGCTCCCAGAGGAGCCCGTAGTTCGGGAACATAACCGCGGCATCCAGCCCGAAGGCGTCGAGGGACTCGAGGCGGGCTCCGGCGCAACGATAACTTTCAGGCACCAGTTCCTCGAAGGACGCCGGCGCCCGTTCCCCGCGTAGCCGTCGAAGCCGGTCTTGCCCGATCAACGTGGAACGCTCCGGAACGGGCACTTCCACCGGGGTGAGTCGCGTGCCCCGCCAGGTCAACCAGGGCCACCCACCCTCGTCGTCGGAGATGGAGAGTGCGTCGGAGCGATGAGCGGGCTCGATCCGCTCGGACCAGGTCGTCCTCGACTCGAAGAGATGCTGGTCGACGTCGATGGTCTGCAGCGTCATGGACCCTCCCGGCGCAGAGTACCAGCGGCCCCTGCCCGTAGTCTCGCCGGGTGGGCGCAGTGGGGACTGGGAACGACGGCCTGTGGGCCCCACGTCACCGCGCCCTGACGCTCGGGCTGGTGCTCAGCATCACCTTCGTCGCCGCCGAGGCCTTGGCCGTGATCACGGTGATGCCCGTCGTGGCCCATGAACTTCATGGGCTCGCCCTCTACGGCTGGGTCTTCTCGACCTTCCAGCTGGCCAGCCTGATCGGGATTGTCTTGGCTGGTCGCGATGCCGACCGGCACGGGCCGGCCCGTCCCTACGCGGCAGGCCTGGTGCTGTTCTCGGCGGGACTCCTCGTGGCCGGCCTCGCCCCGTTCATGTGGGTGCTGGTCGTCGGTCGCTTCCTGCAGGGCCTCGGGGCAGGCGCGGTGCCCGCGGTGGCCTACGTCGCCATCGGCCGCACCCTGCGCGAGGCCCAGCGGGCTCGGATGATGGCCGTTCTCTCGACCGCTTGGGTGGTGCCTGGCATCGTCGGTCCCGGGGTCGCGGCCACGGTGGCCCACCTGTTCGGATGGCGATGGGTGTTCCTCGGCCTCATCCCGCTGGTCGCGGTGACCGGGCTTCTCGCGCTGCCAGCGCTGATCCGTCTCGGCCGGCCCCGCGCGCTCCCCTCCGAGGAACACCGGGTCGCGGACGCGATTCGCACCGCGGCCGGCACGGCCTTGGTCCTGGGAGCGCTCGGCGCACGGAACGTGTTCGTCGGCGCCGGTTTGGCCGTGATCGGAGTCGTTGTCGGTTTCCCACCGTTGCGCCGCTTGCTTCCCGCAGGGACCCTGCGGGCTGCGCCGGGCCTGCCCGCCACGATCTTGAGCCGTGGGCTGCTCACCTTCGCCTTCTTCGGGGCGGACGCGTACGTCACCTTGACCATCACGACCGTGCGCCATCACGGAACTCTCATGGCAGGTGCCGTCGTCACCGCTTCGACGCTGGCCTGGACCGTGGGCGCGTGGATCCAGGCCCGCCTCAACGACCAATGGGAGGGAGCGCGGCTGGTCCGCGCCGGCCTGGTGCTCATCCTCGCCGGCACGGCCGGCATGGCCTGGCAGTTGCGGGACGGCGTCCCGGTGTGGGAGGCGTTCGTGGCCTGGTCGGCCGCAGGGTTGGGAATGGGCCTCAGCTACGCGCCCATTTCGCTGATGATGTTGCGGGCCGCCCCGAGCGGACGAGAGGGATGGGCGTCGGCGTCCTTGAACCTGGCCGACGTCCTCGGCATCGCCCTCGGGGTCGGTGTCGGCGGAGCGGCGGTGGCGGCCGTCTCGAGAGGGGATGGACCGATCGCTGGCGGCGTCGTCATCGCGTTCGCCGTGGCTGCGCTCGCCGCCGCCATGGCCCTCGTGATTTCGCGCCGTCTCCCGGGATCCCTGGCCCGCACGCCGGCGCCGGCTAGCCGATAGAACCTCGGAGCTCACGGAGCCAATCGTCCGCGGCCTGCCATGCGGCGTCGGCTTGCCGCCGCTGCTCGGGGCCGTGCTCCCCCCCGGCGGGGTACGAGCCCAGGAACTTGACTCCGGCCAGGCTGGCATGGAGGTCGCGCAGGCAATCGGCCACGACCTCGTCACCGAGGTGACCGGAGAGGTCGATCACGAAGCAGTAGTCGCCCAACCCTTGCTTGGTCGGTCGCGACTCGAGCTTGGTCAGGTTGATGTTGCGCGCCGCAAACTGGCCCAGGATGCCGTGCAGGCTGCCCGGGTGGTCGGCGCGCTGGAAACACACGATGCTCGTCTTGTCGTGTCCCGTCGGTAAGGGAATCCGTGTCTTGGCGACGAGCACGAACCGGGTCTGGTTGTCCGGGTGGTCCTCCACGTCCTCGGCGAGGATGACCAGGCCGTATCGCTCGGCCGCCAGCCTCGGCGCGATCGCAGCCTCGTCGGCCGAACCCGATTCACCGAGCCGCCGGGCGGCGTCCGCGGTGGAATTGGCCGCTCGTTGTTCGGCCTTGGGCAGCTCCTGGGCCAGGTATTTCTGGCACTGGGCCAGGGCGTGGGGGTAGGACGACACCGAGCGGACGTCGCCGAGGGCGGTGCCTGGTGGGGCCATCAGGTGGAGGTGGATGTCCATGACGACCTCACGCTGGATGTGCAGGTGGACATCGTGGATCAGTCCGTCGATGGTCGCGCTGACCGTCCCCTCGATCCCGTTCTCAATGGGCACGAACCCGAGGTCGACGTCACCCCGAGCGACGGCGTCGAGCACCCCCGTGATGGAGTTGAGCGACGTCAGCTCGGCTTCCGCCAGGTCCGGTTGGGTGAGGAGTGCCTCCTGGGTGAAGGTGGCCGCGGGGCCGAAATAGGCGACCGTGGTCGCAGAGGGGTTCACAGTTGGGCAGGATAGAGCAGGTCATGGACGCCTCATCGCTTCGCGCACTCATCGAGCAAGTCGCCGCGGGCGGGTGCACACCCGACGAGGCCGTGCGGCAGTTGCGTCGTCTACCGTTCACCGATCTGGGGTTCGCCCGGGTGGACCTTCACCGCGAGCTGCGCATCGGAATGCCCGAGGCGGTGTACGGCCCGGGCAAGACGCCCGAGCATTGCGCCGCCGTCGTCGAGGAGCTGCTCGGCGGGACCGACGGGCCCGTACTCCTGACCCGGGCGACCGAGGCCCAGGTGAAGGCGGCATCTGCCGCGGCGGCGTCCCTCGGCCTCGGCCCGGCGGCGATCTCCGAGAGCGGACCGTTCTCGACGGTCGTCTTCCGCCCGGCGTCCGAGCGGTCCGGCAGCGTGGTCGTGGTGACTGCCGGCACGGCTGATCTCCCCGTGGCCACCGAGTGCGTCGCCGTTCTCGGTGCGCTGGGATTCGCTCCCACGCTGCTCGCGGACTGTGGCGTCGCCGGCCTGCACCGGTTGTTGGGTGAGGTCGACACGATCGCCGTCGCCGACGCCGTCGTGGTCATTGCCGGGATGGAAGGTGCCTTGGCCAGTGTCGTCGGAGGGCTCACACCGGCTCCCGTCGTTGCCGTGCCGACCAGCACCGGCTACGGCGCGGCGTTCGAGGGAGTGACCGCGCTGCTCACCATGCTGTCCGCGTGTTCGTCGGGCATCACCGTGGTTGGCATCGACAACGGGTACGGCGCGGCCTGTGCCGTCGCGCGGCTGTTGCCGTGACCACACCCGAAGGCAGCACCCGGGTGGCCTGGTTCCACTGCTTCGCCGGCATCGCCGGGGACATGGCCCTCGGCTCGCTGGTCGACGCCGGCGCCGACGTCGACGAGATCCGCGGCATGCTCAACCGGCTTGCTCTTCCGGCCTGGGACCTGCGGATCGAAGCAGGCCTGCGCGGAGGCATCGCCTGCACCCGCGCGGTCGTCACCGGACGCGACGTCGCCCTGCGCACCCACGCAGCGATCACGGCGATGATCGAGGAGGCTGCGCTGCCACCGAGGGTGGCTCAGCGTGCCCTGGCCGTCTTCGCGTCGCTGGCCTCCGTCGAGTCAGCCCTGCATCGACGGCCGGTCCACGACGTGCACTTCCACGAGGTGGGTGGGCATGACGCGGTCGTCGACATCGTCGGCACCGCAGCCGCACTCGAGGTGCTCGGGATCGACGAGGTGAACGCCTCGGCGGTGGCGACGGGAAGCGGCACCGTCCACAGCGCGCACGGGTGGCTCCCCAACCCGGCCCCAGCTACCGTCCGCCTCCTCGTGGGCGTCCCCACCTACGGCCGCGACACCCCGTTGGAGCTGACGACTCCGACGGGGGCCGCGCTGGTCGCCGCGCTCAGCTCGTCGTTCGGGCCGCTCCCGGAGATGATCATCACGGCGTCGGGATTCGGCGGCGGAGCCGGAGAGATGGACGACTTGCCCAACTGCACCCAGGTGGTGATCGGACGACGCGCCGAGCAGACTCCCGTCGGCCCGGGCCAGCCCGCGTTCGTGCTCGAGACAAATCTCGACGATGTGACCGGTGAACAGCTCGGGTACGCCGTCGCGGCCGCACTCGATGCGGGAGCGCTGGACGCGTGGGTGAGCGCCGTCACGATGAAGAAGGGCCGTCCCGGTCATGTCCTCCACGTGCTGACCGATGCCACCCTTGTCGCGGCGCTCCGAAACGAGATCGTGCGGGTCACTGGCACCATGGGGGTCCGGGCCAGCGTCGTCGAGCGCTGGCCGGTCGCCCGGAAGATGGAACAGGTCATTGTGGACGGCGTCGCGGTGCGAATGAAAGTCGCCGGCGGACGGGCGAAGCCAGAGTTCGAGGACGTCGCCGCCGTGGCGGCAAAGACCGGCGCGTCCCTGCACGAGATCTCCAGCCGGGCGGAGGAGGCTTGGCGCGCCTCCCCGCACCGGCCGAAGAGGACGCCCGCCTGATGGCGAGTGCGATGTTCCGCTACGACGAGGCGATGGCCGACCTGATCTTCGCGGCCTGTCGGGAACGGCTGTCCATGGACCCGGTGTCACTGGACTTTGGCGGGCTCGTCGCGTCGCTCGAGACCGAGCTCGAGGGCTTGATGCGGCCGGAGGGAAACGACGCCGCACACGTCCTCAAGCTTTTCGTCGACAAGCTGGCCACGGCCGTCGTCTCGTGCGACAGTCCTCGGTTCTTGTCGTTCATCCCGGCGGCACCGACCAAGGCGTCCCTCCTCTTCGACATGTTCGTCTCCTGCTCCTCCTTACACGGAACGTCGTGGCTCGAGGCCGCGGGTGTCGTCGTGGCCGAGAACCAGGCCCTGGCGGTATTGGCGGGGCAGGCCGGACTTCCCCAAGGTGCGGGAGGCTGCTTCGTCTCCGGCGGGTCCGCCGGCAACCTCTCGGCGCTCATGGTGGCCCGGGACACCGCGGCGCACCGCCGCCAGACGGACGCGCCGCAGCACCCGCTCGTCGCCATCTCGGAAGAGGCGCACTCCTCCATTGGAAAGGCGCTCCACGTCTTGAGTGTGGGGACTCTGACCGTGCCCACGCGGGACCACCGGCTGACGGGCGAGGCGTTGCGGTCTGCCCTGCGTGACGATCCCCGCCGCGATGAGGTGATCGCTGTGGTGGCCACGGCGGGGACCACCAACGCCGGGCTCGTTGACGATCTGGACGGGGTGGCCGAGGTGGCCGACGAGCACTCGCTGTGGTTCCACATCGACGGCGCCTACGGCGGCGCTGCCGGACTCTTCGCGCCGTCGGTCCGGAACCTTTTCACCGGGTTCGAACGAGCCGACTCTTTCATCGTGGACCCCCACAAGTGGCTCTTCGCTCCCTTCGACTGCGCAGCCCTCATCTACCGGCAGCCCAACTTGGCCAAGGCCGTGCACACCCAGGACGCCCAGTACCTCGATGTCCTGCACAGTGACAACCCTGAAGAATGGAACCCGAGCGACTACGCCTTTCATCTCACGCGGCGGGCCCGCGGCCTGCCCCTGTGGTTCTCGCTGGCCGTCAACGGTCTCGACGCCTATCGCGACGCGGTAGAGGCGGGCCTGGCCATAGCCCAGCGGGCGGCCGAGCGCATCACTGCATCTCCACAGGTCGAACTGGTCCGCGACCCGGGCCTGTCAATCGTGCTGTTCCGGCGGCCAGGCTGGGGCAAGTTCGACTACGACGCGTGGTCGGCCCGGCTGCTCCACGACCAGATCGGCTTCGTCACACCAACCTCCTGGGAGGGCGAGACCGTGGCCCGCTTTGCCTTTCTGCACCCCAACGCCACGGTCGAAATGGTCGACGAGATCCTGGCCTCAATGGGCGAGCCGTGACCAGGCTCGGCGGAGGAGGATCAGCATGGTGTCGAGGTCCTGCGCACCTGGAATCGGCCACGCCCCGTTGATCAAGAAGTAGGGCACACCGGTCACGCCGTGCTCCACCGCGGCGGCCTCGTCCGCCCTCACCTCGTCGGTGTAAGCGTCGCTACCGAGGACCTTCTCCATGATGTTCTCGGGCAGGCCCGCCGTAAGCGCCACGTCACGCAGCACCGCATGGTCCGAGAGCAGGCGCCCGTCGGTGAAGTACGCCGAGAAGAGTGATCTCACCAACGACTCCTCACACCCCACGCCGCGAGCGGCCTGGGCGAGCCGGTGCGCATCGAACGTGCTCCCCAGGCGTACCCGCTCGAAGTTGAAGACCATACCTACCTCGAGTCCGAGCGCGGCCAGCCGCGCCTGCGCGACGCGAACTTGCTCGGCGCTCACCTGGTACTTGCGCGCGACCGCCTCCTCCAGCGACCGTTCACGACGGGCTGGTGCACGAGCGTCGAGCTCGAACGAGCGGTGCACGCCCACGATCTCGTCGCCGTGCTCGAAGGCCCGCCGGGCCGCTTCGAGGCGGGACAGACCAAGGGCGCACCAGGGGCACGCGAAATCCGACCAGATCTCGATCTCCACCACCGGCCACACTACGGGCGCCGCGCTCTCGCCCCCTCAGAGCCAGTCCAGTGCGGGCCATCCTTCTGCGGCCGCCATCAGCGTCCAACAGGTGGCACCGTCGATGGATTCACGGATGATGTCGGCGTGCCCGGCGTGACGGGCCGTCTCCTCAATGAGATGGAGAAGCACCCACCGCGCCGTCCAGACGATGCCGCCTGGGATCCACGGGACCAGATCCACCGTCGGAGGCAGGGGGGCGCCGAGGTCGGCGACACCGTCCACCACCTTCTCGGTCTGCCGAGCCTGCTCCTCCGAGGCGGCAATCACGTCGTTGAGACTCTCTCCCTCCACCAGGCGGAAGCCGTCGGACCAGTCGTCCTGCGGGACGAAGACGGCGGTGTCGCCGGAGACGAGGAAGCTCGTCCAGGCTCGCTCGACGAGGACGGCGTGCTTGACCAGGCCGGCCACGCAGAGCGCGCTCACGGTTGGCCGGTTCGACGCCTGGTCGTCGTCCAGACCGTGGGCCGCGTAGCGCAGGGCGTCGCGCTGTTGGCCGAGGAAGCCGAGGAGGGCTTCCCGTTCGTCCACGAAGGGGGGTACCAGTCCTGGCATGGTGTCTGCTCCGTTTCTGCCGGTAACTCCGGCGCTCGAGGTGGCGGAAGAAGGCCATCCTGCGCTTAGAACCTGGCCATCTCTTGGCCACTTTTCGCGCCAAACTGGTCTTCGTGCGCGCCGATCGCCTTGTCGCCGCCCTCCTGGTCCTGCAGGCCAAGGGCCGGGTCACGGCCGCCGAGCTGGCCCGCGAGCTCGAGGTCAGTGAGCGCACGGCCCGGCGCGACCTCGAGGGCCTGGGGCTGGCCGGAATTCCCGTCTACTCACAGCCCGGCCGAGGGGGCGGCTGGGAACTGGTGGGCGGGGCGCGGACGGACTTGAGTGGGTTGGCTGCAGACGAGGCCCGGGCGCTCTTCCTCATTGCCGGGCCCGCCGCCACCACCCCTGAGCTCCGGGCGGCACTGCGCAAACTCCTCGGCGCGTTGCCGCAGACGTTTCGCGCGGACGCCAGCGCGGCGGCGGGTGCGGTGGTGCGCGATCCAGCGGGGTGGGACCACGCGGTGTCCGCGCCACCGGACCATCTCGAGACGCTGCAGCGCGCGGTCATCGAAGCCGTGCAGATCGAGCTCGACTACCGAGGCCGGGACGGCCGCGCGTCATCGCGCACTGTCCACCCGCTCGGACTGGTGGTAAAGAACAACACCTGGTACCTCATCGGAGGCACCGATGCAGGCCAGCGCACTTTTCGGATGAGCCGGGTGAAGGCGGTCCGAGTCACCGATCGTCCGGTGGTGCGCCCCGACGATTTCGACCTGGCGGCGGCCTGGAGCTCCATCGTGACGACGGTCGACGCGCAGCGCACACCCGTCTTGGTCCGCCTCCGGACGGACCCCGGGACGCTTGATGTTCTGCGCTACCTCTTCGGCAACCGGGTGCAAGCCGCGGAGGAAGGAGCTGACGGGCGCATCGACCTCCAGCTACGCGCACAATCCGAGCTCATGGTGGCCCGCCAGCTGGCCGGCTTCGCCGACGCCATCGAGATCCTCTCACCAGAGGGCGTCCGGGCGCACCTGGCGGAGATCGGCCGGGGGTTGCTACGCCGGCATACCTGAACACACGGACGCAGGCACTCTTTTTGGCTTGCCGGCGTCCCCGGTGTCGTCAGCCTGCCGCCACCGCCGCTTCGAGCACCGCCCCGGCCGCGAGCAGCCGTTCCTCGCTGTGCGCCGGCCCGATGAGCTGGATGCTGGCGGGCAACGCCCCACCGGCGGGCACCGGGAGCGAGAGCGCCGGCACTCCGGCAAGGTTCACCGGGAGCGTGCATCGTGACACCAGGAGGTCGTCGCCCGCCTCGAGCGGCGGCGGGAAAACAGTGAGGGTGGGCGTGACCAACACGTCGACCTCGGTAAAGATGCGCTCGAGCGTCGCCTTCCAATCGCGTTGGGCCAGCCAGGCGGCGCGCACGGCGGCGTCGTCGAAGGCGGATCCCAGCTGGAGCCGGCCGCGCACGTCGGCCCCGATCCCTTCGGGATCCTTAGCCACCAGGGCGCCGTCGGACTGCCAGGCCTCGACGACAAGGAGGAGGCCGGCCTGCACCGTCGCTTCATCCCATCCCGGAACCGGCAACTCGCGGCAGCTCCACCCGGAGAGCCGCAGCGCCCCGTCGATCGCCGCCGTGATGGCCGGCTCGGCCTCGATGGGCAGCCGGGCCACCCGGAGGTCGTCGAGGTCCGCGGTGGCGACGCTGAACCCGGGCTCGAGGAGCGCCATGCCGGTGACCAGACCCCCGACGTCGCGGGCCATGGGGCCGACGGTGTCGAAACTGGGCGAGAGGGGCCAGACGCCCTCGAGGGAGATGCGGCCCCATGTCGTCTTCAGGCCGGCCGTCCCGCAGCAGGCGGAGGGGATCCGCACGGAGCCTCCGGTGTCGCTCCCGTAGGCGACCTCGGCCTCGCCCGTGGCGACGGCGACAGCCGAGCCACTCGACGAACCTCCGGGCACGAGCGTGGGGTCGAGTGGGTTCACCGGTGTCCCGAACCACGGGTTCACGCCCGTCACGCCCAGCGCGAGTTCGTGCAGGTTGGTGCGCCCCACGATGCGTGCTCCCGCCGCACGCGCACCGGCAAGGCACGCAGCGTCCCTCGTCGCAGGCACGGCGCGCGTCGCCACGGCGCGGCAGCCGGCGGTCGTCGGCTCGCCCTCCATGTCGATGAGGTCCTTCACCGCCAGGCGGACGCCCGAACCGGACGTGTCGTAGCGGACGATGAACGTAGTCATCGGATCAGAGCGTCCGCGCGGCTGCCGACACGGACAATCCGCTCACGTGGTGGGTGTGGTGACCGTCGCCCCCGGCGGGAGCTGGAACAAGGAGGCCGAGGGTGACGACGAGTAATTGGTGATCTGGAAGCTCGTGGAGTTCGATGCGACCTTCACGTAGCCGAGTATGCCCTGGGAGGTGCTGCAGATGGTGCTTGTCCCCGCGACGCCGTGGGCCACCAGGTCGACGCAGTTCATGTCGAAGCCGTTCAGCGACATGGTCGATGACGTCACCTTGTCACCGGCCAGCCCGGCCACCAAGGACACGCCTTTGAGGAAGGCGACCCAGTGGGCCGGCGTGTAGAAGTCGAAGATCTCGTTCTCCGAGGCGGCGTCGGCCTTGCCGAGCTTCTGGCAACTCCAGGTAGCTCCGGAGCCGCTCTGGTTGCAGACGTACTCGCCCGACGAGTTCACGATCACCTGGAGGTTGGACGCGTTGGCGCCTGTCTGCGTCTGGTGAAAGGCGAGCCCGCCGCTGGACGGATCGACGGCATAGACCACGGTGGCCGGCGCGCTGCCGGTGGTCGTGTACGCCGCTTCGAACGGCGTGTTCTGCGCCGACTGTAGGCCATGGGTGAACGAGTCGACCGTCGCCTTGTTGCCCTCGACATTGTGCACGTCCTGACGCACCTTGCTGATCACGCTGCACCCGGTCCCGAGTATCCCGATCGCCGTGAGGGCCGCGATCAGGGCCGCCATCAGCGAACCGTTCCGTGTGCCGAAGTGCGACATGTTCTGCCTCCTGCTGTCGACCACCGACGGAGTCACCATGATGCGCCCGAGGTTACGACCGCCCCGCGGGTGGATCGCCCGTCCCTCTCACCCTCGGCAGCTCGGACCTTCGTCCTGAGAACCACGTGGCGTTCCCCTCCGAGCCGGGCTAGTCGCCGGCGCCGGCCATCCCGGCGAGCATCTGCTCCAGCGCGGCCTGGTCCGGTCCGATGAACGCGGGAGCGTCGGGGACTGCGGCGAGCGCACCCAGCAGTCGCTCTATTGACGAGCCCTGCGCCGCGGGCAAATGGCTGCTCAGGATCATGGTGGGTTCCAGCGCGCGGGTGCGTTTCAGCTCCGAGGCGAACACAGCCCGGTCCACGTTGTGCAGCCACGAGGAGTCCACGCTCGCCCAGAAGACCTGGCCCTCACGCAGCGCCTCGTCGGAGAGATCTTCGGCACGCTCCGGCACCTCGTCCAACAGGGCCCCGAAGCAGTCCGAGCTGAAGAAGATGCCAGAGCGCTCGTCCCGCAGGCCCGTCGTGATCGGGTTGTCGAACGCCGGAGGGCGCACCGCGGTCAGCGTACGGTCGCCCACGTCCACCGTCTGCCCCGGATTGACCAGGTACACCCGGTCCATGGGTAGGGGCGCCGCCAGGCCCATGATCCCCACTCCGAGGAAGCTGGTGACCACCCGCAGCCGTTCGTTCTCGTCGAGCAGGCGGTGCAGCGAGCCGATGTGGTCGAAGTCGGTGTGAGTCAGCCAGATCCAGCGGAGGTCGGCGGGATCGATGACCGATCGCAGTGCGGTCATGAAGTCGTCGCTCTCCACCACCGCCCCCGTGTCGACGAGCACCGGCTCACCGGCATGGATCACGAAGGCGTTGACGGCAATTTTCCCGAAGCCGGTGACGCTGACGGTCGACGTCACGACGTCGACGTCGGGCGCGGCCTTGTAGGTGTTCATGATTGAAACTCCCTTCCTCAGGTCTCGAACGAAGTGCGCCGGTCTAGCGGGCCGGAGGCGCCGTCTCGGCGGCGTCCTTCAGCTGCCCAAGCGTGTGCTGCATGGCGTCGCGCAACTCGCGGGCACGGTTGGTCGGGATGTCGAGGATGCGGGCCCAGGTCGGTATCCACCGGACCGCGTACGACTCGGTGACCCGGGTGCCCCCCGCCACAGACTCGAGGCGGTACCGCCATTCCGTCGAATCCCTGCCGCCTTCCTCGGTCACAAACGCGAATTCACGGCCGGGGTCGGCGGTCAACACGCGGCCTCGGCGCGACCACTTCATCAGACCTGCAGGCCCCCCCTGGTTGTGGCCGATGAAGGTGGCGCCCTCGGCCGGTCCGGTCGATCCATCGAGCCACTCCACCCGACGGCACTCGGGACTCCAATCCCCCATGCAAGGCAGGTCCGCCACCAGTGCGTAGATGCGCTCCGCCGGAGCCTCGATCACCGCGGACTGGGAGTCCTGTCGCAACCACCATCGGCTACTCACGTTTCCGGTCACTTCCACTGCGGTCTCCGTTCCGATCATCTCGTAACTCCCTCCTTGTCGGCTGATAAGCTAATGACATTAGCTCTAGCTGTCAAGACACCTTTAAGCTACACTTGTTACCGTGACGCGGAGTTATGAGGCCGCCCAGTCGGCAGCACCACACGAGCGTTCGGGGCGACCGGACCGGAGGGCCCGTCGTCGGCAGGAGACGATCCGGGAGATCCTCGACATCGCCCGCGACGTCATGACCGAGGTGGGGGTGAACGGCCTCAGCCTGGCGGAGGTCGCACGACGCCTGGGCGTCCAGCCGCCGTCGCTCTACAAGTACTTCCCGTCGCTCCGTGCGATCTATGACGCGTTGTTCCTCGAGGGTCAGCGCGAGAACCTCGAGGTGATGCGCCTCGGCATGCAGGGGGCCGAGCCCGGGCTGGACGCGCTCATCGCCGGCCTCGAAGCGAGCGGGCGGTGGGCGCTGGCCAACCGAGCGGTCGCCGAACTGCTCTTTTGGCGTCCCGTGCCGAGCTTCCGTCCGTCGCTCGAGGCGTTCGCCGTCAGCGTGGAGATGGTCGAGCTCCAGCGCGGCGCCCTCGCCGATGCTGTCGCCAAGGGCCAGCTCGGCCCGGGAGCCGACGAAGAGGGTGCCATCTACCTTGTGTCGACGATCATCGTCGGGGTGCTCAGCCAGGCCTTTGCCAACGAGCCGGACCTCCCGTGGGGCGAGGGCCGTTTCACCTCGATGTTCGCCACGCTGATGCGCCTGTTGCCCGCTGCTTTCCCACCCGGGGCAAGCGAGGGAGCAGGCGCGTAGGAGGGCGGGCCCGTGACGACGCTTCGGCTCAACTCCCAGAGTCGAGGGTGCGGCGGTACACATTGGTCGTGCGGGACTCGAATCCCATCCGGAGGTACAACCGGTTGGCCGCCTCCCTTTGTGGGCGCGAGGTCAGGTCCACGGTGCGCGCCCCGAGCCCACCAGCGTGGTCGAGCGCAGCCTGCACCAGCGCCGCCGCCACCCCGGAACCCCTGGCACCCTCGTCGACGACTACGTCCTCGATCCAGGAACGCAACCCCGTCGGGACCTGGAACGTGGCCAACGTCAACATCCCGACGATGCGATCGTCGTCACGAGCTAGGAACAGGGTCGTGGCGGGATCCTCAATGATGCGGGCCAGCAGCGCGCGGCTCGGCTGCGGTGAGGACGAAGAGAGTTGGGGCACGAGGGAGGCCACCGCCGAACACAGGTCCTCGTCGACCACGGTGGCGACCTCGACCACGATCACGGCGACGCGGAGCCGCCGCGCCACATCGGTGTGCGCACGCTGTCGTAGAGAACATCGCGTCGCTCACCGTTGATGGCTGCGAAGACGTGGTCACCCCAACGGTCGGAGCCGACCAGCGGGTGTGGAAGCGTCTCACGGGTGAACCAACCAACGTCACGGGTTTCGAGCGGGTGCGGGGCCAGCTCGCCCCCGATGGCGCGGCAATAGAAGAGAAGCGAGTACAACGGCACTCGCGTGAAGCCCAGGCGCAGGCCGTCGAGCACCGCGATAAGCCGAACAGGCTCGACGAGGATCCCGGTCTCCTCCTCGACCTCCTTCACCACGATCTCGGCGGCCGAATAGCCCACGTCGCACCAGCCGGTCGGGTAGAGCCAAATGCCCGAGTCGGCGCGTTGTATCAGCAACAGCTCGCCCCGGTCGTTGCCCACGGCCGCGCCCACCGCGACCTTGGGCGTGACGTAGCCGGGGACGCCCTTGCCCACGGTGTCCATCCACTCCTGCACCAGCCCGCCGGCATCGGGATCCTCGTTCTCCCCATTGGCCTCGGCCCTGATGTCGGCGGCCACCCTGAGGATCTCCTCGAAGCGCTCCTGCTCGTAGAGGCTCTCGGTGAACCCCAGGCCGGTGCGGGCGATGCCCGCCAGGGTCTCGCTCCACCGGAGCAGCGTCTTGAGGGGGACGTCGCGATCGTCGGTCGTGTCCACGGGCCGTGACGCTACCGCGACTGCCGGCTGGGCCAGAATGGGGAATGGCCGTCAACGAGGATTGCCGCCACTACGTGATGCGAACGACTCCCCGCGGCGAGCGCCTCGAGCGCTGCAAGATGGACGCCAACGAGCCGCTCCCCTTCGCCTGCCCCGATGGATGCGTCTTCTACGAGCCCCGCAGGGTGTCCTCGGCGGGCTGGACCGTACCCCAGAGTCCCGATCAGCCCTGAGCGCAGGGGGATCAGCCCTCGAGAACGTCGCCCAGCAGGTCCACCGTGATCCCCTCGGTGCGCAGCCAGTCCAGTGATGCGTCGACCGCGGCGGCCTCGCCGTCAATCTCACAAACGATCCAGCCGCGGTGCTCCTCGACGTCGGCCCGGCGGATGTTCGGCTCCACGTCGAATTGGCGCACCATCGTGGCCAACACCGCCCGCCTGACCTCTGACTCGGGGAAGGTCAGTTTGACCTTGACTCGCACCTGGCTCATGCCTCCTCCTCGGTCCTGCCGGCCGCGGCCAGGGCGCGGTTCAGGCTGCCCGAGCGGAATCCCTCGAGGTCCAGCGCGACGAAACGGAAGCCCGCGGCCCGCACGGCCTCCACGACCTCGGCCCGGCGCCTCACTACCTGGCCCAGCTCGGCGGCCTCCACTTCGAGCCGGGCGGCGTCTCCGTGGTGGCGCACGCGGAATTGTCCGAAGCCGAGTGCGTGCAACGCAGCCTCCGCCTTCTCGACCGCGACGAGCCGGCCCAGTGTCACCGGCGTGCCGTAGGGCAGCCGAGAGGCGAGGCAGGCGGCGGCCGGCTTGTCCCAGGTGCGCAAGCCGAGCTGGCGTGACCAATGGCGGATATCCGCCTTGGTAAAGCCGGCTCCAACGAAGGGAAAGGTGGCACCTGCAGCGGCCGCCGCCCTCTGGCCCGGGCGATGGTCGCCCAGGTCGCTCAGGTTCACCCCGAGCACCACGGTGGCGTTCTCGGCTGCAGCCAGAGGCGCCAGGGCGGTCATGAGCGCCGTCTTGCAGCGAGCACAGCGGTCGGGACCGTTGGCGACGTAGGCCGGATCCTCCATCTCGCTGGTCGGCACGCCCAACCAACGCAGATCCCACTCGGCCGCCAAGGCACGGCAGTCTGCCTCTTCGGCACCCGGCAGCGAGGGCGAGAGCGCGGTGACGCACAGCACGGCCGAGCGGCCCAGGGTGTCGTGGGCCACCTTGGCCAGCAAGGAAGAATCGGCGCCGCCACTGAACGCAACCACGACGCGCCCGAGCCGACGCAGCTCACCCTCGAGGGCATCGAGAGAGGTTGTCACGCGCTCATCCGCCTCGCACCGTTCCCCGTCCCGTCCCATGCCTTCTCCGTTCAGGCGCCCAGCACCGAGAGCACCTCGTCGAGCGTGCCCACCATGCCGGTGTAGAAGGGCCCGAACTCGGCGTAGAAGGCGGAGGCCTCATCGAAGCGCATCTCGTAGACGCACTCCTTGAGGTCGTCAGGGTGCGTGCCGAACAGCGTGACACCCCACTCGTAGTCGTCGAGACCCGTCGACCCGGTGATCACCTGGAGCACCCGCCCGTGGAAGGTGCGGCCCACCTTGCCGTGACCCGACATGAGCTCCTTGCGGGCGTCGAAGTCGAGCGCATACCAGTTGTGCGCCTCACCGCGCCGCTTCGTCATCGGGTAGAAGCAAAAGGCAGGTTTCCCCTCGGGCGGCAGCTGGGGGAACAGGCGAGCCTGGCGCATTGCGTCGGGGATTCCGGCGGCGTACTCGGAGATCTCGGTGAGCGAGACGTAGGAGTGCGTGGGGACGAGACCTGCGGCGGTGGCCTCGGTCTGGAGGCGTCGCAGCCGCCACACGTCGGGACCGAGGGCCATCAGCCCCAGGTCCGCCTTGTGCCCGAGCAGGGCCACCGGGACCACCTGGTAACCATCCGCATCCGCGGCGCTCACGGCCTTGTGCAGGGCATTCGCGTCGAAATCCGAGGACAGCCGACAGAAGAGGTGGAGGACTCCCCAGCCGGTGATCGGGGTAAGGGGCACGCCGCCAGTGTAGAGAACCCAGTGCGCCCGACCTTTCGGTCGGGCGCACCGTTCGGCCTCGGTTGAGCGCCTTTGTTCAAGCGCCTTCGTTTAGTAGTCGTCCATGCCGCCGCCCGGCATGGCGGGAGCGTCTTCTTCGGGCTTGTCCACGATGACGGCTTCGGTGGTCAAGAACAGGGCCGCGATCGACGCCGCGTTCTGCAAGGCGGACCGGGTGACCTTGGCAGCGTCGATGACGCCGGCCTTGAACAGGTCCGTGTACTCCCCGGTGGCCGCATTGAGGCCGTGGGCGCCCTTGAGGTTACGTACCTTCTCGACCACCACACCGCCTTCGAGCCCCGCGTTGACCGCGATCTGCTTCAGCGGCTCTTCCACCGCCCGGGCCACGATGCGCGCCCCGGTGGACTCGTCACCTTCGAGCTTCTCGGCTCGCTCGAGAAGAGCAGGCTGCGCTCGCAGCAGCGCCACCCCGCCGCCGGGCACCACGCCCTCTTCGATGGCAGCCTTGGTCGTCGAGACGGCATCCTCGATGCGGTGCTTCTTTTCCTTGAGCTCGACCTCGGTGGCGGCGCCGACCTTGATCACGGCCACACCCCCGGACAGCTTGGCCAGGCGCTCTTGCAGCTTCTCCCGGTCGTAGTCCGAGTCGGTGTTCTCGATTTCGGTCTTGATCTGGTTGATGCGGCCCTTGATGTCTGCTTCCTTGCCGCCACCCTCGACGATGGTCGTCTCGTCCTTGGTGACCACGACCTTGCGGGCGGTGCCCAGCAGATCGAGGGTCACGTTCTCGAGCTTGAGGCCGACCTCCTCGGTGACCACCTGGCCGCCCGTGAGGATCGCGATGTCCTGGAGCATGGCCTTGCGGCGCTCCCCAAAGCCGGGGGCCTTGACGGCCACCGAACGGAAGGTGCCGCGAATCTTGTTCACCACCAGGGTGGCCAGTGCCTCGCCCTCGACGTCCTCGGCGATGATCAACAACGGCTTGCCGCCTTGCATGACCTTCTCGAGCACCGGCAGCAGGTCCCGCACGGCCGAGATCTTCGAGCCGACGAGCAGCACGTAGGTGTCCTCGGTCACCGCTTCCATGCGCTCGGGGTCCGTCACGAAGTAGGGAGCGATGTACCCCTTGTCGAAGCGCATCCCTTCGACCAGGTCCATGTCCATGCCGAAGGTCTGGGACTCCTCGACCGTGATGACGCCGTCGCGTCCGACCTTGTCGATGGCTTCGGCAATCAATTCGCCGATCTCAGTGTCGGCCGCGGAGATGGAGGCCACCTGGGCGATCTGGTCCTTGGACTCGGTCTCCTTGGCGATGCCGTGGATGGAGTTGACCGCGGTGTCCACCGCGGCCTCGATCCCCCTCTTCAGCGACATCGGGTTGGCCCCGGCGGCGACGTTGCGCAGTCCCTCGTGGACCATCGCCCACGCCAGAACGGTGGCCGTGGTCGTGCCGTCCCCCGCTACGTCGTCGGTCTTCTTGGCAACCTCCTTGACCAGCTCGGCACCGATCTTCTCGAAGGGGTCCTCCAACTCGATCTCCTTCGCGATCGACACGCCGTCGTTGGTGATCGTCGGGGCGCCCCACTTCTTGTCGAGCACGACGTTGCGGCCCTTCGGGCCGAGGGTGACGCGTACGGCGTCAGCCAGCTTGTTCATGCCCGTCTCCAGGCCGCGGCGGGCGTCTTCCTGGAACGCGATGATCTTCGCCATCTGGTCAATCCTCCATTAGCACTCTCGTCTTGTGAGTGCTAACAGCAAACCACCTTTGCGCCCTCTGCGCAAGGCCGGACTGCCTGCCCCGCGAACGCCCCTCACACCTCCAGGGGTAGGGCACCGCACCGTCGCCCTCGGACCCAGGGCCTCCCCGGACACCTGTCCCCATCTGTATATGGATCCTTCCGAAACTCGGCCATTTACAGAAGGATAATGCCCATAACCTTCCACAACCCACCCAATTACGGAGGATCCATATACAGCCGGAAGCATGTCCCCACCGGGTGAGCGCGAGACCCGGGAGGGCGGCGCCCCAACCCCCCAAGTCCGGTGCGCCGGGGTTCAGCCGCCGGCGACGGCGGGGACGATGGAAAGCGTCTGACCGGGTGAGACGGGTGTATCCAGTCCGTCGAGGAAGCGGACGTCCTCGTCAGCCAGGAAGACATTCACGAAGCGGCGCAGTTGGCCCGACTCGTCGAACAGGCGGTCGGCCAGCCCCGGGTGGGCGGCGTCGAGTGCCTTCAGCGCCTCGCCCACCGAGGACCCCTCCACCTCGACCTCGCCCGCTCCGCCGGTCAGGGTGCGGAGCTGTGTGGGGATGCGGACGGTCAGGCTCATGGGGCCGGCTCCTCGGTTATGGGGCCACCGGCGGCGCCGAGGGCGGCGTCGAAGGCGGCCAGGGTGGGGGCAATGGTGGCCGTGGGACTGCTGCCGGGGGAGCCGATGAGCGCTTCGACCGTCTTAAGGCCGTGCCCGGTGACCAGGGCCACCACCCTCTCGTCGGGGCGGACCGCGCCCGAAGAAGCGAGCTTGGCCAACGTCGCGATCGTCACACCGCCAGCGGTCTCGGCAAAGATCCCCTCGGTGCGGGCCAGGAGACCGATGGCTTCGACGACGTCGTCGTCGCTCACCGAGCCGCACGAGCCTCCCGAGCGGCGCATGACCTCGAGGGCGTACCACCCGTCGGCCGGGTTGCCGATGGCCAGGGACTTGGCGATCGTCTTGGGCTTGACCGGCCGGATCGCGTCGCTGCCCTGGAGAAACGCCGTCGCCACGGGGGAGCAGCCCTCCGCCTGCGCGCCCGAGATCCTGACCGCGGGTGCCTCGGGCAGGAGTCCCACCGCTCCCAGCTCGCTGAACCCCTTGGCCACCTTCGTCAGCTGGCTACCCGACCCGATGGGGACGACCACGTGGTCGGGGGCCTGCCAGCCCAATTGCTCGGCGATCTCGAAGGCGAGCGTCTTGGAACCCTCGGCGTAATAGGTCCGCACGTTCACGTTGACGAAGGCCCAGCTCGGGCGCTCGCTCGTCAGCTCGGCGCACAAACGGTTGACCTCGTCGTAGGTCCCCTCCACCGCAATGAGGGTCCCGCCGTAGACGGCCGTCATGGTGACCTTCGCCGCCTCGAGGTCGTGGGGGATCAACACGACCGAGTCCATTCCCGCCCTGGCGGCATGCGCCGCCACCGAGTTGGCCAGGTTGCCGGTCGACGCGCAGGCCGCCACCTTGAAGCCGAGTTGGCGCGCCTTGGTCAGGGCGACCGAAACCACCCGGTCCTTGAACGAGCCGGTCGGGTTGGCCGTGTCGTCCTTGATCCACAGCTCCCCCAGCCCCAGCTCGGCGGCCAGTCGGTCGGCGCGGACGAGCGGGGTGAAACCCGCGCCGAGATCCACCGGGGTCTCGTCGTCGACGGGCAAGAGGTCTCGATAGCGCCAGATGGAGCGCGGACCAGCCTCGATGCGCTCGCGGTTGACGGTCGCCGCGATCCGCTCGTAGTCGTAGGCCACCTCGAGCGGCCCGAAGCAGTAGTCGCAGACATGGAGCGCCTCGGCGGGAAAGGCACGCTGGCACTCACGACAGCGCAGCCCTGTGACGAAATCGACCATGGGTCCTCCTCATCGATCGGGCATTGGCACCAGGTGCTCCGCACTGGTTGCCGCGACTTCAACGGGCCCGTCCCTCAGTCGCTCTGGATGATGGACACCATGGTAGCCGCTCCGGCGCTGCTCGCTCAACGCGGCGAGGCTGCTTGAATCTGGGACGTGGCGCAGACGTATCACCACGGGGATTTCCCCACCGAGCGGGTCCTCGCGGCCAAGGCGGCCAGTGGACGCACCGTTTCGGTGTGCATCCCGGCCCGTGACGAGGCCTCCACGGTGGGGTCGGTCGTGCGCGCTGTCGTGCAGCCCTTCCTGGCCGAGCACGGGGGCAACGGCCTGGTCGACGAAGTGATCGTGCTCGACGACGGTTCGAGTGACGCCACCGCCGCTCACGCCCGCGACGCGGGGCGCGCGTGGTGGCAGGACCCGCCGACGCCCGTGGCAAGGGACAGGCCATGGCCGCGGCACTTGCGGCCTCGGCCGGCGACATCGTGACCTTCCTCGACGCCGACGTGGCCAACACGACGCCGGCCTTCGTCACCGGCCTGCTCGGGCCCCTCCTGACCATCGACCACGTGGCCCTGGTCAAGGGCTTCTACACGCGCCCGTTGCACGGCGATCCGACGGGCGGCGGCAGGGTCACCGAGCTGGTGGCCCGCCCCGTGCTCGAGTTGCTCTTTCCCGCGCTCTCGTGGGTGCGCCAGCCACTCGCCGGTGAAACGGCGGCCCACCGCTGGGTGTTCGAGAAGCTCGGTTTCGCCGACGGATACGGCGTAGAACTCGGATTGCTGATCGACATGGCCCAGACCGTCGGGGCGGACCGCTTGGCCCAGGTCGACCTGGGCGAACGCATCCACCGCAACCGGCCCCTGAAGGAACTGCGGCCGCAGGCGGTCGAAGTACTCCGCGCCGCGCTCGAGCGGGTCGCCCCGGCGTCCCTGCCACGCGAAACGTGAGGGCACGGTGAGCGGGACCATCGTCGTTTCCAACCGCGGACCCCTCACCTTCCGTCAGATGCCTGACGGGTCCCTGACGCGGGTCCCGGGCGGTGGGGGCCTGGCCTCGTCACTGCACAGGTTGCTCGCGGGCAGCGGCACGACGTGGGTCTCAGTGGCGATGGGCGCGGCCGACCGCGAGGCCGTCGCCCAAGGCCTGATGTACGAAGAAGGGCTCGACCTGGTGCCCGTGGTCGTCGACGACGACACCTACCGGCAGGCTTATGACGTCGTCGCCAACACCACCCTCTGGTACTGCCACCACCACCTCTTCGACCTGCCACACCGGCCGCGCTTCGACCGGCACTGGTGGTCGGCTTGGGAGTCGTACCGGGCCTACAACCGGGCGGTGGCAGAGGTGGTGAGCGCGCGCGCCGGCGAGGGCGACGTCGTGCTCGTGCAGGACTACCACTTCTCGCTGCTCGGGCGCATGCTCGCCAAAGAACGAGCCGACCTGCGCACGGTGCACTTCTTGCACACTCCTTTCGCCGCGCCCTCCATGCTCGGCGTTCTCCCCGACGCCGTCGTCGGCGAGCTGCTCGACGGCATGGCGGGCTATTCAGCCTGCGGGTTCCACTGCCACAAGTGGGAGGCCGACTTCAGGGCCTGCTTCGACGCGACCGGCGCTGCGGTGCCCCCGACATTCGTGGCACCGCTCGGCCCCGACGCCGGCGTGCTCGAAGAGGAAGCGGCGACGGCGGCATGCGCGGCCGCGGCCGACACGCTGCGAGCCGAGATTGGCGGACGCCGCATCGTCGCCCGAGCCGACCGCATGGAACCGTCGAAGAACATCGTGCGCGGGATGCTTGCTTTCGAGGAGCTGCTGACCACTCACCCCGAGTGGCGGGGCGAGGTGGTGCACGTCGCGTTTGCCTATCCGAGCCGGCAGGGGTTGGCGGAATATCTCGCCTACGGGGCTGACGTCGTGCATACGGCCGAACGCATCAACCACGCGTTCGGCGCTGCGACGGGCTCGGACGCTTGGACCCCCATCGTGCTATCGGTCGAGGACGACCGGGCTCGCTCGCTGGCCGCCTTGACGCTGTCAGACGTGCTGCTTGTCAACCCCGTGCGCGACGGACTCAACCTGGTGGCCAAGGAAGGCCCCCTGCTCAACTCCGTGGACGGCGCCCTCGTGCTCTCGCACGAGGCGGGGGCCTGGGCGGAACTCGAGCTGGACGGGGGTGGCGCGCTCGGGATCAACCCTTTCGATGTGTCGGGAACGGCCGAGATGATCCACGCCGCTCTTTCGATGGGCACGGCCGAACGCGCGGAGCGGGCGACGGCCATGCGCGAAGCGGTACGGGCCCGGACGTCGGCCGACTGGTGGAACGACCAACTCGCCGTCGCCGAGGAGACCTCCTCCGGCCGGCTTTAGGACGCCAATCCCACGATCGGTTTGTTGAGGACGATGGCGCCCGTGGAGCCGAGGAAGGGCGGCCCGCCGGTCGTCGGGTAGTTGAAGATGCCGCCATCGGATCCCGCGAGGTAGTAGCCACCGGGCACCGTCGTCATGCCAACAATGGGCTTGTTGAGGCGTATGGCGCCCGTCGAACCAAAGAAGGGCGGCCCGCCGGTCGTCGGATAGTTGAAGATGCCCCCGTCGGAGGCAACGAGGTAGTACTGGCCCGCAGTGGTGCCCGCCATGCCCACCACGGGCTTGTTGAGGTGGAGGGATCCGGCCGAACCCAAGAAGGGGGCATTGCCGTAGTTGAAGATGCCGCCGTCGGCAGCCACCAACCAATACCCGAGTCCGTTGGGTGTCGAGGCCATGCCGACGATGGGCTTGTTGAGATGGAGACTCCCCGTCGAGCCGTAGAACTGAGCGTCGCCGTAGGAGAAGATGCCGCCGTCCGAAGCCACGAGCCAGTACCCCCCGCCGTCAGGCGTGACCGCCATGCCGACGATGGGCGCATTGAGGTGCAGGGCCCCAGCCGATCCGTAGAACTGGGCCGAGCCGTAATTGAAGATCCCGCCGTCCGCGCCCGCCAGGTAGTAGCCGTCGCCGGCTGGCATGATCCCGATGGCCACGATGGGTGCGTTGAGCGGGGTGCCGCCGAGTGACCCGAGGAAGGGCGCCCCGGTGCCGTAGTTGAACACCCCACCATCGGAGGCCACGAAGCGATAGCCCGAACGAGCGATCGGTGCCCAGGCGGCCACGGGGTTGTCGTTCGTACCGTCATAGGCGTCACCGACGCCGACGCAGGCCCAATCGGTGAGGCAGTCCACGCCGTTGAAGTAGTTCAGGGTGGTCGAGGCGGGCCCGTTCGGGGTCGCGACGATGGTCCAGGCCTGACCGTTCCAGGTCTGACCCTGCGTGTCGCTCAGCGATCCCGGCGCATTGGTGTAGGTCTGGCCCACCGCCGTGCACGACGAGGCGCTGAAGCAGCTGACGCCGTCGAGCGCGCCGCCGAAGCCGGCGGACGGATTCGGGGCGGGGATGATCGTGAAGGCAGCGCCGTGCCACAGCTCCACCAAATTGTCGCTCGAAGCGGTGATGGAGCCGCCAGAGCTCTCGCCGACAGCGGCACAGAAACTGGTTCCGGCACACGAAACCGAGAGGAGCTCGTCGGAGGTCGCGGCGGGATCATTTGCGCTGGCCACCACGCTCCAGGTCGCCCCGTCCCACATCTCGGCCAGGGTCAGATCCTCCGCTGCCTGGTACCCCACCGCGACGCAGAGGGTCGAGCCGTGGCAGGAAACCGCGCTGAACTCCGCGTTACCCGACGTGGTGAGGTGCGGCGTCGTCACCGCCGACCAGGCTGTGCCGTTCCACTGCTCGACGAGGGGAATGAAGCTCCCTGACATGGTCTGGCTGCCGACGGCGACGCAGAAGGTCGAGCTGGTGCACGAGACCCCATGGATGGAGGCACCGGTCGACCCGGTCGGGATGACCGGCGGGACGACCGTCCACGCCGTGCCGTTCCATTGCTCGAAGAAGGGCTCCGGTACAGAGGGTTGTCGCTGGAAGCCACCGGCCACGCAGAACGAAGTGCTCGGGCACGAGACGCCGTTGAGGATGGTGTCGGTGGAGCCCGACGTGCTCGGGCTCGGTGCGACCGACCAGGAGGAGCCATTCCACTGCATGATGAGGGCCTGGTTGTTCGAGGACACGCTCTGGGTGCCGACCGAGATGCAGAACGTCGATGTGACGCACGACACGCCGTTGCCAACGCTGCCCGTGGAGCCGGCAGGATTCGGGACAGGCGAAGCGGTCCAGCTCGATGCCGTCACCGGCGCGGGCACACTCAGTGTGGACGCCGTCGCTCCGCCGCCGAGCAGCGCCGTGGCCCCGACGGTGGCCCCTAGGACGAGAATGACGCTCAGAGCAAGACCGCGGCATACCAGTCGCATCTTCATGTGCGATTCCCCTTCGAGAGTGAGGCCATTCCGGGCCTCATCTGGACATTAGGTCCTCATGGTGAGCCCATCCGGGATGACCCTCCTCGGTTCGCGGCGGAATCGGCCAGCGCGCGCAACAACTCGACGGCGCCGGCCGCCCCGCGCACCGTGAGGTCGGCATGAGCGGCCACTTCGCGCGGGCTCTCGTTGTCGACCGCGGCGACACGGACGGCCGTGACCGGGCTCCCGCCGGGCGTCGTCAGCGTCTCGACCGCGGCGAAAGCCGGGAGGTCGCCCATATCGTCACCGAACACCGCCACAGCGTCGAGCTGCCCCGAGTGCTCGGCCGCCAGGTCGTGCACCACTGTCCCCTTGTCGACCTGCATCGGGGGCCGCAGCTCACGCTCGTTGCGACCTTGGTGCACCGCCAGACCGTTCCGCGCGTGCTGCCGCTCGGCGAAAGCGAGGACCCAGTCGCGATGCTGCGGGGCCCGGCGCCAGTGCAGGGTCACGGTCAATCCCTTGGGCTCGACGTAAACACCCTCGGGTGCCTCGGCCTTCGCCTCGGCAACGACCTCGTCGATGATCGAGGCCCACCGCTCGTACTCGGGCCCGTGCAGCGCGCGCTCGAGGCCGTAGAGGCCCGCGAGCGTGACGCCCTCGGGCCGGCCGAGCACTTCGGCGAGGAAAGCCGTGGGTCGCCCGGAAACCACCGCGACCAGGGCGAACAGGCCGGCGAGATTGGCCAGGAGGTCCGGAACCCCCGGCAGCGGCCGGGCCCCGGTCGGGTCCTCGACAATGGCGGCGAGTGTCCCGTCGAAATCGAGGAACAACCCAGCACGCGCCGGCTCAGCCGCAAGGGGCCACAAGAGGGCGGGAAGTCGGGCCATGGCGTCGCCCGCGCCAGGCAACGTCAGGAAGATGCCGTCGTCGTCGTTGTCGTCGAGGCCAGATCCTGGCCGATCACTACGACGATGTCCGAACCGGTGACCCCGCTCACGGGCACGGCGGTCGTGAGGGGCAGGACCTGCGACGGCGGCACGCCGATCGCAGTGGCGATGGACGCCGCCTGCTGTTGGAAGCCCGCTGCGTAGTAGACGGCCGACGCCGATTCGCTGGTCGACGCGTCGACGGGTGTCCCCACCTTCCAGCCACCACCACCGACGACGGTGGCGTAGTGGGCCGCCAAACCATTGGTCTGTGTTGCGTTGGCCACAACGACAGTGACCGTGCTGGGGGCGACGGTAGTGGTCGTCGTGGAATGCGCCGAACCTCCGTGATGCTTCGACTTGGTGGTGGTGGTCGTGGTCGTGGTCGTGGTCGACGACGATGCTGCACCGGCCGCGGTGGTCGTCGTGCTCGCGCCAGGCGCCGTGCTCGGCGTCGTCGTCGTCGGTGCGCCGGCCGACGCGCCGTTCACACTGGGCCGCGTCCCCACTGCCACGAGGACCGCCACCGCGGCGACGAAGAGGATCAGGACCGCCGCCGCCCGGAGAATCGAGAGCGAGCCGGACATACCCGATGGCGGCCGCTCGGTAGTCACTAGGTGTCCAGCCTGCCGTGCGCACCCGCTCGTTGCAAGCCTTTACGCCGGCTCGGACCGAATGAGGGGCATCGGGCCTTGTAGGCTGGGCGCAACGCCCGAGTAGCTCAGTTGGTAGAGCACTTCACTTGTAATGAAGACGTCGCGGGTTCGATTCCTGCCTCGGGCTCGCTGTGCGGACTCGCCTCGGGCTCGCCCTCAATGCGCTGTCGTCGTTCCTGATCATTGCCGCGGTCGTCTCTTCAGACGCACCCTGTCCGGAGTCCCTGAGCGACATCTTGGGCGCGGCGAGGCGGAGCGCGGCGCGGCGCGGCGCATTCTGCACATCGGAGGTCCCGACCGCGGCCTAACGGCGCGCGGCGGCAACCCGTTGGCGGGCGACCTCGAAGCAGGCCACTGCACCGGCCACGCCGACGTTCAGCGACGGGAGTGCGCCGTGCTGAGGAATGGCCGCCACCGCATCACAACGCCGGCGCACCAGCGGCGACAGCCCCTTCTCCTCGCTGCCCACCACCAACGCGACCGGGCCGTCGCCGAGCGGGAGGTCGTAGAGCGACTGGTCCGACTCGCCGGCGAGGCCGATCGACCACAGACCCAGATCCCGCAGCTCGCTGAGAGCGGCCGGCACACCACCCACCACCGCGAAGGGCAGGTGCTCGATCGCCCCGGCGGCGGTCTTGGTCACGGTGGGCGACAGCCGGGCGGAGCGATGGCGCGGCAACACGACGCCGGTCACTCCTGCGCACTCCGCGCTGCGCAGCAGGGCGCCCAGGTTGCGGGGGTCGGTGATCCCGGCCGCCACCAGGAGGAACGGCGGCGCACCCCGGCCATCCGGCCGGCACAGATCCTCGAGTGGAACCGGCTCGAGCGGACGGGCCAGGGCAAGCACGCCCTGGGGGGCCTCGGTGCGGGCCTGGGCGTCCAGCCGGGCGCGGGGCACGGTTTCGACCGGCACCCGCAAGCGCGCCGCCAGTTCTTCGATCCGGTCCAATTGCGGCGAGGGATCCTGGCCCTCCGCCAATACGATGCGGCGCACGCCCCGGCGCCCGACCGAGAGCAGCTCGAGCACGGCCCGGCGACCCTCGACCTGGTCGCCCCCGAGCTCGCCCAGCGCGACCCGGTGTGGGCGCCCGCGCTGGCCCTCGCCCGCGCGCTCGCCCCTGCCCTGGTCCTTGCCCTGACGGGCCTTTGGGCGCGGGTCAGGCCGGCGCGGCGACGTGCGGGGCGGGCGGCGGCTCACGCTTGCTCCATCAACACGACGGCAAGACAAGCGATGCCTTCGGCCCGACCGAGCGCCCCGATCCCCTCGGCGCGTGTCGCCTTGACCGAGACGGGAGCGCCGAGCGCGGCGCTCAGCCGTTCTGCCATGGCCTGCGTGTGCGGCGCGAGGCGCGGTGTGTCAGCGATGATCGTGCAGTCAGCGTTGGCGCAGGCGAACCCCTGGACGCTGGCCATCTGCACCACCGCGGTCAGCAGGGCCACGCTGTCAGCCCCCTCCCACACCGGGTCCGTGTCGGGGAAGTGCCGGCCGAGGTCGCCCAGGCCGACGGCACCCAGCACGGCGTCAGCCAGCGAGTGGCACACCGCATCGGCGTCGCTGTGGCCGCCCAAGCCGCGCGCGCCCTCGATCACGACGCCGCCGAGGACCAGCGGACGGTGCGGGTCCTCGGAGAAGCGGTGGATATCGATTCCCTGGCCGATCCGCACGTTCAGCCACCCGCCTCCGCCGGTCCGAGGAGCCGTTCGGCCGCCCACAGGTCGGTCGGGTCTGTGATCTTGAGGTTGCCGGGTTCGCCGGGCACCACCCGCACCGCGGCGCCGAGCGCCTCGACGAGTACAGCGTCGTCGGTGGCACCGCCCCCGCCGTTCCCCTTCAATTCGTGGGCGTCGTGGGCGTCGTGGGCGTCGTGGGCGTCGTGGGCGCGCCGGAGCGCCTCAGCCCGGAAGGCCTGCGGCGTCTGGACGGCGACCAGGGAGCTCCGGTCGAGCGTGCTCGTGACGTGACCGCTCGCGTCCACCGCCTTGATGGTGTCACGCAGCGGAACGCCGGGCACGGCTCCGTCTGCTCCCCCGTCGATCACCGCGTCGATCACCGCGTCGAAGAGGGCCGGCGACGCCAGCGGTCGCGCCGCGTCGTGCACGACGATCACCTCGGCATCCCGAGGAACGGCGGCAATGCCGGCCCGCACCGAGTCGGCGCGTGTTGCTCCCCCTTCCACGACGGCATCGGCGCCATGGTCATCGGTGACGTCGAGTCCCGGTGGGAGCACGAGCACCACGCCGGCGGAACGGGGCCGGCACGCCTGGACGGCCCATTCGAGCACGGGGCGGTCACCCAGCATGGCGAACTGCTTCAACCGGCCGAAACGCTGGCCGGAGCCCCCGGCGACGACGATTGACCACACCTGCGCCACGGTGCGACCGGGCCGGCGATCAGGTCAGCGCGTCGTTCAGACGCTCTTCCGCCGTCTCCTCGTCCACATTGAGGGCGAAGGTCAGCTCGGACACGAGGATCTGACGCGCCCGCTGCAACATGCGCTTCTCGCCGGCGGAGAGCCCCTTGTCCTTGTCCCGGATCGAGAGGTTCCGTACGACCTCGGCGACCTGATAGATATCGCCCGAACGCAGCTTCTCCGAGTGGTTCTTGTAGCGACGGGACCAGTTCGTCGGCATGCGCGCCTCCTTCTTGCGCAGCACGGCGAAGACCTCTTCGACCTCCTCGTCGTTGATCACCTCGCGCAGACCCACTCCCTCGGTGTTGTCTGCGGGGACGTTCAGGATCAGGTCGCCGTAGGCCAGGCGCAGGACGAGGTACTCCCGCTTCTCGCCGAAGGCGACCTTGGTCTCGCGTTTTTCGATGACGGCCGCCCCGTGGTGGGGGTAGACGACTTTGTCTCCGACCTTGAAGGACACAGGACTCCAGACTCCGTTGGATGGATCGCCTGGACGGGCACGGCAGGCGGAAGGATGGATGCGGTTCAGAGGCTGTCGGAGCGGGCCCGGGCCGTCCGAAGTTGACTGAGTATTCTACCAGACCAGTCCGTTCATTCGTATCGCTCGAAGATGCTGGCCTCGACCAGGCGGGCGAGGCCGTCGCGGATGTGGCGGGCCGTCGTGGCACCGATCCCTTCAACGGACTCGAGCTCGGTCGCCGAGGCGGAGAGGATCTCGGGCAGCGAGCCGAACCGCTGCACCAGCCGCTCGATCAGCGTCTCGGAGAGCTGCTGGGGCAGGCGGTGCAGGACGCGGTAGCCACGGGGCGCGAGGGCGGCGTGCAACTGGTCGTCGGAGGCCGGCAGGTTCAACGCGGCCACGACCCTCGGGAGGTCCATGAGGGCGTCGGGCGAGAGCGAGTGAAGACGGGCGATGCCCTTGTCGTCGGTGTAGTCACGCAGGACCAACGTGAGGCTCTCGTCCACGCCGGCGCTCAACTCCTCGGTCTGCAGATGGATAAGGCGGCCGTCGGATCCGAGCTCGACGAGGTGGCTCTCGATCTCCTCGGCGATACGGCGGACCATCTCGCCGGGCTGCAACACGGCCACCACGTCACGGACCGCGACCGAATCTTCCATCTCGAGACGCGTCAGCGTTGACAGCGCGTCGTCGTAGCGGACGCGGAAGCGCTGCAGCGTGGAGAGTGCCTGGCTGGAGCGGTCGATCAGCCAGCCGGCCGACTGCGTCGTGTGCTTGCGGTCGTTGCGGTAGACGGCGATTGTCGCCATGGCCTCGGAGACCGCGACGACCGGCACGTCGATCGAGCGGGCGACCCGCTCGGCCGTGCGGTGGCGGGTGCCGGTCTCCGAGGTAGGGATGGTTGCCTTCGGGACGAGGTGCACATTGGCCCGGGCGATGCGCGAGGCGTCGGAGGCCAAGATGATGGCACCGTCCATCTTGGCCAGCTCCGAGAGCCGTTGGGGCGTGTACTCCGCGTCGAGGAGGAAACCGCCGGTGCAGACGGAGAGGACCGCCGCATCATCGCCCACGATGATCAGAGCCCCGTGCTTCGCCTGGAGGATCCGGTCGAGGCCTTCTCGCAGCGCCGTGCCCGGCGCAATCAGGGCCAGCGCGTCATTCAAAGGCGGGCTGCCGCCGGCAACGTCGGCCACCCGGGCATCGTACCCGGCCCTGTCTGCGCGCCGGCCTGCGACGAGGCCAGGGCCAGCGCCTCCGACAGCGTGCGCACCCCGTGCACCACCATGCCGGACGGAGCGAAGGAGGAGGCGCCCGGGCTCACCGTCGAGGCGGGGACGATCGCCCTGGTGAAGCCCGCCCGGTTGGCCTCGGTCAGGCGCCGCTCCGCTCCCGGCACCGTGCGGACCTCGCCGGCCAGCCCGAGCTCTCCGAATGCGACGACATCGGCCGGCAGGGCGCGGTCGGTCACGACCGAGGCCAGCGCCAGCGCCACGGCGAGGTCGGCGGCCGGTTCGGTGACGCTGATGCCGCCGACGGCCGCGACGAAGAACTCGGCCCCCTCGGGGACCTCGACCACGGTGCGACAGGCGAGGATGGCCACCAGGAGATTGGCCCGGGCGGCGTCGATGCCCAGGGTGTGGGGACGCGAGGTGCCGCCGGCCGCAGGGCCGAGGAGGGCCTGGACCTCGACGAGCAGGGGCCGGCGACCCTGAAGGACGGGCGCCACCGCGCTGCCCGGCACGCCCGCCATGCGATCCCCCAACATGAGCGGGCCGGGATCGGGCACGGCCCGGAGGCCGTCGTCGCGCATCTCGAAGATGCCGACCTCGCCGGTGGGACCGAAGCGGTGCTTCACCGAGGTCAGCACGCGCAGGCTGTGGTGACGGTCGCCGTCGAAGGAGAGGACCGTGTCGACGAGATGCTCGACCGCCCGGGGCCCGGCCAGATCCCCGTCTTTGGTCACGTGTCCCACCAGGAGCAGCGGGACGCCGGTGGACTTTGCCATTCGGGTCAGGCGCTCGACGCACGCGCGCACCTGGGCCAGGCTGCCCGCCGGCTGGGCCAGCTCGGGGTCAGAGACCGATTGCAGCGAGTCGACGACGAGGAGCGCTGGGTGATGGCGCTCGACGGCCGCCTCGATCTCTCCCAGGTCGGGCCCCTCCAGCGCGAGGAGGTGCCGGGGCACGAGGCCGATGCGCGAGGCCCGCCCACGCACTTGGACGAGCGACTCCTCGGCGGAGGCGAGCATGACGTCGACTCCGGCGGCGGCCACCGACGAGAGCACCTGGAAGAGCAGCGTCGACTTGCCGATGCCGGGCGGCCCGAACAGCAGGGTCACCGAACCCCCGACCACACCCCCGCCCAGGACGCGGTCGAGCTCGCTGACTCCGGTCGGCAACGGCCGCGCCGCCTCGGTCGAGACGTCCGCGAGGGTGACGGCGGGGGCGCCCGGTGCTGCCACACCCGGTCGCGTCGACCGGGGCCGCGGCGACGAAGGCCCGAACGTGTTCCAGGCGCCACAACTCGGGCAACGGCCCACCCAGCGCAGCGACGTGGCCTCGCACGCCCGACAGAGGTAGAAGACGTCGGAGCGGGCGCGGGGTCGGTGCGAGGTGACCATGGGGGGCACGCTACGGAACGGGTGTCACAGCGCCGCTCGTCGCGTCCCGTCCCCCCCCACCGCCCCACCCCACCCTGCGCCAACATGAATGAAACATGAATGAGAGGCTCGGTGGATGGACGCACCGAGCAAAGCGCAGCGGGATCGCTGGGTACGCCAGCTCGGCGACGAGGTCCTTCACGGCCGGCTCTTGGCCGACCTGCCCTGCCTCCGCGAGGTCGCGCACTGCGAGCCCGCTCAGCCGTCCGCGCCGTCGGGCTGGGTGCGGGTCGCGGCCTGGAACGTCCAGCGCGGGCGGCACCCCGGTCAGCTCGCGGCGCGGTTGGCGTCATGCGAGGCCGACGTCGTGCTGCTCTCCGAGGTCGACTCCGGCATGGCCCGGACCCAGAACGTGGACGTGACCGACGCCATCGCCACGCAGCGGCGCGCCGGTTTCGTCTTCGGCGTCGAATTCGTCGAGCTCGGCCTCGGTGACCCGTTAGAACAGGCCGTCGCGGGCGGGCTCGAGAACGAGCGCGGTCTTCACGGCAACGCCATCGTGACGCAGGCGCCGTTGCACGACCCCGACGTCATCCGCCTCCCGGGCGTCGGCCTCGGGTGGTTCGCCGACGATTCGCCCCAACCCCGCGTCGGCGGCCGCATGGCCGTGGTCGCGACCGTCGCCATCGACGGCATCAGCGTGCAGTTGGCCTCGACCCACTTGGAGAACCGCACCGATCCCGGGCACCGTGCCGAACAGTTGGAGTCGCTCCTGTCGACTCTCGACGCGCGCTCGGGCCGTGGACCGGCCATCGTCGGCGGCGACTTCAACACGCTCGGCGCCTCCTACGAGGCGCTGTTCGACCGGTCCCGGGTGCGCGCGCTCCGGCAAGCCAACCCGACCCGATTCACGTGGCCCGTGTCCCCCGAGCCACTCTTCGAGGTCGCGCGAGCGCACGGGTTCGAGTGGACCGAAGCCAACGTCGCCGCACCGACGACAGACCACGACTTCCTCGGGCGGCCCAACCATGTGCCGCTCAAGTTGGACTGGCTGTTGGTGCGCGGGTTGGTGGCGCGCCGCCCCGCCGTCGTGGCGGCGGGTGGCCTCTCGGACCACAACCTCGTCTCGGTGGGCGTCCGGCTACCGTGAACCGACGAGTCACTTCCGGGCGCGACGCCCGGTGGGTGCTACTCGGCGTCGGCGCCGGCGCCGGCGAGCTCCAGCGGTGGGGGTTGGATCCCCTCGATCGCCGTGAAGCTGAGCTGTGGACCCTCGCCGTCGATGGGCGACTCCTCGACGTCGACGACGATCGTCTCGCCGACGCGGAACTCCTTCCAGAGGATGCGCTCGGACAACGGGTCCTCGACCATCTGTTGGATGGCCCGGCGCAACGGCCGCGCCCCCAGCTGGGGGTCGTAGCCCTTCTCGGCCAGCAGCGACCGAGCGGCCGGCGTCAACTCGAGGCCGATGCCCTGATCCGACAGCTGCTTGACCGTGCGCGACATCAAGAGGTCGACGATCTCAGTCACCTCGGCCCGCGAGAGCTCGTGGAAGACGATCACCTCGTCGATCCGGTTGAGGAACTCGGGCCGGAAGTGAGCCTTGAGGGCCTCGTCGACCTTGGCCTTCATCCGCTCGTAGGTCACCGCCTCCGACGTCTTGGCGAAGCCCATGTTGGACTTGCGCAGGTCGGCCGTCCCGAGGTTCGAGGTCATGATCAGCACGGTGTTCTTGAAGTCGACCGTCCGGCCCTGGGCATCGGTGAGGCGGCCGTCCTCAAGGATCTGCAACAGCGTGTTGAACACGTCGGGATGCGCCTTTTCCACCTCGTCGAAGAGCACGACCGAGAACGGCTTGCGCCGCACGGCCTCGGTCAGCTGGCCACCTTCCTCGTAGCCCACGTAGCCCGGGGGCGATCCGACCAGCCGGCTGACCGTGTGCTTCTCCATGTACTCGGACATGTCCAGCTGAATCAGCGCGTCCTCGTCGTCGAAGAGGAACTCGGCCAGCGTCTTGGCCAGCTCCGTCTTGCCGACGCCAGTCGGGCCCAAGAAGATGAACGATCCGCTCGGACGCTTCGGGTCCTTCAGACCGGCACGGGTGCGGCGGATGGCGCGGGACAGTGCCTTCAGCGCCTCCTCCTGGCCGATGACCCGCTTGTGAAGCTCTTCCTCCATGCGCAAGAGCTTGGCGGTCTCCTCCTCGGTGAGCCGGTAGACGGGGATGCCGGTCCAAGCGGCCAACACCTCCGCGATGACCTCTTCGTCCACGACGTCGAAGAGGTCGACGCCGTCGGCACGCAGTTCGGCCTCCTGGCTCTCTTTGCGGTCGAGGCGCTCCTTCTCCTGCTCGGCCAGCTTCTTGGCCTGCTCGAAGGCGCCCTTCTCGATCGCGGCCTCCTTGTCGGCGCGCAGTCGCGCGATCTCCTCGTCGAGTTTCTTGGCGTTCGGTGGAGTGGCCATGCGACGGATGCGCAGGCGGCTGCCGGCTTCGTCGATGAGGTCGATCGCCTTGTCGGGCAGGTAGCGGTCGGCCAGGTAGCGGTCCGCGAGATTGGCCGCGGCGACCAGCGCCTGGTCGGTGATGCTGACCGCGTGGTGCGACTCGTAGCGGTCGCGCAGGCCCTTGAGGATGTCGATGGTCAGCGCCACCGTCGGTTGGTCGACCTTGACCGGCTGGAAACGCCGCTCGAGGGCGGCGTCCTTCTCGAGGTGCTTGCGGTACTCGTCGATCGTCGTCGCGCCGACCGTCTGCAACTCGCCCCGCGCCAACATCGGCTTGAGGATCGAGGCCGCGTCGATCGCGCCTTCGGCGGCGCCCGCGCCGACCAAGGTGTGGATCTCGTCGATGAAGAGGACGATGTCGCCTCGCGTGCGGATCTCCTTGAGGACCTTCTTCAACCGCTCCTCAAAGTCACCGCGGTAGCGGCTGCCCGCCACGAGCGCGCCCAGGTCCAGGGTGTAGAGCTGCTTGCCGGTCAGCGTCTCGGGCACCTCGTTGGACACGATCCGCTGGGCCAGTCCCTCGACGATGGCGGTCTTGCCGACGCCGGGCTCGCCGATGAGGACGGGATTGTTCTTGGTACGGCGTGACAGGACCTGCATGACCCGTTCGATCTCTTTTGCACGTCCGATGACGGGGTCGAGCTTGCCGTCGCGAGCGAGCTGGGTGAGGTTCCGGCCGAACTGGTCGAGCACCGGGGAGCCCGAAGGACTGTCGCCCGAGCTGGCGCCCTGGCTCGCGCCGACCGACTCCTTGCCCTGGTTGCCCGACATGAGCTGGATGACCTGCTGGCGCACCCGGCCCAGGTCGGCACCGAGGCTCACCAGCACGGTGGCCGCCACACCCTCGCCCTCACGCACCAGACCGAGCAGCATGTGCTCGGTGCCGATGTAGCTGTGGCCCAACTGCAACGCCTCGCGGAGCGAGAGCTCGAGGACCTTCTTGGCCCTGGGTGTGAACGGCGGAGAACCACTCGGCGCGGTGCCCGCCATGCCGATCGTCTCTTCGACCTTCTCACGGACGGCCTCGAGGGAGATCCCCAGGGACTCGAGAGCCTTGGCCGCGACACCCTCACCCTCGTGGATCAAACCCAAAAGGATGTGCTCGGTGCCGATGAAGCTGTGGTTCAGCAGGCGCGCTTCTTCTTGCGCCAGCACCAACACCCTTCGTGCCCGGTCGGTGAAACGTTCGAACACCCTGACCGCCTCTCCTTCTGCAGCTTCTCTTGCTTCTCGGCCCAGTGTACCTGTGGCCTTAGTTGATCACGTCGCAGCCTCGCCAGAGCAGTAGTTGGCAAGAAAACCCCAGCACCGGGGTTTTCGGTGCGCCCAGCCGGGGGCAGTTGTCGTGATTGTCGGGTCGTGCCCTAACGTTTGCAGCAGTGAACCCGACCGAGGCACTCGGCCTCCCCCGCCTGCAAGAGGGCCTGCGGCGTCTAGAGCCCCTGCTCAGCGCCTCTGTCGTCACGGGCGACGGGTTCTTGGACGAGGTCACGACGCACCTGATCTCAGCCGGCGGCAAACGGCTACGGCCTCTTTTGGCCCTGGCCACGGCCACGGCGGGCGACCGGGACGCAACGGAGGATGACCTGATGGGCGCCGTGGCGGTCGAGCTCGTCCACCTCGCCTCCCTTTACCACGACGACGTCATCGACGAGGCGACCATCCGACGCAACGTCGAGAGTGTCAACAGCCGGTTCGGGAATCTGGTGGCCATCGTGGCCGGCGACTACTTGCTGGCCCGCAGCGCCGCCATCGCGGCCAGCCTCGGCACCGAGATCGCCGCGTTGCTCGCCGACACCCTGGGGCGACTTTGCCAAGGCCAGGTGACCGAGGTCCGCTCCGCCTACCAGATCGGACGCAGCCACGAGGACTACTTCGCCGCCATCAGTGGCAAGACCGCCGCGCTGACCGCGACGTCCTGCCGCATCGGCGCGCTCACCGGTGGGCTGCCGGCAGCCGAGGTCGACGCGTGCACCGAGTTCGGGCGGTGTTTCGGCATGGTGTTCCAGATACGCGACGACATCCTCGACATCACGGCCACCGACGGCCAGTTGCAGAAGCCGGCCGGCCAGGATCTCGCCGAGGGCATCTACACGCTGCCGGCACTCGTGGCGTTGACCGACCCCGACGCCGGGCCGGACCTGCGCGCGCTGCTCGGACAACCCTTGGCCCTACCCGAGCGCGACAAGGCGCGGGCGATCGTGATGGAGTCGCGCGGGATCGCCACCGCGGTGGACCAGGCGCGGGCCTATGTGAACGACGCGCAGACGGCCACCGCCGGCATCGGCCAACCCGGCCTGTCGGCGGGGCTCTCGCGGCTGGTCGCGGAGCTGCTCAGCGACCTGCCCGACTGACGCCGGTCGCCCAGACGCCCGGTCGCCCAGACGCCCGACGCTACAGACCGCTCGAGCCCGTGTTCCCGGTCGAGCCGGTGTTGGTGGACGCGCTCGGGCCCGCCGGCGTGGTGGAGCTCGACGACCCGCACTTCGCCTTGAGCTTGGACAGCCGTGCGTTCAGCCTCTGCTCTCGGGCCTGAACCCGGGCAATGCGCCGGGCGATGAAGTCGGCGATCCTCGTGTGTCCGGCGGCCTTGGCCTGGTTCTCGCGGGCTTCGGCCTTGGGCAGGCGGGACGCCACCGCGCCTTCGAACTTGTTGACCTTGGACTCGATCGTGGGCAACTTCGAGCAGAGCGTCGTGAGGGCCGCACCGCTCCCGGTGGCCCCGGTGGCCCCGGTGGCCCCGGTACCGCCGGTCGGAGTGGTCGGAGCGGCCGCACCGGCCAGGCCAGCCGCACCGAAGGTCAGGGCCCCCGCCACGGCAGTTCCGGCGAGCAACGTGCGAATCATGAGTCCTCCTTGGACGTCGGTGCCTTCCCGCGCCGGGCGGCACGGTCACTGTGCACGCGAAATGTGAGGAACTTGTTAAGACGGCGTGAGGGAACCGACGGGGATCGGCAGAACTGAGAGCTTCGAGAAGCGGCCCGAGAATTGCGAAGGCGACCACCGCCGGGAAACCTCCCCAGACGGTGGTCGCCCCGCGCCCCCCGACCGTGACCGATCAGCTGGCGCTGGCGCTGGTGCTGGTGCTGGTGCTGCAGACCTGCGCCGCCTTGGCCAGCCGCGCGTTCACTTTGGTCTCACGGTGCTGCACCCGCGTGATCCGGTTGGCGATGGCGGTGGCCAGCGTGGTGTGACCGTCCGCCTTCGCCTTGGCCTCCCGAGCCTGGGCCTTGGGCACCCACGCGTTGACCTTGGCCTCACGGGCCTGGACCTTGGCCTGAAGCGCCGGGAGCTTGGCGCACAGGGTGGCCATGGTCGTCCCGGTCGAGGTCGATCCGGTCGATCCGGCGGGAGTGGTCGGGGACGCTGCACCGGCGATGCCTGCGGCACCGAAGGTCAGGGCGCCGGCGATTGCGGTTCCTGCGATGAGCTTGCGAAACATGAGGTCCTCCTTGGACTCCGTGCACTCCGTGCGCTCTGCACGTTCACCACCATGTGCGGCGGCACAATCCAGGCTGAGCGCTAGATGTGAGGGAAGGGTCATCGGGGATTCAGCAAACGTCCCGCAGCATAAGGAAACCGGAAAAAAGCGTCCGATGACCCCCAAGAAACGACCGTCGAGCCGTCGGGCGAGTCTCGGCGCCGCGGCGGGGCGGCCGCGTTCAGCCGCGATCGAGCCGCAATGTCGGGAACGCGATGACCTCGCGGATGTTGGAGACGTCGCCGAAGAGCATCACCAGCCGGTCCACCCCGAGCCCGAAGCCCGACGTCGGGGGCAACCCATACTCGAGGGCGCGGAGATACTCCTCGTCGACCTCACCGGACTCCTCTTCGTCACCGGCCCTCGCCTTGGCCACCTGCTCTTCGAAACGGGCCCGCTGCTCGTCGGGGTCGATCAACTCGCTGAACCCGTTGCCCAGCTCGCGGCCCGCCACGACCGGTTCGTAGCGCTCGACAAGTTCGGGCCCGTCGCGGTGGCGCCGCGCCAGCGGCGAGACCTCCGCCGGATAGTCCATGACGAACACGGGGCCCCACAGCTCGGGCTCGGTTGTCTTCTCGTAGATCTCGAGAAGGATCTTGCCCGGTCCCCAACCCGCCTCGACGGTGATGCCGACCTCCGTGGCCGCCTTGACCAGCTCTTCACGCGGCGCACGCACGTCGAGTGTCAGACCCGTCGCCTCCGCCACCAGCTCGGTCATCGGGGTGCGGCGCCACGGCGTAGTGAGGTCGAGCTCTCGTCCGCCGTACGTCAGCTTGGTCGTGCCCAGCACATCCATGGCCAGTCCGGCGACCAGTTCCTCGAAGACGACCATGGTGTCGGTGTAGTCGGCGTAGGCCTGATAGAGCTCGAGCATGGTGAACTCGGGGTTGTGGCGCGGCGAGATGCCTTCGTTACGGAACATGCGCCCGATCTCGAAGACCTTGTCGAAGCCGCCGACCACGAGGCGCTTCAAGTAGAGCTCAGGCGCGACGCGGAGGAAGAAGTCGACGTCGAACGCGTTGTGGTGCGTCACGAAGGGACGCGCCGTGGCGCCACCCATGATCGGCTGCAGCAGCGGGGTCTCGACCTCCACGAAGCCCTGCGCCCACAAGCGGTCGCGCATGCGGTGGATCACGTCGCTCCGCAACCGCAACAGCTGGCGGGTCCGTTCGTTGGCCCACAGGTCGACCTCACGCTGGCGATAGCGCGTCTCGACGTCGCTCACGCCGCGCCACTTGTCGCCGAAGTTGCGCCGCGCCTCGGCCAGCAGCTCCCAGTCGGTCACCTTGACGGAGAGCTCGCCTCTCTTGGTTCGCACCACCTCGCCCCGCGCCCCGATCCAGTCGCCCAGGTTGAGCTTGACGAACTCGTCGAATCGCTCGGTCACCGCAGCCAGCGCGAACAGCTGCACCGAGCCCGACGCGTCGCGCAGCTCTGCGAAGGCCAGCTTGCCCTGCGGCCGCGAGAGCATGATGCGGCCGGCCACCCCGACGGTCGCGCCGGACTCCTCCCCGGGTGCGAGCGCCGACCATCGCTCGACCACCTCAGCCGCGTCGTGGGAGCGCTCGAAGCGGTAGGGGATCTCCGGCTTGGGGTCGCTCACGAGCTGAGCCCGCTCATGACGCTCATGAATTGACGTTGCGCTCGTACACGATGCGCAGGCCGTGCAGGGTCAGCCAGGGTTCCACGTGGGTAATGGTGTCCGAATACGGCGCGATGAGCGAACTGAACCCACCGGTGGCCACCACGGTTGAGGGGCCGAGCTCCTCCATGAAGCGCCGGGCCAACCCGTCGACGAGCCCGGCGAATCCGTAGAGCGTCCCGGACTCGATCGACTCCACCGTCGAGCGGCCGATGACGCTGCGCGGCTCGATCAGCTCCACCCGGCGCAATGCGGCGGCCTGCTGGTAGAGGGCGTCGAGGCTGATGGCCACCCCGGGCGTGATCGCCCCGCCGAGGTACTCGCCCCTGGCGCTGATGGCCTCCACCGTCGTGGCCGTGCCCATGTCGACCACGATGCAAGGTCCCCCGTAGAGGTCGTAGGCCCCCACCGCGTCGGCGATTCGGTCCGCCCCGACCTCCTTGGGGTTGTCGTAGAGGATCGGCATCCCGCTCTTCGTACCCGGTCCGAGCACCACGCAGGGCACGGCGGCGAACCAGCGCGTGGCCATCTGGCGCAGCTCGGTCGTGACGTGCGGCACCGAGGAGCTCACGGCGATACCCGTGACCGACGACGCAATGTCGAGTCCCTCGAGGTCGAGCAACTGGGTCAGCAGCACCGCGTGCTCGTCAGGCGTGCGGCTGGGGACGGTCGAGAGCCGCCAGTGGTGGGTGAGGCCGCGCGGGGCGGTCGGGTCGTGCTCGGTCCCGATGCCGACGCCGACGCTCTCCTCGACCACGGGCACGGTCTCGGTGTCGTCCCGCCTGTACAGGCCGATCACGGTCTCGGTGTTGCCGACGTCGATGACGAGGAGCACCCCTCAACCCCCTCCCTCGGTGAACCCGCCCGTTCCTCCCGCACCGGCGACCACCCCGCCCGCGTCGGTCCAGACCAGGTCGAGCCCCAGGTCGAGCGCCGGAGCCGAGTGGGTCAGGGCCCCGACCGAGATCCGGTCCGGTCCGGTGGCGGCATAGGCACCGACGGTGGCCAGCGTCACGCCACCCGAGACCTCGGTGAGGATGGGACCCGACGCCTCCCGGTGGGCCGTGGCGATCGCCTCGACGACGGTCCCGGGGTCCATGTTGTCGAGCAGCACGACGTCGGCACCGGCGCGGGCTGCCTCGGTCACTTGGTCCAGGGCATCACACTCGACCTCGACCGTGCGCCCCGGCCACAGCGCCCGGGCCCGGTGCACCGCCTCGGTGATGTTCGTCCCCGCCAGGTGGTTGTCCTTGAGCAGCACGGCGTCGAAGAGCCCGGCCCGGTGGCTCGTCCCGCCCCCGGCCCGCACGGCTGCCTTCTCGAGGACGCGCAGTCCCGGCGTGGTCTTGCGGGTGTCGAGGACCTGGACCGACGGGTTGCCCTCGTGCGCCGCCGCGACGAACTGCGCCGTCAAGGTCGCGACGCCCGACAGCCGCCCCAAGAAGTTCAATGCCGTCCGCTCGGCGGTGAGGATCGGCCGCAGGCGTCCCGTCACCTCGAGCACGGTGTCACCGGCCGACACCGCGGCGCCGTCGACCGCGTGCCACGTGAGCTCGAGCTCGGGGTCGACGCGCTGGAAGGCCTGCGTGGCACAGTCCCGGCCCGCCAGCACGCCGGCGCGGCGGGCCCGTAAGGCAAAGAGCGCGGTGACCTGCGGCGGCACCAGCGCGGCCGTCAGGTCACCCTCGGGACCGATGTCCTCGGCCAGGGCCCGCTCGACGGCTTCGCTGACCGCCCGGGCGTACGCCTGGTCCGCCTCGCGCTCGCTCACCGACGACCCGGACCCCCGGACGGGACGTGCCCGTGGACGAGCCGGCGCCGCCAGGAGGGATCGGTGTCGGGGTACTCGCGCCGGACGTGGGCCCCCCGGCTCTCGGTCCGCGTGTACGCCGAGACGAGCAGCGCGTCCGCCAGCTCCAGCAGGTTCGCCAGCTCCCCGGCTCCGACCGACGCCGCACCGTCCCCGAGCAGCGCCGCCATGTCGTCGACGACGGCGCGCGCCCCGTCGAGGGACTCGGCGGTACGGACGACGCCGGCCCCGCGCGTCATGGCGCGCTGCAGCGTGTCACGCAGCTTCGTGACGTCCGGACCCATCAGCCGGTCGTCGCCCGGCCCGATCGCGGCGGGGCGGCGCTCGACCCGGGTGCACCCGATGCCGTCGATCGGCTCGTCGCCGAGCACGGCGCGCAGTGCGCCGCTCGGCTCGGGCTCCCCCGCCCCCGAGGAGATGCGCTCCGCCAGGCGCGCCCCGAAGACCATGCCCTCGAGGAGCGAGTTGGAGGCAAGCCGGTTTGCTCCATGGACGCCGGTGCAGGCCACCTCCCCCACCGCCCACAAGCCGGGCAGCGCGGTGGCGCCCCACAGATCGGTGATCACGCCCCCGGAGAGATGGTGCGCCGCCGGTGCGATGGGCAGCCAGTCGTGCTCGGGGTCCAGCCCGATCGACGACACCGAGGCAGCGATGGTAGGGAAGCGGGTGGAGAAGCGCTCGAGGCCGGTGGCATCCAGCCAGAGATGGTCGACGCCCTGGTCGGTCATGCGGGCCGCCATGGCGCGGCTGACCACGTCGCGCGACGCCAGTTCGTCGACGAAGCGCTCGCCGTCCCGGTCGCGCAAGAGCGCGCCGTGGCCGCGCAGCGCCTCGGAGAGCAGAGGGCGGGGCATGGCCGGATGGTGCAGCGCGGTGGGATGGAACTGGACGAACTCGACGTCGGCCGTCGGCACGCCCGCCCGCAGCGCCATCGCGACGCCGTCGCCGGTCGACTCGGGCGGATTGGTAGTGACGGAGAAGAGCTGGCCGGCCCCACCGGTGGCCAGCACCACGTGGCTCGACCGCACCTCGACGGGGCGCCGACTCGCGCCGGGCGGCAGCGCGCGCACCCCCACGCAGCGTCCGCCCTCCACCACGAGGTCGAGCGCGAACCACCCCTCGAGCACCGCGCTGGCCGAGCGGTAGGTGGCATCGACGAGCGCCCGCTCGACCTCGGCTCCGGTGGCTGCGCCCCCAGCGTGCACGATCCGTGGCCGCGAGTGGCCGCCCTCGCGGGCCAGGGCCAGCAGCCCCGTGGCCTCGCGGTCGAACTCGACGCCGAGGGCGATCAGCTCGTGCACCCGCCCGGGACCCTCGTCGACCAAAATGCGCACCGCCTCCTCGTCACAGAGGCCTGCTCCGGCCGCCAGCGTGTCGGCCAGGTGCAGATCGGTCGAGTCCTCGTCGCCCCCGAGGACTGCCGCGACCCCGCCCTGGGCCCAGCGGGTCGCCGCCTGGGCGAGCGCGCCCTTGGTGAGCACGCCCAGCGACAACGACGGCGAGCGCGGTGCCCCGGGCCCGGCAAGGCGCACGGCGGCCGACAGCCCGGCGACGCCGCTGCCCAGGACCAGGACGTCGAAGGGTCCCGGCCGGGCTTCGGTGGTCACGCCGGTTCGGTCAGCGTCAGCTCGGCGTCGAGGCGGGCCGACGTTTCGTCGAGGGGCCGATTGCGCCCGTCGACGTGTACGACGCGGGGCACGTACGAGTCGAGCTCGGCGCGCTCGTAGTCGGCGTAGGTGATGATGATCACCTTGTCGCCGGGTGCCACCAGCCGCGCCGCGGCGCCGTTCAGACAGATTTGGCCCCATTCCCCCTCAATGGCGTAGGTCTCGAAGCGTGCGCCGTTGTCGATGTCGAGCACGGCCACCTGCTCGTAGGGGAGGATGTCGGCCAACGCCATGAGCTCGGTGTCGATGGACACCGATCCCACGTAGTGCAGGTTGGCGTCCGTCACCGTTGCCCGGTGGATCTTCGACTTCATCATGCGGCGGCGCATCGGCTCAACCGATCCTTTCGAGTAGGCCGACCTGTTCGGTCGGGTCGGGGACAGCGGGAGCGTCGTCGGCCCCGTCGCGCGCGGCGCTGTTGTCGATCAGGCGGACGGGTCCCACCTCGGCTGCGATCAGGAGGCGCAGGGAGTCCGGGTCGTCGATCGGGCCGGCCTCCTCCAGCGAAGCGGCGTCGACCGCCACCGCGTAGTCGAACCGGACGTGCGGCGTTCCCGCCGCGGCGGCGTGCATGATCCTGCTCAGCTCGGCACCGGAGCGCTCGCCGGCGGCCAGGGCGGCTCGGCCGGCGGCCAGGGCACGCGAGAGGACGGTGGCCGCCCGCCGCTCCTCGGGCGCCAGCCGGACGTTGCGACTCGAAAGGGCCAGCCCGTCAACCTCGCGCACGATGGGACACCCGACCACCTCGACGGGCAGCGACAGCTCGAGGGCCAGGCGCCGCACGACCGCCAGCTGCTGGAAGTCCTTCAGGCCGAAGTAGGCGCGGCACGGGCCGGCGATCGCGAACAGCTTGGCGACGACGGTCGCGACCCCGTCGAAATGGCCCGGACGCGACGCACCCTCCCAGCGGTTGCTGATCCCGCCGACCGAGACCGTCGTCGACGGCGCGGCGGGCCACGAGGGATACATCTCGCGCACCGTCGGGACAAAGACGACGTCCGCCCCGGCCTCTGCGCAGACGAGCAAGTCCCGCTCGAGCGTCCGCGGGTAGTGCGCCATGTCCTCGGCGTCGCCGAACTGCAGCGGGTTCACAAAGATGCTGACGACGACCACGTCGCACTCGGCGCGCGCCCGGGCCACGAGCGAGGTGTGCCCAGCGTGCAGTGCGCCCATGGTGGGCACCAGTCCGACCCGCCGGCCGGCGGCACGGGCCTGCCCGACCAGGGCACGGCAGCCGGCTGCGGTGTCGACGACGTCCATCCCGTCCTCACGCCACCGTCGCCGGCACGGCCGGGACAGCAGGGGCGGCGGGGACGGCAGGGTCAGCCGGGACGCCAGCGTCGGCCTTCGCCAGGCGCGTGGCCAGCGCCGCCCCGGCCTGGTAGCCGGCGCGCTCACCCTCGGGCAAGGCATCGAGATGGCGGCTGAGCGTGGCCCAGTCTCCCCGCCGGGCCGGACCGGTGAGGGCAGCCCTGGCGCCGAGGGCGGCCACGTCGTCGACCGCGGCCCGGGTCAGGGGGAGGAACGACGCGAGGTCCAAACCGACCGAGGCGGCGACCCGTTCGACCTGGCCCAGCAGCGCCGTCACGTGGTTGGCGGCGATGCAGGCCGCCGCGTGATAGGCGGCCCGGTCCCCGTCGGCCACCTCGACCGCCCGTCCTCCCAGGGACCCGACGATCTCGCGCGCCGCGGGCGCCCCGGCCACCGCGAAGGTCACGCCCGAGCACAGACGGGACGCACCGACCTCCCCGTTGGGCAGCGGCACGAGGGGGTGGACGGCCGCCTGGAGGGGGTGCGGCGCCAGGGCGTCGAGCCCGAGCGAGCCCGACAGGTGGATCACCGTGGTCCCCTCGGCGGGCACGACCGAAGCCGCCACCTCCGCGATGGCGTCGTCGGGCGTGGCGATCACGAGCACGTCGACACCTTGGGCCGCGCCCGACAGGTCCTCGTGGCGCCGGCAGAAACCGGCGAACTCCCAGCCGCGCGCGGAGAGCGCAGCGGCCAGGGACGTGCCGGCCCGGCCCGGACCGATGATGCGGATGGAGTGCATCTGACCTCCTTCGGCGTTCCAGCCCCAGACGGGTGCCGTTCGCCTACAGACGATCTGAGAAATGTCCGCTACAGACTACCAAGACGGGCGACCTCCCCACCAGACGCCGTGAGCTGCTCCGATGTCACCAGATCGGGCGCCAGGTCGGCGAGGGGCTGCACCACGAACCGTCGTTCCCACAGGCGCGGGTGGGGGACCGCGAGGTCGTCCTCGTCCACCGTGCACCCCTCCACCCACAGCACGTCGGCGTCGAGGGTACGCGGACCCCAGCGCACCGCACGGACGCGGCCGGCCGCCTCCTCCAAGGCCCGGCAGCGCTCGAGCAGCCGGCGGGGCGTGTCACGGGTCGACAGCTCGACCACCACGTTCAGGTACGGCCCCTGGCTCTCGGGCCCCCCGATGGGCTCGGTCTCGTAGAGCGGCGAGACGCCGACGACATCGCCCTCCCGGCGCAAACGCTCGACCGCGGCCCGCAGCAGGGCCCGCCGGTCGCCCAGGTTCGACCCCAGCCCGATGAACGCGCGCCGCGCCGTCGGGGGGCCGGGGTCGCCGGTCACCGTCGGGGCGGCCGGGCCATCAGCGGGCGCGCCGCACCCGGACCCCGGTCGAACCGACGTCGAGCGCGAGTGGCGGGCGCAGCTTGCGCACCGTGACCTCAACCGCCTCCAGCCGGGGGTCCACGATCAACAGCGCGCTGGCCAGCCGGCCGGCGAGGGCCTCGAGCAAGCGGTAGGACCGCCCTCCGACGACGTCGGCCGCCGTGTGGGCCAGTGCGCCGTAGTCCACCGTGTCGGCCAGGTCGTCGCTTTGTTGGGCGGCCTCGAGGTCGACCCAGGCCACGATGTCGACCGAGAAGGGTTGCGCCCGCTCCCGCTCCTCGGGGAGCACCCCGTGCACCCCCGTGACCCTGAGGTCCCGGACCTCAATACGGTCGCTCACCGGGCCTGGTCGCGCCCGGACATGCCCTCCAGCTCGGACAGCAGCTCGCGGCCGGGCTCGCCCATGGCGTGGCCCACCACGTGCTCGACCAGGGCCACCGCCTGGGGCGGGTTGGCGACGCGGTTCGACCACACGAGGTAGCCGGCGATGACCCCCATGACACGGTCGCCCAGCTCGTCCTGGTGCACCAGGATGCGTTGGCGAGCCGCCATCGAGTCGTCGATGTCCTGGTAGCAGGCCGTCAGGACCGGGCGCGGGTCCCCGGTTCGCTCCAGGGGGTAATGGGCCCAGGCCAGCCCCTCGTCCTCGTAGGCGGCGAGGTTGTGCGGCGAGGGCAGCAGCGAGATCACCCGGTTGAAGCCCTGGACGCGCAACCAGATGATCTCCTCTTGGCGCCGGACCCGGCGGTGGTTGGCCGAAAAGCCGCCCGGGCGCTCGCTGGCGGCCAGGTGATCGGTGATGACCCACGTGAAGTTGCGCGGCGGGATGCCGGCGGCCCACTTGCCCTTCATGCGGCAGGACCATACAGCCGGCTCACTTGCACCGTGGCCGCCACGTCGTGGACCCGGACCATGCCCGCCCCGGCCACCATGGCCGCCGCGGCCGTGGCCAGGGACCCCTCGCCCCGTTCCGCCACCGGTGCCGGCTCTCCGGGCGGGCCTCCGGCGACCAGGGATCCGAGGAAGCGCTTGCGGCTCGTGCCGACCAGGACCCCGGCGCAGCCGGCGGTGGCGGCCTCCTCCACCAACCCAGGCAGGTGGCGCAGGAGGGAGAGGTTGTGGGCCAAGGTCTTGCCGAACCCGATCCCGGGGTCCACCCAAACCTCGTCCACCCCGGCCTCGAGCGCCCACCGGGCGCGCTCGAGCACGATCGCCTGCACTTCGGCCACCACGTCGGCGTAGCGGGGATCGTCCTGCATGGTGCGGGGCCTCCCCTGCATGTGCATCGCGACCCAGCCCGCCCGCGTGGCGGCCGCCACCTCGAACAGGGACGCCGAGACGTCGTTGACCAGGCTCGCCCCAGCCGCCACCGCGGCCCGGGCGACTTCGGGCTTGACCGTGTCCACCGACACCCGGACCGCGCGCCCGGTGGCCCGGCCGGCGGCGCTCAACGCCTCGACGACCGGGACCACCCGGGCCAGCTCGACCTCGGTGGGCACCGGCTCGGCGCCCGGGCGCGACGACTCCCCGCCCACGTCGATCACGTCGGCCCCCTCGGCCATCATCTCGAGCCCGCGGGCCACCGCCGGCTCAAAAGTGTCGTAGAGCCCGCCGTCGGAGAAGGAGTCCGGCGTCACGTTGAGGACGCCCATGACGAGCGGCCTCGCGGCAACGGGGTGCGGCCCCGCCAAGGTCAGTGGCCCCGGATGAACTGCATCGCTTCGGCCCGCGTCGCCACGTCGGAGCGGAAGAGGCCCCGCACCGAGGAGGTGACCGTCACCGTGCCCGGCTTCTTGACGCCTCGCATGGACATGCACAGGTGCTCGGCCTCGAGCACGACCAGCACACCCCGCGGCGAGAGGATCTCGGCGATGGCGTCGGCGATCTGGGTGGTCATGCGCTCTTGCACCTGTAACCGGCGGGCATACCCGTCGACCAGGCGGGCCAACTTGGACAGCCCGGTGATGCGGCCGTCCTCGGCCGGGATGTAGGCGACATGCGCCTTGCCCAAGAAAGGCACCAGATGGTGCTCGCACAGCGACGCGAACGGGATGTCGCGCACCATCACCATCTCGTCGTGCTCGGCGGCAAAGGTGACTTCGAGGTGCCGGGCCGGGTCGTCGTGGAGGCCCGAGAACAACTCCTCGTACATCGACGCCACCCGGTCGGGGGTCCGTCTCAACCCGTCGCGCTCGGGGTCCTCCCCGATGGCACTGAGCAGCTCCGTCACCGCGGTCCGCACCCGATCGACGTCGACGCTCACCGCACGCTCCCCTTGTACTCGATCCCGGTGTGCTCGCTCCCCTTGTAGACGTGCACCCCGCGCAGGTTGCGGTAACGCTCGTTCACGTCGAGGCCATAACCGACGACGAACTCGGGCGGGATGGTGAAGCCGATGTATCTCAGGTCGAGATCGACTCGTTGCTCCCCCTCCTTCACCAATAGCGCGCACACCTCGACGCTCTTGGGTTGACGGGCCGTGAGGTAGCGCCGGAGGTAGTTGAGCGTGAGGCCGCTGTCGATGATGTCCTCGACGACCAACACATGGCGGTCGTTGAGCTCGCAGTCGAGGTCCTTGACGATGCGCACCACGCCCGACGTCTTGGTGGCGCTGCCATAGGACGACACGGCCATGAAGTCCACGTCGACAGGGAGCTGAATGGCTCGGCAGAGGTCGCTCATGAACAGCATGGCGCCCTTGAGCACGGCCACCAACAGCGGGGGGTCGTCGGCGTAGTCGGCGGTGATCTGCGCGCCCAGTTCGGCCACCCGGGTCTTCAGGCGCACCGCATCGACCAGAACGGGACCCACGTCGGCCTCGGCCCAAGGCGGGACGCCCGCTCCGTCCTCGTCGGTCACCGGGGTGAGACTACCGGAGCAGCGCTCCAGCTCGACCCGGAGGCGCCCGTCCGTCCGCCGCACTCGGCGGCCACCGGAGAGCTCCGTCCCACGCGCCCTTCCCTGCGCCACGGCGAGGGTGCGCTCGACCTCGGCCAGCGACGGCGGGTGGTCGGCGGAGTGGGCGTCGGCGCGCCCTTCCCCGTCGGCGTCGACGTCCGCCGTGACGTTGCGGATCCAATGACGGAGGGCGCGCCGGGCCAGCGGTCGGGTGGCGGCGGACACGGCGCGGGCGTCGGCGGGATCGGGCAGCGCCGCGGCGGCCAGCGATTCCAGCAGTGCCACCTCTTCGCGCAACACCCCCGCCTGCCGGGCCAGCAGCGGGACGGGGTCGCGGCCTGCCACTTGTGCACACAGGGGCAGGAGCTCGTGGCGGACACGATTCCGCACGAAAGCCGGATCCGCGTTGCTGAGGTCGCACACCGGTACGAGGCCTAAACCGGCGCACAACGCGTGCGTCTCGCGCCGCCGCAGGCCGAGCAGCGGATGTCGGAAGCCCGGAGCCATCCCCGCCAGGCCATCCGCCCCGGCCCCGCGCAACAGGTTGACCAAGATCGTCTCGGCCTGGTCGTCCATGGTGTGCCCGGTGGCCACGTCAGGCGGCAGCACCGCAAAGCGGGCCGTCCGAGCCCGAGCCTCGAGGTTCGGGCCGTGCGCCAGGTTCACCCGCCGCCGCTCGAAACGAGCGCCAAAGCGCGAGGCCGCGTCGGCCACGACGTCCGCCTCGGCGTCCGAGCCAGCGCGCAGACCGTGCTCGACGTGCACCGCGGTGACGTCACAACCTGCGGCGACCGCCAGCACGAGCAGGGCCAGTGAGTCGGCGCCACCCGACACCGCACAAGGCAGGGCCGTCCCGGCCGGTGGGAAGGTGCACCGGGTCTGCAGGTCGGCGACGAGGGCGGAGGGAGCGGGGAGGGACTCCTCACCCACCGGCTCTGGCCACCCAGGCCGCAGGGTCGCGGATCTCCTCCAGCGAGGGCAGCCACTCGGGGCCTTCCCACACCCGGGCCAACAACGCCGGCCCACCGGCCGCCTCCACCGACTCCACGAAGCGCTCGCCCTCGGCGTACTGGCGCATCTTGGCGTCCAGGCCGAGCAGCTTCGACATCAGCTTGGTCAGCCCGCGCGCCTGGGTACGGCGCTCGTGCAGCACTTTCGAAAAATGGGCTGCACCAGGCACGTCGGCGGCGCCGGCGCGGTCCATGGTGACGTCGCCGTGGCCCTCGAGCAGGCTCATCATCCCCGAGATCTTCGAGAGCGCTTGACGTTGCGCGGGGGTGGCCAGCATGCCGACGACACCGGCCTCGCGAGCGGGGTTGCGCCCGGAGCGCAGCTCGGTGGTGGCGCGGCGGAGCATCTCGGCGAAGCCCGCTGGGTCTCCCGAGAGCGGTCCGAGCAATTCGGAGACCAGGCCGACGAAGTGGTCCCGCAACCAGGGGACGGCGGTGAACTGGAGACGGTGCGTCACCTCGTGCAGGGCGAGCCACAACCGGAATTGGCTCGGGGCGAATCCGTACTGCTCCTCGACCGCCACGATGTTGGGTCCCACGTAGGACACCAGGTCCTGATCTTCGGGCGACTCGTCGTTGATCAGCAGGTCGTACTGGCCGAGCACCCGCGTCGCCATGTACGCCAGCATCAAGCCGAGCTGGGTTCCCGCAACGGCGCGGCCAACCACGAGGGAGGGGCCACCGAGTTTGTTCCCCCGCTTCTGCTGCATCTCCATCAGCGGCGGGCCGAGCAGGCGCTCGATCGAGCGCACGTTGGCGGCGGCCCAACCCGGACGGTCGGTCACCTTCGCTCGGGCCGATCCGTGGGACGAGTGCAGACCAGTGGCCTCGCTCACCAACGCCTCCGCACGCGCGGTGAGCTCGTCGAACTGTCCCTGCAGGTCCCGAGAGCGGTAGGAGGCGGGCGCCGGCTTCAGGATGAGGGCGGCCGACGCGACGCGACGCGCCAGGGCCCAGTCGATCATCGCCGGGCCGCCTATCGCCATCTCCGGGACGGCCGGGGTGAGGTCAGTGCTTGCCGTGGTGCTGCTGGCTTTCTTCGTCGATGGCCGCTGCCACCCGATCGATCAGGCTCTGCGGCACACGGTCTTTGCACCGGTTGGCGATCACCTTGCGCAACTCGGCCTCGAACTCGGCCGCACCGCCACAGGGCCCGCACCAGTCGAGATGGACGCGGATCTCCGTGCGCCGCTCCTCGGTGAGCTCCCCGTCGAGATAGTGGTACAGCTCGTGCACCGCCTCGGTGCAATCGACCGACACGCCGAACAGGCCGCCCGCGTCAACCACGCCGCCCGTGCCCTCGCCCTTCTCCGTCTCGACGTCTTCGTTCATTCCCTCGAGCTCCCCGGCACGCTGCCAACCAGACCGCGCGCCTCTGCCACGTCGTGCAACGCCTTCTGCAGCGCCCTTCTTCCCCGATGGATCCTGCTCATGACCGTCCCGATCGGGACGTCGGTGATCTCGGCGATCTCCTTGTAGCTGAAGCCCTCGACGTCGGCCAGCATCACCGCCATCCGGAAGGCCTCCGGCAGGGCCTCGAGGGCCGTCTTCACGTCTTCGTCGGTGAAGCGGTCCAGCGCCTCGTCTTCGGCGGACCGTCCCGGCTCGCTACCCCCCGAGCCGGCCAAGCGCTTGTACAGGTAGAGGTCCTCGACGTCCTCCACGTCGGCCTGCTCCGGCCGCCGCTGCGCCGCCCGGTAGGAGTTGATGTAGGTGTTGGTGAGGATCCGGTAGAGCCAGGCCCGCAGGTTGGTCCCCTCGGCGAAGGAGTCGAAGGACCGGTAGGCCTTGAGGTAGGTCTCTTGCACGAGGTCCTCGGCGTCCGCCCGATTGCGGGTCATGCGGAGCGCAGCCGAGTACAGCCCGGGCATGAATTCCATGGCGACGTCGGTGAAGGTCGCCTGATCTGCCACGCATCAACCCTACCCACCTGAGATCGGTATCGTCTCCGTCGTGACTACCGCCCCCGCCAACTTCGGGATCGACCTGCTGAGCGGCGCGTTCTTCGGCCGCGAGCCCCACGACGCCTTCGCCTGGATGCGAGCCAACGCCCCCGTCTACTACGACGAAACCAACGACGTGTGGGCGGCCGCCAGCTATGCCGCCGTCAAGCAGGCCTCCGTGGACACCGAGTCGTTCTCGAGTGCCCAGGGCATCCGGCCGAAGTCCGGGCCTTTGCCGATGATGATCGAATTCGACGGAGCCGAGCACGTGCTGCGGCGCCGGCTCGTTTCCGAGGGCTTCACCCCGCGGCGGGTTCGCGACCAGGAGGGCAAACTCCATCGGATCTGCGATGCACTCATCGACAAGGTCTGCGAGCGGGGTCGCTGCGACCTCGTCAAGGACCTGGCGGCGCCGCTCCCGATCATCGTGATCGGCGACATGCTCGGGGTCGCGCCCGAGGACCGCGACGACCTGTTGCGGTGGTCCGACGACATGCTCAAGGCCCTTGGAGCCCCCGACCCCACCCTCTTGGACAAGTCCACCGCAGCCTTCGTCGAGTACACCGAGTACATCCATCCCGTCTTCGACGAGCGTCGAGCCACCAACAGCGCGGACGACCTCGTGGGAGTGCTGGTCCACGCGGAAATCGACGGCAGCTCCCTCGACGACGACTCCCTGGTCCACGAGACGCTGCTTATCCTCATCGGGGGCGACGAGACGACCCGCCACGTCATCAGCGGCGGTATGGAGGAGCTCCTGGCCCACCCCGACCAGCTCGCACGACTCGCGGCAGACCCTAGCGCCCTCATGCCCGGTGCGGTCGAGGAGATGCTGCGCTGGGTGTCACCGATCAAGAACATGGCTCGCACCGCGACGCGGGACGTCGAGCTGGCGGGGGCACACATCCGCGCCGGTCAGGAGATCCTCCTGTTGTACCCGTCGGCCAACCGCGACGAGGCGGTCTTCGAGAATGCTGAGGAGTTCGACATCACTCGCAGCCCGAACCCGCACATGGCCTTTGGGTTCGGCGCGCACTTCTGCCTGGGCAACCAGCTGGCGCGCTTGGAACTGCGCGTCATGGTCGAGCGCGTGTTGTCCCGTCTGCCCGACCTCCGCCTGGCCACCTCACGCGACGCGCTGCCCCGCCGGCCGGCAAACTTCATCTCCGGCATCGAGGAGATGCCCGTGGTCTTCACGCCGAGCGCCCCACTTGGAGCAGAGGCCGTCTGACGCCTGGCCGATCCTTCGGAGCTCGATGCGGTTCCTGGAGGAATCAGCCGACGACGGCCATCGGGACCGGGCGAGCCCGGCGAGCCGGCTCAGCCAGCTGCCACGGTGAAGAGCCCGGCGTCGATGACGGTCTCGCCGCGTTGGGTCTCCGTGCGGAACCGGTAGGTGCCCGGAGACCGCTCTCCGATGTCCCAGACCGAGATGCTGAGGGTGTCGCCGGGCATGGTCGGCTTGGAGAAGCGGGACCGCATGGCGCCGAAACGCGCCGGATCCGAGCCGCACACGGTGTGGAGGAGGGCACGACCGGTGAAGCCGTAGGTGCACAGGCCGTGCAGGATCGGGCGGTCGAAGCCGGCCCGCTTGGCGAACGTCGGGTCGGAGTGCAACGGGTTGCGGTCACCGGACAGTCGATAGAGCAGCGCCTGGTCGGGCCGGGTGGCGTACGTCACGACCTCGTCGGGTTCGCGGGAGGGCAACGGCTCGCCGGCCAGAGCGCTCTCCTCGTCACCTTCGGGGTTGCGCGGACCGCCGAAGCCGCCCGCGCCGCGGATGAAGAGTGCCGTGCGGGTGGTGAAGGCCAGCTCCCCCGTGGCGCTCAGGCGGGACTCGCTCTCCAGCACGACCAGGCCGGCCGATCCCTTGTCGTACATGCCGGCGACACGGCTGGTGATCGACACGGTCCCCGCCCTCGGGATCTCGCCGCGCAACCGGATGGACTGCTCGCCGTGCACGAGCATCGCGGGGTCGAAATCGCCGATGGAGGCCCTCCCCCCTCCGCCTTGTCCCACGATGGTGGCAAAGGTGGGAAGCACCCGCTGGGAGATCCCCACTGAGTTCTCCGTGGTCAGGTCGAGCTCGAAGCCCGTCGGGTCGAGCGCTCCGGCGCCGACCCCGAGGGCGTACAACAGGGCGTCCTTGTGGTCCCACGACCGCTCGGAAGTCTCGGAGATCGACCCGACTGCATCGAGATTCAGTCCCATCGCTCGCACCTCTCTTTTCGTGCTCTCTGTTCGCGCTCTGGGTTCGTGCCAGTCTCTGGACACGCCCTCTCTGGAAGCCGCATTTAGTGACTATGTTTGATGTTACATGATCTTATGTCATACTTGTCAAGTGGAGGTGAACGACCCGGTCCTGACCATCGACGAGCTGGCCGCCGTGTCGGGCACCACCACGCGGCGCATCCGTTCCCTCCAGACGCTCGGCCTGTTGCCCCATCCCGACCTGCGGGGGCGCACCGGCCTCTACGGCCCCCGCCACCGCGACCGTCTGACCGCCGTACTCCGGCTCCAGGAGGAGGGCTTCTCGCTGGAGTCGATCGGCGTGCTCTTTCGCGCCCTCGACGCGGGGCACTCCCTGTCCGCGGTGCTCGGCCTGCCGAGCTCCGGGACCCGGGCGGCCGCCCGGGTCGAGCCGGGAGCGGCAACAGGAACCGACAGCGCCGAGCTCTACGGCTTTGCCGAACTCCAGCCGGCGGCGTCGGCGCACGGCGCGGACCGGCCCCTCCTCTCGCTCGTCCCCACCACCGTCTGGGACGAGAACCAAGCATCCTGACCCAGCATCCTGAAGGACTCGTCCGACTCGGTCGGGCGGCGGCGCCGGCCATGCTCGGTAGGGTCGCTCTCGGTGCCTGAGCTCACGCCTCCTGCGCTCGTCTCCTGGGACGACGCGGCGGACCACGGGGTGAAAGTCGCCGTGACCACCCGGCACGGAGGCGTGTCCCACCCGCCCTTCGACACCCTCAACCTCGGACTTCACGTTGGTGACCGGCCCGGGGACGTGGCGTCCAACCGCGTCACGGCGGCGTCGGCGTTCGGCGTCGACCTGGACACGATGGTCTTTGCTCGCCAGGTCCATGGCGCGACCGCCGTGCTCGTCGGCCCGGAGGAGGGTGGCCGCGGTGCGATGTCGAAGGACGACGCCATCCCCGACGCCGACATCCTGGTGACGACGTCATCCGTCGTCACCCTCGCCATCCTCGTCGCCGACTGCGTCCCCCTCGCCCTGGTCGACCCGACCGCGTCCGTGCTTGCTGCCGTCCACGCGGGCTGGCGGGGCACGGCCGCGGGGGCGGTCACCCACGCGCTGACCGCCATGACGAAGCACGGTGCCCATCCTGACCGGGTCCGAGCCTTTCTCGGGCCGGCGGTCGCTCCGGATCGCTACCAGGTCTCCGACGAGGTCCATCGCGCGCTGACCGAGGCCGTGCGACCCGGGCCGCTCGACGCCGCGGTGGCCCGTCCCGACGGCCCCGGGCACTGGCTGGTGGACCTTCCCGCCGCCAACCGTCAGCAGCTCCTGGAGGCCGGCGTCCGTCCCGAGCACATTTCGGACAGCGGTGCCAGCACGCACGACGAGCCCTACTTCTCCGACCGGGCTCAGCGGCCCTGCGGCAGGTTCGCCCTGTTGGCGCGGTTGCTCGATTGAGCCGGTGCCTCAACGGGTGCGCCCTAGCATGGGAAGGCCCGGATGCCCGGGCACCATCTGCGATGCCCGCCCACGACCAGTTCCGCTACGACGGCTTCGCCATCGACCCGGCGAGCTCAGTCGTCACCTGCCACTACTCCACCGCGGCCCACACCTTCACCGAACGCTTCACGTTCGAGACCGGCGGGGATTGGAACGACGCCGCTGTCGGGGCGGCCACTCGCCTGCTCTACCTGTTGGCAGGCGTGTCCTACTACAAGACCACGGCCGCCTCACTGATCGATCTGGGCGGCCTGGCGACGACGCCGGACGAGCGCGCCTTCCTCACGGGCTACTACGTCAACGGTCTGGCCGAGTTCGCCTACCGCAACGGCTTGGACCTGCGCGGCCTGCGCATGACAGGCCCCGACGCCGCTCCGGTTCCGCCCGCGCCCTACGACCCCGAACCAGGCCGGCCTCTGATCCCCTTCGGTGGCGGTATCGACTCCATCGTGACGGTGGAGTCGATCGCGCCGGACCATCCGGACGCCGCCCTGTGCGTCGTGGCGCCTCCGGGGGACCGCTACGCGGCCATTGAGGACGCGGCGGCAGCGACCGGCCTGCCGGTCAGGCGGATCTCGCGCCAGATCGATCCCCTCGTGCGCCGCTCCGACGAGCTGGGTTTTCTCAACGGTCATGTCCCGGTCACCGCCGTGCTCACGGCGGCCGCCGTGGTGGCCGCCGTCCTCGAGCGGAGGGACGCCGTGGTCCTGTCCAACGAGTGGTCGGCGTCCGTGCCTACCCTGACCACCGCAGGCCGTGCGGTGAACCATCAGTGGTCCAAGGGTGAGGAGTTCGAGCGCGGTTTCGGCGAGCTGGTCCTTGGCGCCTTGGGCCCCGACCTTTCCGTCTTCTCCTACCTCCGCCCGCGCACGGAACTGTGGGTGGCGATGCGGTTCGCGCAGCTCACCCGCTACCACGGGACGTTTCGCAGCTGTAACAGAGCATTCCACCAGGATCCCGCAGGGCGCTTCGACCACTGGTGCGGCGAGTGTGACAAGTGCTGTTTCGTCGACCTCGTCCTGGCCCCCTTCATGGACCGTGCCGCGTTGGCCGTGGTGTTCGCCGGCGACGAGCCGCTCGAGAACCCCGGCAACGAGGAGCGGTTCCGCGCCTTGCTCGGTTTAGGAACCGAGCCGAAGCCCTTCGAGTGTGTAGGCGACACCGAGGAGAGCCGGTCTGCCGCCCTGCTGGCGGCCCAACGGGAGGACCGCGCCGGCAGCACGCTCCTCCACCGGTTGTGCGCCGGGTTGGTCGGCGTCACGGCTCCGGCCGGCGTCGACCCCGCCGCGCTCCTCGCCCCGAAGAGCCCCCATCGGATTCCGGATCGCTATGCGCCAGCCGATCTCTTGGTCCGCACTCGCTGACCCGTCCGTCGCCGTCGGCGTCTGGGGGCTGGGCGTCGAGGGACGGGCCAGCATCCGACGCCTGGGGACACTGGGCCGGGAACCAGTGTTGGTGGACGACGCACCGGGCTTGCCGACCCACGACGGACTCGAGGTCCTGGCGACCGCGGCCGGGGGCCTCGACGCGCTGTTGCGCTGCGACGTGGTCGTCAAGAGTCCGGGCATCAGTCGCTACCGGCCCGAGGCCGTCCGGCTCGAAGCGGCGGGGGTGGCGGTGTGCGGCGGGCTCGGCCTCTTCATGGAGGAGGCCGATCCGGCCCGCGTCGCCTGCGTCACCGGCACGAAGGGCAAGAGCACCACGACGGCGCTGGCCGTGCACCTCCTGACCGGGCTCGGCTACCGAGCCCGTGCGGGCGGCAACATCGGGCAGCCGCCATGGGATCCCTCGCCCGAGCCCGAGCCCGACTATTGGATCGTCGAGACATCGAGCTTCCAGGTCCCCGACCTGTCCCACGCGCCTCGAGTGGTCGCCGTGACGTCGCTGTCACCCGATCACCTGGACTGGCACGGAACGGTCGAGCGGTACTACGCCGACAAGCTCTCGCTCTGCACCAAGCCCGGAGTGGCACTGGCCCTGGCCGACGGCTCAGACGATCACCTCCGGGCGCACCAGGCTCAGCTCGGTCCTCATCTGCGCTGGGTCACCGCGGCGGACGTCGGTCGAGACGCCGCCTGGTCGGGGTCGCTCGGACTGCCGGGGCACCACAACGCCCGGAACGCGTCCATCGCCCGCGCCGTGCTCGGCGGCCTGGGCATCGTGGCCGCCTCGGACGACGATCGCCTCGCCGAGGCGGCGCAGGGCTTCACGGCGTTACCCAGCCGCTGCCGTTCGCTGGGCGCGGTCGGCGCCGTCGAGTTCGTCGACGACAGCCTTTCGACCAATGTGCTGCCGGCAGAGGCGGCGCTCCGCGCCTTCGAGGACCGCGCCGTGGCCCTACTGGTCGGCGGGCACGACCGCGGGCTGGACTACGCGCCCCTCGCCGAGGCGGTGGCGGCACGGACGACACCGACCCTCGTGGTCACGATGCCCGACAACGGCCCGCGCATCGGGGCGGCGGTGCGTGAGGCCGCCGACGGGCGGGTGGAGGTGATCGACGCGGAGAGTCTCGACGCGGCGGTCGCAGCTGCGTTCGCTTGGGCGCGTACCGGCGGCGTCGTCCTGCTCTCGCCGGCCGCCCCGAGCTTTGGGCGTTTCGGGGATTACCGCGAGCGCGCCAGCGCCTTCGCCGCGGCCGCCGCCCGGTGCGGGATGCTCAGCTGAAGCGCCTTCAACGGGCACCCGCCGGCGCCAGCTCCTCGCGCTCGCTGAGGAACAGCCACCACGAATCCGCCGAGACGATGGCGGCGGCCAGCACGATGTCGGGATCGGCCTCCAACTCGCCGAGGGCGTCCTTCGACCAGCCGGCGTGCTCGACCTCCTGCGTGCGGTGGACGTCCCAGAAGCGGGTGCCCTCCTCGTCGAACCCGTAGTGACGGCGCAGCCCGTCGGACTTCGAGCCCGCAATGTCAGCCGCTTGGACCTCGTACGCGGCGACCATGGCCAATGCCGCCGCCGGGTCGTTCGACGCGGTGGTGCGCACCACCGCGAGCAGCGCCGCCGTCGACGGAGTCGCTCGCGCCTCGGGCGCGGCGCCGGTCGCTCGCGCAAATGATTCGAAGAGCTGCGCGTGCGGCTCGGGTGACCCGAGCTCGTCGGCGAGGTTGGCCTCGACCAGCGTCCGTGCCCTTCCGGTCGGCAAGGCCTCCGCGATGGTCGACAGGGTCATCGGGAGCTCCCGTTCGATGTGCCGGTACTGCTCGGCATACGCCGCCAACTCGGCGTGCGAAAGGGTCCCCGATTCCCAGCGACGATAAAAGGGGTGCGTGAGCAAATGACGCCCGACAATCGCATCCGCCAGCACCTCATGAATCCGTTGAGTGTGCATCGGGGCACACTATCTCGTCCCGGCCGCGAGTCAACTGGGCGGCCCGGCCGCGGCGAGCGGTCACAATCGGGGCGTGCTCAGCCTGGTCTGCTTCCTCACCGGCGGCCTTCTGGGCTGGGGTGCAGCGCAGGGTGGGGCGCGGACACAGCGGGTGTGGCCCGTCGTCCTGCGCATCCAGATCCTGGTGACGTCGGCGACGCTCTCGCTGGTCGCCGCCTGGCGGCTGACGTCGGCCAGCCAGCTGGTAGGCCCCCTCGCCCTGACCGCCGGGCTGTGGCTCATTCTCGCGGTCACACTGGGTACCCGAGACCGGCGCAGCGCGGGACAGGCGTCGCTCGAGGCGTGGGCCGTCAGCCCCAACAGCAGCTTCTGGGTCGTTCCCGCCGCGACAGCGTTCGCCGGCCCGACCGGGACCATGATCGCGGTACTGGCCAACGTGATCACCACGGGCTGGGGTGCCGTGGCCGTCCACTTGATGCGACGCGACGCGCCCATCCCCCAGCGCCGCGTCACGTCGTGGGTGGACCAGTCCCCCGTCGTGGCTTCACTGGTCGGGCTGATGCTCCACGGCGCCGGCCCTGCACCGTCGTGGACGGCCGACGTGCTGGTGTTGGCCGGTCCGCTGCTGGCGTTTTCGGGGGCGGCGCTTTTCGCGGGCTCCGTCGTCCACCCGCACAACCTCTCGGTGTCCCGACCCCAACACGCCGTCCGGCGCTGGGCCCGGCTGACCGTCGTGCGGGTCGCGTACTACGCCCTCGTCGCGCTGGCGGCCTTCCTCGCCGGGTCGACGGCGCTCACGGTGGTGGCAGTCCTCAACGCCCTCAGTGCGCCGTCCTTCCAGCCGATCCAGCTCGCGGTGCTCTACGGGTATCGCTCGGAGATCGTGGTGGCGGCCGTACGCCGGGGTTGGCTACTCGCGCCGTTCGGTCTCGCGCTCGCTGCGCTCGTGCGGTAGGACGTCCGGCCGGGTCCTTGTGCAAGGCTGAGTGCGATGGGAAAGGCGCCACGCGAGCTCGGGCTCGCGCCGTACGTCCCGCGCCTCGCCCTGGAATGGGACCTGGACGGCGCCGGCGTCCGTTGGCGCGCGCTCGAGGCCACGTGTTGCTTTGTCGACATCTCGGGGTTCACGGCTCTCTCGGAACGGTTGGCCCGGCGCGGTCGGATCGGCGCCGAGGAGCTCACCGAGGTCCTGAACCACGTCTTCACCCGGATGCTCGAGGTCGCGTACTCCAAGGGTGGCGCACTCTTGAAGTTCGGCGGTGACGCTCTGCTCTTGGCGTTCACGGGCGACGACAACGCGATCATGGCTGCGCAGGGTGCGGTCGCCATGCGCGCCGCCCTGCGGGAGGCCAGGACCCTTCCCACCTCGGTCGGGCGGGTCAACCTACGGATGTCGGTCGGGATACACAGCGGCACGTTTCACCTCTTCCGCGTCGGCGCGGCCCACCGTGAGCTCCTCGTCACCGGCCCGGCCGCAACCGCCACCACCCGCATGGAGCAGACGGCCGACGCCGGCGAGATCGTGATCAGTCCGGAGACGGCGGCCCGCCTGCCCGCGGGTGCCGTCGGTCACGCCAAAGGTGAGGGCCGCCTGCTGCGGTGGCGTCACGCGGTCGACGGTGGGCCAGGGCCGATTCCTCCCCGTGCCGTGTCCTCCGCCGACGTCGCGACGTGCGTGCCCGTTGCGCTGCGGGCACGGCTCGGGCAGCGGGGCAGCGACTCGGAGCACCGCCTGGCCAGTGTGGCCTTCGTCAAGTTCCAGGGCGTCGACGACCTACTGGTCTCGGAGGGGCCCGACCGCACCGCCGCCGCCCTCGATGCGGTCGTGCGCTCCGTCCAAGACGCGGCGGACTCGGAATTGGTCACCTTCCTTGCCTCGGACATCGACGCCAATGGGGGCAAGGTCATCCTCACGACGGGCGTCCCGGTGACACTCGAGGACGACGAAGGGCGCCTCCTGCGGGCCGCCCGCCGCATCGTCGAAGCGCCCCATCCGCTCCCGATCCGAATCGGTGTGAACCGGGGGCACGTCTTCGCCGGCGACATCGGCACCGAGTACCGACGGACTTTCACGGTCATGGGCGACACGGTCAACCTTGCGGCGCGGCTGGTGGCGGTGGCGAAGCCCGGCGAGATCCTCGCCACCGCGAGCGTTCTCGACCAGGCGCGGACGCGGTTCGCCACCGAAACACTCGAGCCGTTCCACGTAAAGGGAAAATCGGAGCCAGTCCAGGCCTTCAGGGTGGACCACGCCGTCGGTTCGAGGTCGGACTCCTTCGGCACGCTCCCCTTTCGCGGACGGGACAAAGAAGCGGCCACTCTGCTTGGCGCTCTCAAGTCGGCCACCGCCGGACGCGGGAGCACCGTCCTCGTCGAGGCCGAGCGTGGAGCCGGCAAGACGCGTCTCACCAACGAGTTCGCCCGGTTGGTCCCCCCGGACCAGGTGCTGTGGCTGCAAGGCGAACCTCATGGCGTGGGCGTCCCCTACCAGCCGCTGCGCTCGCCCTTGCGCGCGGTTCTCGGCATCGACGCCGGCGACCGTGGGGACGCTGGACATCGACTGCTGGCGGGGCTGGCCCGGCTCGACGCAAACCTTGTTCCGTTCGCACCGCTGCTGGCCGCCGCAGTCGAGGCCGACGTCCCGTCCACGCCGGAGAGCGACGCCGTCGCCGACGAGTTCGTCCGTTCCCGGATAGCCGACCTGGTGGTGAGCATTCTCGACGCCGCGTGCCCGACCCCTCTGTTGATCGTGGCCGAAGACGCCCACTGGTTCGACGACACGACGTCGGACATCTGCGCCCGTCTGGCGGCCGCCGCCGTTTCGCGACCCTGGCTCATCTGCGTGACTCGCCGCCCGGATGCCGGCGGCGGATTCACACCTTCGGACCCCGAGACCCGGCTGCCCCTGGCGCTCTTGACCGACGACGTCGCACGGGAGCTGGTCGAAGGCGCGACCGAGACCGCGCCGCTGCGCCCGCACGAGCGCGATGCGGTCGTGGCGCGTGGCGGCGGCAACCCTTTGTTTCTCGAGGAGCTTCTCCGCATCGTCAGGGCAACGGACGTGGAGTCGCTCCCCGACACCCTCGACGCGGTGGCCATGCGCGAGATCGATGCTCTGGCGCCGACACCCCGCCGCGTCCTTCGCCTCGCCTCGGTGCTCGGTCGATCGTTCGACCGTCGGCTGCTCGGCCAGCTCCTCAGCGCGGAGTCGGTCGAGACGGGAGCGGACCCGCTGGCGGAGTTGCGCTCCCAGCTCGTCCCGGACGGCGAGGGAGGGCAGGTCCGCTTCCGCCACGCCCTGCTTCAGGAAGCCGCGTACCAGAGCCTTCCGTTTCGCCAACGGCTGGAATTGCACCGCAAGGTCGGGGAGGCGCTCGAGCGTGACACCGCCGATCCCGATGCGGTGGCCCCGCTGCTCTCACTGCACTTCTTGAGCGCCCAGGACTGGGCGCGGACGTGGCGGTACGCCCGAGTGGCCGCACGCGTCGCGGAGCAAGCACACGCTCACGGCGAGGTGGTGGTCCATCTCGACCGGGCGGTGGCCGCCTCGCGTCGACTGGCCACGGTCAACGACGAGGACTGCGCACCCGTGTTCAGCGAGCTCGCGTACGCGCTCGAGCTCCTCGGCGAGTATGAACGCGCCGATGCGGCCTACCGCAACGCGGTCGCCGTGACGCGCGACTCACTCCAGCGCGCGCAGACGGTCTGTCGCAGGGCCTACCTTCGCACCGAATTCCTCGGCCGCCCGTCGGCTGCCATCCGCCAGCTTCGTTCGGCTCGGACAGAACTCGACGCCCTCGGCGAGCCCGCCGCGGGGTTGCGAGCATTGCTGCTCGCGGAGGAGTCCGACTCCCGGCTCCGGCAGGGGCGCCTGGCCGAGGCGATGGAGTGCGCTGAGCGAGCTGCCCACGAAGCCGAGTCGGCCGGCGCAGCGCGGGCGCTCGCACTCTCTCTCCACGCGCGCAGCGTCTGCCTGGTCCGAATGGGGCGAGTGGAAGAGGCGCACGACATGACCCGCGTGCTCGACCTGTACGAGCAGCTCGGCGACGACGTCAAGGTTGCCGTCACGCTGGGGAACATCGCGACGGTCGCGTTCTTCGCGTCACGGTGGGAGGAGGCGGCCCACTACGTGGGTCTCTCCATTGAGGCCTCCACCAAGGTGGGCGACCTGGCCGGGGCGGCGCTGGCCCAGGGCAACCTCGGTGAGCTCCGCACGAACCAAGGCCGCCTAGACGAGGCCGTGGCCATGCTCGCGCCGGCCCGTCGCACCCTGGAGTCCTTCGGGTACCGGGTGATGAGCGCCGGCACCGCCATGCAGCTCGGGCGGGCCAAGGCCTTTCAGGGCGACTTCGAGGGTGGTCTGGACATGATGCGCGTTGCACTCGCGACGTTCGACGAGATCGGATCTCAATTCGAGACGCTCGAGGCGCGCGTTCGGCTGGCGGAGGTCCTGACGTTCGGCGGCCGGGTCCCCGAGGCACAAGACGAGCTGGCGAAGGCCCGTGCACTCGAGCGGCAGGTCGGAGAGACGCCGTTCACGGCAGTCATCGAGCGGGTCAGGCTCACCCTCGCCGCTTTGTCAGGCGACGAGCGCGCCCTTCTCTCCGCGCTGGACGACTTCCTCGACTTAACCCGACGCGTGGGGGCGACGTACGAGGAACTCGTCGTCCTGGCCCTGTTGGAACGACTCGGTCAGCGGGCCCACCCGGACGACGCCGCGCGCCTCAGGAAGGACCTCGGAGTCGTCCGGCTGCCGATGCTCCCCGCCTGAGGGTCAGAGCCTCACGTTCCAGTCGATGTCACCGGACCAGATCTCGGTGATCTGGGTCTGGCCGGGGTAGGCGGTGTAGTTGTAGTCCTTGTTCTGGGTGCACAACGGCAAGGCGCTCGTCGCCTGTGCGCAGAAGCTCTGGTCGTAGTACATCGTGCCGTTCACGGTGAACTCGGTGACCGGACAAATCGGCAGACTCGTCCCCGTGTATTGGGGAGTGGTATCGGGGCTCGGTTGGCAATCCGGTTGGGGTGCCCACGGGATCGTCACGGTAAAGGGTTGCGGGGTGCCGCCCGAGTACTCGTTGTACGTGAGGCTCGTGCCGGCGGCGTTGGACGAGAAGGCCGTGTAGGACTCGCACCCGCCGCTGCTCGCGATGCTCAGCGTGGCCTGCACCGTGCCCGTCGACGTGATCGACCCGCCGCCGCACACCTGGGGAGCCAGGTCGAAGGTCGAGGTCCCGACCACCGAGACAGCGGTGAAGTCCTGCGGGACCTCGATCTCGACGGTATCGAACCCCGTCAGTGCCGTGGTCCCCGTGCACGAGGCGTTCGTGTTCGTGTCCGCGACGATCGTGGTGCCAGCCGGCCCCGGGATCGAACAGGTTTGGGTCGCCACCTGAACGCCGCCGAGCGACTCGACGAGCTGCACGGGCACGGGACTCGTCCACGGCCAGAAGTCGTCGTTCTCGAGGGTGATCCGGGCGTCGGAGAAGATCCGCCCGGTCCCGATCAGTGAGTTAGACCCCAGGACCGTGAAGTCGAGGCCTTCCTCGCCGAATGGAGGGGCGTTCTCGATCTGTGAGTACAGCGGGAACCCGCAAACCCCGGTGCGCTGCCTGGAGGAACCTGGGGGGACGATGCTCGGTGTGCCGCTGTAGTCGTTGTTGTCCGGCTGGCCCGGCACGTCCTTGTCGGGCGGGTAGAGCAGGCCGCTCATGCCGAGGATCGGAGTGGCAGGCGGGGTCACCGTCGGCGTGCCGCACTTGCCGCTCGGCGTCAGCGTCTGCATGGCCGCGCCGGAGCCGCCCGCACCGGGCGTGAAGTTGACCGTCGTGCCAGAGCTGGTCTGTGCGTACGTGATGACGTCGGGGGAAGCCAGCGTGGAGGGCGACGCCGCGCCCCCGCCGAAGAGGTTCTCCGCGAACGGGACGGAGACGGGCACGAGCACGGCGGCGACTCCGAGGACCCCAGCGAGAAGTAGACGGAATCGGTTGCGCTTCATGACGTGACCTCCCTGGTGGTCCTGTCGCCGCCGCGGCAGATATAGCAGCCAATACGGATTGCTCGGAGAGCGTCCGTTCTTTCTTCTTTGACGTCAGCCGCAGCATATCGGTGGAACGTCGTTCGCAGCAATCTGTGTGTCATCTCGACGAATCTCTCGCATTGCCGGAGTTCGTCGCGGGGTCGAAGGTGACGGCGCCCCCGGCGTCGAGCTCTTCGACCTTGACGACCTTGCTGTCACGGATGGGGTATGGGTCCGGGTAGTCGACGACCCGAACCCTCCCGGTCGGCCGGAAACGGCCGCTTTCGATCACCTCTCGAGGGACGTAGGGGTCGCGGCCCATGCTGCGGAAGAGCCGCTCCGTGGGCTCCCAGATGGTGACCCTCTCGTGCCAGCGCAACCGGTCCAGCTTGCGGAGGAGGACCATGAACGTGACGAGGGTCCCGGCCAGCACCCCCGCGACCAGCGCGCCCAAGGCGGTACCACCCGGGAGCACGGCGATCAGTCCCGTCAACAGGAGCAGGAGCAGCAGGAGTCCGGTCCACTCGATCAGCGACAGTGCCTGTCCGGTCGCCGCTTCGATGAGCGACCGATCGGCGCTCATGTTGATGCACAAAGCCACCAGCTCCTTGTAGACGGCCTCTTGCTGGGCTCCCTCGGGTTCGAGACCGTAGACGGCGTCGGTCAGCTCGAGGTGGGTGGGGGTGGCGAGGTGATAGTCGACGAGGCGATAGTCGATCTGTTGGGTCAGCTGCGCGTCGAGGAGGTCACGCACCTGACCTCGGTCTTCCACTCCGAACACGCTCATCATCTGGTGGATCGAAAGGAGCGAGGAGTTGCCCTTGGCGACGAGATCTTGGACCAGCGCGAGGCGCTCACGGGTGCGGACGATGGTGAACGCGAGCAAGACGCCAAAGAGAAACGCGGCCATGCTGGCCATCGCCACATCCACCCGAACATCGCCTCTGTTCGGCCCGACCAGGTAGGAGGCGAGACCCACCAAAAGGCCCGCCAGCGCCGCCGGCCACACGACGGCGTCCCCGTCGGCGACGGACACCCAGAGGGCGCGGATCCTTTTTGTCACGGCCACCGAGGTCGACGTGTCATTCGGACCATCTCGCCTCCCCGCCTCCGCACCTGTCGCGGTGCACCTTATAGAGCCGCAACGAGGGTGGGGCGCCGGAATCGACCCGGAGATGAACGCCACGCGAACACTACGTGACGTGGAGGTGACCATTGCTGAGTCCGCCCGCAGGCGCTTACGCGAAATCGGGCGGTCGCTTGTCGTGGAACGCTGCGATGCCCTCGGCATAGTCCTCGCCCGAGTAGACGTCGTGGCGGAGCTGGTTGATCCACTGAGAATCCTGAGCCGAGAGAGCGACGGCACGCACGAACGTGGTCGCTTGGAGCTTGTAGGCGCGGATCGCCTCGCCCGAACGGCTCCGCACCGTCCTCGCCAGCTCGTAGGTGCGCCTCTCGAGCGCGGCGCCCTCCACCAGATCGTTCAAGATCCCCACCGCGTAGGCGCGGTCGGCCGTGACGAGGTCCGCCGTCATGATCAGCTCGTTGACCACGTTGAGAGGAAGGCGAGCCAGAAAGTACTGGATACCCGAGGCCGAATAGGGCAGGCCCAACCGGGCGGGCGTCACCGCGAAGGCGGCGGACGCGTCTCCGACCACCATGTCGCAATTCAGCACGAAGTCGCACGCGCCACCCCAGACCGTTCCGTGCACCATTGCGATCACGGCACCCGGGTATTCACGGACCGCCCGCAGCAGCTCCTCGAGCGGGTCGGCAAAAGGGAGCGGGTCCACACCGCGCCGGGGGAGCTCGTCGATGTCGTGGCCGGCGGACCACACCTCCATCGGGGTCACGGTGCGGATCACGACCGCCCGCACGCCGCAACGCTCGAAGTCCCCCAACGAGTGCAGCAGCTCCTCGACCGTTCCCGGTGTTGGGCATCAGGTGCTCGCGGGCGCTCCGGGCGAGGACCGACGCGCCGCGCCCGAACGGCGGGAGCGGAGGGTGCGATTCTTCATCCTGTTCCCGCACACGGCCATGTCACACCACGCCCCGCGACCTGCATGCGAGCGATCGTAGAAGGCCCATCGGCAGTCGGGGTTCCGGCACGCCTTGAGGCGTTCCCAGGTCCCGTCGTGCTGCGCGTCGCGGATGATAAGGAGCATCTGTGCGAAGGCCCGCAGTCCGGCGGCCACTTCGGGTTGCAACTCGACATTCCCGGATGATTGGACAACCGGCCGCAGTCGGCACCGGTCCGCCAGCTCCACCAACGACCTCAACTCCGCCCGGTCCGGTGCGTGCCCTCCCCCGTTGTAGATCAACAGTGATCGGATGCTCTCCCTGATCTCCCGGACCGAAGCGAGGTCGGCGTCTTCGGCGCCCGCCTCCTCAAGCAGCCCCGCGTCCTGCAGCCACCGGCAAGCGGAGCCGGGATCACCCAACAGGTCGATCCCCGAGTCACCCTCCCAGGTGTTCACGAAGGACTGCACGACCAGGAGGGGCATCGGTGCCGGTTTGGTCTCGGCCTCGGGCACCCACATGGGAAGAGCCACGCATCCATGGTAGCGGGAGTGACCAGCAAAAGTACTTGACTGGTCTTGACATGACGATCATAATGAGTTTGGTGGTCACGCCCCGAGAAGACGCCGGACCGCCCACGATCGTGGTGCTGGACCAGGGCTCCGGGCTCGGCCTCCGGAGGGTGCGGCTGTGGGACCGAGTACGGGCGAGGCTACGCACGTCGGCGCTCGACGAGCAGCTCGCAGCAGGTGCTTCCCCGGAGTCGGATGTCACCCTCGCCCTGCATGCCGGCCACCTCTGTCGACCACAGCAGCGCCAGCTCCTGGTCCGCAGCCTCAAGGAGATCGCCGTGTCGTGCGAAGGCCTGGTCCGACCCCGGAGCAAGGCGCCGGTGTGCCGCCGCTCGGTCATGCGTGCACGTACCGAGCTGGCAGCAGTCGTCGATCGACTCGCCGCGGCCGGGCCCGTCGACGTGCAGGGCGTGGCCCGGATCAGGAACCTCTTGGCGGACGGCGCGGGACCGCTCTATCGCGAGTCCCGACCCGGGCTCCTGCGTGACGAGCTCCGGGCAGCCCTGCGGGACATGGACCCCGAGATCTGAGACCGTTGGTCACACCGCCGAAGGCAGGCGTCACCACCTCGGAGGTGGAGACGATCGCTGTCGCCCAGTTGATGCCATTGCGGTCGGTCAAGCCCCCGCGGGCAGCTGGTTCGGTGCATCGACCATGACTTGCGTGGCCTGAGGGATTCGGGTCGGGCACTGGTATTGAGCCGCCAGCATGACGGTCAAGTAGGCCTCGTACGTCGTGAGGTTCCGCGCCTTGAGCGCAGTAACGATCTGACCGTAAGGTTTTTGCTCGCCAGATCCGAGCAGGCAGTCGTGGCCGACGAAGCGAGCGCCGCGTCACTGGCGGATGCCGGCACACCTGCGAGGTGCATCACCTTGAGGTAGGCGGCATGGGAATCCGTCGGGAGAGAGGGGTCCCCGTAGTAGACCTCGGCTGCCGCCGGCTCCCGAGCGGCCAGGTGGGGCAGCTCACCGGGGGAAGGCGACCAGGTCGACATACAGGGCCATTCTCCACCCACGTATTCGCCCCGATCGGGCCCCTGGTCGTTGATCGACCATGCACGTGGATTCAGAACGGGAACCTGAGGTCGGACTCGAACCGACGACCTGCATTACGAGAGGGATCGACGGATTCTCGCCCGATCCCACGCTGACTCGGTAAGTCCCAATCTGTCCTACTTCCGGAGTTGCTCAGCCCGCTCCGCGGGATCCAGGGACACTGGGCGGGACTAGCTGGGACCCATTGTTGGGATGAAGTTGGGATGCGCATTAGCCCTCAAAGGCACGGCGCCCCCTGAGACCTGGACTCGCATCGAGACAGACTGCTCCGCGGCGGCCGACCCGGTGTGGTGCTAGTACCACGACCAAATTTCAGGCTAACCACATTGGAGCCGACGGGGTGGGCCGGTCAGACTTCTAGCGACGGTGACGGGGCGTCCCGTCGGAACCCGTTTTTGGAGGTGAGCCCCGAGATGCTCGGTGGTCCGTCGCCATGAGCCGTCATGTGCTTCGAATCGCCTGGTATCGGTTCCGGGCCACCTTTGGGCGCCGCCGGGGCGGGTACCTCACGCTGGTCCTCCTGGTCGGGTTGGTGGGAGGCCTGGCCATGGGGGCGTTGTCCGCTGCCCGGCGCACCGAATCCTCCTTCCCCACGTACCTGGCCAGTACCGACCCGTCCAACTTGACCGTGACCGTCATCGGCGGTGTCATCGGCGGCGGCAGCAGCGTCAACTATTCGTCGGCCGCCGCGGGGAAGATCGCCCGCTTGCCCGGCGTGAAACACGTGGAGTCAGCCGTCCCCCTGGTGGTTGCCCCGTTGCGGGCCGACGGCGCCCCCCGCCTCGACGCCGGCACGGCCTCGTCGATCATTCCCATTGCGAGCGTGACCGGGGAGTTCTTCGACCAGGACCGCGTGGCGGTCATCGAGGGCCGAATGGCCGACCCGGACCGGGCCGACGAGGTCATGATGACGGCGGTGGCGGCCAGCCTGCTCGGGTACCACGTCGGTGAAGTCATCCCCATCGGCATCTACTCCCAGGAGCAAGAGACCCTGCCGGGCTTCGGAACACCGAGCGTGCCGCCCCATCGCCGCATCGACGCCCATCTCGTCGGCATCGTGCAAGTGAGCAACGCCGTGGTTCAGGACGACATCGACCGCTTCCCCACCTTCATCTTCTTGACACCAGCCGTGGGAAAGGCGGTCGTGGCCGACGGCGGGCAAGGCACGGACCAAATCATCTACTACGGGCTCCAGCTCAATCGCGGGAACGCCGGCGTGGGCGCCGTGGAGCGGGAGTTCGCGACCGTGGCGCCACCGGGGACCGCCGTTGCCTTCCACGCCATCGCCCCCGTGGAGGCCAAGGTCGACGGCACCGTCAAGCCCGTGGCCATCGCCCTTGGCGTGTTCGGCGCAGTGGCCGCCCTGGCTGCGCTGCTCATCGGCCTGCAGGTCATCTCCCGCCAGCTCCGGGACGCCGCCCAGGAGTCTTCGGTGCTGCGAGCGCTGGGGGGAGGGCCGACCGTCATCGCCGCCGACAGCCTGGTCGGCATCCTGGGCGCCGTCGTCGCAGGATCGCTCCTGGCCGGCGTGGTGTGCATCGCCCTGTCACCGCTCTCACCGCTAGGCCCGGTACGTCCTGTCTATCCCGACTTAGGCATTGCCTTCGACTGGACGCTGCTCGGCATTGGGACCGCGGTGTTCATGGTGGGGCTCGGGGCGACGGCCATCGCCCTGGCCTACCGCGTAGCGCCGCACCGTGAGGAACGGCGCTCCCGACTGGCGTCCCCCCGCACCTCCCGGGTCTTGGAGGCGTTCGGTTCGGTGGGGCTGCCGGCACCCGCCGTCGTCGGAGTTCGTCTCGCCCTCGAGCCGGGCCGGGGTCCCACCGTCGTGCCCGTGCGCTCGGCGCTGCTGGGGTCGGTGCTTGCCGTCGCCATGGTGGCGGCGACCCTCACCTTCGGAAGCGGCCTGCAGTCGCTGGTGTCGCATCCGGCGCTGTATGGATGGGACTGGAACTACATGCTCGACGCCACCAACAACGTTCCCCCCCAGGCCATCTCGCTTCTCGACCACGATCCCGACGTCGCCACCTGGACCGGGTACAACTACAACGTTCAAGAGATCGACGGACAGTACTTCCCCTTCCTGTACGAGGCCAACCACCCGGCGGGTCGGCCGGCGATCGTGCCGCCGATCCTGACCGGCCACCGGGTCGACGACAAGAACCAGATCGTCCTGGGCGCGGCGACGATGGCACAGCTGCACAAGCACATCGGCGACACCGTCGAGGTCAGCAACGGGGTTCCAGAAGACGGCCCCGCCGTCTATATGCCACCGACCCCGGCGGTGATCGTTGGCACCGCCACCCTGCCCGCCGTGGGATTCTCCAGTACCGTCGACGACCACACTTCCATGGGCACCGGGGCGGTCGTCTCCGAAGCGATCGTGCCCACGGGGTGGTCGCAATCGACCCTCAGCCCGAATCCCACCCTCAACGGCCAGGCGGGACTGGTCTTCGTGCGCCTCCGCAGCGGGGTGCCCGCATCGGCCGGCCTCGCCGGCCTGCAGCACATCGCGGCGGTCGCCAATCAAGCTTTCGCGGCAGTGCCGGACGGAGGGGGCCAGGGAAACTCGGTGTCGGTGGTGGGCGTGCAACGACCGGCGGAGATCGTCAATTACCGCACCATCGGGGACGCGCCGGCCCTGCTCGCCGCTGCGCTGGCCGTGGGTGCCGTCGTGGCGCTCGGCCTCACCCTGACGGCGTCGGTGCGGCGGGGGCGACGGGACCTCGCCGTGTTGAAGACGCTCGGCTTCACCCAACGGCAACTGGCGACCACGGTGGCGTGCCAGTCATCGGTCGCCGCCGTGATCGGGATCGTGGTGGGCCTTCCGCTTGGGATTGCCGTCGGTCGGTGGCTGTGGACGCTTTTCGCCCGGCAGATCTACGCCGTTCCCCACCCGACCGTGCCGGTGCTGTCGATGCTCCTCGTCGCAGTGGGCGCACTGGTATTCGCCAACGTCGTGGCCGCCTTACCCGGACTTAGTGCGGCCCGTACGTCGACCGCAGCACTGCTGCGGGCCGAGTGACGAGGTCGTGATGGGACCTGTCACCCACGGCTTGCGTCATCTCGTGCCACCGCTGCCGGTCGAGGTCGAGCGAGACGGCCCCTTGTCGAATCAACGACGTGACGTTGTCGCGGCGGCTGGAAGTTCCTGAGCGCGACGACAACATCGGTATGTCCTACTAGAAAATTACTGGGACAGCTGTTGGGAGGGTGCGCTGCTCACTAGAGCACAGCGTCCTGACCAGGGGATTTGGAGCCTGAGAGGATTTGGAGCCTGAGAGGAGATTCGAACTCCTGACCTGCGCATTACGAGTGCGCTGCTCTACCGACTGAGCTACCCAGGCGTACCTCGCCACCGCGCGACCCCAGCGATGTGCGGCCGTCAGCCTAGATCGGCGGGCTCCGCCATCCCGACGATCGGAGCATTGAGCCTCTGGCCGCCCATGGAGCCGGCGAAACCGGCGTCGCCGAAGCCGAAGACCCCGCCGTCCGAGGCGACGAGCCAATAGCCGTCACCGTCAGCCCGAGCCGCCATCCCCACGATGGGCGAATTGAGCCTCAGGGCTCCGGTCGAGCCGAAGAACCTGGCGTCCCCGAAGGCGAAGATGCCGCCGTCCGCGGCGGCGAGCCAGTAGCCGTCGTCGTCCGGCGTCGCGGCCATGCCCACGATGGGTGCGTTGAGATGCGTGCCCCCCGTCGAGCCGAAGAAAGGAGTTCCGCCGAGCCTCGGGCCGTACCAGAACACCCCGCCGTCCGAGGCCACAAGCCAGTAGCCGTAGCCATAGGTGCTCTCCGCCATTCCGACGATCGGGGCGTTGAGATGGGTCCCTCCCGCGGACCCCCAGAAGAGGGCGTCCCCGTGGGCGAACACCCCACCGTCCGCGGCAACGAGCAGGTACCCCTTCCCGTCGGGCGTGGCGGCCATCCCCACGATCGGGGAGTTGAGGTGCAGAGCCCCTGCCGAGCCGTAGAACCCGGCGTCACCGAAGGCGAAGATGCCGCCGTCCGAGGCGACGAGCCAGTACCCGCCGCCGTCAGGTGTGCTCGCCATGCCCACGATGGGAGCATTGAGATGAGTGCCCCCGGTCGAGCCGAAGAAGCCGCTCGGACCGAAGCTGAAGATTCCGCCGTCAGCCGCCACCAGCCAGTAGCCGGGCGGCGGGGCGGCATGGACCCACGTGGACCCCGACCATGTCCACGTGTCGCCGTCGAAAAGCGACAGCACGGGCCTCTGCGTCGAGGGGTCGACGCTCGCCGCGCCACCTGACGGCGGCGGGCTGGTGGCGGGGGTGAGCTCGTTCCAGAACGACCCGTTCCACTCCCACGTGTCGCTGAGTGAGCGGAAGTTGACGCCCTGACCGCCGAACAGGATGACGTCGCCGTCGCCCGGATCTGCCGTCATGGCAGCGCCCGCGCGAAGCGGTGGAGCTGGTTGCGCAATGACCTGCGTCCAGGTGGATCCGTTCCAGGTCCAGGTGTCACCGAGTGTGCCCGCATAGCCGAATCCACCGAACAGCACCGGGCTGCCGGAGGCCGGGTCAGCCGCCATGGATGCCATGTAGCGGGCAGAAGGAGCGTCCGAAGGCGCGAGGAGCGTCCACGTGGTCCCGTTCCAGGCCCACGTGTCGTCGAACAGCTGGCCCGATCCCGTAGGCGCAACTCCCCCGAACAGCAGAACGCGTCCGCTGATGCTGTCGTACGCCATGGCCGAGCCGGACCGCGGCGAGGGGCTTTGGGGCGGTGCGAGGTGCGTCCACGTGCTGCCGTTCCAGACCCACGTTTCTGCCTGCGCAGGGGTCCCGAACGACGCTCCCGCTGGAGGCGGCAGCTCGCCGAAGAGCACCACCGTCCCGTTGGCGGGATCGTCGGCCATTGCCGGTCCTTCGAGATACGGCGGGTTCGTCGGCGGCGACAGCTGGGCCCAGGTCCCGTTTTTCCACAACCAGGTCTGACCATCGCCCGACGTGTCGTAGCCCACGAGCAGGACACCCCCGAGCGCAGGGTCACTCGCGGTGACCCCATTCGGGGGGCTGGGGCTGCTTGCCGGGGCGGAACCGGCAGCAGCCGGACGCGACACGGCGACAGCGCGGCCGGCCGGAGCGCACAGCGCGACCGCGACGGTGAGAACACCAAGAGCGGCGGCAAGACGCACCAGCGAGCTCCCCCGTGCGAAGGGCCTGGTCGTCGGGCCTTGTCGTGCAGGAACTGTCCCATCGGCCGTCGGTATCGATGGCATCGTCGTCGGCTCCCTCCACCCGGCTCTTCGCGACCGATGCTGCCACTTACGAGTGCGCTGCTCTACCGACTGAGCTACCCAGGCAACCGCTGGCCGCCCACCCGATCGCACGCCGTCGGCGCCGGACGGACGACAGGTGGCCAGTGTACGTGAGCACATCCGGGTCGGGAATACGAAGAGCGCTTGTTGGCTGACAGCGCACTCGGCCCGTTTGGACCGTGGGCCGAAGGCAGGAGACGACGCATCGCCCCGAAGGGATGGGTTGGCGGTTCAGTCTGATGGTCAGACGCCCGCTCGGGGCGGCTCCGGATCGAGTCCGGCCAAGTGTCCTCCGCGAGGGACGCCTCGGACGTGAGCTGCAGAACGACCACCCGATCGGCCTCCTCTTCGGGGTTCGCTCAGGCGGCGAGCGCTGCCAGCCGCACGAAGAGGGACTCGAGCAGGAGCGCCTCGTTCGGGTTGCGGGGCAGGGCCTGCGTCGTCTCGGTGATCAGCCCGACAGCCGCCACCGCGCTCCGCACGTCCGGATCGGCCACGGTAACCGAGCCCGCCGCCGCTGCGCCGGCGACATGACCGCGGTAGGCCCGTGCCAGCACGCCAAGGCCCGCGCGCAGGGCGTCGGTACGGAACCGGCGCTCCTCGCGCTGATGCTGCTCCACAATCTCTTTTCGTCCGGGCAGGCCGCGCTCGCCCATCTCCGCGGCCGCCGCAGCGAGGGATTCGATCTCCCGGGCGTGTGCGGCGCGCAAGGGCTCCACGGCGCGATCGGCCGACTCGAGCACGCGTCCGCGTCAGCCCGGCGGCTGTCATGCCCGACGCCGACAGCTCGTCGGGCACCGACGCCCAGAGCGCGACCCGGGCGGCGACATCGGGGTCGTCGATCATCACGCGGGCTCGCTCCGGGTTGCCCCCGCTGCTCTGTGCTACCACGGCTGCCATGTCGGGGGGGACCCCCGAAGCCGTGAGCCAACGCACCACGTCCTCCGGGGGCACCGGCGGGAACGGGATCTCGACGCACCGGCTGGCGATGGTGACCAGATCGGGGGTCAGATCGTCGGCCAGCAGCACGAAGACCGACTCCCCGGGTGGCTCCTCGAGCGTCTTCAACAGGACCGGCGCCCGGTCCAATACGAGGTGGACGTCGAGGACGACGATCACCTGGCGCGCCGCGGCGAGAGGTCGGCGCTGGGCCAGGGTGACGATCTGGCGAATCGCCTCTTTCGAAATGGAGGCGCCGCTGCGCCGCACGACGTGCAGGTCTGGATCCGACCCGGCCAGCGCAGCCCGGCAGATGGCGCACTCGCCGCATCCGCCGTCAGGGCACAACAGCGCGGCGGCGAACCCGTAGGCCGCCGCGAGACCGCCGTTGCCGGACGACCCCAGCAACAGATAGGCGTGCACCGGGTTGGTTGCCGCGGCGCGTAATGCGGCCACGGCCTCCTCCTGCGCCACCACGCCGGAGAAGAGCGACCGCGCGGGGCGTTCCTCCGTCACCGGGCCGAGGCCGGCGCGTCGCCCAGCCGTTCACGCACGGACGCCACGATATGCGCCGTCAGCGGCGCGACCGCCGTCTCACCGTCGACGATGATCCAATGCTCGGGGTCCGCGGCCGCTTGGGCCAAAAAGCCCTGGCGGACCCGTGCCGCGAACTCGATCCCGAGCCGCTCCATCCGGTCGGCGCCGCTGCCCCCCGCCGCGGCCAGGCGGGCTGCCGCCACCTCGACGGGCACGTCGACCAGGACGGAGAGGTCGGCCGCCAGCCCGTCGGTGGCCCATGCCACCAGGTCGGCGAGCGCCGTTATATCAAGGCCCCGCCCGTAGCCCTGGTAGGCGATCGTCGACGCGGAGAAACGGTCGCTGACCACCCACGTCCCCGCGGCGAGCTCCGGCCCGATCACCAGGGCGACATGCTCGGCCCTGTCCGCGGCCATCAGCAGGGCCTCCGCCCGCGCCGTCAGCGGTGGGTCGTCGGGAGCCAGGAGGAGCTGGCGCAGTCGGGCGCCGACCGGGGTCGCCCCGGGCTCGTGCGTGAGCCGGGCGCCGAGCGCCTCCGCCACGGCACGGGCCTGGGTCGACTTGCCGCACCCGTCGATGCCCTCGAGCGCGATCAGGCGACCCCGGGCGCCCATGTCAGAACGGTTCGGTTGGCGCAGCCTTCATCGCCGCGGGATCGGCCACCTCGGCTTTGGCCGCCGTCTTCCGGGTGCTCGCAGCCTTCTTCGCCCCCGCGGTCTTCTTCGTGGTTGCCTTCTTCGCCGCAGCCTTCTTCTTGGCCGGCGAGGCCTTCTTGGCGGCCTTCTTCTTGCGGGTCGACGGCCCGGCGGCGCGGCGCTCCGCCAACAGCTCCGAGGCCCGGTCCATCTCGATCGACTCCACCGAGTCGCCCTTACGCAGGCTGGCGTTAGTGGTGCCGTCGGTCACGTAGGGACCAAAGCGTCCTTCCTTCACCACCACGGGCAGGTTGGTGGTCGGGTCGGTGCCGAGCTCGCGCAACGGCGGGGCGGCCGTCCGGCCCCGGCGCTGTTTGGGCTGTGCGAACAGCGCCCGTGCCTCGTCCAAGGTCACGGTCAACAGCTGCTCCTCGGTCGTGAGGCTGCGCGTCTCGGACCCACGCTTGACATACGGGCCGAACCTTCCGTTGTGGGCCACGACCTCCTCGCCCGTCGCGGGATCGGTCCCGACCGAGCGAGGGATGCGCAGCAGCTCGAGCGCCTGCTCCAGCGTCAGGGTCGCCGGCTCCATAGACGAGAACAACGAGGCGGTGCGCGGCTTCTCGCCCCCGTCGGTGACGTCGCCCACCTGGACGTAGGGGCCGAACCGGCCCGCCTTCACCTGGATCTCGAGGCCACTCTCGGGGTCGGTGCCGAGCACGCGGTCGTTGGAGGGTGCGGCGAGGATCTCCTCGGCCCGTTCGATGGTCAAGTCCGCGGGTGCCAGGTCGTCAGGGATGGAGGCCCGATCTTCGCCTCGCTGCAGGTAGGGCCCGTACCGCCCGACCCGGGCCACAATGGGCTGCCCGTCGCTCCCCTCACCAAGCGGAATGGAGTTGATCTCGCGGGCGTCGATCTCACTCAGGTGCGCCGCCACCGTCGCCTTCAACCCGAGCGCCTCGACTTCCTCCCCCTGGTGCTCCCCGTGGCCGTTGTCGGCACCGGGCTCCGCGTCGCCGAAGTAGAAGCGGGTCAGCCACGGCAGCGCTTCCTCGCGCCCAGCAGCGATCTCGTCGAGGTCGTCTTCCATCGACGCCGTGAAGCCGTAGTCGACCAGGTCCCCGAAGTAGCGCTCGAGCAAGCCCACCACGGCAAAGGCGGTGAAGCTCGGAACGAGGGCCGGCCCGTTCTTCCACACGTAGCCCCGGTCGAGGATGGTCCCGATGACGCTGGCGTACGTGGAAGGCCGACCCACGCCGAGCTCCTCCATCGCCTTGACTAGCGAGGCTTCGGTGTAACGGGCCGGTGGTTGGGTGGCGTGGGAACCCGGCGTGAAGGCGTTGCCCTCGACCACGTCGCCCTGGGCCAGCGTGGGCAACACGACCTCCTCTTCAGCTCGCTTCGCTTCGGGGTCCTCCTCGTCACCCTCGGCGTACGCGCGCAGGAAGCCCGGGAACGCGATGACCCGTCCGCTTGCGGAGAACTCCGCCTCCTGGCCGGCGGCCAGTCCCTCCGGCACCGTGGCCCTCAAGCGGACCTGCGCGCTCGTCCCCGTGGCGTCGTTCATCTGGGAGGCCACGGTGCGCTTCCAGATCAGCTCGTAGAGGCGCAGCTCGTCCCCCGACAACTGGCGCGCCGCTTGCTCCGGCGTGCGGAAGCTCTCGCCCGAGGGACGGATCGCTTCGTGCGCCTCCTGTGCGTTCTTCACCTTGCGCTCGTAGCGCCGCGGCGCGTCGGGGACGAACGCGTCGCCGTACATCGTGCGAGCCTGGGTGCGGGCGGCGGTGAGCGCCTCGTCCGAGAGCGTCGTGGAGTCGGTCCGCATGTAGGTGATGAAGCCCTGCTCGTAGAGGCGCTGCGCCACTTGCATGGCCCGCTGGGCGCTGAAGCGCAGCTTGCGCCCCGCCTCCTGCTGGAGCGTCGAGGTCATGAATGGCGCCGCGGGCGAGCGTCGGAATGGTCGCTCGGTGACCGCGCTCACGGTGAACGACCGACCCTCGAGCGCGACCGCGACCGAAGTCGCTTCATCCTCGCCGAGGACGCGGACGCTCCCCTTGCCGGTCTGCTCGCCGTGCTCGTCGAAGTCCTTGCCGGTGGCGACGGTGGCACCGCCGAGAGCCACGAGCGTGGCTCCAAAGCTCGACGGCGCGCGGGTGAAGGTGCCCTCCACGCCCCACCAGGTGGCTGAACGGAACCGCATGCGGGCCCGCTCGCGCTCGACCACCATCCGGGTGGCCACACTCTGGACCCGGCCGGCCGAAAGCCTGGGCATCACCTTGCGCCAGAGCACCGGCGAGACCTCGTAGCCGTAGAGGCGGTCGAGGATGCGGCGCGCCTCTTGCGCGTCCACCAGCCGGCGATCGAGATCACGCCACTCGTCGACGGCTCGCGCGATGGCCGCCGGCGTGATCTCGTGGAACACCATGCGCTTGACCGGCACCGTCGGAGACAGCACCTCGGAGAGATGCCACGCGATGGACTCACCTTCGCGGTCCTCGTCGGTGGCGAGATACAACTCGTCGGCGCCCTTCAGGAGCTTCTTGAGGTTGGCCACCACCGACTTCTTCGGCGCCGAGATGACATAGAGCGGTTTGAACCCGTTGTCGACGTCGACCCCGAGGCGCGCCCACGGCTCTCCCTTGAACGCGGCCGGAACCTCGTCCGCCCCGCGCGGCAGGTCGCGGATGTGGCCGACAGACGACTCGACGATGAAGTCCGGGCCGAGCATGCCACTGATGGTGCGCGCCTTGGCCGGTGACTCCACGATGACAAGGGCCTTACCCACGGCACACCCCGCGGGGCATCGGTGAGAACGTCGAGAGGGAGCGCATGGTGACGTCAGCGTGGGGGGCGGCCACCCGGCCTGTCAAGGGCACGGCGGGGGAGCCGGTCCACCCCGGAACGGTCCCCGAGACGGCTGAGCAGGTCAATCAGCCGACGCGACCGCCGCCGGAGCGGGGGTCGAATCTTCCGCCTCGGCGTCCATCGCACTGACCCCGCGCTTGGAGAAGGCCAGCGCGGCCAGCAGGATCACGAGCGACACGGCGGCGATGGCCAGGCGCGCTCCGGTGTGGTTCCGCAGCGAGATCACCGCGGGCAGGATGAGCAATGACACCAGGTTCATCACCTTGATCATCGGGTTGAGCGCGGGGCCCGCTGTGTCCTTGAACGGGTCCCCCACCGTGTCGCCGATGACGGCGGCCTTGTGCGCCTCCGATCCCTTACCGCCCTCGTGGCCGTCCTCGATGTACTTCTTGGCGTTGTCCCACGCGCCACCGGAGTTCGACAGGGTGTTGGCCAGCAGCTGTCCGGTCAGGATGGTCCCGGCCAGGAAAGCACCCAAGGCGAAGTAGTTGATGCCGAAGCCGATGATCACCGGCGACAGGATGGCGAGCAGCGCCGGCGTGGCCAGCTCGCGTTGGGCCGCCGCGGTGCAGATGCCGATGACGCGCCCGTACTCGGGCTTCTCGGTGTAGTCCATAATCCCCGGATGCTCGCGGAACTGGCGCCGCACCTCCAGCACGACGGTCCCGGCGGAGCGTCCCACGGCTCGGATGGCGAGCGACGAGAACAAGAAGCCGATGGACCCGCCGATGAGCAGGCCGATGAAGGTCTTGGGATTGGACACGTTGATCTGGGTGAAGGGCGAGACCAGCAGCTGGTTGGCCCGAAGGTGCAGGTTCAGCTGGGAGTTGATCGTCTCGATGAAGGATGAGAACAGCGCAACGGCCGCAATGACGGCCGAGCCGATGGCCACACCCTTGGTGATGGCCTTGGTCGTGTTGCCCACGGCGTCGAGGCTCACCATGACACGCTCGGCCTCGCCGGTGAACTCACCCGACATCTCGGCGATGCCGGCCGCGTTGTCCGAGACCGGGCCGAAGCTGTCCTCGGAGACCACCATGCCGGCCGTGGCGAGCAGCCCGATGCCGATGAGAGCGACCAAGTAGAAGGTCAGCTCGATGTTGCCGTCGCCCAGGCCGATGGCGACTCCGATCGCAATAGCGATGGCGACGATGGCCCAGACGGACGACTCGAGCCCGATGGAGAACCCCGAGAGGACGGTGGTGGCCGGCCCGGTCCGGGCCGACTCGGCGATCTCCTTCACCGGGTTGCGCTCGGTCGACGTGAACTGCTCGGTGATCTGGCTGGCCACCAGTGAGAGGACGACACCGGTCAGCACGGCCCAGAAGACCTTGAGATCGTGCACGTAGTACTGGGCCACGAGGAAGGCCCCGATCACGGTCAGCAGGGCAGCCAGCCAAAAGCCCCGGTTGATCGGGGCGAGCGCGTTGCGGTCGCTCCTGCGGGCTCGCACGACCAGGACGCCGATCACCGAGGCGAAGATCCCGATCGCGGGGACGATCAGCGGGTACAGCACGGCCGGGGTCGGGTTCTTGTGGATCGATCCGAAGGCGGAGTAGCCGAGAATTAGCGACGAGATGATGGTGATCTCGTAGGACTCGAAGAGGTCCGCCGCCATGCCGGCGCAGTCCCCGACGTTGTCCCCCACGTTGTCGGCGATGGTCGCCGCGTTGCGGGGGTCGTCCTCGGGGATGCCGGCCTCCACCTTGCCCACGAGGTCGGCACCCACGTCGGCCGCCTTGGTGAAGATGCCACCACCGACACGCATGAAGAGGGCGAGCAACGAGGCGCCGAAGGCGAACCCGATCAGGACGGCCGTCGCCGAGTTCTGGAAGATGAGGACGATTGCGGTGGCCCCGGCCAGCCCCAGGCCTACACAGAGCATGCCCGTCACCGCCCCGGTGCGGAAGGCCACCCGGAGCGCCTGCGCCATGCCGCCGCCCTCCGTGGCGGCCGCGGCGGTACGGACGTTGCCGCGCACGGCGATGCTCATGCCGATGAAGCCGGTCAGACCAGAGAAGGCGGCGCCGAAGAGGAAGCAGATGACCCGGTAGAGGCCGTCCTGCTGGAAGCTCAGTGCGACCCCCCCGTCGGGCTTCACGACCTTGGTGGCGGTGAAGAAGATCAGGATCGCCAGCGGGATGATGATCATCACGATGGCCCGGAACTGCCGCCCGAGGAAGGCCTGGGCGCCCTCCTGGATCGCCTTGGCGATCTCCTTCATCTTCACCGTGCCCTGGTCGAAGGCCAAGACGTTGCGGGCGAGCAGCAGGCCGGCAACGATCCCGACGATGCCGGCGACCAGGCAGATGTACAGCCAGGTCTTGTCCACCCCGCCGAGGTGGAAGGCCTGATAGCCACCCTCGGCTGCGAGGAGATTGATCATTCCCGGTGTGCCCTTTCTGTTCCTGTCGGTCCTGCGGGGAGGAGGCGCAGGTACCCTCCTGGCGGTGCGACAGCGCTCAGCACCACGGCATTCGATGACGTGACCCCGGGCCGAAGGCGCGCCGGCGAGGTCGCACCCGACGCCGAGCCGTCGGGCACGTTAGCGACTGGCGTCGAGGCGGGCAATTTCAGCCCTCCCCCGCGGCAACGACCGGGGTGGCGCTCAGGGCCGGCTCGGATCACTCGGTGCGCCCTGCACCAGCTCGAAGGAGGGGTTGAGCATCGCGGGTCGCCGTCCCCAGGTGCCCACCATTCCCTCGGCGACCAGGCGGGCCCCGGGCTCGATCCCGGCGATCTTGGGTCGGCCCTGGAAGACGAGCAGCAGCCCGCCGGTGCCGTCGCTCAGCACGCATTCGAGGTTCGAGGTCCCGGCCCGGGGCTGAACCCGGACCGACTTGACCCGTCCGGCCACCCGGGTGCGCTGGCGCGGGACGACCGTGGCGATCGGGGTGGTGGCCCCGGCGCGCTGGGCCAGCGTCTGGTCGGCGGCGAGCACGGTCGCCGGACGGCGTGCCCCGTCCCTCCGTCCGCCGCGGTCGACGCCTGAACGCCCCTCGGAATCGAGCACGCCCGAGGGGTCGCCGTCGCCGCGCCGGCGCGCCCGCTGCACCGACCGGCCGTAGGAGCGAACCCGCTCGCCAAAGCGGCCGCCCACCGCAAAGGGGACGATGGTCGCGCTCACGTGGGGCACCTGACCGAGCACGGCGGCGATCTTGTCAGCCGTGCGGTCGTGGAGGAAACGTTCCCACACCCGGGCGTAATTACGTCGGGGCAGCAACACGGTGCACTCGGTGTCCCCGTCCAACGTCGCGTCGGCCACGAGCTCAATGGCGGCCCGGGCCAGACGGCGGTCCGGACACTCAATGATGTCGAGCGGCAGGCGGGCCAGACCCAGCCGCCCCCACTCCACCTCGAGTTCGCGGCGCGGCCTGGGTGTCGATGTCGAAGTGCACGGCGCGCAGGTCGTCGGGTGACAGCGTGCGGGCGTACTGCAGGGCGCGCGCCGTCGCGGCGTCGAGGCGGTCCACGAGGACGACCACCACGTGGCGGCGCAAGACGGGTGCCTCGACCGCCTCGACGACACCCGACTCGAGCATGTCGTCCTCGCGGGCGTACTGCCGGTGCATGCGGATCAGGCCGACGTACAGCAGTGGGCCGACGACGAAGATCAGCCACGCTCCTTCCTTGAACTTGGCGACAGCGAAGATGAGCACGACGGTGAAGGAGAGGAAGGCCGAGAACCCGTTCACGAGTACGCTGCGCCGCCAGTGTCCCTGGCGGGCGCGCAGATGGTGCTTCACCATGCCCGCCCCCGCCATGGTGAAGCCCGTGAAGACGCCGATGGCATAGAGGGCGACCAGCCCGTTGACCTGTGCCTTGTAGACGAGAACGAGCACGAGGGCGACCCCGGCCAACACAAGGATGCCGTTGGAGAAGGCGAGGCGGTGACCGCGGCGCGTCAGCTGCCGTGGCAGGAACCGGTCACCGGCCACGAAGCTGGCCAGATAGGGGAACCCGTTGAAGCTCGTGTTGCCCCCCGTGTAGAGAATCAGCATGGTGGCCAACTGGACCGTATAGAAGCCCACATGGCCCAGCGTGCTGGTGCCGAAGACGGCTTTGACCTCTTGCGCCACCACGGTCGGTGAGCCGATGGCGTACGGGACGGCGTGGGTCCACCGCGCCAGCAGCGTCACCCCGAGGACGAGAAAGGCAAGCGTGGAGCTCATGGCGACCAGGGTCTGACGAGCGTGCTTGGCCTCGGGACGGCGGAAGCTGCTTACCCCATTGGAGATGGCCTCGAGTCCGGTCAGCGATGAACCACCGTTGGCGAAGGAGCGCAGCAGCGAGATGAAAGCCAACCCCATCAACCAGCCAGAGCCCGGTGTCCCGATCTTCCCGCCGTAGACCTCGCTCGCCGGCGGCAGCGGAATGTGGTGCAGCTGGCCGAGGGCCTCCTTGATGAAGCCGACGACGATCACCGACGCCAGCGAGAAGATGAAGAAGTAAGTGGGAACGGCGAAGTAGCTGCCGGCCTCGCGGATGCCGCGCAGGTTGCCGTAAAGAAGGAGCAGGACGACTCCGACGGTGATGGCCACGGTATCGGCGGTGTTGGCCAGGCTCGGCACTGCGCTGGTCAGCGCCGCCGTGCCGGCCGACGTCTGCACCGCAACGGTCACGGTGTAGTCGATCAGGAGCGCCACGGCGGCGATCTGCGCGACCTTGGGGCCGAAGTTGTCGCGGGCCACCACGTAGGAGCCGCCGGCCTTCGTATAGAGCTGAATCACCTCGAGGTACGACAAGGTGACGAAGAAGAGGACGCCCAGGATGGCGAGGGTGATGGGGACAACCAGGGCGAACGCGGCCAGGCCGACGTAGGGCACCAGCTGGGTCAGCATCTCCTCGGTGCCGTAGGCCGACGACGAGATGCAGTCCGGCGCCAGCACGCCCAGTGCGATGGGGCGCCCCAGCCGTTCGGTGGCCAGCTGCTCGGTGACCAGGGGGGGGCCGAGCAGCCGGTTCTTCAGCCGGTAGCGGCGCGTCTCCGGGATGACCTCGGCGGCGACGGCGGCCAAGGGGGCCGTCGGCCGGGACGCGGTGGGGATCGCCACCGCCACACAGTAAGGGCCAGCAGGGCCACGTTTATGTTCGTTTTTGCGCGACCCGACCCGGCGTGTTGCACTGTGGCGTGCACGTGATCGTCATCGGGTGTGGCCGCGTGGGCTCGGGACTCGCGGTTTCGCTCAGTGCCGAGGGCCATTCGGTGGCCGTCATGGACAAGTCGTCCCGAGCCTTTCGGCGCCTGCGCGGCTGGGACGGACCGTGCATCGTGGGTTCCGGGTTCGACCGCGACGACCTCGAAAGAGCCGGCGCACTCGACGCCGGCGCCTTGGCCGCGGTGACCAGTGGGGACAACACGAACATCCTCACCGTGCGCATCGCGCGCGAGACCTACAAGATCCCCAATGTGGTCGCGCGCATCTACGACCCCCGGCGGGCCGAGATCTACCAGCGCCTCGGCATTCCGACCGTGGCCACCGTCACCTGGACCATCGACCAGGTCCGGCGCCGCCTGCTGCCCGACGAGGACGTGGCCGACTGGTCCGATCCCACCGGTCGCCTCGCGCTGGTCGACCGCTCGCTCCCCGACGCCTGGGCGGGCCGGCCGCTGTGCGACCTGGAGCAGCCCGGACGCCTCAACCTCGTCGCGGTGACGCGAGCCGGGGTGCCGCGGCTCGATGCCCGCGAACTGGTGGGCCAGGAGGGCGACATCCTTCACCTGGCGGCGCTCGACGATGCGTTGCGCGAGCTGGACCAGGCACTGGCCCCCGCCGGCAGGACGGACCCAGGCCCGGCGTGAAGGTTGCCATCGCCGGGGCGGGGAGCGTCGGCACCGCCATCGCGTCTGATCTACATGCGAGCGGCCACGACGTGCTCGTCTTTGAGCGGGACCCCGAGCTGGTCGAGCGCCTGCGGTCTACCCTCGCCGTCACCTGGGTGGCGGCGGACGCGTGCGAGGTCTCGTCGCTCGACGCGGCCGGCCTGGCTACCGTCGACGTCGTCGTCGCGGCCACCGGAGACGACGAGGACAATCTCGTGATCTCGCTGCTGGCCAAGCAGGAATTCGCCGTGCCCCGGGTCGTGGCCCGGGTCAACCACCCGAAGAATCAGTGGCTGTTCAATGAGAGCTGGGGGGTGGACGTCTCGGTGTCGACTCCCCAGCTGCTCACCGCGTTGGTGGAGGAAGCGGTCTCGGTGGGCTCGCTCGTCCGGCTCCTGCAATTCCAGGGCGGCTCGGCCCATCTGGTCGAGATCACGCTGGCCGAGGACTCGCCCGCCAACGACACCGCCATCGCCGACCTCGACTTCCCCCGCGATGCGGTCGTGGTGGCGGTGGTCCGGGGCGACCGCCTGATCGTCCCCCGGGGTGACACCACGCTGCAATCGGGCGACGAGGTGCTGGTTCTCGTGACTGCGGACGGTGAGGACGCCGTGCACACGCTGTTCATTGCGGACGTGGAGGCCTGAGCGCAACCCGACCGCAACCCGATGGCGGCCCAGTCCACGGCCACCGAGAGTTCGCGACTCCGTCTTCTATTTGTCACGCGTGCTCAAGGGGGGGCCCAGGTCGGCCGTACCATTAAACATATGGAGGCGGCCTTCTTCGACCTGGACAAGACGGTCATCGATCGCGCTTCCATCGCGGCCTTCGGCCGGCCGTTCTTGAAAGGCGGGCTCATCAACCGCCGACTGGTGGCCCGGGCCGCCATCTCCCAGCTGATCTACCTCTACTTCGGGGCAGACGAGGACCGCCTGGTGCGCGTGCGCGAGTCGATGTTGGCGGTGACCAAAGGCTGGGACCGGGCTCAGGTGCGCCAGATCGTGCGCGAGACGATGCTCCAAACGATGGAGCCCATCATGTATGCCGAGGCCCTCGAGCTGATGGAGTTGCACCGGGCCGCCGGTCACCGCGTCTACCTCGTGTCCGCGTCACCCGAGGAAATCGTGCTGCCCCTCGCCGACCTGCTCGGCGTCGACGGGGCCATTTGCTCACGCGGGGAGGTCGACGAGCAGGGTCGCTATACGGGCCGCATGGCCTTCTACGCCTACGGCGACTCGAAGGCGGCCGCCATGCGCGACCTGGCGGCGCGCACGGGAATCGACCTGGCCGCCAGCAGTGCCTACTCGGACTCGGCCACTGATCTCCCCATGCTCGAGGCGGTCGGGCGGCCCGTGGCGGTCAACCCCGACCGGGCGCTGGCCCGGGTGGCCCGCGAGCGCGGCTGGGAGGTGCGCAACTTCACCAAGCCGGTCCGACTGCGCGATCGGGTGGGACGTACGACGCCCGTCGTGACCACCAGCCTCGCCGTGGCCGGCGCCGCGCTCATCTTGTGGCGGCGCGGCATGCGCGCCCGTCACGCGCCCGGACGGCGCGCCGCCTAGGACCTTGGTGCCCTGGGGGTGCCTACGCGTCGCGCAAGCGCCGGGCGGCGATGACGCCGAGAGCAACCAGCACGGCCAGGATGAGCAGCTTCTTCATGGCGGCGAGCCTAGGCGCTGCTAAACGGTCAGCAGATCACGAGCGCCGGTGTCCGAGGACGGGTGGCGCAGTTTCGACATGGCCCGGGCCTCGATCTGGCGGATTCGCTCCCGGGTCAGGTTGAAGTGCTCGCCCACTTCCTCGAGCGTGCGGGGCTCGCCCCGGTCCAATCCGAAGCGCAGACGCAGGATCTCGCGCTCGCGCTCGTCGAGCGGGGAAAGGAGCCTTCCGATCTCGTCGGGGAGGAGCGACACGGCTGCCACCTCGAAGGGCGACTCTGCGGAGCGGTCCTCGACCACGTCACCCAGCTCGGCATCCCCGTCTTCGCGCAGCGGCTCGGACAGCGACAGCGGCTCAGCCCGGAACCGGAGGGCCTCGACGAGCTTGTCCTCGGGCATCTCGACCTCGATCCCGAGCTCGGCCAGCGTGGCGGGGCGACCGAGCTTGAGCTCAAGCCTCGCCTGGGCCTTCTGTACACGAGCCAGCGTGTCACCGGCGTGCACGGGAAGTCGGATGGTCCGGCCGGTGTTGGCGATGCCGCGGGTGATGGCCTGGCGGATCCACCAGGTCGCGTACGTGGAGAACTTGAAACCCTTGCGCCAATCGAACTTCTCGACGGCGTGCATAAGACCGAGGTTTCCCTCCTGGATCAAGTCGAGCAGGGGCAGGCCCGAAGCCTGATACTTCTTGGCGATCGAGACCACCAGGCGCAAGTTCGACTGGACGAACGTCTGCTGGGCCTGCTCGCCCTCCATGACCGCCCGGCGCAGTTCACGCTTCTTGGCTGTCGTCAGCCCCTTGGTCGCCTTGGCCACCTCCACCTCGGCATCCCGCCCGGCTTCGATGGCCTGGGCCAGCCGCACCTCGTCGTCCTTGGTCAACAGCGGGTACTGACCGATGTCTGTCAGGTAGAGCCGGACGAGATCCTCGTCGTCACGCTCGATTCGTTCCTTGGCCAAGATCGTCGCCAAACCTTCCGTCCCATGGCCTCGACAAGGGTGACCCGGCCGGGCTCTCGCGCTCTTCCAAGCAGCCGGCGCCGGTTTCTGGCGCACGCGGGCTGCGGAGACAGTGTAATGGCACTGTCAAGATGGGCGTACAGCAGGGAAAATGCTGGATTGCTCAAACGGCCGTTCGAGAAGCTCCCCCAGCTGGGCGGCCCGCTCGAGCCGCATGCCGAGCCCCTCGACAAGGGGGCGACCTCCCTTCATCTCCTCCCTCAGGAGCCGGTGGGCGCCGGCGAGGACCTCGATGACCGGGGCCTCGCGCACCGGTGCGGCCGACCGCAGGTGAGTGAGGTAGGCGGCATCCAATCGGGGCAGCACGGCCCGTACCAGGACGGCCACCCCCACCCCCGAGTCCGTCTCTGCCCCGAGCACGTCCAACGCACCCGCCAGGGGCTCGCCCGGCGCGGCCACCAGGGAGTCACGGTCGACCCCAGCCCGAGCCGGCAGTCGCTCGGCCCAGCGGCTCGCCAGATCGCCGTGGTGTCCGGACGCCGCTGCGCACCAGACCCGTCGCTCGGCCTCGAGCTCGATCATCCCGGACTCCGTCCCGGCGGAGACCCCGACAGGGGGGAGGGAGGCCCAGGTCCCCGTCAGCTCGAAGATCCGCTGCTCGACCCAGCAGTAGGCACCCACCAGCCGGCCCAGCTCGTCGATGCCCCGCCAAGCCCTGGCCGCCGCCACGGTCGCCTCAGGCACCACCCGACTCCTCGAGGGCCGAGGAGCGATAACGGTTGGTGATGGGCATCCGCCGGTCCTTGCCGAACGCCTTGGTGGTGATGCGTACGCCGGGCGGCATCTGGCGCCGCTTGTACTCCGCGCCGTCGACGAGACGCACGACCCGGTCGACGACGGCGGGGTCGAACCCCTCCGCCACGAGATCGGCCGCCGTGAGGTCGCGCTCGACATAGCCCTGGAGCACCGGGTCGAGCTCCTCGTAGGGCGGAAGAGACTGGTCGTCGCGCTGGTCCGGGCGCAGCTCGGCCGAGGGCGGCTTGTCGAGCACGGCGTCGGGGATGGGGCCCGGCAGGCCCTCGAGCACCGCCTGCGTGTTGCGGTAGCGGCACAGGTCGTACACCAGCGTCTTGGGCACGTCCTTGATCACCGCAAAGCCACCCGCGGAGTCCCCGTACAGGGTGGAGTAGCCGGTGGCCATCTCGCTCTTGTTGCCCGTAGTCAGCACGATCCACCCCTTGGCGTTGGAGACGGCCATGAGCAGCACTCCCCGCAGGCGCGACTGCAGGTTCTCGTCGGTGAGGCCGAAGGGCTCACGCCCGAGCACGGGGGCGAGCATGGAGGAGAAGGCCACGTGAGCCTCTTCGATCGGGACGACCTTGAGATCGATGCCGAGCCGCTCGGCCAGCTCGACGGCATCGTGCAGCGAGCCCCCGCTCGAGTAGCGCGACGGCATGGACAGACCGTGCACCCGCCGCGCGCCGAGCGCGTCCACGGCGATGGTCGCCACCAGCGACGAGTCGATCCCCCCCGACAGGCCGACGACCGCCTGGGTAAAGCCGTTCTTGCGGAGGTAGTCACGGGTGCCGAGGACGAGCGCCGAGTAGACCTCGGCATGGTCGCTCAAGCCCGGTCGGGGCGGCGCAGACGCCAACGCGGGCCGCTCGGCCCGGCGGGGCTGGGTCACCACGACCCGTGGCAGCAGCTCGGTCACGGCGTGAGGGCGGTGCGGTCCGATCGGCAGGTCGACGACGACCAGGTCCTCGGCGAACTGCGCTCCCGATCCCACCAACGTGCCGTCGCGTGAAACGACGAGCGAGTCGCCGTCGAAGACGAGCTCGTCCTGCCCTCCCACCTGGTTCACGTAGGCGATGGCGCAGCCGGCTTCGGTCACCCGCCGCGACAACATGGTGAGCCGTTCGGTCCGCCGGCCCCGGTTGTAAGGCGACGCATTGAGGTTCACGACCACGTCAGCGCCGGCCCGGCCGGCGTGCGCCACCGGCCCGTCGTCGAACCAGACGTCCTCGCAGATGGAGACGCCGACCCAGGCGCCAGCGACACCAAAGAGGGACGGCGGCTCGTCGCTGGGCACGAACCACCGCTGCTCGTCGAACACGCCGTAGTTGGGGAGGAAGTGCTTGCGGTACACGCCGACCACCCGCCCCGCGGCACACACCGCCGCCGCGTTGGCCAGCCCGGTCCCCCCGGCGCGGCGCCGACGAATCCGACCACGACCGCGCACTGTCCCGTGGCCGCCGCGACCTTTTCGAGCGCGACGACGTTGTCGGCCACGAAGCCCGGCTTGAGGAGGAGGTCCTCGGGTGGGTAGCCCGGGAGGGCCAGCTCCGGCACGACGCAGAGGTCCGCCCCCGCCGCCTCGGCGGCCGCCAGCGCGCGCAGTACCCGCTCGACGTTGCCCGAGAGGTCGCCGACCACGGTGTTGAGCTGTGCAGCAGCCAGGCGCAGGTACGGCATCACCCCAGATTAACGGTGGTGCAGGCGACCTCAGGAGGGGTGGGCAGCAGGGAGTTCCCGAAATGAGCGGGGTGCGCCGGCATGCGAAGCTAGTGCCGTGCAGAGCCAGTGGGACTACGTGCTGCGGACCGTGGAGGAGCGAGGCATCCGCTTCGTCCAGTTGTGGTTCACCGATGTGCTTGGGACTCCCAAGGGCTTCAACATCACGTCGGCAGAGCTCGACAACGCGCTCGACGAAGGCATGACCTTCGACGGCTCGGCCATCGACGGGTTCAGCCGCGTCCAGGAGGCTGACGTCCTGGCCCGCCCCGACCCCAAGACGTTCCAACTGCTGCCCTGGCACCACGACGACGCGCAGGTGGCCCGCGTGTTCTGCGACATCGCCAACCTGGACGGCACCCCCTTCGAGGGGGACCCGCGCTACGCCCTGCGCCGCACGCTCGAACGCGCCCGCGCCGCCGGCTACACGTTCTTCGCCTCGCCCGAGCTGGAGTACTTCTACTTCGCCGACGCCGACCCTCGGCACGAACCGGTGACCCTCGATGCAGGCTCGTACTTCGACCTCACCGTGGCGGACCTCACCAGCGACCTTCGGCGACGCTCGGTGCTGATGCTCGAGGAAATGGGCATCCCCGTCGAGCACACCCAGCACGAGGACGCGCGCAGCCAACACGAGATCGACCTCCGCTACACCGACGCCCTCACCATGGCGGACACCGTGATGACGGCGCGGATGGTGATCAAGGAGATGGCGCGACGAGAGGGCGTCTTTGCCTCCTTCATGCCCAAACCGCTCGGGGGGGTGCAGGGTTCGGGTATGCACACCCACATCTCGCTGTGGGAGGGAGAGCGCAACGCGTTCGTCGACGAGACCGACCGTTACGGGCTGTCCGACGTGGCACGGCGGTTCATCGCGGGGTTGCTGCACCATGCCCACGAGATCACGGCCGTGACCAACCAGTGGGTCAACTCCTACAAGCGGCTCATCGGCGGCTACGAGGCCCCGGTCCATGTCAGCTGGGCCCGCAACAACCGCTCTGCGCTGGTGCGGGTGCCCGTCGTCAAAATGGGCAAGACCGAGTCCACCCGGCTCGAGTACCGCGCGCCCGACAGCGCGTGCAACCCGTACCTCACGTTTTCGGTCATTTTGGCCGCCGGCCTGCGTGGCATCGCCGAGGACTACCCGCTGCCGCCGGAGGCCGACGACAACCTGTTTACGCTGACGCCCAAGGAGCTCGCCAAGAAGGGGATCGAGCCACTGCCCTCGAGCCTGCACGACGCCGTCAACGAGATGGAGGGCTCCGAGTTGCTGGCCGACACCCTAGGTGACCACGTCTTCGAGTGGTTCATCCGCAACAAACGCGCGGAGTGGGACGCCTACCAAGCCGAGGTGACCCAGTTCGAGCTGGACCGCTACCTCCCGCTCCTCTGACGCCAACCGAACCGATGGACCCCCTCCTTTGTTATCCCGCTGACCTCCCGGCCGAGGTCACCCTTGCCCTCCAGAGCGCTGGGCTCGGGCACCAGGGGGTGGGGGCGCCCGAGCACCTCGCCGCACCCGGACCAGACGGTCGCACCACGGGCTACTCGGGCGCGCTCGTCGTCGCCGGCGTCGACATGACCGCCGCCGTCGCGTTCTGCCGTCACCTTCGCCTGCGCGAGGTGCCGCTCTCGCCACTGCTCCTCGTCATCGGTCCCGAACAGGTCGGGGAGCTATTGCTGCGCGACGACCTCTACGACGACTTCTGCGTCCTGCCCGCCCGCTCAGAGGAGCTCGTGGCCCGCCTGCAGCACTTGTTCTGGCGCACCGGGCAGAGCATGCGACCCGACATCATCGAGTACGGCCCTCTGATGCTCAACCTCGAGACGTACCAGGCGGCCGTGGCGGGCCGGGTGCTCGACCTCACCTACATGGAGTACGAGCTCCTGCGTTTCCTCGCCGGCCACCCGGCCAAGGTCTTCACCCGCGAGACCTTGCTCAGCCGGGTGTGGGGCTATGAGTACTACGGGGGAGCGCGCACGGTCGACGTCCACATCCGGCGCCTGCGAGCCAAGCTCGGTGAGGAGCACGCCCACCTGATCCAGACCGTGCGCTCGGTCGGGTATCGCTTCGGTCAGGTCGCCTGGCACCCCGGTGTGACCCAGCGCAACGCGGTCGGGATGGGCCCGGCTGCGGCGCCGGTGGTATCGCCGGCGAGCGCCCCCACGCCTCAGACCACGGGCGCGTAAGCCCAGGCTTCGACCTCGACGCGGGCGCCGATGGGCAGCGCCGCCACCGCGACGGCGGAGCGGGCCGGCCGGTTGTCCGTGAAGTACTCGACCCAGACGTCGTTCACGCCCGCGAAGTCACCCATGTCGACGAGGAAGAGTGTGGTCTTGACCACGTCGGGCAGCGTCGCCCCCTCGATGGCCAGGACCTCGGCCAGGTTCTGCAGCGCCTGCCGGAGCTCCGCGAGGGTGCCCCCCGGGACCAGCGCGGAGGTGCCTCCGTCGTGGGTGACCAGACCGACCTGGCCGGAGGTGACCACCCAGTCGCCAACCCGGCGCACCGGGGAGTAGGGACCGACGGCTGGGCTCATACGCGCTCCTCTCGAACGCCCGATGCTGCCACGACGCGCCCCGGCGCACGTCGCGTGGCGCGCCGGGTGGGCCAGCGCTCCGGCAATTTCTCCGCCATCCACGCCGCCGCCAGGGTGGCGACGAAGACGGCGTCAGAGCCGTTGACGGGCCACCGCTCTTCCTCGTGGATCCGGACGGTCACCTCTGGCAGATCCCGCGCGGCGAGGATGCCGAAGGAGCGGATGGTCAGATCGACGGGCTCACCGGCACCGTCGACCGCGATGCCCTCGCTCCACACCATGCCGAGCGCCTGGTGCACCGCGCCCAAGGTGTAGGAGCGCATCGTGACCGGACAGAGCACCACACCGGCCCAGACGTCGACGTCGATGCGACCGCGCGGGCCGTCTCCCAGTCGAAGGTCCACGTTGGCGCGGCCCGCACCGGGCAAGGCGAGGTGGGCCTGACCGGTGCCGTCCGGGCCGGCTGTGGCCTGTTGGACGTACAGGGCAGCGAGCACCTCGGCCCACCCCGCGCCGCGCAGGGTCGGTGCCACGGGCGGACCCGCAATCTCGACCACCTCGACGCCTACGCCCGGGCAGAGCGCGTGGAGGCGCGCCACCAGCGGCGCCAGGTCGGCCGAGCCCTCCGTACGCCCGACGCGGACGATGCCGCTGCCGTCGGAACGCAGCCCGAGGCCGAGTGGGGGGCGTTTGTGACCCCGCCGCACGACGTCCTCTCGGCGCCAGAGGACCCGGACGACGTGGCCGGTCTGGTCGGCCTGCGCGCGGGCCTGGGCGGGCACCGGGCTGTGGCGCTTGCCTCCGAAGGCGCCGCCGTTCGCGAGTGGCGAAGCAGGCGCCTCGCCGGGCCGGCTCCAACTGGCGTCGGGCTCCACGTAGGCCGGTTCGACCCAGGTCGTCTGCAAGGTGACTTCCCAGTCACCCCGCGGCACCTCGACGGGGTGCGAGAGGGGCACCGTGCTGTTGCGGCCCTGGACGCGCCCGGCCCCGGCGCGGGCGGCGCGGATCCCGGGCGCCAGGGGCGCGTCGGCACCCAGCTGGACCAGCGCGTCGGCCGGCGCGGCGTCGTCGGCGAACCCGCCCCCGCCAAGGACCACGGCGCGGCCCGGAGTCTGCATGGAACGCCCCTCGACCTCCGAGCGCCACGCCGTGAGCAGAGGGTCGCGCGACGAGCCCGCTGGGTTGGGGTGTTCGTCGACGCCGAGCGCGTCACACGCGGCCTCGACGACGGACTGCCACCCGGTGCACCGGCACAGATGGGCACGCAGCGCCGCCTCGACTTCGGGGCGCGACGCCGCGCGTCCTGCACCTGCCGCCTCGAGCGCGGCCAGTCGCATAACGATCCCCGGGGTGCAGAATCCGCACTGGCTGGCCCCGTGGGTGACGAAGGCCGTGGACCAGCGGTCACGCAGCGGCGACGGCACCCCTTCGAGGGTGGTGACGTGACGCCCCGCCACCCGGCGGACCGGTGTCACGCAGGCGACCCGTGGCAGGTCGTCGACCCACACGGTGCAGCACCCACACTGCCCCTGTGGGCTGCAGCCGTCCTTAACGGAACGGCACCCAAGCTCCTCGCGCAAGGCGTCGAGGAGGGAGATCCCGTCGGCCACGAATACCTCGTCGCCGTTGAGGACGAAGGAGACGTCCGCCGGCCCGGACGGGACCGTGGACGGGACCGCAGAACGGAGCGAGGCGCCCCGTGGAGTTTCGGGCGCGGGGCTGGAGCCGCTCAGGAGGTCCGGTGCCCCGTCAGGCGCGGGCTCAGCTGAACGAGGACCCGCATCCGCAGGTCCGGGTGGCGTTGGGGTTGGTGATGTGGAAGCCGGCACCCTGCAGGCCGTCGCTGTAGTCCAGGGTCGAGCCGGTCAGCAGCTCGGCGCTGGCGGCGTCCACAACGACCCGGACCGTGTCGAACTCACGCACGACATCCTCGGGCATCACCTCGGTGTCGAAGAACATCTCGTAGCTGTAGCCCGAGCACCCGCCCGGCTTCACCGCAACGCGCAGCGCCAGGTTCTGGTCCTCTTCCTGGGCCAACAGCTCGGCCACCTTGCTCGTCGCGCCGTCGGTCAGGGTCACCGGTGCCGGCTTCTTTCCGATGCTGACGGAAGTTGAGAGTGTCGTCACTGGATCCTCCTCGTTGGGGGCCGACGCCCGGCGACCCGATCGGGCACCAACCATGTTACCGGCGCCCGGGCGGCCCAGGCACGCCGCGGCCGCCGGGCCGAAATGCACGGCCACGCAGGTAGAATCCCTCCATGACCTCCGGGTCTCCCCCACTCCCGCCGCCCGAGGCTCGGGCGAGCGAGCGCGAAACCGAGGTACTCGACAGCCTGCGGGCCGTCATCGACCCCGAGCTCGGCGACACCATCGTCGATCTCGGCATGGTGCGTCGTGTGACGGTGGCCGGTGACGACGTGACGGTCGACGTCGCCCTGACGATCGCCGCCTGCCCGTTGCGCGCCCAGATCGAGCGCGACGTGCGCGGGCACGTCGCCTCCCTGCCCTGGGTGCGCGAGGTCGAGGTCGAGGTGGCCAGCATGGACGCCGAGGAACGGAGCGCCGTGATGTCCCGGGCCCGCTGGAAGGCACGGGAGGACGCTCCCGACACGGCCGTACCCGCCTCGGCCCGGGTCCTGGCCATTGCCTCGGGCAAGGGAGGCGTGGGCAAGTCGTCGGTCACCGTCAACCTGGCCGTCGCCCTGGCCCGGCGCGGCTTCACGGTCGGGATCCTCGACGCCGACATCTGGGGCTTCTCGGTTCCCCGCCTGATGGGCATGGAGGGGGGCGTCGAGGCGCGCCAGGGCAAGATGGTGCCGCTCGAGCAGTCGGTGGGCCCTGGTCTCGTGCGTGTCCTGTCCATGGGCTTCTTGGCCGACGAGGAGCAGGCGATCATGTGGCGAGGTCTCGTCCTCAACCGCGCCGTGCAGCAGTTCCTCCAGGACGCCCACTGGGGCGACCTCGACTACCTGATGATCGACCTCCCTCCGGGAACGGGTGACATCCAGATGGGGCTTGCCCGCCTCCTGCCCCGCACCGAGCTCCTCGTCGTGACGACGCCGCCCGTCGCAGCGCAAAAGGTGGCGGCGCGGGCGGCCGACATGGCCCGCCGGGGATACCTCCGCGTGGCCGGCGTGATCGAGAACATGAGCGACTTCACGTGCGAGCACGGCACGACCTACGCGTTGTTCGGCTCGGGCGGGGGGCGCGGCTGGCGCAGGGCCTGGGCGTCCCGCTGGTCGGCTCCATCCCCTTGCACCCCGATCTCGCCGCCGCGGGCGACGCCGGGGTGCCGGTGGCGGCCGGGGAAGGTGAGCTCGCCGAGGTGTTCGCCGAGATGGCCCGGGTCGTCGCCGAGGACGTGGCGCCGCTCGTCGAGGCCGACGGCTGCACGGCGCGCCTCATCGCGCGGGTGGAGGCGGCGGTCTCCCGCGGGGAGGCCGAGGCGGGCTGAACTCTCCACCGCCGCCGAAGGGGGACCGGGGCGCGGAACACTCAGGCAGCGGCCCAGCAGCTCTCGATCGTGTCGTCCCCATCTGCCGCATCGAGGACGGTTGCGCCTCCCTCCTCGACGAGCGCACGCAGGTGTGCCCACAACGAGAAGCGGGCCACGGGCAGCTGGCGCTCGGTGACGTCGCCGTAGACCTCGGCCAACAGCTCGTCGACGGTGCCCTCGCCGCGCCGGGCCAGCGCGGCCGCGACGGTCCGGTGGCGACCAAGTCGATGGGCGATCAAGGCGTCAACCACCTCGGGCACGCGGTCCATCAGGCGCCCGTGGCCCGGGGCCAGGGTGGTGATCGGCGGCGTCGCGTCGCGCAGACGGGCCAGGCTGGCCAGGTACTGGTGGAGGTCGCCGTCGGGCGGGCGGATCACGACCGTCGAGCCGTGCATCACGTGGTCGCCGGTGAGGACCAGCGCCCGCTCCTGCACCAGCCAGCACAGATGGTCCGAGGCGTGACCCGGCGTGTGCATCGCCCGCAGCGTGAGGCGGTCGCCGGTGCCGGGACCGGGACACGACACGGTCCACCCCTCGCCGGCCCGCTCGTCGGGGTCGAAGCCCTCGGCGGGCCCGAAGCCGATGACGCGAGCCCCGGTGGTGGCGGCCAGCGCCGCCGCGCCCGGGGCGTGGTCGACGTGGGTGTGGGTCACGAGGATCGTCCCGATCGACCCCAGCGACCCTGCGGCGGCCACGATCGCTTCGGTGTGGGACCCATCGGCGGGGCCGGGGTCGACGACCACCAGCTCAAAGCGTCCGATGAGATAGGTGTTGGTGCCGGGCCCGGTCATGAGGCCAGGGTTGGGTGCGGTGAGCCGCATCACGCCCGGTGCCACCTGGTCGACCCGGCCCGGCTCGGGAGCGGGGCCGAAGCCGACGTCGGGCACCGGGGGGATCACGGCGACGTCACGGGCCACCGGGGCGGGGACCGGGGGCGGCGTCCGGGCCTTCCTCGTTCGCCCTCATGGAGACGGCGCGCACCGCTTCGTTGAAATCACCCTTGGTCTCCCCCCCACGGTCAGCGGGGTCGGGCACGGAGGCCTTCTCGTAGGCGGGGTCGCCGGGCAGGACGATGCGCATCCCGTTCCCGTCGGGGACCACCTTGGGCTCGATGGCCGGCACGGCGCTGGAGGCCCGCTCAGCGGCCGCGAGGAGCTCGGCGCTGGAGGCGAAGCGCCCGATGGCCTGCAGGTTGCGGATGGTGGGGAAGATGATCTCGATCTCGCCCGACCGGTGCCGGGCCAACGCGTCGTGCGGCGAGATCCAGACCTCGTCGATGGTCTCCCCGGCACTGTGCGCGGCGATCTGTCCCGGGGGGGCGGCCGCCACGAAGAACCGGGTGTCGTAGCGGCGAGGGGCGCCGCGTGGAGTGATCCAGTGCGCGAAGTAGTGGATGTCGCCGACGCTGAGGCGCAGGCGCTCCTCGCGGCACAGCTCGAGGAAACGGCGGCGGCCGGTGTTCACCTCGACGCGCGCGTGGGCGAAGCGCGCCTCTTCGTCGGGATCACCCGCCAGCAGGTCGGGTCCGTCGACGCGCCGGGCGAGCAGGAGCCCGGCCTCCTCGAAGGTCTCGCGGACGACGGCCACCCAGTAGGCCAGACCGCCCGACTCGACGCCCAGGAGCGCACTGGCTCGGTCGTCGCTCCGCCCGGCGCACAGCGCCTCTGCCTCCACGCCACCGTCGGCGGGATCGACGCCGCCGCCGGGGAACACGTACGCGCCGCCGACGAAGTCCGAACGCAGGTTGCGCCGCACCATGAGGACCTCGAGGGCGGTCCCGCCCGCCGGCGCGGGGGCGTCGCGCACGAGCATGACCGTGGCGGCGGGGCGGATCTGCACCGGGACCGGGCCGGCCGGGCTCGGGGCGGCGGGAGACGGGGGGGAAGCCGATGCAGGCACGCCCGCAGAGGGTACCGGTCGCACGAGGCGGCGCCTCCGGAACGGAGGCACCCCTTGACTAACCTGACCCGGTCCCATGAGCCAATCCGCCTACGAGCCTGCGTCGGCGCCCGCGCTGCGCCAGATCCCGCGTCGCTACCTGGCTCTCGGGCTCATCATCATCGCCATCGTCTTGCTGGGGGCGGTGGTCCTGGTGCGGGACAACTCGGGTCCGAGCAGCTCGTCGACCGTCGAGACCTTCAGCCCGGCGCCATCCTCGCTCATCGCCACCGTGGCCGCCGTGCCCTCTTCGGTCTACGACGCCGTGGGAGTCAGCTCTCCCGCCAACCCGGTCACGCCGCTGCAGCAGGTCGGGAACGCCAGCTCGCCTCTGTGGGGAGCCGCCGTCGCCGGCGGCCCGCCCAAGCCGGTCGTGTTCTTCTACGGCGCCGAGTTCGCACCCTACGCAGCAGCCGAGCGCTGGCCCCTCGTTCTCGCCCTCTCGCGCTTCGGCACTTTCAACCAGCTCGGGGTGATGCAGTCGAGCGCGTCGACCGCCTTCGCCAATCTCTCCACGTTCACCTTCTGGAACGTCTCGTACTCGAGTCGCTGGCTGGTGCTCGAGTCGGTCGAGCGTTACAGCTCCTTGAACCCGACGGGGGCTCGCTATCTCGGCCTCCAAACACCCGACGCGCGGCAGGCCGCGGCAATCGCCAGCTACGGGACGAGTCCCACCACCTTCTCGCTGCTCGACGTGGCCAACCGTTACGTCCTCGACGGCGCCGCCTTCACGCCCGGCGTCCTGGCCGGCCTCTCACAAGACCAGATCGCCGGCGACCTGTCCATGCCAGCGAGTCCGCTGACCCAGGCCGTGGTGAGCGCGGCGAACGAGATCACGGCCACCATCTGCTCGGTCGACGGGGATCGGCCCGGCGCGGTGTGCGAGTCGCGGGGCGTGCTGGCGGCCGGCGCGTTGCTGAAGGGAGCGCACCCGCACTGAGGCGGGCCGTGAGGGTGAGTCAGCTCGCCCGGCGGTCGAGCATGAGCTTGCGCTCGACCTCGTTCAGGCCCCCCCAGATCCCGTGGGGCTCCCTGATCCTGATGGCGTAGTCGAGGCACTCACCACGGACGCGGCATTGGTCGCAGATGGCCTTGGCGCGGATCTCGCGCGAGGCCTTCTCCTCCTTGCGCTCCGCATGGGACGGGGGGAAGAACACCACTGCTTGCGGTCCCCGGCAAGCTGCCTTCAACTGCCACGACTCTGTTCCCTGGCGCATGAAACCCCCCGATAGGGCGCATTAAATCCCCCGTGCGAGGTCAAGCTACTGCCGAGGATGGCCGCGTTCAAGGGGCTTGACCAGGGTCTTTGGCCGGCGATCGATCTATGGCGCAGACACGGCAACTACGCTCAGCCCAGCATGGACGTGGGTACCTTCTGCGCACAGAGCCACGTCCTCATCGTCGCCGGCAAGGGCGGCGTGGGTAAGACGACGATGAGCGCGGCGCTGGCCACAATGGCCTCCGGGGCGGGCAAATCGGTGCTCATCGTGGAGCTCGAGGGCAAGTCCGGCATCGCCGCCGCCTTCGGCCGGAGCGAGGATCTCGACTACGACGAGGTCGTCCTGGCAACCGCCGGTCCGACCGGCGCCGCCGTGCGGGCCCGGCGGCTCACACCCGATGACGCGCTGATCGAGTATCTCGAAGACCATGGCTTGCGGCGCGTGTCCAAGCGGCTGGCGCACTCGGGGTTGCTCGACGTGGTCTCGACCGCGATCCCGGGCATCCGCGACGTGCTCGTGCTGGGCAAGGTGAAGCAGCTGGAGCGGGAGGGTGCGGCTGACCTGATCGTGGTCGACGCGCCCGCCACGGGCCACGCGATCACATTCCTCACCTCGGCCGCCGGCCTCGTCGGCGCGGCCCGTGGCGGCCCCCTGCGCACCCAGGCCCAGGACGTCGTCGACCTTCTCAACGACCCGACCCGGTGCCGGGTCATTTTGGTCACGCTGCCCGAGGAGCTCCCGGTCTCGGAGACCATCGAGTCGGCCTACACCTTGGAGGACAAGGCCGGCGTGCAGCTGGGACCGGTCATCGTGAACGCCTGCGATCCCGAACCCATCGGGCTGGAGCGGCCGGCGGGCGACGTGGCGGCGGCGGCGGGGGTGACGCTCGATCCCGAACACCTGGCCGTTCTGGAGGCCGCTCGGCAGTTCCGGCTCGCCCGTCACGCCGTCTCCGCCGAGCAGGTCGAACGGTTGCAACACGACCTGCCGCTCCCCAACCTGCTCGTGCCGGCCCTCAATGCCGAAGCCATCGGGCCGGCCGAGACCCAGGAGCTGGCCGACGCGCTGGCGGCCTCGGTGAGCGCGCTGGTGGCCGAGGCAGCGGGGTGAGCGACGTGACGGCGGGGGCGGGTCTGCCGGCCACGCTGCCGGGCCTGATCGCGGAGCGCGCCGTGATCGTGTGCTGCGGGTCGGGTGGGGTGGGCAAGACGACGGTGTCGGCCACCTTCGCGCTGGCGGCGGCCCGCGCCGGTCGGCGCGCGTGTGTCGTCACCGTCGACCCGGCCCGTCGCCTGGCCGACGCATTGGGGGTGGAGTCGTTGCCCAACACGCCGACGGAGGTGGAGGGCGACTGGCCCGGTCAGCTCCACGCCCTGATGCTCGACTCGAAAGGCACGTTCGACGACCTGATCGAGCGCTACGCCCGGACACCGGAGCAAGCGGAATCGATCCTGACCAACCGGCTCTACCAGAATCTTGCCGGCGCTCTGTCGGGCACGCAGGAGTACATGGCCATGGAGAAGCTCTACGAGCTGGTCCAGTCCAAGCAGTTCGACGTGGTGGTGGTCGACACGCCCCCGACCCGCAACGCGCTCGACCTGCTCGATGCGCCACGTCGCCTCACTCGATTCCTCGAGAACCGCCTCTTCCGCGCGCTGCTCGTACCCACCCGGATGTCGCTGCGGGCGATCGGGGTCGCGACACAGGCGCTGCTCCGGACGATTGCCAAGGTGGCCGGCGCCGAGATCGTGCAGGACGCCGTCGCCTTCTTTCAGGCGTTCGAGGGAATGGAGGACGGGTTCCGAAGCCGGGCCAGTGCCGTGCACGAGCTCCTCGCCGACCCGTCCACGGCCTACGTCCTCGTCACCTCGGCGAGGCCCGACGCCATTGCTGAGGCGGGCTTCTTCACCGACAAGTTGGAAGAACGTGACACCGCGGTGGCGGCGCTCGTCGTCAACCGGATCGCCCCTACTTTCGGAGACGGTGGTCACCCGACGGAACCGGGGACGGCAGCAGGGGCCAGAGCGCCTGGCCTGGAGGCCCTCGAGGACAATCTGGCCGAGCTGAACCAAGTAGCGGCGCGCGAGGAGGCGGCGTTCGCCGGCCTGGCCGCCCGGGTGTCGCCCGCTCCCGTGGGACGTATCCCGCTCTTCGGACAGGACGTGCACGAGCTGGGGGGGCTGCAGCAGGCGGCCGATCACCTCTTCGGCTGAACGATCGGGTCGTCTTTGGCAGGTGGTGCCGGTCCGATAGTCTCCGGTCGGTGCAGACCATCCTGGTCGCCAGCGACGCGCCCACCCTCCGGAAGGAGATCGAGGCCGTGATCAGCGGACCCGATGTCGAGGTGCGCGCGGTGACCTCGGGTCCCGAAGTAGTCAGCTTCGTCACCGAGGAGTCGCCCGATCTGGTCATCGTGGACATGCAGATGGGGAACATGGGTGGCATGGCCGTATGCCTGGAGCTGCGCCTGCAGGAGTCTTACGACGCGTTGGACCACATCCCCGTGCTGATGCTCCTGGACCGCCGCCCCGACGTCTTCCTGGCCCGCCGCTCGGGCGCCGAGGGCTGGCTGGTGAAGCCACTCGATCCGTTGCGCTTGCGCCGCGCCGTCGCCACCCTGTTGGACGACCGCACCTTCGCCGACGACTCGTTCACGCCCGTGCCCGTGCTGGTGGGCAGTGGACCCCAGCTGCAGGCAGGACCCGAGCCCAGACCCTGACCGGCCCCGCGGTGTCGCACCGACCGGAATCGCCGGAGCCCCAACCCAAGCGAGCGCGCCGGTTCTGGCGTCGCCCGGCCACCGACGAGCCTGCCGGATCGGCTGGCCACGACCAAACTCTCGAGGCCGAGGCGGCGGAGCAAGAGCGGATCATCATCGAAGCTCTGGCGGACCTCCGAGAGGTCGACGTCCGGGAGGTCATGACACCGCGGGTCGACGTGACCTATCTGACCATCCCGGTCCACGCAGAGGACATCGCACGGGCCGTGCGCAGCTCGGGGCACAGTTGCTTTCCGGTCGTTCACGACGATCTCGACGACCTGATCGGCATCCTCTTCGTGAACGACATCTTCCGGACCGGCGGCGGGACCTCGAGCGCGCAAACCCGCGGCGACGCCAGCGAACCGAGAACCAGGGACGCCACCGACCCCAGCCCCTTGGAGATCTCCCGCAAGGTGCGCCAGCCCTACCTCCTCCCCGAGTCGCTCGGGGTGCTCGAGGCGCTGGCCGACATGCGTAAGAACCGCCGGGCCGTCGCCATCGTGGTCGACGAATACGGGGGTGTGGCGGGAATGCTCACGGTCAAGGACCTCTTGGAGCCACTGGTCGGGGAACTGCACGACGAGTTCGACGAGAAGGAAGAGGCGCTGATCGTGCGGGTCGACAACACCCGCTGGCTCATCGACGGTCAGGCCAACGTCGACGATGTGCGCGAACGCCTCGGTATCGCGATCCCCGACGGGGAGTACGTCACCCTCGGTGGACTCCTGTTCGAGCGCTTCGGCCACATCCCCTCCGAGGGTGAGGAGGTCCGCGTGGGCGACTGGGACCTCAAGGTGGTCGAGATGGACAAACGTCGCGTGGCACAGGTCGTCGCCACCTATGCCGAGGCCCCGACGGCAGGCGACGAGAACGGTGGTGGCGCCGGGGGGAGCGGTGCCGGACGCGATCGTGCCTCCGACGAGAACGAGGAAGCGTCCGGCTAAGGCCGCGGTAGTGTGCAGGCTGCTCCCCTCGGGGGGCGGACGGGCTGTGGCGCAGCTTGGTTAGCGCGCTGCGTTCGGGACGCAGAGGTCCCCGGTTCAAATCCGGGCAGCCCGACTGAAAAGCCCTGGTCAGGGCGATGCGTTTGGCGGAGAGGGTGAGCTTCTCGAACCAATGGCGCGCAAAATGGCGCGGAACTTATTTCGGGTTGTGTGAAATTCCGGTTCATGCTTGACGGCGTGGCTCCGGTACCTGCCTGACACTTTCGGACGCGGTTCCGGTACCTGGGCGACACTGGCTCCGGTACCTCCTTGACACTTCGTGCCTGAGAGGGTCCACCACGTGGCGGTTGCCACCTTCTTCGCTGTTGACGCAGTCGTCGACAGATGCGAAGGAGGCCGACCGTGTTGGTGGAGCTCAAGCTCGTGGAACAGCGCTATCGGGCGGTCATCGACGTCCTCGACGGGATGAGCGTGACCGACGTGGCGCGCCGCAACGGGGTCAGCCGTCAGACGCTGCACACGTGGCTGCGCCGCTATGCCGAGGGCGGCATGGCGGCACTGGCCGACAAGAGCTCAAGGCCCGAGAGCTGTCCGCACCAGATCGCTCCGCTCGTCGAGGCCAAGGTGGTCGAGCTGCGCCGGGCGCATCCGAGGTGGGGGCCGCGCTCGATCCGCACCCGGCTGGCCAAAGAGGGTTTCAGTCCAGTGCCTGGACGCTCCTCGATCTATCGCACCTTGGTCCGCCACCATCTGCTCGAGCCCACAGCGCGCAAACGCTCCCGCTCTGATTACAAACGCTGGGAGCGGTCCCGCTCAATGGAGCTGTGGCAGATGGACATCGTCGGACGCTTCCATCTCGCCGACGGCACCGAGGTCAAAGTCGTCACCGGCGTCGACGATCACTCACGCTTTTGCATCTGTGCCCGGGTGGTGGCCCGGGCGACGGCGAGGCCGGTGTGCGAAGCGCTCCAGTGGGCGCTGCACACCCACGGCCTCCCGGACCAAATTTTGACTGACAACGGCAAGGTCTTCACGGCTCGCTTCGGCCAAGGCCCCGGACCAGTTCTTTTCGACCGCATCTGTGCCAACAACGGCATCCGCCATCTGCTCACCGCTCCGTATTCACCGACCACGACGGGCAAGGTCGAACGCTTCCACAGGACCATGCGCTCGGACTTCTTGGTCGACCACGACCGGGTGCACTTGAGCATCGAGGCGCTCCAAGGCGCTCTCGACGAGTGGGTAGGCGAATACAACACCGAGCGTCCGCACCAATCGCTGGGCGACCGACCACCCGCCGAACGCTTCGCCTTGGCCGCTGCGCATCGAGCAGCGGACCTCGAGATGCCAGAGGTCCCCGACGAGGTTCCGCTCTCAGGCCGTCCGCCGGGCGTGAACCGCTGGGTCGACCAGCGGGGCTCGATCACCCTCGGAGGCTTTCGCTATCGGGTGGGCGCGACCTTCGCGGGGGAGTCCGTCGAGGTCGTCGTGCGCTCGGGGCTCGTCGAGATCCTCCACGCCGGAGTCCTCGTCGCCACCCACGCCGAGCGTCGCGGGCCCGACAAGGGGTCCCGTCCCCAGCAGGCGCCGCGCTCTGGGCGCTCTCGTCCGCCGACGAGCGGCATGAGCGTCACCCGTCGGGTGGACGGCGGTGGCACGGTCTCCTTCGCCGGAACCGGCTATCGGGTCGGACGCAGCTGGGCCCGTCAGCTCGTCGACGTGGCCATCGTCGCCGGCTCGGTCCAGATTTCCGCCAAGGGCAAGGTCATCAGAGTCCACGCCATCCGCCACGACCGCTCCAAGGAGCACGGCGCCTTCGCCACGCCCGAAGGCCGGCCCCGTAAGGTCCAGGTGGCCTGAGGGTTTGGGTGTCAAGCAGGTACCGGAGTCAGACCGTCAAGCGGGTACCGGGTCTTGACACTTATTTCGGGTTGCCGCGCTTCTTCGGAGGACGCCGCTCGACGGAACTGCCGCGGTTGCCGTCGGGCCCGAAGAACGTCTCACTGATGACGTCGGCCGCCGCGCGATCGACCGCCGCGGGGGCGGAGGCGTAGATGGCCAGGGTCACCCTCGGGTCGGCGTGCCCGAGGCGGGTCTGCGCCGTCTTCACGTCGATGCCTTCGACGACCAGTGTCGTGGCGTTGAGACGCCGCAGATCATGGAAGCCCGCACCGGCGCAGCCGGAGGAGGCCGTGGCGTGCTCCCAGACGCGGCGCCGCCAGTTCGAGTAACGGAGGGCTCCACCCCCGTCGTCCGTGAACACGAGTGCGTCGGCGTCGTCCTCGCTGAGGCCCTCCCTCTCGAGGTGGGTCGCCAGCATGGTGGTGACGACGTCCGGCATGAACATGGTCCGCCGGCCTGCGCAGGACTTCGGTGGGCTGAGCACGTTTCGCCCGCCGATCCCCCGCACCATGGCCTCGGTCACCGACAGCCGGCCCTCGGCCAAGTCGAACCGCCCGACTCGCAGCGCCGCCACTTCGGACCAACGCAGGCCGATCGTGGCGCCGAGCCAGACCATGACCCGGTAACGCTCGGGGATGTTGGTGGCGATGCGTCCGACGTCGGCGGCCGACAGTTCGTAACGACGAGTGCCGTCGATCGAAGGCAGCACGATGTTGCGACAGGGAGTCCGAGCAAGCCAGTCGTTGCGCACGGCATAGCCGAACATGGCCCGCAGCACCTCGTAGTTCCGCTTGACGGTGCGCGGGGCGTGCTGGGTGCGCCAGCCGTTGACGAGCTGCTGGACATCCCGAGGCTGCACGCGCTCGATCCGCTCCTCGCCCATGACCGGCAGGACGTGGAGGCGCACGGTCAGCTCCTCACGGACGGCGGTCGACTCGCGCTTGCCCGGATTCGAAGCCACCCACTCCTCGGCCAGCTCCCGCACCCGGATGCGTCCAGCGAACGGATCGATCCATACGCCCCGGCGGATATCGGACTCGACAGAGGACAGGTAGGCCAGGGCGTCGCTCTTGGTCCGGAACGTCGTCGGTGCGACGTGACGACGACCGTTGTGCCAATAGCTGGCTTCAAAGTATCGACCGCGTTGGCGCACGCTGCCGAAGCGACGAACCGGCGGCACGACCTACGCCGTCCTTGCGCGAGGCGGGCGGTGACCATCAGCGGTCACGGATCGGCCGAGCGCCATTCGCCGGCGTCGGGCGGCTCTTGCCACTGTCGCCTGATCCACGACACCGATGCGGTGGTCGTCGATCCAGTGCTCGAGGCCTTCCATGTCCAAGAACAGGTCGAGGCGGGCGACGCTCAGGACCAGTCCTCGACGAACGGTCCCAGGATCTCCTCGAAATGGCGCACCGTTCCCCCCGGACCCACGGAGTGGAGGAACTCGGCTCGGGGCTGGATCCGCACCGAGGGCAGGGGGTCGACTGGCGGTAAAGCCGATCCGCCCGCTCTCGTGGTCCAGACAGAAGCGGTACTTGCCCCACGCGTGGGGAGCGAGGCCCAAGGTCAGTCCCCCGGGCTGGAAGGGGACGGGCCTCGACGCCCGGTCGGCGAACGTGCGCTCCTCGTCGAGGTGGGTCAAGAAGCCCTGGGAGAGATACCCGTTTCCCGAGAGGTAGAGGGCGTCGACGCCCGAGGCCAGCTCGCGGGGTCCGGCATCCGGTTCGCCCGGCGGATATACACGCAGATTTGCGACTGTATGGGCGAGGCCGGCCCGGGAGAACGCATCATGGTCTCTCAGGCGGGTTCCGGTCGGCCGAGGGGGTGCTGCAAGAACTCCTCGAGCTCGTCGTTCCAGGCGCGCTTGAGGTCGAGCTTGATCCACTCGAAGCGGTACTCGTCGGGATGGGCCCCGAAGCGGGCCCGGAAGCGGCGGATCTTGCGGTAGACGGTCGCCCGGTGGCACCCGGCGGCCTGGAGACCCCCGAAGCCTCCGGCCTTGTGCCAGGCCACCCAGAAGCCGATGAGCTCGGCGTCCTCGACGACCGTGGAGGTGACCTGGTCACGCAGGCAGGCGGGATAGTCCTCGATGGAGCTAATCGTCAGGGTGGTCTCGTGGTCCACCTCGGCTCGCACGTGCTCGGGCAGCGATTTCCAGTAGGCCGAGGAGCGGCCGTAGGCGATTCCTCGGCCCTCAGGGCTCTCGCTGGGGTCGGATCGGTAGTCGGGGGTCTGTGTCATGCGGTCGCAAGTGTGCGACTCGCTCTTGAGCTTGTCTAGACCTTTTTCAAGAAAATGCCTCCCAAATCGGCGACCCGGGAATGGTACGATATCTGGTACAAGTAAAGGAGCGGACCCAATGGCGATAACAGCAAGCGAGGCCAGGAAGAACCTCTTCCCCCTGATCGAGCAGGTGAACAACGACCGCCGGCCAATTGAGATCACCTCCAAGCGGGGCGACGCCGTGCTGATGTCGCGGGCGGACTACGAGGCTCTCGAGGAGACCGCCTACCTCCTCCGGTCGCCTGCGAACGCCCGGCGTTTGCTCGAGAGCCTCGAGCAGGCTCGCAGCGGTGATCGGCAGCCACACGATTTGCTGTAGTGCGGCTCGTCTTCACGTCGCACGGGTGGTCCGACTATCTCCACTGGCAATCTGTCGACAAGAAGACGCTGAAACGAATCAACCGGCTCATCGAGGACACACTGCGTAACCCCTTTGCCGGCATCGGAAAGCCCGAACCGCTGCGCCATGTCCTCCAGGGCTGCTGGTCCAGACGGATCGACGGCGAACAGCGTTTGGTCTACATGGTCGAGGACGACGACATCATCGTGCTGCAGGCTCGGTACCACTACGAGACCTGACCTATGGAACCATTTCGGGAAGATTCAGACGGCCAGACACTTGAACTCCTACGCATTTTGTGGGTGCTGTCTTACAGGGCACGCACCGACTGGTGGCTCGCAAGATCGACACCTGACTGAATGGACCGAACTGGAATCTCATCCCAACTCCCCGACTCTGTACGCAATCTCCTCAGATGCATGCCGCTCTCGCATCGGCCGGCGGCTCCGCCGCCGCCTCGGCGGGCGGGTGACCCCCCGGTTACAAACCGCCCTGGTACGGCGACATCGGAGGCACGCCTGGAAATGGGCCGCGCGGTAGGGGACAGTTCCAGGGCCCCGAATGGAGGCTTGCGGGCCGATCCTTCCGTCGGGCGCTTCCGAGTCAACCTTCGACAGGGTCCTTACCTCTCAGGGCAGCTCGTTGCGGCTACCATTGGAGCGGGTCGTTACTGGCGTCTGGGTGGAGTACCACCGGGGACCGACCAGCCGGCAGCCTGCCGGACATAGCCGTGCGCCTGGGCGAAGGCTCGATGTCGTCCGAAGGAGCGCGTGGTGCCCGAACCAGTCGTAGCGAGTGCCTATCGATCGGCCTTGGAGGTGATCTCTGCCGCCGAACCAGATGTGGCAGCGGCCATTGTCGGTGAGCTGGAGTCCCAACGGCGTCAACTGAAGCTCGTCGCTTCAGAGAACTACGCCTCACCGGCCGTGCTGCTGGCCATGGGCAACTGGCTGTCGGACAAGTATGCCGAGGGCACTCCGGGCCATCGCTTCTATGCCGGATGCGAGATGGTTGACCGGATCGAGACATTGGCTACGGACCACGCCAAAGCACTGTTCGGCGCCGATCACGCCTATGTCCAACCTCATTCGGGGATTGACGCCAACCTGGTTGCTTACTGGGCCATCCTCGCCCACCGAGTCGAGCAGCCATTCCTCAACGAGGCTGGGGCGGCTCACGTGAATGACCTTGACTCCGTGAGCTGGGATCAACTGCGCAACGAACTGCACTCCCAGCGCATGATGGGCATGGCTCTCGACGCCGGTGGGCACCTCACCCATGGGTTCCGACCCAATATTTCCGGGAAGCTCTTTGACCAGGCTAGCTACGGGGTCGATTCCGCTTCCGGACTCCTCGACTACGGCGCCATAGCGGCCCAGGTGAGAGAGTTCCGTCCGCTGGTGCTCGTGGCGGGGTACTCGGCCTACCCCCGGAACCCCAATTTCGCCATCTTGGCTGAGATCGCCCACGACGTCGGGGCTACTTTCATGGTCGACATGGCCCACTTCGCTGGGCTGGTGGCCGGGAAAGTGCTGGTCGGTGACCTCGATCCGGTGCCCCACGCCGATGTCGTGACCTCCACCACCCACAAATCACTGCGCGGACCTCGGGGTGGACTGGTGCTCTGCGCCGAGGAATACGCACCCTACGTAGACAAAGGATGCCCGATGGTCCTCGGTGGACCGCTGCCCCACATGATGGCCGCCAAGGCCGTTGCCTTGTCTGAAGCTCGCCAGCCCTCGTTCGCTGCCTATGCCGTCCACATCGTAGAGAATGCACGCGCTCTGGCGGAAGGTCTGATGCGGCGGGGTGCACGGCTCATCACTGGTGGAACTGACAACCACCTTGTGCTTTTGGACGTGGCTTCCAGCTTCGGACTCACCGGCCGTCAAGCTGAGGCTGCCCTGCTTGACGCAGGGGTCGTCACCAATCGCAACTCATTGCCAGGTGACGCCAACGGCGCCTGGTACACCTCAGGAATTCGACTTGGCACACCGGCGCTGACCACGCTGGGATTTACGCCACACGAGATCGACGAAGTCGCCGACGTCATAGTCACTGCCCTGAGAGCCACGACACCGGCGACGTCCACAGCCAAAGCGAAGTACGAGATCGATCCCCACATCGCCCAAGGCTGCGAAGACCGGTGTTTCAGATTGCTCGACCGCCACCGCCTCTATGCGGACATCGAGCTGTAAATGACTTGCTCGGAGAGTACGGGCAATGCAGAGAGGCTCTCGAATAAGAAGGCGTTACTGCACTATTAGATTCAACCGGGACAGAGGGTCGCTCCGAACAGCGAGCAGCACATCGCCCAGGGGTGTCCCCAACGCCCGATAAGGGTGCCATCGATCACTCCAGGTGATGTTCGATTAGACGAATCACAGTTAAGTCGCCAACAAATAGAGCCGCCACGTACCCGGCACGCCCTTCAACTCGTGATCTCCGTGGTCATCGAATGCGAGATCAGTGCCCACCATGTTGCTACGCACCGCGTCGCTCACAAGGACCTGACCAGGTCCCGCGATGTCGCATACTCGCTTCGCAATGGCGACGGCGAGACCGGCGATGTCATCGCCCCGCATCTCAATTTCACCGGTGTGTACGCCCGCCCGCAGCTCGAGCCCGAGGTCCTTAGCACCGGCCTGGATCTCCGCGGCACAGCGCAACGCCCTTCCGGTGGCATCGAAGGTGACCAAGAACCCGTCCCCCAGGGACTTGATCTCATGGCCCCTGTGGCGATCGAGCACCGCCCGCACCATCGCATCGTGGTAGTCGCTCAGCCGAGACCATTCGCGGGGACCGACGCGGGCTTGGAACTCGGTCGAGGCCACGATGTCGGTGAAGAGCACCGCGGCCATCACCGCGTCGCCCTCGGCCCCGCTGCGGATGCCCGTCAAGAACTCCTCGATCTCGTCCGCCAAGGCATCCGTGTCGCCCACAAAGAACAAGTGGTCGTCGCCGGGGAGGGCGACGAATCGGGCGCCGTCGATGTGCTCAGCCAGGTACTGGCCAGCACCAACTTCGACGTAGAGGTCTCCCTGACGATGCAGGACCAGGGTGGGATGCGAAATGGAAGAGAGTAGGGGGCGCGCGTCCTCTTCCAACGCCACCCGGACCATGTCGGCGACCATGTTGGGACCGGCGCTGAAACGCATAGTGCGGGCATACCAGGCGTTAAAGCGCTCGTCCGCGATGCGACTCGGTGCGAGAAGCTGGATCGCTACGGCAGCCTCGCCCCAGTTTTCCCGATGATCCGCAACCATAGATTCGATCAGTTCGCGGGGAACCCCGTAGGGATAGTCGTCCTCTCGCACGAAATAGGCGGCGCTGTTGATCAGGACGAGGGAACCGACCCGTTCTGGATGGTCCAAAGAGAACCGGATCGCCGAGCCTGGCAAGCCCTCAGCCACCAGAGCTGCCCTCTCGAAGCCCACGGCGTCAAGTACGGCGCGGATGTCAGCGTCAGACACCTCGCGACGCTGTCCGTCTCGGAAATCACCCTCGGAGGCCCCGTTGCCCCGAGTATCGAACCACACGTTCCGGCTGAAGCCGTCCAGTCGTCTTCGGAGGCGGAGGAACCCGGGGTCCTCTGCGAGGAGTTCAATCGGATAGGCCACATGGAGGAACAACAGTTCGAGGGGCCCATCCCCGCTTACCTGGTAGGCAAGGTTTGCCCCATCGGCCGAACGCGTGTAGCGGGTCTCAGCTGTGGCGGTCATCGTAGGACATTCTTACGAAAAGCGCATGAGGGCTGCTTGAAAGCATCCCTGAACGCCATCGGGACGGTGGGCAGTTCGGCACCTCTGGCGCAGAGCGTCTCTACCGCTGGCAAGGTATGAGCCATGGAGCCGATCACCGTCGATGCCTTCGAGGTCCTGGTGGCCGATGCCTTAGCGACGATCCCAGACGACCTGCGAGCGGAGATGAAGAACGTGGCGATCATCATCGATGACGAGAGCCCGCCGGGCCCACTCTTTGGCCTTTACGAGGGGATCCCTCTTACGAAGCGGGGCAGCTATGCGGGTGTGAATCCTGATCGAATCACACTCTTCCTCGCCACGATCTGTCGGTCCGCCAACTCGACCGAGGACTTGGCCCGCCGGGTGCGTGTCACGCTGCTTCACGAAGTTGGCCACCACTTCGGTATCGGGGAGACGAGGTTGCGTGAGCTTGGCTGGTCCTGAGAACGGGCGACGCTTTGTGCGACCTAGCGTCGAACGCCAGGACGGGGGCCGTTCGGCATCATGGGGATACGGAGGACGTCGGAAACGTAGCGTTGCTGGCATGCGTCAGTCTGACAGGGCTCGAAGTCCCTTGCCATCATTGGTCCTAGCGAAAGGATTGCTTGACGCCGATTCACTCCAAGACTCCTGGGATAGCCGCCAGTGATTCTCGAACCCCGCTGGTGAGTCGTAGACCTCGCTAGGGACATAGCGAGTGTTGCCAGTGCTCTTGGAGCTTGGGTCGAGCGGGTTCTCCAACTCGGGGCCCTTGGCTCACCCGTATAAGCGCGGACCGGGGATTACTGAGCTACCGGTCTTCGCCCCGAGCGGGAACGGCGGCGATACCGCCATGGCCAGCCACGCAGAGGTCCCCGGTTCAAATCCGGGCCGCCCGACTCGAGAGTGCCCTGGCCCGTGTTCTTTGCCATAGAGGCCCCCGGTCACGTACCGTCGTCGGCGTGACGCCGGAGGAGATCGCCGACCTCGTGCACCTGCGCCGGACGCGCGACCTCATGGACCGTGCCTACGCCCAGCCCCTCGATGTCCCGGCCATCGCGCGGGCCGGACACATGTCGCCCGCGCACTTTTCGCGCAAGTTCCGTGCGGCGTATGGCGAGACCCCCTACTCCTATCTGATGACGCGTCGCATCGAGCGAGCGAAGGCGCTCCTCCGGCAGGGGATGTCCGTCACCGACACATGCGTCACCGTCGGTTGCACGTCGCTCGGCTCGTTCAGTTCGCGTTTCACCGAGATCGTCGGCGAGACGCCGTCGCAGTACCGCGCGCGTGACCACCGCGACCTCGAAGTCGTCCCGTCGTGCGTGAGCATGGTCGCGACGCGACCGCGGCGGAACTCGGTCCCGGTCTGAGCACCACCGGCGCCGGCGTCGCCGGATGACCGCCCCGTTGCGGTATCGAGCAGGATCGGAGAAGCATTCAGGAGGACGGTGTTTGTACGATGGTGACATGGTCACGATCTCCGCAATGTTCATTCCCGTCCACGATCCCGATGCCGCGCTCGGCTTCTACCGTGACGCGCTCGGCCTCGAGGTTCACAACGACGTCGCGGCCGAGGGCTTTCGCTGGGTGACCGTCGGCGCCCCCGGACAGGACGTCGAGATCGTTCTGTTCCAGCCGCACGGCGGTCGTTCGCAGGCCGAGGGCGACGCCCTCCTGTCGCTCGTGACGCAGGGTTCGCTGCAGGCGGCCATCTTCCGCGCCGACGACCTCGACACCACGTTCGAAAAGATCCGGGCCTCCGGCGCCGAAGTGCTGCAGGAGCCGACATCCCAACCCTGGGGGGCGCGCGACTGCGCGTTCCGCGACCCCTCGGGCAACCTCGTCCGCATCGCGCAAGCCTGACCCCGCCCAGTGGTTCCGCTCACAGGACGGTTCCGTATCGAGGCTGACGACGGGCTCAGTTCTCCCGCGTTGCCACCGGGTGGTCACCACCCTGGCGTCGCGGATGCCGGGCGTGCAGGCGGCGCGCCTCGCGCTTTGTCTCGTACATCGCCTCATCCGCCATCTGCCTGACCCGGTCCACGTCGCCATTCGTCCCACAGCAGGCGTACCCGATGCTGAGGGATGTCCGTACGCCCTGCACCTTGACGTGCGACACCGCCTCCTGGATGCGGTCGGCCACCCGGCGTGCGTCCGACTCGTCGGCGTCCGCCACCACGGCCACGAATTCGTCGCCACCGATCCGCGCGAGAAGGTCGCCTCCACGCAGCTTGCCGGAGGCGGCCCGGGCCACCCCGACGAGGATCTTGTCGCCGACGTCGTGTCCATGGACGTCGTTGACGGCCTTCAGGCCGTCGATGTCCATGACCAGGATGCTCAAGGCCCGATGGCGTCGGTCGCCGTCGAGGTAGAGCGCGAGACCCCGGCGGTTGTGCAGCCCCGTCAGCGGATCGGTGTTGGCCTGCATCTCGAGCTCCTGGTGGGCGATCGCGTTCCCCAGCGCGAGCTCCACCACGTTTGCCATCGCGCGGCACCGGGCGAGGATGTCGTCGGGGAATGATGCGACGCTGCTGTCAATCCTGACGATGCCGTGCATCTGCTCGTTCACGCTGACGGGGATGAACGCGGAATGCGTGATGGCAACCTCGTCGGTGATGGCGCGCAGCGTGGGACCCATCGCCGTTCTGTACACCTGCGCCACCATCGGCGTCCCCGAATCCCAAACCTCGCCGACGTAGGGATCGTCTCGCAACAGGTAACTCGTCGGCAACGTCCCGCGATCGTCGAACACTGCCTCTTGAATGACGACTCCGTCGCCCACCCGTACGTACGAGGCGCTGGAGCAGCCGCTGCCCACGAGCTCCGCCATCACTAGCGTTCCCTCGGCGATGACGTCCGCGGGATCGCGCAGCGACGTCAGCGACTGGGTAGCGTCGTTCATCAGACGGCCCAGGCGGGCAAGGTCGTCGGAGTCCCGAACCTTGGTCTCGAGACTGTTGCGCAGATGGTGGATCGTCACCGTGACGACCACGGAGACCGCGGTCCACAGAAAGAGCCGGCGAAGCACCGTTGCGTCGCTGTCCTGGACGGCGATACCCGCCACGGTGATGCTCACCAGCGAGGCCGCCACGGTGATCACCGCGTACGAGGCCGGGTAGTAGAGGGCCATGCAGAGGACGGGAAGCAAGACCAAGACCGAGAGGCCCCCAGCCGTGCTCTGTACATTTGGGTTGGTGCCGCCGGAGATCAACAAGAGCGTGACCGACACCAAGTAGCCCAGCGTCGGCACGAGGACCGCCCACTGCGGAAAGCGCTGCCACGGGAGGAACAACGAAAGCGCGCACGCCGCGAACACGGCGAGGCTGGCCCAATAGAAGACAAGGTTGTTGGGACCCGGTGGCAGCGCTGCGCTCGCCTGCGCGGCTGCCGCCAGCCCGACGAAGATGGAGGCTCGCACGAAGAACTGGCGGCGGCGTCTCTGGACCCGCGCCTGATCGTCGTGCTCTTCCATAGCGTCTCCCCGGGGCAGTTGGTCCCAATGCGTCGCTTCTCTTCTTCTTCGGTCCGCCTACCCGCCACTAGTACAGAGCCGAAAGTACTAATTCTGGATACAACACGTTCAGGGTCGTCTGCAGTCGAGGCTGCAGTGCTTCTACCAGGGATAACGGCAGCTCATCCCGCTGGAGGCCCGGCAGTACCTTCGGTGCTGTCGCCGACACCGACGACGTCCAGCAGCCGATCTAGGAACGGGACCTGACCCTTGAGGAGGCGCTGGCGGGCGAGACCGACCGTGACCCACTCGAGGCGGTCCACCTCGGGGAACTCGCTGATCTGGCCCGAGCCCCGCGGCCACTCGAGCTGGAAGGTGTTGCTCGAGGCCCGGGTCACGTCGACATCGCCCTCGAGCGCCCACACCATCACCCGCTTGCCGCTCGGCTGGCGCAGCTCTCCGAGGAACACGGTGTGGTGGTGGGGGACGTCCAGGCCGGTCTCCTCGGCGAACTCGCGGAAGGCGGCGGCCAGGGGGTCCTCGTTCTCCTCGTACTCTCCCTTCGGCACCGTCCACGACCCGTCACCCTTCCTGGCCCAGAAGGGACCTCCCGGGTGCGCAATCAGGACCTCGACGACGTCGCCGGCGGCGATGCGATATACCAGCAGGCCTGCACTGTTCGCGCCCATGTGTTCGCTCCATCATTCCATCTTGTCGGTTCGGTCCTTCCCGCGGCGGCTCGTCGACCGCCCCGTCGCGGGCCTCAACCCTTGCCGTTCACGCCGAGCTCGATGGCTTTCACCAACAAGAGGACGACGGCGACGACCAAGTAGGCGCGCAGCGCATACATGCCAAGGAGGCGGCCACGCGACCACTTGGGCCGGTTGAGCAGGTTCAGGGGCGGCATGCGCCAGTTGGCCCTGGCCTCCTTGGAGACGGGGGCCTCGACCGGTCGGCGGGCGCGCCCGCGCCACAAGGCGATGCCCGCCACGCCATAGCTGACGATGAGGACACCGCCCAGGATCAGCGCCAAATCGTTCACATTGACCTGGGTGAACAGGGTCGTCGCCATCAGCACGAGGGACATCATCAGCAAGATGGAGACGATCACGCCCGCCACGACGTTCAGCCATGGTCGGTTGACCCAAGGGCCGAGCACGTCTTTGTCGTTGCACAGTAGGAGCAGGAACACGGTGGCGCTGGGGAGGAGGACACCGGCGAGCGCCTGCACGCCGGTGGTGATGAGACCAAGCGGCGCCCCCGGAATCAGCACGATGCCCGCGGCCCCGATCACCATGGCAGAAAACGCCCCGTAGAAGAACTTGGCCTCGCGCCACGAACGATGCAGCGAATGGCGGGCGCCGAAGATGTCGCCGAACGCGTAGGAAGTGGAGAGGGTCACCGAGGCGGCGCCGATAATGGAGGCGTTGAGCAGGATGACGGCGAACATGGTCCCAGCCGCCCGGCCGACGTAGTGCTGCAGGCCCCGGGCGACGTCACCGGCGTTCGTGAAGTGACCGGCGAGAGCGGTACCCGAGAAGGCAGACGCCACCACTGCCATCAGGAGTGAGGCGGCGAAGACGGTGACCAACGAACCGAGGACGGTATCCACCCGCTCGTAGTTGATCCAACGGGGAGTGATGCGCTTGTCGACGATGTTCGACTGCTGGAAGAACAGCTGCCACGGGGCGACCGTCGTTCCGACGATGGCGATGACGAGGAGGACCGACGTCGAGTTGAACCCGCCCTGGACGCCCGGGACGGTCAAACCATGGAGGAAGGCCGGCGCCGAGGGGTGGCTCTGCGCGGCGAGCGGAATCACCAGGAAGTTGGCGAATATGAAGACGAACATGAACCGCTCCCAGCGGCGAAAACTGCCCGTCGCCGTCATCACGATCAGCGCCACAGCGGCGATGGGCACCGACACGTACTTACTCACGCCGAAGTAGCCCAGAGCCAGGGTTATCCCGATGAACTCCGTCGCGATGGTGAGGAAGTTCAAGATGAAGAGGTCGCCGACGGAGAATGCGCCCCAGAATCTCCCGAAGCGCTCGTTGATGAGGCGGGCATGGCCGACGCCGGTGACGGCGCCCAACCGGACGACCATCTCCTGGTTCACGATGAGGACTGGGATGAGCAACGGGAGGGTCCATAGGAGGGTGAGGCCGTAGTTCTGGCCGGCCTGCGCGTAGGTGGCAACGCCACCAGCGTCGTTGTCGCCGACCATGACGATCAGGCCGGGGCCCATGATGGCGAGGAGCGTGAGGACCCTGGCCCGCCACGATCGGCGCGCCGTGGTGTCGTGCTGGCGGATGGTGCCGAAGGCTCCTCGGATGTCACCGAGGTGTGCCTCGTCGAGGACGGCGGTCGGGCTGTCGGTCTCCTCCGGGTCGGGCATGCGTCACCTCACTGGCGCCTTGGTGGCTCTCTTGAACGTCTGTGCTCTGCCCGATGTCTCGCAGCCGCACGCGCGTACGAGACGGACAACGCCGTGGTCAGGAGGGCCCGCTGCGGACCCGGTGATGCTGGACGCGACGCACCGTTTGCGCCGGCCGGCGAGGCAGCCTACCGAGGCGCCCCGCGTGCGGGTCTTCGTCGCCGGTACGCAGTCATTCCTCGGCCGCCGTCATTCCAAAGTCCCGTCGCCATCCCGAAGGCAGGAGCAGTTCGAGAACGTCGTCCACGGTGATGACACCGAGGATCCGAGCGTGTTCGGGGTCGAGCACCGGAGCCACGGTCAGGTTGAAGTCGGACATCTTGCGTACGGTGGCGCCGAGGTCCCAGTCGGGATGGACGTGCCCCAACTCGCTCGTGGCAACCTCTGACAGGAGCGCGTCGCGCGGGCTCTGGATCAAATCGACGGCCGAGACCGATCCGAAGACGTGCCCGTCGTCGGGGTCGCAGACGAAGACGACGGCCAGAGCCTCGCGCGGCACGGTGCTCACCCGGATTGCATGTAGCGCCTCCTCGACCGTCGTCGTGGCGGGTAATTCCAAGAAGTCGGGACTCATGAGGCCGCCGGCCGTCTCGGGGTGGTAATGGAGGAGCGACCGCACCTTGCGGCGCTGGGGTTCGGGGAGCAGTTCCAGAATCGGTGCCCGCCGTTCCTGGTCGATCTCGGAGATCATGTCGGCGGCATCATCAGGTGCCATCGACCCAAGGAGCTGGGCTGCCTCTGCGTCGGAGCGGTTCTGTACGAACTCGACCTGGTGTTCGGGGTCGAGTTCCTCGAAGACGTCGGCCTCGAGCGCGGGGTCGTGACCGACGGCCTCGATGATCTCCTCTCCCTCCTCGTGCGACGCCTGCTCCACCAGGTCCGCGATCCGGGCCGGATGCAACCGGGCGAGCTTGCGATACGGGATGTGCAGCCGAGCCGTCGGCACGTGCGACACGAAGGGCTCGATGCTGCCCCAGTCGACGATGGCTCGGGCTGCGGATTGCTGCCCGAGGCGGCCGGGCAGGAGGCGTCGCACCAACCCTCGGGTGGTCGGGTCCACGCCGACGACCTCCCACCCTTGCTCGGTCCGGGCCAGCTCGATCTCGTTGGCCCGGATGAGCCGCGCCCCTACGAGGTTGATGAGATGGCGCGCCATGAGGTCCTTCGCCAGCAAGAGCTCGCCCGGCCGGCGCTCGAAGCGGCGCAGGTCGACCTTGGCGCCGTCGAAGATGACTCGCCCCGGCTCGATGGCGGAGATCTTGCGGGCCGGCACGAAGAGCTCGCGTCCACCGATCTTGACGACGAGGCCGACGATCGGCGGATGTGGGCTGCCGTCCATGCGAGCGATCAGATCCTGCACGCGCCCGAGCTTGTCCCCGGTCCACGCGTCGACCAGTGGGCGCTTGAGGACGCCGGAGAGGTGGATCAGATCAGTGGCCATGACGAGCCACCGTGGAGGACCCTCGGAACAGCCGCCGCCGGTCGGGCAACTCGAGAACCCGATGGCCGGCGTGGTCCAGGGCATCGGCGAGCAGGTGGGCCACGTGCGGGTCGGCTGCCGAGTAATAGGCGAACGTGCCTGCCCGTCGTACGCTCACCAGTTTGGCCCAGCGCAGCTTCGAAAGGTGCTGCGAAACCGCGGTGGGGGAAGCGCCCACCAGCTCGGCCAAGCGCGACACGGAGGACTCCCCCTGGAGCAGCGCCCAAAGGAGCTTGATCCGGGTGGGATCCGAGAGCAGGCGAAACGCATCACTGGCCACGGACACCTGCGCCGCGGTGGGCATCTCGAAGGTCCGCTTATCTACGTGCATGCGAAGATAATGATACAGGCCCACAAGAGGTCGACACCCTGACCGGGTCGTCGCTTGACCGCCATTCGCCGATGCTGCTGACTAGGCTTTCCTGACGTTCCGGCCGCCCAAACCGGAACCGTCACGGGGGCATGGGCGTCGACCCGAACACGGGTCGCACGTCAAATCAGAACCCGCCACACATGAGCCCGCCCAATCCGGAGAACGACCCCGTTCACAAAGGTCTGCATCAGCTCGGCCAGCAGATCGAGAGCGCCACCCCTGCGCCGGCGCCCGCGTCGAGCCCGCCCACCGACCCTGCCGACGACCCCGTCGAGAAGGGCCTGCGGGAGCTCGGGCGCCAGATCGAGGAATCCGAGCGTGCTTCTCGAGGCAAGCGGGGGCGGAACAAAGATGAGGCCGCCACAACGAAGAACGGGTCGCACCGAGGCCCGGCGCACGCCGCCCCGAGGAAGCGCTCGCGTAAACGCACGGTTGCCTGGGTGACCGGGAGCCTCCTGCTGGTGCTCGTCTTGATCGTCGGGGCGACCGCCGGGTACGCCTGGTACCTCAACCACGAGATACACCGCATCGACCTGAAGAACCTCACCTCGGCCCCGATCAAGGGGGAGGACGCGGGGACGGAGAACATCCTGATGATCGGTTCGACCGATCGGTGCGCCCTCAAGGTGCAGAACCCCGCGTACGGACTGTGCTCCCAGGGCGTGAACGGCGTGAACAGCGATGTCGTGATGATCCTGCATCTCAACCCGTCCAACGGATCGCTCTCCGTCCTGTCCCTCCCGCGCGACCTCTTCGTGCCCAACGCCCGCTCAGATGGTGCGAACAAGATCGACGCCGCGCTCTATCAGGGGCCTGATCAGCTCATCAAAGCCATTGAGGAGGACTTCGGGATCCCGATCCAACACTTCGTCGAGCTGAACTTCGACAGCTTCATCAACGTGGTCGACGCGCTGGGCGGCATCAAGATGTACTTCCCAGAGCCGGTGTTCGATGCCTACTCGGGGCTCAACATCCAGACTACGGGCTGCATCCAGCTCAACGGGACCCAGGCACTGCAGGTCGTCCGGGCCCGCCACCTGCAATACAAGGGCCCGGGTGTCACGTCAACCGACCCTTACTATTGGCCCCAGGAGGCACAGAGCGACCTGGCGCGGATCCGCCGGGACCACGAATTCCTACGCGTGCTGGCCGCCGCGGTCAAGGCCAAGGGGCTGAGCAACCCCATCACCGACCAGCAGTTGGTCGCCGGGGTGGTGGGACAACTGACCGTCGACTCGGGCTTCTCGGCCACCGACATGATCAGCCTGGTCCTCGGCTTCCACAACGTCAACGCCAACACCGCGCCGCAGCTGACGGTGCCGGTGGCCGTGGACCAGTTCGGCAACTACGTCTACCAGGGGGGCAGTTACGGTGACATCGAGTTCCCGGTCGAGCCTCAGGACCACACCACGGTCGACCAGTTCTTGGGACTCAGGTCGAGCAACGAGGACACGTACTCGGGGGGGGCGTTGCCATCGCCGTCGACGGTGACCGTCTCGGTCGAGAACGGGTCCGGCGTCTACAACCAGGCGACCGACACGGCACAGGCCTTGCAGGCGCTCGGATTCCACATCGGGACGCTCGGTGACGTCGCACCGGTCGGACAGGAAGCGGAGACAGTCGTCTACTACTCGTCGAAATCTCCCACCGAGCTCGCGGCCGCCCAGGCCGTGGCCAACTCGATGTCGGGCGCGGTGATCATGGCCGAGGACCCGACGCAGGTGAAGCTGGGCTCGCAGGTCACGGTCGTGACCGGCACCGACTTCAGCGTGAACACGCCGCCCCCCGCCGTCACCCCCACTTCGACCGGTCAGGCGGCCAGCCCGGCTGCGTCGACCACCACGACGGCGCCTACGCCAGCTGGCGGTAACACCGGCAACAGCGGGGCCTTTGCCACCCCGACGGCGCCGGTGTCACCGCTCGCGCCCTGGGACCCTCGTTCATGCACGCCGAGCGGAGGTGAGGGCGCCTGAGCGAGCGCGGCGTTCGTCAGGCGAAGATCTCACCGCCGTTGGTGTCCAGCGCCTGTCCCGTGACGGCGCGGGACAGGTCCGAGGCCAGGTACACGATCGAGCCGGCCACGTCCGCGTCGCTGGGGATCGTGCCCAGGGGGACCCGGGCGTTGAGCTCCTCCGCGACGACCTCCGGCAGCACGCCGCGGCCGGTCGAGGTCATGTCGATGTACATGTCGACCGAAGGGCCGGCCATCCAGCCGGGGACGACGGCGTTCACGCGGACCCTGGACGGACCCAGTTCGTAGGCCAGGACCCGGGTCGCGGTGAGCAAGGCTCCCTTCGAGATCGCATAGCCACCCTGTGCCGGCTGGGGTTGGCGCGTCACCATGGAGGCCACCATCACGACCGAACCGCCGCCGCGGGCGCGCAGAGCGGGCAATGCAGCGCGGGTCATTTGCAGCGTCCCGAACAGGTTCACGTCCATGATCTTGCGCCACAGGGCGAGGTCGACGTCTTCGAAACTCTGGAAGACGTCGGCCCGGAAGGCGTTGTTCACCAACACGTCGACGCCGCCGAACGCTTCGGTGGCGGTCGCCACGAGGCGGACGCAGGCTTCGGCGTCGGTGATGTTGGTCGGCACCGCGGTGGCCCGGACTCCCGCGCCTTGCAGCTCGGCCAATACCTCGTCGAGGGTCGACTGACGGCGGGCGCCCAGCACCAGATCGGCCCCGTGGGCGGCGAGCGCCAGCGCTGCCTGCCGCCCCAGGCCCGGACCCACGCCCGACACCACGCACACCTTGCCCGACAACAGCCCTGGCTTGGCCGCGCCCTCTACTTCGCTTCCCGCAGTCGTCATGGCCGCAGCGTAGGGCCGGCCGGGTCGGCGCGTGGACGACCCATCCGCGGCCCTGTGACACGCGCCTGAAATGATCGGATTCGCGGGCTCACCAAAGGAGCGTCATGGCCATTTGTTCGCACTGTGGTGGCGAGATGAGCGAAGGAATCAGCTGCTTGACCGACCCCGTGATGATCGGCGGCAAGGTCTATGCCCCCATCCGCTGGGGCCAGGAGCCGCGGCCTCGGCACCGTTACGAACCCGAGGAGTGCCGCGACTGCGGAACGCCCATCGGCGGGGTGCACCATCCAGGCTGCGCCATGGAGCGTTGCCCCGCCTGTCACGCGCAGGCGATCGCGTGCGGATGCACACCCGAGATCGAGTGCACCTTCGTGAGCCTCCACACCCGACGTTGCCGGTCTCACGTCCTGCGTCGCGTCGGCTGGCGCTGACGTCGGCGTCCAGGTCGGGCGCTCGACCTGAGCGCCCGAGGATCGCCCCCCAGCCCCGTTTCGCCGCAGTGGCCCGCCCGTGCCGCCAGTGACATTCCGTCCTCGGCTCAGGACGCCCCCGTCTGGTTTTCTTCGGCCTGGTAGCTGCGACACGGCTCGCCCCGCAGGCTCCCACAGCCGGGCAACGAGGCGGTCGCCGTCACACCGTGGACGGTGTCGACCACCAGGGACGAAGCAAGGCCCCCACCGAAGCCGACGGTCGCGCGCAGGCCGTCATCGAGCGTCGCGAATTCCCAGATGGGACGATCACCACCCGGTGCCGAGATCACGATTCGCAGTTCCGTCCCGGATCGGAACGTGTGGACGATCGGATCGACTGGGATCTTGACCAAGGTATAAGCCGTCGAACTCAGCGTGCCGGCGCCCGACGCGCGGTAGGTCGGGTCGGTGAACAGGCGCGTCGAGTCCCTTCGGTCGGCGCGGTTCGAACTGCGGAGGAACCCTGAGGTCACGTACTCTTCTTGGTGGGCAGATGGTCGCACCTCGGTCACGGTGACCTGGAAGTCCAACATCGGCGCTGACGACTTGACTTCCAGGTCGACGGTGGCCGGTCCTACGATTGTCGTCGCTGCGGTGAAAGGGGCCGTCTGGAACGCGATGGCGTCGCGGGCAGGGACGGGGGTCCAGTCCCAATCCGGCGCCGCCGACCAGGCGTTGCCGTTGGGGGGCAGGCTCGTGGCGGGGCGCACGGCCGGATCGAGGGTGAAGGTGGCAGTGCCCGCACGCTTTGGAGCCGTGGTGCTGAGGGCACCGCCGTTTCCGAATTCGTAGGTCGTGACGGCACCCGCTGGTGGCCACTGTGCAAAGCCGGCTTGGTACGTCGACTGCGGGTCGCCGGCACCGGCAGCGCCGGCGCCGTTGTCGAAGAGGACTTCGATCCGTGGCGTGGCTGCCGCGAACTCGGATCGGGCCTGGGCCACCGTCGTGGCCGTCGTGAAGCGCGTGGGCGGCAATGGGGCCTGCGCGGCCGTTCCGGAGGCGAAGCTGGTGAACTCATCCAGAACGGTTCGGGCAAGCACGTTCGGCGGGGTCGGGACCCGATCAGCGACATAAAGGTCGAGGAACTCGAGCCAACGGCTGATGATCTGGGGATCGGTCGAGTCGATGTGATCACCGTTGACGAGGTTGGCGTAGACGGGTGTTGTCGCTGGGAAGGCGCTGAGGAGCGCCGGCCACTGGGGTCCCGTTTGCTCGTCTTGCATGGCGCCCGAGATGAAGACGGGTACGGTGATCCGACTCGCCCACTCCCGCATGGAGCGCCGTTCGAAGAGCAGCGGATCGCGACCCGGTCCGCCGTGGGGAGCCACCAATTTCGCACCGACCAGGCCGGCCAAGGTCTCTGACTGCTCATGGAGACCCTGGTTCGCCAGGCAGCTCGACGAGGTCCCGTGGCTGGCCGCCAACTCGGCGTCGATCTCGGCGTAGGTCCACGGCTGACCGACGCCGGACCGTGGTGTGGTCGACAGTGGCACGACACGCCCGTCACGCAGGGTGGCCGCCGGCCTGGCGTCGTCGATCCGCTCATCGACCCACTGGGCCGCAAAACCTTCGTTGTAGATGCCGCCGGGGTAGCCCGTTGAAAAGAGGTCGTCGGTCGGGCTCATCGGAGCAATGGCGGCGAGCCCGGGCGGGTCTGTGCCGGCGGCCGGGAGTTGGGACAGTCCCGAATAGCTGATGCCCACCAGGCCGACCTTGTGGTGCGCCACCCAATCCTGGTGGGCCACGACCTCGATCGCGTCGTAGGCGTCGTAATCGGAGGGGTAGCCGAAAAGGTCGAAGGCTCCGCCTGAGCAGCCTGTCCCCCGCATCTGCAGGCTTACGGTGGCAAAGCCTGCCACCCGGGCGACGACCGCCCCGACGTCCGTCGCCGAGTCGGGCAGCAGGTTCGAATCACCGCATCCCTGGCACGTGGTGCCGAAGGCCGAGGCCAACAGGGAAGGAATCGGGTCGGTCGGCGCGGCTACGGCGTACCCCGAATACTCGATGACCGTCGGACACGGAGCGGTCGCGCTGCAGGTACTGCCGAAGGGGAAGCGGACGGTCGCTGCCAGGCGAATGCCGTCTCGCATGGTGATGTAGTTGAGTCCCGACTGTAGAACCTGCTTGGTGTAGAGGGTCGAGTCATTCGGGGGGTCGGTGCCAACGGCGAAGACGGCGAACTTCGAGGTTGATTCCCCGGTCGCGCTCTCGTGCCACTGGTACCCCGAGCCTGGGGCGAGGTTGCGGATGATCAGTGAACCGAGAGCGTCGGCGGTGCCGGGATTGGCTGCGTTGGGCACGGGTGCGCCGTTCCGCAGCAGGGTCAGGCGGGATCCCGGTCGGGCTCCCGTGAGCCAGGCCTCGTCGATCGAGCCCCTGCCGTGAAGTCCCGGCGCCGAACCGGTTGCGCCGGCCACGGCCGTCGACGGCACCAGCATCAGGCCCGTTCCGAGAACCGTCAAGGGTAGGACGACGAAAATCCACGCGCACCGTATCCGGCGGTCGCGTTCGTGAACTCCCTCCGTCCGGCGACGATCGCCATGATGCATCCCAATCCACCTATCCCCCGACCGACCCCGCACGATCCCGCTCCGATCATGCCATCGGAACCAGATGAGCAGGAGCACAGTCGCATGATCGGAAGTCCTCAACTCGCCCGGGGTCCGGCTTGACCTCCCTCGCTCCAGTCACAAGAGTTGAGACGCCATGAGACGAGCGTTGTGACCTCAAGTGTCTGATCCGGAGATGGGACTCCTCGACGGCGTCCGCGTCTTGGAGGCGGGGCTCCTGGTCCAGGGCCCGCAGGCATCCCTCACCTTGCTCGAGTGGGGCGCGGACGTGATCAAGATCGAGCTGCCGGGATTCGGCGACCAGAGCCGATGGCTCCCGATCAGCCGGGAGGACCGGCGGTCGGCCTTCTTCAGCGCATACAACCGCGGCAAGCGCAGCATCACGATCGACCTGCGCCTGCCACGCGGCCGCGAGGCGTTCCTGCGCCTCGTCGAACAGGCCGACGTCGTCATCACGAACTTCAAGCCCGGCACGATGGACGACTGGGGCCTGGGGTACGCCGACGTGGCCGCGCGCAACGAGCGGATCATCTACGCGATGGGCTCCTCCTTCGGGGCGGTGGGCCCGGATGCGAGACGGGAAGGCGCCGACCTCAGCGCCCAGGCTGCGGGCGGGCTCATCAGTACGACGGGGGGAGCCGGCCAGGATCCGAGCCCCGTCGGCGCCACCGTCGCCGACCACATCGCCGGCCAGAACCTCCTCGCCGGCGTCCTCGCCGCGCTCTACGCCCGCGAGCGCACCGGCCGTGGGCAGCTGATCGAGACCTCGCTGCTCGGTGGTCAGGTGTGGGCCCAGGCCGGCGAATACACCCGGTACCTCATGTCCGGGCAGGTCTCTGGTCCGAGCGGCCGCAGTCACCCGATGATTCCGGGGATCTACGGACTCTTCCCCACCGCCGACGGCTGGATCGCCATCGTCGGCGTCGCGGGGCCTGCCCGCGACCACTTCTATCGAACCATCGGCAGGCCGGACCTGATCGAGCGCTTCAAGACGCTGCTGTATTTCGAGGACGACAAGGCGGCCCTGTGGCCGATTCTCGACGCCGTCTTCTCCACCAAGTCGACCGCCGAGTGGTGCGAACTGCTCGGTGCCGCGGGTCTCCGCTTTGCCCCCGTGCGGACACATGCCGAGGTGGCCGACGACCCGGGCGTGCGGGCCAACGGCTACATCGCATCCGTCGAAGATCACGGAACCCTCGGCTCCGATGCCGTCGTCCGGGTTCCGGTGAGGTTCTCGGATCCGGTCCCGACGGTCAGCATGCACTCCCCCGAGTTGGGACAACATACCGAGGAAGTGTTGCTCGAAGCCGGCTATTCCTGGGACGAGATCGCGACGCTCGCAGCCGAGGGAGCGATCTAGCTGTAATCCTTCGCCGTACGAATCCTCTCGGAGCTATGCGATCGTGCTCAGGTGGTCACCGAGGGACCTCGGACCCTTGCGTCGCCGCCAAGATGAGGTCGAGCACGGCCTGGTCAGGAGCAGACGGGCTCTCTGCTTGAGGAAGCGCTCGCGTCTTTTCGAAGACATCGGGAATCTTGCTACCCGTGATTGCAGGGCTGTGCGCCGAGATGATGGTCGATATTGGAAACTCCGACAGTCGTCCCACCTCGGCGCTGAAGCGTTCTGGGTCGACAAGCCGTAGCCATGGCGCCAGTGCGTTGAACGCGAACATCGTCATCCCGTGGGTCCAAAACTCATCATCGAGGTGCGAGACATCACCGGCAAGCTGGGCGGCACCTTCACCACCGGGCACCGGGGTCGCAAAGCCGTCGACGGCCCAGTAGACGCCTGTCTTGTGGTCGAACAGTCCCCGGGTGGTGGGTGAGTCGTACTGGGGCGGGCGCATCACCGTCATCTGCCGATCACCCGCGTCGAAACTGAGCCCGTCGTCCATCCACCGGCAGCGTCCGAGCGGAAAGTCGAAGGCATTGGTGTAACGCTCGGTGATCGCCCAGCTGCACACCAAGTTGGCATTCGGGCAGGCCTCCATCACCTTGTCCAGATTGCCAACGTGGTCGGCGTCCTCATGGGAGATAAAGACCCATTTGATGCGCTTCGGATCGACGAGGCTAAAGGCGTCCTTGAGCCAGGCCTGGCGGTTCCGCAGAGAGCCTGTGTCGATCAGGACGGGCTCTTCGCCGTCGATCACGGCGGAGTTGATGAAGACCGAAATTGCTTGTCCCAGGGCGTGCTGAACCTCGTGTAGCACGTAAGTGCCCGGTGCCACTTCAGTTGGATCCTGGTGGTAGGTGGGTTCGGACAGAGTGGTCGACATGATTACTCTTCTCTTCTGACACCGGCGAAGGTTGGGCGAGTCATGAGGTCGGACGCCACTCGTTGTTGCTTGAGTGGTCTCCCGACAACCACCGAGCGAGATCGCTATACGCGTTCTCCATACGGATGGCGCCGATCTTCTCGGCGTCTGGATGGTCGACAGTGAACTCAAGCAAAGGCCATTCGGGTCGGTGATGTAGAGCGATCTGCAGTAACCGTGGTCCGCCATCATCACCTCAAGTTCAGTTTCCTCCGCCCGGGCGCGAATTGCTTCTTGCTGCTCCGACGTCACCGACATCGCCACGTGCCGAAAGAGCGAAGGGGGAGGGAGCGGCGCGAATTGCTCGGAAAACCGGCCGTCGGCGAACTGGAAGAAGGCGAGACACCCGCCGTCAGCGAGTCCGTAGAACGCGTGACAAAACTCCTGTTCCTCCCCGCCCATCAAATGTTCGACCTCGGTCCATGTGGCGACGAGGGGCAGACCGACCACGTCCTCATAGAACTTCCGGGTCGCTTCCTGATCGGTAGTGACAAAGGCGTGGTGGTGCAGTCGTGCCGGAGGTGAAAGACGGGTGTCTGTCGCGTTGCGATCCGCCATTCGTCGTACCTCCTCGCTCCGAAAAATCAGACGCCGCCAATACTAGGCACGGCCTTATCGGGTTTGCGCGAGGGCGATACGTCGTCTCTCCCGCCACGGCTCGAGCACACGGTCCGGCAGTGAGCGAACAGGACGGCGAGGATAGTTACGAGCTGGCAGAGGTTTCTAAATGTGCCAACTGTGCCAACTGTGCCAACTGTGCCAACTGTGCCAACTGTCGAACACCAACTGTGCCAACTGTGCCAACTGTGCCAACACCGAGTGGAGGTGAAGGGACTCGAACCCTCGACCTACGGCTTGCAAAGCCGCCGCTCTTCCAGCTGAGCTACACCCCCGATGACGGCCGACTTGCCGTGTGAACGCTGTGTCGCGGTTCCGGGACCTTCAATCGTAGGCGGTGCGAGCTAGCGATGGCCCCGGTCCTGAGGGTTTGGTCCACCCCAGTAGGGTGCCCCTCCGTGGATGCACGGACTTTCTTGGGCATGGTACAGGGCGACGACGAACTGCACTGGCGCATGCCAGTCACGCGGCAATTGACGACGCCCGGAAACTTCCTGTTCGGCGGATGCGGACTCGGGGCGGCGCTCGTCGCACTCGAAGCGGCGTCCGGACGCCAGACGGTGTGGGCGACCGGCCAGTACCTCTCATATGCACTGGTTGGCGAAGAGATGCAGTGGGACGTGACTCTTGCCGCCGTGGGTGGCCAGGTGACCCAAGGCCGGGCCGTCGGGAGGGTTGACGGCCGCGAGGTCCTCACCGTCAACGCAGCACTCGGCGACCACGCCGATCTCAAGCTGGGCGGCGTTTGGGTCACCCCACCCGATGTGCCTCCGCCCGACGAATGCCGAGCGCGATTCCTCCCCGAGTTGTTCCGCAACACCATCATGGACAGCATCGAGGTGCGCACCGCCCGCGGACTGACCTTCGAGGAGATGGACGGGACGCCCGGCGGCCCGGACTCCGCTCTGTGGGCCCGTGTGCCGGGGCATCTCACGCCCTCTGCGGCCACCCTGGCCGTCGTCGGCGACTATCTCTCGGGGGCCGTCTCACAGCCCCTCGGTCGCAGGGCCATGGGCCGGAGTCTCGACAACACCCTGCGGGTCGTCCGGTTGAAGCCGACGGAGTGGGTGCTGTGCGACATCCGGATCCACGCCCTTGTCGACGGGTATGCCCAGGGGGTCGCGTTCTTGTGGTCCGAGGACGGAGACCTCCTTGCGGCGGCGAGCCAGTCGACCTCGGTCCGCTTGTGGCCGGAGGACCGTGCGATCCCTGAATGAGCCGGCGCGATGACCGCCGCACGTCCACACCAGCGAAACTGTTCTCATGACCCGGCAGACCACGACCGACGGACGAAAGCGGCCCAGAGCCGCGGTCGTCGCCCTCGGCGCGGCCGCTGTCGCCGTGCTCGCGGCTGCAGCTGCCGCGTTCGTCACCCTGCGAACTCCGAGCGCTTCTCCCCGGCTGCATCGGCTGAGCGCGACCCCATCGACCAGCACCACCTCTGCGCCTGTGCCTACCGTCCCGGACGCGCCCACCACCGCTCCGGCGGCCCGCGCTTCCACGACGACCTCGGCGCCCCCACCGGGGCCGGCGGGGCGGGGGTTCGTGCCCGGCCGGGCGACGGCCGTCGGGGACTCGGTCATGCTCGACTACCAGGACCCACTCGAAGCGGCGATTCCCGGCATCAACGTGAACGCTGCGGTGAGCCGGCAGTGGTCCGAGGGTGAGGTGCTCCTCTATAGCCTGAAGGTGGAGGGTCAGCTCGGCGCTGACGTGATCGTGGCGCTGGGCACCAACGGGCCGATCACAGACACCGACTTCGACAACATGATGGCGATCCTCGGCGGAGCTTCCCGGGTAGTGTTCGTCAACGTCCACGTCGACCGACCGTGGCAGGAAACCAACAATGCGGTCCTTGCCAGGGGAGCCGCTCGATACCGCAACGTCGTGGTCGCCGACTGGGCCGCGTTAGCGGCGCAGAACCCACAATGGTTCGGGGCGGATGGCACGCACCTGGCCATCGACGGTCCGGGCGCCGATGCGCTAGCGGCCCTGGTGACGACGACGCTCGTCGACGGGTGAACCGTGCCGCGGGTTGTGAAGACTCCGGGACCGTCGTGTAATCTCGACCTTCCTCCGACGAGCGTCGGACACCGGGGCTATAGCTCAGTCGGTTAGAGCGCAGCACTGATAATGCTGAGGTCGCTGGTTCGATTCCAGCTAGCCCCACCAGCTACGACACCCGTAAACCCCCAGAGCGCCCTCTCTCGCACGAGGTCGTCCACCCCCAGCGTCGGCAATGAACCTGCGCGATGAGCAGTTCTGCCTACCCGATGCCAAGCAATGCGCCTTTTGACCGGCACTAATCAGGTTGGTGTTGCGTTGATCCCTTGAGCACAGCAACGACGCAAGAGTTCATTCACGCGGCGAGTGGCACGGTCGTCGGCGACGGCAACCAATCCATTCAACCCGCCGCGCCGTATGTGTGGGTTGTGTACTCCCCGCTCGACATGCCGACCGCTTGTCGGCGCGCCTTGTGTCGACCGGTGGCGCATCTCGCGTCGCCCAAGGGTGTCAATGACAGCTTGGGATCGGCCCCTCAGCCTGACAAGCGCACCGCTTCTGACAACGACCGATGGTCACGGAGCGCGGTCCAGTAGGCCCGACAACGCGAGCTGCGACCGGTCCGGTGATCGGGGACAGCGAGAGCAGCCCACTTGCTTGATCAATCGGGCGAGCCCGAATCGACTTGGCTCGTGATCAACTCGTTCCTCGGGTAGTCCTCGTGGAGGAGCACCTCAGCTTGCTGCGATCCGACGAGCGGTAGGCGGTCAACGTCTATCAGACCAAGCTGGACCAGCATCGAGCCCTGATCCCAGTAGATGCGCTCAAATGCGATCTTTCCGTTCTCAAATCCGACGACCGCCACGTGCGGTAGCTCCACACGCCGGCCTGTGGGCGCAAGGCCCGGAAGGATGGCATCCATCACGATGTCGTGAGTAAACCTCACGATGAATTCGTCGATGACCATGGTCTCAGTTGTCGTTCGAGAGATACGCTCAACCGAGAGATCGGAAGGCCATTGCCGACAAAGTGGTCTCGATAGAAACCGCGTAGCGCTTCTTTGCCTCTCGCACCCGTGACTACCGGCACATGCGTCAGACTCGGGACATCGGTCATGGTCTCCATCGCTTTATCGGCGTCCCGCAACTCGAACTCTGCGGACATGTGAGCATCGAATACGGCCCCGAGGTCGAATACCGCATTTGCGTTCATCTCAGCCCCCATTCGCACCAAAATCCGAACCTCGGATCCGTGTGGGGACACGATACTTCTGCGCGGATCAGAATCCTTTAGCGAGAGGGGGCTGGCGCCCACCTGATGGATAGGGAAATCTACTCCGGAGCGCTTCTTGCCGACGGCAAGTCTGACACCCCCTCAGATTCAACAACCAAGAGTGTTGCGGCACGTTCAGGCCGGTGGATCCTGCAGTCCGCGTTCGGTGGCGACCTCGAGTAGCAGGTCGTCGAGTTGCCGCCCGAGTGCCCAACCGACGTAGACGGCAAAGTGGACCACCAGCTCTTGGAGCTCTTCGTAAGTCAGCTCCTCCTTCTCCAGGGCTGCCACGACGTGATCCCGCATTTCTGCTTCAACGCCAACGGCGGCACTGCAGCAAATGCTCACAATCCGACGATCACGGCGAGTGAGGTACCTTTCCCGGGTCCAGATCTCGCCGTAGAGATAGTCGAGGTACGCGTCCCGTCGAAAAGCCGTGAGCGGTAGCGGCGCGACCGAGCCGTGAACGTCCCCGTAGGCGGCGTCACCGCGTGCGTGCCGTTCCTCGGCGGTGACGGGGTCCGCCCAGGGAACGAAATCGAGAGCCGGTATTTCCCTCCCCCTCTGTTCGGCGATCTTGATAATCGACGTTATCCCGCAAGTCGTGAGAACGGAGGCCTTGGGCCATCCGAGCTGCGTCGCAAAGTGCAGGACGAACTCGTCGAACTCCTCGAAGCAAATGTCACCGCTGTTCAGTGCCGCCCATACGTGCGACTCGATCGGAATCGCGGAATCCATTGCTCCGACGCAGGAGAGCGTGATCCAGCGGCGATCACGCGGCGTCAACACGCCGCGGCGCCACATTTCGCCAAACACGAAACCGATAACCCCGGCCTCGATATACGCGGACACCGGATCGGGCCCCGGAGTCGTCATGATGTGCTCGTACTCCGAACGCGCGGCGGCTCGGCGTGCGTCCCGATCCGTCCAGTTACTCATCCACTTCCTCTCCTCCAATGTTTACGTCTTGTCCTGCTCGAACCACACGAGGATGCGTTCCGTCGACAATGCTGAGGATCGCTCGCTCGATTCGGGGTGATCCACTCACAGAGCCCCTCGGTCGTGGAGAGCGGCACGGTCATGGTGGACAGTCTGTCTGACGTGTCGAGCCGGCACTGAGGGTCTGCGACGTCGCCAGCGACGAAGGCCGAGGCGCGGAGGGGCAGCCCCGTTTACCTGATTGGTTATGCCACTACCGGCTGCTGGTTATGCCACTACCGGCTGCCCCGACGGGTGGTGACGGCCTACTGAGGCATCAGGGAGCGACGGGACGTTGCCGGGGCTGAGAATCCTATCCGTGGGCCGCGATGGCGTCAGGGTGTCCGTTGCCGCGAGCGGCGGCGCTCTGGCTGAGCTGCATCTCCGCCAAAATGAGGTTGAGGTGTTCGAGACAGCGCCCCCTCGTCGGTCCAATACTCCCGATCGGCATATTCAGCTGCTCGGCAATCGCCTTGTACGGGAGATCGTCATCGCCCATCAACAAACCAAGGAGTCGCTGACAACGGGGTGACAGCCGTTCGGCCGCCATTCTTATGGCGCGCACCTGCTCTTCCCGCAAGAGGGCGGCATCGGGCGGATCCGCATCGTCATCAGGCACGAGATACACCGCATCGGTTACCGAGACCATGGCGCGACGGGTGGCGATCCGTATGCTCTCCCGCCGCGAGGTGGTCGCCAACCATGCACTGAGGCGTTCCGGCTGCTCGATGCGGTCGAGGTTCTCCACGAGCCGTAGCCATGTCGTTTGACATACTTCCGCGACGTCGGCATCGCTCAACCGACACCGTCTCGCGATTGCAGCCACCAATCCGCCGAAGCGTTGGATCAGGGTCTCCCAGGCTGCGTTCGTTCCGGCCCGGGCCTCTGCCACAATCCGAACGAGGTCGTCGTCGTCGACTGACGGTTTCACCGTGGATGGCCGCCGGATCTGCCGCGGGTCTCCATCACCTGATCGATCAGCACAAGAACCTCCTGATCCCTCGCCCGGGATCCCTTGATCTACAACAACCGTCAATCGTCGACCGTCAAATCCCGACAGGTCGTGTCACATACATCGTCCCGAACAAATTGGGACCCGTCATCCCCTTTATTGGGGAACATGACCCCATCTTGGGAAAAGACGACAACTTTCATGGGCCTTTCATGGCCTACCCGGCCCGTCACAGTGGCTTGAGCCCGGTCCCAACCCGAGCTCGCAGGGATGGGGGCAGTTGAGACAGCGGTGGCCTCAGGTCACGATTCGGCGCAAGAGGCCACTACGTAGGAGCGATGTGCCCTGGGACGACCGACTGCCGCCGACTTGGGCGCGACGTTCCAGGGTCCGGTGGAGGGGTCTCCCTATCGAGTCTCGGGTTGGGCGCCTCGCGGGCTTCGTTCCGGTCGGAAAATGCTCAGGGCGCGGGTCATCACCATCGGCACTGTCGTCAGGAGGATGAAGAGGTCGAGTCTCATCGACCAGTTGTCGACGTACAATAGGTCGAGCCTGCGATACGCGTGGAACGAAGGGTTATCTCGCGCTTCGAGCTGCCACAGCCCGGTAATACCTGGTTTGACGCCGTGCCGACGCATCAAATCGGAGTCGAACTGAGCGACCTCGTCGGGAAGGGCGGGACGGGGTCCCACCAAGCTCATCGTCCCGTTGAGAACGTTGAAGAGCTGTGGAAGCTCGTCGATGCTCAATGTGCGCACGACTGCGCCGACCCTTGTAATCCTTGGATCGTTGGTCGCCTTGAAAAGGGGGCCATCAGAGCGTTCGTTGATCCGCGGAAGGTTGACGTCTATGTCCGTGTCTCGGGCCATGCTTCGCAGTTTGTAGACCACGAAGGGCCGTTCGTTGAGCCCTATCCTGACCTGCCGATAGAGGGCTGGACCACCGTCTTCAAGGCGGATAGCAATCCAACCCAACAAAATGACTGGGGCGGCGATCAGCAACCCGAAGGCCGCTCCGAGCAGGTCGACCGCTCGTTTGGCCCCGAGTTGCCAGGTCCGGTTTCGTGCTGGTTCGACATACAGAAACGTTTCACCACTCATTGGATAGCGTCGGATCCGACGCGTTCCAACCCCGCCGAAGCCGGGCCAGATCTGCACATGCAGGCCATTCGCTGTGCAGAGATCGATCACATCATGGACCTCTGCTGCAGAGAGAGCGTTGGTCACCAGTAAAACGCCGGAAGCGTCAGTTTGCCTGGCAATCGTTGGAAGGTCGTCGAGAGTAGGGCTGCTGGGTAGGTGCGCCCAGTCAGAACGTCGGCGCGGTTTCCCGATGATCCCCCGCACCTCATACCCGAGCTCTGGTTGCGAGTGGAACATTGTCCAGACGGCGACGGCGTCTTCGTTGGTCCCTATCATTACGAGCCCTCGGAGGTAGTGTCCCTGTGCCCTCTGCGCACGTAACCATTGGCAGTACATCCAACGTAGGGTGATCAGGGCGAGGATGCAGGCAATGGCCGCGAGGATGGCCGCGGCATAGTTACGGTCTCCGTCTCCCCGGAGCAACTCGAACACGACTGCGCCGGCCACGACGGCAACGACGATCCGAGCGACCTCCTGCCCGCGTTGCGCGCACAGCCGCGATCGGTACAGTCCCAGCAGCTGCATGACAGCCAGCGTGACGGCGACAGCGGCAAGTGCCGCGCCCCACCGACGACTCGCTGTCATGGCGGGCATATCGATCGTGCCCAAGATGAGCCACGCACTGGCCACGGCCGCCGCATCGATGACCAGTAGCCGAAGCCTCAGCCCGCTGCTCCTCCTTCGGGCGACCGTCGGTTGCGTCGCAGTATCTCGCTCGGCCGGAGGGACGCCGGGCTGAATCCGGGGCAGATGTACCCCGGCCACCTCCTCCAGTGACCGGTTGGGAAGGCGGGTCAGCGTCTGTTCGACGGAAGGGACCCACGAACCAGTGCTCACCTCTGAACTCACGACCGCGGCCCCAGGAGCTGAGATGTCGGATTGCGCCATTCCTTCCATTCGTCTGTTTGTCCTCCGGGAACCAGCTCGACGGGAATGGGTTCAGGGCATCCTGGGGTTGGGCTCGTGGGACCGGAGTCTGGACAAAGCGAACCAAGCGTCAGGCACCAGCCGCCGTGAGGAGATGATCGTTTCCCGTTGCGTACCTTGTGCGAGGGGCAACGCCCAGTCCTGATACGTCACACGGTGTCGCCAGACCCAGCCCCGCGAGAAAGGTCACCGTATTTTTCCGCGCGTTGCGGTATCGTCACATTCATTGTCGCTCTGGTAGCCACAAGTGCACGCCGTCGAACTCGACCAACTGAGGGGGCATTCGATGGATCAAGGCCAAGGTTCGTCGCGGCTTCCCAGCCAGGGCATCACGCTGGCCGGGAACTGTCGCTCTTGCGCAATTACGCAATGCGCAGCAGACCACGGGAAGGGCAGCGTGACCGACTACGTTGCTGAGGACGTCGATGAGGACGTCGTCGTGATCAGCAGGCCCGAGGACGACGGTCTGGTGGTCGTGCCCAGTCAGCACATCGGGGGGCTGGGGGAACTGCCCGACTCGGCTCGTGCCCACGTTCTTGCTGCCATCCGACGAGCCATTCGGTCGGTCCGGGCTAGGAATCCCGGATCAACGATCAGGCTCGTCGTCATCAACGATCCAGCATCGGAAGGTCACGTGTGCTTTCACGTGATGCCCGGCAGCCCGGACGATCGAGCGGGCTCCACTTCGCGTGAAGCTTGAGCACCGTTCAACCTCGCATGACCGCTACCGATCCCGACCCTCCTGCGACCATGAGGGGTCACCGCCCGAGTTCGCTTCGAACAACAAATGAACAATTTTCACACTTTTCGGGCACCCAACAACAGACGGACAACGGCTTGACCTGCAGCCTATAAAGGAACGAGCGAACGGCGCATTTCGCTCTTCGTCCTCCGTCCATTTCTTTCCCCAGGTCATCCTCGTACGCAAAAGCTCTACCACCATTCACACCAAGGCGATCCGCCGTATCAACCAATTGACCCTATTTTGGGGTCCCGATAACATCCGCCACGCGGGTCGGAGCGACGAGCTATGGGCCGAGTTGGTCGCCGTGGTCCATAGGGAGCGAGGGCGAAACCGACATTCCCGCTGTAATGGCCGGTGGATCGACGGCGGGAATCAAGGACGAGCATGGCTTCGAAGTCTCCGCAAACAAACGCCAGTGGGTTGGACGAATCAACCCATCGCGACGCCGACAGCGAGATCGCCTGCCTCGATCCATCCACCTCGGGCTCTTCACCGGTGCACGAGCTCCAGATGCAACAGGGTCAATCAGACATCGTGAGCGTCGTGGCCGAGCGGCAATCCGAGCCAGTGGGTATTTCGTCTCGGATCCTTGTTGTCGGCAGCAATCTGTTGGCCGGTGCCCTCGCCAGCGCACTCGAGACGCACGGTTTTGCCACGAAGCACATCGTGCCCCGAGAAGCGGAGATCGATGATGGGATCGAATGGCGACCGAATCTGGTTCTCATCGATGTCCGACTCCTTGACGTCACGTTCGGATCTGTGCTCATCGGCCAATTCAGCCGAGAAAGACTTCCGGTTTGCGTCATCGACACGGCGGACGACGATTTCCGGTTGAGATCCTGGGTGAAATCCGGTAGCTCGGCGCTTATCGACAGGAGCGAGCCATTCGATCAACTTTTCGAGACAATCAACCGTTTCCTCGAAATGGGCGCTCTACCAGCGACGTCGCGCTCAGGCCAATTGGGAGCCACGTTTGGTGCCAAGCGACAGCAGGAACCCTCTCTGGAGCGCTTTGCCATCCTTACTGAGCGCGAACGCGTCGTCTTGGCCGAGCTCATGGAAGGCCATTGCGCGGAGGAAATTGCAAGCGCGGCGTTCGTATCGATCTCAACCGTGCGCTCACAGATCAAGGCGATACTCCACAAGCTCGGCGTCAATTCTCAGCTGGCTGCCGTTGCGCTAGCACGACGGGCCGGGTGGTCCCTCGACACCCCTCCGGGGAACCGTCCCAACTCGCTGGGCCGAAGGCCGAGTCCGCGGGGAGTCGCCTGACGCTTCAAACGCTCCGCCACGATACGTCGAGGCCGTACGGATCGTTCTGTTTCAAGCGATCTGTCGAGGTTGGAACCCTGCTGTTGTCACGGGCTGTGGACCGAAGCCCTTTTCTCGGCATTCGCCAAGTGAGCATGACCCGCGTTTCGCGCGCTGTCGGTGCCGGCCAGGTAGGTGGCAATTTCGAGCGCGGTTGTTGAGATCCAACTTGCGATAAAGACGGCTCACGTAGTTGCGCACAGTCTTCTGACCGAGATGGAGTTGCGTGGCAATTTCCGCGTTATTGGCACCTTGAGCCACCATCCGAAGGACGTCCGATTCCCGATGGGTCAGATGGGTGGAGGGTTCTTCACCGAGGACCCATCGGGCCGCCTCGTTACAAAATACGTGATCCCCGAGATGTACAGAGACGACCGCAGCTCTAATGGCTTCGGGGGAAGTGTCCTTCAGAAGTACGCCAGCAGCGCCCGCGATCATGGCGGGGCGAACGCGCCAGTCGGGATTGGATGTCAAGACAAGTGTTCTCGTGCTTGAGCATTCCGAAGCGAGCAACCGCACGACATCGATGGCGTCGGCACGCGACAGCTCCAGGTCCATCAAGACCACGTCGACCGACGTCGCGCTGCAAAGCCCAAGAAGCTCCGGCTCGCCGTCGGAAACACCGATCACATTCAGGCGTTCGTCTTCGGCGAGTAGTCCCGCCAGGCCCAAGCGGAAAAGCCGTTGAGCTGCGACCACGATGACGGAGATCTTGGAACCGCTGATCGAAGAACCATCCGAGAACCTGGTTCGTTCGAGCGTCTGGGATACGTCGCTGTTGAGCACTAAGTTCGAGTCCCGGGATTGATTGTGATTGGCCCGACGAGCGTGGGTGGGCACGGGATGTCTCGCCACGCCGTCTCTTGAGTCGATTACTCATACTGAGGGACGAGGGTGGCGGAAAATACCCGCAACGGGTGACGTCTGCCCACCAGCGGCCGGGCCCGTCCCTGGGCCAGGGCAAGAAAATGCGTGGCAAAAGGGGGGTTCCCATCTGCTGGTCCATTCCAGCTGCCAGAGGTGTAGCTGAAGCGGGCACGAGAGCACGTCGGCGCCGCTCCGTACCGCGAGCGTTCGGTGATCGAGCAGGTTGGACCCGAAACGGGAACTGGCTCGGTCAGGGCGGGCCGACGATTTGAGGGCGGCCCGAATCCGGCAAGCGACCAGGAGACCGTTCGCTCGTACGGCGTGTGATCAGCCGACGCGGCCGATCGTGCGGAGCCATGTCGCGGTCTCGAGGAGTCCCTCGTCGAGGCTGATCGGGTCGTACCCGAGCCGCTTGTACGTCTTTGAGGACCTCAGGTCGCCACGGGGTGTCGAGGTCGCAGCCGCCTTTCTGGCGATGGCCATCAGCGTCGGGCCGAAGACCTCGAGTAACTCAGGATCATCGGACGGCGCCACGTCCTCGACGTGGTGGTTCACCCCGGCCAGAGCACAGATCCGGTTGCACGCGGCTGCTGTGCTCACCACGTCCTCGGGTTGACCGTCAAGCATGTAGCGCTCGCCGGCGACACCTCGGTCGAGGGCAAGGATGCATCCCCGGGCAATGTCCTCGGCGAACACCCAACTCACCGGGAAGGTGAGATATCGGCTGACGCGCCCCCGAAGCGCTGAGAGCAGGACCCGATTGAAGCTCGTCCGGCCGAGGGCATTGCTCACGACCGGCGACGGCCCGAAAATCGCACCGGGGTGCGCGGTCACGACGTCCTGCCCAGCCGCTGCACGAGCCATCGCGTCCTGGAAAGCCGCCATCTTCGTAACGGTGTAGGGGTCCGGGCTCGGCTCCTTCGACACCGGCGCGTCCTCGCGCTCGAGGCCACCGCTGGTGTCGAAGAAGGTACCGGTGCTGAGGGCGACAACCCTGCGCATCCCGAGGGCCCCGGCAGCATCAAGGACGTGCCTCGTGCCCATGACGTTGACCGCCTCGAAGTCAGGGAGATTCTGGCTGGCACCACCGAGAAGCGCGGCACTGTGGATGGCTGCGTCAGCGCCGGTGGCGGCACGCCGAACGTCGTGAGCGACCGTCACGTCGCCGGGCACGACCTCTGCCCCAAGGGCTACGAGCGGCTCGACGTCAGCCGTCGGACGAGCGAGTGCGCGGACGTGGTCGCCGCGTTCGATCAACAGCTTGCTGATGTTGGCCCCGGCCAGGCCGGTCGCACCAGTCACCATGATGGTCTCAGTCATGTAAACGTCTGCTGGGGCACTTCGGCCCGGGCGCTGTCCACCTGATCCGGGCTGTAGGCAATGGCCGGGGGACTCGTGCCGAAAATATCGAGAGTGTGCAGGAACCGGTGCAGTCCCATGGCATTGGCACACGCAAAACCGAGCTCGACGATTTGAGCTGCGGTGAAGACCGTGCCGAGCTCGCGATACACCTCGTCGTCTATGGCGTGGTGATCCGCGGAGAGCAAGTCCAAGAAGTTGACAGCCAAGCGTTCCTGCTCTGTCAGTTGTGATCCGCCGGACGAAAGAAGACAAGCGACGTCCTCGTCGGTGATTGAGTCATGCTTGCGAGACTGCATACAGGGCTGGCACTCGCCAAGCTGTGCGCTGCGGATCCGAATCAGCTCGACGATCCGCCCCCCGAGAAGACTGTCTTTGCCCATGACGCCGCGCGCCGCATTGATCATCTCCAACTGCACCGTCCTGTACGCAAAGATCTGCAATGGGATCGGGGTGGCATAGGTCCCATCGGCGACACCGTCCTCAATGATTCGTCGGGGCTGGTCGGCGAGTTGGTCCAATGGGATGGGTTCTATCCGGGGCATGGCGACCTATTCTCGTTCTCGGGACGTTCGGGTGGTTTCTCCCGTCACGACGATAAAGGGTGGGTGATGGTGTGTCCATGGTGCCGGAATCAGTTCTCCTCACCGACCAGGTGGCCGTTGTGACCGGGGGCGGTGCGGGGATCGGGCGCGGGATCGCGCGTGCTTTTGCGGCATTCGGTGCCCGGGTAGCCATCTGGGAACGGGACGCGGAGACCACTCAGTCGGCGGCTCAGGAGGTCGGGGGTCTCGGCATCACCACCGACGTCCGCGACGCCGGCCAGGTCGATGCCGCCCTCGCCCGCACGACGGCCGAACTCGGGCCGGTCCGCGTGCTGGTCAACAATGCCGGTGGTGTATTTTTCTCGCCGCTCCTCGACACCACCGAGAACGGTTGGGATGCGCTCTACCGGGCCAACCTCAAACATGTGCTGCTTTGCACCCAGCGGGTTGCTCGGACCATGGTCGAAGCGGGGACTGGGGGCAGCATCATCAGCGTGACCTCCATCGAAGGAGTCCGGGCGGCGCCGGGGTACGCCGCCTACTCGGCCGCGAAGGCAGGCGTCATCAACTACACGAAGACCGCGGCGCTCGAACTCGCTCCCCACGGCATCCGGGTGAACGCCTTGGCCCCCGACATCACCCTGACCGAAGGAATGACTTCCATTGCCCCTCCGGGAGCGGAGGAGCGTTTCGGCTTGACCGTTCCGATGGGACGGCCCGGTCATGTCGATGAGATGGCCGGTGCCGCCGTCTTCCTGGCGGGATCGATGTCCAGCTACGTGACCGGCCAGACCATCCATGTCGACGGCGGCACTCAAGCCTCCAGCGGCTGGTACCACCATCCCGAAAACGGGTCCTACATCCTCGGACCACCCTAAGTCGGCCGATGGTGCACGGCAGTCCGTTGCGAGGTCTGCCGGCCTCGCACGCTCTCACTACGTGCGACGGGCCTCCCCAGAATAACGTACCCCGCCCGGGGGCCTCTGGCGGGCGTCGCCTGACCAGACACAACCGAAAGGGGATATCTCCATGACCGAGATTATGAAGGGTGTTCGCATCCTCGAGGTGGCGGAGCACGCGTTCGTTCCGACAGCGTCGGCCCTCTTGGCCGACTGGGGCGCCGAGGTGATCAAGGTCGAGCATGTCGAGCGCGGTGATGCCATGCGCGGCCTGATGTCGAGCGGCGTGATGGCCAGTATGGGAGGAGACGTCCACGTCCTCTTGGAGCACGCCAACCGCGGCAAGAAGAGCATCGGCATCGATCTCACGACACCCCAAGGGGTCGAGGTCGTCTACAAGCTGGCAGCAACCTGCGACGTATTTCTCACCAACAAGCTCCCAGCTGTACGCAAGAAGCTGCACATCGAAGCCGAAGAGATTCGCGCCCACAACCCCAACATCGTCTATGTCGCGGGCACTGGAGGGGGCGAACGGGGTCCCGATGCGGACAAGGGTGGCTACGACTTTCTGAGCTACTGGTGCCGGGCCGGCAGTGCCATGGGATGTACCCCGCCTGACGCGGAGCAGGTCGTGGTGCAGCCCGGACCGGGGTACGGCGACTCCATCGGGGGTATGGCGATCGCCGGAGGCATCATGGGTGCCCTGTTCCACCGGGAACGGACCGGCAAGGCGCTGTCGGTCGATGTCTCGCTCCTCAGTGTCGGCCTCTGGGCCATGGGTCCTGCACTGGCGCTCTCACTTCAGCTGGGCATTCCCTGGCGACCACCTTCGGCGGGTTCTGGTGGAGGAGGCCCATCGAACCCCCTCGTTGGCACGTACCGGACCCAAGACGGGGGCTTCATCGCCATGTCGTGCCTTCAGGGTTTCCACTATTGGCCCGGTGCCTGCAGAACGATCGGACGCGAGGACCTCCTGGCCGACCAGCGATTCTCGTCCCCTGAGCTGCTCGCATCCAACGCCGGCGCCGCGCGCGCCATCCTCGCCTCGGTCTTCGCCTCGGCTCCATTAGCTGTGTGGCGTGAGCGGCTCGCCGGTTTCGATGGACAATGGTCGGTGGCACAGGACACGCTCGAGGTCGCGAACGACCCACAGGTGGAGGCCAACGGCTACGTGCTTGAGACGGTCAATGCATCCGGCGTCCCTTTCCGCCTGGCTACGGCACCCGTCCAGTTCGGCGGAACCCCAGCTGTCCCGAATCGTGCCCCCGAGTTCAACGAACATCGGGACGAGGTGCTGGCCAGCGTCGGCTACAGCGCGGATTCCATCGTGGACCTCGCAGTGCAGGGCGTGGTCGCGTGACGGCGACGACACCGGAGCCGAGTCGCGACGTTCTACCGTGCCCCCGTGAACTTCAATAAGGAGCTGCACGCCGACATCGCAGGTGGCGACATCACGGTGACCTTCCGGCTCTGGCGCCGGCCCCAGGCGAAAATTGGCGGCCGGTACCACGTCGGCCCGGTCGAAGTTGAGGTCGACCGCATGGAGCTCATTCCCTTTGTCGCCATCTCGGATGCGGACGTCCGGCGCGCTGGCGAGCCCGACCGCGAGACGCTACGCCGACGCGCGGCCCACGCCGGACCCATCACAGACGACACGCTCTTGTATCGGATTGCGTTCCACGTGGTCGGGTAGTAAACGGGAAGACGGGGCTGTGGCGGACCCGCCCCACCACGACGAGGAGGACCTCATGCAGCAACGTCCCATCGGTGACCGCACGGTGAGCGCCATCGGGTTGGGTGAAATGCCGCTCTCCATTGAGGGCCGCCCTGACCGTCGCCGGGCGATCGCCACCATCCATGCCTCCCTCGACGCCGGGGTAACCATCATCGACACGGCCGACGCTTACTCACTGGGGGCGCACGAGCACGGTCACAGCGAGGAATTGATCGCCGAGGCCCTCGCTGCTTATGGCGGGCCCACCGACGACGTGCTGGTGGCCACCAAGGGGGGGCATCGGCGCCCCGGCGACGGCAGCTGGACCGTGCACGGAGACCCGGCCTACATCAAGGAGGCTTGCGAGGCCTCGCTGAAGCGCCTCGGCGTCGAGGCGATCGGCCTCTACCAGTACCACCGGCCCGACCCCACCGTCCCATGGGCGGACTCGGTGGGCGCTCTGGCCGACCTGCTCGACGAGGGCAAGATCGTGATGGCCGGCGTTTCCAACGCGGCGGTGGCGCAGATCGACGAAGCCGAGCGGGTGCTCGGCGGCCGACTCGCCAGCGTGCAGAACGAGTTTTCGCCGCGCTTCCGGTCTTCGGAGGGAGAACTCGAGCACTGCGAGAGCCTCGGCATCGCGTTCATCCCATGGAGCCCTCTGGGGGGTATCGGGAAGGCCGACCAAATCGAGCAGAAACATCGCGCCTTTGCCGAAGTAGCCGCCGAGTTGGGGGCCAGCCCGCAACAAGTCACGTTGGCTTGGATGCTGGCCAAAGGGTCGCGGGTCATCCCCATCCCCGGCAGCAGCCGGCCCGAGACCGCGATCGCGTCGGCCGCGGCGGTCGACGTGACCTTGGCGCCCGAGCAGATCACCCGCCTCAACGCCTGTTGACCTTTGATGGTGGGGCCGCGCGGCCGGGTGGAACAGAATGCCGCCTCTCCGTGTTTCATGTGGCAAGCGCACAGGCCACGGTCCGGTCAGGGGCCGCGTCGAACAGCGTGAGAAGAGAGTGAGATCGCCATGCCTGCAGTAACCGTTCCCGACACTCTGGTCCTGCCGAGCATTGTCCCACCGGTCGATCCGGTGGCAGTTCGCCCGGTCAGGAGCATCAGCGACGCCCCCTCGGGGTTCGAGGGGGAGGGGTTCCCGGTACGGCGTGCCTTCGCCGGTGTTCCGATCGCCGACCTCGATCCATTCATCCATATGGACCAGATGGGCGAGGTGGAATACGCCCCCGGCGAACCCAAGGGAACCGCGTGGCACCCCCACCGAGGCTTCGAGACCGTCACCTACATGATCGACGGCACCTTCCAACACCAGGACTCCATCGGCGGTGGCGGTCTCATCACGAACGGCTCCACCCAGTGGATGACAGCAGGTTCGGGCATCCTGCACATCGAACGGCCGCCCGATCAGCTCGTCGCTACTGGCGGCCTCTTCCACGGGATTCAGCTCTGGGTGAACCTGCCGGCCGCCGACAAGTGGATCGACCCCCGGTACCAGGGCATCGAGGCGGACGACATCCTCCTGCTGACGTCGCCCGACGGCGGCACGCTGGTCCGGGTCATCGCCGGTGAGGTCGCCGGCTATCGGGGCCCTGGAGCGACCCATACGCCGATCTCGCTCGTCCACGCGACGCTCGAACCCGGTGCCGAGCTGGTCCTGCCCTGGTCCCGTGCCTTCAACGCGCTCGCCTACGTGCTCTCTGGCAACGGCAGCGTCGGGTCGGATGCCCGGCCGCTGCGGACCGGTCAGCTCGCGGTGTTCGGCAGCGGCGACGCGCTGGTTCTCCGGGCCGATACGACGCAGGAGTCACGACACCCGGGATTTGACGTGCTGGTCCTCGGAGGCCAGCCCATCAGTGAGCCCGTCTACGCATACGGGCCTTTCGTGATGAACACACGGGCCGAGATCATCCAGGCCTTCGAGGACTTCGACGCCGGCAAGCTCGGTAGGGTGCCGGCGGACCATATCGGCAACGCGTGAGGCGGATTCCCGGAAGCGAGGCCACGCACGACGCCACCTGGGGGGCCGACGACATCGGCGACCAGACCGGACGGGTGGCCCTGGTGACGGGGGCGAACAGTGGCATCGGCTACGAGACGGCCAAGGCCCTGGCCGACCATGGCGCGCACGTGATCCTGGCCTGCCGGGACGACGAGAAGGCACGCCGGGCCCGCGACAAGCTGGAGAGCGAGCTGGACCAGACCTCGCTTGAGCTCGTTCACCTCGACCTCGCCGATCTCGTGTCCGTGCGGCGTGCCGCCGAGGCGGTGCTCCGTGACCACGCGCGCCTCGACCTCCTCGTCAACAACGCTGGCATCATGGGCACCCCGTATCGCCTCACGGCTGACGGATTCGAATTGCAAATGGCAACCAACCACCTCGGCCACTTCGCGCTGACCGGCTTGCTGCTGAACCGCATCGTCACGACGGACCGCTCCCGCATCGTGACCGTCAGCTCGCACATGCATCGTGTAGCCCGGCTACGGCTCGACGACGTCGCCGGGACAGTGCCCCGTGACACCTGGGTCAGCTACGGGAGCTCGAAGCTGGCCAACCTGCTCTTCACCGCCGAGCTCAGCCGCCGCCTCGAGGTCGTGGGACTCTCCACGCTCGCCGTGGCCGCCCATCCCGGCTGGACCCGAAGCAACCTGGTCGGTAACGGTGCTGCGCTGAGCGCCAGCCGCCTGCGGCGCAAGTTCGGGCGGGCCGCCGGTACGACGTTCGGCCAATCCACGGCGGCAGGTGCCCTCCCGATTCTCTGCGCCGCGACATCCTCTTCGGTGCGGTCGGGGGATTTCATCGGCCCAGCACATATGTTCGGCCTCTTCGGGCCGCCCCGGACGGCCCGTCCGTCGGCACGCGCTCGCGACAGGGACACGGCGGCGGCCCTGTGGCGTGCCTCGGAGGAACTGACCGGGGCGCGCTACACCGTGTCGGCCCCGGTCTGAACGCATCGGCAGCAAGGCGAAGCCGCGCCCACGACGAGGTCGCCTCGTTGCAGGCGCGCTCGCCGAAGGAAGTCGGCGTGGGCGAAAACGCGATCCGGTCGCAGCACCCGACCGAGGGTGACAATGGCCACCCCGCGTGCGCCGACACCGCGGAGCGCTGCCGCCGCACTCTGCGCTCGAGCGCCGCTGACATAGGTGTCGTCGAGCAGAACGGCGCAGTGTCCGTCCACCGCTTCTTTGACGCCCTCGGAGACCTCGAAGGCGCCGGCGTCCGGCCGCATGTGTCCCACGGGGACTCGGGTGCGAGTGAGGACGCCGGGCGACCAGCGAGCCGCGGGAAGGCGCGTCGAAACGGTGCGGGCCAGCCCGTCCAGCCCCTCGAGCGGCGCACCGGCGGGCCGGGCGGTCGACGGCACGGGGAGGGCGAGCTCGACGGGACCACCCGCCGCTGCGGCGATGCAGGGGGCGTGGCCGACCAGGAAGTCGTCGAACAGCTGCCGAACCATCGGCGCGAAGCGGTGACGAGCCTCCGCGACGGGCGACTCCTTGTAGCCCATCAGCACGGCGTAGAGGGGACTGGGCAGCGGACACAGCCGCACGGGGAACACAGGCGCCAGAGGGTGGCCCAGGCGGTCGCTGACCCACCGGCAGGCGAAGCAGACGCGCCGGCCCGCCAACGCGGGGCCGCAGCAGACGAGGCACACCCCGGGGCCGCGAGAATGGACCCGGTAGAGATCAGGCGGGGGAAGCGGGGGTTGGGTCGAGGTCGGGTCGATGCAGGAGAAAGGTCCCGGTGGCCCGACTGACCAGCAGGCCTTCGTCATTGCGCACGGTGGCTTCGCCGTACGCCACTTGCTTTGCCATCCGCACCACGTCGCCCCGCAGCGCGAACCGGTCGCCCCTCATGGCGGGGCGCATGCACTCGGTCTTCAACTCGAGCGTGCTGCGGGTACGGGCCTTACCCAGGAGGGCGGCGTTGATGGCGAAGTTCATGCACGCATCGAGCAGGAGAGAATGGACCCCGGCCTGGGTGATCCCGTGTGGGTTGCAGGCCATGTCGGTCGGAGTGAAGGTCCCGGCCACCCAGCCCAGGTCCTCCCCGTCGACGCCGTAGTCCCTGAACTCGCCACCCACGACGGCGATAATCGGCATTCCTCCGTCGCCCAACCAGCGGTCCATGTCCTTGCCAGTGCGGGTCACCGGGGCCAGACCATACCGGCCGGCACCGGGTGCCCGACGCCTTCGGGTGGCCCGGTTTCCGCGGCGGATAGAATATTCGTCTATCTGAACCGGGGAGACGCGGATCGGCTCGCCGGATTGGGAGGAGACGCTATGACCACCGCAGTGATCGTTGACGCCGTCCGGACACCCGGCGGCAAGCGCAACGGGAAGCTCCGCAACTGGCACGCCGTCGACCTGGCCTCCGAGGCTCTCAAGGCGGTAGCCGAGCGCAACCAGCTCGACCCGGCCCAGATCGACGACGTGATCATGGGCTGCGTCATGCAGGTGGCGGAGCAGTCACTCAACATCGGCCGGAACGCCGTGCTGGCGGCGGGCTGGCCCGAATCCGTGCCCGGTACCACCATCGACCGCCAATGCGGGTCCTCCCAACAGGCTTTGCACTTCGCCGCCCAGGGGGTCATAGCCGGGGCCTATGACATTGCGATCGCGGCCGGTGTGGAGTCGATGACACGGACCCCGATGGGCTCCTCGGTCGTACGTGAGCTCGGGTATCCCTTCGGACCCCGGATGATGCAGCGTTACACCGAGACCGGGCTCCCGGGCCAGGGGATCGGCGCCGAAATGATCGCCGACCAGTGGGGAATCTCGCGCCAGGACCTCGACGCCTTCTCCGCCCGGAGCCATCAGCGGGCGGCTCGGGCGACCGCCGAGGGTCGCTTCGAGAACGAGTTGGTACCGGTAGCGGTCCGCGACGACGACGGCAACGACACCGAAGAGATGTTCTCGACGGACGAGGGCATCCGACCTGACTCAACCGTCGAGACGCTGGCCAAGCTGAAGCCCGCCTTCAAAGAGGACGGGAAAATCACGGCTGGGAACTCCTCGCAGATCACCGACGGCGCCTCGGCCGTGCTCATCATGAGCGAGGAGAAGGCCAACGCCCTCGGACTGAGGCCGAGGGCCCGCTTTCACGCCTTCGCGCTGGCCGGTGTCGACCCCGTGACGATGCTCACCGGGCCCATCCCGGCGACGACCGCGGTCCTGGAGCGGGCCAAGCTCACCTTGGACGACATCGACGCGGTCGAGATCAACGAGGCGTTCGCCTCGGTGGTGCTGGCGTGGGAGAAGGAGCACCACCCCAACATGGAGATCGTGAACCCCAACGGTGGCGCCATTGCCCTCGGTCACCCGCTGGGCGCGTCGGGTGGCAAGTTGATGGCCACACTCCTCAACGAGCTCGAGCGCACCAACGGCCGCTACGGGCTGCTCACGATGTGTGAGGGCGGCGGGCTGGCGAACGCCACCATTATCGAGCGCCTGGGCTGAACCCCATCCCCCGTGAAGGGGGCCACGTCCACGAGGCGTTCAGAAGAGCGTCGGGTTGGTCGGTCCCCGCCCCGGAGTGAGGGACGATGGTCTTGCTCGGAGGCGGCCCCGGGAACGACGGAACGTTTCTAGTGGTAGCGCGTGGCCATGAGGAAGCCGACGAAGATCATCGCCAGCCCGACGACGAGCCCCCAGGGCGAACCGTGCTCCAGCCCCGGCAGGTGGGCCAGGTAATTGACAGTGATCACGGCGACGCCACCAATGAGGAACACGAGGATGAGCGCGCCGAACCAGGGTGGGCTATGGCGCACGCTCTTCGGTATCGGCGCCGTATAGCGGCCGCTCTCCTCGGCTGTCTTGTAACGACCCACCTTGGACGCTCGTCCCGACGCGGACTTCCCCTTACGCGAGGCGCCGCCCGGACCTTTGGTACCAGCTGCCACGCAGGAAGAGATTAGCCACCGCGGGCGGGACACTCGGGGCGGGCCGGATACGATCGCGGGCCCATGGGACCGCGGGTGCTCGTTCTCGACAACTACGACTCCTTCGTCTACAACCTGGTCCAGGAGCTGGGCGAGCTGGGTGCCGAACCAGTGGTCTACCGCAACGACGCGATCGACGTGGCCGGCATCCGAGCCCAACGACCCGATGCGGTTTTGATCTCACCGGGTCCGGGCCGGCCCGATGACGGTGGGGTGAGCTTGGAGGTCATCCGTCGCCTGGGCGGGGAAATACCCCTGTTCGGCGTCTGCCTCGGGCACCAGTGCATCGGGCAGTCCTACGGCGGGGAGATCGTGACCGCCCCCCGATTGATGCACGGCAAGACCTCCGAGATTCACCACGACGCCAAAGGCATCTTCACCGGGCTGCCCAACCCCTTCGTGGCCACGCGTTACCACTCGCTGGTCGTGCGTCCCGAATCGGTGCCCGCCGATCTGGAAGTGACGGCCACCTCGACCGACGGGGTGATCATGGGGCTCCGGCACCGTTCGCTGGCAGTGGAGGGGGTTCAGTTCCACCCCGAATCGGTCCTGACCGCGTCGGGTCCGGCGCTTCTGGCCAACTTCCTCGGACAGGTGGGCGCCGACACAGCGAGCTGAGCGACGGCCAGCGCGGGTCAACCGTGGGGCGTCGTGGACGACGTCGTGGACGAGGGCGTCGTCGTGGTCGTCGTCGAGCTGGACGTGGTCGTGGTTGGCTGGCAGACCGAAATATTGACGGTGCTACCACTCGGCACCTGTGCGTTGGCGGCCGGATTCTGGGCGTCGACATTGCCGGCGCTGGCGCCGCCGGCGCACGTGGTGTCGAAGGTTGTGTTGGTGACCAGGCCGACGCCTGTGATGGCCGTCTGGGCCGCTGCCTGTGACTCGCCTACGACGTTGGGAACCGCAACACAGCTTCCGCTCGAGATGACCAGATTGACCGACGAGTTGGGCGGGATGGTGGCACCCGCAGCGGGGTCCTGCACCGACACCAGGCCCGAGGAGAACTGACTGGAGCAGGCGCTGGACTGGCTGCCCACGCTCAGCCCGGCCTGGCTCAAGGTCGCGCCGGCTGACGCGGGCGACTCGCCCAGCACGCTGGGCACCTTCACCGATGTCTGGGTACCCGACACGGTGAGCACGACGGGCACGGTCGCCTTGACCTTGGCACCTCCGATGGGATTCTGGCTGAGCACGGTCCCGATGGCACTCTGGCTCGTCACGTAGTGAACGGGCCCCAGGGTGAGGCCCGCGGCCTGTATGAGCTGGGCCGCTTGCGTGAGCTGCTTGCCCGTGACGGTCGGGACCGCCACGGTGGGGACGTTCGGGCCCGAACTCACCACGAGGTTCACGGCGGAATTCTTCGACACGGAGACACCGGCTGCCGGGGTGGTGGAGAGCACGATCCCCTTCGTCTGCGTGCCGGTCTGGAACCTGGTAGTTCCCACCTTCAGGTTGTCGTTTTGCAAGGTCTGCGTGGCCGCGGCTTGCGGAACGCCCACCACGTTGGGCACCTTGACATCGCCACCCAGCACGGAGCGCAGGAGGAAGAAGGTGATCACGCCGAGCGCGACGAGCAGCGCGATGAGGAGGAGGACCAGTCGGCGCGTGCGTTTCTTGCGTTCCGCCACCTCGTGGTCGGGAGTCGGGGCGCCGCCGGCAGGAATAGCCATGGTCCGGCCGGTCGAGACGGGGACGGCCTGGGTCGTGCTCCCGACCGCGGAGATCGTGGACGTGACGCCCGGGTCGCCCGCCTCCACGGGTCGCCCGTCGGCGAACCGGAGGAGGTCCGCTCTCAACTCTTCCGCCGAGGCGTATCTGTCGTCGGGGTTCTTGCACATCGCCTTCATCACCACGGCCTCGAGCGCCACCGGTACCGCAGGGCTGATCTCCCGGGGCAGGGCGGGAGTGTCCCGCACGTGCTTCGATGCCACGGCTACGGGCGAGTCGCCGGTGAAGGGCGGGCGGCCGACCGCCATCTCGTAGAGCACGACCCCGAGGGAGTAGATGTCGCTGCGGGCGTCGACCCCCTTTCCCTCGGCCTGCTCGGGGGAGAAATAGGCCGCCGTGCCCATGACGGCGCCCGTCTGGGTCAGGCTTTCCTCCGTGTTGACCGCCCGGGCGATGCCGAAGTCGGTCACCTTCACGTCCCCCTCGGGCGTGATCAAGACGTTGCCGGGCTTCACATCGCGGTGTACCACCCCGTGCCGATGCGCGAAGGCCAAGGCGGCGGCCACGCCTGCGCCGATGGTAGCGATCTGAATTGGCGGCAGCCGCTGGGGATCACGCAGAACGGCCGAGAGGGGGCGGCCTTCGACGTACTCCATGACGATGAAGTAGGAGCCGTCGTCCTCCCCCCAATCGAAGACGGGGACGATATTGGGATGGGAGAGGTTTGCGGCAGCCTGGGCCTCCCTCCGGAAGCGCTCGACGAAAGTGCGATCGACGGAGAGCTCCGGAAACAAGACCTTGAGGGCGACGGGCCTGTCGAGCTGACGATCCATGGCCCGGTAGACCTGCGCCATACCACCTCGCGCGATCAGGTGGGTCAGTTCGTAGCGCCCCGAATAGACGCGCGGTGTGTCGACCGGTTTCATGGCGCCCTGAGCCTACGCTCGGAGCCCTCGACGCCGGGGAATGAAGGCGCCGGTCATGGGGCTCTCGTGGGGGCCGTGGTGGTCGTGGAGACCACCGGCGGAGCGGGGTTCGACCCGCGCAACGGCGTGGTCGTGGTCGTTGTGACGGTCGTCGTGGTGGTGCTTGCCGTGATCATGTTGACGTAGCCCTTCGCTGCATCCAACGAGGGCTCCTGGACGCCCGCCTTCACCGGCGCCACCGCGCTGGGCTCGAGCTGGTTCATCGTGTAGCCGGTCTGGTCAACGATCTTCGGGTGAAACCAGAGGACGCCCCCCGGCTGGCCCTGCTTCACCACCACTTGGTTGCCTTGCACCGTCACGACGAAGTTGTCGTAGGCGTACCAGCGCAACACGAAATACGCCGCGACTGGAACCGCAGCCATCAGAAGGATGAACCCGATCACTCTGGGAGTGATGCGGCGGGGTACGCCCAAACGCCGGCGGCGCGCGCCCCTACTCTCCTTCTCGGGGACGCGTTGTACCGGCGGCGGCGGGACCCGGGCCGTGGCGCGAGCAACCGGTACCGAAGTCGCCGCACCCAAGAGAAACTCGTCGCTGCGTGGCCCCGAGTCCGCCAACGTCATCGGCTGGTCACCGAAACTCAGCTGTGCTCCTGGAGCGAGGGTGTCGTCCTGGCGGAGGTCAGGCCGAAGCGTTGTGGCTGCCGAAGGAGCCCAGGCCAGGGACCCGTTCGGCCCCGCTCCTGGCGGACCATGGGTCACCTCGTCGCCAGATGCCGGCTGCGCTGCCGAGAGTGCGGCGTTCGTCGTGGCAGCGGACGCAGTGGTGGCGGCACCGACGGTGAGCGGGGTGACCTTGGAAGCAGAAGCACCGCCCTCCTCCCCCACTTGGACGTCCACGATCACCACGGTGATGTTGTCAGCACCGCCGTGCTCGTTGGCCACGTCGACCAGTTGTTGGGCGGCCTCCTGGGGGTCTGGCACCGTTCGGAGAACGGTGGCCATCTCGTCGGTCTCTACCTCGTTGGACAGCCCGTCGGAGCAGATGAGCACCCGGTCCCCGGCGCGCGAATTGGAGCTCCCACATGTCCGTCTCCACTTCGGACGACACCCCCAGAGCCCGGGTGAGGATATGCCGCTGGGGGTGGACGGCCGCCTCCTCTTCGGTCATTTCGCCGTGGCGCATCCGCTCCTCGGCCAGGCTGTGGTCGTCGGTGACCTGAATCATCTCCCCGTCGGAGAAGACGTAAGCCCGCGAGTCGCCCACGTTGGCCAGGGCCAGCACGTCACCACCACCCGTGCCGCCCACCAGCGCGAGGGCGGTCAGAGTGGTCCCCATGCCGCGGAGGTCGGCGTCGACCTGGCTTTTGTGCCAGACGGCGGTGTTGGCCTCTGTGAAGGCGTCACGAAGACCGGCTACCGTCGGCGCGCGCTCGAAGGCCCGTTCTAGCGTTTCGACTGCGACCTGGGCCGCCACTTCCCCGCCAACGTGCCCGCCCATGCCGTCAGCCACCGCATACAGATTGGCTCGCTCGAGCGGCATGTCCTGGTTGACGGTCCGAACACGGCCGACGTCAGTTGCCGAGCCTGACCGCAGCACCGTCATCGCGACACCTCGAAGACGGTCGAGCCGATCTGGAGCAGGTCTCCCTTACCGAGGCGGGCCGCCTGCTTGATCTGCTCAGAGTTCACGAACGTCCCGTTGGTCGAACCGAGATCCTCGATCCACAACTGATCATTGCGTCGGAAAAGGCGGGCGTGGAGCGTGGAGGTGTAAATGTCCTCGGGCATGGCGACACCACAGCCCGGAGAGCGCCCGATCGTCAGTTCGTCATCGAGGTCATAGGTGCGTCCCGCCTGCGCCGCGGGCTGGACCACCTTGAGGTAGAGCTGGCGCCGACGGGTCTCGCGGGGACGTACCGGCGGGCGGGCGGCGGCCCGAACCTCACGACGCTCCTGACGGCGCGCCGAGCGAGACTTGCGGACCGTGGCGGGACTCATCTCCACCCACACGGCACGGAGCACCCGCAAGAAGAAGAGGAAGATCAACGCGATAACCCCCCACTGCATGATGCGGAGGACCGCGTTGAGATTCTGGGTGGCGACCAGGACCGCCACCAGATTCGGTGCCGTCACGACATTTCAAAGATGAGTTTCGTCGACCCCACGCTCACCTCGTCCCCGCTGGCGAGAAGCTGCTCACGCACCCGGGTTCCGTTCACCCGGGTGCCGTTGGTCGAGCCGAGATCGGTGACAAATACGCCATCACCCTTCCGCTGCAGCTCGGCGTGGCGCCGGCTCACGTTGGAGTCCGGCAGGACGACGTCGCACTCGGGGAGCCGGCCAATGACCAAGGCCTCCGAACCGACGGTCACCCGCCTGCCGTCCGGCAGGACGAGCTCGGCCAGGTATCCCCCGTCCTCGCTCTCATGCACGTCGGCCGTGACGGTGAAGCGCCCCGGCTTGAGGTCGGATCCCTCGAAGATCTCCACTTCGACAGGACCCACGAACGAGTAGCCCTCGATGCGGGCGTGTTCGCGAGCGGCGTCGGAGAGCTCGCGAGACAGCGCGTCGATGAAGTTCGAGAAGCGAGTTACGTCGGCGGGCGACAGCGTGACAGCGAAGGCGTTGGGGGCAATCAGGCCGCGCACGCCCACCCGACGGTGCAGGTCCATCTCGCGCGTCAACCTCCGGCCGATTTCGACCGGCTGGAGGTTGCTTCGAAATGGCTTGGCCAACGTACCCTCCACCAGACGCTCGAGGCGCTCCTCAAACTGCTGGAGTCCCATGGTTCCCTAGAGATTACTGGTCCGGTACCCTCAGCAGGGATTCAACACCCGTCTGACCTGCTCACCTGTCCTCTCGAGGGGGATTGAGGCCGAACCGGCCCGGGCTGCCCAGCGACTACTGTTGTCCGGTCACCCGGGCGAGTGGCGGAATTGGCAGACGCGCAGGATTCAGGTTCCTGTGTCCGAAAGGATGTGGGGGTTCAAGTCCCCCCTCGCCCACAAGTGTGATGTCGCAAGACATCGGAGACAGATGTCGCGAGACATCGTAGACACTCTGAGTCAGAGCCGCCCGAGCGGTTGGTAGTTCCGGGTCGGGTCCAAGATGAGGTGCCGCACGGGCTGGCCGTCGACGCCGATGACCCTGATGTCGAGACCCTCGACGAGGACCCGGACACGCAAGCCCGCGAACTGACGGCCGCAGGGGATGTGGTGCATCTGGTGGTTGATTCGCAGCGTCACCGTTCCCTTCTGGTCGAGCTTGTCGTGGCGCAGCTTGCGGCCACCGCTGAGATCGAGCGGCTCTGAGGAAGGTCTCGCCTTCTCCCTCGCCGCATAGACCTCGGCCGGGGTCTTGCGGCCGATGGCGCGGTGCGGTCGGACCTCGTTGTAGTAGGCGACGAAGCGATCGAGCTGGGCCTGGAGTTGCTTCTTTGTCCCGATGGCGTCCTGCTCTTTGATGAACTTCTTGAGCGTCTGGTGGAACCGCTCCACCTTTCCGCAGGTCTGGGGGTGATAGGGACGAGAGTGCTTCGAATGGATGCCTAAGCCGGCGAGCTCCATCTCGAAGGCACCGGCGAACCCGTGCCTGGCGTGGGTGGTGAAGATGAGGCCGTTGTCAGTGAGAAAAGACTGCGGAAAACCCAGTACTTCTGCGGCTTTGTAGAAGGTGCGCACCACGTCTGAGGACCGGGTGCTGACGAACGTGTGCGACGCCACGCACAGCCTCGAATGGTCGTCGATGATGTTGAGTACCTCGAAGACCACGTCGTCGGCGACGGTGACATGGGTCACATCGGCCTGCCAGGTCTCGTTGGGGACGTCAGCGCAGAAGCGCTTGAGGGAGCTCTTCGGTCTCTTCTGCGGCTGTGGTGTGACGAAACCCCTGACCTTGAGCACCCGCCAGATCGTTGAGGTCGATGGCACGACCTCGGCGTGGCGCTTCTGGAGGTGATAGCGGATGGTTTCTGCTCCGGCGTCGACGCCCAGATCCAAGAGCTCCTTTCGTAAGGTGACGATCTCGTCCTCGTAGCCGTCGCGCACTCGGGTGGGAGAGCGATGCGGTCGCCGAGAGCGGGCCTCAAGCCCAGCGGGGCCCTCGAGGCGGTAGCGCTTGAGCAGCTTGTAGAGCCAGCCCCGGCTCACCCCGTGGGTCCGGGCGAGCTCGGCGATCGGACGACCCGTCCGCAGGTGCGTCTCGATCAGAAACGGGCCCAAATCCATCGGAGACCTCCACGGGGTAGGTGTCTCCTATGTCTTGACACATCCCCGACCAGGGATGTCTCCTATCTCCTGAATCCACACACCCCCTCGCCCACAAGCCTGGAAGAGAACACCCCCTCGCCCACAACAACAGCTGTGGGCAAGCACCACAACTCAGCGCTGTGCTCCGTCTCGGCCGTCCTCGTCACCCGGATCGCCGCCTGCTGGCGCAAGGGAGAGCTCTACGACCTGCAGGACGAAGACGGCGAAGCGATAACCGAGGCCGAAGGCAAAGCTGCCTGCACCGACCGCTTCAAGATCGACCCCAAGGTCCGGGGCGCCCGTCGTCGCAACACGCCAGCCAAAGCCCTCAAGAACAGGGTGGCGGGTCGAGGCAGAAAGGAGTCGACCCTTAAGGTCGCTCCGGCCACCGACCCGCCGGGAGAAGAAGCTAGCGAAAATGTGGCTTGAGGGGCTTGAGGGGCTTGACTGCCGTTAGGAACTCACCCAAACCTCGCTCGGTATCGGCATATCCCGACGGCCTCCGATCGTACGCGGAGCAACAGTTGACCCCACCGTCGGGCCGACGTAAGAGTGCACGGTAAGTCGGTCAGTCGACGAGAGGGGCTGTCATGACACTGGCGCAGGACGAGGTCGTGAGCGGTCTCCTCGCCGAGCTGCGGGGCTTTCGAGGCCTTGTCGCCACCCTGACCGAGGACGAGTGGCGGACGCCCACCCGTTGTGTCGGCTGGACGGTATCCGACGTCGCCGCCCACGTGACCGGGGTCATGGCTGACATCACCGCCGGCCGGCTGGAAGGCATCGATACCCAACCGTGGTACGACCGCCAGGTGGACGAGAGGCGAGGTCGGCCCCCACAGGCTCTGGGTGAGGAGCTGGACCTTGTCTTGGCGGCCACGGAGGAGCTGATGGCTGCCATCGACGAGGCTGCCTGGAACGGGCCAGCCGTTCCAGGCATTGCCGGAACACTGGGTGCCGCCATACTGTCCCTCTGGTGCGGCATCTACATCCACTGCGAGGACATCCTCGCCGCGCTTTGCCGGTCTCCCCAGAACGGACCGGGTCTTCAGGCGGCTATCGCCCACATCGCAGATGTCTTGACCGACCGCGGATGGGGACCTGCGACGCTCGCCCTCGATGGCGTCGGGGATGTGGCGATCGGTGGTGGTGGGCGCCGGATCGAAGTGGACCCGCTCACCTTCACGCTCGTTGCGTCGGGACGGGCCGACCCCACGATCCTGGGGGTGGACACGAGCGTGAATATTTACGGGTGAGCGAGCCCCCGTCGCCGTCTCCCCAGTTAGTTCTCAACCGAGAACAGCCGCCATGTCCCGGGGACGCCCTTGAGAACGCGCTCGCCACGATCGGCGAAGCTGATGGCCGAGCCGGCCATCAGATCCACCACAGTGCGGGACACGAGCACCTGGCCCGATTCGGCCAGGGCCTCGACCCGGGCGGCGATGTGGACGGCTAGTCCAGCAAGGTCGTCGCCGCGCCTTTCAACTTCGCCGGTGTGGATCCCGACTCGCAGCTCGATTCCGAGCTGGCGTGCGCCTTCACGGATAGCGAGCCCACTTTGAATCGCCCGCGCCGGACCGTCGAATGTCGCAAAGACACCATCGCCGGTGGCCTTGACCTGTCGACCACCGAAGCGATGCACCTGCCGACTCGCCATGCGGTCGTGGTTGTCGAGCAGCTCGCGCCACAGACGGTCTCCGGTGTGAGCCGCACGTTTGGTGGACTCGACGATGTCAGTAAACAGGATCGTTGCCAGCGCCCGGTCAGTATTAGGTGTCCCTCTGGTTCCGGTCAGGAACTCCTCGATCTCGCCGAGCAGCGTGTCGGTATCACCCGCAAAGGGGAGGTGGTCTTCGCCGGGCAGTTCGACGAATTTGGCTCCCGCGATGTTCTCGGCGAGATACCGACCCTGGCCGATCCGGATCAATGGGTTGTCGACCCGATGCAGCACCAATGTCGGCGTGTGGATGAGCGGCAGCACCGAACGTATATCTGCGCTGGTCGATGCGAGATCCTGGGCCCGGGCAGTAGCCGGAGTGGCGGAGCGCTCGCCGGCACGTTTCCACCACGATCGAAACTCGACGTCACGGGCGAGGCTCGGGGAGCTCAACGCGAGATCGTCGACGACGTCTCCTCCGTAACTTGGGTCGGTCACCGCATCCACGAAATGCTGGACGACTTCTTGCGGCCACCCCCACGGATAGTCCGAATCCCGAACCATGCGGGCGTAGCAGTGCACAAGGACGAGGCTCGAGGTTCGCTCAGGATAGGTCGCAGCGAACAACATTGCGACCAAGCCCCCAATTGACACCCCGAACAGAGAAGCGCGCGGTGACCCGACAGCGTCCAAGACCGCCCTCGCGTCTTGCGCCCAACACTCGATCGTCGGGCCCGATCCGCCAACAAGAGGGTCCGAGAGCCCAACGCCGCTGGGATCGAACCGAATCAGCCGGCTGAATGACGCCAGGCGACGATCGAAGCGACTCCAGTGCGGTTCGTCATCTCGGTCGATCCAGATATTGCACCCGGTATTGAGGCCGAGGAGGTCGAGCGGACCCTCGCCAAGAATCTGATAGGCGACGTGGCGGTCCCCGCTCTTGGCGTAGCGGATCTCCGCACTCTCGGGCATCGACGCTAAGTCTGACATCGCTGGCGATGGCGTCCAGCAAGGGGCCCAGTCCGCTCGGAATTGATCCCTGCCGGTTACCGAGCATCCAGGACTAGCCCCGTTGCTGTACGGGGGCACCCATTGGCGCATGATCGGCCCGTGGCGATGACGCCGTCTTCAACAGGTCTTCGAGTGGGACGAGCCTTTCGAGATAGTCGCTCAGCGCCATGTTCATGATGACATTGACGCTCACGCCACGCTCCCGAGCCACCATCTTGAGCCTTTTATCAAGATCCTTGCTTCCATGGTACGAGTCTTCCTTCGGGGCTAGTCATCAATAAGCACCGTGTAGACGCGAACGAGGTCCTGGACGGCAGTGCGACGAGAAATCGAGATCGATGCGCCGTCCGATGGCGGCCTCAAGGTGCTCACTTACCAATACTGCCCGGCGCCGAGATGCCGCAAAGAGCGTATGGGGGCACCCCGGAGCTTCTGGGTGCTACGGTCAACAGCAACCTGATTGATGAGGCGCTGATCAACGGTTGGAAGCCGACGTTGCGCCCCTCCTTGTTGACCAGTACCCGCCGAACAAGGATTAGGTCAATGCCCACCACAGTGGATGAGATTGCCCCCGGCATCTATCGGTTGTCGACCCTGGTGTCCGAGATCGGTCCAACTGGGTTCACCTTCAATCAGTTCCTGATTGATGATGTCGAGCCGCTGCTCTTCCACACCGGGCACCGCTCCATGTTCCCTTCCGTCTGTGAAGCCGTCGCGCAAGTGCTTCCGGTAAACAGCCTGCGCTGGATCACTTTCGGACATGTGGAGTCTGACGAATGCGGAGCAATGAACGATCTCTTGACCGCGGCACCCAACGCACAGATCGCCCATGGAGCCTTAGGCTGCATGGTCTCCATCGGCGAGATGGCAGATCGGGCCCCGAGGGCCTTGGCGGACGGAGAGGTCATGGAGATCGGCGCCAAACGGCTACGCCACATCGACACCCCGCATGTTCCTCACGGATGGGAGGCGAGGGTACTCTTAGAGGAGACGACGAGCACACTCTTGTGCGGCGATCTCTTCACTCGACTGGGCGATGGTCCGGCTATCACGGGCGACGACATTGTCGGGCCGGCGATGGAAGCCGAAGCCCTCTTTCGCTACAGCTCACTCGCACCGGATACCGCTGAGACTATGCGGAAGCTGGGGGATTTAGAACCAGCAACCCTGGCCCTCATGCACGGTTCTTCGTTCAGAGGAGATGGCAAGAGCGCCCTCTATGACCTTGCAGAGGCTTACGAGTCGCAGTACTTGGACTGACCGGGTCGCCGGCGGACGGGGAGCGAAAGCCAGCTATCCAGGCATCTCGCCCTCCGGCGTTTCTGGGGCAGGCGCGACTCGTCAGGAGACCACGTCGTAGAAATTCTGTACGACGCCCTCGTCGAGTGTGGCAAGCACCTTCTCCAGGTGACCGCTTGCCATGATCAACTCGCCGAAAGCGGCGTCGTGTGCCTCGCGTGATGACCAGGTCTGAACGAAGGCGGAGGATCGCGAATCGGCCTGATCGCGCAGTATGTCGAATGACTTGCATCCGTCGGCAGCCAACATGCGTCGTCGCCCTTCGGACTGCAGAGCGAGCAGCGTCGCCTCCTGGCCGGCAGCGACGTGAAATCGGGTCACGGTAGTAACGCTCATGGACGTTCCTCGATTTCTGAGGGGGAGGTTGGCTAGAACGGTACTGCACTGCCGGGATCGCCGCCCTTGGTGGAACTGAACGTGGGAACTGCCATCGCAGACTAGTCAAAGTGCCCCACCGGCCGGGCGAACTGGGATACCCGACAGAAGTAGCTACGCGGTAACTCCAATCACTGGCATCTCGCCGATCTGCTCTATGAGTTTGATGTAATCGAGGTATGTATCCTTGCGAGTTACGAGACCATGAGTAACGGCAATCACGTCAACGCCGTCACAGATGAACGGTGATCCATCAAAGGTTCCCGACATGTCGTACTCGAACACGATGTGGTCGTCTCCCGAGTAGAGCCTCTTCGGTTCAAACTTGAGATCGGGCACAAGCTTCAGGAGCGCAACAATCAGATCCCTGACGGCATTCTTGCCGGTCGCACCCTCCGCAGCTCCGTGCATGTGAAACACTGAGTCTGAAGAGTGCAGGGCGATGATGGCGTCTGGGTCTAGTTCGATCCATGCTCCGTGATAGGCCATCGCCAATTCTTCGACAGTAAGACTCATCGAGTCTCCCTTCGTCGTTTCACCACGGGACCGTAACACGAGAGGCATACGGTGCCCGCCCTCGTGAACGGTTGAGGGCAGCACCTGTTATCGTGGCTCTGAGAGGATTCACACATACCTGCGGCCTTCGGTCGCAGGTGTCGAAGAGCTTCTGATCCTTTGGTCACTGGCAACAACTCTTGGACCAGGTTTCGCTTCGCTGTACCTCGTCTTGATGTCATCTCGACAGGTGCCGTAAGGCCCTTGTCGCCTGGCTGATGTGTGTGCGTTCACCTGCATGACGCCGAACGCGGCGTGAGAAACATCTAGACAGAGGAGATCCCCCGTGATCGCTGTGTATGTGAAGCCCGAGACGTTGACCGTTGAGCAGTACGACAAGGCCCGCAAGGGTCTGGAGGCCTCTGGAGCAAACTTGGAGGGGCGCAAGCATCACTCCTGTTTTGGGGAAGACGGCCAGCTCATGGTCTTCGAGATCTGGGATTCCCAGGGGAGCTACGACGCCTTTGGCAAGTTCCTGATGCCCGTTCTCCAAGAGGTCGGGATAGTGCCTTCGTCGCAAGACATCATGGAAGTCGTGAACCTCGAGCAATAGGGTCGGATTAGGTCAGAAACCGATCATCATCCACTGACCCATATGTGCCGGTTAGGTGGCAGGGGGTACAGCGCCCACGAGTAAATCCGTATTCGCCCGCCTCAGCTATCGGGAATGCCGGCCGAACTCGCTCAGCCCCGTCAGCCCGTCCGGGTGTTCCGGGCACCGCCCGTACCCGAAACCAGCGGTCGCCCGTCGGGGTGAACCAGCGTCCGGTCCACGACGGTATCTCGCCGCGGTGGGTAGCCTGGAGCTGGTAGCTGTAGACCATCTGCCAACATCGGCTCGACTCAGCGATGAAGCCTGGGCACGAGTCGCCTGGTCCGGCATGCGGTGCATGGGGTGCTCTTTATTGCGCGATAGTCCACAAGAGCAGGAACGTCCGAGCGACCCGGCGTTACGGGGTCACTGTCCTATGGACACGGGTACTCCATTGCTTGGAGTCAGGCTGAGGGGTCAGGCAATCCCTGAGAGACCCTTTTGCAGATCGTCGGTGTTCATGACCGGCGAGATTTGCACTTCAGCGTCGAGCTCCACGAAAAAAGGCTCGGCGAATGGCGGGATGGCCGAGGCGTCGGGCATGTCAAAAACGAAGAAGGCCGTGCGCCTTCCATCAAAGGTCGTGAAGTAGGCGGCCTCCGGCTTCCATCGCTCAGCAGTCTGCTGCATGACCTTGGGCAGCGACCCATCTCGGATGCCTTTGTTGCCTGCTTCGACAGGGATCGAAACTTTCGCCATCACTCGCATATGTTGCCTCCTCGTCAAGTCCAGGGACCAAGCCGACTATTACCGGAAGCGTGAACGACGTCAATCGGGACGTGCCTCACCTTCCCGATGCGACGTGGCGAAGTGAGGCAGCTGGGCCTGCCCGGTATCGGCTATGCGGACGGCCTTTACGACTCGATCTGGAATTCGCTCATTCGTGCCCAACCATTGCCAGGCGCCTCGACATGGACAATCTCGGGAAATGTCGGTCAACCACTTCGGCAACTTGCTGATAGCGACTCTGGAAGTGCGCAGACTCGAATGTGCCCTGCCAGCTTCAGCGTTGTGGAATGCTTCAACCAAGAACCACAGATAGTCGTCGGCGCTTCGATACCAGTCGAATCAGATGTTCTCAGGCTCGGCCCCAGTAGCCATGGTGAACTGTTGGACAAGGGCGAGCCAGTCGTCGGAATACTCCGGCCGCACAGGGTGCTTGACGACGATGAAAGATCATCGTGGCTCCTCCCACGCCCGATCTGTCAGGACCTGAGCGCTGCTTCGGTCTGGGCGGTGTCTTCGGTGCCCCGATAGAAAGCGATCTTCCCGTCCTCGAACCGAAAATAGTGGTGCAGATCATGGTCGATCGCCTTGCCCGTGGCCCGTGACGTGGCTCGACAGTGCACCACCGTGTGCACCTCAGTGTCATTCGCAGCGAATGCGTAGGGGTTGAACTCCTGGACTTCCATCGTCGAGCCGAACGCCTCGAAGAAGGAGGCGACGCCGTCCTTGCCGTGCCTGACGCCATACCAGGGCGCAACGGTGGACGAGGTTTCGGTAGCCCAATCGACGTCGTCGGTTACGCCTTCGAGGACGGCCTGGACGTCCCCCCTCCCGAAGGCCTCGTAAACCCCTTGGATCGTCTTGATGTTGTCGTCCGCTCCCACTTTCGGGTTCCCTTCATCCGATAGACCCTGCGAATTGCCGACGGTCAGCTTAGTTACCTTCACCACAGGTGTCACTGGCTCCGCCAGCCGTTCGCAACTGCACGAGGTGTTACGCCCGCCAGGGTGGGCGTCACGGGCCCGACCAATCGCAATCGTGTCCGGGCGCCGGTGCTCAGATCAGCCATGGCCGGAGCGTGCGACTGCGAGGCATCCTCCAGGGAGCGCTCCGCAACGTGCTACCTCCTGGACGAGGCGTGTTGGCGCCCTTGGAATTACAGTGATCCAGCCGAAGGTCACCGACGAATCGTGTGGTCGCCAACCGACAAGGAGTTCACTTCTCGTGATTGCCATCTACATCGTCACCAAGAATATGACTCGTGAGCAGCACAGCAAGGGGCGTGAACGTCTTCGTGAGGCCGGGGCACCTGAAAGCGCAATGAAACTCCACTCATGCTTCGGTGAAGATGGCCAGCTTCAGGTCTTCGATGTCTGGGAGAGCCAGAAAGCGTTCGACGAGTTCTTGGCGTTCCTCGGGCCGGTCATGGAGGAGCTGGGAATCGAACTGGCGCAGCCGCCCACCATCCTGCCGATTGTGGACTTTGTCCAGCAATAACGGGCTGAAGCCCACAAGGACCCGGAATCCGGGCGTGCGGTATTGCCGGACTCCCAGGACTATCCCCATGGTGCCTGATTCGTATTGGGACAGGGGTGTACGCGTCATCACCGTCCCGGCCTCGATCCCACCCACCACTTTCGACGGCCCCTCCGTGTCCCGGGTGGCGTGGCCCTTATGTCGTCGCTTGCGGCCGTGGCCATCTCTCTCCACCCGTTGAAGAGGGAGCGATGGGCTCAGAGCCCGAAACGGCCCAAAACGCCGCGCAGGAGCGGACCGGGACACGGGCCGCCGAGTCCAAGGGAAACGAAGGGGACACGGGGCCGAGGCGGGATGCGGAGGCCGAAAGTCATCCGATGCCAGTGACCAGGACTTCTTCACCGTTAGTTGCGCCTACAACAATGTGGGAAATCGAGATTAACAGCGTGGGAAATGGTTCCGAAAGGTCGCCGGTCGCCCCTGGGTGATCCGGTTTTGTCGTTAGCCCACAACGGGTTCCAGATACAACTCGGTAGGCCTACTGACAGAACCCAGGCCGAGAAGGCTCCGAGGGCTCTCCTTGGGGAGAGGGTCAGACGCGAAACTGGGTCTGCCGTCGGAAATTCGGGCCCGTTGTGGCCAAAGACCGTCGGATCCCCGTGAGGTGCCCTGAATATCGTTATCTGCGTGAGCATTCCGGAACGTCCATCGACTCGCACGAACGAACAGTGCCTCGATGCAGAGGAGATAGGGGCCCCCGGTCGACCTGGCCGAATGGAGACCCTTGTCCGCTGGGTCGACAGGTTCCAGCAACGACATGGAGTGCTCGGGTTTCCCTTCGCGGTCCTCCAGAAGTTTGGCAACGACCAGGCCGGTAGCAAGGCGGCGCTCATCGCGTACTACGGCCTCTTCGCCATCTTCCCGCTCTTGATGCTGTTCACGACCATCCTCGGCTACGTCCTGCACAACAACGACCAATTGCGCAAGGACCTCGTCGACAGCGCTCTCGGGAGCTTCCCGATCATCGGCCCGCAGTTGCAATCGCAGGTCCACACCCTGACCGGGAACGCCTTCGCCGTCGTCATCGGCAGCCTTCTCCTCCTGTACGGTGCCATCGGCCTCGGATTAGCGACCCAGAGCGCGATGAACACGGTGTGGAACATCCCCTACGTTCGCTGGCCGTCCCTCCCAATGCGCTATCTCCGAGGGGTCGCCATCCTGGCCTTGCTCGCCGCCTCCACGATCGCTTCAACGGTGCTCACAGGGTTCGCCACCTTGACCTCACACGAGAATGTCTCGAGGGTGCTCTTGCTGGTCGGGTCTCTCGCCTTGAACTTCGTGCTTATCCTCATCGCATTCATGGTGATGACCGCCGTGAGGTTCAGGTGGCGTGACGTCGTCCTCGGAGCAGTGTTGGCCACGGTGTTTTGGCAGACGCTTCAGCTCATCGGGAGCTGGTACGTCGGTCGCGAGCTGCAGCACGCGACAGACATCTACGGCTTCTTCGGCATCGTCATCGTCTTGTTAGGCTGGATCTATCTGGGCGCTCAGTTCTTCCTCTTCGCCGCGGAAATCAACGTCGTCAAGCGGCACGTCCTCTGGCCGAGGTCCATCACCCAGCCACCGCTAACCGCCGCGGACAGAGCTGTCTTCGAACGCCTGGCACGAATGGAAGTCCGTCGGCCTGAGGTTGAGGTCTGGGTCGAGTTCACGCCCGAGGCGGATTACGACCCATTGGAGCCGTCGTCCGGTTCGGTAGTGGGGCCGAGTGACCCGTGATTGGGGACCCTCGGCACGTGCGCGACCCCACCAGGATCGAATAAGGACGTCGCGATGATGCCGGGCTGAAAGTGGCCAAGTTGTGACTGCTAGAGCACTGGGCGCCCCTACCTCCTGAGGCGGTGCGCTTCCCGGGACCTATCCGCCCAAAGTCCCTCATCAGGGCAGTGGGTAATCCGTCTCGATAGTGCCCGCACCGAGCGCGGACAAAGCGCAGGCGGGGAGACGGCAGACACGGGGGTTCAAAACGCCCCACCCAGGCACAGCTTGTGGCGAGCGTGCCAATAGGAAGCAATTCCCGACTCCAGGTGTCGAATTGTGAGCGACCCGTTCGTCGTCATGCAAAGACGCAATGCTCCGAAGGACAGAGGGAGGGAGCGCAACACGACCGACCGTCGAGCCGTTCGCCGTCTCGTCACGAGGTCAAGGCTGTTCGTGCTCTCACCTCAGCCCGTCTTGACGATGGCCAGCCGTCCATAGCCTGTCTCCAGAAGGAGCCTCGTGCCTGGCAGGCTCCGATGACCAGATCCGCCAAAAAGCATGACTGAGTACGGGAGGAACGATGACAACTGACTCGCGCAAATGGTTCGCTTTGGCGGTTATCTGTGTTGCTCAGTTCATGGTTATTCTCGACGTCTCCATCGTGAATGTTGCGCTGCCCTCGATTCAGCGTGGCCTACATTTCTCCGAGCAGAACCTGTTGTGGGTCTTAAATGCCTACGCCCTGTTCTTCGGTGGGTTCCTCATGCTCGGCGGAAGGGTGGCGGACAAACTGGGGCGGCGGCGGGTGTTCGTGACGGGCGTGATCGTCTTCACCCTGGCATCTCTGTTTTGTGGATTGGCGACATCGAGCGGTTGGTTGGTCGTCGCCAGGGCCGTGCAGGGACTGGGGGCAGCGCTCCTCTCTCCCGCAGCCCTCTCCATCCTGACCGTCACCTTCGAGGAGGGTCGGGAGCGGAACACGGCCTTGAGCATTTGGGGGGCGATCGCCGGAGCGGGCGGCGCATTCGGGGTCCTGCTCGGCGGCATCCTCACCCAGGAGTTCGGCTGGCAATGGATCTTCTACGTGAATGTCCCAATCGGCTCCGTCGTTGTCGTCGCGAGCTTCTTCTTCCTAACGCACTCCCTCGCTGAGGACGAAAACCGAGGGTTCGATATTCCCGGTGCCATAACGCTGACCACCGGCCTGGTGTTGTTGGTGTTGGCCTTGGTGAAGAGCACGAGCTGGGGCTGGGCCTCTGTCAATACCCTGGGGACGCTGGCGGCGTCGTTCGTCCTCATTGCCCTGTTCGTGGTCATCGAGCGTCGGACAAAATCTGCTCTCGTCCCCCTGTCGATCTTTGGCAATCGGAGCTTGAGCGTGTCCAATCTGGTCTCATTGACTCTAGGCGCGTCGATCTTCTCAATGTTCTACTTCCTGTCCCTCTACATGCAACAAGTCCTTGGCTATTCAGCCCTCAAGACGGGTGTCGGCTATCTGTCGATAGCCGGAGCGATCATCGTCGCGGCCGGAGCGGCTCAATCGCTGGTGGCCAAGATCGGAGTTCGACTCGTGATGACCATGGGCATGGCGCTTGCGGCCGGCGGCCTCATCTACTTCGCCCAGATATCTCCCCATGGTACGTACTTCGGTACTTTGCTTCCCGGATTCCTCTTGGCTGGAGTCGGCCTCGGCCTCTCGTTCGTACCGGTGACCATCGGTGCAGTTAGCGGCGTTGCTCCGAAAGAGGCGGGTGTCGCGTCAGGCTTGATTACCACCACGCAACAGATCGGCGGTGCCCTCGGGGTCGCGGTCCTCTCTTCGCTCGCGGTTTCAGCGACGACGAGATTCGTCGACTCGCACGTGCATACGCCTTCAGCCATGACTGACGCACTCACCCACGGCTTCTCGATCGCCTTTTGGTTCGGCGCGGTCTTTGCCGGTATCGGTTGCCTCATTGCCTTCTTCGGCATGGACCGCACTCGTATGACCGGGGCGCTCGCCTCGGAGCCGGGGATCGAGGAGCGACCGACCAAGCGAGAGCCAGTACCTCCGAGGAAGTGATCAGGGGAACGGCCGAGGGCCACGCGCCGAAGCCTGAGTGGACCTCGTTGTGCCGGAAGGACGCCCCCTGGGAGCAAACCACCACCTGGCTCAGAGCTCCCTCGTCTGCTCCGATTCATTTCGATCCCCTGATCAGGGCAGTGGGAAATCCGAGTCGGGGCGGGAAATGGGGTGGCTGACCGACCGATCCTTCCTGGGCACAGAGGTTTTGTCGATAGCCCACAACACAACGGGGAATCCCGACAAACGGGGCCGAACCTGAAGACAAACCTGGATCGAAGGTCGCCTTAGCTGGAGAATTGGAGTTCGTGAGGTCGCTGACGCCTGGGCCTAACTGACGATCCTTCCAAAATGGCCATCTCGATCGGGGTCGGCGTCGGGAGGAACTCCTTAATCCGAGGCCGGCGTCATGTCGCTGGTGGCCGAAGCCCGGGTGAACCTGGTGAGCCATGCCTCAGATCAGCTGCTCGAGGAGTGACCTTCTCCTGACTCTGCGTCACAACCGCCACACTGCATCGGGGATGGGCATAACGCTACCCTGGATGCTGGCAGGGAGGACCCGATGCTCAACACCGAACTTCACCAGGTCTCGTCGCAAGTCTCTCGGCGCTGGTGGATTCCGATGGTCGTCGGCTTCGTATGGCTCATTATTGCCGTCGTCGTTCTGCGCTTTGACATCAGGTCGGTGACAACGATTGGTCTGCTCCTTGGAGCTGTCTTCCTGCTCTCTGCTGTGTATCAATTTGCCTTAGCCGGAATCCAAGGCGGTGGGTGGGCGGTGTTCCGAGTGATCCTCGGTGTCCTCTTCATCGGCGGGGCCATTTGGTCCTTCGTTACTCCCTACGGCGCATTCTGGTCGCTCGCCTCGGTCTTCGGGTTGTTGCTCATACTGAACGGTGGCTTCGACATCGTGTACTCCGCTATGGCTCAGCGAGTGAATCCGACCTGGTGGCTCGGTCTCATCGTGGGCCTACTGGAAATCGCGCTGGGCTTTTGGGCCTCCCAGCAGTACATAACCGCCCAAGCCACACTGCTGATCCTCTGGGTCGGCTTCTTCGCCATCTTCCGTGGCATCAGTGATCTCGTGCTTGCGTTCGAACTACATGCCGCTAGTCGCAACGACTAGCTGAACGACGCAGCGAAAGGAGCCGGGTGACAGCTCTGCGGAGCGAGCCCAGAGGTGAGCGTTGGTCGACGCTGAGCCGTATCTCACCACGGAAACAGAGCACCTTCGATGCGGTTGACGGCTGAGGCTACGTGTTTGTCGTGGATACCGCGCACTGCCATAGAGGGAGCGCTCAAGTTGCCGTTCGGGTTGGGCGTCCCGGACCCTGGGGTGCGCGGAAGGAAATCAAGGGTTCCGGTCCTTATGTGCTGTTCGATCGGCGTCGATAGGTCGCCGGACACGGATCGGACGAGCGGGCGACTCCGCCGATCTGGGCGGCAACAGGTCGAGGAGGTAACTGCCAGTGGGGTTCCCACTCGTAGGTGCCAAGAAGCCCGGTGGCCGTCGCCGACATGGCGGAGAGGGAGAATGGCTGAGCTGGGCAGGTGTGCTTCCCATGGCCGAAGACAGTGACCAGTTCGGGTGAGGCAAGGGGGGGTCGGACCAGGCGGTGGTGACGCCAGCGGTCCGGGTCCCAGTCTCCGAGCCCCGGACCGGCCGAAGTATTGGTCATCGGCAACAGCGTGGCAACGGTCACACCGGTCGCAATCTGGTAGGTGCAATCGGTGTCGGCTAAGGCAATCGGCTTCAAGACGTAACGGGACATGATCGACCGTTGGGCCAGTCGAGTCGACTCGAGTGCGCACCGTTTCGCCCAATCCCGATCACCCTGGGCGACCTGGATCCCTGCATTTGGACGTGAGAGCAAATCGACCAACATCCAGCCGATGGCGGCAAAGAGATTGGACATCGAGGCGATGTGAATTAGGGCCACATCCTGTGCGATTCCGCGGTACCGAGCTTCGCCTTCCTCGCTCTGCCAGGCCTGGACGATGCGGGAAAACAGGGGGTGGATGGGCGAGGTGTCCGGGTGCGATTCGACGGTCTGAGCCGCCTCGGCGAATTGTGCCACGACTCGTTCCAGAGCCTCCCGTTCGGATCGCTTGTCGTTGGCGGCGACGGCCGCCATAGCATCGGGGTGCACAAAGGACTCGGCTCCGTCAAGGGTGTCGAAGGCCGCCGTGAGGGTGGACAGAGTCGGTTCCTCGGCCGATCCCGGCCCTCCCCACGATGCCAGTCCCACTCGATGGCCCAGCCGTCGGCTCAGGTCGAAGAGGTCGACCGAGCCCGAATCACCCAGCTCGACCACCGTGGCGTCGAGAGCTCGGTCCACCTGGGCCAGATACGTGGCAGCGTCGGTTCGACCGAAGAGGTCGTGGGGCAGCGTTCGCCGTCCGTGAAAGAGCTCGTCAGGCAACTTGCGGCGCAACATCCTCCAGTCAGCGACTCCTTTTGACGCATGGTCCTCGGGCAACCCATAGAACGCCGAGACACCCCGGGCTGAGAAGGTGAACAGATAGCGATCAGGACCGCTGTCGACGATGAAGGTGTCACCACAAGTCCTTCGAGCAGCCACGAGCGCCGCCACCGCGTCGGTGACCGGATGGTCCCACGGGAGGCCGGTACGAGCCGCGATCGGGGGCATGGGCAAGATTTCGGGCCGCACCACCACAAGAGAATGCCAGATGACCCGTCTCGGGTAGCGAGTTCTTGGGTGTGGTGATGGCCCTGCCATCGGTGCAGGACCACAGATCGAACGTTCTCCGCATCGACTCGCGATCCTTTTCGGAACAGTGGCTTAATGGCAAGCGTTCTTCAGGGGATGAGCACAATCTTGCCGAGTAGGTGCCCCTTTGCGAGCTCCAGATAGGCCTCCCGCACCTGCTCGAGGGGATAACGGCGGAAGATCGGAACTTCGAGTGTTCCGGCGGCAACCAGTTGGGCAATGTGGTCGAGGACGGTTGCGTTTCCACCCACCGCGTTCCCGTCGTCCTTGACGCCATAACTCGCCCGGGCAGCGAAGTTGGCAATCGTGTCAATTCGCGGGGGCCGGACGTCAAGGGCGAGCGCCGTCTCCACGTAGTCTCCGCCGTAAGTGTCGATGAACGCATCGACACGTCCCACAGCCGCTCGGACTTTGTCGATTAGTCCGTAGCCGTAGGCAATGGGAAGAACGCCGTGCTGTTGCAACCACTCGTGGTTGGACTCGCTGGCGATGCCCACGACCCGGGCGCCCTTGAGGGCGGCGAGTTGAACGGCGAGGGAGCCAACTCCGCCCGCCGCAGCGGAGACCACCACCGTTTCACCGGGGCTCAGCGAGACCGCCTCCACTGCCGCTACCGCTGTCGTGCCCGCGACGAACAGTGCGCCCCCCACATCCCAAGGAACCGCTGGTGGCTTGGCCACGACGTCGGTGTGGTCGACGAGGGCCAACTCCGCCTGGCTTGACCGGTCGTTCGTGAACCCGATGATCTCGTCGCCGGGACTCCATCCTGCTGACGGCGCCGGACCGAGTTGGTCGACCACGCCGGCCAGGTCGCTTCCTTGGCCAGAGGGAAAGGTCGCGGGAAAGCGTTCAGCCAGCGCTCCCTGACGGATCTTGGCCTCCCCGGGATTGATCCCCGCGGCCTTGACGCGGATCAGCAGCTGACCTGGACCGGGCACCGGCGGCACGACATCGACGACCTCAAGAACGTTCACGTCGCCGTAGTTTTTGAAGCGAACTGCCTTGGACATGTCACATTCCTCCTCGTTGCGGCTGCTTCTCATCCTCGACTCCGGGCTGCCTCCGCGAAAATGTCCTGTTCAGATAGCCGCGGCCCAGAGTGTTCGTCGGCTTCCTCGTAGTTGCGGCCACCGCCCGCCTGGCGGCGTCCGTCCAAATCCCGAAGGCGCGCAGCTGCCCTCAACTCGGCCAACAATCCAGTGCCGGGGCGAACCGTGGCTTGGGTTTTTGTCGACCGAACGTTCCCAGTTCTGTCGATACCCGCGGTTGTCTTCCCCGGATTACGTCTCGGTTGCCGAGCTAGCGAAGTCCAACACATTCTTGGCCGGGTCGTATGTGACCTTGATGACGGGGCCGAGGGGATATGACCGGTTGGGGCCGAACGAAACCGGTGATGCGGCCCCCGGTATTGTCGCGTTGCGCAACCCGTAGCCTGCCTTCTCAAAACTGGTCCAAGTGAGGTCCTTTCCGGCTGCCTTGGCGAGGGTGGTGAAGAGCGCCATGTTGATGCACGCCGACTCGACCGAAAAGAAGGTCTGGTCCGAGCCGCTGATCGGGTTGGTGGGTGGTGTGATCTCGTCGGATGGGTACGCCTTGCGGACGACTTGATCACAGCGCTGGACGAAGGGGGTGTGCCAGATCTGGTAATTCGACGGGACCGGACTCGAGGTCAGCACGCCGCGGAGGTATGTAGGGGAGATTGATGCGGCGAGCACCGCCGTTTCTATGGTGCCCTCGTTCGTGGCCACGAACGGTGGGTGGTACGTGCTCTGGTTGGCCTGGAGCGCGTCAGGCCAGATGAGGGATCCTTCGCCGACGGCCACCACCTCGTTGACCCCGGACGACTTGAAGCGCTGCGTAATGATGTTGGCCTGCTCGTTGATGGCGGCCTGGTCACCCGATGGGCCCGAGTCCACCGCTGTCGCGACGACCGAGACGTGTAGGGAGCGCAAGGCCGATTCGACCACGTGGAGCTCGTTCTCGTCCGTCGTCTGCCCCGCGAAGATCCCGACCTTCTTTCGGTTGAATACGCCCTCGTGCGCAAACACCTTGAGTTGCACAGGGTCGTAGGCTGCCTGGGGTGGAGTCAACGTGAAGTTCGGCGCGACGCCGGAGGCGGGGCCCTCCTGGTATGACCCCGAAATGGTCGGCACTCCTTGCTGGAGAAAGCACGAAGGCTCGAAAGGTCCGACGGCGACGAAGATCTTGTCATCCTGATCCAGCTGGGTGCACGCCGTGGCCGCCGGTGCGGTGCCCACCGGGCTGACCGCCAGGAGGTAGGGCACAACTTTGCGACCGTCGACACCGCCGTGCGCGTTCAGATTGGCGATGATGGCGTTGTAGGCGTCGGGGTAGTTGCCCTGGTCGAGCGTGATGCCGAACTTCCTAATTGCCGAGAAATCGATGTAGGGGATGCCGATCCGGATTGTTGCGCTCGTGACGCCCTGACCGGGAGGCCCGGCCGCTCCGGCTGCCGGACCAGCCCCGGCGCCGATGACCGCGCCGCTCACGAGAACCGTGCTCACCACGAACACCCGGATGACCCTCCGCACAATTACCTCCTCCATTGGTGGCCCGAAAGACCGCTACAGCATGCCCCCTACGCCGCCCGGGCGCGGTCTGTCAATCCGCTACGAGCCCCGGACGCTTACCCGTCGCCTTCGACTCCAGCTGGTTGAGGGAGACCACTCCGCTTCGAGAACTTAGGTGTACTCTGCGGAAATCAGCTGCTGGCCGGCGTTCCAAAACGTCCTCGAACGTCCTACGAGCCGTTGGTTCACACGAACCGCGGCGGTCCCGAAATATGCGGCTGGGCTATGTAATCAAAGAGGACAACCCTCAATCCCTCCTCCGGGGATCAGGTGATGACCGAGACGCTCCAGTTGTCCGTAGCGAGTTCACGGGGGATGCCATCATCGTCCGTCGTCCCGGCTGAACCTGCGCCGACGCCGCGCCGTCGCTAGCCTGGCCAGTCATGACGATCGACTTCCGCACCCGCGACGACGTCGACGTCGAGACGATCGACGTCGCGGACTTCTTCCGGACCCAGCTGCCCCACCTGGCGGAGGACGGCTCCGCGCTGGCCGTCCCGGGCGCGCGCGAACTGGGCGTCCAGCCGTTCACTATCGAGACGACGGCCGGTAGCTGGACGTTATCGGTCGAGGAAGATGCCGTCCGGGTGCGCGCCGGCGACGCTGGGCACGCCGCGGTGCGCCTCGACGCGGACGAGATCACCGACATCGTCCACGACCGCCGGACGCCGATGACGCTCCTCGCGGCCGCAACGCTCGACATGCCGACCGGTAACATCAACGACTTCCTGGACTGGTGGGTCGTCCTCCGCTCGTTGCTCGATGCCCGCGCCGTCCACACCGCCGGTGACGTCACACTCACCGACCGTGACGGCCGTCCGCTCGACCTCCAGCGCTCGTTCAAGGTCGACGACGATCCAGACGAGCTGGCGTATTTCCTCGGCGAGGCGGGCTACCTCCACCTGACCGAGGTTTTCACGCCCGACGAAATGGCGCAGCTGTCCGCCGACATGGACGCCGCCCTCCCGCGCTACCACGACGGTGACGGGCGGTCCTGGTGGGCCACCACTGCCCGCGGCGAGGAGCGGGCGGTGCGCCTACAGCGGTTCCAGGAGGAGAGCCTCGCGACTGCGGCGTTGCTCCACGACGACCGGCTCCTGCGCCTCGCCTCGCTCACGGGCGACGGGCACGTGCCGCGGGACCAGGGCGGCAACAAGATCGAGGCGCTCGTCAAACCGATCGGGGTCGTCAAGGGCATCTCCGACCTGCCGTGGCACAAGGACTGCAGCCTCGGGCGGCACTCCTCGCGCTGCTGCAGCCTGACCGTCGGGATCTCGGTCACCGGCGCCGATCGACGCTCAGGCCAGCTCGGGGTCGTGGCCGGCTCCCACCGGGCCCTCGTTCAGCCCGCGTTCTTCCGCGACTCCTGGGGGCTGCCGGCGGTGCCGCTCCCGACCCGTACCGGCGACGTCACCCTCCACTGCTCGTGCACCCTGCACATGAGCTATGCGCCGGTCGAGCGAGAACGCCGCGTCATGTACACCGACTTCGTTCTGCCCCCTCGTGCCGGTGACGATCCGGCGCCCGGCAGTGCGGGCGTTATCGATCGGGTCCGCGAGCGGGCCTACAAAGTCGTCAGCCAGGTCCCGTCGGCCGCTCGTTCTTGAGGATCCCCGCTCACCTGCCGCTCGCCAACTTCGACTGCGACCATCCGGAAATAGTTCACCCGAAGTGAGGCTGACATCGCCAAGAGGCCTCGCCGTGGACATCGCGAACGACGGGATTGTCACCCTCGGCGTCGACGAGGAGGATTGGTTCGGACCGGGATCCTGCTCGCTGCCCGCACACGTGGGTGAGTCCATAACTGCCACCGATGACCTCGGGGTCGCCTCCTCGGTAGTGGTCGCGGATGGCGACGTGCGCTGCTCGGTTCGTGCCTATGCCGATGCGCCGCTCGTTGTCTTCCGCTGCGAGGCGACGACAGAGCTATTCGGACTCGCGACCGGGGTTTTCGACAAGCCTGCGGTTGCGTGGCCGAGCTTCGACCAACCTGGGGCTCGAGCCCGCGAACGGGCGCCGTCCAATCTCAGAGCCCTTGTCTTTCAGCATTGCGAGTTTGCGCTTCCCAGCAATGCCGGCCCCGCCCTTGACGACTGGTTCCTGTTGCCTCACAGGCCTCCAACTGGCTGGCCTCTGCTCCTCACTCGGGGAGATGGCCGCACGCTCCTTGTGGCGCCACTCAACGCGTTTCACGAGATGACCATTGGGCTCAAGGATGGATCGGTCTGTTGCGGGTGGCATGGTGACCTGCAATCGGCGCCGGCCGGCTTCGCCACCGACCTGGCGGTCCTGGCGGCCGACGGCCCCCGGGCCGCGCTCGACGCCTGGGGCCGAATGTTGCTCGCCGCAGCTGGGACCGTACGTCCGGGACGTTGGCCTGACGCGGTTGGATCACGGCCGTCCTACTGGACTGACAATGGGTCCGCGTACTGGTACAAGACGGAACCGGGCCTGGACGCCGAGGGCTCGATCGTCGCGGCGGTCGACGACCTTCGGTCGAAGGGGGTGTCGCTCGGCGCGGTCCAGCTGGACTCGTGGTTCTATCCGCACGCTGAAATGCGACCGTTCAACACGGACGAATGGTTGGTGCCACCGAGCGCGATGATCGCTTGGGAGGAGCGTCCCGATGCCCTGCCTGATGGCATTCCCTCACTGCGGAAGCGACTGGGCAATCCGCCGCTGGTGGCACACATGCGCCACTTGTCTAGCGACTCCCCGATGGTCGCTGTCGCACCGACCTGGACGGACGGCCCCTATGCGGCGCCCTCGACCCCAGAGGCCTACGAGCGCTGGCTGGACCAGTGCCGAGCGTGGGGCGTCGAGACCCTCGAACACGATTGGTTGGTTGAGGTGTTCTTTGGCGTGCGCGAGATGCGTGCGAGACCGGGTCGGGCTGCCGCCTGGCAAGAAGGGATCGACGCCGCTGCCCGAGAGCGAGGTGTCACCCTGCAGTGGTGTATGGGTACGCCCGCCGACTTCGCCCAAACCACGACACTGACTCAGGTGACGTCGGTCCGTACCAGCGGCGATCACGGCTACATTGCGACGCCTGGCCAATTGTGGGCGTGGTTCTGTACGACGAATGCTTTGGTTGGCAGTCTCGGCTTAATGCCCTTCAAGGACGTATTCCGCGCTGATCCCGAGGTGGCCGGGCAGACCGGCGAGCCGGAGGCCCTGTTGTCGGCACTCTCCACCGGGCCAGTAGGCCTTGGCGACCGCGTAGGGCACACCGATCCAGCGATCGCCCTGCGAACGTGCCGAGCCGATGGTCTGCTCATCAAGCCGCATTCCCCGATTGCAGCAATCGACGAATCGCTCATGTCAGGACCGGCCTTCAACCCGGTCCCGCTCGTGGCAACGTGCCGGACTGAGCATCCCGCTGGAGGTTGGAGGTACGTAGTGGCGATGCATGCCAACCCGGCAGAGGAGCCCATCTCGGGCGAGATCCGTCTCTCGTCGTTGCAGAATCCGATCACAAACCAGGGCGAGGTGGATGACGAAGGAAGTGTCAACACCTTCGTCGTGTGGAATTGGCGGACTGGGACCGCAGAGCGACTTCCAGCCGACGCCACAATCCCCGTGTTCCTCGAGAGAGAGGACTGGACCTTCCATGTCCTGGCGCCGGTGCTGCCTTCGGGGATTGCTGTCATCGGCGACGTGACCAAGTTCGTCACAGCCGGAGATGCCCGGATCGAGGTATTCAATACTGCGGGAGGCGTCCGCCTGATCGTCAAGGGTGCCGGGGAGTTCGTAACGGTTACGGGGTGGGCTGAGACCACTCCGATCTCGCCCGACCGAACCGTCACTCACGATCCGTCGACCGGAATTTGGACCATCGGCATCGAGGTGCCGACTCGCGGGTGGACCACAATCGCAGTCGACGCGGGACCTCACCCGCGTTGACCACTGCCAACCCCCGCCCGCATGCCGGCGCAGCGGCGCAACCGATCGCAACGACCCGGCTCCGGCGCGGGCTCTTCCCCGAGAGTCAGGCCGAGGCGACGATCCCACTCAGCGGTGCCACGAGGTGCGTGCCCGTGGGTGCCCCGAGGAACGTGGCGTCGCCGTACGAGTACACCGCGCCATTGCCGCCGGTCAGCCAGTAGCCCTGACCGTCGGGCGTGGCGGTCATCCCGACGACGCTCGGCTGCCCGACGATGCCCTGGCCCGGCACCGAGCCGTGATACGCGGCGTCCCCGAAAGAGAACACCCCGCCGTCGCCCGCCACGAGCCAGTAGCCGCGTCCGTCTCCGCTCGCTGCCATGCCTGCGACGGGTGAGACCAGGTGGAGGCTGCCCGCCGACCCATAGAAGCTGGTCCCGAAGCTGAAGATGCCCCCGTCGCTGGCGACCAGCCAGTAGCCGCCTGAGCTCCCGGCCGCCATGCCCACGACGGGTTCGTTGAGCGACTTGCCCCCCATCGAACCGGTGAAGGACGCGTCCCCGAAAGCGAACACCCCGCCGTCGGAGGCCACCAGCCAGTAGCCCTGCCCGTCCTTCGTGGGAGCCATCCCGACAATCGGAGCATTGAGGTGCTGGCCGCCCATGGAACCGAAGAACACGGCGTCCCCGAAGGAGAACACACCGCCGTCGGAGGCCACCAGCCAGTAGCCATTGCCGTCCGGGGTCGAGGCCATCCCGACAATCGGGGCATTGAGGTGTTGGCCGCCCATGGAACCGCGAAACGTGGCCGTCCCGTAGGCGAAGACGCCTCCGTCACGGGCAGCCAGAAGGTAACCCTGGCTCGATGCCGGTGGGAAGGTCATCTGCTCCACGAAGGAGCGTAGGCCCGGATCGTTGCCGTTTCCTTCCGTGGCAGTGGTGCCCACCGCAGTGCACCCCACGCCGGCAGTACATGACACAGAATTCAACAGATCGATCGGACCGACTTCCGGGCTCGGCTCGATCGACCAGGACGACCCGTTCCAGTACTCGACGAAGGCCTGGGGATGGAAGCCGCTGCCACCGCCACCCCCGAAGCTGCCGTAGGAGCCGACGGCCCAGCAGCTCGAGGGTCCCACGCACGAGATGCTGCTCACGATGGCTGGCTCCGGCGTCCCGCTCGGCACGGGGACCGTGCCCGAGACATCTGTCCACGCCGAGCCGTTCCACCGCTCCATCAGGAGGCCCGAAGCCTGGCCCGAAGCGTCTGTGGCGGCCCCAGAGGCCCAGCAGCCGGTGGCGGAGAGGCACTCGATGCCATAGAGGAAGCCGCCACCGGGTGTCGGCTTGGTCGTGCTCGGCACGACCGTCCAGGACGAGCCGTCCCAGTGCTCGATCAAACCCTGATCGCCGACCGCGCCGGGATAGATCGGTAGGAAGTTCGGATTTTGCTGCTCCGGACCGGTGTTACCGACCGCCCAGCAATTGTCGGCACCAAGGCAGTCGACGCCCAAAAGCTCGTCGTACGTTTGCCCGGTGTCGGCGCCGGGGAGGATGGTCCACGACGACCCGTTCCACTGCTCGATCAGGGCGTTCAGGTTCCCTCCGGTGATGGCGGTCGTGTAGCCGACAGCGACGCAGTCCGAAGGTGACGTGCAGGTGACACCCTGGAGGAATGCACCCACGACCCCGTTGCCGCCCGGCATGGGGGTCGGCACGACCGACCAGCTGGAGCCGTTCCAGTTCTCCACGAGCGCGCCGGTCGAGTTTCCGTTTCCGCCGGCTTCCAGCTCGGTCCCGACCGCCCAACAGTCGATCGGGTTGGGACAGGCGATGTTGAAGAGGCCACCTTCGACTCCCGCCGGGAGCGGAGCTCCGGTGCTGTAGATCCAGCTCGCACCGTTCCAAGAATCGATGAGCGGCGTGGGCACGGTGTTCGGGGAGCTGAGGTCGCCGAGCGTGACCCCGGCCGCGAAGCATTGGGTGCCGCTGGCGCAGGCTGTTCCGAGGAGGACGTCGTCCTCGCCACTGCCGGGCACGGTCGAGACTGACCAGCCGGACGTGGCACCGCTGCTCGCCATGGGAGCGACGACCGTGAGCAGGCCACTCAAGAGCAAGGTCAACGCAACGAGAGCCGCGCCGAGCGTCCGCCAACGGGGGCCAGCCGCGGCATGAGACGGTCCACTGGGTACATGGCTGCGACATCCCATGGGGAGACAATCGTTGCAGGCGGTTGGCCACGGGGAATGGATGGTCGTTTCGTAAGCGCTACCGCGACCGTCCTGGCGTGCTGGCGTTGCGGCGGGCACCGTCATGTAATGGAGCCCGTTACGCTCGCCATGGTCCTCCGTCACAGACTGGCGCTGGGGCTCACACTTCGACCGTCATGGAGGCCGGGGGCCGCCTTCGCCCACGAAAGCGGCCTTGAGCACCGCTTTGTCGACCTTTCCGGCCACGTTACGTGGGAGCGAAGCGACAACCTCGATCTGCTCGGGCCACGCGATACGTCGAAGGCCGGCTTCCTTGAGGTAGGCGCACGCCAACGCAGAGGTCAGCGGCTGAGCACCGGGAGTGAGCTCCAGGGCGGCACACACCCGCTCACCGGTTCGCTCGTCAGGCAGTCCGAACACGGCAACGTCCACAATGTCGGGATGGGCTCTGAGCAGATCTTCGACCTCTGCGGTAGCGACGTTCTCTCCATTGCGGATCACTATGTCCTTCAATCGACCTGTGATGCGCACGAAGCCGTCCGAATCAACGGTGCCGAGGTCTCCGGTTCGAATAAATCCGTCATCGTCGAAGACCTCGGCGTCTAGCGCCGCATTCACGTAGCCCAACATTTGCTGCGGAGCTTGGACTCGGAGCTCGCCCACCTCACCGGCGTCAAGCACACGACCATCGGATCCGACTACTCGGATTGTCACTTCGGGCAGCGGCCTGCCTTCGGTATCGGACAGCTTCTCGTCGGGATCTTGTGGCCTCCCCATAGTGAGCACCGGTGCTTCAGTCAGCCCCCATCCCGAGAGAATGCCCACTCCCCCCAGCTCGCGTTTGATCCGCGCATGAAGGCCCGGTGGCTTCGGAGCACCTCCACCCGGACAGCACCGCAGAAACGGAAAGACTGCCTTATTCGGTTGGGCTGCCTGGGCTTCCAAATAGGCGAGGTGAAAGGCGGTACCAGAACCGGCCATGGTGACCCGTTCGCGGGCCAGGACGGCCGTGGTGCCTTCCCGCGAGAACTTCTCAATGAGGATAAGCGTTGCTCCGCTCAGCAAAGCCGCAAAAAGATTGACCGCCCCTCCGATGTGCGCAATAGGAAACGCGATTCCACTCCTATCTTCCGCGGTCATTCCCAGGTGGTCGCTCATCCCGGCGGCACAAGAAAACAATGACTGGTCGGTGTGGCGGCAACCCTTCGGCACGCCCGACGACCCCGAGGTATAGAAGAGCCACTGCGCGGGCTTCTGTACCGTGCCGCTTTGCGATTTGACCGATTGCAATGACGTGGACTCCCCCAGCACTTCATCGATCGTCCACACCACTGGACTCCCACCACGGTCCGTCGACAATGTGTCAGCCATGCCCTGGTAGTCGACATCACCCCATCTCCTGACGACGATCATGGCGTCGACGTCCGCTTCGTCGAGAATGTGGCCGATCTCGCGCTCGCGATACATAGGAATGATGGGGTTCTGTACCGCTTCAAGCCGAGAGAGGGCGACCATGATGATCAGGGCCTCCATGGTTGTCGGCAGAACCCACGACACGAGCGAGTTCGGGCTCACCCCAAGGCTCGAGAGCCGTTGGGCCGCACGTGTCGACTCGTCTCGAAATTCTCCGCACGTCATCCGACGACCCCGGTCATCCACCAAGAAGGAACTGTTCGGTTTCCGGCGAGCTCTCGCCTCGACGAGATTCGCCAAGGAGGCCCGGCTCGCACCGACACGAGCCCACATCGCTTCTTGAATACGCTGGCGATCCTCTATCACAACCACTTCTCCAAGCGCTCGCACAGAGATTCACTCAGCGCAGTCTCTTGGTTACGGAGCGCCACCCGCCACGCTCGGAACAATCGACGGTGGGTCCACGGTACAACGCCCCTAAGTGAGGTTGCCACCCAGAGCAGGAGCGGACAACTTCGCCGCGTCCTCGGGCAGCAGAAAGCGATCATCAACGAGGCGCCGGAGAGCCTTTTGCCATTGGCGCTGATACGTCTCCGGGTGGCCGTACATACCAAGCAGTCTTTCCCTATCGAATGGAACGTATTCTCCGTGGGTTGGGCCGCATTGACAGCGCGCTAGATACTTCCCCCGAGGTACCTCGATCCACGGAACACGCACACCACCCAGTGCATTGCCGCAATGATCGCGGGCGACGCCGTCAGCCTGGCGTGGATCACGCTCGATCTTCGGTGCGTGTGGCATCGGCACCCCTTCAGTAACCCAGCGATCCATCGCAGCCAGCACAGCGGCCACCACCAGGTCATAGCGTTCTGATGTGTGATGATGACCATCGCCGGTCTGACCTACGTGGTGACTGCCGACCTGATGCGGGGAACCTGGAAGCTCGATACCCCGAATTCGCGGGTACTCGCAGTCGGGTGGAGCAGTGCACGGGTTCACGATCGTCCCTACGACCTCCGCTTCACTCAACACGTTTACGAGGACTGCGTCGATGGGAGCCGCGGATGGTGGCCCCGACACAATGAGTGCATAGCCGTCGAACAGCGCTCGCCCGTCGTCCATTCGCGAACGCTCGTGCCAGCCGCCATCGAGGAACAAGCGCCAAAAATTGGCCGTTTGCGAGAGGCCGCAGCCGTAGATCGATTGCAGACCCAGGTCGGAGAAGGCCGGAGAACCCCGAAGCAGATTTGCAACCTGAGTAACGATGTGATGGCCCTGCGGGTGCGCCATCGCCATATTCCACCTCAGCGCCACTGAGTCGCTTCCGCCCGGCCCCGCAGAGGATCGGAACGGAGGAGAGGCTGTGAAGGTCGGGAGGTGGAGGGCGGCGTAACGGCTCGGATCGGTATTCTTGACGGCGTCGAGACCGCCGACATAGCCGTACTTTTCGCCGAATGAGCTGTTATGCACGCTCACGCCAACCCAGACGTGGCCTTGGTGCATCAGCCATGCCGCACTATCCCAACTGGCGGGCATCTCACGGATCATGTGCAAAGGATCGAAGAAGGCCGAGCCACTCGACCGGGAGCCGTCGACCGGCCGTCGTACCAAGAACCGGGTCGCGAACGGTGCAGCCGTTGCCAGCGACAGGCCGTTCGGGTCGACAGCATCGGCCAGTCCCTCTACGAACCACTCCTCCTGGACGTAGCCCTGGACTTCGAGGTCCTGGGGCCCCTCCGTCAGAAACGGGCCGCTCAGTGAGGGTGAGGACGTCATCATGACCGCGGCTCAGCCGGAATACTCGATGCGGATGGCATCAGGCGTGCTGTAAATCCCTCGTCTCCACTCAATGGCGGTCGACCGATCGCTGGAACACGCCCATAGCTTCTACTATGGTTTAGGAAAAATATCAATCCTGGCTGTCCGCAACGAAAGGCCGTATTTGTGGAACAGAGGCTCATTTCTGCCGATTCGCACGTGAAGATCGGACATGACCAAATCAAGAATCACCTCGCACCAAGGTTGCACGAACATTACGACAAGGCCGCGTCGAGCTATGAAGCGCGCATGTCGCGAGGGACTGGCGCGGCAAATCGTGCCGGCGCGATGGGTAATGCCTCCAAGGCGAAGAAGAGCAGCCCGATCGCAGCGGCGAACAGTGTGTTCGGCCGTGCGGGCTACTGGGACGCCGCGGAGCGCCTAAAGGACATGAATCTTGACGGGGTCGACATCGAAGTGCTCTATAGCGAGGTCAGCGCCTTCAGGTACCTGAGCAGCGTTACCGAAGGCGTCGCGGACACCATTCGTGCCTTCAACGACACTCTCCACGAGTTCGCATCAGCAGACCCAAAGCGACTGATCGTTTCCTACCAGATTCCGATCCACGACATTGACGTCGCCGTAGCCGAGGTCGAGCGCGTGGCGTCACTCGGAGGTAAATCACTGCAGCTTCCAGTGTTCCCTTCTGAACTCGGACTTCCTGACTACTACCACGACCGCTACACGCCGCTGCTGTCGGTGATCGAGTCCTCGGGTCTCCCCATTTGCTGTCACATCGGGTTGAAGACGACCCTGGAGGAGTTGGGCGAGAGGGATCCGACCCCCAACATGGGCGTGATGGTTCCGCTGACGCCATTGCTGACAGCAGAGGCCTTCGGCATGTGGATCATGGGTGGGGTTCTCGAGCGACATCCCAACCTCAAGGTCGTCTTCGTGGAGCCCGGACTCGGTTGGGTGCCATGGTGGCTCGAGACGGTGGATGACATGGTGACTCGGCAGGGATACGAATTCCCCGACATCTCGATGCTTCCCAGTGAGTACTTCCATCGGAACATCTTCGTGACCTTCATCGACGAGCACTACGGTCTCGAACGAGCTCGCGACCTTCTCGGTACTCAGAACATCATGTGGTCGACGGACTTCCCTCACCCTGTGACGAGCTGGCCAAATTCGGTGCGAACGGTCGAGGATCTCTTCGGAGCCCTGCCGGCCAACGAGCGGGAGCTCATCGTCGCGGGAAATGCATCCCGAGTTTGGGGTCTCTGACGGGCGCAACGGTTGCAGGTTAGGCCTTCGCCACAGGAATCTTCTGCTCGTCGATGGGCTCGAAAAGGCCGACAGCGTCGAGCTCGCCCTCTTTGATCCAGCCGTTGTCTCCCTTGAAGAGCTGGTGTGGGGGCCGTGTCATACTGCCTGCTATGGAGAAGGAGAGCGCAGACATGGTCCCAGACAAATCGGTGCCTTGGACCTGACGTGAGTGCCGGAACGGGGGCATCGATCGTCGGCGCCGGACAAACCGAGTTCTCGAAAGACGCCGGACGCAGCGAGACGCAGCTGGCATCTGAGGCAATCCTCGCCGCCGTCACTGATGCTGGACTGGAGCTCTCGCAGGTCGACGGTCTGGTCAGCTACACGATCGATCCCGTAGAGGAGACCGAGCTGGTACGGTCGATCGGCGCTGCGGAAATCCACTGGTCGAGCCGGGTTCCCTATGGTGGCGGCGGCTCACAGGGCGTCGTGTTGCACGCAGCTGCTGCGGTAGTCGCCGGATTTGCCGACGTCGTCGTCGCCTATCGCGCCGTGAAAGCCCGTTCCGGTGCTCGCTTCGGTCGGGCGGAAGTCTCGAATCGAGCCACTTCCTCCCACGCTGGGACAACGGCCAGCCAATGGTGCACGCCCTACGGAGTGCTGACCCCCGCCGCGTGGATGTCACTCAATTCGACTCGCTATATGCACGACACCGGGACGACGAGCGCCGACTTCGGTCGAGCCGTGGTCCAAATGCGCGCCTACGCAGCAAACAACCCGAACGCATACTTCTACGCGCGACCGATCACGCTCGAGGATCACCAGTCTTCGAGATGGATCGCGGAACCCTGCATCCGCCTCTTCGACTGTTGTCAGGAGACCGACGGCGCGGTCGCCTTGGTGATCGTCCGGTCTGATCGTGCCGACGACTTCTCCCGACCGGTGCGGATTGCCGCCGCCGGCACTGCGGCGGTGTTCGAGGAAGAGGTCGCCTCGAACCACTACAGGCCAGATCTCTCAGTGATGGACAGCTCTCGCTCCTTGGCGGCACGACTTTTCGATCGGACGGGCATTGGTCGAGATGAACTCGACGTGGCCATGATCTACGACGCCTTCACGCCGATCCTCTTCATGCAACTAGAAGGGCTCGGCTTCTGCGGGTACGGCGAAGCGAGGCACTACGTCGCCGATGGCCATTTGGGCCCGGATGGCAGCATGCCATGCAATACGAACGGTGGCCTGATCGGCGAGGGCTACATTCACGGACTCAATTTAACGACGGAAGCCGTCCGACAACTGCGTGGCGAATCGGTCAATCAGATTCAGGGCGCGCGCACAGTCCTCGTGAGCGCCAGCCGCACGGGTGTAATCCTCCAAAGGGACTGAGGGTCACGCCGCTCCTACAGGCTGTAAATGCGTTGGGCGTTTCCCACACAAATCAGTTGCCGATCCTCGTCGGGGATGTCGGCGAATTGCCGATCGACGACAGCCCTGGAGTTCGGCCACGTCGTAGCCGGATGCGGGAAGTCAGTCGACCACAGGATGTTCTCAATACCGACCATGTGTCGAAGCTGCAAGCCAACCTCGTCGTCCATGAACGTAAGAGCCATATTGCGGTGAAAGTACTCGCTCGGCTTCATCTTGACTCCTGGCAAGTCGTACGGACCCGCCGCCTTGCGGTCCAGCTGTGCCAGAAATCCAGGTACCCAGTAGAGGCTTGGTTCCACAAAGACAATCTTTAGGCGCGGAAACCGCTCAAGCGTACCGGTCAGGATCCACCAGGCAATGACCTCTGAAAGAGCTAGAGCGGGCAACGAGGTGAAGATGGCCAATTGGGGCGTGGGGTCGCGCTGCCACACGTCGTAGAGCCAGAGGCGGTTGCCGAGGTGGTGACTTATCGATATCCCGGTCTCTTGGAGCACTCCCCAGAGCGGGTCGTAGCGTTCGTCGTGGTAGTCGGGGAGCCCGATCTCGCTCGGGAAGTTAGGCAGGTGAACCGAACGTGCTCCGAGGCCAGCCAATCGCTCAACCTCTTTGACGGCGTACTCGATGTCAATGATTGGCACCTGGTATGAGACGGCGAGCCGTTTCGGGTCGTGAGCAGCGAATTCCACCAGGTGATCGGTGAAGGCCCGACTAATGGGTCGCCAGTCTCCAGGCACCAAGCCATAAGCCCGAAAGGCGCTGACCTCTGAGTAAATGACCTCGGCATCCACCCCATCGCGATCCATTGCCGCCAGGCGAGCCACGGGGTCGCGGTAGCCGGGGTCCCGGAATGCCTCCATGTCCCAGTCCTCCAACGACAGTTTTCGTCCTTGCCGGCGGACTTCGTCCTCACGAGCTTGCTGGGCGATCGCATCGTCGAACGCCGATCGCAACTTGGCTGGTACCCGTTCGCGGATGACGTCGAGGCTGACAGCGACGTGCGAGTCGGCAGAGATCAGGCGGCTAGGTTCCATGACGTCCTCCCAATGGCCAAAGCCCCTAGGGGCATTGCTCCCGAACACGGCTTGAGCAAATTCCATACTAGTTACTATGATGATGGGCGCTCAAACCGAACACGGGGGTCCCAGTGTCAGGAGCTATTGACGGAATCAGAGTGCTCGACGCCTCCTGGGGTATTGCGGGGCCGGTCACCGGCATGCTGCTGGCAGATCACGGTGCGGACGTCGTCAAGGTCGAACCCCCGGGCGGCGATCCTTTCCGAGGCTCGCCGGGCTATGACACCTGGCTCCGGGGGCGGCGCAGCGTTGAACTGGACCTGAGCCAAGACGAGGACCGCGGAACCTTTCACAACCTCGCTCGTAACGCTGACGTTGTGCTCGAGAGCTGGGCTCCGGGAGTGGCTCCTCATCTGAGCGCGGACGCCGCAACGTTGCTCGAACTCAACCCCCGCCTCGTCGTCTGTTCACTTTCTGCCTACGGGAATCATCCCATGCATCGGGATCGTCCCGGATACGACGCTCTCGTCGCGGCGCGTCTCGGCATTCTCGACGAGCAACGTGGTCACCTCGCCGGTGCGATCGGTCACATGCAGGGCGAAGGGCCGTACCTCGAGGATTTGGAGATCCCCGACGGGATGCCCCCCGGGGCACCGCGTCCTGGACCACTGTTTACCTACACCCCATGGCTGAGTATGGGATCGGCTTTCATAGCAACGACCGCCATTAGTGCGGCTCTCTACGCCCGCCTCAAGACCGGGCGCGGCCAACACATTGAGACGTCGCTTCTCCAATCCGCCCTTAGTTTGACCGCTTCGAAATGGATGAGGGCGGAGGACAGCAACGCGCCCCATTTCCGATCGTGGATCTACGACCGGAGAGCACATAAGGGATTCTTCCGGTGCTCGGATGGACGATGGACCGAACAATGGGTTCCGAATCCGCGGTTCGTGCTTTCCAGCAGCGAGGGAGACCGACTCGAGATGGATCCGTCTGTAACCCGGGTCGTCGATGATCCGGAACGCGTGCCACCGGATCCCGAAAACATCGTCGTGTTGGCCCATTACTTCGAGCCGATGGCTGCAGCCATGGCTCGTTTTCCGGCGAGTGACTGGGTGGAGGCCGCTGCTCGTGCTGGCGTGCCGCTCCAGCCGGTTCGTACGCCAGAAGAAGCGTTGGCCGACCCGGCACTGCTAGCCGAGTCGGCCGTCATTGAGTTAGAACATCCCGAACACGGCAAGTTACGGCAGGCGGGGATTCTGTACCACATGAGTCGTACCCCGGGTGAGGTCAGGCGACCCGTTCCGTCGGTCGGCCAACACAACGACGAGATCCGAGCCGAAGCTGCCGCAGGTGTTTCGAACGGAAGTCAGACGAAAGACCACCCGTCGGCCGTCTCGCTCAGGGGTCCGCTCGAGGGGATCGTGGTTCTCGATCTCGGTTTCGCAGTTGCCGGGCCATTCGGGACGCAAGTGCTGGCCGACCTTGGAGCGGATGTCATCAAGGTCAACGGGTATCGCGATCCCTGGTGGCACGCGATGCACATCGCCTATGGGTGCAACCGTAACAAGCGGAGCGTGGGCATCGACCTCAAGTCGGCTGATGGGCAGACCGTCATCCATCGGCTGTTGACCAACGCCGATGTGGTGCACTCGAACATGCGTCCCGATGCCCTCCGAAGGCTGCACCTCGACGAGGCGTCGGTGCGTGAAATCAATCCAGACATCATCTACTGCCACACTCGGGGATTCGAGAAAGGACCCCGCTCTGATTCTCCCGGAAACGACCAGACCGGGCTGTCCCTCGCCGGGGTGACCTACGAGGACGGCGGAACCCGGCTCGGAGGCACACCCTTCTGGAGCCTGACCTCTCTCGGGGACACCGGTAATGGTTTCCTCTCGGCGATTGGGGTCATTCAGGCACTGTTCCATCGGGCTCGTACCGGTCAGTCCCAGGCGGTCGACACGTCGATCCTCAACGCCGGGCTGCTCCTGGGCTCGATGGCATCGATCCGCGAAGATGGGACTCCCCTGCCTCGTCCTCTACTCGACGCCATGCAACTTTCTCTCGGGCCGCTCTATCGACTCTACGAGACGGCGGACGGGTGGATCTGTCTGGCGGCTGTGACAGAAGAGCAGTGGCACCGACTGGCTCAGTGTCTGAATCATGCTGAATGGATCAGCGACCCCCGCTTCGCAGACCATCGGTGGCGAGAGCGTCATCGGGTCGAGTTGGAGGTGTTGATCGGGGACCTCTTCCGCGGCCGGTCTTCTGATGAGCTTTTTTGTGATCTCGATTCTTATGGTGTCCCGTGTGAGGTTCCTAATCCCGACTTCGGAGTAGAGCTTCTGGACGACTCGTACGCGGCCGACCTTGGATTGAGAGTCACCTATGACCACCCGAAATTGGGCCGACTCGAGCAGTTTGGTCGAACGAGCGACTTCTCTGACACTCAGCCCGAGATCTGGGGTCCGCCGCCGATCTGTGGCCAACACACGAGAGAGATTCTCACCTCCATCGGCTATGAGGAAGACGAGATCAACAAGTTGCTCGAGACAAAGGCGGTCTTCGAGAATCTGTGGGTGGACTGAGCTGGCGTCGACCTGTTCTCCGATCCCCAGGGTTGGTCCGGATCATTCGATACATTCGATCGGTGCAACGAGTTGGTGGGTCGTTGACGAAGCGATCGGGCATATGTGATCGTCGTCCGTCGCACCGGTAGCGTAAAGAGGTATGACATCCAGCGGTCTTCCGACAGAAACGTCCTGTAGTCGCTATGCCTGAGAGCCAGCAAATGCGCAAGCAGGTGAACCGGCGAGCGCAAGGTGTTCCCAGCGAGTCCGACTCGAGGAATCGCGTCATCCAGGCAGCGCTCCAAAGCATCATGGACCTCGGCTTCTACCGCGGTTCGAGCACGAACGAGATCGCCCGGCGCGCGGGAGTCACTTGGGGTGTAATCCAGCACCGCTTCGGCTCACGAGAAGCACTCATGCTCGCTGTGCTCGAGGCGAGCACCGAGAATCTGGAACGAATCGTCTCGCAAACACACATCGCCGGATCGACCGTGCAGGAGCGCCTAAGTCAGCTGATCGAGCTTCTGGCTCAGCACTACGCGACGCCTGAGTACTTGGCCAGCCTTCAAGTGATCCTCAACCTCGAGCACGATCCGCGAACCAGCAAAGAGGTACGCGAGACGATGCGCAATGCCGCTGACCACTCAACGGCACACCTTCACAGGCTGCTGAGGGAGGCTCTGGGAGACCGTCCCATTTCCAAGGATCTCCGTTCGAACATCATTCTGGCTATCAGGGGCTTCTGCTTCAGCCAGCAGCTCAATGACTCAATCGCATACGGAACCCTGCAGCGCTCTCGATCGCGACCTAAGCAGCGAAGAGAGCTTTTCGCCGAAATGCTCGCCCCCTACTTCGAAGCCCTGCTGCAGTAGTTCGAGGCTGGACCTTCAGTCGGAGGGGACCCCAGTTCAGGGGCTCGCTGTCGTGTTTTTTGTTACCGTTTCATCCCCCACAGATAGGGGCCGGGTGCGTGCGATCGATCAATCACCGGTCCGCTTCGGGGTCCCCCAGGCCGGGTCGCTGCGCTTTGTCGTGCCGGCCGGCGCTCGCTCCTTTTCGGCGTCAAAACGGACCGTGTCCGAAGTGTGACAGAACCACAAACTCTTGCGCTCTCCCATGCAATGTCGGTCTGTGGCACATACCTTCAGTTTTATGGCAGTCAGCACACCTGTCCACCAAACGTAGGCCTCGTGGGCCGATCTTCGAACCTTGGCTGGGCGATCGGACTTGCCCTCAACCTGGTCGTGTGGTCCTGTCTGATGGCTGGCCCAGCCGAGGCTCACGGACCTGGTCCAGCGCTCGCTTGGACCGCCTCACAGGGCCCGAGGGATCTGATGTTCCTCTACGGGGCATCGGCACTTGGACCATCAGACATCTGGTCGGTGGGTTTTCGGGATAACACGACACCCGGATCAGTGGTTGAGCATTTCGACGGCAGCAATTGGACGACGGAGTACTACGACACCGGCGCCGGAGACGAACTCAGATCCGTGGTGGAGATCAGCCCGACCGACATCTGGGCAGTGGGCACCATGAACCACGCGGCTGAGGCGCTGCACTTCAACGGCACCGGCTGGACACCCTCATCTCTTTCAAATCTTCCGTACCAGGGAAGTGCCGTTCTCGAGTCCGTCACGGCTACGTCGTCGTCGGACGTTTGGGCAAGTGGCCTTACTGTCCTTCCCAGTGGAGGACACACCCCACTGGTTGAACACTTCGACGGCTCAGCTTGGTCGCTCGTGCCACCTGCTCCGGATACATGCTCCGTCGATGATTCGCTCGACTCCATCAGTGCTGTGAATGCGAAGGACGTATGGTCCGTGGGTCAGTGTCGGACGGCCTCCCATGTCGAGCATTGGGACGGATCGACCTGGTCCGTGATTGCTCTTCCCTCAGACCTGCCTGGTAGCCCCACCACAGCGACCGGAGCGCAAACCCTTCTCGAGAGCATCTCAGCTGCCGCAGACGGCACCGTTCTCGTTGGAGGATGGGAATACGCCGGCGGTGGTGCGGATTGGGGCCCCGTTGTTCTCCGCTACGAGAACGGGACCTTCGAGGCCGACGCCACCCCATCGGATATGGGACTCGTAGAAGGCATCGATGCGGTGAACACGCATGATGCGTGGGCCGTCACGGTGGGCGGCAAGCGCTTCAATCAATTCACAGCCTCGCTCTACCAATGGAACGGTGACGCCTGGCAACGGGCAGACATTCGGTTTCCGCAGATACAAAACACCGCGTTGTCCATCACCCACGATCCGAGTACCGGCGATCCAATCGCAGCAGGCTGGATGACGCCTGCGAATGATTACAACGAGTACGATGCCGTAGCCGTCGTTGGAACGCCTCAACCGGGCCAGGAACTGCCTGAGGTCCCATTTGTGATGCTGCTTCCGATCGCCGGTCTTGGACTCCTCGCGACAGTAAGCATCGTGAGAAGGCGTCGCGACCTCGACAAACCAAATCGGAACCGGGTTCGCCAGTACACGTAGCGCTTTCGGTCGGATTGGCTCATGCCAAGGGTGTGGGGGCGGGAGTGAACCAAAGGCGAGGGACCCGTCGTCGTCGAAGGGCGCTACACCGAGACCTTCACGGCCGCAGGGAAGATTTGGACGCGCCGTCCGCACCGCGGGAACCTCAGCCCCGCATGTCGACCGCCCTGACGCGCACCGGGATGATCCGCGCGACGACCCGGCGATCTCCGGGCGCGTCGTGCTCCCGCAGGTCAGTGTCGTACTTGGCCCCCACCTTCCGGGCGAACTCCAGGTCAGCGTCGGGTACCACGTCAGCCGTACCTCGGATCTCGACATAGCGATATGGATTGGCCAGGTCGAGAATAAGCAACGTACAGGCGGGCTCAGCCTCCAGGTTCTTGGTCTTTTGCCGGGCGCTGTTGAGCGAAACGGCGATTTGGCCTGCCTCCGCGAGAAACCACACCTCGGACAGTTGCGGATACCCGTCCGCGCCGACGGTCGCCAGTGTGGCGAACTCGGCGTCGAGCAGGTCAAGATGGCTGTCAGGGATTCTGTTTTGCGTCATAAGCCAGCTATACCCGTGGCGCTCGATTCCGACCCGCGGCGTCGGACCAGCCTGAATAGGTTCGCCGGCTGGATCACGGCCCTGCTGACGGTCAGGTGACATACGATCCGCCTGAGCGGTCGCCTCTCCCCCCGAGATGGTGTCTGCCAGCATGACTCGATGGAGGCACCCGGAGGCGCACCGGCCTGGTTGGAAATCTTCACTGCAGCGGAGCGGCCAGACCTGTGGGAGTTTTCACAAAACGAACGCGTCTTTGACGGACTCTGGCCTGAGTACAACATGCACGGCAGCCACGCGGCCCTCTACTTCGGGGCTTTGGTTCCAAGGTTTGCTCACCTTCAATCCATCTTCGTCGATCGACGAACGGACTCCTTGGTCGCACGAGCTCGCACGATCCCGTTCTGGTGGGATGGCACGCTGAAGACGCTCCCACGCGGGATCGATGCCGTGGGTCTCCAGGCGGTGAGCGATACTCGAGACCCGACCGTGCTTTCGGCCCTGTCGGCCGAAGTACGGTCCGAGTACCAACGGGCAGGTCTGAGTGGGCTCGTGATCGCGACAATGGCCGCCATGGCGCGGCGTGTCGGACTCGCCCCGCTCGTGGCACCGGTTCGTCCGATGTGGAAGGAACGCTTCCCGTGCAGCTCCATCGAGGACTATGCATCATGGAGCCGACGCGACGGCCGTCCCTTTGATCCGTGGGTTCGACAGCACGTACGCCTCGGCGCTCGAGTTCTTCGTCCCGAGCCTCGGTCCATGGAGTTCACGGCGCCGGTCTGGGATTGGGAAGACTGGACTGGAACGCCGTTCGAGCGTGACGGCAGCTATGTCTTTCCTGGTGGTTTGGCACCGCTGCGAGTCACCGGCCAGGTCGGCCTCTACTGGGAGCCCAACGTTTGGATGCTTCACGAGGTTCCCAAGTAGCCCTGTCCAACAACGGTACGGGGAGGTTATCCGACAGCCCTTGCTCGCCGAGTCATGCCCGCTACCCCACCGCAGCGGGTTCCCGGGCCAACTTCGCCAGCTCCTCGGTAATCATGCGCTCATGCTCGTCAAAGTCTCGACGCGCCGCCCGCGGGCTCCAGCGGCCCCGCATGAAGAAAACGAGCACCGCGAACACCAGCTGGCCGAGCAGGCACACCATCCACCATCTCTTCCATTCGCCTGGCGCCGTCTTTTGCGCGGGCACCAGCTTCTGTTCGACCAACAGGAGGCTCGCCAGATCCTGGGAGTGCACCCCCACCTTGCTGGCGATCGCAGAGACGCTCACGGGGATGCCCCTCTGGATGTCTAAGGCCAGGGGGTTGAACGCATTGAGACCCAGGACCTGGGGATTCGAAAGACCGCCGGCGCCGGCAATCGCCTTCAGCAGATTCCCGGTGTTGTTGCACCCCTCGAGAATGGTGGCCAGCGTCTCCGGGCCCGGCCGGTCAGTCGCCCGCAGGTTGGCCATGACATTGGCGGGCGCGGGCACAGGATTGCACTTCAACGTGGACGTGTTCGGGGCGTAGGGCTGGGCGGCCTGGACCGCCTGAAGCGCGGTGGCTGCATTCTGGTTGTCGACCAGGACCGTCGACGTCGTGATCACATAGGGCAGCACCAGGAAAGAGAGTGCGACCGTGATGCGCAGGATCCATCCCCAGACCGCCAACCCCGACGCCGTGAGGGCGGGGTTGTGTGCCTCAACTTGTTCCGTGTAGTTCGCCATCCACGGCGCATAGGCGAGCGAGATGGAGACGGCGAGCAACACGATCACGAGCACGTTGGCGTAATAGCCGGTGTTCGGATGGTCGGTCTGCAGGATGAGGAAGCCCATCATCACCATGGCGCAGATGGCACCGAAGAGCATGAAGGGCTTTCGAACCCTGGCCAAATCCGAGAGCACACCGGACACGACCAAACCGACGGAGAGGAACGCGGCATACCAAACGTTGATCCCGTTCGCCTGCGGCGTGCTGTGGTTGTAGATCACCACCCAGTAGATCGTGAGCACGCTGACCGAGGCGTAGTAGAAGAGCAGGAACACAGAGATGGCGATCGAAGAAGAGACCAGGTCGAGACGCATCATGGAGCGGATCGGGTGCGCGGTGGCCTTCTGCACATCGATGCCCTTGGCGCGTGCCTCAACCAACGCTCGCTCGCGTTCGGTGACCATCAGTTGGTCACGCAACTGCGGCGAAAGCTCGCGCAGAAAGAAGAAGGCGATGACGACCACGCCCAGGCAAACCAGCCCCGAGATGATGAACTGGTCCTGCCACGGCCGGAGGTGGTCCAAGGTGTGCGTGGCCACGAGACTGGCGGCCAAGGCGCCCATCGTTGGACCGAGCGCCCAGAAACCCATGGCGGCGCCGCGGCCCAGCTGTGGCGAGAAGTCCCGCATCAGCGCGGGTGTCGAGACGAGGATGATGCCCTCTACAAATCCGATGACGCAGTACGAGGCGGCGAACCCCCACTCGCTGTGGATGTGGGGGATGGCCAGGAGCTGAACGAGTGCGACGACGAGCGTGCCGTAAATGGTGAGGTTGGCTCGGCCGATCTTGTCGGAGAGCCCACCGATGAACGCGCTGAACGCGCCAATGGCGTTGGAGACGACCAGCAGGTACAAGAAGAACTTGAACGACATGTGGTAGTAGGGCAGCAGCAGCGGCGTGACCGCACCCTCCACGTAGTAGAGGTAATAGAGCATGATCGTCGTGAGCACGACGATCCCCAGGTAACCCAGCCGGGGCCAGGTGTTCGGGTACTTGTAGAGTTGTCGCCGTCCGAACGCGTTGCGCAGGCCGCCCTGCGCAGGGACCGGAGCCGGCACCGTCGTCGTGGTCATGTTCCCTCCCCTTTCGCGCCTGGTCCGGCCGCCCGATCCTGCGGTCCCCTTGACCGGCCACCCCTTCGGGCTCTCCCGATGCTAGGGCCACTCGAAGCGGCCAGCCGGGCCCGACGACTCCGTGTCAGGGGCTCCCGCTCGGGTCGGTACCAGGCACGATGGTCCGGACGGCCTGAAGAGGGACTTTCGACCCTGTGTCCGTCTCCCAGCGGCGCGAGACTCCCTACGAAGGGGGTCCCCGATGCCCGAAGCAGACACAAGATTCATCGACACAATGAGCGGTTCGGATGCCTTGCTGTGGGCCATCAGCACCGACCCCGTCATGCGCCCGACCATCGTGGCGCTCGTCGTGTTGGACCACGTCCCCGATTGGTCCGACGTCCGAAATCGGATCGCCAATCTGACTCGGACCGTGCCACGCCTGCGGTCAAAGGCCGTGAACCGGGCACCGGGCCGGGGCCGGCCTCAGTTCGTGCTCGATGACGGCTTCGATCTTGGCGCGCATCTACGGCGGATTCGCCTACCCGACCACGGCTCCCTGCGCGACGTCCTCGACATGACCCAGACCATGGCCACGGGGGGCTTCGACCACGCCCAGCCCCTGTGGGAAGCCATCCTGGTCGAGGGCGTGGACACTGGCGGCGCCGCCCTTGTGATCAAGGTGCACCACGCCCTGATCGACGGGGTCGGTGGGCTCGCCGTGCTGGCCGATCTCTTCGACGTCCCTGGCGGCGCGCCAACCGACGCACCCACCGTCCCGGTCGATGCCGCGCCGCCCCAGGGCGACCCTACAACCCGCAACCGGCTAGGAGTTCTGCCCGATGCCGTCCGACACGTCGACGGCGCCATGGACGCCGTGTTCCATCCCTTCAGGTCGTTCGGTCGGCTCGCGGCATTGGGTCAATCGGTGGCCCATCTCATGGCCCCGGCCGTCAAGCCGATCTCGCCAATCATGACGAAGCGCAGCTTCCGCCGCCACGTCGAGGTTTTCGACCTCGAGTTGGCCACATTGCGACGTGCGGCCGCGATATGGGGTGGAACGGTCAACGACATCTTTGTGGCTTCCGTCGTCCGCGGCCTGAGCCTGTACCACGAGCAACACGGCGTCGCCAGCACGGGATTCCGCGCCCTCATGCCCGTGAACCTGCGCGGGACAGGCGACGGCACGGGCGGCAACCACTTCGTCCCGGCGCGGTTCGTCATCCCTACCCGCGCCGACGTGGCCGACTCCGTGGCGGAGGTCCGACGGATCGTTGCGGAGTGGAAACGTGCCCCTGGCCTGGCCGTGAGCGACGTCCTGGCCACCGGGTTGAGCGCGCTGCCCGCAGCAGTCGCGCGGGGTCTGTGGAGCGCGATGCTGCTGGGTGACGACTTCTGCGTCACGAACATTCCCGGACCCCCCTCCCGGACCTTCCTCGCCGGCGCCGAGGTGCGCGCCATCTACGCGGTGGCGCCGCCGTCAGGAGCCGCCTTCAACGTGTCCCTGGTTTCGGCCTCGGGCCGCGCCTGCATCACGCTCAATGCCGATGTCGCGGCAGTGCCGGACAGCGCCAAGCTCGCCGGCTGCCTCGAGGACGGCTTCGCCGAGGTCTGCTCGGCCCGTCCACCTCGAGGGTTGGGGCAGCCATGAGCGGGCTGGAGACTGCTGGCTGAGGCGGCCGGCTGCGCATGAACGGGCCCCACTCCCCCGGAGCGGGGTCTAGAGCGTGCCCGCCCCGACCACCGATCCCTGTTCGCCGGTGCCGATCGGCACGTGCCAGGTGAGTCGCGTCCCTCCCTCTCGGGACCGGCCAAGTTCGACGTGGCCACCCAGGCGCTCGGCCCGCTGGCGCATGTTCCGAACGCCGAGTCCCGCCGAAGATCCCGCGCTCATCCCCTTCCCGTCGTCGGCCACCACCAGCCGCACCTCGTCGCCGACCGCGACCGTGATCACAACCTGGGAGGCGTGGGCGTGCTTGCCCACATTTGTCAGCGCCTCCCGCAAGACGGCGAGCACCTCTTCGGCCAACACCCCGGTCACGACGTTGTCGACCGGGCCGCTGAACGAGAGCTGCGGATGGATGCCGAGCACCGGGCGCAATTCGTGTACGAGGTCGAGGATCTTGGGGTGCAGGCCCTCCTTGTTGATGGTCAGCTCAATGTCGAAAATCGCCTTGCGGAGCTGACGAATCGTTTCGTCGATCTTGTCGATCGCCTCCCCGATGCGCATGACCGCCTCCGGCCGCTCCACCAGCCGGGCCGTCCCCTGCAGCGACAGCCCGATGGCGAAGAGGCGTTGGATCACCGAGTCATGAAGGTCGCGGGCGATCCGGTCCCTGTCCTCGGTCAGCGCACGGTCACGCACCAGGCCGTGGAGGCGTGCGTTCTCAATGGCGATGCCGGCCGCCATGGCGAGAGCGACCATCAGCTCCTCGTCGTCCTCAGAGAATTCGGCGGCCGTCTTCTTGTTCGTCAGATAGAGGTTCCCGTAGACCTCGCCATGGACCCTTATGGGGACACCCAAGAACGAGGTCATTGGAGGATGGTGTGCCGGCGTGCCGAAGCTGTCCGGACTGTCGGCGGTCCTCGACAGCCGGAGCGGCTTGTCGTCGGCGATGAGCGTGCCGAGGACGCCGCGCCCCGTCGGACGAGGGCCGATGGCGTGCTCCTCCTCGTTGCTGAGTCCCACCGTCACGAACTGGTCGAGGGCTCGGCCGTCCTCGGTCAGGACACCAAGCGCCCCGTACTGGGCGTCGACCAGGTCACACCCCTCTTCGATGATCCGTCGGAGCACCACCGGAAGGTGGAGCTCGGCATCGAGGATGAGGATCGCCTGCACCAGGCGACGCAGCCGAACCGGGTCGTCGATGCGGTCGAGGGGCTGCACGGCCGCCAGGATAGATGCGGGCGCGTCGACCAGGACGCCCGCAACTGGGGTTGTAGCCTGTACAAGCCCTGGTGATTCCCGTGGCATCATTAGGTCGGTGGCGATTCGGGTGTTCGTCCTCGACGATCATGAACTGGTCCGGACGGGCCTGCGTACTCTGCTCGAGACCGAAGGTGACATGGATGTCGTTGGCGAGGCCGGCACGGCGGAGGAAGGCCTGAAGCTGATCCGCGACCTCGAGCCGGACGTGGCCATACTCGACGTCCGCCTCCCCGATGGGAATGGGATCGAGGTCTGCCGGGAGATCCAGTCGGTCGCGCCCCAGGTCCGCTGCCTGATGCTGACGTCGTACTCCGATGACGACGCCCTGTTCTCCTCGATCATGGCCGGCGCCTCGGGCTACGTGCTCAAGGAGGTCGGAGGAGGCGACCTCCTGGGCGACATCAGGCGGGTCAGTCAGGGCATGTCCCTGTTGGATCCGGTGCTGACCCAAGAGTTGTTCGACCGCTTGCGAAAGGACCAGGAGGCGGAATCTCGCCTGACCGTGCTCACTCCCCAGGAGCGCAAAGTCCTGGAATTGATAGCCCTTGGCCAATCAAACCGCCAGATTGCCGAACAGCTCTTCCTCGCTGAGGCAACCGTGAAGAACTACGTCTCTAGCCTTTTATCGAAGCTTGGCATGCGTCGTCGCACCGAAGCAGCCGTCTACGCCGCCGTTCTCGCCGAGCGCAAGGCCACCAATCCAAATCCCCGGCCCTGACCAGGTGACACCGCCCCGCGACGGGAGCCCTAGGCGACCTTGACCCGCCGGTGATCGTCCAGGGTGCGGAAGTCGACACCCGCCCCCCGCAGCAGGTCTTCCAGGCGCTCACGTTCGGCCAGCGGGTTGGCAAACCGGCTGGGCTCGGTTTCGATGCCCATGGCCGTGCAAAGCCGCACCAGCATGCGGTCGTGGTCGAGCTCGAGCGCCAGGTCCTCGGCCATGACGTGCTCAGCGCCCATCCCGTGCCCGTTGAGACGCCGCCGGCACTGCAGCAAGATGACGACGAGTTCGTCACGGGAGGGCGGCAGTGGGAGCGGGTCAACGTCGGCACACAAACCACAGAGCAATTCGCTGTACATCGACATCGCAACATAATTTTGCCGGAATTGGGCGAACCCAATAGGGCCGATACTCCTGTTTTCACTAGGGCCGATACTCCCTATCGTGCGAAAGAACCCCCGAACATCCGTTCGGGGGTTCGGCGGCCCCTCCGCAGCCTCGTGGCGACAGGCGGCGGGCGCGGGTGGATCTGCCTCCCAATCCGGACGCCTCCCCATAGGGGTTGCAGCACGGCTGTTCTGCCGCCGTCGGGACGCCAAAGGGGGACCAGCCCCCCGTGTACAGTGCGATTCGTTCGCGAGGCTCGGCCGGCCACGTCGGACGACGGGAAGCGGGAATCATGAGGATCCACACCGAGGCCAGGGCGGAGGTGCACCGTGGGTCAAGCGCGCATGTGCACGCGGACGCGGTGGCCGGCCCGAACCGGTAGGAGGTGCGCGCATGGGTTTGGTCCTGGCCTTCATCGCGGGCTACGTCGTGGGTGCCAGGGACGGCAGCGACGCCCTCGACGAGGTGATCGACGCGGCCAAGGCGGTCGTGGCGTCACAGGAATTCGAGGACCTCATCCGAGCTCTCCGTGCCCATGCCAGCCATCTGCTGCAGGAGGTCGGGCGGAGGATCGACCCCACCTCAGGCGAGCAGATGTCGATGACCACGATCCTCGAACGTGCCCGAGAGATCGTGCAACGCGGGGCTACAGGGAACGAATTCTGAGATAGCGAGCGATGTCTGGTAGGGACCGCACCGTCAGCACGGCGATCCCGACGATGAGAACCCAGCGGATCATCCGCAGCACGGTGCACCCATCGAGGAGACCCTCAGCGCTTGCTCACACGGGTCGACCGGTCAGCCCGCGTCAGCACGTCCTCGGCGGTCTCGGCATCCTCGGCGATCGCAACGCCCAGTGAGGCGTGCAGGCGGATGGCCTGGCCCCCCATCGTCACCGGCTCGTCGAGGGTGTGCTGGAGGCGGCGCATCAGAGGGCCGACGGCCTGTTCGTCGTTGACCGTAACGACCACCACGAGCTCGCTCCCGCCGACCCGTCCGATGGTGTCCTCGGTTCGCAACGCCGAGGTGAGACGCCGGGACACTTCGCGGAGCACCTCGTTCCCAGTCGTGTACCCGAGGTCGAGATTGATCTCGGCCAGGTTGTCGAGCTCGATGTGGCACGCGACCACTTCACCGCCATGGCGCCGTCGACGCACCAGCGCCTGGGTCAACCGGTCAAGCAGCAGCAGTTGGTTCGCCAGCCCGGTGTGAGGATCGGCCATGGAGAGCTGCCACAGCTGGTCGTACTTGCCTACCCGTGGGTTGCGACCCGCCAGTGGCGCGTCGGTACCGGAACTGAACTCTTGCAACATCGATTCGACACTGCCCGCCGTTCCGCTCTCGCCACGCGACGCGACGGGCCGCGACTGACCCTGGGTGTCCTCGTCAGCCGACGCTTCCTCCGCGCCCTCACGGTCCTCGCCAAGTTTTCTCTTGGACCAATTCACGCTGTCCCCCTCTGCTGCCCGCTCTTCACTCATAACCAATTCCAGCTGGCGAAAACAGAGCCGGAAGTCATGAACCGCGTCGTTCCATGAAACGTCCTCGCACCCGAATCGTTGCTGCGCTGAGAACGCCAGTCTACCGATCGAGCCCACGAACGCCGGACCTCGCAGACCCCCACGAAGACGCCCTGCGGACTCCTGACCAGGAACGGAACACCGAGCTCCGGGGTTAGGCGGTGACGCTCCCGCCGCCACCCCGGCTCGACCTCGGAAAGGACACGCGTCTGCGCTCCGGTTGCAATCGCGTTGCGGTGTCGACTCCCAAGGAAGGGCCGGGCGGGCGCAAGGTCGCGATAACCTCGGCTCGGAACCGCGCGGGCGTTCGGAACCGCACCGGTCGCCGCCCGCCGCTGCCGTGGGCGGATGCAGCATGATCGCCACGACGAACGATTCGGGATTTTCTGCCATCTCTCATCCCGCGATGACAAGCGCAACTGACACAGGTTTCGGCGGGGCCGCCGCCCGATGAGCCGACCACCCATCATGGTCGTCGATCCCGAGGGCCTCGAGAGCCTCGTCGTCGAGGTAGCCAAAGAGGAGTACTACGCCTTCGACACCGAGTTCCACACAGAGCGGACATACGTGCCCGATCTGGCGCTCATTCAGATCGCCTGGAAGGACAGGGTTGGGCTCGTCGATCCGCTCGCCGTGGACCCCGCCCCCCTCGCCGCCGTGTTCGGCGGACCCGGCATCGCAGTGGCGCATGCAGCGTCCCAAGATCTCGACGTGCTCATGGCCGCGTGCGGCACGATCCCCGAAACCGTGTTCGACACCCAGATCGTGGCCGGATTCTTGGGGATGTCGACCCCTTCGCTCTCGCGCCTCGTGGAGCGAATGCTCGACATCTCGCTGCCCAAGGCGGATCGGCTCTCCGATTGGCTGGTGAGGCCCATTTCGGCGCGCCAGATCACCTATGCCGTGAGCGACGTCGCCCACCTCCTGGAACTACGCGTCGTTCTCACCGAGCGTCTACGGGCCCTCGACCGATTGGAGTGGGCCCTCAGCGAATGCGACGAGGTACTGGGCGACCGCGCCCCCACGCGCGTCCCCGAGCAGGCCTGGTGGCGCTTGGGGGACATCCGGAGCATGTCACGCCGGTCTCGCGCCGTCGCACAGGAGGTCGCGGCGTGGCGGGAACGTACAGCGGCCGAGACCAACCGACCGCGGCGCATGGTGCTGTCGGACCTCGGCTTGCTAGCCATCTCGCAGCGGCCGCCCCGCAACGCCGATGAGCTACGGCGCACCCGTGGGGTCGATGGCCGGCACCTGGCGCAGGGCCGCGCCGCCGAGATTCTCCGGGCGGTCCAGCGCGGCATCGACCTACCACCCGACCAGATACGGATGCCCTCGGAAGGCAGGGACGCAGCCGCACCAGCTGCGGCCATCGCGGTGTGCTCTGGGGTCGTGCGCCAGATCGCCGACGACCTTGACTTCGATCAGGGTCTGCTGGCTACCCGGTCTGACATCGCGGAGCTGCTCTGCGGCGAGCCGAGCCGGCTCGATACCGGCTGGAGGCGCAATATCGTTGGAGACCCCTTGCGGCGCCTCATCGCCGGTGACGTTGCCGCTGCGTTCGACGGACGCGGCGGCCTCGTCCTGGTGGAGCGGTCCGGGCATCTTGCCGAATCTCCGGGCGCTCCGGGCGTGGCCGGCGCTAGTTAACCAACTTCTCGCGGCCGCTCCAGTAAGGCTGGCGGAGCTTGTACTTCTGCAACTTCCCGGTCGCCGTACGGTCGAGCGCGTCGCGAAGCTCCACACTCGTCGGCGCCTTGAAATGGGCGAGCCGCTCCCGACAGTGCGCGATGAGCTCGGCCTCGGTGACCGCCGCGCCTTCGCGCACGACGACCAGCGCCTTGATCGTCTCTCCCCACTTCTCGTCGGGCACGCCGATTACCGCCACCTCGGCAATCGCTGCATGCTGGTACAAGCAATCCTCGACCTCGATGGAGGAGACGTTCTCGCCGCCGGTGATAATGACGTCTTTCTTGCGATCAGATATGACCAGGTACGCCCCGTCGAGATAGCCACCGTCGCCAGTGTGGAACCATCCGTCGGCGAGTGCGGCCGCCGTCTCGGTGGGCTGTTCCCAGTAGCCCGCAAAGACGTGGTTCGAACGAGCGAGCACTTCTCCCTCCTGGTCGACGGTCAGCTGCACACCTATTGCTGGCACCCCAGCCCGGCCCAACAATTGCGGACCGCGGTCCGGACTCCACGTCGTCCCACTCGGAAGGCGCGCGATTGATGGTGAGCAGTGGCGCCGTCTCGGTGAGCCCATAGATCTGGATGAACTCCCATCCGAGCTCCGTCTCCACCCGCTCGACGGTCTTGGAGGGCGGAGGCGCACCGGCGACCACCATACGAACGGTGCCCCGGCCAGGCACCGCCCGGCCGGCCGCAGCACGCTCCTCAGCCGCGCCCAGAATGGCCGCGACAACTGCGGGTGCGCCGCACAACAGCGTCACACCGTGGCGCTCGATGCGCGACAGAATCTCCTCGCCGTCCACTTTGCGCAACACGATGTGGGTGCCGCCCATGCCCGTCACTGCATAAGGCATCCCCCAGCCATTGCAGTGGAACATTGGCAACGTGTGTAGGAGCACGTCGCGGTCGCTGACCTGTGTGTGCCACCCGAACGTTGCCGCGTTGAGCCAGCAGTTCCGGTGCGTCAGCTGCACGCCCTTGGGTCGCGCCGTGGTGCCGGACGTGTAATTGACCGAGCAGGTGGCGTCCTCGTCGGGCTCCCATGCGCTCGGTGCCACACCGCTCGCGGCCGGTGCGAAGAGCGCGGCGTCGTCCGTCCCGTCCAGGCACACTCGGTGGCTCACCTTGATGGTGTCCACCTCGCCAGCCAAATCGGGGTCGTACAGGAGGACCGACGCCCCGGAGTGACCGACGATGTAGGCAATCTCGTCAGAGGTCAGACGAAAGTTGATGGGTACCAGAACGCGGCCGAAGCCGCTCACCCCGAAGAACGCCGTGAGGAATCGGGTCGAGTTCGGGCTGACGATCGCCACCCTTTCCCCGTGAGCCACCCCGAGGTCGTCGAGCGCGAGCGCCAGACCCCGCGCCCTCGCTTCTAGCTCGTGGTAGGTCATCGCATCGCAGGAACCTGGTCCAGCCGGTTCGTCCACCACAGCGACCCGGTGCCCGTAGACGAGCGCGGCCCGATTCAGGAAATCGGCCACCGTTAGCGCGACCCGCATGCGACCCCCCGATTCCTCGTAAGCGGCTACCCCGTGATGGTGACCTTAGTTGACGACCCCCTTTTGGTGTTCGGCTCAGAAGTGCCCGAGCACGGGGTGCGGCTGGTAAGGCTTTTCGAGCAGGGCGATCTCATCATCACTGAGGACGAGCTCTTCGGCAGCGAGCGCGTCCTTCAGATGCTTCTTCTTCGTCGACCCCACGATGGGGGCTGACACCCCGGGTTTGGAAAGCAGCCAGGCCAGAGCCACCTGCGCCGTGGGCACCCCGCGGGCTGCGGCAACCTCGGCCGCAGCGTCGACCACGTCGAAGTCAGTCGGCTGTTCGTAGAGGTAGTCCGTGAAGGGATCGGTGCTCGAGCGCGTGGTCAGCCGGCCGCCTTCCCGTGTGCGGTTTCCAGCCAGGACCCCCCGCGCCAGCGGGCTCCAGGGGATGCACCCCACACCCTGGTCGAGGCAGAGCGGAATCATTTCGCGCTCTTCCTCCCGGTAAATGAGGTTGTAATGGTTCTGCATTGACACGAACTTGGTCCAGCCGTGTATGTCGGCCGTGTGCTGGGCCTTGGCGAACTGCCAGGCGAACATGCTGCTGGCGCCGATGTAGCGCGCCTTACCCGATCGGACGACGTCGTGCAGGGCACCCATCGTCTCGTCGATGGGTGTCCGAGGGTCCCACCGATGGATCTGATAGAGATCGACGTAGTCCATCTTGAGACGGCGCAGCGACGCGTCGATGCCCGACAGGATGTGCTTACGTCCCAACCCACCGCCGTTCTCCCCGGGAGTCACCGGCATGAAGACCTTGGTGGCGACGACTGCTTCGTCCCGGGTCAGGTACTTCCGGACAAGCCGCCCGGTCGCCACCTCGCTCGCTCCCGCCGAATAGGCGTCGGCGGTGTCAAAGAAGTTAAGCCCTCCCTCGACTGCTGCCCGGACGATCGGCTCAGCAGCATCCTCGTCGATCACCCAAGCGCGATCGCTGTCGTTGCCGAAACCCATCATGCCGAGGCAAATCCTCGAGACCCGGAGTCCCGACGTACCCAAATTCGTGTAGTTCATGGCTGACCTCGCTCGCGCTGACCCACAACCTGGTCAGCACCGGCATGCTTACCAGCCGCGACCACCACTTGTGGAACTGGACGACCCGCTACCAGACCCAGTGTCGCCCGAAGCGGACCCGTACCCGTTGATTTGGCCTTGGCCTTCGACATTGCCCTGGCCGTTGCCGCCGCCAGCGTTGACTTGGCCTTGACCTTCGACGTTGCCCTGGCCATGGCCGTTGTCGTTGCCATCGCCCAGACCATTTCCTTGCCCGCAGCCGCAGTCGCACCCATGACCGTCGCCTTGGCCTTGGCCTTGGCCGTTGCCGGCGCCCTCGCCATTACCTTGGCCGTCGCCTTGGCCTTGGCCGTTGCCGGCGCCCTGGCCATTACCTTGGCCTTGGCCTTGGCCGTTGCCGGCGCCCTGGCCATTACCTTGGCCTTGGCCGTTGCCGGCGCCCTGGCCATTACCTTGGCCTTGGCCGTTGCCGGCGCCCTGGCCATTACCTTGGCCTTGCCCGTTGCCGTCGCCCTGGCCATTACCTTGGCCTTGGCCTTGGCCGTTGCCGGCGCCCTGGCCATTACCTTGACCTTGCCCGTTGCCGTCGCCCTGGCCATTACCTTGGCCTTGGCCTTGGCCGTTGCCGGCGCCCTGGCCATTACCTTGGCCTTGGCCTTGGCCGTTGCCGGCGCCCTGGCCATTACCTTGGCCTTGCCCGTTGCCGTCGCCCTGGCCATTACCTTGGCCTTGGCCTTGGCCGTTGCCGGCGCCCTGGCCATTACCTTGGCCTTGGCCTTGGCCGTTGCCGGCGCCCTGGCCATTACCTTGGCCTTGCCCGTTGCCGTCGCCCTGGCCATTACCTTGGCCTTGGCCTTGGCCTTGGCCGTTGCCGTCGCCCTGGCCATTGCCTTGGCCTTGGCCTTGGCCGTTGCCATTGCCATCACCTTGACCGGTGCCATTGCCGTCGCTGCCCTGACCGGACTGGCCCGAGCCCCCTCCCGGTGCTCCGCCCGTGGACGTCGAAATGACCGGAATGGTTGTCGTAGTCGTGGTGGTGGTCGAAGTCGTGGTGTTCGTCGGCGTCGTAGAGTTCGTCGTTCCAGCGGGCGGTGCGGGGGGCGTTCCGGCCACCGTCAGCACCGCGGTCGGATTCGCGCTCGCCGGCCTGGGCGCCCCGCCCGTCACGGCCACGACGGACCTGGAGGATCCGCCAGAGCGCCCGGACGAGGAGTCTCCGACCAACCCGATGCCTCCACTGCCGGAACCACCGCTCGTGGGCGATCCCCCGCCCTTTGGGGCCGGTGCCGTTGCGTGCGACGGATCTTTGAAACTCGGGACATCGGAGGAGCTGGAGTTGGATGAGGCGGAGGGCTGCGCACTGATCAGCGGCCGAATTTTCGGACCGGTCCCGACGTTGAAGCCCGTCACAGCCCACAGCGTGGCAGCCGCTACAGCGAAGGAAGCGACCACGCCGCGGCCGAAGAAACCGGGCGCGCTGGTCGCAATGGTCTTCGCTGCCTCCACGACCGCTGTCGGTACGTCAGGTGATGAGTGTCCGAAAGAACGAGACGTGAAGACGTCCTCAAGGGATGCGTAATCCCCGATACCAGCCCCCTCGGGCTTTGACCCCCCCATGATCCTCCACTGAATCGCGCATCATAAGGAGGCCATGCCGACCAGAGCCCTTGGCTCCGGAATCTCGTAACCCCCTCGACTTCAACCATATAGCGGCGCAGGCACAGAGAGAACCTCGTCCGCCCAAACTGGTGGCAATTCCTTCGAACGGTCGTTTGGGGTTCGAAAAACGAAGTCTGGCGACGCGCACAACGCACCAATTCCGCGGGCGCCGCTTTAGGTCGCGCGCCGCATTGTCAAGTCGTTGGTCGTGTGTTTTCGGGTCGTTGTCGAACCCAGATTTGACCGAGCCAACTGGCGGTAATTCCGAAGTCACTCACGACCCCGATGGCCGATGACATGAACGGCGAAACGCTGCCCTGGTTGGTCGGACGCTTGGCGGATCGTTTGCGGCGGGTCGTTTGCGGCGGCGGGTCCGGAGGACGTGGAGCCTCGTGCGGCGGCGACTACGCGCACCGACCACTTGTAGTTCAGCTATTTGGTGGACCGGCGGCAGGGTTGACTAACCGCGTGAGCGACGAAAGTACCGGCTTAGGGTTTCCTCCTGCTGCTGGTAGGACGAACCGATGCCGGATCCGTAGAGCGCGATGGGCTCCTCGAGCATGCGTTCGAAGGTCAACTTGCAGACCGCCTGCCCGTTCTCGACCATGAAGGGAACGTCGTGGGCCCGCACCTCGAGTGCAGCGCGGGAACCTCGGAATCCGCCGGTGGGGTCGAACCCAAAGCCCGGGTCAAAGAAGCCCGCATAATGAGTGCGGAGCTCGCCACTCGTGGGGTCGTAAGCGGTCATCTCGGCAGCGAGATTCGGGGGGATGCTGACTGCCTCGTGTGACATCAGAAGGTAGAACCGCTTCGGCGAAAGGACGAGTCGGTCACCCTCTTCCCGGAAGACCGGATCCCAGAACGGCAGCGGGTCAACCTCGCTCACCGTCGTCAGGTCGAGAAGCGGCGCGCTGTCGCGCGTGCTGTGGCCAACCTGGCCTCGCTCGTCTCCGTGAAGGTCGAGTCCAAGAAACAGCCCGTGCGACAACACGAGATCCTCGACCGGTACCGGCCGCCCTCCATTGAAGAGGATCGGCTCGGCGAGGTGCACTCTTCGGACTTCGTCATCAGTGAGCCACGGTCTGCCAGTGGAGAGGCGAAGCTGATTGAGTGTCAGGTCTTCCTTTACCCGGATCGCAAACGACAGTGGCACCACCTCGAGGTAAAGCGGACCGTGATAACCCGGAGCAATCTCGTCGAATCGGTCACTGTGATCGGTGATGACTCTTGTGAAGACGTCGATGCGGCCCGTCGAGCTCTTTGGGTTGGCCTTGCCGCGCAACCCCGCTGGGAGGTCGAGGCGCTCCTTCAACTCAATCAAGTATGGACACCGGGACTCGAGCATCGCTCCGTCTCCCCGGAGGTCGATCTCGTCGAGGATGTAGTCCTTCAGCTTCCGTTCCACCGCGTCGTTCCCCGGGAGGAAGCTGCACCGGATGCGCAGTGCCCGTTCACCCAGGCGCAGGTCCAGGCTGGCGGGCTGGATGTTGGCGTCGGGGATCTTGAAGCGTCCCGCATCCACGTACCCCGCGCGAATAGCCCGCTCCAGCAGCTGACCGGGGAGCACTCCCTCAGACGTCGACTGGAGGTTCAACACGGACGGCACTGCCTTGTGGTTGGTCTGGGCCTGAGCACGAAGAGAGCAAAGCACGTGGCGCCCCGTTGCGGAATGGGGTGATGGGGACGGCGTCGGGCACAGGCTGTGGATGACTTGGGGACGAGCAGTCTCAACACGGGGGTTCCGCAGGAACAAACGTGTCATCCACAAGGATCCGAGAATCCTGCCGGGGAGGTCGGCCGGCGCCGCTGGGAACAGGAGATCGCCTCGGCCACCGGCTATCCATCGGGTGCGCCCTTCGAGCATGCTAGAGAAGCGGGAACGAGGGTCGGCTCGTGCAATCTCTGCTGTGGACAGGGAGCTGACCGATGCCATCCGCACACGCACGCATGCCGAAGGGCGACGCCGTCGAAGTCTTCCCGCTCCAGAATCGCCCGATCCGCCTGTCCGACATCGACCAGGTCCTCGATGCGTCGTCCGAAATCGAAGATGCCTCGGGGGGAGCACCCATCCGGACCTGGAGGGAGGAACTCACGCTTGCCCTTGAGTCCCTCGCCTATGCCCAGGTGGTTCTCTCCAGCGACGTGGCGATCCTGACCCATTCCCTACGCGCCGACGCCCAGGACCAGTCCATCGTGGCCGAACTCCCAGCCATCCTGGCGACGCCGTCGTTGGGCGACGGCTGGTCGGCCCCCTGCGACATGCCGGACCGGGCGACCGTGGATCCGGATGTCTTCGTACGCTCCGACGAGCTCATATCGGCACACCAGAAGATGGCAAACCTTGACCTGGCAGCGCATGAGGAGGTCACCCGCGTGCTCAGCGTCATCGAGGAACAGCTCAACGCAGTCACGGAGCGGCACAGTGCCGTCGAAATCCGCCTAGGGCAGATTCGGTCCGCCATCGTTCGCCAGTACCAACGGGGAGCGGTCTCCACTCTGGACTGGCCGGCCTGAGTCGCAGGCCCCGGGGGGACGGTTTCACGACGACGATAAGCTGACGGGTCGTCAGATTTGGCTGCTCGGCGATCCAGCGCTGTGGCACGCCCTCGGAGGTTCCATGCTCGATTCCATCATCCGATCAGGCACGCTCATCGACGGCACCGGAGAGCCTGGCCGCCAGGCCGACGTCGGCATTCGGGACGGTCGCATCGTCGCCGTCGGGCAGATCGAGGAATCCGCAACCGCCGAGTTCGACGCCACGGGACTCATGGTGGCTCCGGGCGTCATCGACCCCCACACACACTATGACGCTCAACTGTTCTGGGATCCGTTGGCCTCTCCGTCCAACGTGCACGGAGTGACGACGATTATCGGGGGCAACTGTGGATTCACCCTCGCACCGATCAACGCTGACGACGCGGACTACATCCGAAGGATGATGGCCAAGGTCGAGGGTATGCCGCTGGTCGCCTTGGAGAATGGCGTCCCGTGGACCTGGTCAAGTTTTGCCGAGTACCTCGACGCTCTCGACGGACGGTTGGGAGTCAATGCAGGGTTCCTGGTAGGGCACTGCGCGCTCCGGCGCAAGGTCATGGGCGCGGCACGATCCGACGAGGTGGCCTCAGATGCTGAGATCGACGCCATGCGCGGACTGCTCGCCGAGTCGCTCGAGGCCGGAGGATTGGGCTTCTCCTCGTCGCAGTCACGGACGCACTCTGACGGCGACGGTCGGCCCATTAGCTCGCGCCACGCCGACCGACGCGAGATGCTCTCCTTCTGCGAGGAGGTGGGAGCCCACGAGGGCACGACGCTGGAGTACATCACGAATGGCTGCTTGGACTCGTTCAGTCCCGAGGAGATTGAGCTCATGACCACCATGAGCGTCACCGCTCACCGACCCCTCAATTGGAACGTGTTGACCGTCGATACCCGATCGGCTGAGCGCATTGAACATCAGCTCTCCGCCTCGTCGGCTGCGGCTGCCGCCGGTGGGCGCATTGTCGCCTTGATCATGCCGACGCTGGTTCCCATGAACATGAGCTTTCGCACGCACTGCGCGCTCTTTCTCATTCCGGGGTGGGGTGAGGTCATGGGACTCCCCGAGGACGAGCGCATGAAGCAGCTGTCCGATCCCGCCGTACGCGCCTTGCTGGACGAGCGTGCCCACAGCAAAGAGGCGGGGGTTTTCCGTGGGCTGTCACACTGGGGTACCTACGTCATCGGCGACACCTATGCGCCGGCGAACGACGGGTGCGCCTTCCGGACCGTGGCTGATATCGCCGCCGAACGTGGTACTGCGCCCTTCGACACCCTGCTCGACATTGTCCTAGCCGACGAGTTGCGCACCGTCTTGTGGCCGAACACCGACGACGGTGACGACAACACTTGGGCAATGCGCGCCGCGATTTGGAGCGATGCTCGCGCCATGGTCGGAGGATCCGACGCGGGTGCGCATCTAGACCGAATGTGTGGCTCCAATTATCCGACAGCCTTTCTCGGCGACTGCCTACGGGGTCGCAAGCTGGTGCCCGTCGAGAAGGCCGTGCAGATGATGACGGAGCAGCCAGCGCAGCTCTTCGGGCTGCGCGAGCGCGGCGTAGTTCGCGAGGGCTTCGCGGCGGACCTGTTCGTCTTCGATCCCGCCGAGGTGGGCTCCGAGCCCGCCCGTCTCGTCTATGACCTTCCCGGCGAAACTCCCCGGCTCTACGCGGGCTCCCACGGCGTCGTGCGTGTGCTGGTCAACGGAGTGGAGACCGTACGCGACGGAGTGCCGACGGGTGCCTTGCCCGGCACGCTCCTGCGCTCCGGCCGAGACACCGCGTCCGTGATCCCGACCCCTGCCTGAGCCCCGAACACCGGCGCCGCCGTCTAGCCTGCTCTCGGTGACGCCCGAACCGAACGAGCCGATGCTCGCCGTCGACGAGCCCCCGGCGGGCGGACCCCCCGGAGACGAAACACCGGCGGTCGAGCCCCAACCCCGGTCCGCGAGCACACGGTGGATTCGGGAAGCCGTCGTGGTGGTCGTCGTCGCCATCCTGGTCGCGGTCCTTCTGCGCGCCTTCGTCGTCCAAACCTTCTACATCCCGTCGGGATCGATGGAGCCGACGTTGCAGATCGGCGACCGCATCCTCGTCAACAAGCTGAGCTACCACCTTCACGGTGTCGACCGTGGAGACATCGTGGTCTTTTCGCGACCGCCCGCGGAGAACTGTGGAGGACCAGAAGTGAACGATCTGGTCAAACGGGTCATCGGCCTCCCCGGCGACGTTCTGTCGCTGTCCGACCATTACGTGTATGTCGACGGGAAGCGGCTCGATGAGACCTGGCTACCAGCCTCGGAGCAAGGTGAGACGTTCGCCGGCCCGGGATCCAATAACTTCAATCTCGCTCACCCTTACCGCGTCCCGTCCAACGACTACTTCGTCATGGGCGACAACCGCACCGATTCGTGTGACAGCCGCTATTGGGGTCCAATCAACAAGTCCCTGATCGTCGGCAAGGTCGAGGTCCGCGTCTGGCCGATCTCGTCGCTCCATCTCTTCTGACGCCCACCGAGCCATCCAGCGGTTGCGGCCTCAGTCCTCGTCCGTCTCGGCCGCAACCCTGGCCACCGCGGCCACCGTCTGCCCTTCGTCGAGGTTCATGACCCGGACTCCGGTGGCGTCGCGACCCTGCGAAGCAATCTCTCGGGCTTGGGTCCGAATGACCACCCCACCCGAGGACACCAAGAGAATCTCCTCCTCCAGGGCGACCATGAACGCGCCGACCACTGTGCCGCGGCTGTTCGTCAGACGGATGCCACGCACACCTTGTCCTCCGCGCGTTTGCCTGTTGAATCGCTCGAGCTTCGTCCGTTTGCCGAAACCGGCGTCGGTCACGATCAAGATGTCCGTTTCGTCCGCCGCCACGTCACACGAAACAACGACGTCACCTTGGCGCAGGCGGATGCCCCGGACGCCGGCGGCATCCCGCCCCATCGGCCGCACATCCTCCTCGTTAAACCGGATCGTCATGCCGTTCCGGGTGACCTCGAAGAGATCATCGCCCCCGGAAGTCGCCACAACCCGGACCAGCTCGTCGCCCTCTCGGAGGTTGATGGCGATAAACCCCTCGCGCCGGGACTTGTCGTATTCACTCAATGCCGTCTTCTTGACCTGGCCGTGCGCGGTCGCAAACACGAGGTACTGGTCGGGTGAAAATTCACGCGTGGCGATGATGGCCGTGATCGATTCGTTGGGAGCCAGTGGCACGAGGTTCACCGCGGCCGTGCCCCGAGCGGTGCGGTCCTTCATCGGGATCTCGTGACCACGTAGTCGGTAGACCTTGCCCTGGTTTGAGAACAGCAAAAGGTAGGTGTGGGCGGTGGTATGAACGACCTGGCTGACCAGATCCTCCTCCTTCAACCGGGCCCCCTGCACGCCCCGACCCCCTCGACCCTGCGTCCGGAACGCGGCCGCAGCGACCGACTTGATGTAGCCGGCCCTGGTCATGGTCACGACGATCTCCTCGTCGTCGATCAAGTCCTCCACACCCATCTCACCCGGGTCGTGGGTCACGATGCTCCGCCGCGGGTTGGCGTACTTGTCGCGGATCGCGCTCATCTCCGTCTCGATGACTCCGCGCAGTTTGCCGTCGTCGGAGAGGATCGCCTCGAGTTCTGCAATGGTCGCTCGTAGCTCGGTCAACTCCTCTTCCAGCTCCGTGCGTCCCAGACGGGTCAGGCGTCCCAGCGTCATGTCGAGGATGTGGGTCGCTTGCACCTCGGTAAAGGAGAAGGGCTCCGCCATGAGGGCGGTTCGCGCCTCGGGGCGGTCCGCTGAACCTCGGATGGTCGCGATCACTGCATCGAGCATGTCGATTGCCCGTAGCAGGCCCTCAACGATGTGCGCGCGGTTGCGCGCCTTCTCCAGGCGGAATTCAGAACGACGTCGAATGACCTCAATTTGGTGGTCGACGTAGTGCGAGAGCGCTTGCGCCAGGTTGAGCGTGCGCGGCACGCCGTCCACCAGTGCCAGCATGTTCACCCCGAAGCTGGTCTGCAACGGCGTCTGCTTGAAAAGGTTGTTGAGGACCACGTTGGCGTTGGCGTCACGCTTCAGCTCAATGACCAGCCGCGGTTCCTGGTTGGCCGAGGCGTTTCTCAGCTCGCTGATGCCGTCGAGGTCGCCCGAACGCACCAGCTCGGTGATCTTCTGCTCAATCACTTCCACCGACGTCTGGTACGGGAGCTCCGTGACGACGATGCGGTCCCCGACACGCCCCTCCTCGATCTCGGCAACGGCACGCATCTTGATCGAACCGCGCCCCGTCCGATAGGCGTCGAGGATGCCCTGACGCCCCAAGATCAGCGCCCCTGTTGGGAAGTCAGGCCCCTTGACGAACTGCATCAGGTCGTCCGATGTCGCATCGGGGTGGTGCAGCACGTGGATGGCGGCCTCAATCACCTCACCCATGTTGTGGGGCGGGACGTTGGTCGCCATGCCGACGGCGATGCCCTGGGAACCGTTGACGAGCAGGTTCGGGAAGCGCGAGGGGAGCACCACCGGCTCGAGGGAGGAGCCGTCGTAGTTGGCGACCATGTCGACGGTTTCCTCGTCGATGTCGGCCATCAACTCGAGGGCGAGCGGCGCCAGCCGGCACTCCGTGTAACGCATGGCGGCGGCTCCGTCATCAGGTCCCCGGCCTCCGAAGCTGCCGTGGCCGGCGATCAGCGGGTGGCGGAGCGAGAACTCCTGGACCATGCGGGCCAGAGCCTCGTAGATCGCGGAGTCGCCGTGAGGATGGTAGGTCCCCATGACCTCGCCCACGACCTTGGCACACTTGTTCCAAGGTCGGTCCGGACGCAGGCCGTTGTCGAACATGGAGTAGAGGATCCGGCGATGGACCGGCTTGAGGCCGTCACGGACGTCGGGCAACGCCCGCGCCACGATGACCGACATGGAGTACTCGAGGAAGGAGCGCTCCATCTCCTCCTGGATCTCGATGGGTTCGATGGAGCCGCTGGTCGGTTCGTCAGCACCCGGCGGAACGTCGCTCCCTCCGGAGCCCGCTCCGCCGCGGCCCGAGCCGCGGGTCGACTGGCGTGGCATGGCTGTCTTACTCCTCGTCCGTTCGCTCAGATGTCAAGGAAGCGGACGTCTTTGGCATTGGTCTGAATGAAGTGGCGGCGCAGTTCCACGTCGTCACCCATCAAAATCGAACAAACCTCGTCTGCGGTGGCTGCCTGCTCCACATTGATCTGCAGCAACGACCGCTTGACCGGATCCATCGTCGTCTCGCGCAACTCGGCGAAATCCATCTCGCCGAGCCCCTTCAGCCGGTTGAATTCGTGCTTGTGGTCGGGGTGTTCGGCCAGGAACGCAGCCCTGGCCGCGTCGTCTTTGAGGTAAATCTTGTCCTTCCCGACCAGCGTCGAGTACAGCGGAGGCTGCGCCACGTAAACGAAGCCTCCCTCTACGAGTGGCTTCATCTGCCGGTAGAAGAACGTCAGCAGCAGGGTGCGGATGTGACTCCCGTCCACATCCGCGTCCGCCAACAGGATCACCTTGTGATAGCGGATCTTGGCGACGTCGAACTCCTCGGCCAGGCCCGCTCCGATCGCCGAGATCAGCGCCTGGATCTCCGTGTTCTTCAACATCTTGTCGATCCGGGCGCGCTCGACGTTGAGGATCTTGCCCCTGATCGGGAGGATCGCCTGCGTGTGTGGATTGCGCGCATCCTTGGCCGAACCGCCGGCCGAGTTTCCCTCAACAATGAAGAGCTCGGATTCGCGCGGGTCTCGTGACGAGCAATCCGCGAGCTTGCCCGGCAGCCCGGCGCCATCGAGCGCCGACTTGCGGCGCGTGAGGTCACGGGCACCCTGGGCGGCGATGCGGGCCCGCGCAGCCTGCATCGACTTCTGCACGATCTGACTCGCCTCGCGGGGGTTCTCCTCGAGCCACTCGTTGAGCTTCTTGTTGGTGGTGCGCTCCGCCAGCGAGCGGATGCTGACGTTTCCGAGCTTTGCCTTGGTCTGTCCTTCGAACTGCGGGTCACGCAGCCGGACGGAGATGATGGCCGTAAGTCCTTCCCGGATGTCCTCTCCCTTGAGGTTCTCTTCCTTCTCCTTCAACAGGTTGCGGGCTCGCGCGTACCGATTTACGACGTTGGTCAGTGCCTTGGAAAATCCCTCGACGTGCATACCACCTTCGATGGTGGAGATACCGTTCGCAAAGGAATGTATGGACTCGTGGTATCCCGCATTCCACTGCAGGGCAATCTCGACCTCTTGGCCCTCCTCGGCCTGGTCGAACGCCGCCACCTTGCGGAACAGCGACTCCTTCGAGGCGTTGAGGTGCTTGACAAAGTCAATGATGCCGCCGTTGTAGCGGAAGGTCGTCTTTGTCACCGGATCGAAGCGCTCGTCGACGAAGCGGATCTCCAAGCCCTTGTTCAAGAAGGCCATGATCTGCATCCGCTCGACGATCGTCTGCGCCCGGAACTCGGTCTCGTCGAAAATAGTGCCGTCGGGCCAGAACGTGACGGTGGCGCCGGTCCGCGGTTGGCCCGTGCTGCGATCCTTGGGGGCCGGGCCGGTTGCCGTGACCTTGCGCTTGACCTTGCCACCTTTCTCGAATTCGGCCTCCCAGTGTTGTCCGTCCCGGTCGACCTCGAGCAGGAGCCGTGTCGAGAGCGCGTTGACGACGGAGACCCCCACGCCGTGCAGCCCGCCCGAGACCTGGTATCCCTTCCCGCCGAACTTGCCACCGGCGTGAAGGGTGGTCAGGACGATCTCAGCGGTCGAGACCTTGGGGTTCTTCTGGTGGGGACCGACGGGGATTCCCCGTCCGTCGTCGGTGACCCGGCACCCGCCGTCCGCGAGGAGGGTCACGTCGATCCGGGTGCAGTATCCCGCCATGGCTTCGTCGACGGAGTTATCGACGACCTCCCAGACGAGGTGGTGCAGACCGGTCGGACCCGTCGAACCGATGTACATGCCCGGCCGTTTGCGGACAGCCTCGAGCCCCTCGAGGATGGTGATATCGGCCTCGGTATAAGAGGCAGCGGCCCCACCTGGTCTCTCGTCCACCTTTACTGCCACAGGCGCGCCCTTTCAGAACATCGGTCTTCGCGGTGCGTATCGAATCCCCGAACGTGGTCTCCCGGCCTTTCGATGCGTACGCACCATTCTACCCGACCGCCGTGTCAATTCGGCACTCTTGAACGGTCCGCGCCGGGTCCGTTGTGTATCGGTCATGCACGCTCGACGACGACCTCCAAACGCTCGACCGGGGCCTCTCCTCCCGCCCGTACCCGGGCCAGGATCTGACCCGACTCCATGCGGGCTCGGGTGGCCCAGGCAGGATGGTCGGCGCTCACGACCAGGACACGGCCATCGACGCGTACGGGCCGCACGTGCCGTCCTAGCTCGGTGCCGACGACCTCTTCCCAGCGCGAGAACACGACGTCCATGAGAGCGGGGGTCGGGGGTACGCCCATGCGGGCCAGCAGCCGCGGCATCGATTCCCCGATTGGGCGGGGTCCTTCGTCGCGCCGGGCCGCGTTCATCGGACCTCGAGGCTTTCAATCGGGAGCGTCCGGGCCACGACGATGCCCTCAGGCAACGCGGTGGCTGTCGTCAAGATGGACTGGCCGGAGGGCAGCTCCGCCGCGAGGGCGCGGCTCCGCTCCGGATCGAGCTCGGAGAACACGTCATCGAGGAGCAGCGTGGGCACCAGGGGTGTTCTCGCGCGGACCAACTCGTGCACACCGAGCCGCAGGGCCAGGGCAAGGCATCGTTGCTCCCCTTGCGAGGCGTGAGTCCGTGCTTCGCGCCCGTCGATCTGGAGGATGAGGTCGTCACGGTGGGGCCCCACCGTGTTGACACCCCGGCGCAGGTCATCGGCTCGGCTGGCGATGAGCGCGTCGAGGAGGTCTCCTTCCCAGCTCCTCGCGTACCGCTGCGCGACGGGTACCCGTTCCCCCGCCCCGGCCAGGCGGGCATACAAAGAGCCCACAGGCTGCTCCAGGTCGGCTGCGAGTCGTTCGCGCGCCGCGACCAGGACCTTTCCAGCGTCGGCCAGCCGTTGATCCCACACGTCGAGCGTGGTGACAAAATCCCCGTTGTTGCGCCCTCCCGCCTGGTGCAGCAACGCCGTTCGTTGGCGCAGGACGCGCTCGGTCTCGTCGACGGCTCGCGCTCCTTCCGGGTCGAGCAGGCTCAGCGCGTCGTCCAATAGGTCGCGACGACCCTTGGGTCCCCCGCTGATGATGGCCAGGTCCTCGGGACAGAAGATCGTGCAGGGGGCGGCTGCACCCAGCTCCTTCCGGCCGGACACGTTCTTGCGATTCAGGCGGGTGCGTCCGCGCCCCGCCGGCCGAATCTCCGTCTCCACCAAGGTCGGGCTGTCGACCGTGGCGATCTCGGCCCTGATGATGGCGCACGTCGCGCCGGAACGCACCAGGGCTTCGGGCGGGGCGCCTCGGAAGGAGCGTCGGGTTCCCAAAAAGGCGAGTGCTTCGAGCACGCTGGTCTTGCCCGTGCCGTTGGGCCCGACGAGGACCGTCGTCCCTTCCGGCTCGGGATCGACCTCGGCAGCATGAAAGAGGCGAAAGTCGGCCAACTCGAGGTGCCGGACGCTCACCGCGACCGAAACCCGCTCAGGAGACTCGCACCGGCATCAGGAGGTACCGAAAGTCGTCATCCTCCGCGCCCCGCACGGTCGCGGCGCGCGAGGCGTCCGCCGTCTCGACGATGACTTCATCTCCAGAAACGGCCTCCACCCCGTCAATGAGATACGACGGGTTGAACGCAATGACCAGATCTTCGCCCGCATAGTCGCCGTCGACCGTCTCCGCTGCGTCGCCGATGTCCTGGCTCTGCACGCTCAGGTCCACTCCGCCGGCGCGCATGGAGAGGCGGACGGGCGTGGTGTTGTCCCGTACGAGGAGTTGAACCCGGCGTAGGGCGGCAATAAACGTTTCCTTGCCCAAATGGAGGCGATTGGGGTACGCGTCCGGGATCAGTTGCTTGTAGTCAGGGTAACGCCCCTCGAGCAATCGGGTGCTGATCTGCACGCTGCCCTGCCAGAAAGTGATTTCGTTGCTGCTGGCGGCCACACCGACTTGGTTTGACTCGGGTCCGTCCGTGGCGGCGCCACTCGGCAACCGCTGGAGCTCGGACAGGGCACGGGCGGGAACAAGAAGGTCCTCCTCGCCGAGGATGGTGTTCGCACCAGGGAGATCACGCATCGCCATGCGGTAAGAGTCCGTCGCGACCATTCGCAACGAGCCGTCGACACGCGACACCAGGACTCCGGTCAAGAGGGGTCGGCCGTCGTCATGGGAGGCCGCCCGCACCACCTGGCGAACAGCTTCTCCGAAGGCGGTCTCGGACAACTGGGTCGTCGGCTCGTTCGTCTTGCCCACCGGCGGAAACTCAACGACCGGGTAGGTGTGAAGTTTGAACGTGGAGCGTGCCGCCGTGATGGTGATGGCGTCGCCCTCGTCGGCAAACGTGACGGCACCAGGCTCGAGCCGTCGGACGATGTCGGTGGACAGGCGCGCCGGGATCACACAACTTCCGTCGTCGATCCCGATGACCTCGTCCGTCACCTGAATCGTCAGATCGAGGTCCGTCCCGGTGACACACAAGGCGTTCCCCGTGCAGGAGAGCAGCAGGCCGAGGAGCACGGGTGACGAACCACTACGGGCACCGACGGCACGACTTGCAGTCGCCAGCATCTCGACGAGTGCATCGCGTTCGGATCTGAACTTCACCGATGCCAGTCCTTTCGGGCGGTTTCCCAGTTCTTCATGGCGAAGAGAGAGGTATATGTGTCTTGTAAAGGTAGTAAGGGCTGTGGATTGTGGATGACATGGTTCTCGCCCTGTTCGGCAGGCCAACGACGATCCCCACCTTGCTGTGCGTCGGGTCGACCCGGCACAGAGGGCTTTGCCGGCCGAAGGCGACGGTGGGGACAAGGGCGCCGGCGGTCCCCAGGGTCGGACCTGGCGGTCCACAGTCTTTGCCTTTGGCAAACCACAGCTGGGCAGACCTTGGGCCGGTGGGTCGACGGATCAGGCCGAGCCGGCACGGATCTTCTGGATCAGCTCGGTGACCTGCTCATAGATCTGCCGTCGCTCCTGCATCTGGCCGGCGATCTTGTCCACCGCATGGATGACGGTGGTGTGGTCGCGTTTGCCGAAGACCCGACCGATGGCCGGGTAGCTGTAATCCGTGAGTTCCCTGGTCAGATACATGGCAACTTGGCGCGCCGTCACCAGTGGACGGGTTCGACTCGGTCCACAAAGTGCCTCGACCGAAAAGCCGTAGCTCGCAGCCGTTGTCTCGAGGATCATCTGCGGCGAAATGCGCCGGGGCTCGCCCGCCAGGATCAAGTCGGAAAGGACCTGTTCGGCTTGTGTGAGGGAGATGGGCTGGTTGTTGAGCTTGGCGAAGGCACAGATGCGGGTCAGAGCGCCTTCGAGCTCCCGGATGTTGTCTTTGACGTGGGAGGCGATGAATTCCAGAACATCATCGGGGACTTGCTGATGCTCGCTCAAGGACTTGGACCGCAGGATCGCCAGACGGGTCTCGAGGTCGGGAGGATCGATCTCGGTGATGAGGCCCGAGAGGAATCGGCTGCGCAGCCGGTCTTCGAGAGTCTCGATCGACTTCGGCGGGCGGTCTGAGGTCAGGACGATCTGTTTCGAGGCACCCTTGAGGTCGTTGTAGGTGTGAAAGAACTCCTCTTGCAGGCCTTCTTTGCGTTCCATGAACTGGACATCGTCGATCAAGAGGACGTCGCAATCTCGATAGCGACGCTTGAAAGCCAGAGTCGTCGAGGTACGCAACGAGTCGACGAAGTCGTTCATGAACGTCTCGGTCGTGACGTAGAGGACCTTGCGGCGGGAATAGTTCTCAGTGACATAGTTCCCGATGGCGTGGAGAAGATGGGTCTTGCCGAGTCCGGAGTCGCCGTAGATGAAAAGGGGGTTGTAGGAGCGCCCGGGCGTCTCGGCTACGGCCTGGGCGGCCGCATGCGCCAGCCGGTTGGAGGACGCGGCCACGAAGGTTTCGAAGGTGAATTTCGAGTCCAGCTGGACGGCAGGTGACTCTCGGCCCACTCGGACCGACTGGAGCGGGTCAAGCCGAGCCTCGGGCTCAGGGGGCGGGCTCAGAAGGGGCTCGGACGCAGGCTCCGACGGCGGGGCGCTGCGCTCTTGAACCTCCAGGCGCCCTCGGACCGGTGTCCCCACCTCGTTGGCCAGGGTGTCCTCGATCATGGGGAGGTAGCGTGACTCGACCCGCTCGCGGATGAGACCGTTCGGCACGGACAGGACGAACACGCCGTCGCTGTAGGCCACCGGTTTGATGCCGGATAGCCAGAGCTGCCAGGTGCTCTCCGAGACCTGGTCGCGCAACGACCCGGTGCACCTTGTCCAAAGATCTCCTGCCTGTGTCACTGGTACAGCCGAACGCCCCTTCTCCCGCCTCGGCGTCCAGCTGCCTTGTTCGGAACGATCCTCGGTGCGGGTAATTGGATGAACGTACACCGTGACAGCCGATGCGACTAGAGCCCGTCCCCAAATCGCGCCTAACATGGGAGGACTCGCCGCCGGCGGCCAAGCTCGACTCGAAGGCCGAGGCATGAACCGTGCGACGACCAGCTCCGGATGCTGCTCGATCGTCGCGAAAGGCTGAATTGACGTGAAGCGCACTTACCAACCCAACACCCGGAAACGGGCCCGGACCCACGGGTTCCGCAAGCGCATGTCCACGCGGGCCGGGCGGGCCATCCTGAAATCACGGCGGCTCAAGGGGCGCCACCGTCTCACCGTCTGAGATCGTCACGTGCCTGTTCGGACGGTCGGACGAATTACCAGCCGCGCTGCCTTCGCAGAGCTGCAGCGGTCCCGCGCCAAGGCCAGCTGCGGGCCCGTCAAGGTGACCTTCGTCCCGGTCGACGAGAGTGTTCCTGGTGTGTTTCCCCAGGTAGGATATGCAATTGGTCGCCGCTGTGGTGGCGCTGTGGAAAGGAACTCGCTGCGGCGTCGCGCCCGCGCGGTGGTCCTGTCGGAGGCTCATCGTCTCCCCCGGGGGTCGTATCTGGTCCGGCTCGAGCCCGGCGCGGCAGAGTTGGGGCCGAGCGAGTTCCAAGCCGACGTCGCCGGTGCGCTGGCCCGAGCGGGACGGATGGCGGTGAGCTCGTGAGTGGATCGCCGACTGCGCCGAGCCGCTCGGCCCGAGTGGCCGTGGCGCTGCTCACGGCCTACCAGGGCGCTGCGTCGGGCCGGATCTCCCCTTGCCGCTTCTACCCGAGCTGCTCCACCTACGCCGTCGAAGCGTTCAGCACCCACGGGTTCTGGCGAGGCTTCGCCCTGACCGCACGCCGGCTCCTGCGTTGCCGGCCACTTGGCCCCCGCGGTGTGGACCTCGTCCCACTGAGGGTGCGCACCCATGAGGACGGCGGGCCGTGCTGAGTCACCCGCTCCTAGCTGAGAATTCCCTGTTCAAGCTCATAGGCGAGATATTTCACCCGCTCTTCGAACTGTTCGGGCTGATCCTGGCCGGCCTGTACGCGGTCTGGCCCAACTACGGCTTCGCCATCACGGGCCTGACGATCATCATCATGCTGGCGCTCACTCCGGTGACGGTGAAGAGCACCAAGTCGATGCTGGCCATGCAGCGGCTCCAGCCCGAGATGAAGAAGCTGCAGGCCAAGTACAAAGGCCCGGAGAACCGGGAGATGCTGAATCAGGAGATGATGCGTCTCTACAAGGAGAACGGAACGAGTCCCTTCGGGGCTTGCCTCCCCAGTCTCCTGCAGATGCCTTTCCTGATCGTTCTCTATACGCTCATTCGAGGACTCTCAAATACTGTCGCTCGTGGAGCGACGTATATCAATGCTGCCGGGCAGACCGCTGTCTGTAACGCAAAGACGTGTGGGGCACCAAGATATATCCCGGTCAATTCCCAAATGCATCAGGCGCTTGTGCTGTCAAAAGGCCAAATGCATTGGTGGTTCGGGATGGATCTGTCGTCGCTTCCGTTGTCGCATCATGGGGCGAACCAGGCACTCCTGACGATCCCGTATTTGGTGCTTATTGCTGCTGCAATGTTCCTGCAGTATTACCAAATGAAGCAGATGAATAGCAGGAATCCTCAGGCTGCAGCTGCGAATCCACAAATGCAAACGATGCAGAAGTTTTTCCCTATTATTTTCGGGGTTATTTACTTAAGAGTGCCCGCCGGTGCAACGATCTATATGGTGGTTTCGTCGGCCATGCGGATCGGGACGCAGGAGGTCATGTTCCGCAGCGGGATGGTGACGCCCGTCGCGGCGGAGCGGGAGATCGGGTCGACGGTGGACAAGGAAAAGGTGGACAAGGAAAAGGAGAGACCAAAGGAGAAACCACCGCCCAAGCCCGCGGTCAAGAAGTCGACAGCCACGGACGGCACATCGGCCGCCAAGGGGACCCTGCCCCCGGCGAAGGGGAGTGCCAACGGCCGGACCAACGCCACCGGGCGAGCCAACGGAAACGGGCGGAAAACGGGTGCGGGCAAACGACCGGCGAACGGGAAGGCCGAGGACGGCGTGCCGCCGGCGCCGAAGCCGCATCCGAGGTCGCGCTCGAAGCGGACGAGAAAGGCTCGATAGCGGGTGGAATGGGTAGAGGTGGCGGGCAAAACCGTCGAGGAAGCAACCGAACACGCCCTGGACCAGCTGGGAGTGGCTGTCGGGGACGCCGAAGTGATCGTGGTGACCGAGCCCAAGACCGGCCTGTTCGGCCGTATGCGGGTCGAGGCGCGGGTCCGGGCGCGGGTGCGTCCGGTAGGGGCCCGCCCACGGCGGGAGCGGCCACGTCGTGGTGGCAAACAAGGACAGGGCAGTCGGCAGGGCGGCCAGCGAAGCGGCTCTGCCCCCTCGTCGGGAGCTCGCGACGAGTCCGTGGAAGCTCGTCGTGACGCGCCGTCCTCCAACGGATCGGAGGCGGCGCCGGCCGGAGCAGGGACGGGGAGGAGCCGCTCGGCGCGCCGGCGCCGTAACCGCAGCAAGTCGGCGACCGCCAGCACGGAATCGCGGGAAGGCTCGAGGAATGGCTCCTCGATTGGGCCATCCGCCGAGAAGGCTCCAGAGCGGAGCAGGGAACCGAAGGAGACAGTGGATATGGCCGAGGGAATGACGCTCCAAGAGCAGGGTGAAGCCGGGCGGGCGTTCCTGGTCGGACTCCTGAGCGAATTTGGCATGGAGGGCACGGTCGAGTGCCGCCTTCTGGATGAGGAAACGGTGGAGATTGCGGCTCGCGGCGAGGACCTCGGCATCCTGGTCGGGCCGCGCGGCTCGACGCTGAGTGCCGTACAGGATCTGACCAGGGCTGTTGTGCAGCGCCAGTGCCCTTCGCGCACCGACCGCATCCTGGTCGACGTGGCGGGCTACCGCGAGCGGCGATCCGCAGCGCTCAAGCGGTTCAGCATCCAGGTCGCCGAGGAGGTCCTGGCGTCCGGTCACGAGAAGGCCCTCGAGGCGATGAGCCCGGCGGATCGCAAGGCCGTGCACGACGCCGTCAACGAGATGCCCGGAGTCATGACGCGTTCCGAGGGTGAGGACCCCAACCGCCACATCGTCATCTCGCCCACGGGCTGACTAGCCGCCGGTGCCGGGGGCGCATGGGGGCAGCTCCCCCACCCCACGGGACGCCGTCCTGGCCGAGGCCCGGGCCGCTGGATTCCTCGGCCCTGGGTCCCTCGAGCCACAGATGCGTCACAGCGAGGGATTCGCCATGGTGGCTCGTCGACTCGCCGCCGATGGCCCCAGATCGCCCCGGGTGATCGATTTGGGCGCGGGCGGCGGGCTCCCGGGCCTCGTGGTAGCCGAAGGCTGGCCCGAGGTATCGATGGTGCTGCTCGACGCCAGCCGTCGCAGAGCTTCCTTCCTGGGACGGGCAGTCGACCGCCTGGGCCTCTCAGGCCGGGTGACCGTCCTTCAGGAGCGGGCGGAGGTCTGTGGGCGCCAAGAAGGCTACCGAGGCGCCTTCGACGGGGTGCTGGCTCGCTCCTTCGGGCGTCCAGCGATGGTGGCCGAATGTGCGGCACCCCTCCTCAAGGTCGGAGGGTGGCTCCTCGTGTCGGAGCCCCCTCTATCGGGGCCGGCGATCGGTCCCGTCGAGGAGACCAGGTGGCCGGCCGAGACTTTGGCGGTTTTCGGTCTCGACCCCACGGAGTTGGTTGACGAGGGGTTCGCCTACCAGGTCTTGCGCCAGGTCACCCCCTGCCCTGATCGCTTTCCCCGCCGAAACGGAGTCCCGGCGAAGAAGCCATTGTTCTAGGGTGCGCGGTTTCGCTGGACGGCCGGAACCCGAAACGCTTGTTCCACGTGAAACAACTTCCGGACAACAACGGCGTTTCGTAGTGTCACGCTAGTTCCACGTGAAACAGGCCCAACCCTTGACCTCAGGCCGCCGGGGGGCCAGGATAGTGGCCGTGTCGTGGCAATTCGGGGCTCCCGTTTGATGCGCATCAGGCGCAAAGACAGGGAAGCCTCCCAGTCACCAGATTTCGTACCGTTCGATCAGGACACGGTGTCGTCGTCGGAGCAGCCAGGGCCGAGTTCCGCCGATCCCGTGGAGAGCCTGATCTCGGACCCCTTCTCGTCTCCGCCTGGGGATTCCATCGATCCTCCTGGCGCTCTCGACGAACACACACCAACCGACGAGGTTCCCGTCGTCCAGGTGTCCCCACCGCCGGAACCTGAGGTGCCCGTGGACCATTCTCCCCCACCCCCAGAACCCGAGGCGCCCGGGGTCCAGGCTCCCCCACCCCCAGAACCCGAAGTCCCCGTCGTCCAGGCATCACTACCGCCGGAACCCGAGGCGGCTGTGGTCCAAGTTCCGCCGTCTCCGGAACCAGAGGTTGCCGTAGTCCATTCTCTCCCACCGCCCGAACCCGAGGCGCCCGTCGTCCATACCCCCCCCTCGGCGGTCGCGGCACCCGTCGGCGTCCCGGAGACCACCCCCCTCACCGAACCAACCCAGGCCGCAGCCGAACCCGAAGTCGTCACGGCGCCAGCGCACGAAAGTCCCGGGAACTTGTCCCCGGAGCCGCGGGCAGCCAGGGAGTCCGCGATGCGGGCTCCCTCCATCAGCGATGAGGCCACCGAGCTGTTGAACGGATCGAAGCCCGCAGAGCGTGAGCTGCCCCGCGTCATTGCCATCGCGAACCAGAAAGGGGGTGTCGGCAAGACCACGACGACGGTGAACCTCGGAGCGGCCCTTGCCGAGCAGGGCTATCGCGTGCTCGTGGTCGACCTCGACCCCCAGGGCAACGCCACGACGGGCCTGGGCGTCGAAGCCAGGAACTTCGAGCTGTCGATGTACGACGTGATCATGCGCGATCACCCATTGGAGGATTGCATCGAGCCGACGAGCGTGAAGAACCTCTTCGTGGCCCCGGCAACCATCGACCTCGCGGGGGTCGAGATCGAGCTGGTCCCGGCATTCAGCCGCGAGATGAAGTTGAAGCGGGCCATCGACACCGTCGTCGACGACTTCGACTTCGTCCTCATCGACTGTCCCCCGTCGCTCGGCCTGATCACCGTCAACGGCCTTGCGGCGGCCGACGAGGTGCTGGTCCCCATTCAGTGCGAGTACTACGCCCTGGAGGGCCTCAGCCAGCTCCTGCGCAACGTGAACCTGGTCTCGACCAACCTGAACGAGACCCTGGAGGTCACCACCATCGTGCTGACCATGTACGACGCCCGCACCCGGCTCTCCGTCGATGTCGCCAACGAGGTGCGCCAGCACTTCTCCGACCGGGTTTGCCGAGTGGTGATCCCCCGGACAGTTCGCCTGTCGGAGGCGCCGTCCTTCGGGCAGCCCATCACGGTGTTCGATCCTGCCTCGCGGGGGGCCGTGGCCTACCGCGAGCTAGCGAAGGAGGTGAGCAATGGCGCGCCGCAGCGGGCTCGGTAAGGGGCTGAGCGCTCTCATTCCAAGCGAGGCGACGGGGGAGTCGGGCTCGCTCTTGCGAGAAGTCCCGATCTCGCACATCCGGCCAAACGCCTTCCAGCCTCGCAGCCACTTCGATGAGGAGTCGATGGCGTCGCTGGCCGCCTCGATCAAGGCGGTCGGGCTGCTGCAGCCGGTCCTGGTACGCGAGATCCACGACGAGGAGGCTGAGACTTACGAGTTGATCGCGGGGGAGCGTCGCTGGCGAGCGGCGCGCCGAGCCGGGCTCCAGACGATCCCGGTTTTGGTCCAGGTGGCCGACGACGTGGCCAGCCTGGAGCAGGCCCTGGTGGAAAACCTCCACCGGGTCGACCTCAACGCCCTCGAGGAGGCCGCCGCCTACCAGCAGCTCATCGACGAGTTCGGTCTCACGCACGAGCAGGTGGCGACCCGCATGGGCAAGGGTCGAGCGACGGTGACCAACACGCTGCGGCTGCTCCAACTGCCGGCGGGTGCGCAGCGTGCTGTCGCGGAGCGGACCATCTCGGCCGGTCACGCCCGGGCCCTTCTGGGCACGCCTGACCGGGCCCTACAAGAGAAGCTGGTCGTGCGGATCATGGAGGAAGGGTTGACAGTTCGTGCGGTCGAGGACCTCGTGCGTCAGGGCGGCTCCGAGCTTCGAGTCGTCCCGCCCGAGCCCGAAGTAGCCCCGGAAGTAGTGCCGACGAGCAGTCCTACTATAGGTACTACCGAAGTCGGCGCCCGTCGGACGACCGTGCGCAGGCTCCCGGAACCCGGGGTGCTCGAGCTAGAGGAGTTGCTGTCGACGTATCTCAATACTCGGGTCAAGGTCGATATCCAGAACCGACGGGGCCGTCTGGTGGTCGAGTTTGCCACCCTGGAGGACCTCGAGCGCATCTACCGTGCCATGGTTGGCGACGGCGGCGTCGCGTAGTTCACGCAACTGTCAAGGGTCGGTTCAGCTTCATCCACAACCTGTGCATGATGTTGTGGATTGTCACTTCGTTCACCTGCCGGCAGCTTTGATCGCGTAACCGTCGCCGGGGGTGCGCCGATGCCACGAAGGCGCCGACTAGGGGCTGAGCAGGGACAATTACCCGGTAATCAATCCCAGGAAGCGTCCGCCCAACGGCCGAGCACGGCCGAGAGGGCGGCGACGAGGGCGGGCGTCCCCTCGACCACGGTGCTGGCCGGACCCACCTCGACGAGCACGGCGGGCATCCGGGTCTCTCGCAACAAGGGGAGCGACATGCCGTGTGCCCCGGCGTCGACGACCTGGAGCGCCTCGGGGACGCTGGCCTGGACCAACTCGGCCAAGCGTCGTCCACCGGCCGATTCATCGTGGGTACCGGCCCAGAAGGCCGTCCGACAGGCGGGGGTCGATGCGTTCAGCCGCAGCCCGACGAAGACGTCGACGTCCAACTCGTTGGCTTCCTTGGCCTGCACGGTGTCGTCGGGATGATGCAACTCGGTCACCTGGGTCCCGCCGAGGGTGAGGCGACGGCGCAACGCGCCGGTCACCGTCCCGAGCCCGCCGCTCTCGCCGACGGCGACGTGGCGCCCCCGCAAGGTGGGCGGCGCGTCGCGCAGCGCGGCCCGCTGACGTACGGTCGAGACCAGCTCTTGGATCTGGTGGCGGTTCTCGAGGCGCAGCAGCTCGCGGAATGTGGCGCCGCCCACAATTCCGTCGACGGGCAGCCCCGCGTTGCGCTGGAACTCCCCGAGCGCGCGCACCGTGGCGTCGCCGAAAATGCCGTCCACCCGGCCCGTGTCGAAGCCGAGCGTGCACAAGCGCTGCTGCAACTCGGCGACGTCGTCACCCCGCAGCATCGGGGTCCGGCGGTACACGAAGCGGTCGCCCAGACGAAAACCTGCCTCGACCAGGGTGTTCCAGGTCTGGGGACCGCAGACGCCGTCGACGCGGAGCCCCCGAAGGCGCTGAAAAGCCTCGAGGGCAGCGCGGGTGGCCGGGCCGAAGATGCCGTCGACGTCCACCGGTGCACCCGGCAGGATGGCGGTCAACCGATGTTGGACGTCGGAAACGGCCTCGCCGCGGTCACCCGCGGACAGCGGAAGGCCTACAGGTAGGCCGAAATCTCTTCGAGGAGCTGGCCCTTGGGCTTGGCCCCGATCAGGCGTGCCTGCTCCTCGCCGTCCTTGAAGAGGATCAGCGTCGGAATGCTCATCACCTCGAAGCGACGGGTCACGTCCAGGTTGTCGTCGATGTTCAGCTTGCCGATCCGGATCTTGCCCTCGTGCTCCTGGGCGATCTCCTCCAACACCGGGGAGATCATCTTGCACGGGCCGCACCACTCCGCCCAGAAGTCCACCAGGACGGGGACATCCGAAGCCTTGACATTCTCATCAAATGTAGCGTCGGTGAAGGTCTCGATCTTCTCGCTCATCACATCTCCTTGTCGGGTGGTGCAACGCCGCACCCCCATGATCTGTTCCCGCTACTTGCCCCGCGCCTCGAGCCAACGCTCCGCGTCCATTGCCGCCATGCAGCCGGACCCCGCCGAGGTCACCGCCTGTCGATAAAAGTGGTCCTGCACGTCGCCGCAAGCGAAAACACCGTCGACGCTGGTACGGGAGGTACGGTCGAACGTTTGCACGTAACCCATGTCGTCCATCTCCAGCTGCCCCTTGACCAGCGCGGTGTTGGGCTCGTGGCCGATGGCGACGAAGAACCCGCTGAGCGCGAGCTCGGAGCTTTTCCCCGTGACCGTGTCCTGCAGGCGCACGCCGCTCACCTTGGTGTCGCCGAGGACCTCGGTCACGACGGAGCTCCACGCGAACTCGATCTTGGGATTGGCGAAGGCCCGCTCCTGCATGATCTTGGAGGCCCGCAGCTCGTCGCGCCGGTGCACGACGGTGACCTTCTTGGCGAAGCGGGTAAGGAAGAGGGCCTCCTCCATGGCGGAGTCCCCGCCGCCGGCGACCCCGACGGCCTGGTCACGGAAGAAGAAGCCGTCGCACGTGGCGCACGTCGAGATGCCGTAGCCGAGGAGGCGCTCTTCGTTGGGCACGCCGAGCATCAGCGAACGAGCGCCCGTGGCCACGATCAGCGCGTCGGCCAGCGCGGTCGGCTCCTCGGCCGCCGGGTCGCCCGCCCAGACCTCGAAGGGCCAGGGGGTGACGTCGATCCGACTGACCTTGGCCGTACGCAGCTCGGCATCGAAGCGCAGCGCCTGCGCTCGCATCATGCCCATGAGCTCAGGACCCATGATCCCATCGACGAAGCCCGGGTAGTTCTCCACCTCGGTGGTCAGCATCAACTGACCCCCGGGCTGGTCGGTCGTCGAGGAGGGCTCGCCCTCGAAGACGAGTGGCTCGAGCTGGGCTCGCGCCGAGTAGAGGGCGGCGGTGAGGCCGGCCGGCCCGCTCCCGATGATGACGACCTTGCGGCGCTCAGCCATCGGGCGGAAGACCCCGGCGCGCGTAGAGGATGGCGCCGACCACGCTGAAGATGAGCCCGAGCACGATGTAGGAGGCCCAGATCCGGTGCCCGGCGATGGTGGTCAGACGGATGAACCCGACGCAGAAGAGGATCACGACCGTGATGCCGACCACGGCGATGATGATGCCGAAGACGATGCCGCGGGCCGCCACGATGGCGGGGCGGATCGCGCGGTCGTTGACGGTGGCGACGACGGTGTCGATCGTCTCGAGGGCACGTTCGGACAGTGCGTCGGTCAGGTCGTTCTCGGCCACGGCGTGAGACTACCCGGCGGTTCCGTCCGCCCTGGCAGGCACGATGTAACAGACGCCGACCGTGTTGGGCCCGGCGTGCGTGCCCACCACCGGCCCGAGGTCCACCGGGAGCAGCGGGTGCTCGGTGGCGATGCCCGCCAACGCGGACAAGACGTCGGCAAAGTCGTCGCAGGCGCCGTCGGCCACGGCGATGCGTTCGACCGGCGCGTCAGCAGCCACCTTGGCCGTGAGGTAGGCCAGCGCCCGTGGGCGGGTCCGCTGCTTGGACTCCTCGTCCACCTCGCCGTCCTTCAGCTGGATCACGGGCTTAATGTTCAGCAGGGATCCGACCAGGGCGCGGGCCCCGCCGATGCGGCCACCGCGCTGGAGGAACTCGAGGCCCCCGATCACGCCGTAGATCCGCGTGCGGGGGATGCGGCTCTCGGTGGCGGCCACCACCTCGTCCAGGGTCGCACCGGCGGCGGACTCTTCGGCCGCCGCGATGACCAGCAGGCCCTGCCCCATCGTCAAGGAGAAGGTGTCGACGACACGCACGGGTATCGCGGTGAAGGTGTCCGCCGCCGTGACCGCGGAGGAGTAGGTCGCCGACACCTTGGAGGAGATGGTCAGGCACAGGACCGCGTCGGCGCCCTCGTCCGCTGCCTGCTGGAAGGCCTTTTGGAAGGCGCCGGGAGACGGAGCCGCCGTCTCGGGGAGGGCGCCCCTGCCGCGGCAGCGCTCCCAGAACTCCGCCGGCGTCAGCTGCCGGCGGTCCTCGAGCTCTTCTTGACCGAAGCGGATCGTGAGCGGAACCACGGTGACGTTGTGCTCCTTGACCAGCTGGTCGGTCAGGTCGCAGGCACTGTCGGTCACGATGTGGACGCCGGGCATGCACGGAGTCTGCCACGGAGGGCCATCGCGGGCAGGCCCAAAGCGGATCACAGGGCGCGCGGCGAGTTGAGGGGTCCGCGGACGGGACCGACCGGACCGGCCGGACCGGCCGGGGGGACCGTTGGCGGCCGGCGGCGCGTGTCGTGACGCCGGCCCAGCCAGATCACGAACGCGGCGAAGGTGACGCCGCCAGCGACCACCGCGCCCACCACCCGCGCCAGGAGCCCGGTCACGCTGGTCGAACCCGACAGGTTCGAGACCACCAGGACGACGACGGCCATGGGGATCGTGGCCGCGATGACGCGCCACAGCGGGGCCCAGGTCTGGCGGTCGCCCAGACGGCCGAACCATTGACGGAAGACGGCCAGGGCCGCGACGGCGGCGACGCTGTAAGCGATGGAGAGGGAGAGCGCGAGCCCGCGGACGCCGAGCGGGTGGACCAGGGCCAGGGCCAAAGCGACGTTGAGCGCGTTCTCGACCAAGTAGAGGTAGAAGGCGATCTTGGTCCTCTGCATCGATTGCAGGACGCGCACGAAGTAGAGGTAGGTGCAAAAACCCGGCAGCCCGAGGGCGAACATGGCCAGCGCCGCGCCGGTCGTTGTCGTCTGCGCCGGCGTGGAGTGCCCGTTGCCCAGCAGCAGGGCAACGGCCGGACGGGCCAGCAGGAGCATGCCGACTGTCGCGGGGATGATGAGGACGAGGACGGCACGCAGGCCGCCGGTCATGCGCCGCAGGAAGGCGGACTGTTGCCCGGTCGACCACCTCTCGGCCAGGTCGGGGGTGACGACCGTCATGACGGTCACCGCGATCACGCCGTAGGGCAGCTGGAAGAAGGCGTAGGCGTAGGTGTACGACGAGACCGGGTCCGATCCGGCGACGCTGCCGGCCAACACCGTGACCACGAAGAGGGCGACCTGGTTGGCCACGACAAAACCGAAGGTCCAGGCCCCCAGACGGACGACGGTCCGCAAAGCCTCGTCGTGCGGGTTCCAGCGCCAACGCAAGAGGCCGAGGTCGGCCTGGCGGAGGCTCGGCAGGAGGGCCACCCCTTGGAGGACCACCCCGAGCGAGGTACCGAGCCCGAGCAGGATCAGCTGGGACTTGTGCAGCTCCACACTGGCGAGCGAGGCGCCGTGGCCCGCCCACAGCCCGAACCAGATCAAGATGCCGATGCAGACGAGGTTGTTGACGATCGGGGCCCAGGCCACGGCGACGAAGCGGCGTCGTGTGTTCAACAGCGCGGCGCCGAGAGCGAAGAGGCCGTACGCGGCGATCTGGATCACGAACCAGCGCAAGAAGGTCGTGGCCACCGCGCGTTCGAGCACGACGCGCTGGACGTGGGCGGCCGGCGCATGTGTATCGAGCGCGGTCAGCGCGTCGATGAAGTACGGGGCCGCCACGAGCGCGGCCACCGTGGTGACGAGGAGGACGACGACCGACACCGTCACGACGGCGGAGATGGACTCGAACGCCTCGCTCTCCTCTTTGTTGGCCAGTCGATCGACGAAGACGGGGATGAAAGTGGCGGAGAGGACGCCGCCCAGCACGATGTCGTAGAGCATGTTCGGCGTGGTGTTGGCGAGGTTGTAGGAGTCGGCCAGAAAGGTCTGGCCGAGCGCCCAGGCCAGCGCCACGAAGCGCAAGAGGCCGGTAAGACGGGAGACACCGGTGCCGACCGCCACGTAGACGGCCGACGTCCGCAGCGGCAGGGTCCGGGCTCGGTGGGCGGGCGCCACGGTCAGTGCGCCCGTGGTCGGGCCCGGCGCGATCGGCGCCACGTCCGCACCCACCACGCCAGCAGGACGGCGCCGGCCAGCACGGTGAGGGCCACGCCGACGAAAGAGATGGCGGTCGACTGCACCGTCAGCACGGTGTGGGCGAGGACCAGCTGGCCGTCGGGCGTGTGCAGGGTCACCTCGATGGGGAGCCGGTCACCTGAGGTGCGGGCCTGGGCGGTGACCCGGACGGAGGTGGTGGGGCGGTCGAGCAACAGTTGGCGCGTGTTGCCGTTGGGGAACGTGAATTTGTCGCTGTCCAGCGTCACGACGACGCGCACCGGGTAGGGGGCACCGGAGAGCACGGTGACCGGGATGGCGGCGCGCTGCGCGGTGAACGTCACCGTGCGTTCGGTGGCGAGGGTGATCGCCCCGGTCTGGGCGGCGAAGGCCCTGTCGAAGGCGGCCAGTGCCGTTGTCCGCTCCGCCGGGCTGAGCCCCCGTGCCTCGGTGGCGAGGAGGGCGTCGTTGAGGATGGTGAGCTCGGGCGGGTGCCCGTCCACCGCCGCGGTGTAGGAGGAGAGCTGTTGGCGGCCGAGCGCGATGCGGTCGGCCGCGCTCCGCGAGATGCCCGGTCCGGCCGGCCCGGCCTGGAGCTGGCGAGCGGCCGGCTCGCGGTTGCCCCCGACCGGTACCTGCGCGAAGAGCTGGTCGAGGGTGACCGCGCTGAGGGCCGGGTTGCCGCTCAGTCCGGCGAGCAACGTCGCCAGGAAGGTGCTCGAGGGACGCCACCCCGCCGGGGGGACGACCACGACGCCCCGGGGATCGCTCAGGAAGGCGTTCTCGAAGTGGACGAAGTCGAGCGCGGCAAGGAGCTGCTGCGCACCGAGCACCGGATCGGCGGGCTGGGCCGTGAAGCGGTTGCTGAGCGCGCTGTCGGCGGCCGCGGCGGCCACGGTCGATCCGTGGCCCAGGTCCAGGGTGAAGGGTTGGGCGAAGGTGTAGTTGCTCAGTCCACCGGTGGCGAGGTCGCCGTCGCCCAACACCAACTGGGAGGCCCCGGCGATCTGCAGGCCCGAGGCCAGGTTGTCGGCGTCACCTTGCGCGAAGGACGAGACGGTGTCGACCCAGGGTCCTTCGGCGACCTTGAACCCGGCCGCCCGCAGGACCTGGTCGCCCCGGCTTGCCTGCGCGGCGATCTCGCCGGCGAGGCCGGCCTCGGAGAGCCCCGCCACGTTGATCGGCACGAAGGACTGGTCGAGCACCTCGGCCTCGCTCAGGCCGGAGAGTTGGTTCAGCGCGCGCTGTCCGTCGCGCGAGTGAGTCCGCTCGATGGTGTTGACGCCCGTCGGGCTGACGGCGAGCGTGGTGGCGACGTCGCGATGCTCCGAGAGCGCGCCGGCCAGGGGCGGGGCACTGCGTGCGGTGACGGGCACGACGACCCCGACCCGCAAGGGGCCACCCTCGCCGACCGCCCCGGGCTCTTGATACGTGAGGAACGTGGTGAAGCGAGCCACCGGGGTGGACGAGCCCTGGCGCAGGAGCGCCACCCCGACGGGGTACACGTCGCCGCACCGGCCCGTCAGCGGCGTGCAATCGAGCGTCAGCGTGGGGCTGCCCTCGGGACAGGCGCCGAGGCCGGGCGCGGGGGCGCTGCTGCTCGCGTCGGGCAGGACGGTCACGCAGAGCGACGAGGTCAGGGCGCCGGTAGGTCCGGCCACGACCGGGACGTCGGAGAGCCGCAACAGCGCCGTCGTGGGAGGCGAACCGCCGATCGCCTGTTGCAGCTGGGAGGAGTCGTCGAGACGCGCGTAGAACGCGAGGCTGACGTGGAGCCCGCTGGCCGGCCCCGCGCCGGGCCCGATGGCGAGCGCGAGGTCGAACCAGGGCTCGGTGGGGGTGATCCACGGGGTCTGCGAGACGAGCGTGAGGACAGGGCCGCCGCCAGGACGCGCCGTTGCGGCACCGGCCCCCACCGCGCCGAAGAGGACCGCCACGGCCACCGCGAACGTGCAGAGGGCGGTGGTGGCCCAGCGCGTCGACACAAGGAGAGGCTAGAGGGCGCACTACCGTGGGCGGGTGCAGTCCACGTCGGTTCCCGAACGGTTCCGCCCCTACGTCAGCGCCACCGAGGACATCGCCCGCCGCTTTGCCGCGGCCGGACACACGCTGTATTTGGTGGGCGGGTCCGTCCTCGACGCCTTGATCCTCGACGGAACCGGGGTCCGCTCTGACATCGATCTCACGACGGACGCCCGACCGGACGAGAGCGAACGGTTGGTGCGTGGATGGGCGGACGACGTGTGGACGCAAGGCGCGCGCTTTGGCACCATCGGCGCTCGCAAGGACGGCGTGGTCTACGAGATCACGACGCACCGAGCCGAGGTCTACGTGCCCGAGTCACGCAAGCCCGAGGTCACTTTCGGCGATGACATCGTCGTCGACTTGTCGCGGCGCGACTTCACGATCAACGCACTGGCACTGCGGCTGCCGGACATGGAGCTCATCGACCCCTTCGACGGGCTGGGTGACCTGGCGGCCGGACGGCTGCGCACGCCGCTCGACCCGGCGGTCTCCTTCGGCGATGATCCGCTGCGCATGTTGCGCGCGGCGCGCTTCGCCGCCCGGTTCTCGCTCGAGCCCGACCCCGCGCTGACGGCCGCGGTGGAACGAATGCACGGCCGGCTCGCCATCGTGTCGTCCGAGCGCATCCGCGACGAGCTTGACAAGATATTGATGGTCGACGTGCCCTCACAGGCACTGTGGTTCGTCGTGCGTACGGGGCTGGCCGATGACTTCCTGCCCGAACTGCCCGCCATGGCGCTCGAGCAGGACCCCATTCACCGACACAAGGACGTCCTGGCCCATACCCTGGCGGTCGTCGACAAGACCTCGAAGAACCGGCTGCTGCGCCTGGCTGCCCTCTTCCACGACGTCGGCAAACCGCGCACCCGCGCCATCACCAACGGCGGCGTGAGCTTTCACCATCACGAAGTCGTGGGTGCGCGCATGACACGGGCGCGCCTGGAGGCACTCCGCTACCCGGCCGCCGAGGTCGACACCGTGGTGCGCCTCGTCGAGTTGCACTTGCGCTTCCACACGTATCGGCTGGGGTGGACCGACAAGGCCGTGCGCCGCTACGTGCGCGACGCCGGCCCGAATCTCGAGCTGCTCAACGAACTGACCCGATGTGACTGCACCACCCGCAACGCGTCCAAGGCCCGGGCGCTGGCCCGACGCATGGACGAGCTGGAGGACCGGATTGAGGAGCTGCGTCAGCGCGAGGAGCTCGACGCCCTGCGTCCCGACCTCGACGGCAACCAGGTCATGGAGGTCCTGGGCCTCGGGCCCGGACGTGCCGTCGGGCAGGCATTGGCCTTCCTCATGGAGCTGCGCCTCGACGAAGGGCCGCTGGGCGAGGAGGAGGCGACGGTCCGCCTCCGGACGTGGTGGGAGGAACAAGGGACCGGGCGGCGGTAGCGTCTGGGTCATGGCACGCATCGAGGCACCCGAGAGCGGCATGGGCGAGCACATCGACTGGGCGCTGTTGCGTCCGAAGATGGCGGCGGGCATGGGGAAGCTGTCCGAGGCCGTGTACGACAACTCGCAATTGTCGGTACGCGAGCGCGAGGCGGCCCGGTGGACGATCGCCTTGATCAACGACTGCGCCGTCTGCCGTGACACGAGGGCGCGCGACGGCGAGAGCGCCGGCGCCGGCGAACCCTTCTACGCCTCGGTAACCGACTGGCGGGCTGCCACGGACCTGAGTGAGCGCGAGCGTCTGGCGGCCGAGTTCGCCGAGCGCTTCGCCATCGACCATCTGGCCATGGACGACGCGTTGTGGCATCGCCTGCACGACGCCTTCTCCGACGCGGAGCTGGCGGACCTCACCATCTGCTGCGGCTGCTTCCTCGGCATGGGGCGCACCCTGGCCGTCATAGGCGTGCGCGCTCCGGCAGAACGCATTTTGGTTTGAGCCGACGAGCGGTCAGTCCTCGGGCCAGCTCCCCTCCGCCTCGCCAGCGGCGAACCTTTCCACGAGATCGTGCGCCACGTCGTCGTGGTATTGCACCGGCGGCGACTTCATGAAATAGGCCGAGGGGCCGAGAAGGGGGCCGCCGATGCCCCGGTCGAGCGCCAACTTGGCGCAGCGCACGGCGTCGATGATGACACCGGCCGAGTTGGGGGAGTCCCAGACCTCGAGCTTGAGCTCGAGGTTCAGCGGCACATCGCCGAAGTTGCGGCCCTCCATCCGGATGTAGGCCCACTTGCGGTCCTTGAGCCAGGGGACGTGGTCCGACGGCCCGACGTGGACGTCGTCTGCGACGAGCACGTTGTCCTCCAACTGGCTGGTGACGCTCTGGGTCTTGGAGATCTTCTTCGATTCGAGGCGCTCGCGCTCGAGCATGTTCTTGAAGTCCATGTTGCCGCCGAAGTTGAGCTGGTAGGTGTGGTCCAGCGCCAGCCCGCGGTCCTCGAAGAGGCGGGTAAGGATCCGGTGGACGATGGTGGACCCCACCTGGCTCTTGATGTCGTCGCCGACGATCGGGATACCGGCGTCCCGGAACCGGCGGGCCCAGACGGGGTTCGAGGCGATGAAGACGGGGATGGCGTTCACGAAGGCCACGCCGGCATCGAGGCAGGCCTGGGCGTAGTGGCGTTGGGCCTCCTCCGAGCCCACGGGGAGATAGGAGACCAGGACGTCGGCCCGGGCCTCGCGCAGGGCTTCGGCGACGTCGGCCGGCTCGGCGGGCGACTCCTCGACCAACTCGCGGTAGTAGCGCCCCAGCCCGTCGAAGGTGGGGCCGCGCTGGACGGTCACCCCGAGGTCGCCGACCTCGGCGAAGCGCACGGTGTTGTTCAAGCCGGCGCGGATCGCCTTGCCCAGGTCGGTCCCCACCTTGGCCTGGTCCACGTCGAAGGCGGCCACCGGCACCAGGTCGTGCACGTGGTAGCCGCCGAGCTCTACGTGCATGAGCCCGGGCACGACGTCGTCGGGCACGGCGTCGCGGTAATAGGTGATCCCCTGGACGAGCGAGCTGGCGCAGTTACCGACACCGGCAATCGCGAGGCGGATGGGGCTGGGCATGGAACGGTCTCCTTCGGTGTCGATGGTGCGGGGAATCGTCACGTCACCGGCTCCGTGCCGGCGGTGGCGAGGGCGGCGCGTTCGGAAGCGATGAGGGTGTCGAGCCAGCTGATGTCGCGGGCGACGCCGTCGGCCGTGTGCTGGACCACCGACCGGGCGTACACGTCGAGGTCGGTGCGGGCGGTCTCGACCTCGCCGAGACGCTGGACGAGCAGCGCGCGCCGGCGCTCGAGCAGCGCCAGGCGGGCTTGGGGGGCCAGATGCCGGGCAAAGGCCAGGCGGAGCCCGAAGCTCCGGGCGTCGTCGGCGGCGCTCCCGCCCGCCAGCAGCTCGACAAACACCTGCCGTCCGGCATCGGTGATCCGGTAGACCTTGCGGCCTCGTCGGGCGCGTGCGGGGGAGTGGCGACGGGCCCGGAGCACGGCCAGCTCGCCGCTCAGCGACCCTGTGGGGGGCGACGGCGCAGTCGTGACGGTCCGCTCGGAGCCGCCTCCTTCGGCGGCCACCACCGCACCGGACTTCTCGAGTCGGGTCAGGGCGGGGTAGATGGAGCCGAACGACACGTTGGCCAGGAGCCCCAGGTGCTCGCGCAACCGGCGCCTGATCTCGTAGCCGTGGAGGTCACGCTCCTCGAGGAGCCCGAGGATGGCCAGATCCAACATGACGGAGCAGTATATCGGCTCGATATAGCGCCGTGCGGGCATCGTTCGCGCCATGGTCACCGCCGTGCCTGAATGTGCCACCAAAGGGGTGTCGCATCCGGGTGTGGGGGGTAGCCTGGCGCCCGTGTCCGTCACCTCGGAGCCGAGGTCGTCATCCCGTGCGGTGAGCCCTGACGTCACGGCCCAGGTGGAGTACCGGATCGTGCGCAACGGCCTGGTCCGGGAGGTCGAGCGGGGCAAGGTCCTCCGTACCGACGTCTGCGACGCCCATCCCGAGCTCCTCCGTGCCGCTCGCAACGTGGGGCGCCCCACCAAGGAGGTCTGCCCCATCTGCGACGACGGCCGGCTGGTCACGGTCACCTTCGTCTTCGGGGCCAAGCTCCCGCCGGGCGGCCGCTGCCCCGGCACGGCCGCGGAGCTCAAGGCCCTCTGCCGTCGGCCCGAGCCGGTGCTCTGCTACGAGGTCGAGGTCTGCCCCGCCTGCGCCTGGCACCACCTGATGCGCAAGTACCCCGCCGGAGGGGGCAAAGCGCGCCCGAAGAAAGCGGCGCCAAAGCAGTGAGCGGGCCGATCACCGTCCCGGCGCTGCGGTCGCGCAAGCGGCGCAACGGTGACATCCCGATCGTCATGGTCACGGCCTACGACGAGCCGGGCGCCCGTATCGTCTCCGACGCCGGGGTCGACATCATCTTGGTCGGGGACTCGGTGGCCAACACGGTCCTCGGCTACTCCGACACGCTGCACGTCGACATCGAGGTCATGGCGCACCACACCGCCGCGGTGGCGCGGGCCGAACCCCGTTGCCTCATTCTGGGCGACATGCCGTGGATGAGCTATCACCTCTCACCCGAGGACGCCGTGCGCAACGCCGCCACCCTGATCCGCGCCGGTGCGCACGCCGTCAAGCTCGAGGGGGGCCGGGCCCGCCTGCCGGTGGTGGAGGCGATCATCCGGGCGGAGATCCCCGTGATGGGCCACTTGGGCCTGACGCCGCAGTCGGTCCTCGCCATGGGTGGTTTCCGGGTGCAGGGCAAAAGCGCCGACGCGGCTTCCGCCCTGCTCGACGCAGCCAAGGCGTTGGCCGCGGCGGGCTGTTTCGCCTTCGTCATCGAAGGCGTACCCGACGTGGTGGGTGCGGCCGTCACCGAGGCGCTGGACGTCCCGACCATCGGCATCGGGGCGGGGCCTTCCTGTGACGGTCAGGTACTCGTGTTCCACGATCTGCTCGGACTGGGCAACGGAGCGCCGCCCAAATTCGTCCGTCGCTACGCCGAGCTCGGCCGCATCGCCACCGAAGCGATCGCCACTTTCGCGGACGACGTGCGCAGCGGGCGCTTCCCGAGCGACGAGGAGAGCTACCACGGTCCGGCCGGGCTGGGAGACGCCCTGGCCTGAGCGCGGCTAGCATGGCGCGCCGCAACAGACCCTGCTCCTGACCGCCAGGGGCCCGGGTACGCCCGGTCCAGAGGGAGGTATGCCGCCCATGCGGCCCTACGAAGTCATGGCCATTTTCGAGGCCACCACCGAACCCAGCGTCATTCAGGGCGTTCTCGACCGCGCCCTCGAGACCATCCGGGGCTCCGGGGGCACCCCGGGCGCCATCGACCGCTGGGGAAAGCGCAGCTTCGCCTACGAGGTGAACCACAAGCGCGAGGGTTACTACGTCGTGGTCGAATTCGGCGGGGAGCCCGAGACCGTGGCCGCCCTGGACCGCATGCTCGGCCTGGCCGACGAGGTGGTGCGCCACAAGGTGGTGCGCCTCCCCGACCGTGCCGTTGCCGCCGAGCCGGCGGCGAGCTGAGGCGCAGCGGACCACGACGCGAGAGGAGCAGGAGCAGACATGGCGACAGACAACAGCGTGACGCTGGTGGGAAACGTGACCCGCGACCCCGAGTTGCGCTTCACCAACACGGGCCAGGCCAACGTGACCTTCGGGTTGGCCGTCAACCGGCGTTGGCAGAACCGCCAGACCCAGGAGTGGGAGGAGGCGACGTCGTTCTTCGACGTCGTGTGCTGGCGCGAGATGGCCGAGAACGTGAGCGAGACGATCACCCGCGGCGCCCGGGTCATGGTGGCCGGCCGGCTCGAGCAGCGCAGCTGGGAGACCCAGGAGGGTGAGCGGCGCTCCAAGGTCGAGGTGGTGGCGGACGAGATCGGCCCGTCCCTGCGCTGGGCCACCGCGCAGATCACCAAGAACGAGCGCCGGGGTCCCGGCGAGGGGTACGCCCGGGGAGGGGGCGGTGGTGGAGGTGGGGGTGGCCGCCAGCCGGCCCCGCCCGCGGCCCCGCAGCCGGCCGCCGATGCCGGCTACGGATTCGACGAGGAGCCCTTCTGATGGCCCGGAACAACCAGCGCGGCGGGTCGGCGGCGCGCCGCGCCCCGAAAGACCTCGGACGCCGGGTCAAGAAGAAGCCCTGCGCCCTGTGCCGGGACAAGGTCGAGTGGGTGGACTACAAGGACGTCCCGATGCTGCGTAAGTACATGAGCGACCGGGGCAAGATCCGCTCACGGCGCGTCACGGGCAACTGCGCACAACACCAGCGCGCCCTGGCCCAGGCGATCAAGACGGCACGCGAGCTCGTGCTGTTGCCCTACACCCAGCGCACCGTGACCGAGCGGCCCGGTGGGCGTGGGGGCGGGCGGGATCGGGCGGAGCGGACGCTGGGTGACACGCTGCCGGCCGTGGCGCCCCGTCCCGAGGTCGCGGTCGAGGTCCTCGACGACACCGATGCCCTCGGCGATCCCGAAACCGAGGAGGACCTCGTCGAAGAGGTCGTCGAGCTCGTCGAGGAGATGGCCGAGGATGCGGCCGTCGCGGACGCCGGCGGTGCCGGCACGCCAGGTACCCCGGGTGGTGAGGCATGAAGGTGCTGCTGCGGGACGACGTCGCCGGCGTCGGGCGCCGAGGCGACATCGTCAAGGTCGCCGGCGGGTTCGCCCGCAACTACCTGCTCCCCGAGGGTCGGGCCATCGTGGCCACCGAGGGTGTCGAGGGGCAAGCGGAGCTCATGCGACGCGGCCGCGACCTGCGCGAGGCCCAGGACCGCGGCGCGGCCGAGGCCCAGGCCAAGCTGCTGGCGGGCGCCGTCATCCCGATCGCCGCCCGGGCGGCCGGCGGTGGCCGGCTTTTCGGCTCCATCGGCCCGGCCGACGTGGTGGAGGCCATCAGGGCCGCCAAGGGGGTCGAGGTGGACCGTACGCACGTCGTGCTGCCCGACCACATCAAGGGGACGGGGACCTTCGAGGTGCCGGTCGAGCTGTTCCGCGACGTCGAGGTGGTGGTGACGGTCGAGGTGAGCCCCGCAACCTGAGCAGGCGGTGGGGGGTCCACGCCGCTGTCACAGGCGCGTGTCCATGATGGCCCGATGACGGTGACGGCGAGCGACTCTGTGCGTGGAGGCCCCCCTGGCCCGACCGTTCGTACACGGCTTATCCACACTGGAGCTGGGCTTACCCCCATCGTTACCCACACGGCGGGTGGCGTTACCCACAGCAAGTTCGTCCTTACGTTCCCCAGCTCCGGACCGTCAGAGTAGGGGAGCCGTGGTCCAAGCCTTCGACGACACCCGACCCCGCCCCCTCCGGGCCGCCCCGCATCCGCCGAGCGGCGCGCGGGTGCCGCCGCACGACCTCGAGGCGGAGGAGTCGCTGCTCGGGGCGATGCTGCTGTCCAACGATGCCGCGTCGGTCGGGATCGAGAGGTGCTCGGCCGAGGACTTCTACAAGCCGGCGCACGGACACATCTTCGGGGCCATCCGCGCCCTCATGGAGCGGGGCGAGGCCATCGACGCGGTGACCGTGACCGACGAGCTCAAGCGCTCGCGGGTGTTGGAACAAGTGGGAGACCCGTCGATCTTCATCTCCCTGCAGGCCAACACGCCGTCGATCGCCAACGCCCGCCACTACGCGGAAATCGTCGAGGAGCACGCGCTGCTGCGCCGGCTCATCGGGGTGGCGGGGGAGATCGCGGACATCGGCTACGAGGTGCCCGAGGACGTGAAGGCAGCCGTCGACAAGGCGGAGCAGCTGGTGTTCGACGTGGGCGAGCGCCGGACGGCCGACACCATTGCACCGCTGCGCGAGCTGCTGGGAAAAGGACTGGACCGGATCGAAGAACTGGGTCAGCGCGGCTCGCAGATCACGGGCGTGGCCACGGGCTACCACGAGCTGGACCGGATCCTGCTCGGCCTCCAGCCCTCGTCGCTCAACATCGTGGGCGCTCGTCCCGGCATGGGCAAGACCAGCTTCGCGCTCGGGGTCCTGGCCAACGTCGGCATGGTGGTGCAGCGGCCGGCGCTCCTCTTCTCCTTGGAGATGGGGCACCTGGAGCTGACCCAGCGCCTCCTGGCCTCGGAGGCGGAGGTCAACGGGCAGAGCCTGCAGACGGGCCGCATCCGCAGCCAGGACTGGAGCAAGATCGGGATGGCCGTGACCCGGCTGTCCGGCGCCCCCATCTTCATCGACGACAACCCCAATGCCACGGTCATGGACATCCGAGCCCGGGCGCGGCGCCTCAAGAAGTCCGAGGGTGACCTGGGCGTCGTCGTCGTCGACTACCTCCAACTGATGACGGGCCGGGGGAGGGCCGAGAACCGCCAGACCGAGGTGGCCGAGATCAGCCGCGGCCTCAAGATCCTCGCCCGCGAGCTCGAAGTGCCCGTCGTCGCCCTGTCCCAGCTCTCGCGGAACCTCGAGTCCCGCCAGGACAAGACGCCGCAGCTGTCGGACTTGCGCGAGTCCGGGTCGCTCGAGCAGGACGCGGACGTTGTCCTCTTCATCTACCGCGAGTCCGAGTACAACGATGAGGTGCCGATCGACCGGGCCGACGACGCGCTGATTGAGGTGGCCAAGCACCGCAACGGGCCGACCGGGAAGGCCAACCTGCTCTTCCTCAAGCAGTACGCGCGCTTCGAGAACCACCGCGGGGTGTAGGGGTCGCGGCGGGGAGCACGAAGTGCTCGACGGCGTAGGCGAAGCCTTCGTCCTCGTTGCTCTTCGTGATCTTGCGGGCGGCCCGCTTCACCTGGGGGTCGGCGTTGCCCATGGCGATACTGAGTTCCGAGTGGGCGAACATCAAAATGTCGTTGGGCATGTCCCCGATGGTTGCGATCTGCGCGGGCTCGAGCTGGTAGCGCTTGGCCAGGTAGCGCGCCACGAAGCCCTTGTTCGCTTGCGGATGCGTGACGTCGAGGTAGTAGGGCTGAGAGGCGGCCGCGGTCACGTGGTCGCCGAAGCGGTCGCAGACCGCCGCGGAGGCGGCGATGATGCTCTCGTGGTCGTCGCTCACGCCGACGAGCTTGACCACGCCGTTGGTGAGCCCGTCGAACCCGTGCATCACCGTGGGAGCGAACTTGACCGTCCAGGCCTCCCGGTCGACGTGGGCGCCGGCGGGGTCGGGCACATACCAGGCGGTGCCGCGGTACAGCCACACGTCGAGATGGAAGGAGCCCATCAGGTCCGCGACCGGGACTACGACATTCTCGGGCAGGGTGTGCTCCTCGAGCACCGTCATGGCCGGATCGACCACCTCGCCACCGTTGAAGGCGGCGATCGGCGTGTCGAGGTGCAAGGGGCCGACGAGCATCTCCATGCCGCGCGGCGGGCGCCCGCTGGTCACAGCGAAGAGGACGCCCGCCTCGCGCAGCCGCTGCACCGCGGCGATGGCGGCGTCGGTGAGGACCTTGTCGTTGGTGACCAGCGTCCCGTCCACGTCGGCCAACAGGAGCCGGATGGGTGGGGGCGATCCCTCGGGGGCGGCAGCGTCGGGTGCGATGGGCCGACCCTACCGGCGTGGCCGGCACGCCGGTCGAACCTCGGGCATACTCCGGGGCGTGGTGACCGTGCCAACCGCCGACCTGTTCCTGCCCGAGCCCGAGCCCCGGCCGGTGCGCTACACCGTGATCTCGGTCGACGACCACGTGGTCGAGCCACCCCACCTGTTCGACGGGCGGGTGCCCGCCGCGCTGGCCGACCGGGCCCCGCGCATCGTCGAGACGGCGGAGGGTCACCAGGTCTGGGAGTTCGAGGGCGAGCGCTACACCCAGGTGGGCATGAACGCGGTGGCGGGCCGCCGCCCGGAGACCTACGGCTTGGAGCCCTTCCGCTTCGACCAGATGCGCCCCGGCTGCTACGACGTCGACGCCCGGGTCAAAGACATGGACATCAACGGCGTGTGGGCCTCGCTGAACTTCCCCTCGATGATCACCGGCTTCTGCGGCCGCGTCTTCTTCGACGCTCAGGACCGCGACCTCGGCCTCGCCTGCATCCGGGCCTGGAACGACTGGCTGTTCGACGAGTGGTACGCGCCGCATCCCGAACGGATCGTGCCGCTCGGGATCACCTACCTGGCCGATCCGGCGCTCGCGGTGGCCGAGATCCGACGCAATGCCGAGCGCGGCTTCACGTCCGTCACCTTTCCCGAGCGGCCCCACGAGATCGGGTTGCCCTCGCTGTGGGACCGGGGGCACTGGGACCCCATCATCGAGGCCGCGGTCGAGACCGACACCGTCGTCTCGCTTCACGTCGGCAGCTCGGGCATGAATCCGGCGCCGCCCGGCGCGGGCATCGATGCGCTGCATCTCGGCGCCACGCTCTTCGGGCAGCTCTCGCTCACGGCCTGCGCGGAGTGGCTGTGGTCGGGCCACGCCCTGCGCCACCCCACCCTCAAGATCGCCATGAGTGAGGGCGGCATCGGGTGGGTCGCCATGCTGGTGGACCGCCTGGAGAACATCGTCGACCGCTCCGGCTACGGCAAGGGCTGGGGGGTGCGACCCGCCGAGGTGCTCCGTCGCAACTTCTGGTTCTGCACCATCGACGACCCCTCGACGATCGACACGCGTCACGCCATCGGGGTGGACCACATCATGGTGGAGGTCGACTACCCGCACGGCGACAGCACCTGGCCGGACACCCAGGCCGTCATCGAGCAGTGCTGGGGCCACATCCCCGCCGACGAGCTGCGCGCCATGTGCTGCCTGAACGCGGCGGCTCTCTACCGCCACCCGCTGCCCGACACGATCTTGCCGCGCTGAAAGGGGCTGCCATGTTCACGCCCACCGCCGAGAAGTTGATGCCGGACCTGACGCCACGCGAGGAGCTCGTCGTGCTGGCCCGCACCCTGTGGCGGGAAGGGTACAACGATCACCTGGCCGGCCACATCACGGTCAACCTTGGCGACGGCACCCTCTTGTGCAATCCGTGGCTGCTCACCTGGGCCGAACTGCGACCCTCGCAGGTGCTGCGCATCGACCTCGACGGCCGGGTCGTCGAAGGGGACTGGCCGGTTCCCCTCGGGATCCCGCTCCACCTCGAGCTGCACAAGCTGCGGTCCGACGTCGGCTGGGCGCTGCACAACCACCCGCTCTTCGGCACTGTGTGGGCCGACCTCGCCGAGCTGCCGCCGGTTCTCGACCAGAGCTCGGCCCTCGGCGGCGGCGGCCCGCTCGCGCTCGTCGACGAGTACGAGGGGCCGGTGAACGACTCCTCGAGCGCACGCAGGGCCGTGGAGCAGATGGGCGACTCGTGCGTCGCGCTGCTCGCCGGCCACGGGGTGTTCGTGCTCGGAGGCTCGGCCCGCGCCGTCCATCAGCGCGCGGTGGCGCTCGAGCAGCGCTGCCAGCACGCCTGGTACGCCCGCGCCGCGGGGGGTTCGGGTGGCTCCCGGCTCCCCCGAGCCTTCGTCGACGCCATGGCCAAGAGCGACGGCGAGGGCTTCCTCGGCTTCTGGGAGGCGGCCGTCCGGGCCGAGCTGGCGGCGGACCCGCATCTGTTGGACTGACGCCGGCCGTCCCCTACTCCGTCTCGAAGACCCTGGCCAACTCGAAGGGCACGGGGGCGTCGAGCTGGTCGTAGGTGCACGAGCCGGGGTCACGATCCGGTCGCCAGCGCACGAAGGAGGTCGCGTGGCGGAAGCGGTCCTCCTGGAGGTGGTCGTAGGAGACCTCGCAGACCGCTTCGGGCCGGAGTGGTTCCCACGACATGTCCTTCCCGGCATTCCAGCGGTTCATCCCCCCGGGCGCCCGCCCCACGGCGTCGGCCCAGCCGGCCCACGGGTGGCCCGACCGGGCGTCGGCGCGGTATCGCTCGAGCTCGCCCACCAATTCCCGCCGCCGCGCCACGCTGAAGCCCGAGGCGACGCCGACATGGTGCAGCGTCCCCGACGCGTCGTACAGGCCAAGCAGCAGCGATCCCACGCCGGCGCCATCCTTGTGCGTCCGGAAGCCGGCTACCACGCAGTCGGCGGTGCGCTGGTGCTTGACTTTGAGCATCACCCGCTTGTCCGGCAGATAGTGCAGGTCGAACGGCTTGGCGACGACACCGTCGAGCCCGGCGCCCTCGAACCGTGCAAACCAGTCGGCGGCCACGTCGGGATCCTGGGTGACCGGCGTCACATGAACCGGCGGACGCGACTTTTTGAGTTGCTTCTCGAGCGTCTGGCGCCGTAGCGCGTACGGCGCCTCCATGAGGGACGTGTCGTCGTGTGCCAGGAGGTCGAAGGCCACGAAGGAGGCGGGCGTCGACTCCGCCAGTTGGCGGATGCGCTTCTCGGCGGGATGGATGCGTTGCGAGAGGGCGTCGAAGTCGAGCCCGCGCGGCCCGGCGATGACGATCTCGCCGTCGAGAACGCAGCGCGCCGGGAGCTCGCGTCGCAGTGCCTCGACGAGCTCGGGGAAATAACGGGTCAGCGGCTTCTCGTTGCGGCTGCCGAGGGTCACGTCGTCGCCGTCGCGGAACACGATGCAGCGGAAGCCGTCCCATTTGGGCTCGTAGAAGAGTCCGGGATCCCGCGGCAGCTCGCGGGTGAGCTTGGCCAGCATGGGAGCGATCGGCGCACCGACGGGCAGGGTCACGCCGCCGCCTCGTGCGAGGAGGCCCAGGCGAGAAGTCCATCCACCGGCTGGCGGTTGACGATGCGATCAAAGGGAACTCCGGCCGCGACGGCGTTGCGGCAGCCACGGCCGAGCCAGCCGAGTTGACCCGGCGCGTGGGCGTCGGTGTCGATGGCGAAGGAGCACCCCAGGCCGACAGCTTGGCGCAGCAGGTCCTCCGGAGGGTCTTGCCGCTCGGGTCGGGAGTTGATCTCCACGGCGGTAGAGGTGCGGGCACAGGCAGAGAAGACCGCCGCCGCGTCGAAGGACGATTGGGGTCGGCCGCGGCCAGTGATGAGCCGCCCGGTGCAATGGCCGAGGATGTCGGTGTGCGGGCTCTCAACGGCGGCCACCATGCGCGCCGTCATCTGGGGCGCGTCCATGCGGAGCTTGGAGTGGACACTGGCCACCACCACGTCGAGCTCGGCGAGGAGACCGAGGTCCAAGTCGAGCGAGCCGTCCTCCAAGATGTCCACCTCCATGCCCGTGAGGATGCGGAACGGTGCCAGCTCCGCATTGATCTCGGCGAGCACCTCGAGCTGTTGGCGAAGCCGTTCTTCGTTCAGGCCGTGCGCGACCGTGAGGCGCGCGCTGTGGTCGGTCAGCACCAGGTACTCGCGTCCGAGATCGCGCGCCGTCTCGGCCATCTCGCGGATGGGACTGCCGCCATCGGACCAATCCGAGTGCGAATGGCAGTCGCCGCGCAGCGACAAGAGCAGCTCCGAGGCTGGCCCGTCGAGATCGAGGTCGTCCGGCAGGTCCTGGAGCTTCGCGAGGTAGGCGGGGATCTCGCCCCGGAGAGCCTCGGCAATCACTTGCGCGGTCGACTTGCCCACGCCCTCGATCCGTTGGAGGCTCCCCGCCTCGGCGAGCGCGGCCAGCTCCTCGGGCGTGAACGGGGCGATCGCACGAGCCGCCTGCCGGAAGGCGCGCACCTTGTAGGTGTCGGCGCCGCTGCGTTCCAAGCGGAAGGCGACCTGGTTCAGCGCGTCGAGCGGGTCCACCGGTCAGCTCTTCTTGGCCCGGCTCGGTGCCACGCGGGGTGGCTCGTCGGGCATCTTTGGGTATTGGGGGGGCCACGGCGCGTCGTGCAGGCCGGCTTCGCTGTCCCTTTCGGCCAGCGCGAGCAGGGGCTCGAGGGACTGGGGCCGTGCGCCGATGTCGGCCCAGGGGTCGCCGCGCCGACGCACCAGGTCCGGGACGGTGCGGATGGTGAGCTCGTCGGGCACCACCGTTTCGACCTCTTCCCAGGCGAGAGGCGTCGATACCTGGCCCCCGGTGCGGGGCCGGGCGAACCAGGCGCCGAACACCGTCTTGTGCGGCGCGTTCTGGTTGAAGTCGACGAAGACGCGGGTGCCCCGTTCCTCCTTCCACCAGTTGGCCGTGATCTCATCGGGGTACCGCCGCTCGAGTTCGCGTGCCAGGGCGACGGCTGCCGCCCGGACCTGCACCGAGTCCCAGCGGGGTTCGAGCCGGACGTACACGTGCAAGCCGTGACTGCCCGTGGTCTTGGGGTAGCTCTCCAGCCCGAGCTCGTCGAGCAGCTCGCGACAGCGCAAGGCGGTGGCGCGCACTTCGTCAAACCCGATGCCGGTGGTTGGATCGAGGTCGATGCGCAGCTCGTCGGCGTGGGACGGGTCCGCGGCGAGATAGGGCCACAGGTGCAAGCCCAGACAGCCGATGTTGACGGCCCAGACGACGTGGGCGACATCGGCGACCACGAGCGCATTGGAGGTAGTGCCGTTGGGTGTGGCGACGGTGGTCGACTGCAGCCAGTCGGGCGCGCCGGCGGGGATCCGCTTCTGGTAGAAGGACTTGCCGGCTGCGCCGTCGGGGAAGCGCTGCAGCATGGCGGGGCGGCCTCCCGCGGTGTTGAGCAGATGAGAGCCGATTTGGAGGTAGTACGAAACGAGGTCGAACTTGGTGGCGCCGAGGCCCGGAAAGTACACCTTGTCGGGTCGCGTGATGTGCACCGCACGTCCGTCGACGTCCACCGTGCGTCCCTCGTCCCCTGGCATCGCCGTCGACTCTAGTGACGCGTGCCTGGCCGATGGGACGCCAGGGATCAGATGAAGTCGGCCAGCGCCTCCCACCCCGGCGGAGGCGGCGCGAGCCGCCAGTACTGCTCGGGGACTCGGCCCTCCAGGCGTGCCGTCAGGGCGTGGTCGCGCTCGAGCGGTGGGATCTGCGACGTGTAGCACCAGATGGCGCGTCGCTTGCGCTCTTCGTCAGGCACGTGGGGGACGATGGCCGGGGTCGGCCAGGGATGCGACCGCAGCAACTTGGCCACCCGCCAGGCCAGCAACCCCGGAAGGTGCTTGTAGCCGTGGTCCTCGTAGCAGAACCACTCGCGGTCGGGTTGCTCCTCACGCACGCGGAGACAGGCGTCGTGGACCAGAACGTGGTCGGGGTTGGCCAGGCCCATGGGGAAGAACACGGAGGAGGGGTTCAACTCGGCGATGGCGGCACCGAGCACCGGCGCCACCTCGTCCGGCCTCGGCCGCTCCTCCGGCGCCAGGTACTGGTGGTCGGCGAAATCCAGCCAGGCATAGCCCGACTCGAGGACTGACATGGCGGCGACGTCCTCTTGGCGCCGCACGGCCACCACGTCGTCACCCGCGACGAAGCCACCTAGGGCGTCCCATTCCGTCGGCGGCGTGGGGTAGGCCGGTGGCCGCCCGCCCAGCACGGTGATGACGGTCGTGTCCTGGTAGGTGGCGATGAGATGACCAGCTCCCATGGCGGCATCGTCGAAATGGGGCGAAACGACCACGATGTCGGCGAACACGCCCGGATCGACTTCGCCCCACGTCGGCTCCGCGAAGGTCTGGGTCACGGTGGGATCATACGGGCACGTCGTCGACCTCACCGGCCACGTAGGTGCGGAAGGCCGGCATGAGCGCTCCGATCACCGCGGCGCCGACGATGCACGCGAGACCGCCCGAGACCACCGAGAACTGCACGTTGGTCAGCGTGGCGACGGCGCCCGACTCCATGTCGCCCAGGCGCGGCCCTCCCTGCACGACCGCCATTTGGAACGAGGACAGGCGGCTCCGGAAGCGCTCGGGGATGGAGGACTGCAGCATGGTGTTGCGCAAGACGGCCGAGATCACGTCGGCCCACCCGGCCACGGCGAGCAGGACGAGGCCGACCCAGAGCGTGTCGATCAGGCCGAACACCGCGATGGCGGCTCCCCACACCGAGACCGCCACGATCACCGCCCAACCCTGTCGCCGCAGGGTGGCCACCCAGCCCGTGGTCACCGCCCCGATCAGCGCGCCGACGCCCGGCGCGGCGTAGAGGAAACCGAGCGTGACGGTTCCCCCGCCGAAGACCGAACCCGCCATGGCCGGGAAGAGCGCCCGAGGCATGCCAAACACCATGGCGTTGATGTCGATCAGATAGACGCCTTGCAGCGCCTGACGCGTGCGAAGGTAGCGCAGGCCCTCCCGGGCCGACTGCCACGGCGTCAGGCCCCCGCCACCCTCCGTCGGCGGGATGGGCCTGAGCATGACCGAGGCGAGGCAAGCCACGACGAAGGAAACCGCATCGAGCGAGTAGACGAGCGGCAGCCCGATGCGGAGCAAGACGCCGGAGAGCGCCGGCCCGACCACCGTGCCCACCTGGATGATGATCTGCATGATGGCGAAGGCGGCGGTCAAGTGACGGCGCTCGACCAGGCCTGGGACCGACGCCATGCGGGCGGTGTTGGAAAATCCCATCAGACCTGCGGCCAGGGAGCTGACGACGTAAAGGACGACGAGGGACGGATGGGCCACGGCGGCGTTCACCGCCATGGCACCACTGGTCAGGACCATGGTGGCGGACGTCCACACCATGATGCGTCGCCGGTCGACGAGGTCACCGATGGGCCCGGCTGACAGGGCTCCGACGAGGAAGGGGATGAGCTGGGCCAGGCTGATGGCGCCGACCTGCAGCGAGGAATGGGTCATCGAGTAGACCTGATAGGGGATCGCCACAACCGTGAGTTGGGTCCCCAACATCGAAATGAGCTGGCCGGTGAAGAGGAGCCGGAAGTCGCGGCTCTCCCGCAGCGGGGTGGTGTCCACCAGGATCCGGCCCGGCATGGCAGCAGCCTAGGGCCGGCTTCGCCGCGGACAGCCCGGCGGGCGGCTACTCAGGAGAGCTGATGGCCCAGGTCCCGAACGGAGATGTCCCAGGCGGCCGGCCAGTCCCGCGTGCGCAGCAGGGCGTCGCTCCCGCCGTCGCAGAAGAGCACCGATCCGCAGAAGAAGGCTCCGTCGGGGCCGAGCAGGAATTCCACCAACGCGGCGATCTCCTCGGGCCTCCCCGGACGCCCGACCGGGATCGGGAGCATGTCGAGGAGCGGGCCGGTCTCGGGGTCGGACCGCATGGCAGCCACCATCGGGGTGTCGATCATGCCAGGAGCGACGGCGTTGAGCCGGAGGCCGGCACCGGCCCATTCGGGTCGCGTCGCCGTCCGGCGGACCCAGTAGGCGACCGCCAGCTTGCTGGCCGGGTAGGTCACCATCGAACCCCTCGCATCGGCGATCCGCCTGCTCAGCTCCTCGTCGTGGTCGAGGCAGGCATCGACCAGGTCGGCGGGGATTCCGGGCTGCACGGTGGTCGAGTTGGAGCTGATGGCCACGGCCGCGCCGCCCGGTTCGAGCAGCGGGCGTAGCCCCTCGAGCACGGCGAGGGTGCCAAAGTAGTTCACCGAGGCGACCAGCGACCCGGCGCGGCTCGGGGAGCCGGCCAGTCCGGCGCAGGTCACGATGCCCGCCAGCGCCCCCCCGGACCGATCGCCCGCTTCGGCGACGGCACGCTCGCGCCCCACAGCGGACCCCAGGTCCGCCGCCACCTCAGCCCCGGCGAGGTCGACGCCGACGACCCGCCACCCCGCGGCGGCCAGCCGGGTCGCGGTGGCCGCGCCGATCCCCGACGCGGCGCCGGTGATAACGACTGCCCGCTCAGGCAGCGCGCCGCGCCTTCAGCAGAGCGAGCGCCCTATCGGCATGCGAACCCATGGAGAACTCGCTGTGGATGACATCGAGGATGGTGCGGTCGGTGTCGATCACGAAGGTCGTCCGTTTGACCTTGAGGAATTCCACGCCCCGCTTCACGCCGAACTGCGCGGCGACGGCGCGGTCCGGGTCCGAGAGCAAGGTGAAGCCGAGCGACTCCTTCTCGTCGAATTGCTTCTGCTTCTCGACGCTGTCGGCACTGATGCCCACGGGCCGTGCCCCCACCGCCGAGAACTCGGCGGCCAGGTCACGGAAGTGGCAGCTCTCCTTCGTGCAGCCGTAGGTCATGGCGGCCGGGTAGAAAAAAAGCACCACCGGACCCTGGACGAGCAGGTCGCTCAGCTTGCGTTGCGTGCCCGTCTGGTCGGGCAGCTCGAAATCGGGGACGACGTCGCCTTTGTGCATCCGTTCAATGTAGGGCGAACGGACGGTCTCTGCCGGGCTAGGCCTCGAAACGGAAGCCCACGCCGCGCACCGTGACCAGGTGGCGGGGGTTGGCCGGGTCCGGCTCAACCTTGCGTCGAAGGCGCTTGATGTGGGTGTCGAGGGTCCGCGTGTCGGTCAGCTCCTGGTCCCACCAGAGCCGATCGATGCACCAGTCGCGCGTGACGACCTGGCCACTGTGGGACATCAAGAGAGCGAGCAGGTCGAACTCTTTGCGCGAGAGATCGACGGACGTCTCGTTGACCATTACCTCGCGCCGACCCGCATCGAGGCGCACCGGTCCGACGGAGAGGACTTCGTCGTGGTGCTCCGCCACGGCCACCCCGCGGCGCAAGACCGCCCGCATCCGGGCGACCAGCTCTCTCAGCCGGAACGGTTTTGCCACGTAGTCGCTGGCGCCGAGCTCCAGGCCGAGCACGATGTCGACCTCGGAGTCGCGTGCTGTCACCATGATGATCGGCACCGGCTTCAGGCTGCGCATCTGTTGACAGATCTCGATCCCGGACTGGTCGGGGAGCATGACGTCGAGCAGCACGAGATCGGGATGCACGCGGTGGAAGAGGTGCAACGCCTCGTGCCCGTCGCCGGCGGACTCGACGCTGAATCCCTCTCGGGTCAGGCCCGAGGCGAGAGCCTGACGGTAGGACTCCTCGTCGTCGACGACGAGCACGAGCGGTCGGTTGTCCCGTGTCGGCCCGGTGGTCGGGGACCGGCCGCTGATCGCCGGGGCGGTCGTGATTGCCACGTTGTGCTCCGCCTCAGGCAGCGTCGTGAGGGAGCCGGGGCGGAGGGCAGGAGAGAGGAGCAGGCGACGACGTCGGACGGGGGGTGGCTCCCACCGACGTCGCCCGCGCCGGCGCAGCGTTGAACAGCCGCGCCAGGTTGACCAACAACCCGACGAGCCCGGTGCGTTCGGGGCGGGCCGGTCGGATCACGATGACCTCGGCCAGGGTGTCCCGGCCGTGATGGCGATGGACGGCGGCACCCGGCCGAGGTTGCCGGCGCGTGTGACCGCGGTGCTGATTGACGGGCGCCATCGCCTTCACGCTACGAAGTCGAGGTGAACGTGCCGCGAAACCGTTGCAACCAAGAAGTGTGCTGAAGATGAACTCTTACGACTGCGGTCCAGCCCACAGCGGTACGCTCCGGGCACACGAGTGGGAGGTGCCACATGACGGAGGCCATGGGCCATGGAGTGAACCAGCGCAAGGCCATTCAGATGACACCCGACGAGGTCGACGCGTTCCTCGCCGAGCGGCGGCCGATGACGATGTGCTCCCTGTCGGGCGACGGCTCGATCCACGCCGTGGCGATGTGGTACGGGTTCTTGGACGGGTGCGTCACGGTGGAGACCAAGGCGAAGTCGCAGAAGGTACGGAACCTGCGCCGTGACCCCAGACTCACGTTGCTCTTCGAAGACGGCGACACCTACGAGGAGCTCCGCGGCGTCGAGCTGGTCGGAAAGGCCGAGATCGTCGAAGACCCCGACAAGCTCTGGGAGCTCGGGATCAGTGTGTTCGAGCGCTACAACGGCCCGTACTCCGACGAGCTCAAGCCCTTCGTCGAGGTCATGTTGCACAAGCGGGTGGCGATCAAGATGTTGGTGGAACGGACGGTGAGCTGGGATCACCGAAAGCTCGGGCTGCCGTCGACGCGCTCGAGCACTGCGTGAAGATCTCCCTCCGCCGGTCGGTCGCCGTGCCACCCGCGCGCGCCGTCGCCGCCTACGGCTCGCCGGCGTTCTACCAGGGGAGGCCCCACCGCGACGACATCGAAGTGGTCGAGGTCGTGAGTCACGACGACTCGGGCGCCCGTACCCTCATCGAGGTCCGCTTTGCCTTCACCGGGTCGGTGTCGCCGGCCGTTCGTGCGGTGATCGACCCCGCCAAGATGTCGTGGGTCACCCGCACCGAGGTCAACCCGGACGAGGCGCGCACCGTCTGGGAGGTCCTGCCCGACTATTACCCGGACCGGCTCAGCGCCCATGGTGGGTACCGCTTCGAACCCGGCCCGGACGGTCCGGCAAGCACCGTTGTCGCCGTCGAAGGCGAGCTGAAGGTGCACGTCCCCATCGTCGGGCGCTCGGTGGAGCGGGTCATCGTCTCGGACCTGCGTGCGTACATCGAGGACGAGGTCTCGAGCATTCCGGACTTGGAGGGGTGAGGCTCAGGCGGTCTGCTGCGGGCCAACCTTGAGCATCTGGGTCATCCCGTCCTCGATCCCACCGGCCAGGACGTCGATGTCCGCCGTCGAGTCGTAGTCACCGGTGATCCCGAAGTTCACCTCGCCGTCGTACGAGAAGATGGCGATCCCGAAGCGCATCTGCCCGCCGAGCGGCACGTAGGGAAAGGCCCGGATCATGCGCCTCCCGGCGGCGTAGAGCGGGAACTGGGGCCCCGGGACGTTCGTGGTGACCGTGTTGACGTTGCGCTGGCCCGCCCGCGTCGCCAGGCGCATGCCCAAGGCCAGCAGCATCGGCGGCGCGAAGCCCGACATCGACGTCAAGGCCTCGCCGGCCATGGCCTGGCGGGACTCCTTGAGGTCCCGCATCTGCTCGGTGATGGCGTGCAGCCGCAGGACGGGGTCCTCGATGTCTACCGGCAGCTCGGCGAACATCGCCGAGACCTTGTTCTCGAACGTCCCGTCTCCGACCGCCTTGCCGGACGCGTCCCGGGGCCGGACCGACACGGGCACCAGCGTGCGCACGACCCGCTCGACGTCCTCGCCTCGCTCCAGCAGCAGCTCGCGGAACCCGTTGGTGATGCTCGCCAGCACGACGTCGTTGAAGGTCCCGCCCAGCGCCTTGCGCACACGTTTGATGTCGTCCACCGACGTGGTGGCCCAGGCGTAGCGCCGGTGCGGCCCGAGCGGGCCGTTCAGGCTCGAGACCGGGGTCGGGCGCACGAGCCCACCGAGGGAAAGCAGGCCATCGCCGACACCGAGCATGTACTCCGTCATGCGCCGGACAACGCGGGCCTGGGCCCGCGTGGCGCGCAGCTGCTCGTAGGGCGATCGCACGATGTTCTCGAGCGCCTCCACCGCGAGCTGGAGCCCCGACGGCTCGGGGCGCGGCGTCCACCCCGAGGGTTCTGGCCGTTCGGCGTCCGGGCGGCGGTCCATGATGACCGTCAAGAGGTCCGTGCCGGACACGCCGTCGACCAAGGCATGGTGCGTCTTCGCCAACATGGCCCAGCGTCCGTCCTCGAGTCCCTCGACCACCCAGATCTCCCAGAGCGGCTTCGAGCGGTCCAGCTGTTGTGCCATCACCCGCCCGACCAGCTTGCGGAGCTCGCTCTCGCCCCCCGGAGCGGGGAGCGCGGTGTGGCGCAGGTGGTACTCGATGTTGAAGTACGGGTCGTCCACCCACACCGGCCGCCCGAGTTCGAGCGGAACGAGCCTGACCTTCTGGCGGTATCGCGGGACCAGATCGAGCTTGGCGTCCACCATGTCGACGACGTCGGCGAACTGTGGCGGCGGCCCTTCGAAGATGGCGACCGAGGCGATGTGCATGTGCGACACATGGTCCTCGATGTGGAGGAACGACGTGTCGAGGGGGCTCAGGCGGTCAGGGCTCATCGGACCCTCCCTTCAGAGGTGATGCTCCTTCGAACCTACTACCGACGTCCTCCTCCCCCGGGGGGTCAACCGGCGGTCACGGAGGGGCGGGGGTCACCAAGTGAGGCGAGGAGCGGGCTGGCGAGGATCCTCGTGCGGGTCTCCTCGTAGGCCGCTTCGATGACACGCGGGCTCCGGTCCTCGGCCATCGCCCGCAGCCCCATCATCCGGCGCACCTCCGGACCTGGCTCCAGGCTGATCACTGCGGTCCCCGCCCCTTCGAGGCGTGCGATCTCGCGCTCCATGCGGCGGTGCACGGACCGGCGGAACAGCCCGTCGGCACCGGTGACCCTGCCCTCGGCCGCCGACATGGACGACACGATGAGCACCAGGTCGAGGCCCTCCGACCGGAGCACGTCGGCGTTGGTGACCGAATGGACGCCACCGTCCACGTACTCGGTTCCCTCGATCGTGATCGGTTGGAAGTAGCCCGGAATGGCGCACGAAGCCAGCACGGCGGGAGCCAATCGGGTGGGTGGGGCACCGGGCCGTCCGAAGACGACGCGCCCGCCGTCGGAACGACGCACCACACAGATGCGCAGGCCAGCGGGCCAGTGGGCGCCGATGTGCTCGTCGAGACCGCGCGCCCGCTCGGAGATGTCGATCTGCCCGCGCGGGATCAGCGTCATGGCCGCCACCTCGGGACGGAAGGCGAGCGGTTTCCGGGCCACCCGGGTGATGAGGGCCGGCGAGGGCAGGTTCCACGGTCGCAGCATCGACAGGATCGAAGGGGTCGGCAGCGGCCCGGCGTCGGCGGGGAGGATGCGACGCAGGATGGCGCCACCTCGCCGTGAGGTGGCCACCCCGTACAACGAGGCGGCCAAATCGCTGGCTGGGACCCCGACACGCAACGCGGCTCCGGTCACCGAGCCGGCCGAGGTACCCACGATGATCGAGGCGGCACGGGGGTCCCAACCACCCTCGCGTTGGAGGGCGGCCAGGACCCCGGCCTGGTAGGCCTGGCCGACGACGCCTCCGGCACCGAGCACGAGCCCGATGGACCGGGGCCTCCCCGTGAGTCCCCCGCGGATCACCTTCACCCCCCTCTTTCTATCCGCCAGCGCCGGGGCACATCGAACCCGCTCCGCGGGCGGCTCCCTAAGGTGGGCCGGTTCGGAGAGGCCGGGAGGCGCATGACCGAGACCCTCAGGATCGTCGCCACTGCTGGTGGCGTCGTCCTCATCGCGGGAATGCTGAGCGATGCCATCGCGACGCTCATCGTCACCCAGGGCACCAGCGGGCTCTGGCGCCCGACACGGCTCTTCTACGCCACCACCTGGCGCGGGACGAGGGCCCTGGCCGCCCGGCTGCCCGATCGTGCTGGCGAGTACGTGCTGAACACCTACCCGGCACTTTCTCTGCTCGGGCTTTTGGTCCTGTGGCTGGCCGGGCTCATGATCGGCTGGTCGCTCGTCTACTGGGGACTGGACCAGCAAGTCGGCGGGAGCAGGGACTGGGGGTCGCTCGTCTACTACGCGGGGACGTCGCTCGTGACCCCCGTGTTCGGGTCGGCGCACGGCGTGCTCGTGCGCATGCTCACCTTGCTCGAGACCCTGACGGGGGTGGTCACGATCGCGCTCATGATCTCGTACCTTCCCGCGCTCTACGGCGCGTACAGCCGGAGAGAGTCCCGCCTGCTCACGCTCGACGATCCCCTCGGCGGGCGCATCACCCCGGTGCGGGTCATCGCGGTCGGGGCCCCGGGGGGCGACGTCGAGATGCTGTACCGCTCGTTCGCGGAATGGCAGATGTGGACGGCCGACGTGCTCGAGAGCCACGTGTCGTATCCGATGCTGGCGCTCTTCCGCTCCCAGCATCCGGGACAATCCTGGGTCACCGCGCTCGGCGTCGTGACCGACGCGGCCACCTTGACCTCGGCCTGCGTGGTCGGAGCGCAGAGCCGGGAGCCCTATTTCCAGTACCGGCGCGGCCGCCGCGCCGTCATGGAGATCTCGAGCCGCCTGCACGTGCCGGCAACGGCGCGACCCGCCAGCTGGCTCGTCGAGGAGAACTTCGATTTGGCCTGGCGACAGCTCGTCGCCATCGGCGTGCCGCTCCGCGACAAGAACGAGGCCTGGGCGGACCTGCAGGCACTGCGCGGCACGTACGGTGACGAGCTCGAGCGCCTCATCGACTTCCTCGTCGCACCGCGGGGGTTCTGGGGCCACTCGGCCGAGGAGACCGTGGCCGAGGAGGTGGCCCTGGCCGCCAACGAGGCACGCAGGAAGGCCCGCACCGGGTAGCGCGGCACGACCTGGCGAGGTCCGCCGTTACGCTCCGGACCGAGAGCCGTGCCCGTGCCGCTGCCGACCGCCGAGAACGTCGACCTGCGCCCGCCCGACGCGGTCGAGGCGCAGGTGTTGGCCGACGGCGTCGCGTCCGCGGTGGCGGGGCGCGAGGGACTGCAGCCCGTGCAGCGTTCGCTCATTGAAGCGTTGTTCCCGGCGATGACGGGCCACGCGGTGAGCGTGGGGGACGGCCCGGCGCTGACGGCCCCGGAGCTGGCGTCGGCGCTGGCCCGGCGTGAACTCCCGTTCCGCTCGCGCGCGGTTCAGATCATGGTGCTCTGCGCGCTCGTCCGTCATCCCATTCCCGACGACGTCGCCGACAACGTCGAGGCGTTCGCACGGGAGCTCGGGGTGGAGGAGGGGATGGTCCAGGTCGCGCGTGAGTTCGCCGCTGGCTCCCTCGGCTTGGCCGCGTTCGATTTCACGCGGAACGGTTACGAGGGAACGTGGGACGCCCAGGAATCTGGAGCCTCCCTTCATTCCAGCCGGGTCCTGCACGATGCGTGGGAGTTCTCGCTGCACGACCCCGCGTTGGCGGCCCGCTGGGCCGCGCTCGAGACGCTGCCCGGGGACGCCATCGGGCGCAAGGTGTGGGAGCTGTACCAGGCCCGTGGGTTCACCTTCCCGGGCACGCCCGGCTCGGCACCACCGCTTCTCGCGCAGCACGACTGGGTCCACGTCTTGGCGGACTACGGCACGACCGTCGAGTCGGAGGTCGAGGTGTTCGGACTGATCGCCCGGGCCAACGACGACATGCACGCGTTCTCGCTGCTCGCCATGGTCATCTCGCTGTTCGAGACCGGATATCTCTCGACCGGAGCGGGGCTGTTCCAGTCATCGCCGGGGCATTTCTCCTCAAGTCCGGACATGGCCGTCCGGCTCTCCGATGCCATGGCGAGAGGTGCCCGCTGCCACGATGCCGAGACGGGCTCCGACAGCATCGACCTCCTCAAGCTGGACTGGTTCGCGGTGGCCGAACGCACCTGTGAGGATCTCCGGCGGCGCTTCCATCTGCTCCCGAAGTCGGAGCTCGCGATCGCGGCACGCTCCGTCGGCCCCTGGGAACGCGGAGGGATCAGCCCCTTCCAGATGAACGCGGGTCGTGCGCTGGCCGAATCGCGCCGGGTGCCCTACGACGCGCACGGCGCCTCGCTCGCCTGATCAGGACTCGAGGAACCGCAGGACGGCCAGGACACGCCGATGGTCGTTCTCCGAGACCGGCAGGTCAAGCTTGGCGAAGATGTTGGCGACGTGCTTCTCCACGGCACCCTCACTGACGACCAGGGCACTGGCGATGGCCGCGTTCGAACGTCCTTCCGCCATGAGGGCGAGGACCTCGCGTTCACGGGCCGTGAGCACCGAGAGCGAGTCGGTGCGACGGGTCGCCCCGAGGAGTTGCGTCACCACTTCGGGGTCCAAGGCGGTTCCTCCGATTGCCACGCGCTCGAGCGCCTCGACGAAGTCCTTGACGTCGGCCACGCGGTCCTTGAGCAGATAGCCGATCCCCGCCGCATCGTCGGCCAGGAGGTCGGCGGCGTAGCGCGTCTCGATGTACTGGGAGAAGAGCAGGATGCCAAGGCCCTCGTGCTTGGCGCGCAGTTCGAGCGCGACGCGGAGCCCCTCGTCGGTGAAGGTCGGCGGCATGCGGATGTCGATCACCGCAACGTCCGGCGGGTTCTGGGCGACGGAACTGCGCAACGCGCCCGGGTCGCCCACTGCGCCGGTGATGACGAAGCCGCGGTCCACCAGGAGTTGCACCAGCCCGTCGCGCAGAATGGCCGAGTCCTCGGCGATGGCGATGCGCAGGGCGCAGGGCATCATGGCGACAGGGGGAGGTCGACGGTGACGACGGTCGGGCCGCCCGGGGGGCTCACGAGGTTCAGGCGCCCGTCCACCGCGTGAACCCGGTCGGTGAGCCCGGCCAAGCCGCTGGACGAGGAGCCCAGCCGCGAGACCTGCGCGCCACCGTTGCCGTCGTCACGCACGACGAGGCGAAGCCAGGTGCCCTGCTGCGCGCACGAGACGGAGGCGCGGGAAGCCTGGGCGTGCTGGGCGACGTTGGCCAACAACTCCGCCACGCAGTAGTAGGCGATCGCCTCGATGGCCGGGGAGGGCCGGCTATGCAGGTCGATGGACACCTCGCTGGGCACGGCACTGCGCGCGGCCAGCGTGGCGAGCGCGCCCTCGAGCCCGATGTCGAGGGCGGGTGGATGGATCCCACGGGCGATGTCGCGCAGCTCGGCGATGGCCTCCTTGGCGCCGCGGTGGGCCTCGTCCACGAGCTCACGCACGCGGTCGAGATCGACATGATCGACGTCCTCCAGCTTCTCCTTGGCCATGCCCAACCGCATGGCCAGCGCGACCAGCTGGGCCTGGGTGCCGTCGTGCAGGTCGCGCTCGATCCGCCGCAGTGTGGCCGCTGAGGCATCGACCGTCTGGGTGCGGGCCCGCTCGAGCGTCCGCAGCCGGGCGGCCGTCGGGTCGGGCCCGAGCAGCGACGTCATGAGCAGGCGGTCGACGTTGACAAAGCCCCGCATCGCCCAGGGGGCGGCGAAGAAGAAGACGGCGCCGGTGATGAGGATGAAGACGCCATGGATGAAGCCGAATGTTCCGGCGGAGAGGTAACCCGGGGGGAAGAGATTGCGCACCAGGCCGAACACGGGTGGATTCGCTCCCGCGGACAGGAAGGGATGAGTCAGGCAGGCGAAGGCGTCCCACCACAGGCTGAAGGCAACGTAGAAGCCGAGGATCGTCCACGGCACCTTGAGGGCGAGGTAGGCCACGGCGCGCCAGGCCACCCGGTCGCGCAGGCACGACTGCAGCCAGCCGAGAAAGCCCGCCCGGCCGGAGAAGGAGTCGGGCTCCTCGAGGTCCATTTGCAAGAGGCTCCGGGCCAGGCCGCGCTGCAGGCCGCCCACCCCTCGGGCGCTCCGCAGCGACAGGGCGAGGATAGAAAGCCCGAAGAAGGTGATGGCGAGGACCAGCCCCGCGGCCAGGGTGACCCCGACGAAGGCCAAGCCGACACAGGCCAGTGCGCCACTCACCAGATAGAAAGCGAGGTCGGACCAGGTACGCCGGGTGAAGGGCTCGTGCCAGATGCGCTGGGCCACCGCCCTCATGCGGGCCGCCTGCGCTTCGCTGACGGCAAGCGACATCTCCCGGCCCATCATGCGCACGCGCAACCCGCTCTCCTCGACCTGCTCCACCATCATGCATCCCGCCTGGCGAGCAGCGCGCCGCCGAGGGCCAACGTCACCGCGGCGTAGAACGCCATCAACAAGAAGGCGGGGGTGCTGGACAGCGCGCCGGAGACGGACACGACCGCGGCAACGGAGTTGCCGAGCAGCATCGCGGGCATGAATTTGCTCGGGTCCCCGGCCACGTTGTGCAGGAGGAGTGGGAGCAGCAGCGTGCATCCCACGAAGACCGCGATGGCGCCCGCACTGTGGCGGACGATGGCGCCGATCCCGATGCCGAACAAGGCGAGGAAGGCCAGGAAGGCGCCCGACTCCAGCAGGGCACGCAGCACGCCCGGGTCACCGAGCGTCGCCGTGGGGGCCGCGCCGGAGAGGACCGCCTGGCCCACGAAGAAGGACAGGAAGCTGAGCACGAGCCCGAGCACGAGGGCGAAGGTGCCCATGACGACGGCCTTGGCGGCGAAGAAGACGGCGCGCTGGGGCGTGGCCGCCAGGGAGGAGCGGATGGTCCCGCTGCCGTACTCGCCGGTCATGGACAGCAGGCTCAGGATCCCGATGACGAGCGAAGCCAGGGCGAACCCGGCCAGCGAGGCGTTCGTCGGATCGAAGTTCTGGTAGAAGCCAGGGCTCTGGTGGCGCGCCCCGTTGGTGGACAGGAAGCTGACCAGCACGGTCCCGGCGAAGGCGATGAGTAAGGCCCACTTGGTCGAGCGCAGGGTGACGAGCTTGGTCCACTCCGAGGCCACGGCCTGACGGAGCCCGGCCCGGCCGTGCGTTGGTGCAGACAGTGTGGCGGCGAGGGTCATGAGGTGTCCTTTCGGTGGTGACCGGTCAGAGAGCGACGGGTGACGTGATCGTGCTGCAGTACTCGACGGTGTCGCGGGTCAGTTCCATGAAGGCGTCCTCGAGCGATGCCCGCACGGTGGTCAGCTCGTGCACGGTGAGAGACTGGGCGGCGGCCAGCTCGCCGACGGCCGCCGCCGGCATCCCGATGACGACGATGGCGCCGCCGTCCACGGTCGGGCGCGCGCCAGCCCGGTGCAGCGCGCTGACGAATCGCTGCGGGGTCGGGGTGACGACGCGCACCGACTCAGCCGCGTTCTGTCGCGTGAACTCGTCGACGCTCGTCTCCGCGATCAGACTGCCGCGACCGATCACGACGAGCCTTTCTGCCGTGAGCGACATCTCGGTGATGAGGTGGCTCGAGACGAGGACCGTGCGGCCCTGCCCGGCCAGGTCACGCAGGAGGTGGCGCACCCAGCGGATGCCCTCGGGGTCCAGCCCGTTGACGGGTTCGTCGAAGAGCAGGACGCCAGGGTCGCCCAAGAGCGCGCCGGCGATGCCCAGGCGCTGCCCCATGCCGAGCGAGAACTTGCCGGCCCGCTTGCCGGCTACGGCGGTGAGTCCCACGAGGTCGAGCACCTCGTCGATGCGCGCGGCGGGCAGGTCGTTGCTCTGGGCCAGCCACTTGAGGTGGTCGCGAGCGCTGCGGCCGGGGTGGAACGCCTTGGCGTCGAGAAGCGCGCCCACCTCGCGCAGTGGCCGCCGGAGGTCCTGGTAGGGCACCCCGTTGACGGTGGTGCTCCCCGAGTCGGGCAGGTCGAGCCCCATGATCATGCGCATGGTGGTGGACTTTCCCGAACCGTTGGGACCGAGGAATCCGGTGACGACGCCCGGCTTCACCGTGAAGGTGAGGTCGTTGACGGCCACGGTCGCCCCGTAGCGTTTGGTCAGGTGGTGCGAGACGATCATGGCGGCTCCTCGTCGGCCGGGATGCGCTCCCGGGCGGTCTGCACCCAACCTACGGAACGTCCGGGCAAATGAGAATGCCGCTACCGGGCGTCCGGCACTGGTGCTAACCCCCGTGTTCGTGCCGGGACGGCCGAGGTCCCGATCCCTCGACCTCGCCCGGGGTGCCCTACGACCCCGCGGCGGGTGATCCGGGCCAGGCCGGGTACGAGGGTGCCGGGTCCGGCGGCGAGGCGAAGCTGGTGACCGACCCCGGGAGCGAGAACATCGGGACCGCACCGGCGGGCACCACGCCGGCCTTGTAGCGCCTCCCGCCGTCGACGTAGCGCATCAGCCCGGTGCCGTTCACCCCCTCCTCGTCGGGTCCCTTCGCCGTCGCGTCGTACCACAAGAAGGTGTAGTCGGCCGGCGACGAGTAGCTGGGCCGCGGTGCTGCGCCCTGGTAGCCGTAGGCGGTCAGTGGGCTCGTCGGTCCGCTGCCGGTGGGCGGGGCACGGAACAAGCCCGTGGCGAACGTGTCGGGGGTCAGACGGGCCCCGGCTAGTTGGACGCCTGTGAAGAGCTGCTGGATCGGCGGGATGATCGCCGGTGCCGCGAGCGAGGCCGGTGCGGTGTGGGACCCGTACCACCAGCGGTACAGGCGATTGGCGTTCCCGACCGCCACGGGGACGGGGACCGCCAGGCTGGTGACTCCGAAGACGTGCGCCCACTCCTGCTGGTTGTAGTAGCGCCCCAAGGTCGAGGTGTCGGTGAGCACGATCCCGGTGATGATCCACTCGGGGAAGTATCCGATGGCGGCACAGGCCTTGGTGAGGTAGATCGGCATGATGGGGTCGCCGGCGAACACGACACTGGTGGCGCGGGAGGACTTGAGCTTCTCGGCCAGGGTCGCGGCCTGGGTGGGCAGCGTGGTGAGGTCGAGCGTGTAGGTGAGGTCGGCGGGTGACGCCATGCTCACCCGACCCGCCCGCAACTTCTCGGTGACCAACGCCGTCAGCTGGGCGAATCCCGGCCCGGGCGGCTCCGACGTCTCGCTCACCACGATGAACCTGCGCTTCTGTGTGTGCCAGGCGGGGTCGCCGGCCCAGACGGCGCCCTTCCCGTTCAACTTGGCGACGAGGTAGTCGAGCGTCTCGCTGAGCGATGTGTCGGCGGTGGGCAGGTTGGCCCACTGGTAGGGGGCGTTGAGCTTGATCTGGCCGTTGCTGGACGAGTCGCCGCAACGCCAAGCACAGCACGTGCAGCCGCGCCAGCTCGTCTTCGTAGGCGGTGGTCTCAGCCGGGCCGCTGATGGAGGCAAAGGCGTGGAGTTGCTGCGCCACGGTGACGGCGTCGGCGTGCGCGGCCACCGGATCGGAGTCGGCTCCGGAGGCGGTGAACGGGATCAGGTTCACGTGCCGCCCGTACAGCGCGTAGACCTGGTTGAACATCGCCACGTAGGCCTGGGCGGTGGCGAGCGCCTGGGCGTTCGTGCCGGCCGCACTCGAGACCGCCGCCGTCAGCGCGCCCGGCTGGGACTGGTAGTAGACGACGTTGATCGTGCTCCCCGTCACCCCACTCGAGGTGGCCCCGCCGTTCGCCCCCGTGAAGACGGGCACGCACGGCGGGGCGTAGACGGTCGGCACCTTCAACCGCCCCGTCGTGTGGTCGCACTGTGGGCCCCAGTCGTAATCGGCGGTCTTGCCCACCTTGGCGGCGGCGGCGAAGGTGGGCGGCACGGAGAGGTGCGTCGTCGGAAGCGCCCCGGCGCCGCCCGGGGCTGCCGCGGGGCTGCCGTTGTGCTCGTTCACGGTGGCCGAGATCCCCGCGGCGACGAGGGCGGCCACGATGAGGACGACGGGGCCCGCCACCCGAAGCCGACTCACCCGCGGCCAGGGCCGCTCGCTCGGTCGCGCGTCGGGGTCGCTCATGCGGGATCCACCTCAGTGGTCGTGAGCGCGACGCTGGTCACCATGGTGGTCGGGCCCGAGCGTGCCAGCGCGAGCGGGTCCGATCCCAAGAAGGCCTGCCCCACCACGGGCGACCAGAGGACGGCGCGCGGCGCCCCGCTGGCGAGCACCGCACCACGGTCCATTGCCACCAAGCGGTCCGCCAGCTCGGCGATGAACGCGATGTCGTGTTCGACGACGAGCAGCGTGGCGTCGAGGCGGCCGCGCACGTTGCGGAGGAGCTCGACCATCGCCTCCACCTCGCGCTGAGCCACGCCGGAGGATGGCTCGTCGAGCAGCACCACCCTCGGCTGGTGGGCCACGACGGCGGCCAGGTCGAGCAGACGACGAGAGCCCGTCGACAGCTCGCTCACCAGGTTGTCGGCGTAGCGCTTGAGGCTGAACATCTCCAAGAGCTCACCCGTCCGGCGCATCACGGCCGCCTCCGTGCGCACCTGGGCCGGGAGGCGCAGCACGGCGTTGAAGGGGTCGCTGACGTCGGTGAAACGCTCGAGCGACACGGCCAGCGCGTCGCGCACGGTCAGACCGGAGAAGAGGCGGGAGTCTTGGAAGGAGCGGCCCAGCCCCAGGCGGGCACGGGCCGACGCCGTCCGGTCGGTCACGTCGACCCCGCCCAGCTCGACCCGTCCGGCTTGCGGCTGGAGGAACCCCGAGATGACGTCGAAGAGCGTCGTCTTTCCCGCGCCGTTCGGCCCGATGATCCCGACGATCTCCCCGCGGGCGGCCTGCAGGGACACGTCGTCGAGCGCCGTGTTACCGCCGAAGCTGATCGACAGGCCCCGGACCTCGAGCTCCGGGTGGCCGTTGCGCTCCGTCGGCGCGGGGACGGCGTGCGTCTCGAGCGTCTCGGACGCCTTCTCGAGGTAGATCGACCACAGCAGTTCGGGGTGCGCCGCCAACTCGGCAGCGGGGCCCGAGAAGCGCACCGCCCCGTTCTCCATCACGTACACGCGGTCGGCCACCGCCACGTTCATCGACTGCTCGACGAGCAGGATGGCGGTCCCCGCCCGGCGCATCGACTCGATCGCACCGAGCAGCTGCTCGACGACGAGCGGTGAGAGCCCGAGCGACAGCTCGTCGATCAGGAACAGCTTGGGGCGGGTGATGGTCGCCATGGCGAGGGCGAGCATCTGCTGCTGACCACCCGAGAGGTTGGCGGCGCGCTCGCTGCGGCGGGCGGCCAGGGTGGGGAAGATGGCCAGCGCTTCGTCGATCATGTCAGCGTCACGCTCGCCGCGCCGCCGGCCCTGCCACGCCGCGGCGCGCAGGTTGTCCTCCACGCGCAGGTTGGGGAAGATTCCCTCGCCACCGGGCACCTGGGCGATGCCGAGCCGGGCGATCTCGTCGGGGGGCAGGTGGGTGATGTCGCGTCCGTCGAAGACGATGGCGCCGTGATCGGCCTCCACGACGCCGCCGATCGCCCGCAACAGCGTCGACTTGCCCGCCCCGTTGGTGCCGAGCAGCGCGACGATCTCGCCCTCCCCGACCTCGATCTCGACGTCGGGGAGCACGGTGACGCCCTCGTAGCCCACGCGGAGCTCGCGCACGGCGAGCAGCGGCAGCGCGCCGGCGGCGCGATCCGCCAGCATCTGGGCCCGCGTGCGCATGGAGGTCCACACGTTGCGCACGTCGCGCTCGATGAGACTGCCGGCGCTCGCCACGATGAGCCCGCCGATGGTGAAGATGGGGACCAACATGAGGAGGCCGTAGCGGAAGCCGACCGCGTCGCCCAGCGCGCCGACGCTCGGGAGGACGAGGAATCCGGGCAGGACGAAGAGCGCCCCGATGGAGAAACCGACCGAGCGCACCCTCGATGGGATGGCGAGCGAGAGGGAGGCGAGAACGCCTGGTCCCACCACCGCCAGCGACGCGTCGATCCCGGCGTTGCCGATGAAGGCCACGGGGACGTTCGGGGCCAGCGCAAAGAGAACGGCGAACCCCGCCGCAATGACCGAGGCAACGGCGAGCATGCGGAAGACGAGGCCGATGTCACGTCGGGCCAGTCGGGTGGCGATCACGGCGCCGACGGCGAGGCCGAGGAGGTCGAAGACCTGGATGGGCGCAATGAGGTAGGCGCGATGCACCGCGTCGAGGTGGAAGGTCTCCTGGTATTGCAACGTGGCCAGGGAAGTGAAGCCGGCGATGGCGGCGGCGAGGAAGGGCAGCGCGATGAAGATGCGACGCAGCACGCCGATCTTCCAGACGGTGCGCCACGCTTCGCCCAGCGACGGTGCGGCCTCGACCGGGACGCCGATTGGCGGGCCGACGACGGGCTCGAGCGCGGGGGTGTCGCCCAGGGGGGCCGGCTCGCCTCGCTCCGAGGCAAGCATCTGTTCGGCCAGCTCGACCTGCTCGTGGCGCCCCCGCGCGGGCTCACGCAGGCGCAGGCCGACCACCACGACGATGGCGATGGGCACGGCGAAGAAGAAGAAGGGAGCGCGCCAGGACCAGACGGCGGCCAGGCCGGCGCCCAGGAGGACGCCCACGATGGCGCCGATGCTGATGCCCGCGCGGTGGGCCGAGTAGACGCGTGGGCGCGCCCGGACCGGGTAGTAGTCCGCCAGCAGCGAGTTGTGGGTGGGAAAGATCACGGCCTGCCCCATGGAGACCCCGACCAACATGATGGTCGCCACCACCACGGTCTGGGCCGCGCCGAGCCCGACGGAGAACGCAGCGCCGACGAGGGCGCCGATGAGCGCGATGCGCACCCGGTTGGTGCGGTCAGCCAACACGGCGACGGGCAGCGTGCAGAGCAGCGCGGCCGCACCCGCGATGGCCACGATGAGCAGGATGCCGGCGTTGGTCAGGTGGAACGCGTCGCGGACGTTCGGCGTCAACACGTTGAACGCGCTCTGGGTGGCCTGGTCGAGCAGCTCGATCGCGAACAGGACTCCGAGGGGGAAGAGACTGGCGCCGCCGCCGAGCTGGGCCAGGCGCTTCATGGCACCAGAGCCGGCTCGACAGGCGTCCCGCTGCCCGGCGTCGCGGCCCCCCGGCGCGTCGCCAGCGCGTCGAGCGCCCAGTCGCGCAGGTCGTAGCAGAGGCCGGCCAGCCCGCGGGGGAAGAGGATGAGCACGAGGAGCACGCCGAGGCCGGCGGGGAACAGCTGCCAGCTCGGAGGCAGGAAGATGGTGCTGCCCTCGACCAGGGCGGCACCGAGGATCGCCCCGAGCGCCGAACCGAGGCCGCCCACGGCGGTGGCGGTGAACACGACCAAGCTGACGGGCACCAGGAACGAGGTCTCCTCGTACTGCTGGTTGATGACGAGCAGGAGGCAACCACCCAGCCCGGCGATGAAGCCGGAGACGGCGAAGGCGGTCAGCTTCGCCCACAGGACGCGGACGCCGTAGCCCGCCGCCGCCCGCTGGTTGGCCGGGAGCGCGCGTAGGACGCGCCCGGTCCGGCTGTGCCGCAGGCCGTGCAGGGCCACGAGCACGAGCACGAGGACGCCCAGGCACAGCTCGAACACCGACGCCTGCGACGTGATGGCCAGCCCGAACAGGTAGGGGACGCCGAGCTGGCCCTGGGGGATCCACGAGAACTCCTCGCGCACCAGCAGGTAGCCCGACGCCGCGAGGGCGAAGGCGAGCGTGGTGACGGCGGCGAACATGCCGTCGAGGCGCACGGTCGGGATCCCCACCACGACGGCCACCCCGGCGGCCGCGGCGCCGGCCAGCAGGAGAGCGAGGCTCAGGTCCCAGTGCCAGTCCACGAGCGCGATGGCGCCGACCGCCGCCCCGACCGCCGCGAACGACATTTGGCCCAGGCTGACCTGGCCCGACCATCCGCTGAGCACGACGATGGAGCAGCCGACGATCGCGAGGACGACGAGGGACGAGGTGCGGATGAGCTCGCCCGGGCCCAGCCACAGCGGCAACGTGCAGGCGGCGGCAAAGGCGACTAGCGCGAGCGCCGGGGTCCCGACCCGGACCTCGGTGAGGTCGCGCAGGGGGGTCGGGAGGTCGCGCGCGCTGCCGGCCAGTGGCAGCGTCGTCACGGCCTCCCGGTCGGTGTGGCGCGCCAGCAGCTGGCGCACGACGATGGCCGCGAAGACGACGCCCGCCAGCACGGCGAGCCCAAGCGCCGGATTGGTGGGCTCGTTCCAGGCCACGCCCTGCTCCAAGATGCCGAGGGCGACGGCGGAGAGCGCGATGACCGGCAACTCGGTGAAGTTGCCCAGCGCCAGGGCGGCCAGCGCCGTGACGAGCGCCGTCAGCCCGTAGGTCGGGTCGAGCGGGAGGCCCAGGATCGTCGCCTGGAAGAAGATGCTCACGAAGGAGAGCACGCCCGCCACCACCCAGGTGATCGTCTGTAGACGGCCGACCGGGATGCCGAGCATGGCGGCGCGGTCGCGCCGGTCGCCGGCCGCCTGCACGGCGATCCCGATGTCGCTCTTGGTGAACCAGATCGACACGGCGGCCAGGCAGGCGACCGAGACGATGACCGCCACCAGGTCGTTGGCGTCGAGCACGACGGGCGCGAGATGCCAGCTGAGGTGCCAGGGGAAGGTCACGACCGCGGTCGCGATCGGCGTCTGACCCCAAAGGCGCGGGATGAGCAGGCTCAGCACCACGAGGAGCTGGGAGAGCCCGATGGTCGCCACCGTCAAGATGAGGCGGGGTGAGCGCCGGAACCGGCGGACCACGACGAACTCGAGGATCGCCGTCAGGAAGACGGTCGCCACCAGGCCAGTGGCGAGCCCGGCGAAGTAATTGACGCCCGAGAAGGCGACCAGGCCGACGGCCAGGACGGCGGGTGCTGTGCCGAGGTCGCCCTGGGCGAAGTTGATGACCTTGTTCAGTCGATACGTGAGCCCCAGCCCGACGGCCATGAGCGACCCGAGCAGCCCGAGCACGGCTCCTTGGATCCAGACGCCGAGCGGCAGCGGAAAGAGGATGAGCTGGAGGCCGAGCACGGCCGCGACCGACGCCGCCGCCGCGACGGCCGTCGCGCTGTTGCCGGCCAAGCGTCGGGAGGTCCCTCAGCAACCCCCGTCCTTCTTCATGGCGTCATGCCTGGTCCCGCATGGCGAACGTGCCCCCCCGGGGTAGCTCACTTGGTCTCTGGCCCCAGCTGGTCCTGCTCGTGGCGGGCCTCAGGGTAGTGGTCAAGCGGTGCTGCGCCAAGGGCACCAATCCCGGTGTGGCGCACGGCCGTTGTTCTTGGCGCGGCGCGAGGCGGGTCGTGACCACCCTGTATCGTCCCCGGTGAGCGAGAACACGCAGGGACGGACCGCGACCTCCCCCGCCGCTCTCCGTCGACGAAACGAGGCACCGTGACCCTCACCGACCAAGTCCCTCCCACGCAGCGTTCGACCTCGCCGGCCGCGCATGCCGTCGAGCTGCGCAAGACCTACGGCACGGGGCAGGCCACGGTCCACGCACTGGCCGGCATCACCGTGACCTTCGAGCGCGGCCGTTTCACCGCCGTCATGGGCCCCTCGGGGTCGGGGAAGTCCACCCTGATGCACTGCATGGCGGGTCTCGACCGGCCGACGTCCGGACAGACGTTCGTCGGCGACCTCGACGTCGGCGCCCTGGACGACAAGGGCCTGACCCAGCTGCGCCGCGACCGGATCGGCTTTGTGTTCCAGTCCTTCAACCTGGTCCCCACGCTCACCGCCGGCGAGAACGTCACCCTGCCGGCCGACCTGGCGGGGAAGAAGGTCGACAAGGAGTGGTTCGACTACCTGGTCGCCCAGCTCGGCATCGCCGACCGGCTGAGCCACCGGCCCACCGAGATGTCGGGCGGCCAGCAACAGCGCTGCGCCTGCGCCCGGGCCCTCATCAACCGGCCCGACCTCATCTTCGCCGACGAGCCCACGGGCAACCTCGACTCGAACTCCTCGGCCGAGATGCTGGCGTTCCTGAAGCGGTCGGTGACCGAGTTCGGCCAGTCCATCGTGATGGTCACCCACGACCCCCGCGGCGCGTCGTACGCCGACCGCGTCGTCTTCCTCGCCGACGGCCAGGTCGCCGGCGAGCTAGCCGACCCGACGCCGGATTCGGTCCTCGAGCGCATCCGGACGATGGGCGCCTGACATGTGGCGGGTCACCATCAAGGGGCTCCTCGCCCACAAGCTGCGCCTTGCCCTCACAGCGTTGGCGATCGTGCTCGGGGTGACGTTCATCGCCGGTACGTTCGTGTTGACCGACACGCTGCACAACACGTTCGACAATTTGTTCGGGAACATCTATCAGAACGTCGACTTCCAGGTGCGCGGCGTGGCCCAGTTCGGCAACGGCGGCACCGCCACGCGCAATCCCGTCCCCGAGTCGCTCCTCGCCAAGGTGCAGGCCGTGCCCGGCGTGGAGGCCGCCAACGGCTCGGTGACCGGCTATGCGCAGTTCGTCCTCCCCGACGGCAAGGCCGTCACGACTGGTGGGGCGCCGAACCTGGGGGTCGAGTTCGACCCCAACCCGAAGATCTCCCCCCTCCACATCGTGCTGGGCAAGGCGCCGACGACCGCCCATGAGGTGGCCATGGACCTCGGCACGGCTCAGAAGCACCACTTCACGGTAGGCGAGAAGGTGCGCATTCTCTTGAAGGGCCCCACCCGTACCTTCACCATCAGCGGCCTGATGCGCTTCGGCACGGCGAACAACCTTCTCGGGGCCACGCTGGCCGCGTTCGACGTGCCCACCGCCCAGGCGCTCCTCGGCAACGTGGGCCAGTTCGACAACATCAACATCATCGCCGCACCCGGCACCGACAAGGCGTCGGTCCAGCGTGCCATCGCCCGCGTCCTGCCCCACGGCGTCGAGGTGGTGACGGGACAGACCGTCACCAACGAGCAGTCGAGCGCGGTGGGCCAGGCCCTCGGCATCTTCGACACGGCGCTGCTGGTCTTCGGCTTCATCGCACTGTTCGTGGGCGGCTTCACCATCCTGAACACGTTCTCCATCACGGTGGGCCAGCGCACGCGCGAGCTCGCCCTGCTGCGCATCGTCGGGGCGAGCCGCCGCCAGGTGTTCCGCTCCGTGCTCGGCGAGGCGCTGATCGTCGGACTGGTGGCGTCGGTGATCGGTCTCGGGCTGGGGGTCCTGGCGGCCTTGGGGCTGGAGAAGTTGCTGAGCGCCTTCGGGTTCACGCTGCCGTCGGGCTCCTTGATCTTCCAGGCGCGTACCGTCGTCGTCTGCCTGCTCGTGGGCGTCGGGGTCACGCTGGTGGCCGCCATCAGCCCGGCCCGCCGCGCCGTGCGCATCGCCCCGGTGGCGGCGGTTTCCGAGCAGCAGACCGAGCAGGAGGTGCCCATGCGGCGCCGCTTCACCCAAGGCGGTGTCATCACCGCGATCGGGATCGTGCTGCTGGCCGTCGGGCTCTCGAAGCCGGCCATCCAGCTGGTTGGCCTCGGTGCCGTCCTGATCTTCGTCGGTGTCGCCATGCTGGCACCCGCGGTGGCGCGCCCGATGGCCAGCGTCATCGGGCGCCCGCTGGCCCGCCTGCTCGGCACTTCGGGCCGGCTGGGCCGGGAGAACTCAATGCGCAGCCCACGGCGCACTGCCCAGACCGCGGCGGCGCTGATGGTGGGGCTCGCGCTCGTGTCGGCCATCGCCGTGTTCGGCGCCTCGCTGTCCAGCTCGGCCACGAGCAGCGTCGACAACGCGATTAGCGCGGACCTCATCATCACGCCGGCCAGCTCGACTGGGAACGGGGAGTTCGGCAACACCGTGCCGATCGTGGCGGGTGCCGTCCCTGGGGTCACCGCCACCTCGACCGTTTACGGCGGCCAGTTCGAGTTCCGCGATTCCCTCGTGTCCCTCTTGGCCGTCGGGACGGCGCACCTGAAGGAGACGGTGATCCTTAACATGACCGCGGGGACGTCGCGGGCGCTGGCCGCCGGCGGCCTGCTCGTCGACACCACCACGGCCGGCAGCGACCACCTCGCGGTGGGCGACACCGTCCCGGTGCGGTTCGCGCTGACAGGTCGCTCCACCATGCGCATCGGGGGGATCTACCAACCGAACGCACTGACGGGGAAGTACCTCGTCGGAGACGGGTTCTTCCTCGCCCACTACCAGGATCCGCTGCCTGGCGCGGTGCTCCTGAAGACCGACGGCAGCCCGGGGGTGCAGTCGGCGGTCGAGCACGCGCTGACCGCCTATCCCAACGTGCAGGTCCAGTCGCGGTCCCAATTCGAGGCGTCGCAGAAGGCAGCGATCAACAAACTGCTCGGTCTGGTGTATGCGCTGCTCGCCCTGGCCGTGCTCATCGCCCTCATCGGGATCGTGAACACGCTCATGCTGTCGGTCTTCGAGCGCACGCACGAGATCGGGCTCCTGCGCGCGGTCGGTATGAAGCGGCGCCAAGTCCGCGCCATGATCCGGTCGGAGTCGGTCATCCTCGCCGTCTTCGGTGCGGTGATCGGCATCGTCGTCGGCACCGCGCTGGGCCTCGCTCTCGTCTCGTCGCTGCGCTCGCAGGGCTTCACCAGCAGAGTGGTCCCCTTCTCGAACCTGGTCGTGTTCTTGATCCTGGCCGCGCTGCTCGGCCTTCTCGCAGCGAGCTGGCCGGCGCGACGGGCCGCTCGGCTGGACGTGCTGGCCGCGATCGCGGCCGAGTGACCCTCGGGCAGCGCGTGGCGGGGCGGCGCCGACCGGCCGGACGGCGGCTCGGTAGAGTACCGACATGGCGACGACCACGGAGACCGCTGCTGGGCCCGGCGCCTTCCGCCTCCCGGGCTATCCGATCGCCGTCGGGCCGTTCACCCACGTGGCGGCGGAGCGGGACCGCCTGGGATCGTTGCGCTGGCGGACCTTCGACGCCCGCCAGCTCGGTGCGACGGTGGGGGGGAAATCCGCGGTGTCGATCTCACCGACGAGCTCGGGGACGAGGTCATCGAAGAGCTGCGCCAGGCGCTCCACGACTACAAGGTCATCTTCTTCCGCGACCAGCCGATGACGCCGCAGCAGCACGTCGCCTTCGCGCGGCGGTTCGGCGACCTCGAGATCCACCCATTCCTGCCGTCCAACACCGGCGAGCCCGAGCTGGTCCGGTTCGAGAAGACGGCGGAGGTCGCGGGTTACGAGAACTCGTGGCACCACGACGTGACGTGGCGCGAGTGCCCGTCCATGGGCGCAGTTCTGCACGCGCTCTCCGTGCCCGACCACGGCGGCGACACGCTCTTCGCGGACATGTACGCCGCGTACGACGCGCTGGACGACGTGACGAAGGAGGAGATCGACGAGCTCGTGGCGGTGCACGACTTCACCCAGACCTTCGGGCACGCCATGAGCGCGGAGGTCCGCGCCGCGGCGCAAGAGAAGTTCCCGCCGGTCCGCCACCCGGTCGTGTGCACCCATCCGGCGACAAGCAAGCTCCACCTCTACGTCAACCGGCCCTTCGTCAGCCACGTCGAGGGGCTCGACCGCGAGGCCAGCGTCGAGTTGCTGGACCGGCTGTGCCGACAGGCGGACGCACCCGAGCACCAGTGCCGCTTCACTTGGACGAAGGACGCAGTGGCCTTCTGGGACAACCGCGCCGTGCAGCACTACGCCTCGAGCGACTACTGGCCCCAGCGCCGGACGATGGAGCGCGCCTCGGTCATCGGGAGGCGGCCGACCCGTTCTTGAGTCCCGGTCCCCTCAGGCGCCGGTGCCCAAGGGGGGGCCGCTGCCTCGAGATAGGGCCAGGCCCGGTCCGGCGTAAGCCCCCCACCAGGGGCCGGAGGTTCAGGGGAAACTCGAGCCAATCTGCTCCAGGGCCTACGGGGCCGAGCCGACGTGAGCGGGGTGACGACGTGCCCGCAGGGCTGACGGCCCGATCGACGAGTGGGCCATGACGATGAAGGCCGACGCCAGCATCACGTACACCAGGTCCAGCAGAAGCGCGAGCGTGCCCTTGCGGTCCGAACCGAAGCTGCCGAACACGCTGGGGGCGATCAACGCGATCACCAGGTACACGGCCACACCGAGCGAGAAGATGAGCTGCAGGAAGTAGATGAAACCGACCACCGCCGCGTACGACTGCATGACCCGCAGGTTCGGACCCGCCACCGTCCCGTCGCCCCGGGCGCTCTCGACCCCCCTCCCGAGATGAAGGAACAAGGCGGCACCGAACAGGACGACGAAGAGTGCGCCGATCACGACCTGGCGTGCGACGGAGTTCGTGAGAGGTGAGTAATGGGGTGCGATGACCGAGAAGAGCGAGGTGACGATGAGCACGGACCCGGCAAAGGTCAGCTGGAGGCTGACGAAGCTCATCCCGAACAGGTAGACGCTCTGCGGCCTCAGTCCCCGTTGGTCCGGCTCCGCCCGGTTCGCCACGATGATGATGATCGGGATCAACAAGATCACGGAGAACAACGCGAGCGCGACGGCGATCGCGGCGAAGATCCCTCCGGTCAAACCAGCGACCTGACTAGGAATCGCGACATGGCTTGGCAGCGTCGTCATGGCACCCCCCAGGTGTCGGCGCCCTCCGGGCGCTCGAAACGCACGGTATTCCGCCGCCTGGCTTCCGGCGCGGATACCGGCGCAATCCCTCCGGCCCGTTCCTCCGTACCACCGTCGCTGAGATTGCTACGCCGCGACCGCATCGACCCAAGGAGAAATCCCGTGAGACCCGTCCCCCCGTCGATTCGTCCCGTCCTTCCCCGCCGGCTCATCTCGCGGGGCCGCACCCCGAGGGTGACCGTGCTGGGTGCACTGGCCCTTGCCCTGGTGACCGCGCTGGCGACGTCGGCCGCCGCACCGGCGGGTGCACTCGGTCCCGCGCCGTTCCTGGCCGGCTTCAACACGGTCACCACGGTGGCATCGACGATCCCGGCCAACGGTGACGTCAACCCCTACGGGATCGCCAATGTCCCGCAGAGCGTCGGCTCCCTGGTCCAGGGCGACACCCTGGTCAGCAACTTCAACGCCAAGTCAAACCTCCAGGGGACCGGCACCACGATCGTGCAGATTGCGCCGGACGGCAAACAGAGCGTTTTCGCCCACCTCAATGGACCCCTGCCGGGAGCATGCCCGGGAGGGGTCGGACTGACCACCGCCCTCTCCGTGTTGCAGGGTGGCATCGTCGTGGTCGGGAGCTTGCCTGTGACCAAGAGCGGCAAGGGGACGCCCGAGGCCGGGTGCCTGATCGTGCTGGACAGCCACGGCACGCCGCTCGAGACGTTCTCGGGCGGGAATATCAACGGCCCCTGGGACATGACCGACTTCCAGCTCCCGGGCTTCGCCGTGCTGTTCGTGACCAACGTGCTCAACGGGACCGTCAAGGCAGCCGGAGCTCAGGTGAACCAGGGCACGGTGGTGCGCCTGCTGCTGGCTCTTCCACCCGGTGGCGATCCGGTCCTGCTCAACTCGAAGGTGATCGGGTCCGGTTTCGCCGAAGAGCTCAACTCGAGCGCGTTGGTGGTCGGACCGACGGGGGTCGCGCTGGGGGCGAACGACACGCTCTACATCGCCGACACCGTCAACAGCCGGATCGCGGCCATTCCGTTCGCCCTGCTGCGTCAGAGCACGCTGAGTGGAGGAGGGTCGACCCTGTCGTCGGACTCGGCGCTCAGCGGTCCGCTGGGGCTGACGCTGGCACCCAACGGCGACCTGCTCGCGGCCAACGGGGGCAACGGCAACGCGGTTGAGGTCACACCTTCCGGGGCCAAGGTCGCCAACGTGCAGATCGATCCTGCGGGTGCAGGGGGTGACCTGTTCGGGCTGACCGTGGCTTCCAACGGTCGCGGTCTTCTCTTCGTCGACGACGGTGACAACACGCTGAAACTGTTCGACCACACCTGACACTTCCATCACATGGGGTTCACACCCATGTGATGTGTCGGTCGCAGGCTGGCGACGATGGGACCAGCTGCTGCGCTGACGCAGGTGGCGCATCTCTTTCGGCGGGCCGGCTTCGGAGCCACCGAGCCCCAGATCGCGGCCGCCGCGGCGGCCGGCTACTCGAACACGGTGGACCAGCTGGTCGGAGGTCTCGGAGGACCCGACCCGGGCGCCGACGCCGTGGCCGACCCGCAGCTCAGCGTCGACCCCGCGGAGTTGGACATTGCGCAGTTGAGGGCGGATTCGGCCGCCCGCAAGACATACGAGGTGGCGCTGCGGCGGGACCTCATCGCGCTGAGCGACTGGTGGCTGGGCCGGATGCTGGCCACGACCAATCCCCTGCAGGAGAAGTTGACGTTCCTGCTCCACGGACACTTTCCCACCGCGGTCTCCAAGGTTCGCTTCTCGACCTACATGTACGGACAGAACCAGATCTTCCGGACACTGGGGTCCGGAGGCTTCGACGCCCTCACTCAGGCCGTGTCGGCCGACCCGGCCATGTTGATCTGGCTCGATGCCGACTCGGACGAGGCGAGCGACCCCAACGAGAACTTTCCCCGCGAGCTGATGGAACGCTTCACGATGGGGATCGGTGCCTACACCGAGAGCGATGTCCGAGCGGCCGCCGTGTGCTTCACCGGCTGGACCCTCGACCGCGCCACGGCGTCGATGGTGATCCGGCCGTTGCAGCACGACCCGACGCCCCAGACGTTTCTGGGCCGTGCCGGGGTCGACAGCGGCCAGCAGGTGATCGACATCGCCACCCACAGCGACGCCTCGGCCTCCTACGTGCCCGCCGCCTTGTGGAGCCACCTGGCCTACCCGGTGACGACCGCCGATCGCGTGGTCGCCGACCTGTCACCTGCGTACGCGGGCGACCGCAACGTCGGCCACCTGCTCCGCGCCATCTTGACCCATCCCGACTTCGTCTCGGACTCGGCCCTGACGGGACTGATCAAACAGCCCACCGAGTACGTCGTCGGGGCGCTGCGAGTTCTCGGGGTCAGGCCGGCCGAGATCAGCGGGGGCAAGGTCCTGCCCACCATGGCCGAACTGGGACAGGTGCTGTTCGACCCTCCGAGCGTCGGTGGCTGGTCCCAGAACGAATATTGGCTCTCCACGGCGGCGGCGTTGGCTCGCTGGCAGTTCGCCCACCGGGTGGCCCACGTCGCGGACATCTCGGCCGTGGCCGACGAACCGGCGACGACGCGGGTCGAGGCCGCCGCCTCGTTCCTCGGTGTGGCGGGCTGGTCGAACACCACGGCCGCGGCCCTGCGAAGGGCGGCGAACGACCCCCCGACGCTGATGACCCTCGCCCTGGTGTCACCCGAGTACGTGAGCAACTGAGGTCCGTCATGCACCTTGTCCCCGAACGGCCAGACCTGGTCGATCAGCACAGCCTCAGCCGCCGCCGCTTTCTTGCCCTGGCGGGCGGGGTCGGCGCCGCCGGCGCCGCCGGTGCCGTCTTCGGCCCGTGGGCGTGGGAGGCGCTCCTCGGAGGGTCTGCCAGTGCCGCGGGTGCGATGGGGACGAGCGCCGGCCGCACGCTGGTGCTGCTGACCCTCTACGGCGGGAACGACGGGCTGAACACGGTCATCCCCTACACCGACCCGAACTATCGCCGGTACCGTCCGACGCTGGCCGTCGACGAGTCGACGATTATTCCGCTCGCCGACGGGTTCGGCCTTCATCCCTCCCTCAAGGGCTTCACGCAGCTGTGGGAGGCCAAGCAACTGGCGATCGTGCACGGAGTCGGCTTCCCCAATCCCAACTACAGCCACTTCGAGTCGATGGACATCTGGCAGAGCGCGGTGCCCGGCACGCCGGTCAGCACCGGCTGGCTCGGGCGGTGGCTCGATGCGACCAAGGCCAGTCCCCTGCGGGCCATCGGGATCGGGCCCACGCTTCCGACCGCGCTCGTGGGCGAGAAGGTGCAGGGAGCGGCCATCCCCGCCGGCCCGCTGGTGACACCCGGGACGCCCACCGAGGACGCCCTCTACGAGGCTCTGGCCCGCACGGGGCGCAGTGAGAGCCAGCTGATGGCCGAGACGGCAGCCTCCAATGCGGACCTGATGACGGTGAACCGCTCGCTCGGGCCTATCCTCGATCGTACCGCCACCTCGAACCCTTTGCGCCTCCCGAGCAGCCAGTCCGGTGCCCCGGCCGGGGGCAACGAGGCCGCCCTGGCCATCGCGAACGGCGGCGGCGCCCCCTCGAGCGCCAACGTGCTCGAGGTGCAGCTCAGCATCGTGGCCAACCTGATCCTGGCCGGAGCGCAGAGTGACGTCTACAGCGTGGAGCTCGGAGGCTTCGACACCCACGCCGACCAGGCCCCGACGCAGTCCGCCCTGCTGGGCCAGTTAGGCACCGCGGTGCCGGCCTTTCTCGCCGCCATCCGCACCACTCCGCGCGGGAAGGGGACCGTGGTGCTGGTCTACACGGAGTTCGGTCGCCGGGTGTGGTCCAACGCCAGCGCGGGGACCGACCACGGCTGGGCCAACGTGGTGTTCGCGGCCGGCCAACCCGTACGGGGCGGCTTCTACGGTGACTCGCCCGGCCTGTCCAAGCTCTCCGACGGTAACCAGATCTTCACGACGGATTTTCGCTCGGTGTACGCCACCGCGCTCGAGAGCGTGCTCGGCGCGGATCCGAAGCCGTTCCTGGGCGGCACATTCCGGGCGCAGCCGTTCGTGCTGACCTGACCGGCGACGCCCGCGGCCCGGGCGTATCGTGCGGAGGATGGCTGGGACCGGCCGCTTTGCCCGTCGACGGCGTGATCGGCAGGACGATCACCTCCCGCTCCCGGCCGGGCCGATCTCCAACGGCGAATTCGTCCCCGCCGCGGCCGGCCCCCGCGCCCGGGCGATCGACGAACTGGTCCGACGATCGATCGACGAGTCGGCGCGGCGCCTCGGCGTCGACCGCCGCCGGTTCCTCCAGGGCGTCGGGGCGGTGGCCGCCTCCCTCGCCGCCTTCGAGCTGGCCGGCTGCTCGGCCCCGGCGACGACAACGGGACGAGCGGCTGCGCCTCGGGGCCGGGGAGGCAGATTCGCGGCGCCACCGCCCGAGGACATCGCGGCGTGCCAGCAGGCGTTGACGGGGTCGGAGTTCATCGCCGATGTCCACACCCACCACGTGATCCCCGGCGGTCCCTGGGTCGAGAGCGCCCCCGAGACCACCTCCTTGGTGCTGTCGATGCTGCCGCCCGGTTGCACCGATACTCCGCAGCTGGACTGCGTGGACCGGGCGAACTACCTGCACGATCTCTTCTTGGCCAGCGAGACCACGGTGGCCGTGCTGACCGACGTCCCCAACTCGGGGCCGGGCAACGCGCCGATCCCGTTCCCGGATGCCCTGAGCACCCAGGCGATCACCGCCGGGCTCACCCGAGGAGGCGCCAGCCGTCTCCTGGTCGAGAACATCATCGCCCCGAACGTCGGTCCGGTCGAGGCGACGCTCGAGGGGATGTCGGGCGCGGTGGCGTCCGGCCCGCCCGCGGCGTTCAAGGTCTACACGGCGTGGAGCCCGAGCGGGCAGGGCTATTCGCTCGAGGATCCGACCATCGGTCTCCCGACCGTCCAGCACGCCCACGACCTCGGGGTCAGGGTCTTCGTGGCGCACAAGGGCCTCCCGCTCGTGAACTTCGACCCGGCCTTCAACCACCCCGACGACATGGTCGCAGTCTCGCGCCTGTTCCCCGACATGAATTTCGTGGTGTACCACGCCGCCTGGGACCCCTCCCACGTCGAGGGTCCCTACGAGCCCAGCGCCACCATCGGGATCGACAGCCTGCTCAGCGCCCTCGACCGCCACGACGTCCCGCCCAACGACAACGTCTGGGTCGACGTCGCAACCATGTGGCGTCAGCTGCTGACCCAGCCTGACCAGGCCGCCCATGCACTGGGCAAGCTGCTCAGTCGAGTGGGCGCCCAGCGGGTGCTGTGGGGCACCGACGCCATCTGGTACGGCAGTCCCGAGCCCCAAATCATGGCAATGAAGGCGTTCGAGATCACCCCCGAATTCCAGGACACCTACCAGTACCCGGCCCTCACGGACGAGCTGAAGGCGGATCTCTTCGGACTGAACGCGTCGAGGCTGTTCGGCCTCGACCCGACGGCGACCCGATGCGGCCTCGTCAAGGATCCGTTGACGTCGAACATCCAAGAGGCGGCGCAATTGCGTTCCGAGGGCGCGCTGCCTTCGGCGTGGCAACCGAACGGACCGACCACGCGCCGCCAGGTCCTGCACTGGCTGGCCTCGGCGAAGACCGGATGGTCCCCGCCCTAGCGGAACAGCCGGGCGGTCGCCAGGACGGAGAGGCGGCCTCCGTCTCCACCGTCGCGCACCTCGATCTGCCCGAGACCGGCGGTCGTCCGGGCCGTGGCAACGGCGGGGCCGACGCGGACGGGACGCAGGTACCGGAGGTTCAGTGCGGACAGGGTCGCGCCGGGTGACAGTGAGAGCACCGCTTCCTCGACGACCAGCGCGATCAGTCCGCCGTGGACCGTCTTGGACGAGTTGAGCCCTTCCGCGGCGCGGGGGAGGGTAGCGACGCCGGGTTCGAGACGCTCACAGCCGGCACGCTGCGCCAGGGGGATGCTCAAGGTCTGGGCGGGGGGAGCATGTTCGAGGCTGAGCGTCGGCGGTAGGTTGAGGGTCTGATCCGGCGCGGCCATGAAGCAACCGGTGCCGACGGCGAACACCTCACCGTCAGCGGAGTCGAACTCGACGCCGGCAAAGAAGACGGAGCGGCCCGTCTTGAGAACCCTTCCGGTACCGCGCACGATCCCCGAGCCGGGCGCTGGTGCGATCAGGTCGACATCGAGTTGGAGGGTGACGGGAACGCGCGGCGTCATGGCCAGCGCGGCCAGCAAACCCGCGAGATGGTCCGCCCAGGTCGCAAGGACGGACGTACGCAGGTGCGGCGTGGCGGGCACGCACATCTCGTCGATGACGGGGGCGGTTCCGACCAGTTCGGACCCGACGTGCCTCATGGCGAAACCGAGCTCGCTCATGAGGTGTTGGGGGCCGGGTCGGGACGCCATGTGGCCGAGATCTCACTCCCGGGGCAACGCCCGCGTCAAACCCGTCGTGGTCGCTCGTGCGTACCTTCGGACGCCGAACACCGCCGGATCCGGGGACGTCAACGCTCCCGTTCCACACCGGGGTGGGTCCCGATCCGCTCGACGCTCCACAGGTCGGCGATCGAGATCCCGAGCGCCGCGAGCAGTTCGCGCAAGAGCGGCAGCGACAGTCCCAGCACGTTGCTCGGACTGCCGTCGATCGCGTCCACGAACGGTCCCGACAGCCCTTCGATGCTGAATGCACCGGCCAGGCTGAGCGGTTCGTCCGTCGAGACGTAGGCGCGAAGCTCGGTGTCGGTCGGACGGCCGAAGTGCACGCGCGTGCTGCCGAGACGGCTGACCCGCCGGTCGGTGGAGGTGTCGATCAGGCAATGGCCGGTGTGGAGAGTGGCACGTCGTCCGGACAGTCGCCGCCACATTTCTGTGGCCTCGTCGGCGCAGGCGGGCTTGCCCAGGGCCTTCCCGGCGAGTTCCAGCATGGAGTCGCACCCGAGGACGAGACCGTTTCGACATCGGTCGGCGACCGCCGAAGCCTTGCGTGCGGCCAACGCGACCACGGACTGAGCGGGGGTGAGCCCATCGATCTCCTCGCTCACGCCGCTCACCACGACGTCGGGTTCGATGCCGGCGTCACGCAAGACCCGAAGCCGTGCGGCAGAGCTGGAGGCGAGAACCAAGCGCGGCGCGCCGAGGCGGGCCTGCTCGGGAGCAGGAAGGTCGACGTCGGTGCCCATGATGTCGTTGCACAACCCGACGCATTCGTTGCAGATGTAGACGCCCGGTCCGGCCACCACCTTTTCGACCTGATCCCGGGCCTTCCCACAAAAGGAACACTTGGTCGAATTGCTCCACTTCCCGAGTTTGGCCATCGACACCCCTTGCGACCAGGTTGATCCGGGAACCATGTGTCGGCCTCGCGCGTCGCTCCACGAACCATGTCTGCGCCACGAAGGCTAGGAGCGTCGCCGTTGGGGGCGCGCCGAGAGCGGCTGGTAAGATAGTTGCGTGCTGAAAGCAAGTATTGAGGTCGGCCCCGCTTCGGGCCCGGCGGCCGGTCAGGTCGACCGCTTCGACGAGGCGCTGCAGACGGTCGCCCGGTCGATCATGCAGGTCCGCCTGCATGAGCGGCTGCTGCGGTTGGCGGGGGTCCGGCTCGACCGGGCTGGCGCCACCCTGCTTTTCAAGCTCTCGGCGAAGGGCGATTCGCTCCGGGTCACCGACCTCGCCGAGATGCTGGGCGTCGACACCCCGACGGTGACCCGGAAGGTCCAGCAGCTCGAGCGCGACGGCATGGTCGTTCGCCAGACCGATCCCGGCGACCGCCGAGCTTCGCTGATCCGCCTCACCCCGACCGGTCGTCGGACCGTCGAGCGGGTGCGGCGGGCGCGCCGAACCTGGCTCGAGCGGCTCTTGCAAGATTGGAACGACGACGACCTGTCCGCCTTGGGCGACCTGCTCACTCATTTCGCGGCGGACCTCGAGCGAGATCTGGAAGACACCCGTGACTGAGCTGGCGACGGCCCCGGTTGGCGAAGAGGCCGTCGGCGCCGAGCACCGTCGGATCCTCGTGATCCTCGGCGCTCTCATGATGGGGATGGCTCTGGCCGCGCTCGACCAGACCATCGTCGCGACGGCACTCCCCACCATCGCCGGCGACCTCCACGGGCTCAACCATCTGTCGTGGGTCGTGACGGCCTACCTTCTGACCACCTGCATCTCCACGCCGCTGTGGGGAAAGCTGGGCGACCTCTACGGCCGCAAAGCACTCTTCCAGCTGGCCATCGTCATCTTCCTTGTCGGCTCCATGCTGTCCGGGCTCTCCCAGTCGATGGCTGAGCTCATCGCGTTCCGCTCGATCCAGGGCATCGGCGCCGGCGGGCTGATGGTGGGGTCCCAAGCCATCATGGGCGACGTCGTGTCGGCCCGGCAGCGGGGCAAGTACATGGGCTACTTCGGCGTCGTCTTCGGCGTCACCAACGTGGCGGGTCCGCTGCTCGGTGGCCTCTTCACCGAGCACCTTTCGTGGCGCTGGATCTTCTACATCAACCTGCCACTCGGCATCCTCGCGCTGTTCGTCGTGGCCGCCGTGCTCCACCTGCCCGTGAAGCGGGTACCGCACAAGATCGACTGGGCCGGCACTGCGTTCCTTGCCGTCGGCGTCACGTGCATCATCTTGATCACCACTTGGGCCGGCTCCGAATATGCCTGGGGTTCGTCCGTCATCATCGGTGTCGGACTGGTCGCCCTGGCGGCGCTGGTCATCTTCTGCATCATCGAGACAAAGGCCGCCGAACCAATCATCCCGCTCTGGCTCTTCAAGAACCGGACCTTTACCGCCTCTTCGGCCGTCGGGTTCATCATCGGCTTTGCGATGTTCGGGGCCATCATCTACCTGCCCCTCTATCTCCAGGTGGTCCACGGAGTCTCGCCGACGCTTTCGGGCCTGGAGCTCCTGCCCATGATCGGCGGGATGCTGCTCACGTTCATCTCGAGCGGGCGGATCGTGACCCGCACGGGGCGCTACAAGGTGTTCCCGATCCTGGGCACGGGTGTTCTCACCCTGGGCCTGCTCTCGCTCACCCACCTCGGACCGCACACGCCCTACGGGGAGGTGGCCGTCTTCATGTTCATCACGGGCCTCGGCATCGGCCTGGTCATGCAGGTGCTCGTTGTCGCCGTGCAGAACGCGGTGCCGTACTCCGCGCTGGGGGTGGCCACGGCGACTTCGACGTTCTTCCGAACCATCGGGGGAGCCTTCGGAGTGGCCGTCCTCGGTGCCGTCTTCGCCAACCGCCTGATCTCACAACTGAAACTGCACGCCACGGCGGCCGAGCTGAAGTTGGTCAACGGCTCGAGCGTGACCGTCAACCCTGCTCAGATCGACCATCTTCCTGCCCCCCAACGAAACTTCGTCGTCGGTGCCTTCAGTCACTCGGTCGAGACGGCCTTCTTGGTCGCGGTGCCCTTTGTCGTCCTCGGCTTCGTCTTGAGCTGGTTCATCAAGGAGATCCCTCTGCGTACGACGACGTACGTCGCCACGCGTCGGCCCGACGGGCAACGACCACAAGGTGGCGATGGGGACGGGGATGCGCTCGACGAGTACCCCGCGCCGACGCCGGTGGCCGGCCCGGGCGGGGGACCGCCTGTCGCTCCGGAAGGGCTCCGCGGATGACCCTCCGCGTTTCTTGCGTTCGAGACCGACCTCGACCACGGGGTTACGGGGTGGTGGTCTCGGCGGCGCGCTGCACAACGGCCATCTGATCGGCGCGATCGAGAAGCGGTTGGCACCGGAGCCCTTCACCGATTGTCCGCGCTTCGACAACGAGCGGTAAGGCGCCGTTCCCGTCCTCGACCATGCTGAGGTACTCCGCATAATCGAGCAGGCCCTGGGCGAGATGGTAGGGACTCGATCCCTGTCGCAGGGCGGTGACCGCCGTGTCGAACGCGCCGGCGGCATCGGCGGTGTCACGAGTGGCGTCGAGGCGGGCGCGGGCCAGGAGCCGTTCGGCCCGTAGCAGAGGCGGAAGATGCCCGACCGGGTGGGCGTCCAGCACCGCCAAGAGCTCGGCGACCTTTTCATCGTCGCGGAGCGTGTGTGCGCACCGAGCTGCCAGTGGCCAGGCCCACAAGAGGATTACGTGGCCGATGCCCAGGGTGGACGCGTGCGCAACCACGGCTTGAGCTCTCCGCTGAGCGTCGGCGTACCGGCCCTGGGTGGAGGCAATGATGGCATCGCAGAGGTCGATGCCGGCCTGATCCTGAGCGTCCTCACTGGCCCGGCCCCTGTACTCCTCGGCCAAATCGGAGGCGGTGTCGATATCGCCGCGCAGCCCGGCCAGCCACGACTCGACCTGGGAGCCGATCCCGTGGCCGGGCAGCTCGTGGTCGATGGCGTCGTGGAGTACTCGATCGGCTTCATCCCACTCACCGGCCAAGAGCAAGGCCTCCGCCTCGTTGCTGAGGGCGAAAATGAGACGCGAGACGGCGCCGCCGCGTCGGGCGAGGTCGGCAGCTGCTCGGGCGGCGCCGGCCGCGGCGATCGGATCGGTCCGGTTGAGCACCTCACACATGTTGAGGAGAGCACGGGCCTGTCGGGTGCTGTCCCCGTAGCCTTCAGCCAGCCGGGCGGCGTATTCGAGATCGGCCACCGCTTCTGCCCAGCGGTTGGCGAAGTACAAGGCGATGGCGCGACTCGTGAACAAGTCGGCCAGCAGGCCGGCATCGACGTCGAGGGCCTGGCCGAGAAGGAGAGCCTCCGCCGAGAGCCGATCCCCGTCGGGCCCACCCGAAAAGATTTCGACGGCCGCCAGGCGCTCGAGCGCGGTCACCGTGTCGGCATCAGGGTCGGGCCGGAGCACGGTCAGCGCGGCAGTCAATCGCTCACGAGCCTCACCGTGGCGGCCCGCTCGCATCAGCACCTCGCCCGAAATGGCCTGGGAACGCGCGGCAGCTCTGACCTGTCCGTGCCCCGTGTAGAGCCTGTTGGCCCGCTCACCGTAGGCGAGGGCACGCTCCACGTCGAACGCGTCGAGTGCGGCGCGCGCGGCACGCTCCCACAATGGGGCGGCACCGATCTCGCCGTTCCCGTCCGAGGGTTGTGGCGCGAGCTCGGTCTGCTCGGCGGCGGTGGCGTAGCTGGACGCGGCCGGGCGCGACGCGCCGGCCCGCACAGCTCGCTCGGCGGAGCGCACGAGCATGGCAACGGCCTGGGCGCGGAGGTCCTCCACGTCGGGGGCGTCGGGTATGGCGGCCAAGGCGTCGAGGTAGTGCCTCGCGATGACCTCGGCCACCTCGTCCCCGTCGGCCGGAAAGGCGGCCCGGAGGTGGGTGGCCACCGCGAGATGACGGGCCTTGCGATCCCGACGCGTCATCGTCTCGTAGGCAACCTGGCGCAGCATGTCCTGGGCGAAGCGATAGTCACCTCGTTGGGGAGACAGCCGATCGGCGCTGATGGAGAGCACCTCGCGGCGCAGCAGCTCGGCCAGCCCGTCCCGTACTGATTCCTCAGGTTGGGCGGACACGGCCACCAGGGAATCCGCGGGGAAGGTGGAGCCCAGGACCGCGGCCTCGGCCACCAGTGCCCGGAGCTCGGGGTGCAGGGCGTCGAGTCGGGCGGCGAGCAGCGCACGCAGTCCGTCGGGCACCGACAGCTCCCCCAGCTCTCCCACCAACCGGTAGACGCCGTCGCGCGGCACGACGATGTCCCGGTCGACCAGAGAGCGTACGGTCTCCACGGCGAACAGCGGGATCCCTTCGGCCTGCGCCCTGATGGCTGCCGTGGCATCCGCAGGCATGTCCGGTACCAGGGCGTTGATGAGAGCGTCCATGGAGGCGTCGTCGAGGGGGTCCAGCGTGAGGGTCGAGCGATTGCGGCCGGTGCCGAAGCCGGGCCTGGACTGGTCGAGCTCGGGGCGGGTGAACACGAGGACGAAGATGGGTGAATCCCGGGCCCAATCGACCAGGTGGTCCACGAAGTCGAGGAGCCCGGTGTCGCCGTACTGGGTGTCCTCCACCAGGAGTATTACCGGTTGCTTCTCGGCCAGCCGCTCGAAGAACAGCCGCCATCCGGCGAACAGCTCCTCACGAGACAGATAGCTGTTCGAGTCGCCGGGCAGCGTTACCCCCAACAGCCGACCCAACCGTGGACCGATGTAGCCCCGTTCGGACTCCTCGGGCACGAGCGTCTCCAAACCGCGTGCCAACTTGGCGGCGGCGTTCGCCAGCGGGTCCTCTTCGGCGATGCCCAGGCGCTGGCGGACGATTTCAGTCAAGGCCCAGAAGGCCACGCCTTCCCCGTAGGAGAGGCACCGTCCCCGGTGCCAGTAGATCGTGTCGACCAGTCCGTCGACGTACTTCTCGAACTCCCACCCGACCCGGGATTTGCCCACCCCGGCCGGGCCTGCCACCACCACGAGGCGGGGCGTCCGGCGCTCGGCGCAGGCGTGGAACAGTGCCTTGACCGTCCGCAGCTCCGCGTCGCGTCCCACGAGCGGCGCTTCGAGCCCGTCGACGCGCTGAGCCCCGCCCACCCCCGACAACACGCGCGTGGCCGCCCACAGTCGCACCGGTTCGGCCTTGCCTTTCAACTCGTGCTCACCGACGTCGGCGAAGCCAATGGCCGCGCCGGCCAGCCGGTAGGTCGACGAGTCCACCCACACCGAACCCGCGGGGGCTACAGACTGCACACGAGCCGCGGTGTTGACGGCATCGCCCGCCACGCCCTCGCCGCCGAGTCCGAGCGTGACAGCCACCTCGCCGGTCACCACGCCGGCGCGCGCCGCCAACCCCGGCGCGCCGAGATCCCCGCCGAGCTCCGCGACGGCCGCCACCACATCGAGCGCGGCTCGCACTGCACGCTCGGGGTCACCCTCGGTCGCCACCGGGGTACCCCAGACGGCCATCACGGCGTCACCGATGAACTTCTCCACGATTCCGCCGTAACGAACGATGATCGTCTTGGCGCGGTCGAAGTACACCGAAAGCAGTTCGCGCACTTCCTCGGGGTCCCGTGACTCAGAAAACGGCGTGAATCCCACTAGATCTGCGAACAGCACCGAGCAGACCCTGCGCTCGGCGACCTGGGTCCCGGGCGCAAGCGGGGCACCGACTACCTCGCCCGCACCATCGAGGCGGCCCTCCAGAGCCGCACCACAATCCCCGCAGAACCTGCTGTCCGGCTCGACCGTCGCCCGACATGACGGGCAGGCCAAGTTCAGGGATCTCCCGCACTCCTTGCAGAATCGCTTGCCACTCGGATTCTCTGATCCGCAGACTGCACAGGCGGACATGCGGCCAAAGCTATCGAACCGAGCCCAGACCGGTCGAAGGCCGGGCAGTTCACCCCCCCCGCCCTCCCGGGAAGTTGGGGGTCGAGCGCGAGGCGACTCAGGCCAGGACCGCCCGGATGTGCAAGAACAGCGGCATCCGATGCCACTTGTCGTTGGGATCCGGTTCGGTGACCTCGCGCAGACGTTCGATGAGGAATCCCGACCGGGCGATCGCCTCGGTGTAGGCCTCGAGCGGCCGGTGTTGCGAATGAAACGTCATGGTGAAGCCGTCTCGTTCGCAGGTGTCCGATCGGTGTGTCCGTTCGAACCACGAGCCCCGTATGACGAACGGACGCTGGGATCCCCCGGAGGACGGTTCAAAAGCTCCGGCCGTGTTGGCGGGATGAGTGATGGCGATGACCAGATGGCCACCTCGGGCCAACACTCGAGCGGATTCGGCGATCGCTCCCTCCATCTCGTCGATGTCCTGGAGGCTCATGAACATCACGACGCAATCAATCACGCCAGCCGGAACCGGGAGGCGGGCGGCATCAGCGCGCACCACCGTCTTGACGGCCTCGGGATGCTCCGCCGCTGCACGGGCCATGGTGAGCGATCCATCGACACCGACGACGCGATGCCCGAGCCGGGCGAGGTCGCGGCTCAGGCGGCCTTCACCGCAACCGGCGTCGAGCGTCAAACGCCCCGGGGAAGGGACGAGCGGCAAGAAGGCGTCTCGGTGGAACCGCCAGTAGCTGTCGTGGCCGGGCGCTCTGGACCAGGCTATCCATTGGGTCGCGTTGACCTCCCAGGCGTCGCGCAGCACCCCCCAATACTGCCCAGCGGGTACCGTGCTGCGCTCTTCTGCCGGCGCCCCGGGCTCCCGCCCCGCTTCCCGGCTCTGGACACAGGCAGCTGCCGAGTAGACCAAGATATCGCCATGGCCCAATTGGACGAGTCACCGCCCCGGACCACGCAGGAGGCAACAAAGTCCTGGCACGCCGTGGATGTCGCCGCGGTGGTGGCGGCGTTCGGGAGCGACGCGAAACGGGGACTTGGCGCCACGGAGGCGGCGGCCCGCCTGGCCCGCGTCGGGCCGAACGCCATCGCCGGCGAGAAGCCCCCGTCCGTCTGGGCTGTTGCGCTGGGCCAGCTACGCGACCCCATGAACATCATGCTTGTCGCGGTCACCGTCGTGAGCATGGTGATCAGCCAGTTCTCGACGGCGGTGATCGTCGCCTTCCTGATCCTCCTCAACGTGACACTCGGGACACGACAAGAGCTCAAGGCACGCGCCAGTGTCGACGCCCTCTCCAAGATGCAGGTGCCTCAGGCCAAGGTGGTACGTGACGGCACTTTGACGTTGGTGCCGGCGGTCGACCTCGTGCCAGGCGACGTCGTGCAGCTTGAAGCCGGCGACATCGTCCCCGCAGATGGCCGCATTTTGACGTCGGCCACTCTCGAGACCCAAGAGGCCGCGTTGACCGGCGAAAGCGCCCCGGTCCCCAAAGACGCCCGCACCCTCGAAGCGGCGGACGTGTCGATCGGCGACCGCTCCAACATGGTTTTTCAGAACACGTCGGTGACCCGCGGGACCGCCACCGTTATCGTCACGGCCACCGGCATGGACACGCAAATGGGACAGATCGCCACCATGCTGAGGTCGGTCACCCGTACCCGCTCGCCGCTGCAGCGGGAGCTCGATTCGCTCACCAAGGTGCTCGCGATCATTGCCTGGTCGGCGGTCGCGTTCATCTTTGTGGCCGGCGCAGCGCGCGGTGTCCCGGGCAAGCAACTCCTCCTCCTTGGCACCGCAATGGCGATCTCGGCCATTCCGACCGGGCTACCGGCCTTCGTCTCGGGACTGCTGTCAATGGGCGCAAAGCAGCTGGCCGAAGCCAAGGCCGTGGTGAAGAACCTGACCGACGTGGAGACGCTCGGGGCCACCAGCGCCATCAACACCGATAAGACCGGCACGCTGACGATGAACCAGATGATGGTCTCGGTCGTCTACGCGGAGGGCTCGTGGTTCAAGGTCGAAGGCGAGGGCTACCGCAAGACGGGCGATATCACGTCGGTCGCCGGGTCCCCCACGCCCGACTTCACACGGCTGGCACTCGGGCTCTGCCTCGACAGCGACGCTACCGTCGACGACGAGGGGAACGTAGTGGGCGATCCGACCGAGGCCGCCTTGGTGGTGCTTGCAGCCAAGCTCGGGGTGGACGCCGAAGAGACCCGGCGCGCCTACCCGCGATTGGCCGAGGTGCCATTCGACTCGGACTACAAGTTCATGGCCACGTTCCACCGGGTGACGGTCGATGGTGCCGAGCACGTGGTCGAGCTCGTGAAGGGTGCGCCGGACGTGGTGCTCGCCCGCTGCAGTCAAACGGGCGGTCCGTTCAGGGGTGTGCAGCTGCCGATTGCACAGGCGAAGGGGGACATCGATGCGGCCAATTCCCGCATGGGGCAACAGGGCCTGCGGGTACTGGCTTTTGCCGCCAGGGTGGTGGGTGACGGCGAGCTGACCACCATGCACGAGGACCCGATGGCGCTCACCAACGACCTCGCCTTCGTGGCCATGGTCGGTATCATCGACCCTCTGCGAGCCGAAGCGAAGGGGGCGGTGCACGTCGCCCTCGGCGCCGGCATCGACGTGCGGATGATCACCGGAGACTACGCCGTCACCGCACAGACCATCGGCCGCGAACTCGGCCTGGGCTCCGGAGCGATCAGCGGCTCCGAGCTGCAGGCACTCTCTGACGACGAGCTGGTGCGCCGGCTCCCCGAGCTCCATGTCTTCGGCCGAGTGTCACCCGAGGACAAGCTGCGGCTGGCCCGCGCCATGCAGCGTGAAGGCCTCATTGTCGCCATGACGGGCGACGCCGTGAACGACGCCGCAGCACTCAAGCAGGCCGACATCGGTGTTGCCATGGGGAGCGGGAGCGAGGTCACCAAACAGGCGGCGCGCATGATCCTCACCGACGACAATTTTGGGACGCTCGTGCACGCGGTGGACATCGGACGGCGGGTCTACGAGAAGATTGTCTCCTACGTCCGCTACCAGATGACCCAGCTGCTTGCGTTGGTTTTGCTCTTTGTCGTGGCGTCGGCATTCAACATCAACAGCGGCGTGGCGCTCACGCCGTCCATGGTCCTGTATCTGCTCTTCTTCATGACCGCATCCGGTGTCGTCGTGATCGCCGTCGATCCGGGTGATCCCGACGTCATGTCCCGGCCGCCACGCGACCCGAAGGTACCGATCACGAACCACACCGCAATCCTGGCCTGGGTGCTCTACGGGACCGTCCTGTTCGTCGCCGCGCTCATCCCGCTCGTGGCGGGACCGGACACTCCGTACCCGAACCGGGCCAGCGCGTCCCTGACCATGACCTTCGTCGTGATGGGACTCGGGACGATGTTCAATGCGCTGACCAATCGCCGGGATCCGGCGAGTGGTCTTGCGCCACCTATCTTGAAGGCGGTGGCGATCTCTGCCTTCTCCGTCCTCATGTTGGTGCTGGGCACCCAGCTGCCGATCCTGCAGAGCGGCCTGCTGACCCAGTCGCTCGACGGCCGCCAGTGGCTGGCGTGCATCGGCCTGGCCCTACTCCTGCCCGCCGTGATTGAGGGGACGAAATGGTACCGGCGGGGGAGGGAACCTGCGGGAGCGTCCCTGACTGTGACGCAGGCGGTGACCGGTGACACCGGGAGGAAGGGGGCGGTGCGGTGAACGATGGGACCAGAGCCGACCGGCCCCTCACGGCCGGCGGGTCGAACGCTTCCGGCGTCTCGATGGGAGACCCGGCGCCCATGAAGAGAAAGGACTACGAGGCCGAGATCCGCCGACTGCACGCCGAGCTCGTCGCGTTGCAAGAGTGGGTGAAGCGCACGGGAGCCAAGATTTGCGTTGTTTTCGAGGGCCGTGACACCGCCGGCAAGGGCGGCACGATCAAGGCCATCACCGAGCGAGTAAGCCCCCGCGTGTTTCGCATCGTCGCCCTGCCCGCTCCGAACGACCGCGAGCGTTCACAGATGTTCTTCCAACGATATGTTCCGCACCTCCCCGCGGCCGGCGAGGTCGTGATCTTCGATCGCAGCTGGTACAACCGGGCGGGGATCGAGCGGGTGATGGGGTTTTGCACCGAGGACGAGGTACGTCGATTCCTCGACGGGGTGGCCTTGGTGGAGCACACGATGGTCGATTCCGGCATCATCCTGCTCAAGTACTGGCTGGAGGTCAGCCAACAAGAGCAGACGAAGCGGCTGGAAAGCCGGATCAACGACCCACGGAAGATCTGGAAGCTCTCCGACATGGACCTCAAGTCCTACGGTCGCTGGTGGGACTACGAGAAGGCCCGGGACGACATGTTCCGGGCCAGCGATACGTCGTGGGCGCCCTGGTACGTGGCGCACACGAACGACAAGAGGCGGGGACGGCTGAACATCATCGCTCACCTGCTCAGTCAGGTCCCCTACGAGCCGCTCGGTCATCGCGAGGTGACCCTGCCCAAGCGTCAGAAGAAGGTTGACGATGGGGACCGCCAAACCGTGCCGCCCGTTCGGGAGATCCCGACGCCTTTCGGTTGAACGGAAGGAGGTTGCCGGCCGGGTCTTGAAGCCGAGGCGGAGAGCGCCACCGACGCAACGGCCCTCGGGTCGATCGTCTTCGATTGGTCACCATTTCCTTCGCCGGCCAGATCAAGTGTTGGATCGCCGGATTCGAATCCCGGGGGTCGTCCTGTCGCTCTCTGACCTCGTTCGTATGGTGACTGCCGACGAACAGGGATCATGTCGTCGTTGCCTTGGGTGGGTCGGCTTGTCCTTGAATGACAGCCAGCCCTACTTCAAGCGTCGGGTAGAACTGATCCCGATCGAGCGTCTCGAACAGACCGTAGCGTTGCACGAGGAGCTGCAGCCGAGTGCGCATCTCGACGAATGCCATGTGGACGTCTCGGGCGTTGAGCTCGAGGTCGAGCTGCTCGAGCATCTGTGCGGCGGAAACGTCGATGTCGGTGATCGCCTCACACTGGATCACGACCCATGACGGGTGGTCGGACTGCACGAGTCTCCTGACCTGCGTGCGGAAGGACGAACAGTTGGCGAAGAACAACGGCGCTTCCCATCGATAGACCACGATTCCCGGTAGCTGGCGGGCGTCGCGGTAGCGCTCGACGTTGTGCCATCCGCCGGTGGTGTCGACCCGTCCGAGTACCGCGCCGTGGGGCTGCCATCCCCGTCGGAAGTAGATGGCGACGGCCAGGGCGACGGCGATGACGATGCCCTGCAGAACCCCGAGGACGATCACACCCAAGCTGGCGATCACCGAGAGCGCCAGGGCGCTCTTTCGGACCCGCCAGTACCGGAGCAGAATTCGGAGGTCGAGCAGCGAGAACGCCGCTCCGATCAGGACGGCGGCAAGGGCGGACTGCGGTAGGTCCGCCAAGAGCGAGTTGAAGAACAAGAGCAGAACCGCCACGATTCCGGCGCCGACGACGGACGCCAACTGCGTCTTGGCGCCTGCTTGCTCGACGACGGCGGTGCGGGAGCCACTCGTCGACACGGCGAATCCCTGGAGGAAGCCCGCCGCCAGGTTGGCCGCGCCGATGCCGATCATCTCCTGGTTCGGGTCTACCTCCTCACCCCGCCGGGCCCCGAAGCTCGAGGAGGTAGCGATGGTGTCGGCCAACGAGACCAGGGTGATGCCAACGGCGGCGATCATCAGCGGACCGATGTCGGCGAACTTCGTCCAGGGGAGCGACGGCCTCGGGATCCCCCTCGGCAAGGATCCGACGGTGGGCACGCCGTGGGCGTGCAGGTCGAGGATCGCCGAGATCGCCGTCGCGGCCACGATCGCGACCAGCACGGCGGGGAGGGTGCGGGTGAAGCGTGGGAGAACGAGGAGAATGGCGAGCACTCCAAGCCCCACGGCCAGCGCCGCTCCGAGGGTCGAGTCCAGGTGGACGAAGAAAGCCTTGAGCTCGGGCCCGAAGCCTTCCGCATCGGTGGAGAAGCCGAACAGCTTGGGCAGCTGGCCGACGATGATGACCAACGCCAGCCCGTTCATGTAGCCGACCTGGACCTCGTTCGAGAGAAGATCGGCGACGAACCCGAGTCTGGCCACTCCCATGCCGATCTCGATGATCGCCACGATCACCGCCAACATTCCGGCCAGGGCGATCGCCCGGTGTGTGTCGCCGCTCACGACCAACGGGACCAAAGCGGCAAAGATCATCGGGGAGACGGAAGAATCAGGCCCGAGCACGAGGATCTTCGACGGACCGAAGACGGCGTAGCCGACCAGGCAGCCGATCGTCGTGTAGAGGCCGGTGACGGGCGGGAGGCCGGCCAGCTCGGCATAGGCCATTCCTTGCGGGACGAGGATCGCCGCCAGGACGATCCCGGCGATGACGTCGGAGCGCGCCCACTGGCGTCGGTACGTACGCACGGCGCGCAGCCCGGGAACCCACTGGCTGAGGAGGGCGTGGCGCCCGGTCGTGCTTTGTCCCATGCTCACGGTGGAGGATTCATCGCGTCTCGAGCGAGGAACTTACAATGCCGGTCATTGCCGATGACGAGTCCACGTGAGGACGGGAGGAAGCGAACAGTGACAGGGGGTCTCCACACGCACAGGGTGCCCGACCCCGATGGGGACGGTATGCCCTCCCCGTCGGTTCGGCGCGCGCGCGGCTTGGCAGTGGCGTCTCTGGTGGCCGGGGCGCTCCTCGTGGTTCTGGTCCTCGCGTTCTTGGTACACAACGGCATCGATGTGGTCCTCGGGCTGGTGGGCGTGGTGTTTGCCATCTCCGGCGGGTGGTGGGTCATCACCGAACGCTCAGTTCACCGTCTGGTGGGGTATGGGGGGGTGGTCGTCGGCGCCACTCTGATCGCCGTGGCGCTGCTCCGTGCGGGCCAGGAGAGCTGGTCGTCCGTCGTGCGGCTCCTGGCCGCCTTGCTCCTTCTCAGCCTGGCCATTACCGCGGCCCGGGCCTCGTTCGTCGCCCGGCTGCGTTCGTCGGGCCGATTCCTGACTCACCGGGTCGAACCACCCCATCACGGGGTGCTCTTGTGCAATCCGTGGTCAGGGGGCGGGAAGGTGGAGCGTTTCGATCTCGAGGGTGTGGCGGCCTCGCTCGGCGTCGAGACCGTGAGGCTCGAGCACGGCCTCGACCTGGCGCAGCTGGCAAGCGACGCGATCGCTGGTGGTGCCGACTGCCTGGGCATGGCAGGCGGCGACGGCTCGCAGGCCCTGGTCGCCTCGCTTGCCGTCGAGCATGACCTTCCCTTCGTTTGCGTCTCGGCGGGTACGCGTAACCATTTCGCGCTCGATCTCGGACTCGACCGTGAGGATCCGAGAAAGAGCGTCTTCGCCTTCAGAGACGCCGTCGAACGCCGTGTCGACTACGCCACGGTGAACGATCGATTCTTCGTCAACAACGTCTCTCTCGGTGTCTATGCCACGATCGTGCAACAGGAGGGCTATCGCGAGGCCAAGTCCGAAACCACACAGCGGTTACTCCCGGAACTGCTGGGCCAGCGGAACGAGCCGTTCGACCTGCAGTTCGTGACGCCCGACGGCACCGAGGTCGACGGCGCATTCCTGATCATGGTGTCGAACAACCCCTACGTTCTCGGAGCGTCTCTCGACGTATCGCAGCGTCGACGTATCGACAGCGGACGGCTCGGTGTCTTCGCGGTCAGCGCCAGGACGACCAGCCAAGCAACCGAGGCGATCACGTTGTCGATAGCCGGCCGCGGATCGACGAGCAGTCACGCCTATCAGTTCGAGTGCGACGAGTTCGAGGTCCGATCGCGGTCGGGTACTACATATGCGGGGATCGACGGCGAGGCGCTCGAAATCAAGACGCCACTTCGTTTCTGTATCCACCCGGGGGGCCTGCGCATGCTCGTGCCGGACGGCAACATCGAGGCGTCGTTGCGCCGTGAGGCCCGGGCCGTCCACGTGCGGGACTTGGTTGACCTCGCGTTGACCCGCAGCAGCTGACCCCTGGTTCGGGGTACATGCGTGCTGTCGGAATCCTACGATCCGAGGATCTTCGCCTTCTGAGCCTCGAACTCGGCGTCGGTCAAGATCCCCTGGGCCTTCAGGTCGCCGAGGTCCTTGAGCTGTGCCACCGAATCACGGGCGGGCGGTGCCGTCGGCGGCGGAGCCTGAGGGGGAGGAGCGTACTGCTGCTGTTGGGCGTACTGCTGGTCGTCCTGCTGAGACCAGCGGTTGGCCTGGCGCCGGGACACCCGGTTCGATACGGCCGTCGCCGTACCGGCGATGGCCGCCGTCCGGGCGATTCCTCTCAATAGGGGCACGGTGCTCTCCTCTCAGTTCTCAACGGCGTCAAGGGCGGCCACGAGGTCGTCTTGTGGGATGTACCCGGCGGCGATCAGCTCGGCCTTGCCTCGACGCAGGGCTTGGACGAAGTCCGTCGCCCACCTGTTCTCGAAGATGAGGATCGCGGCCGAGGAGCCCGGTTGGATCGCCGGGGCGGCTTCGGCGAGATCCGACTCACTCACGAGGCCCGACGAGGCGCCCGCGAAGACAGCCAGGTCCACCGTCCCGTCCAGATCGAGGTCCTCGATCTGGAGCACCGCCAGCGAGCCGTCCTGGCCTTTGGCCACGAAGGTCAGGTCGAGGATCCGGATCACGCCCCGATCCACCAGGTCGACCAGGATGGGGAGACCCTCCCCGGTCATCTTGTTGCCGGGAAACTCCACGATCAGGTAGCTGATCGGTCCGATGGTCCCCGAATCGTCTGCCATCTCCCACTCCCTCTCGACGGATGCCCTGGGAGATCGTATCGGAGGAGCCGCCCGTCGGAGCCATGGTGAACAGCGAGCGAACAATCTGTGTCGATCGTCCCCCGGCATTTCTGACAATTCGGGCAATTCTGGCCCTCCGAACGCACCTCACGGCGCACTTCTCCGGCGTGACGAGGAACGTGCTGACCACAGGGCACCGACGACGGCGCCGAGCGTGATGACGGCACCGACGGCGATGAACCAGGTCACAAGCGTGAAGGCCACTCCGATCTCGCCGTACAGGCGGCTGTCGGAGACGATGGTCGAGGAGAAATACAGGGAAGCAAACACGCCCAGTCCCAGCCAAAAGACCGACGTGGCGAGTGCGACCGGTTGAAGGGTACGCCAACTCTCTCGTCCTCCGAGCAGGAAGTGCGCACTCCACCAGAAGAACGCAGTCACCAGTATGAAGCTGACGACTCCCAGGGCCACTGCGCCGCCCGGTCCGGAACGAACTGTCGAGCCGAAGGCACTCTCTGCGATGAGGAGACCGGCTGTGACGAGGACCCACACGAAGCTGCGGGCAAGGTTGGTCAACCCGCGAGCCGGGTTCAGGTCGAAGGCTCGTTCATAGATCACCTGGACCGAGCGCGCCGTCGCAACGGTGCCCGCCGTTGAGAGCAGCAGGCTGACGAGAACGCCGAGATTGAAGGTCACGCTCGAGGGCGAGAACAGGGCTTTGACCACATGTGCCCCCTGATGGTTCAGGCCCAGGTGTTGAGCGATGTCGTCATCGACTCGTTGGTTGGCTAATGCATTGAGCAGGATGATGAGCGGCAAGACCGACAGGAGCAGCGACGCTCCGAAGAGGATGATTCGATCACCGAATTGCACCTCGCCGAGACGAGCGTAGAACTCTCGAACGACTGATCTCGGTTGGCGGGAGGTCGTCGAGACCGGCTCGCTCGATGGATCATCGTTCACATTCGGCCCAATTTCGCCCCAACCCGACTGGATCGATGCCTGGTCTTTCATTGGCCTTCACTTCCCAAGGGTAGTCAGAACTCGTCCCACCATCGGGTAAAACGGGTATTGAGAGGCTTTGAGACGGAGCGATCTGGGCCGGCGAACGGTGCCGATCGATACCCTTTTGGAACTCGGTGGAGGAACAGTGACGCCTTCGGCAGCCCGCGGTCTTTCCGGTGCCCATCCCCCGGACCGCGCCACGCCGCCGCGGCGTGCGGTTCCGTCACCGTCTGCCGGGCCGTCCGCTCCGTTCGCGCCCGGATCGGTATCCATCCGGCTGTACCCGCACAACGAACTGGACGCCCACAAGATCGTCAGCGAGCTCTGCGCGCAAGCCGGTCTCGCCGTCGGCAACGGGTTCGACGGGGTCATGACGAGCGAACATCATGGCGGTTTTGCCGGATACACGGCCCAGCCACTGCTCATGGCATCCTTCGTCCTGGCGGCGCACGCGACGGGGTGGGCCGCGGCGGCCCCTCTCTTACTTCCACTCAGGTCCACTGCGCTCGTTGCGGAGGAGGTCGCCTGGCTTCAAGCTCGTTATCGCGGTCGGGTCGGACTCGGCGTGGCCGCGGGCGCCTTGGCACTGGACTTCGAGGCGGCCGGCCTGAGGCAGGCCGATTCCGTCGAGCGCTTCAAATCGGAACTTCCTCGGCTCGTGGCGATGCTCAGAGGTGAGGACTTGGCTGAGCTGGACGGGGACCCAGCGTTGGTGGCCTGCCGACGCGATCCGGTCCCCGTCCTCAGCGCGACCGTGTCGGTTGCCGCCGCCGTTCGAGCCGCCCGGGGCGGCGCCGGCATTCTGATGGAGGGCATGTCGGCGCCTCCGAGACTGGCCCGTTTGACGCGCGCCTTCGGCGAGGCTGGGGGTACGGGCGCCAAGGTGCTGATCCGCCGGGTGTGGCTGGGGCGGATGCCATCCGGGCTGATCGACGCGCAGCGCGCCGTCTATGAGAGCTACGCCGCGGGAGCAGACTCGTTCGGTGCGGACCAGACGATCGCCGCCGACGACCCCGACGAGATGGTGGCGCGGCTCGCTGCCACCGCGAAAGAGGTCGGTGCCGACGGGCTCAACCTCAGGGTGCAGCTGCCCGGCATGTCGCCCGGACAGGTGCGCGAGCAGATCCAGCAGATCGGGAGCAACGTCGTGCGGCCGCTGAAGAGGATCTGGCCCGCACGGGGTCCGTCGGCACCTTGACTAACGGATCGGTGTCCAGCCCCGCGAGAGGTGGTTCCCCCCGTCGACGTCGAGGGTGATCCCGGTGATCTGCCGCGCCTCTTCGGACAGGAGGAAGCAGACCGCCGCCGCGACGTCGTCGGCCTCGGTCAGCCGGCCAAGGGGGAGATTCGAACCCGCTTGCACACCTCCGTCGGCTTCCCACATGAGGCGGGTGGCGGTCGTCCGCACCAGCCCGGGGCTGACCGCGTTCAGTCGGATCCCCTGGCCGGCCAGGTCGGCGGCGACGGTGCGCGTCATGGCGTTCAGCGCAGCCTTCGCCGCTGCGTAGGCCACCATGGTCGACGTGGTCTTGTGCGGGGACCCGCTCGAGATGCTCACGACCGAGCCACCGTTCTCGCCGAGCCCTCGGACCATGGCGGCCCGGATCAGCGCGACGGCCGGCCACGTGTTGAGGCGGAACGTCTCGAGGAGCTGCGCCTCGCTGATGGTGTCGAACGAGAGTGGGTAATGGGCTCCGCCCAGCGTGCTGACGAGCAGGTCGATGCGGCCGAAGGCGTCGATGGCCCGGTCGGTGAGGACCGCCACGGCCGCTTCGCTGTCCATGGAGCCGACGACGCCGACCACGTCGAGTCCCTCCGATCGCAGGGCTGCTTCGGTGGACGCGACCCGACTCTCGTCGCGGCCGTTGACCACCACCGAGGCGCCCTCTCGGGCCAGGCGGAAAGCACAGGATCGGCCGATGCTCGGATCGGCGGTCGAGCCGGTCACGATCGCCACCCGACCGGAGAACCGTGGGACCCGGACAACCTCGGCCGCGCCGCTGCGGTCACTGCTCAAGCGATCGGTTGGGTCCATTGCCTTCATCCTCCCCGATGCCAACGGATCTCGAAGTCCCGGGGCTGGTGAGCGGCTCCCGCGTCCGGGTCAGCCCATGGCCGCGATAGGCGCATCGAGGACGACGTCCCCGGTCGAACCGTGGAAGACGGCGTCGCCGTAGCTGAAGATGCCGCCGTCGGAGGCAACCAGCCAGTAACCCCCGCTGTCGGAGGAGCCCATTCCGACCACAGGCTCGTTGAGCGCAATTGATCCGGCCGAACCGTAGAAACCGGCGCCGCCGTAGCTGAAGATACCGCCGTCGGAGGCGACCAGCCAGTATCCCCCGCTGCTCGCGGCGGCCATCCCGACGACGGGCTTGTTGAGGTGAATCGACCCGGTGGAACCATGGAAGACGGCGTCGCCGTAGCTGAAGATGCCCCCGTCCGCCGCGACGAGCCAGTACCCCTTGCCGTCGGCGGTCGGCGCCATGCCCACGATCGGCTTGTTGAGCCGGAGCGATCCCGCCGAACCGTGGAAGCCAGCGTCGCCGTAGTTGAAGATCCCCCCGTCGGCGGCCACCAGCCAGTAGCCACCGCCGTCAGGGGTCCGCGCCATGCCGACGATGGGGGCGTTCAGAAGCAGGCTCCCCGTCGAGCCGTGGAAGCTGGCGTTGCCGAAGCTGAAGATCCCCCCGTCGGAACCGACCTCCCAGTAGCCGGCGTCTCCCGGCGTCTCCGCTATCGCGACCATCGGCGCGTTGAGGCGTTGGCCCCCCATGGAGCCGAAGAACGGCTCACAGAACGAGAACACGCCGCCGTCGGACGCGACCAGGCGGTAGCCCGGTTGGGACGAGCAGTTGACCGAGGCGAGCAGCTGGCGCGCCTGCCCCGAGTCAGGGGAGATCTCCAAGTTTGATTCGTCGACCGCCTCGAAGGCGCTGGCCGGCACCGTCTTGAGCTCGTTGAGCAGCGAGGACGGCCAAGCCGGGTTGGTGTCGGCCCAGAAGTGCCAGTTGGGACCGTTGTCGTCGAGAATCAACCCGTACCGCTGCAGGGCGCGCAGGATCACCTGGGCCTGGGGCGAGTAGCCCGAGACGTCGAAGCTGGCCTTCAGCCGGAACCGTGCTCCCATCGGCGGGAGGTCCGGGTTGTTCGCCGACCCCTCTCCGGCGGTCGCCGGCCAGATGTACGAGGTGTCAGTCGTCAGCGCCTGGACCCGGATGGCGTGGGTGATGGCGCCCGACTGCACCTCGTCGTAGCGCATCAGCCCGGCCAGAATGGGCGTGCCCCCGGCGTCCACCGTCGCCCGCATGACCGGGAGGGCGTCGGAGTTGAGGTTCCACACGGCGCCGTTGGCAGCGTACGAGGTGGTGGGACCGGTGTAGAACGCGTCGTAGAGCTCGTAGTCGGTGCAGGTTGCCGGGTCGACCATGATGGCGTGCCGGTCGCCGGTGCCGCCCTCTATCACGGTGTCGGGTCCGAGGGGGTACGGACCGGGATCGTTCCCGCCCGAGCCGAAGGTGAGGGGTATGAACGCATGCCCTGGGGGCACGATGTTGATGGGCATGCCGTAGGTCGGAGGTGCGACCGGCTGCAGGTTGGTGGTGGATGCGTCCATGGCGGCGAGCCATTGCGCGCTGTGCGGGTCGACAGGCAGATTGGCGATGGGGGTGTTCCAGACGTTGTCGGCCGGGAAGATCGGACAGCTGGGTGCACCGGGTAACGGCGTGCCGGCGGACGCGACGGCAGTGTCGCCCCCGATCGTAGGTCCCAGCCACAGCATCGCCGACGTCATAAACGCGATTGCGACTCTCCGCATCAGTCGTTTCACAATGTCCCCTTTCCCCCCTCGACGTTACCGCGCGTCGGGACCAACCTCTCGTTGACAACGCGGCCAGCAGTGCGAATGAATGTTCCGTCGGCTGCGTCGATGAGGGACCGCGTGCACCAAACGAAGGAGATGAACCGCTTGCGCGCCTTCGTGTCGTCGAATCTCTGTGGTCTGAACCCGAACGGCCCAATAACTACCCGATCGGGTGATTGACCACGGACGCTCGTTCGGATCAGGCTGGGACGGACTGGAAAGCAACCGAGGTTCGACCGCGCTGGTTATTGCCTCGAATTGTTCTTCCGTTTTCCCCTTTCGAGGTGCACATTTCTCGCGTCATTCGGGATCTGTCGTTTCCCCGTCATTCACACGGGGTATCGCTGTTGCAACCTGTTAGGAGATGCAAATGGTTGGAGCTGGAGGACTTGTGGCGAGCATTATCGCCATTGCTGTGGGTGCCATTTTGGATTACGCCGTGACGGTGAGCCCCGATCAACACGGATTTAACGTCAACAAGGTGGGCGTCATCCTGATGATCGTCGGCATGGTCGGAGCTGTGTTGTCACTGATCGCGATGGTCGTGGCCAACACGCGCCGCCGTAGGACCATCGTCGACGACGGGCAGGGAAACGTCGTGCGTCGAGTCGATTCGACGTATTAGATATCGCCCCAGTTCTACGAGGGTAGACGTGGATTTGAAAGTCCACCCCAAGCGAAAGCCAACTTATGTCAACGGTCGACAAGGCCAAGAACACAGTTCAGGAAACAAAGCGGTAAGTAGCTCGTTTAATCAGTTGTCGAACATTGGTAGCAGAAAATAGACAAGGGGAAACGATCATGGGAATAATCTTGTTAGCGATTTTGGTGGTGATTCTGTTTGGCGCAGGATTTGCGGTTCACTTGTTGTGGATTGCGGCCGTTGTCCTAGCCATTGTGTGGGTAGCGAGCTTTGCCCTTAATCGAGGTGAAGGCGCCAGCCGTAGATCTCTCCGTCGGTGACGCGACGTCGCTGGATTCCTGTCTCTCGGTTCAGTCCATGAGCATGGTTTGACTCCGGTGATCGCCCAGGATGCCTTGCCCGGCAAAGGAGGCGGCTTGGGCGCGGTTGCGAACGCCAAGTTTGGCGTACAGGCTTTTTAACTGCGTCTTGATCGTGTTCTCGCTGACGTAAAGGTGGCTACCCAGTTCGCGGTTGGTCATACCCGTCGAAAGAAGCGAGAGAATCTCGCTTTCTCGCTCGCTAATGCCGATTTCCCGCCCAGGCCATCGGAGCGCTTCGTCGATCTGGGAGCGTTGAGACCTTTGGGTCAAAACGACACGGTCGCCTCTGGCGGCACTTTTGATGCCGTCAACAATCTGTTGCCGGGGTACTGCCTTCGAAATAAATCCTTGAGCTCCGGCTCGCATGGCGCGACGCACCGCCTGCGGTCGATCGGAAAAGCTGAATACCACGATCGCTCCATTACTCGGGTCCGCACCAAGGGCGCGCACCCGTTCCCCGAGGGATTCGAGCTCTCCGTAGGTGTCAAGCAGCGTGACATCGACCCCTCGCCTCGGTTTCTTCCGAACGTCGACTTCGACGACCTGGATCTCCGGATCGCTGGGCTTAAGTAGGGCGCGGAGGCCCTCGAGGACGATCATGTAGTCGTTGACCAGAGCGACCCGGATCGGTTGAGGCATGGGTTCACTCTACGAGGAAGAGTGGACCAAAATGACCACCCGATCGGGTGATTGAAGGCTGCGACCCTCTCAAGCAGACTGGTCGGTAGATACAAGATGACGCAGAAATTCCGAGACTCACAAGACACTCTGAGTATGGCCCCATCGAAAGCGAGGGCCACGACCGCAGCAGAGCGTCATGCAGAGTGCCCACCGGGAAGTTTCACTGTGTCACCCCACGGCAAGCCGGATGGAACCTTTGTGCGGCAGTCAGGACAAAGGTGGAGGCAATTCATGGCGGATTCGTTTGGTGTTCGTTCACACGACTTCGATGGAGGTCGCGTCGTCGCCTTGAGGGGAGAGCTGGACGCAAGCACCTGCCGGGGACTGGTCGAGCATTTGATCGGACGCCCTGGCTTGCTCGTCGTCCTCGACCTGTGCGAGCTGACCTACATAGACTCGTCGGGGCTGGGTGTCATTCACGCAGCGAGGCGAATGGCCATCGAGGCCGGTGGAAACCTGGTCGTCTGTCGCCCTCGTTCGGTGGTGTACCGAGTGTTAGAGATCACAGGCCTCGACACATGGATCACGGATTGGGACCCAAAGTGGTCGGACGGTCCCGCAGTTCAGTGTGCGCCTTAGATGACGCTCGTTTGACGGACGCTGCGGGCCAACCGACTTTCGGGGCCAAATGGTGAGTACCACGAAAGCCACGTCATTTCGGAAAGGCTCAAGAACGATGAAGGAGAACCTTCGGAGCATTATTTTCGCCGGCGGGAAGCGATCGAGCATGACGAGTGGACAGCGGCACGGGCGACGGGAATCGAGCCCGCGTCCTCACCTTGGGGGGCAGTAGGGGCCAGTTGCGGCGGACCCTCATGATCAATAACGGCAGATCGGAACATTCCGCTGAACTTGGCGATGGTCCTCGGGATATCGCGGGAAGAAAGTGCATCCGGATGGTCGATGGAGCATCCCCGAACCGGTGCGGGTTGAAGGGGGTCAGGGGCTAGTCGCGGAGGACCCAGAGCGCAGTGGTCGGGATCCTCTATCGTTCCCAGTAAGCCCCGAAAGAATGGCGGAGTCCATGGCCCAGTTGACCAGCGACACGACCCCCACTCCGTCGTTGCGGGTCATGCTCATTCCACTCGCCCTGGCTCAATTCATCTGCAGCTTCGCTGGGTCGAACATGAACGTGATGATCAACGACATCAGCGTCGATCTTCATACGACCGTCCAAGGCGTACAGGTCTGCATCACTCTCTTTCTCCTTGTGATGGCCGCCTTGATGATCCCGTGCGGCAAGCTGACGGACAAGTTCGGAAGGAAGTCGTGCTTCCAGATCGGTCTGCTCGTCTATGGCGTTGGTGCGTTGCTCAGCGCACTTTCTCCCGGTCTCGGTATCCTCATCCTGGGCAACTCGATCTTTGAGGGCGTGGGCACCGCACTGTTGATCCCGCCCGTGTACATCCTCACCACCATGTTGTTCACCGATCTCAAGTCGCGCGCCTGGGCCTTCGGCGTCATCAGTGCCATGGGAGGGGTCGGTGCAGCCACGGGACCGCTTATCGGGGGAGTTATCACCACGACGATCACGTGGCGAGCGGCCTTCGTGTTCCAGGCGCTGGTCATAGCGGTGATCATGATGCTCTCCCGGCGCCTGAGGGACCCCGTGCCGGCCGACCCGACGCGGCCTTTCGATGTGGTCGGATCCCTCCTCTCTGCGTCGGGGCTCGTGATCGTCGTCGGCGGGATCATGGCCGCGGACCAGAGCATCGTGCTGATGGTTGCGCTCATCGCTCTCGGAGTGCTCCTCTTGGCAGGGTTCTTCGTGTGGATAAGGCGACGAGAGCGTCAGGGACGTGAAGCACTTCTCTCGACCTCGCTCTTCCACAACCGCACGTCGAATCTCGCCTTGATCACCCAAAACGCGCAGTGGGCCATCTTGCTCGGCACGTCCTTCACCGTCGCCACCTATCTCCAGGTCGTCCGGCACTATGACGCCATCCAGACCGGAGTGATCTTCACCGCGGCCACGGTGGGTGTTCTCTTGTCTTCGCTTGGGGCCCGTCCGCTCGCCAAGCACTTCCGGCAGCGAGCGCTCATCGGCAGCGGTTTCATCACCACGATCATTGGCATCGTGGTGCTTTTGGTCATGGTCAAGGGTCACCTAGGTGCGTGGTACTTCGCTCCGGGGTTGTTCCTGATCGGGACTGGGCTCGGACTGATGCTGACGCCGTCGGTCAATGTGGTGCAGTCCTCATTCCCTGAGCGCCTCCAGGGGGAGATATCTGGGTTGTCACGGAGCATTTCCAACCTCGGGTCGTCATTGGGCACGGCGCTTGCCGGCACCATCCTCGTGGCTGGCCTCGCTGATCCGAAGCGTTCCTACGGCATCGCCATGATCACTCTCGGAATCTTCGGGCTGATCGGCCTTGGTGCGACTGTTCTGTTGCCAAGAGACGACCCAGTTATGCCTTCCGAGCCCTGATTCGGTCGCCTTAGGACTCGAAAAAGCGGCACATTACGCATCAAGCGGATCGGCTTCCGATTCCGCAACTTTGAGAACTACCGAATCCGAGCGCTGTTCTACTCCGGCAGGCCGACGCGGCGCGTGCTCGGCTCCATCGTCGTCCGGTGAGGCGCAGACCCGTCAGATTCCGAAGAATCACATCACAGAGAGCGGGCGACGGAGAGCGTGCGACGGGAATCGAACCCGCGTTCTCAGCTTGGGAAGCCAAGCCGTAGGTGCTAGCGATCTGCGGTTACACGAGAAAGTCCAGCTGAGAGGCGTTCCCATTTGCCCTCCATTGTTCGCTGGTATGCCCCTTTGGTCGTTGCGTGTGGCACGAAATTGGGCGAATTCGACAAGTGGCACGCTGTGGTACGGCCGTCACCAGTGGCCAGCGTCTTGGGAGGGCCGCCTACTTGGCATGACCTCGACCAGCGGAGTGGCGGCAATATAACGGGGTGTCGTCTGGGTCTGGCGAGTTGCGGACAGTGCTGTTCACCGACATCGAGGGTTCCACGGTGTTGTTGCGGTCCCTGGGCGAGGCGTACTCCGACGTGTTGGAGACTCACCGTGGCTTGATCCGTGCTGCGATCACTGACCACGAGGGCACTGAGCACTCGACGGGTGGGGATAGTTTCTTCATCACGTTCCCGTCTGTTCGGGAAGGCCTGACGGCGGCGGTCGATGCCCAGGTGGCGCTCACCGGGTACGACTGGCCTCAAGGTGTCCAACTCCGGGTTCGTATGGGGCTCCACTGCGGAGAGGTGACGTGGGCCTACGCGGACGCAGTCGGGTTAGCGATCCATGAGGCCGCTCGAATTGCGGCCGCAGCCCATGGCGGCCAGATCGTGGCCTCCTCGGTTCTAGGCGAACTGGTTGTGGGTTCGCTTCCCGAAGCTGTGACACTCCGGTCGCTTGGGAGCCACCGCTTGAAAGACTTCGCAGCACCGATCGAACTGTTGCAGGTGTGCCATCGCGACCTACCCGATCGGTTCCCCGCACTCCGTACTCGAAGCGCGCCTCTGGATCTACCTATGCCGCGCAGCTCGTTCGTGGGCCGGGATGAGTCAGTCCGGGCGGTGCTCGAACTGCTCTCCGCACACCGTCTGCTTACCCTCACCGGTGTCGGCGGTGCGGGTAAGACCCGGCTCGCCATCGAGGCTGCCCGAGAGGACGCTTGGCGCTACCGCGACGGTGTGTTTTTCGTCGGCCTGGCCCCAACTGCCGACCCAGCGCTGCTCACGACAGCGATCGCGGCTGGCGTCCGTGTCCAAGGAGATCCAGCAAATGTCGAAATGATGCTCCTTGATTACCTCGCCGAGCGCCACACTTTGGTCGTGCTCGACAACTGCGAGCATCTCGTCGACGCGTGCGCCGACGTTGCGGACTTGCTGCTCTGCCGGTGCCCTTCACTCACCCTGCTCGCCACCAGCCGCGAACCACTCCAAATTGAGGGTGAGCAAGTCTGGCGGGTTCCTTCCCTCGACACCGACGGAGCGTGGTCCGGGGCGGTGGAGCTGTTCATGGATCGCGCCCGCGCGGTACGATCCGATCTCGAACTCGACGAATCGGACCTCGGCCAAGTCGCGACCATCTGCCGCCGTCTCGACGGCATTCCTCTGGCCATCGAACTTGCCGCCGGCCGCATGGGCCACATCGGAGTAGACGAATTGGCACAACTGCTCGACGAGCGCTTCAGCCTCTTGGTCGGCGGGGGCCGGCGACGAGCCCAGCGCCAGGCGACCCTGCAGGCGACGATGGATTGGAGCTGGGATCTGCTCGATGGCCAGGAGCGAGCGCTTTTGCGAGGGCTGGCGGTGTTCGCTGGGTCGTTCGACCTCACCTCAGCGGAGGCGATCTGTGACGTCGGACCAGTGATCGACACGCTCGGCTCTCTCGTCGCGAAGTCACTTGTCTCGCTCGACGATTCCGCGGGGCCTGGCCGCTACAGGCTGCTAGAGACAGTGCGACTCTACGGAATGGACCGTCTCGTAGCCTCCGGTGAAGTCATGACCCGCCGCGACGCACACCGCGACTGGTATCTCGAACTCCTTGAGAAGAACACGCTGGACACGATGACAGACTTTGAGGTGGTCGGCGCCGGTATCGCCGAGTTCCCCAACTACAGCGCAGCACTCGACTGGAGCCAGAGCCAGGGAAGGATGGACCTCTTTGCCCGCATCGTCGTTGCTGGCGCCCAGATGTGGCAAATGTCCCCCTCCCTGATCGAGGAAACGGCTCGCCTCCTTCACGTGATCATCGATGATCCCACCCAGCCTGCTCAGTACCGCTCCAACGCCTCGGCGCTCATGTCCGACCTGTGCACCGTGACGGCAGACGTAGAAGGGATGAGGCGCTACGGCGAAGACGCTCTCGAGCACGCTTCGCCCCCGTTCCGGGCGATTGCACTCTTGAGTCTGGTGCGTCCCGAGGAAGCGGTGGAGGCAGCCGAGGTTGCCGGTATCCCGTTATATGCGCGCACGTTTCAAGTTTGGTCGGCGGCACCACTCATCGCGTTCGACCCTCTGCGGGCAGTTCGTACATTCGACGATCTACGCGCCTTGCCCGACCCCGCGAAGAGGAGTTGGGGTCGCATGTGGTGCCTTATCGGTAGCGTGCTGGCCCGTCTCGCTGCTGACGATGGCGAAGGCGCCGTGACCGACGCCGTTGCGCTGGAACAGGTCGATCAAGGCAACGAAGTGTGGGGAGGCTCCTTTTGGCAGTACGGCTCGATCCTCCACGTCCTCGCATTGGCGCACGTAGGCCGTTATGACCAGGCTCGGGCGCTGCTGCGCGATGTCTCCACCACCGTGCTCAGCGAGAACTACCCGGTGATGACCAACGATTGCGCAGTCGCACTCGCCTACATTGCGAGTCGCGAAGGTGATCAGGGTGAAGCGGCCAGACTGCTCGCTCCGGTCGTAACCGACGCTCGCTTCACCATGTACCCCATGTACTTCTTTGTGGGTCAGTTCCACGCAAACCTCATAGGGCACCTTGAAGGCGACAGACGGGTGCTTCCGAGCGCGGACGCGTTCATGGAGAGTGCCCTCGCTGGTAGAGGTGATCCCGAGTCGAAGGCTCGCATCGACGAAGAGCTCACTCGGTTCGTGCTGAGCGACGACGGACGCTGAGCTCTGGAACAACTGGAAACTGAGCATCGCCCATGTACCGGAGCCGCGTCCGGAAAGTGTCGCCCAGCTACGGGAGCCAGAGTGTCGTGCAGCTACCGGAGCAGCACATGACCTGCAACGTGAGTGGAGAGCGGGCGACGGAGAGCGGGCGACGGGAATCGAACCCGCGTTCTCAGCTTGGGAAGCCCCGCCGGCGGTACATGCCCGGATCTTCACCATGAACAAGGCAGGTTGAGCCCGGCCGGCCTGACCGCGTACCACCCCCTTCGGAACTGATCGGGCCCTCCGGCAAGATGATTGGCAGCCCCCTCGTGTCGACGTCATTTGCGGTGGCGGCGCGTTTCCTCGAAGGACTTCGCATAGAAGCTGATCATCAGGGAGCTGGATCACTCGTCGGAGGGCTCTCGATCAGCGAAGCCGGAGCGGGCGTTCCCCCAGTCATCATTCGAGATCCTTTCGAGAAACTCGCGTCGAAGCTTCGTAACGCCCAGCTTGGAGTCGCTCCACCGCGTCGGCGCCCGGTGCCTGCGCACGGAGTCCATCAGCACGCGGGACCCGGCGCCCGCCCCGGGCCCCGGCTCAGGTGCCGCTTTGGGCGGGCGACGGATAAATGGGCGTCCGCTCGCCCGGTGGCGGCGTGGTGTACAGCGCCACCGCCCCCGCCTTCTGAAACGCCCTGGTCGACTCGGTCGGCCACTGGCCCGGAAGGTGGCGCTTCCCACCATCGACGTACTCGTAGAGCCCCGTGCCGGACCGGCCCAGCTCATCGGGTCCCGAGATCGACGGATTCCACCAGACCTCTGTGGCGTCGTCGACGCCGCCGTAGTCGGTTCCGGCCCAGATCCCATGATTGCCGTAGGACAGCGACGGCTGGGTGATGGCGTGGGGCGTGGGGGCGGCGGCGAATAACGCCTTCTTGAAGTTCTGAGCCGTCAGGTCAGGTCCGACCCCCTGGATGACGGCATAGAACAACGCGTCGTCGATGACCGACACGGCTGCGCCGGTCAGGTCGGGTGGCTTGTGGCCGAAGTACCATTCATACAGGGTGATGGCACCGGTGACCCCGGTGCGGGCCGCACCGAATGACACACCGAAGGCGTGCGCCCACTGCCGCTGGTCGTAGGTCCGGCCGAAGGCGGCGGTGTCGGTCAGCGCCGAGCCGGAGACGATCCACTCGGGGAAGTAATTCTGGGCCGTCGCAGCGCGGGTCAGCGTCTGGGGCGCGATGGGATCGCCCGAGAAGATCACCGAGGTCACCCCGGCCGCTTTGAGCTTGGCGATGAGCGCCGGGGCCTGAGTCTGCAGGTCGGTGGGCGATGCGTACGTCACGTACTGGGCCACGTTGATGCCGGCCGAGGTGAAGCTCTTCTGCCAGTCAGTGAGCAGCGTGGCCGAGTCGGCCCCGTTGACCAGGTCGATCATGCCGAACTTACGTTTCTGTTTCGTGAGGTCGCCCTCACCGGCGAAGGTGGCGTCCTTCCCATTGACCTGCTTCTTGAGGAATTCCGTCACATGGACGATCGACTGCTGGGGCAGCATCCCGAGCGACCAGACGTACGGGGACCGCTGTTGGAAGTAACTGTTGGTGTCGCCGTCCCCGCAGTCGATGCACAGCACATGGCGGGCGGCGAGCTCGTCGGCGAACGACGGGGTGAGGATGGGGCCGCCCCAGACCGCGAAGGGCTTGATGTCGGTGGCGATGGTCACCGCGTCGGCCCGCGCTGAGACGGGATCGTCCGAGACTCCCGTCGCCGTGTAGGGGACCAGCACCACCTTGCGGCCGTAGGTCTCGAAGAAGTGGTTGTAGAACGTGACCCAGTCCTGCATGGTCTCGATGTTCTGGGCGTTGGTCGCCGTGTCCTTGACGGCCGATTCGATGTAGTTGAGGATCGGGTCGTTGGCCTGAGGCACGTAGTAGACGACCTTGATGGTCGAGGCCGTCACGCCCTGCGTGGTATTGCCGCCGTTGTTCGCCGTGAACGGCGCGTAGCACGCGCCGGCGAAGAAGCTCGGGTACTTCAACGTGCCGGTCGGCACATTGCAGCGACTGCCCCAGTTGATCGAGCCGACCTTGCCCTCCGCCTTGGCCTGCGAGAAGGACAGCACCCCGGCCGGGGCAGCCGGGGCGGCAGTCGCGCTCCTGGTCGAGCGCGTGCTGGCCTGGGCAGGGAGCGTGGTGCCCACCATCGTGCCGATGACGGCCAGGGCGGCCACGACAGTGAGCAGCCGGCCGAAGGGCCTCACGGTACGGGACTCGACCAGCGCGGTGACCTGAGTTACAGCATCGTATCCTCCCCCGGGCATCTGGCGAACTGTACCCACCCGACGGCCTCCCGGCTGGTCGCTAGCGGCGCTCAAGAGGCGGGAGCGGGCTTCGGGCCCGGAACCGTGTCGGACCGCGCGATGGCCGTTGCGTTCTCACCCAGGTACGAGGCGATGACCAGGGGGTCGCGCAGGACGGCGTCGGGCGTTCCCTCGACCAGGAGACTTCCCTGGTCCAAGGCGATCAGGCGATCGGCCATGCCGGCCAGGAGGGGCATGTCGTGCTCAATTACCACCAGGCCGGCGCCGAGCATGTCCCGGATGCGGATGAGCAACGGCCCGAGCGCCTCGGACTCCCGCTGGGCGATGCCGCTCGAGGGTTCATCGAGGAGCACCACCGAGGGGCGGTGGGCCACCACGCAGGCCATGTCGACGACACGGCGCGTCCCGGTCGAGAGCTCCCGAATCAGCTTGGACCGGTACGCCTCCAGACTCAGCAACTCGATGAGCTCATCGACAGCAGTCCGGAGCCTGCGCTCCGAGCCCATCCAGGCCCACAGATGGGGGGCCCCGTGGGGTGGGCCGGCGACGTCGGGCCATCGTTTCAACGCCACCGTGATGGTCTCCTCGACCGTCATGGCGGGGAAGAGCATTGCGTCCTGGAAGGAGCGGCCCAGGCCGAGGCGGGCCCGCCGGTCTGGCCCGGCTCGGGTGACGTCGGTCCCGCCGAGCCGGACCACCCCGCTGTCGGCGCGGGTGAAGCCGGAGATCAGGTCCAACAGCGTCGTCTTGCCGGCACCGTTGGGGCCGATGACCCCCACGATTTCGGCCGGGGCGACCAACAGCGTCACGTCGCTGACCGCCTTGATCCCACCGAAGCGGACCGAGAGGCCCCGGGCCTCCAGAGCCGGTATGGCGTTCCCATCCGCTGGGCCGGGTGACGCCGACACCCGCGCCGCCGTTGTTGGGGCCGCCACCGCCCCGTTCCCTCGAAGGGGTCCGGGCACCAGCGGCCCCCGGGCGGCATCGGTCCGGGTGGCGGCGCCTTCCAGGAAGACCGAGCGCAAGATGTCGGGTCGCTCCAAGAGCTCCGAGGTCGGTCCGTGGAACCGAATTTCGCCCTTCTCCATGAAATAGGCGGTCTGCGCCATCGACAGCGCGAGGTTCACCGACTGCTCCACCAGGATCACCGTGGTGCCGCGTGAGCGGATGAGCTCAATGATGGGGAGCAGCTGCTCGACGACCACCGGCGCCAAGCCGAGGCTGAGCTCGTCAATGAGCAAGAGCCGGGGTCGAGCCAGGAAGGCCATGGATAAGGCCAGCATCTGCTGCTGGCCTCCCGAGAGGTTGGCGGCGGGATCGCCGAGGCGGCTGGCCAACGCGGGGAACATGTCCAACACCTCGGTGACGCGTTGGGCGTTCTGCTGGCGACGGTGACGGTCGAGCCAGCCGGCCACCCGCAGGTTCTCTTCCACCGAGAGCCCGGGGAACACCCCTTGGCCGCCGGGCACCTGGGTGATACCAAATGAGGCGATCTCGTTGGGCGGCGCGTGGGTGATGTCCCGGCCGTCGAATATGACCGCCCCCTTGTCCGCCTCCACCACGCCGCAGATCGACTTGAGGAGGGTGGACTTGCCCGCGCCGTTGGTGCCGAGCAGGGCGATGATCTCGCCCTCGTCAACTTCGAGGTCGACGTCGAAGAGGACCTGGACCTGGCCGTAGTACACGTTGAGTCCCCGCACCAGCAACAACTTGACCTGACCTTCGCGGCGGGCGAAGAGGACCTCGGAGCGGGCGGCGGCCAACGTCCGGACCTGGGTGATGTCCCGGTCAATGACTCGTCCGGCGGTCGAGAGGATCAGGCCCCCGATCAAGAACACGGGCACCATGATCAGCATGCCGATCCGGATGCCGGCGGTGTCGGCGATGGCCCCGACGATGGGCAGGATGATCAATCCCGGGATCACCCAGATGGCGCCCATAGAGAAGCCCAGGGACCTCGAGCGGGCCGGGATGGCCAAGGAGAGCGACCCGAAGATGCCGGCGCCGATGGCCGCCAGCGAGGCCGTGACGGCCATGTTGACCACGATGGTGACCCACAGGATCGGCACCAGGGCGAAGAGCACGAGAAGCCCTGCGGCGAACGCGGCGACGACCGCCAGAAAGCGGATGATCAGCCCCGGATCCTTGACGATCAGCTTGCTGCCCACATGGGCGCCGATGGCCAGGCCGACGAGCTGCGCCGGCTCGGCCGCAGCCGCCACCCAACCCCGCTGGACGACGTCGAGTCCGAACTTCTGCTGGTAGAGCAGCGAAGCCAGTGAGGCGAAACCCACCAGTGAAGCGGCGAGGAAGGGTAAGGCGAAGAAGATCCGCCGCAGGCTCTCGACCTTCCACACCGTGCGCCAACCCTCGGCAAACGACGGCGGCGGCTCTTCGGTCAACAGGGCGTCGGTGACACCCATGGCCATCCGCTCCTGGATCCCCCGGCTGGGCTCCCTCAAGCGCAGGCCGAGGAGGACCAGGATCATCACCGGAACGGAGAGCACAATGAACGGCGCCCGCCACCCGAACCAGGCGGCCAGCAGGCCGGCCAGGATCGGGCCGACGAAGGCACCCACGGCGTTGGAGCCGAAGTAGAAGCTGTAGACCCGGGGCCGCGAATTGATCGGGTACCAGTCGGCGATCAGCGGGTTGTGGGTGGGGCCGACCGTGGCTTTCCCGACGCCGGCTCCCGATTGCATGAGTACGAGCATCCACGCGGCGACGGCCAGGCCGGTTCCGAAGACGAAGCCTGCGAAGATGGTGGCGCCGAGCAGCATGAGGCGAACCCGGTTGTGACGATCGGCCGCCTGGGCGATCGGCACCTGCAACCCCAGGCCCACCACGGCGGCGACCGCCACCACCGAGAGAATGCCCGCATTCGACAGATGGAAGGCGTCACGAATGTTGGGCAGCAGGATCCCGAATGACGTGTCGTTCATCTGGGTCACCATGTTGAGTCCGAACAGAATGAGCAACGCGTACACCGGACCACCACCGGTGATGTCGCCGAGCCAGTGGCTCGGGTGCCGGATGGCCGCCCTGACCCGTGGCCCGATCGGGGCGGACGGCGGCGGTGCCACGGGAGGAGGCGAGATCACGCCGTGGTCTCCACGTGCTCGGCGGCTTCGGCGATCGGGTGCTCGTCGTCGTGATGGGCCGCTACGTGGTCCTGCGCTGCCGCGAGGAGGTGGCGCTCGGCCGGATCGACGAGATCGGGACCGGCGGCGTGCGGCTCAGCCCTGGCGCGGTCGGCCAGCAGGCTCGGGACGATGAGCCCCCGCCGAGTGGCCACCCACCGCAGCCCGGCGTCGCGCACCCGGTAGGCCACATCGCTCAGCCCACCCGGCACGATCATGAGGACAAGCAGGACGCCGACAGCCGACGCCAGAGCCTGCCAGTCCGCTCCAGGCAGGAACCACTGGCCGCCTTCGAGGTAGATGGCCCCCAGGCCGGCGCCGAGGAGGGATCCGATGCCACCGACCACGGCGGTGGTGAACACCAGGATGCTCTGGTCCGGTCCGAAGACGGTCGGGGTGAAGGCCTGGAGAAGGTAGACGTAGAGGCACCCGCCCACCCCGGCGACGAATCCCGACAGTGCGAAGGCGGTGAGCTTGGCCCGAGCCACGTTGATCCCGAAGGACTGCGCCGCCCGTTCGTTCTCCCGCAAGGCCAAAAGGACCCGGCCGGTCCGGGAGCGGCGCAGACGGCGCACGCCGAACGCCACCGCTACAAGACAGCCCAGACAGAAGTAGTAGTAGCTCGGCTGGGAGTTGAGATCGATGGCACCGAAGAGGTCCGGGCGGGCCACCCGGTTGACCGGCACCCACGAGAAGTACTGGGGATTGAGGAGGTAGCTCGTGGTCGCGATGGCAAAGGCCAGCGTGGTCACGGCCGGGAAGAAGCCGCGCAGGCGCAAGGTGGGAAGGCTCACGATCATGGCCACCCCGGCCCCGGTCAGCCCGGCGATGAGGACGGCCAGGGCCAGATTGAGGTGCCAGGTCTGAGTGGCGTAGGCGCCCGTGGCGGCGCCGAAGGCCACGAACGACATCTGACCCAGGGTCAACTGGCCGGCCCATCCGGTGAGCATGACCACCGAGATGGTGATGATGACGAAGATCACGACGGCCGTGGCCTTGAGCTGGTTTCCGGCGTTCCCCGAGAGCAGCAACGGCAGAGCGAGCACCGCGGCCCCCATGACGAGCCCCCCGACCCAGCGCACGGCTCGGATTTCAATGAGCGAACGCAATTCGGGGGGACGGGACGGACCTCCTCAGACACGACCCAGGTCGACACGGCGTTGAACCCGACCCGTGACGAGCCGACCCGACGGACCAGCAGCACCGCGATCACGACGGCAGCCAGCACTGGGCCGACCAGGCCCGGGTCGGACTCGTTGTTCCACAACACCCCCTGTTGGAGGATGCCGAGGGCCACCGCAGCCAGGGCGACAGCGGGCAAATCGACCAGGTTTCCCAGCACCAGCGCGGCCAGTGAGGCCAGGAGCACGGTGAAGCTCAGGTCGAGCCCGAGCGGCAGGCCCAGGATGCCGGCCTGGAGGAAGACCCCGATGAAGGAGAGCACGGCGGCCACGGCCCACACCACGGTCTGCAGACGCTTGACCGGGATCCCGAGCAGGCTGGCCCGGTCCGCCCGCTCGGCACTGGCCCGGACGGCGATGCCGATGTTGCTGAAGCGCAGCATCAGGGCCACGCCGAGCAGAGCCAACGGGGCGACGATCAGCGCCACCACGTCGTCGGCGGTGAAGACCAACGGGAAGACGGTGAAGGTCAAGGAGATGGGCACGTGCACGACGTTGCTGGTGTTCTGCTGACCCCAGATCAGCGGGATGAACAGCGCCGCGGCTCCGAGCAGCTGCGAAAGTCCGATGGTGGCGACGGTCAGTATCAAGCGCGGCGAGTTGAAGAACCTCCGGATGATGACCAGTTCGACCAGGCTGCCCACCAGCAGTGACCCCACCAGCCCGACGGTGACGGCCAGGAAGTAGTTCACGCCGGCGTAGACGATCAGCGACACCGCCAGCACCGTCGGCGCCAGGCCAAGTTGGACTTGGGCAAAATTCAGAATCCGATTGGCCCGGTACACCAAGGCCATCCCCACGGCCACCAGCGCGCCGAGCAATCCGACAATGACGCCTTGAAGCATCACCCCCAAAGGCAACGGGAAGAGGATCATCTGCACGGCGAGCACGGCCAGGGCCGGCACGAGTGTGGCTGCGACGAGGCGCAGCCGCCTTCCCGCTGTCTCCATGCCTCCCAACGGGTCAGTCCCCCTTACGTCGTCAGGCCGCCCGGTCGCATGGACCGTCGGCGCCCGCTCGAAGGGAGGGCCGCCACTCTGCGGACCTCTTTGAGCAAGTCCCGCCGGATAGGTGACACCGGCCGATATAGCGCGCCGTTCGTGACGGAGGCGCGTTGAGCAGAAACTAACGGGCGGGCTCAGAGTTGTCCACAGGCTGAGCGCAACTCAGGTAACGGTACCGGTCACTAAGGTAAGCGACGCCCGGATCCCCGCTCATCAACGGCGACCAGTATCCGCGTCCCATTACGTGCGGAACTCGAGTCCCTCGAGGTGGCCCGAAGTACGCCACGCGTCGATGAAGTGGGCGACCGGCCCTTCAGCGTATTGGTGAACCGTCTCGGAGTTGACATCGTCAAGCCCGATTCTTGGGTGCATGCTTTCGTCAAGCGCACGGTCGGGAAGGACCTTGACGACATGGATCTCGTCGCTGAGATATGCGCTTCAGCCCACCGTGTCGGTCGATCCCCCCGCGAACTCGACGGCGGCAATGGGGAGGGCGAGCGAGGCGGGCCAGGGGCGATCTGAGCATGAGCGGTAGGGAGCCTGGGACGGTTGTCAAGACGCCGGATCTGAGAAGCGGTCAACGCTGAAACGCAACCGAGCCTCCGTTCTAGCGTCTGGCCTGAACACCACCCCTTGCCGTTGCACGCCGGGTCTTGTTGCCCGACGTCCCTTGTTGCACGCTGTTGCCTTGTTGCACGCACGTCCTTGTGCTGTCAGATTTCCCGACTGAGGACGCACCCTTCTGGAGCCGTGGTTCGGCCATCGGTCTCAGCCTCGGTGGCTGAGAAAGCGCCGTTTGAGTTGCACGCTGTTGCACGTTTGTTGCACGACGGCCCATTTCGGCTCGGGAGTCCGGGTCGGCAACGCCACAAGAGTGGTGGCTGACGGGCGGTTTCAGACGAGAGCGGGCGACGGGAATCGAACCCGCGTTCTCAGCTTGGGAAGCTGATGTTCTGCCTCTGAACTACGCCCGCGAACCACGGAAGATTACCCGCAGGGCAACCCCAAGTTCGCACTGGCCGAAAATTGCCAGGTGTGCCTCGCAAAGTCACCGATTGGCAAAAAAGGTGCCGCGAGAGGATCGGTGAATCCAAGTGGTCCTGCCAGTCAGAATCCCAGTGATCAGAATCCCAGTGATGCGACTCCGGTGAGGACCTCCGAAAACGCTCAGCGGCCAGGTTCGAGGCCACTCGACAGAGCTTCCAAGGAGCGTCACTCTGAGGCGAGAACCTGGCGTCCACTCGCACAACTAGGTCCCGGCGTCGCCGCGCCCACTATCCTCTGGGCCGCGCCGAAATCCCAGGTGACGCTCGCACCGCCGTCACCTACCCCAGTTCGGCTTTCTTCGGAGTAACCGAGAAATCTTTGAAGTAACCAAGGAATAAGGAGCATTCGTGCCGGTCAGAATCATCTTGGGCATTGGCGTGACTCTCGTCGGCTTCGGCATCGCCGCATTCCGCTTTCACTGGCTGAGCAAGCTCATCCGCTCCGGGAAGAAGGACCCCAACCGGAGCCGGGGCAGCATCGTGCCCAAGGCGGAGGCCGAGGCCACCGAGGTCGCCGGTCAGCGCAAGCTCCTGCAGTGGACGGTCCCCGGCCTGGCCCACTTCTTCACCATGTGGGGTTTCACCATCTTGCTGCTGACCATCATCGAGGCGTACGGGGCGCTCTTCCAAAAGACTTTCCATATCCCGATCATCGGGACCTGGAACTGGGTCGGTGCGATCGAGGACTTCTTCGCCTGCGCCGTCCTGGTGGCCCTCATCGTGTTCTCGGTCATCCGCATCAAGAACGCGCCACAACGACTCGAGCGCAAGTCCCGCTTCTATGGATCACACACCGGTGCGGCCTGGCTCGTCCTCGCCATGATCGCCGGCGTGATGATCACGCTGCTCCTGTACCGGGCGGCGCAGATCAACGCCATCGTCGACTCCAAGACTGGCCAGAACCAGTTTCCCTACGGCACCAGCTGGGGGCCTTTCGCGTCACATGCGCTGGCCAACGCGCTGGCCCCGTTGGGCTCGGGAGTCAACTCGGTCCTCGCGACCGTCTTCCTCATCCTCAACGTGGCGATCATCTCGGGATTCATCGTCTTCGTCTCTTACTCCAAACACCTGCACATCTTCATCGCCCCCATCAACGTGGCCTTCTCTCGGCGCCCCCGTGCGCTCGGCGCGCTCTACAGCACGCCGGACATGGACATGGAGAACGTCGACGAGGACACCGTGTTCGGCGTGGGTGAGGTCGGCCACTTCACCTGGAAACAGATGCTCGACTTCGCCACGTGCACCGAGTGCGGGCGTTGTCAGTCGGCCTGCCCAGCCTGGAACACCGAGAAGCCGCTCTCACCCAAGCTGCTCATCATGAACCTGCGCGACAACATGTTCGCCTCTGCCACCCCGCTGCTTACCGGCGAGGGCGAACAGACCGCTCTCGTGCCCAACGTGATCGACCCGGACGTCCTGTGGTCGTGCACCACCTGTGGCGCGTGCGTCGAGGAGTGCCCGGTCGACATCGAGCACATCGACGCCATCGTCGACATGCGCCGTTACCAGGTCCTCATGGACTCCGAATTCCCTTCTGAGGCCGGGCTCATGTTGCGCAACGTCGAGAACCAGGGCGATCCCTGGGGCCTCGGCCAGAACAAGCGCACCGAGTGGACCCAGACCCTCGATTTCGAGGTTCCCGTCGTCACCGGCACCATCCCCGACGACATCGAGTACCTCTACTGGGTGGGCTGCGCCGGCGCCCTCGACGAGAGGGCGCGCAAAGGCGCGCAGGCCACCGCCCGCATGCTGCACCGTGCCGGTGTCACCTTCGCCATCCTCGGCCCCAAGGAGTCCTGCACCGGAGACCCCGTACGGCGCCTGGGCAACGAATACCTCTACCAAGAGCAGACCAAGATGAACATCGCCACCCTCGACGAGGTCGGGGCGAAGAAGATCATCGCCAGTTGTCCGCACTGTTTCAACACCATCAAGAACGAGTACCCCTCGCTCGGCGGCACTTACGAGGTCATCCACCACGCTCAGCTGCTCGAGCACCTGGTGAAGACGGGCCGACTCACGCCGGGCTCGGGCTACTCGGGCAAGGTCACCTATCACGACCCCTGCTACCTCGGTCGACACAACCGGGTCATCCAGGAGCCCCGCACGGTGCTCAGCGCGATCCCGGGCGTCGAGCAGGTCGAGATGCGACGCTGCAAGGAGCGCGGCTTCTGCTGCGGCGCCGGCGGCGCCCGCATGTGGCTCGAGGAAAACATCGGCAAGCGGGTGAACATGGAGCGCACCGAGGAGGCACTCGGCACCGGAGCTGACGTTGTATCGACCGCCTGCCCCTACTGCATGATCATGCTCGACGACGCCGTACGCGCCCACGACAAGCAGGACGAGGTGCGCGTGCTCGACCTCTCCCAGCTCGTGGAGGAGTCGCTCACCGGAGGGGCGGCACCCGCCGCCGCGGCCACGCCGGCCGAGACCCCGGCCTGAGCACGTCGAGGGGTCCCGGGACGCCGGGGCGTCAGCCCGGGGCGATCATCCCGTAGGCGCGCTCGGGCCGTAGCACGACGAGCAGCCGCTTGTCGGCGACCATTGACCTCCGGTAGTCCTCCCAGTCGGGGTGCTCGCCGTTGGCGGTCTTGTAGTACCCCACGAGAGCGTCCACCGTGGCGTCGTGCGGGTCGGCCGCCACCGGGGTGAGCTCGGCCTGCGCCTCGACTACGACGTACTGGAAGAAGTTGTCGCCCAGCACGTAGAGCGAGGCCCGCGGGTCGCGCCGCAGGTTCCTCGTCTTGGCCCTGTCGTCGGTCACCGAGATCCGCAGCATGCCCTCGTCCCCGGGCACGTACAAGATGTTGGAGAGCTGTGGGCGTCCGTTGGAGCGGATGGTGGCCAGGACCCCCTGCTTGCGGTCCCGGACGAAGTTCAGTGCCTCGGTCAGATCCATCTACCCGACGCTAACCGCAGGCCCTTCCCGGCGTGACCCGGGCGAGCCGAACGGCTCAGCCGACGACGGTGTCGACCGTGACGTCTCTGGAGTTGTCGGCGATGAGCCAGTGGATGATGGCGGCGACCAGCGCCCCCACCAGCGGGGCGATCAGGAAGAGCCAGACCTGACTGAGCGCCGTGCCGCCCACCACGAGGGCCGGGCCGAGCGAGCGAGCCGGGTTCACGGAGGTACCCGTCAGCGGGATGCCGATCAGGTGGACCACCACCAGGCCGAAGCCAATGGCTACGCCGGCGGCGCCCTGGATGGCCGCCCTGTGGGTGGCGAAGAGCACCACCAACACGAAGACCGCGGTCAGCACCACCTCGATGAGGAAGGCGCCCCCCTGGCTGACGTGCAGGTACGAGGCCGCGCCGTACCCGTCGGCGCCCAGGCCGATGCGGCTCTTGGAGTAGAAAGGCGAGGTGTCCATCATGGCGTAGAGCAGGTAGGCGCCGACGATGCCGCCGGCCACCTGGGCCACGATGTAGGCGATGCCCTCACTGAGCTTCATGCGGGCGGTGGCGATGAAGCCGAGCGTCACCGCCGGGTTGACGTGCGCCCCCGAGATCGGACCGATGGCGTACGCCAGCGCGCCGAGCACGAATCCGAAGGCGAGGGCCGTGGCGGCCACGCCGGCCGAGTAGCTGAGGCCGTGAAGCTTGAAGCCGAAGCTCTCGGTGGCGACCCCGACCGCGACGACGACCAGAATGAGTGTTCCGAAGAACTCCGCGACGAGCTTTCTCCACTCGAGCTGCATGATGGTGACCTCCTGTGTCCTGGCGAGGAATGACGGACCCAGAAAGTCTCGCAGCGCGGCAGACCCCGGACGCGGATGCCCCGGGGCGGAGTCCCTGGTCAGCGGCCCATCGCCCTCGGGCGCACGGGCGCGGTGGGTGCTAGATGGCGGCCATCGCCCGATCGTCCGCTTCCCGCAGCCGGGTGGCCATGGCCGCCAGCATCTTGCGCGACAGAGCCGGCACCGCGTCGAGCACGCCGTTGAACTGTCGTTGTCCCAGGACGAGGAGCGTCATCTCGGTCTCGGAGGTGACGGTGGCGGAGCGGGGCCGGCGGTCGAGCAAGGCCATCTCGCCGAAGTACTGGCCCGGTCCGAGCGTGGCAACCTTGCGATTGTTGCGTCGCACCGACGCGTGGCCCTTTACGATGAAGAAGAACTCCCGCCCGATGGTGCCCTGCTCGCACAGCACACGTCCCGGGGGGACCGTGACCTCCTCGAGGGCCCGCTTGATCGTGCGCAGATCCTTGGCCGACGAGGTGGAGAACAGCCAGATCTTGGAGAGGTCGAAATCATCGCGGCTCATGGCCGCAAACAGTACCCCCTACCCCCTCTGACGTGCCGGTTCGCCAGGCGTCCGAGCGAGAGTCGCGCCGACGCCTCGGTTCAGACGGCGTCCGCCCCGCGCTCACCGGTGCGCACACGGACGACGGTCTCGGCCGGTACGACCCAGACCTTGCCGTCGCCGATCTTGCCGGTGGAGGCCGAGGACACGATGGCGTCGACCACCGCCTCGGCCCGGTCGTCGTCGACGAGCACTTCGACCCGCAGCTTGGGCACGAAGTCGACCTGGTACTCGGCGCCCCGGTAATTCTCCGTGTGGCCCCGCTGGCGTCCGAAGCCCTGGGCCTCCGTCAGGGTCATGCCCTGCACGCCCATGTCCTTCAGGACGTTCTTCACGTCGTCGAGCTTGAACGGCTTGACGACGGCTACCACGAGCTTCATCTCGGCGCTCCTCACGATCGGCCGGGCCGCCGGGCCCTCCCAGCACGTTAACGACATTCCTGTCCGCCGTCCCCACGGCCGCCGACGCGGTACCGCACCGCCGCAACCGGGGGAAATGGAACCCGCGGGTACGGGCGCTAGCCTTCACCGATGCCCCCGAGTCGTGACACCGGCGCTCCCGGAGGCGACGGCGCACCACCGATGACCCGGTGGGAGCGCTTCAAGTACACGATCGTGCGGCCCGACGACGCAGCCGCCGACAAGAAGGGCGCCACCGACGAACGTTCGGTCGAGGAGCTGGAGGACGCCGTCGCGCGGTCCGACGACAAGGAGCGGGCAATCGGCCTCGTGGCGGCCCCGCTGGCCGCCCTCGTCGGCATCATCATCAGCTCGGCCTCGATCGACTACGCCAAGAGCCACCACCTGAGCACGTCGCTCTACACCGAGCTCACCTACGTCATCCTCGGCATGTCGGTGCTCATTCTCGTGTCCTCGCTGATGCGCAAGCGGCTGTTCCAGGGCATCACCCTGGCGCTCTACGGATTGGCCGTCGTCAACCTGCGCTATTGGGGCTTCGGCATCCCGTTCCTCCTAGCGGGCGCGTGGTACCTGGTACGCGCCTACCGCCTGCAGCAAGCTCTCAAACGGGCCGAGGCCAACGGCCCAGCGCCACCCAGCACCAAGCGTGGTCCGTCCAATGGGACGCGCCCCAACGGCGTGCGGCCGCGTTCCAACAAGCGCTACACGCCGCCCACCTGAACGGAGACAGCCGCCGGGTCAGCCCGACGAGTCCCTCCCGCCGTGCGCGCTCTCGCCGGACGGTTCGGGCGACTTGGAGCGCCGCCGGACGAGCACGACGGCGCCTCCGACGAGCAACAGGACCGCGGAGAGGACTCCGGGCAGGATGAACACCTTCCACGACGCATGCTCGTTCTCGACGATGTTCACCGGTGACACCAGGCCGGGGTCACCGGGAACGGCGACGGTGCGCACAGTGGCGCCGGGCGCGTAGAGGGCGGTCCCCGGGAGGGGCGCGTCGTAGGTGCGGCCGCCGATGCGGTAGGTCCCGTGGCAGGCGTACCCGGCGCCGTTGCTCCCGCTCCCGCCCAGCAGGCCCTGACAACCCGACACGGTGAAGATGACGGGGACCCCGTGCTGACGGAGCTGGTCGATCTGCCGGTTCTTGTTTATGCCCACCACCACGAACACCACGACGAGCACGACCAGCGTGACCAGCACGAGCGCAAGCGCGACGCGCGCGGCCGTGCGCACGTCGACCTGCACGGTGGCGCCGCGCAACGTCGACACGGGCTCATCTCGCGCGTCGGTGACGCGTCGCGCTCCCCCGGGTCGTCAGTGGCGGGGATCTCGCCCGCCGGCGAGCCGGGTCCGGGCACGGAGCGGTGTTGTTCATCGGGGTGCGCGATCGGGCGATCGTAGTGGCCCGCCCCGACGGTCCTCGGAACGGTCTCCCCGTGGATTAACGCGCTCGAAACACAGTGGTGACGATGCGGAAACTCCTGCCCTGCATCCTTTCTGCGACGGGGAGAACCGTCTGAATTGGCTTGCCGTACCCCGAGTTCAGTGGCGCTGTCCCACGGTGGAGCATTGGGACGGCAACGACAGTTAGGAGAGCTTTAGTGATCCATCTTTTGGGAGCTATCGTTCCCGTTCCGTACCCGAGTTGGCTGAATCCGGCCGACAACACGTGGCAGATCACCGCCGCGACGTTCGTCGGACTGATGAGCCTCCCGGGCCTGGCCGTGCTCTATGCGTCGATCGTCCCCAAGAAGTGGGCGGTCAACGTCTTGGCCATGATGTTCGCCGGTTTCTCACTCGTGCTCATCGCCTGGGTGCTCTGGTCCTACAAGATGGGATTCGGCGCGACCTCGATCGGCGGCGGTGTGCGCAACGGTGTGCAGACGCAGTTGACCGGTGTGAGCGGGTGGACACACTTCTGGGAAAACTTCGTCGGCAAGCCCGGGGGCATCACCAACAGCGTGGGTGAACAAGGACAAGCGGTCTCCGCCGCCAACACCCTCATCCCGTTCCACTTCCCGACCGCGAGCTTGGCGTACTTCCAGTTCGTGTTCGCGGCCATCACCCCTCTGCTCTTCCTGGGGAGCGTGCTCGGACGCATCAAGTTCTTCGCCTGGTGCCTGCTCGTGCCGCTGTGGTCGACCTTCGTCTACGCCGTGGACGCGTTCCTGCTCTGGGGTGGCGGCTACTTCGCCCAGGAAGGAGCGCTCGACTTCTCGGGTGGGTACGTCATCCACATGTCCGCCGGCGTGTCCGGCTTCGTCGCAGCGTGGGTCCTCGGACCGCGCCTGTTGCGAGATAGACAGCACGCCTTGCCCAACAACCTGGTCATGGCGGCGGTCGGTGCGGGCATCCTGTGGCTGGGCTGGAACGGCTTCAACGGTGGTGACCCGTACTACGCCGGGGCCAGCATGGCGGCAGCCGTCATCAACACGAACCTCGCCACCGGGACCGGCGTCGTGGTGTGGATGATCATGGATGCCTGGCTCAGCAAGGAACGAAAGCCGACCTTCCTCGGCGGTGTCAACGGCATGATCTGCGGCCTGGTCGGCATCACACCCTGTGCCGGCTGGGTGAACGGGCGGGGTGCCATCTACGTCGGCGCCATCTGCTCGGCCGTCGTCTGGGTGTGCTGGAACTACCTGTCCAAGGTGCGGCCGTTCTCCAAGGTCGACGACGCCCTGGGTGTCGTCTACACCCACGGCATCGCCGGGTTCATGGGCGGCATGTTGCTCGGCATCTTCGGTGACCCGAACATGATCGAGTACGGCTGCGGTCACCTCGACGCCGCCGGGCAGGTCGTGGGCACGACGCCGGCTACATATGCCACGGGGACCGCCCACTGCGTGATCACCTCGGTCAACGGGCTCATGTACACGGGCTCGGCGCACCAGCTGTGGGAACAGTTCCGGGCGGCCATCTTCGTCATCATCTGGTCGGCCCTGATCACCTTCATCCTGATGAAGATCATCGGCTGGGTCCTCCGCGGTGCCCGCTACAAGGACGAGATCCTCGAAGTGGGTGACCTTGCCATCCACGGCGAGGAGGCGTTCCCCGACGAGGGATTCGCCACCCGCAGCGACGGCGCCTTCGCCATGGCCGGGGTCACCACCAGCCCACCGGAACCCAGAGAGGACTACCCGGTCTCCGGTGCCGAACAGATACCCGATGTCGGCGGCGGGTCCTAGGCCTCGGTCACTGAGAACGAAAGGAGTTCAACAATGAAGCTGATCGTGGCAGTCCTCAAGCCGTTCAAGCTCGACGACGTCAAGGAGGTCCTCAAGACCCACGGCGTGCAGGGTATGACCCTCACCGAGGCCCAGGGCTTCGGGCGGCAGCGGGGTCATACCGAGGTCTACCGGGGTGCGGAATACGAGGTGGACTTCGTCCCCAAGATCCGCATCGAGGTGCTGGTGGACGACGGTCAGGTGGACGACATGGTCGACGCCATCGTGTCCTCGGCAGCGACCGGCAAGATCGGTGACGGCAAGGTCTGGGTCATCCCAGTCGACACCGTGGTGCGTGTGCGCACCGGAGAACGCGGGGCCGACGCGTTGTAACGCGCGTTCGGTCCGGCAGACGGTCGGTGAGGCCGGGGCGCGGCGAGGCGCCCCGGCCTACCGCATTTGGGCGAGATCTCCTCAGCCGGCCGGCCGGTCGGCCTGACGGGCCACCGCGGCCGCGGCGGCCGCCGCGGCCGCCGGGTCACCCAGATAATCGGCGGAGCGCACCGAGAGGTCGTCGTCGAGGAGCATGCGGTAGGGGATGCCGGTGGGTATCTCGAGCCCCGTGATGGCGTCGTCCGCGATCCCTTCGAGATGCTTGCGCAGTGCCCGGATCGAGTTTCCGTGCGCCGCGACCAGGACGGCCCCGCCCTTCTCGGCGGTGGACCGCAGATCGGGCACGATGGCCGACTCCCAATAAGGGACGGCGCGGTCCACCACGTCGGCCAGGCACTCGGTGCGCGGCACGTCTTCCGGGTCGAGGTCCCGGTACCGGGGGTCGTCGGCGACGTCGTAGGGATTGTCCGGGCTCAGCGGCGGCGGAGGGGTGTCGTAGCTGCGTCGCCACAGCAGGAGCTGGGTCTCCCCGAACTGCCGCTTGATCTCCGCCTTGTTCTTCCCCTGCAGGTCGCCGTAGTGGCGTTCGTTGAGGCGCCAGTCGCGCCGGACGGGGAGCCAGCTGCGCCCCGCCGCCGCGAGGGCGATCTCGGCGGTGCGTATGGCCCTGGTCAGGACCGAGGTGTGGAGCATCCGCAGGTCCAGGGTCTCCTCGGCGGCCAGCAGCTCCCCTCCGGCCCGGGCCTCGGCTTCCCCGGCCGGGGTGAGGTCGACGTCGACCCAACCGGTGAACAAGTTGTCGGCGTTCCAGGTCGACTGGCCGTGGCGGAGGAGGACCAGGTCGAGCACGCCTGTGATGGTACGCGCGCCCCCGGGGCAGGGCTCGCACCCAGCCACTAGAAACTCGGGCATGACCAGTGCCACCGCATCGACCGACCGTCATCATCCGGGAAGTGTGTCGAGGTGAGCCCGGCCAAGCGCGTCGTGGTCTGGGGCACCGGCTTCGTCGGCAAAATGGTGATCCCCGAGATACTCCGCCACCCCGGCTTCGACCTCGTGGGCGTCGGAGTCTCGAACCGGGACAAGGTGGGTCGCGACGTGGGCGAGCTCTGTGGCTTGTCGCCCATCGGCCTTCGGGCGACGGACGACGTTGCGGCCCTGGTCGCTTTGAAACCCGACGCACTCGTCCACTACGGCCCGACCGCAGCGCGGGCGGACGACAACATCCGGGACATCGGTGCCTTCCTGCGCGCGGGCATCGACGTGTGTTCGACCGCCATGACCCCGTGGGTCTGGCCCGGCATGAAGCTCAACCCCCCCGCGTGGGTGGACCCGATCACGGAATTCTGCGAGGCGGGAGGTTCCTCGTGCTTCACCACGGGCATCGATCCCGGCTTCGCCAACGACCTGTTCCCGCTGACCCTGATGGGCCTCTGCAGCGAGGTGCGGCAGGTGCGAGCCCTCGAGATCCTCGACTACATCAACTACGAAGGCGACTACGAGGACGAAATGGGGATCGGGCGCCCGCCCGAGTTCACTCCGCTGCTCGAGCACACCGACATCTTGGCCATGTCGTGGGGCGGCACGATCCCGATGATGGCGCACACGATCGGGGTGGAGCTCGACGGCATCACTTCGACGTGGGAGAAGTGGGTCACCGATCGCCCGATCACGACCGCCAAGGGCGTACTGGAGGCGGGCACGGTCGCCGCCATCCGCTTCACGCTGAACGGCCTGGTCAACGGGGAGCCGCGCCTCTGCCTCGAGCATGTGAACCGGGTGGGCACCGACGCCGCACCGGACTGGCCGCGCGGGCACCAGGATGACGTCTACAGGGTGCTGATCGACGGCGTGCCGTCAATCAGCCAGGAGACGGCCTTTCGCTTCACCGACGGATCGGGCCGCGATGCGGCGGCGGCGGGTTGCATGGCGACCGGATTGCGGGCGCTCAACGCCGTGCCCTACGTCAACGAGCTGCCCCCCGGGTGGGTGACCGCCCTCGATCTCCCGCTGATCCCGGGAGTCGGGACCATTCGCTGAGCCCCCGAAGCGATGCAGCTCTGAAGCGCTCGAGGGTGACGTCATGCTCCGCTCGTGGGGGACCGGTGGGGAATAGGGCTTATATGGCCTACCTGGACCTTTGCCGCCGGCCTCCCTCCGGTTCCTCGTTGTTCGGAGATCCCGGTATCCTGCCTAAGGAATCTTGACATCATTACACTCAACTTTGCTATACTGGTCGGCAGCAACTGAGAGACTGATGGAACAACGCCAGCAGTAGTCGCAGAGACAGACAACGGAAGGACTACAGAAAATGGCCAAGGCCGTAGGCATCGACTTGGGAACCACCAACTCGGTGGTCAGTGTGTTGGAGGCGGGCGAGCCCGTCGTCATCCCGAACGCCGAAGGTGGGAGGACCACCCCCTCGGTGGTGGGCTTCTCCAAGACCGGGGAGGTGCTCGTCGGCGAGGTGGCCAAGCGTCAGGCCATCACCAACCCCGACCGGACCATCCGCTCGGTGAAGCGTCACATGGGGACGAAGTGGACCGTTGACATCGACGGCAAGGCCTATACGGCGCAGGAGATCTCGGCGCGCATCCTCGGCAAGCTGAAGAGGGACGCCGAGGCGTACCTCGGCGACACCGTCACCCAGGCCGTCATCACCGTGCCCGCGTACTTCGACGACGCGCAGCGCACGGCGACCAAAGAGGCAGGGGCGATCGCCGGACTTGAGGTTCTCCGCATCATCAACGAGCCGACGGCTGCTGCTTTGGCCTACGGGCTCGACAAGGAGGACTCGGACCGCACCGTGCTCGTGTTCGACCTCGGCGGCGGGACGTTCGACGTCTCGGTGCTCGAAATTGGCGAGGGCGTCTTCGAGGTGAAGTCGACCTCGGGCAACACGAAGCTCGGAGGCGACGACTGGGACGACAAGGTCATCGAATGGCTCGTGACGGAGTTCAAGAACACCGAGGGCGTCGACCTGTCCCAGGACAAGATGGCGATGCAGCGCCTCAAGGAGGCGGCCGAGAAGGCCAAGATCGAGCTGTCCTCGGTACAGGACACCCAGATCAACCTGCCCTTCATCACGGCCACGTCCGAAGGCCCGAAGCACCTCGACCTGAAGCTGACGCGGGCCAAGTTCAACGAGCTCACGGCCGACCTCGTGCAGGCGTGCGTGGGTCCGTTCGAGGCGGCGATCAAGGATGCCGGCATGAAGACCTCCGACATCAACCACGTCGTGTTGGTCGGAGGCTCGACCCGGATCCCTGCCGTGCAGGAACTGGTGCAGAACTTGACGGGCAAGGAGCCCCACAAGGGCGTGAACCCCGACGAGGTCGTCGCCATCGGTGCCGCCGTGCAGGCCGGCGTGCTCAAGGGCGAGGTCAAGGACGTGCTCCTGCTCGACGTCACGCCGCTGTCGCTGGGCATCGAGACCAAGGGGCAGGTCATGCATCGCCTCATCGAGCGCAACACGACCATCCCGACGAAGCGGTCGGAGGTCTTCACGACGGCCGAGGACAACCAGCCGTCCGTTGAGATCCACGTGCTCCAGGGCGAGCGCGAGATGGCGATGTACAACAAGACGCTCGGCAAGTTCCAGCTGGTCGACCTCCCACCGGCGCCGCGGGGGATCCCCCAGATCGAGGTCACTTTCGACATCGACGCCAACGGGATCGTCCACGTGTCCGCTCAGGACAAGGCGACGGGCAAGGAGCAGTCGATGACGATCACCGGCCAGTCCTCGCTGGCCAAGGACGACATCGAGCGCATGGTGCGCGACGCCGAGGCCCACGCCGAGGACGACCGCCAGCGCCGCGAGGAGGCCGAGGTGCGTAACACCGCGGACACCTTGGTGTACCAGACCGAGAAGCTGCTGAAGGAGCAGGGTGAGAAGTTCGAAGGCACCGAGAAGGACGACGTCGAGGCGGCCCTGAAGGGCGTGAAGGAAGCCCTGGACGGGTCGTCGATCGAGGCCATCAAGGACGCCACCGAGAAGCTGGTCGGCGTGTCCCAAAGCTTCAGCCAGCGCCTGTACGAGCAGGCGTCGGCGTCGCAATCCGGCGGCGGCGCGGGTGGTGACGGCTCTGGCGCGGGCGACGGTGGTGGTTCGGCCGAGGGTGGTTCGGACGACGACGTCGTCGACGCCGAGATCGTCGATGAGCAATGAGCTTTGGCGGCGAGGCCCCGCCCGGGGAAGGGTCCGCCTTCTCCGAGGCCGATGCTGCGGAGGAGGCGGCTGACGCTGCCGCCTCCCCCGGCGTCACCCGGACCGATGCGGACCGCAAAGGCGACATGACCAAGCCGGGGAACGCTGGCGGTTCTGAGGACGCGCCCCCGACCGGTCCCCCCGAGGAGACCGACCAGAGGGAGCTGCTGGCGCGCGAGCGGGACGAGTACCTGCTCGCGCTCCAGCGTACCCAGGCCGACTTCGAGAATTACCGCAAGCGCATCGCGCGCCTCCAGCACGAACAGGCGGCACGAGCCTCCGGTGACATCGTCGCCAAGCTGCTGCCGGTCCTGGACACGCTCGACTTGGCCGAGGCCCATCTGAACGAGTCATTCGACGTGAGCGAGGACGCCAAGGCGCTGCGTGCCTCGCGAGCCATGTTGCTCGACATCCTCCTGAAGGAGGGACTCGAGCGCGTCGACCAGGCCGGCGTCCCCTTCGATCCCTCGGTGCACGACGCCGTCGCGCACTCGGTGGGTGAGCCCGGCGACGGTGGTGAGACCATCGTCGAGGAGGTGCTGCGCTCCGGCTACCGCTGGAAGGGGCAGGTGCTCCGCGCCGCCATGGTCCGCGTACGGGGGTGAGCTGACTCATGGCGGCACAGCGCGAATGGTTCGAGAAGGACTACTACAAGGTGCTCGGGGTGGTCCCGACGGCGAGCGACAAGGAGATCACGCGCGCCTATCGGAAGTTGGCCAAGGAGCACCATCCCGACGCCAACCCCGGCTCGGAGGAGCGCTTCAAGGAGATCAGCGCGGCCTACGACGTGCTGGGCGACGCGGAGAAGCGCAAGGAGTACGACGAGGTCCGCACGCACGGCCCGATCGGCGGCTTCGGCGCGCCCGGCGGCGGCACGTTCCGCATGGAGGACATGGGTGACCTGAGCGACCTCTTCGGAGGTCTCTTCGGTGGCGGCGGCCGCACGCGCACCCAGCGCGGGCCCCAGCGGGGCGCGGACATGGAGGCGCAGCTGCACCTCTCTTTCCAGGACGCCGTGCACGGCGTGACCACCTCGGTGAACGTTCCCCAGGAGGTTCGTTGCTCCAACTGCCGCGGCAGTGGGGCCGCCCCGGGTACGTCGACGCACACCTGCCCGCGCTGTGGGGGAACGGGCAGCCTCAACGACAACCAGGGCCTGTTCTCCCTCAGCACGGTCTGCCCCGACTGCGTGGGGCGGGGCACGCTCTTCGACACCCCGTGTCCGGTGTGTCGGGGGACGGGTACCGAGCAGAAGGTGCGCTCGATCAAGGTCCGCATCCCCCCCGGCGTCGAAGGCGGACAACGCATCAGGGTCAAGGGCCGTGGCGCGCCCGGTCAGGGCATGGCGCCCCCCGGCGACCTCTATGTGGTGGTCCACGTGGGCAAGCACTCGGTCTTCGGCCGCAGCGGGCGCAACCTGAGCATCACGGTGCCGATCACCTACCCCGAGGCCGCGCTCGGAACGACCATCACCGTGCCCACGCTCGACGGCAAAGTGACGCTGAAGGTGCCGCCGGGCACGCCGTCGGGCAAGGTACTGCGCGTGCGTGGCCGGGGCGTCCCGAAGGGTTCGGGGCGCAACGGGTCCAAGCCGGGCGACCTTCTGGTCAAGGTGGAGATCGTAGTGCCGACCGAGCTCACCGACGAGCAGCGGGCGGCCGTCGAGTCGTTGGCCGCCGTGACCGACGCGGCACCGCGTCTCGCGGTGGACGGGTGACGCGGTGAGGACCGACCGCGACGTCAACCAGGCCGTCTACGTCATCTCAGTCGCGGCCGAGCTGACGGGGATGCATCCGCAGACCCTGCGGATCTACGAGCGCAAGGGACTCCTCGATCCATCCCGTACGAGCGGCGGGAGCCGGCGCTTCTCGGAAAGCGACCTGGAGCGACTGCGCCACATCCAGGAGCTGACGGCCACCGGCCTGAACCTCGAGGGGGTGCGCCGGGTGCTCCAGCTCGAAGCTGAGCTCGCCCGGCTGCGCCAGGAGCTCGTGGAGGTGCGGGCCCAGGCGCTCGACGCCGTGGCGGCCACCCACCGCCAGTACCGGCGCGACCTGGTCCCGGTGCGCCAGACCCCGGCGCCCTACCGCGGCGGACGCCGGACGGGGTCGTGAGAAAGGACAGTAAGGAAGGGATAGGCGAATGCCGATAGACCCAGAACGTTGGACGAACAATACGAAGGCAGCCTTCAGCGCAGCAACGGGCCACGCCGCGTCGTCGAACCACCCCGAGCTGACGCCAGCCCACCTGTTGGACGCACTGCTCCAGCAGCAGGAGACGATGACGCGCCCGCTGCTGTCTCAGGTCGGGGTCGACCCGGACGTCTTAGCCGGCAAGGTGCACGAACAGCTGTCGCGCCTGCCGCGCGCCGAGGGCGGCTCGGAGCCCGGGCTCTCGCGTGACGCGCGCGCCGTACTGGAGGCGGCGGACCAGAACCGGCGTGATTTGGGCGACGACTACGTCTCGGTCGAGCACCTGATCCTGGCGCTGGCGGACCAGATCGGTGTCACGAAGGACGCGTTGCTGAGCGCCCTCCGGGTCGTGCGCGGGAGCCACCGGGTCACCACCCCCGATCCTGAGCAGACCTACCAGGCCCTGGCCAAGTACGGCCGGGACCTGACCGAAGCGGCGCGCGAGGGCAAGCTCGATCCCGTCATCGGACGCGACGAGGAGATCCGGCGCGTGATCCAGGTGCTGTCGCGTCGCACCAAGAACAACCCGGTGCTCATCGGCGAGCCCGGCGTCGGCAAGACGGCCATCGTCGAGGGACTGGCGAACCGGATCATCGAGGGAGACGTTCCCGAGGGGCTCAAGGGGAAGCGCGTCGTCGCGCTCGACCTGGGTTCGATGGTCGCGGGCGCCAAGTACCGCGGCGAGTTCGAGGAGCGGCTGAAGGCGGTGCTGAAGGAGATCACCGACGCCGAGGGCGAGATCATCACGTTCATCGACGAGCTGCACACGCTGGTGGGTGCGGGCGCAGCCGAGGGAGCGATGGACGCCGGGCAGATGATCAAGCCGATGCTGGCCCGGGGCGAGCTGCGCATGATCGGTGCGACCACGCTCGACGAGTACCGGACCTCCATCGAGAAGGACGCCGCGCTGGAGCGGCGTTTCCAGCCCGTGTACGTCGGCGAGCCCTCGGTGGAGGACACCATCGCCATCCTGCGCGGGCTCTCCGAGCGCTACATGGCGCACCACAAGGTCCGGATTCAGGACGCCGCGCTGGTGGCGGCGGCGGTGCTGTCCGATCGCTACGTGACCGGACGTTTCCTGCCCGACAAGGCGATCGACCTCATCGACGAGGCGGCTTCGAAGCTGCGCATCGAGATCGACTCCATGCCGACGGAGCTGGACCAGATCACCCGTCGCATCCGCCAGCTCGAGATCGAGAAGCTGGCCTTGGAAAAAGAGAGCGACGAGGCGTCGAAAGAGCGGTTGGAGCGTATCGTGCGCGAGCTGGCCGAGCTCGGCGAGCAGAGCGACTCCATGACGGCGCACTGGCAGCAGGAGAAGAGCTGCCTCGATGCCATCAGCCAGCTGCAGCAGGAGAAGACGGCCAAAGAGGAGGAGGCGGCGCGGCTCGAGCGCGACGGGGAGCTGGCCGGGGCGGCGGCCATCCGCTACGGCGAGCTGCCCGACCTGGAACGCCGGATCGAGCAGGCGACCGAGGACCTCTCCAAGTTGCAGGCGGGGACCCGCTTCTTGAAGGAGGAGGTCGACCCCGAGGACATCGCCGAGGTGGTCAGCCGGTGGACCGGCATCCCGGTGTCACGACTGATGGAGGGCGAGGTCGAGAAGTTGGTGCGGCTCGAGTCCACCCTCCATGAGCGCGTGGTGGGGCAGGACGAGGCGGTCTCCGCCGTCTCCAACGCAATCAGGCGCAGTCGGGCGGGGCTGAGCGATCCCAACCGGCCGATCGGTTCTTTTCTCTTCCTCGGACCGACGGGCGTCGGCAAGACGGAGTTGGCCCGCGCGTTGGCAGAGTTCCTCTTCGACGACGAGCGAGCGATGATCCGCATCGACATGAGCGAGTACATGGAGAAGCACGCCGTGTCGCGGCTGGTCGGCGCGCCCCGGGGTACGTCGGCTACGACGAGGGTGGCCAACTCACCGAGGCGGTGCGCCGGCGTCCCTATTCGGTCCTGCTCCTAGACGAGCTCGAGAAGGCCCATCCCGACGTATTCAACATCCTGCTGCAGGTGCTCGAGGACGGACGACTGACCGACGGACAGGGACGGACGGTCGACTTCACCAACACGGTCCTGATCATGACGTCGAACCTCCGGGGTGAGCCTTCGGACTACTTCAAGCCGGAGTTCATCAACCGCATCGACGAGATCGTGCGTTTCCGGCCCCTCAGCGAGAGCGATCTGGCCGTCATCGTGGGCATCCAGCTGGACCGACTGCGGACGCGCCTGGCCGAACGGCGCCTGTCGTTGGTGGTGACGCCGGCCGCCGAGGAGTGGCTCGCCCGCGCCGGCTACGACCCCGACTATGGCGCCCGACCGCTGCGCCGGGTGCTCCAGCGCGAGATCGAGGACCCGTTGGCCTTGGCCCTGCTCGAGGGCAAGTACCTCGAAGGCGCCACCATCAAGGTCGACGTGGACAACGACAAGATCGTGCTCACTTAGTAGGGCCACACTGAGCAGGGCCCGGGCGCGCTCACGGCCCGGCGAAGTGGCGCGCGCCCGGCGGTGGGCCAGTGTCGGAATGGCGAGAACGAACCGCCGGCACATTGAGAAAGGCCTGCACCGTCGGCGCGCCGTCGGTGGCCATGCCGACGACGGTTCCGAGCCCCTGTCCTGCCGCAGCGCCAGAGAACGGCGCGCTGCCGTAGTTGAAGAGCCCACCGTCGGCGGCCGTGAACCAGTAGCCGCCCCCGTCGGGCATGGCCGCCATGCCGACGATCGGCTGGTTGAGGTGGAGCGAGCCCGCCGAGCCGAAGAACTGAGCGTCGCCGTAGGAGAAGATGCCGCCGTCCGACGCCACCAACCAGTAGCCCCCGCCGTCGGGCGTCGGCGCCATACCCACGATCGGCTGGTTGAGGTGGATCGCTCCGGTCGAACCGTAGAAACCGGCGTCACCGTAATTGAAGATGCCCCCGTCGGAGGCGACGAGCCAGTAACCGCCCCCGTCGGGCGTCGGCGCCATACCCACGATGGGCTTGTTGAGGTGGATGGCGCCCGTCGAGCCGTAGAACTGGGCATCGCCGTAGGTGAAGATGCCCCCGTCGGAGGCAACGAGCCAGTAACCGCCGGCGTCGGCGGTCGCCGCCATCCCCACGATGGGTTTGTTGAGGTGGATGGCTCCCGCGGAGCCGTAGAAGCCGGCGTCGCCGAAGTTGAAGACGCCCCCGTCCGTCGCCACGAGCCAGTAGCCGCCGTCATCACCGGTCGGGGCGATGCCCACGATGGGCTTGTTGAGGGGAGTGCCCGACAGGTCGCCAAACGAGGCGGCGTCGCCGAAAGAGGCCACCTTGCCCTGGGCATCCACCTGGTAGTAGCCGATCCCCCCCTGGCCGGACAGTGCCACGGCGACGGGGCTGCTCGCTGAGGGAGCGCTCTGGTTCACCGTCATCGTGGCGTCCCGCTCACCGAGCGCCCCAGGAGCGAAATACACGTCGACGGTACAGGCGGCGCCGACGGCGAGCGTGCCGCAATCGTTGCTCTCGGTGTAGTCGTTCCCGCCGGATCCCGAAAAGCTCGGGTTCTCGACCGTGTCGGGTGACCCGCTGACGTTGGTCAGCGTGACGGTCTGAGGGCCGGTGAAGTCGCCCAGTGTGACCTCGCCGAAGTCGAGGCTGCTCCTCGAAGGCGACACCCCGAAGAACCCGGCGTTGACCGGAGCACTCTGCCGTGATCGCGGACCTGGCCCGACGCCGTTCAGAGCGAGCACGTCGAACGTGTAGGAGGCTTGCGGGCTGAACCCCGTCACCAACACGGAGTCCTGGGTTCCCGGCGTCGTGCCGAGGCCGGTGTACTGACCCTCCGACTGAACAGTCCCGCCCAGGTACGAGGTGATGTTGAAGTTGCCGCTGAGAACGTTGCCGTTGTCGGCCGGGACCGTCCAGTGCAATTCGATCTGGCCGGGGGATTGGAGTGTTCCGTAGACCTGGGTCGGCGCGTACGGCGCCGTCGGCATGCTGCTCGGGGTCACGGAGGCCGTCTGCGCCGAGTCGGATCCGGGCCCGTTCCCGTTGGTCGCCGCCACCGAGAAGGTCACCGCAACGCCGCCGGTCTGGCCCGGGACGTCGTAGGTGTCGAAAGCTCCGGGCGTCGGGCTCAGATCGGAATGGGCTCCGGGCACGGCGGCCACGGTCGTCGATCCCGCCTCGGCGCCCCCGTGGTACCACTTGACCAGGAAGGACGTGATGGCGTTGCCGTTGTCGGCGCCCACGGTCCAGCTCAGGTTGGCCGCCTGGTAGCCCGGCACGGCCGACAGCCCGGTCGGCGCGTCGGGCGAGAGGGGCGGACCGCCGCTGGCCGCCGCGCCGCCAAGGAGGAACGTGGCGGGGACGACGAGGGCCGCTGCCGCGGTCGCGATGGCCGGGCGCCAGCGCTTTTCCAACCATGAGCGGCGGTGAGCTGACGGGTGAGGTGGTCGGAGCATCGGGACACTGTAGGGAATGGCAGCAACCGGGATGGGGATCCGAGCGTTCTCACCGACCACCCTCGTGGGCGACGATGAAGGCAACTCCGGATGTCCGGCATTACCCCTGGTCCGAGGGGGATGAAACCGCCGAATTTACGGGGACCCATTTCGAGGAGGGCTACACTTGGGCGTAATCCGAAGCGACAGAGCGAACGGGGAGACGCGTGCCCGCAACCGTGGTGGTCGGGACCCAGTGGGGCGACGAGGGGAAGGGCAAGCTCACCGACTTGCTCGCCCGCGAGATGGACATGGTGGTGCGCTACCAGGGGGGCCACAACGCCGGCCACCGCATCGTCGTCAATGGCGCGGCCTTCGCGCTCCAGCTGGTGCCGAGCGGGATCCTCTACGACCACATCACGCCGATCATCGGCAACGGCGTGGTCGTGGACCCGGCCGTGCTGCTCGAGGAGCTCGACAGCCTCGCCGCCAAGGGCGTTGACACCTCCCGTCTGGTCGTGAGCGGCAACGCCCACCTGATCATGCCCTACCACCAGGAGCTCGACCGAGTCACCGAGCGCTTCCTCGGCAAGAACGCGCTGGGGACGACCAAGCGTGGGATCGGCCCGGCCTACGCCGACAAGGCCTCCCGCGTCGGCATCCGCGTGCAGGACCTCTTCGACCCCAAGATCTTCCGCCAAAAGCTCGACGTGGCGCTCAAGGAGAAGAACGCTGTCCTGGCCAAGGTGTACAACCGCCTCCCGCTGACGGCTCCCGACATCGCCGACCGCTACCTGGGTGAGTACGCGCCCCGGATCGAGCCGATGGTGGGCGACACGGTCGGAATGGTGCACGACGCGATGGACAAGGGGCGCCAAATCCTGCTCGAGGGGGCTCAGGCGACCTTTCTCGACCTTGATCACGGGACGTATCCCTTCGTGACCTCGTCCAACCCCGTGGCCGGGGGCGCCTGCACCGGTTCGGGACTCGGGCCCCGGGACATCGAGCGGGTCATCGGGATCGCCAAGGCCTACGTCACGCGCGTGGGCGCCGGGCCGTTCCCGACCGAACAGGACAACGACGTCGGCGAGCTTCTCGTCGAGCGCGGCCACGAGTTCGGGACCAACACCGGGCGTCGGCGGCGTTGCGGGTGGTTCGACGCCGTCATGCTGCGCCAGGCCGTGCGCCTCAACTCGCTGACCGAGGTGGCGCTCACCAAACTCGACGTCCTCGACACCTTCGAGACCGTGAAGGTCTGCGTCGCCTACGAGGCGGACGGCATTCGCTTTACCCACCTGCCATACCACCAGTCGACCTTCCACAAGGCGGCGCCCGTCTACGAGGAGCTGGCCGGCTGGCGAACTGATCTCAGCGCAGCGACCGCCCCCGGCGACCTGCCGGCGGCTGCCCGCGACTACATCGCGTTCTTGTCGGAACAGATCGGCGTTCCGGTGCGCCTCGTCGGAGTGGGGCCGGGGCGCGAACAGACCGTTTCCTTCGCCACCGCGTGAGGGTCTGCGTCGTCGGCAGCGGAGGCCGCGAACACGCACTCGCCCACGTGCTGGCCCGCACGGCAGACGTCGTGGTCACGCCGGGGAACCCGGGCATGGCGCCCCCGATCACCGTGGCGGAGGGGCCGGTCGAGGAGATGGAGGCCGACCTCTTCGTGATCGGCCCGGAGGCCCCGCTGGTCGCCGGGCTGGCTGATCGCTTGCGCGCCCAGGGTCGCTCGGTCATGGGGCCAGGGGCCGACGGTGCGCTCCTCGAAGGGTCGAAGGCGTTCATGAAGGAGGTCCTGAGCGCCGCCGGCGTCCCGACGGCGCGCTTCGCCACCTTCGACGCGCTCGAGGCCAGTGCCGCTCGCACGTTTCTCGAGTCGCTGCCGGGGCCTTGGGTGATCAAGACCGACGGCCTGGCCGCCGGAAAGGGTGTCCTGGTCGCCCGCACGCTCGACGAGGCCCGAGCCGACGTCAGCGCCAAGCTGTCGGGAACGGCCTTCGGCGACGCCGGGCGACACATCGTGATCGAGGAGGGCCTCGAGGGTGAGGAGTGCTCGCTGCTCGTCCTGTGCGACGGGACGCGGGCAGTGCCTCTCGTCCCCGCCCAGGACTTCAAGCGCATCGGTGACGGCGACGTCGGCCCCAACACCGGGGGCATGGGCGCCTACGCACCGATGCCCCAGGTGTCCCCCGGCGCGGTCGACCGTCTCATGGACACCGCCGTGCTCCCGCTCGTCGGAGAGCTGCAACGCCGCGGCATCGACTACCGAGGCGTTCTCTACGCCGGGCTCATGTTGACTCGCGACGGACCCAAGGTCATTGAGTACAACGTGCGCTTCGGCGATCCCGAGGCCCAGGTGGTGCTCGCGCTGCTCGCGTCGGATGCCGCCGAGCTCTTCCTCGCCGTCGCCGACGGCGACCTCGTCGGATCGGCCCCGCCAACCTTTTCCGGCGATGCCGCGGTGTGCGTCGTGCTGGCGTCGCAGGGCTACCCGGAGCACCCCCGCACCGGCGACACCATTGAGGGTCTGGACACCTTGGGCCAATCGGTCGCCGCGGTCGACGGGGTCACCGTGTTCCACGCCGGCACCGGACGCCACAGCCCCGACGGACCCTTCCACACAGCCGGGGGACGCGTGCTGGGTGTCACCGCCACCGCCACGACCCTGGCCGAGGCGCGCGAGCGCGCCTATGCCGCGGCGGCGCCGATTGACTGGGAGGGCATGCAGATGCGCCACGACATCGCGGCCCGGGTGCCCAGCCCCCGAGCCAGGGCGCGGGAGGGGGCCGGGTGATCCCCCGCTACGCCCCCCCGGACATGGCCGCGCTCTTCAGCGACGCCGCTCGCTTCTCGCTCTGGCTCGAGATCGAGCTCCTGGCCACCGAGGCCCAGGCCGCCCTCGGCGTGGTGCCGGCGGACGAGGCGGCCGCCTGCCGGGCCAAGGCTCCGACGGTCGACGAGGTGTTCGTGGCCGAGGTGTTCGAGCGCGAGAAGGTGACGGATCACGACGTCGCCGCCTTCGTCGACGTCGTGCAAGAACGCATCGGCGCGCCGGCCGGCGCGCACATCCACTACGGGTTGACGTCCTCCGACGTGGTGGACACGGCGCTGTGCGCCACGCTCACCCGGGCGGCCGACCTGCTTCTGGTCGACCTCGATGCCTTCGTGGCCGCGCTGAAGGGCCGGGCGCTCGAGCTGATGCACGTGCCCGTCGCCGGCCGCACCCACGGCATGCACGCCGAGCCCACGACCTTCGGTGTCAAGTTCGCCCTGTGGGCCCTTCAAGGTGATCGCGACCGTCGCCGGTTGCGCGCGGCCCGCGACGCCGTCGCCGTGGGCAAGCTGTCGGGGGCCGTCGGGACCTACTCCAACGTCGATCCCGCCGTCGAGTCCCGCGTCTGTGCCGCGCTCGGCCTGACCCCGGTCCCCGCCACCCAGGTGATCGCGCGGGACCGTCACGCCGAGTACCTCTCGGCCTGCGCGTCGATCGGGGCGACCGTCGAGCTCATGTGCACCGAGATCCGGCACTTGGCCCGCAGCGAGGTGGGGGAGGCGGAGGAGCCCTTCGGGGCCGGTCAGAAGGGCAGCTCTTCCATGCCGCACAAGCGCAACCCCGTTCTCTCCGAACGACTGTGCGGTCTGGCCCGGTTGCTGCGGGGGTATCTGGGCGCGGGGCTCGAAGACGTCGCGCTGTGGCACGAGCGGGACATCTCGCACAGCTCGGTCGAGCGGGTGGCCCTGCCCGATGCGTCCATGCTGGCCTGTTACATGCTGCGCAAGGCGACGTCGCTGGCCGCGGGCCTGGTGATCCACCCCGATCGGGCGCTCGTCAACCTCACGGAGGGCTCGCTGGGGCTCGTCTTCTCCCAGTCCGTCCTCTTGGCGCTCGTCGACGCCGGACTGACGCGCGACGAGGCCTACCGGATCGTCCAGCGCGACGCGAGGACAGCGTGGTCGGAACGGCGTCCCTTCCGTGTCGTGCTCGAGGACGATCCGGAGGCGGCGCTGAGCCAGGAGGAGCTCGACTCCGCCTTCGACTTGTCCCGCACGCTGCGCCACGTCGACCGCTTCGCCGACGCGCTGGTCGTGCTGTGACGACGGAGTTGCCCCGGGTCCAGTCCGGCAAGGTGCGCGAGCTCTACGACGCCGGGGAGGGGCGGCTGCTCATGGTGGCGTCGGACCGGGTCAGCGCGTTCGACGTGATCATGGCCGAGCCCATTGCCGACAAGGGGCGTGTGCTCACGGCCATGACGTGCTTCTGGTGCGAGGAGATGTCCGACGTGGTGCCGGGGACCATCGTGGCGGCGAACCCGGCCGAGATCGAGCCGGCGTTGGGAGGACGCGCCCTGCCCGCCGAATGGCCCGGCCGCGCCGTCCTGGTCCGCCGGGCCGAGATGCTCCAACTCGAGTGCATCGTCCGGGGCTACCTGGCCGGCCAGGCCTACGAGGAGTACGAGCGGTCGGGGACCGTGCACGGCACCGCCATGCCGCCCGGCCTGCAGCTGGCCAGCCGGCTGGCCGAGCCCATCTTCACTCCCTCGACCAAGGCCGCCGAGGGCCACGACGTCAACATCGACTTCGCCGCCGCCGTCGACCTGGTGGGCGAGGAGGCGGCCACCGAAGCCCGGGACATCTGCCTCGAGCTCTACCGGCGGGCGGCCGCCCGCGCCGCCGACGCCGGACTTGTTCTGGCCGACACCAAATTCGAGCTGGGCTACGTCGACGGCGTCCTGTGCCTGTGCGACGAGGTCTGCACGCCCGACTCGTCGCGCTACTGGCCGGCCGACGCGGTCGTGCCCGGGCGCACACCCCCCGCCTTCGACAAGCAACCGCTACGCGACTGGCTGGCGGCACAACCCTGGGACCGCACGCCGCCCCCGCCCCCGCTCCCGGCCGCCGTGACGGACTCCCTGTCCGAGCGCTACGTCGCGGCGTACGAGCGCATAACCGGTCGTTCGTTGAGCGACTGGTACGGTGCGACGCCATGAGGTTCCGGGCGCGCGTCGAGGTGCAACTGCGCCCCGGGATCGCCGACCCGGAAGGGGCGACCATCGAGCGGGCGTTGCCCGCCTTGGGGTTCGACGGGGTGGCCGACGTGCGGGCGGGGCGGTCCTTCCGTTTCGAGGTCGAGGCCCCCGACGAGGGGACGGCGCGTACGACGGCAACGGAGCTGGCCGACCGGCTGCTGGCCAATCCCGTCATCGAACAGAGCCAACTCGAGCTCGAGGTGATCTGAGTTGGCGGCGCGCATCGGCGTGGTCGTCTTCCCGGGGACCAACTGCGAGCACGACGTCGTGCAGGCCGTCGAGCGCGTCGGCGGGTCCGGCACGCTGGTCTGGCACGGCGAGGCGCGGCTCGGGACGGTCGACGCCCTCGTGCTCCCCGGCGGCTTCGCCCACGGCGACTATCTGCGCCCCGGAGCCCTGGCCCGTTTCTCCCCCGTGATGGAGGCGGTGCGCGAATTCGCCCGCTCCGGCGGTCCGGTCGTCGGCATCTGCAACGGCTTCCAGGTGTTGACCGAGGCGGGTCTGCTGCCCGGCGCGCTCCAGAAGAACGGTCGGCTGCGCTTCTTGTGCCAACCGGCCCGGCTGGTGGTCGCTTCGACGTCGTCGGTGCTCACCTCCACCACGGCGGTGGGTGACGAACTGGTCATCCCCATCAACCATTTCGCGGGCAACTACACCTGTGACGAGGCGACGCTGCAGCGCCTGCGGGCGGAGGACCGCGTCGTGCTGCGCTACGCGGACAACCCCAATGCCTCGGTGGACGGCATCGCCGGCATCGCCAACGAGGCCGGCAACGTCGTCGGCCTCATGCCACACCCCGAGCGCGCCAGCTCCGCACTGCTCGGCTCCGAGGACGGTCTCGTCATGTTGCGCTCGCTCGTGGTGGCGGCCGGCGCCCGCGCCGCGGCCTGACGACCCGACGCGCCGCGGTGTCATCAATTCTTCTGTCTCGTTCCCTAAGGTGACCTCGTATGCAGCTTCGGGCCGCGGCGCGCCTCAGGAAAGCGACGGTGCGCCCGCTGTGGAGAGGGTGCGGCCGCGTCGTCACCACCTCCACCGTCGCCTTGGTCACCGCCACTGTCGCGCTGGTGGTGCACACGCCGCCGGCACCCGCCGGCGAGCCGCACCGGCCCGGGACGCGCCCGGTCACCAGCCCTCGCTCCATCGATACGAAGTACTTCGAGACCGGTGCCTGCGTCGAGTACCCGCCCACGTCCGGCAACCGCCACCTCACCGTGTTCCTCGATGCGGGTCACGGCGGCATCGATCCCGGCGGCGTGGGACAGACCACGGCGGGCCAGACCATCGACGAGGCGGACGAGACGCTGCCCGTCGAGCTCGACGCCATGCAGCTGTTGCGGGCCAAGGGGTTCACGGTGGTGGTGTCGCGCACGAAGGCAGAGACGGTGATCCGTCCGCTCCCCGGCGACGTCTCCGGTGGCCTCTTCACGGTCCAGGGCGTGCACGACGACGTGGCGGCGCGCGACATCTGCGCCAACATGGCCAAGGCGGACGTCCTCGTGGGCATCTACTTCGACGCGGGCGCGTACGCCGACAACGCCGGCGGCGTGACGGGCTACGACGCTGACCGCACCTTCTCGGCGCAGAACCTCCGCTTGGCCACCTTGGTGCAGGACGACGTCCTGACCGCTATGAACGCCCAGGGCTGGGGCATCCCCGACCTAGGCGTGGTCGGGGACGATCAGCTGGGCGGGCCGCCACTCAGCACCGCCGCGGCCGACTACAGGCACCTGCTCCTGCTCGGCCCGGCCGACCCCGGCTGGTTCACGACGCCGAGCCAGATGCCGGGTGCGCTCATCGAGCCGCTCTTCATCACCGACCCCGACGAGGGAACCCTCGCCGCCAGCCCGTTCGGGCAGGAGGTCATTGCGGGCGGGCTGGCCCAGGCCGTCGAGCAGTACTTCGCACCCCCCCCTGCCGCGTCGCACCACGCCAAGGCGGTCAGACCCGGCGCGTGAGCCGGGGTGCCGTTCAGGTCCGAGCGCGCGAGATCTCCGCCTTCTGGAGGACCGCCGCGCTCACGCCCGCGGCCCTCCAGGTGGAATAGGTGATGCCCTTGCGCTGGCCGTAGGCCTTGGCCACCTTGATGAACTGCTTCTCGAGCGCGGTGAGGTCCTTCACCTGGTCCACCCGGGAGCGCTCGTCAAGCAGGTCCTTTTGCTCCTGGAGCAGATGGAGCCGGGTCAGCGCGTCGGCGCCGGCCAGCTGGGAATCGATGGCGGCGAGCCGACGGTCGATGGAGGCCGGGGTGCGTTTGCGGCCCCGCTTGGGCTTGGAGGTCTCGAGCGCCTCGAGATAGTGGCGCACGGTTGCACTCTCGGCACGCCCACGGGCCAGGGCGGCCTTGTGGCCGCTGCTCATGGGCTTGCGAGGAGCCGGAGTCTTTGTCCTTGTTGCCATGCACACATTGTGGCGCAACGGCTCGTGCCATATGCGTCAATTTACGAAGGTTTGTTTGTGGCTGTTCCTCCACGGCCCATTTCGGGAGAAATGCCCCGATCGTTGACCCTAAAGGCGCGTAACGCAACGCGAAAATGCGCGAGGCCGCTACCGCCGCATTGTGACCTGGCGCCTGCCCCATTTGGCAGCCCGACGGGGTTACCCTGCTGTCGTGACGCCGACGACGACGGCACCGGGGCTGGAGGTGCGGAGCCGGCGCGCCATGGCCGGCGTCCTGCTCGCCGCCACCGGGCTGATCGTGGCCTACTGGGTGGAGTGGTTGACCCGTCGCTCTCTGGTCGCCTCGGAGACCGGCGTGGCGTACACCCAGTTCGAGGACGCCTTTCCCCTGGCCGACGGCTGGCTGGCCCTGTGCCTGGCCGCCGCCGCCTTCTGCCTGCAGCACGGCGTCTGGGGTAGGGGCGGGAACGGGTTGGTGGAGCTGGCGATCAACGCCCTCACGTTGGGGCTGTCCCTCTTCGTGCTCCGCTGGACCTGGCTCCGCCGCGAGGCTTTGCTCTCGCCGTGAGCCAGTTCGCCTTCGACCCGGCCACCTACCTCGATCTGATGCGGGAGGAGTTGCCCGCCTACGATCGCCTGCAGGCAGCGGTCGCCAGCGCCAGCGAGGGTGTGGCCGTCTCGTCGGTCCTCGATCTCGGCACCGGGACGGGCGAGACCCTGACCGCAATCCTGCGCCGCCACCGCGGGGCGGCGGCAATCGGCATCGACAAGGACGAGGCCATGCTCGACGCAGCCCGCACACGCCTCGAGGGCTTCCCGGTCGAGCTGCGGGTGGCCGAGCTCACCGAGCCGCTGCCGGTGGGCCCGTTCGACCTCGTCGTCTCCGCCCTGGCGATCCACCATGTCGATGGGCCGGGCAAGGCGGCCCTGTTCGCCCGGGTCGCACGGGCGCTGCGACCCGGCGGGCGCTTCGTGCTCGGCGACGTGGTGGTCCCGGTTGACCCCGCCGACGCCGTCACTCCCCTGACGCCCGACCATGACCGGCCCTCCACGCTGGCCCACCAGCTGCGGTGGTTGGCCGACGCCGGGCTGGACGTCGCCCCGACGTGGTCGGAGCGCGATCTCGTCGTGGTGCGGGCCGACCGCCATCTCTGACCGGGTCGCTCGTCTGGTGTGATCAGCCGGCGACCGTGGTCCCACGTTCGCGGACGAGCTGGCGGGCTTCTGCCTCGGTGCGCGGGACCGTGCCCCGGGCGCCCATCTCGATGACGAAGTCGGTGGCCGCCCGAACGCCGTTGAGGAACAGCTCGTTGCGCTGGTCAGGGTCCAGGTCGAAGTCGGTCGTCGAGATTCCGGCGTTGTCCACGAAGATGGTGCGGCCGGCCGTGGCGGCGTCGACGCTGTAGGCGTCCCACTCGCTCATCATGGTGTGCAGGCAACCTCGGGCCTCGACGTAGGTGGACCGCGCCGCTTGGGTGGCGGGGAGGCGCGTCTGCAGCGAGGACAGCTTGACGCCGATGGTCGGCCAGCGCGGCGGCCCGCCGTCCTCCCGCTCGAAGGCGTTGATGGGGAAATTACGCAACATGCCCCCGTCGACCCAGGTCACCGTGCCACCGTCGAAGTGGGTGGGGATGGAGCCCCCACCCGGGTTCGGCACGTCCACGTCGGTGGCCAGGGTCGTGAACGTCACCGGCTCGAAGAAGAACGGGATGGACATGGAGGCGCGCACCGCGGAGACGACGTCCTGGTCGTCACGGTTCTGCCCGTAGTAGTCGTAGTCCCAGGGCAAACGGACCAGCTGGCCGCGGGTGATGTCGGACGTGTGGACGACGAGTCGATAGCGGCGGTTCGCCGGGAGGCTCATGCCGGGATCGTCGTCCATCGTGATCTTGAGGTCGGCGAAGGTGCGTACGCCGAGGTCGTGCATGATCGGATCGAGCCACGTGCGGAGGAAGTTGCCGTCGTAGACACCCATCCGGTGCGTGAGCACCGCGGCGTCCGAGAGCTTCTCGCCGGCGTTCCCGAAGTGGTGGTCCATGAAGGCGTGCATCTTGCCCTTCGGCTGCATGAACTCGGTGAAGGTGAGGTTGTCGAGGTAGCCCCGCAGGCTCGTCATGGGAACGCCTTTTTTCGAGATCGCCGCGATGAGCGCCGCCGCGATGGCACCGGCGCTCGTACCGGCCACCCGGGCGAAGCGGTAGCCCGCCTCTGCCAGCACCGACACCGCCCCGACGATGCCGATGCCCTTGACGCCGCCACCCTCGAGGGCGAGGTCGGCCACGAGCTCCTTGGCGCCGCCGTCGGTCCATCCGTCGGACGTCAGGAGTCCGGCCGCGGCGTCCTCGAATTGGGCCTGCAGGGTGGTCACCCTCGTGTATCCGTAGGGCGCCGTCGGGTCGAGTGCGATGTCCGCGGTCGGCGGCGACTGCCTCGAGCCGGATTCCACCATGTCGACCCCCTCGTGTCTTTGGAGCTCCGGGTGAGCGTACCGAGTCCCACCTCCGATTTCCCTCCCGGACGTGGCGGGAGAGCCCGGCGCGGCCTCTATCGTGGTCCTCACCATGACTCCTTCGGCCGAGGCGCTTCCGCCCGACCAAGCGCCGGCCGAGGAGCCCCTCCACCGGGCGCTCGGCCTCACCGATGACGAGTTCGAGGCCGTCACGAAAATCCTCGGGCGCCCGCCCAATCGGCTCGAGCTCGCCCTCTACGCCGTGATGTGGAGTGAGCACTGCTCGTACAAGTCCTCCCGGCTGCACCTGCGCCGCCTGCCGACCGAGGGCCCCCGAGTGCTCGTCGGTCCGGGTGAGAACGCCGGCGTCATCGACGCCGGCGACGGCATCGCCGTCGCCATTCGCATCGAGAGCCACAACCACCCCTCGGCGATCGAGCCCTACCAGGGCGCGGCTACGGGGGTGGGCGGGATCCTGCGCGACATCTTCACGATGGGCGCGCTGGCCGCTCGCGGTCATGGACCCGCTCTTTTTCGGGCCGCCCGACGACGCCCGGCAGCGCTGGCTCGTCGAGGGCGTGGTGAGCGGGATCTCCGGCTACGGCAACTCGGTCGGAGTGCCCACCGTCGGCGGCGAACTGACCTTCGACCCGTGCTACGCCCAGAACCCCCTCGTCAACGTCCTCTGCATGGGCGCGTTGCCGGCCGAGCGGCTGGTCCTCGGCATCGCATCGGGGCCGGGCAATCTGGCCGTGCTGCTGGGCTCGAGCACTGGGCGCGACGGCATCGGTGGCGTGAGCGTGCTGGCCTCGGCCGGCTTCAGCGGTGCGGTGGCGGGCGCCGCCGACGACACCAAGCGGCCGAGTGTCCAGGTGGGCGACCCCTTCGAGGAGAAGCGGCTCATCGAGGCCTGCCTCGAGTTGCTCGACACCAAGCTGGTCGTCGGCATCCAGGACCTGGGCGGCGCCGGCCTGGCCTGTGCGACCAGCGAGACGGCGGCCCGCGGCGGTGTCGGCATGGACGTCGACGTGTCCGCCGTACCCCGGCGCGAGGAGGGGATGGAGCCCTGGGAGGTGATGACGAGCGAGAGTCAGGAGCGGATGCTCGCCATCGTCACGCCGGAGTCGTGGCCCGCGGTCGCCGACATTTGCGCCAAGTGGGAGGTGCGGGCGACGGTCATCGGCACGGTGACGGCGCCCGACCCCGACGGTGGTGGCCGCCTGCGCATCCGCGACGGCGAGGGAGGCCGCGTGCTGGCAGACGTGCCGGCCGCTTCGCTCTCGGAGGACGCACCCCTCTACGACCGTCCCCGGCGGGCACCCGAGCCGCGACAGGCCGAGCCGCCCGCACCGCCCGAGGCGCCCGCCGACTGTGCGGCGGACCTTCTCGCGCTGGTCCGTTCGCCGCGTTGGGTCTACCGCCAGTACGACCACCAACTGTTCCTGAACACGGTGGTCGGCCCCGGTGCGGACGCCGCCCTCCTGCGCCTGGCCGGGCCCGGGTTGCCCACCTCGGTCCGCGGCGTCGCACTGACGACGGACTCGAACCCCCGCGCCTGCGCGCTCGACCCGCGTGCGGGCACGGCGCTGGTCCTCGCCGAGGCGGTCGCCAACCTGGCCTGTGTCGGGGCGACGCCGGCCGCCGTCGTCAACTGCCTGAACTTCGGGAATCCCGAGCACCCCGAGGTGATGTGGCAGCTCTCCGAATGCGTCGACGGCCTGGCCGAGTCCTGCCGAGCCCTCTCGCTCCCGGTGATCGGGGGCAACGTCAGCTTCTACAACGAGAGCGGCGGGTCGGACATCGACCCGACGCCGGTGCTCGGCTTGCTCGGCCTCGTCGCGTCCGTCCACGAGAGGCCGCCGGGTCTGGGTTGGGTCACGGGCGACGCGGTGGTCCTCCTCGGGGCCCGGGCGACGGCGGACGGGTCGTTCCCGCTCGCCGGGACGCGCTGGGCCACGGAACGGCGGGCACACCGCACCGGCCGCGTCCCCGCCGTCGACCTTGGCGCGCACGCCAGCCTGTGCGCCTTGGTGGCCTCGCTCGTCGCCGAGCAGGTGGGCGGTGCGGCCGTTGTCCCGCTGGTGCACGCCGTCCACGACGTCTCGGGGGGCGGCCTCGCCGTCGCCCTGGCCGAAATGGCGCTCCCCCACGCGGTGGGCTGCGTCCTGGAGCTGTCGGATCCCGCCGAGCTCTTCACGGAGCTGCCCTCGCGCTTTCTCGTCGCGACCGCCGTGCCCGAGGAGGTGTGCGCCCGGGCGGCCGCCCTCGGGATCCCCGTCGCCGTCCTCGGCCGGGCCGGCGGTGACCGCTTCCGCCTGGGGGAGCTGGTGGACCTCCCCGTCGGCGCCGTCGGCGAGGCGTACGAAGGGAATCTGACCGTTGCCCTGGGTGATCCGTGAGGCCGGGCCTGTGCGACAATGGGTGCGCGTGAAGGAAGCGTGCGGTGTCTTCGGGGTCTACGCGCCCGGATCGAGAGTAGCCAACCTCACGTTCGACGGGCTGTTCGCGCTGCAGCACCGCGGCCAGGAGTCCGCCGGCATGGCGGTGAGCGACGGCGACACCGTCACGGTCGTGAAGGACATGGGCCTGGTGGCCACCGTCTTCGACGAGCGGACCCTTTCGGGACTCCAGGGGCACCTCGCCATCGGACACACCCGCTACTCGACGCACGGCTCGTCGGACTGGGCCGGGGCCCAACCAGTCTACCGGCCCGTGGGTCGCGCCGGCTTCGCGCTGGGCCACAACGGGAACTTGACCAACACGACCGCGCTGGCCGAGAAGGTGGGGATGCTCCCCGGCTCCATCGCCACCGACAGCGACGTCGTGGCCGAACTCCTGGCCCAGTCCTTCCCCGAGACCGAGGACCTCGCCACCGCGCTGCGGGCGGTGCTCCCTATCCTCGAAGGTGCCTTCTCGCTGGTCCTGATGAGCTCCGAGCGGCTCTTCGGGGTGCGCGACCCGTTGGGGTTCCGACCCTTGTGCCTCGGCCGCCTCGGTCCCGCCGACGCGCCCGAGGGATGGGTGCTGGCCTCGGAGTCGCCGGCGCTCAGCGTCATCGGAGCGACGTTCGTGCGTGAGATCGAGCCGGGCGAGCTGGTGGTGGTCGACGCCGACGGTCCGACGAGCCTCGAGGTCCCCTGGCTGCGCGAAGTCCAGCCGCGGCTGTGCATCTTCGAATTCGCCTACATCGCGCGACCCGACAGCAGGCTCTACGGGCGGGAGGTCCACGAGACGCGCTGCCGCATGGGCGAATTGCTGGCGGCGCAGGCGCCGGCGGACGCCGACATGGTCATGGGAGTGCCCGAGTCGGGTGTCCCGGCCGCCGAGGGCTTTGCCCGGGCCAGCGGCATCCCCTACGGACAGGGACTGGTCAAGAACCGCTACATCGGCCGCTCCTTCATCGCGCCGGACGAGCGGGAGCGGGCCGACGCGGTGCGCCGCAAGCTCAACCCCCTCTCCGACGCCATCGCGGGCAAGCGGCTGGTGGTGGTGGACGACTCCATCGTGCGTGGCACGACACAGCGTTCGGTGATCCGCATGCTGCGCGAGGCAGGTGCGGCGGAGGTGCACCTGCGCATCTCCTCGCCACCCTGGCGCTGGCCCTGCTTCTACGGCATCGACACCCCGTCCTACGAGGAGTTGCTGGCGACGGACCACAGCATCGCGGAGATGGCCCGGATCCTCGGCGCGGACTCCCTGGCCTACATCAGCATCGAGAATCTGAAGCAGGCCATCGGCGCCGACGCCGGGTTCTGTGACGCCTGCTTCACCGGCAACTACCCCACCTCGGTGCCCGTCACCGGGTCGACCCCCGTCGCGCTCGGCCGGCCCCGACCGGTGGCGGCCACGGCCCACCAGGCCGCGCTGCCCGGAGTCTGACGGCCGTGGGCCGAGACGGCGCCACTTATGCCGGCGCCGGGGTGGACATCGCGGCCGGCGATGCCGCGGTCGAACGGCTGCGCTCCATGGTGGCGGGCATCGGCGGGTTCGGGGGTCAGTTCTCCCTCGACATGGATCGCTACACCAGGCCGGTGCTGGTGGCCTCGACCGACGGGGTGGGCACGAAGCTGGTCGTGGCGCGCGCCACCGGTCGCTACGACACCGTGGGCATCGATCTGGTCGCCATGTGCGTCGACGATCTGGTCTGCGTGGGGGCGGAGCCGCTGTTCCTCCTCGACTACATCGCGACGGGCAGGGTCGATCCCGACCACATCGCGACAGTCGTGGCCGGGGTCCACGAAGGGTGCCGCCAAGCCGGCTGCGCATTGCTCGGTGGCGAGACCGCCGAGCACGCGGGCGTCATGGGACCCGACGAGCTCGACCTGGCCGGCTTCGCCGTGGGTGTGGTCGAACAGGGAGCCCAGCTCGGACCCGAGCGCGTGCGGCCCGGGGACGTCGTGGTGGGGATCCCCTCACCGGGACTGCGCTCGAACGGCTACACATTGGCCCGCCACGTGCTGCTGGAACGGGCCGGGCTCGAGCTGACCGGTCCGGCCTGGGAGGGCGCGCCCCACAGCCTGGCCGACGAGCTGCTGCGGCCGTCGGAGATTTACGCACCCACCGTGTTGGCGGCGCGCGCCGCCTGCGGGGGCTGGCTGCACGCCTGTGCGCACGTCACGGGCGGTGGGATCGTGGGCAACCTCCCCCGGGTACTGCCAGAAGGCCTCGGCGCGGTTCTGCACCGCTCGGCCTGGGAAGAGCCCCGCATCTTCGTCGAGATCCAGCGTTTGGGCACGGTGGCCGAGGACGAGATGGACAGGGTGTTCAACCGTGGCATCGGCATGGCGGTGGTGGCCGACCCTCAGGGCGTCGACGCCTTGCTCGTCGCGCTGAACGAGACGGGACGGCGGTCCCTCGTGATCGGCGAGGTCGTGGAGGGCGCCTCCGGCGTCCGTTTCACGTGAACGGAGCCGACCGGTACCCCGAGTTGCGCGCCCATCTCCTGGAGCACTCGGTGCGCCGAGGGGACTTCACGCTCAAGTCGGGCCGCAAGAGCAGCTGGTTCATCGATTCCAAGCAAACCGTGTGCCGGCCCGAGGCCATGCTGCTGGTGGCCGACGCCGTGCTCTCGGTGCTCCCGGGGGACGCAACCGCCATCGGCGGCCTCACCATGGGGGCCGACCCGGTGGCCTTTGTCACGGCCGGCGTGGCTGCCACCCGCGGCCGCGCGCTCAAAGCCTTCAGCGTCCGCAAGGAGGCGAAGGATCACGGCGCCGGCGGTCGGATCGCCGGTGCCCTCGATCCGGGTGACAAGGTCGTCGTCACCGAGGACACGGTGACGCGGGGGACCTCCCTGCTGGAGGCGGCCCACGCCGTGCGGGACGTAGGGGCCGAAGTCGTCTTGCTCGTCGCCGTGGTCGACCGGGGTGGCACCGTCGAGGCCATGGCGGCGTCCGAGGGGATCCCGTTCCGCGCCATTCTCAGCGCGCCGGATCTCGGGTTCGACTACGAGGGGGCCTGACCAGGTCCCTCTGCTCAGAAGACGGCGATCGGGTTGACCGGAGACGCCGTGCCGCGCCGCAGCACCAGCGGGGCCACGGTGAAGAGGAACTCCCAGCGCTGCTCCTCCGCGCACGCCGTCGCCAGGGCGTCGAGGTCCAAGTTGTCCAAGAGGTGGACTCCCATGGCGGGGATGATCACCATGTGGACGGGCATCACCACGCCGTCGACCCGTGAGGGCAGGACGTCGGAGACCCCGTCGCTGCCGAGCGTCGCCACGTCCCGCTCGCGCAGCCACGGAAGACAGGACGCATCGAGCCCAGCGGCCAGGGTGCTCAGGTCCCAGGGGCCGTGCGCATCGCGCCAGCCCCAGCGTCCGGTGCGCACCAACAGCGCGTCGCCGGATCGCACCCGCAGGCCGGCCTGCACCTCGGCCCCCTCGAGGTCCTCGGGGAACACGGGCTCTCCGGGTTCGAGGGCATCGACACCCCGGAGCGCAGGGATGTCGAGCAGCACGCCACGGGTCACGATCCCGGCCCGCAGGTGGTGGATGCCGAGCCGGGTGGCACCGTGCGCGGTCACGGTCTCTGCCGGATAGCCGTTGTAGAGCTTCCCGTCCCAGAAGATGTGGCACAGGGCGTCGATGTGGCTGGTGGCGAAGCCGTGCGGCGTGACGGCGATGTAGTCCGCACCCCCGCCCTCGGTGACCGTGCCGATCATGTGGTGGGCCACCGGGTTGGGGTTGTCGGCCGCCGCCCTCGTGTCGAGCGGGCGGGCACACGACACCGTCCGCCCGGACCGGACCGTCGCGGCCGCGGCGGCGGTGACCGCGGGCGTGATGAGGTTGAGCGTCCCGAGCTGATCGTCGTCACCCCAGCGTCCCCAGTTGGACAGCGTCTCGTGCAAAGCGAGGACGTCGCCGGCGGCCATCGGTTCGCGGGGCGGCATGCTCGGACGTTAGCCCGGTGCCCCTACGATCGGCCCATGACCACACTCCAAGGTGATTACGAGCCGAGCCCCTCCCAATGGGTGCGCGACCAGGTGGCCGAGTACGAGGCCTCCGGAGGGCAGCGGGCCAACACGTTGCTCGACACGGGGATGCCGATCATCGTCGTCACCTCGCGCGGTGCCAAGAGCGGCAGGGTCCGCAAGAATCCCCTCATGCGCGTCGAGCACGGCGGCGAGTACGCGCTGGTGGCCTCCAAGGGCGGCTCGCCCGAGAACCCCGAGTGGTACCACAACCTGGTGGCCCATCCCGACGAGGTCGCGATTCAGGACGGTCCCGAGCCCTTCGCGGTGACCGTGCGCCAGGTGACCGGCGACGAGCGGGCGCAGTGGTGGGAGCGCGGCGTCGCCGCCTACCCGCCCTACGCCGAGTATCAGGAGAAGACGGAGCGACAGATCCCGGTCTTCGTCGCGTCCCGGCGCGCGGGCTGAACCGGGCCCGCCTCAGCGGGCGCCGGCAAAAGCCGCCACCATGGCGGCGCGCCACGGGACCAGGTTCGCCTTGCGCTCGAGGGGCGTCTTGCCGAGACGCACGACGACGAGGTCGAGGGCGGGGCAGATCGTGATCGACTGGCTCTCGTAACCCGAGGCCCAGAAGGTGCCACGGGTGTCGCCGGCCACGCCCAGCCAGTGCGCACCGTAGGGGCTGGCGTCTGCGGGGTCGATCGACACCATCGTGCGGCCGTAGTCCACCCAGCCGGCCGGGAGCAGGCGCACGCCGTCCCAGACGCCGTCGCGCAGGTAGAGCAGCCCGAAGCGGGCGAAGTCGCGCGCGATGGCTCGGAGGAAGGTGGAGGCGACCCAGGTGCCGGCCTCGTCGAATTCGGGGTCCGCGCTCGCCATCCCGAGGGGCCCGAAGAGACGGCCGTGCAGGAAGCGGGCGTAGTCCTCGGCCGGCCCGACCGTGCGGGCCACGACGCCCGAGATGATGTTCGACGTCCCCGACGAATAGTTGAAGCGCGTCCCGGGAGCCGCGGCCAACGGGCGGTCGGCGGCGAAATGCGCCATGTCGGACTGCCCCTCGCCGAACAGCATCTGCATCACGTCCGAGACGCGGTCGTCGACGTAGTCCTCCACGAAGTCGAGCCCGTCGCGCATCGCGAGTAGTTGGCGCAGCGTGATGGCGTGGCGGGGGTCATTGTGGTCGGCCCACTCGGGGACGTCGGTCGGGGTGTCGAGGTCCAGGCGTCCGCCGGCGACGAGCAGACCCACGACCGCGTGGAGCATCGACTTGGCCAGTGACCAGCTCAGCAGCGGGGTCTCGGCAGTGACCGGCGTCGGCGGCCGGTCGAAGTGCTCCAGGGCGCCGTTGTAGCGCTCGGCCACGATGTGGCCGCGGTGCACCACCAGGACGGCGAAGCTGAGCGCGAGGGGGCCGTCGTCGTCGAAGGCATCGTCGAGCAGAGGGGCCAGGTCCACACCGGGCGGGAGCCCACCTCTCGGCCACTCTTCGGTGGGCCACGGCAACCCTGACGGCTGGGACGGCAGGGGAACGAGGGTGTTCAACGCGTGTCGGCGAGGAACTGCAGCAGTGCCGCGTTCGTCTCGGCCGGCTTCTCCTGTTGTACCCAGTGGCCGGCGCCCTCGACGGTGGTCGCCCCGCGGAAGTCTGGCAGCGCCTCTGCCATGGCCTCGGCCGCTCCCGGCATCATCGAGATGACGGGATCGAGCGAGCCGGTGAGGAAGCCGGTCGGCATGGTGTAGACCGAAGCGGGGATGTCCCTGGCGCGCTCCCAATTGGCGTCCATGTTCCGGTAGAAGCTGACCGGCCCGAAGAACCCGCTCTGCTCGAACGCGGCGGCGTACACGTCGACGTCGGCCTCGGTGATCCAGTCGGGCAACACCTCGGGTCCAGGTGTGAGGATGTCCTGGAAACGGGTGCCCTCCCGGGGCGCGTCGGCAACCAGCGGGTTCGGGTTGGCCATGCCCTCGCCGCCGGCCGAGTAGAGCATGGAGCGTAGGAAGCGCCGCGGGTCCGCCTCGAACTCGGCCTCGGCTGGACCCACCGGCTGGAAGTACAGCATGTAGAAGAACTTGCCCTCGAAGATCGCTTCGAAGATCTGTGTCGGCGGCGCCGGAGCGTTGGTGTAGGGGACGCTCATGGTGTAGAGCGAGGCGACCCGCTCGCCGTGGAGCCGTCCCATCTCCCACACCAGCATCGCCCCCCAGTCGTGCCCGACGACGGCAGCGCGGTCGTAGCCGTAGTGGTCGAGCAGGCCGCACAGGTCGCCCGTCAGCTTGTCCGACCCGTAGTCGGTGACCGCGGTCGGGCGGGAGCTGCCGCCGTAGCCCCGCAGGTCCGGTGCGATGGCGCGGTAGCCGGCGTCGGCCAGCGCTCCGAGCTGGTGGCGCCAGGAGTACCACAGCTCTGGGAAGCCGTGGCAGAGGATGACGGGCGGCCCGTCCGCCGGCCCGGCCACGGCAACATGCAGCTCGATCCCGTTGGCCGGGATCTGCTCGTGGGTGAACTCAGGCAAGGGGTGCTCCTTCCTCGGCCCGCCCCGACTTCTCGGCCCGCTCCTCCTGGTGCTTCTGGATGGCCGACATCACGGCATTGCCTGCCGCGCCGATGAACTCCGGGCGGTTCTCGGCGGCCCAGTCCCGGTTGGACGTCAGTGAGGCGGCGGAACCCTGGAACCGGGGTGCGACGTAGCGGGCGAGCAGCTCGTAGGAGTGCCGGGTGGCCTCGGTGTCCGCCCACTCGTGACCCATCACCAAGAAGGTGCCGAAGCCGCCGGATTGTTCCTGCAGGCGTTCGATCTGGGCGACGGCATCGTCGACCGTGCCGATCACCGCGACGCCGGACGCGTTGAGTGCGTCGACCAGCGAGTCGAAGTTCTCCGTATTGGGTGCCAGCGGCAGCGCCGCGACCCGCTCGAAGTAGTCGACCCAGTCGGCCAGTCCGAAGGCGACGTCGGCCACCGCTTGCTCCTTGGTGTCGGCGAGGTGGATGGGCCCGACGAGGCGCCACTTGTTGCGGTCGACGGTGGTGGAGAACTCGGCGGCTCGCTCCTCCATGACGTCCCAGTGGGCACCGAGCATGTCGAAGCCGGCGGCCGTGGTCGCCCCGATGGAGAGCAGGCTGCAGCCGAAGCGCCCCGCGGCTCGCGGGCCCGCCGGCGAGATCTGCGCTGCCACCGCCACCTCGGGGTAGGGGTGTTGGTACGGCTGGAGCTGCAGCCGGGCCTCGCGCAGGGTGAACCACTCGGTTTGCCTCGAGACGGTCTCGCCCGCCAGGAGCGCCAGGATCGCCTCGAGCGACTCTTCCATCATGTCGCGCTGTTTCGCCGGGTCGATGCCCATCATGTAGGCGTCGGAGGGAAGCGCGCCGGGTCCTGCGCCGATCATGACGCGGCCGCGGGTCAGGTGGTCGAGGAGGACCATGCGGTCGGCCAGCATGAACGGTTGGTGGTAGGGCAACGAGGACACGCCCGTGCCGAGGCGGATTTGCCGGGTGCGGCCGGCCGCCGCGGCGATGAAGACCTCGGGCGACGCGATGATCTCGTAGCCGGCGGAGTGGTGCTCACCGATCCAGGCCTCGTCGAAGCCCAACTCGTCGAGATGCTCGAGCAGTTGCAGGTCGCGCTCGAGCGCGAGGGTCGGGTTCTGGCCCACCGGGTGGAACGGGGCCAGGAAGATCCCGAACTTGAGGCGGCCTTCGGCATCAATGGTGGTCATCTGTCTCCATGTCGTCGTTCGTCGTCGGTGTCAGGGTCTCTTGCCGGTGTCCTACGGGGTCACCAGGATCTTGCCGTGCTCGCCGGGCGTGCGCAGCGTCTCGAAGGCGCCGGGAGCGTCGGTCAGGTCGACCGTGTCGGTGACCAGGAGCTCGGCTCCCGGCACCCCGTCGGTCAGGCGTTGCAGGGTGGCGGCGAACTCGTCCGGCGTGTAGCCGAAGGAGAAACGCAGCTCCATCTCCTTGGTCACGGCCATGAAGGGCTCGATCGAATCGCTGTGCATGCACACCCCCACCACGACGATGCGGCTGTGGGGCGGGCTCTGCGCGATCAGCGACTGCAGCATGCCGGGCACGCCGACGGCCTCGAAGATCACCGGGTCCTTCAGCGGCGCCCCGAGCATGGCCGCCCCGATCCGCTCCATGACGGTGCGGGCGATACCGAAGTCCGCCCAGCGGTCGTGGGGCGAGCCTTCGGCCGGATCGACGACCACGTCGGCCCCGAACGCCTCGGCCAGGCGCCGACGGGTGGGGGAGAAGTCGGCCGCGAGGACAGGGCCGTGCCCTCGCCCCTTGAGGGCGGCGATCACGGCGAGCCCCACGGGCCCGCAGCCCACCACGAGGCACGGCTGGCCCGCCGCCAGGCCGGCCAGGCCCACGGCATGTTCGCCGACGGCCAGCGGTTCGGTCAGCGCGGCGAGGTCGGTGGCCAGCGCGTCGGGCACGGGGAGGCAGAGCAGCTCTTGGAGCACCATGTGCTCGGCCAGCGCGCCCGGGTACGCGTTGGAGTAACCGATCTGCTCCACGCCCGAGGGGCCCACGATGATCGGCACGGAGCACACCCGCGTGCCCACCGGCAGGGTGCGCGCGGTGTCGGGCCCGTGCTCCACGATCTCCGCGCAGAACTCGTGGCCGAACACGCAGTCGGCCGCCGGGTTGAGCGTAGGTACGCCGACCGCGTCCATGAGACTCGTGAAATGGGAGAAGTCGGCCAGTGCGTGCAGGTCCGAGCCGCAGATACCGGCCGCCAGCGAACGCACCACCAGGTGGCCCGAGGCCGGCACGCAGTCGGGCACCTCCCCCACCACCAGCCGGCCACCCCTGGTCACCGCGGCACGCATGCCAACACCACCCCGGACGGCGCGACCGCCCGCATTCGTCGCTACGTTTGCCCGATGAGTTTCACACACGCACCCGCGGAGCGCCCGTTCGCGGGGAGCGTCGCGCTGGTGACGGGAGCGGCTCGGCCCCGCGGCATCGGCCGGGCCACGGCCCTCTTGCTTGCCCGGGGTGGGGCGGACGTCGCCTGTCTCGACATCGCCCGGCCTTATGACGAGGCGCCGGCCCACGGGACCGCGGGCGCCGACGACCTCGCCTCCCTGGTCGACGAGCTCATCGACTCGGGGGTGGGCGCCCTGTCCGTCGCGGCCGACGTCTCCGACGAGGACGCGGTGGAGGCGGCCGTGGCCCGGGCCGGCGACGAGTTGGGGACGATCACGCTGGTGGCCAACGTGGCCGGCGGCAGCGGCCTGGGTTTCGGGGCCGGCCCGCTGCTCGGTGTGCCGGCCGCCGAGTTCCGCCGGGTCCTCGACGTCAACCTGGTCGGCACCTGGCTCGTCTCCAAGGCCTGCGCCACCCGGATGGTGGCCGAGGGCGTCGCCGGTCGAATCTGCAATGTCTCGAGCCAGGCCGGCAAGCGCGCCTTCCCGTTACTCGGCGCCTACTGCGCCGCGAAGGCGGGGGTGATCCTGCTGACCCAGACGATGGCCACCGAGCTGGGTCCGGCCGGTATCGCCGTCAACGCGGTGTGTCCCGGCACGGTCGACACCGACCTCCTCAACAAGGACGCCATGCTCGAGCACATGATGGGCGGTCCCGACGCCCTGGCCGCCTTCATCGCTCGCGAGATCCCGCTCGGCCGTCTGCAGAGCGCGGAGGAGATCGCGGCCGCCATCGCTTGGCTGCTCTCCGACGCCGCGCGTGGGGTGACGGGTGAGGCGTTGAACGTCAGCGCCGGACAGACAATGGTGTAGGCGATGCCCATCCTCGACGCACGACACGACCTGGCCCACCCGGTCGAAGGCGACAGCGCCTGGAGCGAGTCCTACTACTTCAACGCCTACGACCCCGAGACGGACTGCGGCCTCTTCAGCCGCATCGGCATCCGGCCCAACGAAGGGACGATGGACGTCGGTCTGTCTCTGTGGCTCCCCGACGGAGAGCTGGGCGAGTACCGCTGGCTCAAGGAGCAGCGCGAGATGGTCGACACGATGCTCGAGGTCGGGGCCGTGCGCTACGAGATGCTCGACGCGCTGCAGTCGTGGCGCCTGACCATGGAGGGCGAAGTCCAGGCACGCCCGTGCGGGCGCGGCGAGGCCACGACCCGCCCCGTGGCGGTCGCGCTCGACGTGCGCTTCGACGCCATTACGCCGGCCATCGGCACCGACGGGCAACCGAGCGGCGGTCCCAAGTCGGCCGAGGCGGCCGCGGCGGCGGGCACGGTGGGCAAGGGGCATCTCGAGCAGGCGGGGCGTTGGACCGGCTTCCTCGACGTGGATGGCTCCCGTCACGTCTGGCTCGGGGCCCACGGGAACCGGGACCGCTCGTGGGGCCCGCGCCGTTGGGGTGGGCCGAGGATGTGGCGTTGGTTCTCCATCAACGTCGGCGAGGACATGCACTTCGGGGGTATCCGGCTCGGCACCGACGCCGGCGACCTGCACCGGGGCTGGGTCTGGGACGAGACGACCGCCACGTCGGTGGCCGAATGGCGGATCAGGACCGAGCTGGCCGATGACGGGGTGACCCACCAGGTCGTGCACCTCGACGTGGTGGACAAGCGCGGGCGCACCTACCCGTTGCGAGGTGACGTGCTTCGGGTGGCCGACATCGGGCGGGCCGGCGGCACCATGGTCAACGAGGGCTTGGCGCGCTGGACCTACCAGGACCCCGACGGCGGCATCCGCACGGGTTACGGCATCTGCGAATACCTGCACCAGCTCGACGACGGCGGGAGGCCTGTCGTCGCCGTCGAGTAAGCGGGCAGTCGTGGCGGGCCGAGCGCCGTCCGACAATGCCGAACTCGCCGCCGCGCTCGGCGGTCAGCTCGGTGGCGCGGTCCGCGACCTGCACCGGCTCTCGGGCGGGGCGTCGAGGGTCACCAGCGCGTTCGAGCTCGAGGTGCCGGGGGCGCCACCGCGCCGCCTGATCCTGCAGATGGAGCGGGGCGAGGGCGCCACCCAGGGCGGGAAGGTAGCGATGGAACGTGCGCTGCTGGAGGCGGCACGGGCGGCCGGCGTCCCCGTGCCCGCGGTGGTCGCCATGGGGACGCGCGACGCGGTGGGGGCCGACTGGCTCGTCGTCGAGCGGCTCGAGGGGGAGACCATCCCCCGCAAGATCCTGCGCGACGCCGCATGGGCTGACGCACGCCATGCGCTGGCCGCGCAGTGCGGCCGCGCCCTGGCCGGCATCCACACCATCGACCCCGACGCCATCGCCGGCCTGCCCCCCGCCGACCCGCTGGGCGATCCGCTGCCCTACCTCGACGCGCTGGGCGAGGTGCGGCCCGCCTTGGAGCTGGGCGTGCGCTGGCTCGATGCTCACCCCCCCGAACCCGGGCCGCGGGTGACGCTGCACGGCGACTTCCGCTTCGGCAACTTCCTGGTCGCCCCCGAGGGCCTGCGGGGCGTGCTCGACTGGGAGCTGGCCCACGCCGGCGACGCGGCCGAGGACATCGGATGGCTGTGCGCCCCTGCGTGGCGCTTTGGGGGTCGCGGCGTCGTCGGAGGGTTCGCCGCGTTGGACGAGTTCCTCGCGGCGTACGAATCGGCGGGCGGCGCGCGCGTGGAGCCCGAGCGAGTGCACTGGTGGCAGGTCTACGCCACGGTCAAGTGGGCCACCATCTGCGTGCTGCAGGCCTCGGCGCACCTGAGCGGGGCGGCGCGCTCGGTCGAGCTGGCGGCCATCGGCCGGCGTGTGTGCGAGAGCGAGTGGGACCTCTTCTCGCTCCTCGGCGTCGTCCCCGTCGACGACATGCCCGAGCCACCGGCCCGCGGCATCAACCGGTCTCCGTTCGGACGCCCGACGGCGGCGGAGCTGGTGGAGGCGGTGCGCGAGTATCTCGAGACGGCGGTGATGGCGCACCGCGAGGGGAGCGAACGTTTCGAGGCGCGCGTGGCGCGTAACGCGCTCGCCATCGCCGAACGCGAGCTGCTGCTCGGCCCGGGGGTCGCCGCGGCCCACAAGCACCGGCTGCGCGATCTCGGGATGACCGACGACGCTGCACTGGCGGCGGCGATCCGCGCTGGGGACTTCGACGACGGTTGGGAGCCTCTGGCTACCGCGTTGGCCGCGTCGGCGCGCGACCAGCTCCTGGTGGCCAACCCCTCCTATTTGCCAGCCGCGAGCGCATAGACCTCGGGGTCCCCCACGCCCACCGGGACCTCGACCAACGGCAGGGCATCGGCCGTCTCGCGGGCGCGGGCCCCGATGCCCTGGAGCACCAGGCCGGCCAGCAGGCCGCAGCCCATCATGAAGATCCACGCGTGGTGGAACGCGTGTACCGCGGAGGCGCCGGTGGTGCTGCCCAGGATGGCGACGAGGCAGGCCACTCCGAGCGCCACCCCGATCTGGCGGGTCATGGCGTAGAGCGCGGAGCCGGTCGCGAAACGCTGCGGCGGGAGCGGTGCGGTCGCGGCGCCGCCGAGTGAGGGGAGCATGAGGCCGACGCCGAAGCCGCTGAGAACGCTGCCGGGCAGGTACGCACCCACCCAGTCCGGGGTGGCGCCGACATGGGTGATCCACCACAACCCGCCGGCCGCGAAGAACAGCGACCCGGCTGTGCCGACGGCTCGGTGTCCCCAGCGCGCCCCCAGCAGCCCGCCGGGGAAGGCGGTCAACCCGGCGAGCAGCGGTCCCGGGGCGATCATGAAGCCGGCCCGCAACACTGATTCGTGCCAGACGCCGGTCAGGAAGAGGACGCCGCCGAGCACCATTGCCCCGAAGCCGCCGAAGAAGACGAGCGAGCTCAGGTCGGCCAGGGCGACCGCCCGATGCCGGATGACGGCCGGCTCGAGGATCGGGTCGGGATGGCGGGAGGAGCGCAGCACGAGCCCGGCGGCGGCCAGCAGCGCCAGCGCGAACGCCCCGACGACGCGCCCACTGGACCAGCCCCAGTCCGGGCCCTGGACGATGCCCGCCACCAAGCTGGCCACCGCGACCGTCAGGAGGCCGGCACCGAGGAGGTCGGCTTTGTGGGCGTCCGGGTCGCGCACCTCGTGGAGGAAGCGGACCCCGAACACGAGCGCCAGCACACTGAAGGGGAGGTTGACGAGGAACACCCAGCGCCAACTCACCTGGACCAACAGCCCGCCGACCGGGGGACCGAAGGCGGCCGCCGCGCCCCCCACGGCGGACCACAGACCGATGGCGGCCCCTTTGCGCGCGGGACCGAAGGCGGGCAGCAGCAGTCCGAGCGAGGTCGGCAGCATGAGCGCACCACCGCTGGCCTGCAGCACGCGGGCGCCGACGAGGAAACCGAGCGAGGGAGCCACGGCGCACAGCGCCGAGGAGGCGGTGAAGACGGCCAGCCCGAGCAGGAACGCCCGCTTGCGTCCGGCCCGGTCGGCCCAACGCCCGGCGGGTACCAGGGCGGCGGCAAAGACGATCGTGTACGCGCTCAGCACCCACGACAGCGAGCTCAGGCTCTGGCCGTGATAGGTGGCCGAGATGCTGGGAAAAGCGATGTTCACGATGAACAGGTCGAGTGAGGACAAGAACACCCCGGTCAGGACGATGAGGGCGGTCACCCCCGGCCGGGAGCGGTCCTCGGGGCTGGTCGCGGTCGGGAGCCCTTGAGTTGGTTCGTTCATGCAACGCACTCTAAGTTAGAAAGTTTTATGAAACAACCCATTGCCTTGAAATATCCGCTACGCTGGGACCATGTTGAATCGGGACTACCCCGGTCAGTACTGCCCGGTGGCCTCGTCGCTCGAGGTGGTGGGCGAGCGCTGGACGCTGTTGATCATCCGGGACATCTTCTTGGGCATCCGGCGCTTCGACGACCTCCAGCGGGACCTCGGCGTGGCGCGCAACGTCCTCCAGGCCCGCCTGGAACGACTGGTCGAGGAGGGGATCCTGGTGAAGCGCCCCTACCAGGAGCGCCCCGCACGCCACGAGTACCGCCTGACCGAGAAGGGCGCCGACCTGTGGCCGGTGCTCGTCGCGCTGTTGCAGTGGGGGGACCGCTACGGCATCGACGGCGAGCGGCCCATGATCCTCCAACACCGCGGCTGCGGTGGGGGGCTCGACGACCGCCGCCGCTGCACCACCTGCGGGGCCGACGTCTCGGTCACCGAAGCAGTGGCGATCCGCACCGGGGCGCGCCGGCCGGGCTCCGGTGACTCCACCGCGCCTGCGTCGACTCCCGCCTGACGCGCCACCATGGCTACCGTGGCCGTCCATGAGCGACGACACGACATGGCTTGACGCAACGGCACAGGCGGAGATGGTTCGCCGCAAGGAGGTGTCGCCCTCCGAGCTCGTCGGCCAGGCGATCACCCGCATGGAGAAGCTCAACCCGCAGCTGAACGCAGTCATCCACGAGCTGTACGACCGAGCGCACACAGAGGCCGCGGGCGAGCTGCCCGACGGGCCGTTCCGCGGCGTGCCTTTCCTCCTGAAGGATCTCGGTGCCGAGTTGGCCGGGACCCCCTTCTCCGAGGGGCTGGACTTCGCGGGCGACTATCACTCGACCGTGACCCAGGAGCTGACGCAGCGCTACATCGACGCCGGCTTCGTCATCTGCGGCAAGACGAACACACCCGAGCTCGGGATCCTCCCCACGGCCGAACCGCGCCGTTTCGGTGCGTCGCGCAACCCGTGGAACCCCGAGCACTCCACCGGTGGCTCGTCCGGAGGATCGGCCGCCGCCGTGGCGTCGGGCATGGTGCCGGCAGCGCACGCCAACGACGGGGGCGGCTCCATCAGGATCCCCGCTTCGTGCTGCGGCCTGGTCGGTCTCAAGCCCACGCGCGCCCGCAATTCGCTGGCGCCCAACTACGGCGACCTGATGGGCGGGCTCGTGGCCGAGCACGTGGTGACGCGCTCGGTGCGCGACTCGGCAGCGATCCTCGACGCCACGGCGGGGCCGGTGCCGGGCGATCCCTACTGGGCGCCCCCGCGCCGCGGACCGTCCTTCGCGGCCGCCGCCGCGACCTCACCGCCACCGCTGCGCATCGCGGTCCTCACGGCCTCGCCGTCGGGGAGCGACGTGCACCCCGACTGCGTGGCGGCGACGCGGGCGGCCGCGACGCTGTGTGCGTCGCTCGGGCACCGGGTCGAGGACGCCGTGCTCGAGGTCGACGGCGACGCCTTCACAGCCGACTTCATCAACGCCTGGGGCGCCGGCAACGCCTGGGCCATCGGGGACTGGGAGCACCGCCTCGGCCGTGCCGCGACCGAGGCCGAGGTGGAGCCGCTGACCTGGGCCCTCATTCAGCTCGGGCGCTCCCTCAACGCCGGGCAGTATCTGCAGGCGGTGCAGGGGCTGCAGCGGGTCACCCGCCAGATCGCGGCCGTCTTCGAGCAGATCGACGTCTTGCTCACCCCGACGCTGGGCGAGCCGCCGGCACCGCTCGGGACGTTCGATTCGCCCCCGGGCGAGCCGCTCGCCGGGTTGTTCCGGGCGGCCGCCTACGTGCCCTTCACGCCCCCGTTCAACGTCACCGGCCAGCCCGGCATCTCGCTGCCGCTGCACTGGAACGAGGCCGGGTTGCCCATCGGCGTGCAGTTCGTGGGACGCTTCGGCGACGAGGAGACGCTCCTCTCGTTGGCGGGACAGCTCGAGTACGCCGCGCCGTGGGCGGCGCGCCGGCCGCCGGTTGCCGCTTAGGGAGAACCGGGGCGGTCGCCCACCAGCACGCAGCGCGTGCCCGAGTAGATGGTGGGCATGCACTTGTTGCAGTGGATACACAGCGACGCCGCCGAGGTGCCGGCCTGCATGCGGTGGGGCAGGTCAGGCTCGCGCAGCAGGGCGCGGGCCATGGCGACGAAGGCGAAGCCCTCGGCCAGGGCCGACTCGACGGTGGTCCGTTCGGTGATGCCGCCGAGCAGGATGAGGGGCATGGTCAGGGCGCGCAGGAACTGCCGGGCGTAGGGGAGGAAGAACGCCTCCTCGTAGGGGTACGCCTTGAGGAAGCGGTGGCCGACGAGCCGGAAGCCGAGGCGGACCGGAGCGGGCAGGGTGGCGCCGAACTCGCGCAACGGCGCATCGCCGCGGAAGAGGTACATCGGGTTGGCCAGCGAGCTGCCGCCGGTGAGCTCCAGCGCATCGAGGGCGCCGTCGGACTCGAAGAGCGAGGCGATCTGCACGCTGTCGGCGAGCCACAGGCCACCCTCCACGCCGTCGGCCATGTTGAGCTTGGCCGTCACCGCGGTCGTGGGTCCCACGACGTCGCGCACCGAGCGGAGGACGTTGCGGGCGAAGCGGGCCCGGTTCTCGAGCGAACCGCCGAATTGATCGTCGCGCCGGTTGAGCTTGGGACTCAGGAAGGCGCTGAGGAGATAGTTGTGCCCGACGTGCACCTCGATGTTGTCGAAGCCTGCCTCCACCGCCAACGCCGCGGCGCGGCGGTAGTCCTCGGTGATCCGCTCGATCCCGGCCCGGTCGACGGCGTGCACTCGGGAGCCCATCGGGGTGAAGCCACCGGAGGGGGAGAGCGCGGGGGCGTGGTTGGAGCGGGCGTTGGCGACCGGCCCGGCGTGGCCGATCTGCGCCGCCGCCGCAGCGCCCTCGGCGTGGATGGCGTCGGTGAGCCGCCGCAGGCCCGCGAGGTTGTCCTGGTTCAAGAGCAGGCAGTGCCGGTCGGTCCGGCCCTCAGGCGACACCGCCAAATAGGCCACGGTGGACATCGCAGCGCCACCGGCGGCCACTCGCCGGTGGAACGCGATCAGCTCGTCGCTGACGATGCCGCCCGGCATCACGCCCTCGAAGGTGGCCGCTTTGATGATGCGGTTCCGCAGGGTGAGCGGGCCGAGGTGGGCGGGGGCAAAGACCTGCGGCGCGGCAGAGCGCGGCGAGCGTGGCACGGCACCTACCCTTGTCGACCGGCGGGTCGGCCGCACGGCGGACTCCGCATCGACCTCAGCGCCGGGCCCCGCCGGCGCCCGCCGGCACCGGGTCGGGTCGCAGGGGCGGGTTGCCGAGGGCGCAGTGCCAGGTCCCGCTGTATTCCTGGACGACCGGCGCCGGCGGGCCCGCCGGATTGCGAATGGTCAACGCGGCGATGACCCCGCCGAGGGCCGCCGTGAAGGCGGAGATGAGCATGGCGGTGCGGAACCCCACGGCGAGCGTCGAGCTGCCGAGGGCCGCCGCGCCCGTCAGTCCCGAGAGCAGGGGCAGCAAGGCGACCGCCAGGAGCCCCGCCGCCCGGGCCACCACGTTGTTGACCGCCGAGGCGATGCCGAAGTGTTCGGCCGGTGCCGCGCCCATCGCGGTCGCCGTCAGCGGGGCCACGACGATGGCGAGGCCCACGCCGAAGAGCAGCACGGCCGGGAAGACTTGGGTGAGATAGCTGCCCGGGTGGGTGGCCCGGGTGAGGAGCAGGAGTCCGGCGCCGACGACGAAAGGCCCGAGGGTCATCTGCAGCCGGGGGCCGATGCGGGCCGAGAGCTGGCCCGACCGGGCCGAGAACGCGAGCATGCAGATGGTCACCGGGAGCAAGGCCAGGCCCGACGCCAGCGGGGTGTAGTGCGCGACGAGTTGCAGCTCGATCGGGAGCAAGAACAGCGCGCCACCAAGCGCGCCGTAGACAGCGAACGTCACGGCGTTGGCGCCGCTGAACTGGCGGGAGCGGAACAGCTCGAGCGGGAGCATGGGCCGGGTTCGACGCAGCTCGACAACGACGAAGGCGGGGGCGGTCACGGCCGCGAGAACGAGGCTGGCCACGACGGCCGGGCTCGACCAGCCTCGCGTGGGTGCCTCGATGAGCCCGTAGGTCAGGCCGGCCAGGAACGCGACCGCCAGCGCGGCGCCGACGGTGTCGATGCGACCGGTGCTGTTGGGGTCCCGTGACTCGGGTACGTGGCGGGCGGTCACGGCGAGGACCAACGCGGCGAGCGGGAGGTTGATGAAGAAGACCCAACGCCACGAGGCAACCGCGAGGAGGTAGCCGCCCACGAGCGGTCCGCCCGCCGCCGCCAAGCCGCCGAACCCCGACCAGGCGCCGATGGCGCGGGCGCGGTCATCGGCGCGGAACGAGGCCTGGATGATGGCCAGGCTGGCGGGCGCCAGGAGCGCCCCCCCGACGCCTTGGACCACGCGGGCTCCGATCAACCAGGCGGCTCCCGGGGCAAGGCCGCAGCCCGCCGAGGCGAGGGCGAACCAGACGACGCCGACGGTGAAGACGCGCCGGCGCCCGTATCGGTCCCCCAGTGCACCGCCGAGGAGCAAGAAGGCGGCCAGCGTGAGGGCATACCCGGTGACGACCCACTGCAGCGCGCCGACGCCCCCGTGAAAGGTGCGGTGGATGGAGGGGAGTGCGATGCCGACGACGGTCGAATCGAGCAAGGCCATCCCCGAGCCGAGCACCGTGCAGACGATGACCCAACGCCCCTGGGCGGAGGAGAGCGCGAGGCCCTCGGCCGGTCTCCCCACGGGTGGCGCCGCGTCGACACTGCTCACTGCGGGCAGTGGTGCATGACGAAAGCGACCGACGTCCCCGCATTGAGCACGGTGCCGGCCTTGGTGTCCTGGCTGAGCACCGTCGGCGGCACGGTCGTGGTGGTCGTGGTGGAGGACTTGCGCGGGAAGGTGGTGGGCGTCGAGGTGGACGACGTCGCGTTCGGCGCCGGCACCGAGGGCTTGGGGGAGCCCGTCGTGGTGGTGGTCGGGTGCGCGGCGGTGAGCGTTGCCGTCGAGTAACAGGCCCAGGTCAGTCCGGCGGTGTGGAGGAGGTTTACCGCGGCGCCGAAGGTGAGGCCGGTGATGTCCGGCACGACCGAGCCGTCGGGGTAACAGCCCGACCAGGTGATCCCGATCCACGAGCCCTTTCGCAGGGTGCTGCCGGCGACCAGCGGGACCGCGCCCACGTTCACATCCGGCGGTTTACCCGGAACCGACAACGACACGACCACGCTCTGGCTGGTGGGAGTGCCCTTGTCGCAGGCCGGTGTCAGGGGGAAGGTGAAAAGGCCGGCGAGGTACAGGAGGAAGCGGGCGGCATCGATCTTCAGGCCGATCACGTCGGGCACGGCCACATCCGGCTCCGTCGGTGCGGTGGTCGTCGACGTCGTCGGTGCGGTGGGCGTCGGCGCCGTCGGTGCAATGGTCGTCGACGTCGCGGCCGCGGTCGCGGCGGCGGTCGTGGAGGTCGTGGAGGTCGTGGTGCTCCGGGAGACCAACGGCGGCGTCGACGGCGTGCCGCCGCAGGCGGCGAGGGCGCCGGACAGCACGAACGTGACGAGCACACTGCCAACGAGGAGGCGGTCGCGCGCCGTCATGCCCTCAGCTGCTGCACGGGGTGTCCGACGCCGGCCGACATGCGGCCATCTTTCCCCATTGACGGTCCGGCCGGCTCAACGGCGCGGATCGTGGGGCTAGCACCACGCCCGGACCGAGGCTAGCCACCTTGGCGGTCAGGCACCGACGGGAGAGACTCCAGGTTGGAGGATCGGGGACAGCGGTGAAGGCCGAGACCGGGAGCGAACGCCATTCAGGAGGTGCTGAGACGTGACGTTCCCCGCCGTCCGCGCCGCGGCCTATCGTTTCCGGGCCACCTTCCCGCGTCGGTGGGGCGAATACGTCACGCTCGTCGTCCTCATCGGGCTGCTGGGCGGCGTCGCGTTGGGGACGATCGCCGGCGCCCGGCGGACCCAGGCGTCGTACGCGACGTACCTGGCGGGCACGAACCCTGCGGACCTGGAGCTCTTCGCTGCGTTCGCCAATCCCGCGCTGGGTTCGTCGGTGGGCTACAACCCGGCGACGAACGCCCAGATCCTCCGGAAGCCGTACGTGCGGCGCGAAGAGACGGTGGTGGGGTTCGACGGCAACATCGCCTTCGTCCGTGGCGCCCATTACCGCTACCGGCCCGGAGAGAAGCCACCGAGCATCGAGGGCGCGTTGGGCGGGGAGTACACGACCCAGGACAGCGCCTTCATCGTCGCGGGCAGGTACGCCAACCCCGCCAACCCGCACGAGGCGGTCATGAACGCCCAGGCCGCCGCGGAGTGGGGGCTGCACATCGGCTCGGTCCTGCGGATAGGCCTCAACTCCGACGCGCAAGAGATCGCCATGAGCTCGCCCACTGGACCCTCGAACCTGCCGGCGGTCGCGGTGGCGACCGTCAAGATCGTCGGCGTCGTGATCCTGCCCCGGGACGTGGACGAGGACGACTACGACAGCCTCGGCTCGGCCTCCATCATCGTGTCGCCGGCCTTGACGCGCCAGATCGCCACGTGTTGCGCCTACTACTCCTACAGCGCGTTGAAGCTCGCGGGCGGCGCCGCCCATCTGCACTCGGCCGAGGCGGAACTGGCCCGCGTCGGTCTCGGGCTCACCCCGGCGGGGGCATTCCAGACCTACGCCCCGTCCATCGCGGCCGCCGAGCGCGCCATCAGGCCGGTGGCGGTCGCGCTGGCGGTCTTCGGTGGGCTGGCGGCTCTGTCCCTGCTGATCGTGGTCGTGCAGGTCATCGCGCGGCAGCTGCGAAGGCACGCCGGCGAGGCGGCGACGCTGCGCGCGCTTGGGGCCGGCCCGGTCACCACGATGGGCGATTCGGTCGCCGGGATCGTCGGAGGGGCCGTTGTGGGCGGTGTGCTGGCGGTCCTCGTTGGCCTCGCCCTCTCACCCCTCTTCCCGCTCGGCCCGGTGCGCCCCGTCTCCCCGGTGAGCGTGTCGGCCGATTGGGTCGTCCTCGGGCTCGGGTTCGTGGCCCTGGTCCTGGCGGTGGCGGGAATCGCGTTGCTGGAGGCGTACCGGCAGGCCCCACACCGGGCGGAGAGCCGCGCCGGCCGGGTCATCCGCCGCCCCTCGGCCGCGGCGAGAGCGACGGCGGCGTCGGGTCTGCCGGTGGCGGCGGTCACCGGCATCCGCTACGCGGTCGAACCGGGAGACGGTGATCCCGTCCCGGTGCGGTCGGCCATTCTCGGCGCCACTCTTGCTGTCGTTGTCGTCCTCGCCACGGTGATCTTCGGGGCCAGCCTCAACAACCTCGTGACCCATCCGAGCCTGTACGGGTGGAACTGGGACTACGCGCTGCTGTCGGGCTTCTCCGGCGACGAGGACCTCCCCGCCCAGCAGAGCGCGACCCTTCTGGCCCGGGACCCCTTCGTCTCGGCGGCGTCCGGTGTTTACTTCGCCAACGCCAAGTTGGACGGCCAGAGGTTCCCGGTCATCGGCATGAGCCCGAACGCCAAGGTGGCCCCACCGCTCCTGAGCGGGCACGGCCTCCTGGCGCCGAACGAGACGGTCTTGGGAACCGCGACGATGTCGGCGCTGGGCAAGCACATCGGGGACACGGTGGCGGTGGGCGCGGGCGGCCACCGGACGCGCCGCCTCACCATCGTGGGCACGGCGACCATGCCGGCCCTCGTGGGACCAGGCATGGGCATCGGGGCCATCGTCGACTACCGGTTGATCCCGGCCGCGGTCCGCAATCAGCAAGGCAGTCCGATCACCGGTCCCAATGCGTACCTCATCCGAACGAACGGCGCGACCGCCCAGGGGGTTGACTCGCTGGACCGCGTCGTCAATGTCATCAACAATCCCAACTCACCGAGTCCCGGTTCGGCCGGCGGAGTCGTCACGGCGCTGCGCCCCGAGGAGATCGTTGACTCGCATTCCATCGTGGCGATCCCCGCCGTCCTGGGCGTGAGCCTTGCCATCGGTGCGGCGCTCGCGCTCGGGACGACCCCCGCCGCATCGGTGCGCCGACGACGCCGAGACCTGGCCGTGCTCAAGACGTTGGGTCTCTCGGGTCGCCAATTGGGCTCCGTCGTCGCCTGGCAGTCGAGCGTGACGGTCGCGATCGGCACTCTCATCGGCATACCCTTGGGCATCATTGTGGGGCACCTGCTGTGGAATGCGTTCGCGGAGGCGATTCACGCCGTTCCGGTGACGAACATCCCCGCGCTGTACGTGGCGGCGATCGCGGTCGGAGCCGTGGTTCTGGCCAACGTCGTTGCGGCCGTCCCGGCGCGGGTCGCTGCCCACACGCGGACGGCGGTGTTGCTGCGTGCGGAGTAGCAGGTCACGCTGCAGGCCTTCGACGGGGCGGCTCGCTCTCCGCGGGGCTGGCACCGGGGCGCTGGCACCGGGGCGCTCCACGACGCATGATCTCTTCGTCGTCATGGTGAACAACGGAGAACTCCAAGAACACGTCGTGCCCAAGGCCATCGAAGGGGGTTGGCTGGACGCCGAGCTGCGCGACACGTTTCCAGCCAGCGACCCGCTCCCTCATTGGGCGGGGCCACCCCGGCCGACCGACGATGCCGACCGCGCCCGCCGACGGGTGGTCCGCGGCGAACCGGTCCGACAGGTCGAGGGGCACAAGGATCGCGGCGCACCGATGCCGCAGGCGTTGCCCAGGGACATGTCACCGGGCTGACGAAGGCCGTTTGGCGCGCACTCGCTCGCCGAGGCAGGTCGGGTGGCTACGTCTGAAACGCCGCGATGCGGCGGCTGAGATTGACCGCGTGATCGCCGATGCGCTCGTAGAAGCGCGAGACCAGCGTGACCTGTGCGGCCACGGTCGGGGGCATGCCTCCCTTTGCGGTCTCGTTCGTCAGACGATCATGGAGAATGTCGAGCTCTTCGTCTTCTTCGTCCAGCTCGAGTTCCTCGGCGTCGCGGTCGACGTAGGCGGTCGCGACGGTCTGCCACATCTCGGCTGCCACCTCGGACATTCTCTGCACGATGCCGCGACCCACCGGTGTCATCTGCGCCCCCACGTTGGTGAGGGCCCGTTGCGCGATGTGCTCAGCCAGGTCCGCGCTGCGTTCCAGCTCCGGAAGCAGCATGAGCGTCCCGATGAGTTCTCGGAGGCTGCGCCGGTTGAGCTCATCGGACTCGAGGCGCGACCAGATGAGGAGCTCCAAATCGGCGGCCAGTTCATCGATGTCCTGATCACCGTCGACGACCGACTCGCCCAGTTCTCTGTCGCCGTTCAACAGTGCCCACGTCGCACGCGCCAACGCCTCTCGGACGAGCGCGAACAGATTGAGCACCAAGGGTTGCACCGCGGGCTCCACCATCGCATTGAAGATAGCCAGTTCGGGACGCTGAGTGCCCCTGGGCTGATTTCCTGCTGCCGACGTTGCGCGCGGAGGTGACGACTCGAGCCGTTTCGCCGGCGGCGACACCTCGTCGTTCACTTTTGCGGGTATCCGTGCGTCGCGGTCGGTTACCTGGCTAGAACTGTGCCGTGCCCGGGAAGGAACCTGAGGTCATTGAGCTGAGGCTCAACGGGGTGGAGGAACTGTTCGTCCTGGCCCCGACCGACCTGTTCTCCGAATACCGCAACTACCTCACAGGGATCGAGTTCTGCGTCAGCGTGCTCCGTGCCCACTCCTCGCGGGCACCGGTGAAGCTGAAGCTCTTGTTGCCGCCGTCGGAGATCGAAGACGACCTGGGCGAGAGGGTGGCCGGGGCGCTCCGCCGCTACTGCGTCCACCGCATCACGTACAACCAACGGGAGCGGCGCGCGACCTGGCTGGGGGGTCTCTCGTCCCTGTGGGTCGGCGTACCCATCGCCTTCGTCGGCTACCTGCTGGTGATCTATGCCGGCGCGTTGGTGGGGCCGTCGGGCAACGTCAACCTCGTCGCCTCGACCACCGGATGGGTGCTGGTCTGGGTCGGCGTCTGGTTCCCGCTCGACACCATCCTCTTCACTCCTCTCGGCTACGGGCGGGAGAACCGCGTCCTCGGGCAGTTGCGCGACGCCGAGGTGTCGATCGTGCCGCAACGGTCTCCGCTGGCCTGACGTATCGCTGCCCTCGGCGTCCCGGGAGTTGCACTGCGCCGTCGGGTTGGACGGACGGGGGACGGCGGCGCAAGCCGGTAGGTCCGGTCCGCCGATGTGCTCGATTTCGATCTGCTCGGGTCCTCCGGCTGCCCACCTCTCGGAGTCCTGGCTCGGTGGATCGAGATTTCCTCGAATATTTGGGCCGCGCTGACATCTAACCCCCGTGCGGCTCCGGATACCCCCGGAGAACGGAACGGAGGTAGGCCATGAGCCCTGATCCGCGTGACGAGCCTGCAACGGACGCCGAGGGCCGGCGAGGATACCTGAGCCGCCGCAACTTCTTGCGCCGCGGCACCTTCACCGCGGCCGCCGTTGCCGTGGCCAGCAGCGTTCCGGGAATTTCCACGCTCGTCGCAGGAACCGCCGCGGACGCCCCGGCCGTCGACACCGGCGTGAGCGATGCGGCAGGTGACAGCGGCGCCCTCACGGAACCGCTCGTCGCTCAGGTCAAGGACCTCAACACTGGCGAGATCAGCCTGTTCCAAGGAGAGCGAGAGGTCGTCGTTCACTCCCCCGGGCTCGCCCGCAGCCTGGCGTCCGCCGCCCGTCCATAGTCCCGTCCTAGTCGCATTCAGCCCGTCCATCACACATTCAGGCCGTCCATCTCACATTCAGGAGGAAAACCATGTCGTCACACCGCGAAGCCCCCGAGATCTCGAAGGATCCCGTCGCCGACAGCACGGACGTCTACGCCTTTATGAGCCCCGACAAGGGTGCGGCGGGAACGGTCACGCTCATCGCAAACTACATCCCGCTCGAGGCTCCCGACGGCGGCCCGAACTTCTACGAGTTCGCCGACGATGTCCTCTACGAAATCCACATCGACAACACCGGTGACGGTGTCCCGGACATCAGCTACCAGTTCCGGTTCAATACCTTCAACAACATACCGGCCTCGTTCCTCTACAACGACGGTCCGATCCTCGCCTTGACGCCGCCGTCACCAAAGTCGAACTGGAACCGCCAGCAGACCTACACCCTGACCCGCGTCGACCACAACCCGGGCAATCGCTGGGGCGGCTCGTCGGTCGTCCTCGGCTCTGGCCTGCTGTGCCCGCCGTGCAACATCGGGCCGCTGTCAACCCCGAACTACACGGCCCTCGCTACCGCCGCCCTCCACTCCGTTGGGGCCGGACCATTCTCGGCTCAGGTCTTCGCCGGCCAACGGGCCGAGGGCTTCTACGTCGACCTCGGCGCCGTGTTCGACCTCGGGGACCTGCGCGGCTTTGCCGGCGACCACGTCGGAGGCCCGGCGGCCGGGCTGATGAACGGCATGCCTGGCGTGAACTCGACTGCGGACGTCAACGTGCACACGCTGGCGTTGCAGATCCCAGTCGGCCAACTCACCCGCTCGAATCCAACGGGCCCGAGCGACCCCGCCGCCGTCATCGGCGTGTGGACCACGGCCAGCCGCCAGCGGGTCCGGGTGTGGGGGAACTGGCTCAACGGAGGCGACCTCTGGAGTGGCCCGTGGACGCAGGTGTCGCGCCTCGGCAACCCGCTAGTCAACGAGCTTCTCATTGGGATCGGCGCCAAGGACGTCTGGAATACGCAGCCGCCGACCGCGGACGGGACCGAATTCCTGAACTACTTCACCGAGCCGCTGCTGGGACAGCTGCTGCCGGGCCTGTATGCCCCGAGCGTGTTCCCCAACCTCGCCAAGTACAACAGCGGTTCGCCGAACACGCGGCCTGACATCGAGGCCATCTTCCTCACCGGGATCCCGGCCGGGGTGATCACCCAGGCGCCGACCTTCACCAACTACAACGGCACCGGTGTCAAAGCGGACATGTTGCGACTCAACACGGCAATCCCTCCTTCGTCCAGCCCGAACAGTTTGGGCCTCCTGGGTCTCGACGTGGCGGGGTGGCCCAACGGCCGGAGGGTGTTCGACGACGTCGCCACCATCGCGCTGCGTGCGGTCGCCGGGGCGACGCTGGGCTACGTGGCGAAGTTCACCGCCGACGCGGCGGCGGGCTTGGTCGACTTCGGGCTCACGACCGGGGGCACGGGAACCGACCTCTCCGCGAAGGGCACCGAGCACTACCTGCCGGGCTTCCCGTACCTGGGCACGCCCTACAGCGGCTATTCGAACCCGTCGGCGACGCCCGTCTCGGTCGCGCCGTAGCGCCATGGATACCCACCATCTCCACGGTCCGAGCGAAGAGGGGTCTGTCGTGCTCGACATCGGGGGTGATCTCGGCGCCGCCATCGTGCACGCACCGGCGGCACTGGTCGGCTCCGAAATCGAGATCCGTCCTTGTGGCGCTCCGTGGGACGGCACTCATGTCGCGGTCCGAGCCCGGCACATCCCGGGCGGCGAGATGTACGCCGCCCTCTTTCCTGCCCTCGGGCGGGGGAGCTACGAGGTCCGTCGGCGCGGCGACGCCGACGGACCCGTGGCCTCCCTCGTTGTGGAGGGAGGCCGGGTGGCCGCGGCACGTCTCGCTTCGCCCTAAGGGGTTTGCCGGACCTGTCAGGAGCGCGGGTCGAGCGCGCGCACCAGGATCTCATGGGGTTCGGGGCTGCCGTCGATGACCCGGTTCACCCGACGCCTGACGCGCCAGCCACCCGGGGTGCGGCGGAACTCCCACCGGTTGGCCGACACGCGCCACACGTCGTGGCCGCGCTCGGTGTGCAGGTAAACCTGGGAGTAGGTCACGGCCGTGGCCGCGTCGCCCTCGATGGTCACGACCGGCGCGGTCTGAACGTGGGCACAACCTTGGCGGATCAAAGATTGCTGCCCATCGCTCTCGACCATCGCCACGACGTCGTCGGAGCCTTCCAGGCGCGACATGTCCGAATCGAGGATCCCGGCCTCGTCGAAGAGGGCGCCCGCGGCCTGGCTGCTCCCCGTATCGACGGCGGGGCCCCAGCTGTTGACGAGCCGCAGGATGGCGACGTGGTCCTCGAGCAACCGGACGCGCTCTTCGAGGTTGGCCAGTCGATCTTGCCGTTCAGAGTCGTGCTCCACCGTGTCTCCGGAACCCACCCGGTCCCGCGGGTCCCGCGTGGTCGCGGGCAACGTCCCCTCGGCATCGAGAAGGTGATGATGCGCCTCGTGAACCGCGTAACTGGCCAGGCCGGCCACCGTGAAGCGGTAGACGCCGTCGCCTCCCCCATCCCGGGTCATGGTGAGTGACCATTGTGCCGGCTGCAGCCCGTCCAGCAAGGTGACCAGGCGCGTGGCCTGTACCTCCAGGTCCTCGGCCAACTCGTCTCGACCGAGGCGGTTGTAGCCCTCCCAGACACTCTCGTCGGGGTTGAATTGGGGGAAGACAGGATTCTCCTCCTCGAGCATGATCAGGATCCGGTCGCCGTAGACCCGCAGGATGTCCCGCACGTGTGCCCCGTACTGGATGGGGGAGAAGATTCCAGGAGCCGGGTTGGTGCGCAGGTACGTCTCCTCCGCTGCCACGAGGAAGGCTCGCCACGCCGCCACCGACACCATCAGCTCGGTGCGCAAGGAGGCTCGATCCATGGCAGCCGGATGCGAACCGCACTGAGGGCAACGATCCGTCTGGGCCCGAGCCCATTGCCAGCCTTCCCCCCGTTGGCGCCGCAGGTCGTCCAGTGTGGTCCCGCCGGTTTGACCGGGGCGAGTGGACTCGGCGGCGCCGCTCACGGGTCAAAGTATGGCGTTCTCCCAAAGCGACGACAACCGCGCACGGTGATGGTGTCGTGCCGGGCGGCTCGCCGGTAGCCTGCGTCTCATGACAGACGTGGAGTTCTTTGTCGATCCGAGCTGTCCGTGGGCGTGGGTCACCTCACGTTGGCTGGTGGAGGTGGCACCGCAGCGGGATCTCGTCGTTTCCTGGCGCTCGTACTGCTTGGAGATACGTGACGACTACGGCGTGGCGCCGACGGTCCCCGAGAAGTACCGAGAGCAGGCACTTCACGGCCATGCGCTCTCCCACCGCATGTTGCGGATCTTCGAGGCCGCGCGCGCGGAGGCCGGAGAGGACGCCGTGGACCGTCTCTATACCGAATGGGGCTCACGATACATAGCCCCGCGGCGCCCGCACACGAACGCACTGCTGGCCGATTGCATCGCGGCGGCCGGACTGGACGCCCGACTCATTGCGGCTGCAGAGGACGAGAAGTGGGATGCCCCGATACGTGACGCCATGGAGGTGGCCTACGCCTTCGGGGGACCGAAGACCCAGACGCCGACGATCGTGGTTCGAGACGATCCACCGCATGGGTTCAAGGGACCGGTCATGGCGCCCGCTCCGACGGGAACCGACGCCGTGCGATTGTGGGACGCCACTCAGGTGCTCTCGGCGTACCAAGGCTTTTTCGAGATCACGCGGCCTCGCGCGAACCTTCCGCGGGAGAACCTGCCCTCCCTGACCCCTTTGTCGCGGTAGGCGAGCTCGTCGGGACTGGCCAAGCAATCCCGCGACGGAGCAATACTCCTGGGAGTGCACGAATCCTTCTCACGGGAGCGGCTTCAGGCGGCGTATGACGTCGCCGCCCGCGACTACGACGCCGCCTTCGGTGACGACCTTGCCCGGCTCCCACTGGATCGCGCCATGCTCGATCGGGTTCAGCGGACCCGCGATGACGGTGTGCTCCTGGACCTCGGCTGCGGGACCGGGTCAGCCGGTTCGTATCTGACCGAGCACGGAGCGCGGGTCGTGGGTTTGGATCTCTCGTTCGGCATGCTCGCGTCCGGTGGGTCCAAACATCGATTCCCGCTGTGTCAAGGAGACATGCGACAGCTCCCGTTCGGCGACGGAGCGTTCGCGGCAGTTGTCGCCTACTACTCGATCCAGCATGTCGCCCGGATGGAACTCGCTTCGGTTCTGGAGGAGGTCGCTCGCGTTCTCGAACCACGGGGTGCCTTTCTCTTGAGCACTCACCTGGGAGACGGTGAGGTGTACATGAACGAGTTCCTCGGTCACCACATCGCGACCACCGGCGGCAGTCTCTATTCGACTCAGGAAATTGCGGACATGGTTTCGGCGACCGGGTTCGTGGTCGAAGTGAGCGAGACGAGAGGTCCCTTGGCGCATGAGCACCAATCGCAACGCATCTATCTGCTTGCGAAACTCAAGTCGACGCAAAACTGAAACGGCCTCACACGAAGTGTCCCTGTCTCAGCACATCAGCCCGCTGAAAGGCTCATGCGTTGGCGGGCGGCTGCTGCAAGTACACGTCAAGGTGGTCGATCTTGCCGTTCTCGTCAAAGGAGAAAACGGTCATCGTGTTCACGATAGTGAGGGATCCGCCCCGGTAGTGACGTTCCTCGATCTCGTAGAAGACGAGGTTCGAGGTCTCCGTCATGCGCCGCACCGTGGTCTCGAACGCGTCGATGGAGTGTGCCCACCCCGTGAGCATCTCGGCGTATTGGGGCCAGTCCTGGACCTCGAGCGACACGCCGGTTCTCTCGAAGGTCTCGACGGCGACGAGGTCTTCCAGGGGGGCCCAGTCGGCGGATGCTGCCACCTTGGGGACGAGCTCTCTCATGACCCGCTCGTAAACCGAGACTTTCTGCGACAGCGGTCCCGGTGCTCTCGATGTGGGGGTCACGGAACGGCGTACCAGTTCTACGCAATGACCAGGTGAATCATGCCCGTCGCGGACCACGCGCCGTGATGTGGGGAAGGTCCACCGTGGTCAAGATACCTGGCGGAGCCTGACACACATACGGGATGGAGTTGATCGGCCCGTTGGCATTGAACGCCGGCACGTGGTCCGCGAGGTCCTCGATCGGCACAGGGAAGGGCATGGTCGCGTCGATGGGTGCGTCTCCGTGCACACGGATACGCCAACCCGTCGGTTGGAGTCCCCAATCCGGTTCCACGTCCATCGCGACGAAGCCGTACTGGGTGAAGCGGATGCGGTCTGTCCCAAGACTGCGACCCGTCACGACGACTCGCTGGGCGGCGGCGGTACCCGCTTTGATCTCTCCGGCGACGATGCGGAGGTCCTCCTTGGCGGCCGCCACACCGCCTTCGGCCTTCCACTCGTCGATGTCGAACCCCGCGTACTCCGCCAGGACGGTCAGGGCCGGCTGATACTCCCCGAAGAGATGGTTCTTGCGACGATCGGGGTCGAACTCCTCGATTGGCCATCCGAATCGCATCTGTTCCAGGACCATGTGGGGAGAGGGGCGCCGCGAAAGATCTCCGAACTCTTCAATCTCCAACAGGTCGACATGACGCTGAATGGAGAGGAACGCGAGCGGGAGTGTCTCGGTGACGAACCCAGGGTCGCTCCCGCTGGCCCATACGGAGGCGCTGCCACGGCGGCAGGCGTCAAGCACGCGCTGGCGGTTCGCCTCGCTCAGGCGCACGCCTCGGGCGATCAGGTCGGTGCAGGTGGTGACGACGTTGGTCCCTCTCTCGAGCAAGGCGACCACGTCGTCGACGAGCTCTTCTTGGGTGAGCCCCGCTCGGGTCGGTCCGGTGCCGGTGGCGCGGGCCATGTAGACGCAGCAATCAGCGTCGAGCTTCAAGATGGCGTCGCGATCGGTGGTGGCGAGCACGCCCGTCGGATCCTCGCCGCAGAGGGTCCCAGCGTCCACCCCGTCCTTCGCTTCGTCGTACACCCGGACACCGACGAGCTCGACCGCCGGATCACGGATCAGCTCCCGGAGCGCGCGTTGGCCGGTGTTTCCGGTCGCCCACTGCACCACTCGAGGCCGTCTCGATGCCATGGCTTGCCCTCCCTCTCGCGTGGGCACGCCAAGCTAGTCGCGTCCCTAGCCGATCGTCTAGTGTCCAGCAGAGTCAGGCGAAAGGCGGATGGGATTCTGTTGTCACCGACGTGAAACGACGAACGGCAATCTTCCAGCCGTCTGGTCGGGAGACCACCAGGTCGTCATACCATCCGTAGGCGTGTATGGCCGAGCGATCCGCGAGCGTGATGATGCCGTGCACATAGCACCGGGTGTCCACGCCGCCGGGTGTCACGGCCATCGTGACGTTGGTGAGGCGGTGCAAGGTGGGGCCGAGGGGATCGTGCGTGTGAGCCATCCACGTGGTGATCTCGTCGGCAGTTCGCCAATGGCCGATGTCACCGTAGTCTGCGTCGCAATCATCCGTGAAACAAGAACGCAGAAGGGTCCAGTTGCGGCTGTCGATGCCTGTTGCGTAGCGGACCAGGACCTCAGTCACAGCGTTCCAAACGTCGGGAGAAGGAGTTGGAACGAGAGCTGGGCGCAGGCCAGAGTCGCGTCCCATAGTGCGTCAACTCAGCTTTTGGTCCATGACGCCGGCACCGGTCTCGAGCATGATGCGGGCGGCGTCGCTCCGGGCCATGCCGCCGAGCGCCTTCGATCCTTCCCGAAGCATCTCGCCGATGAAATGCGTTGGTCCATTCGAGAGATTGGCTAAGGCCTCCTCGACCACGTCCTCTGCGGAGGTCGCACCGGGGATTGGCGTCAGGTCGTCAGGACTGGCCAAATTCCCACGTTCCGTGAGTAGGCGGCGCAGCGCAGGTGTATCCGTAACCCCCAGCACCAGTGACAACACGTCGACGCCTTCCTGATGAAGCTCGGCCCACAACGCTTCTCCCATCACAAGGTCGAACGCCTTCGAGGCTCCATAGGCCACCATTCGACGCATTCCAACCAACGCCGCTCCTGAGGAGACCAGGACGATGCCGCCCATTCCTTGTCTGACCATGGGTCGAGCAAAGTGATGACTCAGTTGGATTGGTGCGAGGCAGTTGCGACGCACCAGAGCCTCCGCGTCTTCGACGGGAGCGTCGAGGAACCGGACAAAGTTAGGGTCGGCGCCCGCACAGTAGACAAAGAAACCCACGTCGAATAGACCCGTCGCATCGATGATGACATTCGCGGCGTTCGCATCAGCCAAGTCCACGGCCAGGGTATGAGTGCGAACCGACCACCGTCGGCGGACATCGTTCGCCACCTCTTCAAGCACCGACCGTCGGCGTGAGATGAGCATGGTGTTCACGCCGCGTTCGGCCAGAGCGTGAGCGAAGGCCAGACCGATACCTTCGGAGGCTCCAGCGATGACGCCCCACTCGCCGTAGCGCTCGGAAAACGTGCCCAGGTCGCTCGCAACACCTTCAGAGGCCCTGCTGTCCGAAGGGGTTGGATCCACGAGCGAGACGTTATCTATGCTCGACCGGTTTGTCCGTGGCGAACCGACGGTCAAGCTCGGGGCGGGGAAAGGCCGGCCGGACGAGTTCAGTGGAATCGTCGGGCCAGTGGCGGCCGCTCGGAGCGGAGGTCCTCGTCATTGACGTCCGCGAGCAACGGATGCATCACGGGGCGGTTGAGGGCGACGTGATAGCGCCCGCGCGAGATGAGATCCACCATGCCCTTGAGCAAAACCTGACGCTGCCGTCCCGGCCCCGGTGCAGTCAGAACGGTTCGGAGCAAACGAGGTTCAGCGGATGATGGCCATGGCCACGACCGCCGGCGCGTCGCGTCGCGTCGCGGGTATCCTTCCGAGCGGGAAACTGGAGGCGGCCTATGCCTGCGGAGTTGTTCCAGCGTTATCGCGTCGTCGACGTAGACACGCACCTGACCGAGCCGCCCGACTTGTGGACGTCACGGGTGTCGTCCAAGTGGGGAGAGGCCGTACCTCACGTCGAAAACGTGCGCGGTACCGACAACTGGGTGGCCGGCGGCAACTTCCTCAACATACCGGGCAGCACCGCTATCGCAGGCTGGAACGGCTACGTGCCCGACGGCCCGAGGACCTATAACGAGATCCCACCCTCGGCCTACGACGCCAGGGCTCGCCTGGCGCACATGGACGACGAGGGCATTTATGCGCAGGTGCTCTACCCGAACGTCGCAGGTTTCGGATCGGCGTACTTCCTGAAGATGGGTGACCGCGAGTTGGTTACTGCGTGCGTGCGCGCCTACAACGACTTCCTCGTCGAGTGGGCCTCGGCCGACCCGTCTCGGCTGATTCCGGTGATGTCAACGCCATTCTGGGATCTGGACTTTGCGATCGCGGAGCTCGAGCGCTGCGCAGAGAACGGTCACAAGGCGGTGAATTTCTGCAACCACCCGGACTCATACGGCGAGCCACCGCTCTCGGACCCGCACTGGGACCGTCTCTGGGCGGTCGCACAGGACGCGGAGGTCCCGATCAGCTTCCACATCGGGGGCGGTGACATCACGGCGTCGTTCGCCAAGGATCCGCATCTCAGCTTCCAGGCGAAGTTCCCCAAGGTTTCTGCGCTCATGATCATGGACAACATCGAAACGCTCGCCGACCTCATCTTCGGCGGCGTGTGTCACCGCTTCCCGACTCTGCGCTTCGTCTCGGTGGAGTCGGGCGTCGGCTGGCTACCCGGTTTGCTCGAGACGTTCGACTGGCAGTGGGGCAACAGCGCGATCCGTGAGGTGCATCCCGAGTACGACCTGCTGCCGTCGGAGTACTTCCGCCGTCAGATCTACGGCTGCTTCTGGTTCGAAGCAGACGCGGCGCGTTTCGCCATCGAGCGCTATCCAGACAACGTGCTCTTCGAGACCGACTTTCCGCACCCCACATGCCAGCACCCCGGGCCAGCCAGCTTGGGAGTGCCTCCCGGTGAGTACGCGACGAAGGCCCTCGACGGGCTCGCGGATGACATCGTCGCCAGGGTCTTGCACGACAACGCGGCAAAGCTCTACGGCCTCGCCTGAGGACAGCAAGAAGGAGCCGACGGGTCGCGGCCGCTCTACACCTGCGCCGACGGGCCGACTTTGGTCACTCAGGGGCCGCGATGTGCGGCGCGAGAGGCGACTCCCTTCGAAGCCCCGGCTGAGTTGATCGCATAACTGCTGACAAGGCGACCTGTGAATCGTAAGCCGCCGCCCGGTCGTCGCAGTACGTCACGACGCCCGAGCGCCAACATGGCAGCCAGGCCCTGGGCGTCGCGCTCGTCGTTCTTGACGCGGCGGTTCCCCCAGTTGTTGCCGAGCGCGTGGGCCAGGTGCACGTGGGCGCCGAGCTCTTGGAGCAGATCGGCCGCCCAGTACCAGCCATAGGGGGATTCGAGGACCACCTCGCGCTCGGGCCCGGCGGCGGCCATGGCCTGGGCGAGTTCGAAGGGCTGGCTGACGAAGCGCTCGGTGACGAGCACCTCCCCGCCTTCTGCCATCCGAACGATGGTGCTGCGTCGATGCAGGTCGATTCCGACGTACTGTCCCATAGGGGCCCTCCTCCTCTTTCGAGGTTGTCTTTTGCAAGACCGAGCATGCTCCGATCTCACAAAGGGCGGAGGCCCCGCCCCTTCATCGCATCAGGACAGTGGGTCACGTCGGTGCCACAGTGATGTCCGGGCCTGTTTCCAGGCACTCAGACGCTCGGCTCCTCCCAGGAGTGCTGATTGCCTTCGCTAGGTGTGATCCACAGCATCGTCACACCACTGGGTGCGTTGTTGGAGTGCCAATGACCCCTCGGAACAATCGCAAGATTGCCTGCTGAAAGGGTCCATACTGAAGAACTGTCCTTCTCTAGCACTGTAAGTTCCGACTCGCCCGCCAAGATGAAGAGAAGCTCGTCTCCTTGGCTGTGGTACTCCCAGGGTGGTCGGCCTTTGAAGGCGGCGACGCCGCCCGTGCATCCGTGGAATGAAAAGTCCCCGATCGGACTTTCCGGTTCTCGGCCCACAGTCGCAAGGTCCAACTGAATCATCTTGGCAACCGATTCGTGATCAAGGTTGTGCACCGTCACCATTGGTTACCTCACAGTCTTCAGATCGACCTTACGGAACGATAATCACGTCTGCCAATGGGTTGCCGACGGTGCCCCAGTCCACCGGGTCGCCGGCGGCGGCCCGAGACGCCGCCCGGGCGGCGAGGTAGCCCCGGCCCGGGAGCCGGGGCTACTTTCGATGGCGGATATCCGCCGCGGACGCGGAGGACCTACTTTCTGAAGGCGTCCTTCACTTTTTCACCTGCTTGCTTCAGGTTGCCGGCAACTTTTTCGCCCTTACCTTCCGCTTCCAAGGAGCGGTCATCGGTGGCCTTGCCAACACCTTCCTTCACGTGTCCCTTCGCTTCCTGCATCTTGTTCTTGGCCTTATCTGTCGCAGACATGGGTTCGGTTCCTCCTCTCTGTAGGCGTGAACTGATCCATACCCACAAAAGGGCCGCGTGATGGTGGCGGTCTGCGACAGCACCACGTGGGACGGTACGGCTTGTTCGGTGACGCCAACGGGTGTGTGTCCAGACCAGAGAATCCAGGGGCCCTTGTGAGTCTGAGGGGCACTTACGAGGAAGGGCCGCCTAGTGCCTAGTGGCGGCCCTTGCGCATTGTGATCTCGAGTGCCGGCCCGGTTGGACAGGCCGCTACGGGACTCCGCTTCGCTTCGTGTCATCGCTGAGCCTGCGGCTTTCCCTTGACTTGACCAACCGGACGTTCAAAATGAGGGGCAGGGGCTGCGAAATTGAAACTCGTTCCAATTTTGTTCCAATTTCTGGGGGGCACGTAGAGGGCACGAAATCTCGGCCTCAAAACCGGATGTCAGTCGACCTCTGAACTGGGACTCTCCGGTGGTCGGGACCGACGTCGATCCGGTGACCTCATGCTTTCAGATCGGATGGTCATGGCCGTCCCATGACTTGCTGCACCAGCGACAATCACGCAAGAATCCTGTTCAAGGAGATAAACAAGAGGGCTCGTTCGTCGTCGGTGAACCACGTTGGCGGACGGTGTTGCGCGCTCGTGTGGGCATGCCGTGGGCACGAAACTTGAGCAATCCTGAGTATCCATGTAAGCGGTCGCCCACCCCTCCACTCCGAGGTCGCTGCGACGAGTCGCCGTCCACACCTCGGCCGATCCCTACGCTTTGACCATGGCCAATCGCGAGGATGAACGGGCGGGCGGGGAGCCGTCCCAGAGTGCCGAGGCCTGGCTGGCCGATGTGCGCGAAGCCGAAAGACGCGGTGAGTTGCTCTTGGCCTTCGACCTCGCGGAGCGAGGCCTTGACGAGCATCCCGGAGATGTGGACCTTCGCTACCGGGCCGTCTTGGAGTTGGCCCGGGCCGGTTCGACCAATGAAGCGAGGCGCCGGTTCGCACAATTTGGCCTTGGATCAGTCGCCTCAGAAGACGTGGCTGCCCTCGGAGCCCGCATTGAAAAGGACATCGCCTTCAATGCGTCGGAGGGTGAGAGGCGTCACCTCGCTGCTCGCGCTGCGGCCATCTATCGCGAAATTAGCGATCGGACGAAGGGTTACTTCCCAGCAATCAACGCAGCGACCTTGTCACTTCTGGCGGACAACCTCCCGCTCGCACACACGCTCGCCTCTGATGCCCTGGATCTCCTTCGTGCCTCGGGTGATGGGAGTTACTTCGCGATGGCGACCGAGGCCGAGGCCCAGCTCATCCTGGGCAACGAGATCGAAGCCAAGACCGCGCTCGAACGGGCAGCCGTGTTGCACGGCGGGGACTACGGAGCAATGTCGACGACTCGCCGGCAGCTGCGGCTCATCTGCCTCGCAACTGGGACGAACATTTCAGTATTGTCGCCTTTGGCGGGACCCGCGGTTGCGCATTTCTGCGGGCACGTGATTGCAGGTCCAGGCGAAGCCGGTCGCATCCTCAGCGATCAGGAAGAAGAGACTGCGGCCCGTGTGGACGAGGCAGTGCAGAACCGACCGGTCGGTTTTGCGTACGGCTCGCTAGCCAGCGGAGGGGACATCATGTGGGCCGAGTCCCTGCTGGCAGCAGGCTGCGAGCTCCACGTGGTCCTGCCATTCGCCCTTGACGAGTTCATTGCCACGTCGGTGTCCGTCTCCGGGGCTTACTGGGTGGAGAGATTCGAACGGTGTCTCAAGGCGGCTACCACGGTCACTTATGCCACCACCGACGCCTATCTTGCAGACGACATCCTCTACAACTACTGCGCGGAGCTGGCGATGGGGCTTGCACTCCTTCGGGCCCGTTACCTCGATGCCGAGGTTCTCCAGTTTGCACTATGGGATGGAAAACCTCCGACAGCGGTCTCCGGAACGGCGAACGACGTCGCGTTCTGGCGACAGACAGGCCACGAAGTGATCGTCGTCTCGCCAGCCGGTGTCGGTAGTGAAGAGACGAGCACGCGGGCGATTCGGGAGGCCGATCCGGGTCGTCCCCGACGGGTGGTCAGAGCCATGTTGATGGGCGACATCCAGGGCTTCTCGATGCTGCACGATGAACAGCTTCCCGCGTTTTGGGGCGTTGTCATGGGAGCCCTTGCCGAGGTCTTCGCTCGGTATGCCGACGATGTCGAGTACCGAAACACATGGGGGGACGCGGTCTTCCTGGTGATGTCCGGAGTGCTGCCGGCGGCACGTTGCGCCCTGGAGCTACAGGAAGCAATGAGCGATCTCGCGCTGGATGCCGCTGGGCTACCTCCTTCTCTTGCCTTGCGTGTGTCGGGACACGTTGGTCCGACATTCCTGCTCCGAGATCCGGTGCGCGATGTGCAATCGTTCGCGGGCACCCACGTAACCCGTGCCGCCAGGATCGAGCCGGTCACGCCACCCGGAGCCGTCTACGTGACAGAGGCGTTCGCAGCGGCCCTCGAGGCGTCAAACTGTGGCGATCTCGGCTGCGACTATGTCGGACATTTGCCGACGGCCAAGGAGTACGGGCGACTGCGCATGTACAGGATCTGGTCCAGACGCATTCAAGACAAAAAATCAACGGTAACTCGGCGCTGAAAGGAGGGAACGGATCCGCGGTTCCGACAGGGCGCACCCGAGCTTCCAGTAGGACGAAAGCACCGAGGGGAGAGACCAGGCGAAGCTCGGGCTGAGGTTGCTCTGAAACGGCGGTCGGACCCTGGCAGACTTGGGAGCGCAACGTTCGAGGTTAACGGGATTGGCCTACGACGGATTCATTTCGTATAGCCATGCGGCCGACGGCAGGCTCGCGCCCGCCCTACAGCGGGGACTCCAGCTTCTTGCCAAGCCATGGAACAGTCGTCGGGCGCTGCGCGTCTTTCGGGACGAGACTGGGTTGTCAACCAGCCCGGACCTGTGGTCGGCCATCGAGAAAGCTCTCGACGACAGCGAATGGTTCGTCCTCCTCGCCTCGCCCGCGTCGGCCCAGTCGGAATGGGTGAACAAAGAGATCGCACGCTGGACGAGAAACAAGTCGGTGGACCACATCCTGCCGGTTGTCACCGATGGGAGTTGGTTATGGGACTCCGTAGCGAGCGACTTCGCTGCAGAGTCCTCCGCTGTACCGGCAGCGTTGCGAGGGTTGGTGTCCGATGAGCCTCGTCATCTCGATCTGCGCTGGGCTCGGACAGTCACCGATCTCGATCTGAGGAACAGCCGGTTCCGAAGCGCGGTGGCAGATTTGGCCGCGCCGATGCACGGTGTCGCCAAAGACGAACTCGAAGGGGAGGACATCCGCCAGCACCGGCGTGCGCGCCGGCTCGCACGCAGCGCGGTCGCTGCCCTTGGGCTCCTTGTTGTCATTGCGACGCTCGTGAGCGTGTTCGCGATCGCGCAACGCAACACTGCTCGGGGCGCGACCGCCATCGCCCATCAGGAGTTGCTCGTCTCCGAGTCGCAGACGCAGATCACCTCGAATCCCGAGCTTGCAACGCTGCTGGCGGTCGAAGCCGATCGAAGGGCGCCGAGCACCACCACTCGCAATGCTCTGCTGACCGAGATCCTTGCCGAGCCCAACCTGCAGCGAAGATTCGGGAGCGACGCCGGGGACGCGGCCGTCCTAGACGACGAGCGAATTGCAATCGTGAACTCTGACGTAGGTGCTTACCGCGGCGGCCGCACCCTCAATCGAAACGTCGTGCAAGTCTGGAACTGGCAGACAGGTCGACGTCAACTCTGGCCGAATGCTCCGCTGGGCGATGCGACCAGCGGGCCGCTCGACGTTGCGTCGACCTCCGATGGCTCACTTCTGGCCGTCCTCTCGAGCGACGGCATGATCCAGTTGTATTCCGGGCGTTCCCTCGAACCCGAAGGGCAGCCATTCTCGAGCGAGTTGGGTGAGCTTCCCGTCACCCCCATCGGAGGAGCGGTCGCGACGCTGACGCTCAGTGCAGATGGTCAGACCCTCGCGGTCGACCGCATCTCGGCGGCGCCGACTGGACCGTTCGCTGGTGACGCTGTCGTGGTTTTCTCCCGCTCCGGCGGCCAGTGGGTGCCGGATCCTCCGCCCGGCAGAGGCTCCTCCGAAAGCATGGCGCTCAGTCCCGATGGGAGCCTGATTGCGACGGCGACATCAACCACGATCGGAACAGAGATCGCCATCAGCGAAGTCCGTACTGGCACGGCGCTCTACCAGTTTGGAGCTCCGACGATCACTGGGATGGTCGTTGATTGGTCTCGAGACCGCGTCGTCCTGTCCCAGCTGCCCGGGACCCCCGGCGATGCCGCCTGGTACTCCTTCAACGAGCCGAATCCCCCCGCTCACGAGATCACCATTGGCTCCGGCAACCAAGGTGGCCAGGCCTGGGCGACCTACAACGCCAAGTTTACGATGCTCGGGATTAATAGCGACGACGGAGCTGAGGTCCTTGACGCGGCCACGATGACCCCGCTCAGCAATGTGCCGGTGTTCCCGACCAATAATTATTCCGGGCCGTTCGTGTTCCTCGGTTCCGACCGGGTGCTGACCGCAACCTTCGTACGTGGCCCGATGAGCGTCTGGAACCTCTCCGGCACGTCGGTTCTCGCCTCCCGGCCCCCGGCACAGTTCAATCTCGGCGTCTTCCCGGCCGCAAAGCCGGGTGTCGTCGACGGCTTCTCGTCCAGAGACGGCGCCGTGTCCGAGACGGTCCTCGGTCGTCACAACCAGCCGCTCGGTGCCCCCTTCGTTATTGGTGACGATGAGCAGAACGCCCCACTCCCAGAACAGGTTGCGCAGAGTCTCGCGCCCGTGGTGTGCGCGGATTCTCGCGACCATCGATTCGCGACGGTGTCCGGTGCGACAGGTGATATCAGAGTGCGTGCTAGTTCTCCGCCATTTGCGGTCCTGAGCGATGCGCCGAGAGCGGCTGCAGCCGTTGTCGCTCCGATTGACTGTGCCTGGTCACCAAACGGACGAAAGATTGCCATCGGTAACTTCTCCCCGACAGGCAGCGCGTCCGTGGCGCTGTACGACGTCTCGCGGACGGCTGTGACGGTGAACCTCCCCGTCAGCGAACAGGTGTCCATCACCGGCCTCGTGTTTAGCCCGGACTCCAAGACACTCTGGATCGGCGGGTCCACGTTTGGCTCGAACGGTGTCTACCGCGTGAGCGACCTCAGCGGTACACCTCGGATCGAGGTTGACTTTCCGGGAGCATCAGGTATCTCCGCCTACGACGACGGCCGGCGGCTCGTGGTCGCATATCCGAGCGCGCTGCGGGTGTTCGACGCCGAAACGGGTATTCCTGTGACGCGGACCATCTCCGTCCCCGGATCGAGCATCTTCGCGGTGAGCAACTCTCCTGACGGCAGCGCCGCAGTGGTCAACACGACGGAAGGGTGGCGATTGGTCGACCTGCTGGCCCAGCAAGCCGTCGGGCCGTGGATCCCCGATCAGGATCCTTCGCTCCCAGTGATGGGAGCCAACGGCACCGTGTACACCCAAGCCCTTGTTGGCGGCGGCGAAATATGGGACCTCAGCGGCGCCCACCTCCGGGAGGTTGCGTGCAGCCTGGCCGGTCGCAACCTGAGCGCACAGGAATGGCAGCAGTACCTGTCATGGGCTGGTCCTCGGCGAGCGACGTGCAGCGAAGATCCACTCTCGTGAAGAGCGCACCACAGACGCTCATCGGTTCTGGCTGCTGAGAGATGGGGATGACCCCCCGTACCTGAGGCCACATGATTCGAGCCCGCAATCCGTACCTCGAACCGTGGGCACGTTTGGGGGCACGGAGCGTGTTCCGGATGTCGCCCAATTTGACCACCAGAAATGCGATCGGGAGCGGAGTGGCGCCACGGCCTCGTGCTTGAAGGCCGTGAGGTCATCACTCCACGAATAAGCCCCTCCGAATGACATACGTGCTGGCTCGCGGGCGCGGCATCGATCCGCGGACCTCACGCCTTTTCTGGTCGGATCGTTACTTGGTGAGGTAAGCGGTTGGAACGGGAGAAATGGCGGAAAGTCCTGGTCAGTGGACAGATATGGGTTCTCGGTTGGTTTTCGCTGGAGCGCGTTCGTTCACGCGTTCGTTCACGCTGTTGGTCGTTCTTATGGGCACTGCCGGCGACATCAGGAGGTTCCGCCCCGAGCAGTCCGTTAGGCCCAGCGAATCACCGCACGTCTCTCGCAGCCGCGTCTCCGAACCAACCAACCGGGTCCGAACTGACAGCGTGCTGGTGGCTTCGTCCCGTTTCCGCGGTCCCTTCGACTCATTAGCGTTCCTGGGACGCGATCGTCACTGGTGGAGGCAACTTGTGCGAATTGTCTATTTCGATATCGACACATTACGCCCCGATCATCTCGGCTGCTACGGCTACCACCGCGACACGAGTCCCAACATCGATGCGCTGGCAGCACGCGGCATCCGCTTCGCCGATGCTTACGCCTCCGACGTCCCTTGCCTCCCAAGCCGAACGGCATTGATCTCGGGTATGTTCGGGATCCGCAACGGGGTGGCCAACCACGGTGGTGTGGCCGCCGACCTGCGGGCCTGGGGTCCCGATCGGCAGCTCTTCTCGCCACTTGGCGTGCAGTCCTTCGCTGCGGCACTCATGGGCGCGGGATATCACACCGCCTCGTTCTCAAGTTTCCCCCTGCGTCACAGCGCGCCTTGGTGGACGTCGGGGTTTTTGGAGTCGATGAACCTCGTGCGGGGATTCGGGACCGAGCGAGCCGATGAAGTGCTTCCCGGAGTGCTCGACTGGCTCGAACGCCGGGGAAGGTCGGATTCTTGGTTCCTCCACGTCCACCTCTGGGACCCCCACACGCCCCCCAACACCCCCGACGCCTATGGCAATCCCTTCGCTGATGATCCGATCCCCGGGTGGCACACTGAAGAAGTCCGTCGTCGCAACTGGGAGTTACCCGGGCCGCATTCAGCCCAGGAGCCGTGGGGCTTTCGCCCTGACGAATGGGGTCCGCCGCTACCGAGGCAGCCCTGGAACCTCTCGTCGGAAGACGAAGTCAAGCAACTCTTCGATGGTTACGACGTGGGTGTTCGGTACGCCGACGACGCCGTCGGTACCGTGTGCTCCTACCTCGACTCGCTCGGAGTGTTCGATGAGACGGCAGTCTGGGTCGGGAGCGACCACGGCGAGGCCCTAGGCGAGCTCGGGGTCTATGTAGATCACCAGGCCGCCGACGAGGTCACGGCACACATTCCTGCGGTGTTGTCATGGCCCGGCCTTCCGGCTGCGACGATCGGGGGCCTCCACTACCACCTTGATGTCGCGGCAACGGTGGCCGACCTGGCTGGAGCCATGCTGCCCGGGCATTGGGACGGGATCTCGCGCCGCAGCGAGCTCGAATCGAGTGAAGCGATATCTGGACGTGATTACCTTGTGCTCAGTCAAGGGGCATGGACGTGTCAGCGCGGTGTGCGCTTCAGGGATCACCTCTATCTGAGGACATCGCACGACGGCTTTCATGCCGCCTGGCCCGACGAGATGCTCTTCGATCTCGTCGCTGATCCGCATGAGCAGACTGACCTTGCAGCGGCCGACGCCCCTCGGTTGGCCGAGGGCAGCTCGCTGCTTTCCGAGTGGACCACCACCCAACTTGAACGGGCGCTCGAACCCAAACGTGATCCGTTTGAAATCATCATTGCGGAGGGAGGTCCGTACCACGTTCGAGGTCATTTGCCCCAGTACCTCAAACGACTGGAGGCCACCGGCCGTTCGCAGTGGATCGACCCGTTGCTGTCTCGCCATGGCCGGGATTAGTTACTTTTCGGTCGTTGTTGTGCGAATGTAATTCCAAATGCAACCTGCCACTTCTTCTCGATTCTGGACAAACTGGTACCGCAAGAGCCTCGACCCTGTCCTCGTGGGCTCTCTCGCGCTCGCCGGCCTCGGTGTGGTCGGCGGCTTTGGTTCGGCGGCCGGAGCTTCTGGCTCGGTCAGTCCAGGGGTCACCGCCACGACCATCAAGGTCGGGATCCCGTACCCCGATCTCGATGCAGTGAGGCAGTTTGGGGTCACCCTCGACCAGGGGAGCTTTCCAGACGCCTACAACGCCCTGATCGCGAACCTGAACTCGCACGGGGGAATTGACGGCCGAAAGGTTGTTCCGTACTTGGTCGGTGTGAATCCGGTTGGGCCGGCGCCGGCGGCGACGGCGTGTACCCAGCTGGCCGAAGATGACGAGGTCCTCGTCGCTATCGCTCCGCAGCAGCCGAACTGCTACGTGCAGCAGTACAGCATCCCGACGATCTCGGGGACGGTCCAAAACGGTGTTCAGACCACGGGGACGGCACCCAACTTCAGCCTGCAGCCGCCGCTGGCTGCCTACGATCCGCTCCAGCTCTCGGTCTTGGCCCACAAGGGTATCTTCAAAGGCAAGAAAGTTGGGGTGTTCGCTGGCCAAACGAGCGATGGGAGCGAGCTTCATGTCGTCGACGCGGCTCTACAGTCACTGCGGGTCCCGGTCGTCGAGAGCGCCGTGGACGCCGCGCCAACGGGAGACGAGGCGGCATCAAATCAGCAGGCGACGATCATCGCGCAGAGGTTCAAGTCCGACGGTGTCAACAAGGTCGTGGCGGTTGGCTCGGGAGGGACCGTGTGGCCCGAATCGCTCCAAAATGCCCAGAGTTCCTATAACCCGGCGTGGGTGGCCACCAATGAGGGCGACGTCGCTGCCGCGCTCTCGGACTCCTCGATCACGCCCCCGTATCTCAAAGACCTCGTGACGACGACTTCGGTGCCGTCCAAGTATCAAATCTGGCAAGAGCCCATGATTCAGCAGTGCTATCGCATTATTCACAAGGCTTATCCCTCGGACCAGATCACACCGCCGAGCAGCCTGCAGACGGGATCGGATCAGACGTCCTACTCCGTGGAGTCAGCGTGCAGCAACGTGGCGATCTTGACGGCGATACTCAAGGCGGCAGGCAAGAATCTCAGTCGCTCGAGTTTCGTCCACGCCGGGTATGAACTGAAGAACGTGGCCATCCCAGGATCGGGGGGGCGGGTTTCTTTCACTTCGGATCGACCCTATGACATCGGGCCTGTGTACCTTGTGACATACAACGCAGCCAAGAAGGCGTTGGAATTCTCGAGCAACCAGGCTGGGAAGTGACAGACGCATTCGAACCGAAATGCGTCTCGCCCTGGCATCGACCGTATCGGTCTAGGGGCGAACTTGACCGATGGGTTGGCGCGGTCGATTGCTTCGAATAGTTCATTACGAGGTCAAGCAAACCCCCAGATGAAGACTCTGCGGTGCATCGACGTGATCTAAAGGATTTGGTCGTACGCCTCGCAGCGGAAGGCAATCGATCTCTCCTGGTGCGACGAGCGTTGGCGACACGTCCCAACTCTGTGTGGGCACGCTGTCTCTGTGTGGGCACGCTGTGGGCACAGAGCAGGATCGCAATCGCCGATTAGACCTATATCAGGGACGATGCCGACGGAGTCAGCGTGACCTCACGCATTTGCGTCGCGAGGTCTTGGCCAGGGAATCGACGTCCCGGTTCAATGCGAACCCTGGTCAGGCTCTTCCGGTGGTCGGGCGCGGCATCGATCCGCGGACCTCACGCTTTTCAGGCGCGCGCTCTACCAACTGAGCTACCCGACCGGGTAACCAGGTTCGGCCCGCCGGGCGGGCTCGAACTTGGTGGCGGACCTGACGGGATTTGAACCCGCGACCTCCGCCTTGACAGGGCGGCGTGCACTCCGAGCTGCACCACAGGTCCGTGGCGGCGATGGCCGTCGTGCTCCCCGGTCGGACTGTTCCTCCCGTTGAGCAGCCCTTCACTGTAGCCGGTCGAGGGTTGGAGCGGCCCGAGCTCCCGCAGCGCTACGGCGTGGCGGCGCGGAGAGTCCGTACCCCGGATTCGAAGGGGGGGTAGTCCACCGTCTCGAGCGCTTCGGCCAGGCCCGACGCGCAGAGGCGATCGGTCAAATCCTCTGCCTCGTCGTGCTTCACCTTGATGGCCGCGAAATCCGGAAAGGGTTCGGACCACCCGAAGAATTTCGCCTGGCCGGGTCCCTCGTTGGTGAGAATCGCCTCGAGCGGGGAGAGACCGACCGCCGTGGTGGCGACGAGGTGGAGCCCACCGCGCCATTCCCGCAGGATCTGCATGAGCTGGGCCGCCCTCCCAGCCGACGTCTCGCATCGGGTGGCGTCGCGCCATCCGACAAACACCGGGATGGCCGCGCCCTCGAGACCGCCGACGAGTTTCTCGGTGACGGCGACGATGTCGTCCAGCCCATCCACGTCGCCGTAGTGCTTCTGGCCCCATTTCGAGTGCGCCTCGGCCATGCGGGCCGCCGCCTCTGCCGCGCCGGCGACCCCGCGGCCTTCGCCATACATGGTCTTGACGGCATTGGGCTCGAACCAGCCGAAGGCGGACGTCACGACCTCCGGCCCCACGTCACCGAGCATGCCGCCCCGTCCCGCGAAGTAAAACGCGAAGGGATTCGACCACCCCCACTCGGCGGCCCATTCGAACACATCGGGACTCAAGTAGATCGCGGTGCCAATGTCATGGATCGGCTCGGAAGTCGCCTTGACCACCTCGATCGCAGCGTCTTGCAGCTTTGAATCCATGAGCCTCTCTTCGTTAGTTCTCTTCGCGGTCCGAAGTCGCCGTCGTGACGCGGAGAAGGTGGCGGACTCCGGGAATGGTGACGACAGTCGAGAGCACGAGCTGTATCAGCTCGGCCAGGTACGCCGAGAGTTCGTCGAAGGAAGGATCGACAAGGGGTGGCGGGGAGTGTTCGGGAACGCCCACCACCTCTACCGACGTCCCGCCGAGGCGCTCGGCAAGGCTGCGCAGCGCTGCGCTGCTGTAGGAAAAACCCGGCAAGGAGTCGTCGAGGGTACCTACGGCCTGCCGTAGGCCCACGATGGCCTGTGCAATCCCGGTGGTCGCGACGTCCACGCTGGAGCCGGCGAGGTTCATGCCGCCCTCGAGCGGTTCCAGCAGCGTCATCAGGCGGTCGATCCGCTCGGCGAGCGCGTTGAGCGCATCGAGGGTTTCGACCGCTGCGCTCGGGAAGCGGACCACTGCTCCGGGGAAACGGACGATGGATTCGAGGAAAGAAGGAGTCTCCACCACGTGATCATGGGCCGGTGAGAGTCGGGTGTCCAGTCATGCGACGGGCGCCCGTGTTAAGCGAGCTCGGTCTCGATGGCCTCCCGCAGTTCCTCGAGGACGAGGCGGCGAGCCCGCCGCTTGGTGCCCGCGTGCGCGGCGCGGTCGACCACGCTCAGGTCCGTGGCAGCCTCCAGTGCGACGGTTTCGAGCTCGTCGGGCGGCACAACGAGATCGAGCAGCCCGGCCTCCCGCGCCCCATGCGGATCGAACATGATGCCCGTCACCGCGGCATGGTCGAAGTGCGCCGGGGTGAGGCGGTGTTTGGCGAGCACGATGGCGAACCAGGGGAGTGTGAGACCGATCCTGACCTCGTTGAGCCCTAGCTTGAAAGGGCCGTCTGCGCCGATGCGCATGTCGGCGGCCATGAGGAGGAAAGCACCGGCGGGGAACGCGTGGCCCGTGCACGCAATGGTGACCGGAGCCGGGAAGGAGAGGACGCGTTCCGCCAGGGTTGCTCCGAGCCTGAGCAAGGTGACGACATCATCCGTCGGTCCAGAGAGAACCTTGAGGTCGAACCCCGCCGAGAAGTAGCCGTGCCGGCCGGTCAGCAAGACCACGGTCCCATCCCGTTCCGCCTCGTCGAAGGCCCGATGCAGGGCCTGCAACATCGGGATGGAGAACACGTTGACCCTGCCGTCGTCCATCGTGATCGTGCTGACAAGGTCGGTTCGGCTGTAGGTGACGAGCTCTGTCATGGTGCGGTGCCTCCGAGCGTTCCGAGCGGGCTATGTTGAAACAGTGTTCCGAAACAATGTTTCTAAATCGGATCCGCCCTGTCAAACGCAGACTCCTGCCTGGCCACGCTGATGCCTCGAACAAAGAAGCGTACCCCCGAGCTTCGGGACCGAGTGTTGTCCGTCGCCCTGGACCTATTGGCAGAAGAAGGGGCGAGCGGCCTTACGGCAAGGGCTCTGGCGGCGCGCGCCGGGACCTCGGCACCGGCGGTCTACGAGCTGTTCGGGGACAAGTCCGGCGTCATACGGGAGCTCTACTTCGAGGGCTTCCGCCGGCTCGGGTCTCGGCTGACGGCGTTGCCCGAGACCGCGGACCCGCTGGCAGACCTGTGGGAGCTCGCCACGGCCTACCGCCGGTTCGTCCGGACCAATCGTGAATTGGCCGAGGTCATGTTCGCGCGGCCCTTTACCGACTTCTCACCTGGCGCCGAGGAGCTCGCCGCCACGGGCTCGGTCCGCGTCCTTATCGTCGGTCGGGTGCGCCGGAGCATCGACACGGGTCGACTCCGCGGTGACGAGACCGATGTCGCGCATGTATTGGTGGCTCTGATCCAGGGCATGGCATTCGCAGAAGCGGCCGGTCGGCTGGGAACCTCCACCGAATCAGTGGAGCGTCGCTGGCGATTGGCCATCGGCACCCTCTTGAACGGCTTTGGCGCGCAGCGCAGCTGAGTTCCGCTCACCTCGCTGCCGTGCGTGGCTCAGGAAAGCGACCGCCACGGCTGTCCCTCGACGACGGAGGGCCTGCTGCAACGGAGGTAGCACTACGAGGAGGAGGACCTTCCGATTCCGGACGGCTCGCATCGGTCTCTGGCGATTTGATGACCCTGACGTTAACGTTAAACTTATGGTGATGAGCACCGCGATCCTGCCCAACGGAAACGGCCGCGTCCTGCCTGCGACTGACTCCCGCTACCGGTGGATCGCCCTCTCCACGGTGACGCTAGGCACCCTGATGGTCTTCATCAACCAGTCGATCGTCCTCATCTCCCTGCCGGACATCTTCCGCGGGATCGACCTCAACCCCCTTACCCCCGGCAACACCGGCTACATGCTCTGGATGCTCATGGGCTTCATGGTGGTACTCGCCGTGCTCGTCGTGACCCTGGGCCGCGTCGGGGACATCTTCGGCCGAGTGAGGATCTTCAACCTTGGCTTTGCCGTGTTCACGATCTTCTCGGTCTTGTTGGCGGTCACCTGGCTCACCGGCACCGCGGGTGCCATCTGGCTCATCACCATGCGGATCGGGCAGGGGGTGGGTGGGGCCATGCTCTTCGCCAACTCCTCTGCCATCATCACTGACGCCTTCCCTGCCCACCAGCGCGGCCTCGGTCTCGGCATCAACAATGTCGCCGCAATCTCCGGCTCCTTCATCGGACTGGTTCTCGGTGGCCTGCTGGCTCCGGTGGAGTGGCACCTTGTCTTCTTGATCTCGGTACCCTTCGGTGTACTGGGCACGGCGTGGGCGTACGTCAAGCTCGAGGATCGGGGTCTCCGCACGCCGGCGAAGATCGACTGGCTGGGCAACATCACCTTCGCCGTCGGCCTGATCCTCATCCTGGTGGGAATCACCTACGGCCTCTTGCCCTACGGAGGACACACCATGGGGTGGACCAGTCCGGTCGTGATGGCGGAGATCTTCGGGGGCATGGCGATTCTGGTGCTCTTCGGAATAATCGAGACGAAAGTCGCCCAGCCGATGTTTAACCTGTCGCTCTTTCGGATCCGCGCCTTCACCGCCGGCAACGTGGCCAGTTTCCTCGCGTCGCTGAGCCGAGGCGGCCTGATGTTCATGCTGATCATCTGGCTGCAGGGGATCTGGCTTCCCCTGCATGGCTACAGCTTCGAGCAGACTCCGCTCTGGGCGGGCATCTATATGATCCCGCTTACCGTCGGGTTCTTGGCCGCCGGGCCGGTCAGCGGCCTCCTCGCCGACCGCTACGGCGCGCGCCCGTTCGCCACGGGCGGCTTGATCCTCGTGGCGATGACGTTCATCGCGCTCGTCCAGCTGCCGGTGAACTTCACCTACGGCGGGTTCGCGGCACTCATCTTCTTGAACTCGGTCGGTATGGGCATGTTCATCGCACCCAACCAGACCGGCATCATGAACAGCCTCCCGGCCAACCAGCGGGGCGCTGGCGCCGGCATGGCGGGCACCTTCAACTCCTCGGCGCAGGTCCTCTCCATCGGCATCTTCTTCTCGCTCATGATCCTGGGGTTGGCGGCCTCGCTGCCCGGCGCGCTGTACCACGGCCTCACCGCACAGGGAGTCAGCCCCGCGGTGGCAACACGGGTCTCGCACCTGCCGCCGGTCGGAAGTCTCTTCGCGGCATTCCTCGGCTACAACCCGATGCAGGTCCTCTTGGGCCATGCCGAGCTGGCGCGTCTGCCACAGACCACCGCGCACTACCTCACCAGCAGGCAGTTTTTCCCCCACCTCATCTCGTCCGCCTTCTCGCGAGGCCTGACCGAGGCCTTCACCTTCGCAGCCGCCGTGTGCCTGCTCGGTGCCGTGGCGTCGCTCCTACGGGGCGGCAAGTACCACCATGAGGACGAAGTCGTCTTGACCCTTGACCATGATCAGCGCGCCGACTGGGTGCCTGCTCAGCAGGCGGTGGCCGAGACCGAGCCGTTGCTGGTGGACTGACATGGTCGTCTCCACGCAACGCAAGCAAGGCCCCGTCGGTGGGGAAACGGCCGACGCTGGCATTCGCATCAGCGACGCGGCGACGCGTGCCGGGGTGTCGGCACGGACCCTGCGGTACTACGAGGAGCTCGGCTTGCTCACACCGTCTCTCTACACGGCGGGAGGGGAACGCCGTTACACGCTCGACGACCTCGACCATCTGAACCGTATCCTCGAGCTGCGCGAGGTTCTCGGCATGAACCTCGACGAAATTCGGGAGTTTCTCACGCTCGAGGCTCGGCTCGACGAGCTGCGCGCGTCCTATCGCGCCGCCAAGGGTGCAACCACCAAGAAGGCGCGCGCCGAGCAGAAGGCGACACTTGAAGAGGCGATGATGGTCAACGAATCGCTCGCGCAGCAGATCAGCACCAAGCTTGCTCGGATGGATGGCTTCCGGACCAAGCTCCTGGGCGACGCCAGACGTTGCCGCGAGCTCCTGGCCGAGCTGGATTAACAAGGACCGCAGCGCTGGCTAGATTCAGCGGACAGTGGAATTCGACAGCCGTGCCGCGGCCAACGACGCACTCGTGCGAGCGTTCATGGAGGCATGGGAACGCCGGGACACCGCTTTCATCCTGAAATGCCTCACCGAAGACGCCGTCTACCAGAGCGTCCCGCTGCACCCAATTGAGGGCAAGGGCGCCGTCGCGGCCTGGGTAAGAGGATTCAGCGGGAAGCCACCGGGACGTCTCGAAGTCCATCACCAGGCGGCGTCCGGTGATGCCGTAATGAACGAGCGGACAGACGTCATCACCCTCAACGGTCGCACGGTGACCTTGCCGATTTGTGCTGTTTTCGAGATCCACGATGGCCGCATCGCGGCGTGGCGTGAGTACCTCGACCTGGCGCCGGCGAGGACGGCGTACGAAGGCACCTAGATCCGGCTTCGCGGGCTGTCTACGCTTGCCGAGGTGGCCTACGACGAGGACCTCGCGGGACGGATCCGGGCTCTGATTGCCACCGAGCGTGACCTGAGCGAGAAGAAGATGTTCGGTGGTCTCGCCTTCCTGATCAGAGGCAACATGGCGATCGCGGCCAGCGGCCAGGGTGGGATTTTGGTCCGGGTGGACCCCGGACAGTCGGACGTGCTCGTGGCTACGACCAAGGCGTCGGTGGCGGTCATGCGGGGGCGGCCCATGTCCGGGTGGCTGCGTGTCGAGCCAGAGTACGTCCGGACACGGCGTCAGCTGACCAAATGGGTCGATCTCGGCACCGGTTTCGCTCGTTCGTTGCCGGCAAAGCGCTAGCCGCATACGAACATGACGCGCACGGACACATGACCGACGCCGCCGCTCCGCCGGCGCCGGCAAATACTTCTGCGTGGTCCAGGGTTGCCCGATGGCTGCGATCCAAGGATCCCCAGTTCCTCGTGGTCAAACGCTCGGTCCGCGCTGCCGTCGTGATGCCCTCGGTTTTCGCGCTGGCCCACGGATTGTTCTCGAATGCCCAGGTCGCGCTGTTCGGCGCCTTCGGCTCGTTTGCGCTGTTGCTCCTGGTGGAGTTCACAGGGCCTCTCCGGACCCGGCTGACCTCCTACCTGGGCCTCTACGTCGTGAGCGGCTTCTTCATCGTGCTCGGGACGGTGGTCTCGAGCGACAAGGTGGCCGCGGTCGTCGCCATGGGCGTGGTCGGCTTTGCTGTCCTCTTCGCCGGCATTGTGGTTCCCCAGGCGGCCACGGCTTCGACCGCAGCTTTGTTGACGTTCGTCCTCCCGGTGTCTCTGTCGGCGCCGGCTTCCGCGGTCGGTCCCCGCATAGAGGGCTGGACACTGGCCGCCGCCTTCAGTATCACGGCCTGCCTGGTGGTCTGGCCGGCTCCGTGGCACGACGATCTCCGTCGACGCCTGGCGGCGGCCATCTCGGCTGTTGCTCGCCTGGCGGACACACGGGCGCGTGGCACATCGGATTCCGAGGTCCAAGCGGAGGTCACGTCCGAGCTGGTGCGCCTGCGCAACCAGTTCTCCGGGACGCCCTACCCTCCGACGGGGGCTGCATCGGGCGCGGTGGCGCTTTCCAAGCTCGTGGGCCGAGTCGAGTGGGTTGCCGGCAACATGGCGATGGTGGGCGACGAGCAGTGGGCGACGGAGCCGCTTCCGGCGCGGGCCGTGACCGCTGAGGTTGCGGACACGCTTCACCAGACGGCGGCCCTGATCTGTGACCGCGACGCCCACCCCATCGACGATCCGGAGCGCATCGCGGCCGTGCAGGACTCGACTCGTCGCCTCGACGGGCTCATCGGCACGGCCCTGCGGGCCGACGTGTCGTCACTCACCGATGCGGTGCCGCGCCCCAAGCCCGCAGAAGGCCGGGTCGCCAACCGAGAGCCGGAGAAGGACGAGAACCTGGCCGGTGTACTCGATCCGGGGTTCCACGCCCGTGCTCTTGGAATCGCCACGGAGATGGTTGCCGACGGCGCGCTCGAGGCAGCAGGCGCCGAGCCCGTCGTGGACCGGCAGGGGGCGATGGGGGACGAGTCCACCGCGCGCGCCTATGCACGGAGGCTCCGCCCCCACCTCTCCTTTCGCTCCGTGTGGTTCCGCAACGCGCTGCGGGGAGCGACGGGACTCGCCCTCGCCGTGCTGGTGATCGAGCTCATCGACGTCCAGCACGGCTTCTGGGTGGTTCTCGGCACTCTGTCGGTGCTGCGCTCCAACGCGCTGGGCACCGGGGCCACCGCCGTCCGAGCGGTCGGTGGGACGGCCCTGGGCTTTGTTGTCGGTTCTGTCATCATGATCGGCGTCTCAGACCACACCGGTCTCCTCTGGGTGCTGTTCCCGCTGGCGGTGCTCGTCTCGGGAATCGCACCGTCAATGATCTCCTTTGTCGCCGGTCAGGCCGCTTTCACCACGATGGTGGTGATCCTGTTCAACATCATTGAGCCCACCGGCTGGAAGGTTGGACTGACCCGCGTCGAGGACGTCGCCATCGGCTGCGGCGTGAGCATCGTGGTGGGGTTCCTGTTCTGGCCGCGCGGCGCGACCGCGGCGATGGGGCGCGCGCTTTCGAATGCGTTCGTGGCGAGTTCGGGCTATCTGGCGGAGGCGGTGGACCGACTGACCATGACCAGTCGGTTCGTCGACACCGAGTCCGGTTACCAAGCATCGTTCCGTGCCTACCTCCTGCTCGACGACGCCTTCCGCCAGTACTTCGCCGAACGCGGGGCAAAGGTCGTCTCGATGGAAACCATTGCCCGCCTCTTCACGGGATCGAACCGTCTCCGGCTCGACGCATACACTTTGGCCAGCCTCCCGGTGAGCCCACCTGCACCCGCGCGGCCCGAGGTCGAGTCCGTCTCGATCGCCGAGGCGGTCCTGCGCGACTCGTATGCCTCCACCCATCGCTGGTACCAGCAATTCGCGGAGTTCCTGGCCGAACGGAGTGGGTCGCTCGAGCTTCCCCCTCCCCACGACGAGGTGATCCACGGCGTCTTGCGGGACGCGTTCGACGACGTTCGGAGCCAGCAGCGCGACGACCGGGTGCCGACGACGCTGAACATGTTGTGGGCGGACGAGTTCCTCGAGGACCAGAGGCAGATGCAGTCCGATCTGCTTGCTTCGGCCAACCTCTTCATCCGAGGGAAGCGCCGCGGCAGATTGATCTAGTGCCGTTGCCTTGGAGCGAGTGCTGGTTACAGTGAGGCCCCCCGGCGCCAGCGAGCGCAGAGGTCAGAGAGGTTCGGTTCGATGCGGGTCAGAGGGTTCCGGGGCGGCCGTCTCGGACTGGTGCACGGATGGAAGATCATCACCGCACTGGCCGCGCTCACGCTGTGCGACACCCTCGTGCTTGCGGTCGACGGCGCGGGTGCGGCGACGACGACCACGACGACGGGCGCCGCGGGCGCGCCCGTGACCACGACGACGGTCCCCGGACACGTGGCCAATCAGCCGAACCTGGACGCCCTGACCCCCCACATCGAGGCTCTGAGCGGGAGTGGGGTCCAGTACCAGTTCAGCAGCGGCGCATCCTCGGCGGGCCCAGATCCCGGGGTGCCGAGCTTCTTGCACTCGCCTGGTGGGCCGTACCTCTACGATGCGAAAGGCCGCATCGTGCTGCTCCACGGCACGAACGTCGTTTACAAGCATGCGCCCTTCATCGCCTATCCGGATCCCGGCCAGCCGTGGAACTTCAGTGCGTCTGATGCGGCGAGGATGCGGAGTCTGGGTTTCAATGTGGTGCGCCTCGGCATTGAATGGCAGGCGCTCGAACCGGGTTCGGGTGGTCCCAACCAGCCCAAGGTCTGCGCGCCCGGAGCCCCGGGAAACCCACATGAGTTCAACCGCACGGTGGCCGAGCGTTACCTGGCGCACGTGGCCGCAACGGTCAACCTGCTGGGCCGCTACGGGATCTACACCCTCCTCGACATGCACCAGGACGTCTACAACACGAACTTCCGCGGTGAGGGAGCGCCCAACTGGGCCGTGTGCACCGACGACCTGCCGATCGTGCCGAGCGGGGGCCGGTGGTCCAACAACTATGCGAACCCCGAGCTGCAAACCGCCATCGAGCACTTCTGGGCCAACGATGTGGTGGGAGATCTCCAGGGAAACTTCGACCTCGTGTGGGCCACCGTGGCCGATTACTTCAAGAACGATCGCTGGGTCGTTGGCTACGACCCGTTCAACGAGCCCTTCTCTACGGAGACCCAGGTGGCGTCGCAGTCGACCTTCACGGGTCAGCTCGAGTGCTTCTACACGGGAAAGGACCACACCGGTTTCCTCGCCAACGGTGCCACCCCGCTGGTGTGCCCGTCGGACGTGCCGAACGACGGCGTCGTTCCCGCGATCCAGGCCGTCGATCACAACCACCTGATCTTCGTGGAGCCGGACATCTACTGGCTCGCAGGTGGGAACATTCCGTCTCAGCTCGGCCCGATGCCCTTTCAGCGCCTTGTCTTCAACTTCCACGTCTACTGCGGCGACCGCAGCCCGATCACCGGCAATCCCACAAACCTGCTTCGTTGCCTGCAGTCCGAGGAGACGTCGGCCGCCGAACAGGACGTCACGCGACTGTCGATGAGCTCGGCGTCCCAGTCGAGCGGACCGGCCATCTTCATGAGCGAATTCGGCGCGACGACGAGCACGTCCCTCGTCGGGTTCGATGCCGAATGGGCCGGGCTGGACCAGCTGGGGTGGGCCTACTGGGCCTGGAAGTACTATGACGATCCGACCGGCTCATCGGCCGAGGGTCTCGTCCAACCCGACGGGAATTACACCCCGATCGTGACGGTTCTGTCGCGAACGTATCCACAGGAGGTGGCGGGCGACCCCAACTCGATCCTGTTCAACCCCTTCACGGGTGCATTCAACATGGTCTATGCGCCAACGCTCTCCTCACAAGGGGCGACGAACATCGTCATCCCGGCGGCGCAGCATTATCCCAACGGGTGGTGCGCGGCGGTCAAGGGCGCGCGTATCACCTCGCAACCCGGGGCCACCGATCTCACCATCCGCACGAACGGTCACCCGGAGCAGGTCTATGTCTCCGTGACGGCGGGGGGGTGCCCGTCCGGCTGAGCCCGCCGACACAATCACCTGGCGTACTCGATCCAGCGCAACGTCCTGAGTCGCCAGCCGCACGCGATAGATACGAGCGATCGGAACATCCCTAAACCGCAATCGAACAAGAACAGGTTTTAATCCATCCGTGCTACCCGAAGGAAAGCCGCTCCTCGGCAGAACGGAATCCAGCTACGGCAATTACTGTGAAAGCAACGGTGAAGCAGAGCAATACGGCGACTGGCAGTAGAACCGATCGAAACCCTTGACCATCAAGGATCACGCCGTCGAAGCCTCGCATCGCCCAATACTGCGGCGTCCCCGGGGCTATACGGTGCACCCAGACCGGGAGGGTCACGAGGGGAACCAACGCTCCTCCCAAAGCGCCAAGGCCAACCGGAGCAATGTTGGCGATCGCATTGAGCTGTTGAATCGTGCGGACTAGAGCCGTAACGGCCAGCCCCAGGGTGACAACTGTGACGACCAAGGCTGATGCAATGAGCGCAACGCCCCACACGGAACCCTTGATCTGCAAACCGTACGCCGCGACCCCGATTCCGAAGACGACCAACATCTGGGCCAGGCCGAGCGCCAAGATGGGAAGGGTCTTCCCAATCAGGATCTGTGTCCACGACGTGCCGCTTGCCCGGAGGCGGACAAACGTTGCCCAGCCGTGCTCTCGCAGGAACGAAAGCCCGATCAGACCTGGGAGGTAGAAGACAAAGGTCACCGCCTCTGCGGGGACGGTGAAATCAGCACCCGAGGCACCCGGGTGGCCGGTGAGTACCAGGATGAATCGGATAGCGCCGCGCATCAATCCCACCAAGATCAACGGGATCAAGAAAAGCAGTATGAGCCAGGCCGGATCACGGCGAAGAATGCGAAACTCGTTCTTCAGAACCGTCCAGCTACGCCGCATGGTGACGCTCTTCTGCATCGTGGAAACGGCGTCCGGTCATGTTCAAAAACACGCTTTCCAGGCTCGGCCGCACCGTGCTCACAGCATCCAACCTCATGACATCGCCAGTATCGAGCTTGCTTAGAATCTGGGCGGCGACGGGCGCAGGTGTCGCCGTGGTCACGCAAAGGCAGTTGCCGTTGCTCTCAATGGCGAGACCATCTACGTTCACCGACGGTGCCGGACCCGTGAAGCGAAGCTCCAGTTCACCGGATCCGTGTTCGCTGATCAGCTGATTGACCGATCCACGAGCAATGAGTACGCCTTCGTTCATGAGAACCACGGCCGCGTCGAGCGCTTCGACCTCAGGGAGGTAGTGCGTCGTGTAGACGATGGCGGTGCCGCGTGCCGCAAGGTTCTGCACCAATGAAATGAGGGCCATGCGGGTCTCGATGTCGGCGCCCACGGTTGGTTCATCGAGGAGGAGCAGGGGAGGTTCCGCGATCAAGGCGACAGCCGTATGCACGCGGCGCTTCTCACCGCCGGACAAGTGCTGGCACTGTCGCGACCGCAGATCCCCAAGGAGGAGCGCGTCACAGACGTCGACGACCCGGCGATCTAGCTGGCGGCGACGCAAGCCAGCCAGTTCTCCGAAGAACCGCAGGTTCTCTTCTACGGTGAGTGGCTCGTAGACACCGGTGGTCTGCGGTGCAAATCCCAGATTGCCTTGCGAGCGCAGCGGGTTTCGTGCCATATCAGTTCCGTTCACTCGGACCGTGCCCGCATCGGCCGGAAAGAGCCCGGCCACTATGGAGAGCAAGGTTGTTTTTCCAGCTCCGTTCGGTCCGAGCAGGCCCACGATCTGCCCCGGAGCCACCGTGAGGTCGACATCACGGAGGACCTGGTGGGTGCCATAGGACTTGCACACTCCCGCCACCTCGAGGATCGGGATCATCCGATCACGTATCTGGGATACATAGATGTATGTACGATACAATGGCGCATCCAAATGGTCAACCTGGTGAGGTGCAATGACGGCTGAGAAGTTGACCGTCGAGCGGCGTCGGCAGCTCACCCGCGACGCCCTGATCGCATCGGCCCGCGACGTGTTCGTCAAGCGGGGTTTCCATGCCGCCTCGTTGGAAGAGATAGCTGAAGCGGCCGGGTTCACCCGCGGCGCCGTGTACTCAAACTTCGACAACAAAGAAGAGCTGTTTTTTGCCGTTTTGGATCGACACGTGGAGATCCAGGTCGCAGCTTTTGACGCGTTCTTCGAAGACTCCGGTGGGCCTGTCGCCGCAGCTGATGACGACATCGCGCACGTGTGGAGACGGTTGTCAGCAGGCAGTGACCCCGAATGGGTGGCACTCAGCCTTGAGTTTCGCCTGTATGCGCTTCGTAACCCAGAAGTCCGAAGCCGGTTCCTCGCGCGCTACCACTCGTACAGGGACCAGATCGTCTCGTTTATGTCCAGCATTTTGAAAGGACTCGATCGCGAACTTTTGATTCCAGTCGCCGATCTCGCGGCAATAGTCGATTGGGGTGCCGGAGGACTCATGGAGCTTGCTCTCATCGACCCCGACCAGGCCCACGTACTGCGGACTTTTCTGGATGTGATCAACCACGGAGCCTTCAGCGGAGAGATCGAAGGTGGGCCATGAGTTTGGTCTACCGGTGCTCCTTCGCACCTTCGAGCGCGCCAGGGTTCGAAGATGTACAGGCCTGTGAGCACCCCCAACCGGATTCGAACCGGTGCTGCCGCCGTGAAAGGGCGGTGTCCTAGGCCGCTAGACGATGGGGGCGAGGCCGTAGCGGAAGCACGGCGCTCAGAGCCTAATGGGCGCCGATGGGGACGCCCGTCGCTGGGGTGTCACGGACCAGCGGGACGTCCAGCGCCTCGGGCGCGTGATAGGTGCAGGCGAGAAAAGTCTGCACTGCGCCGATCACGAGCGCCGTGGCACCGAGGATGTGGACCTCCACGAGCAGCGCGGGCAGGTGAGTGAAGTATTGCGTGTAGCCGACGGCGGCCTGCGCCACCATCACCGTCATGAGGATGCGTGCGGAGCGGCGCACCCGCTCCGGCACCTCGCCCATGTGCAGCGCGACGACCAGGCCGATGGTGACGCCGATGAGGAGCAGCGCGAGGCTCGAGTGGAGCTCGGCCATGTCACGTAGCGCAATCGGGATCCGCCTGGCGACCTGCTGGCCCGAGCTGTCGCCGGCATGGGGGCCGGCGCCGGTGGTGGCGGTGCCGGCGCCGATGACGAGTGCGAGCAGCACCAACAAGCCGTAGTAGAGCCGGATGAGCAGCCGGGGCACGAGGAGACGACCCGATCCCGGGCTGTAGGTGCGGCTGGAACGGTGCACCAGCACGACGGCGTCGACCACCAGCAGCATGGTGGCGTAGAAGTGCACCATGACGAGATAAGGGTTGAGCTTGGTGTAGACGACGATGCCACCGAGAACGGCCTGGGCCAGGACTCCGGCTACCAGCCCGCCACTCAACCAGACGAGGTCGCGCCGGCGGGGGGAGCGGAAGATCGAGCCGAGGAACGCGGCCGCGACCGCGACGGTCAGGACGACGGTGACCAGGCGGTTCCCGAATTCGACCAGGCCGTGGAACTGCAGCGCCGGTGTCAGGTGGCCGACCGAGCATTCCGGCCAATCGCTGCAACCCAGGCCCGACCCGGTCAGGCGCACCGCCGCCCCCGTGAGGACGATGAGGGTGGTCAGGATCAGGGCGGCGACATCGAGCCGCTGGCTCAGGGAGGGCGAGACGGTAGGGGTGCGGCGCCGCGACACTCGGCCCAAGCGTACCGGGGCGCATCGCCTGGTCACGGGCGAGCGATGGCCATAGGCTCTGGGCGAATGTCCATCGAGGCACCAGCCCTTCCGGGCCGGCGAGCGGGGTGGTCGTGGCAGACGGTCAGGGCCTTCGTCGCCCTGACCAAACCACGGATCATCGAGCTGCTGCTGGTCACGACGCTCCCCACGATGGTGGTGGCGCAACGCGGGCTGCCACCCGTCTGGCTGATGGTCGCCACCCTGGCCGGGGGTGCCCTGGCCGCCGGGGGGGCGAATGCCATCAACATGGTGGTGGACCGCGACATCGACCGCCTCATGAAGAGGACGAAGAACCGGCCGCTGGTGACCGGCGCCATGACGCCCACCGCGGCGCTGGTCTTCGCTCTTTCCCTCGAGGTCGCGGCGTTCGTCGAGCTGTGGCTGGCGGTGAACCTGTTGTCGGCGCTCCTGGCGATCTCAGCGACGCTCTTCTATGTCTTCGTGTACACGTTGTGGCTCAAGCGCCGCTCCACGCAGAACATTGTCATTGGTGGCGCGGCCGGCGCGGTACCCGTGCTCGTAGGGTGGGCCGCCGTCACCAACTCCCTGGCGTGGGCGCCCGTGGTGATGTTCGCCATCATCTTCATCTGGACGCCGCCCCACTTCTGGTCACTTGCCGTGCGCTACAAAGAGGACTACAAGGCCGCCGACGTGCCGATGCTGCCGGTGGTCGCCTCCATGAAGCGGACGACCACCGAGATCGTCTACTACACCGTGGCGTTGGTGGCGGTGACCTTCCTGTTGGGGCCGGTAGCTCACCTGGGCTGGATCTACATGATCACCGCGGCCGTGCTCGGTGCCGGTTTCTTGTATCTCGCGACGCGCCTGTGGGGGCTGGCCCAGAACGGCCAGGTGACCGGGCGCGAGGCGATGAGGGTGTTCGGGTACTCCATTACGTACCTGACGGTCCTCTTCGTGGCCATGGCGGGCGACGTACTGATCAGGGCGTACGTTCACTAACCTCCCCGCGCGATGACCGACGCAGTACCACCCGATCCGTCGGCGTGGCCGGCGCCGGGTTCGGTTCCGGTTCCGGCTCCGCGTAAGCCGCGCAAGCTCTTCCTCGTCGTGGGCATCGTCGTGGCCGTCGCACTCGGCATCGGCCTGTTCACCAGCGTCGGCACCAGTCCGGGTACGGGGTCATCTGGCGGGCAGCCGCAGCCCGGCGACCCGGTGCCGTCGTTCAGCGCACCCAACATCGGTCCGGTGGGGCCACGACAGGTGGCCGTGCCCGTCCGCGGGGCGGGAGCGGGGACGCCCACCGTGCTCCTCTTCTTCGGCAATTGGTGTGCCAGTTGCCACCAGGAGCTTCCGCCGCTGGCGGCGGCGGTCCATCAGCAGGGCCGGGCGGCGGGTGCACTGTCGAAGATTCACGTCATCGGCGTCGACAGCGAAGACACCACGTCGAACGCGCGGTCCTTCATCAAGAGCTCGGGAGTGACTTTCCCGGTGGCCTACGACCCCAGCGTCACGATCACCGAAGGAACCTTCGACTTCCACGGCGACCCCTACACCGTCTTTGTGAGAGGCAACGGAACCATCGGCCAGGTCGTGGCCGGCGCCGTCCTGACCCCGTCCTCGTTCACCGCGGACGAGCGCGCCCTCATTCCCAGCGGAACGTGAGCGCAGCCGCCAGCGGGGCGGCGACGGCCCAGATGGCCAGCACGGCCCACGACTCGGGCGGCACCGGGGTGCCCGTTCCCAACGTGGCGTGCAGGACCGTCGAGAGTGCCGCCGCGGGCAGCAGCTTGGCGAAGGAAGCCAGGCCGCTGGGCAACTTGGCCAGCGGGACGATCATGCCACCCAGAAGCAGCAGGATGAGGTAGAGGCCGTTCGCCGCGGCCAGGTTGACCTCCGCCCGCAGCGTCCCAGCCATCAGCAGACCGACACCGGCAAAAGCGGCGGAACCGAGCAGGATTCCGGCGAGCGCAGCAGGCACCGCGGTGGCACCGAGACGACCCGGGTTCCAGCCCAGGGCGAGCCCGACCGGGAGCAGGACGGCCGCCTGCAACAACTCGACGGCCACGATGGTGACGATCTTGGCTGCGAGTAGCCGGGGGCGCCCGAGCGGGGTCGACCCGAGGCGCTTCAGCACGCCGTACCCGCGCTCGAAGCCGGTGGCGATGCCGAGGGAGACCATCGCGGTCGACATGACCGCCAGGGACAAGATGCCGGGCACGAAAAAGTCGGCCGGTGTCGACGTGGGCGTCGACACGACGGACACCTTGGAGAAGAAGGCGAGGAAGACGACGGGGATGCCGAGGGTCAGCAGCAGCGTCTCGCCGCGGCGCAGCGTCATGTAGATCTCTGCGCCTGTCTGGGCTGTGAGTGGGCGGAGAGCGTCCGCCGTCTGGCTCATGGTGCCGACCGCCGCGTCCTGCGGCCCCTCCGCCTTACCGGCGGGACCTGCTCGTCCTCCGCCATAACCGCCTGCACCCCGACCGCCTCGAAGTAGACGTCCTCGAGCGTCTTGCCCGCGACGAGGTCGGTGAGGGTGGCGCCGTGCTCGGCCAGGAACGTGGCGACCGCGGCGGTGACGGCTGGGGTGGGGTGTTCGGGGGCGGCCTCGACCCGGTAGCGGCCGGGGGTGGTCTCGGTGACCGCGGCCCCGGCGCCCACCGCCGCCGCCAGGGCGCCAGTGTCCAGGGCCGGGGGCGCTCCGAAGGTCAGGACCGGTCGAAGAGCGCCGACGCCGGTGGGGGTGGTTGTGGTCAGCTCGTGCGGTGTCCCCTCGCGCACCACGTGGCCGGAGGACAAGATGACGACGCGATCGGCCATCTTCTCTGCCTCGGCGAGTTCGTGGGTCGTGAGGACGACGCACACCCCTTGCTCCTTGAGCCCGTTCACCACGGCGCGGACGGCGATCCTCCCCTCGGGGTCGACTCCGGCGGTCGGCTCGTCGAGGAAGGCCGCCTCGGGTCGGCCCACCAACGCCAGTGCGAGCGAAAGGCGCTGTTGTTCGCCGCCCGAGAGGTGGCGCCACGGGGTGGCCGCGACGGCGCGGAGGCCGACGAGGTCCAGCAACTCGTGCGTCGGCAGTGGATCCGGGTAGTAGCGGGCGAAGAGGCCGAGGACCTGGCGCGGCCCCAGCACCGGGTACACGCCGCCGCGCTGGAGCATCACGCCGATGCGCCCGGCGAGCGCGTCGTGCTCGGTCGCGGGATCGAGGCCGAGGACGCGTACCTCGCCCTTGGTCGGTCGCCGGTAACCCTCTAGCGTCTCGACCGTCGACGTCTTCCCCGCCCCGTTGGGTCCCAGCACAACGAGAACCTCTCCGCGCTCGGCGGACAGGTACGCGTCGTCGACCGCGGGACGTGTGCCCGGCGGACCGTAGCGCACGGTGAGGCCTGAGACCTGGACGGCTGGCACGGCGTCGCAGGCTACTTTGAGCGGCAATGATCGATATCCGGTCCCTGCGTGACGACCCCGACGGGGTAAAGGCCGCGCTCGCTCGTCGCGGGGTCGGCTCGGCCGAGGTGGATGCGGTGATTGAGTCCGACAAGGCGTACCGGTCAAGGGTGGCGACCGCGGAAGCGATGCGGGCAGAGGTCAAAGAGCTTTCCCGCCAGGTGGGACAGGCGAAGAAGGAAGGCGACGACGTCCGGGTTGCCGAGCTCAGCGCGCGCAGCCGCACCCTCGGCGAGGAGGAGCGAGCCGCCGCCGCAGAGGTCGACGTGCTGTGGGACGCCGTGCATACCGGACTGCTCTACTTGCCCAACATCCCAGCCGAGGAGGTTCCGGACGGCGACGGCGAGGCGGACAACGTGGAGGTCCGGCGCTGGTGGCCGGGACAGGACATGGGGCGGCCCGAGCCTGGACGCCTCGATCGTCAGCGGGTGCCGCACTGGGAGATCGGCGAGGCGCTGCAGCTGCTCGACATGGAGCGCGGGGCACGGCTGGCCGGCTCCATGTTCCCGCTTTACCGCGGGCCGGGGGCGCGGCTGCTGCGCGCCCTCACCGCCTTCGCCATCGACCGGCACTCGCCGGCCTACGAGGAGATCCGCCCTCCGACCGTGGTGCTCACCGACACCATGACGTCGACCGGTCACCTGCCGAAGTTCGCCGACGACGCCTATCACGTCGAGCGTGACGACCTGTGGCTGATCCCAACGGCGGAGGTTCCGCTGACCTCCATGCACAGGGGTGAGATCCTCGAGGAGTCGCAGCTGCCGCTGCGCTTCACGGCCTCAACGGCGTGCTACCGCCGCGAAGCCGGCTCGGCCGGACGCGACACGCGTGGGTTGCTCCGAGTGCACGAGTTCGACAAGGTGGAGCTGTTCGCGTATGCCACGCCCGAAGGTGCGCTGGACGCGCAAGCGGACATCCTGTTTCGGGCGGAGTCGATGCTCCAAGAGCTCGGGCTTCCCTACCGGGTGCTCGACCTCTGCGCGGGGGATCTCGGGGGGTCGTCGGCGCGCACGTTCGACCTCGAGGCCTACTCGCCCGGGGTGGATCGCTGGCTCGAAGTCAGCTCGGTCAGCTGGTTCCGCGACTACCAGGCCCGCCGCGCCAACGTGCGCTTCCGGCCCGCGGTGGGTGGCCCGCTCCAGCTCGTGCACACGGTGAATGGCTCGGCCCTGGCCTGGCCGCGCATCTGGGCCGCTCTCGTGGAGAACGGGCGACAGGACGACGGGACGGTGATGTTGCCGGAGTGCCTGGCGCCGTACTTGGGGGGCGAACTGTTGTTGAAGGCGCCGTGACGAGCGGGGGCGAGGGCCGAAGCGAGGGCGGGCTGGACTTCGAGCAGGAGCTCGAGGCCATCGGGACAGAGAGCCACCGCCTGGCGGACGCGGTGCTGTTCCTGGACCTCGATGAGCGCGTGCCGTCGTGCCCGAAGTGGTCGGTGCGCGACTTGGCCCACCATCTCGGTGAGGTGCAGTGGTACTGGGGTGCGAATGTCCGGGCCAAAAACGCCGACGAGCGTTCCGGGGGTGAGCTCACCCCGCTGCCCGCCGACAGCGACCTGGCGGCGTGGTTGGGCTGGTGCACCTACTCGCTCGTCGGCGCGCTGCGCGACGCGGGTCCCGGCGCGCCGTGTTGGGCATGGTGGCCGACGCCGCACACCGCGGGCGCGGTGTGCCGGCACCAGGCCCAGGAGGCGGCGGTGCACCGCTGGGACGCCGAGGGGGTCCGCGCCCGCCCCCGGCCGCTCGATCCGGCCCTGGCCGAAGACGGCGTGCCCGAGTTCATGGAGATCATGATCGGGTCCGACCTCGATGCGTTGCCGGGCGCCGTCACCCTGACCGCCACCGACACCGGGTCGAGCTGGCGGGCCGCCGGCACCGGTGCCGACTCGTCGGGCCGGTTCGCTCGCGAAGCGACAATTGCGGGCAACCGCCTCCGAGCTGGTGTTGATGCTGTACCGGCGCCTGCCTGTCCCCGACCCCGCCGTGGAGGGTGACCCGATGCTGGTGGCGGCGCTCCTCTCGCTTGCCGATACGTCGTGACGGTCGTCACCTTTCTCGGCACGGGCAATTTCTTGGCCCCGCCGGGTCGCTACTGGAACAGCTTCGTCATGGACGACTCGGTGCTCGTCGAGCCGTCCCCCATCGCGCTGCCCCACTTGCGACGCTGCGGCTTCACCGCCGAGTCGATCGAGGTGATCGTCGTCTCGCATTTCCACGCCGACCACTGCTTCGGTTGGCCCTTCCTCCTGCAGGCGGCGGCCGAGGGCGGCGACGGGCGCACGCTGCACGTGGTGGGTCCGCCGGGAATCGAGGCGCATCTCGAGAACATGAACGAGGCGGGTGCTGTGCGGTCGGTCACCGAGATGGCGCGGGCCAACCTGGATCTCGTCTTCGTCGAGGTCGACGAATCGTGGCAGGAAGCCGGCCCCCTGCGATTCCGAGCCGTGGAGGTCGTGCACGTGCCCTACTTGCGCTGCTTCGGCTACCTGTTCGACCGGGCCGGGCAGATCATCGCCTACTCAGGCGATACCACGCCCTGCGACGGGTTGAGCGAGTTGGCCCGCGCCGCCGACGTCCTGGTCGTGGAGTGCAACGGGCGCCACGGACCGCCGGGCGCCCGGCCGAGTCATATGGACGAGGAGTCCATCCGAGAGCTCCAGGGCGCCAACCCGGATCTCCAACTGGTCCTGACCCACCTGGGCGAGCAGGTCGACACGGATTCGCTGACCGGCGTGACGATCCCCGACGACTTCGAGCGGCTCACCGTTTGATCCTCGGCCGCGTCTTGGGTGGCCGCCTCAGGCGCTGGCGGCGGCGAAGCGATAGCCGACCCCGCGCACCGTCGTGATCAACACCGGGGTCGAGGGGTCGGCCTCAATGCGGGACCGGAGCCGCTTGATGTGCACATCGAGCGTCTTGGTGTCGCCGATGTAATCGGTGCCCCACACACGATCGATAAGGACGTCCCGGGTCAGGACGCGGCCCGAGTTCTCGACCAGTAGCCGCAGCAGCTCGAACTCCTTGCGGCGCAGGTGTACCTCCTCGCCGCGCACGAACACTCGGCGTTGGTCGAAGTCGACCTTGATTCCGTTGGACTCCCAGATGCCATCGCTGCCGAACTCGATCGCGCCCGCCAGGTCGCCCGACTCGGTCCCGCCCGGTGTGCGCCGAAGCACGGCCCGCATGCGGGCTACCAGCTCGCGTAGGCGGTAGGGCTTGGTGACGTAATCGTCGGCACCAACCTCGAGCGCGACCACCGTGTCGATCTCAGTGCCCTTCGCGGTCACCATGATGATGGGGACTTGCGAGCGTGTCCGGATGGTCCGGCACACATCGACGCCTGACAGCTTGGGCAGCATCAGGTCGAGCAACAGGATGTCGGGTCCTGTCTCGTCGAAGAGTTGAAGGGCCTCTGCGCCGTCGCGGGCGACGGTGACCCGAAACCCCTCGTTGGACAGCCCGATCACGAGCGCCTCGATGAAGGACTCTTCGTCCTCGGCCAGCAGCACCTTGACCGGTCCGTCGTTCGCGGCGGCACGACCACCCTTGCGCCCACCCGTCTTGCCGCTGTGGCCCTTCGTCACGCGACCCGCTCCGCTTGAATCGGCAGGACGAGGGTGAAGGTCGATCCTTCGCCCTCGCGTGACTCGACGTCGACCCAGCCCTGGTGGTTGTTGGCCACGTGACGGACGATGGAGAGGCCGAGCCCGGTGCCGCCCGTGTCGCGGCTGCGCCCGTGGTCGACCCGGTAGAAGCGCTCGAAGATGCGGTCCAGGTCGCGGGCGGGGATCCCGATGCCGTGATCCTGGACGGACAGCCGCACGTTGTCGCGCTCCTCGACGCGCCAGTTCGGAGAGGCCGATGCCGGCAGCTCCGAGTTGGTCCCGGCCACGGCATCGCCGTCGAGGAGGGACGGCGATGCCGGTGCGGTCGTGCCGGTGGCCGCCGCGCTCACGGCGCCGGCAACCTCGTCCGGGGGCGAGTACTGGTCGAGGATCTCCGGGGTGAAGACCGGCTCCACGGCACCCTCCCTTTCTTCGGTCTCGGCTGCCGCCTCGGATCCTTGCACCGCAGACCCTGGGTCTCGTGCACGTTCGACTCTGACCACGGGCAGCTCACCGGTCGTCGGAGCCTCCGCGCCTTGCTCCCCCTCACTGTCACCCTCGTCGCCCCGCGCCAAGCCCCGCACGGCGGGGTGCTCCAGGTTGGGGTGGGTGCGCTGCACGGTGCCCGTCACCACGACCTTGGAGTTGTCGTAGGAATAGGTGATCGCGTTCTCCAGCAAGGCGTGCATGGCCGAGACGAGCTGACGACGGTCCCCCATCAGGGCGACGGGAGGAGAGGGCTCGTGCAGCACGATCTCGATGCCGCGCTGGTCGGCGGTGGCCCGCACCCGCTCGATCGCGTCCGCCATCACGAGGTTCACCAGTACCGGCTCGCGGGGCGGTGCCTCCTCGGACTCGATGCGCGACAGGTCGAGCAGGTCGTCGATGATACGACTGACCCGGAACGCCTCGTTGTGGATACGGCCGGCCAGGCGTTGCGCGACGTCGGGGTCGGGCTCCGAGATGAGGGTCTCAGCGAGCAGGCCCAGCGCGCCCATGGGCGTCTTGAGCTCGTGGCTCACGTTGGCCACGAAGTCGCGACGTATTTCCTCGAGACGTCGGCGCTCGGAGATGTCCTCGATAAGGGCGATGACCCCCAGAGGCCGGCGCCCGTCGTCGATCTGCCGGGCGCGCACCTGCAGCGTGCGCCGGGGCGGTCCGTAGAGGTCGAGGGTGCGCTCCGCCGATCCCTGGTGCCAGGCGTCCTCGAGAACCTCGGTCACGGCCTGGGCGGCGAGCGCGTCGCCGTGGCGGCTGACCATCAGGGCATTGGCGCGTCCATTGCGGTAGATCACGGTCCCGTTCTCGTCGCACAGGACGACGCCCTGCGTGAGGGTGTCGAGCGAGCGGCGCAAACGGATGGCATCTGAGCTGGACTCGGTCACGGCCTGGGCCGCCCCGCCCGTCACCTGCTCCAGGTAGGCGAGCGACGTCTCGATGTTGTACTCGTCCTCGGGGGGGTCCAGTCCGAGCCGGGTCCCGAGCGCCGACAGGCGCTGGGAGATGGCCCGGCGCCCCGAACGCCGTCCCAGCAGGGCGGCCACGAAGCCGACCAGCACGCAGACCACGACCACGCCCGCGAGGAAGACGATCTCCTGCGTCAGGCTCAGATTGATCTCCCCCGGCGAACTCAGCGGCACGCCCCCAATATGACAGGGCTGGGGAGCGCGGGGCGACCTCCCCCTGAACTGCCACGTTGCTGCCCCCGACCGACCCGCAAGGCCCGCGTGGACCGTTCGGCTGGCCGGCGCGTCCGAAGTGCGGTCAATCGGCCCACGCCGGAACCGTTCTCCGTTCGAACCGCGGCTCGGATGGTCCGGCGCCGAACGTCATCACGGAGGACTCCCCATGGTCGTATGGCACCTGGCCGATGTCTCGCTGAACCCGAGCGTGAACGCATTACCGGGGGGAGGGACGCTGCAGGACTTGACCAACGGTCTCGGCGCCTGGGCGCTCATCGCCGCGCTGGCCGGCCTGCTCATCGGCGCCGCCGCCTGGGCGCTGGGCGTGCACGCCCAGAACTACCAGCAGTCGCTGGTCGGCCGGCGGGCCGTGCTCGTATCGGGACTCGCCGCGCTGCTCATCGGCGCAGCGCCACCGATCATCAACTTCTTCTTCCACACCGGGACGAATCTGCACTGACGCAGGCCTCCTGATCTTCCTGGACTGGGCCATTTTCGCCATGCTGGCCGCCGGCTGCACCGGGCTCGACGCCCTCAATCCCATCTGCCAGGCCGGGAGCATCGGCGGCTCGATTGCGGCCTCAGGCTTCGAGTCGGTTCTGAACGGGATCAGCCAATGGGTGGCGAGCGGAGCCGAGTGGCTGCTGGCTCAGATCGGCGACGTGCTGGTGTCGACGACGACGGTGGACGTCGGAGCCAGCTGGTTCCACACCCACTACAGCCAGATGACGGCACTGGCGGGCGTCGTGATCCTCCCGATGCTGCTGGCCTCGACGCTGCAGGCGGTGGTGCGCCAGGACCCGGGACAGCTCGTGCGAACCTTCCTCGTACAACTGCCTCTCGCACTGTTGCTGGCGGTGGTGGCGATCCAGGCCGTCATCTTGAGCTTGTCGGCCACCGACGCCATGAGCGACGCCGTCGCCGGCGGTTCGGGCGCCGATGTGCAGTCGCTTCTTTCGGGAGTGACCACGGGGCTCGTCGCCGCCGCGGCTGACCCCACCATCGCCAGCTTCGTGCTGCTGCTCATCGCGTTGCTCGTGGCGGTGGCGGCGTTCGTGTTGTGGCTGGAACTGCTGATCCGAGCGGCCGCGGTCTACGTCGCGGTCCTCTTCCTCCCGCTCGCTTTGGCCACTCTCGTCTGGCCGGCGGTGTCGCACTGGTGCCGGCGCCTCGTCGAGACGTTGGCGGCGTTGATCCTCTCCAAGTTCGTCATCGTGGCCACGCTCAGCCTCGCGGCCGGTGCGGTCTCCTCGGGCACCGCAGGTACGGGTGCGCATGGGGCCGGGTTCTCGGCCGTGCTCGCCGGGGGCGCACTCCTCGTCATGGCCACCTTCGTCCCCTTCGCGATCCTGCGCCTGATCCCGGCCGTCGAGGCGGGTGCGGTCGCGCATCTCGACGGGCTACGGGCGCGAGGGACCGCCTCCGTGACCCGGCTGCCCCGTTCGGCGGCGAGTCACGCACTCCATGAGGGGCTCGGGGCGCTCGGGGACGCCCGGCTGTTGGCCCAGACACCAGCGGGGGCGGCCGCCGGGGGGAACGCGCCCGGTGAGGGACCCGGATCCGAGGGTGCGGGGAACGCACGGACCGCTGGAGCCGCCGGTCACGCCGGAATTGCCGGGACCGAGGGCGTGGACCTCGGCGACGGCGACCCGGCCTCCCGCCGCCGGTTCGACGAGGTTGTCGCACGCGGCGTGACCCCGGCGCCGAAACGCCCCAAGCCGGTTCTCGGACCGGCCGGCGAGATGCGCCAGACCGGTGACGCAGGGAGAGGCGTGGAGTCTGGTGCGCCGCCGCCTGAGTCCCGTGCGGGGCCGCCCGGCCCGGCGACCCCTGAGGACGTGTGGAAGTGGCAGGGCGTCCCGCCGGGGCGCAGCCTGATCGGCAAGGTCGAGGCCGGCGAGATGCGTTACTACATGGGCGACGACGGTCACGGCCCGCAGATTTGCTGGTTACCCCCGGCGTGGCCGCCGGGCGAAAGCGATGGCCCGATCGGCGGTGAGGCGTGAGCGCCGACGGCGGGTCGCGCTACCGGTTCGGTCCCCGCGAGCGCGGCGGCGCGCTGGCGGGTTGGCGAGCGGGCCAGATCGTCACCGTGGCAGTGGGCCTGCTCTTCGGCGTGCTCGTGCTGCGCTGGGAGCCCAATGCGGCCGGTGTGGCGGCGGCCGTCGGCATCCTCGTCCTCTACGGCGCTATGGCCACGGTGCCCGTGTCCGGTCGCACGGGCGACGAATGGCTGCCGGTCGCGGTGTTCTGGGGCGCCCGGCGGGCCGGACGCGCGCGCGGTCGCCACACGGGCGCGCTGCGCGGTGTGCGGCTGCTGCGCGCCGGTTGGCGAGACATGGGCGTCGTGCACGACCACCACGCCCGCACGCTCACCGCGGCAGTCGCGTTGCGCGGTGGCGGCTTCGCCCTTCTCGGCCCAGACGACCAGGACCGGCGAGTGGGGGCGTGGGCCTCGGTCCTGTCGTCGCTGGCTCGCGAGGGCTCACCGGTGCACCGGGTGCAGTGGGTGGCGGCATCGTTTCCCGACGATGGGCAGGCCGAGCGGTCGTATCTCACCGCTGAGGCGGCGCCCGGGACGACGTCAGCCTGCACCGCGTCGTACGAGGCGCTGCTGGGCGAGATGGACTCCCACATCTGCGCACACGACGTCCTGCTCGCCGTGCAGGTGCGCCTCACCCGGTCGGTCGAGGTCGCGTGCGCCACACTGGCCCGGGAAGTGGGATCGTTGGTGCGCCTCCTGTCGGACGCCGAAATCGAGGTCGAGTCCGTCCTGACCGCGGACGAGCTGGCCCGACAGTTGCTCCGCACTTACGAGGCGCACGTGCCCTCAGCGGGCACCACGCTCTCGCTCGGCGACCCGTGGCCCATGGCGATGGAGGAGCGCTGGTCGACACTGCGCGTCGACGGCATGCTGCACGCCACCTTCTGGGTGGCGGAGTGGCCGCGGGTCGAGGTGCGCAGCGACTTCCTTGCGCCGCTGCTCATCGGCTCGGCCCGCTCGACTTTCTCGGTAGTGATGGAGCCTCTCGGTCCCGACGCCGCCGTCCGCAAGGTGGAAGCGTCGCGCACGGCCGACCTGGCCGACGCCGAGCTGCGCCGCCGGGGCGGGTTCGTCTCGACCGCTCGCCACGCCCGTGAGTCCGAGGTCCTGGCCCGCCGCGAGGCAGAGTTGGCCGAGGGTCATGCCTCCTTCCGGTATTCGGGCTACGTCACCGTGGCGGCACCCAGCGAGGAGGAACTGACCGTCGCCTGCGACGTCGTGCAGCACGCGGCCGGGCAGAGCCGCCTTGCCCTTCGCCGTCTCTACGGCGATCAGGCCACGGCCTACACCTGCACGCTGCCGCTCTGCCGCGGGCTGCGCTGAGCGCAGGGCCCTACCATGACCCGGTGGCCGCACGCGCCGGTAACGGTTTTTCGGGCAGGGTCGGCGCCGCCCCGATCCGACCGGTGCGCAACATGGTGGTGTTGCTCCTCGACAGCCTGAACCGGCACATGCTCGGGAGCTATGGCGGCACCGAGTTCGACACGCCGAATCTCGACCGCTTCGCCGGCGAGCGTGCCGTTCGGTTCACGTCGCACGTTACGGGCTCGTTGCCCTGCATGCCGGCGCGCCACGACATCTTGTGCGGTTCGCTCGACTTCCTCTGGCGACCGTGGGGCTCCATCGAGGTCTGGGAGGAGCCCATCACCCAGCAGCTGCGACGAGCTGGGGTGACCACCGTTCTCGTGTCGGACCACCCGCACCTCTTCGAGGTCGGGGGCGAGAACTACCACGCCGACTTCAGCGCCTGGGACTACGTGCGCGGTCACGAGGGCGACCCCTGGCGCACCTACCGCGACCCCAGTTACATCGGCGCGCCCTCGCTGCCCGCCCGCGACGGCGGGTGGTACTGGGAGCGCATGGGCCTTCCGGCGGGTGAACGGCCCTATGACCGATCCCGCACGTTCTTCCGTGCCGAGGAGGACTTCCCGGGTCCTCGGACGATGCGGACAGCGGCCGACTGGTTGCGCCACGGCGCCCCGGACGACGCACCGTTCCTGTTGTTCGTGGACGAGTTCGACCCGCACGAACCGTTCGACACGCCCGAGCCGTGGTTCGGGCGTTACGACCCCGACTGGGACGGCGAAATCCTCATCTGGCCTCCCTACGACGTCGGCGCGGTGGCCGAAGGGCGCCTGAGCGAACGCGAAGGGAGGCACATCCGGGCCAACTACGGCGCCAAGCTGAGCATGATCGACCACTGGGTCGGGGAACTCTTCGGGGCACTGTCCGCTCGGGGGTTGTGGAACGACACCGCGGTGCTGGTGTGTACTGACCACGGGCACTATCTCGGCGAGAAGGACATCTGGGGCAAGCCCGGCGTCATGCAGTACGAGCCGCTCGGCCACATCCCCTTGCTCGTGCACTGGCCGGGCATCGCGGGAGGCACAGAGCGCTCGGCGCTCACGACCAACGTCGACATCAACGCCACCATCGCCGACGTGTTCGGCGTCGGCCCGGTCGGCACGAGGCACGGCGTCTCCCTGGCCCCCCTCGTCACGGGGGAGGTGGAGCGGGTACGCGAGTGGGCCCTTGGCGGGGTCTACGGGAACTGGGTGCAGGTCACTGACGGCCACCGCAAGTACGCCCGTGGCGCCGCGGGGGGGAACTTTCCCCTCTCCATGTGGTCCAACCGCTGGTCGACGATGCCGGTCCACGGCTTCGAGGATGCGGTCCGTCTGCCCCCGCCCGACCGCCGGGCCCGCCTCGACTTCATGCCCGGATCGGAGATCCCCGTCATCGTGCAACCCTTCGAGCCCGGTGACCGTCTCCCCTTCTGGGTGGGCCGCAACACCGTCGACGCGCACTTCCTCTTCGATCTGTCTGACGACCCCGGGGAGAATCAGAACTTGGTGGGCACGGCGGTCGAGGCAGACATGGTCGAGCTGCTGCGCAGCGCCCTGCAGGCGGTCGCCGCGCCCGACGACCAGTTCGAACGACTGGGCCTCCGGTGACGGAGGTCGAGGACGCCTTCGTCCTGCCGCGGGTCCCGGCCTCAGCCGGTGGACTGATTTTTGACGACACCGGCCGGCTCCTCATCGTCGACCCCACCTACAAGGCGCATTGGACGATTCCGGGCGGAATCATGGAGGCGGACGGCGAGACCCCCTGGGAGGCCTGCCGCCGCGAGGTGCGCGAGGAGGTGGGACTCGTCGTCGAGCACGGTCGCCTGGTGGCGGTGGACTTCTTGCGACCGAAGCCCGCCAAACCGGGCGGTTTGCGTTTTCTCTTCGACTGCGGCGTCCTTCCGGAGGCAACCCTCGCAGCCATCGTCCTGCAGGAGGAGGAGCTCTCCGAGCACCGACTGGTCGAGCCGGCCGTGGCGCTCGAGCTGCTGAGCGGCCCGCTTCGGCGCCGGGTCGGCGCGGCTTTGGAAGTGCTGGACGGCAACGAGTGCGTCTACCTCGAGGACGGGCTGCCGCGTTGACACGGGGTTGGGTGGCGCCCCCCTAGTTGGCGACGCCCAGCTCCAACGGGGCCTCCCGAGCGAAATACACCGCGGTGGCCGCGACGATGGCGCCCGCGCTGGCCAGCGCCCAGGCCGGGTGCACGTGGATCACGAGGGCGGCGCCGGCCAGGGCGCCACCGAACATGCAGAGGGCTGAGGCGACCCGGCGTCCGGCGTGGGGATTGGTGCCACCGGCCAGGCTCGAATCCGACGCCAGCCCGGTGAGCGTCATGGTGAGGACGGTCGTCGTCATGTCGGCGGCGCCGAAATGGCGCACGGCAGCGTTGCGCACGCCCATCGCGAACGCGAGGAGCGCGATTATGGTGAAGCGCGGCCAGCCGGACCCGACGGCGGGCACGACGCCGGCCACGATCGCGGCGGCGACCGTGAAGGTCGTTTCGAACACCATCGCGACGAGCAGCAGGGTGCGCTCTGGCCGGATGTGCCGGGCCAGGCGGCCCCCCACGAGCGCACCCACCAGAAAAAGCCCGAGCGCACAGAGGCTGGCGGCTGCGGAGAAACCCGGGGCACCAGCGAGGGCGAACCCGATGAGGACGACGTTCCCGGTCATGTTGGCGGTGAAGACGTGTCCGAGGCCGAGATAGCTCACCGCATCGACGAAGCCGCTCACCACGGTGAGCGCCGCGAAGGACACCAGGAGGGGCTGCGGCGGACGACTGGGCTCGCTCATACGCTTCCACCTTTCCGCGGTCCGCTCGGAACCGTCTTCCTCAGAGCAAAGGAGGGATCGCCCCGGTGCCGTGTGCCCCATGGGACTCATGGGCACTTTCCAGAATGCTGTCGAACCAGCGTGAGACGCTGCTGGGCCGGGTGAGTTCTCGGCCGAGCCACGTCGTTGCGGCCGCGACGTTCCGGGCACCCCCGGGGGCCGATCCCACCAAGAGCTCGTTCCAAAAGACCCCCCATCCATCGGCCAGCGCCCTCCCGATGCCGGGTGCGGTCAGGAGACGGCCGACCGCAGAAACGGCACGCGGACGGGCGACCAGCGCCGCATGACTTGCCGCGGCGATGCGGTAATAGGGCAGGTGGGAGCGGACAAGCGTGCGCCCGTAGCGCACCGCGGCGCTTCCGGGAGAGCCGACGATCGCCTCGGCGGCCGCTCGCCCGCTGGTCATGGCCTGCGCGATGCCTTCCCCCTGCAGGGGATTGACCAGCCCGGCGGCGTCGCCGACCAGGAGCACCCGCCCCGCGGCGGGCGTGGTCCCGACCATGCCCATCTTGAGCCAGCCCCCGAACTGGCGCGGGACCGGGCGAGACGTCCCCCGCTCGAGGAGCCCAAGGCGCGCCAAATGGTCGACGAAATCGGGCAGCGCTCGTACGGCCCCGGCGCCGCCCCGGCGGTCCCCCAGCGTCCCGACCCCGACGCCGAGATTGGCGGCCCCCCCGGGGCTCGGGAAGATCCAGCCGTAGCCCGGAAACGCCCGCCCCCTGGTCTGCTCCCATAGGGCGATCACCGGGTGGTCGACGGGCTGGTCGACATAGCTCCGCACCGCAAACCCCCACAGCACCCGTTGTTCGTCGACCAGGTTCGCGACGTGCGCGACACGGCTGGTCGCGCCGTCGGCGCCGATCACGAAGTCGGCGTGGAACGCGTCGCTCCCCTTGATCGTGAACCCGTCGAGGCCACCCTCCGACCAGAGGGGAACGTCGACCCGACCCTCGACGGGCACCGCGCCCTCGGCGAGGGCAGCACCGCGCAGCGCGTGGTCGAACACCTGGCGGGTCACGACGCGGCCCCGGCCGGGGTAGGCGAGCCCGTCGATGCACGTGAGCACGACCCTCCGGTTGCTCGGACCGACGACCACGAGGTTGCCCACGTCCACTCCCGCCGGCTCGGGCACCCCAAGGTCGGCGAGCACCTGCAGGCCCCTTGGTCCGATGAGGTCGCCGCACGCCTTGTCCCGGGGGAAGCGCGCCTTGTCCACCAAGCCGACCCGTGCGCCGGCGCGGGCGAGAACCAGCGCCGCGGCGCTGCCCGCCGGGCCGGCGCCGACCACGAGCACGTCAAAGCGCCTCGCACCCACGGCGGCTCCCTTCGAACCTCGACGGTCTACGGTGAGATCCTCACAGCTGAGGAGGCGGAATGGACACCCAGGCCCCGAGCGAGCTCAATCAGTTCGCCCAGCGTCTCTTCACCCCGCTCCCGGCACGTTACGACCGCCTGGCCGAGGTGCTGTCGATGGGGCAGAACGGCCGTTGGCGGCGGGCCATGGTCGACCACATCGTCCCCGAACAGCCCGGCCTGGTGCTCGACGTCGCCTGCGGGCCGGCCGGGGTCTCGTTGCAGATCGCCGATCGCACGCGTGCGGACGTGGTCGGCGTCGACCTCACGCTCGACATGCTTCGGCAGGGCCGGCGCAATGTTGCCGACCGGAACCTCGCCGGCCGAGTCTCGTTGGCTGCGGCCCGCGGTGAACAGCTGCCCTTTGCCGACCAGACCTTCGACGCGCTCACGTTCACGTACCTCCTGCGCTACGTCGACGATCCCCAGGCCACGCTGCACGAGTTGGCCCGGGTGGTAAGACCGGGAGGGGTCGTAGCGAACCTCGAGTTCCTCCTCCCGCAGAGCCGCTTTTGGCGCTTCTGGTGGTGGGGCTACACCAGACTCATCTTGCCGGTGGGCGGCTACGTGACCGGGGGCAAGGAGTGGTACGAGGTCGGCCGATTCCTTGGGCCCAACATCTCCGCGCACTATCGGCGCTATCCGCTGAGCTGGACGGTGGAGGCGTGGCGCACGGCCGGACTGATCGACGTCGGTGTGCGGCGCATGAGCCTCGGGGGTGGCCTGGTGATGTGGGGGCGCCGCCGCGGTGGATGAGGCAGCACGGGGCGAACCGCCCTCCCAGGAGCGTCCGGCCTTCTACGCCGCGCGCCCGGGCGGCCTCCGGGACTGGTGGACCTTGCTCCACCCGCCCTACACCGCCTGGCACCTGGCCTACGTGGTCATAGGCGCTTGCCTGGCGCCGGTGGTCAACACCACGCGCCTGCTCGCCACGATCCTCGCGTTCTTCCTCGCGGTCGGGGTGGCGGCGCACGCGCTGGACGAGTTACACGGACGTCCACTACGGACGCGGATCCCCACCCCGGCCCTCGTGGGCGCTGCCTTGCTCGGACTGGCCGGTGCTCTGGCCCTCGGCGTGGCGGGGGTGGTGCAGGTGGGCTGGGTCCTGGTGCCGTTCCTTGTGCTCGGACCCGTACTCGTGGTCGGGTACAACTTCGAGGTGCTCGGTGGCGCCATCCACAACGACGTCGGGTTCGCCGCCAGCTGGGGTGCGTTCCCGGTGTTGACGGCATACGTGGCCCAGACGGGGACGCTCGCGCTCGCGCCGATCCTGGCGGCGGCGGGAGCTCTGGCCCTCTCGTTGGCGCAGCGGGTGTTGAGCACGCCGGCCCGGATGCTGCGCAGGCGGACGGTCGAGGTAACCGGGACGGTGGGGCTGTCGGACGGGACACAGCACGTGATCGACCGACCCACGCTCTTGGCTCCGCTGGAACAGGCGCTGCGCTCCATGACCTGGGCCGTCGTCCTTCTGGCCGCCGCCCTGGCGGTGGCCCGGCTCCACTGAGCGACGTTCAGCGTGCGATCTTGCGGCGGAATCCGACCACCGTGATCTCGACCACTCTATGGTGAGGGCTTCCAAAGTTCAGCTGGTTCCTCCTGTCGTACCCGTCCCAGGCTGACATGTCGAGGTCAAAGGAGGAAGAGGCACCAGCGTGTTTTTGGGGCACTCGCGGTGGCGCAGCTCCGACAACTAGGTCGTCGCGGTCGTGAAGCTGTCGTGGTCGGCTGATCTGGCATCAGTGTCGCTTTCGGAGTGCGAGACTCCAAAATTGGCAGCAGTGAGGTCGAGCGACATCTCGCCCGCCCCAATCTTGGAGTCGTTCGTCCGATCAGCTCAAAGGAAATCACCCCCCGTCGATTGACCGCTCCGACAGCGGATGGTCGGTACCCGCCGGCCGACCTCTGGGCCCGGCTCCCAACGACTGTCGCCTTGGGGCAGCGGAAGATCGTAAGGGGGGGTGGTCGCGGCAGCCAGGGTAGTGTCTCTTTCGTGCCGCAGCCCCCCTTGGGGACGGTGACGTTCCTCTTCACAGATATTGAGGGGTCGACCCGACTGTGGGAGGACCTGCCCGAACAGATGCGGGAGGCGTTGGCGCTCCATCACAAGGTGGTGCGTGCCGCGGTGGAGTCCGCAGGTGGGTTCGTGTTCTCGACGGCCGGCGACGGGTTCGCCGCCGCGTTTGGGCGGGCCGGCAACGGGGTCGAGGCCGCGATCGCCGCTCAACAGCACCTGGCATCTTCTGAGTGGCCGACCGGTACAGAGCTGCGGGTGCGAATGGCGGTGCACACCGGCGAAGCCCAAGAACGCGACGGCGACTATTTCGGGTCGGCTGTGAACCGGGCCGCCCGCCTCATGTCAGTTGCCCATGGGGGTCAAATCGTCTGCTCGCGGGTCACCGCCGATCTGATCCGGGATGCACTGACGGACGAGATGACGCTGGTCGACCTCGGCGAGCACCAGCTACGGGATCTGGCACGCAGTGAGCGGGTGTTCCAGATCAACCCACCCGGCCTCGTGCGCGAGTTCCCGGCGTTACGTTCGGTCGACACGTTGCTGGGCAACCTGCCGGTGCAACCGAACAGGTTCGTCGGCCGCGTCCAACTGATCGACCGGATCTCAGAACTCGTCGCCGACAGTGCGGTAGTGACGTTGACCGGCCCCGGTGGGGTGGGCAAGACGCGCCTAGCCTTGCAGGTGGCGGCCACGCTCCAGCCTGAGTACCCCGACGGCGCCTGGCTCGTGGACCTCGCCTCGGTGAATGATCCCGAACGCGTCGGAGCGGTGATGTTGGAGACACTCAGCTACACATTGGCGCCCGGCGAAGAGGAAATAACGGGTCTCTGTGCCCGGCTGCGCCGCCATCGGATCCTGCTCGTGGTCGACAATTGCGAGCATCTGGTGGCCAGTGTGGCGCCAGTGGTGGACGCCATCTCGACCAGCGCCCCCAACGTTCGGCTGATTTCCACCAGCCGCGAGGCCTTCGGTATCCCAGCCGAACAGGTACTGCAGGTGGCCCCCCTGGCCACCGAGGCCGGCGGGGAGGCCGTCGAGTTGTTCGTGACTAGGGTCCGCGCCGCCCGGCCGGACTTCACCCTCGATGCCCAGACCGAGCCGGCCGTCGTCGAGTTGTGCCGTCGGCTCGATGGTATCCCGCTGGCCATTGAACTTGCCGCCGCCCGAACCCGTGCCATCGCCCCGGCTCAGATCCTCGAGCGCCTCGATGAGCGGTTCCGTCTCCTCGACGGCAGCAGCCGAACCGCGGTAGCGCGCCATCAGACCCTGCAAGCGGCGGTCGAGTGGTCCTACGAGCTGCTCTCCGATCCCGAACGGGCCGTGCTTAACCGGCTGTCGGTCTTCGCCGGCTGCTTCACTCTCGGTGCCGCCGAGACGGTCGCGGCCGACGACGAAATCGACGCTCTCGGCATCTCCGAGCACGTGAGCGCCCTGGTCGACAAGTCGCTCGTCGTGGCGGACACCGGAGAGGAGAGCCGCTACCGGCTCCTAGAGACGATTCGTCAGTACGCCGCCGACCGGCTCCTGAGCACCGGAACCGCAACTGAGGTTCGGGCCCGACATGCCAGTTACTACAGATCGATGGCCGGGACGATCTCTCCGGAGCTCACCGGTCCCCACGACCTTGTGAGCTTCGATCGGCTCTCTGCCGACCTGGAGAACGTGCGGCTCATGCTGGATTGGTATCAGGACCATGGTCAGGTTGAAGTCGCCGCCGACGTGATGTGGGAGCTGCACCTGTTCTGGATCTGGCGTGATCATTTGCTTGAGATGATCGCGAGGCTCGAGGCGACCACCAACCCGCTGGCTCGCGACGATCTGCGTCTCAGTCGCGTACACGGTCAGCTCGCCTGGATGAAGGCCCAGATGGGCTACCCCGGTGTCCCCGAGCACGCCGAGCGCTCGGCGGAACACGCCAGGCTCGCCGGGAAAGCTTCGCCGTACCACTCGTTCCATGGCCTCGCCACTTACGCAATGAACGTTGACGGGGACACCAAACGGGCTATCGGGCTTATGGAACTGGCCATCGCGGCCGCCAGCGCCATCGGCGACAGCTTCATGGCCACGTCGGGCCGGGTCACCATGTTGTGGTTCATGGTGCTGCTCGCGCCTGGGAGTGAAGAAACGATCCGTCTCGCCAACGAGGTCCGAGGTGACGTCGGACAGTCAGGTAGTGACACGCTGCGGGGGTTGTGGCTCGGAGCCATGGCAGTCACGGTCATCTCCGTCGAGCCCGACCGCACCCTTGCGCTACTTGATGAAATGGTCACGCTGGCAACCAGGGCGAACTTCCCCTCGATGCTCGCTCTGGCCGAGTTCTTCCGTGGTGTCGTGCTTTTCGTGCAACATCGCCTTGGCGAAACTGCCATTGCGTGGCGACGCGCAATGGTGGGTAACCATGCCACCGGCAACCGCCAACGCGTCCTTTTGGTTCTGTCCGGCGTGACGGGACTGATCGAACGCGCAGGGGGGTTCCAGACCGCCGCGATTCTGCTCATAAGCCTGCGGACCGCCCGCGCATCGTACGGGATTCTCGGATCTGAGATCGAACAGAGTGTGGAGCGCACCATCGAAGAGCGGCTCGCCCGAAGTCTCGGCGGCGATGTTGCTTTCGATCGAGTCCGCCCCCTCGATGTTGAGGGCGCCATCGATCTCGCGCTCGATACCCTCGACGAACTCGCAATTGAGTCCAGCACATAGTCCGTTCGCGTCCGGCTCTGCCATCCCAGGGAAGGCGGTGCCCTCTGGTAGGACCCGGAGTGAGTGAGGAGACACCGGACCACCTTCCAGTTCGGCCACCTCATCGGCGACGGCATAGAACAGCGGGTTCGGACCGCGCCCGGCTCCGAACCCGAGATGCCCCCGATCGCCTGATGTGCGTCTCGGTTAGCCGGAGTGCTCGATCCGACGCCTGAAGCCGGCGACGGTCAGTTCGACCACGCGGTCGTGTCCCCATTGCAGGAGCGGATGCCCGAAGCGACTGGCCAGGCGCATGGCCGGTTGGTGCATCTCGACGGTCCACGACACCTCGGCCCAGGTGCCGTCCTCGTCGGGACGCAACCTGAGCGCGGCGATGCCGGTCAGGTCCCCGCTGACCGTGGCATCGATGGAGTGCGGTCGCAGGCACTCGCCGAGCTCGACCCCGAGGCGCATGCGATAGGGAAGCGGCGGCGCGACAACCCCGCGCAGAACTGACCCGCGGCGGAGCCCTTCCCCCTCGAGCTCGCACTCGGAAAGCCAGGGCCACCAGCGCTCGAACTGATCGACCTGCTCGATGCACTCCCACAACTGTTGTGGCTCGAGGTCGAAGTGAAAGCCGTGTCGGTAGACGATCACCGGTGCAGCCATGGTCCTCACGCTATGAGCAATGAGCATTGTTTCAGCGGGACCAACCGAGACCGTTCCCCACCGTGCTCGTTCGCAACCCACGCCTCCCGGCTCACCAAGTCACCACGCGCAACCTGGGCGCGGCGTACCCCTTCATCGCCGAGGCGGGGTTGGGGCGTCGGGGCGTCGTCATCGGGGACGACCTACTCGGCGGCTCATTCGTGTTCGACCCTTTCGAGCTCTATGCCGCCGGCGCGGTATCGAACCCGAACATGGTCGTGTTCGGCCAGATCGGGAGGGGTAAGAGCGCCTTCGTCAAGACCTTTCTCTGGCGGCAGGCCGTCTTCGGGCGGCGGGCCTGGGTGGTGGATCCCAAGGGCGAGTACGGCGACCTGGCCGACGCGTGGGGCGTCCGGCCAGTGGCGCTGCGCCCGGGCGGTGCCATCCGCTTGAACCCGCTCGACCCGGGTCCCGACGGCGAGGGCACCGGGCCGGACGCGACGGGGCGCCGGCGGACGGAGCTTCTGGCCTCGCTGGCCAGCGCGTGCCTCGGCCGGAGCCTGGCGCCGCGCGAGCGCGCGGCGCTCGGTGCGGCCCTTCTCGAGGCGGGTGAGGCGCAGGGCGCGCTCACCGTTCCGATGGTGGTCGAGTCGCTGCTCTCCCCGAGCGAGGACGCGGCGCGCTCGCTGCGCACCGAGCGGCGCGAGCTGCTCGAAGACGGACGCGACGTCGCCCTCGAGCTGCGTCGGCTTGTTCACGGGGACCTTTGTGGCATGTTCGACGGCCCGACGACACCGGGGCTCGATCTCTCGGCGCCGCTGGTCGTGCTCGACCTGTCCGCGTTGTACTCGTCGGCCGCGCTGGGCGTCCTGATGGCCTGCGCCACGGCCTGGCTGCAGGCGGCGCTGGCGCGAACGGCGGCCACGAGTGGCACCCCCCCGACCGGGCGCGCTCAGTTCTTCTTGGTGGTCGACGAGGCATGGGCGATCCTCTCCAACCTCGGCGTGGCGCGCTGGCTCCAGTCTTCGTGGAAGCTCTCGCGCGCCTTCGGTGTCTCGAACGTTGCCGTCCTGCACCGGGTGTCGGACCTGCGCTCGGTCGGCGCCTCGGACTCCGAGCAGGTGGCATTGGCCCAGGGCCTGCTCTCGGACTCCGAGACCCGTGTCGTCTACGCCCAGTCACCGGGCGAGCTCGAAGCCGCGGCCGAGCTGTTGTCGCTGTCGCCCACCGAGGCGGACCTGCTGCCACAGCTCCGGCGGGGCATCGCGCTGTGGAAGGTGGGGCAGCGCTCCTTCCTGGTACGGCACCGCCTGAGCGCGCTCGAGCGCCGCATCGTTGACACGGACGCGGCGATGACAGGCCGATAGGGATGAGCGGTCTGACGGCGGCCGTGCTGCCGGCGGCGCTCGGCGGCGCTCTGTTGGCGGGCTTGTCGTACGGGGCGGCCGCACGTGCCGTCCCCGGGCGCAGCGGCCTGCGGCGGGGCACCCGCTGGGCGACGCGGCGCGACCTGCGCCCGCTACGGGTCAAGGTGGAGGCCGTGCCACCCGGCAGGCTGCTCCTCGGTGTGGCTCCGGGTCTGGCTCGCGCGGCGGGGCTCGCCACCGAGCGAGCCCAATCCCTCGTGGTCGTCGGCCCGACCCAGAGCGGCAAGACGACGAGCCTGGCCGTGCCTGCCATCCTCGGGTGGTGCGGACCGGTGCTGGCGGCGAGCGTGAAAACCGATCTGTTGCGCCACACGCTCGGCGCCTGCGCGCGACGTGGCCGGGTGTGGTGCATCGATCCGACGGGCGTCACCGGCGCCCGGCCCAGCACGTGGTCCCCACTCACCGACTGTTCGGAGTGGCACCGGTCCTGCCGGGTGGCCGCCGACCTGTGCGAGGGGGCCAAGGCCGACGGGACGACGCCGGACGGTGAGTTCTGGTACGCCACCGCGGCCAAGATGCTGGCGCCCCTCCTGCTCGCGGCGGCGCTCGACGGTCGCACCATGGCCGACGTGGTGCGCTGGGTCGACACCCAGGAGGTTGGCGAGGTGGCCGGCATCTTGGAGCGCGCCGCGCCGGCCGAGGCGCTCGACGCGGCGCGGGCCACGTGGTGCCGCGATGAGCGCACACGCAGTTCGGTCGCGACGACGGCCGAAACGGTGTTGGCACCCTTCGCCCATCCGCCGACCTATCGCAGCCCGCCTGACCTCTTCGAGCCCCGCCACCTCCTCGCGGGCCGCCACACCGTGTATCTGTGCGCCCCCGCGCACGACCAGCGTCGGCTGCGGGGCTACTTCACCACGCTCACTCAGCAGGTGCTGGCCCAGGCGTTCGCACTCGCCGCGCGAGCGGGCCGAGCACTCGACCCTCCGCTGCTCGTGGTGCTCGACGAGGCGGCCCACATCGCCCCACTGCCCGAGCTCGACGGCCTGGCTGCCACCTGCGCGTCACACGGGATACAACTGGTGACGATCTGGCAGGACCTGGCACAGGTCCGGGGACGCTACGGGGCGAGGGCACCCACGGTGCTGAACAACCACCGGGCCAAGCTGTTCCTGCCCGGTATCGCCGACCCGGACACCCTCGACTACGCGAGCCGACTCATCGGTGACGAAGAGGTGACCGTGCCCTCCGTGACCCGCGACCCCACGGGCCGGCGCTCCACGACGTCGACGACCGGACCGCGGCGGCTGTTGCCCCCCGAGCAGCTCCGCTGCCTGCCCAAGGGACGTGGGGTCCTGGTTTATGGAACGCTGCCGCCCGCCCGCCTCCAGCTGCGGCCGTGGTGGGCGGGCGGCCCAGGCGGCCCGGGCCGCGATGAATGTGATGTCAGCCCGGTGCGCGGTCCGTGACGGCAGCGGAGTCCGCTCGGCCCGCACGGTCCCTGTTCGCACGGGCCCGTTCCTCGAGCAGTGTTCGTTCCGGTGCGTTGGTGGCCAGCGCCATCGCGCGTTCGAACTCGACCGCGGCTTCGCCATGGCGTCCGAGTTTCTCGAGGAGGTCGCCGCGCACGCTCGCGAGGAGGTGGTAGCGCTCCAAAGTCCCCGACGCGACCAGCTGGTCTACCAGCGCGAGCGCGGCGTCGGGCCCCGACACCATCGACACGGCGACGGCGCGGTTGAGTTCGACGATGGGTGACGGGGCCACCTGGGCCAGCTCGCCGTAGAGCGCGACCAGTTGGGCCCAATCGGTCTCGGCAGGCCGGAACGAGCGGGCGTGGCAGGCGGCGATGGCTGCTTGCAACGTGTAGGGGCCGCGGGTGTCGCTCAGCGCATCGGCACGGGCCAGGGCGGCCTCACCCCGGGTGATGAGGAGCCGGTCCCAGGTGCGGCGGTCCTGGTCGAGCAGGAGGACGGGCGCACCGGAAGGGCCCGTCCGGGCCCGCAGGCGGGAAGACTGAAACTCCATGAGGGCCACCAGTCCGTGCACCTCAGCTTCGGCGGGAGCGAGGCCGGTCAACACGCGGCCCAGCCGGAGGGCCTCGCCACAGAGCTCCGGCCGCAGCCACTCGTCGCCGGCGGTTGCCGAATAGCCCTCGTTGTAGATCAGGTAGATGACCTCGAGCACGGCGCCGAGCCGGGCCGTCCGGTCTTCTTTCGGGGGCACCTCGAATGGCACGCCGGCCCGGGCGATCGCCTTCTTGGCCCGCACGATGCGTTGGGCGATCGTCGTCTCCGGAACGACGTAGGCCCTGGCGATCTCGGGGACCGTGAGACCGCCGACCAGGCGGAGCGTGAGGGCCACTCGGGCGGTCAGGGCGAGTAGCGGGTGGCAGGCCACGAAGATGAGTCGGAGGCGATCGTCATCGATGTCTTCGGGCGAGGCCGGGTCTGCGCCAAACGGGCTGTCCCGCGTCGCACTCTGGAGCTCGCGTCCGAGTTGGACGTACTTGGCCTCCAGAGTGCGGTCGCGGCGGAAGCGGTCGATGGCCTTGCGCTTCCCAACGGTGGTGAGCCAGGCGCCGGGATTGGCGGGCGTGCCGTCGCGTGGCCACTGGCGCAACGCGTCGACGAGCGCGTCCTGGGCAAGTTCCTCGGCCAGCCCGATATCCCCGACGAACCCCGCCAGCGAGGCGACCACACGCGGGAATTCCAACCGGTAGACGGCCTCGACGGCGGCGGTCGAATCGGTGGCCGGCACGCCACCGATTCAACCACCGTGCGGGCGCGAGAGGCAGCCCCGTCGTCAGCCCGAGACCGGGCGGACGCGGACCTCTCCGAAGCCGAGCACGCCGAGAAACCGCTTGGACCACTCGACGGCCTCGGGCAGGTCGCGGCACTCGAGCAGCGCCCAGCCGCCAACCAACTCCTTGGCCTCGGCGAAGGGGCCGTCAACGACCGTGTACTCGCCGTCCTTCAACGAGATGATGACGCCCTCGGAGGTGGGGGCGATGCCGCCGGTGGCGACGATGACCCCTTCCTTGGTCGCCTCTTCGACGAACTTACCCATCTTCTCGTACATGTCGGGGGACGGGGGCTCGGCCGGTGTCTCGGACTCGCTGCCGAGGGTGTAACCCAGGAATCGCATTCTGGTGCTCCTTGTCCATACTGCGTGGGGCGGATCTCGCCTCACTGTGTCAGAGCGTCGAACGAGTGTGGGCGAAATCGACATGAGGGAAAGATTCTTTGGCCGAACCACGGGACGACCCGTCTCGCGGGCGTCTTGACCGGTCGAACCGGCATTCCGTAGCCTCGCCCTCTGAGGGGTTCCTGCGGATCCGAAGGGGGTCACACCATGTCCAACCAGGGTGGGAGCGGTGAAGTCCGCATGCTCATCGACGGGGAGCTTGTCGAGGCGGCGTCGGGCAAACGCTTCGAGAACATCAACCCCGCCACGGAGGAGGTCCTCGGCGAGGTGTCCGACGCGTCGGCTGAGGACATGCAGCAGGCCATTGGCGCGGCGCGACGAGCCTTCGACGAGACCGACTGGTCGACCAACAGGGCTCTGCGCAAGCGCTGTCTCGAGCAGCTCCAGGACGCGCTCGAGTCCGAGCGGGAGGAACTCCGCGACGAGGTGGTCGCCGAGGTGGGGACGCCGCGCATGATGACGTACGCCGCCCAGGTCGACTGGCCGCTCGACGACGCCCTGAAGTACCCGGCGAAGATGATCGACGAGTTCTCGTTCGAACGCGCGTTGCCCAACTCCAACCTGATGGGCATGGCCAGCCGGCGTGGCGTGCTGAAGGAACCGATGGGGGTGATCGGTGCCATCGTGCCGTGGAACTACCCGGTTGAGGTCACGCTGAACAAGTTGGGCCCGATTCTGGCCACAGGGAACACGATGGTGCTCAAACCGGCGCCTGACACCCCCTGGAACGCCACACGTCTCGGCCGTCTCGTCGCGGAGCGGACCGACATCCCCGCCGGCGTGGTCAACGTGGTGACGTCCTCGGACCACCTGGTCGGGGAGGAGCTCACGCTGTCGCCGGCGGTCGACATGATCTCGTTCACCGGGTCGACGGCTACCGGCGTCCGGATCATGGAGAAGGGCGCGGCGACCCTCAAGAGGGTCTTCCTGGAATTGGGGGGGAAGTCGGCCATGATCGTGTGCGACGACGCTGACTTTGCTTCCGTGGTCCCAGGCGGCTCGATGGTCTGCGTCCATGCCGGCCAGGGGTGTGCCATGCAGACGCGAATGCTCCTGCCTCGCACACGTTACGACGAAGGTGTCGAGCTCATCACCGCGGCCATGGGCACCGTGCCCTATGGCGATCCGACCGACGACGGGGTGCTCATGGGCCCGGTCGTGAGCGCCCGCCAGCGTGACCGTGTGCTCGGCTACATCGAGAAGGGTCAGGAGGAAGGGGCAAAGCTGGTCCATGGCGGCGGCCGTCCGGCGCACCTGCCCAAGGGCTGGTATGTGGAACCGACCCTCTTCGTCGACGTGGACAACTCCATGACCATCGCGCGGGAGGAGATCTTCGGACCCGTGCTCTGCGTGATCCCCTATGAGGACGACGACGACGCGATCCGCATCGCGAACGAGTCGAGGTACGGGCTCTCCGGTGGGGTGTTCTCGGGGTCAGAGGAGCGGGCCACCGCCATCGCGCGCCGTATTCGCACTGGGTCCATCAGCGTGAACGGAGGCATGTGGTACGGCGCAGACTCTCCTTACGGGGGCTACAAGGACAGCGGCATCGGTCGTCAGTGCGGGATCGAGGGATTGGAGCAATACCTCGAGACCAAGGCCATCGCCTGGCCGCTGGGCTGAGGCGTCCAAAGCGCAGCGCGCCGGCGGACCAGCCGGCTTTCAGAGGGAGGTTGGCCGTCGGGTGACGGCCGACCACTCGGCCAGCAGCTCGTCGGTCGTGGCCAGACGAGCCACGAAGGCCAGGCTGTGCGCGAGCACGGACTCGTGGTGCTCGGGCGGCGTGCCGACCGTGGCGTCGGTCGCGATCGTGACGGCAAAGTTCTCGTCGGCAGCGCCGACCGCCACGAGCAGCACGGCGAGATTGGTCGAGACACCGGCCACGACGATCTGGTCCAGGCCCAGGTTGCGCAGGACGGACAGCACCTCCGTGCGGTGCACCGGCGAGACGCCCTGATGCCGCGGCAGCACCAGGTCGCCCTCCTCCACGCCGATCTCCGGCACGACCTGGACCGCCGGGTGTTCGTCGTTCCACTCGGCCGTCACCGTGGTGGCGCGCAGCAACGGTGTCCGCAGGTTGGCCGTGCGTCCGCCGAGGCCCGGAAGGTAGGTCAGGTGGGCCACCTGGACACCCGCGGCGCGGGCGCCGGCGGCAAGGCGTCCCATGGCGGCGACCACGGGGCGGGCTGACTCGGCCAGGACGGGAAGGACCGAGAGGTCCCCGATGACGCCGCGCTGGCATTCGACGAACAGCAGCGCCGTGTTCTCGGGATCGCTCACCCGTTCACCACTGCCCTCATCGTGATCCGGCGGCCCGAGCACCGCGAAGCAACTTACCCGTGCCCCGACCGTTGCCCCCTTTTGTCACAAGTGCACGTCAAGCTCTGCCAGCACCAACGCGGTGTCGGCCCCGAGGGCTCGGGCCGCTCGCTCCGGCACGCGCGCCCGCGGGTCGGCGACCGGCAGCTCCCTCGGCACCGTCAGCGTGGGTCCGGCTAGGCCTGCGCTCACGCCCGCCATCGACACGTCGAGCAGCCAGCGGCCGCCTCGGGACAGCGCCTCGAGGCAGGCGCTCGCCGCGGTCAGGCCGGTCAACGGGTCGGCGACGGCGTCGGCGCAGAACATCGGGGTGGACCCGGCCCAGGCGACCAGGCCACCGGCCACCGCCGCGTCGTCGCCGAACCCGACGCGGTGAGCCGCGTCACCTGAGCGTCCGTACCCGGTGATGGAGATCCAGACCTGCGGGCCACCGCGCTCGACCAGGTGGCGCGCGCTGATCCCGAGCTGAGCGAGCGCCCGCGGCCGGCTCGCCTCGATCACGATGTCCGCCCGCTGCACCAGCGCGTGGAGCAGCCGCCTGCCCTCGGGATGTGGCAGATCGAGGGCGACAGACCGCTTGCGCCAGTTGAGAAGGTCGAAGAACGCCGGGGGGCCCCGGCGCGCTCCATCCGGCCGGTTCCGTGACTCCACCTTGACCACCGTGGCCCCGGCACGCGCCAACAGGTCGCCACAGAGAGGCCCCGCCCACAGGGCGGACAGGTCGACCACCACCATCCCCGCTGCCGCCCTCGCCGGCGCGCTCCCGAGCGTCTCCGCGGCGACATCGGTCGGGCGCGCCTCTCCGAGCCGGCCGACGGGTAGTCCCAACAGCGCGGCGCGCTGTGCCAGGTCGTCCGGGTCTCCCGCGTTCAGGCTGGCTTCGACTGCGGACCACGTCGCCGGGACGGAGCGGGGCGCCTCGTCGAGCTGCAGCCACGCCGGCACGGCTTCCATGTCCTCCGCCCGCGGCAGCGAAACGGCCATCCACCCGTCTCTCACGGCGAAGAGCCGACAGCTGCCGCCGCAGCTCGTGGTGCCGCGGCGCCACAAACCCATGAGGGCGGCGCGCTCGCCGAGCAGTGCCAGCGCGTCCAGGCCCGGAAAACGACGGGCGAGCCGCTCCACGCCCCCGATCAGCGGCTCGGGCGGTCCGAGCGGCTCGTCGGGGAGCCCGGTCAACGCCATGGCGCCGCTGGCCGCCCAGCGCGCGACGGGGGGGTCGTCCATGCGGGCACGGTAACGTCTTTCGATCCTCGAACTCCTCAGCGCCGATGCACTCCTGGCCGAGCTGCGCAGCGACATCGCCCCCGAACGCACCGGCGCGGTCCTGGTTCATCTCGAGGAGGGGATGCCCCCACCCGGCGTGCTGCCGGTCGAGCGCAAGGTGAGCCTGCCCTTCGTCGTCGTGGGTGTGACCAAGGAGGTGCTCGACGATCCATGGCTCGATCTGTGTGACGTGGTCGTCGCCGAGGGCGACCCTGCCCTCAGGCGGATCGAAGACAACCTCACCGCCTGCCCCATCACGGCCGCGACCTTGGCCTTGTTGTTGCGCGGACAGCTCGGTGTGTCCATAGGGGACGGACTGGTGGCCGAGTCCACTGCCTACTCCGTTCTCCAGTCCGGGCCGGAATTCGCGGCCTGGAGGTCGGCGCACCCGGCCCGTACCGATCGCGACCTGGGACCCCGGGTGGGCGTGCGGCGTAGCGGTGCCACACTGACCCTCACACTGACCCGACACCAACGCCTCAATGCGCTCGACGCCCAGATGCGCGACGAACTCGTCGAGGCCCTCACGTTGGCCGCAGCCGATCCAGGAATCACCCGCGTCGAGCTGCGCGGCGAGGGCAAGGCCTTCTGTGCGGGGGGGGATCTCGACGAGTTCGGCACCCGGTCCGACCCGGCCTCGGCGCATCTGATTCGCCTGCAGCGCAGCGTCGCCCGGGCGCTGACGCGCCTCAACAAAGAGACGGTGACCTATATCCACGGCGCCTGCGTGGGGTCGGGCATCGAGCTGGCCGCGTTCACCGACACGGTCGTGGCGGCGGCAGACACGAAGATCTCGTTGCCCGAGATCGGGCTCGGCCTGGTGCCCGGTGCCGGCGGGACGGTCAGCCTGCCCCGCCGCATCGGCCGCCTGCGCACGGCCTGGCTCGCCTTCTCCGGGTGCACGATCGACGCCGCCACCGCGTACCAGTGGGGGCTGGTGGACGAGCTCGAACGCTGACTCGCTCGAAGCAGGGCCAACAAAAGGAAGAGTGTCCTCTTTGTCCCGCCCGTCAGCGCAGGTCGACACGCCGGGCGACCGCCTCGAGCCCGCGGTCGTGGGGGTCGTCGCTCAAGTAGGGCGAGACCGCCATCACGTCGAGGTCGCGGCCCAGGTCCTCCGGGCGGTCGTCGACGAAGACGACGCAGCTTCCCGTCAAGAGCAGATGCTCGGTCCGGAAGGAGCCGTCGTCGGCGCGATCCTCCTTGGAGAAGTAGCCACTGACAAGGCGATGGACACCGAACTGCTCCGCCCGGGCCCGGGCGTACTGGTCGCCTCCGGCGCTCCAGAGGATGATCCGGTGGCCCTCGCGCGCGAGGTGCTCCAAGACGGCGCGTGCACCCGGACGGAGCGAGGTGCCGGTGAGGGAATCGACGAGGCAGCCGTCCACGTCGAAAACCCAGCAGTCAGCCGACGCTGGCGCCGGCGCCGGCGCTGGCGCCGACGACGCCCGCTCGGGAGCGCCCGGACCGCCGTCACGGTGGGCCTTTGCCATTATTGGTATACTCTATTCGCCATGATGCACCCCTGGGACCGGCGGCTCGGATTCTGGTGGATCGCCGAGGATCACCCCACGCAGCCAGCCGTGGTCGCCTCCCCGTCGGGCATCACGCTGACCTACGCCGAGCTCGCGGGACGCGCCCACCAGGTCGTGCATGCCTTGCGGGCCTACGGCCTCGGTGTGGGTGACATCTTCGCCTACGCGCTCCCCAACGGCGTGGACATGTTGGACTGGCAGCTGGCGGCGAACGAGGGAGGGTTCCAGCCCATCGCCCTCAACCCGGCGCTCTCGGGCGCCGAGATCCAGCGCATCGTCGACCACTCCGGAGCCTCCGCCTTGGTGTTGCACCACGACTTCGCCGACCGAGTGGACCAGATGTCGGGGACCGGGTCGATCAGACTGCGGATCTCGGTCGGTGGTGGCATACCGGGCTTTACGGGCTTCGAGGCCTTCACCGACGGTCAGCCGGCGACCGAACCCCCCGATCGCGCCCTGGGAATCCCGATCGTCTACTCCTCGGGCACGACGGGGCAGCCCAAGGCGGTCATCCGAGCCACGGCGCGCGCCATCGACCCCTCGGTGGCCGCCGACGCCGCCAAGAGCTTCGGTCACGCCTTTCAGTTCCAGCCCTTGACCGGGGTGCACCTGGTGTCGGCGGGCATGCACCACGGAGGCTGCCAGGGCTTCTACCTCGGTGCACTGAACGTCGGCCAGGCGCTGGCCATCCTGGGCAAGTTCGACCCCGAGAAGACACTGGCTGCCATCGAGGAGTACGGGGTCACCACCGCGTACATGGTCCCCACCCAGTTCGTCCGGATGCTCCGGCTCCCCGACGAGGTGAAGCAGAAGTACGACCTCTCGAGCCTGCAGGTTGTCGTGCATTCGGCTGCGCCGTGCCCGCTCGAGGTCAAGCGGCAGATGATGGAGTGGTGGGGCCCGGTCATCTGGGAGACCTATGGCGGCATGGAGGGTGCGGCCACGATCGCCAAGCCGTACCGCTGGATGGAAAAGCCCGGCACGGTGGGCCGCTCCGTCGCGGGCATGTCGGTGAAGATCCTCGATGAGGAGGGGAACGAGGTTCCGCGCGGCGAGACGGGCCATGTCTACCTCGAGCCCGAGCACGGACCGTCCTTTGCTTACCGGAACGATCCGGTGTTGACCGCCTCGGTCAGCAAGGGCAAGGCCTTCACTCTGGGGGACATCGGCTACATGGACGCGGACGGGTACCTGTTCATCCACGACCGGGCCAAGGACATGATCATCAGCGGCGGCGTCAACGTCTACCCCGCCGAGATCGAGGGTGTGCTGTCGACCCACGCGGCGGTCGGCGATGTCGCCGTGATCGGCGTGCCGGACCCGGAATGGGGAGAGCAGGTCAAGGCGGTGGTGGAGCCGGTCGAGGGGGTGGTCCCGGACGACGGGCTCGCCGAGGAGCTGATGGCGTATTGCCGCGAGCGGATGGCGCACTTCAAGTGCCCGCGCAGCGTCGACTTCCGCACCCAGTTGCCGCGCACCGACGGTGGCAAGCTCTACAAGCGCCTCCTGCGCGAAGAGTACTGGGCCGCGGCCGAGCGCAACGTGTGATGGTGGGGGGGCCAGTCGCGGGAGGGGACCGCTAGCAAATGGATTTCGGATTCGGCGAGGACCAAGAACTGCTGCGGTCGACGACGCGTCGTTTCCTCGCCGACCACCAGTCGCTCGCCGTCGTGCGTCGCTCCCTGGACGAGCCCGAGGTCTTCGACGAAGACCTCTGGCGACGAGGCTGCGAGTTGGGCTGGACGGCCATGCTGATCCCCCCGGAGTACGAAGGGGGGAGCGTCACCGGGCAACCGCTCGTCGACCTCGTCGTCCTCGCCGAGGAACTCGGTCGCACGCTGAATCCCGGCCCCTTTGTGGAGTCCAACGTCGTGGCCGATGCCACCTTGCGCTACGGAACCGAGGTCCAGCGCAAGGAGCACCTGCCTCGCATCGCCGGGGGCGAGACGACGGCCGCTTGGTGCCTGAGCGGCGACGGCTCGCCCGAACGCGACGCCGTCGAGGTGCGGGCCAGCCGGGAGGGTGACCGGTGGCGCCTCGATGGCACCGCCCGCTTCGTTCACGCCGCGCACAACGCCGCCCTCCTGCTGGTGGCGGCCATCGGACCCGACAACGAAGTGCGCAACTTCTTGGTGCCCCGGCCCACGAGCGGCCTGTCCGAGCGGGTGCTGACCGGGCTCGACCTGACCCGGCGCTTCGCCGAGGTCCGCTTCGAGGCGGTCGTCGTCGCGGCCGGCGCCGAGCTGCCGGGCGGTTGGGAGGTGGTGGAGCGCTGCGTGTCCCTGGCCACCGTGCTGCAGGCGGCCGAGGACGTCGGCGCGGCCGACGTGTTGTTCGAGGCCACCGTCGAATACGCCAAGCGGCGCGTGCAGTTCGGCCGGACCATCGGGAGCTTTCAGGCCATCAAGCACCGCCTGGCCGATCTGCTGGTCGAGCTCGAGGCGATGCGGGCCGCGGCCTACTACGCCGCGTTGACCCTCGGGGATGCGTTGGACGACGCCGCCGAGGGCGTGGCCACCGCGGGTGCCTACGTCGGCGACGCCTTCGCCCACCTCTGCGGCGAGTCCATCCAGCTGCACGGCGGTATCGGCTTCACCTGGGAGCACGACGCCCACCTCTTTGTGCGTCGCGCCAAGGTCAACCAGGTCCTCTACGGCGACGGCGCCTGGCATCGGGAACGCCTGGTCCGCCTCGCCGAGGCCGCCGTCGGCGCGGCAAAAGGAGCCTGATGATGGACGTGATCGTCCCGGCCATCCCCGCGACCTACGACGATTACCGCCGGCGTTTGCGGGCGTTCATCGCGGAGCACAAGCCCACGCTGGAGTGGAAACAACGCAGCGGCATGCGCGTCCCCGATCGCGCCGAGGACGTGGAGCGGTTGCGCGGCTACGTCGGGGCTCTCTACGACGCGGGATACCGGTCGGACCGCGTCTCGGCCGAGCAAGGCGATCCCCTCGAGCAGCGCATCATGGAGCAGGAGTGTGCCGCGGCGGGCGTCCCGCACGTCCTTGGGAACCCGATGGTGGTCGGAGCCCTCAGACACTTCGGCACCGACGAGCAACGCTCCACCTATCTCCCGCCGATGGCGCGCGGCGATCACATCTGGACCCAGCTGTTCAGCGAGCCCGACGCCGGGAGCGACCTCACCGGGCTCCAGACCCGAGGCACCCGGGACGGCGACCACTACGTCGTCGTCGGCCAGAAGGTCTGGAGCACTTGGGCCCAGTGGTCCGACTTCGGGTACCTGCTGGCGCGTACCGAGCCGCTCGACGGCGCGGGCGGTATCACCGCCTTCATCCTCGACATGCACAGCCCGGGCGTCGACGTCCGGCCCCTGCGCGAAATGACGGGGACGGCGGACTTCAACGAAGTGTTCTTCGACGAGGTCCGTGTTCCGGCCGTCAATATCATCGGTTCCCCCGGCGCGGGTTGGAAGGTCGCGGCGGCCAGCCTGGTGGAGGAGCGCTCCGGCCTCGGTGGCGGAGGTGGTGGCGCGGACCCCGTCCACGCCCTGGTCCGCGTGGCGGGGCGGCACACTCGGGGCGGCCGGCCGGCCCTCGAGGACGGGGGCGTACGCCAGCAGCTGGGGGAGCTCGGGGCCCGAACACGTATCGGCCGCCACCTGGGACAACGGATGGCGACCAAGGCGGCCCGAGGGGAGCTGACGCCGGCGGACGCGCCGTTGTCGAAGATTTGGTTCAGCGAGCTCAACCTGCAGGTCGCCGAGGCCGCGCTGACCCTCCAAGGTGCCCGCTCCATGGCGACAGAGGGCGACGAGCTGAGCGACGAGGATGGGCGCTGGCAGGACGCCTTCCTTTACGCTCGGGCGTTGACCATCGCAGGAGGATCGAACGAGATCATGCGTAACCTCATCGCCGAACGTGGACTCGGGCTCCCACGCGAGCCGCGGGGACAGTCGTGACGTCGACGTCGCGCCACACGCACCAGGGGCCGCCGCACGGGCAGCGGGCCAGGGGCGCGGCGGCGGCCAACGACCCATTCCCCGGTGTCGAGAAGGTCAGGCCCGGGTTGTGGAGCATCCCGGTGCCGCTCCCCAACAACTCGCTGCGCTACGTGCTGGTCTATCTCTTCGAGACCGACCGCGGGCCCTACCTCGTTGACGCGGGCTGGAACACCGACGACGCCTTCGGAGCACTGCGCTCCGGCATGGAAGAGGCGGGTGCCGACGTCGCCGACGTGCAGGGCGTGATGGTCACGCACATCCACCCGGACCACTACGGGCTGGCCGGCCGGATCCGGGAGGCCTCGGGCGCCTGGATCTCCCTGCACCCCGCCGACGCCGAGTTGATCCATGACCGTTACGACGAGCCCGAAGACCTGCTGAACCGGGTGGCGGGTGCTCTGCGCCGGATGGGCGCGCCGCCCGAGGAGCTCGAACCGCTGCGCAACGCCGCCATGCCGGTGCTGCCGCTGGTCGACCCGGTGGTCCCCGATGTCCTGCTCGAGGACGGGGCGCGGCCGGAGGTTCCAGGCTGGGACCTGACCGCCATCTGGACGCCGGGCCACTCGCCCGGGCATCTGTGCTTCTACGAGTCCAAGCAGGAGCTGATGTTGTCGGGCGACCACGTCCTGCCCCGCATCACGCCGAACATCCCGTTCCACCCCCAGGCCGGGGCCAATCCGCTGGGTGACTACCTGGCGTCCCTCGACAAGCTCGAGCCCTACGAGGTGAACGAGGTGTTGCCGGCACACGAGTACCGCTTTGACGACCTGCGGGCACGACTCGAGGAATTGCGCCAGCATCACCGCGACCGGTTCGCCGAGATCCTGGCGATGCTGCGGGGGGACCGCGCACCGGCTGGGACATCGCGTCACACATGAGGTGGTCGCGACCGTGGGACGACATCGCCGGGTTCATGCGGCGCGCCGCCGTTGGCGAAACCGTCTCGCACCTGCGCGCGCTGGAGATCGACGGCTTGGTCCAGGTCGAGGAAGGTGAGCCCGCCCTGTGGTGCCTCACGGAGAAGGGCGCCTCCGTCTGCGCCTGACCGGGCCGCCCGAGCGCCCGCTCAGCGCTCCCGTCCGTCCCCGAGCGCGCGGGCGCAGAAGGACCGCACCTGGCGCGAGGCCTCCGCCCGCGACGACACCTTGTCGCGGGTCGGATTGAGGCCGGCGGCGGCCCAGACCACCGACTGGATGAGCGGCGCATCGGCTCCCGGATCGGCCAGCGGGAACGAACCGTCCGCGGCCCCGGCTGCGAGCAGTGCCTCGAGCGGGGCGAGCAACAACCTTGATGCGTGCCGCATCTCGTCCGCATAGCCCTCGGCCTTCATGGCGCCGGGCGAGCCGAGGACCGACACCCGGAGCGCCTTCGTGCGGTGGTGGCCAAAGCTCAGGATCTCGTCGGTCCACGCCTCGAGCGCGGCGCGGGGGTCGGCGGCGGCATGGACCTTGGCGTTGAGGCGAGCCGCGGCCGCCTCGGCCTCGCGGCGGAACAGCGCGCACAGCAGCTGATCCTTGGACTCGAAGTGCCGGTAGAAGGACCGCGTCGAGAGGTCCGCCTCCCGCAGGATGTCGGCCACCGCCACGTCGACGTAGTCGTTGCGCTCCATCACCGCCAGCGCGGCGTCCAAAAGGATGCGCCGCTCGTCCTCGGCCTCGAAGCGCCTGGGGCGCCCGGCCCGGGGCGCCGCGGCCGACTTGGACGCACGCACCGTCGCCTCAGGCCATCCGGGCCCTGGGCAGCGGCAACGTCTCGGAGACCCGGTCGAACCAGATCTGCACCCGGTCGCCGATCCTTACTCTCTCGGGGTCGGCGTCGGTGATGTTGAGCAGGAGTCGTGCGCCCGCGCCCTGGGTCCCGTCGAGCTCGACCACTCCGGACACATACGGCACAACCTCGGACAGGTGCGGGGCCAGTGGATGGCGCACCACGGTGAAGGTGTAGATCGTTCCCGTGCCCGGCAGGTCGACCCACGCGAAAGCCTGGCTCTGGCACACGAAGCAGAAGGGCTGCGGGGGCAGTACGAAGGTGCCGCACGCGGTGCACTGCGGCGCGCTGAGGCGCCCCTCCGCCGCCGCGTCCCAGAACGGCTGGGTCAGGTCGTCGGCGTAAGGGTCCTGCATCATGGAGGGGAAGGTCCCCTGCTTCAAGTCGGTCATCGTGCTCGGTTCCTCACCCTCGTTGCGATGGCAGCGGTCAGTTGTGCAGCAGCGTGCCGCTGACGGGGAGCCCCGACGGCCCCCCGGTGACGATCGCCACCTCGGCGTCGTCGACCTGGTTCACCGCCACGCCCCGTAGTTGCTCGACCGCCTCACGGACGTGGGTCATACCGATGATGTACGCCTCGGAGAGGTGTCCGCCGTGCGTGTTGACGGGGATGGAGCCACCCTTCCAGCGGATGTTGCCGTCGGCCACGAACGGCCCACCCTCGCCGACCGGGCAGAACCCGTAGTCCTCGAGCTGCATGATCACCATCGGGGAGAAGTGGTCGTAGAACAGCGCGACGTCGACGTCTTCGGGCCCTAGACCGGCCATGGCGTACATCCGCTGAGCGATCGGCCGGTTGCCGGAAGAGGCGAAGTACTCGTCGGGCATCTGGAAGTAGGTGAAGATGGCCGATCCCCATCGGCCGGCGCCACCGTGGGCGCTGCCACCGATGTACACCGGCTTCTGGCGCAGGTCCTGGGCGCGTTCGGCGGAGGTGACGACCGCCGCCACCGCGCCGTCAGTCTCCATGGTGTAGTCGTAGAGGCAGAGCGGGTCACTGATCATGCGTGCGTCGAAGTACGCGTCGAGCGTGAGCGGATCCGTCCGGATGGCCGTCGGGCGCCGGATGGCGTTCTCGCGCTGCGAGATGCAGACCTCGGCCAGGTGCTCGCGCTTGGTCCCGTAGAGCTCCATGTGCCGACGGGTCAGGAGGGCGAAGCTGTGACCGGGCGCCATCAGCCCGGCGCCAGCGATGAAGGCGGCGTAGTTGGGCACGCCGCCGCTCCCGTACGGGCTGCCCCCACCGCCGCCGAGTCCGGGGCCGCCGCCGCCGACGGCGCTGCCACCCAGCCTGCGCCTCGCCTGTTGCAGCGTCATCAGGGTCACGCACACCTCGGCCTGCCCCGAGACGATGGCCGAGGCGGCTAATCCGAGGGAGCCCGCCGAGCCACCGCCGCCGGACGTCAGTGAGGCGGCGAACCTCACCTCGGGCACACCGAGGACCGCCGCGACCTGGGCCGGGTCGCACGAGCTGGAGTAGATGGTGAAACCGTCGAGTTCCTCGATCGTCAGTCCGGCGTCGTCGAGCGCGGCGAGGAGGGCCTTGCACGCGAGCTCGAGCTCGGTCTGGGGCAGCGACTCACCGCGTCGGTAGTAGGGCGTCGCCCCGATGCCGACGATGGCCGTCTTGTCTCTCAGTGTCTCCGGCATCGCCGTCCTCCCGCGAACTCTTCTGTGATCGACTACTCGGGCAGTGACGCGGCGAGTATCGGCACCTCGGCCAGGGAGCGCAATCCGTCGTTGAGGTGGGTGCAGCAGTCCGCCGCCTGCAAGCGCTCGAGCACCTCGGTGCGCATGGCGCGCAGATCGGTCCCGGCCATGCGCGACGCGTTGGGGGCGGCCCCGGGGCACTCCGCATAGGGCAGCACTCGAGGCATCGCGTCGACGGACACGAGCTTTCCCGTTGCCCGGTCGGATCGGCCGCGCATCTGGTACTCGTGCACGACGACCTCGGCCCCGTCGGGGTCCCAGGCGCTGTCGCGGAACATGGCATCGATCCCGAGCTCTTCGTCCTCGTCCCATATGTCGATACGGCGGGCGCGCCGCATCGCGGGCACCGGAGGCTCGTCCAACTCGTGCCAGCCCACCGGGTCGGCCGGATCGCACAGCGGGGCAGGGTGTGCGGTGTTCTGGTTGTGCACGATCGAGCCGTCGCTGGCCAGGGCGCTCGAGCCGGTACGGAAGCCGGCGCAGATGTCGCGCATGCGACCCGGCGCCGCCTTGGTGAACCGCTCGCGCAGTTCCGGGTTCCGGTCCATCCAGCGGACGTACACGAAACCCGCGATGAGCGTGGATCCGGCCAGGTCGTCGAGCAGCAGGTGCAGGGGCGAACCGCTGGCCACTTCCTCGGGCATCTCTTCCGCGATGGCCGCTCGCAGGCCGCCGCCGGCCTTGCGTCCGACGAGCCGGTCGAGACCCTTCGCGAAGGGATCGGCCTCGATCCGCCGGATGTCACGCTCGCGACCAGTGACCGCGTAGAGGTCCGAACGGCCGAGGACCACCGGCTCTCCCACTGGTGGTGTGAGGAGGTCGCGGGCGCGTCCCTTGAGATGGAGATCGGTGCCCAGGCCATCGGGCCAGAACATGAGGACGGTCGACGTCCGGCGCACCGAAGCGGGCCGTCGCGTGGGCGGCGCGAGGGCAGGATCTGAAGGGGGCGGGCTCAGTGGCGAGACCACCGGACCCCCTTTTCGCAAACCATGTTTTCATTGTAAGCCCGTTTTCCGACGGCTCACCTTTTCGGACCACTCTTTTGGCGAATACGCTGGTCAAAAGCGTTTGAGTCGGCCTCTTACCAGGTAGGATCGGCCGATGGCGACGAGGATGATCACCCGGGACATGGCGCGTCCGGCTGCCGATTCGAACGCCAAACGGGCGGCCAAGGTGGCCGACCTCATCGTCGAAGACGTGATGGCCCTCGGGTGGCCGGTCGGCGAGGTCCTCGGCTCCGAGGCGGAACTCCTCGAGCGCTACCACGTCAGCCGGGCCGTCTTCCGGGAGGCGGTGCGTCTCGTCGAGCATCAGCAGGTCGCCCGCACTCGCCGCGGACCGGGCGGGGGCCTGGTGGTCAGCGAACCGACGGTCGGCGCGGTCGGTGAGGCCGTGGTGCTCTACCTGCATCGAGTCGACGCCACGTTGGACGAGATCTTCGAGGCGCGCTTCGTCTTGGAGGAGCTGGCGTGCCAGTTGGCGGCGGAACGGACCGACGAGGCCGACCTGGCCGCACTGCGGAGCTTCGCCGAGGGTGAGCCGGTCGTCCCCGGCAGCGACCCCCGCGGGCTGCACGCACTCGTCGCGGCGATCAGCCGGAATGCAGGGCTCGAACTGTTCGTCGACGTGTTCAACCAAGTGGCCCACCTCTACTCACCGGACTGGCAGAAGCTCGGGTCGGCTGTCGCCCGCGAGACGGAGCACGCGCACGCCAAGATCGCCGAGGCGCTCATGGCCGGCGACGCCGGCCTGGCCCGCAACCGCATGCGCAAGCATCTGCAGGCCGAGGCCGACTTCTTCCGCCGCCGCCGCTCGACGCGCCAGCTGCTCCCCGATTCAGCCGTGCTGGCCGGGTCGGCCCAGGAGAAGGGTGCCGAGGCGGTCGCCCGCCACATCACCCAGATGGTGGTGGCCGAAGACCTCCAGCCGGGAGACCTGGTGGGGACCGAGCCCGAGCTGATCGAGCGTGAGGGCGTCAGCCGGGCCCTACTGCGCGAGGCGGTCCGCTTGCTGGAGCACCACCACATCGCCCGCATGCGACGGGGGCCGGGCGGGGGCTTGTTCGTCATGGCCCCGAGCGCCAACGCGGTCACCGAGACGGCCGCCATCTACCTGGCCCGCCGCGGCATGCAGCTGTCACAGCTGGCCGAGCTGCGCACCGGAGTCGAGGTGGCGATCACGGACCTGGCCGCCCAGCGCATCGACGACGAGGGGATTGCCATCCTGGGTGATGCACTCACCCGGGAGGCGAACGCCACCGACGCCGAGCGTGTCGCGGCCGTCCACGACCTGCACGCGGCGGTGGCGGCCACGGCGCACAACCGGGTGCTGGAGCTGGTCGCGCTCGTGCTGATCCGCCTGAGCCGCCTGCACCAGATCGAACGCTTGGCCCCCAAGGCCCGCAACGAGATCACGGCCGAGGTGCTCCGGACACACGAGGGCATCGCCGTTGCCGTCGAGACAGGCGATCGAGAGCTCGCTCGCCACCGCATGCGCCGTCACCTCGAGGCGCTCGGCGCACTGATGAGCTGAGCCAACCGGGGGGCGGACGCCCGAACCCGCGCCCGGCTTGACAGGGCCCACATATGAGAACACTATTTGCATATTGAGGTGGGGGCGCCGGACCGGCCTGCGCCGCCACGGAGAGGACACGATGGCTGATCTCTCAGGGAACATGTTGTGGGCGAACTCGGGTGACTCTCACCTGATGGAGCCGCCCGACCTGTTCGCGTCGCTGCCCGAGGACGTCAGAGAGCGCCTGCCCCGCAGCGTGAAGGACCCCAGCGGCGACTTCGAGACGATCTACATCGATGGCCAGGAGTTCCGGCGCGACCTCCCGAAGGGTGGGCAGCCGAAGGGCCTTGGCATCAACGCCCGGCCGACCGATTCGAAGGAAGAGGACTTCATCACCCGGGTCATCGGCGGCAACGACCCGGTGGCCCGCATCAAGGACCTCGATACCGAGGGCGTCTGGGGCGAGGTCATGTACCCCTCCCTCGGGATCTGGACCTTCAACGTCCGCACGCCGCGGGTGGTCAGAGAGGGCTGCCGCGCCCTCAACGACTGGGCCCTGGACTTCCAGCAGCACTCGCCGCGCTTCGTCTGCGTCGCCTCCATCCCCCTGGTCGACATCGACGACGCGGTTGCCGAGGTCCAGCGGGCCCACGAGGTCGGTTTCCTGTGCGGGTTCCTGCCCGTGCGGCCGCCCGCCGGTCGTCCCGAGTGGAACGACGAGGAGTGGGACCCGCTGTGGGCCGCCTTCGCCGAGACGGGCATGGTGATCGGGTTCCACATCGGGACGGAGCCCCACGACCCCACGCAACGCACCGGCGTGTACTACCGGGGGCGGGGCGGCGCCGTCCTCAACTACGTCGAGACCACCTACGGCGGCCAGCGGGCCGTCACCCAGCTGATCGCCTGCGGCGCCCTGGACCGCCACCCCGAGCTCAAGGTGCTGGTGTCGGAGGGCGGAGCAACCTGGGGCCCCTTCATCGCCGACCGCATGGACGAGGGCTACCGCCAGCACGGCGCCGCGGTGCGGCCGGCACTCTCGAAGCTGCCCAGCCGGTACCTCTACGAGCAGGTGTACGCGTCGTTCCAGCACGACATCTCCGCCGTGGCCGCCAACGCGGCCATGGGGTGGCAGAACGTCATGTGGGGTAGCGACTACCCGCACTTCGAGGGCACGTTCGGCCACACCCAGAAGACGCTGCACGAGCTCTTCGACGGTGTCGACCCCGTCGTCAGCCGGCGCATCCGCGTCGGCGCCTTCGCCGAGCTGTTCCCGAGCGTCCCGCCGCCCCCGGAGGGCTAGGGCCGCCGGAAGGTCGCCGGCGGATCCGGGCGGTTGGCCCCTCCAGGTCTTTTTAGGATACTCTTTATCGCTAGTCAGCGGCGGCCACAGGGGAGCCATGGCGACCACCACTTCGGAAGAGTTCGAGAGGGCGACCGACTTCCAGTTCAAGGAAGACGACATCGATCGGGCCAAGGCCCTGGTCGGCCGGTGGGCGCCGTCGGGAGCGCGGGAGTTTCTGACCACGGCGACGCCCGACGCCATGCGCAACTTCGCCCGCGGCTATGGCGACGACAACCCGCTTTTCGCCTCCGTCGACTACGGCACGACCACGCGCTGGGGCGGCCAGATCGCACCACCCATGATCCCCATCGCCCTCAACCGGCCCCTCTACGGCGACCCGCCCCGGGAAAGGATCAAGCGACCGTCGTTCCGCGGCATCCACGTCTTCGTCTCTGGCAGCACGTGGCAGTGGTTCCGGCCGCTGGTCGACGGTGACGGGCTTTACAGCTTCGGGGGCACCGAGTCGGTGGTGGAGAAGAAGTCGGAGTTCGCCGAGCGCTCCGTCCTCATCACGTACGCGAGCGTGAAGATGAACCAGCGGGCCGAGATCGTCGCCATCTCGCGCACGCTGGCCATTCACACCGAGCGCAAGACGGCACGCGAAAAGGGCAAGTACGCCGCGATCGAGCCTGCCACCTACAGCGACGAGGACATCGAGAAGATCGACGCCGTCTACGCGGCCGAGGAGGCCCGGGGGTCCGACCCCCGTTACTGGGAGGACGTCCACGTCGGGGACGCCCTGACCCCGATGGCGAAGGGGCCGCTGACCATGACCGACATGATCGTCTTCCACGCCGGAGGCTATGGCTTCGTCCCCTACGAGCCCTGCACCAACCGGATCGCCTATAAGAACCGCCAGCGCATCGCGCCTTTCTACGTGAAGAACGAGTACGGGGTGCCGGACGTCGCCCAGCGCGTGCACTGGGACAGTGCCTGGGCGCAAGCGATCGGCAACCCCATGGCCTACGACTACGGGGTGATGCGCGACTGTTGGCTCAGCCACTACGTGACGGACTTCATGGGCGACGACGGCTGGCTGGTGTCCCAGTCGAGCGAGATCCGTAAGTTCAACTACATCGGCGACACGCACATCCTGACCGGCGAGGTCGTCGACAAACGCCAGGAGGACGGGCGTTGTGTGGTCGACATCGAGATGCGTGGCACGAACCAGCGTGACACCGTCACCTGCCCGGGCAAGGCGACCGTCGCGCTACCGAGCCGCGAGCACGGTCCGGTACGCCTGCCCGAGCCGCCAGCCGACCTGGCGGCGCAGGCGGTGCAGATGCTCGAGCGGCACCACGCGATCGGGGCGGAGCGCAGGGCCAAGAGCGTCGAGTGAGCCGGCGGTACGACCTGGCGGCGGAGGTGCAGGCGTGGGTCGACGCCAACTGGGACAGCGTACTGACGGTCCGCCAGTGGTGGCTTCGCCTGGCCGATACCGGGTACGCGTATCCGAGTTGGCCTTCTGGGCTGGGCGGGTCGGGGGCGTCGCGACCCGCCGCCGCGACCGTCACGGCCGTGCTCGCGCGCAACGGCGTCATCGGCCCTCCGGCCGGCCACCTGGCAACCAACCTGGCCGCACCCACCCTGCTCGAGCACGCCACCGAGGCCCAGCGGGTCGAACTGGTGCGGCCCATCGCGACGGGGGAGGCGGCCTGGTGCCAGCTCTTCAGCGAGCCCGGCTCGGGGTCCGACCTGGCCAGCGTCGGGACGCGGGCCGAGCGCGACGGCGACGAGTGGGTGGTCACGGGGCAGAAGGTGTGGAACTCCGCCGCGGACAAGGCCGACTTCGGCATGCTGCTGGCCCGGACCGACGTCGACGTCCCCAAGCACGCCGGCCTCACCTACTTCGCCATCGACATGCGGCAGCCCGGGGTGGTGGCGCGTCCCCTCAAGCAGATGAACGGCGCTTCCAACTTCTGCGAAGTGTTCCTCGACGAGGCGAGGGTGCCGGCCGATCGAGTGATCGGCGAGGTGAACGGCGGGTGGCGGGTGGCGCAGACGACGCTGTTCCACGAGCGCAACTCGGTGACCGGCGGCGGCCCGACGGGCCTGGTCTCGGCCCGATCGGGCTCGGACGGGGACCTCGACCGCAAGGTTGGCGAGGTGCTCGACCGGGCCTGCCACGCCGCCCAGGCTCGCCAAAGCCCCATCCGAGCCGGCGCGGTGCCGGCCAAGGTGATGGTCGACCTGGCGCAGAGCTACGGGGCATCGGACGCCCCCGCCGTTCGCCAGGAGCTCGCCCGCTACATCACCCAAGTCCGCGTCAACGCCTGGACGATGCGCCGCAGCGGCGCGGCGGGGGGCAGGCTCACGGGAGCCGACGGCTCCCTCGCCAAGCTGACGACAGCCCGGATCTGCCAGCAGTCCCGCGACCTGTCCTACCGGATCGTGGGCGCGCACGGGATGCTGACGGGGAAGGTGTCGCCGCTGGGGGGCGACCTGCAAACGGTGAACCTGGCCAGCCCGGGCAACCGCCTCGGGGGCGGGACCGACGAGATCCAGCTGACCGTGCTGGGCGAGCGGGCCCTCGGGTTGCCGCGCGAGCCGAGCGTCGACAAGGACGTGCCCTACCGGGACCTCAAGGTGGGGACCCAGACCGCGCCCTAGGTCCAGGACGAACCGGCCCCGGGAGCCGCCTCGAATTCTTCGGCATTTCTTACCGTCCCCTCGTACTCCCCCAATGTTTGCGAGAGACAGTGGTGCCATGCACAGGCACAAGAGTCGGATTATCGCTGCAGGGATCCTGTGTTCCATCGCCGCCACGGTCGCCGTGTGGAGCGGGCCGCTGGCTGCGGCGAGTGGGGCCCTGCACTCGAACGCCGCGCCGCAGGTGCAGGCCAGCATCGCCTCGCACACCAGGTAACGGGCGCCGACCGGCCGTCAAGGAACCGTTTCCCGCTGCGCCCGACGCTCGATCCCTTTCCGGGCCGACTTCAATTGGTTCTCGGCCTCGTGGGCGAAGAGCCAGCGCCGACGTTCCACCTCGTCCTCGGCCGCGTTGAGATTCTCCTTCACGGTCGCGAGCAGCGTGGCCGGCGTCCGCACCAATTGGCCGGCGATCTCGTACGTGTAGGCGCGGAGCCTGGGCGGAGGGAGCACGGCGTGCACCATCCCCAGCTCCAAGGCCCGTGGAGCTGGGATCTTCTCGTTCAGGAGATAGAGACGCCGGGCCAGCGCAGTCCCACCGATGCGTGTCCAGAAGAACGAGCCGCCGTAGTCGCCTGAGAGCCCGTTGGGCGAAAAATTGGTCGCGAACAAGGCGTCTTCGGATGCGAAGCGGAGGTCGCAGGCCGCGGCCAAGCTGCACCCGGCGCCGACCGCCGGCCCTCCGACCATCGCGATGGTCGGCTTCGGCATCAGGTGCAACAGCATGGCCGCGTGCTGGTCATGGCGAGAGAGATCGCCCGAGAGCGCGTTCGCCGGGACGGCCTTCTCGCTGCCGGCTTCGCCACGGCCGATGGTGGACTTGACGTCCCCGCCCGAGCAAAAGCCCCCGTGGCTACCTTCGGCGGCGGCTCCGGTCAGCACGATCACCTTGGCGTCGGCCTCGTCGGCCATCTGGCGCACGGCCTCTTCGAGGGCAGTGATGAGGGCGCCGTTGAGCGCGTTGCGCCGCGCCGGACGGTTCAGCGTGATGGTGCCGACCCTGTCCGTGACTTCGGTCAAGATCACCGGCTCCGTGTCGTCGTCGGCGGTCGCCGGTGAGGGTTCTGCTCCGTCTGCCACGTTCGCCTCGCAAGTCTTCAGGGCAAATTGAGTATACTCAAAGGCGGCACCATGGGGATGGCAGACGACACCACCGAGACTGCCGGCCCCCTCGCTGGCCTGCGGGTGCTCGACCTGTCGCACAGCCCGGCCGGGGCCCAGGCGACCCAGACGCTGGCGGACTTCGGGGCGGAGGTGGTGCAGGTCGAGCCACCGGAGGGGAGCCCGCTGCGCACCCTGCCGTCCTTTCCCTTGATCGGGCGGGGGAAGCGGTCGATCGTGCTGGATCTCCACGACGCGGAGGACGCCGCTCGGGCGCGGACGATGGCGCTCGGAGCCGACGTCCTGGTCGAGACGTTTCGGCCCGGCGTGACGGAGCGGCTCGGACTCGGCTACGAAGACCTGGCGAGGGAGAACCCCCGCCTCGTCTACGGGTCGGTCAGCGGCTTCGGTCGGGTCGGACCCTACGCCAACGCCAAGGCCTACGAGGCGCTCGTGATGGCCCGGGTGGGCGCGCTGTGGGCGTCGCAGTCCATGGTGGCGCGGGAAGGCCCGGCGCACGTCTCGGTGCCGTACTGCAGCTACGGGGCCAGCCAGCAGCTGCTCGCCGGGATCTGCGCCGCACTGCACGAACGTGAGCGCAGCGGTTTGGGGCAGCGCGTGGAGGCCACGCTGGTCAACGGGCTGGCGTCGCTGGGCACTTGGAACTGGTACCTGAATGTGATCACGTCAAAGTTCCCCGACGCCTTCACGCCGTCCTCGCCCCTGGGGAAGCACGGGCTGCCGCTGTCGCCGATGACCTTCATGCTCCTGATCGCCCTGAGCAAGGACGGGCGTTGGATGCAGTTCTCCCAGGTGCAACTGCACCTCTACCTGGAGATGCTCAAGGTCTTCGATCTCGACTGGATGCTCCAGGACGAGGAATGGAAGGACGCCGTCTGGGCGGCCGACGATCCGAAGACCGGCGAGTACTGGGGAAAGCTCCACGAGGCCGTGCTGTCCAAGACGCTTGCGGAGTGGAGCGACGTGTTCGAGGAGGACCACAACGTGTGGGCCGAGACCATGCGGCGAGGCAGCGAATTGTTGGATCACCCGCAAATGCAGCATCTCGGTGCCGTGGTCGACGTCGACGACGCGGCGCGCGGGCTGGTGCGCCAGCCGGGCCCGATCGTCAAGATGTGGGAGACACCCGCCGTCCTGGCCCGGGGTGCACCATTGCTCGACGCGGACGGCGCCGCCATCAGATCGAACCCGTGGGCGGCGCTGGCCTCCCCCGTCGTCGTGGTCGGGGCGGGCTCGACGGCGGACGGCCCGGCGTTGGGTGACGTGACCGTGCTCGAGCTCGGGACCTTCTTCGCCGCGCCCTTCGCCGGAACGGTACTGCGGGAGCTGGGGGCCCGGGTCGTCAAGGTCGAGCCGATCGGCGGCGAGCCCATGCGCACGCTGCTGCCATTCCCCGAGGTCGGCGCGGCGAAGTGCATGCAGGGGAAGGAGTCGATCTGCGTCGACCTGTCGACCGACGAGGGCCGCGCCATCGTGCACGAACTCGCCCGTCGCTCCGACGGGGTGCTGCAGTCCTTCCGGGCCGGGGTGGCCGAACGCCAGGGCGTCGATGCCGGCACACTGCGCCAGATCAACCCGAATCTCGTCTATCTCAATGCGCCGGGCTACGGCATCGACGGGCCGTGCGGCGACCGCCCCGCCTACGCGCCGACCATCGGTGCCGGCAGCGGCCTCGTCATGCGCAACATCGGCACCGCGATCGAGGAGCGACCGGGTTTGTCGCTGCGCGAGATCCGGGCCGACGCCATGCGGCTCGCCGGTGCGGGCACCACGGAGTACGCCCAGGCCGACGGGATCTCGGCGTTGACGGCGGCCAGCGCCCTGGCGCTCGGACTCTTGATCCGGGACCGGACAGGCACGGCGCAGCAGATGCTGACCACCATGTTGACGTCGACGGCGCACGCTCTGGCCGACGACATGGTCGAGTACGAGGGGCGCGCGGCGACGCCGGCCGCGGACCACGAGCTCCTCGGGTACTCGGCGCTGTATCGCCTCTACCGTGCGGCCGACGAGTGGGTCTACCTGGCTGCTCCTCACCCGGACGAATGGTCCGCGCTCTGTGGTGCCCTGGCGGGCGAAGTCGACCTGGCGGCCGACCCTCGGTTTGCCGACGAGTCCGCCCGGGCGGCCAACGACGCCGCTCTGGCCGAGGTGCTCGAGCGAGCGTTCGCGTCCGAGCCGGCCCAACATTGGGAAGACACGCTTTTGGCGGCCGACGTTGGGTGCGTGGTGGCACGCCGGGAGCCACCCGAGACCGTGCTCCAGTCCGCCGAGTTCGCCGGCGCGGCCGACATGTTGGTCGAGGTGGAGCACCCGACGTTCGGGCAGCACGTACGGCTGCGGCCCTACATTGAGATGTCCCGGAGCGTCACCGTGGCCGAGCCCGGCTCATTGGCCGGGCAGCACACCGATGCCATCCTGGAGGAGCTGGGGTACTCGGTCGAAGCGATCGCGGACCTGCGAGAGAGGAAGGTTGTGGCCTGATGACTGACACGCAGGCGAAGACCGAGCCGGTCCTGGTCGAGGAGCGGCGGGGCGCGGTGACCGTGCTGCGGCTCAACCGACCCGAGGCCCGCAACGCGCTGAGCCCCGAGCTGCTCGCTGCCATCGGGCTCGGCATGCGGCAGGCGGAGGAGGACCCCGAGGTCCGGGCCGTCGTGCTGACGGGGACCGGCGAGAAGGCCTTCTGCGCCGGCATGGACCTGCGCGCCTTTGCCGCGGGCGGGGCTCTCGGCGGAGACCCGGAGGGCATGAGGGGCTTCCAGCGCTTCACACAAGGAGAGATCGCGATTCCCGTCGTCGGGGCGGCCAACGCCACTGCCGTCGCGGGCGGCTTCGAGCTTCTGTTGGGGTGTGACGTGGTGGTCGCCTCCGAGGCGGCATCCTTCGGTCTCCCGGAGGTCAAGCGAGGGCTCTTCGCGGCCGGCGGCGGCGTGTTCGTCAGCACGCGCATCCCGCTGGCCGTGGCCCTGGAGCTGACGTTGACCGGCGATGCCATCGATGCCGGGCGCGCGCTGTCGCTCGGTCTCGTCAATCAGGTGGTGCCGCCAGGCGACGTGCTCCACGCCGCCGTGGCGTTGGCCGAGCGCATCGCGCGCAACGGACCACTCGCGCTGCAGGCCACCAAGGAGCTCGTGCGTACCGCGTCGACGGATCTGGAGAGGGCGCGCGCGCTGGCGGCGGAGTGGCAACCGAAGGTCTTCGGAAGCGAGGACGCCAAGGAGGGCGCGACCGCGTTCATCGAGAAGCGCGACCCGGTGTGGAAGGGGCGCTGAGGTCTCCCCTCACGACTGGGCGGCGCCGGGACCGGGCTGGGGCTCGGTCCCGGGATGGTTCTGGGGAGCCGTCAACGGCACCGTGACACGGGCCACGATGACGTCGCTCCGGCTGCGCAGCGCGGACGAGAGCACGAGGTCCAACTGGTTGTGGAGGATCCGATACCGCACCTTGTCGGGCCGTATGACGGGTATCAGCACGACGAGCTGGTCCTCGGGGTGCTGCTCCCGCAGCTCGTCGATGAAGGCGACGATGGGCTGGACGACCGAGGCGTAGTCCGTGTGCAGCATCCGGAGCGGGATGCCGCAGTTCCACTTGTTCCATTGGTCGAACAGGTGCTCGTTGTACGCCGTCCCCTCGTCGCCCCCCTCCAGGACGACGGTCACGGCGATAACCTCCTGGCCGAGTGACTCGGCCTCGCCGAGCGCGTGCTCGGTGAGCCGCGAGATCCGGTTCACCGGCACGATGACAATGGTGTGTTTGGGCTCGGGCATCGGAGGTGTCATGTCGAAGCCGAGCGCTTTGGCGGCCCGCTCGTAGTAGGCGTGGATGCGCAGGAAGAGAAAGATGAAGGCCGGGATGGCGATCACAACGACCCAGGCTCCCTCGGTGAACTTTGAGATCAAGAAGACGATGGTGGCGATGGCGGTGACGACCGCGCCGGTTCCGTTGATGACGGCGCGGCGCTTCCAGCCCGGCGGGCGGAGTTTCCGCCAGTGCACGACGAGACCGGTCTGCGACAGCGTGAAGCCGATGAACACCCCGATCGCGAAGAGCGGGATCAGTGTGTTGGTGTTGCCGTCCACCGCGATCAGCAGCGCACCGGCCATGACGGCGAGCACCACGATGCCGTTGGCGAAGGTCTGACGGTCACCCCGGATCGTGAAGAGGTGAGGGAGGTAGTTGTCCCAGGCCAACAAGCTCGCCAGGACCGGGAGCCCCCCGAAGGACGTGTTGGCCGCGAGAGCCAGCACGATGGTGATCGTGATGGACACGATGTAGTACGCCCAGCTCCGTCCGACGGCCATGGCCATGATCTGGCTGAGCACGGTCTGGCCGGTGCGGGGCCCGATGTGCCAACGCTTGGCCAAGACGGCCAGGCCGAGGAGCATGGCTCCGAGGAGGACGCCGAGGAGCATCTCGGTTTGCTTGGCCCGGACCGTGCGGGGTTCGCGAAAGAGCGGGACACCGTTGGCGATGGCTTCCACACCGGTGAGCGCGCTGCAGCCCGCCGAGAAGGCCTTCAGGATCAAGAGGAACGTCACCGCCTTGAGGCCACTCGTGGGGAGCTGCGACCTGCCGAGTTGCGATTCGTTCAGGCCCAGGGGATGGACGAGCCCCACGGCGATGATGGCCAGGAGTCCGACGATGAACACCATGGTGGGCAGCAGGAAGGCCCGCGCCGTCTCCCCCAGGCCGCGCAGGTTGAGCAGGGTGATGAAGACAAGGATGCCCAAGCAGAGGGGCACCGTCGCTCCGTCCAGTGAGGGAAAGGCGGACTGGAGCGAGGCCACGCCGGCCGCGATGGAGACCGCGACGGTGAGCGTGTAGTCGACGACCAATGCCGCGGCGGCGACGAGGCTCGTGTGCGCCCCCAGGTTGGCGCGGGACACGGCGTAGGCCCCGCCGCCCATCGGATAGGCGTCGATGACCTGGCGGTAGGAGAAGACGAGGATCGCCAGGAGGGCCACGATGGCGATCGTGATGGGCAGGACCAGGTGGAGCGCCCCGGCCCCCGCGACCGCCAGCACCAAGATGATGGCCTCCGGGCCGTAGGCAACCGACGTCAGCGCATCGAGCGAGAGCGCCGAGAGACCCTCGACGGGGGTGATCCGATCCTTTCCGGTCCCGCCCCGCGCCGCCTTCCGGGGTGGCCCCACCAACCTGCGCCAGACGGCCGAGGCACGGCCGGTGCCGGGGTCTGCCATGGAGGCACTCTAGATACGCCCGGGCCCCGAACCGCGGGACGGGGCGCCGTGTGACGTGCTCGACGAGGAAGGGGCAAATCCGTCGTGGATTAGTGTGCGTCTCTCGTTCGGGCCGATCATTCGCGGGAAAGGCCGGACGAAGGGCAGCAGGGCCTGAGAGGGAGGACCGCATGGAGCTGGACACGCTGACGTACGAGGAATCGGAGGGCGTCGCCGTCGTCACGCTCAATCGGCCCGAGGTGCACAACGCCTTCAACGAGACGATGCAACGAGAGCTTCGAGAGACGTGGCGGTCCCTCCGGACGAACGATGCGGTCAGTGCGGTGGTCCTCACCGCGTCGGGGGAGCGGGCCTTCTGCACCGGGATCGACCGGAGCGAGGTGCCCGTCACGGAGTCCGACTACACGTTCAGTCCGTACACCTACGAGGACCCGGGTCGTGACATAGGGCCGCGCAGTCAGGAGTTGTGGAAGCCGGTCATCGCCGCGGTGAACGGGATGGCGGGTGGCGGCGCCTTCTACCTGCTCGGCGAGTCGGACTTCATCATCGCGTCCGAGAACGCCACGTTCTTCGACCCCCACGTGACGTACGGCATGCCGGCGGTCTTCGAGCCGACCCTGATGGCCTCGCGCATGCCCTTTGGCGAGCTGATGCGGATGACCCTGATGGGCACCCACGAACGGATCTCGGCGCGGCGGGCCGAGATGATGGGCCTGGTCACGCAGGTGGTGCCGCCCGGCGAGCTCTTGGCGGTGGCCCGCGGCGTGGCGAGCACGATTGCCTCCCAACCCCCGGCCGCGGTGCAGGCGTCTCTGCGGACGTTGTGGGCCACCAGGGATGTGCCCCCCGGACTGGTCACGGAGTTGGGCAACGTCTTCTTGAACCTTTCGATGAGCGCCCAAGCCCTGCGGGACGGTCAGGAGGTCTTTCTGAAGCGGCGGTCGGAACCACCCACGATCCGGTAGCACGGGGGCTCTCGGCAGCCCCCGGCAGCCCTCGGCCGTACCATCGTCGGTCTGAGCGAGAGGACGGGACTGGAATGGAACTCTGGGAGCTCGCCGCCCGCGAGGCGTGCCGCGACACGCTGGCGCAGTACAACCACGCCGGTGACCGGTACCTGCTCGAGGAGTTCGCGGCGGCCTTCTGCGAGGACGGTGTCCTCGAGATCCGTGGCGAGAAACCGTTACACGGTCGCGCCGCAATCATGGAGCGTTTCGGCGGCGCGGGCGCGGCGACGCAAGCTCGTCAAGCGGCGGCCCGGACCACGAGCGCAGGGGGTGAGCGGCGCGTCGTCCGCCACAGCGTGACGAACATCCGGTTCGAGTCCGTGACGCCGACCGAGGCCACCGTCGCCAGCTACTTCACCGTCTTCACCGAGATCGGGCTCGACCACATGGGCCGCTATCGGGACCGCCTCGTGCCCGTGGGCGAGCGGTGGCTGATCGCGCGTCGCTTCGTGTCGACCGATTGGCGTTCGCCCGGCACCACCTTCGGGGGAAGGTAGATGCGCTCAGTTGATGAGCGGATCGCGCGGCAGGCCGAGGATACGTTCGCCGATCTGGTTGCGCTTGATCTCCGAGGTCCCGCCGGCGATCGACATGCCCCGATGCATCAGGACCATCAGCGCAGTCATAGCGCTCTCACCGTCCGCGTAGGCGGTCTCGGGACCGCGCACGGCGGCCATGATGGCGGCCGCCTCGTGCCCGATCTCAGAGAGCACGAGCTTGGTGACGTTGCCCTCCGGCCCTGGTCCGCTGCCTTCGACGGCACGGTGGGCGCTGCGCAGGTTGAGGACCGCCATGGCCTCGCTGCGTGCGAGGTGGCGGCCGATCCGCCCCGCCCCGCCGGACAGGCGCGTGGGGTTGGCGTCGAAGGGTGCGATGACCATCTCGGCCGGCCTCGTCATGCCGCCTTGGCCGCCGCCGATGGACACGCTCTCGTTGCCGAGCGTGGCCCGGGCGACGGTCCAGCCCCCGTTCACCGGACCCACCACGTCGTCGTCGGGCACGAAGACGTCGTTGAAGAAGACCTCGTTGAACTCGGACTGGCCGGTGACCATCTTGAGCGGGCGCACCTCGACGCCCGGCGCGTGCAGGTCGATGACCATGGTCGTGATGCCCTGGTGCTTGGGGACGTCCAGGTCCGTCCGGATGGTGGCGAGCCCGAAGCCGGCGTAGTGCGCGCCGCTCGTCCACACCTTTTGCCCGTTGACCAGCCAGCCGCCCTCGACGCGAGTGCCCCGGGTCTTGACCCCGGCCGCGTCGCTGCCGGCGTCGGGCTCGCTGAAGAGCTGGCACCAGATGACCTCCTGGTGCAGGGCGGGCATGACCCAGCGAGCGACCTGGTCCTCGGTGGCGTGCTGGATCAGGGTCAGGATCACCCAGCTCGTGATGCCGTACTGGGGCCGCGTGATGGCAGCCGCCTTGAACTCCTGCTCGATCACCAGCTGCTCGACCGCCCCGGCGGCGCGACCCCACGGCGCGGGCCAGTGGGGCATCACGTAGCCCGTCTCGATCATGGCGTCGCGCTGGGCGGCCGCATCGAGGCCGTGCACCCGCCGCGCGAAGGCGCGCACCTCGTCACGCATCGGCTCGGCTTCGGGCGGCAGGTCGATGGTCCGCGACCGCCGCACGCCCCCGCGCACGAGGTCGGTCACCTCGCGGGCGGCGTCCTCGGCGTCGACGAGCGCCTCGAGCGCGGTGGCCCGGCGAAGATACAGATGGGCGTCGTGCTCCCAGGTGAAGCCGATGCCGCCGTGCACCTGGATGTTGAGCTGCGCGCACTCGTCGCCGGCGGCCAGGGCGAGCGCGGCCGCCATGGCCGCGGTGTAGGTGAGCTGGTCGCCTCCCTCCTCGGCGGCGCGGGCGGCGTCCCACACGGCCGCGGTGGCCAGCTCGGAGGCGACCAGCATGTTGGCGCAGTGGTGCTTGACGGCCTGGAACATGGCGATGGGCCGGCCGAATTGCACGCGCACCTTGGCGTAAGCCGCGGCTTGCTCGGTGCACTCGGTGGCCACGCCCGTGGCCTCGGCGGCGACCAGGAGGCGCGCCAGGTCGACGAGCACCCGGCGTCCGCCGGGGATCACCTCGACCGGCGCGTCGGCGAGCGTCACTCGGGCAAAGCGGCGCGTCGGGTCGAGGTTGGCCGGCACCGCGACCGTGACGCCGTCGGCGCCCGGGTCGACCACGACGACGTCCTCCCCCGCCGGCAGCACGAGCACGGTGGCCAGGCCGCCGCCCAGGACCGCCGGCGCCGTCCCGGCGGCCCGCCCGTCGCGCACCGTGATGTCGGACGTGACGCCCACACCGCCGAGTACGGATCCGTCGGCCAGTCCGGGCAACAGTCGCGCGGACAGGTCATCGGATCCGACCTCGTTGATGACCGCGCCGGCGATGACCGTCGGCACGAAGGGCCCGGGCGTCACCGCCCGGCCCAGTTCCTCGACGACGACCACCAGTTCGGGGAGGCCGAAGCCAGAGCCGCCCCGCGCCTCGGGGAGGTGCAGGCCGAGCCAGCCGAGCGACGCCAGGTCGCCCCAGAAGGTCGGGAGGGTCTCGGTCTGGGTTTCGAGCAGGACCCGGGCGGCCCCTCGGGAATCGTGTTTGGCGAGGAAATCCGAGGCGGTTTGCCCAAGGGCACGATGGTCTTCGGTGATGGCGATGGACATGGCTAAATAGTATCCTCTATTGTTCCGACCGGGAGGAACCGACGTTGAAGCTGGGCACCACGGTGAGCATGCGCGATGACCCCGATGCCTTCGCCGCCCACGTCCAGCGGTTGGAGGATATCGGGGTCGAGTGCCTCTGGACGGGCGAGGCCTACAGCGCGGACGCGGTCTCCACCATGGGCTTTCTGGCCGCGGTGACGAGGAAGGCGCAGATCGGATCGAGCATCCTGCCCCTCTACTCGCGCACCCCGACGCTCCTGGCCATGACGGCGGTGGGCCTCGACAAACTGTCCCGGGGACGTTGCGTCCTTGGGTTGGGGGCTTCGGGCCCCCAGGTCATCGAGGGTTTCCACGGCGTGCCGTACGACGCGCCGCTGGTGCGGACCAGAGAGATCATCGAAATCTGCCGCTCGGTGTGGCGGCGCGACCGCTTGGTGTACGAAGGAACCAGCTACCAGGTGCCGCTGCCCGAGGGGCAGGGCACGGGGCTCGGCAAGGCACTCAAGATCATGGACCACCCCGTGCGGGCGCGCATTCCCATCTACGTGGCTTCGCTCGGGCCGAAGAACGTCGAGTTGACGGCCGAGCTGGCCGACGGGTGGCTGCCGCTGCACTACTGGCCGGAGCGGGCTGACGAGGTATGGGGCTCGTCGCTCGCGGCGGGCCGGGCGAAGCGCTGGGAGGACCCGACCCTGGGTCCGCTCGAGATCGTGGCGGGCGGGTCGCTCGCCATCGGCGACGACGTGGTCGGGCTCCGCGACCGGGATCGCCCCATGCTCGCGTTGTACTTCGGGGGCATGGGCGCCAAGGGCAAGAACTTCTACAACGACCTGCTGCGGCGCTACGGGTACGAGAAGGAGGCGGAACGGATCCAGGACCTCTACCTGGGTGGCGACCGCAAGGCGGCGGCGGCGCATGTGCCGTCCGAACTCGTGGCCGGCCTGTCCCTCATCGGCGACGCCGCGTACGTGAAGGACCGCGTCGCCGCCTACCGGGACTCGGGGGTCACCATCCTCAACGTGCAGCCGGTGGGGCCGAACGGGCTGCGCGACATCGAGACGATCGCCAGCTGGATGTGACGACGGTCACGCCGATTCTCGCTCGTCCCCTCGTCGACGTGCGCCCCACGCTCGTGAACGGAGCGGCCGGCGTGGTCATCACGATGGGGGGAAGGATCATCGAGATCGACGCCATCGCCGATCCCGACCGGATCCCCGCCATTGCGGCCGCGGTCTTCGCCGACGATTGACCAACGTCGCGTGCCGGGTGGGGACGGGTGGACCCGTCCCCATTAGCGGCCCGCGGGGTGCTCCCGCCCGGCGCGCCGGAGCTCTGCGAGGCCGCGCGGCTCGCGCCCGGCGTTGGTCGTCTGCTCGGCCTCCCGGTTCAGCACCTCCTCGGCCACTCCCGCCATCGAACCGGGCAAGAGGAGCTGCTCCTGGTACACGGTGGCCCCGAGCACGCCGTGGCGGTCCCGCAACGAGCCGTGGTACGACCCGCGCGCGCTGCGCGCCTTCACCGGCCGCAGGTCGACGAGCACCCAGTCGTCGGCCCGGACGTCCTCTTGGAACCACAGGGAGTGGTCGATGCTCGGGCCGCCCCGGCCGATGAGCGACTTGTGTTGCTGGCCGAAGCCGGTGCCGAGGTCCGAGAGGAAGGTCAGCCCGGCCCGGTGCATCAGCGGGTCCGCGCCGAGTGACGCCGTGGATCGTACCCACACGCAGTCGGTGAACACGCCTTTGAGGAAGTCGGTCGGCGTGACCTCGCGCACTTCGAGCAACGTGATCCACCCACCCCGGGGTGTGTCCTCGGGCTCGGGAGTCGTCCGCCTGGGCGCGTCGTCGAAGTGGCCACCGTCGCTCTCGGTGTGGAACGAGGTGATCATGGAAAAGATGACCTCGCCCTCCTGGACGGCGACCACATGGCGGGCCGAGAACGAACGCCCGTCGCGGTCACGGTCGACCTCGAGGATGACCGGTACGTCACTGCGCCCGGCACGCAGGAAGTAGCCGTGGAGGGAGTGGGGCAGGCGTCCCGGCTCGACCGTGGCCGCGGCCGCCAGGAGGCACTGCGCCGCGACCTGGCCGCCGTACAGGGTCTGGCGTGGTCCGAAGTTGGCGTTGCGGCCGCGGAAGAGGTCACGGTCCACCCGCTCGAGGGTCAGCAGGGAAGGTAGGTCCTCGGCGAGGTCGAGCTCCATCAGTCCCGGACCCGTCCGGCCCGTCTGCGGGATCGGGCCTGGTCGTGCATGCGTCCCATTCTCGACCATTTGCCCGCGGGTTGCGCCGCCCAGGTCAGAACAAGAGGAGACGTCTCCCGCCGGACGAAGAGCGAGGTCACGGGGTCTCCGCGTGCGCTCGCACCTGCCCCGCCAGGAAGGCCTCGTGGTCGGCGGCCCGCTCGGCCAGGATCCCGAAGACTTCTGCGTGGGTCGGGACCAAGAAAATGTCGTTCCGGATGGCGTCGAGGACCCGGACCGCGACCTCTTCGGGCTCGAGAACCGCCAGGGGTGGCGTGTGAATCGGTCCGATCGGACCGAAGACCTGGACCTGCTCGGCGATGTTCGTCTTCACCGGCCCCGGACAGAGGCAGGTCACCCCCACGCCCCGGGGCCGGGCGTAGATCGCCAACGACTCCGAGAGCGCGATCACCGCCGCTTTGCTCGAGGCGTAGGGGATCCGGTCCGGTGAGTAACCCCACAGGCCTGCGGTGGACGCCGTGTTGACGATGTGGCCCCGTCCCCGTTCGAGCATCTCGGGCAGGAAGGCGTGGATGCTCCGGGCGACGGAGAGCACGTTGACGTTGAACGTGCGCTCCCACGCCGCGAGCGGGATGTTCTCGGGAGCGCCCAGCATCAGGATCCCGACGTTGTTCATCACAATGTCCACCGCCCCGAACGTTTCCACTGCGGCAGCGCGCAGCGCAGCAACGTCGTCGTCGGAGGCCACGTCGCAGCGGCAGCCGATGGCCCGACCTCCGCCGGCCGTGATCTCGTCGCACGCGGACCGCATGCGCTCGTCATGGATGTCGGCGATCACCACGGCGGCCCCCGCCGCGGCCAGCGCCCGTGCGGTGCTCAGACCGATGCCACTCGCTCCGCCGGTGACTACGGCGACGCAGCCGTTCAGGTCCTCGATCACCGCCGCGCTCTTTCGGAGAGCGTCATCGGCCCCGCGCCACCCGTACCCAGTCGCTCCAGGTCTCGATACGCCGCCACATCAGCTCCCGGGTCCCCGCGAAGTTGTGCATGTGCGCCATCCGAGGGCAAATGAAGAGGTCCACGCTGCGGGACGACAGGTACGCCCGCGGCTCGCCCCGAGGGTCGACCAGCACGTCGCGTTCGCCGGCAGCGACGAGAACCGGGCAGCGAATGGCGGCCGCCTCCGGCTGGACCCCACCAGGGATCACGCACCAGAGGGCGACCGTCATCGGGACCGTCGCCGAGCCCCACGGGGGGACGTCTCCCTTACGGTTCGGGAAGTCCTCCAGGTCGCGCGCGACGATCTCGGGATCGACGTCGTCGTAGTGGAAGCCCCAGGCCATGGCCGCCGCAGCCGGACTGTCCGCCGGGTCGAGCTCGGCCAGCGCCAACCCGTTGGTGATGACGCCGTCGGAGGGCATGGTGTCGCGGGGCATCCAGGGCATGGCGATGGGCGGTGTGCCGGGTGCGGTCGGTGGATGCGTGTGCACCGCGCTGCACCCGAGCACCCCGATGCCGTCGTACCCGTGGTAGCGGCCCTGCTGCACGACGAGCAGAGCGCCGCCCATCGACTGGCCGATGCCGATCGTCACCGGTCGCTCGACCCTGGGGTAGCCGTCGATGAGGGTGCCTGCCGCCAGCTTCTGCAACACTTCGGTCTCGGCGGCCTGACTCGCCGCCACCACCGGGGTGTAGCTCAGTCGCTCCGGGTCGTGCTGCGAGCTTTCGCCCACGCCGAGATGGTCCACCGAGACGAAGATCCAGCCGCGCTCCGCGTGCCAAGCCGCCTGGGCACCGGAGCCCGGGCCCGGTAGGTCCTCGGTGAAGTAGCCCCGGGCGTACCCGCCGCCGGGCTTGGCGAAGCAGACAAGCGGATCGATCCCGAGCTCGTCGGGGACGGTCACGGTGAGTGCGACGTGTGCGGGCTCGCCGAGGCCCGCCGCCTCGGTGACGTCGACCTGGAGCTGCACGTCCATCGATGACACCGTGGCGTCGTGCTCTACTTGGGTGCGAAGCGTTGCCCCGCGTCCAGACGGATACAGCAGCCGTTCAGCATTGGGTTCTCGACGATGGCCACGGCGAGCTTGGCGTATTCCTCGGGGCGTCCCATCCGCTTGGGGAAGGCGGCGTCCTTGGTCAGGACCTCGGCGAACTCATCTGGGATTCCTTTGGTGATACCGGTGCTGAACAGGCTGGGTGCGATGGCCAGCACCCGGATGCCGAGGCTGCCGAGATCCCGGGCCATCGTAAGGGTCATGCCGGCGATCCCGGCCTTGGCCGCGGTGTAAGCCACCTGTCCGATCTGTCCCTCGAAGGCCGCGATGGATGCAGTGTCGATGATGACTCCGCGTTCCCCGTCCTCGGGCTCGTTGGTCGACATGTGGAAGGCCTGCAGCCGGTTGAGGTTGAACGTGCCGATCAGGTTCAAGTCGATCATGCGGCGGAACTCGTCGATCGGGAGGGGTCCGTCCTTGGACAACGTCCGCTTGGCGGTGCCGCCGCCGGCGGTGTTGACCGCGATGTGCAGGCCGCCGAGCGCAGCCACGGCGTCGGACAGCGCGGTCTCGACCTGCTGGTCGTGGAGCACGTTGACTTCGTGGAACGTGCCGCCAAGCTCCTTGGCCACCTCGGCACCCGCCGTGTTCGGTAGGTCGAGGATGGCGATCTCTGCGCCCTTCTGCCGCAGCAGCTCGGCGGTCGCCTTGGCCATGCCGGAGGCGCCGCCGGCGATCACGGCCTTCTTCCCCTGGATCTCCACGGCGTGTTCCTTTCTCTGTTCTCTGTCTGTTGCCCTGGTGTCCGTCGTCGCTTCCGGTGCAGAAGCGTCGACGCCGATGTTGACCCCGCCGATGTGGCACGCGCCAGTTCTGGCGCGGCCCGGTCGGTGAGAGGCCATCGCGGGCGATAAAGAGTATCCTATTTGCGGAGGACGGACCCGGCGACGCCCGTCCGGCGGTCCTTGGGATCCTTCGCGCGCTACGAGACCGCCGCCGCTGCTTCGAGATACGGCCAGGCAAGGTCACGCGGGAGTCCGCCGACGAGGGGCTGCAGGCCCAGCGGGTGGCCCATGCGCACGAGCTCGCCGGCTTCCGCAGGCGTGATGATCTGGTAGGCGCCTTTCTCGGCCGCCAGATCGGCGACGGTCGGCGCCCGGGAGATCGAGACCGTGCCTTCCCGGTGGGCGTTCCACTGTGAGTAGCTGACCGCGTCACGAAGCATGTACTCGCCGATCTCGGCCCAGGCGCGCTCGGGATCGTCGGCCACGAAGACGGTGTTGGGCACTCCGACGGGCGCGAAGAAGCAACCGGGTGCGGCGTCGCCGCCTCCGGCGCGATACGCGTCCTCCAGTGTGGTGTCGTGCGACTCGGCCATGAACATGAGGCCGAGGCGACCGGCGCGCCTGGCCGCCGCCTCGGTGCCCCCGCCATAGGCCAGCGGCGGGCCGCCGGGCGTGAAGGGCAGTGGTGTCACTCGGACCGGGCGTCCGTCGAGTTCAAGGTGGTCGCCCGACCACAGGCGCCGCAGCAGCCCGATGCGGTCCTCGACGAGCTGTCCCCGGCCGCGACGGTCCAGGCCGAACATGGCGAACTCCTCCTCGCGGTAGCCGATGCCCACGACATAGGAGACCCGGCCGCGGCTGATCAGGTCGACGACAGCAAGATCCTCGGCCAGCTTCACGGGTTCGTACAACGCGAGGAGCAGTGCGGCGACCGTGATCGGCAGCCGAGTCGTCCTGGCGGCGATGGCGGCCGCCAGCGGAATCGGCGACGGGAGATAGCCGTCGTCCACGCCGTGATGCTGGCTGAGGACGGCCGCCAGCGCACCGTGGTCCTCCGCCCAGGCACACATGTCGATGGTCGCGGCGTAGAGGTCGGCGCGGGCGACCGGGTCCTCGGCGGCCGACCGCATGGAGAAGCGCATGGTGAACACCGGTGATGCGTAGCACGGGCCTGCCAGTGTCTCAAGCGCGTCACGCGACCGGGTACGGCCGGCCGGTCCGTCACCCGGCGAAGGAGCGGATGAGGTCGGCGAGCACGAGCGGCCGGTCACTCTGCACCGCATGACCGGCGTGCTCGACGAGCACCACCTCGAGCGAGGGAAGGCGTCGCTGCATCTCGGCGGCGTCCTCGTCGCGTACGAAAGGGGAAAGCGCGCCGCGCACGAGGAGCGCCGGCACGGTGATGGCGCTGACGTCCTCCCACAGCGGCGTGAAGTCGACCCAGTGCGAGATCGTCCCGCCCGTGGAGGGCCCGAACAAGTCGTAGCGCCACGTCCAGCGGCCGTCGTCAAGCCGCCGTGCGTTGTGGCGCACGCCCCGGCGGACGCCCGCAGCGGACCGATTCGGGCTCAGCGCGACGGCGGCGTCGGCCATCTCCTCGAAGGTGTCGTAGACGGGTGGGCCCGCGATCAGCGAGACGGTCCCCCGCTCGGCCGTGCTCAGCTCCCGGGAGGGGTCGTTGACCTGGGGCGTAACATCGACGAAGACGGCCCGGCGACACAGATCAGGCCTGCGCGCGGCCAGGCGGATGGTCGTGGCTCCCCCGAGCGACATGCCGACGACGCACCGGGCGGTGGGCACCACCGCTTCCATCAACGCGGCGACCGCCTCGGCGTTCTGCCACGGCCCGTAGTCGCGGTCGGGGCGCCGATCCGAGTGCCCGTGCCCGGGGAGATCCACCGCCACCGCCGGCCGGGCGAGCGCCAGCAGCAAGGTGTCCCACGTGTGGGCGTTCTGGGCGCCGCCGTGGAGGAAGACGAGCTCCGGCTCGTCCACGCCCCAGCGCAGGTAGGACACGGATTGGGCGTTGGGCAGCATGAAGGTCTGTCGGGACACGACGGGGGGCCGGTCGAAGGGGACGTCCCATTCGGCCGCGTTCTCGTGGAGGAGCCCGAACTCGTCGTAATCGTCGGGGCCGATGGTGTCGTGCAGCGACGTCATTCCGCCTCCCAGGACCCTCGGCCTCTTGCCTTTCGATGATCACGGCCGGGCCTCGGACAGCGCCCGCCGTGCCGACCATGCCGGATCCCCGCGGCACCCATGATCCAAGCCTCGTCCACGTCGTATCCTCCATCCTCGTCACGCGAGTGCGGCCGGAACCCATGCTGCCGACGGCTCCGTGCGCAGCACTAAAGAGTATCCCTAATAGAGCAGAGCGAGTCGGGCCGGTCCTCCGTCCCGTTGGGAGGGTGACGATGGCCACGACACGAAGCCTGTCGTTTTCGGAGATGCCGGGTGCGGCGCCGGACATCATGCGGGACTACGACCTCGCCACGCTCGGGTACTCCGAGACCGAGTACTTGACTGCGGGGACGGCGACCTCGTACGAGTTGCAGGGCGAGCGGGGTGTGGACGGTCGCTGGACGGTGACCCCGGGGGACGAGGCGTCGTTCCGGACGCGGATCGTGGTGCGCCGGCCCTCGGACCCGGCGCGGTTCAGCGGCGTCGTCATAGTGGAATGGCACAACGTCTCGGCCGGCATCGACGCCGCTCCGGACTGGGGCTTCTTCCACCGACAGATCGCGGCGCACGGCCATGGCTGGGTCGGAGTGTCGGCGCAGAAGGTTGGCATCGACGGCGGAGGGTTCGTCGAAGGCATCCACCTGAAGCTGTTGGCACCCGAGCGGTACGCCGACCTGGTGCATCCTGGCGATGCGTGGTCGTTCGACATGTTCACCCAGGTCGGCGAGCTGCTGCGCCTGCCGGCCGACGAGAACCCGCTGGGCAGTGGCCTGGTCGCGGAACATGTGCTCGCGGCGGGCGAGTCCCAGTCGGCCGCGTGCCTGGTGACCTACATCAACGCGATCGACCCGCACGCGCAGGTGTTCGACGGCTTCTTCGTACACGGCCGGCCGGGGGTGGGCGTCTCCATCGACGGCGTCTTCATCCCCTCGGCGCGAGGGGAGGGCCTCGAGGCGACCACCCGCCTCATCTCGGCCAGAGGCGAGCGCATCCGCGACGACGTCCGGGTCCCGGTCCTCGTCCTGCAGAGCGAGACGGACGTGATCCTTCTCGGGGGCGGGCTCGCCCAGCAGCCCGACTCGCACCACGTGCGCGTCTGGGAAATGGCCGGTGCCGCGCACGCCGACACGTACACGGTGAGTGCCGGGCGCCACGACGACGGGACGCTGTCGGGGGAGCGCCTGGCCGAGCTCATGCGCCCCACGACGAACCTGATGATCGGGAAGACGAACTCGCCGATCAACGCCGGTCCCCAGCAGCACTACGTGGCCCAGGCTGCCGTGGCGCGCTTGGTGCGCTGGGCGTCCGACGCGGTCGCGCCACCGGAGGCGCCTCGGCTCGTCCTCGACGACACGGGCACCGGCTACCGCCTCGACCACCACGGCAACGCGCTCGGCGGGATCCGCACGCCCTGGGTCGAGGTACCGACCGCGTCCCTGTCGGGCCTGGGCCAGAGCGGGGAATCCTTCGCTATGCTGTTCGGAAAGACGGAGCCCTTCGACGCGGCCGCGTTGGCCGCGCTCTACCCCGGGGGCAAGGCAGAGTACCTGGAGCGCTTCGAAGCGTCCCTCGACGCGACGATCGCGTCGGGCTTCCTCCTGGCGGACGACCGTCGGGAGATTCTCGAGGTGGCCTCGGCCTCCTACCCATTGCAGCTCGCCGACTAGCTCGGTCGTCGACGTTTCACGTCACGGCCGTTCTGCTACTGTGCAAAAAAGAGGATCCTCTTTTCGCTGTGACGTTTTCCCTGGGGAGGGCGCATGCAACAGGCGGTCGGGGACGCCAGGGTGGGGGCGCCGGAGTCGGATCAGCCGCCGATGTTGATCTGTCAGGGCCTCCGCAAGCGCTACGGAGACCGGCTGGCCGTCGACGGGGTTTCCTTCTTCATCGCGCCGCGTGAGTGTTACGGCCTCCTCGGCCCCAACGGCGCCGGGAAGACGACGACCATCTCCATGCTGTGCGGGCTGACCCTGCCCGACGAGGGCGATGTCAGCGTCGACGGTTGCGCGGGTGGCACGTTGGAGGCCAAGGCCGCCATCGGCTACGTCCCTCAGGACCTCGCCCTGTACCCCGACCTGTCCGCGATCGAGAACCTCACCTTCTTCGGCCAGCTCTACGGGCTGGCGGGCAAGGAGCTCCAGGGCCGCATCGGGGAGACGCTCGAGCTGGTCGGTCTGGCGGACCGCGGCAAGGATCGCATCGGCACCTACTCGGGCGGCATGAAGCGACGGGCCAACATGGCGGCGGGGCTGCTCCACCGGCCGAAGCTGCTCGTGCTCGACGAACCCACCGTCGGTGTCGACCCTCAGAGCCGTAACGCCATCCTCGAGACGGTCGGACGGCTCGGGATCGCCGTGCTCTACACGACCCACTACATGGAGGAGGCGGCGAAATTGTGCGACCGCATCGGCATCATCGATGACGGCCACCTCATCGCCGAGGGCACGGCCGACGCGCTGATCGCCGCCCACGGCGGGCGCGACAAGGTGCACCTGGCCTGTGATGGCGCCTCGCTCGACGAGCTGGCCAGAGCCTGCCGGGAGATCGAGGAGATCCGCGAGGTGCACGAGGTGGACGGCAACCTCGAGCTGACGACGGACCGCGGCCCCGCGGTCCTCCCCGCGGTGGTCGCCCTGGCCACCCGTCACGGCGTGGACCTCACCGCCGTCGAAGTGCGTTCGCCCAACCTCGAAGACGTCTTCTTGGACCTCACCGGAAAAGAGCTCCGGGATTGATCCGCATTATTGCGGCGAACGAGCTCCGCCGCCGTCTGCGGGATCGCTCGATCATCATCGGATGCCTGGCGGCCCCGCTCCTCATGTCTGCCGTCCTCGGGCTGTCGTTCGCCGCCGGCAGCTCGGACGCGACGGTCCGCATCGGCGTCTCGGGCGCTTCCTCCGAGCTCGTGACGGCCGCCGTCAAGGCAAGCCAGCTTCCCCACGGCGTCACCGTGATCAGCATGTCCAGCGAGCAGGCCGTGAAGTCACAAGTCGCGTCCGGCGACCTCGATGGTGGCGTGGCCGTGCTGCCGGGACAAATGCGCCTTTCAACGCTGCTCATTCCCATCGTCGACCCGGGCGCCACCCACACCCCGGGATTCGACGTCGTGACGAGGGGCACCTCGCAGCTCGGCCAAGAGGACGCGGAATCCGTCGCCGCGGGGATGTCGAGCGTGCTCTACGCGGACAGGTTGCCCCGTCTCAGCGCGGACCCGACCACGGTCGCCATCACGACGCAGAACGTCGGTCACGGCGGCAAGGTGAACCTCAACTTCTTTGCACCAAACATCGCAGTGGTCTTCCTTTTCATCGGGAGCGGACTCGGCATGCGCTCGCTGCTGATGGAACGGTCGGCCGGCACGCTGGCGCGTGTCACTGCGGCTCCCCTGCGACCGATCCAGATCGTGATGGGCAAACTTCTCGCCATCTTCGTGACCGGGCTGGCCACGATCTTCGTGATCTGGGCCGTGACCACCCTGGCCTTCGGCGCCGACTGGGGGGACCCGCTCGGGGTCCTTCTCATGAGCGTAGGAGCGACCGCCGCCATGTGCGGCATCGGCGTCTTCCTCACGTCGCTGGCCAAGACGGAGCAACAAGCCTTCGGCATCACCTTGCTCGTGGGCCTGGGCCTCGCGCTGTTGGGCGGCAACCTCCTTCCTTCGGGCTCGCTGCCCAACCTCTTCCAGGTCCTCGCCCTGGGCACGCCGAACGGGTGGGCGCTGGTCGGTTTCGGCCGGCTCGACCAGCTACGTGAGCCGGCCTCCAGCGTGATCGGGCCCTTCCTGGTGTTGCTGGTGATCGCGGCGGTGGCGGGCGGACTGGCGATGACCCGTGTCCGCAAGATGGTCGAACCGTGATCGCGGTCATCTGGGTGAACCTGCGCCGCGCCATGGGCGACCGTCGCCTGCTCATCGTCGGGACGTTGGTGCCCGTCGTCATCATCCTCATCACGGGCCTGCTGGAAGGCAGCCCCCGGGAGCCGATCGGGCTGCTGCACCCGTCGCCGCGCCTGCTCCACCTGGCCCAGACGACGGACGGCGTCAAGGTGCGGGTGGAGGCCAACCGCACCGACCTGACCGACGACATCCTGCGGGGCCGGGTGGTGGCCGGCATCGTCCAGCTCCCGTCGTCGTCCAACGCAGTGAGGGCCGATTTCCTGATCGAATCGGCGACCACCGACGCGACGCAAGCCCGGACCGACGTGGTCGCCCTCCTTGATCTGATGGCAGCCGAAGGGGGGAACACGAAGTTCACCGACGCCACGCTCAAGGCCACCCAGTCCGAAGCGCCCCTCAGCCCCTTCTGGTACGTGGCCCCGGCCAACCTGGTCCTGTTTATGGGCATCGCCGTGCTGGTGCTCGCGGCCGGCATGGTCGAGACGCGTCGCCTCGGCGTGCTGCAACGTCTGTCGGCGGCACCCGTGCACAAGCGGGCCATCGTGCTCGGCCAGATGGCGTCCATGATGGTCACCGCCATCACCATGGCGGTGGGGCTCGTCTTCGTGGGTTTCGTTCTCTTCGACGTCCACTGGGGCAATCCGCTCAGCGTGATGCTCGTCGTCGTCCTGCTCGGGATCAGCGTCGCCGCCCTGGCGGTCATCATCGGGACGTGGTCCCGGTCGCAGGAGCAGGCCATCGCGACCGCGGTGATCGTGGCCATCATCGCCGGCATGCTCGGCGGCTGTGTCTATCAGCTCGATACGGTGAGCACGACGGTGAAGAACGTCGGGCACATCGTGCCGCAGGCGTGGGCCATGGATGCGTTCATCAAGTTGATCTCGGACCACGCCACCTTCACCGACACGCTCCCCCAGATCGGCGCCCTCGCGGTCTTCGCGGTGCTGCTGAGCCTCTTCGCCATCTGGTACTACTCCCGCAAGGTATTCTCGACCACGTGAGCCGCCTGCCGGGGGCCGCGACCGGTGATCGACCCGGGACTGGGTGAGCCGACCGATCTGGCGGATCCGGTCATGTTCACGGATGCTTGGCCGCGCGGCGTGGAGTTGCGACGCCACCCCCGGTCTCGAGGGCCTACTCCAAGCAGCTCCTCGGGGTGCGGGATCCATGCTCACCCGCTACGAGCACGTCCTGTTGCTCTACAGTCGTCCGCCGCTTCCCCGACATGCGCCTGGCCGTCCCCCGCGACGAGCTTGTCTACAAGCCGGTGCATGCGCTGCGGGGATTCCGCAACCTGCCGCTCACGTTGCGATAGTCCGTCACTCTGTCCTCGGGCGCCGACCGTTCCTCTCCGATGACTGAAACGGCAACGCAGACCCCGGTCGCCAACTTGCGTACCGAGGACATCATGGAGCAGGCCGCCGAGTCGTCCCGCCAGCTCGCCTCCCTGGCGGGACGCATCGTTCTGCTCCTCGGCGAGCTCGGCCGACGCGAGGGGTGGCGAGCCGAGGGCGCCACGTCATTGGAAAACTGGATCGTGGAGCGCTGCGGTGTCTCGGTCCCGACCGCCCGGGCCTGGGCCCATGTGGCCGAGCGGCTCTTCGACCTCCCTCACCTGGCCGCCGGGCTTTGCGAGGGTGAGGTGACGTTCGACAAGGTCCGTGCCGTCGTCGACGGTACGACCCCGGAAACGGACCAGGAGATGAAGGAGCGGGCCCGGTCCTGCTCGGTACGCGAACTGGCGCAACTGGGCCGCTCGGCCAAGGGGGCGCCGGCGATCTCCGGGCAGACCGACTACGAGATGCGCTCGGTGCGCTTCAACGACACCTTCCGTACCGTGACCGCCCAACTCCCTTCGGAGTCCTACGCCGAAGTACGCGCCTCCCTCGAGGCACGCGCGCGCCGGCTCCCCTCGGATGGCGAGACCCGCTGGGACCAACGCCTCTGTGACGGTTTTTTGGCGCTGGTCCGAGGAGGAGGCGCGGCCAGGAAGGGGTCGTATGCGGTGGTCGCCCACGTCCCACTCGCTTCGTTGCTCGATGAGGCCTCGGAGCTGGCGGGCGAGCTCGAGCGCGGCGAGCTGATCAGCGGTGAGACGGTGCGCCGGATCGCTTGCGATGCGACCATCGTCGTTGCCGTGGACGACGACGTCGGCCACACGATGTACGAGGGCCGGGCCCGCCGCGACCCCACCGAGGCGCAACGCCGGGAGATCATGCGACGGGACCGGCATTGCCGTTTCCCCGGCTGTACCAACGTGACCTTCACCAACGTGCACCACATCAAACCGTGGAAACCCGACGGTCGCACGGACCTGCCCAATCTCGTATTGCTCTGCGACCACCACCATCGCCGCGTGCACAGCCGGGAATGGACCACGTCGGGCAATGCGGACGAGGAGCTGACGTTCGTTGGTCCGACCGGCCGGGTCATGTCGTCGCGACCCTCGCCGCTCTGGTCGATTCCGCGCTGAGCGTCGTCCGGAACCCCGGCTATGAAACCCCGCAGAGTCCGGCTAAACTGCGGGGGACGGCCACATTGCACAGCTGAAAGGAGGGCGGTCATGAGCTCAGAACCTCATAGTTGCCAGCCCCCACAGCCGTGCCCCGGCGTCGTTACCCGCCTGTTCTAGCCGCCACCGTTCTGGCCTAGGTCAGCCGCCCGACGTCGGGGATCCGCAGGTGCGTCCCACCTGTGTTGCCTGCCTTTCCGCAGGTCCTTTCGCCATATTCGACGCACCCCGTCGGTGCGTCGGTTCCGCTCGACCTTCCCGCATCGAAACGGAGAACCCTTCCCCGGCCGTCTGCTGACTTCGTCCGACGGTCGAAGAAGCGTTCTCCTCGCCATTTCCAGGAGACCGTCATGGAGAACTTCACCCACCTCGCACCACCCGGCCGGGACGTCGCCGTCCTCGACGACGCCCATGTCGGTCACATCAATGGGGCCCTGGGCACGATCAAGTACGGCGACACCGCAGCTCGCCCGAAGATGTCGCTCAAGTTCAAGACGTTGCTCGCCATCGTCGGGCCGGGGCTCATCGTCATGGTCGGCGACAACGACGCCGGCGCATTCTCGACTTACGGCCAGGCCGGCCAGAATTTCGGCACGCACCTCATGTGGACGCTCGGCCTCCTCATCCCGGTGCTCTACGTCTGCCAGGACATGGTGCTGCGCCTCGGTGCCGTCACCGGCGTGGGCCACGCCCGACTGATCCTCGAGCGCTTTGGGAAGTTCTGGGGTGCGTTCAGCGTCATCGACTTGTTCCTGCTGAACGCGCTGACCATCGTGACAGAGTTCATAGGGATCTCCTTGGCGGTCTCCTACCTGGGGCTGCCCAAGGTCCCCGCGGTGATCGTCGCTGCCGTGGCCATCGTCGGTGCCGTCAGCACCGGGAGCTTCCGGCGTTTCGAGCGGCTCTGTCTGATGCTCGTCGCCGGATCACTCTTACTCATTCCCATCGCCCTCATGGTGCATCCGCCGATCGGTCAGGTCGCCCACGACTTCGTCGTGCCGCGCATCCCCCACGGAGCAGCCCTGTCCTCGGTCATGCTGCTGGTCATCGGCATCGTCGGCACCACGGTCGCGCCCTGGCAGCTGTTCTTCCAGCAGTCCTACATCATCGACAAGCGGATCACTCCCCGCTGGATCAATTACGAGCGCGTCGACCTCGTGATCGGGATCGCTTTGGTGATCATCGGTGGGGTGGCGATCATGGGCTTCACTTCGGCCGCCTTCACCCACACGCCCGGCTTCGGAAACTTCACCGACGCCGGAGGGGTCGCTCGGGGCCTGGCCACGTACGTGTCGCGCACCGTTGGTGACCTGTTCGCTATCGCCCTGATCGACGCCGCCATTATCGGTGCGGCCGCTGCGGGACTCGCGACGGCGTATGCCACCAGTGACGTGATGAACCAGAAGCACTCGTTGCACCGCCCCGTGACTCAGGCCAAGGGGTTCTACGCCTGTTACGCCGCCCTCATCGGACTGGCCGCCACCCTCGTATTGATTCCCCAGGTGCCGCTCGGTCTGCTCACCCTCGGCGTGCAGGTCCTGGCCGGCGTCCTCTTGCCCAGCGCCGTGGTCTTCTTGGCGATCCTGTGCAACGACAAGGCCGTACTCGGGCCGTGGGTCAACGGCAAGAAGCTGAACATTGTGACCGGGGTGATCATCTGGGTCCTCGTGATCCTGTCCGTCATCCTCACCGCCAGCGTCCTGTTCCCCGCCATCACGGGTTCGCAGATCCTCGCCGTCATGGCCGTCGGAACGGTCGGCGGCCTGGTCCTTGGCGCCTACATGCTGATCCAGGCCCGTCGACACCGCCACGACGTCACGGTGGACGACGTGCTCGCCGAGACCATGAATCGTGACACCTGGCGGATGCCGCCCCTCGCCCGCCTCGAGCGTCCGGTGATGTCCCGGCAGCGCAAGATCGGGCTCATGGCGTTGCGCGGCTACCTGGTCGTTGCGCTGATCCTCGTCATCGTGAAGATCGTCGAAGTCGCGATCAAGTAATGGGTCTCACCCATCTGCCTCGCGGCGCGCATCGCCGGCCCGCCGCCGGTTGGCCTCCCATTGTCCTCGGGTGAAATAGCTCTGGTCCTCGCCCCAGCCTTCGACCCCGTCGTTCCAGCGCCAGTGGACCAACGAGTCCCCGCCGTTCCCACGCCAATGTCGGCTCACCGCCTCGCCGCGCACCGACAAGCGGCGGCCGAACTCGTCCACCGCCTCGATCGCGAAGGTCAGCGGCCAGCCGGTGGCCGGATCGAAAGTGAGCCTGCGCTCCCCGGCCAGGATGTGCCCGTACTCGCCGCCGCGAAGCAGGAACCCGCACGTCACCGGTTCAACGTCTGGACGAGGGACGGCGTAGGCCAGCCAGGCCTCGCCCGGCCCCGACGCACAGAAGGAGTAGCCCACGCCGCCGAGGTTGCTCGGTCCGGAACCACTCTCGCTCGGCCGACGCTTCGGGCGACCCTGAGGCCTTGGTCCCCACGAGCGGTCGCGCACAGAGAAGCAGTCGATCACGACCTCCTCGCCGCGCAGCACCATCGTTCCGGTGACGCGGCCCGCCTGGTCGAAATGGGCACCCTTCAGGAAGGGCACGACCCCGGTCGGGTGCGGGTTGGGCGCCATGATCGCCTCGAACTCGAGTTCCAATTCGAGGCCACCGGGATCTGAATACGTCACGACGTAGCGCGCCAGCGGCTCGAGCACACGCACATGTACGCCGTTCGGCCACTCGAAGTCACGCATGTCGCGCTCGAGGCGCGGTGGGAGCTGGAGCCCCGAGTACTCGGCGCGGTACGGCAGCTCCCACTGATAGGACGCGCCGTCATCCCATACCCACGCCCCGCCGTTGCAGAGGTGCGCGTTGGGCCGGGCTTGACAGTACGTCCAGCCACCGAGCTTGCGCTCGGGCACGTTCCAGGAGAACCAACACGTCTCGGTCTCCCACCAGCGGTCCGACATCTCTTCGTCGTGGAAGTCATCATCCTCGGGGTGGATGTCCCGGTAGGCGCGCTCGGCCCGACGGAGGTCGAGGTCGACCCCGAAGAGCTGGCTCATCGCAGGTCCGGCCAGTGCCGGTCCGCTAGCGCCCCCATCGATGGACGGGCCAGCTCCGTCTCTCGGGCGGCGCGACGCCACAGCGTGCGCAGGTAGTCGTCGTCGCTCACGGTGCCATCCGCGACCCCGGCCGCAACGTCCGCCCTCCCGACGCTGAGCGATTCGGGCCGCCGACCCAACAGCGCTTCCAGGTCGTCGAGCTCACAGGCATCGTAGAAGGCCCCGTACGTGTCGACCCGCGCCAGGTATTTGACGATGCGAGCGATCCCTTTGCCACGCGCCTGGGCCAAGGGGTCCGGCGTGCTTGGCACGATGACCTCCCGCAGCTGGGCCAATACGGCCTCGTACATCCAGTCGTGGTCGTACCGGTCGCGGGCCCGAAGGTCCTCGGCCGGAGTCAGTTCCAGGCCGGAGCCTCGAGCCAGAGCCTCGAGCCAGAGCCGGCGGTGCAGAAGCTGGTAGATGAAGGCATTGCCCAGGTCGCGTCCGCCGGGGTCTCCGTTGGCGTCGGCCTCGAGCGCGTCGCCCTCGTCCCCGCCACGCCGGTGGGTCATCACCTGGAGCTTCGTCTCGGCCATCACTTGGTAGTAGTGCACCCGCGCCTCGTCGATGGCGTTGCCCGACAGCTCCTCGTACTCGCGCAGCCGGGTCGGGAAGTCGGGAAACGGCTCCTGGGTCGCCCGCAGTGACAGCCACGCGATGTCGTCCATGGGGTCACCCAAGTGGGCCAGTTCCCAGTCAACGACGGCAGTGACCCGACCGCCCGAGTACATGAAGTTTCCCGGCCCGGTGTCGCCCTGCACCAACACGGGCGGCCCGTCGTAAGGAGGAATGTGGCGGCGCAGCCAGCGGAGGGAGAACGCGAGGGCTGGGTCCGGCGTACCGCCCCGGTCGGCGAGTACCCGGTCCCACTCGTCGAGCTCCGCGTGCACGGCGTCGGCCACGGTCGTGACCGAAGGGAATGCGGGCAGGCACAACGTAGACGCGTGGAGTCCGTGTAGTGCTGCCAACTTCGTCATGAAGTCGCGTGCCGTCGCCTCCCGCTCGGCCGCGTTCGAGATGCGGGAGAACCAGTTCCCCCCGCCTATCCGTTCGGACAGCATCGCCTGGTGTACCGGGTGCACGCCGAGCACGCGGGGTACCGGAACGGGGCCGTCCTGCAGCGCCAAGTACACCGTGGCCTCGCGATGCAGTGTCCAGGGGTCCTTCGTCCGAGACGGGTCGGAGCGGTCGTAGCGCAAGAAGCACTGCGACACGGTCCCGTCGGGCCGTTCGAGGTCGACGTACCAGGCCTCTTTACGGGCGCCACCGGGCTGGCGGTCGGCCAGCGTTATGCGGCCGCCGCCCACCTCTTCGACCCACGACATGACGTCATCGGGCAGGGTACTCACCCCAACTCCACGGTCCCAAACGACCACGTCACACGATGCGCGTCGAGTGGTCGGCCCAGTACTGCTCTCGGAGGACACCCTTGTAGAGCTTCCCTGTGGGCAAGCGCGGAAGCTCGTCGACGAAATCCACCGTGCGGGGGCACTTGAAGTGGGCGAGATGCTCGCGGCAGAACGCGATGAGCTGACGCTCGAGGTCCTCGTCGCCCGTCACCCCCTCCACGGGCTGCACGACGGCCTTGACCTCCTCGCCCAGGTCGTCGTTGGGCACGCCGATGACGGCCGCATCGAGGACGGCGGGGTGCGTCACCAACAGGTTCTCGGTCTCCTGGGGGTAGATGTTCACCCCGCCCGAGATGATCATGTGCGCCTTGCGGTCGGTCAAAAAGAGATAGCCGTCCGAGTCCAAGTATCCGACATCGCCGACCGTGCTGGTCTTGCCACCGTCCCGCCTGGAGCTCGCGGTCTTCTCGGGATCACCGAAGTACTCGAAGTCGGTGGCGCCGGCGAACCAGACCGTCCCGGGAGTGCCGACCGGACACGGGTGACCGTCGTCGTCGAGGATGCGCACCTCGCTGAGGACTCCTCGGCCGACGGAGCCCTTGTGCGCCAGCCAGTCCTCGGAGGTGATGAAGGTGGCGCCATTGCCCTCGGTCGCCGCGTAGTACTCCAGCAGGATGGGGCCGAACCACTCGATCATCTGTTCCTTCACCGGCACAGGGCACGGCGCGGCGGCGTGGATGATGACCTCCAACGACGACACGTCCGCCGCCGTTCTGACCTCAAGTGGCAGCTTCAACATGCGGGTGAACATGGTCGGGACGACCTGGGAATGCGTGACCCGGTAGCGGTCCACGAGCTCGAGATACAGCTCCGGGTCGAAGTGCTCCATCACGATCACCGTCGACTTCATCCGCAGCGCAATGGCGACGCTGACCTGCGGGGCCGTGTGGTAGAGCGGCGCCGGCGACAGGTACACCATGTTGTCCCGGAAGCGCCACAACATCGCGACGCCCACGATCCCCATGCTGTTCTCCGCGGGGTGGATGTCGAACATGGGGCGGAGAATGCCTTTGGGTCGCCCCGTCGTCCCCGACGAATACATCATGGGGGCACCCAACTGTTCATCCGCCACATGATCCGTTGGCTGTCCTCCGACGACCTCTTCGAACGCTTCGAACGGGCCGCCGGGATCTCCGTCGGTGTTCGTCATGATCCAGCGTTCCACCTTGGGGCACAGCGCCGGGAGCTGTTGGGCCACCTCCGCCTTGGCCGACGACGTCACGACCACCCGAGACCGGGAGTCGTTGACGACGTAGGCCACCTCCTCGGCCGAGAGGTACGAGTTGACCGGGGTGAAGTACAACCCCGTACGTTCCGCCCCCGCCTCGGTGACCAGCATGGCGGGGTCGTTCTCCATGAAGATCGCCATGTGGTCGTTGCCGCGTAAGCCGGTCTCCCGGACGAGGTGGGCCACCTGGTTGGCCGCCGCCTCGTACTGGGCGAACGTCAGGACCCGTCCCGAGGGCGCCATGACGATTGCCGGCTGGTCCGGATGCTGCGCCGCGTTTTCAGCTGCGTACATCGTCGCCCCCTATCTGCGCGCGCCCAAGCACGAGTAGAGCACGTCCACCAGGGAGGCGCCCATGAGCGGGAGCGCCTGGTCCTCCAGGTGATTTCGTACGAAGCCGCAGGCGACGCGGGCCGCGGGATCGGCGAAGCCGATCTGGCCCCCGGCCCCCAAGTGCCCGAAGGCTCCCTCGTTCGGCCCGTGCATGGGGGGCACACCGGGGACGAGCGCCGGCGGTTCGAGCGAGTAGCCGACGGCCCACCGGGTGGGCACGCCCATGACCGCGTCGCGCCCGCACACCTGCTCCGTCCGGAATCGCTCCACGGAGGCCCGCGACACGAGCTCCTCCCCGGCGGCCAGCGAGGCGTAGACCCGGGCCAGCGCGCGCGCCGTGCCGGTGGCGCCCAAGGCGCCGATCTCGGCGCCGAGCACGGCGGGGGTATTCATGAAGGTGGCGAAGCGGGGACGGCCCGCCTCGTCGGCGAAGAGGCTCCCGTGCGCCCCGGCCAGGACCGAGCGCCCGGACTTCGACGCGGAGTCGATGGCCCCGAGCGCGCTCTCCTTTCCGGGTCGGACCGGGAAGTCCATGACCGTCGCCACGCTCGGGAGCACCGGCGCCGGCGTCCCGATGGAGCAGGCCACCTCCAACGGCAGCGCGACTTCGGCCTCGAAGAACGAGCCGAGACTCGTGCCACTGATCCGCCGCACCAGCTCCCCCACGAGCCAGCCGAAGGTCACGCCGTGGTAGCCGTGCCGTGTCCCCGGCTCCCAGGCGGGCGCCGCCGTGGCCAGCACCTCCGCAATGGCCACGGTGTCGTCCCAACCGCGGCCGTCCCACGACAACAGCTCGTCGGACCCCGGCAGGCCAATGGCACCCGACTGGTGGCTCAGCAACTGGCGCACGGTGGTGTGCTCCTTGCCCGCGCACCCGAACTCGGGCCAGTAGCGCACGACGGGCGCATCGAGGTCGAGCTCGCCCCTGTCCTCGAGGAGGTGCGCACAGAGCGTCGTGAGCCCCTTGGTCGACGACATCACGACCGCCCGGGTGTCCTGGGACCACGTTCGGCCCGAACCGGCCGACCCGGCCCACACGTCGACCACACACTCGCCGTCGACGAAGGCACAGAACGCGCCACCCCCATCGCCAAGATCGGCACGACGTTCCCGCTCGCCGACCACGATCGACGCCCCGTGCCCCAGCGTCTCGGCCACCCTTTCGAAGCCCGGCGCAGCGAAACCGCGCACGACCGGGCTCACAAGGCGCGTAGCTCCTGCTCCACCTCGGGCCACCACTCCTTGCGCCACCACGAGACGTTGATCCGGTCGACCAGCCCGCCGTAACGGGTACGGACCTCACCGGCCAGCCGGTCGGGCGGGCACACGATGGTAAGGGTGTCGAGCACCTCGTCGTCGACGAGGTGCGCCATCTCCTCCCAGCGCCCGCTCTTCGAACATGCGTAGAGGTCGCGCTGCAGGTCGCCCCAGCCGTGGAGGTCGAGGACGGGACGGTAGGCGGGGGTCGAGGCGTAGTAGCCGACCTGGCGGCGCATGGCGTCGCGTGCCTTCTCCGTCTTCGACTCGTCCTCGACCACCGAGATGAAGCCCGGGCACGTCACCTGGACCGCTCCCCGTTGGCGCCCGGACGTCGCCAGCCCCCGTTCCTGGGCGGGGACGATTACCTCGCGCAGGTAGCGCGCCGAGCAGATGCCGTGTGTGATGACGCCGTCCGCCACCTCGCCGGCCACCTCGTTCATGCGAGGACCGACGGCGGCCAGGAAGACCCGGGGCGGCCCGAAGGCGTGTGGTCGCGGTGCGAACACCGGGGTCATCAGCGTGTGGGTGTAGAACTCGCCCTCGAAGTCCGGACCCGCCGCACCGTCGGCGTCGTTCCACGAGGACCAGATGGCACGGAGCGCCAACACGAACTCCCGCATCCGCGCCGCGGGGTGCGACCACGTCGAGCTGAAGCGCCGCTCGATGTGCCGTCGCACCTGCGAGCCCATCCCGAGCACCAGCCGACCGCCCGAGTACTCCTGCAGCTGGTTGGTCGTGTACGCCAGGCTCATCGGGTTCCGGGCGAACGCGATGGCGACGCCGGTGGCGAGCGACACCGAGGACGAGTGCTCCGCCGCCAGCGTCAGAGACAGGAACGGGTCGTTGGTCGTCTCCGCCACCCACACGCAGTCCAGCCGGGCCGACTCGGCGGCCCCCACCCGGTCGGCCACCGACGTGAGCTCGGCCCCGAGGCCGGTATCGATCTTCACGGTCTCCCCCTCATCGGACCGCCCGCACCCGGCGGCGTACCGGCGCCGGCGTGGGCGCCGGGCCCTTGACCGCCGGCGCGTCCACCGACAGCGTCAGCGGGATGCCCACCTGTACGAAGCGCCCCGCCGCGGCGTGGTGGTAGCGCCGCAACAGCGCGCGCGCCACCACCTGGGGATCGTCGGGCACGACGGAGGGATGCAGGCTCACGGCGGCGGGAACGTCCGCTGCCCGCAGTCGCTCCAGCACCGCGTCGACCGCGAGCGAGCCGACCGCCTCCGCCACTCGCTCCACCGACAGCGACGGACCGACGTCAAGAGCCTGCGCCAGCGCCGCCCGCTGCTCGTCCGTCACGCAGCACACCGTCACCCACCCGTCCTTGGCTCGATACAGACGGCATCCCACGGACGGACCGCCCAGATCCGCACCCACCCGGTCGGGCACCGTGCCCGTCGCCGCCAATGCCGCCACGTCCTCGGACTGGAACAGCGTCGCCGTCAAGGCCAACGAGGCGTCCACCCCGGTCACCGCCACGCCACGGGCTCGCCCCAACAGCGCCATCACGATCCCGGCCGCCAACAGCAACCCGGTGCCGTAGTCGTTGGCCGTGAAGTTGACCGGCACCGCCCGCCGCCCGCCGCCCTGGGTCATCTCCATACCCGTGGCCGCCTGCACGACGTAGTCGAAGGAGGGCCGGGCCGCCAGCGGCCCCGTCACGCCGAAGCCCTTGGCCCGGGCGTACACCAACGCCGGGTTGACCGCCCGCAACTGCGCCTCGTCGAGCCCCAGCCGCTCCCACGCACCCGCCAGCGCGTTCTCGACGACGACGTCGGACGCCGCCACGAGGTCGAGCAACCGGGCCCGGTCCTCGGCCGTCTTGAGGTCGTAGACGAGGCCACGCTTGGAGCGGTTGGCATCGACGTAGATGTTGGGCAGCACCGGCATCAGCTGGAACGAGCCCTCGCCCCCGGGCGGCTCCACCTTGACGACGTCGGCGCCGAGCTCGGCCAGCAGGCGCGCCGCCAGGGGTCCGGCCCAGAAGCTGGAGAGGTCGACGATGCGGTGACCGCCGAGCGCGCCCTGCTCCGCCCCGTGCCGGCGGCCGGGCCGCCGTTCGCCGGACGTGGCCTCGACCCGCACCGTTGGACCGACCAACGGGACCCGCCCGAGCGCGGGGTCCTCCACCTCAACCAGGAGCGCTTCGACACGCGCCTGCTCGTGCGCCAGCCACTCGGCCAGCGTGTTGCACTTGGCGACGGCGGCGGGCCGTTCGACCAATGCCGCCTCCCATTCGTCGGCCGTCTTGCTCCCGAAGGCGTCGATGAAGCGGGCCAGCATCGTCTTGTTCCACTCGCGGTCCGTCAACTTCGACAGTCCCTCCGGGCTGGAGTAGTCGAGACCGCCGTCGTCCACGCCGAGCAGGCGGCACAGCTCGCGCCAACGCTCGGTGCCGCTCATGTTCACCATCACGGCGCGCCCGTCCGCCGTGTCGAAGACGCGCAAGATGGGCGACTTGGTGTGGCGGACGATGCGGGGCCGGTGACCCTCGCGATGGAAGATCGGTGCTGCGTTGAGGAAGAGCAGCCCGTCGAGCAGCGACGTCTCGACGTGCTGCCCGAAGCCGGTCGCCTCGCGCTTGACCAGCGCGGCGCCGGCGCCGAGCACCGCCAGGAGCGCCGCCGCCACGCTGGCCATGGGAAAGGGAAGCCAGATCGGGTCGTCGCCCGTGAAAAGGCCCTGCTGCGCACCGGCCCGTGCGTGCACGAGCGGTTCCCACCCCGGCTCGTCGCGTGAGGGTCCGGTGCTGCCCCAGGCGGAAATGGAGCAGGTGACCAGCCGGGGACGTGTGCTGCGAAGGCCGCCCGGCCCGGTGCCGAGGCCCAGGCGGTCGAGCGCGCCCGCGCGGAGGTTCTCCACCAACAGGTCGGCCTCGTCGAGGAGGGCGAGTGCCTCCTCGCGGCCCTCGTCGGCGCGCAGGTCGAGCTCGACCGTCCGCTTGCCCCGGTTCCAGGCGGCGAAGCGGGCGCGGTCAGCCCGCAGCGGGTCCCCACCCGGCCGTTCGATCTTGACCACCTCCGCGCCCAGGTCGGCGAGGATCGTCGCGGCCAGAGGTGCGGCGACGTACTGGCCGATCTCCACCACCCGCAGACCCCGCAGCACCGGCTCAGTGGCCACCGGTGACTCCAGCGCTTCGCGTGCGGGCTTCCCCGAGATCGCCCGGCATGAGATCACCTTCTTGGTCGCGGGGGAGGCCGAGGACCCGCTCCGCGATGACGTTGCGCACGATCTCGTTGGTGCCGCCCCCGAGGGAGGCCGAGCGCGAGCTCAGCAGCTGGTTCGACCACCGTTCGCCTTCGGGGTCGGCGGGGTCCCACGCCGTGGCGTGCATGCCCGCCACCTCGACCGCGACCAGGGCCGACTCCTGGACCAGTTGCGCCATGGCCAGCTTGAGCAGCGCGGCCGCTGCGCTGTCCCCGCCGCGCACCTGCACCTGGAGGTAGCCCGTGAGGTGGCGCAGCACCATCTGACGGATGCGCAGGCGCACGAGACGGTCGCGCGTCGCGGGGCGGTGCGACAGGTCGCGTCGGCGTGCCTCGGCCGCCAGCGCGGCGAAGCCACCCTTGCCGCCGCCTCCCGAGCCCAGGGCACCCAGCGCCTGGCGTTCGAAGGCCAACATGGTGCGGGCCACGCGCCAGCCGTCGTTGACCTCGCCCACGACGTTGGCCACCGGGACGCGGACGCTGTCGAGAAAGACCTCGTTGAAGTGGGATTCACCGGTGATCTGGCGCAGCGGCCGCACCGTGATGCCCGGGGCGTGCATGTCGACGATGAGCATGGTGATGCCCTCTCGCTTGGGGCGTGCCGGGTCGCTGCGCGTGAGGCAGGCGGCGTAGTCGCTGTACTGGGCGCTCGAGGTCCAGACCTTCTGCCCGTCGACCACGAACTCGCTGCCGTCGAGTCGGGCCCGCGCCTGGACGCTCGAGAGGTCTGATCCCGCTCCCGGCTCGCTGAAGAGCTCGCACCAGACGTGCTCCCCGCGCAGCAGCGGCGGGATGAACTGTTGCTTCTGCTCCTCGCTGGCGTGGACGAGCAGCGTGGGTCCGCACATGCCGAGGCCGATCTCGAGCGCGCGGGGCGGCACCCGGAACGCCTTTGCCTCGCGGTCGTAGATGCGCTGGTAGCCCCCGGGCAGCCCGCGCCCGCCGTACTCGACCGGCCAGGTGATCCCGGCCAGACCCGCCTCGGCCAGCTGGCGCTGGTAGGCGACGCTGCGGGCGATCGCGACACCCCCGATCTCGGGCGCCGCGTTCCGGGGCGGCAGCGTGGCCCGCAGGAAGGTCAGGACCTCTTGTCGGAAGGCCTCCTCGTCGGGCGCGTCGCTCATGCGGGGACCATCGCGGCGGGGCGGGGCAGGCCCACCGACTGCAAGCCGCCGAGGACCATGTCCTTCATCACGCGGGCCAACTGCTCCTGGTCCATGGCCGGGAGCGAGGTGATGGAGCGCAGCATCCCGTCGATCATGGTGACGGCCGCCCGAGCCTCCGCGTCGCTCAAGCCGGGACGGACCTCGCAGAGGAGGTGCACCCACTCCGCCATGCGCACCCGCTCGATGCGAGCCACCCGCCGGCGGGCATCGTCATCGAGCGATCGGTACTCCTTGACGAAGACGTCGCGCAGGTTGCCGTTCTTGAGCTGCAGCACGATGGCCGCGTCGATCAACCGTTCGAGCGTGACCGGCGGCGGCGTGTCCTCGTTGAGGACGTCGTCCACCGTCTCGCGCCATGTGATGGCCGCCTCTTCGATCAGGATCGAGAGCAGCTCGCCCTTGCTCTTGAAGTAGCGGTAGATGGCCGGACCACTCACACCGGCCGCCGCGCCGATGTCGCCCAGGCTCGTCTCGCGAAAGCCGCGCTCGCGGAACAGGTCGGTGGCGGCGGCCATGATGGCCTGGCGAGTGCGCTCGCCCTTGGTGCGGCGCGACGTGGCGGCCGCCGGAACCGTTCTGTCGCGGAGAGAGGCGGCGGCCTGCCCGTCGGGGCTCATACGAGCACGGATGTTAGCCATCCGTCACAAAACTGCCCCCGGATCACGTTGACTCAGGGACGCACCCATGTTTAGATTTTAATGCTCATTAACAAAAGTGCAAGGGTTCCGGGGAGGAAGGGCATGGAGTTCGGCTTGTTCATGGAGCTGTCGGTGCCCCGTCCGTGGACGGCCGACTCGGAGCGCACGGTGTACGAGAACGCGCTCGAGCAGGTGCGCCTGGCCGACGAGCTCGGCTTCGACTACGTGTGGGCCGTCGAGCACCATTTCTTGGAGGAGTACTCGCACTGCTCGGGTCCCGACGTCTTCTTGGCCGCGTGCGCGGCGCAGACGTCGCGCATCCGGGTGGGGCACGGCGTCGTGGCGTGCGTGCCGCAGTACCAGAGCCCCATTCGGGTGGCCGAGCGGGCGGCGGTGCTGGACATCATCTCGGGCGGGCGATTGGAGCTCGGGACCGGGCGGTCCGCCACGTGGCCCGAGCTGAGCGGCTTCGGGGCCAATCCCGACGAGACCAAGAAGACCTGGGACGAGTTCGTGCGGGTGATCCCCAAGATGTGGATGCAGGAGCGGTTCTCGTGGGAGGGCCGCATGTTCTCGATGCCCGAGCGTGCCGTGTTGCCCAAGCCGTTGCAGAAGCCGCATCCGCCGATGTGGGTTGCGGTGACTTCGCCCGGTACGGAGGTGGACGCGGCGGACCGGGGGCTGGGCTGCCTGGGTCTTTCGCCGGGAGGCTTCTCCGATTCGGAGAAGAAGGTGGCGAACTATCGGCGGCGTATCGAGGTGTGCGACCCCGTGGGTGCCTTCGTCAACGACAAGGTCTTGACGGTCAATTTCCTGTCCTGTTGCGAGGACGGCTCGCTCGGGCGCCGCAACGGGCTGAAGGTGGCTTCCATGTTCTCCTACATGGCGGCACAGCTCTTGTCGGCCAAGGAGGTGTTGCCGACGCACTCCTACCCGTCGGAGGGACTGCTGCCGGCTCTGCGGCGCGAGTCGGGGAGCCCAGGCGACGCGGCCAAGGCTTTCAAGGGCGTGACGATGGGCACGCCGGACGACGTGGCGGAGGCGGTGGCCGCGTGGGAGAACGTCGGCTTCGACGGGATCAACTTCATCCACCAGTTCATGGAGGTGGTCCCCCAGCGGTACGTGCTCGACTCGATGCGGCTGTTCGCCGAGGAGGTGATGCCCCGCTTCAAGACGGGGTCCGGGCGGCCAGCCGACGCGGTGGCGGGGGTGGCCTGATGCCGCTCGCTGGGTCGCTCGACATCCGCCCGCTCGTCGAGGGTGCGCCCGAGGTCGTGCTCGAAGACCGCGAGCTGCGGTTCGACGACGTCGACATCCTCCAGGTGTTGTACGAGGTCCGGGTGGCGGACCGGGAGGCGCTGGTGCCGCCCGCGCTCAACCCGACCATCCCGCCGGTGATCAGCTTCCTGGTCTACCGGGCGAAGGACAGCGACTTCGGACCGTTCGCCCTGGCCCAGCTGCGCTTGACGGCGCGCTCCGGTGTCCGGCCGCGGGCGTACCTGATCTCGGCTCGTTGCGACAACCCGGCGCTTTCGGAGGTGCTGTCGGGCACGTGGGGGTTCCGCATCGCCCCCGGTGCGATCACCCTGCGGCGCTACCACGACCGGGTGGAGTGTGGCGTGCGTGATGGCGACGGGTCGACGATCCTCGACGTGTCACTGGTGGACCCGGTGCCCGTCACGGGGCACGACGTCCAGTACCCGCCTGGGATGCATCTGGCACGGATCAGGCGAGCCGGCGTGCTGAAGCCGCGCATCGTGCAGGTCGACTCCGAGTACGAGTTCCGCCGAGCGGACCGGGGGCGGCCCTCGCTGTCCGTGTTCGATGCCGAGGCCTGGGGCGACGCCCGGTTGCTGCCCTACCTTCCCGTCTCGGCCAGCCTGGCGGCCTGCGACATGACGATCGCCAACGTCCGTTACATCTGCAATCCCGACATCCCGGCCGCCGAAGGGACCGAGAAGGTCAGCGACAAGTGAGCCCGGGCCGTCGGTACGCGGGGCCGCCGCGTTCCGGCTCCGTATCCTGAGCGCGGTGCCGGTGCACGACGTCGCCGACGAGGGGCTGCACCCGGCCGGGGACGACCCCGACTGGCAGGAGAGCGCCTACCTTGCTTGGCGCGACCCGGCCAGCGGTCTCGGAGGGAACCACCGCATCGGCAACGAGCTCAACCGCAGCACCGCCAACCTGTGGTGCGGCGTCTACCACGACGGGGGAACCCGTTTCCGCTGCAACGACGAGGCGTTGCCGCTCGTGCGCCTCAGCGAGGCCGCCGGGCTCTGTGCGGGACCGCAAAAGATCTTTCACGACGGCGCGCGGCTGCGCTTCGTGCTCGACGGCGACGGCTGCCGCCTGGATCTCGAGGTCGTCGACGAGGGCGAGCGTTCGTACGCCAACGCGCAGACGTTCAGCGGGACGGGCGGGACGGCGGGCACGATCTTCTCCGACAACTTCCACGTCTTCTGCCGCGTGCGGGGGTCGGTCGAGTTCGACGGCCTCGGGGCGGAGATCGACGCACCGGCCTGGCGGGACCACTCGTGGGGCGTGCGCCGCTGGGACAGCTTCGTCTCGAGTCGCAGCTTCGGTGGGTCGCACGGCACCGGTGAGGAGACGCTGCGGTTTCGCTTCGGGTCCATGGTCGGGGTCAACGGCAGCTTCTTCCGGCGCGGCTCGCTGGAGCGTGATGGCCATCCGCTGCCGGTGGCCGAGGCCGCCATGGTGGTTCACGTGGACGACGACTCCGTGCGTTGTCCGGCGGCAGAGGTCCGCTACGTCCTGGAGGACGGTACGACCACCACCGTCCGCATCGACACCACCGGCGGGATGATGGGTGTCACGGCCCAGCGCTACGGCTGGGAGTCGGTGGGCGACGTCAGCGTCGACGGCCGGCCCGGTGGCTGGGGCTTTCTCGAGTCCAACCTCAACGCGCGCAACGGCACCAGTCCGCCCGCCTTCGTCCTGGCCGATGCGCTGACCAACGGCGTCATCCGGCCGGGGGCGTCGTGACGGACAGGGCTGCGGAAGCCGACGCTCCTTCGCGACGGTGAGACAGTCCCCCGAGGACCGGGCGCAGTACTACCGCCAGCTGCGCGCCACGGTATCGACCGAGTTCCTCCCGGAGCTGACCAGCGCCACCGCCGTCGATGCCGCGGCGCTGGTCGACCGTATCTTGGCCGAGTTCATCGTCGAGGAGGAATGGGCCGAGGCGGTCAGCAACGAGTACGGGTCTGAGTTCGCTGCGCTGCTCGACGGCGGGAGCGACGAGGGCGGCGTCACGCCCGGCCGGTTCGTCGAGCTCCGCCAGCAGGCGGCGGACCTGGTCGCGGCGACCTCGGGCAGCGGCGATCCGGCGGCGCGCCAGCTGTGCCGGGACCTGGTGGACGTCGAGCGACGTTTCCTTGAACGAGTGGACGCGCTCCGTCGCGTGACGCTGGCCGAGGGGCCCGAGCCGGACGCCGCGGCGTCCCCGACCGAGTGCTCGGTGTCGGCCGAGCAGCTGACGTCGTACTTCCGGCACAAGTTCCCTGCCTCGCCCGACCTGACGGTGACGGCGGTGGAGGCGGTCCCGGGCGGGCGGTCCAAGGAGACGATTTTGGTCTCGCTCGAGGGCACCACGGAGCTCCCGCCCGGCGTGATCGTACGCAAGGACCGGCCGATTGGACTGCTCCCCACCAGGGCGGCGGACGAGTTCGCGGTGCTCCGGGCTGTCTACGAGCACGGGGGCGTCCCCGTGCCGCGCCCATTCTTCGCTGACGAGGTGAAGAACGGGTTGGACGACGCCGACGGCGACGCCGACGGCACCTTGCTGGTCATGGAGCGGGTGGCCGGCGGCAAGGCCGGTGAGTACTTCCCCGACCTCGCCGCCCCGACCGAGCACCGACGAGCGCTCGGTGACCAGTTGGCCGCGGCACTGGGCTGCCTCCACTCCATGCCGCTGGCCGCTTTCAGCGAGACGAACATCGACGTCGTCGCCGCGGTGACGCCGGAGAGCGTGGTTGCGGCGGTGGAGGGGATGACGGCGCGCATCGGCGAGCTCAGCGGACCGCCCATCGCAGCCGTTTCCCTGGCACGACGGTGGCTGCTCGACCATGTGGCCGACGTGGCCCCGACCGACAAGCGCTGTCTCCTCTGGGGGGACGTCGGGCTGCACAACATCCTCGTGGACGGGTACCGCATCAGCGCGCTGGTCGACTGGGAGGCCGCCACGGTCGGTCCCCCGGCGCGCGAGCTCGCCGCGGTGTGGCCCGCGGCCACTGCGCTCATGGAATGGGAGGAGTTCATCGACGCCTACCGTGCGGCTGGGGGGCCGGCGGAAGCCACCGATCCGTCCGCCGTTGCCTTCTACCGGGTCTTCTTCTGCCTCGGCGCTTGCATGACCAGTCGGACGGGGGGGCACCTCTTCCGCACCGGGGCCAAACGCGATCTCCTGACGGCGCACTCCGGGCTCGACTCGCAGTTCCGGGCCCAACGCAACCTGGTGCGCGCGTTGCGGGACGTGACGACCGACGATTGACCCTGGCTGGGTGGATCCCGGTTGCGCCGGGCCTGCCCGTTGGTCTCTCCGGCCCTCGATGATGGCAGCGTGCGACAATCGCTCCCGTGACCGTCACCGAGTCAGGCTGGGCGCGGCGCCGTCACCTGCTCCTGACCACGTACGAGCGGGTCGCCTGGGAGCTGTTCGCGGCTCGTGGCTTCCCGGGCGTCACGGTGGACGAGATCGCCGAGGCGGCCGGCGTGTCGACCCGCACCCTCTTCCGCTACTTCCCCACCAAGGAGGACCTCCTGCTCGGCTACCCCCGGCGGGGTGTGGCGGGCTTCGTCGAGATGGTCGCCCAGCTCGAGCCCTGTTCGACGCCCCTCGAAAGGGGATGGCAGCAGGTACGCGACTACTACCTGCAGTTCCCGCTCGACCCGAAGGTCTTACAACTGTGGCGGCGGGCGGCGGCCGAGGCCCCCGAGGTCCACGCGCGGGTCCGGGGCGAGCGGGCGCACGCCCTGACCGAGGCCTTCACCGCGTACTGCGCCGCTTGCCTGGGCCTCGATCCCCGTGACGATGTGCGCCCCCGCGTGCTGGCCGGGGTGATCGTCGGAATGGAGTCGTCGGTCGTCGAACTCTGGGGGAGGTCCCACGTCCCCCTCCGGGAGATTCTCGACGCAGCCGAGCAGTCGGTTCCCGGGCTTCGGAGCGGAGCCGGGGAAGCGTCAGATGACGCGGGTGCGGCTCTTGCATTTCGTGAGTAGGCAAGTAGATTGTCATGAGGTGACGATTTTCTGAGCTGAGCATCGAGGGGTTTCGGCATGCTGCAAGAAGACGTCCAACTCATTTCGGTCGACGACCACGTGATCGAGCACGAACGGGTCTGGACCGACCGCCTGCCGGCACAATTCAAAGAGGCCGGACCTCGTGTCGTCGAGCTCGACGGCGGGAACCAGGCGTGGTCCTTTGAAGGACGGATCGTCCCCACCATCGGGCTCAACGCGGTGGCGGGCAAGGACCCCAAGGACTTCGGGCTCGACCCGGTCCGCTTCGAGGACATGCTGCCCGGCTGCTACGACGTCAACGCCCGCCTGGTGGACATGGATGTCGACGGCATTTGGGCGCAGCTGTGCTTTCCGTCGTTTCCGGGCTTCGCCGGCGGCACGCTCTTCGGGGCGGAGGACAAGGAACTGGCCACCGCCTGCGTCCTCGCCTGGAACGACTTCATCCTCGACGAGTGGACCGCGGCGGCGCCCGAGCGGTTCATCCCGATGGTCCTCGTCCCGTTCTGGGACGTGGCGGCGTCGGTCGCCGAGGTGCAGCGGACCGCGGCCAAGGGGGCCAAGGCGATCACCTTCAGCGAGGCCCCGCACCGGCTCGGCCTCCCCTCCTTCCACAGCGACCATTGGGATCCCTTCCTGGCCGCGGCGCAGGACGCCGACATGCCTCTGTGCCTGCACTTCGGCAGCGGTGGCGCCCCCGAGGTCGCGGCGGACGCCAATTTCGCCGTCTCCATCGCGCTGTTCGGGATGAACTCACAGGCGACCACCATCGACCTGCTCTACTCGCCGGTGTTCCACAAGTTCCCCCGGCTGCGCGTCGCACTGTCCGAGGGCGGGATCGGCTGGATCCCCTACGTGCTCGAGCGGGCCGACTACACCTGGGAGCGGCACCGCTGGTACACGGGCATCAACACCGAGGTGCGCCCGTCCGATCTCTTCCGGGACCACGTCTTCGGCTGCTTCATCGCGGACAACGCGGGCATCGAGGAGCGCTCTCTGATCGGCGTAGACAACATCATGTTCGAGGGCGACTATCCCCACAGCGACAGCAACTTCCCGGCGTCGCGGGCAAAGTTGGCCGGCGTGCTCTCCGGCGTGCCCGACGACGAGGCCCGCAAGATCGCCGAGGACAACGCGCGACGCGTTTTCAACTTCCCCCGCGTTCGGGGGCGTTCGGGGTGATGCTGCCCTTCTCCGGTGTCCGGGTGCTGGAGGTGGCGGCGTGGACCTTTGTCCCCGCCGCCGGGGCGGCGATGGCCGATCTGGGGGCCGACGTCATCAAGGTTGAGCCGCCCGCCGGTGATCCCCAGCGCGGGCTCATGAACATGCTCGCCCTCGCCGGCGGCCCGCCCGTCAACCCCTTCGTAGAGATCCCGAACCGGGGGAAACGAGGCATCACGATCGATCTCTCCACGAGCGGTGGGCGAGCGCTCCTGCTCGAGATTGCCGCCACGGCCGACGTCTTCCTGACCAGCTATCTCCCGGCGTCCCGCAAGAGGCTCGGGATCGAGCTGGCCGACCTCCGTGCGGCGAACCCGCAGATCATCTACGCGTGCGGGCACGGGTGGGGCGCGAAGGGACCGATGGCCGACACCGGCGGCTTCGACCTCGCCTCGGGGTGGGCATCGGCCTCCATGGCATTCAAGATGTCGCGCGGTACGGACGAGCCGATGTTCCAACCAGCGGCCTTCTTCGACCTCCAAGGGGCCAACACGATCGCGGGCGCCATCGGCACCGCGCTGTTCCAGCGAGAGCGCAGCGGCGCCCCGACCGAGATCGACGTCTCCCTCTTGGGCGTCGGCATGTGGACCCTCAGCCCCGACCTTATGGCGGCCCCCTACATCGGGTCGATCCGTGCCCCAAATCGGACCGCTGTCCCCAATCCGATCGTCAACTCGTACCCGACGGCGGACGATCGTTGGCTGTACCTGGTCTGCTTGCAGGCGGACCGCTTCTGGGGTGAGCTGTGCGAGGTGATCGGTCGCCCGGACCTCACAAAGGATGAGCGGTTCGCCGACATGTCGGCGCGGGCACAGAACGCCGAGACGTGCGTGGCCGAGCTCGAGGCGACGTTCCGCACGAAGACCCTCGCGCAGTGGAGGGAACAGCTGGACTCGTTCAGCGGTGTGTGGGCGCCTGTGCTGCACCCGGCCGAGGTGCACGACCAGGTGCAGGTCGCGGCCAACGGGTACCTCCCCGAGGTGACGTCAAACGATGGCACGGTCTTCCGCCTCCCGGCGCCCCCCATGCAATTCGGCGGGGTGGCCCCGGTCCCGCGCGGTCCCGCACCTGAGCACGGACAGCACACCGAGGAGATCTTGCTCGAGCTGGGCCGAGATTGGGAGGCCATCGGGGAGCTCCGGGCCTCCGGGGCCCTCGGCTAGGAAGGGCGAGGACACCCGTCGCGCCTCGACGAATGGACGAATGGGAGACGACATGATCGAGACGGGGCAGCTGGGGTCGGCCCGTCCCTCGGAGGAACAGGGTCCCGGCTGGGGCAACCCCTTCGACGGGATCGGTCGGCCGGACGCGTTCGGCGGAAACAAGCGAGAGAGTGGGAGCTGACCGATGGGGCTTCTCGAGGGGAAGGTGGCGGTCGTCTCCGGTGCGTCGGCCGGGTCCGGGCTCGGCGTCGTCAGGCGATTTCTCGACGAGGGCGCCAACGTGGTCATGCTGGCGCGCAACAAGGAGCGTTTGGAAGAGGTCGCGGGGGGATTGGGTGAACGCGCCATCCCCGTCGCCACCGATGTCGGCGACTCCGAGAGCGTGCGCGCCGCTTTTGAAGAGGTGACGCGGCGGTTCGGCAAGCTCGACGTGTTGGTCAATCACGCCGCGGTCTACCGCCCGTGTGCGGTCGAGCATCTCAGCGACGACGACATCCAACGGCAGCTCGCCACCAATTTGCTCGGCCCGGTGTACATGTCGCGGGCCGCCATCCCGTTGCTGCGGGCGGCCGGCGGCGGCGACATCATCAACACGTCGAGCGAGTCGACACTGCACCCGTTTCCCATGCTCTCGATGTACGTGGCCAGCAAGGCCGCACTCGAGGCGTTCGGTGTCGTCCTGGCCCAAGAGGTGCGCGACGACGACATCAGGGTCACCACCGTTGTCCAGGGGACAGCCCAAGGGGCCGGGGTCGGATCGACCGACTGGGAGTGGGACCCGGACCACGCCGCCGCAGCCCTGCAGCGCTGGACCGAGCTCGGACTGATGAACCACGCCATGGGGCGCTACGGAGACAGGAGGTGGAGGCCATCGGCGACGTCCACCTCTTCATAGTCACCCGCCCGCGGACTCAGAAGTTGGACGTCGTGTACTGCCGTAGCTTTTGACCGAAGAGAACGACCCGAACGAGAGGAGCGTATGACCTCGACCCCGGCGGGCACCGACCTGTACTACGACCCCTACGATTTCGACATCGACGACGACCCGTACCCGGTTTGGAAGAGACTGCGTGACGAGGCGCCGCTCTATTACAACGAGCAGCACGACTTCTGGGCCCTCAGCCGGTTCGAGGACGTCCGGCGCGGCCTGGCCGACTGGAAGACCTACATCTCGGGGAAGGGGTCTGTCCTCGAGCTGATCAAGAGCGGGATGGAGATCCCGCCGGGCTCCATTCTCTTCGAGGACCCGCCCGCCCACGACGAGCACCGGAGCCTCCTGAGCCGGGTCTTCACGCCGAGGGCGATGAACGCGATCGAGCCCGAGGTGCGTCGCTTCTGCGCCCGGACGCTCGACCCCCTGGTCGGCACCGGACACTTCGACTTCATCCACGACTTGGCCGCCGAGATGCCCATGCGCGTCATCGGCATGCTCTTGGGCATCCCCGAGGAGGACCAAGAGGCGATCCGGGACCGCCTCGACGCCACCTTGCGCCTCGAGGAAGGGAGCGCGCCCAACCAGCCCCAGGAGGGCCTCGGAGCCGTCGGTGGCGAGGGGTTCGCCGAGTACATCGAGTGGCGGGCCGAGCACCCATCCAACGACCTGATGACGAAGCTGATCCACGCGGAGTTCGTCGACACGACGGGCACTACCCGGACCCTGACCCGCGAGGAGATACTGGGCTACGTGGGCCTGCTGGCGGGAGCCGGCAACGAGACAACGACGCGGCTCATCGGCTGGGCCGGCAAGCTCCTGGCCGAGCACCCCGACCAGCGCCGCGAGCTCGCTGAGGACTCGAGCCTGATTCCCAGTGCCATCGAGGAGCTCCTGCGTTATGAGGCGCCCTCACCGGTCCAGGCGAGGTTCGTGACCAAGGACGTCGAGCATCACGGCCAGACCGTGCCGGCGGGGAGCGTGCTGGTGCTCATGAACGGCGCCGCCAACCGGGACGAGCGCACGTTCCCCGAACCGGACCGCTTCGACATCCACCGGACGTTCGACCAGCACCTCTCGTTCGGCTACGGCATCCACTTCTGTCTGGGCAGCCACCTGGCCCGCCTCGAAGGCCGCATCGCCCTCGAGGAGGTCCTGCAGCGGTTCCCCACCTGGGAGGTGGACTGGGACCATGCGGTCCAGGCCCACACGTCGACGGTGCGGGGATGGGAGCGCCTGCCCGTCTCGGTGCCCTGAGCGATGGGAGTCGACGAAGGCCCTGCGCCGGCTGGGGAGAAGAGTTTCCTCTATCTGTTGTCGAACCAGTGAGAATTGTCTCTGCCCTGCCAGCCCTTTCCCGAAATGTTGCGATATGTTGACGGTGGAAAGGAGCAAACGGTATACTCTTTTCTGCCGCAGCCTCCGGGGGGCCTGCTGTGGCTGGACGAGCACATTCGCCGCCCCCTGAATCCCCGAGGAGGAAAAGTGCTGGTCAAGACAGGTGCGATGTGGCGGTCGGGGCGCGGGGTCGGGCGGACACTCTTGGCGGCAGGTGTCATGGCAACGGCCTCCCTGTCGGTGGCCGCAGTCGTCGGTGTCGGCGTCGGCGCCGCCGGGGCCAGTGGGCTCGGCAAGGCGCATCCGGCCACCTTGCCCGCAGTGACGATCGGCCTCATCAGCGACGGCGGTGGAGGCAGCTCCATCGGCACTGCGGCACTCGTCGAGCAGGGCGCCAAGGCGGCCGTCGCCTACCAGAACGAGTATGGCGGCGGCCTCGAGGGCCACAAGATCGACCTGTACGTCTGTGAGAACCAGTCGACGCCGGCCGGCGGTCAGACCTGTGCCAACGACATGGTCCAGAAGGGCGTCGTCGCCGTCGTCGAACCCTTCACCGGGCAGGGCCAGACCGAGGTGCCGACCATCACCGCCGCTGGCATCCCCTACATCACGATCAGCGGCGCGTCGACCGCCGAGCTCACCACGCCCGGTTCCTTCGCCATCGACGGCGGCTTCCCGGCCTATCTAGGTGCAGAAGCGCTGAGCGCCAAGCAGCACGGCTACACCAAGGTCGGGGTCCTGGTCGACAACGTGCCGGCGGCGATCCAGGGCGCAGAGGCGCTCGGCGGCATCGTCTTCAAGGCGGCCGGGGTCGGCTTTCAGGTGGTCCCGGTGAACTCGGGAACCGCCGACATGAGCCCGCAGCTGCAGTCGGTCGTGTCGGGCGGCGCGGACGCGGTGGGCATGGTCGGCGACGTGACCTTCTGCAGCTCGTTCCTTCAGGCCTACAACACGCTCGGCCTCAAGTTGCCACGGTACGTGCTCTCGACGTGCCAGGACCCGAGCATCCTCGACTCGGCCACGCTGGACAAGGCGCTCGCCGGCTCCTACATCACGACGACCACGCAGGCGTCAAAGGCCGAACTGGCGCTCTACGCGGCCCTCATCAAGAAGTACGACCCGAAGGCGAGCCCGAACCCCAACGTCAGCAGCAACCAGGCATCGGGCGTGACCCCGGTCCTCACCCTGGCGGCCATCATGAAGGGTTCGACGGAGCCGGTCACGGCCGCCGGGATCAAGACGCAGACCGAGACGGCGAAGAACGTGGTCGTCCCGCTCTCGGGCGGCCTCACCTTCACCTGCAACGGGACGGCCATCCCGCTGCTCAAGTCCGTGTGCTCGTCATCCGCCGCACTCGGCGTCATCCAGGCTGGCAAGGCCGGCAAGGTCACCGCCATCAAGGTCTACAACCCGACACCGCTGTTCTAGGGGGCGGGACGTTTGTCAGGCCGGCCCTGACGGAGTAAGGTACGTCGGGGAGGCCTTCGCCTGTGCCCACGCAAGAGCAGGACGTCATCGCCTGCTGCTCCTTCTGCCTCAAGCCCAACACCGAGGTGAAGGCGCTGGTGGCCGGGCCCGCCGTCTTCGTCTGTGACGGATGCGTCGACCTGTGCCGCCAGATCATCAGCGAGCTTCCCGAGGACCGGGCCGAACCGCGGCTGTTGCCCTGGGAGCAGACCGCATCGCTCGAGGCCGCCCTGGCCAACCTCCCGAACGTCGCCCGCGCCCAGGCCCAGGTCGAAGAGAGCCTGCTCGGCTGGGTGCGCCGGGCCCGCATGCTCGGGGCCACCTGGGCCCAGGTCGGCGAGGCGCTGGGCATCACGCGCCAGTCGGCCTGGGAGCGTTTCGCCGCCGAGGAGTAGCCGGAGCGTGCGGATGACGACGGATGACTGCTGGCGCGCCGTGCGCGCCGCGGATCACGGGGTCTTGTGCACGTCGAATCCGCGGCGGGTGATCGACGCCGTGCCGGTCTGCTTCGCGGTCGCCTCCCAGCTGATTGCGACCCCGGTGGACCGGGTGAAACCGAAGAGCACGACCGGGCTTCAACGGCTGCGGAACCTCGATCACGACGCCACTGCCACCCTTCTCTGCGAGCGCTGGGACCCCGACGACTGGTCCCGCCTGTGGTGGGTGCGGGCGCACCTGGTGCGCCGGCCGGACCACCACGTCACCGAGCGTCAGCGCGAGGAGGGTGCGCGGGCGCTACGTGAGAAGTACCCGCAGTACACCGACGCGGAGTTCGCCGACGTCGTATACCTCGACGTCAAGGCGCTCGTCGGGTGGTCCGCCGCGGCCGACCCCGGGGCAGAACCGGGCGGTGGCGTCAGCCTGAGGTGACCGAGCCGCTCATGTAGGCCGACTCCACCTGCGAGGTGTCGGCCCGGAGCTCCTCGGCCGAGCCGGAGAGCACGATGCTGCCGTGGACAAGCACGAGGGCGTGGTCGGCCACCTCGAGCGCCAGCTGGATGTGCTGCTCCACCATGATCACCGACGCGCCGTGCTCGTCGGCCACCCGGCGGATGACGGGCATGAGGGCTTCGACGGCCACCGGGGCGAGCCCCAGGGACATCTCGTCGATGAGCAGCAGCTTGGGCGACTGCACGAGGGCGCGTGCGATGGCCAGCATCTGTTGCTCGCCGCCCGAGAGGTCGGCGACGCGCAGCTTCTGGCGGCGCGCCAGGGCGGGAAACAGGTCGAGGACCGGACCGAGGTCGGCGCCGCGGGCCGCAGCCAGCTTGAGGTTCTGAACCGGCGTGAGTTCGGTGAACAGCGCGCGGGAGTCGGGGACGAGCACCATTCCGGACTGGTTCATGCGTCGGGGGGAGGAGCCCTTGACGGGTCGTCCGTTGACGGCGACCGTGCCGGCGCGGGGTGGCAGGAACCCCGCCAACGTCATGAGCAGCGTCGTCTTGCCGGCGCCGTTGGGTCCCAGGATGGTGAGGACCTTTTTGGGAGCGAGGGTGAAGGTGATGTCGCGGGCCACGGTCAGCTTGCCGTAGCCGACGTCGAGGCCTTGGCACTCGAGGACCGGAGTGTCGCCCCCCGGCGCGTCGTCCGCCGGCGGCGCGCCGATGACGGCGTCGGTCACGATGCCACCAACCGTTGGTGGGTGGCGCCCAGGTAGGCCGTCGACACCTCCTCGTTGGTCCGGATCTCGTCGGGCGTTCCGGTTGCGATGAGCGCGCCGAAGTCGAGCACGTCGATGGTGTCGCACAGGTTCAACACCAGGCTCATGTCGTGGTCGACCAGCAGGATGGTCACCCCGGTGTCGCGCACGGCGCGCAGGCGGTCCGCCAGCCAGAGGCTCTCGGTGCTGTCGAGCCCGGCCGCCGGCTCGTCGAGGAGCAGGAGGCGGGGCTCACCCGCCAGGGCGCGGGCCACCGACACCAGTTGGCGCTGGCCCTGCGAGAGCATCGACACCTGCAGGTCGCGCATCTCGACCAGGCCCAGCTCGTCGAGGATCCGCGTCAGTGCGTCGGGGTCGTGAGCCGTCGCCCGGTGCTGACCGACCTGGACGTTCTCCTCGACGGTCAGGTCGTCGGCCACCCCGGCGAGCTGGAAGGTGCGGGCGAGGCCCAGGCCGGCGCGGCGGTGAGGGGGGAATCCAGCCACGTCCTGCTCCGACAGCGCGACGGTGCCCTCGTAGCCGTGGAACCCGCACAGCGCATCGATCGTGGTGGTCTTGCCCGCACCGTTGGGACCGATCAGACCGACGATCTGTCCCTCCTCGACGCGGAATGTGACGTCGTCCACCGCGACCACGCCGCCGTAGCGGACGGTGAGCTTCGAGACCTCGAGCAGGGGACCGGACCCGTCCGGCCTCGTGTGGCCGTTGGTCCCGACGCCCGCTCCGGTGCCGACCAGCTCGCCCGGCTCGGCGGCGACCGGCGCCAGCGGCCGCGTGGACCCGTGGGTCCCCGACCCGGCCGCCGCCCGCAACGACGGCACCAGGGCCCCTTCGGGCCGGGCCATGACACCGCGCACCCGCCGCTGTTCCAAGAAGAGGTGGGTCGGCCCGACGATGCCGTCGGGGTTGAAGATCACGGTCAGGATCACGCCGATGCCGGCCACGACGCCGTACCAGTTGTCGACGCTTCCGCTGCCGACGCCCGACGAGATCAACGCCACCAGGATGCCCCCGGCGGAGATGATCCCGGCCAGGATGCCGCCACTCACCGACGTGATGCCGGCCACGACCACGATAGAGAACGCCACCAGACCCAGGTACGCGTCGAAGTCCTGGAAGGTCACGTTCCCCAGCTGGTACGCCAGCAAGGACCCCCCCAACCCCGCGATGAAGGCGGAGATGGCGAAGGCAACGAGCTTGATCTTGACCACGTTGATCCCCGCCGCCGCCGCCGACCGTTCGTCCGACCGCACCGCCAGCATCGCCGTGCCCAGTCGGCTGGTGCGCAGCCAGCTCACGCCGAACGCCACCAGGACCAGGACGACGAGACACAGGATGCCGAAGGCCGGACGAGGGAAGTCCTTGCCCGACCCGATGCCGAGGTCCATGCCGAACAGCCGAGGCGTCGGGATGGCCAGGCCGCCCGCCCCGCCGTCGATCGAGTTGTTGTTGAACCAGATGGCCTCTACCCCGGCTGCGAAGGTGAGGGTGACCACCCCCAGCATGAGGCCGCGCACCCGCAAGGCGGGAATCCCGATCACCACGCCGGCCGCCGCCGCCACCAGCGCGGCCAGGATCGGTGCGATGGGGAAGGGGATGCCCCACGAATTGGCGAAGGTGCTCAGGATGTAGGCGGAGACACCCGCGAAGGTGAGCTGCGCCAGCGAGATCTGCCCCGTGTACCCCGTCACCACCACCAGCGACAACGAGATCACGCCGAGGATGAAGCTCGAGTACAACGCAGCCCGGTCGTTGCCGGTGAAGAGGTAGATGGCAGCGAGGCCGGCTGCGGTGCCGATCACCGTCGTCGCCAGGCGCCAGTGCGGACGGGGCGCCCGGCCCAACGTGACCTGGAGGAGGGTGCCCCGGCTCGGCATGGTCTGGCCGCGGACGGCCAGCACGACCAGCACCAACACCAACGGGATGAGCTCACCGGCGCCGGCGGGGAACCCCGGATGGACGCCGTTGAGGTACACCGAGAGCGACTCGAGCGCGCCGATCCCCAACCCCGCCGTGATGGCCCACCCGAGTGAATGGAAGCGTCCGACCACCGCCGCGGCGAGCGCCGGCACGATGAACAACGTGTAGGTGCCGGGGACCAACGGGACCAGGGGGGCGATCAGGATCCCCGCCACGCCGCACACCACGAAGCTGATGATCCAGTTGACCAGCGCGATGCGATCGGGCGAGAGCCCGCTCACCAGCGCGCCCACCTCGGTCTCGGCCGAGGCGCGGGTGGCCAGGCCGAAGCGGGTGAAGCGGAAGAGGATGGTCAGCACGATCCCGAGACCGATGATGGTGGCCGCCAGCCACAGCCGGTCGACCGAGATGTCGACGCCGAGGAAGCTCAGGTGGCTCTGAGGGAAGATCGGGTTCACCAAGATCTCCGAAGTGGTCCCCACCTGGTAGCTCACGATTGCGGTCAGCAGTCCCATGAGCCCTATGGACGCCACCGCCTTGGCCACGGGCCGGTGGTTGCGCAGCGGGCGGAAGATCAGCAGGTAGGCCGCCGCGCCCAGCACCGCCTGGATGCCCAGCGTGATCAGCAGCGCCGGCCAGAACGAGAGGTTGGTCCCGATGCCGATGGTCGGGGTCAGCCCCGGGATGGGTTGGAGCAGCTGGCCGTTGCGCAGCAGCGAGTAGGTGTAGGCGGCGTAGAGCGCCTGGGCGCCGGTGGCGAAATTGAGGACGCCCGAGGAGCGGTAGGTGACGACCAGCGCCATGGCCAGGGCGGCGAAGACGCCGCCGTTCCCGAGGCCGAGGAGGAGGAACTCGACGTACGTGCTCACCGCACGGATCCCCTGGCCCTCAGGCCGGGACGCCCGTCAGGCACCTCCCCCCGGGAGAAGATCACGGATTTAGGATACTCTAATATCCGGCGCGACGCATGTGCTCCCCGTGACGGATGGGCAGTCCCTCCGGTTCCCCGACCGGCCCAGTGGGCCTGGTTAGCCTGACCGCGTGGCCGGCCCGACAGTGGTGGTGGTGGTCTCGGACAGCCACCTCTCGGGGCGGGCGCCCGAGGCGGAGCGCAACTGGTCGGCGGTGGTCGACCACGTCCGACGCAGCAGGCCCGAACTGGTCGTCCACGTCGGCGACCTCTCCATGGACGGCGCCCACGACGACAGCGACCTCGTCTACGCGCGGGCCCAACTCGAGCGGCTCGCACCGACGCCCTGGGTGGCGGTGCCCGGCAATCACGACATCGGGGACCAGCCGATACCGGGCACGGATCCCACCGACGTCGTGACCGAGGAGAACATGGAGCGCTGGACCCGGTCGGTGGGCCCCCACTGGTGGGTGACAGACGTCGGCGACTGGCGGTTCGTCGGCGTCAATGCTCAGGTGTTCGGGTCCGGCCTGCCGGCGGAGGACGAGCAGTGGGCCTGGCTCGAGGACCTCGTCGACGCGACGGCAACTCGTGCGCGCCCGCTGGCGCTGGTCTCGCACAAGCCGCTGCAGGCGAGCCACGACGAGCTGGCGACGGCGCCCCTCAGCCGGTTCGTCCCGGCGCCGGCGCGTGACCGCCTGCGTGGTCTTCTCGACGACGTCCCGGTCAATCCGTTGGTCGTGAGCGGCCACGTGCACCAGTTCCGCTCGTTGGAGTTCGACGGCAGGTCACACGTGTGGGCGCCGACCACGTGGGCGATCCTTCCCGACTCGTGGCAGAGGACGATCGGGACCAAGCGCTGCGGGGTGGTGCACTTCGAACTGTCCGACACGGTTACGCATCGCTTGGTGGAGCCCGACGGCCTGCGCCAGCTCGTCATCGGCGAGGACACGCCGCTGTACTACCCGCACTGAGGCGCCACCAGGGCACCGGGCCACAGGGCACCAGGGCACCAGGGTCTACGTCGGCCCACCCGCCTCCGCCAACTCGTCCCGTAGCACCCGGCGCAACAGCTTCCCCGTCGGTGAGTAGGGCAGTTCGCCCCGGAACTCCACCACCACCGGCGTCTTGGTCGAGCGCAGGCGCCCGCGGACCCAGTCCTGCACGTCGCCCTCGGTCATCTCCGGCGCGCCGGGGCGCGGCACCACCACGGCCGCCACCGCCTCGCCCCACTCGGCGTCGGGGATGCCGATCACGGCGGCGTCGGCCACGGCCGGGTGTGCCAGGAGCACCTCTTCGATCTCGCCGGGCGAGATGTTCTCCGCTCCCCGGACGATCACGTCGTCCAACCGCCCCTCGACGTACAAGAACCCGTCCGCGTCGAACCACCCGGCGTCCCGGGTGCGGAACCACCCCTCCGCGTCGAGGACGCTGCGCCCGACGTACTCGCCGGCCACCTGCTCGCCGCGCACCCAGATCTCGCCCTTCTCTCCCGCCGGGAGGACCGCCTCGTGCGGAGGCGGGCCCCGCACCTCCACCTCGAGGGAGGGCAACGGACGTCCGACCGACCCCAGGCGCGCCCGCACCGTGGGGTCAGCGCTCGCGAAGGCCTCCCGGTGGTCGTCCGGCGTCAGCATGGCGATCGTCGACGAGGTCTCGGTCAGCCCGTAGGCGTTCACGAGGTCGACGTGGGGCATGTCCTGCAACGTCCGCTCGACCAGCTCCAAGGGCATGCGCCCGCCGCCGTAGGAGAGGTGGCGCAGCGCCGGCGGCTCCACCCCGGACTCCTCGACCGCCGCCAAGATACGCCCGAGCATGGTCGGCACCACCATCGCATGGGTGATCCGCTCCGACGACGCCAGCTGCACCCACGCCGAGGCGTCGAAGGCCGGCAGGTACATGATGCGACGGCCCGCGTACAAGGAGGACAACACCGCCGCGATCCCCGCGATGTGGTACGGCGGCACGCAGATCAGCTGCGCCTCGTCAGCGGAGCAACCCAAGAACTCGACGCTCGAGATGATGTACGAGACAAGATGACGGTGTCGCAGCACCGCGGCCTTCGGCTCCGACGTCGTCCCGCTGGTGAACAGCAGGACGCCCACCTCCTCGGGGTCGACGAAGGGGTGTTCCCCCGTCACGGGCTCGGCGATGGCCGCCGCGAACTCGTCCTTCGTCACGACGCGGTCAGCCCCGCAGGCCCGCAGCCGCTCCACCTCGTCGTCGTCGGCGATCATCACGCCCCCGGAGACGCGGCCGAGGATCCCGTGCAGCTGCTCGTCGGGGGCCCGGTAGTTGATCGGGGAGAACGGCACGCCCGCCAGCGCCGCGCCGAACAAGGCGACGGGCAACGCGTCGGAGTTGAGTCCGAAGTAGCCGACGACGTCGGCTCCGGACTTCTCGAAGTAGACGGCGGCTCGCCTCGCCCGCTCCAGGAGCCCGGCCGCGCTGAGGCCACCGTCGTGCGGACCGAGGACGATACGGTCCGGGTCGCCCTCGGCCGCCATCTCGAGCAGCATGGCGATGTTCACGGCACTGCCCGCGCGTTCAGTCCGAGGCGGGCAGCGGCTTGGCGCCCTTTACCTCGAGCGGCGCGTCGCCCACCGAGAGCGAGCCCTCACCCGCCTTGGTGCACAGGACCTCGAGGCCCAGCTCCTCGTCGGCGTAGCGCTTGCCGAGCTGCGTGCCCTGGTCGAACCCCGCCTCGATGCTCTCCGACGGCCCCTCGGCATCCATCGCCAGCAGGGCGTGCCCCCCGCAGCGCACGTCGACCGGCTCGGCCGGCGCCTTCACCACTACGACCTCGCAGGCGTCGGTCGCGCTCCGCAGCCTCATCCCTGCCTTCAGTTGCATCCCACCGCACGTCCTTCCTTGCTCTCGGGCGTTCGTCCCGAAGAGGAATTCAGGATCCTATTCGGCCGCCCCGTTCCGCCCTCGCCACGCAGGCGGACCTCCATTTCTACCGCCTGGCCCCGGACCACCGCTACATAGGACCGAGATCAGCGCTCAAGGCGGGCCGGGTCGGGCCGATAGCAATTCCGTAGGGGAGGCAGCGAGGCGTACAGGATCGCTGGCCACGGGGAGGCCTGAGGCGGAGGCGCCCGGTGGACAGATCTCGACCGCGCCCGCTGCGCCCCTCGACCGCGGTGACGTGGGACGGCGCTACGACGCGGCCGTGACTCGGCGAGCCACGTCACCCCAGCGCTCGAGGGCGCCGGGGTCTCGCACGACGTCGGACCCGGTGAAGTAGCTGACGACCCGGGTGGCGATCCCGTCGTACTTGTCCACGATCGCCTCGTCGATGTCGTTCCAGCTTCCCTCGGTGATGAAGTGCTTGAGGATGTCGTCGTCGACGATCGCCGCCATGCCCGGGACGTCGCCGGCGCGCTGGCGCTCCCGGATCCGCTCGGTCGTTCCCTCCCGGTCGAGCTGCTCGAAGATGAAGGCGTAGTTGGGCGTCGACCCGTAGAACGCCACCTGCATCCGCGCCATCTCGCGCCAGCTCCGGCGTTCCGCCTCGGTGTCACCGACGACCAGGAAGGCGGGGACGATGATCTCGAGATCCTCCACCGTGCGGCCGGATCGGGCCGTGCCCTGCTCGAGGTAGGGCAGCACGGTCTCGCCCAGGTACGTCGGCGTGTTCAGCGGATGGATGTGCACGCCGTCGCCCACCTCCGCCGCCATGCGGAGCATCCAGGGATTGACCGCCGCGATGTCGACGGGTGGATCGGGGCAGTCGATGGCGCCCGGTGACCACAGGGGCGGCAACAGCGAGAGGTTGTAGTACTCGCCTTCCACCGCCAACGGGGCGCCGTGGCGGAAGGACTGGAAGATCGTCTTCAGAGCGACGACGTACTCGCGCAGCCGCGGCCCCGGGTGGTCGAACTCCGAGCCGTAGCGGCGCTCGACGTGGGCCCGCACCTGCGCGCCGAGACCGAGGCGGAACCGGCCACCGCTCGCCTCGGCCAGCTCCCACGCCGTGGCCGCCGTCACCATGGGGCTGCGCGGGAAGGCCACGGCGACGCCCGTGAGGACGTCGATGTCGGCCGCTACCACCAGCGCGCCGCAGGTGAGGTAGGCCGTGCGGCCCGCCTCGGTGACCACCAGTCCGGAGAGACCCGCGTCGGCGGCACGGCGTCCGAGATCGGCCGCCCGGCGCAAAGGCTGCGCCGGCAGCATGGCGTCGAACTTCAGCGACATGTCACGCGGCGACGCGTCGCGCCGGCACCCAGTCGTTCACGCTGGGGAAGTACTCGTCGGTGTGGTCGACCGTCCCTGTAGCGGCGTAGTGGTACACCATGGCGGCGCGGATGCCGTCGGACTCGTTGTCCGTCGAGCAGTGCATCAAGTGGCTGTCGAAGACCAACAGGTCGCCCGGGTCCATGAGCACCGGCTCGGCGGCTCGCATGTCGTGGTCGACGATCTCGAAGTAGCCGTAGTTGGCGCCGGGCCGGCGGTCCGGGACGTGGCGATGCACCGGTTCGGCGTGCGACCCCGGGAGGACGTGCAGGCAGCCGTTGCGCAGCGTGGCCGCCGTGACGGCCAGCCAGACGCCCACGACCGGGCGCGCCGGCTCGAACGGGAAGTACAAGGAGTCCTGGTGCCAGGGCTGGCCCCAGGCGCCGGCCGTCTTGAAGATGAACTGGGACAAGAACACGTCGATGTCGGGTGCGATGAGCTCGGAGACCGGGTCCACCACCTCCGCCGCCCGCGCGAAGTCAGCGAAGACCGTGTCGCGGTGCAGTTTGAAGATCTTGGAGACCCCGTCCTCGGGCTGGGCCTGCTCCAGGCCGGCCTTGTTGTTCTCTGGCACCACCTTGACCCCGAGCTCGGCGGCGAGGTCGGGTTCCCGCACGACGCGGGTGACCCGGGCCAACATGGCCTGGCAGGTCTCGGGCGCGGCGAAGGCGGGGATGCGGAAGAACCCCTTCTCCGTCCACGACGTGCGTTGCCCGTCGTTCAGCGCGCCGCTCATCCGATCGGCTCCGCGGGCGGCGGGGGCAGGTCGCCCCCGGGACGCGGCCAGGCGATCGGCGTGACGTCGCTGGCGATCACCGCTCCCATGGCGATCCCCGCCCGCTCGACCGACGGGTGGGGGAAGCGCCCCTCGCCCCTGGTGGACCCGTCGGCGAAGTAGATCGCGGTGTGCACCCGACGGACCGTACCGGTCGAGTTCGGCTTCGCCAAGTGGAAGGTGAGGCCGTGGTGGAAGGCGACGGAGCCGGGCGCGACCTCGACGAACTGCGGCGCTATCCCGGCCAGCTCCTGTCGGGTCAGCGGGTCCTCGCCGCGGCCGGTGAAGATGTCAACGAACTCGCGCACGCCGGAGCGGTGGCTGCCCGGCAGGTACCCCATGGCCCCGCTCTCCAGCGTCGAGCCGTCGAAGGGGATCCACGCGGTGATGGTGTCGGTCTCGACGATGGGCCAGTAGGGCTGGTCCTGGTGCGGGTCGGTCTCGCGTCCGCCCGCTTCTTTGTAGAGCGCCTGGTCGTGCCAGAGGCGGACGGCCTCGACGCCGAGCAAACGTGCCGCCGTCTCGGCTATCGACGGGTGGAAGGTCAGCGGGCGGACCGCGGGGCAGTCCTCCCAGAGGTTCTGGCACTGGATGAAGCTCTGCTCGTAGCGCGACTTCGAGCCGAGCGGCCGGGTGTCGTGCCGGCTGCGCCGGGCGACGGCCTCGTCGACCGCCGCGCCGAAGCCCACCAGCTCGTCGGCGCGCAGCAGGTCCGGCACCACGACGAAGCCGTCGCGCCGGAAGTCCTCGACGAGCTGCGGCGTGAGCGTGGTGACCGCGTTCATGGTGCCGGCTCTTCGCGCACCTCGCGGATGTAGCCCACCAATTCGTGCACGCTCGGCGAATCGAGCCAGGCCGTGAGGTCGACGTCGTACATGGTCGTCGGCTCGGGTCCCTGGTCCAGGAAGTGGGGCTCGGACGCCATGAACCGGCCGTCCATCAGGCGCACCTCGGTCAGCACCTCCGCGTAGGGAAGGCTGCTGGCCGCCGGGGAGCCGAAGCCGAAGACACGTTCGGAACCGAGCACCGCGTTCGCGCTGGCCCGGCCCGTCAGATACGGCCGGTAGTCGTTCCGCTCGAGCTCCCCGGCGTAGGCCTCGAGGATGTGCAGGGCGCGCTCGAGGATCTTGTGGTCGAAGCCGTAGAAGACGTTGGGGGCGGGGAGGTCGCCCCACACGCCCCACAGCCACCAGCGCACCGAGGGAGGCAGCGTCGTCATGGCGCGTTGGACGCCCCGGCCGACGGTCTCGTGGCCGTGGTGCACGTCGTGGGGCGACGGGGAGGCCACGATCGAAGCGTCGTGTTCTCGCACGATCCCCGGGAGCTCGGCGGCGATGCGCCGGGCGGCCAGGGCCAGGTCCGCGTCGAGGTCGAGGTTGAGTGGCGGGTCCAAGAAGACGGGGACGAAGCCGGACCCGGCGCGCCGCCTCCTCGGCCTCGGCCCGGCGGCGGTCCCACTGCCCCGCGAACCCGAGGCTGGCGACGACGCTGACCACGGTCCAGCCCCGGTCCAACAGATGGAGGAGTGCGGCGGGGCAGCCCACGGCCTCGTCGTCGGGATGCGGAGCGACGTGGACGACGGTGGGGGCCACGACGATGCAGGTTACGCGCCCGGTGGCACTATTTGGTCATGCGACGGTTGGTTCCCTGGGCCTTGCTGGGGCTCGTCGTTCTGGGGGCGGGACTGGCCGCGGCCCTGGGCGCCCTGTCGCCCGGCGCACCTCGCCCCCCGGGCGCGACGCCGTCGCAGTGGGTGGCCGATCTGTTGGCGCGAACCGCCGCGTCCGGATCGGCCCGCTTCAGCTACACGCACGTCTCGACGAGCACGAGCGTGGCCTACTCGGGTCGGATCGCCGGCAACGGCGAGATCGATTTCCGGTCCGGGTCGGTCGAGGCCACCGAGCTCGACCACCAGACGGAGTTCACGTCGAGCGCGGGCGGGCCGACCCACCCGGAGCGGACGGCGACCCGGGCCGAGTTCATCGGGATCGGCACGACTCTGTACCAGTCGTTCGCGCCGGCGGGGCTCGACGTGTTTCCGTGGACCAAGATGTCGTGGCACCGCGATCCGCGCCAGCAGCTCGGCCTGACCTTCGTGGGCGACGCCGCCGTGGCCCTGGGTGAGCTCGCAGGGTCACGGCACGTGGTCGGCGTGCGCGCGTTGGGTGCGGCGACCGTTGGGGGCGTGGCGACGACCCGCTACGAATTGTCGACGGCTCCCGTGTGCAAGCCCGTCCATCCCTCCCCGCTGGTGGAGACGGAGGGCCCGACCTTCGTGTGGGTCGACGCCCAAGGCCGCCTGGTGCAGATCACGGGTTCCCTACGTCTCAGCGGCCATCTCCCCCCGGCGGCGCAGAGCACGTTTCGTGCGCTCGGACCGGTGGCCCCGGTGACCACCACCGACACGCTCCGTCTCTCGGCCTTCGGCGTGCCCGTTCACATCGAGGCCCCGACGAACCTGCTCACCCACCAAGCCTCCGGCGGCGTGATCATCGCCCGCCTCAGCTGCCAGTCATAGCCGATCAGAGATGCCGGACGGCCAGCACGGCGAGGGCCGGACCGAGCCGACCCTCGCCGTGCTCGATGCGTGCGTCGGTGAACCCCGCCTCGCGGCAGACGGCAGCGAAGGCCGCTGCTTCCTCGTCGTTCCATCCGCGCCGACCGTGGCCGTGTCCCTGGCCCGGGCCCTGGCCCGGGGGGCCGGGCTCCACACCGGCCACTTGGTGCTCGAGGATCAACAGGCGGCCCCCGGGTCGCAGCACGCGGCGCAGCTCGGCCAGCGCCTGCTCGACGTCGGCCCAGTGGTGGGCCGTCGCCAGCGACCAGGCCACCGAGGCCGATCCGTCCTCGAGGGGCAGCGCCTCGGCCGTGCCCTCGACGTAGGTGATGGCGCGTCCCGACACCAGGCGACCCAGGCGGAGCATCGGCGGGGCCGGGTCCACCCCCGTACAGGTCGCCCCGCGGCGGCGTGCCTCCCGCAGCGCCACGCCGGGACCGCAGCCCACGTCGACGACGTCATCGCCGGCACCGATCCCGGTGAGGTCACAGGCCAGGCGGGCGTTCTTCTTTCCGGCCAACAGAAACTCCAGCCCCAGGACGAAGCCGCTGAACCCGTGAAAGGACTGGTCACCGCCGTCGTGGCGGTGGCGGTGGTGGTCGTGGCCGGACGTCTCGCTGGTGTCCATGGGTCCTCGCGACGAGCCTCGCAGACCGCGTCCGCCACCGCCCCTCCCTGCGTCACGACCGATTCCTAGAACATTCTTTACAGATTACTCTGAATAGAATACTATGCATCGTATGCCTAGATGGTCCCGCTCGAACCCATTGGCCCTGGCGGTGCTCGTCTGCCTGTACGAGAAGCCGATGCACCCCTACGAGGTGGCGCAGACCCTGCGGCAGAGGGCCAAGCAGGAGAGCGTCCGTCTCAATTACGGCTCTCTCTACGCGGTGGTCGAGGTGCTGGAGAAGAAGGGCCTCATCAAGGCCACCGGCACCGTGCAGGAGGGGAAGCGCCCCCAACGCACCGTGTACGAGATCACCGAGGACGGCACCCGGGAGATGGACGACTGGATGACCGAGCTCATCGGCGTGCCGGCCAAGGAGTATCCGGCCTTCATGGCCGGCCTCTCCTTCATCCCCTCCCTCGACCCCGACGACGCCCTCGTGGCACTGCGTTCACGCGCCGACGCGCTCAAGATGAAGTTGGTCGGCCTCCGGAGCGCCATGGCGGCGGCCCACGAGGGGGGATTGCCGAGACTGTTCGAGCTGGAGACCGAGTACGAAGAGGGTCAGCTCGTCGCCGAGCTGAAGTTCGTCAACGGGATCATCGAGGACATGGCGGCGGGCACGCTCGAGGGCTTGGACATGTGGCGGATGTTCCACACCGAGGGATTCGACTCCGAGGAGGTGCAGTTCAACTTCGACCTCAGCCCTGAATGACCCAGGGCCGCGTGTTGCACCACGCGGCCCCGAGCCCACACGACCACGAGCCCGACCCACGAGGGGCCCTCGCCCGAGGCAGCACTCCACAGCGTAGGCGACCTCCTTGCGACGGGCTCGAAACGACGAAAGGAGGCGCGCCCATGGACGCGCTCATCGAGGCCGACGGCCTCAGCAAGAAATTCGGGAAGGTCCAGGCCCTCTCCGATCTGACCCTGATGCTGCCGAGCGGCCGGCCCGTGGCCATCCTCGGTCCCAACGGCGCCGGCAAGACCACCTTTATCCGCATGGTGGCGACGTTGCTCCAGCCCGACCGCGGCACGCTGCGCGTCTGCGGCCACGACGTGGTGCGCGAGCCGATGGCGGTGCGCCGCATGATCGGGCTGGCCGGCCAGTCCGCCGCGGTCGAGGAGATGATGACCGGGCGGGAGAACGTGGTGATGGTGGCCCGTCTCTACGGGCAGTCGGCCCGCGCGGCCAAGCAGAACGCCGAACGGATCCTCGAAATGATGGACCTGACCGACGCGGCCGACCGGCTGGTGCGCACGTACTCGGGGGGCATGCGGCGGCGGCTCGACCTCGGGGCGAGCCTGGTCGGCTCGCCGCGTGTGCTGCTGCTCGACGAGCCGACCACCGGCCTCGATCCCGGCAGCCGCAACGAGGTGTGGGACGGCATCCGTGAGATGAGTTGGGCCGGGACCGACATCGTGCTGACGACGCAGTATCTCGACGAGGCCGATCACCTGGCCGCCTCCATCGTGATCATCGACCAAGGCCGCGTCATCGCGCAAGGAACGCCCGACGAGCTCAAGCGGCGGGTCGGCGCCGACATGATCGAGTTGCACACGGTCGACGTGCCGACCATGCAGCGCGCCGCCGAGGTGCTCGGCTCGCTCGGCTTGGCCGAACCGGCTACCGACCCCGCCACGCGGCGCTGCTCCCTCGCCGCCCCGGACGGCCCGCGGCTCCTGCCCGTCGTCGTGCGCGCCCTCGACGACGCCGCCGTGCCGGTGGAGGACATTGCGCTCCGCCGGCCCACCCTCGACGAGGTGTTCCTCGCCCTGACCGGGCACTCCACCACCACTCCGAAGGAGGACGCAGCATGACCATGGACCTCACCCTCGACCCGCCCCGCCAGGCCCGGGGCCCCGTCGCCGAGGCGACCAACCAGGGGGCGTCGTATCTCGTCGCTTCCGGCCAGGTGGCCGCCCGGACGCTCAAGAAGTTCGTCCGCTCCCCGGCGCTGATCGTCGCCGGGACCGCCCAGGGCGTGCTCTTCCTCCTCATCTTCCGTTACGTCTTTGGCGGGGCGATCGCCCACACCGGAGCCCTCGACTACGTGGATTTCCTGGTGCCGGGGTTCGTCGTGACCGGCGTGCTCTTCCAGGGCATGAGCGCGGCCAGCGGCGTGGCCGACGACCAGGCGGGTGGGCTCTTCGACCGGCTGCGCTCGCTGCCCATCCGGTTGTTGTCCATCGTCACGGGCCGCGTGGGCGCCGACTCCGCGCTCGTGGCCTGGGGGGTGATCGTCATGACTGCGGTGGGCTTCGCGGTCGGCTTCCGCGTCGGCGGCTCCGCGGCCGACGCGCTGGCGGCCTTCGGACTCACGATCCTCTACGGCTTCGCCTTCGTGTGGATGTTCATCTTCATGGGTCTGGCGGCGGGAAGCCCACAGGCGGCCCAGGGCCTGTCGTTCCTGGTCTTCCCCTTGAGCTTCGTCTCGTCGGCCTATGTGCCGATCGCGACCATGCCCGGCTGGATGCAGGCCTTTGCCGCCAACCAGCCCATGACGCAGATGATCAACACCGTGCGCCTGTTGACGGGCGGCCCGGCGGCGCAGCAGCTGCTCGGCCACCCGCTCTCGTACTACCTGGTGCGCTCGCTCTTGTGGACGGCGGGGCTCGTGCTGGTGTTCGCGCCGCTGGCCGTGCGCAGGCTGCGGACGACCTGACCTATCGGCGTCCGAACGGCTCGTCCGGCGGTTCGCCGTTCTGCAGGACGGCGTTGACGGCGGCGCGGAGGCGCTCTTGCGAGTCGATCATCCAATCGATGTAGAAGGCGTAGTCCTCGACCGTGGTGACGTCACCCTCGCTGTAGTCGGCGACGCGGTAGGCGCCACGGTCGGGAAGACGTTCCCACGAGAGTGGGCCGCCGTAGACCGACTCGACGAAGGCCTGCTGGGACTGGAGCACCTCGAACTGCGCCGCACTCGCCTCGGCCGAGCCGAGGTCGACGTAGAAGTCCGAACGCAGCCGACCGCCGGCGGCGAAGGCGAGCCCGTAATGAGTGCCCTTGACGGGGGAGGGCAGGGTGATGAAGTTCTGTGCCGGCAGCGTGGACATCTGGGTCCAGTCACTGTGGCGTTGGCGCACTCTGTCCAACCAGCGCGACCAATACTCGCGGTAGAGCGAGCCCTTGCCTCCGTTGAGCGGGCCGGCGAGTTCGAGGAGGGTCCAGCCGGTGCGGTCGCGCCACCACTGGGTGCCGAACCAGTCGCGGCTGACGCCGGTGGCTTGTTCGATGATGTGCCGCACGAGAGCAGCCGGTGTGTAGGCCGCCTTGTCGACGTCCCACACCAACGGCGCGTTGATGTTGTTCTGCCAGTGCGCGGTTCGCCGGGCCGGGTCCTCGTGCAGCCACTCCTCGAGCTGGCTGCGCATGTCGAAGCTGAGGTCGCTGCGGGGGCTGAAGGTGAAGATGGTGCCGTCGGCCACGGTCTCGGCGGTGACGAGCCGACGCACGTTGCTGGCGTCCTGGACGCGGCGGCGTGATTCTGCGATTTGCTTTGCCAGCTGCCGCTCGGGGCTGATGGTGAACTCCTCGACCTCGCGCAGGGGATACACCTGGTTGACCGAGATCATGGGGACGTTGGCACTGCCCATTTGCCCGTAGACGTAGGAACGGAACGCACTGATCTGCACGAGAGAGATGTCGAGGCCCATCTCGCTCAGCCAGACGACGCTGGCGGTGAGGACGGGCGAGAAGTCCCGGGCGAGGAGCGCGATGCGGGGACGGCGAAGCGACTCCTGGGACAGGTTGGGGGCGTGGGCCTGCAGGTCGGCCAGCGCCTCGTCAGCCGTCATGGGCACCTGGCGCCGGGACTGGAACCGGGCGTATTGGTCGGCCAGGGTCTCGGGCAGGGTCCGACTGGCCATCGCCGCGTACTTGATCGCGGAGACCTCGGTGTCGGGCGTGCGGGCCGCCTTCAGCTCGGCGACGACCAAGCGACCGTCCGCGCCGAGGCCGAGCACCGTGATGCGGTCACGACTGGGGACTGCTGACGCCGGGATCCCCTCGAACTCGAAGGTGATCACCTTGACGGCCGGACCCAGCACGGCGGGGTTCGAGAGCACCCACTCCTGGAGATCGGCGCGCTCCTCGAGACCCGCCTCTTGAAGGGAGATCATTTGCGCCGGCATCGCGACGGATCCGGCAACGGTGAAGAGCATCTCTTCTGCCATTGGCCCTGGACAGGGTATGACAAACGGTGATTGGAGCGCTTGAACCAAAAGTCACAGAAACGCTCAACGGACACCCAAAACTCGTGGTGAGACGCAATGTCATTGCGGCCCAGTTGTCACTGACCCGAATTCATGACGGGCCAGAAGTTGCGGCCCGAATCACTCGTCGCGGTGGTCGGCGACTCAGAACGGTGCGCCGGGAGCCACCAGCGGCCACGGACGTTCGACCTCGACGACGCGCGCCAAGTCCAACAGCAACGGCTCGGCGTGGCGGCGCCCGATGATCTGCATGGAGACCGGGAGCCCGTCGACCAGCCCGACGGGAACCGCGACGGCTGGGTGTCCCGTCGTGTTGGCGGGAATGGTCAAAGCGCCGTTGTTGCCGAGCGCCGCTTCGAACCCGAACTCGGTCACGAGGTCGACCCCGTCGACCGTGGTCGGCATCGGCCCCTGCGCGCCGAAGGCGACGTCGGGATTGGTGGCACAGACGATGAAGTCGACCTGCTCGAAGGTCTGCGCCATCTGCACGATCGTCGTGCGGCGGAACGTCTCGATGTCCTTGGCGGTCTCGAGATTGTAGTGATTGGTCGCGATGTTGGCGGCCAGCATGATCTCGGGCGTGAGCTCGGATTCGCAGGCGGGGTAGCGGTCACCGAGCCCGACGAGCAGGCTGGACGTTCCGGCCAGCGCCCACTCCAAGCCGCCCCGCGGGAGGTCGATGTCCACGTCGACCCGTTGCAGCCCGGCGTCCTTGATCAACAGGTCCGCGGCCTCCTCCACCTTCTCCCGCACCGCCCGCGCCACGAACGCAGCACCCAGGTCGATCGAGACGGCGACGCGCTTCCCCCGAACGTCTTGCTGCCCGAGCCCTGCTTCCCAACCACCGACCCGGGGCAGCGAGAACGGGTCGTACTCGTCGTACCCGTTGCACGCATCGAACCACCGGGCCGTGTCGCGCACCGAACGCGAGACGCACCCGAGGACGGCCGTGAGCGGCTCGATCTCGGTCTTCGGTCCCTTCGGGATGCGCCCGAACGTCGCCTTCAGACCGAACAGCCCGGTGAAGCCGGCCGGGATCCGGATCGACCCGCCGCCGTCACCGCCGGTGCACAGAGGCAACAGCCCGCCGGCGACCGATGCCGCCGAGCCCCCGGAGGAGCCGCCGGGCGTACGTTCGAGGTCGTAAGGGTTCGAAGTGGCCCCGTGCAGGCGGGTGTAGGTGACGTTGATGCCACCGAATTCCGACGCCGTCGTCTGGCCGACGAGGACGGCGCCCGCTGCCCTCAACCGTGAGGTCATGGTGCCGTCGTAGTCCGAGATGCGGTCCTTGAAGACCAACGACGCCTCGGTCTGGGGCCAGCCCCGTACCGGATCGAGCTCCTTCACGCCGACGGGTACCCCTCCAAAGGGGAGGGCGACGTCGGCATTGGACGCCGTCTCCCTGGCCTGCTCCTCGTCGACGAAGCACACCGCGTTGAGTTTCGACTCCGCAATCGCGGCGAGGGAGGCCTCGAGCGCCTCGGTGGGCGAGATGGAGCCTGACCTGAAGGCGTCGACGAGGGAGCAGGCGTCTCCGGTCCATGGTTCTGCCGTCATGATGCGCAGGCTACCGAACGGCGCTCTCGGCCAAACCGGGACCTCCCCACCCCTCCGGACGGCGGGAACCGGACGGCGCTATTCCGTCGTCCGCTTCTTGAAGTAGTGCGCCGCCAACGGAGCGGCCACCGCGAGGATCCCGACCGACCAGATCAGCGCCGACTCGACCGGGTGTTGCATCGGCCAGGCATGGATCGTCCCGGATGGGTTCGGGTTGTCCCACAGGACACGAGCGCCCGCGATCACCGAGCTGACCGGGTTCCACGTCGCGATGGCCTGGAGCCACCCCGGCATGTGCTGGGTCGGCACGAAGGCGTTGGAGACGAATGTCATCGGGAACAGCACGATGAAACCGAACGAGGCTGCCGACTCGGGACTCTTCGAGTTCAGCCCCACACAGGCGGAGACCCACGACACCCCGTAGGCGAAGAACAGCAAGAGGGCGAAGCCGCCCACGATCGAGATGTAGTTCGCGCCGGGGCGCCACCCGACGACGAGCCCGGTCAGCGCCACGATCAGCGCGCACAACACGGACGTCAACAGGTCGGCGACGGAGCGCCCGACCAGGACGGCGGAGCGCCACATCGGCAAAGTACGGAAGCGGTCGATCATCCCCTCATGAAGGTCGGTGCTCAATCCGACTGCCGTACCCATCGACGACGTGACCAGGTTCAGCGCCAAGATGCCCGCCAAGAGGTAGTCCACGTAGCTCCCGCCGCCCGGGATCGGGATGGCGCCGCCGAAGATGTAGACGAACAGCACCGTGAAGAGCAGGGGCTGGACCGTCACGTCCGAGAGTTGCATCGGCTCCCGCGAGATATGCACCAGGTTGCGCCGGGTCATGGCCCAGATGTCGCGCAGCGCACCGAGCACCTTCCCCGAAGGGTGCGGCAGGTCGAATCCGGCCGCGGGCCGCGTCAACGCGGTCGTCGTCATGCGCGTACTCCCTCCAGCTCGTGACGGCCGGTGCCAGTCGCCCCGCGTTCCTCACCCGCGCCGGGACCACCGTCGCCCGACCCGTCCGCGTCGCCCGGCTCGTCGATGTGTCCGCCCGTGAGCGAGAAGAAGACGTCGTCCAACGACGGCTGGCGCACCTCGATGTTGTCCACCAGCACCCCCGCCCCGTCGAGCGCTCGCACGACCGCGGTCGCCAACCCGCTCGACGCGTCGACGCCCGCATTGAGCCGCCGGCCGTCCTCGCTCACGTAGACCTGCCCGGACACCAGCGACGCAATGGCTCCGACCGCCGACGGGTGCGGCTCCGTCAATGTCACTTCGAGACGGGCGCTGCGGCTCGCCTCCTTGAGCTCTTGCGGCGTCCCCTCGGCGATGACCCGACCGTGGTCCACCACGACGATGCGGTTGGCCAATGCGTCGGCCTCCTCGAGGTACTGCGTCGTCAGCAGCACGGTGACGCCCTCCCGGAGCAGCTCCCGGATGGCCTCCCACACCCGCTGGCGGCTCGTCGGGTCGAGCCCGGTCGTCGGTTCGTCCAGGAACAAGACGGGCGGTCGCGTGATCAGCGCGCCGGCCAGATCCAGTCGTCGGCGCATGCCTCCCGAGTAGCCCTTGACGACCCGGTCGGCGGCGTCGGTCAGCTCGAACAACGACAGCAGCTCGGCCGCCCGGGACCGGGAGGCGGCCCGGCCCATGTCGGACAACTCGCCGATCAACACGAGGTTCTGGCGACCGGTCAACAGCGGATCGAGCGTCGCGTCCTGGGCGGCCACCCCGATGTGCCGCCGCACCTCACCGGGCTGCTTCACCACGTCGATGCCGGCTACCGAGCCCCGGCCCGCATCGGGCAGCGCCAAGGTCGTCAGGATCCGCACGGCGGTCGTCTTCCCCGCACCGTTCGGGCCGAGCAGCCCGAGGATGGTGCCCGCAGGGACCGAGAAGGAGACGCCGGCCAGGGCCTGGGTCTCGCCGTAGCGCTTCGTCAGGCCCTCGGCTTCGATCATCACCTCAGCACTACCCATGGTTTCCTTACCTGTCGGTCAGTAGACTTACCCGTCAGAAGCATCGTACGAGCGTACTTACCTGTCGTCAAGTAGAGTCGAGAAAGAATGTCCCAGACAGCACCCACTCACGCAGACAGCGAACACGCACCAGAACCGACTCTTGTCGACGCCGTCCCCGTCATCGACGCCGTCCCCGACCCGATCCCCGACACCCGCCAGCGCATCCTCGATGTGGCGCTCGACCTCTTCACCGAGCAAGGGTTCGACGGCACCAGCCTGCGGCAGATCGCCGAGCAGCTCGGCGTTACCAAGGCGGCCCTCTATTACCACTTCGAGTCGAAGGACGACATCCTCATGGCGCTGCACCTGCGCTTGCACGAGTTCGGCAAGGACTCGCTCAAGCAGATGGGGGAGGGCCCGGTCACCCTGGAGCTGTGGGGTGAGCTCCTCGACCAGATCGTCGACCAAATGCTGGCCCAGCGGAAGATCTTCCTCATGCACGAGCGGAACCAGGCCGCCCTCGAGAAGCTGCACCGCAAGGACCACGAGGCCGAGCACGAAGATCTCCAGAACCAGTTCCGCGTGGTGCTGGCCGACACGCGGGTGCCCTTGGAGGACCGGGTGCGCATGGCCGCTTCCTTCGGCGTCGTGTTCTCGAGTCTCTTCCTCTCCGGCGACGCCTTCTCTTCGACGACCAACGACGAATTGGCGGGCATGCTCCGCAACGTGATCCACAACGTCCTGCGAGGATGACGGGGCCGGTTCCGCCGGAATCGAATCAACCCAACCTGGCTAGAGTTCCAGCAGTGACGGAGACCTCCACGAGCTCGACGCACGACCACCCGCTCACGCTCTCCTTCGACATCGGCGGCACCGGGTTGAAGGCCGACATCTTGGACAAGGATGGCGAGTTCGCGGCTGAGCGGGTGAGGGTCCCCACCACCTACCCGATGCCGCCCGACACGTTGGTGGTCACTCTGACGCAGCTGGCGGCGAAGCTTCCGACGGCCGACCGCATCTCCGCCGGCTTTCCGGGCATGGTGCGCGGCGGCCACGTGCTCAGCGCGCCCCACTTCGTGACCGAGAAGGGCCCCGGAACCAAGGTCGTCCCGGAGCTGGTGAAGGCGTGGGCCGATTTCGATCTGGCCCATGCCCTGGCGCACTCCATCGGGAAGCCGTGTCGCGTGGCCAACGACGCCGACGTCCAGGGCGCCGCCGTGGTGGGTGGCTGGGGCTTCGAGGCCGTGGTCACCCTCGGCACCGGCGTGGGCACGGCCTTCTTCATGAACGGCGGGCTGATGCCCCACCTGGAGTTCTCCCACGTCGAGTTTCGCAAGGGGGAGACCTTCAACGAGCAGCTCGGCGAACCGGCGCGCAAGAAGATCGGCGACAAGAAGTGGAACGATCGGGTGCGCAAGATGATCGCCTATCTCGACACGCTGACCTTCTTCGACCACCTGTACATCGGTGGCGGCAACGCGCCCCGCATCAACCGGCGCGACTTGGGCCAGGTGCTCGAGCGCATCACGGTGGTGGACAACAAAGCCGGCATCCTTGGCGGGATCAAGCTCTGGAACGATTCCAACGTCGCCGTCTGAGAGGGACTTCGTGACTGCGCTCGACACCGAACCACTGGCCTGGGATCCGCTCGACGAGAAGTACAAGGTCGACCCGCACCCGACCTGGAAGCGGCTGCGCGACGAGGCGCCGCTCTATTACAACGAGCAGCACGACTTCTACGCCGTCAGCCGCTTCGCCGACGTGGACGCGTTCAGCCGGGATCCAACGACCTTCTGCTCTTCGCACGGCACCGTGATGGAGATGATCACGGCGGATCCGATCGCGATGGAC
>CAWBSM010000004.1:0-961585 GCA_963791455.1 uncultured Acidimicrobiaceae bacterium
ACCCGCGAGCTTCCCGCTGGACCGTGGATCTGCTACTGCCATAGCATCTGTCCCGATCGGTTGGACCGTCCGAGGTAGTGGGGAACGCATGGCTCGGTTCGTTCGAGGTGTGGAGTGTCATCACGGGGCGCGGCGGCCCAAGGCGGTGGGTCGCTAGTGCCACGGCTCGTCGAGACCCGCTTCGCGCGGTCGGTCGACGTCGACATCGCCTACCAGGTGATCGGCGACGGCCCCCGCGACATCGTCATGACCATGGGGTGGGTCACCAACCTCGACGTCATGTGGGAGCTCCCCGAACTCGCCGGGTTCCTCGACTCCCTGGCCCGGCTCGGCCGTTTGGTGATCTTCGACAAGCGGGGCACCGGCCTGTCGGATCGAATCTCCGCCTCGGTCACGCTCGAAGAGCGGGCGGAGGACATCGAGGCCGTGATGAATGCAGTTGGCATAGAACAGGCAGCACTGATCGGGTGGGGCGACGGCGCGGCGATCGCCGCCATGTTCGCCTCGAGCCACCCGGAGCGCGTCTCGGCGCTTGTTCTCTCGGCCTTGCCGATCGTCCCCAAAGAAGGCTCCATCGTCCCTGATCCTGAGCTCATGAAGGCACTGCGGCAGGCGGTGGAGGACGGTTGGGGCGAAGGGAACTTCCTTCCAATGGTGGCCCCGTTGCATGCGTGCGATACACGGATTCAGGCATGGTGGCGCCGGTGGGAGCGGTTGTCGGCGACGCCGAACGTAGCGGCCCGGCTTATCGAATGGGGCGCGCAGATCGACCTTCGCCCGGTGCTTCCGGCCGTGCAGGCGCCGACGCTGTTTCTCGAGCGCGCCGATGCCGGGCTGATCGACATCGACGGCGTGCGCGAGGCCGCGGCACTCGTTCCCAGCGCCCGATTCGTCGAGGTGCCCGGGGCGGACCTCCTGCCGTTCTTCGGTGACACCGACCCCGTCCTCGGCGAGATGGAGGAGTTCCTGACCGGGATGCGCAGCATCGTGGACCCGGACCGCGCGCTCTCCACCGTGCTGTTCACCGACATCGTCGGTTCCACTGAGACGTTGGAGCGAAGCGGCGACCGCCAATGGCGATTCGCGCTCGACAGCCACCACCAGGAGGTGCGGCGGTCACTCGGACACTTCGGGGGTGTCGAGGTGGATACGGCCGGAGACGGATTCCTGGCCACCTTCGACGGGCCGGCGCGAGCCATCCGGTGCGCGTGTTCCATTCGTGACGCGGTCGCGAATTTGGGGCTGCAGATCCGCGCGGGCCTGCACACGGGGGAAGTCGAGCGCCGTGATCGGTCGATCGCGGGCATCGCGGTACACATTGGCGCACGCGTCGCGGGGTTGGCTGGTGCCAGCGAGGTATTCGTCACCGACACCGTCAAGGCACTGGTCTTCGGCTCGGGCATTACGTTCGCCGACCGGGGCCTGCACGCGTTGAAAGGAGTGGCGGACGAGTGGCGGGTGTATTCGGTCGAACACGTCTGAGGTCTCTATGACACGCTTCCAACAACACGCAACAACCGTCTCCTGGATCCCCTCCGATTCGATTCCAGGTGCCATGCGCATGCCCTTCGACAAGGGCCTGATGCACTTCGACCCTCCGCCGCCACTGACGCTCGAGGACCTCGATGCGATGCAGCGACGGGGAGAATTCCGCTTCGCCAACCGGCTGGACGCATGGGTGGATGTGGAGGACGGGGAGATCCGGGACTGCGGCTACTCCGGAACGGGGCTCACGATGGGCTTGACTCCGATCAGCGCCGGGCGGTTCCGGGTCCTCCTGCCCACGAAGCCGAACCCGGTCATCCGGCACTCCCCGCAGGTCGTCGGGCAGGAAGCGACTTTCGTACAGACCGCGGGGGGACGCCCGATCTTCTCTGTCCTGAGGCCGTCGCTGCATTGGCCCTTCGTACTCACGAAGCCCTTTAACATCTGGACCACCATTGAGCTAACGATCCGAGCAGACGGGCTGGCCCGACAGCGGTTCGTCGGTGCCAGCCCGTTTCCTCGCCATTGGCTCTACGATGGTGAAGAACGGCTTGCGCAGAAGGCCACACTCACCCGAAATCAAGTGTGGATCAAGACCGTCTTCGGAAGGCACACCCCCTGGGGTGGCGAGAACGAGACCCCGGTGGTGTCCGACCCGGAGACGGAACTGGAGCGATCGCTATCGGAGCAGATCATGCAAAGTGGTTCTCGCCCGGAGGTGCGCAGCCTTCGTGCGGGGGAGTTCCTGTTTCGCCAGTCGGAGGAAGCGACGTCCATCGCGGTGGTCCTGGACGGCGACTTCGAGGTTTCAGTCGACGGACGGGTGGTCGGCCACGTCGGGCCCGGAACTGTGGTCGGTGAGCGGGCCGCGCTCGAGGGAGGCCGGCGGACGGCCGCTCTCCGTGCGGCAACGGAGTGCCGGGTCGCCCAGGTGCCGGCCGACCGCTTCAGCCCCGAGGTGTTGGGAGAGCTGGCCCTGGGACACCACCGTGAGGACGCGGGTTGATCATCAGTGCCGACCACCCGCTTAGACGAGCAGGGGCGCACTCCAAGCTGTCTTGCCAGCGCTGATGTGTCTCAGATCCGTAACGCGTGATCTGAGACGCAGTAACGGCTGATCCTTGACACGCCGAAAAAGCGATCATCCGAACCGAAAAGAGGACGGCGCGAACCGGCCGAATTGTCGAGAACGTGTGGTGGGCGGCCTTGTGCCGACCTTCGGCAGCGCAGCAAACTGCTGAACTCACGTTGACGACGAGGGGGTTCGACAGTGTCGGCTAAGAGAACTCGGCGGGGTTTACCGCTCGTATGGCGTGTTCTTGCCCTGGGAGTTGTGTTCGGCGTCGCAACGTGTGTGGGTGTGGGGGCGATTGCCGGTGCCGCTGCGCCCGTGACGACCCAGATGACCTCCAGTCCGATTCAACATGTCATCGTGATCCTGGAGGAGAACCACAGCTTCGACAATGTGCTTGGGAAACTCTGCGCCGAGGTGTCGAGCGGTCAGATCATACGGCCCGGCAAAGACGCGAGTTGTGACGGAGCGACGAGGGGTAACACAAACACGGGACAGGTCGTGAAGCTCGCGTCGGCACCCGACTACGTCCCCACGGACGGTCACAGCGTTGAGGCTCAGCAGAAGGACATCGACGGTGGAAAGATGGACGGCTTCAACAGCGACCCTGGATGCACGACCCTGAGCGTCTGCTACAGCCAATACGACCCGCTGGCGGGTCCTTGCTCGGTGGGATCGTGCATTCCCAACCTGTCGGCACTGGCGGAGGAATACACCATCTCCGATCGGACGTTCGAGTTGTACTCCTCGCCCTCTTGGGCGGGTCACCTCGTATGGGCGACGGCGAACCAGGACGGGTTCCAGGGGGACAATCCGCAGAACCCGTCGGCCACGGACCCTCAACCGAATGCCATCGGCTCGGGGTGGGGCTGTGATTCGGGACGAGTCGAGCGGTGGGGTCCCTCACAGAAGCGGGTTCCGGCTTGCGTCCCTGATTCGACCGGATCTCTCGGCCCAAACTGGTCCTCGTACACTGGTCCGCGTGCAGCGTATGTGAAGACCATCTTCGATGAGCTCAACGCCAAAGGACTCAGCTGGAAGATCTATGGGGGAGCGGGGACGCCAACCCCGGGGTCGACGAGTTCGTTCACAAATGCAGGCTGGCAGTGGGCCATTTGCCCGACCTTTGTCGAATGCATCTATACCTCGCAACGCAACGACTTGGTGCCGAACACACAACTCACCACGGACGCCGCAAACGGGTCGCTTCCTTCGTTCGCGATCGTCACGCCACTCGCGACCGAGAGCCAGCACAACGGCGACGACATGAGCGCTGGGGACAACTTCATTGGGAGCACAGTGGCGGCTCTCCAAACGAGCCCCGAGTGGTCTTCGACGGCCATCTTCATCGAGTACGACGATTGTGGCTGCTTCTATGACCATGTGAACCCGCTCCAGTACAACTCGCAGTGGGGAGTTCGGGTGCCGGTCGTCATCGTGAGCCCTTATGCCAAATTGGGCTACACAGACACTACGCCCACCACCTTTGCAGGAACCCTCTCTTTCGTTGAGCACACCTTCGGGCTTGCGGCCCTCGACGCAGCGAACGATGGGTCGACATATGACTACAGAGGCGCCTTCTGCTTCGACCCGCAGGCACACGGATGCACGGCTGCAGGTACGGCACCGACGCCGATGGTCTCACAGCCACCGACGCCGCTCACAGCCTCTCAGAAGGCCGCCCAGATCGTGGCGAACAAGGAGGACACGTGACACCAAGCCGCTACCTGCCCAAGAAAGACCGATTTGCCATCGCCGAGTCGCTCAGCACGAGGCCTCGAAAGGCCTCGGCTTCATGACAAAATGTGATGGCCGAGGCCGTCCCAGCAACCGCCTGAATCCACAAGCGTTATGGATACCGCTGTGCATGTGTTGGTCCTTCAAATAGCTCTACTGTCTGTCCTCAACGACGTCGAGGTTGTAGAAGGTGGGCGCGCCGTCGGCGAAGCTCATCATCTTGTTCGAAAACGTATCGGTCTCAGGAAGGGTTGAGTTCTCCATCGCTGCTTCGTAGGAATCGAAGAACACGACATTGAAATAGCGCCCTGGATTGTCCCTGTCCTGGCACAGCACCCGTCTGCCTGCCTTCCGCTTACCTTCAGTTGCCTTCTCCCATTCATCCCCCACAGCCCGCATCTCGTCGATCTTTGAAGTCTGGAACTCGATTATCTGGACAAATGCCATGAGGAACTCCTCTCTGCTCCGAGCAGAGCGTAGAGGGAATCGCTAACGCCTGCTCATCGAATGGCTGGCGAGGGGCTCAGGCCCGCTCAGCGCCCTCCCCCGGTCAGTTGCACTGCGGTTCGGCGTACGGAGGCACCCCGTGCCGCGAGTGCGGGCCTCGTCCGGGTGTGCGGTCACACGGGCGAACCCTGACCACCCATTGCTTCACGCTCGTGAGAGCGACGCTCGCGTCGAGCTTGGTACGGTCGACGAGTGGCCGATGATGCCAAAATCCTGGTTCGTCTGGCCAGCGTCCGAGATGTCGAGACGATCGGAAAACTGCTCTACGACTTCAACCGCGAGTTTGGCGAATCCACCCCCTCGCCGGCAGCCTTGGCAGATCGTCTCCGACTGCTTCTGAACGGTGGTGATACGGCCGTTCTCCTAGCCGGCGACGGCCCTTACGGGCTGGCCGTCATGCGCTTCCGGGCTGCTATCTGGTCCTTAGGTCTCGAGTGTTACCTGGCGGAGCTGTACGTCGTGCCTGAGCGACGTGGGCAGGGACTGGGGCGGGCTCTCATGGTCGAATCGATGGAGGAGGCGAAAAGTCGAGGCGCCGACACGATGAACATTGAGGTCGACGAGCCGGATGTGGCGGCCCGTGGTCTGTACGAGAGCCTGGGTTTCACGAACAGGGACGGAAGCGACGGACCCCTGATGTACGTCTACGAACGAGAGCTGTGAATGGGCGGGCAGACATCCCGACGATGACCCGCTCAAATCCTCCCAGGCGCGACCTTGGGCCACCACGGGGCTCGCCGCAACCAGATGGCGGGTGTTGTTGGATGACCGAATTAACTGGGATTCAGTGACCTCGAACACCAATTCCGCTGCAACATGCGACGCCGCGCTGAGCGCCTCCATATCTGTCGATTACGCCCCGGGAGATCCGAAGGCTTGAGCGGACTCCAAACCAGCGAGCGTCCTACCTAAAAGCTCCAGCGCGTTTGGCTGAACCGTCCTCCCTTGCCAAATCCAAAACCGGTCTCGGGTGCCACGCGGAAGACGAGAACCTCTGCTCGCCGAATGGCGTCACCCAGACCGGACCAAGTTCCATCGGGTGCGACGAAATGCGCTCCGTACTTCGATTCATACGTGTCGGCGACTCGTCCGAGCTCGGCATGGTCGCTCACACTTTCGGCCGTTCCTTCAATTACGAGGTCGAGGCCGTCGAGCGTATTCTGCCCCGTTGTAAGGACGCAACGACAGTTTCCCGAGAGGTTCTTCGCTTTTCGCTCCTCCGGTCCGGTACAAAAGTACAGAGCCCCTTCGAGCCAGATTGCCAACAGAGGCGTAACATGCGGGCGACCGTCAGGTCGAACCGTCGAAAGCCAGTACACCTCGGAGCCGGCCAGTTCATCCCGAGCCAGCGACCACTCGGTGGGCGTTGCATTCGGGCTGCTGAAGGCGCTCAGCTTCGTCACCGGGACTGGTTCAGCCATGCCGCTCTCCGATCGTTTACGTTCGTGCGAGCACATACCGATGCTGGACAGGCCTCTGGGCTCATCCTCGCACATGCCGCGAAGTAATGGGAACGAGCACTACTCCCGCCCGGCGGCTGCGTTAACGCCGGCGGCAATATGAACGGCAAGATTTGCAGATCCTCACCACTCATCTCGCCCTCTCCGGTGTGCAGACTTATTCGCCACTCAATGCCATGCCAACGCCTGTAAGTGTCAGGTCGACTTATCTCGTAGCAGGATCGTCAGATTGGCGCTGTCGCCAGCATTTGTCCCATTGGTCCCAGATGACCGTGCCTTCGGTCAAGTTATGAAACGCCGAAAGCACGCCCTCGGAGATCGCCCTGGTCCCCTTCTCGTTCGTGTAAATGAACTCGTCACCGAACTGTTCGGCGATGTGGGCCACCGCCATGTCCTGATAGAGGAATCCCTCGACCTCGACCTCGCTCGCCATCCAGTCAGCAACCTCATTTACATCGACCATACGAATCAGCTTGCCACGCGCCTGCCGTCGTGACTTCCAGGTATCGGCGTACCGGAGCTCCTGGGAGGAAGGCTCACGTATGGGGCTACCTACTGAATCCGCACCTGTGTCGCGTTGGGGACGAGACTAGACTGCTGACACGTACTACGGCCATGGTTCCTGGATCGCCATTGCGGTCTTCTTTGGCCTGATCGCGATGCGGTCGCTTTCCTCTCAGCGACGGCGCCGAGGTCGGCAAGGGGGCTCACCTGCGGCAAGGTCGTTCACCGGTCCCACGGTGCCAAGCCATTCATCTGATGCCGTCGGCTCACCGCCCAGCCAAATCACATTCACCGGAATCGCTCCTGGCTGGTTGATCGACCCCTCGGGCCGACATGAACAGCGGTACTGGTCGGGATCTGCGTGGACGGAACACGTTACCGACGACGGTGTCCCTGGCACGGATCCACTTCCTGGCGACGCTGGACACGAGAAGACTTCATAGTCCGAGAGCGGGGGAGTTTGAAGAGCCACGAATTTTTTGCCCGAACGCCAAGGCAGAGGAATCCGAGGCCGCACCCTGCAGAAAACACGTCTTGTGATTTGACTAGGGCAACCGGACCCCGAATCGATCATCCGTTCGGGCCGCGACAGGTAGTCGCCTGCTGGGGCCTCAGACTTCATCCGCATTTGACGGAGCACCGATTCGACGTCGTCCAACTCTGGCACCAACGTTCGCCAGGATTAGACTTCAACGTTCGCCAGGATTATCAGTGACTGTCATGCATAGTCACGGCGGGTTGTTGCTCAGCGAGCCACGGGATCGGGAACCGGAGGGGCAGGGTTCGGTTCGGGTTCGGGCTCAATGGAAGTTGGATCTTGGGGGAATGGTCACTGTTTGGCGATACCGACCGACCTGCGTTGAAAAACTGGTAACTCCCGATGTCTTTTGCCGGGCTAGCGGCGAAGCAGCCAGACCAACTCGCGAGCGAACTCGGTGAGTGCACAAGAGCCCGAGCTGGTACGGATTCCACAGAGAATGCAGAGGAGTTGAAAGTCTTTTGAACATCGAGTTCAGATTGGCACCGGATGCCCACAAGAGACTGCCGATTCGTCGTACCCCATGGTCCAGCTCACATGGCTGGGGGCGGTACGGGAAATGCCGACACGAGGCGAATTGAGGCGGCGTGCCGCAGAGCTCCGGATCTGCCGTGGACGGCCATGCTGATTCCGGGCTCCGCATGTGACTACAAGATCGAGTCAGCGGTTCAACCGAACCGAGGTTGGCTGATCGTGAATTCGGCCCTAGCTCGGCAGTCCGCTTTCATCTGCCCAAACCGTTCGGCGCCTCCTGAATCAGAGACTCCTCGCTTCGTCATCTCTGGCTTTGACGGGGGAAAACGACCTCTTGGAGGAGAAGCTGGATCGTAGCTGCAATCGGAACGGCAATCAGCGCACCGATGATGCCCAGGAGCGAGCCGCCAATCAACGTGGCGATGATGGTCAACCCGGGCGTCACCTTCACGGTGTGCTTCATGACACGCGGGTTCAAGAGATAATCCTCAAGAAACCGGTAGGCGACGTAGAAGCAGGCCGTAGCGATCCCGATGGGAAGGCCCTTGGATAGGGCAACGAGCGACACGATAACGCCAGCGATCGTGGAGCCGACCAGGGGGATGAGATCGAACACCCCCACTACGAGGGCCAACAAGAGCGCGTAGGGAACTCCGAATATGACGAGCCAGATGTAGGTGCCGATGGCAGATATCAGGGATGTCAAGAGGTTGCCGAGCATGAACCCGCCCACCCGCGCGAACACTTCGTCAGTGAGCAGCCCCACCCGTTCCCGCCGGCTGCGCGCGATCAGCGACAACCACAAACGCTTCACTCCCGGAAGCGCGATGAGGAAGTAGAGGGTGAGGGACACGACACTGACCGTGGCCACGCCCACAGAGAGCAGTATCCGGCCGGCACCGAGTACGCCGCCCGCCAAGGGTAGTTTCAGCTTGGTTTTGCCGTCCAGATAACCGGTCAGGTGTAGCTTGTGCGTCAATCGCCCCGCCCAGCCCCGGCCGGCGATGAGGTTCGCTTTGTAGTGCGGATAGTTGGTGATCAGCACATTGAACTCATGGGCGACCGGGGGAACGACCACAACGATGAAGGCGACGACCATCAGTAAGAATCCGAGAGTCACGATGGCCACTGCCGCTCCACGGGGGAGGGACTTGGAGAGAAGGAACTCGATTATCGGGTTCAGACCGATGGCAATGAATAGTGCCACTCCCACGATGACCAAAACACTGGTGACATCCGATAGGCCGCGAAAGAGGAGGTAGGCGACGCCGACACCCAGCGCCCCCGTCAACCCGATGAAAAAGGGATTTCGCCGGTCGAGCGGCCGGCCCAGAGTTCCGAGGGACTCGTCGGTCTCGCTCAGCTCACGCTCGACCGCCGCGGGGAGGATGAGCACGTCGGTTCCCCGAATGTCGGCGTCGCTCGAGGCAGCGTGCCCGATCGGGCGATCGCCGTCGATGCCCCCGCCTACCAGGCCTGCCGTGTCCGTTGTGCTCATGAGATTCGGTCCTAAAGCCGCCGGAGGCGGGCGTCACAGAACGAGAAGATGCCGAATGACAGGAGGCCGAGGGCAATGGCACCTATCGCGAGAGCCCCGAACGGGTGGTGCACAAGGTTTCGTAGCGTCTGGTCAACGCTCTTGGCTTGTGCCGGATTGGACGTCACCGCGGCTGAGATGAGATAGACCCCGAACAGGACGATGAGGGTCCCTCGAGCCACATCTCCAAAGCCACCCACAGTCCTAATCGCGGTTTGCCACGGACGCGACACGCGCTCCAAGGCCAGATTCTTGTCGTAGCGGCGGAAGAGGCCCCATCCCGCCAGCCCCACTCCCGCTGCTACGAGGCCGGCGCCGGCTACTTCGATCGCCGCGGTCCCACCTGGCCAGCCCATGACCCGAGCCACCCAGGGTTCTGGATTGCTCGAGGCGCCGCCACTCGCCGAATGACCGACAACAAGTTCCACTGCCCGGACACAGAGGACCCCATAGATGATGCCGACAACGAGTGACGATACGCGCCTAATGGTGCCGTTCGCGCCGGTAACAACATCGAAGAGCCGCCACGCTGCGTAGCAGCTGAGCCCGATCGCCAGAACCACGAGGAGCAACGTCCCTCCGGTGCGGGCTTCCAGCTCCTGAAGAGCGCCGGTACTGCTCGTTTGGGTGGGTGCACTCCCGTGCCGCGCGATGTCGAAAGCGAGATAAGCCAGTAAGAGGTAAATGACACCCCTGGACGCGATCCCGATCCTTCCGGCCGCGCGCACCCACCCACGCGTATCGTTCTTGGCAATGACCCGCATTTTCTTCGATGGTGTATCAGCTGTAACGAACGACGACGTCATGAGCGGGAAAGCAGGACTCGCGTGGCGCGGCAGGCATATCCAGCGGCAAGAGGAGCTCTTCGACAGCTCCAAATGACTAGTAGACGTTCCGCACTTGCTGTGTTCACATCGCAACTCACGCTGCCCCCCTTCTCAAAAGCATTACGAATAGGTGTTCCCATTCGGAGTGCGTTGAAAACCGTATGAGACGCACTTCGATGCTTCTGCTTCAGAGGTTCTTGTCCCCGGCCTGAGGGCGACATCGGCCTGCGGGGTTTCCCTTGGCCGTGGCGGCAGTTCGGCCATCCTGGGGGTTGGCCATCACGACGTTGCTCCCCGAGTTGGCTGGTCGCGCCCTGAACGACGCCGTCTCCCGGTGACCAAGATGGGGTGAGAGCCGAAAGGCCTGAAGGCCACCTCGCCACCTCACAAGAGCTCGGCGCGGAAACGGTGCCGCCTTGATTCGGGCGATGTGGAACGAGAAAGTCAGCTCCGCTTCTTGGCGGTCTTCTTGGCCCCAGTGGCCTTGCGCTTTGCGCCCGTGGCCCGCCGCTTCACGGCTTTCTTTGCGCCCGTGGCCCGCTTCTTGGCGGTCTTCTTGGCGCCAGTGGCCTTGCGCTTTGCGCCCGTGGCCCGCCGCTTCACGGCCTTCTTTGCGCCCGTGGCCCGCTTCTTGGCGGTCTTCTTGGTCGTGGTGGCGTCGCGCTTTGCAGCGGCCGATTTCTTCTGGGGCGTCGGTTCACGCCCAGTCGCCTTGCGTTTGGCAACGGCCACTCGTTTCTTGCCGACCTTCTTCGCCGTGGTGGCCTTGCGTTTGGCGACGGTCACCTGCTTCTTGATCGTCTTCTTGATGCTCTTGGCCTTCTTTGCGGCGGCCTTCTTGAGGGGACGCGCTTTCTTTTCGACTTGTCCAGCAGTCTTCGAAGACCCGATCGCGGTCGCCGCTTCACTGAAACCCTGTCGGACGCTTGATCCGGCAACCGCAGCAGCCGCCTCGACGGTACCAAGGGCATCTCCAACGACTTCGGCCGCTTTATCTATCTTGCCTGGCATGGATGCTAAGGCTAACGCGTGCAAACCGCATGTCAACGGGCAAAATTCAGTCAGTCGCCAGATGCTCTCGCAACTTCGACAGAGCCTCCGTCGTCCGCTCGGCACCTGACGCTAGGTAGGGCACGATCGTGTCGACCGTTGGATGGGAACCATTACGGGTCAGTGGCTCCAATTGACGAGCTGCGTCCGAGACGAAGGAGGCGGCCTGCTCGACTGCGTGAGTCGCAGACTCACTCGAGCCCTTCACTGCGTCGGCGACCACCTCATGAACGTGACTGAGCACCTCTGGGCTGGGAGCCACTTTCTCAGCAAGGTCATGACTGGCTGCACCGAGGCGCCTCCCGGCCCGGCGGCTCGCGACGCGCGCTTGCCGAATTGTTTGCTGGCCGGACTTCGATACCTGAGCCACCGTGAGGGCCGGGCTCGTTCGAGCACGACGTGTCTTCCGGTGGCCGATCGCTCGGCCGGCTGAAACGGCGGACTCAAGTTGTCGTGCTTGCCGCTTCGCTCGCCAGGCAAGAGACGGCTCACCTTCGGTGTCGAAGGCGGCCAGTATCAGTCCTCCCAGGAGACCCACGTTCTTGAGGAAGTGGATCTTTTGCTGGTCGCGGGTGGTCGGGTCCGACGCCTCCCAGAATCGATGTCCTGCGTAGGTGGTGGGGACGATTGAACCGATCAGAGCCAGCGCAGCGATTCTTCGGAACTTTCCGACCGCTAGGAGAACCCCAGCCCCGATCTGGACCGCACCATTGACACGTACAAATGTCTCGGTATCGAGGCCGCTGACACCCGCCTTCTCGGCGAGGGGCTCGGTTACCGCTTGGGCCTTCTTGGCTTTCTCCGCTGGATGCCAGAAGGCGTCCCATCCCCCAACAACAAAGATTGACGCGAGCAACGGACGAGCTAATCGACGAGAGAGTGCCATTGCGGTATCTCTACCCGGATTTCAAATGGTTATCCATCGAAAATTGAGCGGCGTTCAGGCTTCATTTGCCGCCGACCGGTCCGCGCCCTACTTGAGGGGCCGCAGATCCCTTGAGGACGGCCTCAACCTGCTCTTCAGGGTCCTGCTTGCATCCTCTTGAGTGGGCGCCCGTCGGCTCGGGTTCAACATCTGCCGTTTGGTGTGTTTTCTATCGTGGTGCGCTGGAACCACCTCTCTATCGGGTGAGCCTCCTCAGCGACGGCCTTGTCGATCGCGCTGCTCATGAGTCTGGTTGCCTCCTACCGTCTTCACGGTGTGCGTCGCCGTCTGCATGGTTCTCCTGTTCGTCGGCCTGGATTCCACGCCGCGCCCTGGGACTTCCGCCATTGGCCGTTTTGAAAGGTCCAGCTGGGTCTCTCTCAGATGACCATTTCTGACACCTCTCCATTCGAAGCAGGCGCCCCATTTGCCGGGAGGTCAATCCACCAGGAGGCGATCAAGTGTCACTGGGTCAGAGGCGGGTCACTGGGTCAGAGGCGCCAGCAACAAATCCCTTCGTTGGTCTCAGGTGGCGACTAATGACGCGACGGGACTGGTGAGGAGTTGGGAGAGTAGTTCGGCGACATCACGAAAGACCCTGATAGAGCCGGCTTCGCTTAGTTCGTGTTGGCTAAAGCCACCAGTTTCGACGGTGATACAGGCGATTCCGGCTGACCGCGCCGCCTGAATGTCCCACACGCTGTCACCCACCGCGATCGCCCGGCGCGGATCGATGGAAGCGCTCTCCATGGCTTTGAGGAACACTTCGGGATCCGGTTTGGACCTCGCAACTTGGTCGGCGGTGGTTTGCCCGTCGATCGCGGCATCTGCGCCGAGAATCTGGCGGAGATGTGCCAATTCGCCCTCGGGGGCAGACGTCGCCAGGACTACGGTTGGACCAAGATCATGGATTCTGTGTAGCAGTTCGCTGGCATCAGGAAACGGTATAACTTCGTCCATTAACTCCTTGTAACGTCCAGGGCGAGCGGCAACGGTGCCGGGGCTGTCATGGCCGAGAAGTTCGGAAACGAGCTGATCTCCTCCCATGCCGATGAGGCGATGGATGGCGTTCATTGGCGCCCACTCCCCCGCGTCTCGCAAAGCCCGAGACCAGGCGAGGCAGTGGAGATAGTTGGTATCCATCAGAGTGCCGTCCATATCGAAGAGCACGCCCGGATTAAGACCATTGGTCATGCGGCGGATCGCCTCCTCGATTGGGCGCGACCTGGGTCGTACCGGTCCTGACCCCGAAATTGCCTTGTCCGTGAACCCCTCGGAGATGCATATCGATCGTAAGGGACGGCCCTGCCTTTCGAACGCCACCCCTCCTCGGTCAAGGCCGGATCGCTTCGCCTTCGTAGAATTGCGGCCGTATCAGCGCCCCAAGGGAGTGCCTCTTTTGTGGCAGGTCTGGTTGCGTGGCGAAACCTTGACCTGTCGCCCATCGGGACGGGACGGGCGAAACCATGCGCTCTGCCGGAGCAGGCGCCAGCCGTCGTCGCGTCTGCAATGGTCTCGCCACGTAGTGGACGGACTGATCGATGACTGCTAGCGGCCCAGTGCTGTCTGCAGGTCCCGGACATGTTCCTGTGTCTGCTCGAGCAGCGGGCGCAGGGCCTCGGCTACGTCGGCCAGCCCGAGGTCCATAGCCTGGCTGTACCGCTGCCGGTAACGCTCGAGCTGGCTCTCCTCAAGACTCAGGTCGGCCGCCAGCGCCTCACGGCCCGTCGTTCTGTCCACTTCTGGCACCGTGGTGGAGGGCATCCCGCCGAGGAAGGCGATCTGCTCGGCGAGGATCTGCGCGTGATTCAACTCTTGGGTCAGGTGCACCTTCAGCTCGTCGATGACACTAAGGAATTCGGCCCCGGTGACGGTAGCCACGTGGCCGATGTATTGCACGATCGACTGATATTCAGTGCGCAGGTCCTCGTTGAGGGCGTCCGTGAAGCTCTCCCTGTCCATGCCCTGCTCCGTTCGGGTTGACGTCTTTACGATTGGAAGTCTTTCCCACTTGCCGAATACTTAATCGCGATGGCGCGCATTTAGCCCGTCCCCGGGGCCTATGCCCACGAGTGAGCGGAGTAGGAAGTCAATGTGCCGTTCGTTAAGAAATACGGCTGGAAGGCGGTGACCGTCGGCCTGGGAGCTCTTGCCGGGCTCACCACGCAACGAGTCCTCGAGTGTCATCTGGAAGGCGGTGCGAGGATCGGCGTCGCCAAAGGTGCCCGCAGACCGCCGCTCCTCCGCGGAAAACACTCTGACGTCTCTTGGCAGTGCGCGCAGCGACTGCGGTATGGGAGGCGGCCATTCACGAGGCACCGCCAGAACCCGGGCTGGTCGAGTCCACCTCGGCATAGCAGTCTCAGCGGCTCCTCTGTGCCGCGTGCCAAGACTCGGGGTCTGCGGCTCTGGGAGTTCTGAGTGTCTGGCGCGTCGGAGTCCAGACGCCTCCTATTCACTGCTTCGCCCCCGGTGCTCCGAGTCGCCGCCCTGAAGCCTCAGCAACCGTTGCCCTGTACACCGAAGGGGCGGCGATGAAGTCGACGAGCACTCCCCCGCTGCCCAAAAACCGCTAGACGATCGCCTGGAGTTCTTCCTGTTCTACGGTGTCCAGCACGCTCGCAAAACCCGCCGGCGCGCGCCCCGTCCGTCGAGAACTAGTCGTGACAGCCGCCCTGGGGTCGTATGCGACATTGAAACCTGCCGCCACGGCTCGGTCGTGGAGGTCACGATCTTCGCCGCTTCGCAGACTGCGAAAACCCCCAAGTTGCAAGTACAGAGCGGCGCTGAAGCCAAAGCTGGCGCCATGAATCGGATCCCGTTCGGCCGCGTAGCGCTCCGTCCACCGCCGAATGGTGGCGCTGTCCTCGGCGACGCGGACTCTCCCCGCCCACAGATCCACGCCGGACGATTGAGCCTCCACCTGGATAGTCAGCCAGTCCTGCGGAACACGAGAATCGGCATCAGTGTTGGCCAGCCAGACCTGCCTCGGGTCCTTCTCCGTCCAGCGCGCCAAAAGTGCAAGGATCCCTGCTCGGCGGGCTAGTCCAACGCTCCCACATTCTTCACGTATTACTAGCGCGTCGGTTCGAGCCGCCCAACGACGGGCGATAGCCGAGCTGGCGTCACCGCAATTGTCGAGCACCACGACCACCCGGCGTGAAATGGACGGTGAGAGCGCATCCAATGCCAGCTCCAGTGCCCGCAGCGCACTCGGCAGGAACTCCTCCTCGTCATGGACGGGCACCACGACACCCACGGCGCCTATCACGCGCGGCGGAGCCTGTTGGATCACCGACTTTCCCAGATGTCGAGCACAAACTCCTCTTCAGTGTGGTGCACTACGGTGACCAGACCTGGAGTCTCTGCGATGATCCGGTGACTGCGCTCGCCAGTGAGAGGGTAGTTCGTTTCACCGCGCCAGTGGACACCCACGATATGGGCTCCTAGTTCGGTCGAGTCCATGACACTTGCCATGACACAACGGAGGTCGGACTCGTTGAAGTAGTACGCGATCTCACTAAGCACCACGAGATCGAAAGAACCAGGTGGCCACTGGTCGCGGATCGAGCGCTCCTCAAACCAGACATTGGGCTTTCTTCGGAGTCGGGCCTCGGCCCGTTGCAGGGCAGAGGGGATGATGTCGCTCGAGAGCAGGCGGTCACAGCGGGTGGCAAGAAGCTCAGTGAGCACTCCTATAGAGCACCCCGGCTCGTAAGCTGAGCGATAGCGGGACCGAGGCAGGCTGGCGACAGTCACGGCATACTTCCGCTGCTCGTACGGGCTGCTCTCAAATTCCCAGGGATCGGCCTGGTCGCGGTACATCTGTTCGAAGTACGAGCGGCTCGTCGACGTCATAACTCTGCCTCGATGAATACCTCGAAGGGTCGCCAGAATCGCCGCAACACCGAATGGGGCAACACGGGCCTTCCGCCGTACTCCGAGGCGAAGGGCCTGATCTGCGAGATGAATGCGTAGGTCGCCCAACGCTTGCGTGCTGTCTGCCGCCGTCCCAGGTCCAGTCGACGGCATCGGCCCCAGGGTACGACAGCATTTTCCGGTGTTGCCCAGTGCCAGGCCCAGACCAAGTACTCGAGGAGGGGTGTGTGGGTCAAGCGAGCGGCGGCGACCGCAGCGCGGCCGGTCGCTTCGTGATCGGGGTGGCCGTCCAACTGCCATGGAGCTAGGCAGAGGTCGTCGGGCCGGAGCAGGCAGCTGAGTACGGCGGTCAGGGGCTGAATCTGTTCCGCCACGGCCCCGTCGCCAAAGCGAAGCCGCCGAACACCCACCGAACCACAACCCAGCCGATCGAGGGCAACATGCGTCTCAGTGGAACGCGCGGCTGCGAGATCCCAACCCAGAGCTCGCGCTCGGGGGTGTGATGCCTCACCATCGGTGACGGCCACTACCACCATTTCGACACCGACGCGACCCATACTTTGAAGCAAGCCTCCGGCCCCGAGGATCTCGTCATCGGGGTGTGGGGCCACGACAACCAGCCGACGGGGTCGCCTCTGGTGCAGTGGACGGAGCGCGGCAAGCTGCCTCGCTCCAAGCCAGGTTGCCTCGTCAGTCCCAGGGTGCAGGTCGTCGACGACTAGCCCCACGGCCACCTCTCACGTGCCATATGGCCGAGAACGTTGGCGTCCTGTGGGCCGTGGTACTGGGCCAGATACACGTAGAGATCGGCGGCTCGTTGAGCCTGCTCCGAATCGAGGCATAGAGGACGCGCTCCCCCCGCCGCGGCCACGTGGACAAGAACCTCCTGTGCTGCGTGATGCACTGCGTGACGAATGACATGGGCCCGATTCTTCGCCACGCCGGCACGGTCGTCGGGGTCGGCATCGATCTCATGCGCCGCCTGCTCGATCACCCGGCGCATGAGATCGACGTGGGCAACCGCGTGTCCGAGCTCGACCATGGCCAGTTCCGATGGGCGCGGGCCGATATTTCGCAGCTCATGTTCGACGAGGCCACGGGCGCCGCCGTACCAGCAGGCCGCGACTCCGGTCCCCCCGAACCAGAACCCGGGGCGCTCGAGGTAGAAGTTGGGAGGACCGACGGCCCGGCTCGCCGGAACGGGAGGCCCTCCGAAATCAAGGGTGTGGCTCAGCGAATCCGCCATGCCCACTGCGGGCCATGATCCGGGCTGGATCCCCACGACGTTCTCCGCTACTGAGACATCGAAAAGCCGATATCCATCGTCACATTCAGCCGTGAGAAGAGCCCGGTCGATACTGGTGCTGCCTGAGCAGAAGGGCTTTGCTCCCGCCAGGTGCCATCCGTCTGCAGCGAGGTGTGCAGTGGTTCCGCCGACTTGTGGGCGCGCTGCCCAGACCCCATAGGTCGCCGCTGTGTCCGGCTCCAGGCCTGCCTCCGCAAGGACGGCCAATGCATCGACGTGGCCCTCGGCCAATCGAGCGAGCGACAGGTCGCGCGCTCCCCAATCGGCCAGCGCCCCGAAGCGGGCGGCCGTTCCCCCCGAGCCGGGCTTCGGGAGCGCTGTCCCGCATCCCCCAGCGATCTCCCTAAGCTCCAACCATGGCCTCAACGCACTACCTCTTCAAACCGGCGTCTGTACTCAAGTAACTGAGCGGTACTTTCCACATGAGAGCACTACCCAGCCGAGCCTGTACCGATACGTCGCCGTGAGGCGAGAGGTCGACTGCGAAACGGGGACCATTGTCGTCCTGATCGGCCACTGCATTGCCACCTTCCCGACCCGTGACGTCACGCCGACGCTGGTGCAACGCGTAGCCACCCAGACGAGCGAGCGGTGAATTCAGCCCAAGAGAGCTCCCTGAGCTCTGACACTTTCGGCACGCGTCAGGCCGCCCGTACCTCCTTGCATCGAGACCGCGGGGACACCCTCGCTACGAGATGTTCGGCTCGCCGCCGTGGGGCGTCGCGCGCGGATGGATCTCCCCAGGTGTCGCCTCATATTCGGAGAGAACCAACCTAGGTTTGACTGAAGGCCCGCCGGGTAGTTGTCATCCGGGTCCGCACCCTTGGAGGGTGGAACCCATTGGGCGACGGCCCCCGGGTCTTGCTTGCGCACCCGGGGGCTGCTTCGCGGATTCGCCGGATGGCGTGGCAGGAATTCCGGTCGCCCTTCGCATTCGCTGAGGGCGCCCGGCGCACGGTCGGCCGAATCCCAATTACCCGTCGGGTCGCACCCGAAGCACCCTTTCCCGACAAACGCCGACGAAGAATGCTCGACCGAGCAACCGGGTATCTACTTCATCATGACAAGCGACGCGAGGACCCCCGCATCCAAAGACGACGAGCCCGGGACCAAAGCTCCGACCGATCCACCTGTGTACCGCGAAGCGGCGACTCCTGAGGAGTTCGACGAGTCGCAGGAAGAGGATCGAGAGGTCAACGGGCGTTAGCCGAGGTCAGTGAAGAAGCACTGGTCCGGACGACCGCTCTCAATTACTGTCTTTTCGAGCCCCGTTGCCGTTCTTCAACGTGTTGGATGGTCTCATCAGACTCCTCCTCCAACATGATCAGCGAACTCTCCGCTTCTGGCATCGCGCGCAAAAGTTCGTCCAGCTTCCTTTGTGTGGCTGTTTGTTCGCGTCCCTGGGTGTGCTGAATAATTGTGACCATGATGAGAGTGACGCTGGCCGTGCCCACTTCGAAGCCAATGGTCCAACCCGCGGGATAACCCATCACGGCTCCAACAAGTATCACGGCGAAGAGCAAGAGGCCGAGGGTAAGCGTCGCCCATGGCAATGAGGTGTAATGGTCAATCCTGTGCAGCCAGCGGCTGCTGGGTCTCAGCTGATTTATCCTGGAATCCAAACTATTCTGGTTCTCAGTTCTCACAGCGATCGAATATTCTTCGGTAAGGGTTCGTCAACACCCGGGCCCGGTCTGCCTTTGCTCGTCGGTTTGTGTACAGCATCGACTCTTCCGACGACACGAATTGAGACCAGAAGTGGTCGCCCTGAGCGTCGGAAAAGGTCATAGGCAACCTACATACCCGTGGTTCGTGACACGTATACATCCAGTCGCGACTCGACACCCCCCTGCGGGTGGGTTGATCGTGCCTGAGCCGACGACTAACGCAACTCATTCGGCGCGTTTCGTAGACAGAAAGAGGTTCCATCGCCAAGGTAGAGGCGACGCCGGTCCGAACGGTGTCCCATCCCGGTTGGTGCTTTCGCCGCCGGATCTGGACTGGTCCACAGGTGCCACAGTCCTTCGCTTCCATTAGCTTTGGCTCGTGTTTCGCCGACCCAACTCGTTGATCCTATTGCATGGCTTCGCGTCCTCCTTCGATCACAACTGGCGGCAGACTGGCTGGGTCGACATCCTTTCTGACTTCGGTGTGACCGTCCCCGCTATCGACCTGCCAGGGCACGGGTCGTCATCGCCGATGACCGATCCCGCGGACTACGCCGACGCGGATGAGCAGGTCCGGCGCGCCCTACCTACAGACGAACTCATCGCTGGGGTCGGTTTCTCGGCCGGGGCAGACCTGCTTCTGCGTCTGGCTGTTGCCGAGCCAGAACGGTTCGACCGGATCGTCCTACTGGGGCTAGGTGACAACGTTTTCGAGTCGGGTGATCCTGCTCCAATGGTGGCGGCGCTCGAAGACAGCGGGGAGCCAGAGGACGTTCAGGCTCGGTTATTTCGCCGGCTGGCCCGATCGGCGGGCAACGACCCGCGAGCACTCTCTGCGTTCCTCCGTCGGCCGCGTCGGCCGGTCACCGAAGAGGATCTGTTGAGGCTGCATTGCCCGATCCTGGTGGTGCTGGGCGACCGGGACATGGTGGAATCTGCCGACCGGCTGATGGCGGCGCTGCCGTCGGCCTCGTTGGTCACACTCGCCGGAGTCGATCACTTCGCGACACCCTCGGACTTCAGCGCGATTGACGCGACAGTTAAATTCCTCGGCCTCGAATGACCGCAGATGCTACGGAGGTCACGAGGTAGGTGTTAGACGCCCCATCATTTCGAAATCGGAGCCGCCGCTTCGGGGTCAGCGAAAGCGGGCGTGAGCCTTGGCTGTGCTTGAACCCGGCCACACACGCGCTTCAATCGGAATGGGTCCTAGCTTGAGACCCGAACATTGACGGTTACCCAGTCGGTGGGCAGCCGCGCCTAACCATTGACATCGTCAAGGCGACGTCCGCGCTGGCCCTCCTCGAGAAGCCGTCCGATTTCGGCTACCTCTTCCCTGACTGACTGAGCGAACCACCGCCCGGCGACCAGGTCATGAAGCGCCCCAAGAATTCCATATCCGAGGTCAAGTTCTTCGACGTGTCGGATACGAACGCCCTCGTTCACGTCTTCGATCTCAAACCATGCGTGGAGACTTCTCGGGACACCGTGCTCGAGGGTCACGTCTATACGATTCGGCCGGTCCCATCGGTAACGTGTGACTACCGAACCCTTGAAGCGCCCGAGGAACTTCCCATCCTCCCGGGCCAACATGCCGTTTGGAGTATCGGCCAGCTTGGTTACCCACACCATCTTCGTATCAGCCTTCGTATATTGGGCAGGGTCCAGAACGAAGTCAAATGCCTCGAAAGCACTGACCCCGCGAGCCACAGTGGTTCCTTCGCCTCTGACCATCGCTGCCTCCAATTCGGTCGCCAGACACGGTTGGAAAGGGATGTTTCTCCTCCCTCCAGCCTCCTCAATGCGGTAAGGCTGCGCAACCGATCCGGTCGTTCGGCTATTTTGGCGAAAGCCGACGGTCAAAGGGAGGTACGTCCGACACGGAGCAGTAAGCCCTCGAGGCTGTGAGGAGACGCCTACATGCCAGCTACCTACAACGACGCGAATCTCGTCATGCAAATCGTTCGCTGGGGCACCGAAATGGGCCTCGCGGACGCCGTTCTGGCCGTGTTCGCCGACGACTTCGACCCCGAGACAGCCAGCACCAATGACCCCTCCGTGCAGAAGGTTCTGAACTTCGGCGAAGTGGTCGGTACCCTCGTCAATCAAGGCGTGCTCGACCGTGACCTGGTCACGGACATGTGGTGGATGGAGGGACTCTGGTCGCGGGTGGGCCCGGCGGCCCGCGGACAGCGCGAGCGCCTCGGCGAGCCCCGGCTGTCGGAAAACTTCGAGAAACTAGGGAGCCGCTGACCGTCCGTGCCGAAGGACGACGCTTGGTTGCAGGACTACGCGTTAGCTCAGCAACCTCTCCCTCGACGACGGGCCCATAGGGAACATCGACGTGACCCGCCGGGGCGGTCGGATGTCTCCGATCGGTTGGTGCTCTATGATCGTTTGTACGAAATCGTGGTCAGCGTCAACGGCAGCCCTTATCGTTCGCCTTCGCGGACGCAATGAACCAGATTGATTTTCCCCTGCCACCCGATCGATTTTCTATCCCCCAAGTTTCAGCAAGCAGATCAACGATTTGAAGGCCACGACCGCTGTCCGCCTCTATGCCTCGATTGAGGTATCGCGGGAAGCCTTGGGCGAAGTCTCGAACCTCAACGCGCACGGCGTTTTGATCCAACCGTTCCACCGTAACATCAAAGCTCGAGCCGGCATGCACTACTGCATTGCTAGCCAGCTCGGACACAATGAGTTGCACATCCGGCAAGAGTTGTAGTCCAAAGTGCACGACACACTCAGCGATGAAACGGCGGGCTGCCCTCACTGACCCTGCGTCGCAGGGGAACAGGTCGGAACGCGCCACGGAGATGTCAGGGCCAGGGCGGTGGATCACGGTCGGGGTCCTGGCTGACATCGAAATTCGTAAGGCCAACAACGCAACATCGTCGGCAGGTACGTAGCTTCCGATCATCGAGTCCATGATCTGTCTACAGAGTCGCTCTGGAGAGTCGTTGGTGACCACCCTTCGGAGCCGCTCGATCCCATCTGTGATGAGTTCGCCTCTCCGCTCTACCAAGCCGTCGGTATAGAGGATGAGCGTAGAACCATCCGCAATCTTCCATCGCGTGGATTCGGGATCCAATTCGGCAACGACGCCCAATGGCGGGCCCGGTCGAACCTCCAAAAGCACCGCTTCACGAGTCCCCGGAGTGATCATCACCGGAGGCAGATGACCAGCAGAGCACATTCGTAACTCGTCGAATGGCGGAGCCAGCACGCCACAAACCACCGTTGCCATTGCCCCCGGCTCAAAGTACTGCAGTTTGCGGTTCGCACCTCGCAGAACATCTTCGGGCGACATGCCCAGAAGGGCATACGATCGCAGTGCGCTTCTCAGTCTGCCCATGACGATCGCTGGATTGAGCCCATGGCCAACCACATCGCCGGTCATCACCCAGACGTCCCCAGACGGAAGCTCGAAAGCGTCGTACCAGTCACCGCCGACATCGCCCCGCTCAGCGGGAGCGTATCTACTCGCGAACTCGATCTTTGGATGCTTGGGTAGGGCTGAGGGCAAGAGGCTTCGCTGCAGAACGCGGGCAGCGCGACGCTCGGACTCGACCTTGCCCGCCACAGCTGCTGCCGCAACCTTGTCCGCCACCAATTCGAGCAACATCACCTCGTCGCCGTCAAACGATCGAGGGCTGAACGAGCCCACGTGGAGAACACCCATCACAGTTCCACCAATGATGAGCGGGACACCTAACATCGACCGGATGCCCTTCTCCCAGAGGATGGGATTCGCTACGGTCGTGGAATCAACGCGGTCAAGCAACACTGGGCGACGTTCGAGCGCAATACGACCAGCGAAGCCAACACCCACCGGAATCCGCACGCCTTGTCGAACCTCTTCTTCGAGTCCACGGGCGACCCGTGCGACCAGTTGTTCTGCTGCAGGGTCGAGAAGCAGGACCGCAGCCGTGTCACAACGTAAAAGGGCGAGCACTCGTTCGAGAAGCAGCGACAACAGTTCGTCGGGATCGAGACTCGCCAGTGAAGCCTGTGTGAGGGATTTGACATCTCGCAGGCTGTCTTGCGCCTTCCGGAGCGCTGAAGTTTGTCGGTTGGTTTCTCCTGATTTACCTGAATCGGTCGGATGGTCCCCACGGTCGACGCTCAGGACCATACGAATCTCCTGGGAAGACGATCGGACGCGTGAGCCGACACCATTGGAACCAAACATACCCAGATAACGCTCCGGTCAACCACGCCGTGCGCTCACTTCAAGCGCCCAAGCCGAGGCGTGTTCGGACCCAATATTGCACCCATCTCTGGCTCGCCAGGGGAACCGCAATTCTTGCCTTGGCCCTCGGCATCGGCGCGGTAGTTCAGCTGTGCATCAGCGCTTCGAGGTGAACCGGTCGACGAGGGGCAAGGCGAACCACAAGAATAGAAAACCCCCGATGACCACAGCCACGAGGCCCGAAAAAACCCAGCTGCTCCCGATGAAGCTGAAGATGAGAGCGATGGCGCAGGACAGCGAGAGCGCCTCCATGCTCAGTCCTAGGAGTGCCTCAACGTTCGCGAGACGGAGCAGCTTGGACTTCTGGTGGCGCCGGAACACCCAACGGTGGTACGCAACGGGACTGATGAGCAGAGCGGTTGCGGCAGCAGCACTGAGGACGCTGAGCCGGTACACGTCGCGTTGAGTGCCATCGAGCTGCGCGAAGCGCACTGTAAACGGCAACGCGAGCAGGAAGCCGAAGAGCATCTGGACCCCGAGACCGGCGACGCGGAGTTCTTGGAGCAAGTCACCGACGTTCCGGTTGATCCGCTCGGCTTCACTGTCCTGAGATACCTCGGCGTCGAGTTCCACCTTCGGGCTCATACCCGGAAAAGGGACGCCAGCCCGTAGAGGTAGAACGGAAAAGAAACCCTCGCGCTCGGGGCCGATCCGGTTGATACAGAGTATGCAGTCGAGACTGGACTCAGGTACTTGGTGATGGCGTCAACGTGGCACTCCGGATGGTGGCCCTTGGGCACCAGTTCTGCGATGTGCTCGGGCACTGCGCCGCCGTCGACTTTAAAAACAGACGGCATGGAAGACTCCTGCGCTAGCTGGCACTCGAGGGCGCTGGTCGGTCAGAGTTCGCAGACAAAGAGCTGGAGGACAATCCGGTTGTGCCTGCTCTCGTCGCGATCCCAACTGACCCTGAGCGCGGCGATCGGGGGTACCTTCCGCTCCCTGCTCCGGTGGAAACCTCACCGATTGGTTCCGCCAAATTCGCGGCTATGCCGCGCGTGACCTGGCTGACTCTTTGCGCATCTGGGAGTCATTAACACATCCCCGATGCACACTCAGCCCCACCGCCAAGATGGAGCACTACCCACACGACCAAGATGATCACAGGCACCCACGCCAACGCTAACCAACGACTTTTTTTCCCCACCGTCACACTCTCTTTTCATATCCTCGTTTCGTCGACGTCTTCCGCAGGGCCTGCGGGTCCCGTCCTCCTAGATGCCGGCTGTTTCGGAGATATTGCTCACCTTCGACGAAACCTTTTGTGTTCCGTTAGTTCCTTCTGGCGACGCCTTCGGGATTGCTCGGGTCGCGGTTCCACGGGTCGCGTCTTGCTCCGTACTAGCTCTCTTTGCAGCGGACTGAAGTTTGCTCTGGACTGTGGGCTGCTTCAGAAAGCCACGTACGGCGCGCTCGAGGCGCTCGTAGGGATCTCGGCCAGCCCATGAACCTGCGATGAACCCGACAACCAAGCCGACATATATCGCTAACTTCTTCATCTCGCTCCGACTCCTATTTCTTCTCAATGTCAATTGACCTACCCAGTTAACGTTGCTCACAATCGTCGACGCGATGGTTCCCTGTGGGCTTGGAGACCGTGCGTCCTGCACAGCCATCGGCTGTTACCCGCCTTTCGCTGCTTATAGGCGGTCGGTCTATTGGCGGCCGCTGAACGACTCTTGCTCCCCCCCGAGGCGACCCGCCGCGTACCGGTCGCGACCGAGACGGCGAACTCGTCCGGACGCCACGCCCGAACGCAGAGCTTCGCGAAATCTGCCCGGACCCCAGAACCGAGCCGACGTGGCTCGAGAAAGCTGCCCGGCGGATTGGGGACTGTATCGTTCGAGTGCGGCGACCAGAGCATCGACTTCGCTCACCAAATAGGGATTCTCTCTGGGAAAAGTCGACACCAATGGACTTGGCGACCACGCCGCGGATCCGCGCCACCGTCTGGGGAGTGGGGCCGGACCAGTCCGACCTTGGAGCGAACTCGACGCTGCATCTGTCTCACTTTCGTGCGTTGAGCCCTCGACCGCCGATAGTGGTACAGAGATCTCCTCCAACGAGCGCTGTTCAGCATCGACCCCGAACAGGACCTCAACGAGCCCAGCTGCGAACATGAGCACGCCACCCAGGAGGTAGCCGAATGCGACTGGTCCCGGGCGCTTCGTCGCAATCAGATTTCCAAAGAGAACGGGCCCGACAATGCCACCCAGGCCAGTGCCGACTGCATAGAAGATGGCGATGGCGAGAGCTCGGGTTTCCATTGGGAAGATCTCACTGACGGTGAGATAGGCCGCACTGGCGCCCGCCGAGGCGAAGAAGAAAATGACGACCCACGCCAGAGTCTGCGTCGTCGCGGTCAGCACACCATGGTCGAAGAGGTACGCCGTCACACCCAACATGGCGCCCGAAAGAAGGTACGTGCCAGCAATCATCACCCGGCGTCCGACCACATCAAAGAGGCGACCGAGAAGAAGTGGGCCCAAGAAGTTTCCCACCGCGAATGCGATGAGGTAGTACCCGACGTCGTTCGATGCAACACCATAGAAAGTCGCCAATACGAGCGAAAACGTGAAGAAGACGGCGTTGTACAAAAACGCCTGGCCAACAAAAAGGCTGAGACCGAGAACCGCCCTGCGCGGATAGTGACCGAAGACGGTTCGGACGACGTCGAGAAGTCCGACCGTTGTGTGTGTGTCCACGCAGATCGACTCGTCCACGTCGTCGAGGGTCTGCCCCGTCGATTTCGTGACCGCATCCTCGATCTCAGAGACAATTTGGTCCGCCTCCCCAACATTGCCGTGCGTGAACAACCAGCGGGGGCTCTCGGGCAGATGGCGCCGGACCAATACGACGCCCAGGCCGAGGACAGCTCCCATGAGGAAGCAAAGGCGCCAGCCGAGGTCTAGGGAGATGAGCGCAGGGTTGAGCAACACCAGCGTCGCGGCAGCTCCGGCTGCCGTGCCGAGCCAGTACGACCCGTTGACCAGCAAATCCACCGTGCCACGCACCCTGGCCGGGATGAGCTCGTCAATGGCGGAATTGATTGCGGCATATTCGCCCCCGATACCCATTCCTGTAAAGAACCGGAAGACAAAGAACATCTCAGCATTCCGAGAGGTCGCAGTGAGGACCGTGGCAACTAGATAGACGGAGAGTGTGACGAGAAATAGCTTCCGACGACCAAGCCGGTCGGTGAGATGGCCGAACACCAGGGCGCCCACGCAGGCGCCTGCGATATAGATACCGGCCGCGTCCCCTACCTGGGCCGTCGTGATGGATATGCCACTCCCCGCCTTGGTGATGGTGCTCCCGACGGCGCCGACGATCGTGACCTCGAGCCCGTCAAGAATCCAGACGGTGCCGAGACCCACCAGCACGAGCCAGTGCCATCGTGACCACGGCAACCGATCGAGGCGAGCCGGCACATCCGTCTCGACGGTGCCGGACCCATCGGTTGCTTTCGTGTCTAAAGAGTCCGCATTCGTCGTGGCCATCACGCGCCCTCCTCGTTGGCTGAACACCTCCGGATCGAGGAGCTGTCCACAACCACTACCACCGGTAGAAGTGGTGACGTCCGGCCCCCTCACCTCGGCCAAGCGCGAAGCCGATCAAACAAAGAACGGCAAAGACAACCGCCGCGATCCACAACAAGTGCACCGCGAAGCCAGCGCCGAACAGGATAAGAACGAGAAGCAATGCGAGGATCAGTACCATGCCGCTTCACGTTCCCAACGCTTATTCATGTCAAACGTCGATCACGCTCCATCGAGCACGTGTATCGATTGATTCGGCTTGAAAGGCATGGCTTTTTTGACGTATTGAAGGGACTGGTGTCCGCAGCATTCTTTGGCCGGCCCGGCGCAACCCCGTGTCTTGCGTCTGGCGACGCGGGTAATCGAGGAACAACAGCGGCGCGAGAGCGAAACCAAAAGAGCGAGGCGAGTACCGGGCATCACTGCTCGCTGTCGATCTGAACTGAGAATCGACCGCCACACCGTTTGATTCCCGGCAGTGCGAACGACGGCCGTGGAACTGAATGCATGGTTCTCGGCGTATGCCGCCATGAACGCCGGAACGGATGATTCCCACGAAAGAGCCCGAGCTTCCCCGCTGCTTCGGTTTCCCCTGGGTGTGGTGGCCGCGGCGTTCCAGCGCGTCAATCCACACCACCGTTTCCAGCGAGGGATACCTGGGTAATCCCAAATCGATCAGCCAGGGTGACGGGCCTTGGCTATACCTGGACGTGAGTGGAGAGGAGCAGCCGTCGAAAATGCCACAACGGGCCTGGAGCAACAAGCGAGAGCGCCAATACGAGCATATAAAAGCCGGATTGGAGAAACGAGGCGATTCAGAACATCTTGCAACGGAAATCGCTGCCCGGACTGTGAACAAGGAGCGCGCCCGAGCCGGCGAGGCACAGCAGTCCAGTTCGACCTCGACCCGAGACATCTCGTCCGGTCGCCGAGGCGGGCTGCGTTCGCATCGAGGTGCTGGCGGACGAACGAAAGACCAGCTCTACGAGGAAGCTCGTCACAAAGGCATCCACGGCCGTTCCAAGATGACCAAAGCCCAGCTCGAGAGAGCATTGAATCGTTAGAGACTGGCCGAACGCTCGGCTGGGACAATTGCAGTACATGGCTGGACGAGCGGCCGTTGGGCGGAAGAAGGGAGACCTATGACAAACACACAGCGGCATGAGCCCGCCGTGGAGTTCGACCTGCTGGATCTGTATTCGCGCGCAAGCGAATGGACTGGAAGCAAAGTCCAAAGTGCGGTTCCCAGGCTTGATGACCCAACAATCTGTGACGACTGGGATGTGCGTACGCTTTTGAGTCATATGCTCCAGACCCAGAGGTACTTTGTGGGGGCAGCGAGAGGCGATGACGTCGATCCCCCGTCCCAAAGTCCTCCTCAGCTACTGAGCGACGATCCGTGTGCGGACTTTGCTGACGCGAGGGCCGAGACACTTCGTACCTTCAGTGAGCCGGGAGTCATCGACCAGACTGGGCCGGCTCTTGGCATCGCATTTAGCGATCAGCTGTTGCACGGATGGGATCTGGCCGTATCGACGGGGCAGGATCAGGTGATGCCTGCAGCACTTCCCGAAGCTGCTTACAAGATCATCCATGGACGCTTTACCGACGAACAACGCAAGGGCGTGTTCAAGCCGGAGTTGGCCATCGCGCCGGACTCGTCTGCTCAAGACAAGTTACTTGCCTACACCGGACGTGATCCCTCGGGAGGGTCATATCAACGCACCCCAAGATGATGCGGAAAGCGCCATGAAACTCTCTTCACGGTTCGGTGAAGATGGCGCCAGTTCCAGGTCGTCGATATGTTCGATGGGCTCTTGACGTCGCTCACTCGAGCCACTGAGGAAGTGGGGATCGAGCCGGCGCAGCCGGCCTTCAATAATGCAGATAGTGCGTCTCTGTTCAGCATTCGCAGCTGACGTCGACGAAGACCCGCGCCACGTCTCTGGCCCATGCCCGAGACCGGCCGCTTCCTGAGCCTTTCACGAGAATGCTCCTCGTCGGCCAATCAGCGACTCCCCCTCCGTCATGCCGGTGACCCGGCACGGCCTCGTCAACGCTGGTCAACGCGATCGCTGGTGGGACGGGGTCTTCGACTCACGTTTTGGATTGGTATTGGCCGGAGCTGGGATCGCCGGACTCGCTCTCTCTGCCACTTTGCGACCAGCTCAGGCCGGTGCGGCCGCGGCACAAGTGTGGTCGCCCTTCGTATTGGTCGCCGGCCTACTGCTCATCGGGCTCGTGGCCGACGACGACGGGCTTTTCTCGTCCGCCGGTCAGAGCTTGGCGAGCACAGCCCGGAGCGGGCTCGCCATCTTCATCGGTTCGACCTTGATGGTCGGCGTCGTGACGGCTTTGCTCAACCTCGACACCGCCGTCGCCTTCCTGACCCCTGTTCTCGTCCACGCAGCTCGCAGACGTGGGCAGGGCGAAAACCTCTTGCTCTACGGATGCATCTTGTTGGCCAACGCCGGATCGTTGTTCCTCCCAGGTTCCAATCTCACCAATCTGATCGTGCTCGGTCATCTCCACCTGACCGGTGGGCAGTTCCTTGCCCGCATGTGGGCGCCCGCCCTTTGCGCCCTGGTGACAACGGCCTTGGTGGTGGCCGCCTTCGAGCACAAGGCGCTCTTTGTTCGGGTGGACGGCCACTCGCCCTCCCGGCCTCCAGTCATCGGACTCGGCCTCGGAGCGATTGCCTTGGCGGCATTCTTCATCCTCATCTTCCCGACACCGGCACTACCAGTGGTCGCCATCGGCATCGGCGCCATCTCGGTACGACTGGCAACGGGAAAGGACCACGTCGGGCGCGTGCTCGGCGTTCTGGGTTTGCCCGTGCTCGTCGGGCTGTTCGGCGTCGCCGTGGCTCTGGGCACGCTTGGTCGCGTTTGGACGGGACCCGGAGCGCTGCTCACGCATCTGAACATGTGGGAGACGGCGGTGGTGGCGTCGATCGCCTCCGTGTGGGTCAATAATCTTCCCGCGGCTTCACTGCTCGCAGCGCACCATCCACCACATCCATTCGCCCTTTTGGTCGGTCTCAACATCGGCCCGAATCTGTTCGTCACAGGGTCCTTGGCTTGGCTCTTGTGGTTACGGGCGGCTCGCTCAGCGGGTGCTCAGCCTTCGATACAAAAGGCGAGCCGCATGGGGTTGGTGGCTGTTCCGGTCTCTCTTGTGGTCACCGTTGGGGTCCTGGCGATGATCGGGTGATCTGGCGAGACCTCCAACGACATAGCTACTGCGCGGACGGGCGGTCCCAGTCGGCGCTGCGCTCGTCGACCTCCCATCGGCACATTCGATCAGCCGGCGTTCGGCGCCGGCCCGCGTACGACACCTCTGCCGGGGGCCGACCGGCATGCTATGCCAATCCCACGGGAACGCGCTGGGTCGCGGGAGGTGCCGAGTGCTTTCTGGGCTCAGCTTGGTGGAACCCCCCCCTTCCATTGGGCGTTCGCCTAAGATCGATGCAGACCGGACGAGGAGGAATCACCGTGAAGGACTATCGGTACATCAAGTGCGAGACGGTCGACGACGGCCGGATAGCGCGCATCATCTTGAACCGTCCCGAGGCGCGGAATGCACAGCATCGGGGACTTCTGGTGGAGTTACACGACGCATTCTTGACCATGGAGGCAGACGACATGGTGCGCGTCGTGATCCTCAGCGGGGCCGGTCCCATCTTCTCGGCGGGTCACGACATGGGCTCCGCAGAGTCTTTGGCCGAGCGCACCCCGGGCCCCGATCTGCACCCGACCTTTGAGATCAACGGAGGCACCAGGGAGGGTGCAGAGGGGCGGATGCTCGGAGAGTGGCACTACTTCTTCCAGAACACTTTGCGTTGGCGGAACTTGCGCAAGATCACGATCGCCGAGGTCCAAGGGACGGTGTTCGCCGCGGGACTGATGCTGATGTGGGCCTGTGACTTGATTGTCGCGGCGGAAAATGCAGCGTTTGCCGATGTCGTCGGCACCCGTCTCGGCATGTGCGGAGTGGAGTACTTCGCTCATCCCTGGGAATTCGGACCACGGAAGACCAAGGAGCTCATGCTTACCGGTGATTCGGTCACGGCCCAAGAGGCTCATGCCCTCGGAATGGTCTCAAAGATCTTTCCGGAGGACAAGCTCTCCGAGCGCACCTTGGAGTTCGCCCGCCGTGTCGCCGCGCTGCCCACGATGACCGCGCTGCTGATCAAAGAGTCCGTGAACCAAACGGTCGACAACATGGGTTTCTTCAACGCGCTGCAGTCCTGCTTCACGCTCCACCAGCTGAATCACGCACACTGGGCCGAGATCCACGAGAACCATTACCCGGTTGGTCTCCCAGAAGACGGATTAGTCGATTGGCGCTCCGCGCCACCCGTGGTTCCGGCAGTAGTCGACCGGGTTCGCGCCCCGGACCCCGTCAAGTAGGACACTGACGCTGACGTCGAGGACAAGGAGGAACATCCGCGATGCGGGATGCAGGGCAATCGTCGAACATCAGCGCTGAACTGATCGCCGAGGTGGCCCGCTCGGCCAAGACGCTTTGGGAACTCGAACTGACGTCGGGTCTCGATGCCGGTGACACCAGTTCGCGCGACCCCGAAACCGGCACCATCTATATTCTGCCGAGACCAGATCCCGAGCGACCGTTCGCCAACTGGAGTCAGATAAGCGAGGACGACGTCGCTGTTGTCGATCGTGAGGGCAACGTGATCATCGACGGCGGCATCGAGCCGACGGTCGAGTTGCAGACGCACCTAGGCATCTACGACACCCGACCGGATGTCCACGCGATCGTCCACAGCCACGGCGAATGGTCCCAGATCTTCTCGGTCATGCGGTGGGACATCCCCACCTACACCTCCGAGACCTACCTCGTTGCCGGATTGGGTCCGATCAGGTGCGCACCGTCGGGCGGGGTGGCGACCGTCGAGGTGGCGCGTCAGGCCGTCGAGGCGCTCGGCGCTCGTTCCAAGGCGGCGCTGCTGCCCTCACACGGAGCGGTATGCGTCGGCAAGACGTTTGATGAGGCGTTCCATGTGGCGCGAATGGTCGAGCGGGCGGCGCGCCAAGCGACGTTCATCCGGCTTTTCGGGGGAGCGCCACAGATGACGCTGCACGATCTGATGAGCCCGGAGAGCTACAAGAGGATGGAGAAAGCCGCCCACGCGAGGGGTGAGACCGTCGAAGACGTTCTGGCTCGGTCGCTGTGACCGGCCTCAGGCCGTCAGCCCATTTGGCCCTCGTAGGGGTTGTTGAGCGTGAAGGGCACGTCGGCGAACCGCGCCGCCTCGACCTTGAGCTCGGCCACGGACCAGAGCCCCTCTTTCTCAATGGCATCCACGATGGCGAAGGGTTGGAAGAGGTGCACCGTCCCTCCAGAGACGAGGAAGATCCGACCGTGAATGGGACACTCCTCGCTGGCGAGGTAGGCGACGAAAGGTGCGATGTTGGACGGGGATATGGGGGACCATTCGTCGCTCGGCGTCGCTGTTCGGTCTGGAACCAAGCCGCTGGTGAGACGAGTAGCCGCTGCCGGCGCGATGGCGTTGACGCGCACCCCGTAGCGGCTCAGTTCGGAGTCAGCAATCATCGTGAAGGTCGCAATGCCAATCTTGGCGGCACCGTAGTTCGTCTGTCCCGTATTGCCGAACAAGCCGGAAGCGGACGAGGTGTTGATGATGGAGCGCTTTCCCTCCCGTCCGGCCTTGGCTTGCTCGCGCCAGTAGGCGGCCGCCCAGCGCGTCGGACAGAAGTGGCCCCGCAGATGGACCCGGATGACGGAATCCCACTCCTCGGCCGACATATTGACCAGCATGCGGTCGCGCAGGATTCCGGCATTGTTCACGAGGATGTGAAGATCACCGAAGGCGTCAACGGCTTGCTCGATCATGCGCTTCGCGCCCTCCCAGTCGGCCACATCGTCGAAGTTGGCAATCGCCCGTCCGCCCGCCTCCGTGATCTCGTCCACGACCAGCTGCGCCGGAGAGACGTCGGCGCCGCTGCCGTCGGTGTTTCCACCGAGATCGTTCACCACCACCTTGGCACCCTCGGCGGCCATCAGGAGCGCATGCGCGCGGCCAATGCCTCGACCGGCGCCGGTCACGATCGCGACGCGGTCCTTCAATTCATTCATGGCGTTCGTACCTCTTTCTCAACAGAGACCAGCGACTCCGCGTGCTCGGACGGGGCCAGTGTTGCTCGCCGATACGTGTGATACAACGGACTTCGCGCAGCTTGAGATCCGCGATGTCGGCCGACGAATCGTTTCCAGGGTGCATTGGCGGACGCCTCGACGGAAGGAGTGACATGGCACAGTCGTCGCAGAGCGAGACGGAAGCCCCGGCAGAATCTCCCGTGTTCAGGGGAAACGAGGAGGGAATGGACGATCTCTTCGATCTCGCTGAGCCTCAGCCCAAATACATCTCGCTGATCGAGAAGGGCGGCGTGGTTACGCCCACCGAAGGTTTCACCGTCGTGGCCAGCCGGGCTGCCGTTGACGAAGTCCTCCGTGACCCGGGGGGCTTCACGTCGCGCGACATCGTCCAGCTGGGCAATGTGCGGCCGCTCATTCCGCTCAGCATCGACCCACCGGAGCACAAGAAGTATCGCCGCATCCTCGACCCGCTCTTCGCCCCGAAGAAGATGGACGAGATCGAGGAGGACGTCGCAGCCCGAGTGAACCACTTCATCGATGCGTTCATCGACCGGGGTTCTTGCAACTTCACAGAGGAATTGGCCGTCCCGTTTCCGTCCGCCGTCTTCCTCGGGTTGATGGGTCTGCCCTGGGAGGAGCTCGACACCCTCCTCCGTCTCAAGGATGGGATCATGCGCCCGGGCGGGGGTGGTCTGAGCCCGGAAGAGCAGGCGCGAATCCGCGACGAGACCGGCACTGAGATCTACGCCTACTTCAATGCCATTCTCGACGAGCGGCAGCGGGACCCCGAAGAAGACATCCTGACCGGGTTCTTGCACGCGGAGGTGGAAGGCGACAAGCTGACCCGCGAGGAGATCCTGGACATCTGCTTTCTGTTTTTGATTGCGGGGTTGGACACCGTCACCGACTCCCTCACCTGCTTCTTCGCCTATCTGAGCCAGCACCCAGAGCACCGCCAACAGATCGTGGACGACCCGAACGTAATTCCGAGGGCCGTCGAGGAGATGCTGCGGTGGGAGACGCCGGTGGCTGGTACCGCCCGTCTGGCAACGGCCGACCGGGAAATCACGGGGTGCCCGGTCTCGGCGGGGAGCATCGTCTTCGTCTCGATCGGGGCGGCCAATGTCGACCCCGGCGAATTCGAGGATTCCATGGAAGTGCGGTTCGATCGAGAGGTGAACCGTCATCTGGCCTTCGGTGGCGGGGTCCACCGGTGCCTCGGGTCGCACCTGGCCCGCCGAGAACTGCGGATCGCCCTGCGGGAGTGGCACCGCCGTATCCCCGACTACGGGCTGACACCCGGGATCGAACTGGAGTACCCGCCGGGGCTCCGCATGGTGCAGAACCTGGACCTCGTTTGGCCCGCACGTTAGCCCTCCCGCGACCGAAGGACCGGTCCGGACTGTCTTCATCCCCGTCGTCGTCACCTGAGCGGTGTCGTGGCCGCCGGCCTTGGAGAGACCGAGCGCGTCCCGCGACGTGGTGCTCAGACCTTCATGATCCGCGCCAGATTGCCACCCATGACCTTGGCCGTGTCCTCCGGCGACATGGTCCTCTCAACCAGCTCCGAGTAACTGAGGGGATCGGCCAAACCCTCCATATGGGGGAAATCGGAACCGAACATGACGTTGTCGACCCCGATCAGAGCGGCCAGCCCGGCCGGGTCTGGTTCCTGGAACGCGTGCACGAAGATGTTGCGCCTGAACACCATGAACGGGTCTTCCTCGAACATTTCGGGCGACCGCTCGTAGGTGGCTTGGATGTGCTGGACGAGTGGGCGCACCCACTCGGTGCCGAACTCGACGGGAGCGAAGCGCAGCCGCGGAAAGCGCGTCGCCAGACCATGTCCAATGATGGAAGCTATTCCGTCTCGTATCGGCGACCTCGGAGACGCAAGCGAGAGAAAGGCCGGCGAGCCGTTCAACCCGGGAATGCCGCTGCCGAAGGGCCGGAACTCACTCCCCCCGAGTCCCTCCCACTCGTTCGTGTACCGCTGGTAGCCCGAGTCCGTCTGGTGCATCCCCACCAAAATGTCGGCATCCTGCACCGCCTCCCAGAAGGGGTCGAACTCGGGCAGGGCAAACGAGCGCCGCCCTTTCCACGTGGGCACCGGCGCGGTATGCAACAGGAACGACTTCGCACCATGCTCGACCACGAAATCGAGTTCCTTGACCGCATCGTCGAGCACGGAAAGGCTGATCATTGGTGTCGGGTACATCGCGTCGGCGTAGTTGTAGGTCCAATGCTCAAGCATCCACCGGTTGAAGGCCCGCAACACGACCTGAATGGCATCGGGGTCCGCGGCCAGTCGCTCTTCCACGCCCGTGGCCAGAGTGGGCCAGATGAGGGACCTGTCGATCCCCATGTCCTTCATGAGGGTGAGCCGGGGCTCGGGGTCGAAAAAGGCATCGACCGACGGTATGCCCCGGCGGTGCTGCGGATCGGCCTCAGATCCGCCCGGGGGCGCAACTCGGGCAAATGTCGGGTTCGGAATGAAGTCGCTGATCTTGTCCTTGAAGGCGACCTTGGTTCGATTGTCTATCTGGACGTACTTGACGATGCCTGCGAACTCCGGCGGGACGAATTTCGTGAGGGCATCAGTGTTCTCGTACATGTGGTTGTCGGCATCGAACACCGGGTAGGGCAAATGTCGCTCGCGCATGTAAATGAACGCATCAGACACGTATTCCTCAGTCATGGCCCTCCCTCTCGAAGAACGCCCGACGCCGCACGCTGGCCGCCAGTCTATCTCGGAAGAAACCGCCCTGCTGGGCAAATGCCCAAAAACCGGAACCGCGACGTTGGCCAGCGAGCTGACCAGGTCAGAGACGGTTCGTTGCGATCTCTCGACTGCAGTCGAACCGGTTCGCGTTTCCGGGGTCGTCAGACTGAACGTTTACACGGTCGCCGTTACTATGCGGCACCGCGACCGAGCGCCCTGCGGGGTAACGCTTCGCGCACCAGCGGCGGGTCAAGGGAGCAGAGTCGGTGCGTCAACTGCTGAGCGGGATCAACGTGGTGGAGCTCGCAGAGGGGGTCGCGGGGAGCTATTGCGGGAAACTCTTTGCTGATCTCGGAGCCGATGTCTTGAAGGTCGAAGCCTCAGATGGCGACGAGCTGCGCCATCGCCAGAGCACCTCCACCGACGAAGGAGGTCTCTTTCGCGGTGGCGCTTTTCTCCATCTGAACACGAACAAGCGCAGCGTGGTGGTTGACGCGGCAACGTCCCCCACGGGCGAACCGCTTGAACCTCTGCTCAAGGCAGCCAACCTGGTCATTGAAGAGACCGGGCGCGGTCGGCTGCGCACCTGGGGAATGACCTGGAGCGGAGTGCACGAGCGCTGGCCAGAACTCTCCGTCGCGAGCATCAGCGGATTCGGCGCCACAGGCCCGTATGCGGAGTACTACTGGGAGGACCTTGTCGTGCAGACGATGAGTGACGCCTTGGTGCAACCCCGCAGCGAGGACGGTCCCGTCCGGTTGCCCGGTCAGCTTGCCCTGCACCTTGTCGGCAACATGGCAGCTCTGGGCGGTCTGGCTGCCGTCGTCAGCGCGGAGTCCACTGGGTCGGGATGTTTCATCGATTGCGCCGCACTTGAGGTTCTGGCGACGCTGCCGGCGCGAGCGACCATGTTGCTCGCGCATCAGTATCGCAACGGCGCACCCGGTCCGGGCTTGGTCGACCAGGCTCGCGAGACGCTGATTCCCGGTGGGGTGCACCCGTGCGCGGACGGCTACGTGTCGATGATGTCGACGCCGCAACAATTGGACGAACTGCTCGATGTGCTCGACAACGATGCGTTGCGCGAGGCCTTCGCCCGACCCGATGCTTTCGAGCGGGGCGAGACGAAGGAAGCCATGGACGCCGCCTTGTACCCCTGGTTGCTTGCTCGCACCCGAGCGCAGGCGACCGCCGAGGCACAACGCGCCGGATGGCCCTTGGCCGGCGTGAACTCACCTCAGGAGGTCCTCGAGGCCGAGCATCTCTGGCAGCGCGGCTTCTGGGTGCATACCGATGACCCCGGAGCGGGTTCGATCAGACTGCCAGGAGGACCCTGCCGCTTCGCGGAAGGGGGTTGGTCGCTCCGACGGCTCGCTCCCCGACTTGGTCAGCACGGTTTCGGGTCGGCCACCTGGTCCGGTCCATCGGCGCCGGTGCCGGCACCGACCGCCGGGACCGCGGCGACGCCACCGCTGACTGGGATTCGCGTCGTCGACCTGACGACGGTGTGGTCGGGTCCGTACGCCACCATGCTGCTGGCCGACCTCGGAGCCGAGGTCATCCGGGTCGAGAACCCGTGGATCCTGCCACCGACGACGAAGGGTTACGAGGCCCGGCCGACCATCGCCAACCCTGGATTCCTCGGGTCTCTCTACGGCTCGGCCGTTCCCGATCGTCCCGATCGGCCATGGAACCGCCATGCCATGAACAACTCGCTCGGGCGCAACAAGCTCTCGTGCACCATCGACACGCGCCGCAGCGAAGGACGGGAGCTCGTATTGCGCCTGGCGGAGAAGTCGGACGTCTTCATCGACAACTTCAAAGCCGAGGGCCTCACTCGTATCGGCCTTCAAACCAGTGATCTGCAGGCACGTAACCCCCGTCTCGTGGTGGTTCGCATGCCACCGACGGGACTCACGGGTGATTGGTCCGGCTACAGCGGCTTCGGAGCCCAATTCGACGGGCTTACCGGCATGTTGTGGCTATGCGGTCACCTGGACTCCGAGCTCGTGACCAGCCCGGGCACGACGTACATGGATGCGGCCTCCGGACCGGGCGCCGCCTTCGCCACCGTGGCCGCCCTGCGGTACCGCCAGGGCACCGGTCGGGGACAATTCGTCGAGTTCGACCAGACCGAGAACATCCTCAACCATCTGGGGGACGTGCTGGTCGATTGCCAATTGGGGGTCGAGCCGCGGCGCTGGGGCAATCGCGATCCGCGGCGTGCTCCCCAGGGCCTCTATCGCTGCAAAGGTGACGATCAGTGGCTGGCCATATCCGTGCGCGACGACGTGGCCTGGCGCGCCCTGGCCGGTGCGATCGGCCGGGAAGCTCTTGGCCGTGATTCCCGCTTCGCCGACACCACAGCGCGGCAGGACCACCACGACGAGCTCGACACGGTCATTGCCGCATGGACGGCGAATCAGTCGGCGCTCGATGCGTTCCACATCCTCCAACGGGCGGGCGTGGCCGCCGGGCCGCTCCTCGACGACGAGATGTTCGCCGCCGACCCCCACCTCGGGGACAGGGAGTGGCTTCAGCCGCTCCAGAGCCTCGACGTTGGCATTCATCTGCACCCGGGTCTGCCGTATCGGGGCGTTCCCCAGACCTGGCGCCGCGGTTCACCGGTGCTCGGAGAAGACAATGAGTTCGTCTACAAGCAGATCCTCGGCGTCTCCGACGAGGAGTTCGAGCGCTACCGGCGGGACCAGATCGTGGCCGAGGACTACCTGGACCCCGAGGGAGAGCCCTACTGACACTCCGACCGATCAGGTTCCGGGCAGGATCGTCCCACAGAAGGCCTTTCCGCTCTTCGGGTACGCCACGTACTTGTTGTTGACGAACTGCACGTACGAGAAGCACTGGGTCGGCGGGTTGGTTCCGAAGTGCACAAAGCTGACCGGACCCGTCGCGAGCCCACTGTCGGTCCAGTCGCTGACCTTCCTGAGACCGGCGATGAAGGACGCGCGCGTTGGATTCTTCCCCGCCTGCTGCAACCCTTCGACCATCAGGTTGGCGGCTGGCCAGCCATCGGCCGCTCCGAGGTCGGGCAGCCCACCCTTGTAGGTCGAGTCGTACTTCCTCAGCTCAGCCAAGTAGGCCAGACTGGCCGCATTGGTGTAGGTCGGGGAAGACACGATGCCCGGGAAGTAGGCATCGGTGGCGGCGGCTTCGTCCTGTGCGTTCTGGTAGATGTCCGACGTAGGGCCGGCGGCAAAGATGATCTTGACCTTGTTTAGGCCCGCCTGGTGCAGCGCCGTGGCCATGGCGAGACTGGACGACAGCACGCAGGCGCATTCGGCCGCGTTGCACCCGTCGGCCTTGAAGCTCAACGCGAAGGCCGTGAAGTTGACCGACCCGATGGGAACGATGGTCTTGTCGCACGCATGCAGACCGTCGCGCTTGATGGACTCGTAGACGCTGTTCCCCTGTTGGATGGCAGCCGACACGTTCGACTCCACGTAGCTGATTTTGGTGGCGCCGATGGCCTTGTAGAACCCTCCGTCGCCGTAGGCCGGACCGTTCGGGGTGCAATCACCGGTAGTGGAGAACAGGTTGGTGTTGGGCTGTTCACACCACTCCGAGCCGTCCAGCCCGACGCCTGTGACGGGGATGTCCGCCTGCTGGAGGTACGGGGCGGCGCCGTAGAAGGCACTACTGAGCTCGGCGATGGCGAAGACGCCCTTGTTCTGCACCAGGTCCTTGGCCGCCGTCTCCGCTCCGACCGGAGTTGAGGTGGTGTCGTCGACGGCCCAGCTGATCTTCCGGCCGTCGATCCCGCCCGCGGCATTGATCGCGGCGAAACGGGCCTCCATTGCTCCCGGGGTGTCGGCGAAGGAGGAAGAGGCCGATCCGGTCAGATCGGTCAAGATCCCGATCTTGATGGTGGTGGGAGTGATGCCCGGCGCGCTGGCGGTGTTCCCGCTGGTACCGGACCGCACGGCGGAAGTGCTCGCACCAACCTGTCCAGTACAAACCAGGACCGACGCGATCAGCACCGAGAGACCGATGGCAACCCGTACATGAACGACTGACCTCGGCACGATTCCCCTCCCCCTTTGTCGTTTGGAACCAGGATGGTAACGACCGCGTTGCCAAATTGGTCATCGCGGTCACTTTCACCGTTAGGCAAACGCCCAATATTGTGACCGAACTGTAGTCTTGTCGCCCGGGAAGGTCAACGAAGTCGAATCTCCGGGCCACCGAGAGCGACAGGAGGACGCGCGTGGAACCTCAGAACATCTCGGTCAGGTGCACGTGACCGAGCCAACCGGTCCTCTGAAGGGGGTACGAGTGCTCGACCTCAGCTGGGGCGTCGCCGGACCGATCGGCGTGCTGCTCCTCGCCGAGCTTGGTGCCGATGTCATAAAAGTCGAGCCGCCGGGGGGAGACCCCTTTCGCCGGCAGCCCGCATATCACGTCTGGAACCGCAGCCGGAGGTCGGTCGTGCTGGATCTGAAGGCCCATGATGGTCGGGAGGCGTTCTTGCGGCTGTGTGAGCGCGCCGATGTCGTCGTGGAGACGTTCAGCCCGGGTACCATGGAACGTCTCGGCCTCTCCTACCTCGAGTTGTCGGAGCGCTTTCCCCGGTTGGTGCTCTGCTCGGTGCCGGCTTACCCACCTCAGCACCGTTTCGCCGATCGTCCAGGCTGGGACGCGACGGTGCAGGCACGATCTGGCATGCAGAACGAGCAGCCAGGCTGGCGTCCCGGACCCGTGTTCCTGCACTTTCCTGCTCCGAGCATGGCCACCTGTTTCCTGCTGGCTCTCGGCGTGCTCTCGGCTCTGGTCCACCGCGAAGACAGCGGCCGCGGCCAACATGTGCAGACATCGCTCTATCAAGGCGTGTGGGCGTACACGACCCTGATCTGGCAGCAACACGAGCGCGCACCCGCCGGCTACCGCAGCGCCATGGCCAAGACGTATCCGCCCGGTGTCCACCAGTTGTCCCTGTTCGAGTGTGCCGACGGCGAGTGGATCCATGCCGCCACGATGAACGGTCTGACCCCCACGAGCACGCCCGAGGAGATCTTGGGCCTCGATCCGGTGGATCCGCGGGAGGTGTACGGAAACCCCGAGCTGCGGGCGCGCCACGAGCAGCGGCTGCGGGCCGCCTACGCCCTCCGTGGCCGTGAAGAACTGATTGAGGCGTTCCACGCCGCCCACCTCGGAGCCGAAGCGGTGAGCCCCATGGCCGAGGTCTTCTCACACCCTCAAATTCGTGGCGAACGGGATGGCCGCGACAGTCGAGGATCCGGAACTGGGTTCGACCACTCAGATCGGGGTCCCGGCCGTGCTGAGCCGTACACCGGGGGGCATCCAAGGCGGCCAGCCATTGGCCGGCGCCGACAGCCGCGAGGTCTTGGCCGGAGCCGGTTACTCCGACACCGAGATCGACCTCCTGATCGACCGGGGCATCGTGGAAGGAGCCACTTGATGGGTCCTTTGAGTGGCGTCGTGGTGCTCGATCTGGGCCAATACTTGGCTGGGCCGTTTGCCGCGATGCTCTTCGCCGACCTCGGCGCCGAAGTCATAAAGGTCGAGCCCGTACGCGGTGACGGCATGCGAACGGTCGGGATGCCCTTCGTGGGATGTCAGCGGGGCAAGCTCGACATCGCGGTCGACGTCAAGCACCCGGAGGGCCACGAAGTGGTGATGCGGTTGGCCGAGATGGCCGACGTGGTCCACCACAACATGACGAAGGGCACGGCGGCGCGACTTGACGTCGACTACGAATCCCTCCGGGCGCGCAATCCGCGGCTGGTGCACTGCAACACCTACGCGTACGGCGCCGAAGGACCGCTGTCGGACTTCGGCGGGCTCGACCCGCTCTACCAGGCCGCCTGTGGCCTCGAGTACGAAGCGGGACCCGTGGCCGAGGGCAACCCCCCCCTCTACCTGCGCTTTGGGATGACCGATACCGCGAACGCGATGATGTCGGCCGTCGGAGTGCTGGCCGCGCTGTACCACCAGCGCCGGACAGGCGAAGGGCAGGACCTCTGGACGTCGCTCCTCAACGGGGCGGCGCTGTTCAGTTCCGACGTCTTCCTCGTCGACGGCGAGCCCGGGCCGGTTCGGCCCGCCCTCGATCGCGACCAGACCGGCGTGTCCCCCTGTTACCGGCTCTATGAGACGCAGGAGGGCTGGATCCAGGTGGCCGCCTTCGGCCAGGGTCAGTGGTCGCAGCTGTGCCGGCTCGTCGGTTGCCCGGACCTCGAGCAGTACGACACCATAGAGGCGAGGATCGCCGCCCGAACTGATATCGAGTCTGTCCTCGAGCCCGCCTTCCTCACACGGACTGCCGTGTCGTGGCAGGTGGACCTGACTGATGTCGGCGTCGCGGCCGAGCTCTCCGTCGACAGCAACGATGGAGAGGTCGCGCTCCACGATGCCGACAATGAACGCCTCGGCCTCGTGGCCGAGTATCCCCACCCGACCCTGGGTCGAATACGACAATACGGGACCCTGATCGAGTTCTCAGAGACGCCGACCGGACCCTATGGCCCGCCGCCCTTGGCGGGAGAGCACACGCGGGAGATCATGGAACGACTGGGCTACTCCGGCGAAGAGATCGACGACCTGCTGAACCGGGGCATTGTCTACGAACCCACCGGGAACTACCCGTGGGCTCAATGACAAGCGGCCTCGCCTGGCGCGACGGCTAACTCCGCGGAACGTCGCGGAACGGGATGTCCAGGTCCAGCCTCCGCTCGCGCGGGAGGCCGAGGACACGCTCACTGATGGCGTTGCGGGCCATTTCGGTCGTGCCGCCGGCAATGCACGAAGCTTGGCGCATCAGGAACCGCGTTCCAACCTGCCCCAGTTCACGCTCGTCGGCGGACCAGGCGACGGCGGACGGCCCGGCCAGTTCGAATGCGATCGTGGAGTTGCGTGTGGCCGTCGTGCCGTACCAGAGGCGGGTGACCGCGGCCAACTGGTCCGAGGCGGCACCGCTCCCGATCTGCTGAGCGATGTAGCCGGTGAGAGCATCGCCGACGAGCCTGATCGCCAGGGACTCGCCGATCTGTTCCTTGACCCAGAGGTCGTCGGCTCGGCCGCGGTCTCGGAGCACCGGCAACAGCGCGGGTGGCCCGCCCGTTGTGTCGAGTTGCACCGCCGGCCCTCCCGGAGGTGCCGTCACATAGGGTGAACCGCCGGCAATGGTTCGCTCGTGGTACATCCAGCGGACCGCCACCGACCATCCCTGATGCATCGGGCCGATGCGCAGCGAGTCCGGGACACGCAGGTCGGTCATGAACTCCTGACAGAACTCACGCGACCCGTTGAGCATCTCAATGCGGTGGATCTCGATTCCCGGCTGGTGGATCTGAAGCATGAAGACACTGAGCCCCCGGTGCTTGGGCGCGTCCCAGTCCGTCCGCGCCAAGCAGAGCGCCCAGTCGGCCCACCAGGCGCCGGTGGTCCAGATCTTCGATCCGTTGAGCACCCACTCGTCACCATCCCGGACGGCCGTCGTCAAGGCACCCGCCAGATCGGATCCGCCGCTCGGCTCCGAGAGGAACTGCATCCACAGGGTCTCGCCCTTGAGGATGGGAGGGATATGGCGGGCCTTCTGTTCCTCGGTCCCGAACTCCAGGATGAGCGCCATACATGGCGTCAGGGTCGGGACCTGGGTCTCGGCGGGATACTCGTAGCCGCGGATCTCCTGGTTGAAGGCGGCCTGGTGCGCGGGGGTCAGCCCCTGGCCGCCGTAGGCGCGGGGAACGCACAAACCAGCAAATCCGCCATCGAACAGCGTCCGCTGGAGCCGTCGACAGCGCTCAACCTGAGCCAGTTCCTCCTCGTCGGTGCCATGCATCGCCTTGAAGCCACCGATACCGTCGGCGGCCGGTGACAGATGTCCGGCCAGCCACGAACGGGCTCGTGCCGCGAAATGCTCGACGCTCTCCATGTCTTCGGTGTCGGTCATCACACCAGCTCCCGCTGCTCGAATAGGCCGGTCAACCGAGCCGCGTGCTGACCCGGGGTTCCGAACAGCTGGGCATTCGTGGCCACGCGACGCAGGAAGAGATGCAGGTGGTGGTCGAAGGTGAGGCCGATCCCGCCGTGCATCTGCACACAGTCCTGCATGAGTTCGGGCCCATACCTCCCGATGTAGAACTTGGCCGCGCTGACCAACTCCGACCGGTTCCCGAGGTTCCGGTCGACGGCATCCGCCGCCTCACCGGTGATGGCGTTACTCGCCTCGAGCCACAGCTTCATGTCGGCGAACCTGTGTTTAATCTCCTGGTAGGACGCCAGGGGACGGCCAAACGAGTACCGGGAGAGAGCCCAGTCCACCGTGGTGTCGAAGCCCCAGCGCATCGCCCCGCACATTTCGGCCAGTTGCACCGTCGCCGCCAGGTCGACCAGCCACTCCACCGCCGCTGCCGCGCCCCCGGGGGGCCCGATCAACGCGGAACGGGGCACGCGAACTCGATCGAACTCGATCCGGGCAAACCTCTTGGTCAGATCGAGGCTCTGCAGCGGGGTCGCACGCAATCCGGCGGTGCCGCTTGGCACGAGGAACTGGCTCAGCCCGGACCCGCTCCGGGCCGTCACCAGCAGGTGGGATGCGTCCATTCCGTCCTCAACGGGCACCTTGATCCCTTCGAGAACGAAGCCGTCTCCTGACTCGATTGCTCGCATCTCAACCCGGCCGAGCGAATCGAACGGCGGTGCTTCCGCCAGCGCCCATGCGCCACCGGCCCGCCCGCGCAGCAGCTCCTGTAGCGGTCCGGCCTGTTGCTCCGCGCTGCCGTAATGCCCGATGGCCGCAGCGACAACATTGCTGCCGAGGAGGGGTCCTGGCGCTGCGTGCAGCCCGAACTGGTACGCCACCAGCGCGAGGTCCTTCACGCCCTGTTGGCTAACGCTTCCCCCTCCCGCTTCTTCCGGCACGACCAGTGAGGTCCACCCCAGCTCGGCGCCCCGGTGCCAGAAGTCGCTGCCGTATCCGGACCGCTGGGACGCCAGTCCCCGCAACGACTCGAGGGGACATTCAACGTCGAGGAATCTCTTCGTCGTGTTCTCAAGAAGCTGCTGATCGTCGTCGCGGGCAAACACTCTGCGATGCTAGCGACGAGACGAACGGGCGATCCTCGTTCAATGCAGGACGATCCCTCCGGTGACGTTGACGGCTTGACCGGTCATGAAGCGTGCCTGCTCCGAGCACAGAAAATGGATCACGTCCGCCACGTCCTGAGGTTCGCACAGCCGGCCGAGCGGTGTGTGGTCGATATAGCTCTGGCGGACGTCTTCGGGGTCCATACCCCGCAGCTGCCCTTCCCAGACGATCTCCCGGTCCTGCATCGGGGTGCGGACGCACCCGGGGCACACCGCGTTCACCCGCACGCCGAAGCGGGCCACCTCCCGGGCCACGCTCTGGGTCAATCCCAACACGGCCCACTTGGAGGCGGAGTAGTGCGCCAAAAACGGGGTTCCCTCCTTACCGGCTGCGGAAGCAATTGACACCACACAGCCCTCGCGTCGCGTCACCATGGAACGCACGACCTCTCTTGTCACCAGAAACACTCCCTTGGCGTTCACGTCCATGTTGAGGTCCCAGTCCTGCTCAGTGAGCTGGAGAAACGGCGCCATGGAGGAGACCCCGGCGCAGTTGATCAACACGTCGATGGGCCCAACGGCGGCCGACAGCTCGCTCACCGTGGCGCAGACCTCGGCCTCACTCGTGACGTCCATCTTCCGCACGACGGCATCGGATCCCAGCCGTCGCAGTTCGTCGGCGGTTTCCTCGACTCCAGGGAGCGAGGCATCGGTCACGATGACCCTGGCGCCCGATCGGCCGAAGTCGCAGGCGACGGCGCGCCCGATACCGCCTCCAGCGCCGGTCACCAGGGTCACGCGCCCATCCAAATCAGGCATCGTCCGTGCTCCTCACTCGAGTCGTCATTGTGACACCAAGATCGAACCGAGAGAACGACGCTGCTGCTTGATCGGCGATCAATGCCAGACTTAGCTTTCCGGTCAACCAAGGACAGCGCTCGGCACATCGGAGGAAGGACATTCGTGGACCGCTTTGGCGATGTGACCGTGTCGGTGGACGACAACTTCGTCGCCACGGTCGAGATGCACCGGCCACCCGAGAACTTCTTCGAAGTGGACGTCATTCGATCGTTGGCCGATGCCTACGGAGCGCTCGACCTCGATCCTTCTTGCCGGGCGATTCTGCTCTGCTCAGAAGGCAAGCACTTCTGCGCCGGGGCGAACATCGGCGGCACTCGTTCCACAAACCCGGAAGCAACCGATGGCCCGGACCAGTTGGATGTGGAGGCCGCCCGGCTGGTCAGCGGAGGGACCCCTGTTGTTGCCGCTGTGCAGGGCGCCGCCATCGGAGCCGGATTCGGGTTGGCCTGTTTGGCGGACTTCCGGGTCGCCTCGCCCCAAGCGCGATTTGCGGCCAATTTCGCGCGGCTCGGCTATCACCACATCCTCGGGCTCTCGATAACGCTCCCGGCGATCGTCGGCCAGCAGCGGGCCCTCGAACTGCTCTACACGGGGCGACGACTGAAGGGCGAAGAAGCACACGCCATCGGTTTGTCTGACCGCCTGGTGGCGGCGGACGTCCTGCGATCAGAGGCGCACACGCTGGCAGCCGACATCGCCGCGAGTGCCCCACTGGCGGTGCGCTCCATCCGCCGAACCATGCGTGCCGGGCTCTCCGACCGGTTCCGTACGGCCATCGAACGGGAGTCCGCCGAGCAGAGCACATTGGAGACGACGTGGGATCTGACCGAGGGCGTCCGTGCCGCGCGCGAGCGACGCGCACCCCGGTTCGAGGCGCGATGAGCTGCGCGTCCGGGGCCTTGGTGTGAACACGGGCGCCCGCTGGGAGCTGCGATATCCCTCGTCCGAGCTCGCCCGTCACTATCGGGAATCCGGATGGTGGAACGACGACACCTTGAGCGACATCGCCTTTCGCGGCGTAGCGCACTCGTCGAGGGTGCGCTGCCGGGTGCGTTCGCGGACCCGGCCCTTCAGCGGCACCGTCGGCGAGGTGGGTGAGATGGGGGGCCGACTCGCCCGGACCCTGCTGAACCACGGCATCGGGGTCGGAGACGTCGTGGCATTCCAGCTGCCCAACTGGGTCGAGGCGGTGGCGTGCTTCTACGGGCTCTTCCAGCTCGGCGTAATCGTGGTCCCGATTGTCCACATTTACGGGCCCAAGGAGGTAGGCCACATTTTGCGGCAGAGCGGAGCGCGCGCGTTCATCACCGCAGACCGCTTCGGTCATCAGGACTATCTGGCCAATCTCGAGGAGACGGTTCCGACGCTCTCAGACCTTGAGATGATCCTCGTCGTCCCGACCAGCGCGGCACCGCTGCCAGCACTCGGTCCCACCGTGCTGTCATGGTCGGAAGCCGTCGGCAGTGCTTCTGAACCTCTCGATCGGCCCGCCCGAGTTGATCCCGAGAGCCCGGCGCTGATCGGCTACACCTCGGGCACCACGGCCGCGCCAAAGGGTGTCATCCACACCCATCGCACCTATCTGGCCGATCAACGCACGTGGGCCAGCTTCTTGGAGAAAGAACGGCTGCCACCTCCGGCCGTCAAACCCACCGGATCGCTGACGGCGTCGCCGGTCGGGCACGTTATGGGCCTCGCGTCGGCCTTGCGCCCGCTGTTCGCGGCGAGCCCTCTCGACCTGATGGATGTCTGGGACCCGGGGACCGCACTGGCGGCGATGGTGGACGACGGTGTCTCTACGGGGGGCGGCCCGCCGTACTTCCTCCTCAGTCTGCTTGACCATCCGGACTTCGATCCAGCTGTGCACCTGCCCTACATGGATCGGCTCATCGTGGGCGGGGCTCCGGTGCCAGTCGCGGTGGTCCAGCGTGCGACAGATCTCGGCCTTTCGCTGATCCGCGCCTACGGCTCGACCGAACACCCGTCGACCACCGCCTCACTGCAGTCAGACCCACTCGAGAAGAGAATCCACACGGATGGGCGGCTCATCTCCGGATCCGAGATACAGCTTCTGAGCGCTCACGGCGCGCCGGTTGCCGTCGGTGACCCCGGAGAGATCCGCTCCCGCGGTCCCGAACTCTTCGCGGGCTACACCGACCCGGCTCTGACAGCCGACGCCATCGATGCGGCCGGTTGGTACGACACGGGGGACATCGGCGTCCTCGATCAGGATGGCTACCTCACCATCACTGACCGCAAGAAAGACATCATCATCCGAGGCGGGGAGAACGTGTCGTCGGCCGAAGTGGAGAACGCGCTGGTCGGCATGGCCGGCGTGGCTGAGGTCGCAGTCGTCGCCGCACCCGATGCCCGCTACGGTGAACACGGCGCAGCCTTCGTCAGACTCCTACCCGAAGTTGTGGCATTCGGTCTCGATGCGGTGCAGCAGCGTCTCCAAGAGGGCGGGTTGGCGCGGCAGAAATGGCCAGAAGAACTCCACTTCGTTGACGACTTCCCTCGTACCCCGTCTGGGAAAATCCAGAAGAACGTGCTCCGGGCCGCACTGGGGGCCGGGGAGCGCCATGTTCCCTTCGAGGTAGCACCGCCCGGGCACCCCTGAGTCGTCCCTTCCTCCGGCGGTCCTGCGAGATCTTCGCGGATCGGTGTCGACTGATGGAGAAGAAGTTGGGCGGGTGCTAAAATTGCGCTCGGACCGGTTGCCGCCGGTCATCTTGCTCGGGGAGGTCGCGTGCAACTCGAGGACATGATCATGGTCAGCGTGGACGACCACCTGGTCGAGCCGCCGTCGATGAGCGATTACATGCTGGACCATTTCCCGGCCAAGTACCGGGATCGGGTGCCCAGGGTGATCCATCGTGAGAACGGCACCGACGCCTGGCTCATTGAGGGCAACGAAGTCTCGAGCTTCGGCCTCAACGCGGTCGCCGGTCGGGTTCCCGAGGAGTGGGGCAACGACCCCGGATGCTTCGAGGAGGTCCGTAAGGGGACCTGGGACGTGCATGCTCGGATCGGCGACATGAACGCCAACGGCGTCCTGGGGTCTATGTGCTTCTCCTCCTGGCCCGGCCTCGGTGGACAGTACTTCCTCCAGAGCGGGGACCGTGAGTTGGCCGGCTGCATGATTCGGGCCTACAACGACTGGCACGTCGAGGAATGGTGTGGCGCCTATCCCGGACGTTTCATCCCGCTCTCGCTGTCCGGATTCATTCTCGGTCCGGAGTGGATGGCGGACGAGATCCGTCGCATGGCGGACAAGGGTTGCCACGCCGTTTCGTTCCACTCGGATACGCATCGGTTCGGGCTACCTGATCACCATGGCGACGAATGGGACCCCGCCTGGCAGGCGTGCCAGGACACCGACACCGTCATGGTCTTCCACTTCGGCAGCTCGCCAGAGTTCATGCCCCGCTCGCCCTTCGACACGATGATCCACACCATGCCGTTCAACACCGGCGTCTTCGCAGCCGAGTTGCTCTGGTCGCCCGTCCTGCGCAAGTTCCCGAACGTGAAGTTCTCGCTCGCCGAGGGCGGCATCGGGTGGATCCCGTATTGGCTGGAACGGGCTGACTACACGTACCAGCGCCACCACCAGTGGACGGGCCAGGACTTCGGGGACGAGCTCCCCAGCCAGGTCTTCAAGGACCGGGTTCTGACCTGCTTCATCGATGACTACACCGGACTCCGCCTGCGCTATGACATCGGGATCGAGAACATCGCCTGGGAATGCGACTACCCCCACTCTGATTGCACCTGGCCAAACGCGCCCGAGTCAGCTTGGAAGTCGCTGCAGGCAGCCAAGGTCCCGGACGACGAGATCCACAAGATCACGTGGGAGAACGCGTGCCGTTTCTTCAACTTCGATCCCCTGGCGCACCGTGCACGCGAGAAGTGCACGGTCGACGCTCTCCGTGCCGAAGCCGTGGGCGTCGACATCACCCCGAAGAGCTACGGGATGCCAGAACGGTCCGGGCCTCCGGTGGCGGCCCTCCCGAGCTGAGTGCCTACCCGCGTCACGAGCGGCGGTGGCCCTCAGCTCCAGTGGATCGCCTTGATCTCGGTGAACTCCTGCAGGCCGTGAGTGCCCCACTCCCTGCCGATACCGCTCTGCTTGAACCCACCGAAAGCGCCGCTCTGCCCGATGCCGGCCATCGTCTCGCCCCAGCCCGGGCCCTGCCCGCCGCCGGGCCCGACGTCCGCCCCGCCTGAGCCTCCGACCCCCTGGGCCAGCACCGTCCCAGCCCGGATGCGCCGTGCCACGTTAAAGGCGCGGGCGGTGGACTGGGACTCGACGCCGCCACCGAGCCCGTAAATGGAGTCATTGGCCAGCCGGACTGCGTCGTCGTCCTGGCCCGAGTAGGGCACGACGGTGAAGACAGGCCCGAAGATCTCCTCCTGAGCGATGCGCATGTCGTTGGTCCCGATGAAGACCGTCGGTTCGTAGTAGAAGCCCTTCTCGAATCCCTCCGGCCGCGTGCCGCCCGTCAGGAGCTCAGCACCCTGTTCCACGCCCGACGCCACGTACCCCTCGACCCGTGCGCGCTGCTGCTCTCGAATGAGTGGTCCGAGGACCGTGGACGGGTCAATGGGGTCACCGATCTTGACCGTGGGTGCGACAGCGGCCACGCCCTCTTTGTACGCATCGAGCAAATGCTCGGGGAGGAGCAGGCGGGTGGCGAGGATGCATCCCTGCCCGCAGTGAGTCAGCGTGGACCCGAAGCCGATGGAGCGGGCGTGGTCTTCGGAAACGTCGTCGAGCAGCACCTGTGCGCTCTTGCCGCCGAGCTCGAGCTGGTACCGCTTTACCGTCGAGGCCCCATTGGCGATGATGCGCCTCCCGGTAGCGGTCGAACCTGTGAAGGCGATCATGTCCACCATGGGACTCGACGTCAGCTCGTCTCCCACCTCATTGTGCCCGGTGATGACGTTGAGCACACCGGGAGGGATGCCTGCCTCCTCCGCGGCGCGGGCGATGAGGAAGGCATCGAGTGGGGTCCAGGGGTGGGGCTTGAGCACGACCGTGCATCCGGCCGCCAAAGCAGGGGCGACCTTCACCACGTTGAGCATGAACGGGAAGTTGAACGGAGTGATGGCGCCCACCACCCCGACCGGCTCCCGAAAGAGCGCCGACCCAGTCATTCCGTTGGGGCCGGCGGTCGGCGTTCCCGCCTCTACCCACTCGAGCACATGCTCGACCTGCGTGGCATTGGCCCGGAACATCCCGATGGAGCCACCGGCCTGGACGTAGTCGGTGAGGTAGCCGACCGATCCGGTCTCGGCGACGATCAGCTCACGCAGCTCCGCCGCACGAGACTCGAGGTACTCGGCCATCCGGACCAGCGCCGCCGCTCTCTCGGAAGGCTTCGTGTAGGGCCACGGACCATCGTCGAAGGCCTTGCGAGCTGCTTCAATGGCGCGCACCGCATCCTTGGGAGAGGCATCGGGCACTCGGCCAATGACCTCCTCACTGGCGGGGTTGATGACCTCAATGGCTCCGCCCGCCTCGCCGGGGGTCCAGGTCCCGTCGATGTAGAGGTCGAAATTCCAGCTCTCCGTCACACTTGCCCCCTTGTCTCGGGTTCGCACATCAGGGTGCCACAATTGTAGGGCGTGTGCCCAAAACCGCCGGTTCGAACAACGGGACGAAGTGATCCCCCTGCTGCTCGAAGACCACCCGCAGGGACATGCCCATGGCGAGGTCGTCCGTCCCGCTATGGACGATGTTGGTCGTCATCCGCAGACCGGCCTGCTCCGGCAGTTCCACCATGCCGATGACGTAGGGAACGGGAACATCGGGATTCCATGCCTTGTGGTTGACGGTGTAGCTGTACAACGTCGCCGTTCCGCTCGTCGGCTCCCACGGGAGATCCCGTCCCCAACACCTCGGGCATACCGGACGGGGCGGGTGTACCCAGAACCGGCAGTTCGCGCACCTCCGAAGACGCAGTTCGTTGTCGCGACCGCCCGTCCAGAACTCACGATTCAGATCTTCGAGGACCGGGACTCTCCGTAACGGCGACGACATAAGTGCTCCCACGTAGACGTACAACCGACAGCAGGAACCTAACAGTCACCCCACGCTTCCACCGACCGCGGTCAGAACCTCCCGCGGGATCGTGGGGATAGGCTGCGGAAAGGGTCGCTGGCGGATGCGACACCGAGGTGACGGAGGAGTCGATCCATGTCGGAAGCTGGAGACGCAACGCGTAAGGCCTTTCTCGACGCGGCGGAGGAACTCCTCGTTTCAAGCGGTGCGGCGGCGATTACGACCCGGAAAGTCGCCGAGCGCGCTGGCGTCAACCAGGCGCTCGTCCACTATCACTTCGGCACCATCGAAGAACTCCTGGTTGCCGCGCTGGAACGCGTATCCGTCCAGGTGAAGGAACGATCACAGGAGATTTATCGCACCGACGGGCATTTCATGGACGGTTGGTTCGAAGAGATGGAGGCCGCGATCACGTCGGACTTCGAACGCGGTTGGGGAAAGGTGTGGCTCGAGAATCTGACGCTTGCCGCCAACCGCCCCAAGATTCGCGCGCAGTACGTGAAAGCGGCGACAATGACGAGAAAGCTGCACGAACGGCATGTGCGTGAGATGCTCGAGGCGTACGGCGTCGACACCGAGGAGTACCCCGCCCAGGCCATGGTCACGCTCTTGGACGCCATCACGTCGAAGCTGATTCTCGATCGCTTGGTAGGCATAAAAGCGGGACACAAGGAATTGCTCGCCATGTTGCACCGCATCTGGGGACAGGTCGAACAGGAGCTCGAGCACAAGGTCGCTCGTTAGGTCTCATTCGGCGGAGAGACCCAAAGCCGGGGGGCGAAAAGGGAGGCAACGTGTCCGAGAGTGTGGCGCCGTGGATCGTGGATGCCTACGTGAATGCCAATCCACCGCACCTCGACCTGACCTGGAGTCTGACCGACAACACGTACGGATCGGCCCGTACCGAGCCGCAGGATCTCGCTGAGTTGCTCGGCAATATGGACCGCAATCGCATCGCCCGCGCCTTGCTCGCACCACCCCCGGAGTCGGCCATGGGTGACAAGGCGGCCGGGTACCGATGGACACTCGATGCCGTGCAGCAGCATCCGGAGCGCTTCGGCCTCAGTGTTCGAGTCGATGCCGAGCAAGGCATGAGGGCCGTGCGGCAGCTCGAGAGCATGGTGCGGAACGACGGGGCCCGCGCTCTGAGGATCGTGCCCTACCGCGACAGGAAGCGGGCGAGCCACCGATCGTACTTCCCGCTGTATGCCAAGTGCATCGAACTCGGCATACCGGTCACCATCACCGTCGGCATGCCTTTGGTGCAGCGTCGTGGAATCGTGCAGAACCCGAAACATCTCGACAAGGTTTGCGCCTTCTTCCCAGAATTGATCGTCGTGAGCGCTCACGGAGGTGCCCCATGGACGGGCCTTCTGGTGCAGCTCCTCCGCACGTGGCCCAACCTCCACCACATGATCTCCGCCTACCCTCCGAGCCGCTACCCGTCGGAGCTCGTGGCGTTCGCCAACACCAGACGGGGGCAGTTGAAGATGTTGTACGCCTCGGACTACCCCCTCCTGACGTTCGAACGCGTGCGGCGTGAGCTGCCCAACTGCGGAATCAACGACGCCGCCTTGCCTTGGTTCTTGGGCAAGAACGCGCAGAGGATCTTCTGGGGCGAGAACGCCGACACACCCAGCGGAAGCGTCAGCGATTGATCACCGCACTGGGTGGTGTGCGCATCTGCGATTTCTCCGGCCAGCTGGCCGGAGCGGGGGCGACGCGATTCCTCGCGGCCATGGGGGCAGAGGTCATACGGATTGAAGATCCCGTGACGCAGGGCTATTGGGACGTGCTACGCGGCGTGTCACCGTTTGTCGACGAACGCCGAGGGCCGGACTTCGGGGGCCCCTTCAACAATCACAACGTCGAGAAGCTCGGAGTCACCCTGAACCTGCGGACCGAGGCCGGGAGGGAGCTGCTACGCGAGCTGGTGACTGTGTCCGACGTGGTCACCGAGAATTTCGCCACTGGGGTAATGGCACGTCTCGGCTTTCCCTACGAGGAGTTGCGGTCAATAAAGGACGACATCGTCTACGTCTCCAACTCGGGGTTCGGCCATTCGGGCCCGTACCGCGACTTCAAGACCTGGGGGCCGCTCGCTCAGGCGTGCTGTGGCCTGGCCTTCGCCACAGGCATTGCTGACGAGCATCCGGCAGGCATCGGCTATTCGTACCTGGATCATCACGGCGCCAACGTCATGGCCATTGCGATCATGGTCGGCCTGCTGCACCGTCAGCACACGGGTGAGGGCCAGTGGATCGACATCTCCTGTACCGACGCCGGAGTGTTGCTCAATGGTCCCGCACTGCTCGACTACACGGTCAACGGACGACCGTTGCGCCGGCCGGGTTCACCCGACAGCAACCGCAGCCGGTCTCCCGTCATGGCGCCCCACGGGATCTTCCCGAGCGCCGGCGAAGACAATTGGATCGCCATCGCATGTCGCGATGATCGTGAGTGGCGAGCACTGACCGGAGTCGTGGCGGCGGATTGGTGCGCCGACGAGCGCTGGTCCACCCGCGCGGGCCGCGTGGTAGCAGAGAACGAGCTCGACCAACGGCTTGGAGAATGGTCCAGGTCCTTTGACCGTTTTGCGCTGGCGTCTGCGCTCCGGGAGGCCGGGGTGCCCGCCGCGGCGGTGCAGCGACCCGGAGAACGGATCGATGCCGATCCGGAGACTTCCGCCTGGGGCCTCTGGCCGACCGTCACGCACTCGAAGATGGGGGACGTGCGCGTCGATGGCCTTCCCGTCCATTTCTCGAAGACGGACTGGGCCATGGCGCGGGGTGCGCCCTGCCTCGGCGAACACAACGACGTGGTCTTCGGCGAACTACTCGGGCACACGCACGAGGAGCTGGAGCGCTTCCGAAAAGCTGGAGTGCTGTGAGTGCCCGGCACGATGAACCGGCGCCGGGAGTCCTCGACGGAGTTCGGGTCGTCGAGTTGGCCAGCGAACACGGCGCATTCGGCGGCAAGGTCCTGGCCGATCTCGGGGCGGAGGTCATCGTGGTGGAGCCTCCGGGCGGACACGCGTCCCGACGCTACGAGCCGTTCGCCGACGACGTGCCCGACCCGGAGCGCAGCTTGTGGTGGTGGTACTACAACACGGGCAAGCTCGGCGTGACACTCGACCTTCATGACGAAGCGGGGGCGCAGGTGTTCCGGAGCCTCGTTGGGACGAGCGACATCGTGCTGGAGGGCGAAAGGCCCGGGTTCCTCACCGAGCTGGGCCTCGAATACGAGGCGTTCGAGCCCCAATACCCGGAGTTGATCTGGGTGTCGATCACGGCGTTCGGGAGGTCGAGCGCACGCTCCCGTGAGCCGCACACCGACCTCACATTGGCGGCGGAGGCGGGACCCGCGTGGAGCTGCGGCTACGACGACCACCGGCTCCCCCCGGTGCGCCCCGGCGGCAACCAGGTGTTCCACACGGCGTGTCTTTGGGCCGTCGAGGCGGCGCTGGTCGCCCTGTACGTGCGGGAAACGTGCGGGTTCGGGCAGCTCGTCGACGTCAGCATGTACGCCGCATCCAACGTGACGACCGAAGCAGCCACCTATGAATGGCTGGTCGCCCAGGCGACCGTGCAGCGGCGCACCTTTCGCCACGCGGCCGTGCGGCCGACGCCGCCGAGGATGATGCCGTCGGACGACGGGATGACCGTCATCGGTGCCTTGCCGCGGCGCGCCAGCGAGTTCCAGGCGTTGAGTCAGTGGATCGTCGATCTCGGACTGGACGCGCAGTTCGACGAGTTCTTCTTCTTGGAGTGGGGCGTCGAACGCGGGGGCGTCCAGATCCAAGATGTCGCGTCGGATCCAGAGGTGGCGGCCATCTACCAGGCGGGATCGAACGGATTGCGTCTCGTCGCCGCTCATCTTCCAGGGACGACCTTCTTCCTCGAAGCACAGCAGCGCGGGATTCCCGCCGCCGTGCTTTACGCCCCGGAGGACGTGATCACCGACGAGCACTTCGTCGCTCGTGGCTTCCCGGTCGACATCCGCCACGAGGATCTAGGCCGGTCGTTCGTCTACCCCGGCGCGGTCTTCCGATCTCCCGCCTCACCGTGGAAGGTCCGTGGGCGGGCGCCTCACATCGACGAACACGCCGAGACGGTGTGGGGGAAGAGCACGTAATGGACAAGTTCGAAACGCGTGTCATCGTCTCGGGCCTCGGCATGTCGGACACGGGACGCGACCTGGGTCGAAGGGGCCTCGACCTGGCGCTGGACGCCGCGTTGGCGGCGGTCGCCGACGCCGGCCTGCGGCGGTCGGATATCGACGGCCTGGCATCCATGCCGTTCGGGGACCAGCCGCCCGAGGAGATCGTCGACGCGTTGGGGCTCCGGCTCAATTGGATGGGCGGCGCCAATTCGGGCGCCCAGCTCGGTGTGATCATGAACGCGGCCATGGCCATTGCCGCGGGGTTGTGCCGTCATGTCCTCATCTACCGTTCGGTTCTCGGGTTGGGTGGCCTGCTCGGCAGCGCCTCTGGTGCGTTGCCGGACCCAGCCGGACCGTGGGAGTGGCACGTTCCGTTCCACGAGTATTCGGCCGTCAATTTGATGGCGATGCAGGCGCGGCGGCACATGTACGAATACGGCACAACGAAGGAACAGCTCGGCTGGGTCGCCCTCAACGGCCGTCGCCACGCCGTGCTCAACGAGAAAGCCGCGCTGCGATCGGCGATGACCATGGAGGACTATCTCGATGCCCCCATGATCAGCGATCCGTTGGGTCGATTGGACTGTGACCTGCCGATCGATGGTGCGGTCGGCATCGTGCTGTCATCGGTCGAGGCGGCGGCGGACTGCGCAAGCGCCCCCATCCGGCTGGAGGCCGTGGGTTGCGCCAATCACGACGTTCACGGATGGGAACCACGGTTGGACTTTCCGGCCATGGCGGCCACGGATGCGGCGGTGCAGATGTGGGCCCGCACCGACCTGAAGCCGGCCGATGTCGACGTCGCCGAGCTCTACGACGGGTTCTCCATCCTCACGCTGACGTGGCTGGAGGCGCTCGGATTCTGCCCGAAGGGCGAGGCCGGCAGCTTCGTGGATGGTGGGCAACGAATCGGGCCGGGTGGCGAACTGCCGCTGAACACCTACGGTGGTCAACTCTCCGCCGGCCGGCTCCATGGCTTCTGGTTGTTTCACGAGGCGGTGCTCCAATTGCGGGGACAAGCCGGCCCGCGTCAGGTTCCCGGCGCTCAGGTGGCGATCACCTCTGCCGGTGGGGGCTTCCGGTGCGGCTGCATCCTGCTGACCGCCTGACGCATCGGTCGCCGCGCCGGCCAAGCGGCACGAGGCTTGACACTGGGCCGGCCAAAGATTAGGCATATGCTCAAATAAGTGGGGCGTGCCACCCAGGGTTCGGCCAACCCGCTCCGGATCCGAGTCGGGCATTGTCTCGGCGAAGGGTGGGTGTTGGGTGCGCCGAGCCGACTCGCCGGAGACGTAGCAGAGGTTCATGTACGACATTTTGAAGGGCGTCCGAGTGGTGGAGGTGTCGTCCTGGCTGTTCGTACCGGTGGCGGGTGCCGTGCTCGCCGACTGGGGGGCTGAGGTGATCAAGGTCGAGCACCCCGTGTTCGGTGACCCGATTCGCGGTCTGACGAACGCCGAGGCAGCGGGAGCGCTGATGAACCCGAACACCGAACTCCCGAACCGTGGCAAACGCAGCGTCGGACTCGACATCGCGACAGACGAGGGTCGGGAGATCCTGTACCGCCTGCTCGAGTCGGCCGACGTGTTCCTCACCAACTTCCTACCTGCGGCGCGGCGACGACTGGGTGTCGAGGTCGACGACGTCCGGATGCGCAACCCGCGCCTCGTCTACGCACTCGGAACGGGACAGGGCTCGCTGGGACCGGAGGCCGAGGACGGCGGATTCGACCTGGCCAGTGCCTGGGCCCGCGGCGGCTCGGCCTTCCAGATGACCCCGACGGGAGGCGAGCCCCCGAACCAACCCGGCTCCTTCGGCGACCTGTCGGGAGGAATGAACCTGGCCGGGGCAGTGGCGGCCGCGCTGTTCAAACGCCAACTTGACGGGCACGCTCCGGTCGTGGAGGTCTCGTTGTACGCCACGGGGATGTGGTGGATGGCCCAGGCGATCACGGCAGGCACCGTGGGCGTGACGAGGGAGTTCCGCACCCGTCGCAATCCGTTCAACGCGCTGGTCAATTACTTCCCGACCAGTGACGAACGTTGGGTCTGCCTCGTCTTCCTCCAGGCGGACCGATGGTGGCCGGATCTGTGCCGGCGTCTCGGCCGACCCGATCTCATCGACGACCCGCGCTTTGCGGTGGCCGAAGCGAGGAACAAGAACGTCGAGGAGTGCACGCGGGTGCTCGACGAGATTTTCACGACTCGGACACTGGCCGAATGGCGAGAGGAATTCGCGACCCTCGAGGGGGTGTGGGCCCCTGTGCTGAGCCCGAGGGAGATCGCTGACGATCCGCAGGCCATTGCGAACGGCTATCTGCCCGAGGTGGACAAGGGCAGCGGCCGGACCTATCGCGGCGTCGCATCACCCGTGCGGTTCGACCGCAACGCGGTCGGCCCGCTCTCGGGCGCGCCCGAGCACGGACAGCACACCGAGGAGGTGTTGCTGGAGCTGGGGATCAGCTGGGACGACATCGCGATCCTGAAGGAGCAGGGGGCGGTGATGTGAGAAGGACCACATCTTCGCGTCGTCGTGAGCGGGACCGCGATCCGGTGGGCGCGGTGATCAGGCACCGATGGGCGAAGCGAGGCACCACATGACGGACAAGGCCGTATCCGAATGGTTGATCTCTGTCGACGATCACGTGCTCGAGCCGGGCCACGTCTGGCAGGACCGCATTCCGGCCAAGCTCCGAGACGCGGCGCCGCGTCTGATGCGTGACGCCGACGGTGAGGCATGGATCTACGACGGCAAACGGATGGTCACCCCTGGACTGGGTGCGGTGGCCGGGAAACGTCGGGAGGAGTTCAGCTTCGAGCCGATCACCTACGACGAGATGCGGCCGGGCTGCTACGACTCGGTCGCCCGTCTGGAGGACATGGACCGCGCCGGGGTACTCGCCTCGCTGTGTTTCCCATCCTTTCCCCGGTTCTGCGGCCAGGTGTTCCTCGAGGCCGCCGACAAGGAGCTGGCCCATCTGTGCGTGCAGGCCTACAACGACTGGATGATCGACGAGTGGTGCGGTCGAGCGCCGGGTCGCTACATCCCGCTCACGCTGATCCCCCTCTGGGACCCGGTGCTGGCAGGGGCCGAGGTTCGCCGGACCGCGGCGAGCGGTGCCCGGGCCGTCGCCTTCTCCGAGAACCCGGCCATGCTCGGTCTCCCGACGATTCAGGACAAGGGCGGCCATTGGGACCCCTTCATGGCGGCCTGTGAGGAGACCGGAATGGTGATCTGCATGCACATCGGATCTTCGAGCGTGCGCTACACGATGTCGGACGAATCGCCGATGATGGTGACAATGTCATGGGGTCCTCCCGTCGCCATCGCGGGCGCCATGGTCGAGTGGATCTTCAGTCCCGTGCTGAGGAGATTTCCAGGCATCAAGGTCGCACTGGCCGAGGGAGGGATCGGGTGGATGCCGTTCTTCCTCGACCGATGTGCTCAGGTCGTGGAGACGCACCGCTACTGGATTGAGAAGGGAGACGTGCGGCATGACTCCCTGACCGGCCACGTGGACGTCATGACAGACGCTGGTGTCGAAATGGAGGGCTTCTCGGTCATCGACACCTTTCGCAAGCACATCTATGGCTGCTTCATCGACGATCTCCACGGGATACGGAATCTCGACGTCATCGGAGTCGACAACGTCATGATCGAGACCGACTATCCCCACAGCGATTCCACCTGGCCGAACTGCCTCGAACATGCCCAGAAGCAGCTCGAAGGCCTGCCCGACAGCGATCGGCACAAGATCATGCGGGGGAACGCCGAACGCCTGTTCCAATTCACCCCCGCACCGGCACCGTGGTGACGTTCCGGGTAGGCCCCCGGCCCGATCGAGGGCCGCGAGAGCCCGGAGACCCGACCGGCAAGGCAATCGGAGCCCGCCCTCACACGACCGACGCACCTGTTCGGATGCGAGAAGGGATGGACGGATGAGAATCAGCCTGTTTCTTGGGTTTCAGGGTGGCGACTGGATCCGCAACGACTCGCCCGGGCTCGACGGGCCCTCGATCATTCGTGACGGCCAGGTCTACGAGGACAACATCTATGTCGCTGACCTGCTCGAGCCGCTCGGGTTTGACGCCCTGTTCCAAGTGGAGCACCACGGATCGCCTTACCACATGACGAGCAATCCGCTGGCCATCCTCTACTACATGGCGGGACGGACCGAACACCTCGAAATGGGCACGTGCGTGATCGTGTTGCCCTGGAACAATCCGCTCCGGGTCGCCGAGGAGCTCTCCGTGCTCGACAACATGCTGAGGGGGCGCCGGATCCACGTGGGTGTCGGCCGGGGATCGTCGCCGAGCGAGTACCGCTACCTGGGCATCGACCAGAACGAGGCCAGCGAGCGGTTCAAGGAGGGAGTAGACATCCTGCGCCTGGCACTCCGGCAGGAGAAGTTCTCGTACGAAGGAACTCACTACCAGGTCAGCGAGGCCACCACCCGGCCGCGGCCCAGCTCAGAGAAGCTGGGCGAGACGATCTATGGCGCTCTGGTGAGCAAGTCGAGCCTCGAGCCCGTGGCCGAAATGGGCCTCGATCTCATGTGCACCGGTGGTACGTCGGTGGCCACCATGACCGAGAACTGCGAGATCTTCAACCAGGCCCGGGCCAGGGTCGGGCTCGGGCCGACCCGTCCCATTATTGCGGCACCCGGCTACTGCGCTCCGACGCTGGCGGCCGCGATGGAAGTCGCGGACCGCGCCTTTGGCGGTTACATCGAGGGGTCGCGACGGCACTACGGCTTCGACAACCCCCAGCAGTTCGTCGGCATCAAGGGCTACCAGCAATACGCTCCCGGAGGTGGGGGCGACCCTCGCGGTGCGTCACCCCGAGAGGACTACCTCCGGAGCGGCATTTTCGGGACCCCGGAGCAATGCATTGAGAAGATCCGAATGTACGCCGAAGTCACCGGTACCGACCACATCGTCATGCTGCACTCGATCGCCGGGATGTCGGTGAAGGAGACGGAGGGCAGCCTGCGATTGTTCGCCAGCGAGGTGTTGCCGGTCGTCCGCGACCAAACGGGAGTAGTCGTCCGGTCAGGCTGATCGCGATCGACGCGGTGCGCTGGGCTCGGCGGACCATTCTGACGATACAGTGAGACACCTTGCAGGTGAGGAGCTGCAGTGACCATCGACTCGCGCGCGCTGATCGCCGGTGCCTACGAACATCCGCGCCGGGAGATACCGGATCGCAGTATCCCGCAGATCCATGCCGAGGTCGCGCTGGGCGCGCTGGCGGACGCGGGGTTGGACTTCTCAGACGTCGACGCCTACTTCTGCGACTCGACGGCTGGCTTCGGTCCGGTCTCCATGACCGAGTACCTGGACCTCCACCCGCGCGTCGTCGACTCGACGGAGACGGGGGGCTCCTCGTACCTGGTCCACGTCGGCCATGCCGCAGCGGCCATAGCTGCCGGACGGTGCGAGGTGGCTCTCGTGACCATGGCCGGGCTGGCACGGAGTCGCGGGGAGGCGCCAACGGCGCGCGCAACGGGCTCACCGGAGGCGGCTTTCGAATCTACCTGGGGCATGTCCGCCGTCACCGCCTACGCCCTGGCCGCCCAGCGTCACATGTTCGAGTTCGGCACGACCGGTGCCCAGCTGGCCGAGGTGAAGGTGGCGGCCTCCCTCCACGCGCAGCACAACCCCAATGCACTGCTGCGGAACCCTGTCACCGTGGACGAGGTCCTCGACTCCCCCCTCATCAGCTCGCCCTTACACCGGCTCGACTGTTGCATCGTGACTGACGGAGGCGGAGCCGTCGTCGTCGTGAGCCCCGACGTCGCTCGGGACCTTCAACGCCGAAGCGTCAGGGTACTGGGCCACGCGGAGGCGGTGAAACACAACGGCAATGGCCGAGTGGACTTGACCTATACCGCCGCTGCAACGACAGGGCCGCGAGCGTTCGCCCAGGCGGGTGTGACGCCTCGGGATGTCGACTACGTCTCCATTTACGACTCCTTCACCATCACCGTCGTCGAGACCCTCGAAGACCTCGGTTTTTGCGCAAAGGGCGAGGGGGGGCGCTTCGTCCTCGACGGGGCACTGCTGGCGCCATACGGCCGGCTGCCGTTCAACACCGATGGAGGCGGGTTGTGCAACAACCATCCCTCCAACCGTGGCGGGATGACAAAGATTATTGAGGCGGTCCGTCAACTTCGCGGTGAGGCTCATCCGGCCGTGCAGGTACCCGATTGCGATGTCGCGCTGGCCCATGGGACAGGGGGTTCCATTGCCACGAGGATGGGGAGCGCCACGCTGATCCTGGGCCAACCGGACGCGTGATGGGGTCGCCCTTGCCGGTGCCGGCCCCCGAACGCACGCCCGAGACTCATCCGTTCTGGGAGGGGACGGCGGGCGGGCTCCTGCTGCTGGCGCGCTGCGATGCGTGCGCCCTGGTGATCTGGTACCCGAAAACCCACTGCCCGGGATGTGGCCGGGACGCCGTCTCGTGGATCGCGGCGTCAGGGAACGGCACCGTCTACAGCTATAGCGTCGTCCATCGCGGAACGGGCGCGTTCCGCGATGCCGCGCCGTTCGTCGTCGCGTATGTGGAGCTGACGGAGGGGCCGCGTGTGCTGACCAACATCGTGGGCTGCGAACCCGACGAGGTCTCGATCGGCCAACGGGTGAGGGTGGTGTTCTTCGACACGGGCGAGGGATGCGCGCTCTACCGGTTCGTTCCGGCGGACACCGCGCCACGGGTCGTGGACGTCTGATGGCGCAGCCGTTGGGCGGGCTGCGGGTGCTCGATGTGACCGGGCGGACCGGAGCCTACTGCGGCAAGATCCTGGCTGATCTCGGGGCCGACGTCCTCAAGGTCGAGTTGCCAACCGGCGACCGGATGCGGACCCTGCCACCCTTCCGTGACGGGGCGTCAGGGCCCGAGGCAAGCCTGCTCTTCGCCTATTACCACCACAACAAGCGCGGCATCACTCTCGACTGGGAACGCGGCGAGGCGCAGGAGCTGCTCGAGAGCCTATCGGCCTGTTCGGACGTGGTGCTGGCCTCGCCGAAGGGCGAGCCCGAGCGGGTGGTCGGCTTCATCGAAGACCCGCCTTCCCTGTCCTGGGTGACGGGCCCCGTGCTCACCTGCTTCATCACGCCGTTCGGGTTGACCGGTCCGTACCGTGACTGGCGGGCGACGCCCTTCACGTCGTTCGCCATGAGCGGGTACATGCATGCGGTCGGTGCCCCGGAAGGACCACCGCTTTGCATGCCTGGGCAAGAGTTCTACGACGAGGCCGGGATCTGGGCCGCTTTCCTCGTCCAGGCGGCACTGCGCGGTCCAGCGGATCGTCGGTCGCAGGTGCTCGACGTCTCCATCCATGAAGTCGGACTGTTCAACAAGTTAGGGACGGAGCAGTACAGTCAGGCCGGGCGGATCAAGACTCGGGAAACGAACTTCGGGCCGCCTCCCGGGGGGATCTGGCAGTGCCGCGACGGCCGGGTAGACATCGGCGCCCATTCGGCCCACCACTGGGACGTCTTCGTCGACCTGCTGGGCCGACCGGACGTGTTGTCCGACCCGATCTATCGCGACCGGGTGATGCGGGTCCAGCTGTTCGACGTGTTGAGCGACATCATCGTTGAGCAATTGTCGGCCTGGCGCGCGCCGGAGTTCGTCGAGGCAGGTCAGGCGGCCGGCCTGCCCTGCGCGCTGACGCAGACGCCAGCCCAGTTCACTCAGGATCTCCAGCCTGCGGCGCGGGACTTCTTCATTGAGTCGACCCGGGCCGGGACCGGGTCGGTGCGCCTCCCCGGCCCCCCGTTCCTTTCCGACCCTCCCCTGATCGCCTACCGCCGGTCGGCCCCCCAGTTGGGCGAGGCCAACGAGGAGGTCTTCGTACACGAGCTGGGGTACTCGCCGCGCGTTCTGCAACATTGGCGGGCCGATGGCCTCGTCTGACACGCTCCGAAAGGCGCCGCTTGCCGGTGTCCGCGTCCTGTCGTTCGGCTCGTTCGTCGCGGGCAACATCTGCGCCCTCATGCTGGCGGACCTGGGCGCGGACGTGGTGAAGATCGAGTCACGTGAGCGCCCGGAGGCCCTCCGAGCTTACGACACACCGGGGCAGCCGCCGGTGTTCGAGCCATCGGGTACGAGAACGACGGCCCTGTTCGCCGGCATGACCCGCGGCGTGCGCAGTGCGTGTATCGACATGGAGAACGAGCGCGGCCGACGCACGTTTCGAGAACTTGCGGAGCGGGCGCACGTGCTGATCGAGAACCTGAGCCTCGGCACCATGGAGTCGTGGGGTTGCTCGTACTCCGACCTGCACGCGCGCAACATCAACCTGGTGATGCTGTCGATATCGGGTTACGGTCGGTCGGGACCCCTGGCGGCCTACCGGGCGTACGCGTCAAACATCAACGGCTTCATCGGCCACGCCGGCGCTTGGGCCCCCGACGGCATCCACTTCGACTTCGTGGCGGGAATTCATGGCGCCTGCGCCGTCGTCGCCGGACTGGCCCAGATCGAGCGAGGTGCGCCGGGCGTCTTCATCGACATGGCGCAGACGGAGGCGGGTGCCGCCATCTTGCCCATGTTGTACCTCGACTTCCTGGCCAACGAAAGGGAATGGTCCGAGGGGCCCAACGAGGTTCCGGGGTCACTCTTCTCTGACGTCGTCCGGTGCCGTGGTGCGGACGCGTGGGTGGCGATCGAACTCGAGGACACCGGCGACTGGGCACGCATGTGCGAGTTTCTCGAGCGACCCGACTTGCGACTCGGTGCCGCGGGTGTGACTCCTGAGGCGCGCGCGTCACTGCGCGAGGCCCTGGCCGCCTGGACCGGCACGGTCACTCCGCTCCAGGCGGCCTTCAAGCTGCAACGGCGCGGCGTGGCCGCCGGCCCCGTGGAGGACAGCGAGGACCTGTGGCGCGACGCGCAACACCGCAGCCGCGGGGCATATGTCGACGTGTGGCATCCCGATCTCGGCAGCGTCGAGTATCCGGATTCTCCGGGCGTCACCGACGGCCCACCCGGCGACGTAAGACCAGGCGGACCGAGGCTCGGCGCCCACACGGTTGACGTGCTCCGGGAGTGGTTGGGCTGCAACGAGTCGGACGTGGCCGACCTGCGCGCGAGCACCGCCGTGTGGGCGCCCGAGGGGCGGGCGTCGGACCCGACCTGGCGCGCACGAACCAGCTGAAGAGAAGGAGGCACCGATGGCCGGGATCGACGAGGGCCGAGTCGCGATCGTGACTGGAGCGGCTCGCGGCATCGGCCGCAGTCACGCGTTGGAGCTGGCGCGCCAAGGAGCCAAGGTCGTCGTGAACGATATCGGGGCAGAGGTCGACGGCCAGGGCCGCTCGGCGGCACCCGCCGACGCCGTCGTGGAGGAAATCCACGCCGCGGGAGGTGAGGCGGTGGCCAACCATGACGACGTAGCCGACTGGGACGGCGCCACACGACTCGTACAGAGCGCGATCCACACCTTCGGCGCACTCGACATCGTGGTGAACAACGCAGGCATCCTGCGTGACCGGATGATCGTCAACATGTCGATCGACGAGTGGGACGCGGTCATCAGAGTCCATCTTCGGGGCACGTTCGCCGTCATGCGGCAATCAGTCGAGCACTGGCGCAGCCGGGCCAAGGCCGGCGAGACCAACGACGCAAGAATCATCAACACGACGTCAGCTTCGGGCCTCTTCGGCAACCCCGGGCAGGCCAACTACGGAGCCGCGAAGGCCGGCATCGCAGCGCTCACCCTCATCGGCGCGGCGGAGCTCGGGCGCTACGGGATCACGGTCAATGCGATCAACCCCGGCGCTCACACGCGCATGACCGAACAGGCCAGACCGGGTTCGCACGCGCCGATCGAGCCCGGCACGTTCGAGGTCTCGGACCCGGAGAACATCGCACCCCTGGTAGCTTGGCTCGCCAGTCCGGAGTCGTCGCACATCACAGGGCGGGTGTTCACCGTCCGCGGTGGTGAGATCAGAGTGCTCGAGGGTTGGCGCGGCGGCCCTTCGATGGATGCGCACCGACGATGGGACGCCGCGCTCATGGGCCCGGCGGTCACCGAGCTCGTTGCTGCCTCGGCTCCCAACGCGGATCTGTGGGGCAACATCGAGAACCTCAGACCTCACCCGTCCAATGCTGGGCGTCGCGCAGCACCTCGTTGAACGGCTTGCGCGTGTCGAAGCTCGGCTCCCGGGGAAGCCCCAGCGTGCGCTCACCGATCACGTTCCGCTGGGTCTCGTTGGTGCCGCCGGCGATGGCGGCCCCCCGGCCTCGCAGGTACGCGAGCGCCGCCTCGGCCCCGTCGGGAGCGGCGGGATCCCAGGTCATGGCACCGGCACCACCGATTTCAACCCCCAGACGGGCACGCAGCGGACCGTAGGTCCCCCGGAACAGTTTGACGTAGGAGGCCACGCCGGGGTCGAGGCGACCGACCCGGCCCATCTCGGCGATGCGGGCGCCGAGCGCACTCGCCACGAAATCGTACGTGTGCGCGCGGGCGAGCTTTTGCCGAACGGCGGGGTCATCGAGACGACCCGCCCTCCGGGCCAGCTCCACCAGGTCGGGAGCCATCGCACCGGGACCCTCGAACCCCGCACCCTCACCGGGGCGTCCGGCGCCGCGCTCGAACACGAACATGGTCCGCGTGACCGCCCAGCCCTCGTTGACCGCGCACAAACGGTCGGCATCGGAGACGACCACGTTGTCGAAGAAGTCCTCGCAGAACTCCGCCCCCTCGTTGAGCTGTTTGATGCGCCGGATCGTGACGCCGGGAGCGTCGCAGGGAACCAGAAACCACGTGAGGCCCTGATGCTTCGGCACGTCCCAGTCCGTACGGGCCAAGCACATGCCCGAATCGGCCAGGTGCGCGAAGGTGCTCCAGATCTTCTGACCGTTGATGATCCAGCGCTCGCCGTCCCGAGTGGCTCGAGTGCGGGCTCCGGCGAGGTCGGAGCCCGAGGAGGGTTCGGAGAAGAACTGGCAGACGAGCTGCTCCCCCGCCAGGACCTTGGGCACGAACCGGCTGAGAAACTCCGGCGCGGCGTAGGCCAGCATGGTCGGGACGCAGACATAGAAGGTCGTAATGGTGAGCGCGCCGAAATCAGGGAGGGTGAAGTCGGCGGCCTCCTCGAGAAAGGCCCACTCGTAGGCGCTCGACAGGCCCTGGCCGCCATACTCCCGGGGCCAGGTGATGCCCGCATACCCGCCCTCGAAGAGCCGCCGCTGCAGGGCCCGGTTCGTTGCCATCACCTCTGGCGTGTAATAGTCGACTTCGTGGTCCGGTGGGCGGCCACGTCGCCGCGGCATGTTCTCGGCCAGCCAGACCCGGGCGGCGCGGCGGTAGTCCCCGAGCACCTCGTCCTCGACTGAGCTGGGGTCGTTGCGTTCGTCCGTCGTCATCGCCCTACAGACCGTTCAACTGGCAGAGGCGCTCGCGGTGCCAGTCGGACTGACCGAACAGCAGACCGTTCATGGTGATGCGCCGCAGGAAAAGATGGAGGTCGTGTTCCCAGGTGAAGCCGATACCGGCGAAGATCTGCGCACAACCCTGCACGATGTCGACCCCGGCGTCGGCGACCCAGGACATTGCCATGCTGACGATCTGGCCCGCGTCGTCGCGGTCCTGCTGCACCGCCCGGACGGCGGCGGTGGCGACGGCGTGGCTGGATTCGAGGGAGAGGCTCATGTCGGCCAGTTGATGCTTCACCGCCTGAAACGAGCCAATGGGCCGGCCGAATGCTGTGCGGTCGATGGCGTACCGGCGGGTCAGATCGAAGAGGGCGTCCATGGCTCCGACGGTCTCGGCGACGCAGAGCACGCAGGCAAGTTGCAATTGGGCTTCGAGGGCTTGCTCGGCCTCCCCCGCAGGGCCAACGAGAGACGTTGCCGGAACCATCGCTTTGTCGAAGGCCACCGAGGCGAATCGCTGCGTGATGTCGAGCCCCTCGAGCGGCGCGACGGTGATACCCGGTGTCGCCGGGTCGACCAGGAATTGCGATGGTCCCGCCGCGCCGCCGGTCGAGACCAGGTACCAGTGCGCCTGGGCACCGGCGGCGACCGGGCCCGCTTGCCCCGAGAGTGCGAAGCCGTCACCCCGGGGAACCGCGGTGATGTTCCCGGGCGACGAACTCGTGACGATGTCACCGAACACCCAGGTCGCAACCGTAGCTCCGCGGCAGAGGTCTGGAAGGACACAGGCCCGCTGCTCCGGAGATCCCGCGACGGCCAAAGCGGCCGCCACCACGTTCATGGGGACGAACGGACCGGGCTGCAGCGCCCGGCCCCGTTCCTCGGCGATGATCGCGAGGTCATGCACGCCCTCACCCGAGACGCTGCCGCCGCCGTACTGCTCGGGCACGAGCATGGCGAACCAGCCAAGCTGACCGGCGTCGCGGAGGTAGTCGGCCGGGACGCCCTCATCGCTCCCGATCAGCTGGCGCACCATCGAGAGCGGGCACGTCGCGTCGATGAAGCGCGCCGCCGTCTCCCGGAGGAGCTCCTGATCGTTGCTGAGGTCAAGCTCCATCGTGTTCTCTTCCGGTTGAGTCTGCGCCCTGCCTGCCCGTCCCACACGGTTTGGTTCCCGAACGATGAGGTCGCCGTCGGCGCAGGTGGGTTGGTGGAACAACACCCTGGTCTACGGTACCATCTGCCCCATTATCTGGGCAGACGCCCAAACTTGGATCTTGAGCTGGAAAGCGCCTCCTGGCCGCCGGCGAGGAACGCGGGGAGCCCGGATCGGGGGATGCGTTGCTGCAGTATGTGATCGCTGGCCTGGTCTATGGGGGGATCTACGCCATTGCCGCGTCCGGGCTCGTGGTGACCTATCAGTCGACGGGCATCTTGAACTTCGCGTTCGCCGCCATCGCCTATGCGCTTGCGCGTTTCTACTACTACCTCAACACCCAGGAGCACTGGGCGATTGTGCCGGCTGCCCTGGTGTCGATCCTCGTCGCGGGGCCGGCTCTCGGCATTGGGTTGTACTTCTTCCTCTTCCGCCGTCTGAGGCTGGCCCGCCCATTGATCAAGGTGGTCGCCACCATCGGCGTCTCAGTGGCCATTCCGCCGGCCGCGACGTTGATCTTCGGGAACCAGGCGATCCTCTCGGCTCCCGGCCTGGCACCGGAGCCGGTTCGGGTGTTCGATTTCCTCGGCGTCGCGGTCACGATGGAGCAGGTCATCACTTACATCTGCGCCGTGCTCATCGTTGTGATCGGCGTGGTCATCCTCCGCTGGACCGACATCGGTCTCCGGGTACGAGCCATGGTCGATTCTCCGGCGATGACCTCGCTGTCGGCGACCAGTCCCGATCGGATCTCCATGTGGGTCTGGGCCGTCAGCGTCGCCCTGGCCGGCCTCGTCGGGGTCCTCGCCGCGCCGGTTGTCGGTCTGGACCCGGGCGATTTCACGCTGGTGATGGCTGCGGCCTTCGCCGCGGTGATCGCGGCCCGCCTGCGCAGCTTGCCGGTCGCGGTGGCAGTGGGTCTTCTAATGGGGATCCTGGGGACGTTGGTGCAGTACTTCTTCTCCAATTCTTCCTCGTTGAGTGCCGACGTGATACCGGCCATCCCGTTCATCGTGACCGCCGTCGTACTCGTCTACTTCATGTTCCGGGGAACGAGCTCCGAAGAATCGGAGGGGGTCGGTGGACCACTCGATCGGGCCATCATGCCCCAGGGCGACGCACCGACCGGTTCCAACCGCGAGCGCTATGCCTCCACCTTCGGCTGGCAACTTCCACTGCTGGCCTTTGTGATCCTGTGCATCCTTCCCCTGGTCCTCAGCGGGTTCTGGGTCGGCCTCATCGGACAAGGGGTGTGCTTCGCCATCATCTTGCTCTCCATCACCTTGGTCACCGGCGAGGGCGGAATGATCTGGCTGTGCCAGGCCACGTTCGCCGGGATCGGTGCCGTCGCGGCGGCGCAGCTCGCGGTCCACCACGGATGGCCGGTCATGGCGTCGGTGGTGGCGGGGGGGATCGTGGCGGCGCCGTTCGGAGTGATCATCGGCCTCGTGACCATCCGCCTGGGAAATCTTTACGTGGCTCTGGTCACGCTGACCATCGGCCTGCTGTTTGACGATCTGGTGTTCACCCAGCAGATCTTCTCCAACAACTCCATCGGTGTGAACGTCGACCTGCCGTCCTTCGCGTCGAGCCCTCGCGCCTTCACCTACCTCGCGCTGGGGGTCTTCGCGCTCGCATCGTTGGTCATCTTGAACCTGCAGAAGTCGACGCCTGGCCTGGCGTTGAATGCCGTCCGCTGGAGCCCGGTCGGTGCCCGAACCATCGGGATCAGCGTCCTGCAGATGAAGGTCCTCGTTTCGGGCATCGCGGCATGCGTCGCCGGCATCGGTGGCGCTATGTACGCCCTCTCCCTGGGATCCGCACTCCCCACGAACTATTCGTCGCTGCTCGGTCTCATTTGGCTGGCCATTCTGGTGACGCTCGGTATCCGTTCCAACACGGCCGCCCTCCTGGCCGGTGTGTCCTATACCGTCCTCGCCGGAGTGGCCGTCGCCTACCTGCCGCCCGCCTATGCACAGGTCACGCCCATCCTCTTCGGACTCGGTGCCGTGCAGGTCGCCAAGTTCCCCAACGGTGCCATGACCGAGAACGCCCGCCAGGTCCTCTGGTTCTGGGACAAGGTACGTGGCGTTTCCAAACCCGACCCGATCCTCGTGGCGCAGGAGACGGTCGTCGTCAGGGGTGACCTTGTCTGAGCAGCGCAGCCCCGGCACGTCGTCCACCCTCCCCTCGGGGTCGGTGTTGGCGGCCACCGACGTCACCGTACGTTTCGGTGGACTCACCGCGTTGTCGCGCGTGTCCATCGACGTGCCAGCCGGCAGCATCGTTGGGCTCGTGGGGCCAAACGGGGCCGGCAAATCCACCCTCTTCGCCGTGGTTTCCGGCCTCGTTCGCCCCACCACGGGCCGCGTCTTCATCGGTGGCCGGGATGTCACCGGCCTGAACACCCCGGCCAGGGCGCGCCTCGGACTGGCGCGCACCTTCCAACATCCCGAGCTGTTCATGGGCATGACGGTGCGCGATCACCTCGTCCTCGCGCACCGGGCCCACTACGAACGTCGCCGGTGCTGGAGCGATCTGCTGAACCCGCGCGTCTTGTTCCCGCCAGGGAAGCTCGAGAGCGAACGAGTGGACTCCCTCCTGGAGCTGCTGGGTCTCACCAGCCTCGGCACCACGCAAGCGTCGGTCCTCCCACTCGGCCTGGCTCGGCTGGTAGAGGTGGGCCGGGCTCTGGCGACAGATCCCCGCGTCGTGCTCCTTGACGAGCCCCTGTCGGGACTCGATGTCCGGGCCACCGAGAACCTGACCGCCGCGTTCGAACGCTGCGTCGCGAACAGCAGTGAAGGCTTGTCTCTGCTCATGGTCGAACATGACGTGGCCTCGGTCCTGGCGCTGTCCAGCAAGATCTTCGTACTCAACTTCGGAGAGCTCATCGCGCAGGGGACCCCCGATGAGGTCCGGGCCGATCCGGTCGTCCGGGACGCCTATCTGGGCGACGAGGACGCCACCGCAGGAGGAAGCAGCCCACCGAGAGCAACGGCATGAGTGCCCCCATGCTGGCGGTCAAGGATCTCGACGTGAGTTACGGGTCTTCGCAGGCGCTCTTCGGCGTGTCCTTGGAAGTGGAAGCGGGCTCGCTGGTCGCCGTGCTGGGAGCCAACGGCGCCGGCAAGAGCACGTTGGCCCGCGCCGTCTCGGGGTTGGTGCCTCCCTCCGCTGGTCGCGTGTGGTTCAACGGGTTCGACGTGACGAAACGCGCGGCCCACAAACTGAGTGCCGAAGGTCTGACGCACATACCCGAGGGTCGAGGAATATTTCCCGGCCTGACCGTGCTCGAGAACCTCCGGATGGCCGTCAAGCAGCTCAAACGCGGTGAGCGCGCTCTCGCCATCGACCGGTCGATCGAGCGCTTCCCGGTTCTCGGCCAACGTCACCGGCAGGCGGCCGGGACCCTGTCCGGTGGCGAACAGCAAATGCTGGCGTTGGCGCGCGCCCTGGCGGTCACGCCCAAGCTCATCATCGCCGACGAGATGTCATTGGGCCTGGCCCCGCTGGTGACAGAAACCGTGTTCGAGGGCATTGGGGAGGCCCAGAAGTCGGGGGTCACCGTCGTGCTCATCGAACAGTTCGTTCATCGGGCACTGGCCCTGGCCGACCGCTGCGTGATTCTCACCCGTGGCCGCGTTGGCTGGTCCGGCCCGGCGGCGGAGGCGCGCCAGGAGGTTATCGACCAGTATCTCGGCGAGGTGGCCCAGAGCACGTGAACGAAGACCCGGCGCTGGCCGAATTCCGAGAGAGTCTGATGGACTGGCTGACGGCCAACCTCACCTCCGAGGTGGTCGAGGCGCAACGGGCCAGCTCGGAGGGAGGGGGCGACCTCGGCGTGCTGCAGACCTGGAACGCCGGGTTGGCCGACGCCGGATGGGCGGCCGTCTCATGGCCTACTCGCTTCGGCGGTCGCGACGCCACGGTTGAGCAGCAGCTCGCCTACCACGAGGAGATGACTCGAGCCGGAGCCCCCGGGCCGGTGAACACGATCGGCGTCGCCAACATCGCTCCCGCCATCATGTCGCTCGGCACGGACGAGCAAAAGGAGCGCTTTCTCCGCCCCATGCTGCGAGGCGACGAGATCTGGTGCCAGGGCATGTCCGAGCCCGACGCCGGATCGGATCTGGCCTCGCTACGGACGACGGCCCGCGCCGAGGGCGACGTCTTCGTCGTGCGCGGGCAGAAGACGTGGAACAGCCTTGGTGCGCATGCGGATTGGTGCCAGCTCTACGTGCGTACCGACCCCGATGCTCCGAAGCACAAGGGCATCAGCTGCCTCCTCGTCGAGATGCGGTCACCCGGCATCACTGTCCGCCCGTTGCGCACCATGTCGGGCGACTTCACCTTCTCCGAGCTTTTCTTCGACGACGTGGTCGTTCCTCGATCGGGCCTGCTCGGGCCTCTGAACGAAGGGTGGCGGGTGGCGATGACGACACTCAGTCACGAGCGCGCCGGCGTGGCCCGACTCCACCTCGACCTCGCCGTGCGCTTCGAAGGGCTGATCGAGGCGGCGCGCCAGCGGGGTCCGATCGTCGACGCGGTGCATCGGGACGGCCTTGCCCGCGTCTACACCGACATCGCCTGCCTTCGTTACGCAACGTCTCGGGAGCTGGCGAAGGTCGGCCAGGGCGCGCCGCCCTCGGCCGCCATGGGAGGGCTGGCCAAGCTGGCCTGGGCCCGGGCCGGCCAGCAGCTCGCCGACCTGGCGGTGACCCTCCTCGGTCCGGTCGCCCTGGTCGACGGACCCTGGACCAAGGCGCTGCTCATGTCACCCTCCTATTCGATCGCCGGAGGGACCGGAGACATCAACCGGAACATCGTCGCCGAGCACGGTCTCGGTTTGCCCCGGTGAGACGTGCGGGCTGCGGCCCGGCACTCGGTGCGGCGACGCCCCGACGACCGTCATCATGGAACAACAGCAGAAACGAGCACCGGGACACTGAGGAGGTTCTCCGATGACAGCAACCTGGGGGTACGAAGGCCGTCGCGTGGTCGTGAGTGGCGGCGGCGGAGCGGGGATGGGCGCGGCGACGGTGCGCCACCTGTGCGATCTGGGCGCGGAGGTGCACGTACTCGACCTCAGGGAACCCCCCGTAGACGTGTCGAGCTATCAAGCCACCGACCTGCGCGATCCCGATGCCACCGCAAACGCCGTCGAGAACATCGGGGGGACCATTCACGCGCTGTTCAACTGTGCGGGGTTAGCCGGATCAAAGTTCCCGGACCTCGACGTGATGCTGGTCAACCTCGTCGGCATGCGGCATCTGGCCGAGCTCGTGTCCGCCCGCATGGATCCGGGCTCCGCCATTGCGAGTATCTCGTCCACCGCCGGTTCCGGTTACCTGGCGAACATCGGAAAATGGATGCCGCTCGTCACGTTACCGGGGTTCGAGGCAGCCAAGGAGTGGTGCGAGACCCACCCCGACGAGATCGCCGGCGGCTACGCCCCGTCCAAAGAGGCGATCATCATTTGGACGTTCTGGGCGTCCTACGCCCTGGCGGAGCGGGGGATCCGTGTCAACTGCATCAGTCCCGGCCCGACCGACACCCCCATGATGCCTGACTTCGAGAAGTATGTGGGGAAGGAGTTCATGGAGAACTTTCCTGTCCCCCTCGGCAGGCGCTCGACGCCCGACGAACAGGCCTGGCCGCTGATCTTCCTGAACTCCCCATTGGCCAGTTATGTCACCGGGGAGAACTTCGTCACCGACGGAGGGACCATGGGTGCGGTCATGACCGGCAGCATCGACATATCGGGGCTCATCCCCGAGTCCATGCAGTAGCCAGCAGCAGCAACGGAACGATGAGCGACGGCGTCTGGATCCTCGGGATCAACATGACGAAGTTCGGCAAACACCCCGACCAGGAACCAGCGCCCGGTCCACCGTGAGATGACGTCGCGGGTCAGGCCGTGGGATCAGGCTCGAAGACCGGCACGAAGACCTCGCCCTGGTGCTCGAAGAGCACGCGCACCGGCAAGCCGATGGTCACCGCTTCCGGCGCGCAATGGACGACGTTCGTGGTGAAGCGCAAACCCTCCTGCTCGACCAGTTCGACGATGGCGATGACATACGGGACCGCGACTTCGGAGTTAAAGGGGTGATGATTCACCGTGTAGGTGAACACTCGCCCCCTCCCGCTGAGCGGGCGGTACTTCGCCTCGCCGCTGCAGGTGGGGCAACGGCGGACCGGCGGAAATATCCAGCGATCGCACGACGCACAGAACGGCAGGCGCAGCGAACCGGACTCACCGCAGGTCCAGAACTCGCGGGTGTCGTCGTCGAGCGAGGGAACGAGCCGGGACGGCGGTGAGGACATCGCCCAACAGTAGGATGCGCGGTGATGCCCGACATGTCCGTGGCCGGCGCCGCGATCGTCTCGGGGATCGGAGCGTCCCGGATAGGGCGACGGCTCGGTGTCCCGCACGGCGAACTGACCGTCGAGGCGGCCCAGAGGGCGATTGCCGATGCCGGCCTGCGGCCGGCGGACATCGACGGGGTCTCGACCATGGGCGACACCCCCATCTTCGACGCCGCCTCCAGGCTCGGCATCACTCCCACGTGGACGAGCGGAGGGATGGGGCGCTACGGCCTGCTCCACCCCGTGGTCGAGGCCGTCGAGGCGGTGGGTACCGGGGTGGCTCGTCACGTCCTCGTCTACCGCACGGTGAACATGATGGGGGGTGAGGCCCGCAGCGGGAGCGGAGACCCGAGGATGGAGGCGTCGTCGGCCATGCGCGACATCGGGCGCATCTTGACGATGCACGCCTATTCGGCCGCCAATTGGCTCGCCATGCACCTGCGGCGCCACATGTATCTCTACGGCACCACCCGGGACCAGGTGGGGTGGATCGCAGTGAACAGCCGCCGGAACGCCGCCCTCAACCCCAGCGCGGCGTACCGCGAACCGCTGAGGCTCGACGACTACCTCTCGGCCCGCATGATCTCGGAGCCGTTCGGACTCTATGACTGCGATGTGCCGATCGACGGTTCCATCGCCGTCGTCATCTCGAGGTCGGAGCATGCGTCGGATTGCCAGCAGGCGGTCCGCGTTGAGGCAGTCGGCGGTTCGGACGGTCTTGGCGGGTGGGACCAGCGGCCTGACTACCCCAAGATGGCATCGGTGGACGCCGCGGCGGAATTGTGGAAGGCCACGGATCTGCGGCCCGGCGATGTCGACGTGGCCGAGCTCTACGACGGCTTCACCTTCTTGACCATGGCCTGGCTGGAAGCACTCGGCTTCTGCGCCGAAGGCGAGTCAGGCTTCTACGTCGACGGTGCCGTCCGTATCGCCCTCGACGGAGAATTGCCGTTGAACACGTACGGCGGACAACTCTCGGCTGGTCGAATGCACGGCTACTGGGTCCTGCACGAGGCCTGCCTCCAATTGCGCGGTGAGGCCGGCGCCCGGCAGGTGGCCGGCGGTCCCGAGGTCGCGGTGGTGTCCGCCGGGGGCGGGCCCATCGCCGGGTGCATGCTCCTGACCCGCTGACGCCACGACCCGGTCTTCCTGCAATGGACACTGCGGTACCGCCGTTTCAGCTCCGCCGCCGGGGGAACAGAAAAGACGACGGGCAACGGAGGAGGATCAAATGAGAATGGTCAGGCGAACGATCGTGGGCGGCGCGGTCCTGGGAGTGATGCTCATGGGGCCGACACTGGGGTCGGCGACCGTCGCCTCGGCGGCGGGCACCCCGACGTATCACATCGACTACACGGTGAACGCAACAACCACGCTGGCGAAGCTCCACCAAACGGTGACGGTGCCTCCCGGCACCTTTATCGGTTCGATCAACCTCAAGACCTTTGCGCTCACCGGGAATTTGAGTCTCCCGCCCGCTTCGACCACGGTGAGCCTGGCCGGCATCGGGCTCGCCACCGCCACCTTCGAGCTCTCGGCGACGAAGCCGGTGACCGGGACCGTGGACCTCAAGACGTTCGCTGTCACTGCCACCGCATCGTTCAACGTCCTGGTGACCTCGGTGAAGCCGCTCGGGTTGCCCATCAATCTCGTGGGGAACAGCTGCGGCACCTCGAAGCCGGTTTCGGTGACGTTCAGCGGTACGATCAAGCTCAAGGGGAGCTCGGCCTTCTCCGGCACCTACACGATCCCACCGCTTCAGAACTGCGGCCTGACGACTCCAGCCCTCAACCTGGTGATCCCGGGGCCCGGGAACGTCTTCTCCGCGTCGTTCTCACCGGCCACCTGAACCAGCTCTTGACCTGAGGCGGTTGTCCACACGTTCGACTCACGGGTGGGCAACCGCCGTCCGGGGACATTGGGACGGTGAGTGACCGCGTCTGCCTGGTTACGATCGACGCGTGGCGGAGTTCGTCAATCGTTTTGCCGGGACGGCGTCGTTCTATGCCGAATACCGTCCGGGCTATCCGGTACCGGTGTACGACTTCATCTCCGAGACGGCAGGCTTGGACGGCGGCACGTCGCGCCTGCTCGATCTTGGCTGCGGGCCCGGGATCGTCGCTCTCGCTCTGATCGACCGGGTGCACACCGTCGTCGGAGTCGATCCCGACCCGGGCATGCTCCAGCAGGCCGAACTGTCGGCCCGCAAGCGTGGCGCCCACAACGTGCGTTGGATGTGCCGCACCGCCGAGAGGTTCGACGATGAAGCACGAAGTTACGACCTCATCACGATCGGTTCGGCCTTCCATTGGATGGACCGTGAGGTGGTGGCTGAGCGAGTTCATCGTCTCTTGAAGCCCGGTGGCGTCCTTGCGCTGCTGGGGAACCCCACGCCGCTCATGGACCTACGCGACGGGAAGGGAGTGGGAGATGCGATCAACCGTGTCCAAGCAAGGTGGCTAGAACCCGAAGATCGTCCCTCGATCCCGCCAGACGCGCCCAGACACGAAGAGGTGCTCTCCACGAGCTCGTTTGGGCACGCAGCAACCCACTATTTCCCGTCGCGGCAACGGTGGAGCATCGACCGCCTGATCGGCCTGTTGCGATCAACGTCGTGGCGGCCCGATCAAGTCCTCGGGGACAGATTCCCCAAGTTCGTCGAAGAACTGGGTCACGCCATCAGAGAAATTGAACCCTCCGGCGAGTGGGTGGAGAGCCATGACGTCGAGTTGATCGTTGCGCAACGATGAGCACCCCACTCTTTCTCGTCGTTTCCGGGCCTCCGGGAAGCGGCAAGACGACGCTTGCCGTCAACCTCGCCGCAGAGATGGAGCTCACACTCCTCTCGAAGGACACGATCAAGGAATCCCTGATGTCGCTGATGCCGCCGGAGAATGTCGAGGGGTCGCGTCACCTGGGCCGGGCGGCGCTTGCCGTTCTCTTTGCGGTGGCCTCTGAGTCACTGGCCGGCGCGGTCCTCGAAGGAAACTTCAGCCGATCCCTGGCGACAAGCGAACTCGGTGACCTGCCCGGAAAGGTGATCGAGATCTTTTGTCGATGTGACCGAACCATCGGTCTGGAGCGTTATCGGCGACGCAGCTTGTTCCGGCCTGCCGGTCACTTTGACGCGGAGCGCTCGGATGACGAACTTTGGAACGACCAAGTGACCCAACCGGTTGGCGGAGGATGGCCTGTCCTTGAAGTGCGTACGGATGTACCGGTCGACATATCTGCGGTCGCCGAGCTTGTTCTGCAGGCTTACTTGAGGAACGGGGCTGCTTCCTTCATGCGCTCCAAGCCGGCAGCGATCTGATCGGGCTCGTTTCGGTTCTGCCCGAGGACGATCAAGGCCAATGCCTCGGAGAAAGGCTTCGCCATGGATTCGAAGTAGCCACCTTCGTCGAGGCGGGTCCACCGGACCCCGGCTTGGAAGCAGTCGGTCATCAGCTGCATTTCTTCGTCATCGTCCAGCGAGCCTGCATCGGCGAGCTTGTCCATGAGCTGCGCGCTGATCTCCACGAGGCTGAGGAACTCATGGTCAATTTCCGCAGAGTAGACGGGTGCCGGGTCCAGACCTTGCGCCGGCGCACTTGGTCTGTGGGTTCTCCTCTTTATGAGAGCCATGGGTCGTCGTCCAGAGTCCAGCGGGACCATTACCAGGAGTTCAGCAGGGGCGAGTGGGACTCCAAGCCGGCAGCGCACCGGGCAGAGAGCCGGCGATCGGCGCTCGTCACGCGACGCACTCCGACCCTGGCCTCGCGACGCCACTGTTCTCCTGTTGGGGTTCGCTCTGTATCCATGGTGATCGATGGTCGGAGCAGAGCCGAAATCTCCCACCACAGATCTCCCGAAATCGGTCGGCCCCACCCCCACGGCGATTCTCTCGCGCCCCCGACCGATCACCCATAGAGCCGTTGGGGCCGAAGTACCTCAACGTTCCCACAACAGACCCTCGACCCTCCCAGTCCCGAGGCAATCGTGCCGCACGCCGAGGGTGCCGGTTCTGACTCGCTCGGAGTCGGCTCCGTTATCGCCAAAGAACGGCGTTGACCTCTTCGAGGGAGATCTCCCCGGTCGACTGACCCCCACATTGGAGGCAATCGTGAGTGTGGAGCCATGATTGAATGAGCCGGGTCCCCGCTTGATTGAGCAGCACGGTGAAGACTTCTGAGTCCTCTTTGAACTCCAGCCCGTAGTAGGCGCGCCACTGCGTCGCGACCGGATGCTCCTCCATTTCAATCCCTTTGAGGATCCGACAAAAACGCCTTCGTTCGACGTCGAACACCCAGGTGCTGTGGCACGACTCCAAGACCAACTGCTCCATGGCGCAATTGTGCTCTCGCCACCTAAGAACTTCCTCAGAGTTTCCTTGACGTTGTGTGACGATCACCTGAATCCGCCCCCGGGGTCCGGGCTGGCGTCCGCCCCGAGTGCGACCGTCAGAAACTGACGCCTCCGCCGTTCGGCGCGGTTGTTGGTGGCGTCGTCGGCGGTGTGGTCGGTGGGGTCGTCGGGGGCGTCGTCGCTGGTGTCGTCGGTGGTGTCGTCGGCGGTGACTGCGGTGGCGTGGTTGGCGCCGGCAGCGCGGGCGTGTTCGGGCCCGACGACGTGCTCCCGTTCGGACTCCCCCCAGTATTCGAATGGGTTGGAGGGGACGTCGTGGTGTTCTGGGGAACGGTTGCCGGTGTCGGGGGTGTGGCTCCGGCGGGCTTCGCGAGCACAACGACCGACCACTTCCCCCATTTGTCGGCGATGTTCCCGTTTACCTGACCCGGTGCGCTGTCAGCGACGAACCAGTAGAGGGGCTTGCCCGAATAGGTCACCTGGAGGGCATGGCCCCGACGCCTCACCGAGCCGAGGCTGGCCGCGTTCACGCCGGGTCCGGCGGTCGCCTTCTTCGCCCCCTTGGGCAACAAGAGCTCGGGCCAGACCTTCAAGCACCGGGCGGTGCAGGCGACCTTGCTCGCCTTGAGGGTGTAGACGGTCTTCCCGCTCACGAGGATCGTCCCGTACGTGGCGTTCTGAGCGGTGGAGACAACAAGGTGTTTCCCGTTGTGCGTCGAAGTGGCGCCGGCACCGTCGATGACGATCGGCAACGACAAGAGTCCACCAACGGTCAGAACGACAGCCGCCAACCGCCGGGCACCGCGGTGACTTGGAATCCGGCCACTTTGCATATTCCGCTCCCGTCATGTCTCAAAGGTCCGCGGATCTACGTCAGAAGCGGTCGAAGGGATTACTCCGCGACAATCCATTCCGCGGCCTGAGCCGTAGTGTCTGCCAGCATCGGGAAAAGAGGCCCAGGTTGCGGACCCGCCGCCAGACCTGGCGTTACTCTGGGGAGGTGGCGGTGACGAACCGGCCGGCCTCATCCCATGGCGCACGACGAAGGCAGGAGATGAGCAAATGAACCTGATGAAGCGGACGAGCAAGACGCCAGAAACGTCTGGCAGGGTCCCCCTGGTGCGCCTGGTGAGCGCGGCTTTGGCCGCTGGAGGCATCTTTGCCTCCGTCGCCATCGAGGGAGCAGGGGCTGCGACGAGCACCGTCGTTTCGACGACTCAGAACTCCACGTACGGGACGATCCTCGTGAGCGGGAAGACCGTCTACACCCTCAAGGCGAGCAAGGTCGCCTGCACCGCCCGGTGCTTGAAGGTCTGGCCCGAGCTCTTGTTGCCCAAGGGGGCGAAGAAGGCAACCGCCGGACCCGGTGTGAACGCGGCCAGCCTCGGCTCGGTGAAGGTGAGTGGAGGCTCCCGCCAGGTGACGTACGGCGGAAAGCGCCTTTATTGGTTCGTCGCCGACAGCGCACCGGGTCAGGTGAACGGGAACATCACCGACAAATGGGGGAAGTGGACGGTCGTCGTGACGGTGAAGCCGTCCCATTCGAGCTCGAGCTCCGGTGGGACCCCAACCTCAAGCGCAGGATCTGGGGGAGTCTCGTTCTAATGCCGAGGTTCGACACCGGACCGCGGTCATGACAACCGTTCTGGTTCCACCCCCGCGGTCGGTTGCTCCGCGATCGATACGACGACCTCGTCGACTGACTCCCCAATGGCGCGTTCGCGATGTCGTCGAGGGTGTACCTCCCCGCCTTCTCAGTTCCCGCCCTGGCGGCGGTGCTCGTGGGGATCGGCCTGTCGAGCGGCTGGGGTGGCGCAACGTTCGGCGGGTCCTTGACGAGCCTTCGTCTCGCTGTCGTCGGCCCCGTCGCCCTCACGTTCATCGGACTCATTCTCGTCGTCGAACGGATATGGCCGGCCCAACAACGACCATTCTTCGCTCGCGGCTACCGCCATGACCTGCTGGTCACGGTGGTCCACGCGACACTGGTGCTCCCGCTGGTGACGTCACTGACGCTCTCGTTCGCCGAGGTCGTTCGCCGGATCCTTCCGTGGATCGTCCTGCCGCACATGGAAACGGTGCCTCGCTGGATCGCGGTTGCCCTCATCATCGTGGCGATGGACGGATGCAACTGGGCTGTGCACCTGGCCAATCACCGGGTCCGAGCGCTCTGGCGCTTCCACGAGCTTCACCATTCCCAAGAGGACATGAACGTGCTCACGGTCTTTCGCACCCATCCCCTGATCCACGTTTCTTATCTCTTGGCCCTGCTTCCTGGTCTCGTGCTCCTCGCCAACGGTGGGCTCTCGATCACCATCCTGGCGGTCTACGGCGGCATTGTGGCCTTTGCCCACTCCAACACCCGGCTTGGATTCGGACCGGCCGGGCGGATCTTGGTCAGTCCGAACTTCCACCGGATCCACCACAGACTCGATGGCCGCCAAGACGTCAATCTCGGTTTCGCGCTGACGATCTGGGACCAGCTTTTCCACACCGCCGTGTTTCCCACGGCCGACACCGTGAGGGCGGATACGGGTCTGCCCGGTCGGCCCCTGCTCGTCGAACAAGCGACACCGCGCTCGCGCCATCTCGCGGTCTACGCCGTACAGCTTGCGGCGCCGTTTCGCCCGTTACGAGACCCTCTCGCGACGTTGTCCCCTTCGACCGAGGATCTCTCCGTTCGTGAACGCTGCGTGGTGCCCTGATGGTCACGACCTCCGTCCGGTCACCAGTGCGGACCCCCCGGTCGATCCTCGCGCTCGTCGTTTCCACCCGGTCGGCGGAGTTCCCGGCCAGCTGTGCACTCCTCGCCGTGCGTATCGCGCTCGCCTGGATCTTCATCTACTACGGCGCCGGCAAGCTATTCGGAGCGTTCAACGGCCCGGGACTTCACCGCACCGCTCTCTACATGTCAAACGTTGCCCACCTGCATCCTGGTGGTTTCTTCGCGGTCTTGGGGGGCATCATCGAGTTCGGGAGCGGTGTCGCCCTCGCCCTCGGTCTTTGCTCCCGCCTTGCTGGCGTCGCACTCTTCGGAGACCAGGTCATGGCCATGATCACCGTCACCTGGGCAACCGGGATCAACTCCGCCGCACCACCTCCCGGCTACCAGCTCAACATGGCACTGGCCGTCCTCGCCCTCGTCGTTGCCGTCTTCGGGTCCGGTCGGTTCAGTCTGGACGCGTTGATTGAACAGCGGATCGGCGGACCACAGGTGGCCCACGACCGCTGACCCCGACGGGCACGAAGTGGGTTCGGGTTCCGTCGAGCCAGATCGCCCTCGCCCACGGCTCGTCGGGAGAGGAACCCGCGCTACCGTGGCGCGCATACCTGGAACAGACGGACGGGCTCAATGAGCTACCTGGTGGACAACTGGAGCTTTGACCCATTCGCGATCGGCGTGGCGGTGATCGTGCTGATCCACGAGATTGGCCTGGCCAGCCTGCGTCGGCGCTCGGTGCCCGAACGGAGCCGCCGACGTCGTCTGAACTCACTGTTCTTCTACGCCGGCCTCGGGGTGCTCCTGGTGGCCGTGATGTCGCCCATCGACTATTGGGCCGACGACTACTTCTTCGTGCACATGGTCGAGCACATCCTCATCGCGTTCTTTGCACCGATCCTCATCGTCGCCGGGGCTCCATGGCTGCCCCTGCTCCACGGCCTCCCCCTGCGCTTCCGGCGGTGGCTCCTGCGTGCCGTCCTCCTCGGACCGATCTCGCCCACCCTGCGTGCCGTGGGCCGGTTCGTCGTAAACCCGTGGACGGCGCTCGTGTCGTTCAACGCCGTGATGGTGCTCTGGCACGTCCCGGCCCTCTTCGACGCCGCGCAAGAGAACCAGCTGATCCACGTGGGACTGATGCACGCCAGCTTCTTCGTGACCGGGATCCTGTTCTGGCTCCAGATCATCCCGTCGCACCCGTTCCACCTGAGGGCATCCCCGCTCTGGCAGGTCGGGGCGATCATCTCGACCAACGTCGTCATGTTCGTCTTGGCCATGTCGCTGTCGTTGTTCAGCGCCACGAGCTGGTACCCCGTGTACGCCCACCTGCCCGGCGTCACTCTTTCGCCCTATGCCGACCAGCAGATCGGGGCGGCCATCTTGTGGATCTGCGGCGACTTCTGGGCCGTGCCGGCACTGGCGGTGACCATCCGGCGGGCCATCGACAGCGAGGGCGGCTTCTCGCTGGGAGTGGACCGACTGTTCCACCGAGACCCGGGTCCTCCCATCGAGTCGTTCCGCGCCCCGGCGGCCGAGCGGGCCCCTCGGGGCTGACGGACGCCATCCGCCCCGTGAACGGGTCCACCCGGGCGCCGGGCCAGGTTTTTTCGTCCATTTCAGGCGTGCTTTGCGAAATGGTTGACGACGAAGGCATCGGACCCTAACGTCCGTTGAGGAAACTGTCGGATGGGGCCTCGGGGGGGGAGTCAGCAGATCCGGAGGGGCGTATGAGCCTGGCATGGAAGGTGACCGTGACCGTCATCCTCTTCGCCTTCGCGGCGGTCGCCGCCGTGGTGCTCATCGTCAATCTGCTGGGCACACCGCCCACCGTCGACTTCTCGGCCGACAGTTCGGGTCAGGTGAACGTCACCCTGCAGACGGTCGGGACCTTCGGGTCGGGCAGCCATCCGACGTGGGTGTCCTACCTCGTCCAGGCTCCCGACGGGCAGTGGGTCCACACGACGCTCTTCCAGGTGCCCCAGCACATGCGCATCAACGTGACGATCGACAATTACGACTCGGGCAGTCCGCTGCGCAACCAGCAACTCGGCCAGGTCACGGGCACGTACGGCAACGTGGCCACGCTCAACGGCAAGCCGTTCCGGGTCATCAACTCCAACGCCGGGAACGGAGTTGCGCACACCTTCTCCATGCCCTCGATCGGCATCAACATCCCGCTGTACGGCAACAACGGCAACGCCAACCTCTGCGGCGCCGCGCCCTGTACGTTCAGCTCCCCGCACAAGGTGGTCAGGTTCTCCTTCACCAGCCCGAGCCCCGGAAATTACCGCTGGCAGTGTTTCGTCCCGTGCGGGCTCGGGTTCCTCTACGGCAACGGTGGGCCCATGTCGACCCTCGGCTACATGGGTGGCTTCATGAAGGTGGTGGCGTGAGCGACCCTCGAGCGGCCGGGACCGGCGAGACCTCCGCCGGTTCCAACTCGACAACCCCCACCACCGACGAGACCCACCACTGGTGGCGTCTGATCGCCATTTGGGTGGTGCTGTCGGCGATCCTGGACCCGCTGTTCTACTTCTTGGCGGGACCGCACATTCCGCCGGGCACCATGACCGACACCGCCGAAGGCGCACAGTTCGACTTCAACGTTCTCTTCATCATGGCGCTGCCGATCATGTTGGCCGTGTGGATCTACATCGTGTACGCCATCGTGATGTGGCGGGCGTCGCGCGGGGGTCCCGAACCGGTGGGCGGCCCCGCGGCGAGCGGACACTTCGGTCTCCAAATGGGTTGGATCCTGAGCACGTCGGTCATCGTGCTCTTCCTGTTCGGCTTCGGCACCTACGAGCTCGTGCAGCCGGGCGGTGCCGGCGGCGGCCAGGGTTCGAGCCCAATCTGGACACCGACGTCGAAGACGATCCTGCCCATCCAGGTCATCGGCCAGCAGTGGAAGTTCACCTACCGCTATCCGACGTTCGGCGGGTTCGAGACCGACCAGCTCGTCATCCCCGACGACACGACGATCGAGTTCAACGTGACGTCGCTCGACGTGATCCACAGCTTCTGGGCCTACCAGCTCGAGGTGAAGGCCGACGCCAACCCCGACTACAACAACGTGGCCTACACGACGACCCACCAGCTGGGGTCGTTCATCGTGCGCTGCGCCGAACTGTGCGGCATCTGGCACGGCGCCATGTACAACTCGGGCGTCGTGGTGACCCCGCAGCAGTTCGAGGGATGGGCGAGGCTCACCGAGGTGAGGCTGCGCCACAACACCAAGTTGCTGCCTCCGTACGCACTGACCTACACACCAGACGCCAACGGGGCCGACGGCGCGTACTACCCCGACAACGTCGACCCCTATTCGAACGTTGAGCAGTACGGCGCGCCGCAGCCGAAGGGAGGCGGGTGACATGGCCATCGACACGTCGGTCGGCGAGTTCGAGTACCCCGGGGAAGAAGACGTCGGTGCTCCGCCGTCGCAACCTCCGCTGTGGCGCCGGTCCTTGTGGTTGCAGCCAAACGTCCTGTGGGCGATCGCCGGGGGTGTCATCGGCTATCTCATCGGCCACTGGTTGGGCAACGTGCTCGCCAGCGGCTACATCCAGGTCCAGGACACCGGCCAGAACGACGTCGCCATCGTGCTGGGCCTGTCCCTCGGCGTGACCGGCTGGGTGGCCGGCATCGGCGGGCTGAACTACCCCCTGGCGAAGATCCTCGGGTACGAGCTCGCCCCGGCTCCCCCACAGACCAGCTGGGTCCGCTACTTCCGCCTGACCGACGACCACAAGGTGGTGGGGTGGCAGTACGCCGTCGGCGTCCTGACGTTCCTGTTCACCGGCGGGCTGCTGGCGATGCTCATCCGCACGGAGCTGCTCAGCCCGACCAACCATGTGTTCGGCCCGGGCACCTACATCGCCATCGTCGGCGAGCACGGGACGATCATGATGATGATGGCCTCTTCGGCCGTCGTCGGACCCCTCGGGAACTGGCTCGTCCCGCTGATGATCGGCTCACGCCGCATGGCCTATCCCCGGGTCGAGGCCGTCTCGTTCTGGATCTTCATGGCGGGCTACTTCGTCATCCTGAGTGCCCTGTTCTTCGGGGGGTTCCCGACCGGATGGACCGGCTACGCCCCGCTGCAGACGCAGGCGGCCGGGGGGATGGACGCCTATCTCGTCGGCTTCGCCGTCATCGGCATCGGCATGATCCTGGCGGGGTTCAACCTGGCCGCCACCATCATCAACTACCGCGCGCCGGGTATGACCTGGGGACGCGTCCCGATCTTCGTCTGGGGCATCCTGGCCACCACCGCCCTCTTGACCCTGGCCACGCCGACGCTCGTGGTGGCGGGGCTGTTCGGGATCCTCGACCGCACGGCGGAGACGGCCTTCTTCGTGAACGAGCACGGGGGCAGCAACTTCTTGTGGCAGAACCTCTTCTGGTTCTTCGGCCATCCCGAGGTGTACATCATGGCGCTGCCGGGCTTCGGCATCGTGATGGAGATCATGCCGGTCTTCACCCGCAAGCCACTCTTCGCCTACAAGGTGGCGGCAGCGGGAATGCTCGGTGTCGCGCTCCTCTCCTTCTTCGTGTGGCAGCACCACCTGTTCCAAAGCGGCATCAACCCGGACATGCGACCGCTGTTCATGCTCACGACAGAGCTCATCTCGATCCCGACCGGGTTCCTCTTCCTCGTCACACTCGGAACGTTGTGGAAAGCGAAGATCCGCTTCGATACGCCGATGCTCTTCTGTCTCGGGATGCTGTTCAACTTCCTCATCGGCGGGGTCACCGGGGTGTTCCTGTCGGACGTTCCCGTGAACGTCACGGTCCACGGCAGCTTCTTCGTGCTGGCGCACTTCCACTACACGATCTTGGGCGGCCTGATCTTCGCCATGTTCGGCGGCTTCTACTACTGGTTCCCGAAGATCACCGGGAAGACCTTGAACCGCAAGCTCAGCCAGTGGCACTTCTGGACGTTTTTCATCTTCTTCAACCTCACGTTTTTCCCGCTGTTCCTGGTCGGACTGCTCGGCCAGCCGCGACGCGTCTTCGAGTACGCCACCAACCTGCAGACGCTGAACGACATCTCGAGCATCAGCGCCTATTTCCTGGGGGCATCGTTCCTCCTCTTCATCGTCAACTTCATCTGGTCCATCTACCTGACCCCGCACGAGGCGCCGCCCAACCCGTGGAACTCCCTCGGACTGGAGTGGCAGACCCCGACCCCGGTCCCCTGGTTCAACTTCGAGCACATCCCGGTCGTCTTGAACGACCCGTACCACTACGGCGAGCCCGACGCGCCACCCGTGGCCGACCTGGGGAAGGTCATGTCCGCCGTCGGAGCGCCCGCCGGTTCGGTCGGCCCCGAGGAGCTCTCGACCGGGGTGGAGGGCGACGGCGATCCGCGTCCTCCGATCCTGTGAGGGGATAGCCATGGCACAGAACCCAGTCGACAACCAACAGTTCGAGAGCTTCGCCCAACTCCACGAGACCCCGGAGGAGATCGCGTTCGAGCTGCGGGCCCAGGAGGGAGCGCTCTGGACCGGCGGCCGGCTCCTGATCGGGATCTGGGCCTTCGCCTTCGCCGCGCTCGCCTTTGCCTATTTCTACCTCCGCTCGGCCAACAACCAGGACCTGTGGCGGCCCGGCGGCATCACGGCCCCGACCGCCGCCGGTGCGGCCATCTTCGCCATCACCGTCGCCTGCGCCCTCCTGGTTCAGTTCGGGGAGCGGCGGTTCCGCAGGAACGAGACGCTGGACTGGCAGGTCGCGGGCTGGACGGCGGTCCTGGGCGGCCTCCTCGTCATCGGCCTCCAGATCTGGCAGATGACGGACCTCCCGTTCTTCCCGGGATCGAGCGGGTACGCCTCCTGCTTCATCGCCTGGGGCGCGATGAACATCGCCCTCGTCCTGGCCGGGACCTACTGGGTCGAGACCATTCTGGCCAGGGAGATACGGCTGCGCCGCGCCCTGGCCCAGGACGGCGGGGCGCCGGACTCGACCCTCCCCGTGGCCCGTCTCCTTCGGGTCAACCTCAACGGCTGTAACTACTTTTGGGGATTTATCGCCGTCGTCGCAACGTTCTTTTGGGTACTGTTCTATGTCATCTGAGCCCGAGAGGTGAGCGCGTGATCGTATCCGACGTAGCCGGTACCCAGGCGTTGACGTTCGCCATCCCCCTCGGGGTCCTCTTCGTCGTGCTGCTCTGGGGCTTCTTCCAGCGCAGGCCGATCGAGTGAGCGAGGGGGCTGCCGCCGGGCAGCCCCACGAGCGTGCCGCACCGTGGCGCGGCTGGTGCCTGCTGGGCGGACTGGTCACGCTCCTCGTCGCCCTCGTTCCACCGCTCTCGGGCTCCGCCCGCCATTCCGAATACGCCGAGACCCTTCAGTTCTCCCTCCTGGCCATCGTCGTCCCGGCGCTGGCGGCGATCGGCGCTCCGTGGCGACGGCTGAGGCTCGCCCGCGACGACTCCCCTGGTTCGTCCCCACGGTTCATCGACCGGGTCGCCGACCGGCGGCGGCGCCATCGCGAGCTGCCCTGGTCCCTGGCCTTCGTCGCCGGCGACCTCCTCGTGGCCGTGGCCTGGCACGTGCCAGGCGGGGTGACCGCCGTGACCCAACACGGGTGGCTTGTGCTCCTCGAGGCTGTGAGCCTCCTCGTCTTCGGGCTCGGGCTCTGGCTCGAGCTGGTCGCGTCGCCGCCGTTGATCCCGCGCTCCGGCTATCTCCGGCGTGCGGTGCTGGCTGCGTTGGTGATGTGGGCCTTCTGGATCCTGGCCTACACGACCGGCCTCTCGAACCATGCCTTCTACCGAAACTTCCATCACGCGAGCGGCGGCCTGAGCGCGGGAGCCGACCAACAAATTGCGTCGGCCGTGCTCTGGTTCGTCGCCGCCGTCTCCTTCTCCCCTCTGATCTTTTGGAACGCGCTGCAATGGCTGAAGACGGAGGAGGACCCCGACACCGAGCTGTTGGCCCTCACCAAGTCGGAGCATCGGCGGGGGACCCCTCCGATGACGGGAAGGCACGGCGGGGCTGCTCCGGCCTCCTGACGCTCAGCCGGTGGTCGAACCCGACACGGCGGGGAGGTCCACGGGCTGGAGGCGGGTTCCGAGGGAGCGATCGGCCGCTTGCTCGTCCGACAGCGCGGCGGTGCGGTCCGCGGCCAAGAGACCCTCCTCCTTGGTGAGATTGCGTTGCACCGATGTGTCACCCGCATCGCTCATCAGCGTCTGCACGTCCTCGATCGCCCGCAAGGCGTCGGAGGTGGTCCACAGCGTTGCCACGGCGATCATCTGGCCCAGCTTCTTCCCGGCCGGTGTTCCCGGCACCTGGATGTTGGTCAGGTCGAAGATGTCCTCGTTCGTGAAGGAACAGGCGGTCTGATCGTCGCTCAAGAGACCCGGCGTGGGGGCCCGGTCGGCCGGCGTCAGCTCGTGCGCGGCTTGGAGGTTCCAGATCCCGATGGCCTCGTGGACGGCCAGAGCGCACGGCGCCAGATCCGTGTTCACCTCACTCATCACGCTTCGTTCGGCGCTGATGTCGTCGGCTCTCGACGTGTTGACCGGCAAGTCGGAGAGGACCGTGATCAGGAGAATGACGAAGACGACCAGTGCGATGAGCAGCCCGCGGTGGCGCTGCCACAGAGGGGCCGTGGTCGGCGGGCTCGGGGCGCTCATTGTCCGAGCAGTCGCAGGGCGTAGGTCGCGATCCCCTCACCCCACCGCGCCACGCTCGCGGCGGGCAAACTGTAGGTCCCGGTCGTGCTCTCGTCGGCAAAGGGCGTGGCGCGGTAACGCAGCTCGCCCTGGGCGTCGACGAAGTCCATGACGTCGTTGTGCGCCTCCAGGCCGGTCTTCTTGTCGACCGAGATGGAGATGCCGTAGTCCCTCCAGACCCGGTTGAGCGTCACCAACGGACCGCTGAGCATACGCCAGTTTGGCAAAGTGCCCAGGCCGCCTTGGCTCAATGCGGGACCGTCCGCGGACGAGGCCAGGGCCGAAGGATCCGTGTTGACCGTCAGGAATTCGACGTTCGACGCGGCCACGCCGAGGTCGGTGTCAGCCTGTTCGATCTCGGCGGCCAACACGGGACAGATGTCGTTGCACGGCGCGTTGAAGAACGTGAGGACCACCACGCGTGGAGGCTGCCACGGCACCGTCGTCGCTCGGCCGTCCTGGTCGACGAGGGTGACCGCCGGCGCGGGCTTCGGCGCCGGGGTGCTCAAGCCCATGAACGATCTGAGCGACGCGTTGATGGATCGATCGGGCGCAGGAGCTTGGGGCGCCGCGGCGGGCTCGGCCGTCGCCACCGGCCTGGGCACGGTGGTCGGGACGGGGTTGAGCCCGGCCGAGGAGAACACGTGCTCCCCGAGCAGACCCCCGAGACTCACGACCAGGGCGATGCCGAGCACCCAGTAGACGAACTTGGCCGGAATGCCCGGCGCACCCTCCGCGAGAGCGGCCACCCGGTCGATCTGAGGATCTCCTTCGGATTCGTCTGGCGGGTTCATGGATGGACACCGAGCCGGCTCACCCAGCGGTCCAACGACGCCACGGTCTGGGGTCCGAGAGCCGCACCGACCACCCGCCCCGACGCGTTGAGGAAGTAGCTGACCGGGAGCGCTTGGACCAGGTATTGCGTTGCCACCTTGGCTTGTGGGTCGACCACGACCGGGTAGCTGGCGTGGGCGGCGGTCAGCAGCCTCGCTGCGGCGGCGACCGATGTCTCGTTGGAGTCAATGCCGATCACGGCCACCCGCCTGTTCGTCGCCCGAGCGACCTGGGCCATTGCGCCCAGCTCCGCCCGGCAATCCCGACACCACGACGCGAAGAAATTGACGATCACGGGCTTTCCCCGGAGGTCGAAGAGCGTCACCGGTTGTCCTCCCTGGAGCTGCGGCAAGGAGAACGGAGGCGCGACGGTCCCGGCCTTCAAGACGGGCGGTGGCGCAACCTCGAGGGCGGACGATCCGACCGTTGCCGGATGAGCCGGACCCCTGACGACCACGAACACGACAAAGCCGATGAGGCACGCAGCAGCCAGCCCAGCGATCCACTTGAACAGCCTGTCCGATGACCTCTTGTGGCGTTCCACCGGTTTGCCCCCCGAACCCACGCCGGTCAGGCTAGCCAGTGGGGTCCTGTCGTTCGGGTCGGAGCCGGCCTACCATTCCGCCTTCCTCTCGCTGGGATCCACCTCGGCCCGCTCCCGCTTCCGGGCGGCACGCTCTTCGGGATCTTCGTGGATGAGATGCCACCACGCGGCAATCGCGATCCCGGCGAGAACGGGCCATTCGAAGGTGTAGAACCAACTGAGCCCATTGCCGCCGAGCGCCCGTCTCGCTTGCCACCACGTGGCCCCACCGCAAGCAGCGACAATCAGGAAGAACTCGAGGTGGAGCATCAGGGCACGGGGGGAAAGCCAACGATGCATGGCGACCCGAATCGTAGGTCCTCGACTCTGGGGTCGGGGCTTTGACCCCGGTGCGAGCCCCGTAACCGCCGGGGCCCTTGTGCCGCGCTTCAGATCCCGGATTCGACCTGACCCGTCATTGGTTCCGCGGCGACCGGTGCCTCGGTGGCAGGAACCGGGGCCTCGGTCACGGCGGTCGCCCTGGGCTGGTGGCGAGATGCCCAGCCGTCCACGAAGGCGCCGCAGGCAACGAGAACGACGCCGGTCCCGATGCTGTAGCCGACCTCGTATTCCAAGATGTGCAGATGCGTCCCGCCCGCGAAATACGCCGTTGCGTTGGAGATGACCGGCCAGGCCAGTGGACCCACCACGAACCACCCCCCGCAGCCCATCAGGAGCAGCCCGGCAGCCGCCAAACTGAACCGGCCTCTCCCCACCGTGATGCCGCGCGACTCCGCCACGACGAAGAGACCGAGGAGCACCCCTACGACGCCCGGAAGGAGCGCGAGAACAGCGTGGGGGAGATTCCATTGCCACGCACTCGAACCGTCACCGCTGTAGTTGAACAGAGGCCCGATGAAAGGAACGATTCCCCCCCAGGCAGACACCAGGACCGCGATCAAGCCGGCGGTCCCGATCCCGAGACGTCCGATGTGAACGTGCACCCGGTGCTCCTCCCGTCGTCGCACCTCCCGGCGTCCCAGTTGGTCAGTCCCTGCAACCGTGCTTGTAGACATTGCCCGACCTCCCGTCGTCGACGGACCATCGAAAGACATACCCACGCCACTGAGGCAGAAAACTGGACGGGTCGTGCCACGTCCCCGCAGCGGTCAACTCGTGCCCGTGGGTACGGTGGGGTCGGTGACTCCGAAGGCCTCGCGGAAAGGGACGGCCACCCCGGGCGGCCTCGACACGTACCGGGCCAAGCGAAACCCCCGCAAGACGCCCGAGCCCATGGGTCGCCGTCCCTCGAGCGACGGGGGACACCAGCGCTTTGTCATCCAAGAGCACCATCCGCGCAGCCTGCACTGGGACCTCCGGCTGGAGCGTGACGGCGTGCTGGTCTCCTGGGCGATCCCCAAAGGCCTCCCCGAGTCTCCGGAGGAGAACCGACTCGCCGTGCACACCGAAGACCATCCCCTCGAATACGCGACCTTCGAGGGTGACATCCCCCAGGGCGAGTACGGAGGCGGCCGGATGACCATTTGGGACAGGGGCGATTACGAAGTGGAGAAATGGTCCGACCGCGAGGTCAAGTTCGTGCTCCACGGCTCGAAAGCGTCGGGCAGCTTCGTCCTCTTCCAAACGAAGGACCGAAACTGGATGATCCATCGGCACGGCCCTTCGACACACGCTGATCCCCTTCCGACGTCGATCAAGCCGATGCTGGCGGTGCCCGGTCGATTGCCGGAGGACGACGCGAACTGGGCGTTCGAGATCAAGTGGGACGGAATCCGGGCGATCCTCTTCGTCGAAGGCGGCCGGGTGCGTGCCCAGAGCAGGAACGACCTCGACATCGAGCGCGTCGTTCCCCGAGTTGGCGGACATCGGAGAATATCTGGGCATGACCACCTGCGTCCTCGACGGCGAGGTGGTCGCGCTCGGTGAGGACGGCCGTCCGAGTTTTTCACTGCTGCAACACCGCATGCACGTGGCGAACCAGCGCGAAGCCCGGCGGCGCGCCACTTCGCACCCCGCGAGCTTCGTGGCGTTCGACCTTCTGTACCTCGAAGGGCACTCGCTGCTGGCCCTTCCCTATGACGAGCGGCGCGCCAAGCTCGAAGCGCTGCAGCTCTCGGGCGACAGCTTCACGACCACCGAGTCGTTCCGCAACGTCTCGGGACAGGACATCCTGGCCGCCACCGTGCAGAACGGCCTCGAGGGTGTCGTCGCCAAACGACGGGAGTCGCCGTACCGCGCCGGTCGGCGACATCCCGACTGGCTCAAAATCAAGTCCTTCCACACCCAGGAGGTCGTCATCGGTGGATGGACCGAAGGCAGGGGCGAGCGCGACGGAAGCCTGGGTGCGCTGCTGCTCGGTATCCCGGACGGCCCCGGACTGCGTTACGTCGGCAAGGTGGGGACGGGCTTCAGTGCGAGGACACGCCGCGAACTGCTGGAAGACTTGCGTCCGCTCTCGAGCGCAGACAGCCCCTTCACGTCGCCGTTGCCGGCCAACGAGGCAGCCAGGGCACACTTCGTCCGGCCCGCGCTGGTCGGTGAGGTCGATTACGGAGAGTGGACGGCCGCACACCGGCTCCGCCATCCGACGTGGAGGGGTCTGCGCAAGGACAAGGCGCCGAACGACGTCGTCGCGGAATGAGCGCGGGGCATCCATTCGGATGGGGTAAGAATCAGGCCATGGTCGAGGACGCGCGGACCGGCTAGTGGCGGCGGCCGGAACCTCGACGCGCACCGTCATCGAAGGACGGGAGTTGTCGGTCTCGAACCTCGGCAAGGTCCTGTTTCCGCGCACCGGCTTCACCAAGGGCCAGCTCATCGACTACTACGTGCGAGTGGCGGGCGCGATGCTGCCGCATGTCCGGGAGCGGCCGCTGACCATGAAGCGGTTTCCCGACGGGGTCGAGGGGAAGTCGTTCTTCGAGAAGCACATTCCATCGCATGCTCCCGATTGGGTCCGCTCCGTCGCGGTGCCGGCCAACGACGGTCGGGACGTCATCCCTTACGCCATGGTCAACGACCTTCCGACGCTCGCCTGGGCGGCCAACCTCGGGACCGTCGAGCTCCACGTGCCGCTGTGGCACGTCGGGCGCCACCGCAAGCTGCCCGCTCGCCCCGACTTCATGGTGTTCGATTTGGACCCCGGCGAGGGCACCACCATCGTCGAGTGCTGCGTCGTGGCGGGCCATGTGATGAAGGAGCTCGACCAAGACGGGCTGGAGCCGTTCGCCAAGACGAGCGGGTCCAAGGGTCTCCAGCTCTACGCGGCGGTGGGGCCGAGGACGACCTGGGACGGCTTGCGCGACCACGCCTACGACATCGCCCGCAAGCTGGAATCGGAGCACCCCGAGCTCGTGGTCTCGAATATGCGCCGGTCGCTGCGTCGGGGTCGTGTCCTGATCGACTGGAGCCAGAACCACTCGGCCAAGACGACCGTCGCCGTGTACTCGGTCAGGGCCATGCCCACGCCGACCGTGTCGACGCCGGTGAGCCAAGCCGAGATGCGCCGGTGTGTCACCGAGATGGACCCCGGGCGCCTCCGATTCGAAACAGACGACGTCCTGCGCCGGCTTGACGCGGAAGGCGATCTCTTCGCGCCCCTGGGTCTGCTCAGCGGGAGGCGGAGCTGAGGCGCGCCAGCACCTCGTCGACGACATCTGACGTCGAGGCTTCACCGCCGAGGTCGAACGTGCGGATCCCGTCGGCCGCCGCGCCGAGGGTTGCTCGGCGGATGGCGGCGGCCCGCTCGCCCATCACGACGTCGCCACGGGCGGCGTAGTCGAGGACGGCGGCGCAGGCCAACAGCATCGCCATCGGGTTGGCGACGTTCTTCCCCATCAGCGAGGGCGCGGTCCCGTGGGGGGCTTCCGCCATCGCAACCACAGGCTGCAGGTCCTCGCCGAGAGCGAGCAGGACGGATTCCGCGCCGGCGATGGAGCCGAAGAGGGCCAAGACGAGGTCCGAGAGGCAGTCGCCGTCGCGGTTCAGAGCCGGGATCACGAGCGCGCTGGCGCTGGACTCGGTCAGCAGGCCCGCGTAGGCGGCGTCGATCAGCGTGGGTCGGTAGGGGACGCCCGGATAGCGGGCCGCCGCCGCGTCCATCTCTTCTTTCAGCATCGCCTCGTAGACAGTCGACACGGTCCACTTCGGTCCGCCGTACACGCACGCCTCCAACGTCACGGCGGCGCGGAAGGAGAACTCCGCGACCGACCGGCAGACCGAGCGTTCGATGCGCTCGGTCCGCCAGGCCTGCTCCCCCGGGGCGCCGGGGTGGCCCGTACGCCCCTCTCGTGCCCCGTACGCGTCGCCGACGGCCATCCGCACCACCACGATGGGATGGACGACCGGCGCCAGCGGCGCGACGCCCGGGATGCGCCGCCCCGTACGAACGATGACCGACCCGCCGACGCCCTCGCGCAGGATGCGGTTGGGGCTCCCGACGTCGCCGGTCTGTTCTGGGGTGATCGTGGCCGCCTTGAGCCCCAGCCCCGTCTCGCGCATCGCGGCCGCGGCCTCCCGGACCACCGCGTTGGCCGTGGCGCGGCGGTTGTCGAGCGACAGGTCGAAACGCACCAGCTCGAGCTCGCACCCGAGCACCCCGGGATCGAGGACCCGGAGCGCCTCGTCCAGCAGTTCCTGGCCGGTCTCGTCGCCGTCGCAGACGACGATCCGCGGGATGGGGGGCATGTCTCAGTCAACCCCAGGCGTCGCGCGTGGGCGGCATGCCACTCGACCCGTCCGATCGGGGTGCGACGCCGAGCACCTGGTGCACCGAGATCCTGCCGTCCTCGAATCCGTTGGCGGAAGCCGCCATGTAGAGTCGCCAGACTCGGGCCCTTCGCACCCCGACCTCGGCCACCGCGGCGTCCCACTGCCGCTCGAGGTTGCGCACCCAGGCATGGAGCGTCTGGCCGTAGTGCTCGCGCAGCGACTCGACGTCGCGCACCTCGAAGCCGGCCTCCTCCATCGCCAGCACCACGCGCCCGACGTCGATGAGTTCGCCGTCGGGAAAGACGTAACGCCCGATGAACGAGCGTGAGCCGATGCGCGATCCGCCCACGCTCGAGATGGCGTGATTGAGGAGGCGCCCCTGCGGCGCCAGCAGGCTTCGCATGGTGCCGAAGTACTCCGCACTGCGCGAGGAGCCGACGTGCTCGAACATCCCGACCGACGCGATGCCGTCATAGGGCCCGTCACGGACGTCCCGGTAATCCTGTACGCGGATCTCGACCCTGTCCTCCAGCCCGGCTGCAGCGACTCGCGCCCGCGCCGATTTCGCCTGCGCGGGGCTGAGCGTCACCCCGACCACGCCGACGCCGTAGCGGCGCGCCGCATGGAGTGCGAAGCTCCCCCAGCCGCACCCGACGTCGAGGATCCTCGCCGCGGGCTGACCCGGCAGCCCGAGCTTGCGGCAGATGAGCTCATGCTTGGACTCTTGTGCGGACTCGAGCGTGTTGGCCCCGGGAGAGAAACGGGCACAGGAGTAGGTCATGGTCGGACCCACGACGAGGGCATAGAAGTCGTTGCTCACGTCGTAGTGATGGCGCACCGCCTGGCTGTCTCGGTTCCTCGAATGGAGCTTCCCGCGTGGGTCCGCCTCCTCGGGCGGCGGCGGCAGCGGGCCGCCCCAGGCGCCGAGCCGGCGGGCGGCGCGCAGGGCGCGCAACGTCACGATGGTACGAGCACGACCGTGTCCCGGCGCCCCCGACTGCAGCAGCCGCAAGGTCTCGAATATGTCACCCTCGAAGCCGAGGTCCCCAGCGACGAAGGCTCGGGCCAGCCCCAGCTCTCCCGGTGACCACAGCAGCCGGCGCACGGCGTCGGGAGACCGCACCCCCATCACGGGACCGTCGGCCGGGCCGAGGGAGGTGCCGTCCCAGAACCCGACGCGAACCGGCGGAGGGCCGCCGAAGTAGTCGTTGAGCAGTGCGGCCACTGCGGCGGCGACACCGCCGTTGTCCCGATTGACGCCGGCTCCATTCCGCTGACGTCCGGTCTCCACCCGTGAGCGCGGGGAAGTGGGCATGAGGTCGGATCGCATCGTTGCCTCCTGGGTGCCTCCTCGGGAGCATTGCGATTTTACGGACTGTCCTCACGAAGCGCTCGTGTGCGGGCCTGCCCGGCCCCGACTGCGTTGCTGCGCCACGCCGGGGACCTGCGGTTAGAGATGCCCCCGCCGTGGGCACAATTGGACGAGGAGGTTCCAATGACGGACGGGCAGGCCGCCGAGACGCCTCCGGGCACGCCGGGCCGTCGCGCCCTGGGCGCGATGGAGACCGCAGTCCGCCGCGCCCGGGAGGCCCAGGGAGGCCTGCCACCCCCACGTCCGCTCCCGCCCCCAGCCCCGCCCCCGCCGACCCGAAGTCCCGAACGTTGGCTGTTCGCTGGGGTCGCCGCCGCCGCGGTCCTCGTGGTAGCCGCCGCCATCGCGCTCGCGGTGTCCCTGAGCGGGAACCCCCGACCGGGCCCACCGGGCGCCACGACGGCGGCGGCCCCGCACACCCCTTCGGTGCCGCGGTCGAGCGCCAGGGGGACGAAGGGCGGCCACTCCGCGAGCGGCACCTCCGCCCGCACCACCACGACGACGGCCCCGTCGACCCCGACGCCAACCGGGCCGGTTGGCGCGCCGGTGATCAGCTCGCTGTCCCCCTCCAACGGAAGCGCCGGGGAGGGCGTTCAGATCACCGGCGCCAACTTCCTCAGCTCCGACGGCCAGATCGTGGCCACGTTCAACGGCCAGGTAGCACCGACGAGCTGTACGGCGGAGAACACCTGCACCGTCACTGTCCCGCCCCCCTCGGGCTCATCCCCGGCGCGGGTGTCGATCACCACCGCCAGCGGCACCTCCAACGCCGTCACGTTCACCTACGGCTAACCGTCGGTTGGCCACAGGGACTCCGGCTCCCGGCCCATCGTCTCGGGCACGAGCCAGAAGAGGCCGGCCCCGGCCGCAGCCGGGAGGAAGACAAGGTACGCCGCGGACGCGAACCGGTTGCCCACATCGGCGACCGCGCCGAAGGCGATCAGACCGCCCACCGCCCCGAGGACGCCCGCGACCACGCACCAGCCGGTGGCCGACGCTCGCACCGACGTCGGGAAGAGCTCCGCCAGCAGGGCGCCGGCGGCCGGAGCGAGCAGCGAACCGCCGCAGACCCCGAGGACGTACCCGACGAGGAGCGCCGGCCGCGAGCCCGAATAGGCCAACGTGCCGCCCAACGCCAGGGTCACCACGGCGACCGAGCACGTGGGCCGCCGGCCGACGTGGTCCGCCAGCCAGCGCCCCGCCAGGAGGGCGGGCAGGCCCACCACGCCGGCGGCGGTCACCATGACGGCGGTCACCCATCCCGCCTGGTGCACGACATCTTGTGCGTAGAGGAACACGAAACTGTTCGCCGGGCCTGTGATGACCGAGACGGCGAACGTAAAAAGGACCACGACAACCAGCCGCTTGCGGAAACGGGGACCGATGGCGCCGAGGATGGGGGTCGGGTGGTGCGCCTGGGCTTGCGCCACCATGAACCGGTTCGGTTCCTCCACCCAACGCCGCAGCGCGAAGACAACGGCCAGTGGGATGACGGCCAGCGCGAAGATGCCCCTGAAACCCAGTAGGCCCGAGGCGAGGCTGTGCACGATCGCGGCCAGCCCCGCCCCCAGGGCATAGCCGGCCGCCACGAGCGCGATGGCTGCCGCGCGGTCGGATGAGCCGGTCTCCTCCGCTGCCATCACCTCGGCCAGGGCATTGGTCGCGCTGAGCAGGGGGCGGCCGACGGCGAAGATCGTCACGAACCACCAGTAGGCGGGACTCGCGGCGGCGACGACCGTGAACGCCAAACCGGTGATCGTCACGGTCAAGATGACGCGCCGGCGGCCCAGGCGATCGGCGATGCCGACAAGGGGCAGGCTCAGCAGCGAGGCGAGGCGGATGATCGCGAGGCCGACGCCGAGACTCGTCCCCGACAAACCCACCTTGTCGGCGATCGAGCCCCCCGAAGCGACGTGTCCCAGCTGCGTGGACACGTCGCCGAGCGCGGCGACAGCGCCGAATTGCCCGAACCCCGCCGCGAGCGCCGTGATGGCGATGGCAACCACGGCCCGATCGCTCCAGCGGTGGAGCCGCAGTCGGCGCACCGCATCGGGGACCGACTCGTCCGGGATCAGCGATGACATCGCCCTCAGGTCTAGCGGAGGCGGGACGTCTTACGTCGATGCCAACTTGGCGACGAACCAGTCGCGAGCCAGGCGGGCCACCAGTTCCAGGGCGCCGGGTTCCTCGAACAGGTGCGTGGCCCCCGGGACCAGGGCGAGTCGACTCTCACAGCGCAGGTCGGACAAGGCCCGCCGGTTCAACTCCACCACGGTCTCGTCGCAACTTCCGACGATGAGCAACGTCGGGGCGGTGACAGCGCCCAACAGCGGCGCCGCGAGATCCGGGCGGCCCCCTCGCGACACCACGGCCGAGATGCCGCTTTCGGGCTGGGCTGCGGCCCACAGTGCCGCCGCCGCCCCCGTGCTCGCGCCGCACAAGCCGATCCTCAGGGAGGCCACGTCGGGCTGAGTTCGCACCCACCGCGTCGCGTGAACCAGGCGGTCGGCCAGCAGTCGGATGTCGAAGACGGAGGCGTGGTCCGACTCCTCCTCGGGACTGAGGAGGTCGACGAGCAGCGTCGCCAGGCCGTCATGGTTGAGGACGCGAGCCATGTTCCGGTTCCGCGGGCTGTGGCGGCTACTGCCGCTGCCGTGGGCAAAGACGACCGTACCGAGGGGTGAAGGAGGCACGGTGAGGCGCCCGGACAGCTCGACCTGATCAGAGGACACCCGCACTTCCTCGTCCCGCGGCGCAGGGTCATCCCCCGGCGGAACCCCTCCCTCGGCGCGTCGTCGCCCGTTGGCGCTCCGGAGCAGCTCGACCACCTCGTCGTCCGAAGTCTGCGCGAAGTCGCGGTACCACTCGCCCACCGCGTAAAAGGGCTCGGGGACTTCGAGACATCGCATCTCGTCGCAGACGTCGTGCAGCGCCGCCACCGCCTGTCGCGAGGCGACGGGCGCCGCAATGACGATGCGAGCGGCACCGAGCGCCCGCACGACGTGGCAGGCGGCTCGCATCGTCGAGCCCGTGGCGATCCCGTCGTCGACGATGACGGCGCACCGCCCCTCGAGGTCCACCTGACGACCCCCGCCCCGGTACTGTCGCGCCCGTCGGTCCAACTCGGCACGCTCGTGCGAGGCGACGGCATCGATGTCGAACGCACCCAGCGCAGAGGAGTGCAGGACATCTTGGTTCACCACCAGCACTCCCCCTTCGCCGATCGCCCCCATGGCGAGCTCCGGCTGGAAGGGGACGCCGAGCTTCCGGACCACGATCACATCGAGCGGTGCATCGAGGCCCCGGGCCACCTCGAAGGCGACGGGTACGCCGCCGCGGGGCAGCCCGAGCACGACCGCATGTCCCTCACGGGCCTCGGCGCGCCGCACCACCTCGGCCAGGTGACGACCCGCCTCTCTGCGATCGCGGAATCTCATGGCCACCTCCCCGGTGCCTCCAGCACTTCCTACACCCCTGATCGGCCCCGGTGCGCCAAGGACGAGCCGCGGGACATCTCGCCCGTGGGAGCTCTCCAGCCCGGTGCTACGTTTCCCCGCGGAGTTGGACTGGGGTTCATCGGCTGATGGAGTCACAGGCTGAGGATCCGACGCGCCGACCGCGCCGGTTTCGCCAGGACATCGAGGGCTTGCGAGCGGTCGCCATCCTCGCGGTCGTCCTCTACCATGCCCACGTCGGAGCGGTACCCGGCGGGTACGTGGGCGTTGACGTCTTCTTCGTGATCTCGGGTTACCTGATCACCGACCACCTGTGGCGCGAGGTTCACGACACCAGCGCTCTGTCGTTCAAGGGGTTCTACGCGCGCCGCATCCGTCGCCTGCTCCCGGCATCGTTCCTCGTCCTCGCGGTCACGGCGGTCGCGTCGGCGGCCATCCTGCCTCCGCTTTCTGCGCGTGCCGTCCTCAAGGACGGCGTGGCTTGCGCCCTCTACGTCGGCAACTACCGCTTCGCCGTCCTCCAGACGAACTACCTCACGGCGTCGATCGCACCGTCACCCTTCCAGCAGTACTGGTCGCTCGGTGTCGAAGAGCAGTTCTACCTGATCTGGCCCGCCGTGCTGTTGCTCGCATCGCTGGCCTGGGCCCGACGTCGGCACGTCCAGCCGTCCCGCGTCTCCGCCGCGACCGTCCTGGCCGTGATCGCCGTCACCTCGTGCGCCTTCTCCATCTGGCTCACGCACGCGTCGGAGCCGTGGGCGTTCTTCTCCCTGTCGACGAGGGCGTGGGAGCTGGCGATCGGTGGGCTCGTCGCCCTCGGTGCCCCCGTCATCGGCCGACTGCGGGGACGGCCGCTGCTGGGCTGGATCGGCCTGGGACTGGTCCTGTGGTCAGTCCTCACCTACACCGCCAGCACGCCCTTCCCGGGCACCGCCGCGCTCGTGCCCGTCCTGGGGGCAGCAGCCGTCGTGGCAGCCGGCACCGGCCCGGCACCTCGGCACGGCCCCGTGCAGGTCCTCCGGCGCTCACCGATGCTGGTCATCGGGCGCGTGTCGTATTCGTGGTACCTGTGGCACTGGCCCATGCTCATCCTCGTGCCCGTCGCCCTCGGGCACGCCTTGTCGCTCGCCCAGAACCTTGCCGTGGCGGCGCTGAGCTTCGTCGTGGCCGTGGCCACCTTCGTCCTGGTCGAGCGCCCGATCCGCACCTCGAGCTGGCTCACCACCCGGCCCCGCCGAAGTCTCAACCTGGGCGCCGCCCTCACGGTCGCTGCCGTCGGTGCCTGCGTCCTCTCCGTGCTGTCGCTGCCCAGCCTCACCGGGTCCGGTCGCGCCCCGGTGGCCGCGGCGGCGCTGCGCCAGTCGACCAAGGCACAAGGGGTGGACTCGGCGGCGCAGGCGAACCCCCTGCTCAGACAGCTCCATGTCCGAACGGCAGCCGTCAATCAACAGGTCGCCCGTTCCATCGGGTCCCAAGACGTGCCCGCGAACCTCGAACCGAGCCTTCCCGACGCCGACGCGGACGAACCCCCCGTCTTCGTCGACGGCTGCCTCGACAGCTACACCGATACGTCTCTGCAGCCCTGCACCTTCGGCGACACCAGTTCGAACACCTCCGTGGTGCTCTTCGGCGACTCCCATGCGGCGATGTGGTTCCCGGCCGTCGATCAGGCGGCCCAGCAGTTCGGCTGGAAGCTGATCACCTGGACCAAGGCGACCTGCCCCCCGTTCCCTCTCCCCATCTTCAGCCCGGTGCTGGGGCGCACCTTCACCGAGTGCGACGAATGGCGGGCCGCCGTCCTCAGCCAGATCGCCGCCATCCACCCCGCGCTCGTGATCCTGGGCGTCGCCCGCCACTACACCGACATCTACGATTTCACCCCCTACAGTCCCGTTTGGTTGTCCGGTCTCGGCCAGGAGGTCAGCGCCATCCGGCGCCTCGGCGCCCAGGTGATGGTCTTCGGCCCCATCCCGAAGCCGCCCTTCGACGTCCCGGGGTGCCTCTCGGCCCACCTGACCGACGCCACCGCCTGTACGGTGCCCCTCGCCGTCGGCCTCAACGCCAGTGGCGTGGCCGCCGAAAAGTCGGTCGTGACCCAGAACGGAGGCAGCTACGTCGACACGGAACCATGGTTCTGCACCACCTCAACGTGTGCCGTCATGGTGGACAACCTGATCGTCTACCGGGACGACAACCACGTGACCCAGACCTACGCGTCGTTCCTCACGCCGGTTGTCGAGCCCGAGTTGAAGCTGGCGATGGCCGGCCCACCGGTCGTGACCGCGCCGGCCAAGGGCCACGAGTAGAGCGGTCAGCGGTCGCACGCCGACGAAGCGCCCTCTGGTCAGCGCGAACATGGACCGCCGAGTGCCCGCCGCACCGGTACGAGACGAGAGGAGCCCGTGGGAGCCCCGGAACACCTCAACGGCCACCACCGGGACACGGTGGCACAGATCTTCCGGCACCCGAGCAGCCACAACATCGAGTGGCACCTGGTTGTCTCCCTGCTGAACGCCGTCGGCACCGTCCACGAGACCCACAAGGGAAACATCGTGGTAACCGTGGCGGGCGAGACCGAGACATTCGAGCCGCGCCACAAGGACATCGACGCCGAACAGCTGGCCAACCTGCGGCGGCTCCTCCGGAGGACGGGATACGACCCCGGGGAGTCGTCGGGGTAGCGCTCGGTCTCCTTCGTCGCAAACCGCGAGACGGAGGACGACACGGTACGTGCACCACGGGTGCCGCTAGGAAAGACTCTGGCCATGAGACCGCTGCCGTGACCACCGCTCCCGTGCTCGCAGCCGACGTCGGCGGCACCCAGATGCGCGCCGCCTTGGTGGACGCTCACGGCACCGTGCTGCTGCGGAAATCGGCTCCCACGCCGGGGCACAAGGCCGTACCAGGGGCGCTGATCGACCTCATCGGCGCGGTCGGGGCCGAGCGAGCCTACGGCGCGGCGTCGCACGCAGTGGTCGGACTTCCCGGTGGCGTCGACTACGAGACCGGACGGCTCCTGTGGGCGCCGCATCTGCCCGAACAATGGCTGGCGATGCTCACTCGCGAAGAGCTGACGTGCCGGATCGGCATCCCGGTCAACGTCGCCAACGACGCCGACCTGGCGGCGGTGGGAGAGGCCACGTTCGGTTCCGGCGCACACGGGACCGACGTGGCGTTTCTCACGATCTCGACCGGCATCGGGGCGGGCGTCGTCAACAGTGGTCGGCTCCTACGGGCGCGACGCTCGCTGGCTGAGGTGGGCCACACCGTCATCGACTGGCTCGCCTGGCAAGAAGGGCGCCCCAGCACGCTCGAAGAGCTGGGATCGGGCACCGCACTGGCGCGCCTGGCCGGCCAGGCGGGTCTCGGGAGCGTCGGCGCCCGCCAAGTGGAGGCGGCGGCGCAGGCCGGCGATCCGAGGGCCATGGGGATCTGGCGGGGTGCCATCGCCGCCTGTGCGGTCGGGGTCGACAACCTGGTCATGTCGTTCCTCCCGGACACGGTGGTCGTCGGGGGCGGCCTGGGGCGGAGGGACGATTTCTTCGAACCGGTGCGTGACCTGGTCATGAGCCGTCCGGAGCATCATCGGGCCGATTTCGCGGTGGTGCGGTCGTCCCTGGGCGACGACGCCGGGCTGGCCGGAGCGGCGGCATGGGAAGCAGCCACCGCACCCCTCTGAGACGCCGACGGAGCCCTCGGAATTTCCGCTTGCTCCCGGCCCAGCAGCGGGGTTTGGCGCTCGGTATTGTTCTTGAATCTGCAACAAAACTGCAATGGAACCACCCAATTGTGGGTAGTTCTTCAACGACCCATGCAGGTGCCGGGCAGCAGCAGGGGTCCGCTTGACCGGGCGACCCCAGACCAAAGGAGACAATGTGCGATTCAGCAGAGCAGGCATGCTCGGGGGGCTCTCCCTCGCGGTGTCGTCGATGCTGGTCGGTGCGGTGTGCGGCGAGGCCTCGGCTTCGGTCCGCTCCACCGTCCCGTCCAACATCTCGACCACTTCGTTCAACAACAACTTCACCGTCATGAAGCAGTTCAAGAGTCTGGCTGCGGCCGGCAGGGGCAAGGTCGCAGCGATCTTGCCAGACACGGTGAGCTCGACCCGTTACGTCGAGTTCGACGCCCCGGACATCACGAAGGCTCTCACGACGGCCGGACTCAGCTCGTCTGACTTCGTCGTGCAGAACGCACTCGGCAGTGACGCCACGCAGCTCACGGATGCGCAGACCGACATCTCGAACGGTGCCTCGGTTCTGCTGGTCGACCCGCTGGACTCCGGCGTGGGCGCGCAGATCGAGAGTTACGCCAAGACCCGTGGCGTCAAGGTGATCGACTACGACCGCCTCACGCTCGGCGGGAGCCGCTCCTACTACGTCAGCTTCAACAACGTGACGGTCGGCAAGGTCATGGGGCAGGGCCTCGTGAGCTGTGTCGCAGCCTGGCACGTCTCGAAGCCACAGGTCGTCGTCATGCACGGCGCGGTGACGGACAACAACGCGACGCTGTTCGCGCAGGGTTATGACGGCGTGATCAACCCGTACTTCAAGTCGAAGAAGTGGACGGCGGTGGCGCACACGGCCGGTACATGGGACCCCCCGACGGCCGAAACCGAGTTTCAGGCCGTTTACACCGCGCACCCGAACACCAACGCAGCGCTGATCCCCAACGACGAGACCGGGGCTCCGGTCATCACGTACCTGCAGTCCCTCCACGTGAAGCCGAAGACCTTCCCGACTACCGGGCAGGACGCCACGCTGACGGGACTGCAGAACGTCCTGTCGGGCTACCAGTGCGGCACGGTGTACAAGCCGATCTACCTCGAGGCGCAGGCCGCTGTCGCGCTCGCCATCTACCTGCGGGCGGGTAAGACGCCCCCGAAGTCCCTCGTGAACGGCAAGACCGAGGACACCAAGGCGAGCGTCAGCGTCCCGTCGGTTCTCGAAACGCCCGAGTGGGTGACCACGAAGAACATGAACTCGACCATCATCAAGGACAACTTTGTGCCCGCGTCGCAGCTCTGCGCCGGCTCGTACGCGAGCGCGTGCTCGGCGGCGGGCATCACACCGTAAGAGCCGTCGTGCGGCATTCCCGGTTGGGTGTTCCCCGACTGGGTAATGTCGACCCAGAGAGGTAGTCCCAGACAAACCCCCGCCCGGATGCGGGCGGGGGTTTGTCCGTCGTCCGCCACAGGGGGTTCCGACATGACCGAGGGTGCGCCGCTGTTGGAACTGCGGGGCGTGAGCAAGGTCTTCGGGGCCGTGCGGGCCCTGAGTAACGTCAACCTGACCGTCGAAGCCGGCAGGGTCACCGCCTTGGTCGGTGACAACGGGGCCGGCAAGTCGACGGCCATCAAGACCGTCTCGGGTTTGTGGGAACCCACCGAGGGAGAGATCCTGTGGCAGGGAAAGCCGGTCCATCCGCACTCGCCCAACGACGCCGAAGCCCTCGGGATCACGACGATCTACCAGGATTTGGCGTTGTGCGACAACCTCGACATCGTGCAGAACATGTTTCTCGGCCACGAGAAGCTGCGCTTCGGCTTGCTCGACGAGGCCTCCATGGAGATCACGGCGCGCCAGACCCTGGCCGAACTGCATGTCACCACCGTCCGGTCCATTCGCCAACCCGTCGCATCGCTCTCGGGCGGCCAGCGCCAGTCGGTGGCCGTGGCGAAGGCGGTCATGTCGGAGGCGAAGCTCGTGATCATGGACGAGCCGACCGCCGCCCTCGGCGTGGCGCAGACGCGCGAGGTGCTCGATCTCATCCGGCGCCTGTCCCGCCAGGGCACCGCTGTCCTGCTCATATCGCACAACCTCACCGACGTCCTCCAAGTGGCCGACGAGATCGCAGTGCTCTACCTCGGACAATTGGTCGTCCAAGGGCCTGCCGCGAGTTTCGACACCCAGGTCATCGTGGAGTACATGACGACCGGCGAGTCAGCGCGCAGCGCTTCCGCGACGGGATGACCGGACCATGACCGACACGATCGACGAACCCTCGCCATCGAACGAGAGCCCGGCCGACCTCACGGCCGAGGCTGCCGACAGCGCCCTCGATTCCCAGGCCCTCATGGTCCTGGCCCCTGACGTCCTGGCGGAATCGCTCGGCGACTATCTCCGCGCCTGGTGGCGCCGCCTCCGCGGTGGCGAGAGCGGGGCGCTCCCGATCATCGCCGGGCTGATCGTCATCTTCATCTTCTTCGACGTCCAGTCCAGCGCCTTCCTCACCGCCACCAACATCGTCAACCTGTTCATCCAGGCCGCGTTCATCATCTTGCTGGGGATGGCCGAGCTCTACGCCCTCATCCTCAGCGAGATCGACCTCTCCGTCGCCTTCGTCGGCGCGGTCGGTACCGCCATCGCCCTCGCGCTCATGGGAGCACCTCAGAATTGGCCCTGGTGGGCGGCGATCATCGTCGGCCTGCTTGCGTGCGCCGTCATCGGCTTCTTCCAGGGAACGATCATCACCCGGCTCAGAATCCCGTCCTTCGTGGTGACGCTGGCCGGCCTGCTCGGTTGGCAGGGCGTTCTCATTTACGTCTTCGACGTCGACAAGGGCGCCGTCGGCGGCGTGATCTCGATCTCCAACAACGTCGTCGACGACCTCGTCAGCGGCAACATGACGCCGGTGGCGGGCTGGGTCCTGCTCGTCGTCGTCGTCGCCCTCTTCGGAGTGACCTCGGTGTTCCGGACGGCGCGTCGCCGGTCCCAAGGGCTCAGCGCGCCGCCACTGAGCATCACGATCCTCACCATTGTCGCTGTAGCGTTCGCCGGGGGCGCCCTCGTCTATATCTGCAACCTGAACCGAGGCATCGCGGCGTCGCCGGTGCGCGGCGTCCCGTGGGCCATGCCGTTCGTCGTGCTGATCCTCGTGGCACAGTCGTTCCTCCTGTCGCGGACGAAGCTCGGTCGCTACTTCTACGCCATCGGCGCCAGTCCCGAAGCCGCCCGGCGCGCCGGCATCAACGTCACCATGGTCCGCACCATCGGGTTCATGCTTTGCAGCCTGACCGCCGGGTTGGCCGTCCTCGTCTACGCATCCCGGCTTGGCTCCTTCTCGGTGGGCTTCGACGGTGGCACGGAGGTCCTCTACGCGGTGGCCGCCGCGGTGATCGGCGGTGCCAGCCTGTTCGGCGGTTACGGCAAACCGATCCACCCGCTGCTGGGGGGACTGGTGATCGCCACTCTGATCAACGGTCTTGCCCTCCTCAACATCAGTACGGCGGGCACCGACATCGCCACGGCCCTCGTCCTGCTCGTTGCGGTTGCGGTCGACGCGACGCTGCGACGACGCGGCCGTGCGGGCTCGTTCTGAGACCAACGCGCGAGCGGTGGCCGGCGATGTGAAGGGCACGGGGTGGCGGCTGCTCATCACGACGTGCGCCGTGGTCGCCCTGCTCTGTCTCGCGCCCGGAACCGCCGCTCGAGGTGCGACCACCACGTCGACCACCGCGGCGCCGCCCGCGGCCGGCGCTTCGTGGACGGTGTACCACGGCAGCGCCGAGGGCACCGGCGTCGCGTCGACGGCGTCGTCGGTCAACCTCGCCGCGCCCGCCTGGACGTCGCCCGTCCTCGACGGCCGGCTCTACGGCGAACCGCTCGTCTCCGACGGTCGGGTCATCGTGGCCACCGAGAACGACACCGTCTACGCGCTCTCCGGCGCCACGGGTGCGGTCGAGTGGTCCACCCACCTGGGCACGCCCGTACCCTCCGGATCGCTTCCCTGCGGCAACATCTCGCCCACCGTCGGGATCACCGGCACGCCGGTGGTCGACGAGACCCGCTCAGAGGTCTTCGTGGTGGCCGACGAGCTGGTCAACGGGAACCCGGCCCACGAGCTGGTGGGGCTGGACACCGCAACCGGCAAGACGGAGCTGAGCCAGGACGTCGACCCGGTCGGTGCCACCCCGGCCAACAACCTCCAGCGCACGGGCCTGACGCTCGACGCCGGCCGGGTCGTTTTCGGCTACGGAGGGAACTTCGGCGACTGCGCCACGTACCACGGGTGGGTCGTCTCCGTGCCCGAAACCGGGGGAACCCCCGCCGAATTCGCGGTCGACGCCGCCTCGGGAGAGAGCCAGGGCGCCATCTGGATGGGTGGCGCCGCCCCGGTGGTGGACGCGAACGGCAACATCTGGGTCGAAGCCGGCAACGGTTCGGTGTACTCGTCGAGCCACGCCTACGACGACAGTGACTCGGTGCTCGAGCTGTCACCGTCGCTCACGCTCCTCCAGTACTTCGCCCCCTCGACGTGGGCCGCCGACAACGCACGCGACCTGGACCTGTCCACCGCCCCCGCCCTGTTGGCCGACGGGCAGGTGGTGGCCGCGGGCAAGTCCCGCACCGTCTACCTGCTCAACGGCTCGAGCCTCGGCGGCATCGGGAGCCAGCAGGCGGCCATCGGCGGCGCGTGCGGCGACGACATCGCCGGTGGGGTCGCCGTGGTGGGCACGACCGTCTACCTGCCCTGCGTCCGGGGGACCATCGCGGTCCGAGCCTCGGCCTCTCCCCCTGGGCTCACCCTCTTGTGGAGCTCGTCGGTCGGCGGCGGCCCACCCATCGTCGCGGCCGGATTGGTCTGGACCATCGGCCAGGACGGTGTCCTCTACGGTCTCAACCCCACCACGGGTGTGGCGCAGGACCAGGCCCCAGTCGGCGCGCCGGCCAACGACTTTCCGACTCCGTCGGTGGACGACGGCGTCCTTCTGGCCCCCGCGGCCGACCACGTGGTGGCCTTCTCGGCCCCGTCGGCGGCCGCGCCCACGACCACGACCACGACGACCGCTCCCACCACGACCGTCCCGCGCGTCACCACGACGTCGCCCCCGGCGCACCAGGGCGGAAGCAGTCCGTGGGCGATCGTGGCAGTCGTGGTTGTCGCGCTGGCCCTCGCCGGCGTCCTGACTTGGTTCCTGCTGCGCCGCCGGCGTCGCGCGGGCGACCCCCGTTCTCAGTGAGCGGTCAGCAGCACCTCGAGCACGGTACCCACCGCGGCCGCCACGAGCGAGATCGACACGATGACGGCGGTCACCTGGATCAACGGGCGGTGCAGCGGCTGCCACTCGCCGACATCGTCGAAGGCATCGAGGCCGAATTCGTCGGCGGCGTCCGACCCGCCGGGTTCTGCGTGCACGCGCTCGTCCAGCGGCCGCGGCTCTCGGGTCGCAAGGTACCCGATGAACGGTGCCAGGCCCTCCGGGAAGTGAGGCTGGGGCGGTCCGGGCAGATGGCCCTGCATCGTCGGCCACGTTAGCCCTGTGCACGGCACCGCGCGGGGCCGACGGTCTACCCTCTCGGGCCATGGACGAGCCCCAGCAGATCGGCTTCACCGCGGCTGAATCCACGCCGCGCTCCCCGCACGATCCCAAGCCCCCGTCCGGTGCCCCGAACGTGATCGCGATCGTGCTCGACGACACCGGTTTCGGCCATCTGGGCTCGTTCGGCTCCGACCTCGGGACCCCGCACGTGGACGCACTGGCCGCCGGCGGAGCGCCCTTCAACCGCTTCCACGTCACGTCCCTGTGCTCGCCCACGAGGGCATGCTTCTTCACGGGACGGAACCACCACGCCGTGGGGATGGGCTTCCTGGCCGACATCCCCCTCGGCTTCCCCGGCTACGACGCCAGACTGCGCAAGAGTGCCGCTCCCCTCCCCCGCCTCCTCCGCGACGCCGGGTACTCCACACTTGCCGTCGGCAAGTGGCACCTCACGCCTCGCTGGCAGCGCTCGGCCGCCGGGCCCTTCGACAACTGGCCACTTGGCCTCGGGTTCGAGCGCTACTACGGCTTCCTTCAGGGCGACACCAACCAGTGGACCCCGAACCTGGTTTGCGACAACCACTACATCGAGCCACCGCGGCGGCCCGAGGAGGGATACCACCTGAGCGAGGACCTGGCCGACCAGGCCATCCGCATGGTCCAGGACCAGCAATACGGCGCCCCGGGCAAGCCCTTCTTTCTGTACTTCGCTCTGGGGGCCATGCACGCCCCGCACCATGTCGCTCCCGAATGGGTCGACCCGTACCGAGGCGTGTTCGACAAAGGATGGGACGCCTGGCGTGAGGAGGTGTTCGCGCGACAGGTCGCCTCCGGCATCGTGCCCGAAGGCACCGTGCTCACCGCCCGCCCCGGATGGGTGCAGGCCTGGAGCGACCTCTCGGCCGACGAGCGCGTTCTGCTGGCTCGTCAGCAGGAGGTCTTCGCCGGCTTCCTGACGCACACCGACGCACAGATCGGGCGCATGCTCTCGTCACTCGAGCGCCTGGGGGCGATGGACAACACCATGGTCCTGATCTTCTCCGACAACGGCGCGAGTGCCGAGGGGGGCAAGTTCGGCAGCTTCAACGAGCACAGGTTCACCGCGCACCTGCGCGAATCAGTGGCCGAGAATCTCACCTACTACGACGACTGGGGCGGCTTCACCACCTACAACCACTACTCGTGGGCCTGGGCGTGGGCGGGTAACACACCGCACAAACTGTGGAAGCGCTACACGTGGCTGGGCGGGACCCGCACCCCCCTCGTCGTGCACTGGGGTGAGCACGTCGTTCGGCCTGGCACCGTGCGGTCCCAGTTCGCGCACGCCATCGACCTGCTGCCCACGATTATGGCCGCCGCCAAGCTCGATGTGCCCGACGAAGTGGACGGCGTGCCCCAGCAGGTCGTTGACGGGGTCAGCCTGCTCTCCTTGCTCGAGGATCCCACCGCGGCGGAGCTCCACCACACGCAGTACTTCGAGATGATGGGCTCGCGCTCCATATACCACCAAGGATGGAAGGCGACCACCAACCACATCAGCACCGGCGTGCTGGACGAGGAGGAGCTGGCTGTCGGGAGTCGAAGTTTCGACGAGGACCGCTGGGAGCTCTTCGACCTCTCGGATGACTTCTCGGAAGCAACCGACCGCGCCGACGACCAGCCCGAACGGGTGCGAGCGCTCAGCGACTTGTGGTCGGCCGAGGCGGAACGCAACCGCGTGCTGCCGATCTCCGACGGACTGGTCGACCGGTTGGGAGGATTCATCCCGCCCACCTGGCCGGCGGGCTCGTCCCGCACGTACCTTCCGGGGGGCGGGGCGGTCGCCGATGAGTCCGTGCCCCTCTTGTGGGGCGGGTTCCGGATGACGGCCGATGTCGAGGCGGGCCCCGAGGACGACGGCGTCGTGTTCGCCCTGGGGGACTGGTTCGGGGGCTACGCGTTGTACCTGGTGGAGGGACGGGCCTCCTTCACCTTCGCCCGGTCGGCCGACGTGCTCGAATTGGCGGCGGCGACACCGCTGGCGACAGGGCGGCACCAGATCGCCGTGTCCTACACGCTCGGCCAGGGCGACCGGCCCGGCAGCATGGTCCTCTTGGTCGACGACGCCGCAGCCGACGAGACCGAGGTGAAGGGCATGCTCCCGGTGGCGCTCCAGCACGGCGGAGCCGGCCTGCGGCTCGGGCGGGACAGCGGCTTCCCAGTCTCGAGCGCGTTACAGCGCACCGGCTCTCTTCAGCGGCACGGTGCACCAGGTGCGAATCGACACACCGGGTGCGCAAGGATTCGACCCGACCGACGAAGTTCGTACGGCCCTCCACGCCGACTGACGGCCGAGATCCCTGCGTCCGCACACGCGGGTCACTTCGCCGCGCGCACCGCTTCCTCGGCGTGGGTCATGTGCTCGCGGGCGTGGCGCGCCGCCACCGCGGCCAGGGCGCCGGTCGGGAGCGCCTGACCGCCGGCCGGGCCGAACGGCGCCACCCGATCGAGCTCCTCGTCGCTGAGCGACCGAAGCAGCGCCTCGAGGCGGCGTCCGTTCTCTTCGAGGAGAGCGACGGTCTCGGCTTGGGTCACGTCTCCGGCGCGCCGCGCGTGCTGAGCGTTGGCCTCGTCGATCCCCTCGGCGGTGTCGGACACTCCGTCGCCCCGCGCCATCGCTTCCAGCCAGCGCAGGCCGTTCGCATGGCCCTCGGCAATGTGGTGGACGACGACACCCACCGCCCACTCCTCGCCCGGCACCGTCAGCACCCAGGCGTGCTCGTCACAAGAGCAGGCGAACGTCACGACCTCCGCATTGGCCGCCGCGAAGTCGTCCGCCAGCGCGCGGGACCGCTCACTTGCCATGGGCCACCCCCACCAGCTCGCTCAGTTCCTCGATGCGCCACGCACCCGGTGACGCGCCCTCGGCGGCCGCCCGCACGGCGAGGCGCTCCAGCAACGCGTTGACCGGAGTGGACACCCCGTGCAGGCAGCCGAGCAGCACGATCTCACCGTTCAAGAACTCGGCTTCGATGGAGCCCGCGCCGCGAGCCAGGCTCTGCCAGCTGGACCCCCCCTGCCACTCGCCCGAAGAAGTGGGTGATATCTGGAGGTGGTCACCCCGGCGTTCTCGGTCCTCTTCGGAGCTCGCCACCTCGATCCCCGCGGCGGTGAGCACCTCGTTGCCCTCCCGTTGCGTTGCGCGGGCCAGCGCGCTGAACCGACCCTCGGGTCCGCACAGCGCCTCGACCGCATTGGCGAGGTTCATGAGGAGCTTGCGGTACTTCCAGCGCATGATGTCGGGGCGGCCCACCGACTGGAACGTCGTCGTCGCGATGGCGTCGGCGATCGCCTGCCCGCGCTCGTCCAGGCCAGAGGGGTAGCGTCCCAGGTCGAGCAGCCCGGAGACCGGTGACGAGTGCACCTGGACGACGCCGGGACGCAGCTGCGTGGCCGGGCACATCACACACATGCCGTAGGCGGAAGGAAAGTGACGCAGGACCCGGCGCTCGTTCTCGACCCCGTTCTGCATGCAGACGACCGGGACCGAGAGTGGTGCGACACTCAGCTGCCTGAGGGCGTGATCGGTGTGTTGGCCCTTCACGGCCAGCAGCACGACGGGGTCGCCATCGGCGTCGCCGGTCCACGACACCCGTGCCGGCTCGCCAACGACCGGAATGGGCAGGGTGACGGTCTCCTCGGGGCTCTCGAGGACCAAGCCCGACTCGAGGGCGCGGCCGTGGTCGCCCCGGGCCACCAGCGTGACGTCGTAGCCCTTTTGAAAGAGCCGAGCCCCGACCGCTCCGCCGATCGCACCAGCCCCCATGACGACGAAGCGCATGAAGTGCACTCTGCCACGTGCCAAGCTCTCTTTGTGGCCCCTCTGAACCCGGTCGAGCGCGCGGCCGCACTGGGAAGCACCGTTGCGGGGGCTCCGCTGCGGTTGGTGGGTGGCCTCACGGCGCCGACCCGGGGGGACATGGCGCGCACCGTGCGGCGCGCCGTCGGGATCCGGGACGAGCCGGCGCCCATCGCCACCGATCCCGACGTGGCCTACCTGCCGCCCCACGGCATGGCGAGGTTGGTCCACGCCGACCTGCCCTCCATGCTCATCGGCGGCGTCAGCGCACTCCTCTTGCAGTCGCTGCACCCGCTCGCCATGGCCGGCGTCGCTGCGCATTCGAGCTACCGCGAGGACCCTCTCGGCCGCTTGCGGCGAACCGCCGGCTTCGTCGCCGCCACGACCTTCGGGACCGTGGGACAGGCGGAGGCGGCCATCGCCCAGGTGCGGCGGGTTCACCGCCGCGTAAACGGGATCGCCCCCGACGGCAGGCCCTACTCGGCCGATGACCCCGACCTCCTGACGTTTATCCATGTGGCCGAGGTCTCGAGCTTCCTGGCCTCGTCCCAACGGTTCGGGCCCCGGCCGCTCACTCCCGAGCAGTGCGACCGCTACTACGAGGAGGTGGCACCGGTGGCGCTGGCCCTCGGGGCCACGTGGGCGCCGCGCACGTCCGACGAGGTGCTGAGCTACTTGCTGCGGGTGCGGCCCGAGCTCTACGCCGGGCCCCAGGCGAAAGAAGCGCGTGACTGGCTCCTGCGCGGCGTGGCCCGCCGTCCCAGCGAGCGTGCGGTGTTCTCGCTCGTGGCGGCCGCCGGCGTCAGCGTCCTGCCCGGCTGGGCACGACGGGAGCTGGGGCTGTCCCTCGCCGGCCCGCTTGACCTCCTGGTCGACACGGCGGCCGTGACCCCGCTCACGCGCGGGCTCACAGCCGCCCTGCGCTGGATGGTGACCCAGCCCGGCTGAGGAGCCTCAGGTGGCGACGGAGATCCCGCCGTCGACGACCACGACCTGGCCCGTCACGTAGGCAGCGCACGCGAGCGCGAGGACCACCTCGGCCACGTCCTCGGGCCGGCCGGAGCGCTTGAGCGGAGCCACCTGTCTCACCACCTCGCGCACGACGTCCCAGTCTGCGGTCCAAGGCGTGTCGACGAGTCCCGGGGCCACGGCGTTGACCCGCACCTCGGGGCCGACCACCTTGGCCAGGAGCACGGTCATGTGGTTGAGGGCCGCTTTGCTCGCCGCGTAGGGGACGGACGAGCCGGTTGGCCGCACGCCTGCCACCGAGGAGATGTTGACCACCGAGCCGTGCGCGTTGCGCAGTGCCGGGAGCGCCGCCACGGTCATCGCCCAGGTCCCGAAGACGTTGACTTCGAAGATGCTCCGCCACACCTCGACCGACGCCGCCTGGACGTCGTGATGCGGGATCACGACGGTGGTCCCCGCATTGTTCACGAGCGTGTCGAGGCGCCCCCACCGCTCGAGGGCGGCGGAGACCAGGCGGTCCGGGACCTCCGGTTCGACGATGTCGCCCTGGACGTAGAGCGCGTCGGGCAGCGAGGCCGCGACGGCCTCCCCGGCGGCGACCGACCGCGCCGAGTTGACCAGGACGGCCGCACCCGCGGCGGCGAAGGCGCGCGCCGTGGCGGCCCCGATCCCGCTCGATGAGCCGGTGATCGCGACGACCTGGCCCTCGAGGGATGCACCGCTCACGGCCGCCCCTCTCCGCGGGTCACCGGGGGACGATCCCCCACCGGGCCGACCACTCTTGCCCGGACCGGAGGTCGATGACGTCTTTGCCGGTGCGGAGGGCGTTGGGCGGGCAGGTCATCGGCTCGATGGCAACGGCGCGTCGCCGACGCTGCATCTCGGGCAGCGTGTCGCCCGTGTACACCATGAGGTAAGGAAAGCCGGGGTCTACCCACAGGGTGGCCCCGGTGGCGCCCCCGGGGGCATCGAGGGTGGCCCGGGCCATGCCGTCCGCGTCCCGTTCCAAGGTGGTGTAGGCCGTATCGAGCACCGCTGGTCCCACGAAGCGCGACGTGGTGAAGTCGCGCTCGGTGCCCTCCACCGGTGTGAACGCGCCCGTCGGGAGTCCCCGGTCGTCGAGATCGAGCGTGTGGCGCGCCGGGAGATGCAGAATGGCACCGTCGACGATCCCGGGTCCCGCGGTCAGGTAGGGGTGGAAACCGAGGCCGAACGGGATCGGACCCTGATCGAGGGATTGCGCCTTGGTCGTGACGGTCAGGCCGTCCCGGCCGACGTGATACTCGATCTCGAGCAGGAGAGAGAACGGATAGCCGGGCGACGGATGGAGCTGCAGCCGGAGGGAGAGCTGGTTCTGGTGCCGGGTCTGGAGGGTCCAGGGCATCCACCGCACGAGGCCGTGAATCGCGTTGCGCCGCTCCGGCTCATCGAGAGCGGCCTGGGCCCGCACCCCGTTGAACTCGTAGCGTCCGTCGGCCAACCGGTTGGGCCAAGGGGCGAGGACCTGGCCGCGGCCCGAATGTGACCACTCGTCGGCGCCGAAGCCGTCGAGCACCGGGTTGTCGCCCACGGCGTAGGCCCGCAGCGTGGCGCCCACCTCGCAGACCATGACCTCCTGGCGGCCGTGGCCGATGCGCCACTGCTGCCCCGTGGGTGAGGCGACCGAGATCCTGGGCGTGCGGGCCGGCATTGCGTGTGAATTGAAGCAGACCAGGGCCTGGGCAGGGGTGACGAGCCCTGCTGGGGGTGGTAAAGCCTCCGTGACCGGGCGCCGAACGTCGCGTGACGCCCCCACCCGGCGGCGCCGGCGGCCGGTAGGGTGGGCGCACGTGAGGATTCTCGTCACCAACGACGACGGGGTGGGGGCACCCGGGCTGGCGGCGCTCACACGGGCCCTGGTCGCCTGGGCGGACCGTTCAGCCGACGGCCCGGCACGGCCGCACGAGATCATCGTCGTCGCCCCGAGCTCCAACTACAGCGGGGCCAGCGCCGCGGTGGGCTCGGTCACCGACCGGACCACCATCACCTATCAGCGTGCCGTCGTCGAGGGCGCCGCGTGCGTGGAGGCCTACGGGCTCGACGCTTCCCCGGCGCTTTCGGTGATCGCGGGGGCGCTCGGGGCAGTGGGACCGAAGCCCGACCTCGTGCTCTCGGGCATCAACCACGGGGTCAATGTCGGCCGTTCCGTGCTTCATTCGGGCACGGTCGGTGCCGCGCTGACCGCCAGCCAGCTCGGGATCAGCGCGCTGGCGGTGTCGCTGCGGGTCGGCGGCGATCCCGACCCGTGGGAGTCGGCGGCCGACCTGGCGGTGACTCTGATCCCGATGCTCGCCGCGGCGCCGGCGCGCACGGTCCTCAACCTGAACGTCCCCCACCTGCCGCTGGCGGACATCCGCGGCGTGCGCTGGGCCCGAGTGAGCGGGGCGGGGCTGATCAAGTCCGCTCGTGGCTCCGGCGCGGGTTCGTGGGAGGCGCCGAACCGGGAGGAGATCGAGGGTCCGGCGGCCGCCGAGGCGGCGCGGTCCTTCATGGAGGGCGAGCCCGAGGAAAAAGGCGAGATCGTCCTTACCGTCGGGTCGCCCTTTCCCCACTCGGGCGACCTCGGCCTGGCCGACGCCGGGGCGGAGGACGCCACGCTCGTGGCCCAGGGTTATGCCGCCCTCACTGCCCTGCGCGGGCCCCGGGCCGAAGAGGACCCGGATCTCCTGGCTCAGCTCGACGGCGAACTTCGACCGGCGCTCTCCGGGGTCGCCTTCGGGCACTGAGCGGGTCGGTGGGGCGGCGGCGCCGGTCTCCGGTACCGGGTATAGCACCCAGAGCCGCCCCGCCACCGCAGTTCAGTCGTCCTCGCCGGGCCGCCGGCGCTGCCGCTTGGTCTCGGCTCGTCGTCGCTTGGATTCCACCCGGCGCGCCTGCGAGCCCTTCGTCGGCCGCGTCGGCGTCCGAACCGGCTGCACCCGCAGGCCGACATCGAGCTTGGTGGCCAGACGCGCCAAGGCGTGCTCCCGGTTGCGCGCCTGCGAGCGCGATTCCGAAGCGCTCGCCCGCACGACCGGTCCCAAGCGTTCCAAGAGGCGCGCCCGCTGGCGAGGGCCGAGCGTCGCTGAGGCCCTGACGTCGAACTGCACCTCCACCCGGCTCAGCGTGCGGTTGGCGTGCTGGCCACCCGGACCACCGGACGCGGTGGCGCGCCAGGAGATCTCAGAGAGCGGGAGGTCCAGCCCGCGGTGCACGTGGAGCGTCTCCTCTTTGGCCACAGGACGAGCGTACGAGGACCCAGGTACGCTCCGGGCCTATGGACTACCGACACCTTGGTCGCTCAGGCATGGTCGTCTCGGCCCTCTCCTACGGCAACTGGATCACCCACGGCAGCCAGATCGAGGAGGACGCGGCCACCGCCTGCGTCAAGGCGGCCCTCGATGCGGGGATCACGACCTTCGACACGGCCGACGTCTACGCCATCGGGCGGGCCGAGTCAGTGCTGGGCCGGGCGCTCAAGGGGGTCCGGCGTGACTCCATCGAGATCTTCACCAAGGTCTACTGGCCAACGGGCCCCAACCCGAACAACCGCGGCTTGTCGCGCAAGCACATCACGGAATCGCTGCATGCGTCCCTCGAGCGGCTACAGACCGATCACGTGGACCTGCTGCAGGCCCACCGGTTCGATTACGAGGCCCCGCTGGAGGAGACGATGCGGGCCTTCGACGACCTGGTGCGCCAAGGCAAGGTCCACTACGTAGGCGTCTCGGAGTGGACTGCGGCGCAGATCGAGGACGCGCTCCGCCTGGCCGACGAGATGGGCTTCGACCGCATCGTGTCGAATCAGCCCCAGTACTCCTTGATTTGGCGGGTGATCGAGGCTGAGCTCGTTCCCCTGTGCCAGAAGGAGGGCGTCGGCCAGATCGTGTGGTCGCCGCTCGCCCAGGGCATCCTCACCGGCAAGTACCTCCCGGGCGCTGGGCCGCCGGATGGCTCACGGGCCATGGGTCCCGAGGGCGGCGAAATGGCGTGGCTTTTGCGCGACGAGGTGCTGGAACCGGTCCAGGCCTACGCCGCACTTTGCCGCGAGGCCGGACTGACACCGGCGACGGTGGCTCTGGCGTGGGTGCTGCAGAACCAGAACGTGAGCAGCGCCATCGTCGGGGCCAGCCGGCCCGAGCAGATCGCGGAGAACGTCAAGGCACTCGACGTCGTGCTCGAGCCCGACTTCGTCGAGGCGATTGAGAAGGCGCTCGAACCGGCCACGCTGTTCGACGCGGCGTTCACCCTTAGCCCGGAGAGCCGGCCCTGAGCTGGCGGAGCGCACCGGGAGGGTCAGCCCGCCGTGCCAAAGCGCGAGGTGAACGAGCGCACCTCGAGCGCTGAGTGAGTGCGCTGTTCCTCGAATACCCGGGTATAGCCGGTGTGTGCGATGCGCCACCCCTCCTCCGTCAGCCGATAACGGTCGTCATAGAAGGCGGTTCCTGAGATCTCGACGTCGGCGGCCGGCACGATGACCCGGTCCTGCAGGTACCAGACGCCGGCCGCGGTGGTCTCGGAGGTGAATGTGATCTCGGGATGATGGCCGTGGTGCTCGGTAACGATGCCCCGGTCACCCAGGACCGAGGACAGCCACGAGACGATGGCCGAACGCCCCTGGAGCACGGTCTTGCCGTCCTCGTAGGAGGTGGTCGCTTCCTCGGTCAACAGCGCCCCAAGGTCGTCGAACTGCTTGAGGTCCAACGTGCGGAAGTAGGCATACTTCAGGCGTCGGATGGCCTCCAGCTCGGCCGCCGTGTCCATGGGCGCACCCCTTTCGATCCCGGCCGTGATGGCCCCGGCCAGGGTAGTTGCCCTCGGACTTGGCGGGTGGCCCCGGCCGGGACCAGCATCTGCAGAGTGCCCGCCGAGAAGCAACGCCAGCGCCTCGCCGCTTACGGCGTGTGCCGCGACACGGAGGGACGACTGCTGCTGGCCCGCGCCTCGCCGGTCCTCAACATGCGGGGTCGCTGGTTCCTGCCCGGCGGCGGCGTGCAGCACGGCGAGAGCCCGCCGGACTCGCTGCGCCGCGAGATCGAGGAGGAATCCGGGCTGACCGTCTCGCTGGGGCCGCTGCTCGACGTACTCTCCGACGTGCGCACGCTCCCCGACGGCACGAGCCTGCACACCGTCCGCCTGATCTACCGGGTGGATTCGTGGGCGGGAACCCTGCGGCCCGAAGTGGGCGGGACCACCGACGCCGTCGGGTGGTTCACTCCAGAGCAAGTGCGGGACCTGCCGCTCGCCCTCTACGTCCAGACCGTCGTGGACCGGCTTCTGTGACCTCGGACGCCACGGTCGAGCAGCGACATCACGTCGTGATCATCGGATGCGGTTTCGGCGGCCTCTTCGCGGTCCGCGCGCTCAAGCGAGAACCCGTCCACGTGACACTCGTCGATCGAACCAACCACCATCTCTTTCAGCCTCTGCTCTACCAGGTGGCCACGGGCATCCTCTCTGAAGGACAGATCGCCCCGGCCATCCGCGACGTGCTGCGGAATTACAAGGCGCTGCGCGTCATCCTGGCCGAGGTCGAGCACATCGACGTCGATGCTCGTGTTGTTCACGCCGACGAATTCGGCCGCCCGCTCACGATCGCCTACGACAGTCTGATCGTGGCCGGCGGCGCCACCCCCTCGTATTTCGGACACGACGAGTTCCGCGCCGCGGCCTCGGGCATGAAGTCACTCGATGACGCCCTGGCGTTACGGGGCCAGATCTTCGGCGCCTTCGAGCTCGCCGAGGCCGAGACCGATGTGGACGCCCGGCGGCGGCTCATGACCTTCGTCGTCGTCGGGGGTGGCCCGACGGGTGTCGAGATGGCGGGCCAGCTCAAGGAGCTCTCGCGGCGGGCGTTGCACAGGAACTACCGGGTCATCGACCCCCGGGACACCCGCGTGGTCCTGGTCGAGGGCGTCGACCGGCTCGTCGGGTCGATGGGAAAACGTCTGTCACGCCTGACCGCCCGCGACCTCTCCCGTATGGGCGTTGAGATCCATCTGAACGCAATGGTGACCAACCTCGACGACAGAGGCGTCGAGATCACCAAGAAGGACGGCACGACGGAGCGGATCCCCGCCGCGACCAAGGTCTGGGCCGCCGGGACACGCGCGTCAGGCTTGGGGGCCACGCTGGCCGATGCCGCCGGCGCGAAGCTCGACAAGGCCGGACGGGTCCTGGTCGAACCCGATTGCTCCGTGCCGGGCCATCCCGAAGTCTTCGTCGTGGGGGACCTGATGGCGCTCGACGATCTGCCTGGCGTGGCCGAGGTGGCGATGCAGTCGGGTGCTCATGCGGCGCACACCATCGTGCGACGCCTGGGGGGGAAACCGGCCAAGCCGTTCCGGTACCGCGACCTCGGGACGCTGGCCGTGATCTCCCGCTTCCGGGCCGTGGCAGAGATCGGACCCCTGCGAGTCGGTGGCTTCGTCGGTTGGTTGCTCTGGCTCGTCGTGCACATCACATTTCTTACTGGCTTCAAGAACCGGTTCGGTGCGCTGACACGCTGGGTGGTCAGCTTCATCGGGCGCGGGCGCTACGAACGAGCGCTGGTCGGCCGCTGGGTGTCCCGGGCGGAGCGGACCCGCAAACCTGCCTAAGGTTCCGGCAGGAACCCACACAATCGGGGGAAGCATGCCCATCAACGTGACACCCATTCCCGGGCTGAGTGACGACATCAACGACATCCGGCTCCGCACGGCTCGCATCGTCAACGAGAAGATCCTGCCGAACGAGCCCCTGCTCTGGCACGCCCGCGGCAGCAATGTGACCGACGCCGAACGTGCCGAGGCCAGGGCACTCCGGCACGACATTCAAGAGAAGGTCAAGGCGGAGGGTTTGTGGGCACCACACCTCCCCCCGGAGTACGGCGGCATGGGCATCGACTTCATGGCGCACGCCTACATGAACGAGATCCTGGCCTACGCAATCGGCGCGGCATCACTCTTCGGCGTGGTGGCGCCCAACTCCGGTAACCAGACCATCCTGGTCAAGTACGGGACGGAGGAGCAGAAGGAGAAGTGGCTCCTCCCGCTCGTGGAAGGGACGATGCAGTCCGGCTTCTCCATGACCGAGCCGGAGAACGCCGGATCTGACCCGCGCTCCATACAGACCACGGCCATCCGCGAGGGCGACGAGTGGGTGATCAACGGTCACAAGTGGTTCACGTCCAACGGGCTGGCGGCGGACTTCTTCATCGTGATGTGTCGCGCCAAGGAGTCCAAGGACGACGAAGGGCCGGGGCGCATGGTCCAGATCATCGTGCCGACTTCCAACCCTGGAGTCATCATCGAGCGCGGCATCGGGATCTGGGGCAGTCCGAAGTCGGACCACTGCGAGGTGCGCTACGACCACGTCCGCGTGCCCCTGGAAAACCTGCTGGGCCAGGTCGGCGACGGGCACCGGGCAGCCCAGGACCGGCTCGGGGCCGGTCGCATCTTCCATTGCATGAACTCGGTGGGCCAGATGTGGCGTGCTTTCGACCTGATGGTCGAACGCCTGCTGACCCGCGAGGTGCACGGCGGGCTTCTCAAGGACAAGCAGTTCATGCAGGGCTTCGTGGCCGACAGCTACATGGACATCCAGGCCGCCCGCCTCATGACCATTCACGCCGCGGAGAAGGTGGACCAGGGCGACCCCCAGGCCCGCACGGAGATCAGTGCCATCAAGGTGTTCGTGCCTGCGGCCTACAGCCGCGTCGTCGACCGGGCCATTCAGGTTTGGGGTGCCGCCGGGGTCAGTAACGACCTTCCGTTGGCGCAGATGTACCTCGGCGCCCGCACCTTGCGATTGGCCGACGGCCCCGACGAAGTCCACCGCATCCTCATCGCGAAGAACGTCTTGCACCATTACGAAAAGGGCAGCAGTTGGGACTTCGCCGGGTGAGCAGACCGTGACCTGGGAGGCGGGACCGGGACTCTCGGTTTTTGCCGACAAGCTGTTCGAGAACAAGGTGGCGGTCATCACGGGCGGGGGCACCGGGCTCGGGCGCGAGGTTGCTCACGCGCTGGCGCACCTGGGCGGGCACGCCGTCATCGCGGGTCGGACCCCGGAGCGGCTCGACGAGGTGGCGGCCTCCATCCGGTTGGGCGGGGGAAGTTGCCTGGCCGTGGCCACCAACATTCGCGAGCCGGACCAGGTGGAGGCGTTGCGGGACGCCGTCTACGGCCACTTCGGCCGGGTCGACTTCCTGATCAACAACGCGGGCGGCCAGTTTCCCGCGCTGCCGAGCACAATTTCCGACAAAGGCTGGCGCGCCGTGGTGGACCTGAACCTGAACGGAACCTGGAACATGACGAGCCGGTTCATGGGACCGATGACCGAGGCGGGCTTCGGCTCCATCGTCAACGTCGTACACACCTTTTCTTTCGAGCGCGGCGCCCCGATGTTCGTCCATTCCGGTGCCGCCCGCGCCGGCGTGGTGAACATGGTCAAGACGCTGGCGCCCTACCTCATGCGACGCGGCGTCACCATCAACGCCTTCGCGCCGGGCATCTTCTCGACGCCGGGAATGGTCGAGGCCGAGCTGGCCACGGTCGGGCGGACCGAGGTCGGGTTCACCCAGGAGATGGTGGCCGAGGGTACGACGATCCGCATGGGCACCGTCGACGAGATGGCCGCCGCGGTCCTGTTCTTGTGCTCCCCGGCCGCCCGCTACGTGTGTGGCGCCACGATCATCGCCGATGGGGCCTCCATGCAGACCAACTGGGTCAATTTTTTCGAAGAGGGGGCTATGTAGGGCCGGGGACTCCCACCCCGACTCGTGGAGTGGTTCAGGCCTCGGAACGCCAGCGGGCGTTCGCGTCGTCGAAGAGCCGGCGCGTCCGGTCGAGGTCGCGCGGTCGCTCCTGATAGGTGTCAAAGTCCCACTCCGAGCGCGCCACGGAAAAGAAGTCGCCACCGTACACGTGGAGGGCCACGGCGAACTCACGTCGGGCGTTGGCGACGGAGTGGACGACATCGTCGCCGAGCACCAGGACATCGCCCGCCGGGAGCTCGCGTCCGCCGGAAGGCTCGAGCCCACCGGGCACGCGGCGATAGAAGGTGTTGTCCTCCTGTCCGCCGTACATGCCGATCACGGCCCACATCCGGTGCTCGTGGGGGTTGAGCGCCATCCCGGGCGTCCAGGCCACGTGGAGGACGGTCAGATCGGTGTCGTTGCAGAGCGTCGTGATGCCGCCGGCATCCACCGGCCCCAGGGCTCTCTGCAGACCCCGGGGGTCGGCGACCAGCTCATCGAGGACGTCGCGCACGGCCAGCGCGGGCGTGTGCTCGGCCAGAGCCGCTTGGCAACGAGAAACGATGTCATCGACGGCGAGTGCCACAGCGTGATACTAGGAGCGGCGCACTCTCTGATGCTGTCGTGATCCCCGAGCCGGTTCGATCTACGCTCGCTGCAAATGTCTGGCCTGCAAAGACCTCCGGGTCGCGTCGGCGTGCGGAACGCGATCGCTCCGCTGCCATGAGGGCACCCGGACAATTGCTAGCCGCTGGGCGGGACGCCGACATCTTCGAGTACGGCACGGAATTGGTGTTGCGACGCTCCCGGGAGGGCCGCTCCATGACACGCGAAGCGCGCATCATGGAGTACGTGCGTGGGCTGGGCTACCCGGTCCCGGCCATCGACGAGATCAGTGACGACGGCCTGGACATGGTCATGGAGCGCATCGAGGGTCTCGACATGGTCGCCACGATGAGCAAGCGACCCTGGACGATTCCCCGCCAGGGTCGGATATTGGCGGAGCTTCATGTCCAGCTGCATGAGCTCTCGGCGCCGGACTGGCTGCACGACGCGCCGGTCGGGCGGGGAAACCGCCTCGTTCACCTCGATCTGCATCCGCTCAACGTGATCGTCAGTCCCCGCGGGCCGGTGGTGATCGACTGGACCAATGCGGCGCGGGGTGACCCCGTCACGGACGTCGCGTTGGCATGGGTCCTCATGGCCGCGGGCTCGGTCCCGACCGGTCGGCTGATCGGCGCTGTTCTCGGTCGGGCCCGATCCGCTCTCGTGAAGAACTTCCTCGGCTCGTTCGACATCCACCAGCTCCGGCGAAGCCTGCGTGATGTCGTGAGTTGGAAGGTCGAGGACCCGCACATGTCGGCGGACGAGCAAGCGCGGATGTGGCATCTCGTCCTCGAGGCAGAGCGCGCCGAAGCCTAAAGGACCCGCTCCGTCAGCCGTCAGCGATCAACGGTCAGCCAGCACGGGCGGTGCGCACCCACCCGAGGTCCGCAAACACAATGACATGTGTCCGTCGTTCATGGGCGTACGGGCTCAGCCGGGCGCTTGCACCTGGTACTCGTCCTTCCACCAGCGCGCCGCCCGCACCTCCTCGGGGTCCGTCCGTCGGCTGGGGTCCTGGCCCAGGTCCGCCGGCGTCGGGCCGATGCGGTCGGCGATCGGTCGCAGGGCACCCAGGTCGAAGCCGTAGCAGCGGGCCGCGGTCTCACCCAGCAGCTGGCGCGCGTCCTCGACGGGGATGGCAGCGAAGTCACCCCGTAGGCGCTCCTGAGTGTGGGGCCAGGTGCCCTCGGGGTGCGGATAGTCGGTCCCCCACATCACGACGTCGCAGCCCAACACGTGGCGACGCCGGATCTCCTCCTTGGACATGGTCGAGGCACCGATGAAGATGTTCTCCCCGAAGTAGTCCGACGGGAGTTTCGAGATCTTCCCCTTCAGCAAGGCGGCCATCTTCTTCGTGGTGTGGCCACCCCCCATGTACTGGTCCCACTTCCACATCATGTCCGCGGCCCAGTAGGCGGCCGCCTCGGTCACGACGTACTTGAGATCGGGGTAACGCTCGAAGACGCCCGAGAACAAGAGGTGCCACATGGGACGGGCGGCCCACCACACGACCTCGGCCAGGTAGATGCCGATGTTCTCATTGTACTCATCCTGCGGGGCTTCGCCCGAGTGCGTGTGGACCGGGAACCCCGCCGCTTGACAGGCGGCCCACACGGGGTCGTAGTCGGGGTGGTTGTAAGGCACGAGGTCGTGCCACATGGTGGGCACCATGATCCCTCTGATGCCCGGTTGCTCGGCCAGCCACTCGATCTCCGCCACCGAGCGGTCGACGCCGTGCGTGATCGGCACCAGGGCGATGCCACCGTGGCGTGCGGGACTACGGGCGCACATCTCGGCCAAGAAGCGGTTATGGGCGCGTGCTCCGGCGAAGGCAAGCTCCGGATCGGCGATCGCCCCCGCCGAGAGTCCGGCCCCGAAGGGTGGAGACGCCATGCCGGTGATGGCGTCGGCGTCGGCGAACATCACCTCGGCCGTGACGCCGTCCGCGTCAAGCTCCTTGTCGCGTTGCTCAATGTCCCAGGCGCCGCGCAAGCCTTCCTCGTTGTCGGTCTCCCAGCCCATGATGTAGTCGTAATTCATCTGCAGCTGCTGGTCGCGGTTTGCCCGGCGCTCGGCCAGGTAGTCGTCGAACTGGCGGTGGTAGGCCGCATCGAGGTAGGGCCGGTACTCCTCGCAGGGCAATCCCGCATGGGCGTCAGCCGAGATGATCGTGTAGCGCTCGCTCATCGCTTCGCCCCGAGGACCGAGAGATCGTCGTAGCGCTGATGGATGAAGGGCTCGAGGCCCGCCCGGGGCACCGGCCCGATGACGCGGCCCACCTGGGTGGAGGACCGCTCTGTCCAGTTGATGTCGACCATACGGCGGACGACGAGATCAGCCACAGGGTCGAGCGGGGCCTCCTTCAGGATGAGGGTGCCGTCGATTCCCTCGTGGTCCCGTGTCCGCTCCGTCTTCTCTCCGTAGACCAGCAGCGGGTCCTGGTCGAGCATGCCCGCCACCTCGGGCGAGGGCGAGAGCTTGAACCAGAAGTCGGTCTTGGCCAACTCGTAGTTGTCGCGGGGGCCTGTGACGTGGCCAGTGATCTCGCAGACGACGGAGCCCATTCGCGCGATGCGGGCCGACACGTCGTCGCCGTCGCGTATCACGTCGACGTCGGCGAGCTTCTTGGGCTCGCCATTGATCTCGCGGCCACCAATGAGCGACTGCTCTGTCGTCATGGGCATGAAGATGGGGTACTCCCCGAGCCGGTCCTCGTGGCGTGCCTGCACGCCGATCCATCCGGCGCCGAACACGGGGAGACCGGGCATCTCGACCCTCGTGATCGTGATGCGCACGAGGGGCTCGGGCCCGGGCACGAGCGGCGGCGGCAAGACCGCGGCCACGATCTCGGGATCGGTCTCGTAGACGGCGGTGACCGCCTGAGACCAGATGTCGGCCTTCTTGGCCTCGATCTCACGGTTGACCTGATCAGCGCGGGCGCCGTACCTCACGGTCTGCATCTTCCCTCCTTTGTCACCACGCGCGCAGAATCTGCGTGGGGTCGAACGCATTGCACGTCGTCTTGGTCGGCCATTCCTCCGGTGCCAGCGGCAACGCGACCTCGGCCACCAGTGGCCCGACACGATCGCCCACCGAGCGCAGCAAATCGGGGTCGAAACCGTAGAAGGTGGTCGCCGTCGACTCCACCATGGCCCGCACGTCGGGTTCGGGATACTCGGCGAACGCCACCCGCAGCGCTTCGGTCGTGTGGGGAAAGGTCCCCTCCGAGTGCGGGTAATCGGCCCCCCACATGACGCGGTCGATGCCGAGGTCGCGGCACAGCGGTGCTTCGCTCGGGCGAAGAAAACTGGCGCCGATCCAGAAGTTGCGGGCGAAGTACTCCGAGGGACTCATGGTCAGCTTGGCGGCAGCCGCGCCGAAGAAGTTCGCCTCGGCCGCATTGGCCGTGGTCATGCGACCGTAGAACCAGTCCAACGTCTGCAGCCCGCGGGGCAACCAGGCCACGCCCTGCTCGGTCACCGCGAAGCGGAGCGTGGGGTGACGCTCCAGCACGCCGGAGAAAATGAGGTGCCACACGGAGCGGTGGCTGAACCAAGGGAGCTCGATCAGCATCATCGCCCGGGCCGACTCGTGCTCCCCGTAGTCGGGTAAGGCGCTGCCCCCGTGGATGTTGATCGGCACGTCGAGCTCGGCACACACCCGCCAAAGCGGCTCGTAGTGGTCCTCCCATAAGGGTGGCAAGTGCGAGTTCGGCGGGATCGAGGGCAGCAGGATGCCGCCGAAGGGACGGAAGGTCTCCACGGCCCATCGGATCTCGCCAACGGCATCGTCGATGTCGTTCGCGAACACTTGGACGATGCCCGCCCGGCGCCCCGGGGTCCGGGCACAGAAGTCGGCCAGCCAACGGTTGTGCGCCTGGACCCCGGCCCAGCGACGCTCGTAGTCCTCCGGCGTGGGCGGCAGGGCCACCAGGTTGCCCTCGGCGAAGAAGGGCGGGACCGTGTTCGGGAAAAGGACCTCCGCCGCGAGACCGTCGGACTCTGTCTCGGCCAGGCGTCGGTCGCTGTCCCAGCTCCTGTATGCAATGGGTGCGAGGAGATCGGCGAAAGGGTTCACGTACTCGGCCGCCCAGGAGTCGAACTCGTCGTGCCAGCGCCGGGCCAGGTAGGGCCGGTAGTCCTGAATGTCGCCACCGGCGTGGCCATCGGCCGACACGACGGTGTAGCGCTCCGGGACCGACGCCGTGGCGGTCATCAGCTCAGCGCAGCCGGCGGGAGCCCACCGGTCCGGATGACGTCGGCCCTGCGGTGCAGCATGGCGGCGGACTCCTCCAGCCCGTGGCCGATGATGAAATCACCCCGTTTCACACCCTGGACGCAGAAGCGACCGAGCTCGAGCAGATCCATCACCTCGACCGGGTGCCCCGCGGCTTCCAGCTGCCTCTTGAACTCCTCGAACGTGGTCCCCGGGGCCGGCGGCCTCGGCTTGGTCCGGGCCAGCGCCTCGGGACGGTTGCGTTGAGCGGTCCACAGGCCCGTTTCGAGCAGCCCACCCGATGGATAGAAGATGGCGGCGCGCACGGCGGTCTCGGCGGCAATGAGCTGGTGGGCCAGCGCCTCGGTCAGGCACGAGACCGCCGCCTTGCTCGCGGCATACACGGAGGCATAGGACACCGGTGCGATGCCCCCGTCCGTGCTGGAGGTATTGACCACCACGCCGGGCTCACCCGACTCGATCATGCGGGGGACGAACGACAGCATGCCGTTGGCCACGCCGAAGACGTTGACCGAGAAGCACCAGGTCCAGTCGTTGGCCTCCTGCTCCCAGGGCCGACCTCCCCCGCCCGACGTGACACCGGCATTGTTGAAGAGGAGATGGCACGCCCCTTCGCGAGCGAAGACATCCGCCGCGAGCGCCTCCACCGACTCGGGCGCCGAGACATCAGTCGTCACGCCACGCACCGTCCCGGCACCGGCCAGCTCTTTCACGGCCACCTCGAGCACCGGTTCCTCGACGTCGGCGATGACGACGCGTGCTCCCTCTTCGAGCAGCGCCTCGGTGATGCCACGACCGATACCTGCCGCTCCCCCGGTGACCACGGCAACCTTGCCGACCAGTTCGTCCAACCTGATGCCCCCAGTTTCTGACGCCCCGTCAGCCACCCACCCTAACCCTCACCCCGCCGGCCGAGGAGGTCGAGCACCCACGGTGGCCCGACGATCCCGGGTCGACGAGGGTCGTGCGGGCCCCTCGGCCACCAGCGCCGCATCGCTCGTGTACGCGTCTCTCGTTTCGATCAATTCTTCCAGCGACGGCTCCCACCAGGTCGAACGACATGGTCCGGTGCCCCGTGTCACTGCAACGGGTGCTGTAACGTCGCTACGGCGATGGGGAGGTGGGAGGTGGCGACGATGAAACGCCGTTCCAAGTGGCAGGCGCTCTGTGTCGGCGTGTTCGGTGTTGCGCTGGCCCTGGCCCCAATGAGTGCCGCGGGAGCCCGCACCCACCACAAGGGAAAGCACCACTCGTCGGGGTCGGTGAAGGGATCGAACCCCAAGGCCGCGATGTGCCAGGACGTCAAGAACGAGCAGTCGGGGTCGAGCTCGGTTGGCTCGGCCATCGGAAAGGCCATCGCGTCGGGCAATTTCGCCGCCGCCAAGCAGGCAATGCTGAATGCCTACGACGCCGACCTCGGCAACGTGCAGAAGGCGTTGGGCGTGATCAAGACAGCCCCGTCCAACGTCCAGACCGCCTTCAAGAACCTCTTGACCTTCGTGCAGCGGATTCGAAACGACATCCAGAACGCCTCGAGCGAACAAGGGCTCATCACCTCTTTCGAGTCACTGGGCAAGAACACCCAGCTACAGACCGACGGCGCGACCATCGCGAACTGGTACGCCTCGGTGTGCGGCGGTCCCCTGGTGACCACCTCGACGGGCAGCGTTTCGTAGCTTCTCCCGCCGCCGGTCCGTGCCCGAGATCCCGCCGCGGTTGAGCGTCGAGCGGCCCGACGAGGCCGAGCCGCTCGACGAGATGACGATGGCGCGGTGCTGGCTGCAGCACCTGCGTGACAGCGCGATCTTCAAGCTGCAGGGCCTCAGCGTCGACCAGCTGCGCTGGCGGCCCGCTCCGACGGCCAATTCGCTTGGAGTGATCGTGGTCCATCTCGGTTACGCAGAACGTCTCTGGCTCCGCGCCGTCTTCGCCGGCGAACCCATGGACATGGGCTGGCGCACCCGGATGTTCGCGCTGCCCGACGGGTGGGCGGTCGACGACGTTGTTGCCTTCTACCGGGCCGAGACGGCGCTGGCCGATTCCGTCCTCGACGGGGCGGCGTCGTTCGACCTTCCCTCGGCCGGTGATCTGCGCCCGACGACGTTGCGCTGGGCGGTGTTCCACCTCATCGAAGAGACGGCGCGCCACGTGGGCCATATGGACATCACCCGCGAGCTCCTCGACGGCAGCGTCGGCCGCTGAGCGGCCGTCCCATCCCAGGCTGCATCCGCCCTGAAGTTGCCCGGTTCGGCCCGAAGCCGGAGCGGCTCGTGGGATCACTACAATCGGGTGGGCCCCACATCGGGGGTGGATCACACATTTGCGTGGTCAAGCTCGGGGCGTGGGAGGTCGAGGTACCGTCCATGGACGTGCATGCAGACGAAACGGGACTCCGGCCCGACCCGTCTGCCACGGCCATCTTCGAACGGCCGGGCAGGGGCACGGAGGGGCGCACTACCGGGAGGCAACAGCAGCTGTTCATGGACGCCTACCCCACCTACGCGGACACCGACAAGATCCCGGTCGTCGGCGGCCGGCGCGGCGCGGGCGGCAGACCCAGGTCCGGCCGCATGCTCCGGGTAGCCGTTGTCGTCGTCGGGCTTGCCGTCCTGGCCAGCGGGGCAGCGCTCGGGCTGGTCAAGGCCGGGGACATCGGGAACGAGAACGGGAGCGCCGCCGGGACCGGCTCGAGCGGGGCGCCGCCGGCGCATCACGCCTCGGTCGCCGCCCCGAACTCGCCCCTCGTGACCCCAGTCTCGACAGGAGCAGGCACGGCCAGTTACCGGGTCGGCATCGCCGCCTACGCGGTGACGGTGACTGCGACAACCGGCCGCTCCTGGGTGAGCATCGGGCTCACCGGCAAACCCCCGATCTACGAGGGGATCCTTGCGCCCGGCGCCTCCCAGAAGGAGATCCTGCTCGGCCCGAGTCAGATCGACGTCGGAGCCGGGGGGACGAAGCTGATCGTGACGTCGGGTCACAGGTCGGCCACGCTGACGCCGCCCTCGGCACCCTTCAGCTATCAGCTCACGACGACGGCCTGACGCTCACCGCTCCGGAGTTGGGGGCGGAGGCTTGACCCGGAGCAGACCATGCAACTTCGTGAGGCGGTCGGGCGGGACCCGCCACCACATCCAACGGCCGCGCCGCTCCCCTTGGATCAGGCCGGCCTCGCTGAGGACCCTCGTGTGGTGAGAGATGGTCGGTTGGCTCTTGCCCAGCGGGCCTTCGAGATTGCAGCTGCAGACCTCCCCTTCGGCGGCGACGATGGACAGCAGGCGCAGGCGCACGGGGTCGCCAAGGGCGGCGAACACGGGTGCCAGGTCAGCGGCTTCGCGCGGAGTGAGCGGCGCCCCGCTGATGGCGACGCCGCAGCCTGCCGTCGTCACCGGGGGCGAACGCATGGTGGTGCGAGTCGACATCGAGTGACCTCCCATTGACATCCATCGATGTATTGTGCAGACTCCATACATCGATGTCAATCAATCTATAGGAGCACCCATGGCCCGGCTGCAACTCGCCCTCAACGTCTCCCACCTCGACGAAGCGATCGAGTTCTACTCGAGTCTGTTCGACACCACCCCGGCCAAGGTCCGCCCGGGCTATGCCAATTTCGTCATCGCCGACCCGCCGCTGAAGCTCGTGCTCTTCGAGCAACCCGTCGACCGGGGCATGGGAGTGACGGGTGCGCTCAATCACCTTGGCGTCGAGGTCATGAACCCCGAAGAGGTGGTGACGGCCGGCCGCCGGCTCTCGAAGGAAGGACTGGCGACCGAACAAGAGACGGAGACCACCTGCTGCTTCGCCGTCCAGGACAAGGTCTGGGTGGCGGACCCCGACGGTGCCTCTTGGGAGATCTACGCGGTGCTGGCCGACGCCCCGGTCGCGTCTGGCGTTGTCGGTGACGGGGCGTGTTGTGCCGCCACGGGCGATGCCGATCCGTGTTGCTGAGCGCGCGCCGGCCGCGGAACCGAGCGAGCGCGTGAAGGACGTGGCGCTGTGGCGGCGCCTGATGGCCGAGTTCTTGGGCAGTGCGTTCCTGGCTGCAGTCGTCATCGGCTCGGGCATCGCGGCCCAACAACTCTCACCGGGGAACACCGGCCTCCAGCTCTTCGAGAATGCCGCCGCCACGGCGGCCGGCCTCTTCGCCATCATCTAGATGTTCGGCGCCGTCTCCGGCGGCCACTTCAACCCGGTCGTGACGTTCGTGGACGCCGCCTTCGGCGGTGTCACCTGGCGCGATGCCGCGTCCTACCTCCCGGCGCAGGTCGCGGGCTGCGCCTTTGGCGCCGTGGTCGCCAACGCCATGTTCTCGCGAGCTGCATTCGAAATCTCGACGAAGCACCGGGCCTCGCCCGCGCACTTCCTCTCCGAGGTCGTGGCGACGCTCGGCCTCCTCGTCGTGATCTTCGCGCTCGCCCGCTCGGGACGTTCACGAACGGCGCCGGCTGCCGTGGGTGCCTACATCGGGGCCGCGTACTTCTTCACCAGCTCGACGAGCTTCGCGAATCCGGCCATCACCGTGGGGAGGATGTTCTCCGACACCTTCGCCGGCATCGCGCCCTCGTCAGCACCGAGCTTCATCGGGGCCCAGGTCGTCGGTACCATCGTCGCCGTCGGGGTGATCATGGCGCTGTATCCCGGCATCACCTCGGACGAGGCACGCGAGATCCTCGCACCCCAACACGTCGGAGCCGACTCCTCATGAGCAACGAACGTCCCGTGGTCCTCTTCCTCTGCGTGCACAACGCTGGGAGGTCGCAGATGGCCGCAGCACTGCTCGCGCGGCGCGCCGGTGACCGGATCGGAGTGCTCTCCGCCGGCTCGGATCCCGCGGACGCGCTCAATCCCGCCGTCGTGACCGTGCTGGCGGAATGGGGCATCGACATCTCCGCCGAATCACCGAAGCGGTTCACCGAGGACGCCGCCCGACACGCCGATGTCATGGTGACGATGGGGTGCGGCGATGCCTGTCCCTTCTACCCCGGCAAGCGGTACGTCGACTGGGACCTGCCCGACCCGGCGGGCAAGCCCCCGAAGGACGTGCGGCCCATCCGAGACGAGATTGCGGCTCGGGTCGACGCCCTCGTCGACGAGCTGATCGGCGCGGATTCGATCTAGGACTTTTCCACCCGCCGTTACGCTGCGGCGGTGGAGATGCCCGCGGGTCCGCTGACCCTTGGCCAAGTGGAGCGTTTCGTCGAGGACGGCTTCGTCAAGGTCGTGTCCGTGGTGGCGCCTGAGGACCTCATCGCCGGTCGGGCGGCACTCTGGGCCGACCTCGGGGTGGACCCAAACGACCCCTCGACGTGGACGGAGCCGGTCGCACGGGTCATCCCCTCCGTCGAAGGACCTTTCAAGGCAGCCTTCGACCAGCCGCTCTTGCACGCCGCGTTCGATCAACTGGTCGGGCCTGGCCGTTGGGTCCCCCGCCCGCACCTCGGCATCTTCGTCGTACGCTTCCCCCACGCCGAGCCGCCCGACGACACCGGTTGGCATCTCGACGCGAGTTTCCCGCCCGAAGACTTCTCGGGTCGTACCGGAGCCGAGACCGATTTCGGCGATTGGCGCGTCAACGTGTTCTCGCGTGACCGGGCCCTTCTGATGTTGTTCTTGTTCTCCGACGTGGGACCGGACGACGGTCCCACGCGTCTGCGGGTGGGCTCCCATCTCGACGTGCCTGCCCTCCTGCGCGACGCCGGCGAAGCCGGCCTGCCCGCGGCCCAGGTCTCTCCCCTGGCCGCCCGGGCGTCGTCGGGAAGGCCGGAGGTCGTCGCCAGCGGGCGGGCCGGCGACGTCTTTCTCTGCCACCCGTTCGTGGTCCACGCCGCTCAGGCGTCCAAGGGCGCGGCGCCCCGGCTCATGGCGCAACCCGGTCTGGCCAACAAGCAGCCCTTCGCCCTCGAGCGATCCGAGGGCCCCCTCGCTCCGGTCGAGGCGGCCATCCGGCGGGGACTCGGGCTGGTGCCCTGACTGAAACCGGTCTCGAGAAGTCACTCACCGCCACGCGGCGTACGACAACGCCGTCACGTCCGATCCGGTCACGTCAGAAGCGAAGTTGCGGTTTTTCCGACGACGAGACAGGGCGGAACCGGTCCGTTCCCCCCGCGAATTACCCTATGGCCGTGGAAACCGGTGGCATTCCTCCCACAAAGGCCACAGCCCCTGTGGTCGATGCGTTCCGGTCCACCGTTGAGCTGTCGGTGGAGGGCATGCATTGCCAGTCCTGTGCGCTGCTCATCGAGGAGACGCTCGTTGAGGACCCCGCCGTCGACCGGGTGGTGGTCGACCGGGACGGGACCCGGGCCACCGTGACATTCGATTCCGGTGCCATCTCGGTCGGTGCCCTCTGCGCTGTGGTGACCGGTCTGGGGTACCCGACCTCGCCGCTGGCCCCGGGCGATCCGCGCCAGTGATGCTGACCGCCCCCTCGGAGGCCTCGGCGCCGACGGTAGGGGGCGCTCCCTTCGCCACCTCCGAGCTGTCACTCGAGGGTATGCACTGCAGCGCCTGCGCAACCCGCATCGAGCGGGCGTTGGGCAAACAGCCGGCGGTCCTCAGTGCCTCGGTCAACCTGGCGACGAATCGAGCCTTCGTCACGTACGACCTCACCGCGATCGGCCCGGCCGACCTGTGCGCCACCGTCGACGAAGTCGGCTACTCGGCCTCGGTGCTCGACCCGAGGGCCGAGGGCTCGCCGAGGTCCGACGGCGACCATTGGGGCCTGAGAGCGGCCATCTCCTGGCCGCTGGCCCTGTTGGCCTTGGGGGTGTCGCTCCTTGCTCCCGAGGACGCCCTCGCCGGCTGGATCGTACTCAGCTTGGCGGTGATCGTTGAGTTCGCCGGTGGGTGGCCCTTCCTGCGCAACGCGGCCCGCCTCCTGCGTCACGGTGGGACGAGCATGGACACCCTGATCGCCGTTGGGACGCTGGCCGCCCTGGCCGTGAGCGCGGTGGAGGCCATCGCCCTGGGGGGCCGGCACGTGCACCTCGGCGGGAACGGCGCCTTCGCGGCCCGACTGCACGGAGTGATGGCGCCTCTCATCGTGGCCATTCTGGTCACCGGGAGGGCCATCGAGGCGAGGGCGCGAGGGCGGGCGGCGACGGCAATGCGCTCGCTCATGGCCCTGCGACCTCCGACGGCCCGGGTGGCGAACGCACTGGACGACGACGAGGGGACGTTGGTGTCACCCGAGAGCGTCCCGGTGGGAGCCCTCATCCGCGTGCGGCCGAACGAGGCCATCCCCCTAGACGGCATCGTGGCCAGCGGGTCGTCGACGGTCGACGAGTCGATGCTCACCGGTGAGCCGCTGCCGGTCGACCACCCGGTCGGCAGCCGGGTGACTGGCGGTACCCGCAACGGGAGCGGCGTCCTAGTGGTGCGGGTCGACACGCTCGCGGCGGAATCGGTGCTGTCCCGGCTCCAGCGTCTCGTGGAGGCGGCTCAGCGGGACAAGCCGCCCATCCAAGAGCTGGCCGACCGCATCAGCTCGGTGTTCGTCCCGGTGGTGCTGCTGGTCGCGCTGGCAACCTTTGGTGCCTGGTGGCTCCTCGCCGGCAACTTCGGGGTGGCCGTTCTGAGCGGGGTGGCCGTGCTGCTCGTGGCCTGTCCGTGTGCGATGGGTCTGGCCGCTCCGGTGGCCATGATGGTCGGCACCGGGCGGGGGTCTGCTCTGGGCGTGCTCATCCGAAGCGGTGATGCCCTCGAACGACTGGCGCGGGCGGACACGGTTGTCTTCGACAAGACGGGAACGCTGACCGAGCGTTTCGCCACCGTCACCGGGGTGAGCGTGACGTCCGGTCACACGTCGGAGGAGGTCCTCGCCTTGGCGGCGGCGGTGGAGGCCGACTCCGACCACCCGATCGCCGAGGCCATCCGCGACGCCGTGGGTGCCACTCGCGGGTTCGGTCGGGCCGTCGGTGTCGAGGTACTGGTGGGTCAGGGCGTGGCGGGCGCGCTGAACGGCACGCGGGTGGAGGTGGGCCGTGGCGACGACGCGGAGCTGCCGCCCCTCCTCGCAGCAGCCCGGGCGGACCATCAACAACAGGGCGAGACGGTCATGACGGTGACCGTCGAGGGCACCGTCGTCGCAGTGGTCGGGATCGCCACTCCGGTCCGGCCCGACGCGGCGCCGGCGGTGGCGCATCTGCACCGGATGGGCCTCGAGACCGCCATCTTGAGTGGCGACGGCACCGCCGCGGTTGAAACGGTGGCTCGGGCCGTGGGTATCGAGAGCGCCCGCGGCGGTCTGACGCCCGCCGGGAAGCTCGACGCCCTGCGGGAACTCCAGGACAACCACCACCGGGTGATCATGGTGGGCGACGGCGTCAACGACGCCCCCGCACTGGCGGCGGCGGACGTGGGCTGTGCCATTGGGGGCGGCTCAGAGGTGGCACTGGACAACAGCGACATCGCCCTGTTGGGCAGCGACCTGAGGGGCGTACCGGCGGCAGTCGGCATCGCCGCTGCGACCTCGGCCGTCATCGTCCAGAACTTTGGTTGGGCCATGGGCTACAACCTCTCCGCGCTTCCCTTGGCTGCCGCCGGGCTGCTGGACCCTCTCGTTGCCGCCGTGGCCATGGGCCTGTCCAGCCTGATTGTCGTGCTGAACAGCCTGCGGCTGGTGCGACTGGCGCGAAACGGGATCGACTCGATCGGGCTCCCTCGCCTGCGCGGGCGACGGGGCTTCGTCCTGTCGGTCTTGGTTCCGGTGGTGGCCTTTGCCAGCTTCACCGTCACCGCCGAAGCCGTGTCGCCCAGCAGAGGCCAACCGCTGCTCCCCCAGCTCTACAGCGTGACGACGGTCAACCTGCCCGACGGCCTTGCCGCCGAGGTGTACCTGGCGTCATCCAACGCCGGCGTGAACCAGTTCCATCTCCTCTACACGGGTCCGGGCACGGCTTCCGGCAGCGGGGTGTCGACTCCCCATGTGGTGGCCACCCGAGCTGGCGGAGAGCCGGTCACGTTGCGCATGATCCGGCTCAGCCCGAGCCACTACACCGCCTACGCCGTCTTCGACCCTGGGAACTGGCGTTTCGCCGTCCGAGGGAGGGTGGGTGGACGTCTCAGGACCTTTTCGGTCACCCGCGGGCTCAGCTGAGGGCGCGGTGAGCTACCGCAGTGGCACTCGAGGCACGTGCAGTCCAGCGGGCTCACGGCGCACGACTAATCGGATGACCCGAACTCGATGGGCACACTGATCGCCTGACCCTTCGCCCAATGACCCGAACCGGGCGAAAGGTGCCAGTCCGCGAAAGCCGTGTCATTGACGGTCAAGGCGTCGACGGCATTCGCCGGTCCAAAGGCCAGAGTGCTCGTTCCCCCGGGCAACGTTGGCAGCGATCGCCAGGAGATATCCGGACCCGCTGCGACGTCCCCCTCCTCCGACCCCCCCGATTCGGAGAGCACGACGAACATGCCAACGCCACTGGCCGGTCCGATGGACAGCACACGCTGTGACGGGCTCAATCGCAAGGATGCAGAAACGCTCCACTGACCCCCGCTTCCGGCCCACGCGGCGACCAGGCGGGTCCCTCCTTTGACAGATGTCACAGAGAGGATGGTTGAGATGCCCTCGCTCGTCTGTTCCAGGCCGATCACGTCGACGCTGGCAGGATCGAGCTGTCGTGGCAGGACGGGTCCGACAAGCCGCCATCGATCTGCGCTTCGGGAAAATATGCCGACCGTGCCGTGCCGGCATCCACCACCGATCAACGCTTGGGTCCCGTCGTAGCCGACGGCGGTGATGGAGTCGAGACCACAGCGACGTCCAGCCGACGAGGAGGCCAATGCCGCCTCGGTCGTCAGCGTCCGCCAGGCCGAAAGGCCCTGTGCGCTCGAAACCGCACGTACACCGTCTCCATCGCTTAGGAGGGCCGTGGAACTTCCACTGAAAGAGTCGGTCGCAAGGGCGCTGGTCTCGGCGGCCAGGGCGGCCGGGAGCAATCCAGTGGTCCACGATGTCTGCGTCGGAGTGGCGGTGAGCAGCGTCGAGAACGTCAAGCGATTGGCCGGCCGGATACCGACCTCGATTGACCGGCCATCGGGGGTGGCAATGATCAGGCCTCCGTTGGTGGCCAAGGCGAGTGAGGAGGTGGCATTGGACCAACTCGATGCACCGCTGGCCCGAAAGAAGAGCTGCCAGAACGTGTTGAGTGGCTGGTCCAGATGACCCATCGGAACGGTCGCCCAGGTTCCGGCGGAAGTCTGAACAGAGGTGGCGATGGCTGAAGGTGATTCTGAAACGATCCGAGTCGGTGCGGATCCAGCCGGCTGGGCGATCGGTAGAGCCGCCAGGGTCATCAACAGCAACGCCAACCCGACGGCCCGATGTGACCATGAGCTCCAGGAAAATGAGTGAATCTTGGGCGCATCACTCACGAAGAAGTGCGCACGGTTTCAACCTCGTCCACGATCGTTGCGGCGAGGGAGGACTCGTACGTCGCCGTCGCGGGTCCGGTGTCGGTGTCGAGAATCACCCTGGTGTGCCCGGTGGCGTCGATCACATAGGCCACGTCACTGTGCGCGATCATCGCTCCTCCTGGCGAGTATTCATCGAGCACCCCGAAGGAGTTCCAGACACGCCTCAATTGCTCCACCGGACCGGTCAAGTAGAGCCAGTTCCCCAGACGAGTCAGGTCCTCCTGGCGATCGAATGCGACCAGGTACTGGGGGGCGGTGTAGAGCGGGTTGAGGTTCACCGCGACGAACTCGACGTGGCTCTGCGCCCCTCCGAGGAGGCCGTCCGCGCGGCGGAGTTCTTGGGCGATGATCGGACAGTCCGAGACACAGACGGGGTCGAGGAAGGAGAGCACGACCGTCTTTCCGTGAAGGCCCAGCAACGACACGACCTGACCGGTTTGGTCGACCAGCTGGAACGGCGGTGTCGGCCTGTCGGTGACGTTCGGAGTGCCGTCGACCGCCTGGGCGACGATGGGGTCCGCATTGGGGTTGGTGGACGCCGCCGCCATGGGAACAGCGCCAACGAGGATGATCCCGATGGCGCCGAGTGCAGCAAGGGCTCGGAACGCGTAGCGCGGACTTGTCATGACGGCCTCAGTCCACGAGGGTCTCGGTTCGGCGGCTTCCTCTGCGGCGATCGGAACGTCGGCGTGAGGCACTCTCGTCATCGCCAGATAGCCCCCCACGAAGATCAGCGTGATCGGAATCATGCTGTTCGGATCGGTACCCACCCCGCCAAGGAAGCCGAGATCCTCGATCAGCACCCAGTCAGCCAGGCAGAGCACGATCCCGGCGACCACGCCGACCCGAGCGAACCGGGCCCGGCCCGACACGAATAGCAACCCGATGGACCCGAGGCTGATTACCAAGAACAGGTTGACCCCCCAGCCGTGCGCCGAGTCGAAGGCGGCGAAACTGGACAGCCAGGACGAGAGGAACCCGGGCTGGGGGGTTTGGGACATCAGGCGCACCATCCCGGTGAGCGTCCCCGGTGTGGTGTTGTGCGCGATATGACCCTGCCAGAAGCCTCGCCCGGGCCACGCTTGGAGGACGGCCATGCCGATGAAGAAGAGACCCATCGCGGCCAGGATGACGCGCCCGAGACGCGGCGTCCTCCACGATCGTTCCGGGAGCGCGATCAGCAGACCAGCGAACGAGTAGAAGAGGACTGCGCCGGGGGCCCCGAACGCCCAGGTGAGTCCGGGGGCGAAGATTCCCCCGAAGCTCTCCCCGAAGATCCAGACGACAACGCCCCAGCCCGCACTGACCAAGCCGGCCGCCCGAGACCAGTTCCCGCGTGGACCGACGAGCAGCCAAACTCCGATACCGACCTGAATCCATACCGCCGAGGCTGGCGCTGCGATCGGATGATTACTCCAAATCGTCCCACCGACGTTGACGATGTGCTGCACCCAAGCCGGCGAATTCGCTGCGGTCGGTGCGATCACCTGAGTCGTCATGCCGAGTGGCATCGACGACTGGCCTTGGAGGATTCCGTCAAAGATCCAGATCAGCCCGAAACCGATCCGAATTGTCCGCCGGCCGATTGGCTCGGGGTAGTGCCAGGGCGACCTGGGCGGCCCAGCGGATGTCCCCCCGAGTGCTACGCCTCTTCGGTACTGCACCGTTCGAAGCACGTTCCATACCACCGTGAGGAGGGCGAGGATGAGGAACACCAAGATCGCCTGGTGCAGGAGCCTCGAGTTGAAGGTTGAAACGACGGTTGGATCGTTCGTATTGAGACCGGTATTCATCCCCGGCATGGCAGCTGGATCTCCTGTCGCGAGGGAATCTTCAACTTAGATGTTTTTCGGGTAAGGCCCAGGTCGCGCGAGGCCCGGCTTCCGCCACTTCCAGGATCCGAACCCATATTGCAGCGCAGGAATCAAGCATCATCATTTGAGGACGCATCACCGCGGCTTCGACGATCCAGATGTCCGACGGCCGGTCAGCAGTTCAAGGCCGTCCTGATCGCCGGGCAAGGACGGTGAGTCGTGCATCACACCCGTGATTGGCGGTCCTGTGCATTGAGCGCACGCCGAAGAACCGTGGCTTGGGAGCGGGTCAGCGTTTGGACAAACCTGACCAGCGCGGCATCGGGGTCGCCGTCCATGGCCATCGCCTCGTGCATGAGGACCGCGGTGTGTGCGCCCCGCGTACCAATGGCTGCGAATCGGATGATGTGTCGGTCCATTCGGCGGTGCACGAGGCCCTTGTGGACCAGTCGGTCCAGGACAGTGGCGACGGTGGTGTAGGCGTAGTCGTAGTCGATGAGCGCATCGGTCACATCGCGCGCCGTCACTTCGCGTTCGGGTTCCGCCCACAGAGTGTCCATCACCCGACGCTCAAGGTCGCCGAGCCTCGCCGCACCACACTGGCAATCGTCACATGTGCACGGCTCGCACGCGCACATCGGGTTGTCACATCCCATGGGGCACCTCAATAAATTTTGTCGCCGTACTGGACGTTGCCGGTCGTCTCACAGCATGAGGACCAGCATGTACGCCATGACGGTCACCATAATGATATGAGCGACGGCTTCGAGCCTTGGAGCCAGCCAGGCAGCGGGCGGCCTTTGCCCACGATCGGTGGCGACCTCATCAACCGACAACCCTGACGCTTGGTGCTGCCCATTCGTCGACGATGAGACTCTCCCGACCGAGGCAAGAAACGGAACCCGTCGACCCTGATTGAACTGACGGGGACCACCGGCCGATGGCGTCCAGCTGCCAGATCGCCGAGGCCAGGAACGCAAAGATGAAGAGCATAGGAATGAAGGCGAAGTCCGCCGTTGTGCCGGTCGCGACCCCCATCGCCATGCTGCCACCCGACTCCACCGCGGCGGGCGCCGCAGCCAGATACATATAGAGCATGGCGAGGGCCATCGTGAGGTGGATGAGCCGGCGCGACAATTTGTGGGCATACTCGTGATAGCGGCTCTCGATGTGCGGGTTCGTCACGATCTCGTAGCATCGCCAGAGGAACCACCCGGCGAGGATCGAGAACACGAGTTCCCACACCCCGCTCGAGATGGGGTTGAGGTCGGACACGAGCTGGCCCGCCATGGCGACACCCATCAGGATGTGGGTCACGTCGATATCGCGATGGCTCGGGCGTGACCAGGCCCGGGCGGCAATGAGTCGGCCCGCACTGTAGGCAGCCACGGCCACCATCAACCCGGCAAAGATGTCGTTCAGCCAGTGCGGATTGGACACGTCAGCCTGCCCGAAGACCGAGACGGCGGTCGAGAGCGGCCCGCAAGGTCACTCGATTGGGGGGAGACCGCCAGTAAGCGGCGGCCAGCAGGATCAAGAGCGGACCGGAGTTGACGTCGGTGCCCCCGTTGGTGAGCAACGCCCCGAAGTTCTCGCCGACTACCCAGAAGACCAGCCCGATCCCGCCAGCAAGCGCCACGCTGGCATTGGCGAACGGTGCCGGAAGAACGACGCCTAAGGCCACGCCGAGCAGGAGAATGGCGAGCACCGTGCTCACGAGCAGTCCATGGTGGTCAACCACGCTTGCGATGTGCTGATCCATTGACCCCACCCACGCGGGCTCACCGCTGATCTCTCCACTGATCAGGTCCTGGAGGTGTCGCGGGGATCGATTGGGGCCGAGCACCGCGAAGTAGGCAAGGGAACCCCACAGCACGATCCACAGACCGTTGGCCACCGGTGAGCCTACGAAGCGGGCGGCGACGAAGGGGGCCCTCCGTCCGGGTCGATCCCTCGGCCACAGCAGCACGGCCAGCAGGGCGTAGAGAATGACTGCTCCGGGTGCCCCGTTGACGGGATTGGCCGTGCCGTTGAGGACTCCCCCCAGCCCCTCCCCGACCCACCACACTCCCATCGACCAGACGATGGAGGCGGCCAGCCCGAGCTTCACCGCCGGTCGCCACGCGATGGTCATGGCGATGGCGATCTGGACCAGTGCGAACACGGTGTCGGTCGCCACGGCGTGATGCCCGATGGTCGAGCCCGACCAGCTGATCGGTCGAGCGATCACCGATGGGTCACCAGAGGACATCCCAGAGATCATCTGGAGTCCGAAGCTCTTCGTGAAGAAGAAGGACTGCAGCTGCAGAATGCCATCCAATAGCCAGATGGTCGCGAGCACCAGTTGGAGGGTCCGGCGTGCATCCGGTTGGGTCCAAGTCCGGGCCACCGATTCGACGGCGGATGTCGGCGGAGGACGGGTCCCGGGCTCTTGCCTGATCGTCGTCACGTTCGGCCGCACCCTCCCATTCGCCAGCACCGTCCGGGCAAGTTCGCTTCGACGCAACTCTAGCTACGTCCGGTAGTAGCCGCTACTACGTGCAGTAGAGATAGGCAAACGCTGCCGGCAAGCCAACCGGAGCGGGCGGCCTCCCCGACGGCTCGATCGCACCAGATTGGAAAGTCGGCGTTGGTCTCGGGATCGGTGGGTCCGCTGCACCCCTGGAATAGGGCCTACGAACAACCCGACCCCCTCCCGCCTCACCGCCCCGCCCGACCCGCCGGCTCGCCCCGCACGGGGAAGTGGACGACCCGACCAATGGGACTCCCGCCTCTGACAGTAACGTTGGGGCCGTGAGGCTCTCTCGGACGACGCGCCTGCTGTGGGGCCTCGCCCTCGTCTCGGCCACCATGGTGACCGTCGGCTCGGGCGCGTTCACGGCCCCGGCCCGTTCGGCCACGTTGGACGTGACCACGCTCAAGCTCAACCAGTCGACGCCCTACACCCCGAAGGCGCCGCCCGGGGGCGGCACCGACGACTACCACTGCACGGTCATGGACCCCCACGTGACCCAAAACTCGTACATCATCTCGAGCCAGTTCTTCCCCGGCAGCCTTGAGGACCACCACGCCATCATCTTCTTGGTTCCCCCCGACCTGGCGGCCCAGGCCGAAGCGGACAATGTCGACAACGAGGGCTGGACCTGTTTCGGGGAGGCGCCGATCCCCAACACCGGCCTGGGCCAGATCTCAAACACGCCCTGGCTCAGCGCCTGGGCCCCGGGCCACGGCGCCGACAACCTGCCGAAGGGCACCGGTGTCTACCTCCCAGCCGGCAGCCTGGTGGTCATGCAGGTCCACTACAACATGCTGGTCGGGGACAAACCGGTGAAGAACCGCATGGTGCTGAACACCGTGCCGGCCAGCACACCGCTGTTACCGCTCAAGCTCGACTTGATGCCCGCCCCACCCGACGTCCCCTGCCCGACCGGGGTCAGTGGGCCGTTGTGCGACCGCTCCGCCTCGCTGGCCAACCTGGGTCAGCGCTTCGGGCAGAGCGCCGTCGGCTTTGTGAACGCCCTCGAGTCGATCTGCGGGCGAAACTCCCAAGATCCCCCCGAGGGCGACACCACATCGTGCGTCTGGCCCATCTACCGGTCTGGCTACATCGTGCGGGTTGGTGCCCACATGCACCTGACGGGCCGGACGTTCAAGATGGTGTTGAACCCGGGTACACCCGAGGCCAAGACCATCCTCGACGTCCCCGACTACAACTTCCACTATCAAAAGGCCTACAACATCGCCCCGGTGGCGGTCTCGCCCGGGGACAAGGTCCAGGTGACCTGCTCCTACGACCCCACCCTTGACCAGGAGCTGCCCAGCTTGCGCCAGGTGCCGCCGCACTTCATCACCTGGGGTGATGGCTCCTCGGACGAGATGTGCCTAGGTCTGATGTGGACCTCGGGCTCCCTTCCGAACCCCCACTACCCGGTCTGAATGCCTTCGGCCGCGTGTGGGGGGGCGCCGCCTGCCCTGGCGAATTCCTCTCAGTCGCCGGCCCAGCAGCCCAGGATCTCGACGGCCACCGTCACCGCCACGTCACCGGCGTTGGTGGGAGGCTTGCCGAATTGTGCCGGGAGCCCGGCTACGTCCACCAGGAGCACCTTCCAGTCTTTGCGCACGACCACCGAGCCGTCCGTTGTCTGGAACGCTCCCTGTCCGAGGTTCGGAAGGTTCCGCGTTACCCCGAGCTGGTGGCCGAGAGAGTGGAAGTAGCCGAGCGTCTGTGGCCAGCTCGACAGCTCCTTGACCGAGAGAACGAAGTGCCCGTCCGGGTACACATAGGGGCACGAGTAGTTGTGGTCGACCCACGTCTTGGTCGTAACGGTGGCTGTCACGCCCAGGGCCTCGTTGATCTCAGCCTGCGTCTTGAGCCGGCACACCATGGTGGCGATCCTCGATGGGATCGGGCCGGCGGGGAGCGGTGACTTGGTGGCTGCATCCGGAGCCGATGACCCGCAGCCGGCCAGCGCGATCGCCAGCACGGCGGCCGCCAACGCCCATCGCACGCGGTCCCTCGAGACGGTCAGGGAACGCTGGGAGCGGGACACGTCTCGATCGTAGGGTTTCGGTTCGCCACCGCGATGGCAGCCCCGGCCAGCGCGTCGGTCTCTTGTTATCGTGAGCCGGCGTGTCGCTGCCGCCAACCCTCGGCGGCCCGACGTGGAGGGCGCACTTGTGAGTCGGAGCAGTCGGGAACACCGCTCGATGTCGGCGACCGGCCACCGGAAAGGCCACAGCTTCCGGTTGGTCTGGGTCCTGGGTGTGGCCTGGCTCCTGGGGGCAGTCGTGTTCGCCGGATGCAGTTCTCCCGCGACGCCCACTGCATCGCACGGCACCAATGCTCCGTCGAGCACGCCGACGACTTCTCGTCCATCCTCGAACTCCACTGTCGCTCCGCCCGTCTACGAGGTGACCACCGGGACAGTGAATGGCCTCGGCAAAGTGCTGGTGGACGGGCAGGGCCTCACCCTCTACCTCTTCGTACCCGACAAACAGTCAGGATCTTCTACCTGCTACACCCAATGCGCCTCGGCCTGGCCACCTCTGTTGTTGCCCGACGGAGTGACCGCCCCGGTGGCCGGTCCCGGAATCAAGTCGTCATTGCTCGGCACGACGCACCGTACCGACGGCACCGTTCAGGTCACTTACAACAAGTGGCCGCTCTACACCTGGGCGGGTGATTCGGGACCGGGACAGGCTACTGGTCAGGGCCTGAACAACTTGGGTGGCTTGTGGTACGTGCTCTCACCCGAGGGCGCCACCATTACCGCGAAGTCCTGAACCATCAAAGGGTAGGTCCAGAGATCGCTGTGGCCAGGGTCGGTGGCGGGACCCCTGGCGCATCGCCCTCGATCTCGAGTGGATGGTTCGCGGAGAAATGCCGGAGGCGCGCGCTGTTCCAAACCACAAAGGTCGAGGAAAGCGCCATCGCGGCCCCGGCGATGAGGGGGTTGAGAAACCCGCACGCCGCCAACGGGATGGCGGCCACGTTGTAGGCGAAAGCCCACGCAAGGTTCTCCCGGATCGTCCGCTGCGTGGCGCGGGCCAGTGCAATGGCGAGCGGGATGTTCCGCAGGTCGTCGCGCAGCACGATCAGATCGGCTGCGTTGATGGCCACGTCGGTACCTGACCCGATGGCCAGGCCGAGGTCGGCCGAGGCCGAGCGCGGGGCCGTCGTTCACCCCATCACCCACCATGGCGACCGATCGACCCCGGTCCTGCAGACCGCGAATCAGGGCCACTTTGTCGGCGGGGAGCGCTCCCGCGACGACATCACTCACCCCGATCGCGGCGCCGACGGCTTGGGCCGCAGCCTCGTTGTCACCGGTCACGAGGATGCAATGGAGCCCCAGTGCATGCAGTTCTTTCACGGCCGGGCCGGCCGACGGCCGGCCGGTGTCGGCCAGTGCCACCGCCCCCACGACGGCACCGTCGCGACCGACGAAGACCACGGTCCGGCCGAGCGATTCCCAGCGGGCGCAGCTGGCGGCCAGGTCGGCAGGCACGTCGACGGTTCTCTCGACGAATAGCTGGGGTCGGCCCACGGTCACCTCGTGCCCCTCGACCGTTCCTCGGGCACCCACACCCGGCTGCGCGCGGAAGTCCTCGACCGGGGGGAGCGAGCCAACCCGCTGGCGGGCTGCGGTGGTGATGGCCCGGGCGATCAGGTGCTCGGAGGCCTGCTCGAGCGCACCGACCCACCCAAGGAGCGCGAGCGGTTCGATACCGGGTGCGGCCTCGACGTCGGTGACAGGCAGGTTGCCGTAGGTGATCGTCCCGGTCTTGTCCAGCACCACGGTGTCGACCTGCCGCGACGTTTCGATTCCCTGGTAACCCTTGAAGAAGATCCCGAGCCGGGCCGCCTCCCCCGAGGCGACCATCAACGCAGCGGGAGTGGCCAACCCAAGGGCACACGGGCAGGCGATGATAAGAACGGAGAGGGCGGCGTTGAAGGCCTGCTCCGCAGAACCGCTCACGGCGAGCCAGGCAGCCAACGTGAGCAAAGAGATCGCCAGGACAGCCGGGACGAAGACGCCGGCGATACGGTCGGCCCGGCGTTGTATGTGTGCCTTTTGGTTCTGTGCCTCATCGACCAGCCGAACCATGTGGGCCAGCTGGGTATTGCGTCCGACCTTCGTCGCGCTGACCACCAGGTGACCACCGACCAAGATTGTGCCTCCGAGAACGCTGTCTCCAGGTCCGACGTCGACCGGCACTGATTCCCCGGTCATGGAGCTGCGATCGATGGCCGAGTGCCCACTCAGGATCTCACCATCCGTGGCAACGGTCTCGCCTGGGCGAACGACGAACCGATCGCCCACCGCGAGCTCGCCGACCGGTCGTCGGTGCTCTTCGCCTCGTTCGTCGAGGACGGCAACATCCTTGGCCCCCACTGCGGCGAGTGAGCGCAGCGCGTCTCCCGTGCGACGCCGCGACAGTGCTTCATAGAACCGCCCCGCGAGGAGGAAGGTCGTCACCCCCACTGCGACGTCGATATAGATCGCACCACCCGAATGATGCGTGAACAGGTACCCGAACGAGCTCTGCGCGTGCCCGAAGCTCTCTCCGAACATCAGATAGAGGGACCAGGAGGTCGACGCGATGATCCCCAACGAGACCAGCGTGTCCATGGAGGCGGTGCCGTGTCGCAGGTGCCGGATCGCAGCGCTGTAGAAGGGCCAGGCGCCCCACGTGAGCACGGGCGCCGACATCGCAATGAGCACCCATTGCCAGCCGACGAACCGGATCGTGGGCAAGAACCAGAAGGCGAGCGACAAGTCGCACAGAGGCATGAACAGAAGGCCGGCGACGACCAGGCGACGACCGAGCGATCTCACCCGTCGGTCCGCCTCGTCTTCGCGTTCCTCGACCGACGGGTGATCGGGAACGGGTGTGGCGGCATACCCAAGGGCTTCGATATCCTTCACCAGGGCCTCGACCGGCGTCTGGGCGGTAAGACGGACGGTGGCGCGCTCGGAGGCGTAGTTCACGGATGCGGCCACACCCTCGAGGCTGTTCAGCTTGCGCTCGATACGCGCGCCGCACGCGGCGCACGTCATGCCGCCGACCGCGAGCGTGATCTCGGTTTCTTCATCCGCCACGATGTCAGCGGTGACGATTTCGCTCAGCTGAAGAGGGGCCATCGCGAGTTCGTTCCTAGCGTCGGGAGACGGGATCGCACCCAAGGGTAGTCGGCCAGCAGGTCTTGTCGTCTGTGGCGGAGCTGACCGGAAAGGCCTTCACGACCCCTTGGGATACGGGGATATGATCGCCGGCTCGAGACCAGGGCCTCGTCGAGAGCACTAGACCCCGTGGGACGGCGATCCGCCATTCGCCGACGAAAGGGACGTCGTAACCTCGAGCACCTCTGGCGGGTAGGCCAGACTGGCGTACACGGTCGACCCGAACACGATCAACGTCAGAACGTGTACCGACGTGCACCAAAGACAAATGGCGTCGATACGAAACAGCTCTGCGTAGAACAGGTAGAGGACCGTTCCTAGCCCGATGGTCGCCCAACCCAGCCGAATCCAGCGGATCGCCACCCCTGGGCGGCGCCACATCGGCGGCACCTGGAGGATGAGCATCAAGCTGAAGAAGATCAACCCGAGCAGGACAACCGGAACACCGGCAACCTCCGAGTACGAGCTGGTCGTCACCTTCAAGCAGTTGATAACGCCGTTGTCCGAGCAGGCCAACGAGGTCGAGGAGGTGAAGTGCTCGTAGGTGAGATAGCCGGACACACCCAGTCCGAGGACGCTCGCCACAGTCCCCACCACCCCCGGCCACCGAGGCATGTCACCGTCCGCCCCGACGGCCTCGCTCACTGCGCCCACTTCATCCACTCTCTGCGCCGGAGCATACGTCGGCCGGCCGATTGTGGCTGAGGGAACCGCAGATCGTCTTGATCAAAGCGCTTGCACTGGCGTCGATGTCGGCACCGATGGCCGTCGAGTTGTTCCCGACTTGCGCCGCCACTGCGGAGAAGGGCAGATTCTGCAAGGGGGCGAATGAGTATTGTGCGCCAACGAGCGCCCGCTTCCCCCCGAAGTCGAGGAAGGGAAACGTCCCACCACCGACGTTCTGCCACAAATCCAACTGTGCCCTGGTTGGCACTTGCAGCGTTGTATAGCCATTGGCCGAAGGCTTATTGGTGTAAACCTCGACCGGTGTGAACGTGAGGTACGGGCTCGAATACGTCGTGCCGTAGAACGTCAGGGTCGGGACGTTTCCGTCCAGGGTGGCAGAGTGAATGCGGCCGGGCGAAGGGTTGAACGATCCGAACTTCGACAAAGCGACGTAGGCGGCCCACCGTTCGGCGGCACAATGCGGACAGAATTCGGCGCCGATGAACAGCAATTCAGCCTTGCCGTTGGCGGTGAGGGACGTACCGCTGATTGCTTGCGGGGTGTTGAGAAGTCCGCTCGTCGGCGCCGCGTTCAACGTAGAGATGGGAACCGACGCCAACTTGGCGAGCGTCGCGGTCGGGACGGGGGTGCCGGCCGGGGGTGACACCACGTCGACGGTCGATCCCGACCCACCCCCGCCTGCGACCTTGACGATCACCAGCACGGCGACGATGACAACGACGAGGCAAATTACGACGATCCCGTATTTGCGGTTGCGCCCACGACGCGCCATTCGCGCCGCCTGTTGCTTGGCCACTTGACGTTCGGCGAACCTCTGATTGGCGGTGGACTTCTTTTGGGTCGTGGTCGGGTTCTTAGGCCCGGTGGATCTCTTGTTTTTTCCCTGCGGCGAGGGCTTTCCCTTGTTGGATGTGGCTCCGCTGGGAGGGCGGTTGTTCGGCATGGCGACACTCCGGTCTCGGGTGGGCGATCCGCAGCACGGTGATAACGCGTGCCGCCGATTGCGTGAGATGTACGTTGCGACAAATGTCCTACGAATGGTGTCGGCGCGTTGGCGCCGCTGGTTTACGCCGGGAGGACGTGCTGCGGCGGACGCAGCAATCGTGACGGAATGCCTGTCGGCAAGGTCGTTGCACCCGCCCGCACCCGACGGAGGGTCCGGAGCAAGGCGAGCATGAAAATCCCGGCGACGAGCGCGCCGGCCACGGAGACGGCGGGGAGGGGCGCCGAGGACGGCGACCCCCGATTGCATGAGACCGCGGCACATTCGCTGAGCGAGGGCGTTTGTACCGGCGTCGCAATGTTGTCGCCCTGGGTGGGCGGGGCCTGGGACACCAGGGACCCCGGCACCAGGCAGCTCATGGTGAGCGCTACAAGCGCAACCAGCAGCCAGCGCCAAATCGGGGCCATGGCACAGGCTAAGCCTCTGCCACCGTCCAGGGCGAGCACCAGAAGGGCACCCCTGGCAACAGGTGAAATTCTTTGTGATCTCTTTGCGACAGATCGGAGTCCATGGAGCGAGGACCTAGGTTCGAGGCCCCCCTGACCGTCTCGGGGCGCCGCGCCCGGCTCCCGTGTCGTCCAGCATCGCCAAGAAAACGACATGGTGGGTGTGCGCCCGCCCCACCAGGAATCTGTCCGGGGAGTCGCGGACCATTCACCGCACGCCAGCCTTAGTCTTCTGCCCGATGGTCAGTGGCGGCGGATTCGAAGGGCGCAGAAGCCCGGCTCACGGAGAGCACCGGGGTCTGCCCCGCGCGAGCGAAGAGCGACTGGCCGAGCTCGGGCGTCACCTTCCGCCGCCGAGCGAAGAAGCGCTCAAGGTCATGGCCGCCGATCGCTCCGCGCGCCTCAGGCGCCGCCTCGTGGCGGTCGGCGCGACGTTGTTGGTGGTCGCGCTCGCGGCCGGCGCCGGCATCCAGTGGTTCCGACCGCTCCCCCAGCCCTCCGTCGAGGGGCTGACGACGCCGATTCGCCTCGTGGGAACCAGTCCCGACCTCCCGTGGCCGAGCAGCGGTGAAGCGGCGGTGACCGTGGAAGGGGTCGGGGGCCTGGAGCAGGTTCGTGCGTCGCGCCCAGTCCCCGTCGCCGGGCTGGCGAGCGTGTTGACGGCTTACGTCGTCCTGAAGGACCACCCGTTAGGGTCCGGTGCCGCCGGGCCGTCCATCACCGTGACACCGGTAACCATGGCGGCGTATCAGCTGGGGACCGCGCTCGGCGAGTCAGAGGTCGCCGTTGCCCTCGGTGAGAACCTCACCGAGCTCCAAGCGCTCGAAGGGCTGCTGGTGGACTCGGGCAACGACATGGCCATCCTCCTCGCCAACTGGGACGCCGGCAGCACGGGCGCGTTCGTGGCCAAGATGAACCGCACGGCCGGCGAACTTCGTCTTGGTTCCACCCACCTCACCGACCCCAGCGGTCATGACGCGGCGACCACGAGCACGCCGGCAGACCTGATCCGTCTGGGCCAAGCCGCGATGAGCCTGCCCGCGCTACGCCAGATCGTGGATTTGGGGCAGGCGACCCTGCCGAAGGCCCCTCTCGACTACAACCTCAACTTCGACCTCGGACGTGACGGGATCGTCGGCATCGAGACCGGATCGGACGCAGCCGCCAATGGGTGCTACCTCTTCGCCGCACTGCGGAGTATCGGCGGCACCAACGCCACCGTGATCGGAGTTGTGCTGGGGCAGGCAGGGCCGAGCGGTCCTAACAACGCCGCCGTGAACGCGGGTGATTCGCTGGTGCGAGCCACCGAGTTCTCGCTCGGCGCGCACACCCTGGTTCCCGCCGGCGGCGTCGTCGGACAGCTCACGACCCCGTGGGGTGCCTCGACGCCCGTCACGGCTTCGAGGGCGGTGAGGGTTCTGGGCTGGCCGGGGCTCTCGGTCCCCGTATCAGTGCACCTCGATGACGTGGCGGCGCCGCTCACCGCGGGCACGACGGTCGGCGTCCTCCGGATCCAGCAGGCTGGGCACGTCACCCAGGTGGCGCTTCGGACATCCAACACGCTGCGGGGTCCCTCGGCCTGGTGGCGTTTGACGCGCTGAGCGCCCCTCGAGGGTCGCTCAGGCCCTGGGGTGGCGGGGCACCATGTTGGGGTTGAGGATTATCGGTCGAGAGGAGGGACGATTTTGGCCGACGTGGAAGAGGTAGAGGTTGAAGTCGTCGTCGCCCACAACGAGCGGGCGACCCTGCGTGTCGGCGACGTGTTCCTGAAGATCGACGCTGATCAGAGGCGCACCAAGGTCGAGGTCGAGGCGATGGCTATGGCGCCGATCCCGACTCCGGAGGTGCTGTGGCGGAAGCCACCCGTGCTCGCGCTCGCCGCCCTCACCGGGACGGCACTGGGCCGCCTGGGCGAGCCGTCGACCGCGTCGGCCTCAGCGTGGGCCGCGGCGGGTGCCGCCGTCCGGACGCTGCACGACGCGCCGCTGCCGCCATGGCCCGGTGAGACCCTGGACGAGGTCGCTTCGCGCCTCGACGGCGAGTGCGAGTGGCTCGTCGCGAACGGCGTCCTACCCACCGACGTGGTCACGGGCAACCGCCAAATTGCCGAGGCTGCGCTCCGGCCGTGGACACCGGTGTTCATCCACGGCGACCTGCAGGTCGATCACGTGTTCGTCGAGGGTGACGAGATCACTGGAGTGATCGACTGGTCCGGAGCGGGCCAGGGCGATGCCCTGTTCGACCTCGCCATCCTGACCCTCGGACACGAGGAGCACCTTGGCGACGTCGTCGCCGGCTATGGCACCGACGTCGACCTCGACGTGATCCGAGCGTGGTGGTCCTTGCGAAGCCTGGTGGCGGCCCGATGGCTGATCGAACACGGCTTTGACCCCTCCGCGCCGGGCTGCGAGTTCGCCGTACTGCGGTCCCAGCTGTGAAATCGCGTGGAATCAAATCGCGTTTGACGACGTGCGACCCATTCACCATATGCAGGAGGCATGGCGGATCGAAGGCATTCCTCGGATCTTCGACGAGGCCATGGAGGGCATCGATGGGCACTCCTTTGCCCTGACTTGACTAAGTGTCGACCCTGACCTGAGTACTACATACCGTCGTAGTATTTTGAACCCGTGGCCGATGTGGAAGTCGAAGAGAACCCTCCGATCGACCCGCCTCGTCGGTCCTTCTCCCTCGTGAGGACACAGCGGACGCTCCAGATCATTTTGGGTCTGTTCTGGCTGCTCGACGCCGGTTTGCAGTTTCAGCCGTTCATGTTCCGTAGCAGCTTCACCACGACCTACCTCCTGAACAATGCAAACAACCAGCCCGACGTCATCCGTTGGATCATCACCAACGTGGGCCATTTCGTGGGGCCGCACGTCGCCGTATGGAACACGTTCTTTGCCCTCATCCAGGTAGGCATTGGCGCCGGGTTGCTCTTCCGGCGCACCGTGCGCCCAGCCCTTGTGGTGTCGTTCTTCTGGGCTTTTGGGGTCTGGTTCTTCGGGGAAGGGCTCGGTCAGATCTTCACCGGAGCGGCTTCTGCCCTCACGGGTGCACCCGGGTCGGTATTCATCTACGGACTTATTGGGCTGATGGCATGGCCTCGATCGCGGGCACGTGAAGCCACCGAGCAACGACAGGGAATGGCCTCCTCGGCCGCCGGTCAGGGTATTGGAGGAGCGACCACTCCTCTCTTGGTCTGGGTTGGGTACTGGTCGCTGGCCGCAGTCCTGTTCCTGCTTCCGAACAATCGGACGCCAACCTCTGTGTCAAGCGCCATCACCGGAATGTCGTCCGGCGAGCCAAGTGCGTACTCTCACTTCCTCAACAGTTTCGGCGGTCAGTTCGGTGGCGGCGGAGTCTGGACCACTTGGCTGTTGGCACTCACCTCTCTGATCGTCGGATTCGGGCCCCTGTTCTTCCGCAGGCCGACTCCGTTTCTTGCGGTGGGAGGTCTCTTGTCAGCCTTCTTCTGGGTTAGCGGCCAGGGTCTCGGCGGCATCTTCACGGGTTCTGGCACAGACCCGAACACCGGTCCCCTCATTGTCCTCCTGGCCTTGGCCATGGTGCCGGCCGCGCTACCGGACCCGTGGACTTGGCGCTCTCCCTTCGCAAGGGCCTTCGCTCGCTACCCCGCGCCGGTCCTCGGAGGTGCTGTGGGTCTCGTGGTTGCCCTGTTCCTCAGTGCCGTCTACCCGGTAGCCGCGCAGGAGTCGGCCAGCACAGCAATGTCCGGCATGACCGGCATGTCCGGAGCGTCCATGGTCGACCCGAGTGCGCAAACTGCGTCGACGGCGAACTGCACGAGGGGGAACAACGGTGCTCCCAGGGCCGGGCTGGATGTCAACAATACGCCGAACATGGTCATGGCCGGCCCCGGGACCGGCATGAACATGAACGGGGCAGACGCCAGCGCGGCGGCCGGCTTCAACACCACCAAAGCCGATTGGCACTACACAGGCCCCGCGCTGCCAACAGCCGAGGCACGGGAGCTTTTGGCGCAGGGAGAGAACGGTCCCACCGACATCCACATGCTCAAGACCGGGTGCGCGTCGGAGCCCACCTTCTCGGAGGAGATCAACGCGGCCCAATACGTCCAGAGCACGAGCCAGGCCGTGGCCGCCTACTCGTCCCTCGACGCGGCTCTCGCGGCGGGATATGTCCCGGTCTCACCGACCACCTACCCCGTCGTCTACTACGTGAATCCGGCCATCGTGGCGGCGAACGCCGCAGCAGGCAGGACGCTCAACCCACACAGCGTGGATGGCCTCGTCTTCGCACAGACACCCTCTGGCAAGGAGGTGCTGACGGCGGCGATGTACCTTCTGCCGTCGACCGTGACTCCCAACATGCCCTATGGCGCCTTGGTCCAGTGGCATCAGCGCACGGAGGTCTGTGGTCCAAGCGGCGAGTCTGCCGCGACATTGCAGATCACGGGCACGCCTCCCTGCCCCGCAGGGAGTGTTCAGCAGCCCACACCGTTTATGACCATGGTGTGGCAAGTGCCGGTGGCCGGAGGTCCACTGGCCATTCAACCGCCGGACATCCAGATCGTCGAGGCGGCGGTCATGTCGGCCGGGACGTAATAGGGACCGGGCGGACATGGGCATGTCCCATGGCGAATCCCGACTTGTACCGCGGCACTGATCTTCGAGCCTGGGATCGCGGAGGCTGAGTACAAGAGCTATGGCATCGGCACGCGGTGGTGACGGGGCGTTCGCGAAGCTTTCGGAACGCTCGGGGGGAACTGAGTCGGGCAAACCCACTCATGGAATGGGCCAGGACGACCGTACGGGGTAGGACAAATGGAAATCCGGACCGGTGCGGCTGCGCCGTATGCTCGGTGGGCGTGGAGCAATACGTGATCAGGGGCGGGCGGGAAGGATATGACCGACTGTTAGTCCTGGCGCGAGCGAGCTGGCCTGACACGGCCGCGCTCTTCGGCCGAGCCGGAATCGGACCGGGAATGAAATGCATCGACTTGGGCTGCGGCGGCGGCGAGGTGACCTTTGAAATGGCAAAGCTCGTTGAGCCCGGCGGCTTCGTTACCGGCGTGGATATCGACGAGGTGAAGCTCGATTTGGCTCGGAAAGTCGCCGGGCAGCGCGGCATAAGCAATATTGAATTCCTCGCGAGGAACGTCAACCATTGGAACGAGCCGGATGGCTACGACCTGGTGTACTCCCGCTTTCTGCTCCAGCACCTGAGCGAGCCGGCGAATCTTCTTCGTCGCATGTGGGCCGCGGTCCGATCCGGTGGTGTCGTGATCGCTGAGGACGCGGATTTTGACGGCTGGTGCTGTCACCCCCCCAACGAGGGCTTCGACTTCTTTGTGCGCGCCTACGCCGAAGTGATACGGCGACGGGGCGGAGACCACGCGACCGGACGAAAGCTGCACCACTATTTTCTTGAAGCGGGGATCCCACCACCGCAGCTGGCTCTCGTACAGTCGGCTGTCGTCAGCGGCGAGAGCAAGGAGATGGCGTGGCTGACGCTCGATGCGACAAGCGAGGCGATCCTCTCCGAAGGCTTAGCCACTTCAGACGAGCTCGCCGCCGCCTTGGCCAGCTTGAGGCAGTTCACGGATGACGAGACGACGCTCATCGCTCGTCCTCGGGTCTTTCAGCTGTGGTCGGCCAGGGAACCTGCATAGCTGAATCCCTCGTTGAGGGGACTCAGCGCCGGGAGGGTTTGCCGATTCGACCCGCCGGCGCGGCGGAGCAACGGTAAGTGGCGTGGGCGGACCACCGAGCGCCGAGGAAGTCGTGCGTGACTTCATGGCCGCGTTCATGATGGGTTGGCCGGCGGGCGACGGCGCCACCCTCAGCCGCTTCTTCAGCGAGAACGCCGAGTACCGCAACGGCCCGCTCGAACCAGTCCACGGACGAGAAGCCATTGTGGCGGCGCTCGCCTCCATGATGAGCCTGGGCGGCGAGGTGGACGCCGACATTCGTCACCTCGTGTCTGACGACACAACGGTGATGACCGAAAGAGTCGATTACGTGAGGGTGGGAGGAAAGACGGCCAGCTTGAGGATTGCCGGCGTCTTTGAAGTTCACGACGGAGTCATCACCGCCTGGCGCGACTACTTCGATCCCGAGGAGTTTGGGGCACAGGTATCCACCGACTGACCGACCGGGAGGTGCCGGTATGGAGCGGATGCGCCGAACCCCTGCCGCCGCGACTCACCGGCACGGCGCGCTCCATCCGCACACGGGACACTCAGTGTACCCGCGTCGCGATGAAGACGAGTTCGAGCCCCGGTCGATCGGGAGCACCTCGCACGTCGTCAACATCGAAGCCTTCCTCGCGGAGTAGGGCGGCGATTTCGGACTGGCCACGGAAACGGAGGGTGGAACTCGACTCCAGTGTCGTGCCGTCTCCGAGGAACGTGAAGTGCTGACGGAACCTCACCAAGGGCAAGGCCACCTCGGTGAGTTCGGTCCACACTTCGACCGTTCCCATGCCGGGCGGATGGAGGCGTTGGTGCGTCCCGTCTCGCGTCCAAGTCCGCCATGCTTTTCGCTCCGGATCACGGACCTCGAAGACCAACCGACCGCCTGGACGAAGGGCGGCACGTGAAGAATTCACGACGGCCACCCATTGCTCGTCGGTCAAGAAAACCTGGGCGACGTTGCCGGTCATGGTCACCAAGTCGAATTCACGGACCGGCAGCGTCGTCGTGGCATCGCCGAGCACCCACTCCACCTGATCGGCGAAAGGCTTCCGGCGCGCCACGTTCAAGGACGCGGCGGCGGGATCGATGGCCGTGACTTCGAACCCTCGTTCCGCGAGCGAGCAGGCCAGCGTGCCTGTGCCGCAACCTATGTCGAGGACGGTGCGCACCTCGAACTCGGTCGCCAGGGCAAGGTAGGGATCGAGGTCCCGACGATGGGGATCGTCGAAGAGGTCGTAAATGTCGGCCAGCCGAGGCTCCTCGAATATCGCGTCAGCCACCAAACACAGGATGGCAGTCGCCGACCATCGGGATAGAGCGTGTCACCGACCCACGATGGACGAGGTCAGAATGCGAACAGGCGTCTGGGTAGCAGACGAAAGACGAAGCCATTCCATCCCTCCGGGGCAAAATGTCCAAATGGCGAGGCTCGGTCCAGCCGCACCCGCAGGTCTTCGAGTTCAGACAAGCGACCAAGGTTCTGCGCCGTGCCCGCGCCGATCACGCTGTGCACGAGGTCGGCGACGGTGAACGCGACCTCCGGACTCCGTTGGAGGCAATTTGCGAGAACCGACCCCGGGGACACCGTGACGTAGATCTCTCCACCGACGGACCCGCCGATCACCGGAGCGGCGTGAGGCAGGCCGCTCTTGCGGACGACCGCAAGTGTCACATTGCGGGTGTGATTGACGAACTGCTCGACCTCCTCAGCCGTGCGGTCTTCGCCCTCCAGCTGCCTGGTGAAGGCCGATGCGGCTTGCTTTGAGGCGACGAGCAGTGCCTCGAGTTCTTCGAGCGACATCGGACGAGCTCTCGAGCACCGCCGTGACCTACGAGCACCCGCTGGTCGACCCGCAGCTCCCGCACACGTAGCACGACCCGGCCCGCTGCATGGTGTTGCCGCAGTTGTAACAGAGCGGCGCATCGAGCTGCTCGGCACGGGCCATCGGCTGCGGTGCGCGTCCTTCGGTCGGGCCGGGACCGGCGGTCGGGCCGGGCCCCTCGTCGATCAGGCCGACCGACGGCGTCGCCATCTCCTCCACGCCCGGCAGCGTCGGCTGCGTGCGCTCCTGCGTCGAGAGGATGCCGAGCTCGACCCGGTCCTCCGCCGAGAGATAGTCGAGCGCCAGGCGGCGCGCGATGTAGTCGATCAGGCTGGTGGCGATGCGCAGCTCCACATCGTCGGTGATGCCGGCCGGCTCGAACTTCATGTTGGCGAACTTGCGCACGAAGGTGGCCAGCGGCACGCCGTGCTGCAGTCCCATGGACACGGCGATGGAGAAGGCGTCCATGATCCCGGCCAGCGTCGACCCCTGCTTCGAGACCTTGATGAACACCTCACCCGGCCGGCCGTCCTCGTACTCACCGACCGTCACGTAGCCCTCGCAGTCGGCCACGCGGAACGAGAAGGTGCTCGACTTGCGCTTGCGAGGCAGCCGCTCGCGCACCGCACCCACGACGAGGGGCGACGCCGCCCGCTGTCGCTCGTGCACCAGTGCCGCCTCGAGCTCGGCGATCCGGGCCGCGGCCTCCCGGGACTTGGCCTCGGCCTCCGAGCCGGCCGGCGCCTCGTCACCGCCCTCGATGACCGCCCCTTCCTTCTTGGTCGTCGACAGCGGCTGGGCCACCTTGCAGTTGTCGCGATAGATGGCCACCGCCTTGAGTCCCAGGCGCCAGGCGTCGACGTGCAGCTGCTCGACGTCCTCGACCGACACGTCCTCGGGCATGTTGACCGTCTTGGAGATGGCACCGCTGATGAAGGGCTGGACCGCCCCCATCATGCGGATGTGGCCGGAGTAATGAATGGTGTTGTCGCCCATGGAGCAGGCGAAGACGGCCAGGTGCTCGGGGGCCAGATGCGGCGCCCCCACGATCGACATGTGCTCGTTGACGTAGGCCACGATCTCGTCCACCTGCGACGGTCCGTAGCCCAGCTTGGCCAGCGCACGGGACACCGTTTGGTTGACGATCGACATGGTGCCGCCACCCACCAGCTTCTTGGTCTTGACCAACCCGAGGTCGGGCTCTACGCCGGTGGTGTCACAGTCCATGAGCAGGCCGATGGTGTTGTGGCTGACGAATCCGTTGGCGATGTAGGTCACATTGTCGGGTACCGACAGGTCATAGGTGAACTCCTCGTCCCCTAGCTCAGCGGACCGCACCGTGTCGTAGAAGAAACCGAGCAGATGCCCGAGCTCGGGGTCACCGGTCCGGCCGAGGAGTTCGGTCGCAACCCGACGGCTGACTCGGCCGCGGCTCTGCTCCATGAGGAGCACCTGGCGTAGGCGGTCGTTCTCGGGAGCCAGGCGGTCGATGAGGACACGGGTCAGCGGCACGTAGTCGTGACCGCCGGTCTGGGCAATGGCCGGATCGGCAACGCGGACGCGCGCCGTCTTGCGGTCACCCATGAAGCCGATCTCGTCGAGCCAGTGCTGTGAATAGGAGGCATTGAGCAACCGCAGCGTGGCCAGCGGCGCGGATCCCCAGCTCCCTCCCCGCGTGCGATCCCGCACCGCGAGGGTGGCGGGGAACCCGAGGGTCAAGAGGATCGACTGCACGTCATGCACCATTTGGAGCGACGTGTTCTTCAACGTCGGATAGCCGGCACTCGTGTCGCCGTCGGCTTCGTAGAGGCCACGCAGGAATGCGGCGTAGACCTGGCGGTCGTTGGCATGCAGAATCGCATCGGGCACGTGAGCCTCGTATCCCTTGCCCTTGTGCCCTTCGGCGGGCTGGTGCTTGGCGAAGCCACACGCCTCCCACCAGAGGGCGAGGCGCACCGAGTCGATGCGGACTTCGCTGTACCCGCGCTTCGGCGTCACCTTGGCCGGGACGCCGAAGCACTCCTTGACAAGGATCTGCAGGCGCTCGACCACGTCGAAGTCGGCTTCGGCCACGCAGAACCGCAGACCTCGGCTGTGGAGCGAGCCGTCACCCATGAAGTAACCGACGATCTCCGCCAGTGCGGCATCCATCCGGCGAGGCACGCGGACATGGTGCTCTCCGGTCCAGTACGCGTCAGCGAGGGGTGGCAACGGCACCTCTTGGGGGTCACCCACCATGGAGCCCAGCGCCAGAGGCACCAGGTCGCCTTCCGTTACGTCACCGAAGCGGCGCCATTCCCACGCGCCACTCATCCGATCCACGACTCGGATCCGGTGCGTCGCAGTACCGCGCACCTGGTGGCCCCGTTCGGTCTCCACGGTGGCCACGGCCTCGACACCGTTCACGTAGAACTTCGTGGCGAGGCGCGGGCCCTCGTCGGTCGCCACCTCGACATCTAGGTCCTGCCACCGCGCGCCGTCGGGATCGCCCAGGGAGCGCAGTCGCACCAGCCCGCGACCGGTCGACACCAATGTGCTCCCGACCAGGCAGCCCGTCGGCGCCAACACGCTGGCCTGCGAGTTGCGCACGCCGAAGGCCTCGGCCAGGTCCACGGCCTGGTCCCACGCCTCCTGGGCCGCCGAGAGCAGCTCGGGCGGCACGACATCCTCGTCGATGCGGGCCGCCTCGGCCTGGTGCATCCGCAGCACGTCGAGCATCGGCTGGGCGTTCTCGTGGTAACCCGCGAAGGGGCCCATGCGGGCCGCGGTCCGCGCCGAGGTGGCGTAGGCGTGCCCCGTCAGCAGGGCGGTGATGGCCGCCGCCCAGGCCCGACCAGCGTCGGAGTCGTAGGGCAGACCCTGCGCCATGAGCAGTGCGCCCAAGTTGGCGTAGCCGATGCCGAGCTGGCGGAAGGCGCGTGTCGTCTCGCCGATCTTCTCGGTCGGGTAGTCGGCGTTGCCGACGATGATCTCCATGGCCGTGAAGACCACCGCCACCGCAGCCTTGAAACCCTCCACGTCGAACCGGTCGCTCCCGTCGAGGAAGGTCAGCAGGTTCATGGAGGCGAGATTGCAGGCCGAATTGTCGAGGTGCACGTACTCACTACATGGGTTGCTCCCGTTGATCCGTCCCGTGTTGGGTGCGGTGTGCCAGCGGTTGATGGTCGTGTCGTACTGCAAGCCGGGGTCGGCGCACTCCCAGGCCGAATGGGCGATCTGTCGAAACAGGTCGCGGGCGGCCACCGTCCGGATCACCGAGCCGTCGGTCCGGGCGATCAGGTCCCAGTCGCGCCCGTCGAGCACGGCCTCCATGAACTCGTCGGTCACCCGCACCGAGTTGTTGGCGTTCTGGTACTGGGTCGAGTGACTGTCTGCGCCGTCGAGGTCCATGTCGAAGCCGGCGTCGCGCAGCACGCGCGCCTTGCGCTCCTCGATCGCCTTGCACCAAATGAAATCCTCGACGTCCGGATGGTCGGCGTCGAGGATGACCATCTTGGCGGCGCGGCGCGTCTTTCCGCCCGACTTGATGGTTCCGGCCGACGCGTCGGCCCCACGCATGAAGCTGACCGGGCCCGATGCCGTGCCACCGCCCTTGAGCAACTCGTGCGACGAGCGGATGCGCGACAGGTTCACGCCCGCCCCTGAGCCACCCTTGAAGATGACGCCCTCCTCGGTGTACCAGTTGAGGATCGAGTCCATGGTGTCCTCGACCGAGAGGATGAAGCAGTTGTGCACCCGCATATTTCCGCTCAGGTACTCTCCACTCTCGGTTTGGATGTCGTAGACGGCCATTTCACCGAGTTCCTCAACGCGTTCGATCTCGAGCCGCATCACGGACCCGGCGCGACGACCCGCGATGTCAAGGCACTGGAGCAGCTTCGTCTCCTTCCTCGGATCAATGAACCCGATCTCGTTTGCGAACGCAATCCGGTCTCCGAGAGAGCGGATCGTGAGGGACCAGCAGCCCTTTCTGTTGGCGCGCCGATCGGCCTTGAATCGCACCCGCGAGAAGATCCCGTAACGCGCTAAGAGCGCCTGCATGCCGCGCACGATGCCTTCGGAGACCATGTCCAAACCGATGTGGGCGCTCCGGTCATTGAGAGTGACGTACCCCTCGGCCTGGAAGATGCTCCGCAGGTAGGCGGTGACGACGGGCAGCGGTGCAGTGAACAGACTGTCGGGCACCGTCATCTCCACCCCGCGAGTCCGGAGCTGCCAGCGCTCGACGAAGTCACCCAGGACGTTCCCGTAAAGCCGCGTGCGCCGGCAGTCCAACATACCGTCCAGCGTCTTCACGGTCCGCTCGTGGCGGTGGACCTCCGGGAAGACCCGATCCAGCGCGCTCGAGGACCCACTGTCGCTCGGCGTCCGTCACGGTCATCGCCTCGATCGTCAGGGAGCGGTTCGTTCCCTCGTACCGGCCGACGAACCCGTCCGACTGCAGCCACCCGACCAGAGCTGCTTCGGCAACGTCGTGGTCGGATGCAGCCACGTCCGACGACATCTCGCTGCGGTGCCAGGTCAGCGTGTCACCGGGACACAGCTCCGCGGCGGGGACGAACCGTCCCGTACCCGTGCCGCTGGCCCGCCAGACCAGGTGGTCGCCCGTGACGTCGAGCTGGTGACCCGCTTTGGTCGTGATGCGGAGCACCGGCTTCGTGCCGTTCTGCTTGACCGCGACGATGCGGGTGATGCCGTCCGCGTCGAGCACCTTGCGCCCGATCGCGCCCACCTCGACCAGCCGGCCGATGGGAACGAGGCCCTCCGGCGTGCTCACGAGCGCGTCGTACGGCTGGCACGCAGACCCTTGTTGAGGCACGCCCTGGACGCCGATGTTGAACCAGACCGGTGAGTTGAACGCCGCCTTCTGGTGGATGATGAGGTACTTGAGCTCGTGGTTGAAGACCAGGGCCTCCTCGTCGTCCACGAAGTAGCCGTCCTTGATCCCCCAGGCCGTCAGGGTGTCGGCGACCCGGTCAGCGACCTGGCGCAGCGACCACTCCCGCTCGTCGGTGCCGAGCGTCCCGCGGAAGTACTTCTGGGCCAGGATGTTGGTGGCGTTGACGCTCCAGGACTCAGGCACCTCGACCCCGAGCTGCTCGAAGGCGACCGTGCCGTCCCGGAAGTTCGTGATGCGGGCGTCGCGTCGCTCCCAGCGCACCTCGTCGTAGGGGTGCACGCCTTCGGTGCTGAAGTGGCGGCGGATGCCGATCTCGGCTCGCTGGGGGGCGATGGCCATGGTCTTGCGGTCCTCCTCGTTTGGCTCGGTCCTGGGCTGCTGCTGTCCTGCTCTGCGTGCTCGTCGGCGCCGCCACACCGACCCCCCATTCCACTGGAGCGATGTCTCACGGCGCGTTTCTCGATCCGGCGTCCGGGAAGGGCACGAGTCGCCTCACCACAACATATAGTGGCTGACTCTCCCCCGAGACACGAGATGCTGTGTCATTACAGCACTGTAGTTACGCCCTTGTCAACCAAATCCGTGCACCATCCGTGCAGGTCACGGGGTGCTCGCGATGGTTTGCGCGGGAAGGTCGCACGCGCCCGCCGTCCCGGCGACGAATTGCCGCGAACGGTTAGCGTCGACCCCGCATGGCCAAGGTCGTCGCCGTCGATGCCGGCACCACCGGCGTGCGCGCCCTGGTCGTCGACGACCGGGCTCGCGTGGCCGACCTGGCCTATCGCGAGCTCACCCAGCACTTTCCGCGTCCCGGCTGGGTGGAGCACGATCCGAGCGAGATCTGGGCGGCCGTGCGGGCGACCCTGGCCGAGGTCGGCGCTCGCGTGGCCCACTCAGGCGACACCGTGGCGGCCATCGGCATCACCAACCAGCGCGAGACCCTGGTGACCTTCGACCGCTCGTCCGGCCACCCCTTGCACCGCGCCATCGTCTGGCAGGACCGCCGCAGCGCGGCCATCTGCGCCGAGCTGGAGGAGGCGGGCCACCTGCCGCTGGTGCGCGCAACGACCGGCCTGGTCCTCGATCCCTACTTCAGCGCGACCAAGGCGGCCTGGCTGCTGCGCTCGGGCGATCTCGCACTCGCCGCCCACGACCCGAGGCTCTCCTTCTGCACCGTCGACACCTGGGTCTTGTGGAACCTGACCGGCGGCAGCGCGGGGGGTGTCTACGCCACCGACCCCTCCAATGCCAGCCGCACCCTGTTGCTCGATACGGCGACTCTCGCCTGGTCCACCGAGCTCTGCGACCTCTTCGGCGTGCCCCGGCACGCCCTGCCCGAAGTGCGCCCGTCGGCTGGGCGCTTCGGCACCACCCGGCTGGGCGACCTCGGGCCGGCCTCCGGCGTGCTCGACGGCGTCCCCGTTTCGGGAGTGCTCGGCGACCAACAGGCCGCGCTCTTCGGACAGGCCTGCTTCGAGCCGGGCATGGTGAAGGTCACCTACGGAACGGGCAGCTTCGTGCTGGCCAACGCCGGACCCGAACGCCCCCCCGCGCCCGACGGCCTGACGGTCAGCTGCGCCTGGGACCTCGGCGAGCACGCCGACGACACGCACGCCCGCGTGGCCTACGCCCTCGAGGGCTCGACGTTCGTGTCGGGTGCCGCCATCCAGTGGCTGCGCGACGGCCTCGGCATCGTCTCCTCGGTCGAGGAGATCGGACCGCTGGCGTCTTCGGTCCCCGACAGCGGCGGCGTCACCTTCGTGCCCGCCCTGACCGGCCTCGGCAGCCCCTGGTGGGACCCGCGGGCCCGCGGCCTCGTGACCGGTCTCACCCGCGGCGCCGGACGCGCTCAGTTGGCGCGCGCCTGCGTGGAGGCGATGGCGTTCCAAGTCCACGACATGACCGATGCCATGGCCGCCGGGTCGGCTCACCCACTGTCCGAGCTGCGGGCCGACGGGGGTGCTGCCGCCATGGACCTCCTGCTCCAACTGCAGGCGGAGCAAAGCCGCATGCCCGTCGCGCGGCCGCGCTCGCTCGAGTCCACCGCGCTGGGCGCGGCCAGCGTGGCCGGGCTCGCCGAAGGCGTGTGGTCGTCGCTGGGCCAGCTGGCCGCGCTGTGGGAGCCCGCCAGGACCTTCGAGCCGGAATGGCCGGCCGAATTGGTCGAACCGGGGTACGCCGGCTGGCGCCGCGTGGTCGAGAAGTCGATGGGATGGGCGCCCGCCGAGCCGGCATAACGCCAGGCCCGGAGCGAGCAGCCTGGGCCGCTACCACGATCGGGCGGGAGCGGCCACAATGGGCAGGACCGCGCGACGCGGACGCTGGCCGGCGCTCGCGCCGCCTGAGTGCTGGGAGAGCATCGTGACACCTCGCCATTCGCTGGTGCGGGTCCGGGACCGCATGTCACGTCTCAACCCGACGAGGACCCTGGCCGCCACGGTCGCCAGCCTCGCGGTGGTCGGCGGGACCCTCGCCGTGTACGGCACGACCGATGTCGGCGTGGCGCCGGCGGCCGACACGGTCTTGCACTGCACGGACACCTGGACCGGCAACGGCGGCACGACCGCCTGGGGTACCGCGGGCAACTGGAGCACCGGGGTACCGAACGACACCAACGTCGACGCCTGCATTCCCGACGCGGCGACGGTTGTCGTCGCGAACGCATCCTTCTCCGTCGGTGAGCTGACCGTGTCGCGCGGCAGCACGCTCGCCGTCGGCGGCCCCGCCACTGGCGACAGCGGAGCGCCTGGTGCCAGCCTGTCGGTCTCGTCGGGCCTGGAAAACGACGGGACCTTGACAGCCGGACCGTCGGGATCAGGCCTCTCGACGCTGTCCCTCAACGGCCCGATCACCAACGACGGCGTCCTCGAAGTGGCCGGCGGCGTCACCATCGGCAACACCAACGCCTCGAATCTCACCAATACGGGCACGGTCGGTGTCGCACCGGGCGGCGTGCTCTTCGTCGCTGGATCCTCGACCCTGAGCAACGCGTCGCAGGGCCTGCTGGCGTTCGGCATCGACGGACCACCGACGTCCCCGTCCGACTACGGCAGGATCACCAACGGGTCGCTCGTACTCGGCGGGACGGTGGCCTCCGTGCTCGACAACGGGTTCACCCCCGGCCCTGGCGCGGAATACGTCGTCGATGACGGGCCCTCCAGCGGCACCTTCTCCACCGTCCTCAACGACGCGAAAGTGGACTATTCCCACCCCGGGGAGATTGGCCTCGTCGGCGGTGCCCCGGACAGCGCCACGACGGTCGCAGTCTCCAGCTCCGCTCCCATGTCGGCCTTCGGACAAGGGGTGCAGTTCACGGCCACCGTCTCACCCTCGTCGGAGTCCAGCAGCCCGACGGGGTGGGTGTCGTTCCACGCCGGCGCCGTTGTGCTCGGCAGCGCCCCCGTGGTGACCGCGAACGGCGTGAGCACCGCCACTCTCGATACCTCGAACCTGCCCGTCGGATCCGGGTCGATCACCGCGGCGTACGGCGGTGACCTCTTCGATGGCGCGGCAACCTCCCCGGCCCTCACCCAGGTGGTCAACCCGGACTCGTCGAACCTCACGATCGCGCCTTCGCTCACCAGTCCTGTTCCGAACCAGCCGGTCACCTACACGATGACGGTGTCCCCGGCCGCGCCCGGCGCCGGCACGCCAGCCGGCACCGTGTCCTTGACTGACGACGGAATCCCCGCCGCCGGCTGCCAGTCACTCACCCTTCCGTCGAGCGGCCTGTCACAGGTCACCTGCAGCGAGACCTACGGATCCGATGCGACCCACTCCATCGTCGCCACCTACAGCGGGGACACCGATTTCCTGACGGCGACGGCACTCGTCGACGAAACCGTCGCACCGGAGTCAAGCACCACGTCGGTGTCGGTGTCGTCGAGCACGTTGACCTACGGCGAGGCCGTCTCGTTCACTGCCACCGTGGACCCGACCACAGCGACCGCGGCTCCCACGGGGAGCGTCAGCTTCACGGACAACGGCGCGGCGCTCGGCACATCGGTGCTGACCACGACGGAGGGGGTGACGACCACCAGCATGCTCACCACCACGCTGCCACTGGGCTCCAACGCCATCGCGGCCACGTACGGGGGGAACATCGACTTCGCAGCCAGCTCGTCGCCGACTCCGGTTCCGGTGACCGTGAGCCAGGCGCCGACCGACCTCGGCCTCGGGAGCTCGCTCAACCCGGCGATCTCCGGACAGCCCGTCACGTTCACCGCAAGCGTGTTCCCGGCCACCGGTTCCGGGGAGACGGGCACGGTCACCTTCTTCGCCGGTGGCATCGCCGTGGGCAGCGCCAGCGTCTCCAACGGCCAGGCCGCCCTGACCACCGTCTCCCTCCCCGTCGGGAATGACGCCGTCACCGCCACCTACAGCGGGGACCGGTCCTTCGCCGGCAGCGGCACTCCGAGCCCCTGGTCCCAGGAGGTCGACCCGCTTTCCGGGTGATCCCGCCTGGCCCAGCCCGGGGGGAAATAAAGCAAGGATATTCTTGCTATATTCAGGTAGGAGCGGACCCGCCGCTCGGAAGGGTGGGCGACATGAGCGTGGCGATCGTCACAGGGACATCTCGGGGTCTCGGGGAGGCGTTGGCGGCCGGGCTGACACGGAGGGGGTGGTCGCTCGTCGTCGACGGGCGGGACCGGACCACCCTCGGCGCGGCGGCCGACCGGGCGCGCGCCGACGCTGCACCGGGCGGGCGTGTGGTCGCCCTGGCGGGTGACATCACCGACTCCGAGCACCGGCAGAACCTCGTTGCCGCTGCCTTCGACCTCGGTGGTCTCGACCTCGTGGTCAACAACGCGGGGACGCTCGGTGCGGCGCCGCTCCCGTCGCTGGCCGACTACCCCCTCGGTGATCTGCGCGTCGCCTTCGAGGTCAACGTCGTGGCGCCGCTCGGCCTCATCCAAGAGGCGCTCCCGCTGCTGCTCGACGCGCCCCACCCCCGGGTGCTGAACGTGACGTCGGATGCCGCCGTGGAGGCGTACGAGGGGTGGGGTGGTTACGGCGCGGGGAAGGCCGCACTCGAGCACCTCGGTGCCGTGCTGGCGGTGGAGTACCCCACGTTGACCGTCTGGTCCGTCGACCCCGGCGACCTCCGCACCGCGATGCACCAGGACGCGTTTCCCGGTGAGGACATCTCGGACCGGCCCGAGCCAATCACCGTCGTGCCCGCCTTCGTCGATCTGATCGAAAGCGAGCGCCCGAGCGGGCGCTACCGTGCCGGCGAGCTGCTCGCGGCGAGAGCAGTGGCATGAGCGTCCTGACGGGGCCGACGACCATCGAGGATGCTCAAAGCGCCCGACCCCGCTTGCCCGAGCTGCATCCGCTCACCTTCTCGCTGCCCCCAGAGCTCGAGGCGACGTCGCCGGCCGAGAGCCGCGGCTTGAGGCGCGACTCGGTACGCATGCTCGTGGCGACCAAGGCAGACGGATCGCTCGTGCACTCTCACTTCTCCGAGCTGCCTCGCTTCCTCGACGAAGGCGACCTGGTGGTCATCAACACGTCGGGGACCCTGGCCGCCGAGGTCGACGGTTCGGCGCCGGACGGAACGGAGATCCAGGTGCACCTGTCGAACCAACTGCCTGCCGGCCTGTGGACGGTGGAGCTCCGCCGCGACGGGCACGCACATCTGGGCGCGGACCCCGGCGATGTCATTCGGCTGGCCGAAGACGCCCATCTCGTGCTGCTCACCCCCTACTCCCCCGGTCCCGGCGGGGTCGGCGTCCGACTGTGGGTCTCGAGGATCCAGACGCCCGGACGCCTGCACAGCTTCCTCGCGCGCCACGGACGTCCCATCCGCTACGGCTACGTACGCGGCAGCTACTCGATCGCGGCCTATCAGAACGTGTACACGACCGAGCCCGGATCGGCCGAGATGCCGAGCGCCGGACGTCCGTTCACGCCCGAGGTGTTGACGCGGCTGGTCGCCAAGGGAGTCGGCGTGGCACCCGTGCTCCTGCACACCGGAGTCGCATCGCTCGAGGCCAACGAACCGCCCTACGCCGAGTACTTCAGGGTCTCGCTCGCCACGGCGCATCGCGTCAACGACACCCGCCGGTCGGGCGGGCGCGTGATCGCCGTCGGCACGACGGTGGTGCGGGCGCTCGAGTCCGTGGTCGACGAGCCTGGGCACGTGCATCCGAGTGAGGGGTGGACCGAGACGGTCGTGTCACCCGAGCGGCCCGTCCGCTCCATCGACGGGCTGCTCACCGGCTGGCACGAGCCGGAGGCATCGCACCTGGCCATGCTCGAGGCGATCGCGGGACGACCCCTCCTCGAGGCCTCCTACGCGGCGGCGCTGACGGAGGGCTACCTCTGGCACGAGTTCGGCGACGTGCACCTCATCGTGCCGTGACCACCGAGCCCTCGATGCAGACCGAGGCCCCCCAGGCGGAGTCCCCGCTGCAACAACTGCCGACGACACGGCGCGCCATCCTCAATCTGTTGAAACGTCAGGGGCCGCTCGATGCGTCCGCCGTGGCCGACGCGCTCTCGCTCACGCCCGCCGCCATCCGCCTGCAACTGAGCCGGCTCGAAGAGGACGGGCTCCTGGTCCATCGCGACGAGCTCGCTGTCGACACCCGGCGGGGACGGCCCCGGCACGTCTACGAGCTGACGTCTGCGGCCGAGGCCCTCTACCCGAAGCGCTACGGCGATCTGACGACCGAGCTCCTCGGCTACCTGGGCGGTCCGGACGCGGCCCAGGTCGACGAGCTCTTCGAGTCGCGGCGCCGACGGCGCGTCGCCGGCGCGCTCCCCCGGACCGCCAACCGCCCCTTCGACGAGCAGGTCGCCGCGCTGACCGCCATCTTGGACGAGGACGGCTATCTGGCCGAGGCGGAGCGGCTCGACGACGGCAGCTGGCGGATTACGGAGCACAACTGCGCGATCCTCACCGTCGCCCACGGGTTCTCACAGGCTTGCACGAGCGAGCTCGCCTTCATCCGTGATGCCCTCCCCGGCGCGACGGTGCGTCGGGTGGCGCACCTGATGGACGGGGCGCACGTGTGCGCCTACGTCGTCACCCCGCCGGCGTCGTAGAGTCCACCCGGATCTCGAGGACAGACGCCCCGTCGACCTCGTGGATCTCGCTCTGCAGCAGCTCAATCAGATGATGGCCACCGATCTCGACGACGAACTCGTCGACGGCCTGGCCACCCTGCCGCTCGAGGATGTTGATGGCCACAATGTCACCCCCGACGGCCCCGATCCGGCTGGCCACCAGGCCGAGGGCACCGGGCCGGTCAGGAAGCGCGATCCGCACGACGTAGCCAGGCATGCGACAAACGTTAGGCGGTCAATGTGAACTCGCTGTTTCAGAACGCTTACGAATGTCTGTGCTGCGGATTCGGTCAGGCCGCGGCCGTTCCCGTGCGTGAGGGCACGTATTCGTCGATGTACTCGCGCTCCGAGAGCCGGGCGATCTCACGCATGAGCCGGTCGGTGAAGGCGCGGCACTGCGTGTGGTCATGGTTCTCGAGCGGGTCATCGGGATTCGCCGGTGGGTCCATCTGCATCGGTGCGCCGAACCGGACGATCACCGTCTTGAAGGGTCGCATCAGCCTCGAGTTGACCGGCTGCACGTCGACCGTCCCGATGACACCGACGGGGATGACGGGCACCCCACACTCGCGTGACAACCTCGTGACCCCAGTCCGCCCCTTGTGCACGTACTGGTCGAGGGTGCGGGTGCCTTCGGGGTAGAGACCAAGGAGGCGCCCCTGGCCCAAGACCTCGTTGCGAGCCGTGTCGAGCGCCCGCTCCGACGCACTCCCACCCGTCCGCCGGATCGGGATCTGGCCGGCGGCCCGGAAGAACCACGCCGTCTTCCAAGAGTCGAAATACTCGGCCTTGGCGAGGAAGGTCACTTTGCGCCGCACCACCAAGGGGATGAAGAACGAGTCGCAGAAGGACTGGTGGTTCGCCGCCAGCACGGCCGGCCCGTGGCGGGGGATGTTCTCGCGCCCTTCCACCTTGACGCGATACAGGAGGAAGAAGATCGGGGTCAGGACGGCCTTGAGCACCCAGTACGTCACAGGCAAAACGTAGCCCTCGTCGGGCCGGGGCCGCACCGGGACCGCGCTGTGCTCTACTGCTGGCCGATCATCTTGAATCCGGACACGGAGGTGCACCGTGACGAGTGAGACCCTGACCGCCGAGCCGTTCCTGTCCGGACTGTTCTTTGGGGAATGCCCCCGTTGGCGCGACGGCCGGTTGTGGTACTCGGACTTCTTCGACCACGCCGTGAGCTCGGTGTCGCCGGACGGCGAGCGCCGGGTCGAGGTGGACTTCGACGGCGAGCCGGCGGGACTCGGCTGGCTGCCCGACGGCCGTCTCCTGATCAACTCGCGACTCGACCGCGCCATCGTGCGCCGCGAGCCTGACGGAACCCTCGTGCGCCACGGCGACCTCGCGCCCTGGGCGACCGGGAACGCCAACGACATGGTGGTGGCCTCCAACGGCCAGGCGTATGCCGGCAATTTCGGGTTCGACCTCGAGTCCCTCTTCGAGGGCACGCTGGATGCGAACGGCATCGTCCCCACCCCGCTCGTCCGGGTGGACCCCGACGGCACCAGCTGCGAGGCGGCGGCGGACATCCAATTTCCGAACGGCACCGTCATCACCGAAGACGGCAAGACGCTCATTATCGCCGAGACCTTCGGCGGCCGCCTCACGGCGTTCGACCGCGACGCGGACGGCACCCTGACCAACCGGCGCGAGTGGGCCGCGCTGACGGGGGTCGCACCCGACGGCATCTGCCTGTGCGCCGACGGCTCGGTGTGGGTGGCCAACGCCCTGGCGGCCGAGTGTGTGCGGGTGGCCGAGGGCGGGGAGATCCTCGAGCGTGTCGCCACGGCCCTGAACTGCTTCGCCTGCATGCTCGGTGACGAGGACCGGAGGACCCTCTACTTGATCACGGCGGCCGACAGCCACGCGCCCAGGGCTCGAGCGACTCGCAACGGCGCCATCGAGAAGGTACGGACGACCGTGCCGGGCACCGGCCTCCCCTGAGGGTGGCGCCTAGCCGAGTTTGGTCAGCGCGCTGCGGAGATGGCGCACAGCCTGGCCGATGCGCTGCTCGTTCTCGATCAGGGCAAACCTGACGTGCCCGTCGCCCCCGGGGCCAAAACCCACCCCGGGCGAAGTGGCGACGTCCGCCTCGTTGACGAGGTACTTGGAGAACTCCAGCGATCCCATCTCGCGGTAGGGCTCCGGGATGGGGGCCCACACGAACATCGTCCCCTTGGGCGGCTGCAGGCGCCAGCCAATCCGGTTGAGCCCCTCGCACAGGGTGTCGCGCCGTGACCTGTAAATCTGGTTGATCTCCTTGGGGTAGTCCGGCGCCTCGTTCATCGCAACAATGGCGGCGATCTGAATGGGCTGGAACGTCCCGTAGTCGAGGTACGTCTTGAGCTTCGTGAGCGCCTGGACGATCTCGCGGTTGCCCACGACGAACCCCACGCGCCAACCGGCCATCGAGAACGACTTCGTCATGGTGTAGATCTCGACCGCGACGTCCGTCGCGCCGGGCACCTGGAGGATGGACGGGGGGTCGTAGCCGTCGAAGCCAAGGTCGGCGTAGGCAAAGTCGTGCACCAGGACGACCTCGTGCTCGCGGGCAAAGGCCACGAGCCGTTCCATGAAGGACAAGTCCACGCAGGCGGTCGTCGGGTTGTGCGGGAACGAGAGCACGATGACCCGGGGCTTGGGCCACGACTCCTCCCAGGCGTGCATGAGCCCGTCGAAAAACGCGTCACCGGGGTCCGGCGCGTCGTCGGACTCCTCCGGGCCCTGCAGGGGAACCTGGCGCACGTCGGCACCGGCGAAGAGGGGTCCCCAGATGTGGATCGGGTACGACGGCGACGGCACCAGCGCGGTATCACCGGGGGCGACGAGCACCCACATCAGGTGCGAGAAGCCCTCCTTGGCGCCGATCGTCGTCACCACCTCGGTCTCGGGGTCGAGCTCGACGGCGAACTTACGCCGATAGAGGTCGGTGATCGCGCTACGGAGTTTGGGGATGCCCCGCGAGGCGGAGTAGCGGTGGTTGCGCGGGTTCTGAGCGGCCTCCGCCAGCTTGCCCACGGCAACGTCGGGCGAGGGCAGGTCGGGGTTCCCGAAGCCGAGGTCGATCACGTCGCGACCGGTGCGCCTCGACGCCGCCTTCAGGTCGTTGATCGTGGCGAAGACGTAGGGCGGCAGCCCGTTGATCCGACGGAACTCCATCGGTGGAGTCTACGACCCGACCGACGCCCCCACGGGCCCCGGGCCATCGGCGGCGCGCGCGGCGGCCACCAGCACCTCGACGTCGACCGGCCATCCGAAGACCGCCCAACTGGCACCGACCGCCCGCAACGTCTCCAAGGTCTCGTAGAGGCTCGGAGGTGACGTGGGCGGCGGTCCCGCCCACGTCACCTCGAGCGGATCGGGGCCCGACGTCCGCTCGGCCACCAACGCCGGCTCGGCGTCCCACACGGTCAGCGCCGCGCCGGCGGCCCGGGCTTCGACCGTGCGCCCGGCCGTGCCGCCGGCGACCCAGACGGCGAGTCCCGCCTGGGCCAGCGCGCCGGCCACCTCCACCAGTGCCGCCCTCCGCTCGGCCGCGGACGGGAAGGGAATCCCATACGCGCGGTTCTCGTCCGCGCTCAAGCGGTCGCCCGTGCCGAGCCCGGCGATCACCCTCCTCGGCGCCAACAACTCGAGCGCCGTGAACTGCGCGACCAACACGGCGTTGGGCACGAGGCCGACCCGGGCCACGAGGGTACCGAGGAACGGCCCCTCCTCCCCACCCCCGTGGGGGACGAGCCGCGTGGCCAGTGCGCCCAGAATGGGGAACGGTGCCAGCGCCGGCCGGTGAGGCTGACCCAGGGGCCAGATGTGGTCGTAGCAGAACACCCCGTCCACGCCGGCGGCCACCGCCGCTTCGGCGGCGGCGAAGGCCTCGTCGGGCGTGTCGCAAAAGGTCGGGAGCACGACACCGGTCCGCATCACCACAAGCCGCCCTGGCCCGCCGCCAACGCCGCGCCCACCGCCCCCGCCCGCTCGCCAAAGGTGGCAGGCACGATCACCGCGTGGGGGCGCCGCTCGCCGCCTTCCACCAGGCGTGCAAAGGTGGCCCGGGCGGCGTCGAGGAGGAGATCTCCGGCCTGCACCACCCCCCCACCCAGCACGAAGCACTCCGGATCGAGTACGGCAGCCAAGTTGGCCAGGCCGAAGCCGACCCACCATCCGACCTCCTCGATGACCCGCCGGGCGGCGGGATCGCCCGCCGACGCTGCGCTGGAGACGTCCTCGCCGCGCACGCTCTCCGGATCGCCCCCAGCCACCCTGACCACCTCGCCCAACCGTCCCGCCAGTGCCGCCTCTCGAGCCAGGACACCGAGTCCGGCACCGGACGCGAAGCGCTCCCAGCAGCCCCGGCGACCGCATGGGCACGGGGGGCCGGTGGGGTCCACCACCATGTGGCCGATCTCGCCGGCGAAGCCCGCCGAGCCAACCTGGACCCGCCCGTCGATCACGATGCCACCCCCGATGCCCGTGCCGAGCGTGACCATCACGACGTCGCGATAACCGCGGGCCGCGCCCAGACGGTGCTCGGAGAGGACGGCGAGGTTGGCGTCGTTCTCGATGACCACGGCACGCCCCGGCAGCCGCTCACCGATCAGCTCGGTCCAATCCACCCCTTGGGCCTGGGGCAGGTTCGGGGCGAAGCACAGCCGTCCCGCCCGGTCCACCATGCCCGGGGCACCGACGCCGACGGGCACGGCGGCGCTGGTGCCAAGCTCTTGATCCAGTGCCGCCACCACCTGTGCCACGGCCGCCGCGACATGGCTGCCCACGATCTCGTGCTGGCCGCTGGGCGTCGGGACCCGGACCTCTGCGACGACGGCGTGCGCAGGGTCGAGTGCGAGGCCCAGGACCTTGGTTCCGCCGATGTCGATGCCGTAGGTCACATCGGCGGCCCGCGGGCCCCCGTGCCGTGTCACGAGGTGGACTCGACCCGCGCCTTCAGCTCTCGCATGGCCGTCGCCATGATGCGGCTGGTCGCCCGCATCTTGATGAAGCCGGGGATGGGCACGCGCAGCTCCGCCTCGACGTGGTACGTGACGTCGGTACCGCCGTCGCCGTTGGGCTCGAAGACATAGCTCCCGTCCCATTTGGTGGTGATGTCGCCCTGGGTGAGCGTCCACGAGAGCGTGCGCGGCGCCTCGGAGTAGTCGTAGGCCAGCGTCATGCTCGTGCTGCGGCCGAAGGCGGCCGCCCGCAGGGTCACCAGCTGCGGCCGGCCCTGGTCGTCGCGCTCCTTGACCTCGACCTCCTTGATGTCGGCCGCCCATTCCGGGTACCGCTCGAGGTCAGCCACGACAGCGAAGCACCGCTCCGGCGGTGCCGCCACCGACATGTGCTCTGTGGCTTGATCGGCCACGGTGGGTGCATCCTTCCTGTCCGGTCCTGCCCGCGCGGCAGGCAGTCAGCCTGCCACTCCGGCCAGCGCCTCGGCCAGCCTAGAAGCGAGAACGTCGTTGTCGAAGAATTCCTGCACCCGGGACCGGGCGGCCCGGCCCATCCTCCGGCGCCGGGTCGGGTCGGCCAGCAGGCTGCGCAGGGCTTCGGCCACCGCTCCCGCATTGCCGGGGGACCCGACCACGAGGCCGGTGACCCCGTCGACCACGGCCTCCGACGCCCCCCCGCTGTCGCCGGCGATCTGCGGGACCCCGGCGGCGGCCGCCTCGAGGAAGACGATCCCGAAGCCCTCCTGCTCGAGTCCCAGCCAGCGATTCCGGCAGGCCATGACGAAGACGTCCGCCGCACCGAGGAGGGCGGCGCGGTCCTCGTCGCTCACGGCCCCGAGCATCCGGACCGTCGCCGGGCTCTGCTGGGCGAGGCGACGTAGCTGGCCAAGCTCCCGCCCGTCGCCGCCGATCGCCAGCACCAGGTCCGGATAAGAAAAAGCCAGGCGTCCGGCGGCCTCGATCAGCACATCCATGCCCTTGCGTGGCACCAACCGGCTGATGCTGACAACGAGGGGCCCGCGGGAGGGCAGACCGAGGCGTTCCCGTGCGGCCCGCCTCTCGGCCGCCTTGAGCGGGACAATCGTGCCGGTGTCCACCCCCGGTGGGATCACGATCGGGGAGGTGATGCGACCCGAGGCGGCGCGCCGGCCCTCCGCCGCCGGGTAGCTGCCCGCTGACACGATCAGCTCAGCGCCACGGAGCACGCGGCCGAGCGCGGCCCGTGAACCCGGAATCCGGCCCGGGACCGTGACCTCCGCGCCGTGAAGGACGACGCCGTAGGGGACACCGACGCGCGGGCCCAAGAGGCCGAGCGGGAGCACGGGATCGAACAGGACCAGGTCGACCTCGTTGTCCGCCACGGACTTGCGCACCGCGGCGAGGGCCGCCGCGGTCGGAAAGAAGAGGGTACGCGCGGACACCCGCTCGATGCGGATGCCCCGCTCGGCCTGAAGGGCGTCGAACGCGGTGGCCCCGTCGTCCGAGGACGCGGTCAGGACGACGTACGAGGTGGGATCGAGCCGCTTCCACAGCTCCCAGAGATAGTTCTGGATGCCGCCCACCTTGGGTGGGAAATCGTTCGTCACGAGGAGATGGCGCTTCACCGCTGTCCCCCCGTGCGCCGGCCGAGCCGGGTCGGCGCCCGGCGCCGGTCAACCCGCCCGCGTATTGAAGCGCAGCGAGGGCACGAGGCCGGCGCGCTCGAGCATCCGCATGGCGCGCGCCTCGCCGGCGTCGATGACCACGGCGTCATCGGGCTCTCTCCCAAGCAAGAAGGAGACGACGCAGTCGTCGCAGGCCTCGGTCTCCCGGAGCGCGCAGCGGTCGCAGTCGATGGTGAGCTCGCCCTCGAGCTCGCAGTTGGTGTCCCTGGATGTCGACATGACGATGACCCTCTCTGTTCGGGCCAAGCATGACCACGGGGTGTGACACCGCCGTCTTACCCATCGCCGACATCGCGCCACCCATGGCGCAGGGCTTCGAGCGCGGTGCCCAGGGTCTGTTCGACGCCCCAGGCCACGCTCTCGGTCAGCACGGCGTCCGCGGTGACGACAGCCAGGAACGGCGGACCGCCCACTCGGTAGTCCCGGAAGGACGATGAGCTCATCAAAACCTCGATCCCCAATGGGGCGACGTCCACACCGGCGAGGGCCGCGATGGCGCCAGGGTCCTCCTGGCCGGGGTCCTTGGTCACCACCACCAGGCGCGCTGCGCCGGCCAGGCCTGCGTGCAGCTCGGTGAGGCCTTTCCACAGGTCACGGCAGCCGAGGCACCCCGCCGACAGGAACAGAAGCAGAACCGGCGCGGCGGCGTCCTCGACATCGATCACACGAGCCAGCCCGTCGGGACTAACGCCAACGAGGTCGCGTGGGCTGGTCGTCGGGCGGTCCGTGTAGGTCGGGATGGGTCGGAGCCGGCGCAGGATCTCTGCCGGCGGTTCGGTCACGGCACTTTCGACGGAGCGCCAGGCTCCTCGAGCTTCTCGTCCGCGGCTCCAATCTCCGCGACACTGCGCCCGTGCCCGCACCAGCGACACACCACCTCGTCCACGTGACGGTTCAGAATCTCCTCGTCCTCGATGACGAGGTCACCGCCCACGGTGTAATGGTAGAACGCTCTCGTCTGCTGCGAGACGATCACGTCGAAGCGGGTGAGGTTGCCGCAGCCGTCGCACCGGTATCGAGGGAGGCTCACCCGAACCACGGTAGTCGTCCCGCCAAGCGCCACCTTCCCTCATTCAGGCCGAGGCGAGAACCTCGCCGACGCTGACGCCCGTCATCTTCACGCCCGGCGCGGAACCCTCGGCCGGAGGCTTGCCGGCGTCGGCCTGCTCTTGGGTCTCAAAGACGCAGATGGACGTCCCGTGGCCGCTGTCCAGTTGGACCCAGTAGCCAGCTACGAAGCCGGGAGCCTGCTTGACCATCGTCACGACGTCCTCGAGGCCCTTCCGGGCTTCGGCTTCGTCCTGAATCTCGACTTCGACTACGACGGCATGCATCCGTTCCTCCAATCGTCGGCAAGCTCCGGGCGGTGCAAGTCTGTCAGCGAGGCGTCTTGAATGCTCGGGGTGCGCAGTCAGATGCGGTCGAGGAGCTCGCTCTTCTTGGCGGCGAACTCCTGCTCGGAGATGATGCCCCGCCGGCGCAGGTCGTCGAGCTCGATGAGCCGGTCCCGGATGGCGAAGGGGACCGCGCCCGGCGTGGCGTCGGCGCCCTGAGCAACACCCTGGCTCGGCGAAAGGCTGGGTCCGCCCACCCCGAAGGGGGGCGTGTCGTGTTCTTCAGCGTGGTCAACGCGGTCGGCCGTTGCGGCGCGGCGGGCCTCGGCCGGCAACATGTCGTAGGGAATCGGCTCGCGGCGACCCCCACCCACGATCTCGTTGATCTGCGAGTTGAGGACGCGCTGGACGATCGCCGGTTTGCGCATGTACTCGAGCGTGAGCGAATCGTCCTCACCCTGCACGTCGATCACGAGGCTGCCCGTGCCGAGCACGCGCTCGATGAGCGTCTGACGGAGATTGACCTCGGTGATGCGCTGCAGGCGCAGCTGCACCGTGTCGCGGCCGAGGATGCCCTGGCGCACCAGTATCCGGGTCGACGTGATCGCCACGGTGTAGGAACGCCAGCGGACGTAACGCCCCAGGAGCCACAGGCCCGGGATCACGACGACGATGATGATGGGATAGTTCAACCAGCTCGGAGGATTGCTCCACAACACGACCAACACGATGACCGCCGCCCACACCCCGATGGACGTGAAGAGCGGGCCGAACAAGAAGATCCAGTGCGGGCGCAGTTCGGCGAGCAGCTCCTCGTCCTCGTTGAGGAATTTACCGAGGGAGGGCCATCGCGCCAGAGTACCGCCGACTCCTTCACCAGCCGGGTCATCGTTCCTCGTGGTAGTCGGGGCGACGGCCGAGCGTGCGCGCCCGGGCGGCAGGCGGCCGGGCCCGGCCATGGCAACCTCCCAGTTCAACGGAGTACTCTCCATCCGATGCACTGACTGGTTGAATCCGCCCGTTGGGCACAGTCCGCCGGAGCCTCCGGAGCGTGTTGCTGGTAATCGGGCCTCGGCCCTTGAGGGCGTCCCGCCCCTCCCGAGGGTGCGCCCGTCATAGGGTGGGCAAGTGCCCTATGCCGAGGTGGAACCCGACGAGGTGAAGGCCCGCCTCGCCCGTGGTGAAGACGTCTTTCTGCTCGACGTGCGCGAGCCGGACGAGGTGGCGCAATGGGCGTACCCCGTCGGCGTGAACATCCCGCTCGGGCAACTGGGAGAGCGCCTCGAAGAGCTCCCCAAGAACGCCACGATCGTGGTCGCGTGCCACGTCGGGGGCCGGTCTGCCGTGGCGGCGAAGGCGCTCAGTGAGGCCGGATGGACGGCGGAGAACCTGACCGGTGGTGCCGTCGCCTGGGCGGCCGGAGAAGACGACGGATAGGGCTCCATTCGGAGAACTCGACGTCGGTGGGGCTGGTGGGGATCGAACCCACGACCGAAGGATTATGAGTCCTCTGCTCTGACCACTGAGCTACAGCCCCTGGCCAGTACCTTATTTTTGTTATCGGAGACCCGCCTACCTACGCGCTGTCGTCCCCACCGAGCCGGCAGAGGCTCCGGCTGAAGGTCGCAGCGCAGGCCGGACGGAGATCTGAGCGCGCCGAGCGAAGTGTCCGCCCAGGCGGAGGCGGGGCCACGGCTCAAAAAGTCGACCGTCGTGCTCGTCAGATCCTGGCTCCGTGGCTTTGTTTGTGCGTACGGCGCGCCGCCACTGCTCCCCTATCCGGGGCCGACCTACTTATCACTCACCCCTTCTTCGCTCGCCGGCCTTCGACGGGGTTGGCATTTAGCCTCGGGAAGACCTCGTGCTCTTCCTCTTTGACGTGGTGTTTGATCCCAGCGATCAACCTGGCAACAGACGCGCCCAATCCCGGCGCATCCTCGCGAGCTTCGCGAGCGACCCTAGAACGGCCTCCACCTCCACGATGGTCCGCTTTCAGTTGCGCGCTGGGATCATTCACCGTCTACAAGATCACCTTTGGTGAGAGCGTTGCTCCGCTTCATGGGCCGCAGCTTCGGCGCGAGCCTTATCGGCTTGGGCTTCTTTAGCAGCGACATTGCGCTCGGCCCCCGCCTTGTCCTGTTGCGCTCTTCCTTCTCGGCGCAATTCGTCCTTCCCCGTAACCGCCCCTGCGGCCTCCTTTACTTTGCCCTTCACGTCTTCGACAATCCCCTTCGCTCCCGCTTCGGGGCCAGTGTCCTTCCGCTCGGTCATGCGTCCTCCTGTTTGTTCTTGAATGCATCTCTTACCCGTATCGTGCCCAGGGGAAACTGGCATCATCAGGTTTATGTAATGGCCGGTGCGGGCAGAATTGTAACCCGGGCCATCGAAATTTCACTCAAAATGAAGGGAACTTGTAATGCTCTTGTTGCTGGCTTTATTGGTCGTTTTACTGTTCGCTGGACTGGGATTTACATTGCATTTCCTTTGGATCATTGCCGCAGTTCTCTTGGTCCTTTGGCTCATTGGCTTCGTGGTCGGGCGAGGCGAAGGAGCTGGGAGTGGCCGCTTTTACCGTTGGTAGGGCTCACAGTGATGAGGTCGGAGGCGCTGAGAAGTGCATCGGCTTGGTTTTGACCAAAAATCGGACAGTCTTTTGTGAAATAGCCAAAAAGTTCCGCACGACCAATTGAGGCGGGTGTTTGAATTGCCAAACTCAAGCGTCTTTCGCCCATTCCATACCTGACTCGCTGCCCCTTTGCGACTGAGGTATGCCGCGGCTAGCCCCCAGTTGCCTGAGCGCGTGTAGATGACGGCGTAACCATGCCTGGATCAATGGCTGTGCCACTCTCCTCTCACTCATGGATGCTCCGTGCGAACGGTTCAGCCATTGAAGATCTGGCTGACCTCGCCACCATCGCCATCATCCAGCACGAAGCCGCCGTCGACGTCCAAACCCTCAACCTGCAACTCAGTCAAGCCCTTCAGAGCCGGATCACAATCGAGCAGGACAAAGGCAAAATCAGCCAGGCCGCTGGTCTCGACATGGACGGCGCCTTCCAACGTCTACGCAACCATGCTCGCAATCACAACCTCCACCTCTCCCGCCTGGCGACCGACATTGCCAACGGGACCATCGACGCTCGCCGCCTCGACCCGCTGGGTATCCGCGTCCCAACGTCGAGGGCCGGCTCCTGTTTGTTCGGGGTTCTGTTGTCACCGACAGAATCCCCTGCCGTCATTGCGTCGCTACCTCCCACGCTGCTAGCCAGAGCGCATGCGTGACGCCAGACGCGGATTTTTTGCCCGTGAGGTGCGGGGAAAAGGCGGGAATCCGTCGCACGTTCCGTGCGTAGCGGCTGGTCAAGCCGCATTATGAGTCCTCTGCGCTGACCACGCATCCCAAAACCCAGGGATGCTGACGATGTTGGCGACGGGGAGTCGGGACGATCGGAACCGTCGCATCCGACCGAACGGTTCGAGAGCGTGCGACCTTGGGGCGCATCGGTTTTGGCAACATACTGCGGTGGCAGCGCCAGGACGAAGGACGCGCCGGGTGCTGCTGACCCTCTTGGGCGGAACCAGGGCGCTGCCGGGTCACACCGACACGTCGGCGTGGCGATCAGCCGTGCACGCGTCAACCACCGCGCCGACGCCCGGACTCCCCCTCACCGGGAAGATGGTCGGCATCGACCCGGGGCACAACGGCCGCAATGACATGGAACTGTCCGTCATCGATGCGCCCGGCTTCAATGGACGGTCGATCTTCTTGGAAGGGTCGTGACGTCGACCTCGCGAGCGGTTCCCACCCCGGAATCGACGGAGGCGCCGGCCGCCGCGGTGTCGTCGCCCTGGTCATGGTTCGCGCCCTGGGTCGTCGTGATCGCTGCGATCGTGTGGGGGTTGTGGGAGCTGCGTCCGGAATTGCGTGCGGTGCCCTATCTCGACGACAGCTCCCTGCACGAGCAGATGGTGCGGTTCGCCGCAACCCGGATCCGCCAGGGCCACCTGCCGCTGACAAGCTGGTTTCCTTCGCTCGGGCTTGGCTCGCCGCAGTTCCTCCACTACCAGAGCCTGCCCTCCATAATGACCGGAGCGATCGGCGCGGTCGTCGACCCGAACACCGCCTTCCGTTGGTCGTTGTACCTCTTGCTCGCTCTGTGGCCGCTCTCCGTGTACTGGAGCGGCCGGCTGTTCGGCCTCAGCCGCTGGACCGCGGCCAGCGCGGCGGCGGTGGCACCCTTCTTGGCCTCGGCGGCGGGCATCGGCTACGAGACGAAGGCGTACGTCTGGGTCGGCTACGGCGTGTGGACCCAGCTCTGGGCGTCCTGGACCCTCCCTTTGGCCTGGGGCTTCACTTACCGGGCCCTGTCGTCGCTGCGCTCCGCTCTGCCCGCCGTCCTCTTCATCATGTTGACGGTCGCGTTGCATTACGAGACCGGCTATCTGGCCTTCGTGCCCCTGGTCGTCTGGCCGTTCGTCGTGCCCTCCGACCTGTGGCGCCGCCTGGGTCGCTCCCTCACTCTGGGCGTCGCCGCACTGGCAGCCTCGGCATGGGTCATCGTCCCGCTGCTCGAGCAGGCCCATTGGGCGGCGCGCAATCAAGTGCTCGAGGGCAGCGGCCTCGAGAACGGCTACGGCGCCCGTCAGATCCTGTCCTGGCTCTTCTCGGGTCAGCTGTACGACGCTGGGCGTTGGCCCGTCGTCACCGTCATGATCGGGGTCGGCATCGTGGCCTGCATCGGGCGGTGGCGGACGAGCCTGGCGGGACGCGCCCTCGTCAGCATCTGGGTGGTCACCCTGCTCATGACGTTCGGGAGGACCACGTTCGGGGCCTTCTACGACGTCCTGCCAGGCAGCAGCGACATTTTCATCCGACGCTTCCAGATGGGTGTGCAGCTCTCAGGCATCCTGCTCGCCGGCATCGGCATCGTGGCCGTGGGGCGGCTCGTCCTCGACGCCGTGCTGCACCTCTTCCCCGAGGACGGCCAAGCCTCGGCGTCGGCGCCGGCGCCGGCGCGTCGGGGGATCGTCGCGGGACTTTGCATCGTGGCGCTGGTCCTCGTGCTGGCGCCGGCCTGGAGCGAGCTGGACGCTTACGACACGCACAACGCCACCAACATTGGGCTGCAGGCCGACGCCGACGTGCAGCAGGACCCCCAGATCGACGAGCTGCTCGCCTATGTCCGGACTCACCCCCGTGGCCGCGTCTACGCGGGCCAGCCAACCAACTGGGGACAGGACTTCCTCGTCGGCGCCGTACCCGTCTTCAAGTACCTCGAAAGCAAGGATATCGATGAGGTCGGGTACACCCTGCGGACGGCGTCGCTCATGACTGATCCCGAGTATTACTTCGACGACGCCAACCCCGGCGATTACCCGCTCTTCGGCATCGGCTACATCATTACGCCCGCATCAATGACGCCGCCGGTCCCGGCCGACAAGGTCCTCTGCTCGGACACCTCCTGTCTGTGGGCGCTCCCCCACCCGGGGTACATCCACGTGTTCGACACGACCGGCGTGCTCACCGCCACGCGGGCCGACGTAGGCTCGCAGAGCGTCACCCTGCTGGACTCGCCGCTGCTCGGCGAGCAGCGGGACCTCACCGTGGCCTTCAACGGGCAAACGGGGTCGGTCCCCACCGCGGACGCGGCCGCGCTGCGGGGGCCGCCGGGCCACGTGATCGTCGAACACGCCGACCTGGCCAACGGCGCCGCCCGCGCCCTCGTGCGGACGAACCGGCGTGCCACCGTCGTCCTGAGCGCGTCCTACGACCCCGGGTGGCGCGCGACCGTCGACGGCCACCCGGCACCGACCGTCATGCTCGCGCCCGCCCTGGTCGGCGTCGTGGTCGGGCCGGGTGTGCACACGGTTGCCTTTGACTACGGCGGCTACGGGTCCTACGGCGCGCTCTTCGCGCTGGCCCTCGTGGTCCTGGTGGCGCTCGGCGTCGCACCGCTTGTGTGGCGGCGCGTGCGCAGATCCAGCGGCTCGAACACATCGACCACGGTGCAGTGATGTCGACGTCGACCACGCCGGCCGGGTGCCGGCCGGCCGGAAGCCCGGGTCTGGGGCGCCTATTGCAGGTAACGCTCGACGGTATCGGGTGAGCGCGGCTGAACGGAGTCGGGATCCTGGCCGGCGTTGCGCTTGGCGCGGCGCTGGCGCAGCATGTCCCACAACTGGTCCAGCGTGACTTCGAGCTGGCGCTTACGCGCCAGCTCGTCGTCACTCAGTCCTTCACCGACATGCGCCTCTTCCAGGCGCTGCTCCTCCTCGGCGAGCGAAGTGATTCGCTCCACGATCTCCTTGTCGTCCATGTCCGCTCCGATCGACGCGTCCCTCCAGTCTGCCTGGCCTCAGGCCGCGGCGCCCAACTCGGACCCGCTGCCGGCGGCCGTGCCGGCTTCGGACAAGGCCGAAGCAAGCACGTCGTCGACGGTGGCGGCGAGGTGGAACGTCATGACGTCACGCACCTCCTCGGGGACATCCTCGAGGTCGGGGCCGTTGCGCTCGGGCAGGACCACCTCGGTCAGCCCGGCCCGGTGGGCGGCCAGCACCTTCTGCTTGACCCCGCCGATGGGCAGGACGCGACCCTGCAAGGTGACTTCGCCGGTCATCCCGACGGCCGAGCGGACCGACACGCCCCGCAACAGGCTGACGAGCGCGGTCGTCATCGTCACGCCGGCCGACGGGCCATCCTTGGGGACGGCGCCGGCGGGCACGTGCACGTGGAACCGCTTGCCTGCGAAGGCCGAGGGCTCGATCCCGAGCTCCCTGGCATGCGAACGCACGTAGGAGAGCGCGATCTCGGCTGACTCCTTCATGACATCCCCCAGCTGGCCCGTCAGGGTGAGCCCCTCGGGCCCATCGGACACGCTCGCTTCGACGAAGAGCACGTCACCGCCCGCACCCGTCACGGCGAGGCCGGTGACCACACCGGGCACGCTGGTGCGATCGGCCGCCTCGAAGAAGAAGTGGGCCCGTCCCAGCCAGCCGCGCACGTCGCCGGCGTCGACGACGACCGGGGCCGTGCGCTCGCCGGAAGCCAACTTGGTCGCCACCTTGCGCAACAGCTTGCCGAGCTCGCGCTCAAGATTGCGCACGCCAGCTTCCCGCGTGTAATCGGCCACGATGGCGCGCAGCGCCTCGTCGGTGATCTGGACCTCGTCCTCGCGCAGCGCCGCCCGGGTGAGCTGTCGCCCCACCAGGTGGTGCTTGGCGATAGAGACCTTCTCTGACTCCGTGTAGCCGTCAATCCGGATGAGCTCCATGCGGTCGAGCAACGCCCCGGGGATGGTCTCGCTCACGTTGGCCGTGGCGATGAACAACACTCGTGAAAGGTCGAGGTCCACCTCGAGGTAGTGGTCGCGGAACGTGTGGTTCTGCGCCGGGTCAAGCACCTCGAGCAACGCCGAGGAGGGATCGCCCCGGAAGTCAGTCCCGATCTTGTCGACCTCGTCGAGCACGATGACCGGGTTCATGGTGCCGGCCTCACGCAGGGCGCGCACCAGCCGGCCCGGCTGGGCCCCGACGTAGGTACGGCGGTGACCGCGGATCTCGGCCTCGTCGCGCACGCCGCCGAGCGACACGCGGACGAACTTGCGTCCGAGGGCGTTGGCGACCGATTCACCAAGCGACGTCTTCCCGACGCCCGGGGGTCCGACCAGGGCCAGGATGGCTCCAGAGCCGCGCCCGTCCACCGGCGTCAGGCCGCGCTCGGCCTGCAATTTGCGGACGGCCAGGTGCTCGAGGATGCGCTCCTTCACGTCCTCAAGCCCGTCGTGATCGGCCTCCAAAATGCGCGACGCTTCAGCGATGTCGAGACGGTCCTCCGACTCGACGCCCCAGGGCACCTCGAGCACCGTGTCGAGCCACGTCCGGATCCAGCCCGTCTCCGGGCTCTGGTCACTGGTGCGCTCGAGCTTGTCGACCTCGCGCTCCACGGCCTTGCGCACGTGCTCCGGCAGGTCCGCCGCCTCGAGCTTGGCCCGATAGTCGTCGGGATCGGCGTCGTCGCCGTCGCTGAGCTGGCCCAGCTCCTTGCGGATGGCGTCGAGCTGGCGGCGCAAGAGGAACTCGCGCTGCGTCTTCTCCATCCCCTCCTCGACGTCGGTCTTGATCTTCTCGCGCAGGGTGACGTCGGCCAAGGTGTCACGCGCCCAGCCCAGGACCAGGCGCAGGCGCGCCTCCACGTCAAGCGTCTCGAGGACCTCGACCTTCTGAGTGAGCGAGAGGTCGGTCGAGTAACCCGACACGTCGGCCAGACGGCTCGGCTCGGTGATCTCGCGCAGTTGGGCCGCGATGCGGCCGGCGCCGCGGCTGTGCAGGATGTTCTCGAGCACGGCGCGGTATTCCCGTGCCAACTCGATCGCGGCGGGCGTGGGCTCGGGGTCGCTCAGCGGCTCGACCTCCACCCAGAGGGCATCGCCGGTGCCGGGCACGGCCGTGCCGATCACGGCGCGGCCATCACCCCGGATGGCCACGGCGGGCAGGCCGCCGGGCAGGTCACCTTCCTCCATCACCTCGGCGATGACTCCGACGCTCGCGAAGCGCCCCTCGATATGGGGCACGAGCAGCAGGCGCCCGCCGGCGGAGCGGGCCGAATCGACAGCGGCGCGGGCCTCGGCGGACTCCAGCGCCATGGTGAAGACCATCCCGGGCAGCACCACCCCTGAAGTGAGGGGGAGCAATGGGAGTGTCACGTTCTCGTTGGTCATCGGGGGCTTCTTTCTGTGTCCTAAAAGATCCTCTGACTGGTCAACAATATGGGCCCTGAGGTGATTCCCAAGCGGGCAAACCCTGGCCGAGAGCTCGCCAGGGCACGTGAAGAAGCCCGCGTAGTGGGCCTACGCTGGGCTTCGTGGAGGCTGCGCCCGGATCACCCGCCCCCGCGCCCTCCGGGGGGACGACGCTGGCGCCGGCGCGGCCGGCGCCCGACCTCGACGACGGGGACCACGACCGGATGGCCCACATCGTCCTCGAGGGCTACACCCCCAAAGACGGCGAGTTCGTCTCGACCGGACCCAGCGTGGTCGAGGGCATCGTGAACCGGACGCCCGTCCGGGCCCTCTGCGGCAAGGAGTGGGTCCCGGGCCGGGACCCGGGCCGCTATGGCCTGTGCCCGACCTGCAAGGAGATCGCCGAGTCCATGGGGTGGAAGATTCCAGCCTCTTGAGCAGACCCGACTCTTTCGTGCCGGCGTGCCCGCACCCCGCTACCGTGCGCCTCACCGGATCGACGATGGCGGGGGCCGCCCGAAGGGAGCAGGTTGGCTGAGGTCGACTTCGACGGAGTCACCAAGCGCTTCGGTGAGACCACCGCGGTCGACGAGCTCACGCTGCGGGTGCCCGACGGCGAGCTCCTCGTGCTCCTCGGGTCGTCCGGTTGCGGCAAGACGACGGCGTTGCGCCTGGTGGCCGGCTTGGAGGAGGTGAGCGCGGGCGCCGTCTCCATCGGTGATCGGATCGTGAACGACGTCGATCCCAAAGACCGCGACGTGGCCATGGTGTTCCAGAGCTACGCGCTCTACCCTCACTTGACGGTGGCGAAGAACATCGAGTTCCCGCTACGCCAGCGCGGCGTCAACAAGGAGGAGCGGACGACCAAAGTCAAGCGCGCCGCCGAGACCCTCGGACTGGGCACCCTGCTCGATCGCAAGCCGGCGCAGCTCTCAGGCGGGCAGCGCCAACGGGTCGCGCTGGCCCGAGCCATCGTGCGCGAACCGCTCGTCTTCCTCATGGACGAGCCCTTGTCGAACCTCGATGCCGCGCTGCGGGTACAGACGCGGGCCGACATCGTCGAACTCCAGGCGCGCCTGTCCACCACCACCATCTACGTCACGCACGACCAAGTGGAGGCCATGACGATGGGGCACCGCATCGCCGTCATGAGCGAGGGAAAGCTCCAGCAGGTGGCCGCACCCGAGGACCTCTACGCGCGCCCGGCCAACGCCTTCGTCGCGCACTTCCTCGGGAGCCCCGGGATGAACCTGATCGAAGGGATGCTCGTCGAGAGCGGTGCGCCCGACGCCGTACGGGGCGGCGGCGGCGGAGCCGGCATGTTGTGCGTCGCCTTCGCCGGGGCGTCCGTGCCGTTGCCGGCGGAGGTGGCCGACGCCGTCCGGGGAACGGGGCCCGACGTCGTGCTCGGCTTGCGCCCCGAATCCCTGCACCTCAGCCCCGACGGGGCCATCGCGGCCTCCGTGATCATCGTTGAGCTGCTCGGCGCGGAAACGCACGTGATCTGCCACACCGAGACGGGTGCCCGCATCATCGTCCGCCAGGGCGCGGCGGCCGCCAAGCCAGGGCTCGGCGAGGCGGTCCACATCGCCATCGACCCCGATCCGCGCGCCTACCACCTCTTCGACGCCGCCACCGGCGAGCGGCTGGGGGCGGCGCCATGACGACGGTGACCGGGACTGCCGGCCCGGATCCCGGCGCCACATCAGAACCGGCCATCACAAGCAGCCGGGCCGACGGTGCGACCCTGCGGGCGCGGCGGCGCCGGGAGGCCGGCCTTGCCTACCTGCTGCTCGTTCCGGCGCTGGTGCTCTTCGGGGTGTTCTCCTTCTATCCCTTCTTACGCAACTTCAAGCTGATGCTCTACGAGACGCCGCCCGTGCCGGGCCTGCCGGCTCACTACGTCGGGCTGCACCAAATCGTCCCCACCATCACCTCGACCCAATTCACCCAGAGCCTCGTGACCACGATCATCTTCGTGGTCCTGGTCGTGCCGATCAGCCTGATCCTCGGGCTGGCGCTCGCCGTTGGCGCGCACCGCAAGCTCAAGGGCATGGCGGCCTACCGCATGATCTTCTCGTCCACGGTGGTCAGCTCCGTCGCCGTGGCCGCCGTGGTCTTCGGTACCCTGCTCAATCCGGTGGTCGGTCTCTTGCCCTGGCTCGGCATCAACCCGAACCCGCCGGCGCTCGAGAGCACGACGTGGGCGTTGCCCTCGGTGGCGGTGATCACCATCTGGCAGTTCTTGGGGCTGTCCTTCATCATCATGTCGGCCGGTCTCCAGTCCGTACCCGACGAGCTGCTCGAGGCGGCCCGCATCGACGGTGCGGGAGCCTGGACGAGGTTCTGGCGGATGACCGTGCCGCTCCTCTCCCCCACCATCTTCTTCGCCGTGGTGGTGAGCACGATTTACGCCTTCCAAGCGTTCGGGGCGGTGGACATCCTCATCGGGAACCAGAACGCCGTCCGCCTGCACACGAACGTCCTCATCTACAACATCGTGAACACGCTGCAGATTGACAACAATCCTGGAGCGGCCGCCATCATGGCCACCGTCCTGTTCCTGATCATGCTGGGTCTCACCCTCATACAGATGCGGCTCCTCGAACGGCGGGTGACCTATGCCCGCTGAGGTCCAGGACAGCGAGACCATGCCTCGCCCCGAAACGGAGGGGGCCCCAGTTGGCCCGCCGTCGAGAAAGCCGCGCCGCGGGCTGCGGACCGTCGGCGCCTACGTCGCACTGACGGCCGGGGCCATCGTGGTCCTGTTCCCGATCTACATCACGATCGTCAACTCGCTGCTGAAGCCGGACCAGCTGGTGCAACAGCCACCACCGCTGCTCCCGACCAGCCCCCAGTGGCACAACTACAGCGCTGCTTGGAACGCCGGCCAGATGTCAAAGTACATGGCCACCTCGGCGATCATGACCTTGATCATCGTGGTGGGACAGCTCGTCACCTCCGTCCTGGCTGGCTACGCCTTCGCCTTCCTGCGCTTCCCCCTCAAACGCACACTTTTCGTGATTTGCCTCGCCACCCTCATGATCCCGCTCGAGGTCACGTTCATCACCAACCTCGACACGATCACGTCGCTGCACTGGTTCAACTCCTACGAAGGACTGGCCATCCCGTTCCTGGCTACCGGGTTCGGCATCTTCCTGCTGCGCCAGGCCTTCTTGCAGATCCCGCGCGACCTGCAGGAGGCCGCCCAGCTCGACGGGTACGGGCACCTGCGCTTCATGACGCGCGTCGCGGTCCCTCTGGCCCGCCCCGCGCTGGCCGCACTGGGGGTCTTCTCCTTCCTGGCGGCGTGGAACCAATACCTGTGGCCACTGATCTCGACCGGCGGCACGGCACCACTCGACACCGTTCAGATCGGGCTGAAGCAACTCCTCGGTACCCAGGTGTCGCAGATCCCCGTCTCACTCGCCGGCGCCGTCATCGCCTTCGTTCCCTTGGTGATCTTGTTGCTCGTCTTCCAAAAACAGCTCGTCCGCAGCCTCACCGCTGGCGCGGTGAAGTAACGGGGGCGGCTGTTGCCCGCGCCTCCCGGGTGCTAGGCAATTCCCATGCGCACCCCCCGCTTCCTCAGACTCGCCGCCGCGGCCTTCGTGATGTCGTCCGCCACGGCTGCCACGGCCTCGGTCGCGGTCGGCACCGCGGCCGCTCCCGCTGGGGCGGCCAGCCTGCCCAGCTGCAACCTCAAGGCGCTGGCCAACCACAAGGGCGTGGTCGACATCACCTTCTGGGAGTCCGCGTCTGAGGCGAACCTGACGACACTGCAGTCGATCACCAACGCGTTCAATTCCTCCCAGTCCAAGGTCCACGTCACCCTCGTCACCCAAGCCGGCTACGACGACACCTGGCAGAAGTACCTGGCCGGCCTCACCAACGGGCAGTTGCCCGACGCCGTCCAGCTGGAGGACCAGCGGACCCAGGCCGCGATCGACACCGGCTCGTTCCTGCCGGTGCAGTCGTGCATGAACGCCGCCAAGTACTCGACGAGCGACTATTTGCCCCGCCCACTCGCCTACTGGAAGGTGAACGGTGTGCAGTGGGCGCTCCCCTTCGCCGTTTCGGCTCCCATCCTCTATTTCAACCAGAGTTCCTTCACGAAGGCGGGGCTGAACCCGGCGGACCCGCCGACGACACTGCCGGAAATGGTGACGGACGCCCAGAAGCTCAAGGCATCCGGGAGCGGCATGGGCCTCGTGTTGGACCCCTGGCACCTCGAGACCTGGCTGGCGTCGGCCAACCAGCTCTTCGTGAACAACAAGAACGGGCGTAGTGCGCGGGCAAGCGCCGGAGTGTTCAACACCAAGGTCGCCGTGTCCATCTTCAGCCAACTCGACCAGCTGGTGAAGTCGGGCGACGCCACCACCAACCCCTCGAGCGGGCCAGACGCGTACGACAACTTGCTCGGAATCGGAAGCGGGAAATACGGCATGACGATCGAGACCTCGGCGGCGCTGGGCACGGTCACCCAGCTGCTGGCGGGCGGCCAGTACGCCAATGTCAAGCTGGGCATCGGCCCCTTCCCCGTCTACAGCACATCGGTGCAGGGTGGGATCGAACCCGGCGGTTCCGGCGTGTACATCTCGGACAAGGCGCCCGCCATCGACCAGGCGGCGTCGTGGCAATACCTCTCCTACCTCTGTAACACACAGAGCCAGGCCACCTGGGCCGCGGGCACGGGCTACATCCCGGTTCGAAAGTCCTCGGCGCAGACGGCGACCGTCCAACACCTGTGGGCGACCAATCCCGGGTACAAGGTGGCCTACAACGAAATCAACAATGGCGTGAATTCCGCTGCCACGTCGGGCTCGGTGATCGGGCCCTACTCGGACGTGAGGACGGACGTTCTCAACGCGGAGATCTCCATGTACACCGGGGGCGTGTCACCGGCCAACGCCGTCAAGAATGCCGAGTCGAACGTCAACAGCACCATCTCCAGCTACAACAGCCGCCTCGGGGCGTCCTAGACATCCCACGCGCCGGCCCCGGTCACGCCCGAGCTCGATGGCCGAAAGTCACAAAGCGTCGGCAATGACCGATACTGCAGGCGAAAGCCTGAGTATTCTCGAAGATCGTCGGAAGGTTTCTCCGAAGGGCGCGCAAGCGTGTTGGAGGATCACGGATGGTCGTACAGGACTCCGAGAAGGTGGAGCTGGCCGCATATCAGGTCCTGTTCGCGCACAATCCTGAGGGCGTGCTCATCTCGACCCCCGACGGCCGGATCACCGCGGCCAACCCGGCGGCCTGCGCCCTGCTCGATCTGAGCGCGGACGAGATCTGCCACCTCGGTCACGATGGCATCTTCGACCGCGAGGACCCTCGTTGGCGGCTCGCCGTCGCTGAGAGAGATCGGACCGGGTCCTCCACGGACGTGGCGCGGGTGCGCCGGGGCGACGGGCGTTATATCGAGATCGAGACCACGGCGCGGGTGTTTCACGGAGAGAACGGTGCCGTCCAGATCTTGCACCTCCTGCACGACATCAGCGGCCGGGTGGCGGTCGAGCGTGAGATCGAGGAACTCAGCGCCCGGCTGCTCGAGCTGTCCCACGGTGACGAGCTGACTGGCTTTCACAACCGCCGCGGTCTCATCGCTTCAGGAACCCGGCTGCTCCAAGTCGCCGATCGCCAGGCGGCCGACGTTCACATCCTGTACGTCGACGTGGGCAACGTGAAGGAGCTGAACGAGCGTCTGGGCCACCGGGCGGGCGACGCCGCCCTCCAGGCGGTCGCACGGGCGCTGTCGGTCACGTTCCGCAAGCACGATGTGCTGTGCCGCATCGGCGGCACGGAATTTGTCGTGCTGGCGTTCAACCTGGCCGAGCAGGAGATCATGGCCATCACGAGCCACATCTGTCACCACCTGGCCGCACCGGAGACGACGGCGTTCGTCGGCGCCGAGGTCGAACTGACCTTCGGCTGGACCATCCGCCGAGCCGGCGACCCCGGGTCACTGGAGGACCTGGTGGCCCGGTCGGACTCGGCCATGCGCGAGGCGCGGCAGGCCGGCCACTCGGCCGGCGGACCGCCCCTCCCGATGACGCTCTGGGACGAGACCACCCTGCCCGCCCAGGCCTGACCACCTCTTTGGAGGTCCCGAGCACCCAGATAGTTCAACATTTGTTCAAAACCTATGAACCCGAGTGGATTTAGCGGTACGCGTGGATTAGAGTTGGTTCATGGATACCAAAGACACCCGTCCGCTCGCGTCCGCAAGCGCCGCCTCGCCGCGGCACCAAACCCGCTCCAAGATCGGCGCCGTGGGCGCGCTCGCGCTCTCGGCTCTGGTGTTGACCGCGCTCCCCGCCGGCGCACAGACCGGCGGCACGGTGAACTTGGTCGCCTATTCCACGCCCAAGCCCGCCTACACCGTGCTGGCCGCCGACTTCGCCAAGACGAAGGGAGGGACCGGCGTCACCGTCACCCCATCCTTCGGTCCCTCGGGCACCCAGGCCACCGCGGTGGCGGACGGGCTGCCGGCGGACCTCGTGAACTTCTCCCTCGCTCCCGACATGAACAAGTTGGTCAAGGCGGGACTCGTCTCTGCCTCGTGGGACAGCGGGCCGACCAAGGGCATGGTGACCGATTCCATCGTGTCCTTCGTCGTGCGCCCGGGGAATCCCAAGCACATCACCACGTGGGCCGACCTGGTCAAGTCGGGCGTGCAAGTCGTGACCCCCAACGTGTTCAGCTCGGGCAGCGCCAAGTGGAACCTGATGGCCGCGTACGGCGCCGAGATCCACCAGGGCAAGAGCCCCGCACAGGCGCAGACCTACCTGTCGGAGCTCCTGCACAACGCGGTGGCCCAGCCCTCGAGCGCGAGCGCCGCTCTGCAGACCTTCCTGTCGGGCCAGGGTGACGTGCTCCTCGACTACGAGGACGACGCCCTCTACGCCAAGGCCAAGGGGGAGCCGGTCGACATCGTCACACCACCGCAGACCATCTTGATCCAGAACCCGATCGCAGTGACCAAGTCGGCCAGCCCGGCCGCCAAGGCCTTCCTCACCTACCTGCTCTCCCCCGCCGGCCAGACGGTCTGGGCCAAGCAGGGCTACCGCCCGGTGCTGCCTTCGGTAGCGGCCAAGTACAACTTCCCCAAGCCGAAGACGCTCTTCACGATCGACAGCCTGGGCGGTTGGACGGCCGTGAACACCAAGTTCTTCGACCCGCAGACTGGCATCGTGGCCAAGGTCGAACAGAACCTCGGCGTCTCCACGGCCAGCGGGTAGGCGCCGGTGACCGACCTGGGCGCCACCGTCGCCGATCTCGGTCTCCCGGACGGTGGTCCGACGTCCACCGACAGTCGGCGAGCGGGGGGGCCATGGCACCGTAACCCCCCCGTCGCGCCATCGCCCGCCCTGGTCACGGCAGGCCGGCTCACCGCCCGTGTCGGCGGCCCTGCGCTCGCCGTCACCTACCTGTCGCTGCTGGTCCTGCTACCCCTGGCCGCGCTGGTCAGCCATGCGTTCAGCGCGGGCTGGGCCGAGTTCTGGCGCGCCGTCACCCAGCCCGAGGCTCTCGCCGCGCTCGAGCTCAGCCTCGGTGCTGCCGCCGTCGTCGCCGTGTTCAACTCGATCGCCGGCCTGGTCATCGCCTTCGTGCTCGTGCGCGACGACTTCCGGGGCAAGGCCCTCGTCAGCGCGGTCATCGACCTACCGTTCGCGCTCCCGACCATCGTGGCCGGTCTCACGCTGCTCGCGCTCTACGGCCCCAGCAGCCCCTTCCATGTCGACCTCGCCGGTACCCGCCTCGGCATCGTCTGCGCACTGGCCTTCGTGACGCTGCCCTTTTGCGTACGCAGCGTCCAACCGGTGCTGGCCGAGCTCGATGCGGAATCGGAAGAGGCCGCCGCCTCGCTCGGCGCCACCCGCCGCCAGGTGCTCCGCCGCGTCACACTGCCCAGCCTTCTCCCGTCGGTCTTGGCCGGCGCCGGTCTCGCCTTCGCCCGCGCCGTCGGCGAATTCGGCTCGGTGGTGCTGATCTCGGGCAACCTCCCGTTCAAGACCGAAGTCGCCTCCTCGTGGATCTTCGGCCTGGTGCAGAGCGACGACATTCAGGCCGCGAGCGCCGTGTCGATCGTGCTCGTGGCAATCGCCTTGGTGGTGCTCCTCGGGATCGGCTGGGCCCGCCGCCGCTTCAACATCGCGGACGCGGTGTGAGGGGCTCCCGTTGGCGCCTGCCGCTGCGTTTCGGCGTGCTCGGCTACCTCGCCCTGCTCGTGATTCTGCCCGTGTCCACGGTGTTCTACCGCGCCTTTCAGCACGGACTCGGCACGGCGTGGGATGCCCTCACCGCGCCGGCCGCTCTCCACGCACTGTGGCTGACGCTCCTCGTGGCAGCTATCGCCGTGCCGATGAACACGATCTTCGGGGTCGGCGTGTCGCTCATCCTCGCCCGCCACCGCTTCCCGGGAGCCTGGCTCCTCGATGCGCTGGTTGACATCCCCCTCGCCATTTCCCCGGTCGTCATCGGCCTGGGACTGATCCTCGTCTACGGCAAGACCGGTTGGTTCGGCAATTGGTTGGCCGCCCAGGGCATCACCGTCATTTTCTCGGTGCCCGGCATCGTGATGGCCTCCGCCGCCGTGTCGCTGCCCTACGTCGTGCGCTCGGTCCTGCCCGTCCTCCACGAGATCGGCACCGAGCAAGAGCAGGCGGCCCGCACCCTCGGCGCTGGGCCCTTCACGGTGTTCCGCCGCATCACCCTGCCCAACATTCGGCGGGGCCTGACCTACGGCATCACGCTGACCACGGCCCGGGTCCTCGGCGAGTTCGGCGCGGTGGTCATCGTCTCGGGCGCCATCGCCGGCAAGACCGAGACCCTCACCCTGTTCGTCTCGGACAGCATCGACAACCTCGATCCCCAGAGCGCCTACGTGGGGGCGGTGGCATTGTGCCTCTCTGCCCTGCTTGTGCTTACGATCTTGACCGTGACCGATCGCAAGCGAGAGGCCTGGCACGGCAAGGCGGCCGCATGAGCATTCACGTGCAGGGGATCTCGAAGAAGTTCGGCGAGGCCGTGGCCCTCGACGACGTGTCGCTCGAGGTGCCGTCGGGCTCACTGACCGCTCTCCTCGGTCCCAGCGGCGGCGGCAAGTCGACGCTCCTGCGTATCATCGCCGGCCTCGACGCCCCCGACGGCGGCACGGTCCGCATCGAGGGCGAGGACCTGACCGCGACGCCGGCTCGCAGCCGTGGGGTGGGGTTCTGCTTCCAGCACTACGCGCCGTTTCGGCACCTGACGGTCCGCCGCAACGTGGCCTTCGGGCTCGAGATCCGGCACCGCCCCAAGGCCGAGATCAAGGCCCGAGTGAACGACCTGCTCGAACTGGTGGGGCTGACCCACCTGGGCGAGCGGTACCCGTCCCAGCTCTCGGGTGGCCAGCGTCAGCGCATGGCGCTGGCCCGGGCCCTGGCCATCGAACCGAAGGTGCTGCTGCTCGACGAACCTTTCGGCGCACTCGACGCCCAGGTGCGCACGCAGCTGCGCCAATGGCTGCGCGACCTGCACAACACGCTGCACGTGACGACGGTGCTCGTCACCCACGACCAGGAAGAGGCCATGGAAGTGGCCGACCGCCTGGCCATCATCAACCACGGCCGCCTCGAGCAGGTCGGCACACCGGCGGACATGTACGACCACCCGGCCAACGAGTTCGTCCTCACCTTCTTGGGGCCGGCGACCCAGCTGGGCGGCCAGTGGGTCCGACCCCACGACCTGGTGGTGCACCGGCGCGAAGACGGCAAGCCGTCGCCCCACGCGGTCGAGGGAACGGTGACGCGGATCACTCATCTCGGCTTCGAGGTCAAGGTCGACGTGCGCCTCTCGGGCGGCGCCGACTGCTGGGTCCAGCTGAGCCGCGGCACGGCCGCCGAGCTTGGGCTGGAGACCGGCGATCCGGTCTGGGTGGCCCGCGCCGACGCGTCCGTGCCCGACCGGTTCCCGATACTCAGCGCGTGAACCGCTGGACCCAAGGCATCGCCGTCAGCGGTGCCGCGGGTGGGAAAGGCGACGCCCTGACGGCGTCCGATATCCGGCCGTAGGATTTCAGCCGGTCTGTGCATGGGTGGGCGTCGACCCGTCTGAATTCAAGATGTCGAAGCCGTCTGGGATGGCGAGGTGCCCCGGGGCCGTGCCCGGAACATCCGGGATGCCGTAGTTCCAGACGAGGGCCTGCGTCGTCGGATCGATGGCCGCCATACGGTCCCGGTAGTCGTCGTTGGCCATGAAGACACCACTCGGGAGCAGCTCGACCAACGACGGTTGGTTCAGCTCGCCGATCCCCGAAGTCGCGCGGTACTGGTAGAGGATCTGGCCGGCCCGGTTGAACTCGATGATTCCGCCTGGGTGCTCGTAGTCGGCACAGAGGTAGAGGTTCGGACCGATCTGTTGCGGATCGGACGGGTAGCCGATGTCGAGATGGGTGGTCCAGACCAGAGTGCCGTTCAGCGCGTACTCGCTGATGTACGAGCCCTTGGTCTCGGAGACCAGGATGTTGCCGTCGGACAAGGGTGTATCGCCGTTCGGACCACCAATCGACGTCGGCGGATTGTGAACGCACGAGCCCGTCGTCCCTATCTGGGACACGATCGATCCGCCGGGGCTGATGACGAGGATCCGGCAGTTGTCCGAGTCCGACACGGTCACGTTGCCGTTCTTCAGGAGATAGGCGTCGTCGGGTTCATGCAGATAGCCCGGCGACGCACCGGGTTGTGCCGGATGGCCGTAGCTCCACAGGAGCTTCCCACTGGGGTAGCCGATCTGGACGATGGTCTCGTTCTCCTCCTGATTGGAGATGATGGCGGTGCCGTGGTCGATGAAGAAGGCGTCGTCGGGGAAATAGAAGCCTCCTGGTCCCGGCGGCGGCGGCATGGTGGGAGGATTGGGATACGTCCAGACGACGGTTCCGGTGTCGTCCAGGACCAACAGCCGGTTGTTCCCCCTGTCGGCAATGAGCAGCTTTTCGCCGTAGTACGGGGACCCGGCCCCGGGTGCCCCGGCGAGACCGAACCTCGTGTTGGGCCTGAGCATCTGCACGGTCGTGGTCGGCGTGGTGCCGCTCTCACCCCCGATCAGCCACGCCGTGCCCCCCACCACGGCGACAGCGGCGTTGGAAACGGGAGCGATCAGCCGCCCTGCCACCAAGGCTCGGGCGTGGCGCACGTCGAAGGCATAGATCGTCGATGCGTCCGCGGCGCCGTTCACCCCGCCCGCCACGTAGATCACCCCACCCATCGTGACCGCAGCCGCGCCCATCAGGGGTTGCGGAAGGTGGCCGACGACGGAGGCGTGCCCTGACCCTGTGTCGATGCGCTGGATGGCGTCGACAACGGCGTTGCCCGACCCGCCCACACGCTCGCCTCCGAAGACGTAGATCGTCTTCCCAACGGCCGCGGCGGCGGGATAGCGCACCGGCACCGGCAGTGAACCGACCACGTGGAAGGTGCTTCCGTTGGTCGTGGCCAGCACCTCTGGATCCGCGTTGGCGCCGTCGTAACCGCCGATGACGTAGGCGGTCCGGCCGATCGTCACCGCTGCGGCGTCCGATCTGGGCTGAGGGAGTTGCCCGATGATGCTCGCCGTGGCGGCGCCCCCGGGGACCGAAGCGGGGAACGATTGCACGGTGGCAGAAGAGGTCAGGACGCCGCCCCCGAAGACGAGGACCCGGCCACCGATCACCGCACCGGCGGCGTCGTGGGTGGCGGACGACAACGACCCGGCCGACGCGGCGGCCCCGGCCGGCAGGCCCAGATCGACCACACTCGACGTCGTTGCGTCACCGCTGGTCAAGCCTCCGAGCGTGAGGACGTTGGACGAGCTTTGTCCCGGGACCACGACCTCACGGCTGAGCGGCTGCGCCAGCGTCCACGGAAGAACCCCAGATTCGACAGCGGGCAACCCGCTGCGGCCGTCGGGTCCGTCGGCACCGATCTTTCCCGGGCTCCTCGTCGACGTCGTGACGACCCCGTGTCTGCTCGCTGCCCTGTCGTGCGATGGCGTCGCAGGACCGCTACGGCCCCTTCCGGGTGTCGAAGTGACGTTCACCAAAATGAGGACGAGCCCGATGGTCAGCACGCCCCCGACCAGGAGAGTGCGCTGGCGACGTTGTCGCGTGCGGCTGCGGCGTTCCTGAGCGTGTTGGCCAGAGGCGCGGGGGGAACTCACGGCAGCCGGTATCTTGGCTGCTCAACCGTGCGCCCACAAGGACCCCCTCCGGCCGGCGCGCGACGACGCCGCGGATCACGAGACCTGAACCACAGCGAAGATCGCCTCTTCGTCGGCGTCCATGGGTTCGTAGTGACCACCGAGCAGGGCGACCTTGACGGCGGCGTCCGGGAATTCGGTCCCGACCAACGCGCGTTCCGTACGCCACATGATGCCATCGCCGCTCGTCCGCCACGACAGGGATTCCCGTGCGACCTCGAGGCTCCACCACTTGTGTTTGACGGGGTCAAAGCGCGCCGTGTGGTCCGACCGTGGCCCCGACCGTTGCAGGCGGAGAAGCAGGCGCCCCGCTCTTGCCGATCGCGACGAAGTCGCCGCCGTCTGTCCGCAGTTCTAGGAATGTCTCTGCACTCGGCTGGTCGGCGGCGCGTTGAAGGCAGGTGCGCGCCGCCCGACCACACGCACGAAACGAGGGGCGGGAAACCACCGAATCGACATAACTGGCCCGAGTCGGGAGCTTGACCCGGCCATGGTCGATCCGAGCGCTGCCGCGCGGCTCGAACCAATCGGGCATGTGGTGAAGCTCCCCGGTGAGCAGCAGCAGCGGGCCGTCGTTCGCCCGGAGAGGCCGGGGGTCGAGGAGGGAGGGCGAGGCAAAGACACATCCCTCCTTGGGTTCGAGCCGGACCTTGTTCGGCGCCGGGCCTCCCTGCGCATCGACCAAGCCGTCCGGGACCCGGAAGGTGATCGCGCCCGCCTCGGCGACGTTCACCGCGTTCCACCCCGCGCTGAACCGTTGGACCAGACCTCCGCGGCGCCGGCGACGTCGACCCAATGGCTCTCCGAGATCCCAGCTCTGCTCGGGCCGGTAGGGCAGACCCTCGTAGTCATCCGGCGCCGTGGCAGTGATCGAATGCCCGCCACGCGGGCAAGATCCGCACTCGACTCTTCCGATCGGCGTCGGGTTGCCCCAACCCGGACAGGTTTAACGCGGACAGACTGGCGGACAACCACATCCGACGTCGTGACCGGAGCGCGCGGTGCTCCGTGTGGGCTCGTCTCAAGCCGCGTCGCCAACGCTCGGTTTCGCTGGTACTGGGCCAGGGGCGAAACGAAGTCCCCCTTTCTCACAGCCGGCCCACAGGCTATGTTGTCGCTCCGTAGTGTTTTGTCGGAGAGCAAGGGAGTCGGCCCGTGCGCAGCGTGCACCAGCCCCAGATCGTCGAACTCCGTGGTGGCCGCTGGATGGTCGAGTGCCTGGCCTGCCGCAGTGACCACCTCTCGGAGGTCCCGATCGGCATCGGGCTGGCGCTGCCCGACCGCCTGACGGCCGAACGCCTGGCCGAGAACCACGCGCGCGGACCCGTCGCACCCGAGCCGGCCCCGGGCGAGCCTTTTGGTCAACCCGGTCGTGGGTCCCTCGTCGTGCCGCGCCGGCGCTGACGAGGCCCGTCGTGCGAGGTCATGGCGTCGAGGGCCCGCACCAGCCCGCCGACGCCGAGGATCGCCCGGGCCATCGTGCTCTTCGTGGTCGCACTGGCCGCGGCGACTGAGAACCGCCGATCACGGGGAGCATCCCGCAGGTTGGGGCACCCGGCAGAGCCAGGGGGCGAGCTTCGCAGTCGGTGCGGAGGTGCTGCTGTGAGAGAGGGGTATGGCGATGCCGCCAACCAGGTACATGGCCGCGCCGAGGGCCACGCCGAGAGAGAAGAGCCGGAGACGCCGGAGCGGAGTCACGCCACGTCCCCCTCGTGGCCACCTGCCTGAACCTGAGCGAACTCCACGCCCGAGCCACGCCGAAAGTGGGGCTCCGCGAGCTGTTCAGCCGTCATTCGTCTGCTCAGCGACATCCCAAAGGCGATCGGACGCGTGACACGGTCGTGCGACCCTGAGGACACTCGACCGCACCCATGCAATCGCGGAGCACGATGAATCTTTGGATGGTGAGGACGCATGACACGACTCCCTGGTCTCCAAACACAACGCAAGCACAACATAGCCTGCGGATTGTCCATGAGAAAGTGTGATCAGCGTCCGTCCTCGACCCGCGCACGAGAGGCCGATGTCGGGCACGACATGCGGTCGGTGGCCGATGGGTTCGTGTCTCAATCGGTCACCCGCCCCTCGGGACCGAAGGAAGTGCGTTCGCATCTTGCCAGCACCGAGTACAGCCCTCTGCCCGAGTTGAAGGTGGCGTCGTCAAGGTTGTTTTCTTCTGCCCAGATGTCGTCCACCGTCACGAAGCCTCACCCTTAGGCTCCCGAGGCGTGCGGACCGCACCGACCAACCTGACGCCGGAGCTATTGCGAAAGGCGTTGGCCGAAGGCTGGCTCCTGCGCGGAGGCTACTTGAAGTACGTGCCCGAGGGCGGGGGTAGCCACCACTGGAAAATGGTCGACGCGGATGGTCAGCCCCATTTCATCACCGTTGACGATCTAGATGACAAGGATTGGATCGGTGACACGAGGGAACGGGTCTTCGAAGGCCTCGGTTGCGCGCTGACCACGGCGGCCGCCCTGCGCAGCCAGGCGGGTCTTGAGTTCGTTGTGGCACCGATCGAATCCGTCGACGGAGAGGTTCTGCGCAGAGTCGACAATCGGTACGCAGTTTCCGTATATCCGTTTCTGAGCGGTCGTTCCTATCCTTTCGGCCCATACCCCGACGACCAGGTGCGGGATATGGCCTTGGACATGATCGTCGAGCTTCATCAGTCCACGACTTCAGCCGGGCAGAGCGTGCCCGACCACGAACCCCGCTACGGAGGTCAATGGGATCTGAGCGAGTTCCTGGAGGACCCCCACCGTCGATGGACCGGCGGCCCGTTCTCGGAGCCAGCCCGATGTCTCCTTATCTCCTACGCAGCCGACCTCGTCCAGCTCGTCGCAGGCTTCGATCGGCTGGTTGAGCGCACTGCAACCGCCCGTGCCCGCCGCGTCGTCACACACGGCGAGCCGCACCCGGCGAACGTCATGTTGGTAGAGGACCGCCTCGTTCTCATCGACTGGGACACCGTCGCCCTTGCCCCGCCGGAGCGCGACCTGTCCGTGATCGTGGCCACCAGTAATGCGTGCATCGATCGCTACCAGACGGCGACTGGCCGCGAGATCGATCCAGCAGTACTCACGCTCTATCGATTGCGCTGGTACCTGGATGACCTCGCGAGTGCGGTCAGCATGTTTCGCAACCATCACGGCGAGAGCGCCGACACTCGCCGCTGGTGGAAGGGTCTCCAGCCCCACCTCGATCAGCTTTCAGGCTGGATCAACCTTCTCGGTGAGCCGAGTCCACCCCCCAACCAGTGACCGCAACGGCGTACCTTCCATCATGCTGCGCTCAGCTGGTTACCACGTCCTTCCAGGCGGCGGTCTAAAACGTCGCGTGCAAAGCGTTGACAATGAGCGCGGCAGCTGCTGGACACGCCTTAGTGAACCCGAAGAACGGCCCGAAGTCACGGGTCGCAGTGAATCCTGGAAGATAAAGACCCGCGATCGATGACTGGAGTGTCTCGTCGAGGACGGGAAAGCCGTCGAGGAGGTCAATCTGTGAGATGACTGGCTCGAGGTAGGGCACCTTGGGAAGGTCGGCCTTATATCCGGTGGCGAAAACGACAAGGTCCACGGTGAGGCGCTCACCCCCCGAAAGAGTTATTGCAATCGTACCGTTGTCTTCGACGGTCGACTCGACGACGTGCGACTTTGGCCAGCGATGCAAACGATCGTCCGCTAGGCGAGGTGTGAGCCACCACTCGAGCGTAAGGCGACCGACCTCCCAGAACTTCCGGGAGATCCTGTTCTGCTCGACGGCTGGAAGGGTGCGCCACCAACCGGGATTTTCGACGGTTGCGTCCACGTAGTCGTCAACGAACTTCCAGCTCACGCGCTCGAAGCGGGGTTCGTCGTGGCGGTGAACGATGTCCACGCGCGCCGCGGCGTGCTCGCTTATCAGCGCAGCCCATTCGTACGCGCTTTGGCGGCCGCCGACGACCAGCACCCGTGCCCCGGCCAAGTCCTCAAAGCGAATGAGGTCGCACGTGTGAACGCCGAAGCCTGCGGGCAGCCTCTCCGCCCAGTCAGGAAAATGACGGAAGTAACTCAGGCCAGGAGCGGCCACGACGCGGTCGGCAGCGATCTGCGTGCCGTCGTCGAGAAACGCCACAAACGAGCCGTTCCTCCTGTCAAGCCGCGACACCAGCTGGTCCCGCACCGCGACATGTTTCTGGGCTTGGAACCAAGAGGCGTAGCCCAAAAAGGTTTCGATAGGAATCGGGTCAAGATCGGCTGGAGAGAGCCGCCGCTCCTCGACGAACGCCTCGAAGGTATGAATTCCTGACGCGTCAAGGTGCCAATCGATCCCCGATCGCAAGAACATGCCTTCGGGCATGTGGTCCGTCCAAAAGCTCAATGGACGACCCACCACAGCGGTGTCGATCCCAGACTCGAGCGCCCGGGCGGCGGCAGCGAGACCGTATGGCCCGGCGCCCACCACCAGCAGCGACGTCGTGTCCAAGGACCCTCCTTACGCCCGGAGCGCGCACCAGCTTAGGGCTCCACCCGTCAGGCACTGCTCGGTCAACCGCCAGAGCGAGGACCCGCGATCCCTGTTCGTCTATCGAGTCGGCAGCCTCACTTAACGTCGCATCGAGCGACGCGCCTACGGCAAAACCGCCGAAGAGAAACTTAGGTCGGACTGCTGAGCCGCCCTCTGCTCAGACTGACGCCGTCACTGCGAGGCGAGAATGGCGGCCACCTCCGCTACCGGGTCGCGTACGACCGGACCGATGGCCGTCACTTCCGCCCGAACGATGGTGCCGTTGAAAGCGAACGGCGTCTCGTAATCGCCTCCCACCGCGGGTCCCCATTCATAGCCGCACGTGAGTCCAACCATCACCTCGTTGAAGGCCACTGGGGTGAAGCGCTCCACCGTGCCCGTTCCGACCACGACGTCGTCTTGCAGGAGCGTGGCCTGGCCCCCGAGCCCATCGTCCTTCTCGAAACGGAAGACCACCTCGTGGCGGCCGGAACTCAAGACGGTGTCGGCCACGACATCGTTGAGACGCTGGCCGTGCAGATTGTGCACGTAGCGCAACCGGCCGTCCAACACATGAAGAGACCAGCCGCCGAGTGCGCACCCGAGCGCCAACAGAGTTCCTGAGGCGACGGTCCCCTGGGGGACCTCCACGGTCAGCATCATTGTGTGGGAGCGGTTGCGCACGTCGACGGCCACCCACTCGGGTACCGGAGCTCCGCCCTGAAAGTAACGATACGTCGCCTGGGGACGCCGGCGGTCGTGCTTGTGTGCGATGGCATCGAGGACTCGGTTATCGAGCGGAAGCACGTCGTTGCGCCGCGCTTCCTCCCACCAAAGAGCGACGAGCTCGGCGACCTTTTCGGGGAACTCAACGGCACGGTCACGTGACTCCGAGACGTCATCGGTCACGTGATAGAGCTCCCAGACATCGTCGTCCCAGGGTGCATTGGACCGCAGACCGTCGTCGTAGATCGGACCGACCGGGTGGTACGTCACCGCCTTCCACCCATCGTGGTAGATGGCACGCGAGCCGAGCATCTCGAAATGCTGGGTGACGTGCCGACCAGCCTCCATCTCTCCCCCCTCGCCCAACGCATAGGCGAAGGAAGTCCCGTCGAGGTGCGACTGCGCAATGCCCTCGATCTCGACTGGCTGACCGAAGCCGACCAGCTCGAGCAGCGTGGGCGCGATGTCGATCGCATGCGCGTACTGCCGGCGTACGCCACCACCTTCGGTGGCCCGCCGGTTAGCCGGCAGGCGGACGATACACGGATCGGCCACGCCGCCCTCGTGGACCTCGCGTTTCCAACGCTTGAACGGGGTGTTCCCCGCCATGGTCCACCCCCAGGGGTAGTTGTTGTGGCTGAGGGGCCCTCCGATCTCGTCGAGCCGGGCGTACATCTCCCCGACGCCGGCGCCCTCGAAGTTCGACAAGCGGCCCTCGTTGATGGTGCCCTCCTTGCCACCCTCGGAGCTGGCACCGTTGTCCGAGACGATGATCACCACGGTGTCATCCGCGTCGTCCAGGTCCTCGATGAAGCCGAGCACACGGCCGATCTGTTCGTCGGTGTAGGACAAGAATGCTGCGAAGCACTCCATGAAGCGTTCGGCCAGGGTGCGCTGACGCAGGTCGAGGCTGTCCCACGCGGGGACCCACGGTGGGCGCGGCGTGAGCACGGTACCGGATGGGACGATGCCCGCGGCGAGCTGGCGGGCGAATGTTTGTTGGCGCCAAACGTCCCAACCCTTGGCGAAGCGGCCCTTATAGCGCTCAATCCACTCGGGGGGTGCATGGTGGGGTGAGTGGCAGGCCCCCGTGGCGAAATACAAGAAGAAAGGCAGCTCGCTGTCGACGGCGCGCAGGTCGGCCAAATACTCGATGGCCCGGTCGGCCAGGTCCGCGCTGAGGTGGTACCCCTCGTCGAGCGAACGCGGAGGGCGTACGGCATGGTTGTCGTGGTACAGGGCGGGCACGAACTGGTGAGTCTCACCGCCGTGGAAGCCATACCAGCGATCGAAGCCGCGCGCGAGAGGCCACGTCGCACGCGAGTTCGCCATGTTGGTCTCACCTTCGGGGCTCAGGTGCCACTTTCCCACCGCGTAAGTGGCGTAGCCGGTCGCCCGCAGCATCTCGGAGAGAAAACCGTTCTCGCGGGGCGGCCGCCCCCAGTAGCCAGGGAACCCGGTGGCCAGGTCGGCGACCCGACCCATACCGCTGCGATGGTGGTTTCGCCCGGTCAGCAGGCACGCCCGCGTCGGCGAGCACAAGGCGGTCGTGTGAAAGTTGGTCAGTCGCACACCCTGGGCTGCCACCGCGTCGATCGAGGGAGTCTCAATGTCGGACCCATAGCAGCCAAGCTGGGCGAATCCCACGTCGTCAAGCACGATGAGCACGACGTTGGGTGCATCCTCGGGCGGGGTGGGCAGGGGCGGCCACCACGGCTCCGAGTCCCGCCAGTCGTTGCCGATCTTTCCCTGGAATTCCATTGGTGCCACGCGCCATGCCCCCTGTTCGTCGGTGTCCCGAGAGCTTGGCATTCCGGCTGCATCACGCGCACACGTGTCGCCGAGTGGGAACGGACCGCGAGGACCCGGCGTTTGGAGGAGATCGCCACGACCATTGGGATAACTCGCACACGGCGTGTCCGCATCTCGGGATCGGCGCGGCACCGTAGGCCGGCCCCGGGGGAAGGTGAGGATCAGCGAGTGTGAACCTTCGAGACGTCAACAAGGAGGGCCTGGGGTCGTCAAGGATCATTGACAACTCCAGGCCCAACTTCGACAATAGGTAGATGAGTGACGCATGGGACAACTGGGAGCGTCTGCGCCGGAATCCCGAGGCTGACCCCATTGAGGTGTTGCGCGCCATATCGGCGTTTCAGAAGTACTTTGCCGCCATTGAGAAGGAGGCGGTAAAGGTGGCCCGATCACAAGACCGCACATGGCAGGAAATCGGTGCCGCCTTGGGAAGGTCACGCCAGGCGGTGTGGCAACGTGTCGCCTCTCGGGCGGACGAATCGAAGGCGGCGGACTGGCAGGCCTTGGGTCAACTACTTGAAGAGTCATGGGCAACCTCGGCCGAAGTACGCCACAAAATCGGGCTGTCGCCTCCGTAATCTGATAGCCGATCACGTGCCCCCCGAGCACTTGAACTGAGATCCAAAGGGGATGGGGCTCACCCGGTGAGCTGGTCGCGAGCTCCCCAACGTCCAGCCCTCCGTATCATCGTCGCCGGGGACGACTGACCAGTTCTCCCCCACAATTAGGGCACACCCCGCCCATCTCGTCAGCACAGCTCACACAAAACGTGCATTCGTAGCTACAGATGGTGGCAGGCGCATTTTCCGTCAAGCCTGTGTCGCAGCGTTCGCACCGCTGACGCATCTCCAGCATGGTGCGCTATTTGATCACAGAAGCTTTCACCACTGGCAATCGGTCCTCGTGATGTGATCCTCGGGCAGCGAATGGCTTGCCACAGCTCGTAGGCTCTGGACTCGACGACGATCACGAAGGGGTTTCATCCCATGGTTCTAATCCCAGCCCGGGAAATACCGGTCCCCGACTCGATCAGCAAAGAGGCGCAGGCCGTATTGGAGATGGGACAGCTCGGCCCACCTTCGAGGGACCTTCCAGCGCTGGATGACGTCGAAGGATGGAAGGCGTACGTCGCCGAGACAGACGGCTTTGTGCGTTCGATGGTCGGCGACGCGACAGAAGGCTTCGCTGGAGAGATCGATGTGCGAGACATTGGTCCATGCCCTCTCTATGTGGTGACCCCCGCCGCTGTGACAGATGAGGATCGTCGGGTGTTCTTCGATATTCACGGCGGCGCCTGGGTGCTCGGCGGGGGCGAACTCTGCAAGAGAACCACGATCGCCTCGGCCAATGCAGTCCGAGCCCGCACCTGGTCGGTGGATTACCGCATGCCCCCTGACCACCCGTTTCCCACACCTCTCGGCGACTGCCTTACGGCATACCGGTTGCTCTTGGACGAGCGCGAGCCAGGTGAGATCATTGTGGGTGGGACATCTGCCGGGGGCAACCTCGCGGCCGCGCTGATCCTGAAAGCCCGCGACGAAGGACTTCCGCTTCCCGCGGCAGTCATTTTCAATACCGGTGCGTTCGACCTCACGGGTTCGAGCGACTCCTGGCGGACCAACGACGGCCTCGATAACGTCTTGTCGGGTCCGGTCGAGCCATGCACCGAGCTCTACGCAGGAGGCAACGACCGTCGAGAACCCTACATTTCACCGCTGTTCGGTGATCTCAGCGGGTTTCCCCCTGCGCTCTTCCTGACCGGCACTCGCGACAGGCTCCTCTCGGACAATGTACGGATGCACCGGGCACTGCGCAACGTAGGAAGTGACGCTGAGCTTCACGTGTGGGAAGCAGCCGGTCACGGAGGCTTCCTTGGCATGGCTCCCGAGGACACAGAGCGATTCAATGAGCTACGGCGCTTTGCAGAGGCACACTTCAGTTGAAGCGAGAGGCACGTAGACGAATCAGCGAGCTGGAGGCAGCCCCCGAACGTCCTGAAGACCTCCCCGCGAGCGATGCCTGGTTACGCATGACAAGCTAGTCGCACCATGGGTTCGATCGTGTGGGACAAGGAGATCGCCGGGGTCTATGACGCGACCTATGCGATGGAGTCCGAGCCATGGGTGGTGAACCCGATAGTGGACCTCCTCGCCGAGTTCTCGAGAGGAGGTCCTGCCCTCGAGCTCGCCGTTGGCACCGGACGAATCGCTCTCCCGCTGAGCGCGCGCGGCGTACAAGTGCAAGGTATCGAGCTCTCGCCACACATGGTCGAGCAGCTACAGAAAAAGCCGGGCGCAGAGGCGATCCCGATAGTGATCGGCGACATGGCCAAAGAACGAGTGCCGGGTCGTTTTGAGCTGGTCTACCTGGTGGCCAACTCGATCATGAATCTCACGACCCAAGAGGAACAGCTCGCGGTGTTTGCGAACGCAGCAGCCCACCTTGCGCCAGGCGGCCACTTCGTGGTCGAACTGATCGTCCCCCAGCTTCGGCGGGTGCCGTTGTCTGAGACCGGCTGGATCTTCCGGATGGATCCCGATCACGTGGGCATCGAGACCTTCGACGATGTCGTGGGGCAGGTGGCGTGGTCGCATCACTGGATGGAGTTCGACGGTCGGGTGGTCCGTCATTCTGCCCCCTACCGATACATCTGGCCCTCAGAGCTCGTGCTGATGGCGAAGTTGGCGGCCTTGGACTTAGAGGATCGTTGGGGAGACTGGGACCAATCTCCCTTTACTTCGGAAAGCGCAAAGCAGGTAGCCATTTTCGCAAAACCGTAGCCGCAGCCGGTCATCACGCGTCACGCTAGGTCGTAAGCCCCGCCAGCGGACGACACTTAGCCGGCGCGCTGGTGTGGCAGTCTGACTCGAGATGCATGTGGTCGAGCTCGCCTTTGCCGTCGGATGGGCAGCGTTCTGGCTGTATTGGCTCCTAGCGGCGTTCTCGATGAAGAGGGGCCGCGTCCCGTGGTCGCGCGAAGTGGGCATAAGGGTAGTGATCATCGTCGCCCTCCTCGTCTTCATCCGGTTGGGAGCTTTTCGGGACCAGGGCCTCAACACGGATCCGTGGCGCGCTGGCCTCGGTCTCATCCTCTTTGTCGCCGGGTTGGGGTTCGCGATCTGGGCCCGTGCGAACATTGGACGCAACTGGGGTACGCCGATGACGCAGAAGGAAGACCCGGAGTTGGTGACCCGCGGTCCCTACCATCTGGTGCGCCACCCCATCTATTCGGGCATCCTTGTCGCCGGGATCGGCACTGCAGTCGCGCTGAGCTGGCTGTGGCTCACCGTCGTGGCGCTTACCGGGATCTACTTCGTCTACAGCGCGACCGTCGAGGAGCGCTACATGATCCAGCAGTTCCCAGATACCTATCCCGCCTACAGGCGCTCGACCAAGATGCTCGTGCCGTTCGTCTTCTAGCTAGGTCACGATCTGAGTTCGACTTGAGCCGGTGGCTGAGGCGTCTAGAACCAAAGACCTTAAGGAAGGTATGGTGTCGCCCACCATCGGCTCGAAGGCACAAGCGGCGAGCCGTTAACAATCAGCGAGATTCTGGAGCATGGCAGTTTCTCCCGCCGAGCAGTGTAAGAGGCGTCTGAAGAGACTCGTGGCCCGGCTGCCCGAAGTCGAGCTGCGCCCCGGCGGCGAACACGGTCGCCATCTCGGGTTTGGCGTTCGCAACAAGACGTTCGCCTATTTCACCCATGACCATCACGGTGACGGACGGCTGGCGCTGATCTGTCGAGCTCCGGCTGGTGAGCAGGCCGTCCTTACGTCCCATCAACCTGATCAGTTCTTCGTCCCTCCGTACCTGGGCCATCGCGGGTGGGTGGGAATGTGGCTCGATGTAGCCGAGCTCGACTGGAGCGAGGCAACAGAGATGATGATTGAGGCGTACAGGTTGGCCGCTCCAAAACGTCTCGCTGCCAAGATGGACGCGACGAAAATACAAGGATTTCGAGCCGTCAAATAGGCCCCTCAAGAACCACCCCGCATATCCGACTAGTGGCTTACAACGGCGAAGTCAACTCGGCGCCGCCGTAGTGTCGATTCGCGGCGCGCCCCGCTAGGACCCGACTGAGAAGAAACGATCGAATGCCGCTTGATCGCTGTAAAAAGATTCGATCCTCGAGATCCGTTGCAATCCGTCGTCTCCCGTCACTGAGATGAGGAAAATGACACGAAAATCGTGCTGCTGGCCTTCGCGTTGCAGGTGAATGTTCGCTAGCCCAGCGACATTGTCGACCCCAGCCATCCAATCCTCCCATTTGAGGACATCGATCGGATCTTCTGTGAGCCTGAGAAATGTTGCAAGGTGCGCCGCGACAGCTTGAACACCTTGAAAGACGCCTGAGCCTTCGTTTCTTCCTGGCACCACGTCCACGACCTGAGGATCGAGAAGATCGCTGGCGGCTGAAACATTGCCTCCAAAAAGCTTTTGAAAAAAGTCTTCGGCCACCCTGATCCGGGAATCCGGCATGACTCCTGTCCTTCCATTCCAGGTACGTCGCCCGAACGACCGCTGTGGCCCCCCGGACCATTGCTCGCCGACCGGTCTTCTCTTTCGGCCCCAAACAGCCGTACGAACACCAGTGCACTCCAGCATTGCACTCGTCGTGAACTTGAACAAGCAGGTGACGTTGATCTGCTCAAGCATGTACGCGTGCCTACCGCCACGCGGGAGTCGCCGGCACATGAAATAGCGGGCACCGTCATGGCACGGGGTGGTGTCTTCGTGCCCAACTCGGTCATGCCTGCCTCTGGAAGACCACCTGCGGCGCTTCGTCGGCCCGCGAGTGACGCCCCCCCTCTTCGGTGCAACCCCGGCGAGCGGTCACCCTGGGTCATCTGGGATTCCGCACGCCCGCGCCTCGCGCAGCGCACAGATCGCGCCAAATCCCGACTGGGAGCGGTGGTGGTTACAAAGCGCCACTGCGATGCGCCCCATAGGAGCATGGTCTTCACAGGCGTCCACTCACCAGCTCTTTCGCGTTGGTCCCGTCAGACGTGGTTCCACGCGGGCTGCCCACGACAGTGAGTTGCCCGGAGTTGGTGGGAGTACACCATCCTGAAGCAACGAGCCGCTCGAGGACTGCAGGCACGATGAGGCTGTCGACTTCGGGCATGGGGGTGACGGTAGACGAGAGTCGAGACTCAACCCGAGGGCAGAGACTGCCGAAGAGACGAAGCCACCCCGGCCCGACAACGCGGGCCGGGGTGGTCTCGCTACAGGCACACAAGGGCGGAAACGCGGTGGGGGTGCATTTCTGCCGCGGGGTGGTTGGGAGTAACCCCGCCGTGCCGAGGATCAGTCTTGCAGGCTCGAAACAACCCCGCCAGCAAAGGAGCGGTGAACAAGGCTGCAGTGCCAGTGCAGTGGCGTAGCTGTGGGAGCCGAGTGGCCGTGATCCCCCGCCTATGTCCGGATTGTGCAGGTGAGAACCCTCGGACAAGTAGGTAGAGACAACCAGCGGTCTAAGTCCGCTGGCGCAGTCAGAGTTGGAGCCTACACACGCCCCTATGCGGCTCCTCCATTGAAAGGCAACGGCTCAGGCATGCCGGCGATCAGAGCCTCCGACGCGGATCGAGACAGCGTGATCGCGTTGTTGAGCCGGGCCTTGTCGGTCGGGTCAACTTACACCCGAAGAACACTCGGATCGGGTGGAAGCGGCACTGGCGCGCGGTCGTTGGATGATGAAAGGCACGTCGGTCACTGTCGGGTCTCAGATTGTCGGTGCCCAGCGGCGCTCGATAGACGCTGTGCGAGCCAATCACCGGTCTCTGCACAGAGTCACCTCCGTTGCGGGTCACTCTGTAGCTCGGTTCTCCTCCCATGTCGCCGAGAGTTCACCATCCCGTCGCCTTCGGGTCACCCGACCATAGCTAGCGTGCGAACACCTCTGATGGAAAGTAACGGGTGTCAGGTGGTGTTGTCAGGATTTCGGCGATCCAACCGGAGGCATCTTCATGGTCCGAGGTGGAGGCGTGTGAGCGGTGCTGTCCTGCTAGGTGTTCCCGGAATCGTCGCATTGGCGTTTGGTCCAGAACAAACCGCTCGAGCAGCGACTCACGGTGTGACCGCCACAGTCCAGCCAGTCCCAACCCTGACAGGGTCGACCACCGGCTTCTACCAAGCAAACATTCAGGGCGGTCCCACCAACGGCGACTGCGCTCCGAGCACTCCCCCAACGGCGACTGCTGACGCCTCTTTGGACTCGGTGTTCGCAGACCAGTACGGCCCCGGCTGGCTCGGTGGCGACTCGACCTATTCGACTGCATTGCCCCACGGGGAGGAGGCCTTCGTGTTCTCCGACACTTTGGTTGGGACCGCGCTGGCCAACGGTCGGTCCTCGTTCACAGGCATGCCGCACAACAGCGAGATGACCGGCAGGCTGCCTGACCTCGGAGTTGACTTCAACGGGACGGAGTCGTCGCCAAAGTCGCTTATTCCCGACGAGAACCCTCTCAGCGACTCTTGGTGGTGGGTGGCTTCGACTTACATGGAGAACGGGAACCAGCTCGTCTTCGTGAATGAGTACGCACCGGTCCAAGGGAGTCGCTTCTACAACTATACGGGACGATCCGGGATCGCGGTGATGTCGTTGACATCTGGCAAACCCATCCTGAGCTCGATGACGTTGATACCGACGGACGCCGACACGCAATGGGGCTTGGCCATGACAAAGAAGGGCGGCTACGACTACATCTACGGCCAGTCGAGGAACATCACGTCGCACGTCTATTACGGCACGAAGATTGCGCGCGTGCCCGTTGGTGAATCCCTTGACACCGGTGCCTGGACCTACTGGAACGGGTCTGGATGGATCGCGGGCGAGAGTAGTGGCGTCGATATGCCAAGATTCCCGCCGCTCAACGGAGTCATCCCCCTTCAGGGCGCCAGCGGTTACATGGGGGTCGGAGTCACTGGCTCAGCGGGGCACCCGATGAATATCGGCCTGTTCTTCTCCTGCTCATTGACGGGACCATGGAGTAGCCCACGAGACGTCTACTCCATTCCACAGACCACCGACTATCCCGACGAGTACGCGTATGCGGCGACCTTCCATCCTGAGCTGGGGGGCGACGGACTCGTCACTTCATACAACACAAATTCCTTGGACGGTCTCTCGGCACTGAAACAGAACGACCACAGGTATCAACCCCACTTCGTCCAGATCACACCCAGCACCAATGTGGGCCCTCCCGCAGAGACCCCGGAGGTCCCGGTGCCACTGCTGCTTCCGTTCTCGGCTCTGGCTGTCGCGGGAATCGGCTACGGAATCCAAAGAAGGCGCAGTCGGCGACGCGCCAACGTCGCGGCGTCGACGATCAACTGATAGTCGAAGTGTCTCCATCTGCCTCATGCCCATACCTGACGCTTGCTGTCCGGATCATGGTGACTGGCTTGCCGCTGAGCACGATGGCCCTGGCCGATAGCGCCGGGCGTCTCCCACGACATGGACAGTCGGCGGCTGGAATCCCAAACGACCCTGCAGGCCACGTGGCCAGTGATGATGAAGGGTAGTAAATGGACACTAAAGGGCGACTGGACGAGCTAGTTCCCGCCGTCCCACCGGAGCGCAGGTCGTTTGAACGGGAACTTTTGGACCGCTTCGGGCAATATCGCTTCATGAGCAGCACCGGGTCGTCAAGGAGCACCAGCACCGATGCTGCCCTTATCAGCCGCTCAGTCGTCGACCCTGAGTGCTTCTCCTTGATCGTCGAGCGTCACGCCACGTCGGTCTTTCGCTACCTGGCGAGCCATGTTGACCGTCTTTCGTCCGAAGACTTGCTCGCCGACGTGTTCGAAACTGCCTTCCGGGCACGGCAGCGTTACGACACCCGCTATGACGACGCACTTCCTTGGCTCCTCGGTATCGCGACCAACGTCATCCGGCACCACCACCGATCTGAGACACGGCACGCCTCGATGGTGCGGCGGGTCACCCAGCTCCATGGACGCAGTCACACATCCTCTGAGGCGGTGGATGGGGTCGTCGCCAGCGCAGAACTGAACGATCAGATACGCCAGACGCGGCGCGCCCTGGCGGCCCTCGATAACAAGCATCGCGAGGTCCTGGTGCTCTCGGCTGGACTTGGAGTCAGCTATGAGGACATCGCCCGCGCCCTCGGTATCAGGGTCGGCACCGTGCGGTCACGCCTGTCTCGGGCGAGACGAAAACTGAGGGAACTTCTAGCGACAGACGGGCAATACAACATATATGTCGAGCCTGAACAGCAAAACCCAGTTGCAGGAGAGTGGCCAAAGTGAGTGACGAACTGGAAGAAGTTCGCCGATCTGTCGATGGCATCGATCCTCCCGACGCGCGCACGATCGCGAAGGTCAGGGGTCGACTCGGCTCCACCATCGCAGCGAGCGACCCGGCTCGCCCAGAGCCACGACGCACCCATGGTGTTCGCTGGACGCTCGCTCTCTTCATTGTGCTCGCCGTGGGTGTCGCACTGCTTGTGCCAAGCCTGAGTCACCGGACCCCGGCTCACGTTGGTGATGCGCCCGTGCGGGATCGCCTGGCCCAGCTCGTTGTCGATGACGTCAGCGTCACGGTGGCCTCGGGCAGCTACGACATGACCTTCACCGACACCACGACGCCGCCTACCAAGTGTCCCGGAACAGGGACCCCGACACCTTGTTCCGCGCCGTCCCCGTTGAATCTCTCGTCCATCTCCGGGCACGGCACGGTGGACACCAATCCTTACGCCATGGTGACGGTGAGCGACGTCGGGTCGCTCGGAATGATCTCGCTCTACGACAACGGGACAAATGTTTGGGAGATCGGTGGCGGCGACTATGGCCTGTCCGCACCTGGCCAGGCGGGACCAGGTGCACCGCTCGCGGGCTACGCAGGGTCGGTTGAGGGAACGGTCGGTCAGGTGCCGGGGGCACTCGATATGCAGGGACTGGCCAGTGGCACTGGTTATCTCGACCTCGAAGCCCAAGAAATCCAAGGGGCACAGCCAGCCGGGACCGGCAGCGTCGACGGGGTGCCTGTGACCATTTACAAATTGTCCCAGAGCGGACTTGAAGACCCCAACATCGGCGGTCTCACCTCGGAGCAGGCACAAACCATCCGCGCCGCCGACGCCATCATCGAAAGCAGCGGATTTGCTGGAAAGACGACGTGGGTCTCGGTCGACAGCGAGGGTTACATCCGAGAACAAAAGACCGAGTACACGCTCCCCGACGGCTCGACCGTGACCGCCGATACCGTCTTGTCAAACTTCGGTTGTGCCGGAACGGTGCTCATGCCCGGACAGCAAGGATCAAGCGCACCTCCCTCAGGATGCGTGAGCCCCGATCACGCCACCGGGGAGGAAAACGTTTCGCCTACTCCCGCGAACTCCTCTGGCACGTCGAGCACGACCACAACGCCGACGACGGCGCCAAGTAGTCCGGCGACCACCATGTTGGGCGCTTCGGCATTGGTTCCGCAACGCCCGACCGCCCTGGCGGTGGGTCCCAACGGCAACCTCTACATCGCGGACCAGACCCGAGATCAAATCCTCGAACGTCTGCCCGATGGCACCTTCACGGTGGTGGCAGGCACGGGGCAGGTGGGCTACTCAGGCAACGGCGGTCCAGCTGTCAAGGCAGAACTAGATCGACCCGAAGGCATGGCCTTTGCAGGCGATGGGACCCTCTACTTCGGCGACGAGGGAAATGGACGAGTACGAGCCATCTCGCCGAGTGGCAACATCACGACGGTCATCGGCAGCGGAAACTCTTCAACTAGTGGCTTCGTCGCTGACGGCACCCGGGCCTTCGAAGCCGACATACAGCCCAACGACGTGGCCATCGACCCTCGTGGGTACCTCTACATCTCCACCGGCGAACAGGTGCTTCGCCTCAACGCAGACGGAACCCTGAGCGTCGTCGTGGGTACCAATGGCCCTTCTCAAGGCATCGACGGCGTAGGCGAACAGGCGAGTTCGACCTCCGCAGACGGCCCAGACGGTCTCGCCTTTGACGCAGCTGGCAACCTGTACTTCTTTGGCTTCAACACCAAGACCGTCTTTGTCGTCCAACCCTCGGGCATCCTTACTGAACCCTACGGCCAGGAGAGCATTTATCCGCGAGGAGACGCAGGGCTAGTCAGAGCACCCAACGGAGGAGTCATTGGCATGGATGAGTTGGGCGTCGTCCGACTTTCGCCCACCACCGATCAAAAAATCATCTCCTTCTATCCCGGACTCTTCGATGGAATCAGGGGATTTTCACCTAACGGCATCACAATCGGTCCCGATGGCACGATCTTCGTCGACACCTACTACGGGAACGGCTACACCGATAGGACAGCCATCGTCTCGATCAGTCCAAGCGGTACGTCGTCTCAAGTCTTATGGGAAGCCCCGATGGGCCAATAGGAACAGAGACAGCTCTCTCGCCAAGGTAACCCCTCAGTTCGTACCCGTGCCATCAGCTCCACCGCTGATGAGATCGCGCCCAGATCGTGCCTACATCCGCTGCCGGCAAGACCCGTTACACTGGATGGCGCCCCGGACTCACACACACGATGAGGGATGCTCCGGGGAGGGACCATTGATTTCGTATTCGACACGTTCCGGACCGACCGCACACCTGTCCCGCCTCCGCGTGTGGCGCTTGTGCTCGGGGCACGATCTACCCTACGTGGCGTGTCTGATTCGACTGCCAAGGCAGAGTTGACCCGGAAGCTCGATGATCTGATGAGTCTTGAGACTGACCTAAATGTCCCTGATCGGTTGGCATACCTCCGAGAACTTGTCGCCGAGGAGGTCCAGTTCATCAACCCAGGCGTGATGGCGGTAGGTGTTCACGAGATGGCCCAGGTCTTTGGCTGGTTGAGTCGGTCTCTCCCAGCCGACACCGAGATCCGGCGAACGAGCACCATTGATTGCCATCATGACCATTTCCGATATGCGTGGGTTCGCCGCCAGGGCGGGAAAGTCGAAGCTGAAGGAGTGGACCTCGGACAGGTCGGATCCGATGGCAGGATCGTCAAGATCGTCACCTTTGACGGGCTGATGCCTGCGCCACCAAGCCAAGACGAATAGGCCATACCCGATCACGCATCGGAAGCCACTCGCAAGCTGGGTGACGTTGTCGACAGAGACATAATTTTCATGCTAATGATGAGTTTCTCGAGCTCTACCATCGCCCCCGGAACCCCCAGAGCGCCAGCCCCGGAGGAGTTCGGCTTCCGTGTTCGGCCTGGGACAAGCGTCTACATCAACACTGAGTCGGTAACCACAAGTGGCTTCTGGAAGCTGTCTCAAGCGGGCGACGAGACCCTGGTTCGAAGGCGTGACGCGTGCCGTTAGGCACGGTGAGGGCGTCACGCTGATTGATCGGGGAGCCAGCTTCGTTGCGGGTTATGCGCTCGGCCACCTGCGCTCGACCAGAAGAATTCCTTGATATAAGACTTGTTCAGGGAGAAGAACTGTGGTCTCTCGACTCCATTGCGACGTTGGGTCGACAGAAGAGGACCTAGCTCATCTGCGGCGCTAAGCGTTCACTGTCGAGCCGAAGAGCGACGGTGATTCTCAACGACCATCTCCGCAGACCGCCGGTCACGCATCCGTAATCCAATCCCGATGGGCGTCTCTACTGCCTCGTCGTTGAGGCACTGGGCACACACGACCTTCCAGCTTCGGTCGGGTTGCTGAACCAGGCTGGGTTTGTGGCGTCTGTGCACGGCGCGACTCCATCCGACACGTCCCCCTCGCCGTGGATCTGACGGTATCCTTCGGCAGCGGGCACTATCAATGCACAGCCCGCTGTTGTTCAGAAGTTGTGAATCACCGATTCATGTGCCTTAGCACGTCAACTGCCTGGTTCGCCAGCAGCCATACCCCTCAGGCGGGTCGTCACAATCACAGATGCCGTGCATAGGCATGAGAAATGGACGAAACGCTGCAAAGGTCGACAAGAGGCGGCCCGTAGTTGGTTTGTCTTGTCTCAGGAAGTACATCAGACGGGCGGCCAGTGACGGTCGAGGCAGGCAGCATCAGAGCCACCACCGACTGGGTGCTCTTTTTTCTACGGCTTAGCTGGTGACCACGCCCACGATGTTGCCGCCACCTTCCCTACAGAACGCGTGATCAGCGTGGTGGCCGTGGATGTCAAGGCGTGACACCGCTCTGTCGCAACCCCCACACCCCGAACCGTTGCCGACCCGCCAGCGTAGATCGGTCAATCGTAGGTGCCGGGCAAAAAGTTGGGCCCGATCAGACCGTAGGGCGAAGCCGAATCGGAACGTCGTCACGTCCACGCGGGCTCCCCACGACAGTGCGTGGCCTGGAGTTGGTGGGAGTAGACCATTCTGAACCAACGACCCGCCTGGGGGCTGAAGGCGACGATGAGGTCACCAGGTTCGGACATCGGGCATCGGTCCATGGGCAGACGGTAGAGGGGGCTGTGACCGCAAGGGGGATCGTCTCCGAAGATGCGTGGGTATATCCAGCCCATGCCCACGCCCATGCACTGGGCTGACGCCGAACTGCTCCACCAGGCGGCCAGGGAATTTGAGGCGGCGAGGGAACTCGACCGACACCGCCGTGATCTCGCCGCGCTGGGCAGGTACCGCGACGGGCTGATCGCGCGTGCCGCTGCGAGTGGGGCCGAAGACGCCGAGATCGCCCGCGCCGCTGGTATCACCTGCCAAGCCGTCAGAAAGATCATCGAGCGAAGCCAAACCAGGGAGGCACGCGATGAGAACGTTCTACGTTGAGGCTGACGCCAACAAACTGCTCGACCAGGTCGGCCTGTCCGACGATTGGATGGGGGCCATGATCGACGCGTTCGTGATCGACTACGTCTTCGACCGCCCGTCGGTGATTGCCGAGACCTTGGAGGAACTCGCGCAGCCGACGTGCAAGGTTTGCGGCGACTCGTATTCAGCACACCAGCACTACCGCTCGGGGACCGACTGTGCTCAGTGCCTCTGTCCACAGTACCGAGCGAGAACGACGCGCACCCAGCGTCTGCAATACGAAACTCTCCCACGGCCGCACCCAGTGGGCGCGGTATTGGCGGCTTCTCTGGTTGTTGGTCTGTGGATGTTGATCGCTTGGTTGATCTGGACGTTTGCATAACGCATCGTTTTCATCGAGCTCCGGTGGCAACGCGATGTTCGACGCGCGCGCGTCGCCAATACCGTCAGGAGGCCAACAAGGAGTCCGTGATTGCCCGTTCAGCGTCAGACCTGGTTGGCACTGCGACCATGCCATCGGTGGGTCCTCTGCTCTGGAGGCCAAAGAGGTAGAGGTGCGGCACGACACCCAGCAAGGATTCGAGCACTTCGGCTCGGTCGTCCACGAAATGAGTGATTCCGAGTTCTACGCACACGCCCGCCTTGTCGGCGCGCTTCCGAACGAACCGAAGGTGATCAGCAGTGATTCCCGTCGAATCAAAGAATCCGTGGTGGCTGAGCCAGTGCTCTGTGTTGGCCCTGGATTCGCGGCCCAGCTTTGAACACGATCCAGGCTCGGCCATCAAACCTGTCGGTGAGTCTGGCCAGCGCCTCGAAGGACCCCGCCATCTCCGGTGTGGCGAGCATCTCCCCCTCACTCCCGGTCAGAAATGCAGTGTCATCCCCGGAAGGGTGCGAGGAGCCATCGTTTATGACGCGCCCAAAGTCAACGCCGAGAGTGGGACTGCGTTCCTGCACGACCCAGTTTCGCATCTAGCTCGGGACTGACCGGGACAGCCCGACCCGGCATCGGCGGGGCACTTCGTCTGCGTGGGTACGATCCCGGCATGGCCGAGAGCACCGACGCGGGGAGTACGCCCGACCACCTTGTTCTTTGGCGTGCTTTCGAGCCGCAACTAACCCATTGTCATTCCATCTTGGAAATCAACTTCGACATCCACGAAGAACGAGCAACCACGGACTCAAACACAGATTCGATCAAGTTCTCCCCAACCGAAGCGTGGCCATGGCAACGCATTGTGATGGTGATTCTCGGTGGTCGCCTCGGCAACCCAACCACGTCGGGACCAGTAGAACTCCACTTCACGGGTGTCATTTATTTTCAGTTCATCCAGGCCGAGTTCAACACCAACCATGTGGTGGAAACCTCGGTCCCTCCAAATACGGCGGTGTGGTACGACCACAGCGGCCTAGACGAATCCGCGGGATTCAACTCTTCGGCGCTCGAATCCGCGGGCCCCATCGTGGACGATCGTGCTCGGTTTGGTGGATTCTGCCTCTGGGAGTGCGACGGCTCACCGTTGGTTGATCGACTCGTAACGGAATGGAGGTAACCCGGCACGACCTTTGAGCAGCGACGAAGCATCTTGCGGCATTTCAGCATCAGTTGTGATGAAACGGGCAGCTTCGAGATCGTCGCACGATCTGTCTCCGTGAAACGGGTTGGCTGAGCCAGAGCAACTGCGGGGCGGTAACCCACCCAGAGGAGTCGAGGGTCCTGGCCCGCTGACACTGCGCCAACCGACCTCCGGGCACGGTGGCAACGCCAGATTCGATGAGGAGGGTCAACGTCACGGTGTCGAAGCACCCGAGTCGTCGTTCGGGAGTTGTTCAGTGAAGACGGGTGACCATCACCTCGGGCCGCTGATGGGGCGGGGTCGGGGTCGACACCTATGCTCGCCCGGTGAGCAGAGGCCGGTCCGTAATCCCCTTCGCCCTCCTCGCCATCACGTTGGCACTGGTCCTTGGAGCAGCCATTCTCGGCTTGCGTAACAGCCCTTCCCAGGACCAGATCGCCCTGCAAAACGCCGCCCAGAAGACCTCCGCGGCACCAGACTTCGCCTTTATCGTCTACAACGGAACCGGAGTCGCGAAGTCGGACCTCCCACCACTCAATACGAGAGGCTTTGGCAGCTGGCAGTCACCCGACCGGTGGCAAGTTACGTTGCTTGACAGCAGCGGCCCTCTGTCGTCCGAAACGGCTATCGGGTCAACTCTCTATCTTCCAGCGTTGCCAGGGCAGACGGTGGCTCTCAAACTGAGTTCGACTGCGCTCGATACCTTCGGCGATCCAGATGGCCCAGTGTTCCTCCTACCGCCATTGGGTCTTCTCAACGGTGCGATACAAGTGAGTCGACACGGCGATACTTACTCGTTTCTCGTTCCGCAACTCGACCTCGTAAGGGGATGGGTGGCGTATGCCCCTCTTTCTCGCGCCACGCTCAGCCCACCGCACAATGTCGCCCTCAACACGCCAGCACAAGCGCAGGTCGTGGATGGCTACGTCGTTGCGCTGATTTTTCCTCAGGGCATCCACGCTACGAATCACCCGCATATAGGTCCTGTGGCATGGAAGCTGTCTCACTTTGGTGCTGCCCCATCGGTCACCACCCCAGTGACACGAAGAGTTACCGTCCCGACGATTCCCAGTGGATGATCCAGGCTGGGGGAATCGGGCTGGTCGAGAGCAGGGAGTCGGCACCTTTCATCGCGACGCGCGCGTGATGTGGGTGGCGGGTTCGTGACGCAGATCAACGTGCCGGTCACTGGGAGAACCTGATACAGCCCGTGGTGCCCCACAGCCCGCTGACGTCAGGCCGACTTGTGTACAACTTGGACCAGAAATCATGCCCTCAACCGGTGGACTGGGACACTCTGGTCGCCCTGATTACGCCCAGACTTCCACCTCATGTACACCACTCGCGACTATCTGTGGACCCCCTGCAGGGGTCAGCGGACCGATCGCAGTCCTGGCGTGGTCTTCAGTGTCGAAGACGACGACACACGTGCCGGTTCCGGCAAAGTCGTTCATCCATAACCCCGTTTCGAACCCAGGCAGAGCCTTCGCTTCAGGCAGCACGAACTCATTGAGGATCGTGTGTCTGTGATCCCTGTCAGAGTCACGATCGATCTTGACCTGGATCACAACGGCGTAGGCCATCCAACGTCACCTCCGGCATGGGCTCATTGCCATGATGGCACCGCCCGTCGTTTGCTTCATTTATTGTCCGCTGCACCCCGAGCCGGCGATCAGGGGCACCGGGTCAGCGCGATTATGGGCGGACATTCGGAGACACGTCGGCTCCCCCGCCGGAGTCGCGGGTCCGTCGTTACGACTGCCGTCTTCCTCCTCGAACCGGGGGCGAACCTCATGATCGAGGTGGGTGGTCAGCTTGTCCAAGAGACTCCGGTCGGCGGTGAAGAGGTTGAGCCGCACGTGCTCCATCGCATCCCAGCGTGCGCCGTCATCACGCGACCGCGTGGAAGAGCGCCGGCCGGTGCGATCCTACGAGATCGCGGGGGGTGTCGCCAGCGGTGCTCGGCCATGCTGACGCGATGGCAAACATCTTGCTGCAGACGACCATCGTGGACATCCCCGACGACTGGAACGTCGGGCGGTTCTCTCTCCTCGCCGACGAGATGGCACGCGCTGGTCACGAGGTGACGGCCCGCAACCGTGACCAGGCGACCGACGACTCGGTGCTGAGCGTGCTCGACACGCTCGACTACGACCAGCTCTGGCTAATGGCCGTCGACACCGGCCACGGGCTCTCGCCCGGCGACTCGGCGGGGATCATGCGCTTCCGCGGGCGCGGTGGCGGGTTGCTGACCGCGCGCGACCACCAGGACCTCGGCTCCTGTCTCGTCTGCCTCGGTTCGATCGGCCAGCTCAACCACTTCCACAACCAGAATCCCGAGCCGCACGCCCGTCGTGACGATCAGGACAACCCGAACATCTCGTGGCCGAACTACCACTCGGGCGCGAACGGTGAGTACCAGCCGGTCATGGTCGACGAACCGGCGCACGAGCTGCTCCGGACCGACCGGAACCCCAGCGGCCGCATCGAATGGTTCCCGGCCCACCCCCACGAGGGTGCGGTGTCGGCGCCGCCGGAGTACGACTTCGCGCAGGTCGTCGGCCGGGGTCGCAGCACGGTCAGCGGCCGTACGTTCAACCTGGCGGTCGCCCTCGACGGCGAGACGATGGCCGACGGCGGCCCCGCGGGCCGGGCAGTGGCGTGCTCGACCTTCCACCACTTCGCCGACATGAACTGGGACATCGACGCCGGCGCGCCGTCGTTCGTGACCGAGCCGCCGAGCGACGAGATCAAGCGAGATCCCTCCCGTCTCGAAGTGTTCAAGGACTACGTGCGAAACATCGCCCGTTGGCTCGGTGCACGTGCCGAGCACAACGGCAACGCCAGGGAGAACGGCGACGTGCGCGCGCCACGGTCTGCAGCCCTCGCGGAGGGCTGACCCGGGGCCAGGTTCATTCGGGGGCGACGGCCTCGAACACCTCGAGGAGGTAGTCATCCACAGATGACCCTGCTCAATATCATGCACGACTAACGGCCCGAGGCATCCCCGAGGATTCGGTCGGGGGCAGCCAACTACCGCGAACACTCACGTCATAGCCTGGGTCGAGCGGCATCGAGTGACGTCTAGCACGCGACGCCCTAGACAGTGGTAACGGGCTGCCTAGACGCCGAGTCGGGTGAGAATCCCCGCGACCGGACGGGTGAGGACGACGGGGATCGCCAGTCGCACCACTCTGCGAAGTGGTGCTGGGCGAACCTGAGTGGTGACGACAACGTCCGTAACCAGCGCGAGGGCCGCGGCGATCATCACCGCCCGCTTGCTTGCCTCCTGGGGATAGGCGATTGCGCTCGGGTCCACAGTGTCGATGCTACCGGGGTTGTCGATGATCGAACCGCGGTTGTAGCGACAACTCACATGATGTGGCGGCGGGAGGGGGCCACTGGGCCAGGGTCATCCCGGTCATTTCTCTCCCGTCTTCGGTCCCGCCCCACCTCCCCGCGACGCCTCCTCCCACGCCGCCGCGGCTCCCTCCAATCTCCTCCGCAGTGCTCGCGCCTTCGGGTCGTCGCCGTCAATCTCCCCGCGATCAATAGCGGCCAGGAGCCGACGAATGGCAGCAACGGCTTCGGCAACGGTCGCGCGCGTTGGTGGTCGAGCCATGGGTCCATAGTGGCTTGATGGGGGTGCTGAATCGCGGACTCCGCTACCCGGCTCGGGGCAGCACACCGACCAGACCACCGGAAGTAGCCATGGGATGAACTCACCAACGCCCCACCCTCGATAAGTGGACGGTGGAGGCATTTCTTACAAGAAGGTATTTCGTGGTGTCTCGGAGTCTCAGTTACCACCAGAGAGTTAGTTAGATCTCAACTTCAGGTGTAGAGGTTGTCCCGTCTATACAGTCTTCGCGACCGGAGGCGACTTATGGACTTCGTCGGGGGTCAGTCTTCGTCATCCAGGCGTGCCCCAGCGCGCGTACGCAAGCGGGTCATACACTTGCCCCCTGTGACCACCCAGAACCCGTATGACATCAACTGGGCCGAGGTCGCCGCCAGAGCCAAAGCCGATCTCGGTGACGAGCAGATCACGCGCTTCAGCGACCGCTTTCGGATGATCGTGATGGTCGCCGCAGACGCACTACGCCCTGGCGACACCGAGGGGCTTCGATTCGGGGAGCCGACACTGGGCGCGTGACTCAGTCCGGGGTGAACGGGGCACCCCCAATCGAGAGATGCTGACCAAGAGCAGGGGGAGGCCAAAGTCATCCCCCCAGGTCCACAATGTTCACAGTGCGCCGCCTTCGATGGCTGGCCGTTGTAGTCGTCACCATGGTTGTGTTCGGGGTGGGCCTGGCCGGGTTGTTCAGCACCGGGGACGGGACAGGACAGCCAACGGCTGAGAGCTGCGCCGTTACCACCACGACGCTTCGGTCGCTAGTTCCGACGAACTCAGCGCCTTCACTGAGAACACCTTCGGTATCTGGCAGTACTGCCGTTGTTCCCAACGTCGTTGGAATGGCGGCCCGAGCCAGCGGGTCCACCCAACCTGCGGTCGCAGCGATTGCCGCAGCCGGACTGAAAGCCAGGCTGTTCACGGAAAGCGTCGGAGGGGACGGCGCATGGTGGTCGGTGGTGTCTCAGAGTCCTGCTGCCGGGTCGATAGTCCCGTTCGGAAGCGCCGTAGTGCTCACCACGCGGTACGGCTGCTAGCCCGTGGCCCACAGACCGAACCCCGGCCCTTAGCCAACTGGTCCATAGAATCGTCCTGTGCGGACAGCCTTTTCGATTTCGGATTTCGACCGCCGTCGAGAGGAATATGAAACCCAAGGCTTCAATCTCGTTGAATGGCACCTGGGCGAGCTATCGGAGTTGTGCGACGGCCTGAAATCAGTCAATCACGAGCAAGTCGTCGTCGCTAACTTTGATCGACGCTCAGGAACCGGATTCGCTCGATAACCGGCACGAGCGAGCGCACCAACCCGAACTGGGGCGCGTATCCGCCAAGCTGACTTGATTCTCTAGATCGACTTGCGGAACTCGACCCCTTCACCAAGCAGGCGCGTGGTCTCGGTGATGTCGTTCACGGGGATTATTTCAAAATCCAAGTAGGTCCCGAACTTCGCCGGGGCTTCTGCGAGGGAATCTGGATTGTCGGTCTCGACGACTGCAAAACCGCCCGTACCGTCGAGGCGACCCAAGAACTGATGAAATGTCTCGTCGGAAGGCGGCGACCACTTCTCGAAGACCTCAAGCGTACGAGCTGCAGCAGCCTCATTGTCAGAGGCCGATCCACCGCTCCGAACCGTCCACGTCACCACGAACTTCATTGCCGGACTCCTTTCGGTCAAGTCTTCATGACTCGGTCTGGTCTAGCACCGCGAACTTGTCCTGCCAACCGGGATTCCGTAGTGGGGTCACGCTCAGGCGACAGCGCCCGTCGTGTCGCACGGGCGCAGGAGGAACACCCTGCCACTGCGCGACCAACACGCCACTCCGGGGCGTGACAGGTGCCTCGCTGATGCCACCGCTGAGTTCGTACCCTTGCCGACCGGCTCCACACCAGATGAGATCGCGCCCAGATCTCGCCCGGATCCGCTGCCGACAGACCGTTCACGCTGGATGACGAGCTGACCAGCGCACACGATGAAGGATGCTCCGGGGGAGAGACTCGAACTCTCAACCTAGCGGTTAACAGCCGCTTGCTCTGCCATTGAGCTACCCCGGAAGGGTTGAGAAAAACAGGACTCCGAACGATATCAGCAGACCGCAGCCGAGCCATCGAAGGGACACTGGAATCCCCGGCGCGATCAGGACTCTTCGAGGTAGTCCCTCAGCAGGTGGGCCGCATCGGGCCGGCGCAGCTTTGCCAGCGTCTTGGACTCAATCTGACGGACCCGCTCCCGGGTCACCCCGAACTCTCTGCCCACTTCCTCGAGCGTGCGGATCTTGCCGTCGTCGAGTCCGAAGCGGAGCCGTACTACATCCTGTTCGCGCTCCGAGAGATGTCCGAGTGCTTCCCGCACGGCCGCATCCAAGAGAGATCGCGTCGCCGCGTCGTCGGGAACCACCGCTCCCCTGTCCTCGATCAGATCGGACAGATTGAAGTCGTCCTCGTCGCCGACCGGTTGCTCCAGGGAAACCGTGTCCTGATTGATGCGCAAGATCTCACGCACTCGTTCCATCGGAAGCTCGACGCGATGCGCCACCTCTTCGATCGTCGGCTCACGACCCAGCTCTTGGAGAAGCTGGCGCTGCGCCCACACGACCTTGTTGATCGTTTCGACCATGTGCACCGGTATCCGGATGGTGCGAGCCTGATCGGCGATCGCCCGGGTGATCGCCTGACGGATCCACCATGTCGCGTAGGTCGAAAACTTGAATCCCTTCGTGTGGTCGAACTTGTCGACGGCTCGCATCAACCCGAGGTTGCCCTCCTGGATGAGATCGAGAAACGCCAATCCCCGATTGCGATAGCGCTTGGCGATGGATACCACGAGGCGCAAGTTCGCCTCAATGAGCTCGTCCTTGGCCTTGAGCCCCTTGCGGACGAGGCGCCGGTCCCGGGACAGCCCGCCAGCGTCAAGCAGATCTTCGCTGGGACCCTCCCCCGTCAGCGCCAGCTCGTGGGCCGCCAGCCTCGCGGCCGCCGAACTCCCCTCCTCAATGGTCTGGGCGATCTCTACTTCGAGCTCGGCGTTCAGCAACGGCACCCGGCCGATCTCCTTGAGATAGGTGTGCACCGGATCCTCGGCGCTGCCCGTCGACTCGCCGCTCGAGCTCGGCCGCTTGCCGTTGGTCTCTCGGCGGGTCTCGGGCTCGTCACTGCCATTGGTCCGATTACCGGCCCGGGTTACCTTGCGCGGCGCGATGTCGACCGGGAGGTCCTCCTCCTCGTCTTCGACGAGTGCGACACCCTCCGCTGTCACGCGATCGATCAATACCATCAGCACCTCGGGTGTCAGCTCGACAGTGTGCAACGCCTCGATCAGCTGTGCCTGTGTGATGTGTCCCTTCACGCGACCGATCGCGAGCACCTCGTCAAAGTCGACCTGCGACACACCAGCGGGTAGCGCGACGTGTGCAATAGAGGCAATGGAATCAGGAGACGATGTCGATGACGGCATCTTCACAACTTCGTCCTCGATCGCGATCGCAGAATCTTCGTTCACCCTCGCCCTGCCACCATCACTCTCGAATCCTCCCGACCAACCACGCTACCAATCGATCGGCAGCGTCGCGCCCATTCGCCGGTTCTCCGAGTTGGTCCAGCCAGAGCCGTACTTGCGCCGTCTCTGCCGCCCGGGACTGCCACGAGTCATCCCCTGTGCGCGACTCCATCTCTACCTCTGCGAGGGCGCGTCGAACCGCCCCGCGCAAGAGCACGGTGACCACAGAATCAACCGGATCCCCCAGTTCGGGGTCTCCCGCCATCGGCTCCTCGACGATCACGCGTCGCAACAGGCTCGCCACCTCCGGTGACGCGGACTCAACTGCTTCGTGCGCGCTGTCGTGCTCCAAGAGCGCGACAAACGCCTGCCGTTGCAAGGGGTCGCCGAAGAGAGCCACGTGCACACGATCAACTACATCATCGGGTCGGTGCACGGCCAACTTGAGCGCTTCGAGCCCCGGTCCTGGTCGCAAGGCCGCGGGAAGGGCACCGCCGCCGAACTGAGCATCGCTCTCTTCTTCATACCCTCGATACTCGTCAGGCGGCGGCTCATCACGGCGGGTTCTGCCCCGCCGGCCCGCAACGTTCTCCACCGGCGGGTGCGCGCGGAGGTAATCGAGCCGATCGCGCAATCGGGCCGCATCGACCCGGCACCGGTCGGCCAGTTGCATGACGTACTGGTCGCGCACGAGGTCATCCGGGTGCTCTGCAACTGCCGTGAGAGCGGCCTCGGCCGCCCGTGCCCTTCCCTCAGCCGTCGTGAGGTCGCCCGCCCCCAGCATGCGGTCCACCCGGAACTGCAAGAACGGACGGGCTTCTTTGACGGCGCGGGCCAGCGCCCCCGGGTCGGTCCGGGCCAGGTCGCCGGGGTCGCTGCCGCCGGGCAGATCGGCCACTACCACGTCGACCTCGTGCTTGCGCTCCCACTCGTAGACCCGCGAGGTCGCGCTCTGTCCTGCCGCATCGGCGTCGTAGGCCAACACGATGCGCTTGGCGAAGTTGCGCAGCAAAGTGAAGTGCTCCTCCGCCAGCGCCGTGCCACACGTGGCCACGGCCCAGGGCACGTCGGCCCGAAAGCAGCCGATGACATCGGTGTAGCCCTCGCAGACGACGACCTCGCCCTGGGCGATGATTCCCTTCTTGGCCCAGTTCAGCGCGTAGAGGGTCCGTCGTTTCGAGTAGATCGGCGACTCTTGGGAGTTCTTGTACTTGGGCTCGGGCCGCTCCGGCGGCGCCTGTCCGGACCGCGGCGGCAGGATGCGCCCACCGAGCGCCACCGGGCGCCCGGTGGGATCGCAGATCGGGAAGAGGAGACGGGCCCGGAAGAAGTCCTGCGCCCGGCCCCGACGGTTTACGAAGCCGAGGCCCGAGTCGGACAGGACCTTTTCGGGGAGGCGCAGCGCCTTGGCGAGGGCATCCCAGTCATCGGGCGCCCAACCCAGGCGGAACTGGCGCACGACGTCTCCGTCGTAACCGCGGGACCGCAGGTAGTCCCGGGCTGGACCGGCGTCGGCCGAGCGCAAGAGCCGCTGGTGATACCACTCCACCGCCCGCTCCATCGCGTCGAGCAATTCGGAGCGGCGCTTGTGGTCGCGCCCCGTCTCGTGGTCCTCGTGCAGCGTGATGCCGGCCCGGTCGGCCAGGAAGCGCACCGCGTCGACGAAGTCGAGGCCGTCCATAGCGCGCACGAAGGTGATCGCGTCGCCCGACTGCTGGCAGCCGAAGCAGTAGTAGAAGCCCTCCTCAGCGTTGACGCTGAACGAGGGCGTCTTCTCGGTGTGAAAGGGGCACAGCCCGCTCCAGCGCCGGCCGACCTTCTTCAAGAGCGAGTGCTCGCTGATCAGGGCGACGATGTCGGTGGCCGCCCGGACCTGGGCGACTTCTTCGTCCGGTATCCCCACACCCTGACGGTACCGCGGCGTGGTCCCGCTCCTTCACGGTGGCCCTGTCCCCTTGGGGCGCGATCGGGGTCGTCGACGTCATCGGGGCCGTGATTGGCCTCCGGCGTTGCATCTCTGCCTCGTTGGCGACCGGAGCCCGGCTGCCCCGACTTAGCTCGCCTTGCTCCGAGGCACCTTCTTGGCCTCTGGCGACTCGTCGGCCAGCACCGCCTGGGCGGCCGAGAGGCGGGCGACGGGGACGCGGAACGGCGAGCAGCTGACATAGTCGAGCCCCACCTCGTAGAACAGGCCGATGGAGGCCGGATCGCCCCCGTGCTCCCCGCAGACGCCCACCTTGAGGCTCGGCCGGGTGGCCCGGCCGCGTTCGGTGCCGAGTCGCACGAGCTCACCGACGCCCTCGAAATCGACCACCTCGAACGGGTTGCGCGGCAGCAGTCCCAGTTCGAGGTACGCGTTCATCATCCGGCCTTCGACGTCGTCACGGGAGAAGCCGAACGTCATCTGGGTGAGGTCGTTGGTCCCGAAGGAGAAGAAGTCGGCCGCCTCGGCGAGCTCGCCCGCCCGCAACGCGGCCCGCGGCGTCTCGATCATGGTCCCGATGCTCACCTCCAGGCTGCCCGGTTTGGCCACACTGGCCTTCGCCCCCTTCGAGGGGCGGGGTGCGCGCTCCGCGTTGGCCGCCGCCACCGCGTCCTCGACCCAGCGACGAGCCAGGGCGAGCTCGGCCCGGGTCACCGTGAGGGGGATCATGATCTCGACGACGGGATGCCCCCCGTCGACCACCCGCTGCCGGGCCGCCTCCATGAGCGCCCGAACCTGCATGGCATAGAGGCCGGGCTTGATCACCCCGAGACGGACGCCCCGGGTGCCCAGCATCGGGTTGGCCTCTTTCCACGACAGCGCGGCCTCGTAGAGCCGGCGCTCCTCGGAGTTGAGGCCCACCGTCGCGTCCTTGTACGCCAGCTCCTCGGTCGAGGGCAGGAACTCGTGCAGCGGCGGGTCGAGCAGTCGCACGGTCACCGGCAGCCCGTCCATCGCGGCGAGGATGGCGATGAAGTCCTCGCGCTGGACGATCCGCAGCTCCTCGAGTGCCGCGGCCTCCTCGGCCGGTGAGTGGGCGAGGATCATGCGGCGCACCACGGGCAGACGGTCCTCGCCGAGGAACATGTGCTCGGTGCGACACAGGCCAATGCCCTCGGCACCGAGTGCGCGTGCCTTCGCCGCGTCCTCGCCGGTGTCGGCGTTGGCCCGGACGGCCAGGTGGCCCCGGCGGATCTCGTCGGCCCACGAGAGGACGGTGGCGAACGCGGCGGGAGGCGACGCCGCCGTGAGCGGGACCTGGCCCGCCACCACGATCCCGGCGCCGCCGTCGAGAGAGACCCAGTCGCCCTCGTAGAGCGTCACGTCGCCCACGGTCACCTGGTGGTCACCAAGGCGCAGGGCCTCGGCTCCGACGACGGCCGGCTTGCCCCAGCCGCGTGCCACGACGGCAGCGTGGCTGACCAAGCCGCCCCGGGCGGTGAGGATCCCCTCGGACGCCAACATGCCGTGCACGTCCTCGGGAGACGTCTCGTTACGGACCAAAATCACGGGCTCGCCTCGCTCGGCCGCCGCGGCGGCTTCGTCTGCGCTGAAGTAGATGCGCCCCACGGCGGCCCCCGGGCTGGCACCGAGGCCCTTGGCCCACACCTCGTAGGCCGAACCGGCGAACTGCGGGTGGAGCACCGAGTCGAGGTGATCCTCGGTGAGGCGCGAGATCGCCTCGGCCTTGGAGATCCCGAGGTCGCTCGGACGCACCATGTCCACCGCCATGCGCAGCGCGGCGGCACCGGTGCGCTTGCCCACGCGGGTTTGGAGCATCCAGAGCTTGCCCTGTTCGATCGTGAACTCCGTGTCGCACATGTCCCGGTAGTGCGTTTCCAGGCGGGCGAAGATCTTGAGGAGCTCGGCGTGGACCTTGGGGAACTGCCTCTTCAGCTCCGAGATGGGCTCGGTGTTCCGGATGCCGGCCACCACATCCTCGCCCTGCGCGTTGACCAGGAAGTCGCCGTAGGCGCCCTTGGCACCCGTCGCGGGGTCGCGGGTGAACCCGACGCCGGTACCCGAGTTGTCGTCTCGGTTGCCGAAGACCATCGCCTGCACGTTGACTGCGGTGCCGAGGTCGTGCGCGATGTGCTCTCGCTCTCGGTAGGCGATGGCGCGGGAGCCGTTCCAGCTCCGGAACACCGCCTCGATGGCGCCGCGCAACTGCTCCTCGGGGCGCTGGGGGAAGGGCTTGCCGGTGTGACGCTCGACGATCTGCTGATAGGAGTCGACGAGATAACGCAACAGTTCCACGGGTACCTTGGCGTCCGACGTCGTCCCCGCCAACTCCTTGGCCGCCTCGAACAGAGAGTCGAACTCGTCGCCGGGCAGCTCGAGGACGATACGGGCGTACATGGCGATGAAACGCCGGTACGAGTCGAGGGCGAAGCGCTCGTCCGCGGTCTGCTTGGCCAGCCCTTCGACGGAGTCGTCGTTGAGCCCGAGGTTGAGAACGGTGTCCATCATCCCGGGCATGGAGAACTTGGCGCCCGAGCGCACCGACACCAACAGGGGGTCGGCGGCATCGCCGATCACCTTGCCCATCGACGACTCGAGCCGGGTGCGGGCGGCGGCGACCTCGGTGTCGAGGCTCTTGGGCCAGCCGTCCGCCATGTAGGCACGGCAGGCGTCGGTCGAGATGGTGAACCCCGGCGGCACCGGCAGATTGAGTACCGACGTCATCTCGGCCAGGTTGGCGCCCTTGCCGCCCAAGAGGTCCTTGAGCTCCATGGGTGGATGGGCGTGCGTATGGTCGAAATCAAAGACGAACGGCATCGGGCCTCCTTGCCCTGGACCGGCGAAGCGCGGGGCGAACACGGTCACGTGGTGGTGGCTCCCCTCCCGACCTGGGACGGGTCAAGCCAGCCTACTTTCCCTCCGGTGGCCCCTCCGTAGCAGCCGTGCCGTACGGACGCTCCGGGCCGTCCTCGGCCGCGGCCGGCGGCGGCTCTGCCACGGACCACCCCGAGACCTGGCGTTGGAAGACCTCCTTGGCTTGGCGCATGAAGTCGCGCACGACAGCCAGCTCCTCGGCCTTGAAATGCTGGGCCAGTTGGCGCATCTCCTCGGCCACGGGCTGCTGCAGCCCCTCGAGTCGCCGCCGCGCCTCGGGGACGATCTCGACCCAGATCCGCCGACGATCCTCCGTGTCGCGCCGGCGCGCCACCATGCCCGACTCCTCGAGCCGGTCGAGGATGAAGGTGACGGCCCCGGTGGTCAGCCCGCTCTCCTCGGCGAGGCGCCCCGCGGTCATCGGGCCGAGGCGACCAATAAGGTCGAGGCAGCGCATGTCCGTCCTGCTCAGCTTCAGCTTCTTGGCCAGCCGCTCGTCGAAGTCGCTGGCCGCGCCGAGGTAGCCCAAGATCTCGCTGCGCAACTGCTGCGCCAGCTCCTTCCGTGACCATTGTCTTGACACGTAGATAACTTTATCACTAAGTTTCTTAATCGATGGCTCTTTCTTCGAACCCAGCGCTCGCCGTCGAGACCCACGACCTCGTCAAGGTGTTCGCGAACGGGCGCGTCCGGGCGCTCGACGGCGTCTCCCTCCAGGTGGAGGCGGGCACCGTGCTGGGCTTGCTCGGCCCCAACGGGGCCGGCAAGACGACCGTCGTCCGGATCCTCTCCACCATCCTCGGCCCGGATTCGGGCCGGGCCGCCGTGCTCGGTCAGGACGTCGTGAAGCAGGCCGACGCGGTGCGCCGCATCATCGGGCTGGCTGGACAGTACGCCGCGGTGGACGAGAACCTCACGGGAAGGGAGAACATCCATATGGTCGCCCGCCTCTCGCACCTGAGCCGCAAGGTGTCGGCACGGCGAGCCAACGAGCTTCTCGAAGCGTTCGGACTGGTCGGTGCCGGTGATCGGGTCCTCAAGACGTACTCGGGTGGCATGCGACGGCGGTTGGACCTGGCCGCCGCGCTGGTGGCGAACCCGCCGGTGCTCTTCCTCGACGAACCCACCACCGGGTTGGACCCCCAGAGCCGGCAAGAGCTGTGGGCGGCGATCGAGGAGCTGGTCCGCGACGGCACGACGGTGCTTTTGACCACCCAATACCTCGAGGAGGCTGACCGCCTCGCCCGCGACATCGTGGTGATCGACCACGGACGCGTCATTGCCGAAGGCACGCCGGCCCAGCTCAAAGCCGACCTGGGTACCTCGGTCGTCTCGGTGACGTTGGGCAGCCGGGAAGTCCGGGATCGAGCGCTCGAGCTCCTGACGGCGCTGTCCGACAAGCCGCCGGTCGTCGAGGACGTCGTGATCGAGCTGACCGTGACGGACGGCCCGAAGGCGGGCGCCGAGGTCCTGCGCACATTGGACACGGCCCAGATCCCTATTGCCGGGCTCGCCCTCCGGGAGCCCAGCCTCGACGACGTGTTCCTCAGCCTGACCGGGCACAAGACCACCATCGACGACGACGGAGGCGATGGGGCGAAGCCGAGGAAGGGCCTCGGTCGGAAGCGGATGGCCGCCGTCGGGGCCGACGGGGAGGATGCGGCATGACGACCACGCTCACCGCACCGGTCGAGCTCCGCGAGCCGACCAGCAGGGGCGGCAGTCGGCTCGCCTGGGCCGTCGCCGATGTCATGACCATGACGTGGCGCAACCTGCTCGCACTGACACGCACCCCCCAGGCGGTCTTCTTCACGACGCTGCAGCCGATCATGTTCGTACTGCTGTTCACCTACGTCTTCGGCGGGGCCATCCACGTGCCGGGCGGGCATTACATCCAGTTCCTCATGCCCGGCATTTTCGTGCAAACCGTCATCTTCGGCGCCATGAGCACTTCGGCCGGGCTCTCCGAGGACCTCCACAAGGGTCTGATCGAGCGCTTCCGCGCCCTGCCCATGAGCCGCTCCGCCGTGCTGGCCGGGCGCACCACGGCCGACGTCGTGCGCAACGTGTTCGTGGTCACGCTCATCACCGGAGTCGGCTACGCCGTGGGCTTCCGCATCGGCACGAACGTCGCGCTCTACCTCTGTGGCGTGCTGCTGATCCTGTTGTTCGCCTACGCGTTGAGCTGGGGTTTCGCCATCATCGGCCTGTCCGCACCGAACGCGGAGACGGCTCAGGTCATGGTCTTTCCCCTGATCTTCCCGCTGCTCTTCGCTTCCTCCGCCTTCGTGCCCGTGGCGTTCATGCCGGGATGGCTTCAGGCGTTCGCCAAACACCAGCCGGTGACCCAAGTGGTGAACGCCACCCGCTCGCTCATGGTCGGCGGCGTGCTGCACGACTCGCGGGCCGTGGTCAGCGCCGTGTTGTGGTCCGTCGGGTTGCTGGTAGTCCTCGCGCCGTTCGCCGTGCGCAAGTACCGCAAGGTCGCATGAGCGGCCGGCCGGCCTAGTCCTCGCCGGTGCGGCGGCGCAGCTCGGCCAGCAGGCCGTCGACGGGCACCCGTACCTGCTCGGTGGTGTCGCGATCGCGCACGGTGACGGCGTCGTCCTCGAGCGAGTCGAAGTCGACGGTCACCGCCCATGGAGTCCCGATCTCGTCCTGGCGCCGGTAGCGGCGGCCGATGCTCTGGGTGACGTCGTAGTCGACCATGAAGTGCCGCTGCAGGAGCGAAAGGACCTTGCGGGCCAGCGGCTCGAGCGTGTCCTTCTTCGACAGCGGCAGCACGGCCACCTGATAGGGCGCCAGGCGCCAGTGCAGGCGCAACACGGTACGGGCCTCTCCCCCGATCTCGTCCTCGGCGTAGGCGGCCAGGAGGAAGGCCATCATGGTCCGCGTGGCGCCCGCCGCCGGTTCGATCACGTACGGCGTGTACCGCTCGTTCGTCTGCGGATCGAAATAGTCGAGCGAGACGCCCGACTTGGCGGCGTGGGCGGTCAGGTCGTAGTCACCGCGGTTGGCGATCCCTTCGAGCTCGTCCCAGCCCCACGGGAAGAGGAACTCGACGTCGGCCGTCCCCCGCGAGTAGTGGGAGAGCTCATCGGGATCGTGGTGGCGCAGCCGCAGCTTGTCGGCCGGCATGCCCAGTTCGAGATACCACTGCATGCGTTGCGTGAGCCAGTAGTCGAACCACTGCGGCGCATCGGCAGGAGGGACGAAGTACTCCATCTCCATCTGCTCGAACTCGCGGGTGCGGAACACGAAGTTCTGGGGAGTGATCTCGTTGCGGAAGGACTTGCCCACCTGCGCGATCCCGAAGGGCGGCTTCTTGCGGGTGGTAGCGAGGACGTTGGCGAAGTTGGTGAACATGCCTTGAGCCGTCTCGGGCCGCAGGTAGGCCACGTGGCCCTCGTCCTCCACCGGGCCGGCGTGCGTCTTGAACATGAGATTGAACGCGCGGGCCTCGGTGAGGTCGCGCGAGCCACAGTTGGGGCAGACGCCGTCGATCCTGTCGGCCCGCCAGCGCTCGTGGCAGTTGCGGCAGTCGACCAGAGGATCGGTGAAGGTGGCCAGGTGGCCCGAAGCCTCCCAGACGGCGGGCGGCCCCAGGATGGCGGCGTCGAGCCCCACGACGTCGTCGCGCAGCTGCACCATGGAACGCCACCAGGAGTTCTTCACGTTGCGCAGCATGTTGACCCCGAGCGGGCCGTAGTCGTAGGTGGAGCGGAAGCCGCCGTAGATCTCGGCCGAGGGGAAGATGAAGCCGCGGGTGCGGCAGAGGCGCACCACTCGCTCCATCAGGTCGTCGGTGGCGGCCTCGGGAGCCTCGGCGGTCTCGGTCATCGGTGCAGGATACCGGAGCGGATTCTTACGCTGACCTCGTTGGCCAACAGCCGACCGCGGACGCTGAGTACGGCACGGCCGTCGACGAGGGTGACCAGACCGTCGAGCTCGCCGGGGTCGGCCAGGCTGTCCCACGGGACCCCGCGCGGCGTGCGCAGCGAGAGCGACAGCGCCTCGAACGCGCGTTGGTCCGGACTGAGCACCTCGCGTCCCGCCTCGCCCGAGCGACCGGACTCGATCAGGTCGAGGTAACGCTCAGGCGTCCGCACGTTCCACCAGCGCGTGCCATCGCGGTGCGAGTGCGCCGCCGATCCGATGCCCACGTAGTCACGCTGGTCCCAGTAGAGATGGTTGTGCCGGCACTCGTGCCCGGGCTGGGCCCAGTTCGAGATCTCCTCCCACGCGAACCCCGCCGACGTGAGGACCGCGTCGGCCCGCTCGTAGCGGCGGGCCAGCGCATCCTCTTCGGGGTGGCGCGCCGGGTCCTTCGCCAGCGGCGTCCCCGGCTCGACGGTGAGCCCGTAGGCGCTGACGTGCGGAGGGGGATGCCGGAGCGAGAGGACGTCTTCGAGGGTCGCGACCCAGTCGCTGTCGCTCTCCGTGGTCGCGCCGAAAATCAGGTCGAGATTCCAGGTTTCGAACCCGGCCTCGGACACCGCTGCACTGATCGTCTGGGCCGCTCGCGGCACGTTGCGCCGGCCGAGGCCGGCGAGGACGTGCGCCCTGGTCGACTGGAGGCCGAAGGAGACCCGCGTGACCCCGGCGCGCCGGAAGGCACCGAGGTGGGCTTCGTCGGCGTCCTCGGGATTGCACTCGACGGTGACCTCGGCCTCGGGCGCACGGGGAATGGCGTCGAGGATGCGGCACAGGGTCTCGGGATGGAGGCGGGACGGGGTGCCTCCTCCGAAGAAGACGGAGGTGGCCGGCGCGAGGTCGCCCGCCGCGATGGCGCGCCGCACCTCGAGGACGCAGGCGCCGGCGTAGCGCTCCATCAGGTGGTCGCGGTCGGTGTAGGTGGCGAACGCGCAGTAGTCACAGCGCTCCCGGCAGAACGGGATGTGGACGTAGACGCCGAATGGGCTCAAAGGCCGGCCGTCGAGCGCACCGAGCGGATGCGCCGATCGAGGTGGACCTCCATGGCCTCGGTCGCCAGCTCGGCCGTCTCGTCGGCGCCGGGGGGCGGCGGCCCCGCCAGCACCGAGGCCAGGTCGCCACCGAGAATGCGCCGCAGGAGGTTCAGCGCGGCGGGGCTCATGGGGCGGCCGCTGCGGTGGGCCCGGCACAAGGTGCCGCCGGCGACGAGGTCGAAGGCCACGAGCTCCACGGTGCCGTCGGGCTCGCCGCAACTGGCGCATTCGTCGAGTACGGGACCCGCTCCCTCCAAGACGAGCGCCTTGAGGAAGAACGACGGCGCCAAGAGCGCGGGGTCGGAGCCGGTGTCGGCGAGCGCGCGCAGTGCGCCGACGAGCATGGCGAAGAGCCGCGGATCGGGGTGGCGCTCCTGGGCCATCTGGTCAGTGACCTCCAGCAGCGCCATGCCGCGTGCTAGGCGCCCGAGATCCTCGCGAACGGGGCGAAAAGAGTCGAGCACCTCGACCTGGTTCACGATGTCGAGCTCGCCCCTCCCCTGCCACAAGAGGAGATCCACGTGGGTCAAGGGCTCGAGTCGGGCCCCGAATTTCGAGGTCGTCTTCCGCACCCCCTTGGCGACGGCGCGCACCTTGCCGTGACGCTCGGTGAGGAACACGACGATGCGGTCGGCCTCGCCCAGGCGGTAGCTGCGCAGGACGACGCCGCGGTCGCGGAAGAGGCTCACGTGTCGGAGCGCGACGCCTTGTGGGCGGGATCGAGGGGACAGTAGCGCTCGCCCCGCCGGGCGGCTTCGGCCACGGCGCGGCGCGCCTCGGCGGCTTGGTCGGCGGCGCGGTTCTGGGCCTCCTGGGCTGGCCGGATTCGGGCCTGGGCGGCGGCGCCGTGCGAGTGGCGCCCGTAGAGGAGGTTGCCGGCGCCGATCAGGACGACCACCGCGGCGAAGGCCACCGCGACCGGGCCGGCGTGGGCGGCGAAGGCGGCCACGACGACGAAGACAACGAGGATCACGATCCCCGCGATCAGGGCGATCCGCGTACCGGTCATGGTTCCCCATTCTCGCAGCTGGCCGATCCGTGCCGAGTCGCGTGCCCGGCTCACGGCCCCGGGGCACCGGTGGCCGCCAGGGCTCTGGCCGTCAGGGGTTGACGGCGCCGAACCGGCGTACGCGGCTCTGGAACTCGACCACGGCCTCGTAGAGGTGGCCGCGTCGCATGTCGGGCCAGAGGATGTCGGGGAAGACGAGCTCGCTGTAGGCGATCTCCCACAGGAGGAAGTTCGAGATGCGGGTCTCGCCCGAGGTGCGGATGACCAGATCGGGGTCGGGCATGTCGGGGAAGTAGAGGTGGCGCCGGATCGCTTTCTCGTCGACCTTTTCGGCCGAGATACCCTCCGCGACGAGGGCGCGCACGGCATCGACGATCTCGGCGCGGCCACCGTAGTTGAAGGCCATCGTCATGACCATGCGTGTGTTGTGCCTGGTGAGCTCGCTGGACTCGTCCATCCGCTTGAGTACGCGGCGGGGCACGCGCCAGTCGCGGCGGCCGGCAAAGCGGATCTGCACGCCCTTCTCGTTGAGCTCGTCGCGCCGCCGCATGAGGAGCGACTGGTTGAAGTTCATGAGGTAGCGCACCTCGTCGGGGGGCCGGCGCCAATTCTCGGTGGAGAAGGCGTAGAACGTGATCCACTTGATGCCGATCTCGAGAGCGCCGTTGACCACATCGAGGAGCGCGGTCTCCCCCGCAGCGTGGCCTTCGGTCCGCTGGAGCCCCCGAGCCTTGGCCCAGCGTCCGTTGCCATCCATGACGCAGGCCACGTGGACCGGGACGCGGGAGCGGTCAAGCTCCGGAGGGACCGGACCAGGCGCCGCCGGAACGGTGCCGTCGCCTGGGCCCGGGTGGCGGTCGTGCGCCTGCGCGTGGGCGCCCTCCGGGTCGCGGAAGGCGGAGGTCACCCGATGAACCTACCGCGCCGGCGCTGCGCCCAAGTTGCCCCGCCGCCCTCTTGGTGTTGCAGTATGTGGAGTCCCCGTCTAGGCGGTCTGGGTGGAGGATCAGAGAAGGAGGGCCGATGGCTGAGGAAAGTGGCGCCCCGCGTCCGGACGTGTCCGACATGTACGCCGTGCACGGCGTCTTCCGGGACACCCTGGGTGCAGCGCCCGAACTTGTCGGCGGCATCGAGCCGGGCGACACCGAGCGGACGGCGCTGATCGCCAATTACTACGAAAACATCCTCTCCTTCTTGGAGGCACACCACGACGGCGAAGAGAAGCTCGTGTTCCCGCTCCTGCGCGAGCGATGCGCCAGCGAGGACGTGGTCGGTCGCATGACCGAGGAGCACCGCGAGGCGCTACGGCTGCTCGAAGAGGCCAGGCACACGCTCGAGGCGTGGCCGACGGGCGACGCGACCACGCAGAAGGCGGCCCTCGACTCCCTGCTCGCCCTCAATTCGCAGCTGGTCGAGCATCTCGACGAGGAAGAGGAGCTGGTGCTGCCCTTGGCCGCGGAGAACCTCTCGGCCGAGGAATGGGGCGCCCTACCCGGACACGGCATGGCCAACTTCCACGGCGACAAGATCTGGCTGATCCTCGGGCTCATCCGGGAGCGGATGAGCGACGCACAGCGGGCGGCGATGCTCGAGCACATGCCGCCGCCCGCCCTCGAGATGTGGTCCGGGTTCGGCGAACAGGCGTTCAACGACTACTCGGCCGTGGTCACGGTAGGGATCGGTGGCGCCCACTAGGAACTCAGACCACTTCGGCTAGGGGATACCGAGGAGACCATGGGACGGCCGGGCGGTGCCGCCCGACTCAGCGGCGGCGGACCTCGACGTCGCGCCTGACCTGGTGGTCTCGCGGCTGTCGTCGCCCGCGGGCATGATCGAGGCATGGAGGTGAGTTGGGAGGAGTCCGAGGCGGACCCCGACGGCCTGGACGAGCTCGACGTCTTCGGGTCCCCCCGGGGGTCGGCCGAAGAGGCCCGTCTGGCGGGCGACGACGCCGTCGGCGGACTGGACAAGGTCACGGCGGAGATGCCGGGGGGCGAGCATCGGCCCGAGCAACAGGAGATGTGCCGGGCCGTGGCCGAGGCGCTGGTCACCCGGACCCACCTCGTCGTCCAGGCCGGCACGGGGACCGGCAAGTCCCTGGCCTACTTGGTCCCCCTCGCCTTATCGGGCGCCAAGACCGTCGTCGCCACCGCCACCAAGGCGCTGCAGGACCAACTGGCCGAGAAGGACCTGCCGCTCGTCGAGGCAGGGCTCGGCTTGCCCGTCCCGCTGGACATCGCCGTCCTGAAAGGACGGAGCAACTACATCTGCCGCCAGCGGGTGGCCGAGGTGGGCTCGGGCGGGATACAAGCGGAGCTGGGCGACCAGGGATCGGGCCGGGCGGACGAGGCCGAGGCCACACATGGGACGGAGCCGGGGGAACGGGCAGAACCCGAGACGGCGCCCGAGGGTCTGGTCGAGGAGGTGCGCCGGCTGGTGGCCTGGTCGCAAACCTCGGTCAATGGCGATCGGGCCGACCTGAGCTTCGAGCCGTCGGATCGGGCCTGGAACATGCTGAGCGTCGGTCCGCGGGAGTGCCCGGGCGCCTACAACTGCCCCTCGGGGGGCCACTGCTTCGCCGAGGCCGCCCGGGACCGCGCCGCGGCGGCCGACATCGTGGTCGTCAACACCCATCTCTACGGGGCGCACCTGGCCAGCGGCGGGGCCGTGCTGCCCGAGCACGACGTCGTCGTCTTCGACGAGGCGCACGAGCTCGAGGAGGTGATGACCTCGAGCCTCGGGGTCGAGGTCACGCCGGGCCGCTTCCGCTCCATCGTCACCGCGGCGCGGCCCCAGGTCGAAGAACGCGACCGGGACCTGCTCGATTCGATGACGTCGGTAGGCGAACAGCTGGGCGCCCTTTTGGCGGACCGGGTCGGGACGCGGGTCCTGCACGAGGCGGCGCGGCCGCCGGTGGACGACCGCGAGCTGGCCGAGCTGCTCCACCGGGCCGCCGAGCTCAGCCGGCGTGTCATCGACGCGCTGCGGCGCACCGGAGGGCAGCGCAGCTTCCTCGCCGCCGACGCCGACGCGACCGACCCCGATCGCGCCAGCCGCAAGACCCGCACGTTGCAGGCGGCGGCCCACCTGGCGGAGGACCTGCACCGATTGGTGTCGCGCACCGACAGCGAGGTGGCGTGGGTCGACGGCACCCGGCGCGCCGTCCGACTGCGACTCTCCCCCGTGGACGTCGGCCCCGCGCTCGCCGCGATGCTCTGGGGCGAAGTGACGGCCGTGCTCACCAGCGCCACCATCCCGCCCCGGGTCGCCGAGCGAGTGGGTCTCGAAGGGTTCGCGTCGGAGGAGCTGAACGTGGGCAGCCCCTTCGACTATCGCTCGCACGCGCTGCTCTACGTTGCCCGTCATCTGCCCGACCGTCGTGACGTCGGGTCCGAGGAGGCGCTCCACGAGGAGCTGGCCCTGCTGATCGAGGCCGCCGGTGGCCGGACGCTCGCCCTCTTCACCAGCCGGCGCGCGACGCAGGCCGCGGCGGCGGCACTGGCGCCTGAGATGCCCTACGCGTTGTTGCTCCAGGGCGATCTGCCCAAGGGCCGGCTGCTCGAAGCGTTCGCCCGGGACGAGACCTCGTGCCTCTTCGCCACGCTCGGCTTCTGGCAGGGGGTGGACATCCCGGGCCCTGCGCTCTCGCTGGTGACGATCGACCGCCTCCCCTTCCCCCGGCCCGACGACCCCCTGCTTCAGGCCCGGCGCGACCGCGCCGGAAGCGGCGCCTTCTCCCTGGTCGACCTCCCCCGGGCCGCCACGCTGCTGGCGCAGGGGGCGGGCCGGCTCATTCGCACCGCGGACGACCGCGGCGTGGTGGCGGTGCTCGACCCACGTCTGGCCACCGCGTCGTACCGCGGCGTGCTCCTCTCCACCCTGCCCCCCATGCGACGCACCGTGGACCGCTCCGAGGTCGAGGGGTTCCTGCGACGGGCGCTTGCAGACGGCGATCCTTAGGTGCCGGGGCGCACTCGGCGAAGTCGAACACCAGCTTGCCGTCCTTGGTCCGGGTCCCGGCCGTAGCGACCCGAGGACGCCGGGAGGGGGTGGCCTCAGTAGCCCAGGCGGTCGAGCATCTCGGCGCGGTTCTGCCAGCGCCGCTCTACGGTCACGTGCAGGTCGAGGTAGGTGCCTTCGGGGAGCGCCTGGCGCACCGCCGTCCCGACCGCTTTGAGGACCTCACCCCCCTTGCCGATGACGATGGCCTTCTGGGAGTCGCGCTCGACGATGATCTCGACACGGATGAACGGCCCCTCCCATTCGGTCACCCGGCAGGTGATGGCATGGGGCAGTTCGTCGCGGGTCTTGGCCAGCAGCTGCTCGCGGACCAGCTCCGCCACCCAGAGCGCCTCGGGTGTATCGGTCACGACGTCGGGTGGGAAGAAGGGCGGCCCCTCGGGCAGTCGGCCGACCAGGTGGGCCACCAACGCGTCCACACCCCGTCCGCTGCGGGCGGACACCGGGAAATACTCGACCTCAGGCACGCCGGCGAGCGCCTCCACGCTCTCCTTGGCCCCAGCGAGGCGTTCGAGCACCTGTGCCTCGGAGGCGCGGTCGATCTTGTTCACGACGACGACCAGGCCGGACAGCGCGGGGCCACCGTCGTGCTGCGCCTGCCGCGCCGCCCGCTCGAGCACCGTCCGATCACCCGGGCCGATCGCCGCCGTGGCGTCCACGACCACCATGATCACGTCGACGTCGTGCAGCGCCTCGCTCGCCGTCTCGTTGAGACGGCTCCCCAGCGTGGTGCGAGGACGGTGGATGCCGGGGGTGTCGACGAAGACGACCTGCGCGTCGGCACCCTCGTCGTGGAGCACGCCGAGAATCCGGTGCCGGGTTGTGTTGGGACGCGACGACGTGATGGCCACCTTGGTTCCCACCATCGAGTTGACCAGGGTGGACTTGCCCACGTTGGGCCGGCCGACCACAGCCACGAACCCCGATCGCACTGGGCCTCAGTTCCCGTTGTGGGAAGCACCGCCCGCCCGGTGGCCGCCGTCCTCGGCCCCGGCGACCGCGGTGCCCGTCGGCTCTATTCGCACTCGCCCGATCCGCCTCCCCCGCACGTCGACCGCAGTCAGGCGGAACCCGTCGACCTCGACCGAGTCACCCGGGTCGGGCACCCGACCCACCAGGTCCAGCATGAGGCCACCCACGGTGTCCCAGGTGCCGCGCGGGAGATCGGCGCCCAGCAGCTCGTCGGCATCGTCGACCGAGTAGAGCGCGCTCACGAGCACCGAGCCGTCGCTGCAGCGCTCGACGGTCGGCTCCTCCACGTCGAACTCGTCGACGATGTCACCCACCAGCTCCTCGAGGAGATCCTCCAGCGTGATGACGCCGGCGGTCCCGCCGTATTCGTCGACGACGATGGCCATGTGGAACTTCTCCTCCTGCATCTCGCGCAGGAGGTCCGACACCTCCTTGGACTCGGGGATGAATTTTGCCGGGCGCATGCTGTCGCGCACCATCTGGCTGGCCTTGCCCTGCCGCTCGGCGCGCACCAGATCCTTGGCGTAGGCGATCCCGATGATGTCGTCGATCCCGTCTTCTTCGACCGGTATCCGGCTGTACCCCGCCCCCAGTGCCGCTTCCAGCGCGTCGCGCACGGTGGCGTCGGCCTCGACCGTCACCATGTCCGGCCGCGGCGTCATCACCTCGCGGGCCACGGTGTCGCCGAAGTCGATGATGGAGTGGATGAAGGTGCGCTCGTCGTGCTCGATCACGTTCTCTTCGTGCGCGACGTCGGCCATGGCCTTGAGCTCGGAGTCGGTGATGTAGGAGTGGTGGACCCCCTCCTGGTCCTCGCCGCTGGTCCCGATGATCCGGTTGGCCAACCCGATCAGGAGGGACGAGAGCCAGCGGACGGGTGGGAACCGGATGAGGGTGCTCACGATGGGCGCGCTGAGCAGCGCCGCCCGGTCGGCGTGTTGCACCGCCCAGTTCTTCGGCACCGCCTCGAAGAACACGAAGATCACGACGACTTCGAACACGATGCCGAGGAGCACACCGAGGCCGCCGAAGAGGTGCTCGGCCACGATGCCGACGAGGGTGGCCGACACGAGCTGGCAGATCAGCACCAGCAGCAGGATCGGGTTGAGGAAGTTGGCGGGGTGCTCGACCAGACGGGCCAGCTGGCGCGCGCCACGCTTCTTCTCGTCCACGAGCGACTTGGCCTTGATCCGGTTCATCCGCACCAGGCTGGTCTCGGCCATGGCCAGCACCCCCGACCCAGCCAGCAGCACGACGATCACCACGATGAGGATCGCGTCCTGGGCATGGAATCCCGACGCCGCGAGGAGGGTCAACGCGCTCACGCCTCGTGGCTCACCCGGTAGAAGCGTTTCAAGAGCTGCTGCTCGAGTGCCTCCATCCGTTCTGCCTCCGCGTCGTCCTCGTGGTCCAGGCCGAGCAGGTGCAACAGACCGTGGACGACCAGCAGCGCCACCTCGTCCTCGAAGGACACCTCGTGCGTCGCCGCGTTGCGAGAAGCCATCTCGGGGCAGATCACCACGTCGCCCAGCAACGTGAGCGCCCCGTCCTCGGCCGAGGTCCCCGGTCCGCTGCCGCCGAAATCGGGCGTGCGGCCGGTGGGTCCGGGCTCGTCCTCGATCGGGAACGACAACACGTCGGTCGGCCCGCTCTTGCCCAGGAACTGCTCGTTGAGCGCGGCCATAGCTTCCTCGTCGACGAAGAGCAGCGAGACTTCGGTCTCACCCTTCACGCCTCGCGCCGCCAGGACCTGGCGTGCGAGGTCGGCCCAGCGGGCAACGTCGATCGGATGAGCCCCCTGCTCATCGGCGGCGAAGACGTCGATGGTCACTGCGCGGGACCCGGCCGCCCTTCTGCCAGTTCGTAGGCGTCGACGATGTCGGCCACGATCTTGTGACGCACGACGTCCCGGCGGCTCAGATGGACGAAGGCGATGTCGTCGATCCCGCCGAGCACCGGCTCGAGCCCGACGAGTCCCGAACGACCTCCCGGGACGTCGATCTGCGTCACGTCCCCGGTCACCACGCACTTGGAGCCGAACCCGATGCGGGTCAGGAACATCTTCATCTGTTCCGGCGTCGTGTTCTGTGCCTCATCGAGGATGATGAAGGAACTGTTGAGCGTCCTCCCTCGCATGAAGGCAAGGGGCGCCACCTCGATCGTGCCGCGGTCGAGCAGGCGCTGCGCCCCTTCGGGTTCGAGCAAGTCGTAGAGGGCGTCGTAGAGCGGGCGCAGGTACGGATCGACCTTGGCCATCAGGTCGCCGGGCAGGAAGCCGAGGCGCTCGCCCGCCTCGACGGCGGGGCGGGTCAAGATGATGCGCGCGACTTGCCGGGACTGCAGCGCATGCACCGCCTGGGCCACGGCCAGGTACGACTTGCCCGTTCCGGCCGGGCCGATGCCGAACGTAATGATGTTCTGCGAGATGGCGTCGACGTAGCGCTTCTGGCCAGCCGTGTTGGGACGCACCGTCTTGCCGCCGGCGGCTCGGACCACCTCGGAGCGCAGCACCTCGCTGGGACGGATGTCCTCGCGCACCATGTCGATGGTGCGCGACAGCGTGGACGAGTCCAGCGTCCGACCGGACTGCACCATGACGATGAGCTCGTCGAAGAGCCGGACCACCACCTCGGCGTCGGGACCCTCGACCGAGATGCGGTTGCCCTGCACCACGACCTGCTCGTCGGGGAAGGCCTCCTCGATCTGACGGAGGTGCTCGTCCCGGGTCCCGAGCAGTTCGGCCATCAGGTGGTTGCCGGGGACGAAGACCTCGGCGCGGAGGGTCGTGGTCATGAACCGGTCATGTGACGGCGAAGTGTCCCTTCAGCGGTTGGCCCCCGAGGACGTGGAGGTGCAGGTGCGGGACGGAGTTCATGGCGTCCGGTCCCACGTTGAAGATCAACCGGTAACCCCGCTCGGGCACGGCCAGCCCGGCGGCGTCGGCCACGGACCGGGCAGCCATGAGCATGTCGGACAGGACAGGGCCGTCCTCGGACGTCACGGTAGAAGCGTCGACGATGTGACGACGTGGCACGACGAGCACGTGCAGCGGCGCCGCCGGGTTGATGTCCTTGAAGGCGACCGTCGTGGGGGTTTCGTGCACGGTCTCGGAGGGCACCTCGCCGGACACGATCTTGCAAAAGAGGCAGTCCGTCATGCTCCGGCGTCGGCCACCTCCTGCTGCAACCTCGTCACCGGCACGAACTTACTGGTCCCCGAGTCGTTCCCGTGACGATGGGGGGCGGTCACGCCGGTTCCCCGTTTGCGGCGGCCACGGTCCCGGTCCGCAGGGAGACCAACAGGGCGCCGGCGGTGACGGCGGCGGTCTCGGCCCGCAGAACACTGAGCCCGAATCCCACCGTGGGCAGGCCCGACGAGAGCTCACCGGTGCTCCAGCCACCCTCGGGCCCCACCGCGACCACCCGCTGGGACACGGTGGGACGGTCGCCACTGAGCTGGGCCAGCACCACCTCGCCCGGGGCACCCAAGGCCGGGAGGTCGCTGAAGGGGACGGTGTCGGGCACCTCGGGCAGCCAGACCCGCCGGCACTGCGCGGCCGCCTCGCGTGCCACCCGGCGCAGTCGCTCGACGCTCGCCTGTCCGCGCGCGCCGCTCCAGCGGACGACACTGCGCTCACTGAGCAGCGGCACGATACGGTCGATGCCCAGCTCGGTCAGCTTCTGGACGACCCATTCGGGGCGCTCGCCCTTGACCGGCGCAAAGGCCACCGTGAGGGGCGGCTCGGCGCGGGCCTCGAACCGGACCGTGCCGGCGCCCGCGTCGTCTCGGGTCGTGACCGGCTCGAGCCGGGTCTGGCCGCGCCACGCGGTGCGTGTCCAGTGACCCCGTCCGTCGGCCGCGATCACCTCCTCGCCCTCCCCGAGGCGGAGCACCCGTCCCAGGTGGTGCGCGTCCTCGTCGGAGAGGACGGGATGGCCGGGGTCGTCGACGAAGACCTGGGCCGCGGCCGCCGCCCGCACGGTGATGGCGGCGTAGTCGGGGAAACCGCTAGCCAAAGGCGGAGCGCAGGCGAGAGAACATGCCCTCGCCGCCCCCGGCGCCCGGGGGGGAGACCTCCTCGCCCCGTAAGGAGGCGAACTGCCGCAGGAGCTCGTCCTGCTCGGGGCTGAGGTCGGTGGGCGTCGCCACCAGCACGTGCACGAACAGGTCGCCCCGTCCACGGCCGCGCAGGTGCGGCACACCGAGCCCGCGGATCCGCTCGACGTGCCCGTGTTGGGTACCCGGACCGATCGTCAGCGCGTGCGGCCCGTCGAGAGTCTCGATCTGCGTCTGGGTGCCCAAGGCGGCCTGCGTCGCGCTGACGGTCAGCGTGGTGTTGAGGTGGTCGCCCTGGCGCTGGAAGCGGGGATCGCCGGCGACGGCGAGATGGACGAAGAGCGATCCACTCGGGCCACCGCGCTGGCCGGCCGCGCCACGATCGGCGAGTCGCAGCGTCGACCCCTCCTCGACGCCGGCGGGCACCTCCACGGTGAACGTGCTCTCCTGCAGGCGGCGACCCTCGCCACGGCAGTCCGCGCAGGGGTTGGGGATCATCTCGCCCGTGCCGCCGCAGCGCGAGCAGGCGACGCTCGTCACCACCTGCCCGAGCAACGACTGGCGCACCCGGCGCAGCTCGCCGGTTCCCTGGCAGTCGAGACAGGTGACTGGCTCGGTCCCCGGTGCCGTACCGAGCCCCGCGCAGGTGGCGCAGGTGGCCGGCAGGCGGACCGTGATCTCCTTGCGGCTGCCGAAGACGGCCTCCGAGAAGTCCAGCGCGAGGCGGACTTCCGCGTCGGCGCCCGCCTGGGGACCCCGGCGGCGGACACCCCCGCCCCCGCCCATCTGCCCGAAGAAGGCCTCGAAGATGTCGCCCAGGCCGCCTTCGAACCCGAAGCCGGCGCCGGGCGCCTGCGAGCCGAAGACGCCCTCGGGGCCGAAGCGGTCGTAGCGAGCCCGTCGCTCAGGGTCGCGCAAGACCTCGTAGGCGACGGTGACCTCTTTGAAGCGCGCCTCGGAGGTCGGGTCGCCCTGGTTGGTGTCGGGATGCAGCTCTCGAGCCCGGGCCCGGTAGGCCCGCTTGATCTCCTCCTCGCTGGCATCGGGACTGACCCCGAGGAGTGCGTAGAGGTCACCCAGCCCGTCAGTGACGGCCATCGTGGCCTCCGCTGATGCGCTCCCCGAGCCGCTCGCCAACCACGTGGGCCGCCGCCATCGCGTGCGGGTAGTCCATCCGGGTCGGGCCGAGTAGTCCCACCGCGCCGAGATCCTGGCCGTCCACCGAAACCGGCGCGACCACGACCGCGCACGACGACAACGGCTCGTAGCCGTGCTCGGTGCCGATGGCCACCGAGAGGCCGCGATCGAGGACGTTGCGCAGGAGTGTCACGACGACCAGCTGCTGTTCGAGGATGGCCAGGACCGAGCGCACCGTCTCGACGGCGTCGAAGGACTCGGCGAGGCGAGCGGGACCCCCGACGAAGACCTGGTCCGTCTCCACGGCGCCGCCCATGGCGTCGAACGCGTCGTGGGCGGCCGCGAGCAGGCGGTCGAGCTTCTTGGGCCCGCCCGCCGGCAGGGTCCACGGACCCGACAGCGTCTGCCCGACCAGGTGGGACGCAAGCAGGGACCCGACGCGGTCCAGCATCTCGCCGGAGGCTTCGGCGTCGAGGTCGATGGTCCGCTTCTCCACGGCGCCGTCGGAGAGCACCACGACGAGCAGCGCATGCAGCGGCGTGAGGCCGACCAGCTGGACCGAGCGGATGGTGGCGGCGTCGTGGGAGGGACCGACGACGACGGCGGCGTAGGAAGTGAGCTCGGAGAGCAGGCCCGAGGCGCGCTCGAGCACGGTCTCCATCTCGCCCTGCACCTGCTCGAAGAACTGCGTCACCTGGCGGCGCTGGACAGGACCCAGCACGCCGGGAGCGGTGAGGTGGTCCACGAAGAAGCGGTAGCCCTTGTCGGTCGGGATGCGGCCGGCGCTCGTGTGGGGCTGCACGAGATAGCCCTCCCGCTCCAGGGCCACCATCTCCGAGCGCACGGTGGCAGAGGACACCTGCACCCCCGGTGCGCTGGCCACGTGGGCGGACCCGACCGGCTCGGCCGTCCCGATGTACTCGTTGACGACCGCTTCGAGAATGGCGGCGCGGCGCTCGTTCAGGGCGCACTCCGCCGCGTCCTCGGCACTCGGTATCTGATCAGCGTTGGTCGTCATGACGCACCTAGCAGTCAAGTCTACCGAGTGCCAGGGGCCCGCTCCCGAGCACCGAGGTGCGCCCGCGGTCCCGGGCTGCCGCGCCCGTCTCCTGCCGGCCAGCCGGCCTCGGCCGCAGGCCCCGGGGTGACACGGCCATTGACGTGGGACAAGCGCCGTCTTACAGTGCATTGGAGAGGGGTTCTCGTCGCTTTGCACGGGCCTGGTTGCACCGACTGGGTCTTTGTTACACGGTCGCCACACGGATCGACGAGACGGTGGCAACCGCGCATCGTCGGAGGCGTGCGCATCGAGGGGATCCCACAGCGACACCAGCAGCACGTGGGAAGGAGGGGGCCATGGCAGACCAACCCGCACCGCGGAATGCCACGGTATCGGACCTCGAAGACGAGGTCGCAGCGGCCAGGGCGTCACTCACCGAGAACGGCTTCGTCGGCCGGGCTGGTCCGGACACCCGCGCCGAGGAGGAACGACCACCCGAGCCGATCGATCCGGGCGTCTACCCGCCGAACATTTCGCCCATCGAGCCGGGGGTCTACCCGCCGTCGATCACGCCGATCGAGCCGGGGGTCTACCCGCCGACAGGGCCGCAGCCGATCGCGCCCGAGATCGAGCTGGAGATCGAGCTGGAGACCGAGCTGGACATCGAGTTGGACATCGGCGACACCGACATCGGTGATTCCGACATCGGTGATTCCGACATCGGTGATTCGGACATCGGCGATTCGGACATCGGTGATTCGGACATCGGTGACAGCGACGTCGGCGACTCTGACGTGGTCGGTGACTCTGATGTGGTCGGTGACTCTGATGTGGTCGGTGACTCTGATGTGGTCGGCGACTCTGACGTCGTCGGCGACTCTGACGTCGTCGGTGACTCGGACGTCGTCGGCGAGACCGGGCCGCCGCCGAACGAATCCGGCGGCCGGGAGCAGATCATCGACGACGTCGTCATCGTCGCGGAGCCCATCAGCGACCGGACCGAAGAGATCACCGGTGACGAATGACGGTCGGGCCGCCCTCCTGTCCCTAATCAAGAGCCAGGGCATCCTCCGGGCCAGCGACTCCCAGGTGATCCTCGGTCGCGGTGGCCAGCGTGGCCGCTGGATGCTCTATTTGTGGCCCATCTCGATGACAAGGTCGGGACTGGACATGCTCGTCGAGCAGATGCTCCGACTCGTCGAGCCTTTCGAGGCCACGCAGCTCGCCGCCAACGGGTTCGGCGCGGTCCCCCTCGTTACGGGCATGGTGAAAGCCGGCGGCGGCCGGTACTCGGGCCTGATCGTTCGCCCCGAGAGCAAGAAGTATGGCGCCATGCGCCGAATCGACGGCGCCGGCGACCGGACGCGCAAGGTGGTGGTCGTCGACGACTCCATCAGCTCGGGCACGTCGTTCCACCAAGCATGCCTTGCTCTCGAGGACGAGGGCTACGAGGTGGAGGGCACGGCATGCCTCGTCGACTTTCCCGGCCGCGGCGGCCGACAGCACGCCGAGGGCCGGGGATACCGCGTCGAGACGACGTTCGACATCTGGGACGACATCGGCATGCGCGAACGGCCGCTCCCGGGATTCGTGATGGCGATGCCGCGGGTCTGGTCGCGTTCGCAGCTCGAGAACGGGCTACCCCCGGCGGTCGCCGCCCGCCGGATTGCCGAGCACTACCTCGATACTCGTGAGGCCTTGCGGCCTCCCACCGGGTTCGATGTCCCCGAGAGCGACCCCGGCGGGGCCTTCGTCAGCCTGCGCCGGCGCTCCGACGACTATCGACTGGGGCGCAGGGGCTTCTGGCACTTCGACCCTCGCGACGCGGACCCCTGTCGTGACGTCGTGAACGCCACGGTACAGACCCTCCAGTCCCTCTCGCGTCTGCCGACGAGGTCGGAGCTGGAGGACCTGAAGTTCTGCGTCACCTTCTTCGGGCCGCTCGAGCGGATCACGCGCAGCGAGTTGGACTTCTCCCGCTACGGAATCGTGGTCCGCAGCCGGGTAACCCCCCACAAGATGGGTGGGGCGCTCCCCAACACGCAGTTCTTCACGAGCACGTACGAGCAATACCGACACGCGCGGTCGACCAACGCAAAGATCATGGACCTCGAGGACCACGAGATCTTCCGCCACGAGCTGGTCAAGCACGTCGAGCCGAATGAAACCTGGCTGCCTTACGGCGAGGACGCTCACATCACCGACGCGTGGCTCGACGTGCCCGGCGCGGGCGAGACGATCCTCGACCGCGTCCAGGAGGTGGTCGAGTGCCTAGAGCGCGGCGAACCGGCGCGCCCGAAGTCAGCCCTCCAACAGGACCTCTTCTCGCAGCCGATCCACGCCGTGGTCGTAACGCTGTACGGCCGGGGCGTCAAAGGCTGCGGCGTGGGGCGCGCCGACGCGTTGGACGAGGCGCTCGTGCGTGCCGCCCACGGCGCGCTGCGAGACACCCGCTTCGGTTCCAGCGCCGCCCGAGGCGAGACCACGGCGTGGAGCGTCAGCCTCCTCCACAGCCCCGAACGCGTGGGTGTGGCAAACGTGGAGTCGATCGCCAAGCGATTCCGCCGCGGTCACGACTCGCTCATGGTCGAGCAGCAGGAGAGGTCGGCCCTCTACCTCGACTCAGTCGTGGTGCACCACGACTGGACGAAGGAGGCGACGGCGAAGGCCCTTCTCAAGAAGGCAGAGCTGACGGAGCCTCCGTTCACCTGGACGACCTACAAGACCGCGGCCTGGGTCCGGACGCCGCAAGGCACGTTCGAACAGGCCGGCGGAAACTGTCGCCATGCACCCGGGCAGGCGCTGGGTCCGGCCGACGTCGCACTGATGGCAGAGCACGTGGTGCGACGCCAGGACCTCGACGGTTGGCCGGCCTACGGGGTGCGGGCGCACGAGGGGAGGTACGTGCGAACGGGCACGGCCGCCCGCTGTCTGCACGCGCTGCGTGTCCTGGACCTGGCCGGTCGCAGGGCGGGCCGTGAGGAATGGTGTGCTGCGGCGCGCCGTGGCATCGACCATGCCCTGCGTGGGCTGGCCACCGACCCGGCGGCGCTACTCGTCCTGCGCGACCACGGGTGCGGGGCGGCCGCGGAGGCGTGCCTCGTCACTGCGGTGGCTAGTTCGGGGCACCCCGCCCTGGACACGTCCGCGGTTCGGGCATTGGTCGACCGATTGCGGTTCATGGTCCAGCCCGACGGCAGCGTGCGGCCTCCAGACGTCACCCGCTCGCGCGCCGACGCCGACCTCTTCCCGGGCCTGGCTCTCTTCAGCTTGGCCACCTATTGGCGAGCCGTGGGCGACGACCTCGACCTGGACTGGCCCGGCATCCGGGCCTGGTACATGCGCCGGGCTCGACTGGTGCGCCCGTGGGGCCTCCTGTCGTGGCAGGCGCAGGTCTGGAACCTGGTCGGCCAGATCACCGGCGACGAGGCAGACCACGCCACCGCCATGGAGTTGAGCGACCTCATGACGGAGGGACAGCTGAGCGTCGACGGGAGTTTCCTCACCGACATGGGCACCTCCGGTCCGAGCTTTCACACCGCATTCGCCGCGGAGGGCGTCGCGAGCGGATGGCTGTCGGCCCTGGCCGTGGGCGACGAGAAGAGGGCGAAGCGCTTCGGGGACTCGTGGGATGCGGCGATGGCGTTTTGCGACCAGCTGATCTTCCGTCGCATGGACACCTTCTGGACACCCGAGCCGACCATCGTCCTGGGCGGGATCCGGTCGACGCCGCTCAGTTCGGCCCTCAGGGTCGACTACACCAGCCACACCCTGCTGGCCCTCCTCACGGGACTGCAGGCCGCCGAGTGGTCGCGTTGATGGGCGCTGCCGGGACCGAGGGCCTCACCTGTGTCTACATGGTCGACCTGTCGCGCCGGTATGTGCGCATGGCGGTGTGGAGCATCCGCTCATTGCGCCACCGGAACCCAGGCGTCCCCGTCGTCGTGCTCGTGGCGGATGACGACCACGAGCTCGATCACGACGCCGCCGAACTGCTCGACCACCTGCAGGTCGTCGCGGACGAGGTGCGGTTCGTGGAGCCGTTGCACCGCACGTCGGGCTATTTCCTCGACAACCGGGCCCACGTCGGCTCAGTCCGCGACGAAAGGCTGCTCTACCTCGACGCGGACACGCTCGTCTTCGGGGACCTGCGCGCGCTGGTGGACCGGTTCGAGCGGTGTGACGTCGCGGCGCGGCCGAGCGAATGGGCCTGGCGCGGCGGGTACAGCACCAGCATGGCCCCCGACATCATCTGCCCGATGAACAGCGGGGCCGTCCTGATGAGCGCCGAGTTTGCCGCCACCTGGTCAGGCGAATCGGCGTCTCGGATGTCCTCTCTGATGGAGCGACCCGACCGCGACAACCTGGCAGCTTGGTTGCGCAGCGTGTCGCCGACGGCCTGGAGCCGGGAAGAGTGGGCATTCTCCGAACTGGCCTGGGAGGGGCCCTGGTCCGTCGGCCTGTTCACGGACTCCGATTGCCACCTTCTCACCAGGGAGCCCGGCGAGGAGGATCCGCTGCGGTGGCGCCAGTCGACCATCTTCCACACCTATAACCCGTACTGGACGCTTTGTGTGAAACGGCTCCTCGCACGATGACGGGCGGCGGCGCCGCGTCGGCCGGGATCCTCGAGCTGTCCGGTGCGCCTTCGCCGGACGCCGGTGCGCTCTCGGTGCTCATCCTCGAGGAGCTGCTGGCACCGCCGGTCTTGGACTGGGTGCGCACCTGTGCGCTCGGGACAGAAGAGCGGATGCATGAGAGTCCGGTGGTGACCGGTGGGGAATCCACCCCACGTGTCGACGTGACGGCGCGCCGGTCGCGAGTGCTGTGGGATCCTCCTCGCCAGCTGGTTGCCCTCTTCCGCTCGCAGATCCACCGCGTCCTGCCCGACGTGCTGCTCCGAATGGACCACGATGTCGTCGTTCCCACGGCGATCGACGTCCAACTCACCGTGCACGAGGACGGCGGACACTTCAGCGCTCACGCCGACGCGTCGGACGGGGTCCATCCTGACCGGCAGCTCTCCTACGTGTACTTCTGCCATGGCGAGCCGGCCGCCTTCGTGGGCGGGCTCCTGCGCATCCGCGAGGGGCTAGGTGAGCGGGTGGGAGAGGACCGGTGGGTCGAGGTCGGGCCGGAGGCGAACCGCCTCGTGGTGTTCGCCTCCCGTTTCAGACACGAGGTGACCGAGGTGCGGGTCCCGTCGGGACGCTTCGCGGACGGCCGGTTCACCGTCAACGGCTGGGTGTGCTGGTGAGCGCGGCGACCGTGACCGAGTCGGTATGTGCCCCCGGCCCGTGGCCATCCGATTACTGGCGGGTCGACGGACCGACCTACGCGCTCCCCCTCTACGAGGCGCCGGACCATCTCGTTCCCGTCTCTGCACGTGACCGGATGCGCGGGGCACTGCACGGGGAACCGAATGCGTCTGACTCCTGCACCCTGGAGGGAGCGCACGGGCTGCCCCCGGGTGTCTCCCCGACGGCTCCCGTCTATCACGACGCGTGGACGGCTTGGGTGCGGCACCCCGGACACGGAGCCTGCCTGCCGTACCTGCTCGACCGGGAGGGTGTGCTCGCGGTCGAGCAGGCGGCGGCGGGACAGCCCCCACCTCACCCCCTGAGCCAGCTGCGCCGCTGGCAACTGGTGACTCCGGGCGTGCTCACCTTGCCCGGCCGGGACGACGAGGAGCGAGGCTGCTGGGAGCGGGCGGCGGAACGAGCCCGTGAGGAGTTCGAGCAGCGCGGCATCGCACCGATCCCCTCGGTGATCGAGCCGTTCCACCTGGGACGAATTCGCCGCTACTACCGGACCCTCGTCCGCTGCTCCGGCCGCAACGGCGTGCACCTCGGGGACAAACAAACTGACGGCCGCTACGTCGCCTACAACGAGCCGGTCGCCCGTTTCTTCCAGCACCAGCTGGTCGAGGCCGTGTCCCAGGTCGTAGGCCATCCGGTCAAACCCTCGTTCTGCTTCTCGGCCTGCTACGTCCAGGGGCCGGGACTCCCACTGCACGTCGACCGGCTCCAGTGCCAGTTCACGCTCTCGGTGCTCGTCGACATGTGGCCGGAGCCGTTGACGACGTCCAAATGGCCCCTCGTCCTCGTCCCGCCCTCGGGCCGCTTGGCGGTGTACCAGGCCCTCGGTGACGGCGTGTTGTTCACCGGGCGCGAGATCCCACACGGCCGGCCCGCCATGCGGAGGAAGTGGTTCAGCACCTCGCTGCTGTTCCACTACGTCGATCTCGACTTCGACGGGCCGCTCGGCTGAGGACCGCCAAGCCCCCGGGAGCCGAGGGCTCAGTCGTCGCCCAGACGCAACGCGGAGATGAACGCCTCCTGGGGCACCTCGACCCGCCCGATGGTCTTCATACGCTTCTTGCCTTCCTTTTGTCGCTCGAGCAACTTGCGCTTGCGGGTGATGTCGCCGCCGTAGCACTTGGCGAGGACGTCCTTGCGCTTCGCCTTGACGGTCTCGCGGGCGACGATCCGCCCGCCGATGGCGGCCTGGATCGGGACGTCGAAGAGCTGGCGTGGGATCAGCTCGCGCAGCTTCTCGGCCATCTTGCGCCCGTAGACGTCGGCGGTGCCCCGGTGCACGATGGACGAGAAGGCGTCCACCGGCGCGTGATTGATGAGAATGTCGACTCGCACCAGGTTGGCCGTGGCGTACCCGTCGGGCTCGTAGTCAAGGCTGGCATACCCCTTGGTGCGGCTCTTCAACTGGTCGAAGAAATCGACTACCACCTCTCCCAATGGCACCGAATAGACGAGCTCGACGCGCTCGGGGGAGAGGTACTCCATGCGCATCATGTCGGCGCGCCGGCTCTGACACAGCTCCATGACGGTCCCGGTGTACTCGGTCGGCGTGATGATGGTGGCCGACAGCATGGGCTCGTCGATGTGGTCGACGCGGCTGGCGTCGGGGAGCTCGGTGGGGTTGTCGACGTCGAGCTCCGTCCCGTCCGTGAGGAAGGCCCGGTAGGCCACGCTCGGCGCGGTGGCGATCAGCGACAGGTCGAACTCGCGCTCAAGACGCTCGCGCACGATCTCCATGTGCAGGAGACCGAGGAAACCGCAACGGAAGCCGATGCCCAAGGCGTGGGAGGACTCGGGCTCGAAGGTGAAGCTGGCGTCGTTGAGCTTGAGCTTCTCGAGCGCGTCACGCAGGTCGGGCAGCTCGTCCCCGTCGATGGGGTAGAGGCCGCAGAAGACCATGGGCTTGGGGTCGCGGTAGCCCGCCAGCGCCTCGGAGGCGCCGTGTTGGGCCGTGGTGACGGTCTCGCCGGAGCGGGCCTCCCCGACGTCCTTGATGCCGGCAATGAGGTACCCCACTTCGCCGGGCCCGAGCTGGCGCACGGGGAGGGCGTCGGGCGTGCGCACGCCGACCTCTTCGATGTCGTGCACCGCGTTGGCCTGCATGAAGCGCAGGCGCGCCCCGGTGTGCAGCGTGCCGTCCACGATCCGGATAGAGCTCACCACCCCGCGGTATTGGTCGTAGGAGGAGTCGAAGATCAGCGCCCGCAGGGGTGCGGTGGCCTCACCGCGGGGCGGCGGGATGCGGGCGATGATGGCGTCGAGCAACTCGCGCACCCCCTCCCCCGTCTTGGCGCTGATGTGCAAGATGTCCTCGGCGGGTAGCCCGAGCACGTGTTCGATCTCGAGTGCGCAACGCACAGGGTCGGCGGCCGGGAGGTCGATCTTGTTGAGGACCGGCACGATCTCGAGATCGTGCTCGATGGCCTGGTAGGAGTTGGCCAGTGTCTGCGCCTGGATCCCTTGCGACGCGTCCACCAGGAGCACGGCGCCCTCACAGGCCGCCAGCGAGCGGGAGACCTCGTAGCCGAAGTCGACGTGGCCCGGCGTGTCGATGAGGTGGAGGATGTGCCCGGCGTGCTCGACGCGGACGTTCTGCGCCTTGATGGTGATCCCGCGTTCCCGCTCGATGTCCATGGAATCGAGGTACTGCTCGCGCATGAAGCGGGGGTCGACGGCGCCCGTGATCTCGAGGATGCGGTCCGAGAGGGTCGACTTGCCGTGGTCAACGTGGCTGATGATCGAGAAGTTGCGGATGCGCTCGACGGCAATGGGTCCACGGTCGGTTACGGCGGGTGGCACGGTCCGTCGATCGTACCGGCCCCGCCCTGAGGCCTGGTCGCCTGGCCAGGGAACTTGGCGACACACCCGGCCATCAGGCGCCGGCCGAAACGGGCCTGCCACCTGCTAGAGTGATGCGCCGCGTCGGTGGGCTCCGCCCGGCCGCCGCCCCTCTTCGAGAGCACTGAGGAATCGTCACGTGGCCAACATCAAGAGCCAGATCAAGCGGAACCGGCAGAACGAGAAGCGCCGGCTGCGCAACAAGTCCGTCCGGGCCGAGGTGCGCACGCGCTCCAAGACCGCCGTGATGGCCGCCGAAAATGGCCTCGAGGACAGCGCCGAGCTGCTGCGCCTGGCGGTTAAGCGCATCGACAAGGCGGCCGCCCAGGGCGTGATCCACAAGAACACGGCGGCGAACCACAAGTCGCGCCTGGTACGACGCATCGCCGCCATCGAGGCCTCAGCCGAGTAGAGGTCCTTCCGCCCGGCGACTGTTCGGGCCTGCCCTAATGGTGGACTCACTCCCCGAGGTGGAAGGTGAACATCTTCGCCGGCGCGATCCGCGCCCCCACGGCGTCCGCGTGGTCGAGCCAGACTTCGAAAGACGGCCCCTGCTTGGGCAAGTACTCGTCGAGCATGGCCTGACGGAGCTCGCCGGACGACGGATCGTCGAGGGCCAAGAGCTCGGCCCGCCCGTGCACCGTGACGGCGAGGTTCTCGCCGGGCAGATGGGTCGCGCTGACGGCCGGCCGGACGGCCAGGTGGCGCATCCGTACCGAGTCACGGCCGGAGCTGAACCAGAACGTGCCGTGGAGGAAGTAACCGTCGACCGGGCCGGCCAGTGGCCGCCCGTCCGCGGTGACGGTGGCCAGCACGAGGAGCCGCATGCCCTGCAGCCGGTCGACCAGCTGGCGCGCGCTGAGCCGACGCTCCTCGCTGATGATGGCCCGCAGGTGCGGCCCCGCCGACGCCACGGATGCGTCGAGCAGGGACTGGAGGCGCCGGAGTTCTTCGGGTGTCTCGAGCATCGGCCCAGTCCAGCACCGGGGTGTTCGCCTCGCACTGGTCGCCTGCGATGCTGGGGCCATGGGGGACGGACTCGTCCTGACCCGCCGGCTATCCGAACGGGGCGTGCACGAGACGGCGCAACGCGCCGCGGGCGCGTCGAGTGCGGCGGTCGTGAGCCACTATGTGGGTTACGAGGAGTGGTCCGAGTCCGCCTTCCTGCGCCGCGAGGTGGCGCGCCAGGGCGTTGCTCTGATCCTCGGTTTCGGCGACGACATGGAGGTCTTCGAGGGTGAAGTGGGAAGCCCGCGGCGGACCCTGGGCGCGTTCGTCGTCGGCAATCAGTCGCGCTCGAGCCTGACGGGGGTGGCCGGTCACCAACAAGGCGTGCAGGTGGAACTGACCCCCGCCGGCGCACTGGCGCTCTTCGGCGCCGTGGCGGAGCTCAACGACGCCGTGGTGCCGCTCGACGAGGTCCTGGGCGCGCGCGGAGAACGCCTCGTCGAACGGTTGGCGGAGACGCCGACGTGGCAGCAGCGGCTACGGTTGCTCGACGAGGCGCTGGGCGGCGACGCCCCGGCGCTCTCGCCCGAGGTGGCGTGGCTCTGCGGGGAGCTGGCCGCGTCCGACGGCCAGGCCCGCGTGGAGCCGCTCATGGACGAGACGGGATGGAGCCGGCGTCGCGTGACCGAACGCTTCCGGCGCCAACTGGGCGTCTCCCCGAAGGCCTACGCCCGTTTGCTCCGCTTCGAGCACGCCACCTCGCTGCTGAGCCGGCCGGCGACGCACCGCACCCTGGCCGGGGTGGCGATGGAGGCCGGCTACTACGACCAGTCGCACCTGACCCGCGACTTCGTCGCCCTGGCCGGCATGACCCCGGGCAGCTTTGCCGCAGAGGCGAGCCGGGTGCCCGAGGTCAGGTTTGTACAAGACCCCGCCCCGACGGGCGGCCCAGAATGAGGCCATGACTACAAACCATGACACCACCATCACGACGACGGCAGTCATCCCCGTCCTCGTCTACGAAGACATCGAGGCGGCCCACGACTTTCTCGTGGGTACGTTCGGATTCGCGTCAGGGGGCCTCCACCGACTCGACGACGGAAGCGTCGTGCACGCCGAGGTGCGCCTCGGCGACGCCGCCATCTGGTTGCACGCGGTGACGGCCGAGCACGAGATGGCCTCGCCCCGCGGGGCCGCAGCTGCTCACGGGGGCCTGACGGTCATCGTCCCCGAGGTCGACGCACATTACGCCCGCACCAAGGCGGCCGGCGCCCGCATCGACAGCGAACCGACCGACCAGGACTACGGGTTGCGTGAGTACGGCGCCCGGGATCCCGAGAACCACCGCTGGTGGTTCTCGTCGCCTTTGCCCTGAGGTGCCGGTGGCCGGCCGACCTAGCGGCGTGCGCCGGCGCGCTGGCGCGCCGAACGCGCCGGCCGGGTCTGACGGGCCAGCCGGGCCACCAGGATCTCGACGACGATCTCGGCGTTGAGGCCGCTTGCGCCGCGCACGTCCAGGTCGGCGGCCGCGATGAGCTTGATCGCCTCGGCGATCCTCGCGCTCCCGAGGCGTCGCGATTGCTGGAGCGCCTTCTTGGCCACGAATGGCGCGGCACCGAGTATGGCTGCCGCGTCGCGCTCGTTACCCGCGTCGTCCCCGTCGAGCGCCAGCATGTTGGCGAAGTGGCCGTGCAGGGTGGCAAGGACCTGCACGGGAGCGAGGCCGCCGGCGTCGAACATGCGGTGGAGCACGACCAGGGCCCGTCCGGGTTCGCCCGTGTCGATGGCGTCGGTGAGCTCGTAGCGGGGGACGTTGCCGGCCTCGCCGAGGTACGGCGCGAGATCTTCGGCGGACACTCGGGAGCCCTCGCCGTAGGCGGCGCTCAGCGCGCCGAGAAGGCCTTCGACGCGGCCGAGGTCCTCGCCGACGTGGTCCGCCAAGAGCTCGGCTGCTCCGGGCTCGAGCCTGACGGGTGCTCCCCTGAGATGGTCGTGCAGCCACGCCTTGCGCTCCCCCGCTTTGGTCGTCGCGACGTCGAGGGTCTGCCCGGCCGCCTTGACGGACTTGACGAGCGGCGCGGGCACCGTCCCACCCCCGCCGACGAGCACCAGCACCGTCGTCGGCAGCGGGTCCTGCACGACCTCGACCAACCGGGGGACGTCCGCCGTGAGCAGCCTCCCTGCTTCGCGCACCACCACCACCCGGCGGTCCACCAGGAAGGGTGGAGTCAGGCAGGCGTCGACGATGGCGCCGACGCTGAGCTCCTCCCCCAGACCCCGGCCGATCTCCTCCACCACGAGGGCGTGGTCGCGTTCGCCCACCAGGTCTCCCAGCAGCGCGCGCACTTCCTGGGCCACCAACGACGCATCGTCACCCCTGACGAGATACGTCGACGCCACCTTTCTGCTGCTCATCGTGCCTCGCCGACCGCGGCAAGTGCATCGCGCACCCGGCAGGTGCCCTTCACGTCGTGCACACGCACGATGCGACACCCCCAGGCGATGCCGAGCGCCGCCGCGCCGATGGAAGCCCGGCGCCGCTCGGTGAGCTCCAGATCGAGGACCTTCCCGAGGAATGTCTTGTTGGACGCGGAGAGCAGGAGCGGGTAGCCGAGCCCGGCCAGGGTCGGCGATGCGCGCAAGAGGTCCAGCGACTGCTCCGCCGTCTTGCCGAGATCGAGCCCGGCATCGAGCACGATGCGCTCGGCGGGGACGCCCGCGTCGTGGGCCAAAGTGGCGCGGTCCCTCAGGAAGCAGGCCACGTCCTGGACCACGTCTTCGTAGTGGGGATCAGGGTCGGCGACTCGGGGCGCCAGGCGGATATGGGTCACCACCACCGCGGCGTCGTGCTCGGCCGCCGCGGCGGCGTAATCGGGATCGGCCAGGCCGCTGATGTCGTTTCCCATCACGGCGCCCACGGCGTAGGAGGCGCGTGCCACCGAGGCGCGCCACGTGTCGACCGAGACGGGTGTCCCGAACCGTGCCACCAACCCGGCGACGACGGGCACGACGCGTTCGAGCTCCTCAGCCTCCGTCACCTCGGGGCCCGGTCCGGCCTTGACTCCACCGACGTCGAGTATGTCGGCCCCCTCGGCCACCAGCTGCTCCGCTCGGGCGTAGAGCTTGTCGAGCTCAAAGGTGGCCCCCTTGTCGTAGAAGGAGTCCGGGGTGCGGTTGAGGATCCCCATGACGAGCGCACGATGGGCGAGGTCGTAGCGCCGACCGCCCAGGTCCAGCGTGGTCGCGCTCGGGGCGCCGACCAGCACGCTGCCGGCGGCCGCGGTGGCGGAATCGGCCGAGCCCGTTTCGTCGTCGGCGCCCGGCGTGCGGGTTGCCGGCGCAGCCATCAGAACAGTCGCGCTGCGAGGGCCCGCCGGTACTCGTTAGTGCGTGGGTCATCGGCGCCCATCGCCTCGAGGAGGTCCACGAACTCCTGGCGGGCAGCGTCGTCGTCCCGCACACGGTCGAGCAACTCGTTGAGCTTGGCCTCCATCTCCTCGCGGTCGGTGTCAGAGACGTCGACCCCCGCTTCGAGCAGCCGGGCCTCGGCCGCCAGCGCCCGGCTGGCGTCGGACTCGGGGAGGCGCTGCAGGAGCGCCAGGGCGGCCGGCGCCTCGCGCCGGTCGACCAGGAGACGGGCGAGCGCCAGAACGGCGCCGGCATGGTCGGGCTCGAGCTCGAGCGCCTGGCGGAGGGAGGCCTCGTCCCCCTTGGCGGCAAGCGTGTCGGCCTCACTGGGCACGGGGGCCAACCGCTGCACGAACGCGGTGACCTGGGCCTCGGGCAGAGCGCCGATGAACTGGTCCACTACCTGCCCATTGCTGATGGCGAAGACCGCGGGAATCGACTGGACCTGGAAGGTCTGGGCGACGCGCGGGTTCTCGTCCACGTTGACCTTGACCAACTCGACCGCACCCCCGGTGTCGGCCACCGCCTTCTCGAGCAGCGGGCCGAGAGTGGTACAGGGCCCGCACCAGGGGGCCCAGAGGTCGACGATCACGGGCACCGACGCGCTGCGAGCCAGCACGTCGGCCTGGAATGTCTCGTCGGTGACGTCCATCACCTCGACGCTAATGGTTGTTCCGGCCGCGGGCAGCCGGGAGTTGCCCGAGATGGTCCGCTGGCTGAAGAGCCCGGGTGCCACCGATTAGCGTCGTTGTCCGTGTCACATGCGCCAGAGGGCATTCACGAGGCCGAGGTCACCGAGTGGATGGTCGACCACCTGCCCGAGATCAAGACCCCTCTGACCTTCAGCCTCATCGCCGGCGGCCGCTCCAACCTCACCTACCGCGTCGAGGACGCCGAGGGGCGGGCCTGGGCGCTGCGCCGCCCTCCCCTGCACCACGTCCTCCCCACCGCGCACGACATGTCGCGTGAGTACCGGCTCATCCACTCCCTGGGTCCCGCCGGGACCCCGGTACCGGGCACCGTCGGGCTGTGCACCGACGAGTCAGTCAACGAGCGCCCCTTCTACGTCATGGAGTTCGTCGACGGCCACATCCTGCGCAGCGCGCCCGAGGCCGAGGCCGCGTTCGACGTGACCACACGACGAGCCGTCGGGGACCACATGGCCGACACGCTGGCCGCGCTGCACGACATCGACCCCGACGCGGTCGGACTCGGTGACCTCGGGCGCCACGAGGGCTACATCGAGCGACAGCTGAAACGCTGGCGCGGTCAGTACGAACAGATGCAGGTGGAAGGGGTCGACCACGGCAGGGTGGTCGAGCGCGTGAGCGACGAGTTGGCCCGGCGCATCCCCGACCAACAGCGGACCTCGGTGGTGCACGGGGACTACCGCATGGACAACGTGGTGCTCGCCGACAACGGAACGGTCAAAGCCATCCTCGACTGGGAGATCTGCACGCTCGGGGATCCCCTCGCCGACGTCGGGGTGCTGATGGTCTACTGGGCCGACCCCACTGATACCACGGCCGTGCTCGGGCTCTCGCCGACCACGGCGCCGGGCTTCGCGACACGGGCGGAGGTCCTCGAGCGCTACGCCTCGGTGTCCGATCTCGACCTCAGCGAGGTCGGCTACTACTCGGCGTTCGGCTACTGGAAACTGGGCTGCATCCTCCAGGGCGTCTACGCCCGGTACCTCGCGGGGGCAGGCGCGGGAGACCAGGGCAGCGTGGAGGGCTTCCCGGCCCAGATCGGGCGCCTCTTCGAGATGGCGGCGGAGTCACTGGAGTCGGTGTCGTGAGCCCGGACGGCAACGGGTTGACCGAGATCTTCGAGGTCCACCGCGAGCCCCTCCTGAATGAACCCGTTCTCGTGGTGTCGCTCGAGGGGTGGGTCGACGCCGGTCTCGGCGCCACGACCGCTATCGCGGCGCTGCTCGGTCAGGGGCACAGCGACCCCCTGGTCACGTTCAATGGCGAGCATTTCCTCGACCAACGGGCCCGGCGGCCGGTGGCCCGCATCGTCAACGGCGTGACCACCGAGCTGACCTGGCCCCGTTGTGTCGTGCGTCAGGGCACCGACGAGTCGGGGCGCGACATGCTCTTCCTGGTCGGTCCAGAACCCGATTTCCACTGGCGAGCCTTCACCGACGCCGTGGTGGGCCTGGCTCGTTCCTGGCGGGTGCGCCTGGTCGTCGGCCTGGGAGCGTTCCCCGCGCCAGCGCCCCATACGCGCCCGGTCAAGCTGGCCGCAACGGCGCCCGCGGGCTCGTCGCACCTCATCGAGCAGGTCGGAATCGTCCAGGGCGAACTGGAGGTGCCGGCCGGTGTCCAGGCCGCCCTCGAGATGGCTTTCGGCGACAACGCCACGCCGGTGGTCAGCCTGTGGGCGCGGGTGCCGCACTACGTGGCGGGTATGCCGTTCCCCGAGGCCAGCGCGGCGTTGATCGAGGGGCTGGCCGCCGTGGCGGGGTTGTCGTTGGACTCGTCCGCGTTGCGCCGCGCCGGTGACAACTCCCGGCGGCAGGTGGACCAGCTCATCGCCGACAATGTCGAGCACCAGGCCATGGTGCGCAAGCTCGAGGAAAGCATCGACGCCTCCGAGGGGAACGCGATGGGGGTCGACGCCGTGCCGTCCGGGGACGAGATCGCCGCGGAGCTCGAGCGCTTCTTGCGTGGCGAGGAGCAATGAGGCCTCGCGTGAAGGCGCAGGGGCAGAGGGGAAGCCGCAGATGAAGATCGATGGCGGTATCGGGTTCGACCCGTCGGGCATCGCCGAGCAGGCGGCCAAGGCGGAGGCGAGTGGGTACGACGGCGTGTGGTCGGCCGAGACCAGCCACGACCCGTTTCTCCCCATTGCCGTCGGGGCCGCCGCCACCGAGAAGCTCGAGTTTGGCACCGGCATCACCGTGGCCTTCGCTCGCAACCCGATGACGCTGGCTGTCGTGGCCAACGACCTCCAGCTGCTGACCAAGGGTCGGTTCATGCTTGGAATGGGCAGCCAGATCAAACCGCACATCACGAAGCGGTTTTCTATGCCCTGGTCCCACCCCGCGCCGCGCATGCGCGAGCTCATTCAGGCCATCCGGGCCATCTGGAAGTCGTGGGAGACGAGCGAGAAACTTGACTTCCGGGGCGAGTTCTACACGCACACGCTGATGACGCCGTTCTTCAATCCGGGCAAGAACCCTTACGGCAACCCCAAGATCTTGCTGGCCGGCGTCGGCGAGCACATGACCGAGGTGGCGGGAGAGGTCGGAGATGGTTTCCTGGTTCACGGCTTTACCACCGAGCGGTACCTCCGCGAGGTGAGCCTGCCTGCGCTCGAACGCGGCGCCGTCAAGGGGGGCAAGACGCGTGCCGACCTCACGGTGTCGTACCCCGGCTTCGTCGTGACCGGCACGGACGACGCGAGCATCGAGGCCGCGGCCGCGGCCGTGCGCCAGCAGATCGCCTTCTACGGCTCGACGCCGGCCTACCGCCCGGTGCTCGAGCTGCATGGCTGGGGCAACCTGCAGTCCGAGCTCAACACGCTGTCGAAACGCGGCGAGTGGGTCAAGATGGGCGAGCTGATCGACGACGACATGCTCAACGCCTTCGCCGTGGTGTGCCCGCTGGACAAGGTGGCCACCGAGGTGCGCAACCGCTTCGAGGGCATGGTCGATCGCTTCAGCTTTTACGCGCCTTACAAGGTCGACCCCGAGGCATGGAGGGACGTGCTCGCCGGCTTCCACGCCTGAGGCCAGCGCCACGTGCCCCGCGGCCTCGGCTCAAGCTGAGCGTCAGACCACGACGTTGACCAGCCGGGGCGGCCGTGACACGACCCGCTTGGGTGTTGCGCCCTGCAGCGCTTCGGTCACCTTGGCCGAGGCCAGCGCGACGGCCTGGGCCTCCGACTCGGAGATGCCGGCGTCGACGTCAACGCGGTCGCGCACCTTGCCGTTCACCTGCACGATCATCGTCACCGTCTCCTGGCGGACGAGCGCGTCGTCGGGCACCGGCCATCGCTGCAGGTGGACCGACGGCTCACCCGGATGGCGGCGCTCCCACAACTCGGCGGTGACGTGCGGCGTCAGCGGGGCGAGGAGACTGAGCAGGGAGTCGAGCGCCTCGTTCCAGACCTGGTCCTGTGGCCGTGGGCCGGCGGCGGCACCGTCGCCCCGGTTGCCGTTGCCCTCGCTGGCGTCGGCGTCGTCGGACCCGCGCCCGTAGCGCTGAAGGAGATTGAGCAGCTCCATGCAATGGGCCACCGCGGTGTTGTAGGACCAGCGCTCGAGGTCCCGCGTGACATCTGCGATGGTCCGGTGCACAGCCTGGCGCACCGCCCGGTCTGCGTCGGTCTGCTCGCCCGTGCGCAGCGACGGTTCCGATGTGCACGTGCGCCACAAGCGGTCAAGGAAGCGTCCGCACCCCTCAATCACCTGCTCGGTCTGCTCGGACCAGTCCATGTCGTCGAAGGGTGGGCCCGCAAAGAGGTGGAAGAGGCGCAGGCCATCCGCTCCGACCGTCTCGTAGTAGTGCTCGGGCGAGATGAGATTGCCCTTGGACTTGGACATCTTGGTGCCATCCATGCGGATCATGCCCTGCGCGAGGTAATGCTTGAACGGCTCGCGCTCGAGACCGGGCGCCAGACCCACGTCGATCAGGGCACGGGTGAAGAAGCGGGCATAGAGCAGATGGAGGATGGCGTGCTCGATGCCGCCGATGTACTGGTCGACCGGCATGAAGTGGCGGGCGGGCGCCGGGTCGAACGGGCGGTCGGTGCTCCAGGGGTCGCAGAAGCGCAGGAAGTACCACGACGAATCGACGAAGGTGTCCATGGTGTCGGTCTCACGTCGAGCTGGCCCACCGCAGATGGGACACGTGGTGTACAAGAAACCCTCGTGGAAGGCGAGCGGTGACTGCCCCGTCGGCAAGAACTCCACGTCGTCGGGCGCCAGGACCGGAAGTTGGGCCTCGGGCACCGGAACGACGCCGTGGGCATCGCAGTACACGGCCGGAATGGGGCAGCCCCAAAAGCGCTGGCGCGAGACCAACCAGTCACGGATCCGGTAGTTGACCTTGCGCTCGCCGATGCGCTTCTCCTCGAGCCAGTCGATGGCGCGAGCCTTGGCCGTGGCGATATCGAGGCCGTCGAGGAAGCCACTGTTGATCTTGACGCCTTCACCCGTGTAAGCGCGGCCGCCGTTCGCCTCCCAGTCGTCGGGCGGCTGGACGGTGCGCACGATCGGAAGTCGGTGCAGGGTGGCAAACGTCCAGTCGCGCTCGTCCTCGGCGGGCACCGCCATGATCGCCCCGGTTCCGTACCCCATGAGGACGTAGTCGGCCACGTAGACCGGGACCGCGCTGCCGGTGAAGGGGTTGATCACGCTGCTTCCGGTGAAGGCGCCGCGCTTGTCGATGGTGGAGGGGTCACCCTCGGCCATGCGCTCGATCTCGCTCTCCTCCGCCGCTCGGCGGCGAAGCGCCTCGACTGCCACGCGTTGGGCCTCGGTGGTGAGCTCGTCGACGAGGGGGTGCTCGGGCGCGATCACGGCATAGGTCATGCCGAAGCTGGTGTCGGGACGCGTCGTGAAGACGCGCACGACCAAGTCAGGTCGGCCCTCAACGGGGAGGTCGAACTCTGCACCCTCGGAACGCCCGATCCAGTTGCGCTGCATGACCTTGGCTCGCTCCGGCCACTCGAGGTCGTCGAGGGCCTCGAGCAACTCGTCGGCGTAGCGCGTAATCCGAAAGAACCACTGCTCCAGGTCGCGCTTGACCACGAGATCGCCCGAGCGCTCGCAGGTACCGTCGGGAAGGACCTGCTCGTTCGCCAGGACCGTCTGGCAGCCGGGGCACCAATTCACCGGAGCCGCGGCGCGGTATGCCAGGCCGGCATCCCAGAGGCGCAGGAAGATCAGCTGCGTCCACTCGATGTAGTCGGGATCGTGGCTGTGCACCTCCCGCCGCCAGTCGTACACGGCCCCGAGGCGGATCAGGGACGACTTGAGCTCGGCGATCCGGTCCTCGGTGAAAACCCGGGGGTGGGTCCCGGTCTTGATGGCGGCGTTCTCGGCCGGCAACCCGAAGGAGTCGAATCCGATCGGAGAGAGGACGCCCTTGCCCTGCATGGTCTGGTACCGGACGGCCAGGTCGCCGAAGGTGTAGTTGCGCACGTGACCCTGGTGGGCCGGCCCAGAGGGGTAGGGGTACATGCACAGCGCGTAGAACTTCTCCCTGGGATCATCGTTCTCGATCTGGTAGGTGCCCTCGTCCGCCCAATAGCCTTGCCATTTGCGCTCCACCTCGTCCACGTCGTAGGCCCGTGCCATGACACCAGGGTACGCGACGACCTCGGGACGGCTGAGCATTGGGGTGGGGCGTGAGCACACCAACCGCTTCGGCACGGCTCAGCGACGATCCCGGACTCCGGTCGTCGAGGGGGGACGACAGCCGACACGCCCGGAGGCCGAGCTACGGATGCCCTCGACGTTCCACGCCGTGGAGGACACGCAACTCAGCAGCAGACCGGTCTGGGTCGGTACGTCCGATGGCCCATAGTGGTTTGTCCCGAGCTCACCCACGTTGTTCTGGCCCCACGACCAAACGGCACCCGAGGTGTCGATGCCGTATTCTGTCGCCCCTCCGGAGTCCACCAAAGTGAACGAGACGCCGTCCGGAACCGAGACCTTGGTCGGACCGGAACTCGGCGACACCCGTCCCTGCCCCAGTTGCCCATAGCGGTTCGACCCCCAGGTCCAGACCGATCCGTTCGCCAAAATCACCATCGTCTGACCATTCAGGGCGCTGCTCCCGCCCATGGAGACCTCGCGGACCTTGGAAGGCAGGTCGACGCGCACGGGTACATCACTGTTGGTGGCACTGCCGTTCCCCAACTGGTCGGCCGCGTTGTAGCCCCAGTCGAAGAAGGAACCGTCGGCGAGAACGGCACCCGAATTCTCCCAGGAGGAGACGAGCGAAGTCACAGCTTCGTGCGGGAGACCCACCACGCGGACGGGCCGACTGGAGCCCTTGCTACCACCGTCGCCCAGCTCCCCTTTGGCGTTCCAGCCGCAGGCGTAAAGCCGTCCGTTGGCCAGGTACAACGCGTGCCCGCCGGCGCCGCTCGCCAGCGTCACGTGGGTGAACGGAAGTCGCTGGGGGCGTTCGAGATTCGCCTTGTCGATGCAGAGCGATCGGTACACGTTCGGACCCCAACCCCATACGTGTCCGTGGTTGTCGATCGCCATCCCGGTGTCGTAGGGCATCGGCGTCGGCAAGGACGTGATGGTGACGCCCTTCGGAAAGTCCACCCGGACCGGAGTCTTGGAAACCGCAGGGGCCGTCCCGTTGCCGAGGGCACCGAACTGCCCCGCTCCCCACGCCCACACTTGGCCGTTCTTGGTCAGGGCATACGAGGTGGAGTTCGACGCTGAGATCTGCACGACCACCCCGGGGACCCCCTGCACCGAGGTCGGACCCTGGTACTGGTAGAACGACCGGCCGGTCGAAAAGGGATCACCCCAGTTGTAAAGAGCTCCCCGTTCGGCACCCGATGCCGTCCCGGACAACGGAACGAGGGTCGCGCCTGCGACCGCCAGCGCCAGCGCCCACCACCTCCGCTTCGTCACCATGGCGGCATGGTACGGCCGCGGTGCCGTGAATCTCGGTCACGCGGAATCGGAGCGGGCTGACATGGCCGCCGAAGAGCCCCGTCTATTCCCCTGATGGGCGAACGGGGCGTCGTGTCGACGCCTTGGCGTCGAGGTACTCCGCGCGACGAATGCTCGGCTTCCAGCAGGCTCACGGTGACCGGTGACCACTCGATCGCGACGAACGAAGACCGTCACGCGCGCTCGTTGGCGATTGACACGCCGAGAGTGGCGCGCGGCTGATGGCTCCGTTGCTGAGTACGCAACTCAGGCGTCGGAACCGCAAGCCCCGGTGTCTCGAGCCGACCGTCGCTGCACGACGAGGCAATCTGAGCGGGCCGTCTAGAGCTTCTGGTGACCCTCGACCAACGGCTACAGTGTTTCGTCCCGCTGGTGCCGGTTGCGGTACTGAGTCTGCGTCAGTGGGATCCTGGGCAGATCCAGAAATGGTCTCTGACTAGGTGCTACGGGGGCGTAGCTCAGTTGGTAGAGCGCTTGACTGGCAGTCAAGAGGTTCGTGGGTTCAAGTCCCATCGCCTCCACCAAGGGGTGTTCATGAAAATGCTCCCTGTGGGCCGAGAATCTCATCCGGGCTGGCTCAGCTGGATTCATCGGAATTGAGGTCACGACGATACTCGGCCATGGCGCTGTCCTTCTTGTATCTGGCGTTCGTCCGAGTGCTCCAGTTGCTCCGGCTCCTCGGGCGTGACGACGGAGAACTGGCGATCGAGGTCGTCATGCTCCGCCACGAGGTGGCGGTGCTCCGTCGCCAAGTGACGCGCCCGGCGCTGTGGCCCAGGGACCGTGCGCTGCTCGCCGGACTGAGCCGGTTCTTTAGTTGTCCGCGCCATGGGAGGTTCTTTGTCCAGCCGCAGACCCTGCTTCGCTGGCATCGAGACCTCGTCCGGCGGCGATGGACCTATCCTGGCCGTCCAGGTCGACCGAGCGTTCCCGCGGGCACCGTTCAGATAATCCTCCGGTTGGCGACAGAGAATCCCGCGTGGGGGTATCGCAGGATCCACGGCGAGCTGGCGACGATGGGCATCCCGCTTGCCCCGTCGAGCGTCTGGGCCGTCCTTCGTCGCCATGGCATCGACCCCTCCTCGGGGCGAACAGGGCCGACGTGGGCCGAGTTCCTGAAGAGTCAGTCGTCATCGATGCTGGCCTGCGACTTCTTCTCTGTCGATACGGTGCTGCTGCGTCGCCTCTACGTGCTCTTCTTCATTGAGCTCGACACCCGATGGGTCTACGTGAGCGGGATCACCGCCAATCCCGCCGGAGAGTGGGTGGTCCAACAGGCCCGCAACCTGGCCATGGTGCTCGCCGAGCGGGCTCGTCGCGTCCGGTTCCTCGTGCGGGACCGAGACGCCAAGTTCACGGCCAGCTTTGACGAGGTCTTCCGGTCTGAGCGGATCCGCATCATTCGCACGCCGGTCCGAGCGCCGCGGGCCAATGCCTTCGCCGAGCGTTTCGTGGGCACCATCCGTCGGGAGTGCCTCGACCGGATTCTGATCTTCCACCGGGGTCACCTCGAAGCCGTTCTCACCGAGTACGTCGATCATTACAACACCCATCGACCACACCGGTCGCTTGACCAGACCACTCCGCTCTCCATGTCCCCCATGCCGCCACCTACCTCGCTTCCCGGCGTGACGCAATTGCGAAGAACCGACCGACTCGGTGGTCTCATCCACGAGTATGAACTGGCTGCGTGAGGCCCTCGGATGACGTTCTCGGCACACACAGGCGCACTCCACCCAAGACGCGACGACGTCGATGGCTCGAATTGTTGGACCCTACGGGTTCCAGTCTTGTTGGTCGACGGCAGTCTCCCGCCGAGCGGACCCGTCCACCCGGTTGTCCACCTCGTCCAATACGTCCTGCCCTGTAGTAGTGCGATCTACTATCGCCGGCGACCCAACAATCGATTCCGGGATGGCACCCTACTCGTGCAGCCCTTGTCGGCACCGGCGTTACTCGCCCTCTCTCAAGTGAATCTAGTCTGCGTTGCTCTCGATCGGGTGCGGCTCAATCACCCAATGCTGCCACGATTTGTGAAGCCACAGTTCGTAGATCAAGGCGGGCCGCGAGGGTCCTTGCATCATGGAGTAACGTCACCGCCTGCTCAGCATCGCCCGAACCGTTGCGAGCGAGATACGTCCGGGCGAGATCCAATCGGGCCCGAGCCTCGTAAGCTCCTGCGCCAAGACGAGTTTCGATCTCGATAGCATTCTCCAGATCGCTGATGGCCATCTCGTAGTTACCCAGTGCATTAGCGAGCAGGCCGAGAGCACGTGAGGTCGTGCCTAGGTACGCGACTCCGACAGCCACAGGCACTCCTCGCCGCTCGTACGGCCGAAGCAGGTCGATCAACTCAATTACCACGTCTCGTTCGTCGAGAGACGCGGCAACCTCCGCGGCCAAAACCATCGTGGCAGTCCACAACCAGTCCACCGGTACTGCTCGGAGGCCGCCTTGGACGAGCGTTTTGAGCGCCGCCAGGGCGTCGTCAGGTCGGCCGAGTTCTAGAGCGGTGACGGCGATCGTTGCCTGCCATGCCGGCACGTCCGGTGTCGAGTTCGCGAACGCGACCAGCGCGGGCTCAACCTCGGCCAAGCGACCTTGGTCGCGTCGAATAGCCCACGTCAACCCGGCGAACCCGGCGAGCACCGACATCTGGTTCTGTGGTGCGGCCGACAGCGAGGCGTTGGCCAGCATCTCTGCCGTCTCGTAATCCCCAGAGAGCTGCGCCAGCATCGCCCGCCGCTGCTGGGCCATTGCCCGGTACCAGGGCTGCCCGAGTTCGTCTGCCGTGCGGGCCATGGCCTCGACGTCCTCTTCGACGTGGTCAAGTACACCCATCTCGAGCATGGCCGTGGCCCGCCAACCGTGTGCCTCGCACAACACCTCGGTATATCCGACATTGCCCGCTGTCACAAGCTGCATGTTGAGGTAGCGCAAGCGAAGTTCGAGCATGTCTGGCGCGAACGTTCCGATCACTGAGACCCCGAGGACAAACGCCAGTTCGGCGCGGTCGCCGAGTCGTTCGGCCATCGCAACCGCCTCGGCGACCAGGTCGTCGCGACGGCCTTCGTAGGTGTTCAAGAGGGATTGTGCGGCGCGGATGGCGAGCAACTGTGCCCGGAGGTAGCTGTCCTCACGGGATAGCGCTGCGAGTGCCTCGTCCAGAAGTTCGGCAAGCGGGTGGTCGGCTGCGCCGAACTGTGCGGCGCGAGCGAGGCCGCGTGCGCCTCGGGCCAGCTGCTCAGCGTCACCCTGGGACCTCGCTTCGTCGACCGCCTCGAGGAAAGCCTTCCTCGATCCTTCAAAGTCCAGCGTGCGGAACCGAGCATCCCCTAGTGCGAGCAGAATATCGGCCCGCAGAGGCGCATGCGGAGGCGGGGCGGCTTCGATCGCAGTCAGCGCCTGCTCGAAAATAGCAACCGCCTGCTCGTACGACAATCCGCGCAGGGCGACACCGCCCGCACGAACCAGGTATTCGGCCGCTCGGAACTCATCCCCCCGGTTGCCCGCGGCAAGAAGGTGGGATGCGATATCCGCGGCCCACGAATCGAGATTATCCGCGTGGATGCGTTCTAGGGCTCCCGCTGTACGAATGTGCAGGCGGGCGCGCTTGGTCGTGCTCAGCTCTCGGTACAGCACGTCGCGGACGAGCCCATGCTCGAACTCGAAGCAACCAACCGAGTCGGCTCGTTCGTGCACAAGTCGGGCAGCTCTGGCGATGTCGAGCGTGTCAATAACTTCATCGCCGTGAACGTCGAGCACCTCCTCGAGTATCGAGACCTCAAACTGTCGACCACTGACCGCGGCAGCTGCAAGTACTCGACTCACTTGTTCGTTGAGGCGTCCGACGCGCCTGAGAACGACGTCGCGGATTGTTTCGGGAACGCCTAGTCGAGCTATATCATCTGGATCAAGGGTTGCGAGGTCAAGCCCTCCGACATCAACGAGGTCGCGTGCGAGCTCTTGGACAAAGAACGGGTTACCCTCGCTCTTGCGGTAAATCGCTACCCCTAGCCGTTGCGAAGCCTCTGTCGCTACGTCGGTGGCCTCCGCGATCTCTTCTACGGTGTGCACAAGAAATTCATCGACTTCGGCGCGGTCAAGACCATCGAGCCCGATCCTGATCACCCGCCGACTCTTTGCTGCGTCTGTAATGAACATCTGGAGCGGGTCACCCGGCCCAGCGTCGGTATCCCGCCAGGTCGCGATGAGCAAGAGTCGCATCGACGCGCTGGAACGGATGATGTGATGAACCAGGAGAGTCGTCGACTTCGAAGCCCACTGCATGTCATCGACGACCAGGAGGACGGGCTCGGGGCCTGACGCGGCCACCAACCAGCCACACACGGCCTCGAACAGCCTGTATCTGGCAAACTCGGCGTCGGTCGCTGGGGCTGGCGCTAACTCGGGGCACTGCCGCGTGAGCTCGGGCACAAGCCGCACGAGCTCACCGGCGCCTGAGCCGAGCTCGTCGCGGAGGTAGGCCGGCGGGCATTGGTCGACGAAATGCCGAAGCGCGTCCACAAACGGTTGGTACGGGACATCCAGCTCGTCATCGCAGCGACCGAACAGCACCGTCGCACCTTCGCTGTGCGCTGCCAGCGCCGTCTCGGTGGCAAGCCTAGTCTTACCGATCCCTGGTTCTCCCGTGATGAGAACTACACGGAACTCGCCCTTCCGCGCTGATTCCCACGCCTCCGCGAGCCGCTCGCGCTCTGTTCCGCGACCGACGAACGGCACCTGGTGGTTCGGCTCCAGCGCAGCGGGCAGCGGCCGACCGGTGTCCGAGGGGACCGACCAGGCGACCTCATAAGCAGCGACTGGCCCAGGAAGTCCTTTCAGCTCGAATGGTCCGGCGGGACTGAATTGGATGTCCGTTCGCGAGCCAGCGAGCATCCGAACGAGCTCCGACGCAAGGATCGTGCCGGGCAGCGCCTTTGGCTCGAGGCGGGCCGCCTCCACGACGGGAGTACCGTGGTAGTCGTCTGAATCCCAGGTGACGTCCCCGGCTGCGAGCCCGATACGGATCTGAATTGGGAGAGCGGCCCGCAATGCCTGTCGGAACACCGCCTGCTGCAGTGCGACCGCCGATTCCACCGCGTCAGATGCCCCGTCGAACACGGCCATCAAGCCGTCACCCATTACCTTCACGACGACCCCGCCGTGATCCTCGATGGCCGCCCGGAGCACCTGCTCGTGTTCGGAGCGCAGGCTATCGGCCGCGATGTCGCCCAACTCTGTCCGAAGCGCAGTCGAGCCCACCATATCGGTAAAGAGCACCGTACGCGTGCCACGGCCTAAACCGGTCACTTTCGCAGTGTAGATCCGGAGAGCAGACGACGGTGAGAAGGCAAGGCGGGACACGGAAATGCACCAAACCGCCGCGCACCCCCGGACCGACCGACCCCGACGGGCGGCTGCCACTAGGGCCGGCGACCAGCGGGCGCCCACCCGAGGCGCGGGGGCGGGAAGGGAGGAGGGAGGGGTTATCACTCGTACCGGGGCAAACCGGTTGCCTAACAGTTGCTTTCTGGTGAGTTTTCATCTCGATGTGAAAAATGCCACTTGTCAGGCCCGCTGGAGATATCAATGATCTGTCAGGGACTCTGAGCGCTGGAGCACTCAAGATGCCCCGCCGCACCGCTTGGCTTGGCAAAGGAGGGGGCCAGTCCTTGTCGAAGAGAGTTGAATTGCGTGAGGCGTCCGATGGCGACATCGGTGCGGAGCGTCCAGCTGTGCAGATGACACGTGACGCCGTCGGCGTGATCACGTCGGTAGATGAGGCCATCTTTGAGTTACTCGGTTGGCTGCCTGAAGAGCTGATCGGATCGCCCTCGACCAGCATTGTCCACCCCGCTGACCAGCCCGGGGCCATAGCCACATGGATGGACATGATCACGACGCCGGGCTGCACCGGTATTTGGCGCGGACGGTACAAGACAAGAAAAGGCTCCTGGAGGTGGGTCGAAACGGAAAATCGGTTCGACGATGGCGACGTGCCGAGGGTCATCACCTCGATGAAGGAGGTCCGCCCAGACGAAGCGAGCCTCGAAGAGCAACTCCTGGCTCGTGGACAACTCCTCAACCAGTTGTCCGATGCGCTGCCCGTCGGAATCTTCCAGGTCGATCTCGACGGGCATATCACGTTGACCAACAAGAGCTTCCACCTGATCGTGGGTGTCCCCCCCAGAGATTCCTTCGAAGCTCAAATGTCAACCGTGTCCGACGATGACCGAGCGGCTTTGGATGCCGCTTTGGCCGAAGCGTTCGCGTGCCGATCGGTTGACGGTGTCGAGATTCGACTTTGCGTGCCAACCGGGGAGTCCCCTCCAGTGAGCACACAGGACCGAGTGTGCCTGCTTGGTCTTCGCCCTCTCACCGACGGCACGGGTGTCGTTAGCGGCGCCGTGGGGTGCCTCAGTGACGTGACCGATCGTGCGCTTCTCCATGAAGAGCTCCGAATCAGAGCCTCTATCGACGAGTTGACGTCCTGTTTCAACAGAACGGCGACCATTGAGCTGGTCGAGCGAACGATCAATCCGCGACACGACGGATTGGGACGCGCCGTCATCTTCGTCGACCTTGATGGGCTCAAGGCCGTGAACGACCTACTCGGCCACGGTGCGGGGGATCAACTCATAGTGACCGCGGCGAATCAGATCAGGACCGCTCTGCGGAACGGAGACTTCGTTGGTCGCCTAGGCGGAGACGAATTTCTGGTGATCTGCCCCAGAGTCGTGAGCGCGGCTCAAGCAATGGAGATCGCCAGAAGGATTTCATCTGCCCTGACGACATCGGTTGAGATCGGCTCTGACACCGTCGAACTGAGGGCCAGTGTCGGCGTCGTGTGGACGATGGAGGCGCTCGATACCGACACCCTCATTGCACGAGCCGACAATGCGATGTACGAATCAAAGCGGTTGGGTGAGCATGGTGTGACACTGTTCGCGGACTGCGATATGGACGGTGTCAGTGCTGCTTCCGGACACGACACAGTGGCGCCCGCTCCTCGTCAAAGTGTGGGTCCTCAAGTAGCGGGCTGACGCCTAGAACGAGGTGACAGGTCCATTTGCTTGTCCGCTCGCTTGAGCAGACACCTCGAACTCGATGAGGCTCGTTACCTGTGGCGTTCTCCTTCCTCTATCGTTTCATCCAGCGCGTCCTCGAGGCGATCCTATTGGGTCCATTTATTCGTTCGGTGCCCTGTCCTCGAGATTCACCCGGCGTGCGCCAGTGCTTGGGGTACGACCATCGGTGAGACGGAAGGATCGAGGTCTCGTCGAGGCGTCTACCTTAGGTGCCACCGCAACGCCTCTCTTTCCCGATAAGCCGCGGGTCAATCGGCGCATCGAATATTTGGACCCAACAGGTCCACTAAAACGCATTCCACTGCACCGGGATCTAGTTCGAGATGCGGCCATGGCGATGCAGGGTCCGCGAAATTGCCTGCTCCTGCAGCCAGGAGGGCAACTCCACCCGACCATGGCCGGTGACCGGCGTGTCGTCGATGGCCACATCGTGTTGGTGACATACGCGAAGGAGCTCATCTCCGACCACACCGGTCACGCGGAGCCGGTCCGTTCCGCCGGACAGCGATTCGGCGGCCGAGCACTTCCTCGTCCTCGACGATCGTTCCGGACCAAGACGTGCCCGTGGGTGCCGACACATCTAGCGCGACACCGACAATGGCTGCCGCACCACGCAGGAGGTCGATCTCCGCACAACCCATGCTAGAGGAAATGCGCACGATGACTTTGCGCAGCGGTCGGTAACGCAGAACGTTGGACTCGGAGCGAAGGCCGGTCTGGTCGCGCGCCACGGAGTAGACCTCATTCCACCAGTGTCGGTACGACGCGGTCGCGACGTCAAAGTCAGGGACGTTCGAAGCTGGCCGCGGGTGGATCAGACGGAGCAGATAGTCTGGACCACCTGCCTTGACGGTGGGGCCCACCGACGACCGTTTCCAGCCACCGAATGGCTGCCGACGCACAATTGCTCCGGTGGTGTGCCGGTTGATGTACGCGTTGCCGACGCTGACACAGTCGAGCCAGCGGCCGATCTCATCGGGGTCAAGGCTATGCAGTCCGCCAGTTAGACCGTACGGAGTGCCGTTCTGAAGGTCGAGCGCGTGGTCGAGGTCATCTGCCCGCATGACGCCAAGAACGGGCCCGAAACACTCGGTCCGATGGAACCACGAACCGGATCGAACACCCAACTTCACCCCCGGACGCCAGAGATGTCCGCTGTCGTCGATCGGGAGCGGTTTCACCAGCCAGGACTCGCCGGGGTCAAGGACATTGAGAGCGCGTCGTAACGGTCCGATCGGCGGGTGGATGAGTGGTCCGACCATCGATTCGAGATCAGTGGCCGGGCCGACACGAAGACTGGTCACGGCGTCCGCCAATCTTCGACGGAAGCGCTTCTCGTCATACAGATCGGCTTCCACGATTGCGATACTGGTGGCCGAGCACTTCTGACCTGCGTGGCCGAAAGCTGAACGAACGAGGTCGGCGAGGGCCAGATCCAAGTCAGCTGACGCCGTGATCACAAGGGCGTTCTTGCCGCTCGTCTCGGCGAGCAACCTGAGTGATGGCTTCCACTCATGGAACATCGACGCTGTGTCGTAGGCACCGGTGAGGACGACGGTTCCTATTTGTGGGTGGGTGACCAGGTGCCGACCAACCTCGTCGTCCCTACACCTCACCAACTGGACCGCGCCGGTTGGGATGCCGGCGAGATGCAACTGGCGAACAAGCTCTACCCCGGTCGCCACGGCCTCAGGCGCCGGCTTCAAAATGACTACGTTGCCCGCGGCAAGTGCGCTTAGCACCCCGTTGGCCGGGATGGCATAGGGGAAATTCCAAGGGCCTGCTATGACGACGACGCCAACCGGATCGCAGCGCACGCCGGTGTCGTCAAGTTCGTCGAGCGTTCGCGTACACGACGAGGCCCAACGTGCGTGGTCGATGGCCTCGGAGACTTCGGAGTCCCCTTCACGCACCGTCTTGCCGGTCTCGAGTGCCATCACGGCCAGCGTCCGTCCACGCGAGGCAGCCATGACATCTCCGACTCGGGTGAGGAGGCGGCGGCGCTCGCGGCGCGTCGTACTCCTCCACCGCTCAGACTCCCGGAGTGCAGTGCCCACCACTGCATCGACGTCCGCGGAGTCTTCCACCAACGGGGGCAACTCCGCCAGGCTTTCGGTCGCCAGGCAGCCTTCGATCCAACGCCGGTTAGGCTCCTGGGAGAAGTCAGTGTCGGGTTCATTGTGAAATGGGATTTCGGGATCGGAGTGGGGTATTCCGTCCAGTCGATTCTGATTCCGCCTGGGAATGGTGGACACGGTTTGAAGAGCGGCGACGGCAGATACGAACCGTTCTCGCTCCACTTCCCAGGTCGGCGAGGCATAGAGGGAGAAGAGAGCGCGAAGGAAGTTCTCCGGGCCCGTGTTCTCGTCGAGTCGGCGGGCGAGATACGCGATGCTTGTCGCGAAGTCCTCGTCCGTGACGATCGGCGCATAGAGGAGGAGACTCCCGACCGTCTTGCGCACAGCGCGGGCCTGCGCGGGGGCCATTCCCTCAATCATCTCGATCCCTATCCGATCAACAGCGCCTCGTGACTCTCGTAGTCCGACAGTCCAGGCCACGTCGAACAGATTGTGGGTTCCCACGCCGACGTGGACTCCTCCGTCGATGGCAATGTCGAGCAAACGCTTGAAGCTCGCATCGACTTCGGCTTTGGTCTCGTAGGGCGCTTGCACCCATCCCGCCAGCTCCGCCTCGACCTGCTCCATCGCAAGGTTCGCCCCCTTCACGAGGCGCACCTTGATCCACGATCCACCCGATCGTCTCCGTTCAACCGCGAAGCCACAGAGTTCTTCGAGCACTGCGTGGGAATCTGGCAGATATGCCTGCAGGGCAATGCCCGCAGGAAGGGCGCGGAACTCGGGCTCACTGAGCACCCGCTGAAACGAGTCAGCAGTGAGGTGTAAGTCGTGGTACTCCTCCATATCGAGGTTCACGAACTTCGGCGGTGTTGCCTCCAAGGCCACTCGGAAGACCCGACGCAGACATCCAGCGATCCGATTCAATGAGTGGTCGAAGGCCAGTACGTCGAGATTGGCGCAGAGTGACGACACTTTTACGGATATGTAGTCGACATCTGCACGGCGGAGGAGCCGGCAGACATCTTCGAGGCGGCTCTCTGCCTCGGCGTCAGCCAGAATCGCCTCCCCCAACAAGTTGAAATTCAGATCGAGCCCTTCGCGGTGGCGTCGCACCAAATGGCGGCCCATCGCGTCGGCATCGGCGGCCAAAATCACCCCGCGCATCTCACCACGGATGCGCAGCCAGACCGCTCGGCTCACTAGCTCCGGTGCGCGGCGCGAGGCGACCGCGGCGAATCGCAATCCCACGCGATTCAATGGCCCGACCGCGTCCGGTAGTCCGCCCGCAACCAACGAGCGGAGGCGGTGCATGGACCGAGACGCTCCCGCGAAGCGGAGTACCTGGTCGGTGAGAGCAAAGAGCAGATCGCGACCAGCCTCATCTTCGAGTAATCGGCCGAGGCGAGTCCGACGGCGCCGCTCTGAAGCCGTAATCTCGTTCTCGGACTCCCTTAGCAGCGAAGCGGCCAGCTGCACCGCCGCGGCAACCGGGTCCGATTCGTCGAGCGTTCGTGACTCCAGCACCGGACCATCATCGCAGCCTCGGTCATCTCTAGATCTCTGGGTTCTCGAGCCGGATGATCGACGATTCTGGCGCCGTTAGTTGGTCGATGCCCCCCACAAATCGTAGGCGAGGTCTCCGAGGTCTTCTCAGACTGACTGGCTAAGCTTAGGGCCACAGGGGGATGAACTTCGCAAGCAGAACGCGCTCAACCACTGAGCGGACGGCCCCCACAGGGGCGCACCTCGCCCGTCCGCCGACGTAGAGCCTCCCCATTCGCCGCTCATCTTGTGAGACATTGGACGTCGATTGGGTTGATTGCTTTGCCAAAGCTCCCTGATTCGGTTTGGCCCGGGTCGGATTGGGGGGACACAGGTGGCGGAGCCCGAGTTAAACAGACCTACCAAACTCTCACATTTGACACCTGGATACTTCGCCCGCAGAACTTCTTTTGGAGCGGAAGACACATGGGAGAGAGGAGCCCCGGCGGCAGAAGAAGGAGAGCGCCACGCCCCATCTTCGCCATCATGGCCTCGCCAACGAAAGTCCAGGTCGATGTTTCCGGATGACGTTTTCGGCGCCCACAAGACAGTGGTGTCCCGGGCACCGACCCACCTCCACGCAACACTGGTCGCGAGGCGTCCTCGTAGTCCTAGGACTTGTGCGCGTGAGGAGCCACGACTCCTTTGGCCAGAACACCGCTGAGGCGAATGACTCCTTGAGCCCCGACCCGACGTACTGGGCTACCCAGCGCCAATGTCGGCAAGATCGTCCTTGACCTACGCCTCCGCGTGCGACAACACGCCGCCCGCGGGACGAGGACCTTGCAAGACTTCGAGCGTAGTCCTCTGAAGTCCCCTCGGAAACCAACCTGGAACGGGCGTTCACCACATGCCCCAACCGAGCGGCACAGGTGGACGTGCTCACTGCGCTGCGCGTCGCGGCCTTAGCGTTGAGGTCATGGTCGGTAACGACAGCGGGAAACACAAAGGTCCTGCCCACGCCCGAAAGCGGGCACTGCCTCGGGAAAACGAGGAGCGCCTCGCCGAAATCGGCAGACAGCTCCCTCCGCCGAGCGAAGACGACCTCAAGATCATTGCCGGGCTGCGCGCCTCGCGACGGCGCCGGCGTCTCCTTGCGTGGGGCACTGCGCTCATCGTCGCAACGCTCTGCGCGGGTGTCATCGCACAGTGGGTCCGACCGCTCCCCCACGCCACCCTCAAGATCCGAGAAGTCCGTCTCCCCGGGATGGCACCGTCCTTCGCGTGGCCCAGCAGCGGAGAGGCGGCGGCGACGGTCGTCGGTGTTGGAACGGTAGGCCAGGTACGTGGGTCTCAGTCCGTCCCAGTCGCCGGTCTGGCCGAGCTCCTCGCGTCCTACGTGGTCCTGTCCGATCACCCGTTGGCGCCGGGGGCCGTCGGCCCGGCGATCCCCGTCAGCGCCGACGCGCTTGCGGCGTATCAGGCCGGGCTGGCGAGCCAGGAGTCCGAAGTCCCGGTCGCAGCCGGGGAGTCACTCACCGAGCTCCAAGCCCTCGAAGGGCTGCTGGTCGACTCGGGAGCCGACATGGCGACGGTCCTCGCCGACTGGGACGCGGGAAGCGTCAGCGCGTTCGTGGCCAAGATGAATGCCACAGCGAGCAGCCTCGGCCTCACCTCGACGCACATCACCGATCCGAGCGGCGTGGACCCGGCCACGACGAGCACGGCAGAGGACCTCGTCCGCCTGGGCGAGGCGTCGCTTTCCATCCCGGTCCTCCGACAGATCGTCTCGCTGGCCCAGGCGAGCGTGCCGATGACCACCGTCGTCTACAACCTCAACTTCGACCTGGGGCACGACGGGATCATCGGCATCAAGACGGCGTCCGACTCGAGTGCGCAGGGCTGCTATCTCTTCGCGGCGCAGCAGAACATTGGCGGGAAAGAAGTCACGGTCGTCGGTGCCGTCCTGGGTCAGCCGGGCGGGGCGCTCGGCCCGAACACTGCCGCAGTCGATGCGGGTGACGCGCTGGTGAGGAGTGTCTTCGTTGCCCTGCACAGCTTCACGATCTTCGCTCCCGGCCAGACGGTCGCCGAGCTCGATGCAGCCTGGGGTTCGATGGCACCCGTGACCGTGTCACAGCCGGTCGAGGTGATCGGGTGGCCCGGTCTCGTTGCCACCCTGGCGGTACGGCACCGCCCTTTGGACGGTCCCTTACCGAGGGGGGTCCCGGTCGGGCCGCTGCGAGCGGGAGTGGGACGCATTTCAGCACAAGTGGAACTGCGGACCGCGAGTGCGCTCTCGGGCCCCGGGGTGTGGTGGCGTCTGACGCGTTGAGCGGGGTCACATCCGGACACCGCTCCGGTTCGAATGAGGGATCTGGTTGAACCGGGCAGAGTTGTCGATGCGGTCTCACTCAAGGGAAAGCTGCTTCTTGTCGGACGTGGGGCGACGACACACGCCACTCCATCGTGTCGCCGAGCCGGCAATGTACGGGGGCAGGTGGCGTTAGTGAAAGAGACAGGTCACCACTGTGCGAGAAGAGTGTCCAAGTTCAGTCGCCACCCTCGTACTTGAAAGAAACCTTCACCCTGGCTCGATACGCCTTGACCTTCCCATCCTCGAGCTGGAGGTCGAGTTCAGCCACCTCGGCGATTCGAAGGTCACGCAACGACGCGCTTGCCTTGGTCACCGCGGCGCTGGCGGCCTTCTCCCAGGATTCCCCGCTCGTACCTACGAGTTCTATGACCTTGTACACGCTCTCGGCCATGACAAGCTCCTCTCTCTTCGATGTTGCCAAGAGACTACGCCGTACTGGTCGCTGCTTTCACCGACGTGTCAGGCTCAACGTGGCGCCCCGCATTGCCTTTGGCGGATCTCCTCCAAGCCCACCAGACTTGCGGACTAGAACTGATCCCAACGACCAGAGATGGCTCAGCCGTGACCAGAATGGCGTCAGCTAACCTTTGCCCTGCCTGCCACCCAGCGAGTCAGACCCGGCGACGGGGGCACCCGGTGCACGCGCGGCGTAGCCTTCCCCTGTGACGAAGATGACAGAGCGACTTCAAGCAGTTCAGATCAAGATCAATAGTGCGCGTGACGCTGTACGAGGAGACGACGGAGCGTCGCCGGTACTTGCGGCGGTGGTCAACGAATTCGTCAAGAAGGGGGAGAAGGCGGCCCAATCGCCGGACGAGCGCGTGGCCGTCATTGAACTGGAGCAAGCAGGTGATAGTGCCAAGGTGGCGGTGGAGGCAGACCCGGGCGTGTCACCCGCTACCCGGGACGCCGTCTTAGAAGCGCATCTGGCGATCTGTATTGCCAAGAGCAAACTCAATCTCTAACCCCGCAAGGTGTGGTGCCTAGCAGAGTGAGCTACGTCCTTCTCCCGGCGGTGGGGACTGCACGACAGTTATCTGCGGGCGGTGTGCATCGACGGCGAGACCGCCTACGTTTCGGCGTCAGACGGGCCGTTCACACAACGCGGCGCCGTGTACCGGGCACGGCTCGGGTCGGTGTTCGTCCGTTGTGAAGGGGCGACCAGTGGCGAGGACCTGTGGGTGAACGTCCACGTAGGCAGCACTGTGGCACTCAAGCGACCGAGGTGAGAGCTGGCACGGGGTGATTGAACCCGGGGCCGACATCCACGAGGTGCGGGCGGCAAACGGATCGGTGGCCGTGGCGGCCGCAGTTGGATTCGGCTGGAGCGAAGACGGCGGGAAATCGTGGTCGTGGAACACCGACAGGAGATGGCACGCACTCCTCGACCGCCAGGTCGTCATCTGCCTCGACGACGGAGAGGTCATGACCGTCGGCGAGTTACCTGGCGACGACGGCCAGAGCCTGGCTGTCCTGGCCGACGGAACCGTCGTCGTGGGCCGAACCGGTGCCCGTCTTGCCATCGTCGGCGCCCAGGTGGAAGAAGTCCCTGCCTTCGAGCAGGTGCCGGATCGAGACCACTGGAAGAACCCGGCCAATCCGACGCCCGATACTCGGTCCAGGGGGGTCTCCCCGAATGGTTCCCGGGCAACGTCGACACCGGACACCTTGATGCTGCCGGCGGTCGTGTCGTCATCGGTTTCGGTGAAAAGGTCCATAGTCTCTGAAGACGACGGTGAGTCGTGGCAGGTCAACAAGGTTCCCGGCGTGATCACGGCGGTCCGGCTCGGGCAGAACTGAGGACCCTCCCGCCCGACGTTGCGAAGTCGTCCCGCGGTTGCTCCTGTGGCCTCTCGACCTCCTGCCCTCGCAGGAAATCAGCAACTCGCCGACCTCGCACGGGGTGGGTAGACTCGCCGTCGCACTCGACCGCTAGCTGCACCCGCTACCGCATACCCCGCGGCTCTGGCGAATGAGTGCCGTTCTGGAGTGGTGCGAGGAACACGACCGGGACGTCAACCTCGACGCGCTGCCGCCAGGATTACCGAGGAAGACATCTTGAAGGCGATCGAGGAGGTCGAACGGCAGACCGCTGTTCTCGTAGCAGTGCTCCCAAATGACGATTTCGCTGACGACGACGCGGCGGGGAGACACCGCGGATCATCCGTGAAAGGCCCTTGATTTGCCGTGGATGCGTCGAAGGCGGCATGGTGGCAGGGGTTCAGGCGCCGCATCTCCCGCCGCTCGCGCCCCGCAAACAAGGCCTTGTTGTGGGTCGCAGGGCTCCCGGACGCGCGAGCCAATCACGTGGTGTCCTCTCGACTGCTGTTGCAGTTACGCCATCCGTCAGCAGCGGCCGCCCGGCTCAGCGACGAAGCCGGGGCACGGCTCGCCGAGGGAGGCACGGCCACCACCCTGATCATCCCCGGGCCGGGCGCCGTTCGGCGAGCTGACCTTCGCACATCTGACAACGGCGATCCATCGGTCATCGAATCCCCTGTGATGGGTGCACCACTCTTCTCGGCGCGCAGCGCCCCTACTCGTCTGATGTCCGAAGCCGCGCCATCCCGCGGGTCGCGGCGCCAAGGATTAGGCGGACGACAACGGCGAGGACCGCAAGGTCAGCAAGCATCTGCACCATGGCAACGATTCGGGCCGGATCCGTCTTTGGCGTGATATCGCCGAAGCCCACGGTCGAAAATACGGTCACAGTGAAGTAGAGGGCGCTGGTCCGAGTGAGATGCACCCCGAATGCGGCGAGACTCGAGGCGGACATCGTGAGGTAGATCCACGCGAATACGACGAGGAAGAGCGGAATGATCGTGGCCATCGCAACACCGGCCCGAAGCATTGGCTGATCGTGTTTCGCGATCTGACGGACCTCGACGGCGAGGACGATCGAAAACACGGCCAGAGCCACGATCAGGCGCAGCGCCACCGATTGGTGCGCTCGATGCTCAATCGGAATCACATAGTAGAGCACCACAAGCACAACGGCGCTTACCACGGCGCGGACGACCGTCTTCACCAGATGAGCGCGTTGATAGTCGCCCAGAGAGGAGTCAACGAGAGATGGGGTTTTCTTAGACTTAGCTGCGATGCCCAACAATCTCGTCAGTGTGACCGAGATCGCCGAGATCTTGGGCGTGTCCCGTCACTGGCTGACGACCTTTAGCCTGCCGACCCGCCCTCCGTGGTATAGAAAGCGTCCATGAGCACGGGGAACCGTCCAGGCGACGAGATCTCCAGAGAAGACCTTCCGGAGTTCACCGCAATCCGGGCCGAGGCGTCCGACCGGATCGGCTGGTTGACTCTGGACCGACCGGAGCGTCGAAACGCGCTATCGCCGATGATGCTTACGGAGATCGTGACCTGCCTTCGAGCGTGGTCGCAAAGCACATCGATTAATGTCATTGTGATCAAGGCGGACGGCCCAAGCTTTAGCGCGGGACTTGATTCCGACTGGATCCAGTCGGAATCGGCTGATGAGCGGCGCACCCTCCAATTCGCGTCGAGCACCTTGCACCGGGAGCTCTTCGGGCTTCGCATCCCGTCCATCGCGATGGTGCACGGACACGCAGTGGGTACAGGCATGGACGTGGCCGTCCTATGTGACTTTCGGGTTGCCAGTCATGATGCCGTGTTTGGACATCCCGAGATCTCCCTCGGAGGCCCTCCGCTCTTTACGCCGCTGCGCTCGATCGTCGGCGATGGGTGGGCCCGCGAGCTGTGCCTGACGGGGCGAACGATTACCGCGAAGGAAGCCGAACGAATCGGCCTGGTGAACCATGTCGTCGATCGCTCCCAGCTCCATGAGACGACCCGTGCAATCGCTGCTCAAGTCGCGCGGGCTCCGCAGATTGCGCTGATCGCAACGAAGTCTTTCTTCCACAGAAACCCGGGTACCGACGACTTCATCCACACCGAGCACGACCAGCTCTTTGAGTCCGGGCTCACGATCCGCAAGGTAAACGGCGACGCCCAGTGACCCGTCGCCGAGGCCGAGTCTCGGAAGATCGGGGCCGCCTAGGACTGCCCAGCTCACCGGGAGGGTGGTCCGGCACTATTGGGACCTTTAAGAGCCGCGATTCGCCATCCGGTACTTCAACGGGACGATGAGGATGGCCCTACCGCCAACTGCACCTCCGCAAGTCCGTACCAAATGTGCGACGATGCCTCGGCGGGGCGATTACTCGACCCTGGGCGGTCGAAGGGGAGGATCCCACGATATTTGGGAAGCAAGGGGCTGGTGCGATGGCCTTGTGGCCACATGAGTATGAAGGTCTGAGGGAAGAAGCCCGCGCTATGGCGAACGTCGTCGTCGACGCTTTCTCGGCCGAGATGGCAGAGCTGGACGAAGAAGCTCGCGTGACCAAGGGTCGCGAGATGATGGTCGTCCAGAATGCAGTCGACGGCCGTGATGAGGTGCTAGCGAACGTGCCGTGTCGCGTCTTTGATCCTGCAGGTCAACAGCGTCGGGGCACCTACTACCACATCCATGGTGGCGGATTGGTCTGGGGAACTCCGCGTATGAACGACGGGGACAACGATGAACTGTCGAAGCGCCTCGGCATCCGCGTCGTCTCGGTTGACTACCGCTTGGCTCCCGAACACCCCTTTCCGGCGGGTCCTGACGATTGCCTCGCCGTGGCCAAGTGGGTGCTCGAAAACGAGCCCGGTATCGTCGCCATCGGAGGGGAATCAGCAGGTGGGTACCTCTCTGCCCTCACTCTGTTACGCATCCGGGACGAACTCGACGCCATCGACCGCATTGCCGGCGCCAATCTCGTCTTCGGCGTCTTCGATATGAGTGGTACGCCGTCGAATCGCGGGGCTCGCCCGACCGACCTGAGGGATGTTCTCGATCAGGAGTTTCGCGGGTTTGTCCGGGATACCTATCTGCCCGACAAATCCAGTGAAGAAGCTCGCGACCCAACCGTCTCACCGCTGTTCGCCAATCTGGGGAACATGCCGCCCGCATTGTTCAGCGTAGGCTGGGCCGACCATCTCTTGGACGATTCCTTGTTCATGTCCGCCCGCTGGCTCGCGTACGGAAATGAGGCTGAACTCGCGGTGTACCCGGACTGCATCCACGGATTCACGTCGTTTCCGATTGAACTTGCGGAACGAGCCCGGGAGCGAATTGAGGTGTTCCTCGCCCGTACCTTCAATGCGAAACGCTCCCCGGAAGTTCGCTCGTAAGTCCCTGCGTCGGATCGGGTTTTGCGAGAGGCTGAACGGTCTGCTCAATGTTCGATCGTCTCGCGTGACTACCCTGTAGGGTCTATTTATTCGTTCAGCGCCCTGATCTGGAGTTTCACGGGGCGCCAGTGTGTGGGGTGCGACCATCGGTGCGACGGGAGGATCGAGGTCTTGTTGAGGCGCCTACCCTTGGTGCCACCGCACCGCCTCTTGCTTGAGAAGCCGCAGGTCAATCAGCGCACCGAGTATTTGGACCCAACAGCCTCGCGCCACGCTGGTCACCACGAAGTCCTTTTTCTACACCAACCCCGGCGTCGACGACTTCATCCATACTGAGCACGACCAGCTTTTCGAAACCGGACTTACCTTCCGCGACGCTGACCGCCAATAAATGACAGACATCCGCCCGAGCACTCGCCCCAACAAGCATAGAGAACGCCGGCGGTTGCGTCATTCTCGGTGCACCCGAATAACGACGGTGTAGAACTTTCGCTCGGCTAAGGGCCCGCCGCGGGATAGGTCGCGCGATTCACGCAGCGATGCTGTAGTTCCACTCGCCGTGCCAGTCGTGGGGTCGTAGCGGGATGGTCGCGTAGTCACGGTCGCTGATCTTGACGCCGGTGGGATACCAGTTCGGGTCATAGCCGCACTGAACGGTGAGACCGGTCTTGGTCTTGGTGGCCGCGATGAGCTCGACGATGGTGCGAAGGTCGGTCAGTGATCGGCCCCTCCAGTTGAGCGAGATGAAGCTGAAGAGACGGTGCTCGATCTTGTTCCACTTCGACGTCCCGGGCGGATAGTGGCAGACCGTGATGTTCAAACCAGTCTCGATGGCGAGCTGAGCCAGGTGGTACTTGAAGGCCCGGACCCTTGGACCGTTGGAGCCGCCCGCATCGGCAGTGATCAGCAAGGTGGAGGCCTCGGGAAAACGGGCCCGGCCCATCTGGTCCCACCAGCGGCGTATCGACTCGACGGCGAACTCGGCGGTGTCCGCGGTGTCGCCGACCGATACCCAACCCTCGTCGTTGCCAAGGTCGTAGACCCCATAGGGAATGGCCTTGGCGAACTCACCGAGGGCCCGATCGGCGAAGTCGTGCACGTTCACTCGGATGGGCTCGCCGGCCGGTTGCCATTCGCGCCCCCCATTGGCGTAGTTGCCGATCAGTTCCTTCTTCTTGGTGTCCACGCTGATGACCGGCTCACCGAGCTTGAGTCGAGCGCTCACCAGCTTGTTGATGTAGCCGAACTGGCCGTCACGGTCGGGGTGCGACGTACCCTCGTTCTGCATGGCCGGCGCCTGGAGGCTGTAGCCCATCTGGTGGAGCAACCTGCGCACCAACTCCGCCGAGGCCCGATACCCCTGGGCCTGAAGGTCAGCGGCCAGCTCGTAGGTCGATTTCAGCGTCCAGCGCAGCGCCGACATCGGCGTTCCACGTGTCGAGGGATGGACCAGCTCGTCGAGCGCTTCAGCCAGGCCGGGCTGCTTGTCGGTCGCCGGCTTGTCTCCTCCGCCGACGGCGCGTTGACGATCAGTTGGCTCGACCCCGGCGCGTATTTCGGCAACCGACTTGTAGATCGTCGAAGAACTCATCCCCGACGCCTCGACCACGCGAGCCTGGCCCCCTCGACCCAAGGCCACCGCCATGGCGCCCGTCACTACACGCGTCTGCAGCTCGTTCAAATGCGGCAGCACCGTGTCGAAGAACCCGGCCAGTTCCTCAGGCGACAGCTCCACACGAAGAGGCTACTACCTCGCGAGTTAACCTATGGTGGATCCTAACGACCCTGACGCAGAATGCTCGTCACGAAGGTCATAGCGTCGTAGGGAACTCTAGCCGGCGAAGAATAGCCGATCGCCGTCTTCGGAGCTCCGCGCTGCTGGGCGAGGCCGTATCGCCGTCGGTAGCCGCTAGGCGGCGGGGTCGTACTCGTGCATGAGCTTGAGATCGGGGAACCGGTCGAAGACCCCACCGAGCATCATCTGCCACATGGGTCGGCGAGAGTCCACGTTCTTGTTCAGGAACTCAAAGAAGAAATTCCGGGACTCGTCGCTGACCGCATCGGCGTGGGCGAACATCTCCTCGCGCTCCGTGCTTCCGGCCGCCGCGGCCACGTCGTTGTAGATCTTCTCGAGCTGGGGAAATGCTTTCCCAAACTCGGTGCCGTACCCGGCGTGGACCACGATGGCGACGTTGCGCTCCACGCATGCCGCCCAGTAGGGATCCCAGTAGGGGTCGTAGAGGGGTGGGATTTGCGAGTGATGCAGGTAACCGGGTCCGTAGACCCCTACGAACTTGTGGTCGGCCATCCAGTTGAGCTCGGCCACCGACGCCTCCATATCGACGCACGGCCCGATAGCGCCGGTGACGAGGAAGCGGTCCGGAGCGAAGCCGAAAGTCTCGGCCGCCCAGTGGTTCCACCCCTTGGCGCCGGCGTCCCACGCGTCGAGAGAGTCGGCGCGACCCGTCACGTTGTTGAACATGTCCGCCAGCCGAAAGTCGCCGAGGTAGATCAATTCGGCTGCGACGCCCTCGCGGTCCATGTCGGCCAGGCGCAGGACAGGATCGTAGAGCTCATGCCAGTCCTCCCGGTGGGCTGTTTGATGTTCAGCCAACCCCGAGGCGCCGCTCCCCCCCGGCAAAAGATAGATCGCCCCCTGGTAGATCTCCGTGTCCTGCCGGAGCTTGGGGAGCAGTTCGTGCGAGCATCATCTGCCACATGGGCCGGCATGAGTCCACGATCTTGTTGAGGAATTCGAAGAAGAACTGCCTCGACTCGTCGCTCACCGCGTCGGCGTGGGCGAACATCTCCTCGCGGTCGGTGCTCCCGGCTGCCGCGGCCACGTCGTTGTAGATCTTCTCGAGCTGAGGGAAGGCCGTGCCGAACTCGGTGCCGTACCCGGCGTGGACCATGATGGCGACGTTGCGCTCCACGCAGGCAGCCCAGTAGGGGTCGTAGAGGGGTGGCATCTCGGAGTGATGGAGATAACCGGGGCCGTAGACGCCGACGAACTTGTGGTCGGCCATCCAATTGAGCTCGGCCACCGACGCCTCCATGTCGACACACGGTCCGATGGCGCCGGTGACAAGGAAGCGGTCCGGTGCGAAGCTGAAGTTGTCGGCCGCCCAGCGGTTGCACCCCTTCGCCCCGGCCTCCCACGTGTCGAGGGAGTAGGCGCGGCCCGTCACGTTGTTGAAACATGTCAGCCAGGTGGAAGTCGCCGAGATAGATCACCTCGGCCGCGATGCCCTCCCGGTTCATGTCTGCCATGCGAAGGACAGGGTCATAGAGCCCGTGCCAGTCCTCGCGGTGTGCTGTTTGGTGCCGTCCTCAGTTCCTGCTCGTCCTCGGTGAACTCAAGGTCCACGTACTCCCCTTTCGTGTGGCCTCACGTGGCGCACAAGGTGGCCCGAATTGTACCTGACACTGCCGTCAGGCCCGGTGGTGATCCATTCCGTCGGGACCTGTGCATTCAGGCCGACCCGCCCTCGCCTCGACCAATTGACGTTCGTGCTCGCGGCGTACTGCCGAGACCAGAGCAAGTACCACCTCGTGCCAATCCCCGACGATCCCGATGTCACAGTGGGTGAACACCGGTGCGTCGGGGTCCCGGTTGACCGCCACTATGGTCCCGGCACCCCGCACCCCCACCATGTGGTTGAACTTGCCGCTCAGACCCAGGGCGACATAGAGCCGCGGCGCGATGCTCCGCCCGGTGATGCCCACCTGGCGCGAGCGCGGCGCCCATCCGTTGTCGGTCACCTTGCGAGTCGCCGCCAGCTCGGCGCCCAGCAGTGAGGCCAAGGGCGAGAGGGCCGGGTACTCGTGCGGGAGCACGGCGGACCCGACGCCGATGACCGTCCCGGCCCGGGCCAGCACCTCCAAATCGTCGTCCCTCCGCTGGGACACGACCCGGCGCCGGCGCCGCGGTGTCACGCGCCACATGCGGAGCGGCGCCACGTGGTCGCGCCAGTGCGGCACGGGCAGGACGCCAGGGCGGATGGACACCATGGCCACCGCGGACGTGCACGTGATGTCGGCCACCAGCGCCCCCGAGAAGGCGGGCTTGGCGGCCACGAGAACCCCATCGCTGACTTCGAGCCCGATGGCATCTCCCACCAGCCCGGCGCCTGTTGCGGCGGCCAGGCGGCCGAGTACCTCGCGCCCGAAGGCGGTGCTCGGCCCTAGCACGGCCCACAGTGGCTGCCCGGCCGACCACTGCTGCACCGCGGCAGCCACGTCCTCCGCCTCGACCGAGCCCGAGAAGCAGGTCACCTCGTCCGCCCCCGAGGCCCCGAGCGACGGGAGGTCATCAGCGGCGAGCGCCAGCGCGTGGACCACCGCCCCGGCGTCCTGAGCCAGGCGCGCAGCCGCTCCGAGGAGCTCGGCGGCCACCTGGGGACGGCCCGGTTCGACTACGACGGCGATCACGCGGTCGCCACCGTTCGCGCTACGGGGTCGCCGGAGCACCGCACCCACCCCGGTGCCGCGGGCTGACGGACCTGGGTCCAGCGCTCCGAGCCCGGCCAGCAGGGCCACCGCCTCGACGGCCTGGGCGGCCGCTTCCCCGCGCAGGATCTTGTTCATCCTGCCGTGCTCCATCACACGGGTGGCGCCGACCCTGGTCGGGCTGCCGGGCATCCCCCATGGGCCCTCCCCCAGGTCCGCCGCGGTGAGCCGGCGAATCCTCTCGGCGGGAACCTTGCGGCGGCGGTCTGGAGGCACTTTGCACGGTTCGCACAGGCGCTCGGCCACGCTGAGGAGCGCAGGCAGCGTCACCTCGGCGTCCTCCCAGCCGTCGTCGTGCTCGAGTGTGAGCGTGAGCACCTCGCCCGCCAATCCCATGGCCCGGACACCGCCGGCGAACGGGAGCCCGGTGAGCTCGGCGATCTCCGGTCCCACCTGACCGGTCTCGCCATCGAGGGAATTGCGGCCGGCGAGCACGAGATCGAAGCCCCCGTGATGACCGAGTGCGGCGGACAGGGCCCGGGCCGTGGCCAGCGTGTCGGATCCGGCGAACGCTGGATCACAGAGGTGGACACCCATGTCCGCTCCCCAGGCCACGGCCTCGCGCAGGACGTCCTCAGCCGAAGGCGGACCCAGCGTGAACACGGTGCAGGTGCCGCCGCTGGCCTGGGCCCACTCCACACCCTTGGAGACGGCGCGGCGGCAGTAGGCGTTCATTTCGAGCTCGATACCTTGGCGCACCAGGCGTCCATCGGGGCCCAGGGCCATCGACTCTCCCGCCGGAATCTGCTTGACCAGTACCGCCACCCGCAAAGGCCGACCGAACCTGAGCGGCTGGCCCGCTTCGACCCCTTGCATTGCCCCGACGATACCCGGACCACCGTCCGCACTCCGTGGCGAGTTGGTGGCCCCGAACCTTCGCCTACACTCTCCGGTGCGCCTCTAGCTCAACGGCAGAGCAACGGACTCCTAATCCGCAGGTTTCTGGTTCAATTCCCGAGGGCGCACCAGAAGTCTCCAGGTATAGGGTGATAATAGCGGTTCTTCGGAATCTGGCGGGGTCGCGGACCTCACTGGACGACGATCGAGCCGAGCACACGCCAGTTCGGCTTGCCGGCGTAGAGCAGGGCTCGGATGCGGTAGTTCTCGAAGTTGCGGAACCCGAAGCCGATCCGCTTGATGCGCTTGATCAGGTTGTTGAGCGCTTCGGTCGGACCGTTCGAGACCCGGGCCAGGTGGTAGTTGGCGATCTTGTCGAACCAGGCCCGAATGGTGCGACCGAGCCTTTGGATCTCGGGCGGCATGGTGCGACGGCGGCAGTGCGCCTCGAGCTCTCTCAGCATCGCTTTGGCCATCTCGGGGTCGCGCGTTCGATAGAAGTCGCGTAGTCGTTCTTTGACCCGGTAGGCGATGGCGACCTCGGCACCGGGATCCCCGAGCTCGAGCAGTGACCACAGACGCTCGGCGGCGGCGGGGTCGAGGGTCTCCTCGCCGCGCAGCAGGACGCGCCGCGCCCGATAGAGCGGATCGTCTCTGCGTCCGCGGTGCCCGGTCTGCTCGTTCTGCACCCGCCGGCGGACCGCGTCGAGGCTGCGATTGGCCAGCGAAATGACGTGGAAAGGGTCGACCACCTGGTCCGCTTTGGGCAACATGACCGTGTAGACAGCCGCATAGGTCGCCGACATGTCGAGGGCCCCGAAACGGATCCGCTCCTTCCAAGACCTCGGTTGCTTGTCGATCCAGCCCGCCACATCGGTGTATTTGCGGGTCGGGAGGATCTCGATGATCTGGTGGTTCTCCACGTCGGCCACCGTGGTGGCGTAGTCGGTGTGGCTCCTCGTCGAGAGCTTGACGAAGGAGGTCTCGTCGAGGCCGATGGCCGTGGTCTTGTTCAAGCGCTTGCGATCCGCCGCGAGCAGGGCCTCGCCATAGGTGCACACGGCGTCGTTGACCGTGTGCCAGTCACAAGAGAGTTCGGCCGCCACTTCTGAGACGGTGCGGCCCCCGCCGACTTGGACCGTGGCCCACTTGGCCGCGCGCGTCGTCAACAAGCAGTTCTTGGCCGCGATGCGGTGGTCAGAGAGGACCCAGGACCTCTTGGGACACGTCGGGTTCGCGCAGCGCATCCGGTGCTTCTTCCAGGCCAGGCTCATCGGCACCCCGTAGACGGGGAGGTCGACGTAGTGCACGACCGGGCGTTCTTTGACCTGGGCCGGCCCTCGACAGATTGGACACGACACCTCAGCGACCACCTGCTCGACCATGAGTTCGACGTCGGGTCCGAGGCGTTCGTAGGCGAGAACGCGGACATCTTTGAGACCCACCAGGGCGGCGAGGATCTCACTAGGGTGGACAAGGACGAAGGTGCTTCTTGGTTGTTGGCTCACACCACAAGCCTGAAGCGCCTTCGCCTATTTCTGGGTGACCCCGCTCACCAGGGACTCCCCGCTGAAATCCGAAGAGCCATAATAGCTTAAGAGTTACGCGTACCGCTCACCAGCGCTAGGGAGAGCAACGCGGATACGCCTTACTGATACGCCCTACTGATACGCCTTACTGATACGAGTACCCGATACGATTACAAGATGGGTCGTCCAATCGCGGGTCTGGCTACACGCTTCGAGCGGCAGGTTAACCGCACCGGCGAACACCACGTCTGGCTAGGCGGCATCTACCCTGAACGCGGGACCGGTCGCATCAACGTCAACAGGGTCGAAATGGCCAGCCATCGATTGGCGTGGGAGCTCGCGAACGGTGACGTTGCCCCGTTCGCTGTTGAAGTTCAGCGGTGGTCACAGCTCATTCAGGCTGCTGCCTGATCGTACTCCTCGGGTGTAACAACGACGGGTGTGATCTGGCGGCCAAAGGCGGCGACCAGCTTGGCCCATGTCCTTGTGACCTCGCACCCGTCGGAACGAACGCTCGGCTTCGAGCATGCCGGCGGCGACCCAGCGCTTCTTCATCGAGCCGTCCTTCCATTTCGTGACTCGGCGGTCGTCCGCTTGGGATTGAGATCATCGACTCGATGCAATTGGTGGTGGTCAGGGTGGCGGCCAATGCGCCGCCGACGCCCAGACGCCGGACGGTGAACATGTCGTCGAGCCCTTCGCGCAGTGACGCAGCCGCGTCGGGATGGTCGGCCTCGAGCTCTTTGGCGAGTCTCTTGGCGGCGGCCAGCCCCTTGGTCGCGTCGGGCTGAGCGAAGATGAGGGCCAGTCGCTTGTCGGTGACGCCGGCCAGCTCCTTGGGCAGGTGTCCCTCGACATTTCGACGCTTGTGCAGAACGCAGCGCTGCACCGCGGCGGCGTCGCCGAACACCTTTTTGATGCCCGCGGCCAGCGCCTTGGCGCCGTCGATGACGCAGAGCACGCCGGACTCGACGCCCAGACCCCGGGCGACGAGGTCGGCCAAGAGGGCCGTGACCACCGTCTTGTTCTCGGTGTCGCCCAGCCAAAGCCCGACGGGGACCTTGGTCCCGTCGACCGTGATGACCAGGGCGACGACGACACACGAGCCGGCCACGTCGAGCCCGTCGATCATGAGCACGGCGACGGCGAGGTCAAAGAGATCCCGGGCCATGAGCTCGCCCATGGCCTTGGTGGTGGCCGCCACGAAGCGCCTCGAGATGGCCGACTTGGACATCGACTTGGAGCGCTCCTCGAGCTCTGCTCCGAGCGGCTCGGCCACGTCAGCGTGTCGCCGGGTGGCCACGCCGGCCAGCATGCGCTCGACGACGAGGGAGTTGAGCAGGTCGGCCGAGCTAAACGCCTTCCAGGTGTCGAGCTCGATCTCGCTGCCTTCGGTGCTGCGGCCCCGGGGGCGCTCGGTGCTCACTTGGCGTCCGCCGAGCACCACCGAGCCGGTGGTGCTCCCGTGCCAGTTCCCAACGCGCTCAGAGATCTTGGCGTGCTTCTCACCGATCGCCTCGGTCAGTTCGGCCTCCATCATCTGGCGCATCACGACCAGCCCGGTGGCCGACGCGAAGGCCAGCAGGCCTTCCTTGAGGGCCCCGGCCACCTCGGCCAGGGCGATGGTCGCCTCGAGCGGCAGGTCGGCGAGGCGATCTGCCTCCTCCACCTGCGCGACAGTGACGACGGGTAGCTTCTTCTTCACTGGTGGTCCCCTTTCTGGGTGGTTCTTGGATTGGTCTCCTGAACACCTACCTCACGGCAGGACTCAGGAGGGGGACCACCACTTCACTTCAACAAACTTGGGGACACCGTCCGAACGGTCCTTTGCCAGCGAAAGCAAGGGTCCTCGCCTGCACAGCAAATCCCGTCTGCGTCCGTATTGATCATCTGCGCCTTGACGGCGCTCGGGAGACCAATCCAACGCGCCGAGCTAGGGCACGCAAAGGGACAGGCTCCATGCGCCTCATCCGTCCCGGAACTTGGGAGCTTCGTGTGACCATCGGCCGCTGGGCTGACGGCCGGCCACGGACCCTCAACTGCACCGTCTATGCGAACGGCGAGCCGGAGGCCGCAGCCCAACTCGTCACATTTGTCGACGAGATGAGCCGTGCGCAACTCCCGGATTCGCAAGAAGGTCGCGATGTAACGGTCGACGAGGCGATCGAGCGCTTTCTACGGAGTATCTGGCCAAAGAGAAGGGCCGCGCCGACAAGACCATTGCGGACTACCGCTATCTGCACCAGCGATGGTTCTGCCCCGTCGTCGGCGCCAGGCCTGTCAAGCGCATCGAGAGTTCCATTATGGACAACCTGTTCGGTCAGATGGAGGCTGTGCCGCTTCTTGTTGAAGTTCAGCGGTGGCCACAGCTCATTCAGGCCTCTGCCTGATCGTACTCTTCGGGTGTGACAACAGCCGGTGTCGTCTCGCGGTGGAGGGCATCGACCAGGTTGTCCATGCCCTTGTAACCGCGTACGCGTCGTAACGAGCGCTCGGCTTCGAGCATGGCCGCTGAGATCCAGCGCTTCTTCATGGTGCCGTCCTTCCATTTGGTCACGCGGCCGGTGCGCCGGGCGATCGAGATCATCGACTCGATGCAGGTTGTGATGAGCGCGGTGGCCAGCGTGCCGGCGACACCGAGGCGTCGGACGGTGAACATGTCGTCGAGCCCTTCGCGCAACGAGGCGGCGGCGTCGGATGCTCGGCGCCTCGATCGTTGGCCAGTGCTCGTGCCGCCGCCAGCCCCTTGGCCGCGTCAGGCTGGGCGAAGACGAGAGCGAGACGGCGATCGGCCAGCTCCTTGGGCAGATGTCCGGCGACGTTGCGTCGCTTGTGCAAGTCATGCCGATATCCGCATGAACTGCATTATGCCGAGGAGCGAATTATGCCGACTTGGGAACGAACGCCCTGCTGGGACAGGTGGTGTGGGCTGAAGTACTCGGCATAATTCGGGGTCACTGATCGGTCGAAACTTCCTCTCTGGAGACAGATCCGGAGAGGAGACGACGATGGAACAACGCACACTGAGAGGTCATCGGACCGTTAGCGGACTTCGCCAGCGGCTTCGCTGCGAGGCTCAACGTGCAGGGCTACAGGTCGCTGACCGTGAATGGTCAGCTTCGGTTGATGGGCCACGTGAGCCGATGGCTTTCCGTCAAGGGGCTGAACTCAGGTGCTCTGACAGAGAGCCGGCTCGACGAGTTCCTCGGGGCGAGGCGCGCCGAGGGCTACACCCAGCTCCTTTCGCCGCGGGCGGTGATGCCGCTCATGGACCACCTTCGAGAACTGGCCGTGGCACCAGCGCCAGTTCCGGTGCCTCCCACGGCGGTGGATGAACTGTTGGAGTGTTTTCGCTCCTACCTGGTGACCGAGAAGGGCCTGGCGACGCCCACGGTGCGCAGCTACGTCGACGTTGGTCGGCTGTTCTTATCGCAACGACCGAATCCGCCCGGGCTTGATCTGTTGGACCTCAATGCGGCCGAGATCACCGAGTTCGTGGTGCGCGAGTGCCGAGAGCGCGTTGGGTCGATCGCCTACGTGGTCTGTGGCATTCGCTCGCTGCTGCGCTTTCTCTACGTCGACGGCCGGTCTGCTTGAGATCTGGTCCAGGCGGTGACGAACGCACCGGGCTGGCGGGCGACGTGGCTTCCACGCTCGGTCGATGCCGCCACGGTGTCGAAGCTGCTCAAGAGTTGCGATCGGCGGACCAGGACCGGCCGACGGGACTTCGCCATCTTGAACCTGTTGGTGCGGCTCGGCCTGCGCCGGGGTGAAGTTGCCGCTCTTCGCCTCGACGACATCGACTGGCGGGCCGGTGAGCTCGTCGTGCGCGGCAAGGGTCGACGCAAGGAACGGCTGCCTCTCACGGTCGATGTCGGTGAAGCAATGGCCGGATGGTTGCAGCGCGGCCGACCGTCATCTTCGTGTCCGAACGTGTACACCCGCGTCCACGCCCCTCTGGGAGCGATGTCTCCAGGGGCGGTGACCCAGGTCGTGCTGGCAGCGTCGAAGCGTGCGGGTGTGGACCCGGCGGTGACCGCGCACCGGCTGCGCCACACCGTCGCCACCGAGATGTTGCGCGCTGGCGCCGGACTGGGTGAGGTAGGCCAGGTCCTTCGTCACCGCAGCCAACTGACCACCGCCGTGTATGCCAAAGTCGACGTCGAATCCTTGCGGACCATCCCCCAGACCTGGCCGCGGGGTGCGGCATGAGCCATCTACGCCAGAGCCTCGGGGATTACCTGACGATCCGCCGTTCACTCGGCTTCAACCTCGTGCGAACCGGCCTCCTGCTGACTGATTTCGTCGACTACGCCGAACGTGGTGGTGCCGACATCATCACGACCGAGCTGGCGTTCAGCTGGGCCACGCTGCCGCCGGGTGGTTGCCGCGGCCTGGTGGGCTCAGCGCCTCGGAGTAGTGCGTGGGTTCGCACGTCACCTCCACGCCATCGACCCCGCCCACGAGGTCCCGCCGACTGACCTGATCGTCGGGAGGAGCCGGCGAGCGACCCCCTATCCCTACTCAGCCGCCGACATCGAGGCCCTAATGACAGCCGCCGGGTCGTTCCGCTCCCCCCTGCGGGTCTGCACCTTCGAGACCCTCGTCGGACTGCTGGCAACGACCGGCATGCGGGTCGGAGAAGCAATCGGGCTCGACCGCAGCGACATCGACTGGGACAACGGGCTGGTCCTCATCACCGACACCAAGTTCGGCAAGAGCCACCTGGTCCCGCCTGCACCCGACCACGGTCGATGCGCTCGCTGCTACAACCGTCGACGTGACCAGCTCTGCGCTCGTCCGAGGACCCGAGCCTCTTCGTGTCCACCGCTGGCACCCGGCTGCACTACTGCAATGTGCACGAGGCCTGGTTGCAGTTGGTCCGACGCGCCGGGCTGGAGCGCCTCTCTGCAAGGCGTCGGCCGCGCCCTCATGATCTTCGGCACCGCTTTGCTGTCAACACGCTGATCGGCTGGTATCGCGACGGCGTCGACGTCCAAGCCCGCCTTCCCTTGCTGTCGACCTATCTCGGCCACACCAATCCAGGCAGCACCTATTGGTACTTGTCCGCCGCACCCGAGCTGCTCAGCCTGACCGCCCGCCGGCTCGATGCCGCCCAAGGAGCAAGACCATGACCATTCTCGCCCCGACTCCGCAGGCCTTCTTCACGGAACGGCTCGCCACTCGACGACAAGCCAGCTCGAACACGGTCGCCTCCTATCGCGACACGTTCCGACTCTTGGTCGGCTTCGCCCAAGCCCGCACCGGCAGGCCGCCTGCAAAGCTGCAACTCGAGGATCTCGACGCGGCGCTGATCCGAGAGTTCCTCGAGCACCTGGAACACGACCGTCACAACAGCGTCCGCACCCGCAACAACCGCCTCGCTGCCGTGCACTCCCTGTTCCGATACGCCGCGCTCCGACACCCCGATCACGCCGACTTGATCCATCGGGTCCTCGCTATCCCCAACAAGCGGGTCGACCGGGAACTGATCAGCTTCCTCACGTCCTCCGAGATCGACGCTTTGGTGTCGGCTCCGGACCCCGACACATGGATCGGTCGGCGCGACCGCACACTGCTGCTCGTCGCCGTCCAGACCGGCGTACGCGTTTCTGAGCTCACTGCCCTCACCTGTGGGGACGTGACATTGGCCACCGGCGCCCAAGTCCGCTGCACGGGCAAGGGCAGAAAGGAACAGATCACGCCACTCACCGCCCATACGACGCAAGCACTACACGTCTGGTTGGCCGAAAGAGCCGGAGCGCCCACTGAGCCCTTGTTCCCCAGCCGGCGCGGGGGCGCGCTCAGCCGTGACGCCGTTGCGCTACTCGTCTCCAAAACATGCCACCGCGGCCCGGAGCAATTGCGTGACGTTGGCTGCCAAGACGGTGTTCATGCCCACCTTGGGATCAAGGAACGCCCACCAGGGCGTTCGTTCCCAAGTCGGCATAATTCGCTCCTCGGCATAATGCAGAACGCACCTCTGGACCTGGGCGGCATCGCCGAAGACCTTCTTGATGCCCGCGGCGAGGGCCTTGGCCCCGTCGATGACGCAGAGCACCCCTGACTCGGTGTCGAGCCCCGGGCGACGAGGTCGGCCAAAAGGCCGGTGACGACCGTCTTGTTCTCGGTGTCGCCCAGCCAGAGCCCGACGGGGACCTTGGTGCCGTGGGTGGTGAGGACCAGGGCGACCACGACACATGAGCCGGCCACGTCGAGCCCATCGATCATGAGCACGGCCACCTCGAGGTCAGAGAGGTTCCGGGCCATGAGCTCGCCCATGGCCTTGATGGTCGCTGCCACAAAGCGCCGGGAGACCGCCGACTTGGACATCGACTTCGAGCGCCCCTCGAGGTCTTCACCGACGGGTTCGGCCACGTCGATGTGACGCCGGGCAGCCACCCCGGCCAGCATGCGCTCGACGACGAGGGAGTTGAGCAGGTCGGCCGAGCTGAAGACCTTCCAGGTGTCGAGCTCCATCTCCTCCCCGGACGTGCTGCGGCCCCTCAGCCGCTCGGTCTTGACCATGCGTCCGCCGAGGACGACCGATCCGCTGCTCGTGCCGTGCCAGTTGCCGAGCGCTCGTCGGCCGGGATCTTGGCGTGCTTCTCGCCAATGGCCCCGGTCAGCTCGGCCGCCATCATCTGGTGCATCACGACGAGCCCGGTGGCAGAGGCGAACGCCAGCAGTCCGTCCTTGATCGCCTCGGCCGCCTCGGCCAGGGCGACCGTTGCCTCGAACGGCAGGTCAGCCAAGCGGGCCGCCTCCTCCGCGTCGGCAACGCTCACAACAGCTACCTTCTTCTTCTTCTTCTTCTTCACGGTGGTCCCCTTCTTGTTTGGGTTGTCTTGGTGGACGCCCGATTCCCTACCAGCCGGCAGGTCTCAGGCGGGGGACCACCGCCTTACTTCAACAATGTTCGGGACAGGCTCGTCAGATGCGCCAGGCGGGATTGAGCGCCTCCCGTCTCAATCAAGCCAAGAGTCTCTACGTTCCGTTCTTCCGCTGGGCCAAACGGCGAGGCATGACACTCCGTAATCCGATGGTGGACTTCGAGATTCCAACCAGTACCTACCGGGCTAAAAGACGCACTCCGCCCGAGATAGAAGAACTGACCTGCTTCTCTCGACCGCGGTCGAAGTCACACCCGACATCGCTCCACTCCTCGTCCTGGGCGTGGTCACCGGTACCCGGCCAGGCGACCTGGTTGCCATCCCCCGCTCTGCGGTGTCCTCCAAGAACCAAATCACCATCGCCACCGCGGGCAGCTCAACGGGAACAGTCAAGTCGACCACAACCCGTAGGGGGGCGAACGTTCCAGATCGACGCCGCTACGATTGCCATGTTGCAACGCCACTGCGAGCATGTGGACGAACAGGCCCGTACGGCCGGCGTCGTACTCGGAACCGATCCGTTTCTGTTCAGCCTCGTTGCCGACTGCTCGGAACCCATGCCACCCGACTACTTCACCAAGCGAGTTGGCGTTCTCAAGGGTTATTTGGGCATCGAGGACAAGCGCCTCGAGGTCGTCGCCCTCGAAGAAGAGGCACTCGGTCTGCGCAGATCGCCTCCCCGACCACGCCCACTAAGCCGGACCGGACCCTCACCAGGCGGTGGGTTGTCCTTCCGCGAAATCGGACGCCACTCGGCCGCAGTGAGCGCTGAGCGAGTCTCGCCGTCGAAGCCGCTGAACGTCGGGAGCTCGCTGAAGCATCCGGACATACGGGCCTCGACTCCGACGGGTCAATCCTCGCACTGCCAAGTTCACCTCATCCGAACTCCTCGATGCCGGATTCAACGTCAGCATGGTCGCACAACGTCAAGGACGCGCTCCCCAAGTCCTCACACGCTACTCCAAGTCGCGAGCGTCGTCGGACAACGAGCAGCCGAACATCTTGGGCGAGTCGTGCATGAAAACGACTGAAAGAGGGCGACCCGACCTGGAGCCGCGCGCAGCGGCTCGAGCCGTACTAACGCCCATCGGTCTCTTTCTACGAACTCTCTGACCTCGCGAACGGCGGTTGGCGTCGATAATGGCGGCTGCTCTTTGGACACCGGTCGAGCTCCGCCAAGAAGGGACTAGCCGCCGCGAGTAGCCCAGGCGAATACCGCTTCGCTCTTGCCTTGCCCCTATGGCTCCATTCTTGCTTCGAAACGAATGGAGCGTCTGGGAATCCAGGCCGATTTCGATGAGGCATACACTCCCGCTAAAGGCAGATGCCCCCTCAATGTAGTGAGACCCGTGCTGGTGACCCCACGGTTCGAACTTCAGGGCGGACGACCGTGAACCTGGCGCGAGGAGGATCAGCGAGCCCTGGGGAGTCCCAAGCCGCGCTGGGCGATGATGTTGCGCTGCACCTCGCTGGTGCCGCCGTAGGTAGTGGCCCCCAATGCGAAACGCAGCGCATACTCGGCCGCGCCGCAGTCGACTGCGGCGGGATCGCCGGCGCTGCGGATGCCATCGGGGCCGAGCATGTCCATGAAGTCGGCACCCTGGCGAGTGAGCGCCTCGGAGGCGAATAGCTTGGCCATGGAGCCCTCGACACCGGGCAGACCGCCCGTGGCCTGGACCCAGGCGCTGCGTCGGGACAACAAGGTGGTGACCTCACTCTCGGCGGCGGCCCGCCCCAGGCGGGCTCGCACCGATTGGTCGTCGGCCCGGGGACGGCCGCCACTGTCGGTCGTCGTGAGGGCCCAGTGCTCCATCTCGTAGATCAGGCGGATGGACTCGCCGCCAAGGGCCCCCGAGCGCTCGAAGGTGAGACCGACCGTCATGACGTCCCAGCCGCCGTCGACCTCGCCGATGCGCATCCTGTCATCCACCCGAACATCCGTGTAGAAGGTCAGGTTCGTGCGCTCCCCCGACAGCGTGTAGACGGCCTGTACCTCCACTCCAGTCTGCCTCATGGGCACCAAGAAGGTGGTGAGCCCCTGGTGTTTGGGGACGTCCGGATTGGTGCGCGTCAGCATGAAGACGTAGTCCGCCTCTTGCGCGTTGGTGGTAAACATCTTCTGCCCGTTGATGATCCACTCGTCACCGTCGCGCACGGCGCGTGTCTGCGCCGCTGCCACGTCGGAGCCCGACTCCGGCTCAGTGAAACCGAGGACGATTATGACCTCGCCACCGAGCGCCTTGGGCAAGATGAGCTCCTTCTGCTCCTTGGTACCCAGGTGCCGGATGACGCCGGCGATCATGAGCGTGGTACCCACGCCGTAGGTGGGCGCGCCGGCTCGCTGGAATTCCTCGGCGAGGGCCAACACCTCAAGTGGGTCACGGCCTTGTCCACCGAACTCGACAGGCCACCCGGGCGCTAGCCATCCCTTCTCGACGACCTTGCGGTGGAAGTCCCAGTTGTGGTGGACCCCAGTTGCCTCCATCGTCTCCACCACCTCGGGCGTGAGCGCCTCCTGCAAGAAGGCCACCGCCTCGGCCCGCATGGCGTCGCTGTTGTCACCCAGTCGGAAATCCATGGTCACGCCTCCTTAGCGGTGTCGGTCGAAGTACGGGCGCCCAGGCGGAAGGCCGCCCCCCGGGCGAACGCTGCATCGGACGATCCGAACTGCGCCGGCCAGGCCCGGGCGCGCCGGAAGTAGAGCTGGATGTCGTACTCGAGCATGAAGCCGTAGCCTCCGTGGTAGTGCAGGCTCCGATAGCTCGCCTCCTTGGCGGCATCGGCCATGAAGCCGAAGGCCAAGGCGGCCAACTCGGGCGTCCGCTCGGGCTGGGCGTCGGGCGCAGCCGACCAGCCCGCTTCCCGGGCCAGCAGGGTGCCGCCCTCGACCGAGGTGGCGGCGTTAGCCAAACCGTGGGAAACGGCCTGAAATGACCCGATGGGGACACCGAAGGCCTTGCGCTCTCTTGCGTACTCGACGCCGATCTCAATCGAGCGGGCGGCCAGGCCAACAAGGGCGTTGGCCAGCAGGACCATCCACTCGGTGACGGCGTCGTCGAAGACCTGCGCCGCGCCCGGGCTCGAGACCAGTTCGGTGGGCCGACCAGGGACCGTGATGTCAGCCAGCGGGAGCGTGCCGATGTTCTTCACCGCGATCCGGTCGCCAGCGGCGTTCCCGATGGCGGCGTGCCGCACCGTGTCACCGTCGAGGTAGAGCACATCGTCTGCCACGGCGCCGAACGGCACCAGCGCCAGCACGCCTGCCTTGGTTGGTGGGTGCAGGGCCACGGTGATCAGGCGCTCGCCGGCCAGGGTCGGCGCCAGGAGGGCGCGGGCGGCAGCGGTGCCCAGGCGAGCCAGCAGGCGGGCGGCCACCTGCGCTTCGATCAGGGGGGCCGAGCCCAGGTAGCGGCCGTGCTGTTCGGCCACCAGGGCCAGGTCGAGCAGGGAGGCGCCCCACCCCCCAGACGCTTCGTCCACCGCCATCTCGAGGGCGCCGTTTTCCTTGAGGCGGTCCCACAGGTCGGGGTCGTGGCCGAGCGGCTCCGCCGACCGCACCCGCTCGGTGGACGACTCCTTGGCATACAGGCCGCGGAAGGCGTCGACCAGCTGTTGCTGCTCTTCCGAAAGATTCAGGTCCATGGTGCTTGCTACTCCTGGCGTTCCGGACTAAAGGCGTTCCCGACTCGAGCCCCAGATCGAGTCTGGTTGTCTGCACCACGACTGAGGCAGCTCTTCGTGATAATCATATTCGGGGCGACTTTGAAGCCATTTGTTCCAGAACGGTTCATCCTGTACCCACTGGCGCGAAAGTCAGCCAGCACGCGAAGGCATCGAGTTCATCGACTGCCGGACAAAGCCGCACCAGCAGCTCGGAGGTCACGGCCGGGCGAGGCCACCCAACTACCAAGATAGACCTGCCCCAAGGCTGCGCTCAGCCAAGCAGGCGAGATGGCTTCGTCGAGTGCCTCTAGAGCTTCTTCCACTCCCGTTTCCTCTCTCCTCTTGCATGGATGCACCTAGTGAGGGGCACGATGCGTGCTCTCGGATGCGCGACTCTGGATACCGATCGGCAAACATTTCCTGCCCTTTGACTGGAGGACTTGGATTCATTCTCTTGGAACTGTGACATCGACCAGCGACAGGATGTCAGCGGACAACTCAGGGCGTCGGCAACGATATCCTCAACTAATCGAGCATTGATGACCTCTTCGAAGGGACAGGCGTGCTCGGAGCGGCGAAGTTGGTGAACCAAGCGTCGGCGCAGTCGGCGCACGAAAAAGACAAGGAGACACCCATGCCGTCACGGCAAGTCGACTTTCCGGTGTTCGATGCCGACAACCACATGTACGAGAAGCCTGAGGCCTTCACCAAATACCTGCCGAAGGAGTACGAGGGCTTCATCAAGTATGTGCAGGTGAACGGTCGCACCAAGATCGCCGTCAACAACAAGATCAGCGACTACATCCCCAACCCGACCTTCGAGGTCGTGGCGGCTCCGGGTGCGCAAGAGGACTACTTCAAGGGGAACCCCGAGGGTAAGTCGCGACGCCAGAGCCTAGGCAAAGGCATTCGGGCGCATCCTGGCTTCAGCGAACCTGAACCGCGCATGGAGTTGCTCAACGAGCTGGGCATCGACCGGGCCGTCTTGTGGCCCACCCTGGGCAGCCTGCTCGAGGAGCGGGTGCACGACAACCCGCCCGCCGTGCACGCCGTCGTGCACTCCCTCAACCAGTGGATGGAAGAACACTGGACGTTCAACTACGAGAACCGCATGTTCCCGACCCCGGTCATCCATCTGGGCATCGTCGACGAGGCGATCAAGGAGCTCCACTGGGTGGTCGAGCGGGGGGCGAGGATCATCTTGATCCGGCCCGCCCCGGTCTGGGGCTTGATGGGCCCGCGCTCGCCGGCCCTGCCCGAGTTCGACCCCTTCTGGGCCAAGGTGGCCGAGGCCAACCTCTTGGTCGGCATGCACTCGTCGGACAGCGGGTACCAGCGCTACACCAACGAGTGGGAAGGGGTGAAGGACGGCGAGATGACCCCCTTTAAGGGTGGCTCGGGCTTCGCCGCCATCACCGGTCACGCCGGACGAGCGATCATCGACACCATCTCTTCGCTGGTCGGGCACGGGCTGTGCTCACGTTTCCCGTCATTGCGCTTCACCCCGGTCGAGAACGGCTCGAACTGGGTCCGGCCGCTCTTGGGCGACATGGAGTACGCCTACCACCACAGCCCTAACGTCTTCGACGAGAACCCGGTAGACGTGTTCAAGCGCAACATCTACGTGCACCCGTTCCACGAAGAAGACCCCAAGGGCCTCATCGAGCTGCTCGGGGCCGACCGCGTGCTCTTCGGCTCGGACTACCCGCACCCCGAAGGCATGTCCGACCCGATCACCTTCGTCGATGACCTGGCGGGACTGCCCGAAGAGGACATCAAGAAGGTCATGGGTGGCAACTTGAACCGGCTCATGGGCTTCGACGAAGCCGCAAAGGCCGCCTAGCTCAACGGACCTTGTGGCTCGGGGACCAGCCAGCCTTTCGCTAGCCGGTCTGATCTCATCGGGTTCAGTTCAGCGCCTACTGGCCGGGCTCGGTACCTTCCGGGAAGACCCGCTTCGTGACCCATTGTCAGATGCTGCCGCCGCTTCGTTGTCGGACTCGAGCATGATGCGCAGGGCGGTTACGACGGAGTCAATTCCGAACTCCACGTAATCACGAGCCCGTATGCCGGTGCGCCGCGGAGCTTCCGGCTGGTGGCCCAGGTGGGCATCGACGCTGATACGGCCATGGATGTAGGTCATGGCGAAGGACCAGGCGAGCGGGGCGCGCTTCGGCGTAAACCCGACGCCCTCGAAGAAGCGGACGCCGGATTCGAGCTGACCCTGGGTTACCCCGAGATCGGGCTGGTTGATCAGATAGGCCCCGAGTCCGGGGTATTTGGTTGAGTTCTCCCAGAGCTTCAGCAAGTGGGCCCTGAGAACCACCTCCCAGTCTTCCCCCGGCTCCAAGTTGAGTGAACCGGACGAAGTGGAGATCCGCTCGGACACCAGGCTCATGAGCTCTTCCTTGTCGGCCACGTAGTAGTAGGCCGCCATAGGAGTGACGCCCAGCCGAGCCGCCACCGCACGCATCGTCAAGGCGGCGAGGCCCTCGGTGCCGACGATGTCGATAGCCTCATCGACGATTGCATCCCTACTGAGCGCGGTGGTCCCCTTGGGTCGAGCCATAGGAGTTGATCCTATCGAGCGGGACCAACCCGCCCCGGCTTGTGGGGAAATCAGTGCCTCCAAGACGCCTGATCCGGTCGTCCGAGGGACATTTTGAAACGTTACTCCGCACCGCCTCCCGGTGGACACCCGTTCGCAGCCCATCCCGCGGAAGGCCCTCACGGCGATCAAGAGTGACCCAGGTCCGCCAACCGTAGTACCGCTTCAACGTCGAAGATGCGGCTCAGACACTCAGCCCGGAAGCAGGTCGTGAACCTCCTGGGCATCGAACCCTGCTTAGATACAGGGTCGTGATCGTGCACGAATCGGGGCAGCCGACTGTTGCCCATCCCGGCCAGCTTCTCTGACAGCTCCGAGCGAACCTGTCCGTCGAGACGACAACGCCTTCGACGCGAGGTCGGGCCCACATCAGGGCGACGGTCAACGAGGGAGTGTCGTTGATCTCGTACGTCTCTGGTGCGCCCAATCGACACCGTATAGTAAATCGGCGACCTTCCGCCGGTATCGACTGACCGGCGTGACTGATCTCGGACGATCCCGGGAGGATTGAGATGGGTGGGTACCTGGAAGGCAAGGTGGAGGTCGTCACGGGGGCTGGCCGGGGCATCGGCCGCGCCATCGCCCTCGGCTTGGCCGCAGAGGGCGCCCGCGTGGTGGTGGCCGACTATGGGGGAGCACTCGAGGCTCGCGAGGCGGGATCCTCGGGACCGGCGGACGAGACCGTCGCCGAGATCAAGGCACTTGGCGGAGAAGCCGTCTCGTGCGCCGAGGACGTCTCCAGCATGGAGGGAGGCCGGCGGATCGTGCAGGTTGCAGTAGAAAACTTTGGCCGCCTAGACGGAATGGTGTGCTGCGCCGGGATCATGGTGCAGAAGTACCTGTGGGACATGGATGAGAAGGATTGGGACGACGTGATCGCGGTCCATCTCAAAGGACACTTCAGCTGCGCCCAAGCCGCCGCCGCCGTCATGATGCCGCAGGGGTCGGGCCGCCTCGTCTTCATCTCGAGCGGTTCCTACGCGGGGATTGCCAGCCAGCCGAGCTACTCGGCAGCCAAAGCGGGGATCCTCGGTTTCACCTGGAGCTGCGCGTCGGCGCTCTTACCACACGGAATCACCACGAACTGCGTCGTGCCGAGTGCCGCCACCCGTATGTCGGACAAAACCCTGGGCGACTACATACCCCTCAACGATCAGGTCGGCGAGACAGTCCGTAGTGATTTCGCGGGCGGGACCTACCGGGACCCCGCCAATATCGCCCCGATCGCCATCTACCTGCTGAGCGACGCCGCCGCGGAGGTGAATGGCCAAGTGTTCCGCGCCGTCGGGTTCCAGATCGACCGCCTGGGCGACTTCGTGCACGACCGCACCATCACGAGTGACGGGCCTTGGGAACTGAAGTCTTTGTTCGAGCGCTTCCCTAGTGAGATGGGGCCCGATCTGAAACGGGAACCCCTCCCCTGGCCTCCTCCCGGTCGTTGATACGGCGCCCGATGTACCGTCAGCTCAGGTCCAGGTCCAACTCGGTGGGCGCTTCTCGAGAAAGGCCGTGATCGCCTCCTGCGAATCGGAGAACGTACGGAGCCTGGTGGAGTAGTCGTTCTCGATCCGATAACTCTGCATCATCTCGTCGGCCTCGATCCGCAGGATCGATTCCTTGGCCAGCCTCGGCGCTATGGGGCTCTTCGTCGTCATCTGTCGGGCGAGCTCGACGGCACGCGTCTCCGCCTCTCCTGTCGGCACCACTTCCTCGATAGCACCGAGGCGGTAGAGCTCTTGCGCAGGAAGGAGCTCACCGAGGAACAGCATCCGTCGGGCCTTCGACGGACCGAGCAGGCGGATGGCTTTGCTGGCCCCACCGAGGACGCCGACGTTGATCTCGGTAAGACCGAAAGTGGCCGACTCTCCAGCCACCACCATGTCGCACGATCCGACCAGACCGAACCCTGCACCTATGGCCGGCCGTTCGACGGCGGCAAGGACCGGCACGAGGCACTGGTGGATGGCGTATTGCGCCTGCCTCCATTCCCAGAACGGGTTAAGGAAGGCGCGCACGTCACCGTCGACGTCGGCTGAAGCCGAGGGCGACTCCTTCAGGTCGATTCCGCCACAAAAGGCCCGGTCGCCGCGTCCCGCCAGAACGACCGCCGCCACAGACCGATCCTGCGAGAGCGCGTCGAAGGTGTGACGCAACTCATGCATCATTCCCTTGTTGACGGCATTTACAGGAGGCCGGTCGAGACGGACGATGGCCACACCGTCTGCTGCTTCGACTTCCAGCGTGTCCATCTCAGCTTGCATCGGCCCTGTATAGCTTCAGACCTGCGGTTACGGCCATGGATGAAATGGGCGACGATCGGCGAGTACGTTCATGGAGAACGTCCACGTGAAAAGTGCCCCGCACCTGGAGCTCAGGTGTCAAACTGCGGATCCGTCGGAGTCGGACACCCGACGGCCGAGCCGGGTGATCCGCTCGTTGATCGCGCTTGCTGCCCGAATTCTGCGGACACTCGACACGCTGGCCCTCAACGATCGGAGAAATCGTCTGGGATGGTCCAACTTTGCCTCTCGGCAGTGAAGATCGCCCCGTCCTCTTCGAGCATGTCCATCTCGGTATCGGGAAGTCCCAACCAACGACTGAGGACGTCCCTCGTGTGCTCGCCGAGTCGAGCAGGAGGAACAGGGGCGGCTCCCGGTGTCTTGCTCCACCGCTGGGGCGATGAGGAGTAACGAACCAGCCCAAGGTCCGCCTGGTCGACCCTTTCGGTGAACCCACGGGTGCGGAGTTGCAGATCCCGGTAGATAGCTTCGGCGTCCTGGACGGCCACCGCAGCCAACCCGGCCCGCTGCAGATGGTGCATCGCTCCATAGGAGCTGTAGCCAGCTGCCCAGGACCGGAGGACCTCCGACACCTGAGGTTCGAGAACCTGGGCCTGCTCGACGTTCTCCACTTCCAGATCGCTTCGCTCGAGGAAGGCACAGAGCCTGTTCCAGTCGGACCCGTCCTCAATGTCAACTGCCAACCATTGATCGATCCCACTGGAGGGGAAGATGCCCGAGAGCCACGAGCTGGCCACGTGGTTGGCGTGCCACGGCTGCGCATCCAGATGATTTAGTGGCGCGGCGTAGAGCTCAGGGAGTATCGGCGCCATGGCGTCTATCTGAGCCAGATCGAGATAACGGGGGACTCCGCTCTGGCGTGCCTCCCCCAGTGCAGCCACGCTGGCGAGAGCCCCGGCGGCGCCAGAAACGTAGTCGGTCAGCGTGCCGTGGGTGTATCCCCAGGAGGATGCCAACCCGATGTAGGAAGCAATGGTCGCGGCATATGCGAGGTAGTTGGCGCGGGGACCGCTTCGCCCGTAGCCGGAGAGCGACAGCATCACAAGGTCCGGTTTGTCAGCGAGAAGTTTCTCGTAGCTGCATCCCCAACGGTCGAGGACGGAGCTTCCAAAGTTCTCAATGACGACATCGGTCACGGAGACCAGCCGATGGAACAGCGATCGTCCCGCGGGCTGGGCCATGTCCAAAGACAGGTTGCGCAGCCCCCGCGTCAGCGCGGCATACATGACGGTGTTCGGCACCCCCGAGGGTTCAGTTACCGCTTCACCGATGGCGTAGGGGGGGGTACGCAGCACTTCGGGTCGTGAGTGGGCCTCGATCTTCACCACGTCGGCGCCCAGGCTGGCGAGCATGCAGGCCGCTGAGTTCCCGGCGACGAACGCGCCAAAGCTGAGGACCCGCACTCCTGCCAGCATGCCCGCCCGCTCAGACGAGGCCATCTGATTTCCAAGCCTTCAGTTGAGTTTCCGAGAAACCAAGTTCGTCGATGTACACCTCGGCGTTGTGCTCACCGACGCTCGGGGCGGGACGCCGCAGGTAAATGAGCTGAGGAACCGCATTGCACCACCGCCATGGGATCGTGACGGTGGGTCTTCCCTCGGCCTCGGGTGAAGCGAACACCCCGCGGGTCACCGGTTGGGGATCCTCGATGAAGTCGCGCGGCGAGTTGACCGGGGCGCAAGGAAGGCCGGCCGCTTGACCCCTGTCGAAGAGGTCCAACCGGCGGCGGTTGGCAACCAGGTCACCAATCACGAGCTCCAGGCCGTCGAAGATGAGCCGTCGCACCATCGGATCATCGAGCGAAGGCTCAGACAGGTCATCGGGATTGTCCAGCATCGTGAGGAAGGCCTGCCAGTGATGATCCTGATGGGCCGCGATCCCGATGGGTCCATCGACGCACTGCCAGGTACCGCTGGGGGGAATACCGACTCCCGTGAACCTTCCGCCCCACTCACCCGGCCGGCTGACGTCATAGCGCTCCAGCACGAAGTCCTTACCCGCTTGGACCTCATGAACGGACAGGTCGAGGAGCTGACCTCCGGCGTGCTCACGCCCAAACAGCGCCGAGACGATTCCGAATGCGGCGTGCAGCCCGGCTTCGTCCCATGCCAACTGACCGGGAGCTGCGAGTGGAGGGCCACCCTTCTCCCCCACCCAATGCATGGCGCCGCCAATGGCGAAGGACAGGAAGGGAGTGATCCTCGTGTCCGCCATCGGTCCGTCCAACCCGAATGGCGTTATCGACGCGACGATGCAGTCGGCGGGGACCCAATCCACACGACGGTCGGCGCGATCGAAGCCCGCTATGGGAGTCCTCAAGGTCGGTGAAATCACGACCACATCGCGGTCTTTGGCGAGAGCCTTCAGCAAAAATTGCGCCTCGGCACGACCGACGTCGAGGGTAATACCCCGCTTGTTGGCATGGTAAGACGCAAACACGGCGCTCTCGGCGTCAGCCGCATTTCCTCCGACAAACGGGGGGCGATCTCGCATCGGATCGCCCGCTGGCGGTTCGACCTTTATGATGTCGCATCCGAGGTCCGCTAGGAGCTTGGTGCAGTAGGCCCCGATGGGGCCGGCGAGATCCAAGGCCCGGTACGCGGCCAGGGGGCCACCGGCCGGGCCGGCGTCGCCATTCCCTGCTCTGTCCTCACTCATGCCGGCAGAGGTGGACCAGGACGGCTGCACCGGGATCGTCGCGGTTGCGGAGGCTGGTCACTCCCGTCAGTTGTGCGGAACTTGGTTAAACGGAACGTCCCTGTTCAATGCGGGTTCCCTCGGGAGTCCGAGGACCCGTTCGCTGACATTGTTCCGCTGGATCTCGTCGGTGCCGCCGGCGATCGAGGCGCTGCGGGTGTCGAGAAACTGGTAGGCCCACGTCCCTTCCCCCAGACCATCAGGATCCCAGGTGACGCCATCAGCACCCGCCAAAGTGAGGGAGAGTTCGGCTCGTCGCTTCGTGACGATGTCGTCGCCGAGTTTCAGCAGGCTTCCATAACCGTGGGCGAGCTGCCCACTGGCTACTCCGGACGACACGCGAGCGGCTACCAGCTTCTGAGCCTGACTGGAGACGTGAAGTCCTACAACCTGCCGTCGGACACCCAGATCATTGGTCAGGTCCCGCTCCTTCAGTAGAGAGACGAGATCGAATGACGGATCACGTGTTCCGACGTTCGCTCCCCCGCGCCCGACCCAGGCATGCTCGATCTCGAGCAGTCCGCGAGCCACCCTCCATCCCTCGTTCTCCTCTCCCACCAGGTTGGCAGCCGCCACGATTACATCGGTAAAGAACTCCTCGCAGAACTCGGATCCGCCGTCGATCTGCTTGATGCGCCGGATCTCCAGACCGGGAGACTTCAGGTCGACGATCAGAACGGAAATGCCCTTGTGTTTCGGCACGTCCCAGCGCGTCCGTACCGGGCACAGCGCGAAATCGGACAGGTGGGCGGACGTGCTCCACGTCTTTTGCCCGTTCACCACGTAAGAATCCCCGTCACGAAGGGCTGTGGTGAGCAGGCCAGCCAGATCCGATCCGCCGCTCGGTTCGGAGAGAAATTGTAGCCACAACTCCCTCCCCGAGAGGATGTTCGCCACGTGCGCCTTCTTCTGGTCGTGTGATCCAAACGCGAGCAGCGTCGCCCCCAGGATGTTGATGGACACGCCGAAGTTCGTCGGCGGCAGGGCGAAGCCCATCGCCTCCTCATTGAACACTCGTTCATGGTCCAGGGTCAGGCCCTGGCCCCCGTACTCTTTGGGAAACGTGAATCCGGCATATCCACCCTCATGGAGCCTTTGCTGAAGATCCTTGAACTCCTGCAGTTTTTCCAGCCGCGGGTCATCGTGCCTCTCCGGCGCTTGCGCGTCCATCCGTTCGACGTTGTCGCGAAGCCACGATCGCGCCCTTAGCCGGTAATCCTGCAGGTCGAGACTCTCGATCCGCTTTTCGGTCACGGCTTGCTCCTCCCACGTCCGCGCTCGTTCGTAAACGACCGCTGCAGCACAGTCGGGTGCGCCCGTCGGAATGTAACTCAGTCGGCCCACTCGGCGTTGGACGCCACACCTCCAAGTGGCGCCGTCCTCCGGGCGGACCGACCCCTCGACGCCCGATGATCAGCGGCTCTTCGACGAAGGCGTCCAGAGTAGAGCCCCGTCCGAGGGGCCCTTGGAGGGGCAGGATTGTGCGAGAACCCCTTGTCATGTATTCTACAGCGTAAAGTCTCAGGATTTCGAAGGAGTATCATGACGGCTGCAGACGTGCCGACCGAGCTCGGATATTGGATCAACGACGCGGACAACCATTTCAACGAGCCGCCCGACTGCTTCGAGCGCTACATCGACCCCAAGGACGCCGAGCTGGCCATTCGCAGCGTGACCGACCCCGACGGCCACCCGATGCAGCTCTTCGCCGGCCAACCCTCCAAGTTCCACTCCAACCAAGTCACCTTCTCGGCCGAGGAGCTCCAGAAACTGCTCGGCGACACCACAAACATTGGCAGCAGGCGCGGCAACGTTCCCCAACAGGCCGGAGAACCCCACCTCGACGTCATCCCCGGCATGCTGCTCAATCGTCTCAACCCGTTGAAGGGCCTGGACGAAGAGCAACGCAAAGCCTTCATCGCCGAATTCCGTCACAAGTCCGAAGCGTTCGGCAACCGGGATCTGCGGCTGGCCCTCATGGACGAACAAGGCATCGAAAAAGCCCTCATGTTCCCCGCCGCCGCCCACGACATCGAATACGAGTTCGCCGACAACATCCCCGCCCTCTACGCCAACATCAGGGCCTTCAACCGCTGGATGCTCGAAGAGGTCGGCTACAACGTTCAGAACCGCATGTTCTTGCCCCCCTACATCGCCTTGGCCGACCCCGATCTCGCTGTCAAAGAACTCGAACGCGTCATGGCGGATGGCACCACCATCATCCAAACCAAGTCGGGACACGCCCACGGCGGCGCCACCAACCCCAGCGGCGGCCGATCCCCCGCCGACCCCATCTACGACCGCTTTTGGTCGATCGTCAACGAAGCCGGCATCCGCCTCGCCGTCCACCTCGGCGGCACCGACTACCAAAAATATGGAGCCGACTGGTCCGAAGACCCCCAAGCCGTCTTTGGCGACTTCGACGCCTTCCAATGGGTCATGTACTGGGGCGACCGGCCCGCCATGGAGCTCACCGCCGGCCTCATCCTCCACAACTTCTTCGGCCGCTACCCCAACATCAAGGTCTGCCTCTCCGAGATGGGCACCGTCTGGCTCCCCTACACACTGCGCAAGATGGACCACGCCTTCATCATGGGCCGCAAAGCCAAGAACTCCCCCACCGGCCGCCTCGACCAACGACCCTCCGAAATCTTCCGCCAGCACTTCATCGTTGCCCCCTTCCCCGAGGAAAACGTCGCCCGCATAGTCGACGAAATCGGCATCGAATCCATCGTCTTTGGATCCGACTTCCCCCACGGCGAAGGCCTGGCCTACCCCAATCAATACGTCGGCGCCCAACTCACCAAATTCAACCCCGACGACCAACGCAAGATCATGCGGGACAACCTGGAAAACTTCCTGACCTTCGCCTCCTAGGGCGGAGACAGCGCTCCCATGGGTATTTCCGAGGATGAGCTCAGCGCGGGGGTCCGCACGTGGCTGGCGGAGTCTTGGGATCCCGACATCACCGTCGGGGAGTGGTGGCGGAGGTTGGCGGACAGCGGTTACGGGTTCCCGCACTGGCCGACCGAGTGGTTCGGAAGGTCGATGACCAACCTGGAGGCGGCGACGGTCCGCAAAGAGATGGCCGCCGCTCGCGTGATAGGGCCTCCCATCGGAGTCGGAACATCTATGGCTGCCCCCGTTCTGTTCGCCTACGGTTCGGAAGATCAGCGTGCCCGATGGCTCCCTGCGCTCGCCCGCGGAGAGGAGCGTTGGTGCCAATTCTTCAGTGAGCCCGATGCCGGTTCCGATCTTGCTGCCGTCCGAACCCAGGCTGTCAATGACGGAGACGGTTGGCTGGTGAGCGGGCAAAAGGTCTGGAACTCCGGAGCCCAAATAGCCGACCGAGGGATTCTTCTGGCCAGGACCGATCCGGATCTACCCAAGCACCGAGGTTTGTCGTTCTTCGTCATCGATGTCGACCAGCCCGGGATCGAGGTGAAACCGATCCGGCAGATGAACGGGCGAGCGGAGTTCAACGAGACCTTCTTCGACCAAGCGCGGGTCGGACCCGACGGCTTGGTCGGCTCAGTCGGGGATGGTTGGCGAGCTGCGCTCACGACTCTGAGCAACGAACGGCATGACTTCGCCGGCGGCTGGGATCATCCTCTGGTGATTGTTACACCGGGAGGAAAGGGCGGCTACCTGGAGCGTCAGGTGGGTGAGGTGATGGAGGACGCCCGACACGATGACGAGGCGAACACCCCGCCAATCCACACTGCCGAGCGCTTGATGGACTTGGCGCGGGAGTGGGGTAGATGCGGCGACCCGATCGTCGGTCAGCGGCTCGCCCACGTGTACGCCAAGGCGGGAGCGCTGCGCTGGACGGCGGAGAGAGCTGTAGCGGCGGAAGCGGCGGGTCGTGAACCTGGCGCGGAGAGCTCCATCGGTTACGTGGGTGGGGTACGACTGCTTCGGTTGATTCGGGACCTGGCCGCAGAGATGGCCGGGCCCGCCGGACTCTTGACCGGTTCCGATGCGCCGTGCAATGGGGAGGTCTCAATGACGGTCCTGACGGTTCCGTGCCACGGTATCCAGGGCGGCAGCGAACAGATCCAGATGAACATCCTGGGAGAGCGGGTTCTCGGGCTACCCAAAGAGCCCCAGGTCGATCGGGACATGCCCTTTCGGGAGTCAGTGTCGCGCGCCCCGCAACGCTGACCGGTCAGCAATCCCCCATATGGGCGGCTTCACCGCAGAACAGTCGACGTCACCGATCGCAACATTTGCTCTGGCGCGAGAGTAAGCACCTAATTCGGGCGATAGCGATCCGCCCGGTGCAGAGCGTGTCCACGCCCCGTCTCGCGATCGACACATTGATCAGCGCGAACTGCACCGACTGGAGTTCGGCCGGACCACGGCCGAACGGGTGTGTCGCTCCGGATGTGGTCATACGGCAGGTCCAGGACGGCCGGCGACGAGTGCCGAGGTTGGACACGTTTTCCGGGCGGGTAGGTGGTCACGGCGGTAATGTGCGCGAGGACCACGAGATCGCTATGGCCCGGTCCGATGCAGCTAAGGGTCACGCCTGGGGGGACTCTCCAGCTTGTATTCCATGGCACGACGAAAGGCGCGTTTCGACGGCTGAATCTAATGACTTGAGCGCTTGGACACCGAGAACGCAGAGGACCGGCTCAAGGGGATCAAAGGGGAGAGGACGCAGCCAGATGGCGACAACGCATAGGGCTGCAGAGCGCTGAGATGAGCGAATACCTCCCATACGTCATCGCGGGTCTGGTGACGGGTGCGGTGTACGGCTTGGCAGCCACCGGCCTCGTACTCACCTATAAGACGACAGGGATTTTCAACTTTGCCTACGGTTCCGTGGCAGCCATGGGAGTGTTCGTCTTCTACTGGCTCAACGTCGTCGAAGGACTCCCCTGGGGGTGGGCGGCCGCCATTTGCGTGCTCGTGCTCGCACCGGCGGAAGGACTGCTCCTGGAGTTACTCGGCCGAATTCTCGAGAACCAGGGCACTGCCGCCAAAGTGGTGGCTACGATCGGCATTCTCTTGATCGTCTTGGGCCTGGGCGGCATCTGGTACGGGTCCACCAGCGGGGCGACCATCCCACAATACCTCCCTAATTCCTCCTTCTCGCTGGGAGGCGTCAACGTGACCTGGGGTCAGCTCATTGTCTTCGCCGTCGCGGTGTTCGGAGCCACCGTCCTGTACTTTTTCTTCCGGACCTTCCGGCTCGGAATGGCGATGCGAGGTATCGTCGACGTTCCGGAGCTGGTTGACCTCAACGGTGAGAGTCCTACGAGGGTGAGACGCTGGGCGTGGATCATCGGCACCGTTTTCGCCACCGTGGCCGGGCTGCTCATCTCGCCGAGTCTGGGCCTCGATGCCACTGTCATCACCCTGCTGGTGGTGCAGGCATTCGGTGCGGCCGCAATCGGATACTTCTCGAGTCTGCCGCTGACCTTCATCGGCGGCCTGGTCATTGGGCTGCTGACCGCATTCGGAGCCAAGTACAGCGTCGACGTGTCATGGCTCAGTGGACTGCCAGGCGGCATCCCCTTCATCGTCCTCTTCCTCGTTCTGGTATTCATGCCGGCCCGGAAGCTGGCTGATCGGCGTCCGCGTCGCGCCTCGCCGGTGCGGCGGTCATGGAATGCCCCTCCTCGCGTCCGATTGCTGGCGGGCATTGTCACCCTCGCCGCCTTCGTCGTGATTCCACCGGCCGTGGGTTTGAACCTCACAGCTTGGACCACCGCGGTAATCGACATCCCGCTCTTCCTCTCGGTCGGCCTCCTGGCCCGGACGGCGGGCCAGATCTCACTGTGCCAGTACACCTTCGCTGCCATTGGAGCTGTAGCCTTCGGCCATTTCGCGAGCGACTGGCATATCCCCTGGCTCGTAGCCGTTCTTCTGGCGGCCCTCGTAGCGCTGCCGGTCGGTGCGCTGGTGGCCATTCCGGCCATCCGACTCCGCGGCGTTTTCCTCGCCGTCGCCACCCTCGGTTTGGCCATCTTCGTCGACAACGTCCTCTACCCCACCAACTTGATGTTCGGCGTCACGTCTTCAGGCGTCATCACCCCACGACCGAACGTGAGCATCGGCGGTCTTGCCCTCAGCTCAGCCGACGGCTTCTATTACCTCGTGGTGGTGTTCGCACTCGCCGCCACGATCCTCGTCATCGCGATCGAGAGAAGTCGCATGGGGCGGATACTGAGGGCCCTCGGAGACTCCCCGACCGTCCTGGAGGTCCAAGGCCTGAACGTCAACGTCACGCGGACCGTGGTCTTCTGCATCTCGGCGGCGATGGCAGCGGTAGTCGGGGTCCTGATCGGGGCGCAGTATCAGTACGCGCTCGCCGACCAGTTTCAATGGTTCAACTCCATCCAGGTCGTCGCGCTGGTCATCATCGTCTTCGGGGGAACCCCGTGGTACGCCCTGATGGCGGCCGCCGCTCTGGGGTTGGTCTCGGGTTACGTGACATCGCCCAACGTCGGCGATTGGCTGAGTATCGCGTTCGGAGTTGGTGCCATCGCCTACGTCTATGGCTTGTATCTGGGGCGCAGCTTGGAAGTCCCGCAGCGGGTACGTGAGCTCGCCGTTCGTCTCGACCAACGAATGGGGGCTATCGGGCGACGTGGAAAGGCGCCGGTTCCCGCGCTGGCCGACCACCTTGCGTCATCGGCGGACCAGGCCGAACCCCAGATCCGTCCAACTGCGGTGGTTCCGAACCGGGAGGGACTAGAAGCCCGCCACATCAAGGTGAACTTTGGTGGGGTGCAGGCTTTGAGCAAGGTTTCGCTCAAGGCGAGGGTCGGGCAGGTCACGGGGCTCATCGGTCCGAACGGAGCAGGCAAGACGACGCTTTTCAACTGCTGCTCGGGCCTGATCCGCCCGAACGCCGGTGAGGTCTGGTTCAACAATGAGGACATCACGTCTCTCAGCAGGCCTCGCCGGGCCCAGAAAGGTTTGGGGCGGACCTTCCAGCGAACCGAGCTGTTCGACTCGCTTTCGGTACGGGAGAACATCGCCGTCGGCCACGAGGCCGGCTTGGCCGGGAGCAGTCCGCTACGCCAGCTCGCCTCGAGGAGAGGTGACGACTTCGCAATCCGGGAAGCCGTGGAAGAGGCCATGTCCCTAGCGGGCATCGAGGACCTGGCCGATCGGCAGGCAGGGCTGCTCACTACGGGCCAGCGCCGTCTGGTCGAACTGGCCCGCGTACTGGCCGGATCGTTCAGCCTCATCATGCTGGACGAGCCCTCTGCCGGACTCGATAGCGACGAGACGGCCCGAATGGGCGAGATACTCCGCCGAGTAGTGGACCGGAAAGGCCTCGGCATACTCATCGTAGAACATGACCTGAGCCTGGTGAGGCGGGTCTGCGAGAGAATCTATGTGCTGGAGTTCGGACAGATGATCTTCGAAGGCTCACCCGACGAGATGCTGGAAAGCGACCTGGTCCGGGTCGCGTACCTCGGAGAGGACATCGGCACAGTCCTCGTCAGCGAGGAAGCAGGAGATCGGCTATGAGCTCTCATACGAACGGGCGTCGGCCGCAGAGTCTCCTGGAGTTCCGCGGCGTCACCGCTGGCTACGGCGCAGTCACGGTCTTGCGCAACATCAACCTGACTGTCGAGCCATCCTCCGTGGTAGCTATTCTTGGACCGAATGGTGCAGGCAAGACGACGCTTCTCCGGACCGCAACCGGACTGGTCAAGCCGAGCGACGGGCGGATCCTGCTCGATGGAGACAACGTCACTGGAAGTCATCCGCATGCCCTCGCACGAAAGGGGTTCTGCCTCGTCCCAGAGGGACGAGGCATCTTTCCCTCCTTGACGGTCCGGGAGAATCTCGTCCTGGCCTGCTCGAAGGGCAAGGACGCCCGCAATGCGGCCATAGACCGAACAATCGAGGTGCTGCCCACCCTGGGCGAGCGTCTACGGCAGGTAGCCGGCAGCATGAGTGGCGGCGAACAACAGATGCTGGCATTGGCACGTGCGATGATGAACGACGCCAGGCTCGTTGCGGTGGACGAGGCGTCGCTGGGCCTGGCACCGGCGATCGTCGGTCGTGTCTACGAGGTCCTGCAGCGCATCGTCGCAACTGGAGCGGCGGTGATTCTCGTCGAGCAATACGTAACCCGAGCCCTCGACTTTGCTGACCGGGTGTACATGCTGAACAAGGGTGAAATCGTATTCTCGGGCCGAACCGACGAGGTAAATCAGGATGAGCTCTTCGCCCAGTACCTTGGGACCGCCTCATAACCGTCGACGGCGCAGCAACAGCAGCACCGACCGCCAAGCATGCTCGAGATCGCAATCGGATTGGAGCATGCCATGAACGCGGGCGGATCGCTCTGTCCTTGACGAACGAGTGGTGGAGGCTGAGGCATTGCTCAATCGTCGTGGGGTGGCTTATCGTCACGTTGTCATGTATTCTACAGCGTAAAGTCTCAGGATTTCGAAGGAGTATCATGACGGCTGCAGACGTGCCGACCGAGCTCGGATATTGGATCAACGACGCGGACAACCATTTCAACGAGCCGCCCGACTGCTTCGAGCGCTACATCGACCCCAAGGACGCCGAGCTGGCCATTCGCAGCGTGACCGACCCCGACGGCCACCCGATGCAGCTCTTCGCCGGCCAACCCTCCAAGTTCCACTCCAACCAAGTCACCTTCTCGGCCGAGGAGCTCCAGAAACTGCTCGGCGACACCACAAACATTGGCAGCAGGCGCGGCAACGTTCCCCAACAGGCCGGAGAACCCCACCTCGACGTCATCCCCGGCATGCTGCTCAATCGTCTCAACCCGTTGAAGGGCCTGGACGAAGAGCAACGCAAAGCCTTCATCGCCGAATTCCGTCACAAGTCCGAAGCGTTCGGCAACCGGGATCTGCGGCTGGCCCTCATGGACGAACAAGGCATCGAAAAAGCCCTCATGTTCCCCGCCGCCGCCCACGACATCGAATACGAGTTCGCCGACAACATCCCCGCCCTCTACGCCAACATCAGGGCCTTCAACCGCTGGATGCTCGAAGAGGTCGGCTACAACGTTCAGAACCGCATGTTCTTGCCCCCCTACATCGCCTTGGCCGACCCCGATCTCGCTGTCAAAGAACTCGAACGCGTCATGGCGGATGGCACCACCATCATCCAAACCAAGTCGGGACACGCCCACGGCGGCGCCACCAACCCCAGCGGCGGCCGATCCCCCGCCGACCCCATCTACGACCGCTTTTGGTCGATCGTCAACGAAGCCGGCATCCGCCTCGCCGTCCACCTCGGCGGCACCGACTACCAAAAATATGGAGCCGACTGGTCCGAAGACCCCCAAGCCGTCTTTGGCGACTTCGACGCCTTCCAATGGGTCATGTACTGGGGCGACCGGCCCGCCATGGAGCTCACCGCCGGCCTCATCCTCCACAACTTCTTCGGCCGCTACCCCAACATCAAGGTCTGCCTCTCCGAGATGGGCACCGTCTGGCTCCCCTACACACTGCGCAAGATGGACCACGCCTTCATCATGGGCCGCAAAGCCAAGAACTCCCCCACCGGCCGCCTCGACCAACGACCCTCCGAAATCTTCCGCCAGCACTTCATCGTTGCCCCCTTCCCCGAGGAAAACGTCGCCCGCATAGTCGACGAAATCGGCATCGAATCCATCGTCTTTGGATCCGACTTCCCCCACGGCGAAGGCCTGGCCTACCCCAATCAATACGTCGGCGCCCAACTCACCAAATTCAACCCCGACGACCAACGCAAGATCATGCGGGACAACCTGGAAAACTTCCTGACCTTCGCCTCCTAGGGCGGAGGCAGCGCTAGACGCGAGTGCCTCAGCAGGGCCAGGCGGGCGAACGTCCGCTACCGGGCGCGGTTCTCCAAGAGACTGGCGAACGATGCCCAAGCCGCCGCCCTGCGACGGGCTTCAACCTCCACCTCGTACACCCTTCCTAGGGGAACGTTCCAGACGAAGTTGCGCCACTCTTCCATCACATTCGTCGAAGCGAACCAGCGGACGAACCTGGCTCCCTCGTCACATGCATTCAGTGCCCGGTCCGACAGCCAGTCCCTGGACGGACGCTCCACCTCGGCACATTCGTGCCGCTGAGAAAGAACCGACAGTACCGGCGAGGTCATCGTCTCCGTCTCGCTCCGCGGTGACGCTTTCAACGGCTCGGTGTTTTCCGAGCTCGTCCCGCCGCCGAGAAGACCGCCCCGCACCGAACGAACCGTCTCCGGGGATGCCCCCGCGACCGCGGCGATCGCCCGCAGTGATCCGTCCGGATTGTCCGCCAACGCCTCCTTCACCCGCGCCCGGACCTCTCCGGGTTGCACGGGCCGCATTTTTCCGTCGAGGCCGATCCGTCGGTCCACGGCCATGATCCCACCGGTGGCCAGGCGACGGAGCCGACCTACTGACTTGTCCGACAGACCGCACAGCGATCCTATCCGTCGGTCGGACCACTCCGGATTACGAAGCAGCACGCGCCGCGCTGCCCGGCGCCGGTCGGCAACGCTCAATGGCAGGCCGTGGTTGACGTTACGCCGGACCGCCTCGATGAAGGCTTCGTCGGGTGAGCCCAGAAATCGGACAGCCGCCACGGTGTAGCGGCCCAGTCTCCGGGCCGCCTCCACGCGGTGGCACCCGTCGACAACGACCAGTCCTTCGCCCCATACGACGATCGGCGGCCACGAGTGCACGGACTCCATCAGGAGATCTAAATGCTCTTGATCCAAGCCACCGGTACGCACGCCTTCGCCCACCCGCAGTAGGGAGAGGCGGACCTCCTCCACCTCACTGCCGACCCCGAACCCTTTAGGAGCTTCCAATGCCAAGGACACAGCACTCCCCCCGCTCAACGTGAGTCTCGAACCCACCAACCCCTCGGAGCTGGCTCGTACACGAGGCACATTATACGGCGTACAGGTATGCGTCAAGATCTCGATCAATCCATCCTGATGTGGGTCGGCAGTGCTTCGAGGTAGTCGGAACCGAATTCTCCACTGGCAGGTGTGAGTTCGTTGCTTTCGACCGACACGTTGGAGCGGCGAAATCAGAAAGAATCAAACGAGCCGACCAACACTTCCCTTCCATTCCGTCGAAGCTGAGTCCTGGAGTCCCTACCCGAGGGGGACGAGCCGGACATCCGCGGCTGGCCGGGCTTCGCCAAATGGGTCGGCCGACGGCGCTATACGAAACGTTTCGATTGCCTCGCGGGCCAGTACAGGACAGATCCGTCCGCCTAGAATCAGGCTCATGTCCGGCGAGTCCTTCATCACCTATGAACGAGATGGCGAGGTTGGCGTCATCACGATCGCTCGTGAACCGCTGAATACATATGACGGCGCCTTTGATGTGGCATTCCAGAGCGCATGGACGACCGCCAAACACGACGACAGCCGCGTCGTCGTCATGTTGGCGAAGGGACGACACTTCTGTGCAGGAGCCGAACTCAAGAACCCTCAGGCAGCCCCGGAAGGAGCGACCGTCCTGCCCGCATGGGACGAGATCCGCCTCATCAAGTCGGTCATGAAGCCGACGATCGCGGCCGTGCAAGGTGGCTGCATCGGCGGCGGCCAACGGATGGTCTGGCCTTGCGACCTATTGTTCTGCACCGAGGACGCATTCTTCCGTGATCCTACGGCGCGCATGGGTATCGGCGGCATTCAATCCCACCTCCATACGTGGTTCTACGGTCCCCGCCTGGCCAAGGAGATGATCTACTCGGGAATGCGACTTCCGGCCCAGCGACTCTACGAAATGGGCCAGGTCAACCGGATGTACGCGGACGTCGAATCGCTTCACGGCGAAACACTGGCCTTCGCCCACGAGATCGCAGAGTTCGACCCGGTTCCCCTCCGGCAGGCGAAGCGCGCGGCTGACATCACCATGGACATCCAAGGACAGCACTACGTGCTCTCACGGATGGAGGAATTGCTGGACGAGTTCCCCCGCATGGATCTCCACCTGAGCGACTGACCGTCCCGAGGCCGGCCCTATCCCTCCTCCTCGGCCCAGAAGGGGTTCCACGTCGGGAATGCCTCGGGCAGTTGGCTGGTCGATAGCCGCTCGTGTCCAACACCCGCACCGTGGCTCGGGCGGGTTAGCGCGTCCACGATGTACCACCGGTGGAACTTCCGCCGCTCAAAGAACCATTCGCCCCCGACGCGCCGGTAGGTGTCCCAATACTGGAGAACCCCGATCTCCCACTCCCCCCGTTCGGGATAGTCAAGTTCGTCCCGGCAGTAGACGACACCCCGGGCGAGGTCCGGTGCATCGAAATCGATTACGTGGTTGCCGACGAAGTGAACCGTCGACTTCATCCGGCTGAGTGAATCACGGAACCATTCCTTCAGCGGTCCTCGTCCCTGCTCGTTTCGGCCGACGCGAACGTCGGGCACGAACAGCGATACGAGGGTGTCGAGATCGCGCGAATCGACTGCCAGCCCGTAGCGCTGGGGAAGCTGACGTATCTCGGCCAGAGATTCGAGCCGGTCGACCCTGGCCTCGAGCCCCGACGGAGCCCAGTCTCCCATCCTGGTCACGCATCTCACCTTTCGAACTCAGACGACTCCGACGGGTCGTCGGCTGAAACTTTTGAAATAAGACCCCAAGGCTTGACGCTATGGGGATGATTTACCGCATCGTGATCGACAGTGCATCACCACGTCAGCGGGAGCGACAATCCGCTCCGCAGCATCGAGGTCTTCGACCATTCGATTGCCTCAGGGGCGACGGCGAGCCTAAGCGTCGGGAATCGCCTCAGCAGGGTCTCAATAGCCGTACTCACCTCCAGCCTGGCCAGGTGCGATCCCATGCAGTGATGGGGCCCGTGTGCGAACGTCAGATGAGGACGCGGATCTACTCGGTGAAAGTCGAGTTCCCAGCCATTGGGGAAGGCGGACACGTCGCGATTGGCGACCGTGTGCTCAGCCATCACAGGCTCACCAGCTCGGATTAAGGTGTCGCCGCTCAGGAGGACGTCCTCACTCGGCCAGCGGGGGAAGAGGACACCGTACTTATGACTCGGAATCCAGCGCCATAGCTCCTCAAGTGCGCTCGGCAGCAGCGTTGGATCCTGCAGAAGATCCCGCCAGTGTTTGGGCTCCGTCATGAGGGTGTAGACCATCGATCCAAGCTCGCTGTGCGTGGTATCCACGCCACCGAGCCATAGTGACAGGGCCAGGCTGCACAACTCCTCTTCGCTGAACCTGTCCTCTCCGTCGCGGGCTTCGACGAGCTCACTGAGGAGGTCATCGGACTTGTCGATCCGGCGCTCGGAGATGAGCTCGACGATAAAATCTCTCAGCTCGGAATGGGCACGGGAGCGTGTCTCCTCCGCCAGGTCCACGCCCACGAGCTCATCAACGAGCGCAGCGAAATAGGGAGCGTCCGACTCAGGAACCCCGAGGATGCCGGCCATTACCTGGGAAGGAAGTTTGGCGGCGAACAGGGCGACGAAATCCGACCCGGCGCCGGCCTCTTTCAGATCATCATAGAGACGATCCACAAGTACTTGGACCCGTCTAGCCAGTCCTTGCACGCTTCCTGGTGAGAAGGCTCCCGATGTAAGGCGACGGACTCTGCTTTGATCCGGTGGGTCCATATTGACAAGAAGTGTCGGATCTTTTACAAACTCACTCGGCCACATCCCCGGAGCGTCGTGCACGAGACCCAGCCGCCGCCCGAACCGGCGGTCGCCGTACACAATTCGGCAGTCTTCATAGCGGGTGGCCAACCAGCACGGCTCCCCGAATGGCAGCTGCACCTTTATCGGTCCCGATTCTTGCAGCTTGCGGTAAGCCGGATCGATCGTCAGTCCCACTGTCTCGACGAATGGGTACTTGCGTATCTCGGTCACCGAATCACGACCTAAACCTCCGCTTTCTTTGAATCGATCATGCCTCCTGGCGTGCGGGGTAATCCGCTCCGCACATGGACATCGCTGTAGTCAGCGCAATATTTCGCTCGCTAGGCGAGGACTCTCTACGACTGAATAACAGCGAGAGCACTCGCCGCTGCGGCAAGCACGATGTCGGGCGATGCGTTCGCGTTCTCAGCCAGACTGGCGGCAATGCCGACGTCCTTCGCCAAGAGTCCGCCGACATGCCCGGCAAACGACTCGATACTGAGCTCCGTCCCACCGATGACTTCGAAAGCATAACTGCGGCCGGAGCCGTGCATGATCGACTGCGCAAGAGCCTCTCTGTCAACCTCGAGAGCGCCGGCAAGATCAAATAGCGATGAGGCTGTACCGAGGTGAGCGGTGAAGAGAAGATTATTCAGCACCTTGGCGGTCTGCCCGGAACCCAGTGGGCCGAGATGCAGTACCGGATCGCCAAAGGTGGTGAACACCGGGAGCACGCGCTCGAACTCGTCTAGTCCACTTCCCACCATGACGAGCAATCGTTGCTCGGATGCGGCTTGGCCCCCGCCACTTACCGGCGCATCGATAAGCGTGGCGCCAACGTCAGAGACGAGCCGAGAGAGGCGGTGGCACGTCTGGGGATGAACGGTGCTGTGTATCACGATGATCGAACCGGGACGAGCTCCGGACAGGACACCACCTTCCGCCGTCAGAATCTGCTCTACTCCTGCATCGTCGACGACACACACGCACACCACATCTGATGACGCGGCTAACTCGGCAGGCGACGCCGCTATGGTCACTTCGCAATCCGCGAATGCTTCCAGCGATTCGCTCCGACGCGCCCAAAGCACCGTCGGAAAGTCGGAATCGATAATGCGACGGGCCATTGGCCCACCCTGTCCTCCCAGACCGATGAATCCCACGTGCACGGGTTCCGCCCTCCTGATTGAAATCGCTTTGCGCGGCCAAATAAAGGTAGGTGATCCGATGTATCGGTGGTACTTGTCCCTTCTCCTCTGGCGAGATCAGGCGTCTCGTCGAGCAGATCACCGCCCATGGTGCCCTAAATCTCCGATGCATGTCGTGAGGGAACCAAGCGGGAATCGCTGATGGACGGATTCACCTGTCGCATCTGCATCCGATCATTCCCTCCCATTAGGTTTGAGACAGTGCGCTTCGTACTCGTCCACGGTGGTTTCCATGGAGCATGGTGCTGGGACAAGTTGGTCCCCGAGCTCGAGGCGTTCGGGCACGAAACGCTCGCTATCGACCTTCCCGGCTCGGGTGAAAGGCTGGAGGAGGAGGCAAACCACACTTCCTGGCGTGCCGCCTTCCGGGACGTGGTGGAAGATGGCGATGTGTTGGTCGGACACTCCCAGGGCGGGTTCGCCATCTCGCTCGCGGCCGACGAGCTACCCGAGAAGATCGGCCGACTGGTGTACCTAGCGGCCGCTGTACCCATCGAAGGAGAAGCGATGGGGGCCGCCACCTCTGGCAGCACTGAGCTTTGGCCGGAGACCATCGGACTACCCATGGAGGACTTCATGTCCCTCGTCGATATTCCGGGACAGGGACCGTTCATCTCTATCACCGACCCCAAGGCTGCCAATAAGGTCTTCTACCACGACTGCGATCCAGATGACCAGGCCTGGGCCTTCAGCCATCTCACTCCCCTACCACTCGCCCCGACTCTCGAGCCCTTCGTACTTTCCCGGTTCTGGACCGCTGGAATCCCCCGCGACTACATCCTCTGCACCGACGACTACTCTCACACCCTCGCATCGGACAACGAGTTCATGCGCCGCTTGGGATTGAGCACATGCTTGAGCGTCCTCTCATCCCACTCGCCCTTCATTAGCCGGCCGGCCGAGACGGCGAGACTTCTGGATGCTTGTGCCAACGGCGTCCTGAGTTGACCCCATGCCGGCACGCCAGCTCACGACCTCTCCTATCCCTTCGGCTTCAGCCGCTCCAGAATGTTTTGGTGCTCTTCGGTCTCCATCGTTCCCTCTTCAAGAATGAAACCCGTCTGCATCGCGCCGGTGAGCGCCCTCGCTACATGCATGTTCAAGATTCGCCTGGTGCCTTGCACGGCCAATGGGGGCAGATCAGCGAGTTTCTGAGCCAGGATCATGGCCTCCGACATCAGCTCGTCGGGAGGGGTCGTCCGGGTGGCCAGGCCCAACTCGACGGCTTTGTTCGGGGAAATTCGCTCACCCGTCAGTAGGAACTCGCGAGACCTCATAATGTTTGTCAGTAGGGGCCAGAACGCCGCACCGCCGTCACCGGCAACGAGACCTACCGAAATGTGCGGGTCGGCAAGGTGGGCCTTCTCGGACATTAGAACCACGTCACAGAGGACAGCGATATTGCACCCAAGACCGACCGCCGCCCCGTTCAATGCGGCAATCACTGGCAGCGGGAAGCGAATCATCTCCTCGATGATCTCGGCCCCTTCCCTGAGGCTCTCGTAGCGGGCCGCGGGATCGCTCGGAAACCGGCTCAGCCAGTCGAGGTCACCGCCGGCGCAGAAGGTCCTCCCTGCTCCGGTCAGAATCACCACCCGCGCATCGCGATCAGCGGAGAGCTGTCGCCAGACGTTTGCAAGCGCCCAGTGGAGCGCTGCATTAACTGCGTTTAGTTGCTCGGGCCGGTTGATGGTGACGATGCGAACGGCGCCAGTGACCGTGACGACCAACTCTGGCGGCAGATCGTAATTGGCGCCAGAGCTGCTCTCCGCCGTAGCTGATTCGTGTGTCATAGAGCGTCCATATCGATAGATGGAAGTGCCAGCCCGCTGAGCATAAGAGTCGGGCGATATCGATCACCACCGTAGATGGAAGCTCGCGGCAGCACGGGAATTCCAAGAATCGTATCGTCGTCTGGCGGTCGTCCAGTCCGCTGGGTCCACATCGTCCAGCCGCGGAGCGAGGACATCACCGCGGCTCCTCGTTGCTCAGATCTCGGCCGATCGCGTTCTACCTCGGAATTTCCTCAGTTGGACGTCAACGTCGACCAGCTGCGGCCGCCGCTACATTGAGCGGCAGATCCTTACAACGTTCACGAGGCGGGTTGGAGGCTGTCGATGATGCTCGAGGGCAAAGTAGCCTTCATCACTGGAGTGGCCCGCGGCCAAGGACGGAGCCATGCCGTGCGGCTGGCCGACGAGGGAGCCGACATCATAGGCATCGACATCTGCGCAGATATCCCATCCAACAACTACCCACTGGCTACCCGGGAAGACCTCGATGAGACGCGCGCCCTCGTGGAGGCGAGAGGCCGACGGATAGTGGCAACCATCGCCGACGTAAGGGATTTCGGTCCGGTACGTGACGCTCTCGACGCCGGCGTGCGCGAGTTGGGCCGTCTGGACATTGTTTGCGCCAACGCCGGTATTGCTCCAATGACGGTGAAACGAACCACCATCGAGGAGGATCTTGAACACTGGACGGACGTAGTCGCCGTGAATATGACCGGTGCGTTCCACACGGCCAAAGTGTCCATCCCGCACTTGCTCGCCGGTGGGCGCGGAGGGTCGATCATATCACCAGCTCCACCGCCGGTCTCCGGGGATTCGCCGGCGAAGCAGGCAGCCTGCTCGGCTATTCGGCATCCAAGCACGGATTGGTCGGTTTGATGCACAGCCTGGCGAACTACCTCGCCCCCCACCAGATACGGGTGAACACAATCCACCCCACCGGCGTTCGCACGAAGATGGTGCTCAACGAGGTGATGCTGGAATGGCTCGAGAATCACCCGGGCGGTTCGAGCCACCTGGAGAACCCGATGCCAGTGGACATGATCGAGCCCGAGGATGTGTCCGCCGCTGTTGCCTTTCTCGGGTCCGACGAAGCGAAGTGGATCACCGGCGTGGCCCTCCCCGTCGATGCCGGATTCACCAATAAACTTTGAGCTTCGACGGTTCAGCACTCTCGACCCAAGGGCGAAGCACCTCCCCCCGACGCCCTGAGCCAGGGCCTTTGGTTGAGGAAGCCGATGTTCGTGTGGGCGGTATCCACTTGTCGGGACTGGTCGCCTCTCCACTCCACGCGGAGCCCCGCGCGCTTATCGTGGCCATTCATGGGGCGGGCGTGCATGCCGGGTACTTCGATGCACAGAACGCTCCGGGGCTCTCGCTGCTGAATCTGGCGAGCTCGGCCGGATACCTGGCTTGGGCTCCCGATCGCCCGGGAGTAGGCGCAAGCGCCGAACTCAGCGAGCGGAAACTCTCCTTGAACGACCAGGCGGAGATTCTGCTCGAGGCCATCGATACATTCAGAACAGCGAACAGCGTTGGCGGCCGAGTATTGCTGGTGGGCCACTCGTATGGCCTGAAGGTGGGGTGGACCATGGCCGCCCTCGACACGACTGACCGCCTTCTGGGAGTTGACGGATCGGGGGCGGGATTGACCTATGCCTTCGATTGGGACGAGCGTCACGCAGAAGGGGGGGGCCGCCGTCCACGGCTCAACGCACGAGACGAAATGTGGGGGCCAGACGAGCTCTACCCACCCGCCGCAAGAAGACGGGACCTAATCCCTTTAAACGAAGGGCCTGCCGTCAAGGACGGCGAGGGCGCAAACTGGCCATCCGAGCTCCGCGCGATGGCCCATAGGATTCGCGTGCCATTGAGAATCACCTTCGGGCACCATGATGGCATTTGGCGGAAGGACGAGGACCAGCTGATTGCGTTGGCAAACTTGTTCGTTCAGACTTCTTGTTCTATTGAGGTAGAGCCTTATGGAGGGCATAACCTGAGTCTCGGATGGGCCGCCCGTGCGTACCACCTCAAAGTTCTGAGCTTCCTCGAGACCTGCCTACTGCCCGAAGCCGCAGGTCGTCCGAGGACACGCGAGTAACAGATCGTCCGCCGGCTCGGCCTCGTTTTCATGTTCTTCCTCGTTCCATCACGTCGGCGGGGACCTCAACGATGTCGTACCGTCTACGGCCCCCAGGGTGGCGACTTGTATCCTGTCCCATCGGGTCAATGCTGCATAGCGTAGTTCGTGGAATTGAGCGGGACCCTTGGGGAGGAACTGTGACCGCAATTTTGGAGGGTGTCCGCGTTCTCGAAGTGGCCGAACAGACCTTCGTTCCTTCGGCCGCCGCGTTGCTCTCGGACTATGGCGCCGAGGTCATCAAGATCGAGCACCATGAGCGGGGTGATGCCATGCGAGGCTTGGTCTCGGCCGGAATCCTGTCGACGGAGGGCGATGTCCATCCTCTCATGGAGCATTCGAACCGGGGAAAGAGGAGCATCGGACTGAACCTGGCCACCGACGAAGGCCGCGACATCCTTTACAAGCTCGTTGCCATCAGCGACGTCTTCTTGCACAACAAGCTGCCTGGCGTCCGCAAGAAGTTGAAGATCGACCTCGACGAGGTCCGGTTCCACAACCCCAGGATCATCTACGTCTCGGGCACCGGTCAGGGCGAGCGTGGCCACGAAGCGGATCGGGGCGCCTACGACTCGCTCGCGTTCTGGTCACGTACGGGCATCGCTTACGCCACGACGCGGCCGGAGTACGGTCACCTCGTCAACCTGCCCGGGCCCGGCTTTGGCGACTCTCTTGGTGGTATGACGATCGCGGGCGGGATCCTGGGGGCACTGTTTCACCGGGAGCGAACCGGCGAGGCGCTCACCGTCGATGTGTCACTGTTGGCCACCGGCATGTGGGCGATGGGCCAGTCGATTGCCCTATCGCTGCTCAACAACGCTCCCCAGGCGCCGTTGCCGCTCGACATGCTGCACCCCAACCCGCTCGTCGGGCAGTACTTGACAAAGGATCAGCGCTGGTTCGTGATCGCCAGCATCCAGGCCGGGAAGTACTGGCCCGAATTCGTCGCGCTCCTCGGGAAGCCCGAGTGGGCAGCCGATCCTCGCTTCGCCGACCACGGATCTCTGATGGAGCATCGGATTGAGGCCGTGGCGCTGCTCGAAAGCTTCATCGCCGATCACACGATCGCTGAGATGAGGGAGATGCTCGCCGATTACAGCGGCCAGTGGGCCGTCGCGCAGAATACCCTCGAGGTTGCGGAAGACTCCCAGACCAGAGCCAACGGATACCTCCAGGCGTGCGAGACGGCATCGGGATCGCCATTCAAGCTTGTAGCCGCCCCGGTACAGTTCGGTGGAGAGCCTGCCCCGGTCCACCGTTCACCGGAGTTCAACGAGCACGGGGACCGTATCCTTGCCGAACTCGGCCTCGGTGAGGACTCCATCATCGACCTCAAGATCAAGGGCATCGTGGCCTGAATAGAGCAGGTCGAGAAGGTGGACTCCCAAACGTCGCCCATCATCGAAGGTCCCCGAGAGCAACTGGCTGACCTTCAACCACCTCATGGCTCGCCTGGCCTGACAAGTAAATCGCGCCCGTTTGACAACGCAGCACCCAGGCCATACTTTCTACGCTGTATGAATTCCAGAAATTTGGGAATTCTCCTGCATTTCCTTGCTAGCTGCGACAGGATGTGAACTGGCGTGACATTTGATCTTCTGGTGCGAGATGGACATGTGGTAGACGGAACCGGTCAGGCCGGGTTCCGGGCCGACGTTGCCGTATCCGACGGGAAGATCGTTGCCGTAGAACCGGGCATATCCGGGACTGCCACCAGCGTGATCGATGCCGAAGGCCGCATCGTCGCTCCGGGGTTTATCGATATTCACACCCATTTCGACGCCCAGGTGCTGTGGGATCCCGCGTTGACTTCAACGGTCCGACACGGCATCACGTCGGTCGTGGCCGGCAACTGCGGCTTCACGGTTTCACCCGTCAATCCGGGCGACGGCGATTTCATCATTCAGATGCTGTCTCGCGTGGAGGGAATGCCAGCCGACGCCCTCAAAACAGGCCTGAACTGGGAGTGGGAGAGCTTCGGTCAATACGTCGATCGCCTCCGTAACCGGGTCGGCGTCAACTATTTGCCCCAGATCGGTCACTCCACTCTCAGGCGCTATGCCATGGGCGACGCGGCGTTCGAGAGGGCGGCGACCGAGGATGAAATCGCGACCATGCGAGGCCTCCTTGTCGAAGCCGTGCGTGGGGGCGCGCGTGGATTTTCGACATCGACCTCGCCTACCCATAACGACAGCTTCGGGCGACCAGTCCCCAGCCGGCTGGCGGAGAAGGAGGAGTTCCTCAGCCTGGCCGAGGCCCTTCGAGGCTCCCGCCACCCCCTGATCGGTATATCGCCAGGGTCGAAGTTCGTCGGAATCAACCCCGACGAACGTTCTGTGATGGTGGAAATGGCAACTCGAAGTGGTGCGGTCGTCCACTGGAACCCCCTCGTGTATTCGAAGGCATATCCCGACCTTCATGCGCGTACACTAGAGGTGTCAGATGAGGCCAGAACCGCCGGGGCTCGGGTGGTCGGCGTCTACAATCCTGGGCCGCCGGGGCCCACGCGTGTCGATCTCCGCAGCGGATTCCTGTTCGAGTCTCTACCCCACTGGAAGGAGATCCTGCGACTCTCGATCGACGAGCGCTGCGAAGCTCTTCAGCGGGCCGAGGTCCGGCGCGACCTGAAGGCCGATTTCGACGACGACTCCACCATGGGTCACCTGACAGCACACCTGCGCCAAATGTGGCCCGTCCTCACGGTCGCGACGGTGTCGAGCGAGGCGAACCAAAAGTATCTGGGCCGAACGGTCGGATCCATCGCTGCTGAGGAAGGCAGCGATCCTATGGACACGATGATCGACCTTGCTGTCCGTGACCGCTTGGACACCATCTTTATGAACGACAATGTCGCTCCCTCTGATCCCGCGGCGAACGAAGCCATGCGGCAGCTCACCCACCACGAGGACGTCGTGTTCGGTGGTTCCGACGCCGGGGCCCACCTCGACTTCATGTCGAACGAGCCGCTACCCAGCCGGGCTCTGGCCCTCCGGGTGCGCGAGCAGGGCGTGCTCTCGCTCGAAGAGGTCGTCCACGGCTTCACCGGACGATTGGCCGCTGTGTTCGGGCTGGAAGGGCGGGGTGTCCTGGCGCCGGGGTTGGCAGCGGATATCTGCGTCTTCGACATCGATACGATCGGTGCCGGGATGCCCTACATGGTCAACGATCTGCCGGCCAAGAGCGAGCGGTTCGTCACCGAGCCGATAGGCATCTACCAGACGATCGTCAACGGCGTGGTCGTCAGCGATGAAGGAGAGGCCACCGGCGCCCTCGCGGGTCAGGTGCTCTGACCCCGCTTCCTGGAAAGGCTCCTGCCATCACAGGGCGACGGGAAGAGCCTCTACGCTTCGCATGAAGGTTGAATCGGACCAGCGGACCTCATCGGCCGGAATGGCCAGATTGATTCCGGGGAACCGTCGGAGCAGGCTCTCGAAGGCGACCTGCATCTCCAGATGAGCGAGATGGGCGCCCATACACCGGTGGGCGCCGAAGGCCAGCGACAAGTGGGCCCGTGGATTGCGACGATGGAAGTCGAGCTCCCATCCGTTCGGAAACACCGACTCGTCGCGGTTGGCCACCGAGTGCTCGGGAAGGACAGGCTCCCCTGCCTTCACGACGACCCCCCCGCTCAGTTCGACATCCTCGCTGGCCCAGCGCACGAACGGCACTCCGTACTTGAAGCTGGGAATCCAACGCCACAGTTCCTCGAGCGCAGCCGGCAACAGCTCACGGTCGTCGACCAACTCCTGCCAGCGGCTGCGATTGGTCATCAGGGCGAACAGAGTCGTCCCCAGTTGATTCACGGTGGTCTCCAACCCGCCGAGCCATACGGCCATCGCCAGGTTGTAGAGCTCTAACTCGTTCAGCCGGTCGTCGTCGTCGTGAGCGTGAACCAGGACGTGCAGAAGGTCGTCGGACTCCTCCGAGCGGCGCTTGGCGATGAGCCCCTTCACGTACTCGTGCACTGTTTCCTCGGCGGTATGACGGGCTTCGGGCTCCGTGTCGAATCCGGTGAGCGTGTCGACCCACAAGCGGAACTGTTGCGCCTCGGACACCGGAACGCCGAGAATCAACGTCAGCACCCTTGGGGGCAGCTGCCTCCCGAACATGGAGACGAAGTCGACGCTCCCACCCTGATCGGCCATCTCATCAAGTAGGCCGTCGACCATGCCTTGGACCTGCTCGCGAAGCGAACTGATCCGGCGTGGAGAGAAGGCCCCCGAAGTGAGCCGGCGCAGTCGGGACTGCTCGGGAGGATCCATGTTGACCAACATCGTGGGATCCTTCGCCATGACCGCTCCGATCCAGACCCCAGGTGCGTCCCGAAGGATTCCGAGCACCCGACCGAAACGGCGGTCACCGTAGACCGTGCGAACATCCTCATAGCGGGTCGCCAGCCAACAGGGTTCGCCGAACGGAAGCTTGACCTGGACCGGGCCCTTGGCCTGCAGCTCCTTGTACACGGGATCAACGTCCAAGGCGACGTCTGTGACAGGTGGGTACTCCATGATCTCGCTCGTCTTCGCAGCCACCGGTGCCGGCCTCCGTTTCCGGGCCACTCGACCCTGCCACTCGACACCGTATAATAGCTTGCACGTTGCGGTAGATCGAGAAGGTGGATCGCCGCTGCTTTGTTCGAGAGCATTCGGAGGGTCTCGACAGAAGCGCCGTTGTCTCGTTACGCAAGATGGGCAGTTCGTGATCGCCGACACCAGCGGCGAGGCGATCGCACGTGGTCCCGCTCTTGTCCTCAGACGCGTTCGGCGTACGCCAAGACACCAACGAGTGTCCATCCGAAACCAGGGAGCGGCCGTGAGCGGTGGCTCTATCGTGACGCCATGGACGTGGCCATAAAAGCTGAGACAATTACGATACCCGGGGCGGGAGGCGAAGAGATCGAGGCCTACCTGGCTCAACCTCTTTCGTCGGACCCGCACGGGGGGATCGTGGTTATCCACCACATGCCGGGCTACGACGAGCCAACCAAGGAGATCACCCGCCGGTTCGCGGCACACGGGTACCTGGCGATCTGCCCCAACCTCTACCATCGCGAGGCTCCCGGCGCGTCGCCCGACGATGCCGCAGCCACGGCGCGGGCGGCGGGGGGCGTGCCCGATGACCGCTTGGTCGGCGACGTGGGCGGCGCGGTGCACTATTTGAAGTCGCTGCCCAGTTCCAACGGCAAAGTGGGCGTCATCGGGTACTGCTCCGGCGGTCGCCAGGCGTTCCTGGCCGGATGCAGCCTGCAGCTCGATGCTGTTGTGGACTGCTACGGGGCCTTCGTCGTGGCTAAGCCTCCGCAGGGCTCGGTGGAGCCCATTCTCCACATGACCCCGCAGCTTTCCGCTCCACTACTCGGACTTTTTGGGACCGAGGACATGTACCCCTCGCCCGATGAGGTCAGCCAGCTGGAATTGGCCCTCAAGGAGAACGGCAAGTCCTACGAGATCCACAGTTTTGAGAACGCCGGACACGCCTTCTTCGCCACAGATCGGCCCAGCTACCGCGTGGAAGCCGCGAACGCTGGCTGGGCGGCGATCTGGGCTTTCCTCGGGGAGTACTTGGCCTGATGTGTACCTACGAGACCGAACGGGTGTCCATGCAGGGGTCGGCCAAAGGCCCCTTGGGTTGGTTCGACGTGACCACTGCCACGGTCTACTTCGACCATCCGGTGCACGCGCCCTTCGTGCATTCTCTGAACATCGACTTCCTCAATCCTGAAGCTGGTCCGGCCACGCGTACTGCGGTGGAGCTCAGCTCAGAATCAGCCAGGTTGTTGGCCGACGCCATTTTGAAGACACTCCATTCCATGCCGAGCGACCTGATCTGAACTGACCTGACCCGAGCCAGGTGTCGCCGACCCTGGACTAGCGATCAGCGGTCGTGGCGGCTCCAACGGCATCCGCCAGCTCGCTGACGTCGTCGAGCGCGTCGAGGCGCCAGCACAAATCGATAATCTGTTCGCGCTCTTTCAGCGGCACCAAAGCTTCGGTGCATTCGTGGAACTTCCCTATGAGCTCGTCGTCGGTCAATGGATCCTCCGGCCTCCCGTGCGACAGCGTGACCGTCTCGTTGAGCGCCTCTCCGGATTTGAGTTTGAGGTCTACCCTGCTCCCCAACGTCACACTGGCCATGTCGCCCTCCTCCAAAACGCAGCGGACCTTGCTGATCATCTCTCGGGCTTCCGGTCGTTGCACAGCCTCATCGGTGTATTGGTACATCCCGGCCTTCCCGTCGAGAGCGATGGCGGCCAGGTCGTACTCGATGCTGTACTTTGCCTCCAAGCCGGTCTTCGGGTCGTGATATGGAACCATCTGGGTCAAGAATGCCGGCAGCGACACCGTGATCGAATCAATCTCGGCGGGATCGATGCGCCGGCGCCGGACGATCTTTTGCAGTGCGTCCTGCGCCCAGTGGCCGGCACCGCACGACGCGTGCAACCGCATAGCGGACCCGCGTGTCGCCATCTCCCAGTCGCCGAGTCCCTGCAGCACCTTCTGGGGATCCCCGACTTCTAGTCCGAGCAACCTGGCCACCCCGTCGTCCCCATCGATGATGTCCTCGTTGGCGGTGAAGCCCAGGCTGATCAGCTCAGCTGCGATCACCCCGTGCATAGCTGCACTCCCGGCACTGAACGACTTGGTGTCGCTGCCCCGGTTCTTCATCACCCCGGCCATCGCCGACGCCGCATTTCCGAGCGCCATACGGGTCTGCGTCACGTCAAGACCCAGCAACTTGGCCGTCAGGGCGGCCACGCCCAGCACGGGCTGGAATCCCTGGTTGAACCAGCCGCGCCACAGCAGTGTGTTGCGCGACCCGTCCATACAGGGCTTGGCGGTCTGGTAGATCACCTCGTAACCGACCTGCCAGGCCAGGATCACATCCCGCCCCGACGCGCCGAGCTTCTCTCCGACAGCCAAGGCGGCGGCGGTCAGCGGATTGGCATAGTGACCGCTGAACAGCGCAATGTCGTCGAACTCCAGTGCGTGGCCGGCCGTGGCGTTGGCCAGGGTGGTCAAGGACGCCGTGCTCTTGAAGCCGGCCCCGACGAGACTGCTCTCCTCCTTTGCACCCTGTGCCCGGACCCACTGGCTGATGATCTGGCCAGTCGAAACGGAAAGCCCGGCGAACTGCACACCGAGCGAGTCGATGAACCGCTCTTTCACGCGCAGTGCTCCCAGATCTGGAACGTCTTCGTACTGCGCTTTGACGATCCACTCGGCCAGCTGTTCCGTCACTGACGCTGTCATAGTCATCCTTCCGTATGGCGATGGGTCCGTTCCGACCGGCTCGCGGACAATACCTAGGTCGCCGGCGCGAGGAGATATCCCTCCCGGCGGAGCATGTCCTCCACTCCCCCGGCTTCGACGATCTCTCGAAGAGCCGGATGGACTGGAACGCCCTGGATGTTGGTGCCCTTCGTCGTGTTCTCCACGAGTCCCGAGTGCCAGTCGACCGTCGCCACGTCGCCCTCATCGAAGAGGTCGCTGACACCAGCGCAGGGGAGGACCGGCATCCCGACGTTGACACAGTTACGCAGGCCGAGGCCGTTGAACGACTCGGCGACGATGCCCGCTATGCCGAAGCCACGGAAGATGTCCCCGATGGCCCGGGCCGAGCCGACGCCGAAGTTCCGACCGGCGATCAGGACATCGCCCGCCCGTACCTCGTCCACCCAACCCGGCCGGTTGGCCGAAAAGCATTCGCGCCGCTGCTCTTCCGGAGGCAGGAAGAGCGCATATCCCGGGATGATCAAATCCGTGTTGATGTCGTCACCGAATTTCCACACCCGGCCGCTGAACGTGCTCGCCATCTTCTCTCGTCCTCTCTGTTTGATGCCTACATGTCCCGGGGATCGGTAATGACGCCCCGGATCGCAGAGGCTGCCACCGTGGCCGGCGAACCCATGAAGATCTCGGCTTCCGCGCTACCCATGCGGCCCTTGAAGTTCCGGGTCGAGGCCGTGATGCAGACTTCGCCATCGGCCAACAGCCCCATGTGCCCCCCGAAGCAGGCGCCGCACGTCGAACTGGTCACGACCGCTCCTGCCTCCATAAGGGTCTCGACATAGCCGGCCCTGACGGCCTGCTTCAGTATTTCCTGACTGCCGGGGGTCACGATGAACCGCACCCCGGGAGCGACCTTGTGTCCCTTGACCACCTCGGCGGCGGCGGCGAAGTCGCTGAGCCGCCCGTTGGCGCAGGACCCTATGAACGCCTGATCCACCTTCTGGCCGGCCACCTCGCTGACACTGCCGGAGTTCCAGGCGACCCGTCCGGGCTTGACGATCTGGGGCTCGAGCGAGGAGAGATCGACAGTGATGACGGCTTCGTACTCGGCGTCGGCGTCGGGATAGGCCGGCTCGTATGCCGATTTGGCCCGACCCTTCAGGTAATCCTCCAGGACGTCGTCGTAGGGGAATAGCGAGAATTCGGCCGACAGCTCGGCTGAGATCGTCGCCATGGTCAGGCGCCCGTCCATACCGATGCTGGCCAGCCCATCGCCATGCCACTCGAGGTTTCTGCCGGCGAAGTCCCCGTACTGGCCGGGGATGTAGTGGATGACGTCCCGCGCGTAGACGTGTTCTGGGAGCTCGCCCTCCAGGTTCACCTTGGTCGTCGGACCGACGATGAACCAGGACTTGCCCTTGCAGAGGATGTGGGTCATCTCCGACGGGCCCATACCGCGAGCCAGGCAATTGAGTGCGCCGGAAGAACAGGTGTGGGAGTCCGGATTGGCGAGGATCTGGCCGGGTAGGGCGAGACCCTCCTGAGCCAGGAGGACATGTGAGATGCCGTGTTGACCGACAGGGAAGTAGTTCTTCACCTTGAATTTATCGACGAACTCCCGCATCTGCTTGGCCATGTTGGCGGCGCGCACGGTGGGAGCCGGCACTTGATGGTCGTGGAGCAGGACAAGTTTGTCCGGGTCGAATATCTTGACCACGTCCGGACGCATCCAATCGAAGAACACGGCGACATCCACGTCTACGACGACGACGTCGCCCGGTGAGACCTTCGACTGGTCCGAGTGGTTGGCCAGAATCTTCTCGGCTGTTGTCATTCCCATGGGAAACCCCCCTTCATCACGTTGTCACTTCGAACTGAATAGCGCGGCCAGCTCAGCGATGTTACCAATGCGTTCCAACCCGCGGGCTTGGTCGTAGAGCTGATCGCTCTGGTTGTCACCGAGCACCCTGCTCGCCATGTTCATGAACTTGCCCCGAAACTCGTCCTCGGTCATCGGGTTCGATGGGTTGCCCTTCGGGTAGAGCACCTCGTCGGTGTACTCGCAGCCGTCCTTGGTCCGGACCGTGACGCGACCGGGCATACTGAAGGTGACCTTGCCATAGAGTTCGTTGTCCTGGTGCACGGTCGTTTTCGGAATCATCCCCTGGATCACCGGGTCACCCACCGTCTCGTCGGTGAACTCGTCGACGGTGATACGGCCCCGGACGGCGGCCACCGACAGGGCGAACGGCAGACTGGCCTGAGCGGACACGACCGTCGAAACCTTGTGCTTGGCGAGAAAGGGCTCCACCTTCTGCCAGGCGGCGTCGATCTGTTCGATGTCGGTGTGCTTCAGGTCGTGTTCCCGCATGATCTTGAGCAGTGCCTCCACCGGGGCATGCAGGGTGAGGTTCATGGGATACGCCTTGGCCCAGCGCCTGGTGATCTCAAAGGACTCACCCAGATCGTCGAGTAACACGGCGACGTCCAAGTGGCCGTCGGAATACATCTTGGCGAAGGCCTGTATCCCCTCGAGCCCGAGTTCCGTCGCCCGAAACCCGGTCTCAGCTAGCTCGGCCGCAGTAACTCCGCGCTCGCTCGCCATGCCTCCGTTGAGCGACCTTTGCCAGGCACCCTCCTCGTGGCCTTGGAAAGTACCACCGGTAAACGCCGACGCCAGCCCGAGGGCGTAGTTGGTGAACAGCGGGGTGAGGCCGAGAAGCCGGGCGGAACCGGCAGCTGCGCCGAAGGTGCCGTACAGCGCAGGCACGTAGAAGGGCGACCCACCCGCTGGGAGGGTCGCCCTGGTGATCCGGCTGATCACCTCGTACCCGATGACAATGGACAGGGCCAACTCCCGGCCCGAGAGTTCACGCGCCTCGGCCAGGGCGAGAGGTGCGGTCACGGCAAAGGGATAGGGCCGACCGAATCCGTTGAAATCGGCGTACTCGAACCCGAGCGCCATGGTGCCGTTCGCCAGCGCCGCTCTGGAGGCAAGTGTCTTCTTCCCCGTGGCGATGATCGTGGATTCGGGCTGACCGCCGCCCTGATTGGCGCAGAACTCGGCGATGGACTGGCCCCAGGGCTTGGTTGCCCCAACGAATAACGACTCACCCAGGTAATCGGCCAAGGCCCGCCCCGCCTCCTCGATGGCGGCCTCAGGCAGGTCCTCGAATTTGAGACCAGCGACCCATTCGGCCAATTCACGCGTCACCAACCGCCCGCCGGTGATCGTTTCCCCACTGGCGTCCATCAAACCTCCTCCGGCACGTTCGGTGAACGATCTCGCTAAATGTGGACGAGCCGCTCGACCGACTCGAACGGGGTCGGTTCGATCCCGTCCTCATAACCGGGCAACCGGTAGAGGCGGGCGGTGTTTCCGGCGAGCAGAGCCGCCTTGTCCCCGGTCGGAAGCTCCTCGCTGACGCGCATCGCCTGTTGGCGGTCGTCGGGCCAGTTCGCCGCGTCAAGTGGGAAGTGGCTGGCCCAGAGAAGATGGTCCGCTCCGATCAGATCGCGATGCTTCACCGTGGTCCTGTCCTGCTGGATCGTGAACCAGAAATGACGGCGCATGTACTCGCTCGGGTACGCGTCTTCCCGCTCAAGCTTGAATCGCTCCAGGTGACGTTGACGGAGGTAGGTGTTGTCCATGAACTCCATCCAGTGGAAGGACCACCCTGCATCGGCGTGCGCCACCACCATCCTCAGGTTCGGGAACCGGTCGAACACGCCCGAGGCCACGAGGGGGAGCAGCGACGTCGCAACGGGAGGCTTGAGGCCTGGTGTGATGGCCGTGGTCGGCGCACTGCGGGCGTCGCCCAAACCGTAGTGCAGGCTTATGGGAATTCCCGCCTCATTGGCCACGTCCCAGATCGGGTCGAGCGCCGCGTCGGCCGGTCCCCTGCTGCCGGACGGCCAGGCGTCTATCACTGCGCCCCGTAGATCGGGGTCTCCTACGATACGGACCAGTTCCTTCTGGGCGTCCTCAACACTGGAACTTGGGAGTTTGCCGATGCCGATCAGGCGACTCGGATCGTATGAGCAGAACTCGGATATCCAGTCGTTGTAGACCCTCGCACACTCGAGTCGTAGTTCTGCGTCCTCGACCTGCTTGATAGCGTCCCAGAGATGAGGTGACGCGTACAGGACTTCTGCGTCCACACTGTCCGCGTCCTGGGCCTTGATCCGCTCAGCCGGATCGTGTAAAGCCGGCATTATTTCGTCGATGCTGACCGGTCGATCGGGGTCGGCGAGGTCGCGGGCCCGGTAACCGGAGCCCGTCACCGCCGACGCGGGGAACGGCACCGGCACAACATCCTCCACGAACCAGGCGCTACCGCCATTCGACTCGCGCACCTGGGGAGCGCGATCTCGCAGATGCGCCGGCAGCCGCGTCTCGAACAAATCCGCGGGCTCGAACACATGCGAGTCGGCCGAAATCAGGCCATAGTCGGTCTTGTCGTTCACGGTTACCTTTCCGTCTTGGATTGCGAATTCTCCCGGTCAGCCGACCGAGGATGCGATCTGCTGCTCTCCTGTCGGCCATGTGACCACGTCGTCGTCCTTCAGCCGAGATATCTCGTCTTCGCTCAAGCCGAGACCGGTCAAGATCTCCCTGGTGTGTTCACCCTTGTCGCAGTACGGCAACGCCTGTCCGGGCGTGTCCGAGAAGCGGATCACCGGGGCGTACCGCCAGTACCGGCCGCCCAGGCTCGGATGCTCGGTCTGGACCATCATTTCATCGGCCTGGGCCTGACGGTCCTTGTACAGGAAGGCGAAGTGTGACATGCCGTCGGCGACCACACATCCGACCCCGGCGGCCAGGAGGCTGCTCTCCCACTCCAGGGCGGACCGCGATGCGAACACCTTTTCCAGCCGCTCCTCCAGATCCGATCGATGCTCCTGTCGGGCAGCGGCCGTCGCGTAACGGGGGTCCGAGATCACGTCACCTCCTGCAACGTTGCAGAACCGGGCGAACTCGTCGTCGGAAACGGCTGAGAGGAAGACCCAGCGGGTATCCGGGTTCTCGTGGGGCTGTCGATCACCACCCGACCGGATCGGCGCCGTTTCGTACAGCCTGTACGTGGCGCCGGTCCCGAGTTGCCGGTAGTCGACGGCCGGCCGGTCCGACTTTCCGGCGAACGAGAAGGCATCCTCGAGATTCAGGTAGAGGTTGGACAGGATCATGGCCGACTCGATGTATTGACCCCGCCCCGACCGATGGCGGTCGAAGAGCCCCAGCATCAGGCTCGTCGCGTGACCGACCGCTCCGATCGGGTCGGCGCCGGCCTCGCGTAGTGGAGGGTGCCCCTCCCCGCTCTGGTAGGCCGTCGTACCCGCGAACGCGGCGATGATCGGGTCGATGGCGGGTTGCCGCCGGTACGGGCCGACCGACCCATAGGAGGCAGCGTAGTGGTACACCAACTTCGGGTTGATCTTCTGCAGTGTGGCGTAATCGATTCCGAGTGACTCTGGTACCCCGGGCCGGAAACTGTGGATGAATGCGTCGGCTTCGGCGACCAATCGGTGGAGAATCTCCCGGCCCCGAGGATCTTTCAAGTTGAGAGCCAGACATTCCTTGCCCTGCATGGCGCGCACCATGTTGTTCTGACCCAGGTTCAGGAGTGGGTCGGTGGCGCCGCCGGTCCGGACGCCATAGGGGTCTCCATTGAGGGCCCGGTAGGGATCGCCCTGGAGACGCTCGATCTTGATCACTCTGGCGCCCAGCTCAGCCAGCAGGGCGGTGGCGAACGGGGTGGCGTAGTAATAGGCGGCCTCGATGATCGTTATTCCCTCGAGCGGACCATTCAAGCCTCGTCCCGACGGGACCGCCGCCGCTATCGGGGTGAGCTGGCCGCCGAGCACTTCTTCGGTGTGTTCACCCGGCCGCGGTGCCGGCGTGGTGATCGAGGCAGGCGAACCGGACATTTTGACGAGCGGACCGATCTGGATCATGGGCCCGACTCTTGGATCATCGAGTTCGGCCAGATACCCGGCTTCTACAACCTGCGGGTGCTCCAACGCCATCTGCGTGGTCTGGATCACGTCGCCGCAGACATTCCCGTTTTCGAGGTAGGCGGCCATCCACTCGTCGGCTGTCCGCTCTTTCATTCGCTCCTGGACGCGCTGGATGAGCTCATCCTTGTCGGCCTGGTCGGCAAACTGGAAGGGAGCCCCTTTGAGGCGTTCGTCCTGCCAGATCCAGTCGAACCCGATGACGCTGATCCAAGCGGGGAAGAAGTGGGGCTCGGTCAAAGAGTGCGTGATCCAGCGCCCGTCCTTGCACTCGACCATCATGCCGATCAGGTTGACCTGCCTCGGGTCCTGATGATGGGCCAGGGCGTGCTGGTCGTCCTGCTGCTGGCCGGTCTTTGCCGTGGCGTCAGGTGGAAGCGGCTCACCGTCTCGCAGGATCCAGCGGACCTTTGGGTTCTGCCGGCAAGTCAAGGCCTTCAGAAAGTCCGTCTCGACCAGCTGACCCTTGCCGGTGAGGTCCCGTGCCCGTAGTGCGGCAAGGATGCCCTGCACCGCCAGCATGCCGGCGAAATACGAAGCGTCCTTCGGTGCTCTGAAGACAGGGCGTTTCCCGTCTTGAAACCACCCGTCCTGATCTTTGAGGATGCCGGCCTTGGCCATGGCCAAACCGTCATCGGCGATCACCTCGGCGAACGGGCCACGGGGGCCGTAGCCGGTGATGGAGCAGTACACCAAGCCGGGGTTGATCCGGGACATGGCCGCATAGTCAATTCCCAGCCTCTTCGATTCCGAAGGGCCCGAGCTCTCGATCAGTACGTCCGATGCTGCTGCCAGTCGCCCGAGTTCCCTCTGCCCTTCAGCCGTTTCGAGGTCGAGCTCGATGCTCCGCTTTCCTCGATTGAGGAGGAGGTACGTGGAGTCTTCCCGGGCTGGGTCGCCACCAGATGCCTCGACACGTATGACGTCCGCGCCGAAGTCAGCAAGGACCATCGTTGCGATAGGACCGGCACGGCCCTGGGTCAAATCAAGGACTCGCAGACCTGAGCATGTTCCCGGCATCGGCACCCCCCTCAAGCTGGTGAGAAGAATTACGCGGCGGCCTTGATTGAGGCCGGGTCGTCGTATGGGATCTTGTAGAGGTCGGCCGCGGTACGCCACATGATTCGCTCGATCTCCGAAGGAGTCGCACCGGCACGCTCGAGGAACTCCTTACCGAGTTGGAAGTCCACGGGCCAACTGCTCGTCGAGTGTGGGAAGTCCGGGCCCCACATGATGTTGCCCACGCCCACGTCATACCGTTCCAGCAGGCCGACTTCGTCGATGATGTACACGACCAGGGCGTTGCGGTGGAAGTACTCGCTCGGCAGCATAGGCAGTGTCCAGCGATGCCGGTTGCGGCGGACAGACTCGTCGAAACGCTCCAGGTAGTACGGGACCCAGCCGGCGTAGCTCTCGGTCCCGATGAACCTGAGGTCGGGAAACCGCTCGAAGACACCCGTGGTGATCAGCTTGGAGAGGATGACCTGGAACTCTCCGGCCGCAATGTCGAGACCGAGTGCCTTGGCCCCCTTGTCGCGGCCGGGGACCCCGTCGGCATTGACGACGGACCCGAGGTCGCCCACGGGGAAGAAGAACTGCTGGTGCACGTTGATCGGCATGCCGAGCTCGACTGTCGCCGCCCAGAACCGATCGTCTTCGGGGGTCGGTTCGTTGAAGTTCCCGCTCGGATATGCCTCGAGCTGCGCCGTCCGTAGGCCCATGTCGGCACAGCGGTGCAACTCGGCGATGCAGTCGTCGATACCGGTGGTCGGAAGGGTGGCGTTGCAGACGAACCGCTCTGGGGCGTAGGCCTGAAAGTCCGCCATCCAGTCGTTGTAGACCTTGTAGCACGCCAGACTCAGAGCTTTGTCGCTCATCAGCTTGATTCCATTCCACACGGTGCTCACGCCGTTGAAGATGACTTCGGCGTCCGTCTCGCCCTCCGTCATCTCCTTCACCCTGGCCGCGGCGTCGTACGAGCCGGGGAAGAGGTCCTCGTACCGAACGCCGCGATCCTTGATGTTCTTGAATCCCTCGATGATGCTGGCGCGGTCATAGCGCTTCGAAGATTTGAAATAGAAGGAACTGAAGCCCATCACGGCCGGGCGGGTTTGACCCTCCATGATCCAGGCGTGGCCCTTCGTGTTGGGCGTCTCGATCACGCGCGGGCCCCGCTCCCGGTACTTCTCCGGAAGGTTCTCGACCCACAGGTTCGGCGGCTCGTTGATGTGGCCGTCTGCTGAAATCGCCCTGTACTGCATCCGCACCTCCCAATCCTTACCTTACCCCGTATAGTAACACCGCCCGTGGGAACCCGAGGCAGGGAAAATCTGGCCTCAGCCCATGTCAAACTGCGGACCAGACGGGGTCGGACACGGGCCCGTCTGAGCTCTCTCTAGATCTGGACCTGGACGACCCCGTCGGCAACGCGGGTCGGGAATGTCATCAGATCCTGATTGAAACCGTCCGGAAACGAAGGCTGCACACATCGACCGGTCGCCACGTCGTAGCGGCTCGAATGCTGTGAGCACTCGATGTAGCCGTCAACAACCGGACGCCCACCGAGACTCGTCCCTTGATGCGGGCAGAGACTCTGGAACGCATAGTACGAGCCGTCGATGTTGGCGATTGCCACCGGCATTCCGTCAACTGCGATGGTCGCGCTACAGCCCGGGTCGAGCCAGCCCTCGGGAAGGGCGTCGTGAAACGGCACGGTTCTCCCTCCTTCCGGCCCGCAGGCTCAGCGCCCTTGTCTTCGGGCGTCGGAGAGAAGATATACCGGCGCAATGTACGGCGTATAACAGGTCGGCCTCAGGCGGTTGCCAGCGCGTAGGGCGGATCCGCCTCATAGCGCGCTCGCCGCTCCTCGCGCGAGACGATCGAAGTGTCGACATCGGGCGACTGCGCTCGGAGCGCTCCCACCGTGGCTTCATGGCGAGGAACGAGCTCAAATGCATCCCATCCGCAGAACCGGCTGGCGTTCTGCCAGCTGATCTTGTCGATCAACTCGTCCGAGCAGCCTGCACCCTCACACTGCGCCAGCAACGCTTCGGGAGCGTCCGGCCAGAGCGAGTCCGAGTGCGGGTAGTCGGTCTCGAAAGCGAGGATGTCCTCGCCTATTTCCTGATGCAGCTTCAGGGAGGTGGGGTCTGCGATGAAGCAGGCGAGGGAGTGCTCTCGGAACACTTCCGACGGCTTCTTCGAGCCGAAGTCCTGTCCGGTCCAGCGTTGGTTCTCGTAATGCCGGTCGACGCGGTCGAGCATGAACGGGATCCATCCGATCCCGCCCTCCGAGAACGCGACCTTGAGCCCGGAGTACTTGCGGAATGCCGGTCCCCATAGAAAGTCCTGAACCGCGAGGACCGAGACTTGGGTGGACAGGACCATGTATTCGTCGAAGTTGATGTCCGGCAGGTTGATCGCATTGAGGCCCTGGCCGATGTGCAGACACATGACCAGGTCGAGATCACACATCGCAGTGAAGAAAGGATCCCACCAATCCGACTGATACGTCGGATAGCCCTGCACGTGGGGCAATTCGGGCAGCGTTACGGCGCGGACCCCCTTCGCCGCCACCCTCTTGAGCTCCTCGACCACGGCATCCATATCCCAGAGTGGCAGGATTGACAACGGCATGAAACGACCGGGGTAAGCGGCGCACCACTCGTCGACGTGCCAATCGTTGTACGCCTTGAGCATCAAGAGGGAAAGGTCCTTGTCCTTGGCCGCCTGGAAGGTGCCCCCGCTGAAACCCGCCATGCTGGGGAAGCACATCGAAGCCAGCACGCCGTTCCGATTCATGTCGCGCACCCGCTCGTGGATGTCGTAAGCGGCAGGCCGCATCTCGGCCAGCGCCGACGGGTTCATACCCCACTGCTCCTTGGGCCACGTCACCACCGCATTGAGACCGACCATGCCCATGACCTGGTCCTCGAAGATCCACTCGTCCTTGCCGTCGCCATTCCTCACCAGGCGGGGGGCCAGGCTCCGGTAGCGTTCCGGTACATGGCCGTCGAACACGTTCGGGGGTTCTATCAGGTGGTCATCGATGCTCACGATGATCATGTCGTCGACGTTCAATTTCGTCCCTTTCTCGACCATTGGGACTGGATTGTGCTGGCGCCAATGTACCGCTGCGATCCCGACACTTGGGTGAGATGTCTACCGAATCAGAGGGTTAGCTTGGGTTCGTGGCCCTCGAAATTGATCTGGAAGGCCGGCGGGCGCTGGTCACGGGAGCGGGCCAGGGAGTCGGACGAGCCATCGCCCTCACCCTCGCCGATGCCGGCGCCGATGTAGCAATCAATGACGTGGTCGGATCGCGAGCCGATGAAGTCAGAGACGAGATCCGAGAACGAGGTGGACGGGCTGAAAGCGCCCCTTTCGACGTTACCGATTGGGATTCCGTCCACACGGCTGTGGACCGGCTCGAAGGCATCGATATTCTCGTCAACAACGCTGGGAACGCCGGGGTAGACGGCTTCTCCGCCCTGCGCCCCTTCGTCGAGACCGACCCGGGCGAATGGGACCGGTACATCCGGGTGAATCTCCTCGGGGTCATGAACTGCACCCGGGCCGCCCTCCCGTCGATGATCACCCGGACCGGTGGCCGGATCATCACGATCGTGTCCGACGCGGCACGCTATGGCGACGCCTTCTTGGCCCCTTATGCCGCGGCCAAGGCCGGAGCGGCCGGCTTCTGTCGCTCGATTGCCAGGGAGGTGGGACGCCATAACATCACGGTCAACTGCGTCGCACTGGGCACCATACGGACGCCGACCACGACGGTGCCCGACGCCGACTCGCCGGCGAACGTGGAGCGCGAGCAGCAGCTGCTCAAGAAGTACATCATCAGGCGTAAAGGCGAGCCGGGGGACGCCGCCGGTCTGGTGGCATTCCTCGCCGGCCCTTCGGCGTCGTGGATCACCGGTCAGACCTATCCCGTCAATGGCGGCTATTCCTTGTCGCTGTAAGAGATCATCCGCCCGCTCCGCCGACGTCGACCATGTGCTTTCCCGGTCCGGGCCTTCAGCCGCCACAGACGAGCGAAACGCCGCGGGTCGCCCCACCGCTCCGTCGAAGTGCGGTTGAACGCACTTGGACAGCGGAGTAAGGACTGGGCTGTTGCCCACGATGCACGCCCAACAGGGTGAACCGGTTCCCCAAACGCCGTGCCACGCTACGCTCCGTCACAAGGATGGTCCTCCTTGCTGCGCCGGTAGGACCGATCATCACACCGTCACGTGTGGAGGAGCATCGCAAGAGTGACCACAAAATTCCCTCGCAACCAGGCCGCCATCGCGGGAATCGGTACCACCGAATTCTCCAAGGACTCCGGCGTCAGCGTGTTCTCGCTGGCGGCTCGGGCCGTGAAGGCTGCGATGGCCGATGCCGGGCTCGAGGTGAAGGACATCGACGGATTGGCGACATTCGGACCGAATGACTCGGTGGCGCCAAATCTTCTGGCCCCAGCGCTGGGCCTCAAAAGCCTGAGCTGGTATGTGGACCAGTTCCTCGGTGGAAGTGTCTCAATGTCGATACTCGGCCAAGCCGCGCTGGCGGTGAGCGCGGGGGTGGCCGAGTGCGTCGTTTGCTATCGAGCGCTCAACGGGCGCTCGGGCGCCCGAATGAACGGATCAGGCGCCTTCGTGCAACGTCCGCCTTGGGACATGCAGTTCAAGGCATCGACCGGCTACATAGTCCCGGCCCAGGAGATCGCCATGGCCGCCAAGGCACACATGCTGCGCTACGGCACGACCTCTGAGGACCTCGGACGCCTGGCCATACTCTGCCGCAACAATGCGATCGACAACGAACGAGCGATGATGCGTCAGCCGCTCACCATGGAGAACTATTTGGGCAGCCGGTGGATCGTCGAACCCTTCCGGCTCTTCGATTGCTGCCTCGAGACCGATGGCGCGGTCGCCGTGGCTGTGGTGAGCGCCGACCGGGCCAAGGACCTCCCCCACCGCCCGGTGATGGTTCGGGGAGCGGCCTGGGGCGGGGGCGTGAACCTGATCAACAACGGGCACACGGAGCTGGCTGATTCGCCGGCCAAGCTGATAGCCGATCGGCTGTACGGTGCCGCCGGGGTAGGACCGTCGGACATCGACTTCGCCGAACTCTACGACTGCTTCACCTACACACTGCTTTCGCAGATCGAGGGCTATTCGCTCTGCGATACCGGCGAAGTTCCGGCCCGCCTCGTCGAGGGTTCGTTCGCCAGGGACGGGGGCACCTTACCCATCAACACGGCGGGAGGTCTTCTGTCGGAGGGGTACCTGCACGGCATGAACCACGTCTTCGAAGCGGTCGAACAGATCAGGGGGTCGGCAGGATCGCGACAGATCGATCGTCATGACACCGCCTTGGTGACGGGCCAGCTGGGATACGTCAGCGGCTACTCTTCCGCTCTCATCCTCGAAGGTGCCCGATGAGCGCGGCCCCGGTCCTGCCGGTCCCAGACCGAGACTCCGAACACTACTGGGCTGCCCTCGCGGTCGGACGCTTGGAGCTTCAACAGTGTCTGGACTGCGGTCACTGGACCTGGCCTCCCCGACCGATCTGCTCCTTCTGCCAAAGCGATCACTTGTCATGGGAGGCGGTCGCCGGCACAGGCGAGGTGCACAGCTGGGTGACGACGCACAACGTTTACTCGGCCGCGTTCGCCAAACTGGTGCCGTACACGACGGTGCTGGTACGCCTCGACGAGCAGCCCGACATCCTGATCCCCGGCCAGTTCCGATCGAACGTCGACCTACTCCAGGGCCTCAGGGTGCGAGCTCGAACGGACGCGCTCACCGACGAAATCGGAGAGCTCAGTTGGGAGGCTGACGCCAACTAGCGGGGCCATGCCGCTCACCGCAAAGTTGCCCGCCAGGCCGCTAGGCCAGGTCCGTCCCGTGCCCGATACGGGCGATGAACCTTCCGTCGTTGGCCGGGACGTGGAACTCGGCGGTGTGGAACGCGACGGACTGACCAGAGGCAGAGCCGCTCTTCACATCAGCGGTGATCCGCACCTCGGCAAACACGTACCAGTCCTCGGCGGCGCGGTAAAGGGGCTCCGCCGAGGTCACGTCGAACTTGTCGAAGAAGGCTCGGTAGTAATCGGCATGGGCCCTCATGCCGACCAGGCTGGTCAACGTCCCCGTGTCCTCGACGTAATCGCGTACAGCCGAGGCGGCGCGGTCGTGGATAGTGCTGAGCACGCCCTCCAGATCACCACCCAGCAGCGCCTGCACGAAGCGATCGTGCTTCTGGAAGACCTGCTCTCGTACGTGCATCTCCTCGGCCGGAGCATCGGCCGGTGGATCGCCCCCACCAAGGACCGATCGAGGTACTCGTACCCACACCAGTTCGCCCGTGATGCCCTTGCCGGTGGCGGAAGGGAAGAGACCCAGCGTCTCATGGGCGCCGCGCTGGTCAGTCCCCTTGAGCTGCCCATACGAGATGGCGTCCTGGAACGTGTACCAAGTGCCCCGAATCTCGGTCAGCGGGTTGACGGCGAGAAGGTCACTCCTACCCCGGATCATCTTGTAGGCCTCTTCGATGCCCTCCCTCGTGGAGATGGCGGGTAGATCCACGCCCCCGTCGGGAAGCACCTGGGGAGTGATCGTGTAGCCGTAGGGTCCGTCCTCAGTCAGGGTCTCCATCAGCGCAGGAATGACACCCTTCATTTCCGCCTCTATATGCGTGATCGCTTGGTCATAGGCGTGCGCAGTCGTTTCCCCGAGCTGGCGGAGAATCGTGGGATCAGTGTCAATCGACTTCATACACGGTCCTTTCCTCGTGCCCCGCAAACGATAGTCCGCAAAGCACCGCTGCCCGCAGGGATTGCGCCAAACATCCACGACCGAAACGGAACCGTATTCACCGGGGACTGTAAAGTGACTCGGCACTTGCGGAACGACAGGGGTCCAAATGGCAGTCGGAGCGGGCCGTGATCACCATTGCAACGGGGAGGCCACGAGCGCCCAACTGCGGAAAAGCCGAACATGGTTGCCCCACGACGCGTAGGAATAGTCGGCGTAGGCCAGATGGGCTTTCCCATCGTCGAACGGCTGCTCGCCCATGATCACCCGGTGACTTTCTACGCACGCAGGCGCGAGACACGTTCGGAACTGCTTGCCCTGGGGGCGGCTGACGGAGCCTCACTGGCAGGCATGGCCGACAACAGCGACGTCGTGATCGTCTGCGTGTACGACGACCACGACGTCAAAGAGGTGTGCCTTGGGGAACAGGGCGTTATCGCCAACATGCGTCCCGGCTGTGTCCTCGTGAACCATACGACCGGCGATCCCGCCACGGCGCGGCTGCTCAGCCGGCACGCGCGTGTGCATCGAGTTCATTTCCTCGACGCGGCGCTCAGTGGCAGCCCGGCAGATATAGCCAACGCGAAGTTGACACTCCTCGTCGGCGGGCGCGAGGAGCTGCTGCGCCGGGCTCGACCAGTGCTCGGGTGCTACGCGGATCCGGTCATCCTGGTCGGACGGATTGGAGATGGCCAGTGGATGAAGCTGGTCAACAACGCTCTCCTTGCCGCCAACTTGGCCATGGTACGCGATGTAGAACGGGTCTTGTCGGCCCTGGGTCTCCCGCCCGAAACAGCTCTTGAGGCACTCACGCATTGCAGTGGGGACAGCCGAGCGCTACAGATTGCCTCCCGGATGGGCTCGTCGGAGAAGTTGCTGGAGCAGGCCGGACGGTTCATCGAAAAAGACATCAGAACTATTCGGGATGTGGCCCGAGCCCGCAAGGTCACCTTGGGCCTTCTCGGGGTTGCGGCCTCGTCGGTGGGAGGAGAGGCATGAAACGGACGGTCGATCAGCTGTGGGACATCGAAGAGATCAAGCAACTGAAGGCCCGATACTTCCGCTGTATCGATACCAAGGACTGGGATGCGTTCGCCCAACTGTTCACGGAGGACTGTGTGCACCACCTTCCTCAGGAGTCCCCGACGCCGACCGTGACAAACGACGAGTACTTGCGTGACATGAAGGTGCAGCTCGGCAACGGGGTGACCATCCATCACGGACACATGCCCGAGATCACGCTCCTGAGCGACACCGAAGCCGAAGGGATATGGGCGATGTTCGACTATGTCCAGACCGAACTCCCGTCAGGGCCGATAAGGATCCAGGGTTATGGCCACTACTTCGAGACCTACCGAAAGGGTTCTGACGGCGCGTGGCGGATCAGTTCGAAGCGGAACGTGCGACTGCGGCTGGACCGTCTCGACCAGACTTGACGCTCTCGGGACTCAGGTATCCGCGGCGTCCACGGGCCTGTGGAGCCCCTAACGTCGCCAAGGTTTGGGTGGCCTGACTGCGTCACGATCAACCTCTGCTGTCCCGATGGGATTTCCGACCTGGGTGTACATGAGCGCGGTGGCCAGCGCCTGCGCCCTGGTCAGATCGAGTGACTGCCACAGGGCTTTTACCGTCCCCTGAACCGCCGCTGACGGTTGTCCAGCGATGACGGTGGCCAGCTCCTGAGCACGGGCCAGTAGTGCAGAGCGCTCGACGATCTCGGTGACCAGGCCGGCGGACTTGGCCTGCTCGGCCGACATCCTCTCGTGTAGACCCAGGAGGGCCATGCGCATCACCTCCGAAAACGAGATGCGGAACCGCAGGGCAATGGGCTCCAGGGCGGCAATCAATCCGTAGGTGACGTGCGGATCGAAGAAGGTGGCCTCTGGGGTGCTGATGATGATGTCGCAGTCGGCAATCCAATAGAACGCCCCGCCTGCGCACATGCCGTTTACCGCCGCGATCACCGGCTTCCATACTTCGTGGCGGCGGGGACTCAGCTTCCGCCTTGGATCCTCCTTCTCGGCCCAGGGATGCTTCGTATCGAGGAAGGGACTCTCCGAGTCGAACCGCTCCCCGACGTCGACGCCCGTGGAGAAGGCCCGGTCTCCGGTCCCGCTGAGAACAACGGCGAGTACGTCGTCTGCGGCCCTCACCTCCGACCATAAATGGTCGAACTCGTCTTCCATCTGGTCGTTGAACGCGTTCAGGACGTCCGGCCGATTGAGGATCACCGTCATGACCCCGGCCGCTGACGTTTCGACGAGGATGGTTTCGTAGTTCACTTTCGACCTCCTGAAGTGACAGGGGTATAGAAGCCCGCCCGTCCGATCAGCTGCACAAGCGCTGCTTCAGTCTGCGACCGACCCAAGGGAAGGTGCCGCAGGGCCTGGCTGTGACGGGAGAGCCAGGAGATACGGGACTCGTCACAGAATCCGATGGCACCGTGCAACTGATGACCGACCCGGAAGGTCGTCTCCGCTGCCTCGAGGGAGGCGGACCTGAGGGCGAAGGCGTCCGTCAGGGCCTCCTCCGGCCGGTTGCCGATGGCCCATAAGGTGTACTTGCAGAGTTCCTCGAGCCCCTGCGTAGCGACGGCCACATCGGTCAGCGCGAACTGAACCGACTGGAATTCTGCGAGGGGTTGCCCGAACTGCCAGCGGTCCCGAACGTAGAACGCTGTCATCTCCTGGGCGGACTGCAGCATCCCGAGGAGGGTCCAGCACTGGAGTACGACCAGCAACGGCCCCACGTCCGTCCTGGATTCCGAAGGCGCCGTCTCGATTCGGCACACGAAAGGGCCGAGAGTTGTCCGGCCCGATTGACCCGCCCGCACAACACGGGCAGTCCGCCCGTCGAGAGAAAGTGCGGTCCACCGCATCTGGAGGTCGGCATGCGCCAGGTGCGCTCTGTCGTGAGCCACCAGTCCGACGGCGTCGGTGTCCTCGAGTCCGATCGCGGCCAGACGTTCAGCGACTGGATACGGCAGTGCGATTCTGCCGCCGGCCCGGCAGGCGAGGGCCGCCGCCTCGAGCTCCGTCTCCTGGCGCACATCGATGTCCCACAGATCCAATCCACCGAGGTGGTCTCCGATCCAGCTGCGGTGGCTGGGGTCCCGTTCCGCCCGCTGCACGTGCTCGAATCCCCCCGTCGCCGCCAACGAGGAGGAGATGACCTGCTCGAATTCGACTGCCTCCGACGCCAATTCGGTGTTCATCGCCGAACCAGATCCATGGAACGGGCCAAGAGGATCTTCTGCATCTCTATGGATCCCGAGGCCACCGTCGCGGCCTGGGCGTAACGCCAGTGATCCTCCACCGCTCGCACGAACGTCGACGGCTCGTCGTCAGGGTTGCCCGATGGCAGTTCGCCGAGCACGTCCATCAGGACCTCGGCCACCTCTTGCTCCAGCTTCGTGACCGCAATTCGGTAGGCGGCCACATCGCCGGGGTCGACCCGTCCGGACGACTGTTTGTCGATCACGCGGTAGGCCAGTGTTCTCGCTTGTCTCGTATGGACCAGCGCCATCGCCCACTTGGCGGCAAGCGTCAGTGGAACAGTCGACCAGCCGTCACCCAACGCCTCCGGGGCCTCCAGCAAGAGACGCTCGCATTTGGCGTAGCGGGCGATCCCCACGCGCTCAAAAGCAAGGGTCTCGCGCACGACACGCCAGCCGTCATTGACTTCCCCCACGACGTCCTCAGGGCCTGCCCATACGCCGTCGAAGAAGAGCTCGTTCAGGTGATGTGGCCCGACCATGTTCCGGATCGGTCTGATTTCTATACCGGGGCGGTCCAGGGGGAGGATGAAGACGGTGATCCCATGGCGCTTCTCTGCCACCGGGTCCGTGCGAGCGAGCAGGAAGATCCACTGAGCCACGGTTGCGTAGGACGTCCACACCTTCTGACCCGATATCTCCCAGCCGCCGCTCGTCGGCTTGGCCGCTGTACGCAGCGACGCCAGATCCGAACCGGCCTCGGGTTCCGAGAAACCCTGGCACCAAATCTCCTCTCCGGCAGCAATCGCCGGCAGATGCAGATCCTTCTGTTCCTGTGACCCGAAGTGCATCAGGGCCGGGGCCACCCAATTGACGTTCATGTATTGCGCGCCTCTGGGTTCGCAACGGGCCCACATCTCTTCACGCAGCGCCATCTGCTCCCAGGTGCTTCGCTCCTGACCTCCGTACTCGGACGGCCACGTGAGAGAGATCAGCCGGCGAGACCCCATTTCGCGACAGAACGTCTTGGTCACTTCCATGTCGGCCGGATCGTCCGTGAACCCGCCAACGAAGTCCGGCGGAAGTAGATCGCTCATCATTGCTCGCAGCTGATCGCGGAGGGACTCCGCCTCAGCCGACTCGCAGAAATTCAATGTCGTCTCACCTCACCTCAACGCGCCGACTAGAAGCTACAGGGGCCGACACGAGCACTCTATAGTGCGCTTCCCAGCGAGAAATATGGACTCAAATGAACGAAATCGCAGACCTCTTCAGCCTTAAAGGGAAGACGGCGGTAGTCACCGGTACGAGCGCCGGCATCGGAACCCGCCTGGCCCGCACCCTTGTGCTGGCCGGCGCCCGCGTGGTTGCCCTCGCCCGACGGACGACCCAGGTCGACCTCCCGTCGTCCTTCCCCGGGGAGCTGATTCCAATGAACGTCGATCTGGAACAGCACGATCAGGTCGCCGACGCCGCGCGAGCCAGCCTCGACGCACTGGGCGGACGGGTGGACGTCCTCGTCAACAACGCCGCCTTCGTGGCCGGCGGACTGAAAGCCGAGGACGAAACCTATGAAGAGATCCGACGCACTCTGGCTATCAACCTCGAGGCACCCATCTTCCTCGCCCAGACTTTCTATCCAGGGATGCGCGCTGCTGGATCCGGTTCGATCATCAACATCGGGTCGATCGTGGCCTCCGTCGGGATCGGCCGGCTACCACAGGCGGTGTACGCCGCTTCCAAAGGGGGCCTTGAAGCGATCACCAGGGAGTGGGCTGCTCAATGGAGCCGATACGGGATCCGGGTCAACAGCTTGGTGCCGGGGTTCATAGAGACGGAGACAACCGCACCGGTGATCCATATCGAGAAGATCCACGAATGGATCCTGCGGAATACCCTGCTCCCCCGCCACGGTCAGCCGGCTGATTTCGACGGAGCCCTTCTTCTTCTCGCCAGCGACGCGGGCCGATACATCACCGGCCAGCGACTGGTCGTCGACGGCGGATGGACAGCCCACTGAATTCATGATGGACCGTGGGCGCCCTTGATGAGGCTGTCGGCCACTCCCCGAAGATCGCCCTTGACGACCTTGCCGGTTGCGTTGCGAGGCAGGGCATCTACCACCCAGATCACACGGGGCACCTTGAAATTGGCCAGGCGCTCACGCGCCCAGGCAATCAGCGCCTCCGGCTCGGGAGTGGCGTTGGCTGCAGCTACGACGAAGGCCGCCCCGACTTCGCCGAGACGCTCATCGGGCACGCCGATGACGGCCACCTCCCCGACCGTGGAATGTTCGGCCAGAAGTGCCTCGATCTCACCCGGGTAGGCGTTGAATCCACCGACGATGAACATGTCGCCCCTGCGGTCGACCACGGCCAGATTGCCTTGGCCGTCAATGCGTCCGATATCCCCCGTATGCAGCCAGCCGGCAGGGTCGACCCGCGCCGCGGTCTCGTTTGGCGCATCCAGATAACCCTGCATGACGTTGTACCCACGGATCCATACCTCGCCCAGCGCTCCGGCCGCCGCCGCCATCCCGTCGTCGCTCATCACCACGACCTCGACATCGGGCACGGCGCGGCCCGACGTGGTTGTCAGCGTTTCGATATCGTCACCAGACCTCGACACGGTGGCGACCGCCGAGCATTCCGTCATTCCGTAGCAGGTCGACACCCGCTCGAACCCGAAATCGCTGAATAGACGCCGAACGAGCACCGGTGGAATCGAAGCGGCACCCGTGATGGCCAGTCGCAGCGACGACAGGTCCCGATGCGCCATCTGCGGGCTGGCGAGAAGGGTGGCATACAGCGCCGGCGGACCGGGAAGGACCTCGATCTGCTCGGTCTCGATCTGTTCGAGCAATGGTTCTGCGCTGAGGACACGGTGGGGATAGATCGTCAGTCCGTGCATCAAAGAGGTTAACCAACCGGCCTTGTACCCGAAGGCGTGGAAGAACGGATTGACGATCGCGTAGCGTTCAGCGGGCTGGAATCCGGCAAGCCGGGACCAGTCGTAATAGGCCCGAAGGTTCTGAGAATGCGTGGTGATGACACCCTTTGGAAACCCGGTTGTCCCGGAGGTGAACATCACATCGCTGATGCCTGATCCCTGGAGCGACGACAGGCGCTCGTCCACTCCCGGGTCGGCTTTCTCCCCGTCCACGAAATCATCCCACGAGAACTCCCCCTCGGCCCCGGCAGTCACGACCGTAGGCACTGTCTCGGAGCCGATGCCCTCGGAGCGGAGCATGCCGAGGTAGTCGTTGTCGAGGAAGCCCTGATGGACGAAAAGGGCCTTCGGCGTCGTGGTACCCAAGACGTGGGCAGCCTCCCGACCGCGGTAGCGGGTGTTCATCGGCACGATGGCGGCTCCCGCCATCTGCGCACCCAGAGCGAAGACCACCCAGCGCCAACTGTTGGGCGCCCAGATAGCGACCAAATCCCCTTTTTCGACGCCGCACCGCATCAGTGCGGCGCTGACCTTCCGGGCGTCGGCGGCCAACTGCGAATACGTCAGGGTCCGATCGACGTCGTCGATCGCGGTGCGGTCGCCCCACTGTGTCGCCGCATCAGCGAGGAGGTGGCCGGTCGTCCTCCACCGCTCGTCCCCTCTGCCGCTGGAGGAGGCCAGATCGCCGGTTACCTGATCCAAGGCAGGAGACTGTAGATGCACAAGGGGCGCTTCGCTGTGCCGTCCACCGCTTATGTTGCATCGATCCGCTGAGTAACACATAGTCATCGATGGCGATATCCATGGCCTTGGCGCCGGCAGAAGGAGGGACATCGGGTGGACCTTGATCTTTCGAGCGATCAAGAGCTCTTTCTCGAGACGACGGCTAGGTTTCTCGCCGCGAGTTGGACCACGGCTGAGGTACGCCGCCTGATCGGCGACCCCGCCGGGTTCGAGCGCGAGGCCTGGGGCCAGGGCGCCGAGCTTGGCTGGACCTCCATGCTCGTACCCGAGGCGTTCGGTGGCGGAACGATCTCCGGTGAAGGCGTCAGCGACCTGGGCATCATCGCCGAGCTCCTGGGCCGTTCCCTCTTCGCCGGGCCCGTGCTGCCGACAAACATCGTGGCCAGCGCATTGGGCCGTAGCACCTCGGAGGGACTGGCCAGGGAGCACTTGACGAAGATCGCGGTCGGCCAGGAAACGGCGGCCTGGGCCGTGGCGGAGGACGATGACGACTGGCTCGGTCGGTCCGGTTCGACCAGGGCCGTCAGGACTGCCGACGGGTACCGCCTCACGGGGGTCAAGAACCCTATCCAGGATGCACATGTAGCGGATCAGCTATTGGTTTCGGCGGCCACGGAGGACGGGGTCGCCCAGTTCCTCGTGCCTCCGTCGACTCACGGTGTCACCGTGCAGCCACTCGACGGCATGGATCTGACCCGTCGCTTCGCACGCGTCGTGTTCGACGGCGTCGAGGTGCCCGGCTCCGCTGTGGTCGGCGAGTTCGGGCCTGACTCGACCGAACTCGACAACCAGTTCGCCCTCGCGTTGAGCCTGCAATGTGCCGAGACCGTGGGCGCCACGGACCGAATGTACGAGACGACCCTCCAGTACGTGAAGGACCGCAAGGCATTCGGGCGTCCCATCGGCTCCTACCAGGCTTTGAAACACCGGCTGGCCGACATGTTGCTCTGGTTGGAATCAGCGAAAGCAGTCACGGTAGCGGCCCTCAAGGCCGTGCAACTTGATGCGGGCGCCAGCATCGCGGCGAGTCTGGCCAAGGCGTACGTCGCCGACCGCTGCCCTGTCATCCTGCGGGAATGCCTGCAATTGCACGGGGGCATCGGCTACACCTGGGAGCACGACCTCCACCTCTACATGCGGCGGGTCGAGACGAACGCCGCCATCTACGGCGGTGCGGACTTCCACTATGACCGGTTGGCCCCGGCGATCGGCCTCTGAAGCGGAGGCGCGACCTACGAACCGATCTGTCCAACTGCGGATTCACCTTCTATACGTGAAGCAGTCATCAGCGGAAGTCCGACGCCAACGGTGCGGCATGACAGCTGATTGCTGGCCGGCTCGGCTCATAGAGTCAGCGACATGACCATCTACCGAGTGTATGGAGACGACGCCGGGGAAACCCACTTGTCGACCATCGAGCTTCCAGTGCTGGATGTTTGCTCTGAAGGCGTCGCCCGGATCCGCGGCCTCATCAACATACCGACGACGAGCGCTGGCGTCGTCGAACTGCTCGAGCTCACTCCCTCCCAGGATCTGCATCCGGCGCCGGAGCGGCGCCTTCTGGTATTCCTTCGCGGCGAGACGGAGATCAGGACGACGTCGGGCGATCATCTGATTCTGGGCGCCGGCGACTGCCTCCTGGCTGACGACGTCGACACCAAGGGTCACTACACCACCGATATCGGCACCGAGCCACGGACCATGGTGTCGATCGGCGTCGACCCCGAGTGGCAGCTACCGACGCATTAGAGCCAATCAGAGCCCGCACGTCACGCGCGATCCGCCCGGCCCGACGAAGCCGGCATTCCCTGAGTGGCACCGCCACAGACGGAGAGGACCTGGCCGGTGATGTACGACGCCTCGTCGCTACAGAGAAAACCAACGGTGTGTGCGATATCCCACACGTTGCCCATACGCCCCAGCATGTTCATCCGCTTCTGTATCTCGGGACTCGGCGTTCCTATCGAAGCTTGAATTGGGCTGGCAATCATCCCCGGCAACACCGCGTTCACCCGGACGTTGCGGCGTCCGTACTCTCCGGCCAGGTCCACGGTCAGGGCCAGGACGCCGCCCTTGGAAGCGGCGTATGCGGGATGCGTAACTCCCGCGTCCCTGATAGCCACGACGGACCCGATGTTGACTAACGACCCCCCACCGCGCTCGATCAGCGCCGGGATGGCGTACTTGCAGGCCATGAAAGTCCCCCGGAGATTGACGGCCATGATCTGTTCGTACAGATCGAGGGTCGTCTCTGTGATCGATGCGTGCAGACTGATGCCTGCGTTGTTGACCAGGATGTCGAGTCCGCCAAGGCTTGCGAGGGCCGTGTGCACCATGGACTCGCAGTCGGCTTCGCTCGAGACGTCGGCCACACAAACGGCGGCCCGGCCCCCCTCTTCCTCGATCAGGCCAACGGTGGCCTTGGCGTTGTCCTCCTCCCGGTCGACGACGAGGATGGACGCATCCTGGCGCGCCAACACCCTGGCGACAGCGCAACCGATGCCGATCCCCGGCAGGCGAGTGCCACCGCCGGTGACGATCGCAACCTTCCCGTCCAATTGAAATGCCATCAGGAACCTCCCCGGTCGCCGGACAACGCAGCAATCCCTCCTGTATACGTGGACAGGCACTACTGGTGCCGCGGGCGTCCAATATACGATCCGGGTCTCCCGGGTCGTTCAAGGAGGTCTCGTACATGACCGCAAGAAGCCCCTCGCGCTCGGCACGGATCCGAGAGCAATTGGGTCACCCGGTACTCGACGGGGACGGTCACATCGTGGAGCTACTTCCCGTCTTCTCCGACTTCGCGCATGACCATGGTGGCGGCCCGGCGCTGGACTCAGTCTCCCGTGGGCGCGGGCCATCTGACGACATGACAGCAGACGAACGGCGACGCGGCGGACTGCTCCCATCCTCGTGGCACGTACCGTCCAGTACGGAGTACTACGCAACTGTCACCTCACCGGCTCGCTTCCACGAGCGATTGGGCGAGGCAGGGATCGACTTCGCCGTGCTCTACCCCACCATGGGCATCGCCATGTTGCAGATACTGGACGACGAGGTGCGGACCACCCTGTGCCGGCTCTACAACGAGTTCATGGCCGATCAATACCGGGCCTACGGCGACCGTTTCACGGTCGCCGCTCTCATCCCGATGAACTCCCCCGAGGAGGCCATAGGCGCCCTGGAACAAGCCAAAGTCCTCGGGAGCAAAGTCGGCCTGATCGCCAGCCACGTTCACCGGGGCGTCCCCGGCCAGACATGGCCCCCCGACGACGATTGGGCCGCTCTCCGCATCGCTGAGTGGGAGGTCAACGGGTGGATCGACACATTCGGCATCGACAGCGCGTACGACTACGACCCGGTGTGGGCGAAGGCGGTGGAGTTGAAGATGCCCTTGGCTGCCCACACGGCCGGCATCGGCTTCAGCGATCGGGCATCCGTCACGAATTTCGTGTACAACCAGATCGGGCACTTCGCCGCTTCCGGGGCCGCACTGGCCAAGTCGCTGTTCTTGGGCGGCGTCACGCGTCGTTTCCCCGGTCTGAGGATGGCACTGCTGGAGGGGGGCGCAGCCGTGGGCGTGGAGACTTTCCTCGGGCTGGCCTCGACCTGGCAGAAGCGAGGCGGCCCGGCCATCCGTGCGCTCAATCCGGACAACATCGACTCAGACCTGCTGTACAAGCTCCTGACTGCAAGCGATCCCCGGCTCTCCCGGTACACCGCCGAAGAGCTGAAGTGGCAGGGAGCCATAAAGATCCCGCGCGACGACTTCGAAGCGGCCGGCATCAACTCCCTCGAGGACGTCCGAGATCTGTTCTGCACCCCCTTCTACTGGGGCTGTGAGGCGGATGATCCGCTCGTCGGCCTGGCCTTCGATTCCAAGATCACTCCCTTGGGGGCCCGGGTCCCGGCCTTCTTCGCTTCCGACCTGGGTCACTGGGATGTCCCCGAGTTCGATGAGCCCCTCGAAGAGGCTTACGAGCTGGTCGAACGGAAGATTCTGCGGGAAGACGAGTTCGACGACTTCGTCTTCACCAACCCAGTCCGCTTCTACTCGTCGATGAATCCCGATTTCTTCTCGGGGACGTCGATCGATACGGCAGCGGCGGAGGTCTCCGGCCGCTGAAAGGCGTGGGCGGCGGCGCGCCTTCCGCACGCCGTCCGACCGATGGCGATCAGAAATGCACGAGCCGCGCCATCGGCTCCTCTTCGGCCCCAGCAAACCCATCTTCGAACCCGGGGAGCCGGTACAGGCGGGCCACGTTCTCGCCAAGAATGGCGCCCCTCTCGGCGGCCGGAAGTTCTTCGGTCAGCCGAATGGCCTGCCGTCGGTCATCGGGCCAGTCGGCACCATCAAGAGGGAAGTGGCTCGACCACAGGAGATGCGTACGGCCCAGTTTGTGGCGATTCTTCACCGCCGACCGGTCCTGGTGGACGGTAAACCAGAAATGCCGACGTAGGTACTCACTCGGTAGTAGATCCGGGTTCTGCAGCTGGTATTGGGCTAGATGCCGATGCCTCACGAAATTGATGTCGGTGAACTCGAGCCAGTGCATCGCCCATCCGGCGTCACCATGGGCCAGCACGAAGCGCACGTTGGCAAAGCGGTCGAAGATCCCAGCGGCCACGAGCGGGAGTGCTGCATCCGCCATGGGAGGGCGCAGGCCTGGGGCAATGCCGGCCACAGGCGTGCTGGAGGAGGAACCTCCCAAGGTGTAGTGGATGCTCACCGGGACAGCCGCGTCGTCCACAACCTCCCAGAACCCGTCGTCGCCGCGGCCGGGCGCGGGGCCGAGGGCGGGCCATGCGTCGAGGATGATCCCCCGCAGGCCGAGATCCTTGGTGCAGCGCAGTAGCTCGTCGCGGGCATCGTCGATGCCGGTCATCGGGATTCGGCCCAGGCCAACGAGGCGATCGGGGCTGTGCGCGCTGAACTCGGCGATCCAGTCGTTGTAGGCCCGCACGCAACCCAGGATCAGCTCCTGGTCCCCCGTGGCCCGGATGGCGTCCCAGAGTCCAGGAAAGGGATAGAGGACTTCGGCCGCTACCCCGTCCGCGTCCTGGGCAACCAATCGCTGTGCAGGATCGTGCAACGCAGGGAGAACGTCATCGAAGCTCCGGGGCCCATGCGGCGGTTTGCGCCAACCTGAACCATTCACCACCGAATCGGGCAAAAGCGCCGACTCCCCGTCAACAGACCAGCGGCAGACCCCGCTCGCCGCATCCAATCGGGGTGCCCGGTCTCGCAGTTTCGCCGGTAGCCGGGCAGAGAACAGGTCGGGGGGCTCAATCACATGGCTATCGGCGGAGATGAGTGTGTAGCCGGTCATGTCAAGCATTGCCCCTCGCTGCGGTTGCGCCCACCAAAGCCGGCTCGTCGTAGGACAGCTGGTACATGTCTGCGGCATTGCGCCACATGATCCGCTCGATCTCGGGAGGGGTGGCGCCAGCGCGCTCGAGAATCTCATGGCCAAGCTCGTAATCGACGGGCCAGTTACTAGAAGAGTGGGGGAAGTCCGGACCCCACATCATGTTCCCCACGCCGATGTCATAACGATCGGCTGCCCCGGCTTCGTCAACGACATAGACAACGGACACGTTGCGCTGGAAGTACTCGCTTGGCAACAGGGGCAGCTTCCATTCGTGGCGGTTCCGAAGCACCGACTCGTCAAACTTCTCCAGGTAGTACGGAATCCAGCCGGTGTGGACCTCGGTTCCTATGAACTTGAGGGTCGGGAACCGCTCGAAAACCCCGGAACAGATCATCTTGTAGAGGATCACGGGGAATTTTCCGGCGTCGAGGTCGATCCCGAGGGTCTTGGCCCGCAGCTTGGTGTCCGGTACCCCATCGGCCGTGATCTTCGAGCCGAGGTCACCGGCGGGGAAGAAGAACTCCGTGTGCACGTTGACCGGCATATCGAGTTCCACGGCCGCAGCCCAGAACTGATCGTCCGCCGCCGAGGGCTCCGTGAAGGACCCACTCGGGTAGGCCTCCAATTGCACAGTCCGCAATCCCAGGTCGACACACCGCATCAGTTCGGTGAGGCAGTCATCGATCCCCGTGCTGGGCAACGTGGCGTTGCAGATGAACCGTTCCGGAGCGTAGGCCTGGAACTCGGCCATCCAGTCGTTGTAGACCTCGAAGCAGGCCAGACTCAGTTCCTTGTCCTTCATGAGCTTGATCCCGTTCCAGACGGTTCCGACTCCGTTGAAGATCACCTCGGCGTCGATCTGGTCATCGGTGATCTCCCGGGCCCGGGCGGCCGGGTCCCACGACCCTTCGAACATGTCTTCAAAGCGGACACCTCGGTCCTTGATGTTCTTGAAGGAGTCGATGAGAGAAGCCCTGTCGCCCCGCTTGGACGACCGAAAGTACATGCACGCAAAGCCGAGCACCGACGGCCGACTCTGACCCTCCATCACCCACGCGTGGCCTTTCGTGTTGGGTGTCTCGATCACACGCGGGCCCCGTTCCTTGAACTTTGCCGGAAGCCGGTCCTCGAACAGGTTGGGCGGCTCATTCACGTGGCCGTCCGCCGAAATCGCCTTGTACTTCATGGCGCTGTCCTCCTCATCTTCTGGTCGGCATAAGCCAGGTAGTCATCAGCCATCCTGCTCAAGAGGTCGGCCAAGTCGTGCAGTTCGTCCTTGGACCAACCTTCGAGCGCGCCGGCAATCGCGGATCTGCTCGCCTCCCGTATTCGACCGGCTGCATCCCGCCCGGAAGGCGTGAGGCCGATGAGCTGAGCCCGCCGGTCGCCTGCGTCGGCGATTCTCGTCACATATCCGAGGTCCTCAAGTCGCTGGACCTGTCGCGTCACATGAGGGGCTTCCACTTCAAGTTTTGCGGCCAGCTCGCTCGGTCGGAGCGGCTCCAGCTCCTCAAGCCGACGAAGGATGACGGCGGCCGCTCGGTCCACGGGAATCCCAGAGGAACTTCGAATCCACTCGTGCCGCCGAACACGATTGATCAGATAGGAGATCTTGCCGAGTCCCTGCTCTATTCGTACCAGATCGGGTGAATGCTGGATGAGCAATGATCTGGCCGAGCTCATGGTACGGAACCTACAACTACTTACCAAAGTTATGCAACTACACCCCCGGACATCACTCAACCCGGAGTGCGCCAAAGTGGATCAGAAACTGATCAACGGGTTCGGGCCTCGAGCAAGCTGGCAAAGGATGTCCAGACGGCGGCCCGCCGACGGGCCTCGTCGACGATTTCGTACACCCTCCCCAATGGAATGGTCCAGAGGAAGTTGTGCCAGTCTTCATTGATATTCGTCGATGAGAACCACTCGGTGAAGTCGCCGCAGTCACTGAGGGCCTGATCGGCCAGCCATTCCCTTTCGCTTCGCTTCTCAGCACTGCGGTCTTCCGGTTGGGTGAAGACCGAGAGCACCGACATGGTCGTCGCTTGTGACGACTTGCGAAATGCGGCCGGTCGGTCAGCCTCGGGCGGACCCGAATCGTTCATCTGGAGGCGGGCCCGTACCGATCGAACCGTCTCGGGAGAGGCTCCGGCCACTGCAGCAATGGCGCGCAGTGATCCCGCCGGGTTCTCCTCAAGTGCTCGACGGATGCGGTCACGTACCTCGCCCGGCTGGATCGGTCGAATCTTTCCGTCTCTACCGACTCGACGATCCACCGATGTGCCAACCGACCCGACGCGCCGGATTCTTCCGACCGTCTTGTCAGAGAGGCCGCACAGAGAGGCAATTCGCCGGTCCGACCAATCTGGATTGCGAACGAGGACCCGACGGGCCGCCCGCCGACGATCAGCGACACTGAGCGGCAGCCCATGGCTCACATTGCGGCGTATTGCCTCGATGAACGCCTCCTCAGGCGAACCAAGAAAGCGAAAGGCTGCCACTCTTTGGCGCCCGAGACGGCGAGCCGCCTCCACCCGGTGGCAACCGTCGACCACTACCAGGTCCTCGCCCCAGACGACGATGGGCGGCCACGCATCGACGCACTCCATCAGCAGTTCCACATGCCGCTCGTCCAGGCCGCCCGACCGGATCCCCTCCCCGACGCGCAGTTCGGGGACGAACAGGTCTTCCACCTGGCCACCCATCCCGAAGCTGACCGGTGTATCAAAGGCAACGGACATTTGAACTCCCACCGCACCCATCACTAGGGACAAAGCCCTTAACCGGGCTCACTATACGAAGTACACTATACGGGGTACAACAGGTCGTCAAGAGGGCGCAGCGAAAAGCCGGGACCGCAGACTCGAACCCCCCGCCCCGGGAGACCATAGGAGATCTCTTAAAGCCTTGCGGATGTCGGCGAGCGACTCTTGAGCCCGGCGCCTGCCGGCGGATCGGCCTGACCCGACGGCCTGACGGGGCACCTCTTCGTCCAAGCTGTCAAGGCTCAACTGGCCGCTGGCGTAGCGAGGCCAGTTTGACGAACCCGGTCAGCGGCACAGGCTGCGGCCCTGGCGTCCGTCCGTCTTTGGTGCGGTTGCGAGGCCTGCCATGCGGGGCCGGACGGTGGCTGTCCGAGCGGTTGCACGTCGTGCCACTGCGCGACTGAGATTCCCGACCGATGGCACTTACGGACGACGCCGAACCGCGCACGGAGGAGACAGCATTCGTCGACGGGCCGGTGATAGGCCTTGACTGCACCAGCGCCGGCGGTCCGTCGCGGTCGGCCCTAGTTGGATCCCTTCCGGTCCGAGCCGGCGAGAAGGTCACGCTCTCGCTCGGCGATCTAGTCCTCGGCACCGGGCCCACGACGCCGGCGATGACCTCGATCGACCTCGACCGACCTCGACCCAACGAGGACGCCGCAGCGCGCCGGCAACCGCGCCACGAACGTCGCCCGCCTGCTGCAGAGCCTCGGCACCGATTTCGATCTCGTCGCCGGGATCACCGTCACCGATGCGCACCGCGATGCCGCTAACCAGTTCACGGGCCGGATCGACTTCGATCTCCGCCCGGAGGCCTTTGGCGACAACCCTTCCGTGCGCGCACTCGTCGGCGCACTCGGCGTCGAGCTGCGGAGCGAACACCGAGCCCGGAACCACCTGCGTCGCAGCGCCCACCGCATCAAGAAGTGGAGCGATGTCTCCGTACCGTTGCGCGACGGCTCGGTGCTGCTCGCCGACGTCTTGCTGCCGGTGGACAGAAATCCGGTGCCCGCCGTCCTGCGCCTCGGACCGTACGGGCGCCTTCGGGTTCGGTCCTCTGGCTCCCATGCAGTAGTGCTCGCCGAAGCCCAACGATAGATGGGGTCTCGGATCGGCGCGGTGAAAGTCCAGTTCCCACCCGTGCGGAAAGACTGCCTCGTCCCGATTGGCCACGGCCTGTTCCGGGAGAATCGCTTCGCCGGCCCGAACCAGCGCACCTTGGCCCAACTCCACGTCGCTGGACGCCCAACGCACGAAGTTGGTGCCGTATTTGAAGCTCGGTATCCAACGCCAAAGCTCCTCCAGTGCATTGGGCACCAACTCGGGATCATCGACCGGTTGCCGCCAATGCTCCTGATGGTCCATCAGGGCGTGAGCGGTAGCTCCCAGCTGCCATGCTGTCGTCTCGAATCCGCCGGCCAGTAGCGACGTGATCAGGCCCAGTAGCTCCGCTTCATTCAGGCGGTCTTCGTCGTCAGTCGCTCGCACAAGATCGCTAAGCAGATCGTCTCGCGCCGCCGCCCGGCGGTCAGCAATGAGCCCGATGACGTAGTCGTTGAGCTGTCCGTTCGCCTCCTCCCTTGCGGCGGCTGGTGTGAACACCCCGGTCGCCGTCTCGACCCAGTGGCGGAACCGCTTTGTGTCGTCCCTCGGCACCCCATGATCCTGGCGAGGACCCGGATGGGCAGGTCCCACGCGAAGTGGGCCACGAAGTCGGCGAGCGGGCCCTCCTGTTCCATGTGATCCAGCAGGCCATCTACCTCGCGCTGCGCCCACGAGCGCGGCTCTCTGACGCGTTTGGGCGAGAATGCGCCCGAGGTCAGGCGACGCAGCCTCGTGTGCCTGGGCGGATCCATGGCCAGAGGCATCGACGGGTCGATGAGGCTGTTACCGGCCCACACGCGGGGCGCGTCGTGCTCGAAGCCCGCCGCTCGGCTGAACCTGCGATCGCCGTAAACGCTTCTCACGTCGTCGTAGCGCGTCGCCAACCAGCACGGTTCACCGTAAGGAAGCTGCACCCTCACCAAACCCGCTCTCTGGAAGTCCTTGAAGACCGGATCGACTTCGAGACGCTGGTCGACCACTCCCGGATACGGGATGACTTCTACGGCCACTGCCATGCCACTCCTTCATGTCCGTCGGCTAGCACTCGATAACGAATGCGCGTCCGCCCGCACGCTACGGAGCATCGCGTGGGCGCTGGTAAGCGCCCACGCTGCCCAGCATCCCGCCATCGACCGGCAAACTCACGCCCGTAATGTGAGCAGATTCGTCGCTGGAGAGGAACAGCACAGCGTACGCAACATCCATGGCTGAACCGAAGCGCCCGAGTGGATTGGAGCGGCGGGCCAACTCCTCAACCTGATCTTCGTTTTGCACAACCCCTGCTTGGACCAGGCCATCCATCGAGTGCTGCGTCGCCACCCATGCCGGCAACACGGATGTGCAGCGAATTCCCCACGGCGCAAAAGCCATAGCCAACTTGTGCGTCATGGCATCGACCCCTGCTTTCGACAGGCCGTACGCGAACAGATTTCCCCCACCGGTACGTGATCCGGCTGAGGACGTGCTGACGATGGTCCCACCCCCTTGTTCCTGCATCAGGGGGATCACTGCTTTGCAGGTGAGCCACATGGCCCGATAGTTGACGTCCATGACCCGCTCCCACCCCTCGACTTCGAGATTCAGCGGATCGCTGTCTCCCTCCTCAGTGGCGACGTTGTTGACGAGGGCATCGACGCGACCCATGGTGCGATGTGCTTCCTGGACGAGACGGGCGCAGTCGTCGGGCACGCCCACATCGGCCTGGATAGCGTGGGCTCGACCACCGGTGTCGATGATCGCCTTTGCAGTGGCCTCGGCCCGATCGAGGAAATAGTCGACGACGCAGACTTCGGCTCCTTCGCTGGCGAACAGCTCGGAGATGGCGCGACCGATACCCATCAGCTTGCTCGGTAGCTGACCGGCACCGACCACAATTGCCTTCTTACCGTCCATCCGACCTGCCATGGGACCCGCTCCTTTTGCAATCGCGCTTTATCCAAGTTGCGCCAAGGGGCGCATGAGCACAACCAAGTATCGCTGAACCGCCACCTCCCCCACTTGACGGGGAGCGCAGCCAAATGCGGACCTTGGCTTGCAGCAGGATCAGCTCCCTGTTCTGGGCGCAGAGTCTCCGCAGTTGGACCGTGCCGGCGGGACCTGATCCTGCACCCGGCCGGAGGTATCGTCAAGGAGGGCCTGTCGAACAGGTGGGACAGATTCAGGAGGAATGCCGTGGATAGGGTGTTGTTCGTCTCGTCCGACTCACATGCAGGCGTTCCGAAGGAACTGTGGAGCGAGTATCTCGACAGTCGGTTCCACGATCTGTTACCGAAGCTCCAGGACGACAACGAGATCTATCCCACAGCCATCTATCTCATCGGGGCCAAGTCACGGGCCACCCAGCTGCCCGAAGTGGCCGAAGCCCACAGCATTGGTTATCACGGCCTTCACGATGCCCAGTTGCGCCTGGCCGACATGGACCGCGAGGGGGTCGCTGCCGAGTTGATTTACCACGGAGACTTCCGGCTCGGCGACATGTTCCACAACAACACCAACGACAAATACCCGCTTGACGCGTGGCAAGCGGGCTCTAGCGCATGGAACCGCTGGGCTGGCGACAACTTCAGCTCGGCCCGGGATCGTTTCCTCGCCGTTGGCACGATTGGGCCCTGCACCGACATGGAGGCGACCGTGGCGGAACTGCGGTGGATCGCAGATCATGGGTTCGTCGGGACCTACGCGCCGGGCTACATGACCCATCCGGGCCTCCCACCGCTATTCGACGAGTATTGGGAGCCCTTCTGGTCGGCCTGCGAGGAGTTCGGTTTGGCGCTCGTCGTCCACGCCGGGTTCGGGTGGGAGCAAGGATCCGCGTTCCCCCATCTGAAGCGGATATACACCCAAGCTGCCGACGCGGCCGGCAGCACCGATCGTGAAAGCATGCTGTTGCACGCCGATGCTGTCGGCCCTGAAGGACTGGAGTTCTTCCACGAGTTCTCCAGCAGCCCGCGCCCGAGGAGGGCGATGTGGCGACTGATGCTGAACGGCGTCTTTGATCGTCACCCCCGATTGAAGCTGCTCCTCACAGAGGTCCGTGCCGACTGGATTCCGGCCACCCTGCAACACCTGGACAAGGTGTACGAAAAGAACCGAGCCGATTTGGCCGCCCTCAAGCGACCGAGCGAATACTGGCACAGCAATTGCTCTTGCCGGCGCCTCGTTCATCCACAAGGCTGAGGTCGCCATGCGCCACGAGATCGGAATCGACACAATCGCCTTTGGGAGGGACTACCCCCATCCCGAAGGCACGTGGCCCAACACAAAGGACTGGCTGCGTGACGCCTTCGCCGGTGTTCCTGAGAAAGAAATTAGGATGATGCTCGGCGAGAACGCTGTCCGTTTCCTTGGCTTGGACCGCGTTCGGCTCTCGGCCCTCGCGGAGAAGATCGGTCCGACCATCGCCGAGATCAGCAACGACCGGACTCCACTCACCGATGAGTTGCTCGCCAGCTTCGACGCACGCGGCGGTTATCTCAAGCCCGCTGAGGGCGAGGCTCGATTGCCGGCGGTGGACGACATGCTCCGCGACGACATGTTGGCCGTCGTCGGCCGCGGCTAAAGCTGGCCAACGACTCAACGAAGCCGACGCGGAGACGGACGCGGAAACCCTCACGACCAACTTCGCTGAGCGCGACCCATGCCGTAAAGATCACATGCGGGCGAAGAGTCGAGGTCCGGTGGTGCCGCAGCAGCGACTGACGGGTGGGTCCGCACCTGGACAAAAGCCATCTGCAAAGCGCTGCAATACTCTCCTGCGTCGCTCACCGATGGCGAGAGGCATCGCGCGCTGTGATACGAACGCAAGCGCATTATGGGGAGGAAGTCGATGGAATCTTCAGGCAAACTCCAAGGCAAGGTCGCCATAGTCACCGGAGCCGGGTCGAGCGGCCCTGGCCTCGGAACCGGTCGCGCCATGGCCGTGCTGTTCGCCCGCGAGGGCGCCCGGGTGGTGCTGGTCGATATGTTCGAGGAACGTGCCAAGGAAACCCTGGACATGATCCAGTCTGAAGGTGGGGATGCGTTTATTGTCATCGCCGACCTCAGCGACCTGTCCGAATCGGCGCGCATCGTGGAGGCCGCCGTGTCTCACTATGGCTCGGTCGACATCTTGGTCAATAATGCCGCTATCTCGTCCTCCACCAGCCTTCTGGACACAAGCGTGGAGCTGCTTCAGTCGATGCTGGCCGTGAACCTCGCCGCACCATTCATGCTGACCAAAGCGGTGGTACCCGTCATGCAGGCGGCTGGCGGTGGCTCCATCGTGAACATCTCGTCGATCGCCGCGCTCCGGGGCCAGGGCGGGAGCGGCCAAGCGGCGTATGCCTCGGCCAAGGCGGGGCTGGAGGGGCTGATGAACGACGTCGCCGACTCTTACGGCAAGGATGGGATCAGGGTCAACTGCATCGCACCCGGAATCATCGACACCCCAATGCGCAATCAGGCCATGCAGAAGGCCGGGATAGAGCCAGGCACCCTCGATCTCACCTTCAAAGTGTCCCTACCCCACGAGGGTGACGCGTGGGACATTGCCCGAGCTGCCCTCTTCCTCGCCGGGCCGGACGGGCGCTACCTCACCGGCGTCATGCTGCCGGTGGACGGCGGCACTGTGGCCCGCTCCCACTGACACACCGTCGAAGCAGCAGGCGTCAGCTACGAAAGAGTGACGGCCCGTCAGCCCCAGAGATCGAGGCCCATGACCTGGGCATCCTTGGTGTCCATCAGGCGGTCGACGTTCTCGGCAAGATCTTCCGGCGTTATGTTGTTCTCAAAGGTCAATCCGATCGTCTCGATCAGCGCCAATCGCATTGCCTGAAGGCCACCGCAGACGATCACCTCTCCCGTCAGTGAACAGGAGTCATGAGCCAGGAAGGCCACAGCCGGCGACACGTACTCGGGCTGCAACTTGTCAAAGAACTCGTTGATGAAGTTCTCCTCGGGTTGATCGAAGGTCTTGGCCAGGATGTCGGGTCCCGACATCCTGGTGTTCCCCCGAGGCGCCACGGCATTCACCCGAACTCCATGCATCTTGCCGTTGAGAGCCAATGCCTTCGTGAAGGCGAAGACCGCGCCTTTCGCTCCCGCGTAGTCTGGACTCTTCGGAATGTGCCCGATAACAGCCTCAGAACTGGTGTTGACGATGCACCCGTGTTCAGCGGACTTCAGATGGGGCCAGGCCGCCTTCGATACGAACACGGTGCCCAGGTAGTGGTATTCCACCATTTTGCGGAACTGGGCGTTGTCCACACCGTCGAACCAATCCCCGGCATAAATGCCGGCGTTGTTGACCAGCACGTCCAACCGACCGAAGGCCTTCAGAGCAGTGTCGACGATCGCCTGAGCGCCCTTTTCGTCCGCAACGTTGGCGAAGCAGGCCACCGCCTCCCCGCCAGCTGACTCAATCTCTTTGACGACCTGCTCGGCCGGCTCAGGCGACGAACCGCTCCCATCGAGCTCGACTCCGTAATCAGCGACCACCATCCGCGCACCGCGCGAAGCCAGGAGGAGCGCATGGCAGCGCCCGAACCCACGTCCACCCCCGGTCACGATCACCGAGCGTCCATCGAACCGCAACTCGTTCGTCATCCAAATCTCCCTTGTGTACTAGCTTCGTGTATCTCGAATAAACGGACGCGCCTGACGATCAGACGCTAACCGGAAGTGATTCCCAACCACGTGTGTCTATTCCTGAAGTGAGTTCACCGTGGTCGAGGTCGACGGACCACTCGGGGATCCGCTTGAGGACCTCCTCGAGCACTATTCGACCTTCCATCCGGGCCAGGTTGGCGCCGAGGCAGAGGTGGGCGCCGAAACCGAAACTGAGTATGCGGCCGATGTCGCGGTCTATGTCGAAACGGTCAGGGTCGGGGAATCGGCGTTCGTCGTGATTGGCCGACCCGGGCAGAACGACCATGATGCTCCCCGCTGGCACAGTTTGGCCGTGGATCTCCACGTCGGTGGTCACATAACGGCCGAAATGGTATGGGGGCGGCTCCAAGCGAAGTACCTCTTCGATGGCGTTCGGAATCAGCACCGGGTTTTCGACGAGCCTCTGACGCTGGTCGGGGTGCTCGGCCAGGATCTTGCCTGTCCACCCTATGAGGCGGCTGGTGGTATCCGTTCCGGCGCTGGCAATCAGGTTCAAGAAGGTGAGGGTCTCCTCCCTCCGCAGGTTGCGCCGGGTTCCCGTGTCGTCCTCGAACTCGATGGTCAGCAGTTGCGTCATCAGGTCATCGGAGGGCTGTCGCATCCGCCGGTCGAGGTGAGCGCCGAAGAGTCCCTCGGATTGGGCCAATGCCTCGAACGGGGGCTTGGTGGAGTCGAGAGTTCCCTCGTTGAGCAGCTCGTTGAAATGGTCCCGAATCTTCTCCTGGTCCGCTTCGGGAATGCCGACGAGCATCCCGATAACCCGCATCGGCACCTGAGCAGCGAGGTCCTTGACCCAGTCGAACGTATCGGATCCGATCAGACGGTCGACCACCCCGGCGCAGAACGCGCGTATCTGCGGCTCTATGAGGCTCACCCGCTTGGGCGTGAACACTCGGGACACCAGTGACCGATGCATGGTGTGGACCGGTGCGTCCTCACATATGAAGAGGCCGTTCGGAATGGCGACGTTTCCCTCTATGACGTAAGGCATGATGTTGTAGACCATGCCCTTGGACGACACGAAGGTCTCCCGATCCACCATGACGCGCTCGGCATCCTCGAACCGGCTCACCGCATAGAAGCCCATCTGCTCGTTGAAGTAGAGCGGTGCCTCGTCGCGAAGTCGCCGATAGACCGGGTACGGATTCGCGTAGATATCGCGGTCGTACATGTCGAAGTAGGCGCTCTCGGTGGTCAAAGTCATGTCGGCGGGCTCCTAGGTCACTGTGGGCTGCGAAACCGAGCGGTCACCTGCGGTACGTGAACGGCGATCGGCCGCGAGCCACCATTTCAAAGGTTACGACCGGCCTCGACGGGGCGCGATCCGCAGTCGGACAGCACGACCGCGTCGTGCGGTGTCCGACCTTTCCGCTGTCCCGGAATCGGTTGCAAAACGGCATGAACCGTCCCCGGCGCTAGCCATCCCCAACGTATGGCTTCAGGGCATCGGGGTACGGCGTGTGCACCCGGTAAAACTCGAAAGGATGGGGCCAGCCGTTCTTTTCGTGGAACTCCTCTCGGACCCGCATCTGCACAGCCAGGGCGGCGGGCTGCCATCCGTCGAGTAGCTCGTGTCCCTTCAAGTCGTAATCCGGTCGGCCGAGCTCAAGCAAGAGCTGCAGGCTCTAGGTAATCCGCCAAGTGAGGACATTCGGGTCGCCGGTGCAGAGCGCCAGAGCCGCTTCGGCCATTGTCTCCACGGGCTCGCACACGTTGTAGTTGCTCACAATTGGGGCCGGCGACAACAAGCGGGGTGAGAATGGCGATCTGGGGGTGAGCGCATTGACCGCGATCCCGAGACTCTCGTTCTCGCCGGCTGCAGCCACGGTGAGTCGATTCAGTGCCGCCTTGGTAGCACCGTAGATGGAGCTCCCATCCTTGCCCTTGAGGGCAAAGGGTGGCCCGGGCGGCAACCCCCCACTGAAGCTGGTCAGATTGAGAACCCAACCCTGGCCCCGGTCCCGCATGGCCGGGCAGCACTTGCGACATGAGAAGCCACGGAGCCCACAGGTTTACGTGGGCAAAGACGCGCGGCCACCATTGGGGTCGCCCAGGTCGCCCGGCATGACCAGGAACTGGCCCCCGTTCTCCTCAATCACCCGCGCCGTCTCCTGTAGGCCCTCGGGCGAGCGGGCGGTTATCGCAACCTTGGCCCCTTGAGCGGCGAGACGGACGGCAACGGCTCGGCCCGTTCCTTCCCGGCTGGCGCCGGTCACAAGGGCTACCCGGCCGTCGCAGCTACGACCCATGTCGCACCCTCTCCTTGCGGACTGACGTATCGGAAGACACCAGGTCGAACAGGGGCCGATCGTCACTGGGTTCTTCGTCTCGCGCCCAAGTGCGGAGGTTTCTCGACGTCACTCTCTCTCCCAGCGGGGATAGCGTGGGGGTACGAGCTCGGCATTGCAAGGGGCGAATCTCAGCGACGTACTTGATAGGAGGGCAATCGGATGACTGCGCTGACATTGAAGGATCTGAATCCAGCGTTGGGCGCCGAGGTGTCGGGGCTCGAGCCGAAGCGGCCTCTCGACGAAGACACGATCCGCGAATTGCGTGACCTCTTCGACGAACGGGGGGCCCTTGTATTTCGCAACTTGGACATCGACGAGAGTTTTCAGCGCTATCTCGTCTACACGCTGATCGGTGAGGAACCACCGGCGAAGCCGGGCCCCGATGTGGACGGCGATATGCCACCGTCGTACTTCGTCTCGAACAGGGAGGCTGGCGGCGGTGCGCCCTATGGCCGGTTGCTCTACCACTGCGACGCCATGTGGGCCGAACGCCCACAGCCGGTGATATCCCTCTACGGCGTTCGGGTCGAGCAGCCGAGCGTCCCGACCATGTTCATAAACATGGGTTACGGATGGGACACGCTGCCCGAGCGCCTTCGCTCCCGCGTTGAGGGACTCCAGGCTCGTCATGGTCACGACCACGCCTACCCCAACCGGGGCGGTGACGAGAACGTTATCGATTCCCATTACGAGCAGCCCCACTCGACCGTGACTCCGGTGGTCCATAACCACCCGCGCACCGGAAGGACCCTGCTCTATGTATCGCAACAGGCCACGATCGAGATCCTCGGGTTGAGCAAGGAGGACAACGAAGAATTACTTGAAGTCCTCTTCGACCATCTCTACAACTCGCCCGGCGTGTTGCGCCATGAGTGGCAGGAGGGTGATCTGGTCGTGTGGGACAACCGGCTCCTCCAGCACGCACGCGGTACGGTCGATCTCGAGGGTCCGGCCCGCACGCTGAGGAAGGTGGTCGGCCCGATGTTCCTGTCCGAGACGGAACGGGTCATGCCGACCTTCAGCAAGGTCTCGGGCGACTAAATGGGTCCGGCCCTCCATCAAGGGGCCTGACCACCGAGAAGCCGGGTGCCGTCGCTCGGCCTTCGCTCTTCTGAGACCGCTCCCCTAGCTGGTTACGCCCGGTCAGGGCCGCATACAGCGGCCACCGTCGATGTTGAATGTGTCGCCGGTGAGGTAATGGGCGCCGTCCGAGGCGAGGAACACGGCCAGGGAACCAGCGTCCTTCTCCGGGTCCCCGAGCCGACCGAGCGGGATATTGGCCATTGAGTGCTTGTAGTGCTCCGGGTTGGCGTCGAAGAATTCCTTGGACCCCTCCGTGAGCATGCCGGGGATGATGTTGTTGACCGTGATGTTGTACTGGGCCCATTCTCGAGCCGCGGTTCGGGTCAGGGCGCGGTTGGCTTCCTTGGCCGCGTTGTAGCCGACCATTCCGACGTTGCCGAGCAGCCCCGCCTGGGAGGCGAAGTTGATGACCGTGCCCTGCGCCTCCTTCAAGTAGGGGAAACACGCCTTCATGTAGCGGAAAGATGCCAGGAACCCGGTGTCGATCCCGTGCATAACGTCAGCCACGGTCTGGTCTTCGATGTTGATGCCGGTGACTGCGGTCTGCGCGTTGTTGATCAAGACGTCGATGCGCCCGAAGGCTTCTACGGTCTGGCGCACAGCATCATTCACCTCGTCGTCTTTGGTGCCGTCGGCAATCAGGGCAAGATGCCTGGCCCCTTCGATCTCATCGAACTGCGCGCTTGTCTCGTTCAGCGTCTCTTGTCGGATGTCGGTGATGGTGACTGCGGCACCAGCTTTGAGGAGGGCCGTCGCCATTCCCTTGCCGATACCACGCGCCGCTCCCGTGACGATCGCAACCTTCCCGTCCAACTCGATTCCCACTCGTCTTCCCCTCCTCGACTTAGGCACCCACGCCGGGTTGATATATACTGTACAAAACATCGAGCAGACCGCAAGATGTTGTCCTGCCGAAAACCCTTGCGACGTTTCACTCGTCGGCCCATCTCGTCCGAGGAGCGAAAAACAAGGTTGCGGAGGCGAACGGGTCGGGCCGTCCTCGACTTCCGCTCGTGTGTTACGAGGAAAGGTGTGGAGAATGACTACGACGTCAGCCGATCTGATCTATAACCCCTACGACCACGAAACGATCCTGAACCCCCATCCGCTCTTTCATCGGATGCGGGAGGAGGCGCCGCTGTACTTCAGCGAGGAGTTCGACTTCTACGCGATCAGTCGATTCGAAGACATCGAGCGCACGCTGTTGAATCGGGACGTGTTCATTTCCCGGAAGGGGGTCACCCTCGACATATTGAAATCAAACATGGAAATCCCCAAGGGAACGGTCATCTTCGAGGATCCCCCGGAGCACAGCATTCACCGCGCCCTCCTGTCACGCATGTTCACCCCCAAGGGGGTGTCCTCCCTCGAGGAGAGCGTCAGGCGTCTGTGTGAGTCTCTCCTGGATCCTCTGGTCGGAGCGGGTGCCTTCGACTTTGTCGGCGACCTGGGCATGCTGGTACCGATGAAGGTCATAGGCATGCTGGTGGGCATCCCAGAGTCCGACCAGGAGTCGGTTCGGGACCATTTCTATGGGCAGCGGTCATCGGACCCGACCGGTTCGAACTCCCTGTCGGGCGACATCTTCACCGATTACATCGATTGGCGGGCGGACCATCCGTCCGACGACATCATGTCTCAGCTGCTGTATACGGAGTTCGAGGATGAAACCGGAGTCAGGCGCCGGTTGACCCGTGAAGAGCTCCTGGCCTACGTGAACATCGTGGCGGCAGCTGGGAACGAGACCACGCGCCTGCTGATCGGCTGGACCGGCCTGCTGCTGGCCCAGAACCCCGATCAGCGCCAACTGCTGGTCGAGAACCCGGCTCTGATCCGCAATGCGATCGAGGAAAGCCTGCGCTGCGAGCCCAATACTCTGCAGAACTGCAGATTCGTAGCTCGAGACGTCGAGATCTGCGGCCAGGTGGTCCCCGAAGGCAGCATTCTGGCGACCCTGACGCCATCGGGAAATCGCGACGACCGCCTCTTCGACGACCCCAACCGGTTCGACGTCACGCGGAAGATAGACCGGCACTTGTCCTTTGGTTTCGGATCCCACTACTGCCTCGGTCAGGCACTAGCCAGGCTCGAGGGCCGTGTTGTTTTCGAGGAAGTCCTCAAGCGCTTCCCGCAGTGGGATGTCGATCTCGATCGGTCAAAGTTCATGTACTTCGCGGACCAACGGGGCTACGAATCGCTTCCGGTCACCATCCCCTGAGTAGTTCTTTGTGGCTCTGACGAAGGTGTGCGAAGCCAATGACCTGGCCAAGGGCCAAATGGCCGCTTTCTTCGTCGAAGGGTGGGAGGTCCTCGTCATCCGAGACGACCGAGGAGACCTCCATGCCATGGACGGCATCTGTCCGCACGAGGAGTATCCGCTGATTTACGGCGAGCTGGACGATGACGTGCTTGTGTGCGCTGGCCATGCGTGGTGTTTCGACGTGACTACGGGAGACGGTCTGACCCAGCCGGGGTGCCGGTTGGCGAAGTACCACGTCGAGGTCCAGGGAACAGAGATCTTCGTTGATCGCGACCGCGAGCCGACGGCGTACTGATCGACTATCCGAAGGTCGCGCCCCTACGGAGCGCTTCACGCACCGACTCTCGCATCCACGGCGTGGCGCCCTGACCGAAACGCTTGAAGGTCTTGTACCGGATCCGCCATCCGCTCCTGGTCCTCACGACCACGTCGGTGTAGACACCCTCGAAGAACTCGAAGTCCGGAATCGGGAACATTCCCTTCGACCGGACGATCACCTCATCAGGGGAGACGTCGCTGATGATGCTGGTCACGATCATGTGCTGAGTGGGGTGGATGTACATGTCTCGGAAAGCCCGCACGATTTCTTGACGCCCCTCGAGCGGTGCGAAACCTCGCGGAGGGTCGTGATCGTGATCCCGGGCGTCGAACACGGCGTCGTCGGTGAATCCCTGCTCGAAACCTTCCCAGTCCCGATCATCGACAACGAAGCCGTAACGACCGACCACGTCGAGGATCGCCAGCGTGTCCTCCGCTGATCGGCGATATTCCGAATGGGTAGTCACGTACCCTCCCTTTCACCCCTAAACGGAGCCCAGGTTCGATGGATCTCGACCGAAGCCACGATCTGCACGTGGTCAGATAGCCGGGCTGCCTCCAGGCGGAAAGAGACTGTCAAAACCCGATCGCTCCACTTCGACCGCCAGACGTCGCAGGCACTCCTCAGTGCCGAACGGCAACCGGAGCCGGGCCTGCAGCGTGAGGGTGATGATGCTCAGGTCATGCTCGTCACATTGACCGACTGCTCCCAGCACCTGGTGTGCGATCCTGAGGACCTTCGGCCCGATGTCAGCGGTCGCCCATTTGAGGGCCAAGGCGTCCGAGAGCGCCGACTCAGGGGTCTCATACACGCTGTTGAGGCTGTACAGCGCGAGCTCGTAGACACCCTGCAGTTCGCAACAGCCGTCGGCCAACGGGAAGGCCACGCCCTGGTAGGCCGCTATCGGCGAACCGAAGGCAACGCGTTCGGTTGCGTAGACAGTCGCTAGGTCGAGTGCCTTTTCCAGAGCTCCGAAAACGTACCACGAGCTCAGCACGTGGAGCATGGCGTGCTCGAAGGAGCTGAGCGGTTCTCCATCTCCCAGCCGGACCGGTGGGATCTTGCTGACAAATGGCCCGACCTTCGATCCGATCAAGTCAGGGTCCCACGTAACCGCCTCTGTTTGTCTGTCCTCCCCACATACGTCCCATTCGGAGAAGAGATCGCCGTGCTCGATTCTCCCGTGAGAAGACACGAAGGCGAGCGGCCGACCCGACGGGCGCCTCAGCAACATGGCTTCAATCGGAAGGGCGAGGACGGCGGCGCCCGAGCCACGGCATATCTCGGCCGCCGAGACCCCCTCGAAATAACCGTCTCGTGGGTCCAGCGACTGGAGCACGGGTTCCACCTGGGCTAGGAGGTCTGAGCGGGATCTCGGCTCCGCTATCGCCCTTCGGGTTGCATCGATCCTACCCAGGTCCTTCGTGACCCTGTCGATGACGCCTCGCATTTCGGATCCCTCTTCGGTTACCCGTATGCGTCCGCCTCGGAACATCGTCCGCGAGAGATTGCGCTGGAGCATCTCGGTGGTTCCCGACGCTATCGGGCCCGCCTGCATGTATCTCCAGAAGAATTCGACCGCCCCGTCGACCGGAGCGCCCTGCGTGTGCCGGTCCTCGAAGAATTCGTCACCCAATGCTTCGCCGAGTGCGTCTGCCGTAAGGAGATTGGTTCGGGTGGTGATCATCCGAGCCGCCGAGACGATGAAGTCGTGCGAGCCCCCGTCGCGCTGGAACCAGAGTGCCCGCCGGCACATGAGACGGGACATGCGGTTCCTGACCCGCACCTGGAGCCAGCGGCCCGGAGGCAGTGCGGACGCCGCACCTGGGTCCACGAATACCTTCGAGATCAACCGGTCGTCGCGTGCGTAGCGGGCGATACCGACGCGCTCGTTCGAGAGGGCATCTCGCATCACCTGCCACCCGTTGCCGACGTCGCCGAGCACCTCCGACCGGGACGCCCACACGCCATCGAGAGACACCTCGTTGAGGTGGTGCGGGCCGGGGATGCCGTCCATCCCGCGCACCGTCACGCCTTCACGGTTCATGGGAATGAGGAAGACAGTGACCCCTTCGGACTTGCCAACCGGCGAGCCGTCAACTCGCGCCAGCAGGTAACACCATTCCGCCCAGAGCGCCCAGGAAGTCCAAATCTTGTGTCCCGTTATGCGGAAACCATCTCCGTCGGGAACCGCCCTGGTCTTGAGATTGGCCAGATCCGAGCCGGCATCGGGCTCGCTGAAACCCTGGCACCAGATGGCTTTCCCGGATGCGATGAGGGGCAGGTGAAGTGCCTTCTGATCATCCGTCCCGTAGTCGAAGATCGATGGCCCCACCCAGTTGGGGCCGTAGTACTGGCCACCTCGCGGCTCGAAATGGGCCCACATCTCCTCACGTATGACTATGGAGGAAGCCAGATCCAGGTCTTGGCCGCCGTAGCGGTCCGGCCAGTTGGGGACGAGCAGGCCCTCTTCGGCGAGGATCTCGCAGAACCGGTTGCTGATCGCCAGATCCGCAGGATCCTCGGTGAAGGGGCCGAGCCAATCCTTTGGCAGGTGCGTATTGATCAACGCCCGAATTCGCGCCCGGAGCGCGACCGCCTCGTCCGGGTCGCGGTAGATGAACGAATCAGATCTCCAGCCAGTCATCACTGCGCCACCCTCCTGGTAATCCCGCCCCACGGGGATGCTAAGTGGGCGTGCCGTAACCCTTCCATCTTCGGATTTTCCTCAGTTGGACACCTGGCTAGGACACTGATGATTTATTCGCATTCGACGAAGGCCTTGTTTTCCACAGTCCTCCACGATTGCCGTAGAGGCGATAGGACCCTCCAGGACGACGAATATGACCACGTTTGAACGCGGTCGCAGACGTGCCGACGATTAAATCAAGCGTCTCCTAGTGTCGTGAGTCAGAGATCCGCGCGCAATATGTAGCCAGCGTGTCGAGGATCTCGTCGGCGCTCTTGTGCCAGACGAATGGCTTCGGTTCGTCGTTCCACGATTCGATCCAGTGATTGATCGACGCCTCGAGTTCTTTGGTGTTGCGATGGGTGCCGCGTCGCAACCATTTGGTGGTCAGCTCGGCGAACCAGCGCTCGACCAGGTTCATCCATGAGCTGTAGGTGGGCGTGAAGTGCAGCGTGAAGCGCGGATGGCGCAGCAGCCAGCGATGGATCTCGGGTGTCTTGTGCGTCGAGGAGTTGTCGACCACCACGTGGACGTCGAGATCTTCGGGCACGCTTCGGTTGATCAGGTTCAAGAACGCTCTGAACTCAAGGGCGCGATGGCGTTCGGTCATGTCGGCTTTGACCTGGCCCGAGGCAATGTCGAGGGCGGCGTAGAGATTGGTGGTGCCGCCTCGCACGTAGTCGTGGGTGCGTCGCTCGGCGAGCCCTGGTCGAAGAGGGAGCACCGGTGCGGTGCGGTCCAAGGCTTGGATCTGGGTCTTCTCGTCCACGCACAGCACCAAGGCGCCTTCGGGCGGGTTGAGGTAAAGGCCCACCACATCACGCACCTTTTCCACGAACTGGGGATCGGGCGAGAGCTTGAAGGAGTCGACCAGGTGTGGCTTGAGCCCGAAGGCCCGCCAGATGCGGCTCACCGCAGATTGGCTCATGCCGGTCGCCTGGGCCATCGAGCGCGTCGACCAGTGCGTAGCGTCGGTGGGCGTCTGTTCCAAGGTGGCGACGATCAGGGACTCGACATCATCGTCAGTGATCGAGCGCGGCACCCCTGGGCGCGGTTCGTCGTGGAGCCCCTCCAAGCGCTGGGCCACGAATCGACGTCGCCACTTCGACACGGTGGCTTCGCTCACCCCAAGGCGGCGCGCCACCTGGCGATTGGTATGACCACTGGCGCACTCGAGCACGATGCGGCACCGCAGCGCCAGCGCCTGTGCGCTCTTTGGGCGGCGAGCCCAACGCCGCAGTGTGTCGCGCTCATCGTCACTGAGCACCAGCTCTTCTTTTGGTCTGCCCCGCTCTGCCATCGCTGCCTCCCATCGTGGTCGATGAGAGGAAGAACGCCGCGAAGGACAGGAAAATTCCTATATCTAAAAGAATCTCTGACTCACGACACTAGGAGCCGAACCGGAACAAACCGGTCGCGATCTCGGTGGCCTCTGCATCCAGATCCATCATCAGAGTTCGCACTGCAGGTGACGTCAGGTCGCCGAGCGCTTCGGCTTTGACCTCGAAGGGACCGCTCCTTCCGGCCCGCACCAGGCGAAGTGAAGCTGTCGATATCCACAGGTCAGCCGGCGCTCCTTGGGAGTGGGCCAAGGCCGTCGCGGCAGCCTCCGACATGACAAGGATCGGTCCGTGGTGAAGCACTTCCGTGCCCACCAGGCCAGAGAGCCCTCCAAGCCGGAAGCGCCCCTGGCCTACCTCCTCGGCGCCAAAGCCGGCGGCCAGCGTCGGAAGGTCGGCGGAGTCAAACAATCCCGGTCCCGGATCGCGATAGGCGAATCCGGGTGGCGTGGCACCGATGATGGACCAACCGACGGTCCCCGCGCCCAAGACCCGTTCGGGCCGGGCGGCGTCGACGAAAAGCGCCTCGGTGAAGATCGCGGTGCGGGCCTCCCGGCGAACGGTACCCAGTATTCGGATCTCGTCGACGTTTCGTCCCCGATCCCAGAGATGCACGTCGATGTGCGTGCATGCGGCGTGATAGTACGGGTCGATGTTGATCCCCGCGGTGTCGAGCATGGCGATGGCGATGGGCGCCGTCAGCAGCGCTCCTCCGAGCAACCGCATGTCCCGCCGGATCGACATCCGGCCCTGGGCATGGAGACGATCCACCAGCACCGACGAGCACCCCACGTATCGGTACGTGATCAACTCGGTGGAGGACTCGAAAACTCCTCTGACATCGCCGGCGCCCCTGTCCCGGGTCTCGGTGACCACTAACAGAGGCCGCTTTCTACGTGACCATCCCTGACCGCCATCGCGTCCTTCGCTCTCAATCGCTCCGACACAGAGGGCACTGAGCCGTACGTAGCCCGGAGCTCCCGTTTCAAGACCTTACCGAGCGGGTTGCGAGGAAGTGCGTCCACGATCTCGATCCGTTCGGGGATCTTCTGGTTCGCCAAACCCCGTTGCCGGCAGAACTCGGCGAGATCCCTCAGAGACAGTCGGCTTGCGCCCGCCTCGAGCACGACGACGGCACAGGCCCGTTCACCCGTTGCCGGGTGCGGAACCCCCACGACGGCCACGTCGGCGATCCCTGGTGTTCGTAAGGGAGATTCTCCACCTCTTGGGCCGAGATGTTCTCTGCGTTCCGGATGATCACGTCCTTGGATCGCCCGGTGATCCGGACGTGCCCCCGGGGGCCCAGAATTCCGAGATCGCCGGTACAGAAATACCCCTGCTCATCAAAGGCGGCGGCATCGAGAGATCGATCGACATATCCCTTGCAGCACTGCGGCCCGCGTAGGCGGAGCTCCCCCTCCTCCCCCGGCCCAACATCCTTTCCATCGAGGCCCACGACCCTGATGTCCACGCCGGGACCGACCCGGCCCTCGGTGAGCGCCAGGTCCTCGTCGTCGTCCTCGACCGTCCCCGAACTGGCCGAGGGGAATTCGGTGAGCCCCCACGTCGAGACGATTCCGACGCCGAACACCCGCTTGAGCTCGTAGTAAAGCTCCGCCGGCTTCGGCGCGCCACCGCCGTTGAACGCCTTCAGGCGCGGGTAGACAGGCTCGGCACGGTGTTCGAGTTGGGTCTTTAGGTACGCGTTGTAAAACGGAACTGCGCTGCCGAGCAGTGTCGCTCCCTTTTTGCTCATGGCAAGTGGCGAGTTCACAGGGTCGAAAATGTCTGTGAACAGGAGCTGCGCTCCCGTGTACATGGCGGAAACCGTTACACAGAACCCGCCGATGTGGGTGTACGGATACGGAATCGCGATGCGGTCGTCCTCGCTCAGATCCCAGCCCAGAATCGTCGCCGTCGCGCCATGCATGGCCGAAGCGTCCGAATGCAGTGCGCCCTTGGGGTCTGCCGTGGAGCCTGACGTCTAATAGATGTGGCGGACGGGGTCACCCTCGCCGCTCGGCGGCGCCGGCAGGCTCGCTGGATCGGCTTCGGGCAAGCCAGCGTCGAGCACCAACGTCTTTACGCCGGTCAGGTCGTGCTCGCTATTTCTGTCGCCATGTCGGCGTAGCTGAAGTTGCGCCACGTACCCGGCGTTACAAGGAGATCAGACCCCGTCTGGGCGACGATGAAGCCGACCTCTCGCAGACGCAGGAGCGGGAGCACGGGGTTCGATACGCCGCCCAACCTGGAGATCGCCATGAGCAAGACACACGACTCGATCACCGTCGGCAGCTGCCAGCTCACCACCGAGTCAGATTTGACCCCGATGGCCTGCAGCCCTGCCGCCACGCGCTCTGCCCACTCCACCCATTGCGCCGCGGTGAGAGTGCGGTCCCGATCATCCTCGACAAGGACACCATCGGGCTTTGCTTGCGCCCTGGCGACGAGAAGTTCCCAAAGAGTCTCCGGGTAGACAGGTGTCTGCATCAGTTGCCTCCCGGTTTGCTCTCCCATTGCGCATTCGATGGTAACTCCGGAGCGCTCGAGCTCCCGGTGGGACGACGACCCAGTCCGAAAGAACCCTGGACAGGGCTGACCACTTCGACGTGCTCCTATCGTCTATTCTGCGACCCTTGCTCCGTTACTCGGTGAAGGGTTCGGGCCTGGCAGCGCCACGGCGCTTCTAGGTCCGCTGGAACGAGTTACGCCCACGAGGCAGGGGGGACAGAACAAAATGACGTATCCCAGAGGGATCCGCACGACGATCGCTGCACTTTCCATCGTCGCGACACTCACCATGTCGGGCTTTGTCTCGTCGCAAGGTGCATCGGCGGCATCGTTGGCAAAGACGGACAGCGGTACGCCGATCAAGATTGGCTACATCGAGAACGCCGTCTCGCTGGGGGCGGGGAGCGTCAATCCATACACCATTCCCGCATTCCAGGCTTGGGCGAAGTGGCAGAACGCCAACGGAGGCATCAACGGCCATCCGGTCGAGGTGGTGGTCCAACGCGAACCCGACAACCCCGGAATCGCCCTGACCGACGTCCAGAACCTGGTGCATCAGGGAATCGTCGCACTGGTCTCCGACGACACGCAGGATGAGGCGTCGTGGGTCAGCTACGTCACCAAGGCCGGCATCCCCACCTACGAAGGCACCAGTGGCACCATCAACTTGGGCACCAGCCCTGTCGGATTCGGCACCCAACTAGCCCTCATCGTCCAGCCGGGGGCCATCGTCGCCGCGGCGGCCAAGGCCGGGAGCAAGGAGATGGCCGTCTTCTATTGCGGCGAGATCCCCGAGTGTGCGCAGGCAGTGCCGTCCCTGGCCGGAGCGGGCAAAGCAATCGGCGTGAATGTTGCCTTCAGCACCTCGATCCTGGGTAGTGCACCCAACTACATAGCCCAGTGCCTGACCGGCAAGGCGCATAACGCCACCTCCTTGGAGGTTGCCGACGCCTCCCAGATCATCATCAGGGTGGCAGCAAGCTGTGCCCAACAGGGCTACACGCCCCACGAGGTCACCGAGGGTCTCAATATCGAGCGCGCCTTCGCCGGCGCTCCGGGCATGGACGGCCTGATCTCCATCGAGCCCACGATGCCCTTCTTCGACACCAGCTTCCCGGGCATTAAGATCATGACCGCAGCCTTCAATAAGTACGATCCCGGCCTCACCAAGATGTCCGGATACGGCGACCTGACGACCAACCAGTGGACCACCGGACTCCTTATTGCTGCCGGAGCGAAAGCGGGCGGCGTTGGAAGCACCAACCCGATCACGCCGGCGGCTCTGCTCCAGGGAATGTACACCCTGCACTCAACCACTCTGGGCGGAATGGTTCCCAAGATGACCTTCGTGAAGGGTAAGGCGCAGGTGAACAACTGCTGGTTCTGGGCTTCACTCAAGAACAACAAGTTCACGATGCCATACGGGACGACCATCGCCTGCGCCGGCTAAACGCGGCGTCATGGCCCTCGGCCTGGCCGGCAAAGTCGCCGTCGTGACCGGGGCCAGCAAAGGTATCGGTCGCGCCGTGGCTGACGAGTTCGTCGCCAACGGAGGCAAGGTCGTGATAGCGGCCCGTGGTGCCGAGGACCTTCACCGTGCCGTCGAGGAACTCCGGCGTCGCTCGGCGTTACCGGGCGAGGACTCCGTCTGGGGCGTCGTGGGCGATGCCACGGAGGAGAGAACGACAACTGCGATCGAAGAGGCCGGGGCCCAGCTGGGAGGTGCCGATATCCTGGTCAACAACGCCGGCGGTCAGAGCGGACACCTGCTCTTCGATCAGCTCTCCGACGACGACTGGGAAGTCGCCTATCGGCTCAACGTCGTTAGTGGTGCGCGGCTGACGCGGGCGCTTCTTCCTCACGTGCGTGGCCAGCGCTGGGGACGGATCGTCAACGTGTCGTCCTACACCGCCCGAGTTCCTGAGCCATTCCGCGCTCCGTACTCCGCAGCAAAGGCGGCAATGGTGAACACGACCCGAAACCTTTCGCGGGCTTACGCCTCGGAAGGTATCTGTGCCAACTGCGTGCTCCCCGGGCTTACCTACACCGAAGGGGCGGCATCTGGTTTCGTGGACGCCATCGCGGCAACCGGTCGCTCGGAGGAAGCACTAGTCGAGAGCATGCTCCGCAGAGCGCCGATCGACTTGGGCCGGATGGGCACGGCAGCCGAAGTCGCCGCCGCGATCGTCTTCCTCTGCTCCGAGCAAGCTTCGTGGATCACTGGCGTTGCCCTACCCATTGACGGAGGAACGATTCGCAGCGCGCCCTGACTGTGCTTCCAAGAAGTACGCTGAGTCAGACGCGGGCGGCGACCAGTCCGACAAAGTCCTCCTGGAGGACTTTGTCGACCATAGGAATCTGACTGTCGCCCTCCGACGGCTTCAGGTAGCCCCCTCGCAGTGCGAAGCTCTCCAGGAGCGGTCCGGTGACGGGCTCACCGGCGTGGATCTCCTCGACCGTGGGTCCAATGCGCCGGGCGATTTCGACCAGTCGGTCCCGGTCCAGATTCAAGAATCGGATGGCATTCTCGCCCAGGATCAGGCGCAACTCGTCCTCAGGCACCCCCTCGAAAGCATCCCTCCACCAATCACGGGTGTTGGGCCACGTGCTCTCGGGATGCGGATAGTCCCGGCCGAACAGCATTGTTTTGACGCCGATCTCGTGGCGCATCTCCACCTCGGCCTTGTGTATGAACGACGCTCCGGCCATGCAGTTGGACTGCCAGTACTCACTTGGCTTGCGCTTGGCCGGCAGGTCCTCTCGGTGCTCCTCGTAGAACTGGTCCAGGTGGGCGAGCGTGGCCGGAATCCAATCCAGCCGGATCTCGGTGGGCATGTACCGCAGTCCCGGATACCGATCAAAGACTCCGCCCAGCATCATCTGCCACATGGGACGCCGGGCGTCCACGCTGCGGTTGAGGAAGTTGCTGAAGAACTCGAGGGACTCATCGGAGACCGCTCCGGCGTGGGCAAACAGCTTGTCGGTGTCGGTCGAATTCGCCGCCTTCACCACGTCGTTGTAAATCCGTTCCACCTCTGGGAATACTGCGCCTTGCTCCGTCCCGAAGCCGGCGTGAACGATCACGGCCAGATTGCGCTCCTCGCATACCGACCAGAAGCGATTCCAGTAGGAGTCGAAAAGAGGTGGCATCCCCCGATGGTGCAAGTAGCCCGGGCCGTAGGTTCCGGTGAAGCCGTGGTCGGCTACCCACTCCAGCTCCTTCACCGTAAGGTCCATATCGACACAGGGCCCGATGGCCGCAGTCACAAGGAACCGGTCGAGAGCGAACCCGAAGTTGTCCGCCGCCCACCGGTTCCAGGCCCGTGAGCCGGCCTCCCACGCATCGAGGGAGAATTCCCTGTTCGTCACGTTGTGGAACAGGTCTCCCAGACGCGAGTCGCCGAGATAGATGAGCTCGGCGGCGACTCCTTCGCGGTCCATGTCGGCCATCCGAAGCACAGGGTCATGGAGACCATGCCAACCCGTACGGTGGATTTCTTCGTGCTCGGGATAGACGTCGAACTGGTGCTTGGAACCGAGAAGCGCAATCGCCAGCGGGTAGATCTCGTTGTCTTCGCGTAGGCCGGGGAGCAAATCGTGGAACCGGCTCTCGAGATACTCGGTCCACAACTCCTTGGGCATCCCCGCATGGGAGTCCGACGAAACGACGATGACTCTCTCGACCATCACTCTCTCGACCATCACTCTCCCTACCTCAGCTCACGGCGCAGCCTTAGCAGCTGACTGGTTCTTACTATACGCACTATAATAGCGAACGTCGGTCGGTTTGAACAGAGCCCGACCCGCCGAGGATTGAGGTCCATTTCCGGACAGGATGCGCTGAGGTAAGCCACCACAATGCCCCATCGGATAGTTCGGACCTTTCACTCGACCTGCATTGTCAACAGCTATGACCGCACTGTGGCTGCACTGGGCCACGTCGCCGGGCTCAGGGTGCTCGAGTACAGCGATACGGCAGCAATCGGTCGCCGGGGCGGCATGACATGGATCGGCGACGGTTCGATCGAGGTGGCCGAACCCATCGTCCCTGGCCATGCCGCAGCCCGCTTCTTGGAGCGCCTCGGTCCGGGTATGCATTCGTGCGCGTTCCAAGTCGAGAACCTCGACGAGACGATCGAGCACCTCGTTCGCGGTGGGGTCGAAGTCGGGGTGCGCCCAGCGGCCGGCTTCTGCTTCACGGATCCACGTCTTTCCGGCGGGCTCCTGTTCGAATGGTCGGACTTCACGATCCCCGAGGATCCGCGGATTGGCGCACCCGAACCGCACCATCCCGACAAGCCGCTACTCGACGTGCTCACGAATGCCTTCATTGGTGCGCTGGTACCAGAGCCGTCCGAGTGGGCGGACCACTTCGGGGATTTGTTCGGGCTTGTGGAGACTTTTCGCGACCCGAAAGCCGCCCCAGACCAACCGGTCGTCTGCCTTGCAGCCCCTGACTGCACACTCGCCCTGTTCCGCCTCACGCCGGACGCGAGTGCGCACTATTGGGGAACGGCGCACACCCGCGCCCGCTGTCACATCCTGGGGCTCGGAGTCCCCTCGCTCGAGGCAGCGGGGCGCTCGCTGGGAGACGCCGGCATCGCAATACGGCGCCGCAGCGACGAGGCCATCTTCATCGATCCATTAGATACGGGAGAGGTACCTCTTATGCTGATCGAGGAACTCCTAACCGGCGACCCGCGACGCGTGTCGACGACTGGTGCCCCTTAAGGCTCGAAGTCGGACCGTCCGTCAGTGTGGACGCAGGAACACCGCCAAGCGGGCGATGAACCCGTTGTCGTCCACCGTGAAGTGATTGCTGGACAGCAGCACGGGTTCATCAATGGGAGGGTTGGCCAGCTCCGCCCAGCAATCCTGGCCCGCTTCCACGGCGCGATGAATGTGGAACGTTGGGGTCACCGTGGCTAGGTGTCGTGCATAGAAGCCGGCGATCTGCTCTCTGCCTCGGTACACCGATCCGTCCGGAGCATGGAAAACACCGTCCGGTGCGAAGAGTTCGGCCAGTGCGGCCTTGCCATCAGCCGTGGCGATCTCGACGTATCGATCGGCAACCTGACGTGGCCCGAGCATCGGTGGAGTTTGACAGAGGCAATCTACCGAGGAGAAAACTGGACAGGTCCTCTATCATCGCCATGGTGACCGACAGGAGCGAACCGCGATCGAAGCCCGTTGCCCCCCACGAGTGGTACCGCGGGATTGATCACGGACTAAGATTGCTGGGAAAGCGGGCGCTTGTCACCGGCGCCGGCAAATCGCCGGACGCAATGCTGTTCGGCATCGGCGAGGCAATCGCCATACTCTTCGCCTTGCAAGGAGCGCAGGTTTCGATCGTTGACATCTCGCGCCAACGCGCCGACGCGACCAAGCAGCTGATCGACGAACTCGGCGGGGACGCGATATCGGCGGCAGGCGACCTCACGGATCAGGCCGACAACGAGAGATCTGTCCAAATGACCGTGGACGCCTTCGGAGGCCTCGACACGCTCGTGAACAATGTCGCGCTGTCCCAGGGCGGAGGGAACCCGGCCACCCTAAACCTCGACGCGTGGGACCGGGTTATGAATGTCAATCTTCGCGCTCCCCTGCTCACGACCCGTCATAGCGTTCCGCACCTGATTGCTGCCGGGGGTGGGTCGATCCTCAACATCTCTTCGATCGCCGCGATCAGGGGCTTCGGCTCTGGCCCGTACGCCGCATCCAAATCGGCCCTGTTGGGCCTGACAAGGGACTGGGCCTACCTACTCGGGCGCGACGGCATCAGGGTCAATTGCATCTTGCCGGGTCACGTGTATACGCCGATGGGAGATCAGGGCGGCGAGGAACGCCGAGAGCAGAAGCGCCGGGCGGGTCTGCTCTCCATTGAAGGCGTGGCATGGGATGTCGCCTGGCCGGCTGTATTCCTGGCCTCAGAAGAGAGCCGCTGGATGACCGGAGTCGAGCTACCGGTCGATGCCGGCACGACCTCATCGGCTGCCTGGGCCATTCAGATGCTGAACGAGCGCAGGTGATGTCGTTTCTGGCGTGAAGGTCGCCGCTGCGGGCGGAGGGCGGGCAAGCGGATAGCGCAGAAGAGCAATGAAAGGGAGAACCATGAGCTCTCGAACAAACCGAAGTGCCGAATCCGACGAACTGGCGATCAGAAATCTCGTTGCCAGAATTGCACACGCCGCCGATCACGGGGAACTCGACGAGTACATCGAGCTCTTCACCGAGGATCCATCGTGGGAGATGCCGGACGCGCCGAGGCGGGGACGGCCCGAAATCAGGGCCGGCGCGGAAGAAAGGCGTCGGACACGTCTCACCGGGCCCGGAAGTTCCTCGCGCCATGTCATAACGACTCTCGCCGTGGACCTCGGCGACGAAGATGACGCAATAGTCGACTCCTACTTCATCTTTTACCGGCAGACGGCGACCAACCCGACGATCTTCAACATGGGCCACTATCATGACGACGTCCGATTCGTCGACGGCGATTGGCGTCTGGCTCGACGTCAGATCACCATCGGTTGATGTGGCGGTCCCTCAACCGGATCCTGTCTTGACTGCGGAGGAATCCCTATGGAATTGGGCCTCACCATCCCCCACTTCGGACCTCTTGCCTCCCCGCGTTTCGTGATCGACTTCTGCCGATTAGCCGAATCGGCCGGGTTCCATTCAGTATGGGTCGCCGATCACGTCGTGGTCCCAGCCCAGTTCGAGTCGGAGTATGTCCTGCCGGCAACGCCCAAGCGCTACGAGTTTGCCGACATGCAGGCAACCATGGGACTCAACCTGGAGATGAACTCCACCCTTGCCATCGCGGCGGCGGTTACGGAGCGTGTCAAGCTTTGCACGGGGATTGCGGTCCTCCCGATCCGGAATCCCGTACTCAACGCCAGGCAGATGGCCAGTATCGATCTCTACTCGGGCGGGCGTGTTCTGTACGGCGTCGGAGTTGGCTGGCTCAAGGAGGAGGCCGAAGCCATGGGCATGCCGTGGGACCAGCGCGGCCGGCGTGTCGACGAGCAGATCTCCCTGCTGCGAACACTGTGGTGCGCCACTGGTGAGACCGTCGAGTTCGCCGGGGAGTTCTACCGAGTCCCGGCCATCTCCCCCGACCCGAGGCCCGTGCAGCGACCCATACCCATCCTGATCGGTGGTCACAGCGATGCAGCCCTGGACCGGGCAGCCCGACTCGGTAACGGGTGGATCGCGGCCGGAATGGGTCCCGAGCGGCTCAAGGAGGGCATGAACCGCCTTCGAGCGGCGTGCGACCGGGCAGGACGGGATCCCGACGAGCTCCAGATTGTCAACGGCGAACGATCGGATGTGCAGCTCGATGCCGAATCATCCGACTTCAAGGACCAGGCTCGTCGGGTGGTCCACGCTCTGAACGTGTACGAATCCATGGGCGTGGCCCACATGAGGGCTGGAATTCGTGCCGCCGACGCCGCCTCCGCATTGAGGGTGATCGAATGGTACGGAAGCGAGGTGCTGCCTGCGCTTCGATGATCGAAGCCCGCTCAGACCTTCTCCCCCCAGCGTCCGGCCGGGAACCACTCTTCGAAACACAGGACGTTGCCGTCGGGGTCGGCAAAGTAGAACCACTCTGAATCGCCCCATCTGTAGGCACCCAGCTGGTTCTCCACCAGGACGCGCACGCCGCGGCGCTTGAGCTCGGCCAGCACGTCCAGGTGCCCGACGGTCTTGAAGCAGTACCGCATGATGCCGAGCTGGTGAAAGGTGGGATCGGGCCCCGGAACCACCAGATTCCCGTCGTTCCAGCCCATGATCTCGAGATGCATCTCTGAGTGGTCCCCCGCCAGTTGAAACAGCCTGACGCCGCTGGTGACTTTGTTGTTCAGTGGCCGACCGAAAGCTTCGACATACGGATTGGGCCGGCTCATGTCGATGAGCTCTCGGTAGTCGACGTTCGGTCTCCCTTCGCTCAGCGGGTCCGGGACGAATCCGAAGCCGGCATAGAAGCCGGACATCGCTTCGTAGTTGTATGTATTGAGTTGGAAGTGCAAGAAGGTCGTCTGTGCCCCCACCACCGTGCAAGCCAATAGTCCCAACCTCGGCGGGGGGAGCATTCGAGCAGCTCGACAACGTTTCCATCCGGATCAGCGACGTACGCGGATCGCGTGGAGCCGCTCAGCCGCACCGTGGTAGCAGCATCGACGCAGATCCGGGCCCCGTCGTCGACCAGGCGACGCACCTCTGCATCGAGATCCGCGACCAGGAGGGTTGGGACGGTCGACCCCAACTGGTCGACTGACTTCGGCCATCCTTGCGGCGGGCTGTCTGAGTCGCACGCGACCAGATTCACGTGCATATGAGGATCGCTGGGCCAGCGTAGGGCGACAGACCGGGCGCTCGGATATTGGGCCGGGTCATTCATCGCCAGAACCGATGTCAGGCCATCGGACCGGTTCGCTCGACGCGTGCCGATGTCTTCGACCATGCCGAGTCCCGTATAGAACTGCTGAGCGCGGTCGAGGTTGGCGACATTGAGTCGAACACCGTGCATCGCGGTGGCGGTCAAGGCCTCACTCTCCCACCGATCAAGCGATCGGTTCTTCGCCTTGCAGCATTGTCCGGTGCAGCAGGCGCCCGCTGGCCCCGTCGTACGGCAGGGCCCGGTGCAAGGTGCCGGTGTTGTCCCACGTGACCAGGTCTCCAACCTCCCATTCGTGACGGTAGACGAACTGGGGCTGGGTAGCCCAGTCCCGAAGTCGGACCAGCAGGTCCATGCTGTCAGCCGGTTCCATGCCGACGACATAGGCCGCCGTCGCGCCTATCACGAGTGACTTCCGCCCGGAGCGGTGCGTCCACACGAGCGGCTGCTCCCGTGCCGGCACCCGTCTCGCCCCGGCAAACGTCTCGTACGACGGCTCAGGGTTCACGAACCGCTGGAGCGACCAGTTGGCATGCACAACCCTCAGGCCTTCCAGGGCATCCTTGTCTGCCGCCGGGAGGGCGTCGTACGCAGCGTACGTATTGGCCCACTCCGTGGCTCCTCCATCGGGGGGCAGGTGTCGCGCACTCAGGAGCGAGGCCAAGATCGGGACCTCGTGCATCGAACCGTCGAGGTGCCAGTAGAACGAGGTCTTGAGGTACTCGCCGAGCGGATTGACCGACGAGTCCAGGCTCACCTTGAAGATGGCCTGCTTCTTGCCGTTCGCTTGAGGCACACCGTTGTTCTCGAATGCCTGGACACCGAGCGTCTGCGTGAACGCGATTTGTCGCTGATCGTCAAAGCCGAGATCGGGAAATACGAGCACAGTCCGCTCGCCGAGGAGGGCGCGTATGTCATCCGCGGCCGTCCCGCTCAGTAGCGTTGCGGCATCGGCCTCCACCACCGTCCCAATCTCGGGCTTCAACTCTCGCGTGCTAATCGCGGGGTCGACCGTGAGCACCTGATTCCCCCTTCGAAAGCGGAAAGTCTCGTAAATTTACACGGTACAGTCCGAGGTGGACAGAGCGAGGTATCGCGCGAACTGCGGCGCGGGCCGGCTTCGCGTCGCATCTCCGACTTCCGAGGTCGTCAGAGTGAGATCAGAATGACTAATCAACGTGGTTGATCCGCAGAATGCCGGACACGTCATGTTCGAGTTGGCCGAACGAACGGGCGACGAGATCGCGCTGACAGACCCGAGCGGGCAGCTGAGCTGGGCTGAGGCTGCGGTCAAGATAAACGCGGCGGCTCACGCCCTCTTAGAGATCGGATTCGACCAGGGACGGTTGGCCGTGCTCGGGTCAAACTGCAGTGCCACGGTCATCATGTACGCGGCCGCCCTCCTCGCAGGGGTGGGGTCCATTCTGGTCAACTACCAGTCGACCGCAGAAGAGCTGGAGTACCTGTCGGTCGATGGCGGGGCCAGAGCGATCTGGTCGTCGCCCGACTACCTCCAAGTGGCCCAGGAGGCGGCTGAACGTCTCGGCATTCCGGTTCTTTCCGATAGCGGGCCGCACTGGTGGGTCTCACTCCTCGACCAGACGCCCGACGGGCCGCCACCCTTGACCGGGAGTGCCGCTGCCGATCTCATCTATACATCGGGGACCACCGGGCGTCCCAAAGGAGTGGAGGTCCCCTCCGATCCAGCTTCGACCGTGCGGGACCGCTTGGCGATCGCGGCGCGCCACCACATGAACGGGCTCGGGCCACATCTGGTCTCGGGCCCCCTCTGCCATGCCGGCCCGCACGCAGCCGTAGGGCTCCTTCTCACCGGAAACCCGGTGACTCTCGTAGGACGTTTCGAGGCGAACGCCGTGCTCGAGGCCATTGAGGCTCAGCGGATCGGCACGACTCTCATGGTCTCCACCCATCTAGTCCGTTTGCTTGCGCTGCCCGAGGAGAGGCGCCGGCGCGCCGATGTGTCATCCCTCCGGATGGTCGCGCTTACTGGTAGCGCCTGTTCGGTTCCGCTCAAGAGAGCAATGATCGATTGGTTCGGTCCCATACTCCGGGAGGCGTACGGCGGCAGCGAGAGCGGGATCATCAGCTACATAACCTCGGATGACTGGTTGGCGCATATCGGCTCGGTCGGGCTGGTATCAGCCCCGTTCCGGGCTCTCGTCCTCGACGAGCACGGCTCCCCCTGCCCGCCCGGAGAGGATGGCCAGCTCTATTTCGAGGACGAAAGCGGGCGGGGCATCCGGTACTACAAGGACCCTGATCAGACCGCAGCTGCGCACCTCAAACCTGGGGTCTTCACACTCGGCGACCTCGGTCACGTCGACACCGAGGGCTACCTGTACGTCACGGGTCGGGTCACAGACATGGTGATCTCCGGAGGGGTCAACATCTATCCAGCCGAGTGTGAGCGTGTCTTGAATACCCACCCTAGCGTTGAGGAGGTAGCGCTTTTCGGCCAACCGGACGATGAGATGGGTGAGCGGCTGGTCGGCCTGGTGGCCACTGCCGACCCCGGAGTTAGCGCTGACATACTCATTGACTACTGCCGAAAAGCCATCGCCGCATACAAGGTTCCCAAGCAGTTGGTCGTGGTCTCGGAGGTTCCTCGCTCGGCGATGGGCAAGGTTGACAAGGCTGTGGCCAGGCAGGTCTTCGCCGATCTCACCCAAGCCGGTGACTGACCTGCTCCGCCCAACCTGGTCCATCAAGCCGGCGGAGGGCAGGCGCCCGGCGTCGATCAGACGGTCCAGCTCCTCCGTCGGCGACAGGTGAAGGTCGGGAGCGTTTTGCGGTCACCCACTCACCACACCCTCGTCCACAAGGCGATCAATCTCAGACGTGCTGAAGCCGACCGCAAGGAGCATAAGCCGGGTGTGCTCTCCAACAGCCGGAGCTCTAATAGGACCATCACCATTGCCATCCGGCTCCACGCCAGTGCGGATCGGGTTGGCGGGCACCACTACGCCTTCGACGTCGATCAGACTCCCTCGAGCCTGGACCTGCGGATCGGCCAGCAGGTCGGAACCGACGTTCACCGGACCGATGGCCGCACCGCGCGGGCCAAGGTCGGCCACCCACTCAGCGGCGGATCGTCGTGAGAACACTTCGGCTAGGCGCGCAGTTGTCTCCGGCCATTCATCCGCCGCTATTCTCCGCTTGGCCAGGTCATCCAGACCGAGGCCCGAGCAGAGCGCGTCCCACGAACGGGGATCCGCTGCGGCCACGCTTACGTACCGGTCGTCGCCGCAGCGATAGAGACGCCGATCGGGGGAGGTCGGAATAGTGAACCCGCTGCCGTTGATCAGGGCATCGAACCCCGACAAGACCCACGTCGCTGACTCGGAGAGGCTGATGTCGAGTTGGCACCCTTGTCCGGTCGCGTGGCGGGAATAAAGTGCTGAAACGATACCCACGACGGCCATGACGGCTCCCATCGGGACAGACAGCATCATCTGAGGGTGCCAGGGCATTTCCGACTCGAGCGCACCGAGAAACCCGGAATGAGCGGTATAGGTGAGGTCGTGCCCGGGCCAGAGCGCGTAGGGGCCATCCTGACCGAACCCGGTGATCGAACACCACACCAGCGCAGGGTGCTCCTGAGACGCCTGCCGGTAGCCGAATCCGCGCTCCTCGAGGTCGTGGGGCCGGCTGTTGTCGACGACGACATCAGCCCAGTCACAGAGCTTTCGGAGGACCTCGTTGCGACGGGGATGACGGGCGTCGAGGGCTATCGATCGCTTGGCTGCACCGAGACCGGTTCCGATCCCGAACATGGCCGGATCGGAACCCGGTGCGTCCACCCGGCATACCTCAGCCCCTTGTTGAGCGAGCAGCCGCGTGCAATAGGCGGAAGGCGGGAATCGGCCCAGGTCGAGGACCTTGATGCCTCCCAGCGGCCTTTCGGCGCCAGTCAACTTCGAGCGCTCGCTGTGATCGCGCCCGGCGTGCGTGTCGTTGTGCGCCGGTGAGGCCACCTTTGCCCCTCGCACTCCCCTATCGGCCCCCTGCTGGGTTCCTGCGACGGAGCCACTCTCTCGTTTGACAGCCGCTGCGTTCCACCTGCCATCTCGGTCGAACTCTCAGGCATGGAGCGCCTCCCTGAATACAGAACAGCACGTCACGTCTGGGTACTTTGGTCTGGCACTCGTCGGCAGCATCGTCTGCAGTTCTGCGACCGTCGGGCCGACACGGTCCGCCACGAGCTGAAGCCGGTCCAGGGCGAAGCCGTACACCGTCGCAGCGGTGGTCGCGAGCAGCGTGTTCAGCTCGGCCTCAGGAAGGTCCCAGAGAGAAGCGCGGAGCGCTTCGTGCGTATATGGCCCCGTTCCCTCCGAATGGGGTATGTCGGCTCCCCACATCAGATTGGGGATGCCCGTTTCCCTCGCCTGACGGAGATCGTGTGGGCCGCCTACGTAGCAGTTGGACGCGAAGTAGTCGCTCGGTGGCCGCTTGAGCTCCTCGAGGGCATCCTTGACGTGTGCGTAAAAGGGTGTGCCAGTTCCCATCTCACGGAGCGCAGCCATCATGTCCATCTTCGCCAGATCTCGGGCCAATTCGGACGCCGAGGCGATCTCGGTCGTGACGAACTTCAGTCCCGGATGTCGCTCGAAGACACCCGAAAAGATCAAATGAGATATGGCACGTGCGGTGTAGAACTGAATCTCGATGAAGTGAACCAGCTGCGACGCCTTCCCACCCTCGTAGAACGATTCCGTCGGCGCCGCAGCATGGCGATGGATCGGAAGGTCGAGCTCTGCGCACACCGCCCAGAGCGGTTCGTACCGCGGGTAGTAGAGGTTGGCCATCTTGAGAACGTGGTCGCCGGGAAGCGAGATTCCACGCAGGCCCGCGTCCTTGGCCCATCGAACCTCGGCGATCGCTTCATCGACGTCGTCGAGGAAGACCTGGGCAAAACCGGCTCGACGATCGGGGGACTGATTGCAGAAATCGGATAGCCACCGGTTGTGGGCCCGCAGACCGGCGAACCGCAATTCGTATTCTCTGGGGCTGCGAGGCCCCGGCGCAGTGAGCACCCCCGAGGGGTAGAAGGGCGGGACGGTGTTGGGGAACAGGACCTCGGCCGCTATGCCTTGCGCGTCAAGGTAGTCGAGGCGAAGTTGGCTATCCCAGTTTAGGGGTGCCCTCATAGACGCCACTCCCGATCGATTGTTAACCGGTCGTTCCTGATCCAACTCCTCAGACCACGGGTCGTTGAAACTCCTCGCCCAGGGGTCGAACTCCTCGTGATATTGACGATCGAGATACCGCTTGTAGTCCCACAGCGGGGCGCCACAATGTCCGTCGGCCGAGATGACGATCTGGTGGCGTGTAGGCACGACGCAATCCTCCCTGCTTAAAGCCCCCTCGACAACTTCCAAACCCAGGGTTTAGAGGCGATACCGAGCCCAAGGATTGCCCGCCACTTGTCATCCCGCATCATTCCGCGCTTGGACGCTGCCTATACCCCCGAGCGGTTGGGATCGGTTCCATTCACGGACTCGATAGCGCTCTCCGTAGATAACGGACCCGCAGGCCCATCTCGCTTGGTTATTCCGCTCCAGCTCGCACCATCTTCGGCTTGGCGATTCCCATGTTTGTCGGTAGCGGCCCGATGACTTTGCGTAACGTGCGTTCGGGCCCTTCGATCTCCACATTGCCTCGGGCGTGCTGCAACGCGAGGTTGTCCCATACCACGAGGTCACCTTGTCGCCACTCGTGATCGACTACCGCCTCCGGTCGGTACAGGTGAGCGAACAGCTCATCGAGCAGGGCCTCACTCTCCACCGGGTCTAGACCCTCGACGCGGGCGGTCATCTGCTGCGACGTGTAGAGCAGTTCTCGTCCCGTTCTCGGATGGCGCCAAATCACGGGCTTTACGGTCGAGCGGAGCACCTCGTGTTGTGGCACGACCAGCTGGTCCTTGTGAGCACCCCGTCGCTGTTGACCGGTCTCGTGGACGGCTCTGAGCTCGGCCACCCGCGAACGAACGTCGGGCGGCAACGTTTCGAGCGCATGGACCATGCTGGCGAACCTGGTCGGCACCGTTGGGGGCTCGACTCTGCAGCCGTAGAGCGATATGACCTCTATCGGGGTTTCCGCCCACATCATGTCGCAATGGAACAGCAACTCGCCGAACCGAGCGTAACCGTCCTCATCCTTATTGGTCACGTAGTTGGCGTAGGTGTGAGTCCTGGCCATCGCAGCTGCCCGGTCCGCGGGGGCAGTCTCCCCGATGAGGACTCCTACGAGGTGCGCCTGGTCCTGCGGGGTGAGTCCGGTGTCATGGAGCAGCAGGAGCCCGGTCCGATCGAACAGATCCCGCAGGATTCGGACGGTCTCCGCATCCAACTCCTTGGACAGTTCAATACCAGCAATCTCGACGCCCAACGCCGGATGCAGCTCCTCGTATCTGAAAGCGACCATCTATGAACCTCCAAGTATTGAGACTCCTCCGCAACAGTGCCTACTTTACGCCGTCGAAATAGTACGATGCGTACCGGTAGCGGATGGTCGCCGGGAGTCCTTCAGCCTCTGGTATCGAGGATTTGTCACGTATGCGAGGCCATCACCGCCCTGACGCCTGAAGGGCTCGAATTCAGCCCATGGCAGTGAGAGCTATGAAGTTGGAGGCGAATGAAGGCTGCCCGCCCATGCGTTGGGGAGTACGGTCACCATGCCCCCGTCGACCAGCACGTCGCTACCCGTCATGTACGAGGCCGCATCGGAGACCAGAAACGAGACAACGTTGGCCACCTCGTCAGGGCTGCCCCGCCGACCGAGCGGGCTGTCCTTGATGATGTCCTGCATGATCGGGTGCTTGGCCTCATCGGCACGATTCATCGGCGTATCGTTGATCCCCGGCGACAGGGAAAGGATACGAGCCCCTTGCCGACCCCAAACAGAGGCGGTCTTGCGGACTAATCGGTGGACCCCTCGTTTCGATACCTGATAGGCGAGGGCGGAGTTGTCGACGTCGAAGTACTTGCCGACCTCATCGAAGAAGTTCCGAGCTAGGGGCTCCTCGAGTAAAGCGAACAATGGCGGCGTCTCAGGCACCATGTATCCCGATTGGGACGCGAAGCACACCCCCACTGAACCAGGTCGAAGGAGGGGTTCGGCTGCCTTGAGCACACGAGCGGTGCCAAGGAGGTTGATCTCGAGGACGCGACGCCCAGCCGCCATCGTCCCTGATACGCCGGCAGTGTGGACCAGAGCGGCCACGTCCTCGACGCCGGCAAAGACCGCGTCGACCTGACCCTGGTCCGTTATATCGCACGCCGCGACTCGAACTGCGGGCCCGAGCTCGGCGGCAAGCTTCTCGGCATCCTCGATATTACGGTCGACGATGAGTAGCGGACCTCGGCTGGCTAACTGACGGGCCACTGCGGCACCCATTCCCGAGGCCGCTCCGATCACAATGTTCGTCATCCGGCATCTCCTTCGACTCGAACGACCCGATCCATTCGGGGTTTCCCTCTTGCCACGTCGCCTAAGTGCGGAGACACCGCAGATGGTCGTCGCCCCCGTTCTTCGACAGGATCCCCCAGTGCAGACCTACGAGCTTCGCTCCCCATCCCAGCGGGGAAAACTCCCTCTGGTAGCGGTACGGCGGCGACATTGAGTGCGAAGGATGTGAGCGAGTAGCAACTGCAGATTATCGACTCGACCGTGCCTTCCTCCCCGAACAGCTGGACGCACTTCCCGAAGACATCGTCGGTAAGCGTGCCGGTCGTCAGGAATTGGCGGGCCGCCCGTACGCCGACCGCTCCTCCTCCGGGTCGAACGGCGGCTCCATGCCGCATGCGATCGCTTCGAGCACCTGCTCGGTCGTACCAAGCTGGCGGGCGAACAGCGCGTGCGCCCACGAGTTGTACTCCCCCTTCCAATGCGCGATGGCGGTCAGTATCACAAGTTCCGGCAACTTCCGATCGAGCGATGCCGCCGATCGGATAAGTCCACCCAGGGACGACGTGGTGAGCCCGAGAGCCGGAGCATAGGGCCAGATATCGAGCGGTCCCTGCAGGTATCCGTCAGGTGTTATGGCACCAGCTCCTCTGGACGTGATGAGGTCGTTCCAAATTCGGAGCTGCTTCTCGTTCAACTAGTCACGTTTGAGAGGCCGGATGCGGCTCAAATTGGGGCCTCCTCTCGCGCTGACGGGTGCCTGGCTTCTCCGGTCAGGCGATTGGAAATGACGCTTGGGCCGCGCAGTCACCCAGTGGTAGGAACCGACCCGCCAATCGCCGCGCCCAGCACCTGGTCCGCCAAAGAGATGACCGCCGCCTTCTCGCGAGTGAAGTCGAGTACGGAATCGTGACCGTAACCGCTTTCCTTGATCCCTCCGAAGGGGAGTTCGAAGCGCGTCTGCATGAAAGTGTTGACCCATACATTGCCAGATTCGATGTCCCGAATCATACTATGGACCCGATGCAGATCTTGCGTCCATACGCCGGATGCCAGCCCAAAACGCGAGTCATTCGCGATGGCGATCGCTTCCTCATCCGTGTCAAACGGAATCACAGCGGCGACCGGACCGAATATCTCCTCCCGACAGATCTGAATGTTGTTGTCGGAGGTCATGAACAGCGTGGGCTCGACCCAGTACCCGCCGGGCAGTTGGGGGGCGACCTCAACGCCGTGCCGTCCGCCGAAGACAAGCTCCGCCTCCTTCTTCCCGATCTCTATGTAGCGAACGACTCGGTCCAGCTGCTCCTCTGAAATGATCGGCCCCATGGTGGTGGCCGCATCGAACGGATCTCCAATCACGATGAACTCGCACATTGCTCTAATGCGTTGCACCATCTCGTCCAGGATCGGACGCTCCACCAGGATGCGTGAACCAGCAACGCATGCCTGGCCAGCATTGAAGTTATAGACCGACATGAACGTGACTCCGATCGCTGCCGCGTCGAGATCAGCATCGGCGAAAACGATGTTCGGCGACTTACCGCCCAGTTCGAAGACGCTCGGCGTGAGGGTATCTGCTGCAGCTGCTTGGATTCTCTTCGCGGTAGGAGACGAACCAGTCATCGTTACCTTCGCGACATCAACGTGTCGGACCAACGCATCGCCGACTTCTCCCTCTCCTGAGACGATATTCAAAACTCCGGGAGGGAAAATGTCCGCCAGGAGCTCGCCTAGGCGGAGAATCCCGACGCCCGCCTGCTCTGGTGGCTTCGCCACAACTGTATTGCCCCCAGCGAGCGCCGACGCCGCCTTGTTGCAGAACATGCCGATCGGCATATTGAACGGGATGATTGCGGCAACTACGCCGTAGGGCTCGCGTCGAGTGAGGCCCAGAGTATTCGGTTCAAGAATGACTGTCTGACCGGTAACCGCCGAAAGCGTTTCGTGAGCCGCCCGCTTCCAGAGGGTGACCATGCCCGACCCGTTCACCGCCCGGTTTACCTCGATGAGGTTCCCGTTGTCCGTCGTCTCGAGCTGGGCAAACTCCTCGCCGTACTCGACGAAAACTCCACCGGCCTTCTCCAGGTATTCCGCACGGGCCGTTGGCGACAACGCGGCCCAGGCCGGAAGTGCTGCCGACGCAGCGGCCACCGCAGCATTTGCATCGGCCCGGCTGCTCGCCGGAATTCGGGCCCAGACCTCGCCGGTCGTCGGATTTATCGAGTCAAGAAGGCTGCCTGACTCTGCGGGCCGAAGCTCTCCGCCGATGAGATTCCGAAGCTCGCGCAAATCAGACATTTCGCCTCCTTAAGCTTGTCGACCGTGACCGGGAGCCCGCTTCGGAACGTACTCGTAGCTCGACAGGCCCGCAAGGAAGAACACTTGACAGCTGGGGCGCACGTTCGATCGACCTTGTACGCGACTGCATACGTAGTACGGGAAGTCTCAGAGCAAGACCACTGCGTCCGGGTTGCCGCGCGATTGACGAAGGATTGAACCTTCTGAGGCAGCTATTGGATTCCAGATTCGATACGTATTAGACAACGTTCACTGGACAGTGTACAGACAGCCGGCAGCCGAGCAGGAGGCCCAAAATCCTATGACGACCCGGGAATCGTCGAGCAGCGGCGGCCAGGTCCGGGCCGACCGGCAGCTTGTCGGACACGTGGCGGTCGTGACGGGTGGGGCGTCAGGTATCGGCCGAGCCACCGTCAGGGCGCTCGCGAGCGAAGGGGCGAAGATAGCGGTCGTCGACCGCGACGGGGATGGCGCCGCGAAGGTCGCGGAAGAGGCAAGCCGGGACGGTGGTGAAGCATTCCCCTTCACCGTCGATCTAGCCGAGTCGCTGGCTGTCGTCGCCCTGGTAGAGACCATCCTGACTCGGTTCGGTCGTATAGACCTGCTCGTGAATTCCGCCGGCATCAGCGGAGGGCGCCACTCGTCTCTCGAGTTCACGGAGGAAACCTTCAACGAGGTGTTCGCGGTCAACGTGCGGGCTGCTTTCCTGCTCGTGCGCGAAGTGGGTAACCACATGGTGAAGAGAGGCGGTGGCGGACGGATCGTGAGCCTCAGCTCCAGTGCCGCCTTCCGGGCCCAGCAGTCCCCCGCCCTGTATGCCGCTTCGAAGGCGGCCATTTGCGGCTTGACCCGCGCCGCCGCAGCCGATCTCGGTCCTTACGAAGTCAACGTGAATGCCGTCGCACCGGGCATGACGAAGACGCCCATGACCGCAGGAGTAGCTGGCGACGAGGCGTACACAGCGATCGTGAGCTCAGGTCCGCTGGAAAATCTGCTTCACAGGCCGTCCGAGGCTGAGGATGTGGCGGCCGTCATCTTGTTCCTGTGCCTCCCGGCCAGCCGGCAGTTGACCGGACAGGTGATACACACGAGTGCTGGACTGGTGATCTAACCATGACGGTGAAAGACCAAGATATTCGGGGCGGGGACCGCGTACGGGAGGTGTTCGCCCGCGTGCGCAAAGCCGATCCCGCGGTAGCCGATTTGTACGCCGAGGACGCCATCCTCCTCTACGGTCCAAGTGGCATGGCCGTTGGTCGAGAGGAGATACGGGCTTTCTACGTCAGAACCTTCGAAGCGATCGCTCCACAGCCACATGTAGAGGCAGTCTTAGAGGAGCCACCGCGATTCGTGGCGATCGTCGACGTGCCGACCGGGGACGGTCATCGTCGGGCGCTCGATCTGTTCGAGTTGGGTGACGACGGTATCCAACGACTAGAAATATTTTCCCGGGGCTGAGGTCTCTCAGATGGTGAGGCTGACCTCGTAGTGGTCGAACTCCGCTCTCATTGAGAAACCGAATGAGTGTGAAATTGAGCGCCGACGCTGAGCGAAGACGCCCAACATAAAAGACGAGAGAGGCGAGGGCGAATGGATCAACTGACCGGCAAGGTTGCAGTAATTACCGGATCGGCCAGCGGCCTAGGCCGTGGAATGGCTGAGCGTTTCGCTCAAGAGGGAATGACGGCGGTGATCGCCGACAACCGGGTAACGGAAGCGGAACAGGTGGCCGAGGAGATCATCCGCAGCGGCGGGAGCGCCGTTCCGATCGAAGTCGATGTCACCAATCGGGACTCGTTCGAGGCGATGGCGGAAAGGGTGGATACAGATCTAGGCGCAGCCAGCATCCTCGTGAACAACGCTGGCGTTGTCTCCTATAGTCCCGTCCTGGAGCCCGAGGAGAAAGGCTGGCGCTGGATCGTCGACGTAAATCTCTTCGGCGTCGTTTACGGTCTGCAGACGTTCCTTCCCCGGATGCTCGACAGCGGGCGCGAGTGCCACGTCGTCAACGTGGCTTCCCTCGCCGGCGTCATCGGCGGCGCCGGCACGACGGGCAACCGCCTGCGTCTCGGGGTCAACAAGCCTCATTTCGGTGCCATGTACGGCTATCTGGCTACCAAGCACGCTGTCGTGGCGATTTCGGAGACGTTGGCAGGCGATCTGAGGGACACGCAGATCGGGGTCTCGGTGCTGTGCCCCGCTCACCACGAGCACACGGGCATCTGGGACAACTCGGCTCGATACCGACCCCAGAGTTTCGGCGGACCGATGACGAAGGAAGAGATCGACGCGACCGGTGACACCTCGAGGAGAAGTCCGCTTCGTCACGGCTGGTGTTCAAGCGCGAGCCATCCGAGTGCGCAGCCAGAGTCGTGCGGGCGATCCGCGATGGCCAATTGTACATCTTCACCCACCCGGAATCCCGGCCGCCCGTAGAAAGCCGGTTAAGGCAGATCCTCAAGGGCTTCGATGACGCCGGTTCCTTTAGTGATTGAGCAGGTGCAAGGAGCAACGGTGGCTGAAACACCGCGGTTGGACAGGCCGTAGAAGAGGCAAAGCGGGGAGGCGATACGATCAAAATAGCGCCAAATGTAGACCGGCGGGACCGTAGCTCGAGGAGGTCGGAGTGCCTGACGTCGTGCAGTACAGAAACCTGATCGGCGGAGAGGTGAAAGACGCAGCGTCGGGTCGTCTCCTCGACACGGTGAATCCCGCGACAGGCGAGGTCTGGGCGCAGGTCCCGCTTAGCGACCGTTCCGATGCCGACGAGGCTGTCGTCGCGGCCAAGGCGGCGTTCCCTGCATGGTCGGCGCTCACCCCCGACGAGCGAAGCGGGTATCTCAAGAGGGTCGGCAACCTCTTCACCGAGTGCGCCGACGAGCTCGCCCGGCTGGAATCGACCGACAACGGCAATCCGCTGTCGATCAGCAAGTTGGTGTTCGACGATATGAAGGTTCTCTGGGACCGCAAGGCTCATGAGACGCTTGAGGCGTCCACAGGCCGGTCGGTACCCCTCGGTCCGACGACTCTGGGATTGACCATCCGTGAGCCATATGGCGTCGTCGCCGGCATCGTCCCCTACAACATGCCGGTCGCGATGTTGAGCAACAAGCTTGCGAGCGCCCTCGCCGCGGGCAATACCGTGGTAATCAAGCCACCAGAGCAGGCAAGCGTGGCATGTCTGCGCTTCGCCGAGTTGGTTAACGACATCCTCCCCCCCGGCACCGTCAACATCGTGTCCGGACTCGGTGATGTCGGGGATGCCATGGTGCGAAACGTCGACGTCTCTAAGGTCACGATGACCGGCTCGTCGCCGACAGCACGGCTCATCCAAGCAGCTGGAGCAGACACCCTGACCCCCGCTGTCTTCGAACTTGGTGGCAAGTCACCCAACATCGTTCTCGATGATGCCGACCTCGATAGCGCGGTGATGGGCCTCACATACGCGTCGATCTACGGATTCAACGCCGGCCAGGCGTGTGTCGCCGGCTCTCGGATCCTGGTGCAGCGAGGAGTGTTCGAGGAGGTACTTGAGCGGATCGAGAGAATCGCCAAGTCGATCGTCGTGGGTGACCCCTCCGACCCAACGACATCGATGGGTCCTCTCATCTCGCAGGAGCAATACGAAAAGGTGGTGGCATTTATCGAGGACGGCAAGACGGAGACTGAACTCCTGTTTGGCGGTCGCCATGGGCCCGAGGTGGTGCCGCACCGCCCGGGCGGGTATTGGGTCGAGCCCACCCTCTTTCTCGCCAAGGACAACTCGCCCCGTATCTGCCGCGACGAGATCTTCGGTCCCGTCGGGGCCATTATCCCCTTCGACACCGACGACGAAGCGATCGCTCTCGCCAACGACAGCCGATTCGGCCTCGCCTCAGGAGTTTGGAGCCGTGACCTGACCCGCATCCACCGCTACATCCGCGAGATCCAGTCGGGGAACGTCTGGGTGAACACTTACCTGCAGACCCGTCACGAACTGCCCTTCGCAGGGATTAAAGAGAGTGGCTATGGCCATGACGAAACAATTGAGTTCAGCCGAGAGAAGGGAGTGGTGATCGCCCTGCCTTGGGCCGCTAGCGGAAGCAGCTCGGCGACGATCTTCAGCCAACTCGACTGACTACACCCCAAGGGTGCACATACCGTTTTTCGGACCCGGACCCGGCCGACGATGCAGGCAGAACTGGAGAGGGTCTCTCACTCGTAGGGTTCAGGTAGGCCAGGATCACCAAAGGACTGCACTTGTCGCGACCGCTCTGAAAGAGGCCGTCGATTGGGAGTCAATACTCGGCACCGCTTCCGTCCAACACCCTCGATTTTCGTCCATTCGATGGATGCCCGATGGCAGTATCGGCTCAAAAGAGACGGCGGGTGAGTACTGAGAGACTCTTGGCCCACTGTCATGTGGGTCTGGTCGAAGTTGCCCAGCCACTGTCGATTAATGCGGAAGGTGGTGTAGGAGATGGCGAGGCTCGTTTCCATTCGGCGCGAGGGTCGCGTTCTGGTCATCTCGATGCAGCGAGAGGAAAAACGAAACGCTGTCGAGGTGCACTGGCCGACGCGCTCGATGGGGCACTAAACACTCTCGACGACGAAGACGACTTGTGAGTGGGCGTCCTGACCGGAACTTCGACCGTGTTCAGCGCTGGCGGCGACCTGACCTCAGGCGGCGACTACGTCACAAAGCGGGGCGGCGAGTACGGCATCATCCGGCGTCAACGGCGTAAGCCGCTCATCGCAGCTGTCGAAGGACTAGCGCTGGGAGGCGGACTTGAGATTTTGCTGTCCTGCGACGTGGTCGTTGCGTCGACCCCGGCGCGCGTTGGCCTCCCAGAGATCCGTATCGGACTAATCCCGAGGTGCGGGGTGCTGTTCCGATCACCGAACGCACTACCTCTCAACTTGGCCCGGGAGCTGATCTTGACGGGCTAGCGGACCGACGCGTTTCGGGCACACGCTGCCGGATTCGTCAACGCGCTCACCGAGCCGGGCAGCGCTGTGGAGCGGGCGTTGGAGCTCGCGAACCAGATTTGCGCAAGCGCGCCCCTATCGGTGCAGGCATGCCTGGCCGCCGGGATTCCCTCATCGGCATGCACGACCAACCGGGCTGGGTGGCGACCACACAAGCGATGGACTCTCTGCAAGACACGTACGACAGCAGCGAGCGTGTTCGCGCCTTCTTCGAGAAGCGACCACCTGTCTGAACGGCGAGGTAACCGAGGCGGGCGATCGCCGCTGGCCTTCGACTCTGGCCCACGCAGGAGACGACGCGAAGCAAGGCGCGAGCCCTGAATCTTCAACGCATTGCGTCGCTGGCGACGGGACCGGTCTGGCCATACGTAAATTCATGAGATCAACAGCTAACTAAACGTCGGCGAGAAGGCTTTCGGATTGATGACCGTTCCGGAAACCCACTTCGCCCGTTCACAGATCACGCGTCGTCGAAGCTCCAGCGTCGAACGCCTTGACCGGTAAAGAGGCGGCCGAATTGCAGGCCCGCGAAGTGGGCGCCGGCAACAGGGATGTTCGACCCCTCCAGCTCCCGCGCGTAAGCTTCGCGCACTTGGAATGCGAGCTCCTGATCATGGTCCACCAAGAGATCGAAGTCATCGTCCATCAATTCAAGCGGACAGTGGATGATATCGCCGAGAAGCATGGCCCGATCGACGCCATCGGAGAGGACGATGACGCTGCTGCCGGGGGTGTGGCCCGGAGCGAGTCGCACGTCGATCCCGGGTAGCACTGTGCCATCCGACTCCCACGTCTCGATGCGGTCGAGCACTGCGCCAAGCCGCTCCGGCGCTTTCAAAGTGCGGTACACCAACGAAGTGGTCTCCTCCTCTTCGGCACCAGGGAGGAAGTAGTCAAGGTCCGCGGAGGCACAATGGATTGTGGCGTTGGGGAAGTACGCCGCGCCCTCGTCGGTGACCCAACCGATGTGATCGAAATGCAGGTGCGTGAAGATCAGGTCGGTGACGTCCTCTGGACGAACCCCGAGCACATCGAGCGATGCCGGCAGCCGACCTCTCGCCATCTGAGTGCCACTGAAGAACTCAGCGATCCCATGGATCGCTTCGAGTGACATGCCCATCCTCTGGAAATGGACGACGAAGGGGTCGTCGTCGATGTCAATGTTGACCGCTGGCGGCGAATAACCACCAACGACTTCTTGGCCAGCACCGGCATCGACCAGGGCGATACGGTCGCGCGTGTGGACCAAGAACCCGCCGAGAGTGCTCTCGATCATTCCGTCTGGGCGGAACATCTGGTGCTGTTCCTGCCATGCCAGGGATTCGGCATCCGGCAAAGGCTTGGTCGAGGGTAACTTCGAAACGATCATCCCATCGAAGACCTGAAGGATCTCGATGTCCCCCACCTTCATACCCACTCCATCTCGTGGTGGCCGTCTTCCATGATGCTAGCGGAACCGACCCAAAGGATCGGGAGTTCACGTCAATGCCGAATGCGGAGCGCGGATGATAGGACGGGTCGGACTCCGTGGGGGGACGCTCCGACGTCCAGCAGCAGCGTCGGGACCAGTTGGCGCCGACCCCTACCTTCGTCGAGGAAATGCTGCGCCAGGGAATGGCTGACTGTCGCCTAGCTTGCAGGCGGTCACCTCGTTCGGGTCCTGTTGGACGGTCAGACAGCTCTCTCACGATGCCATTTCGCCGTGGTGACGACTTGGCGGCGTGACGAGTCTGCACGGCCGGGTCGAGCGTTGGACCCAGGCCGCAGCCGGCGGGAACCGGAGAGCCGACAACCTGACCGCGGGACTCATCCCCCGGGCCCAAGGTGTCAAACGATCTCGAGATAGCCCAGGCACTGGCCGAGCGGGACCGGGCAATGGAAGCGCGGGCCCGTACGCTGGCCGAGCAAGCAGTCGAGAGCAGAGACCGTTAGGCTGAACGCCTCGGCACACTTCCGATGGCCCCCGCCCGACGGAAGCGCTGGATGCGCGAACTCTCGACTGTCGCCGCCTACCGCGACCGCTGCCACATCACAGGGCAGAGTCCATAGGCTTTGAGTCCCCTGCTTCCGACTCTTAATCCGCAGGCATCATAAGGACATTGGTGTCGAAGAGGGCCATTTCACTAGGTGTGCAGAGATGGCGAACCATGAAAGAGCGCTCACCGATCCTGCACAGACCCTCGCCCATGTCCAGTTCCGGGAGTTGCTGCATCTCGGCGGAGGAGAGACCGAGCACTCCGCCGGTCTTTGAGGCCTCGCCAGCCTCCTGCGCGTACACAATCTTGGTCGAACAATCGGCCAAGAGACCCAGGGCCAAGTTGCCGGCCTCGCTATTGGCGTCCCCGACTGCTTCGGGGTCACTGAATACGACGATGGCCTTGTCGAGAAGAAACCCGGCTCCCCTGGGATCCCCGGTCTGGCAGATGTGGCGGTCATTCAGGGCTGCAGATCGAGCTTCTGGCGAATGCGTGCACCGACATCGGCTGCCGTGGTTGGCCCACTAAAAGGGAGGACGGCCCAGGCGTCGGGTTCCGACAACTCTGTCTCGTTGCCGTTGAGACCCGACCAGCCATCCCCCACCTCCCGGCATCCGACGATGATCGAGTGGTAATCGACTTGGAGGTACTTGGCCGTGATCCGCAGCAGTGGGTACGGGCCGCCTCGGTGGATGAGGCTCCAGCGGTAGCGGTCTTCCAGTTGTTCCACGTAGACCTGGCTCTGGAAGTCGGTTGCCACCGAAACGGCCAGCGCCACCGTTTCTATGGTGGACCAGTCCCGGGAGCTCTCGATGAGCTGGAACCTTTTGAAGATAGGGGTTGGGGCACCCTCGAGATTCGACACTTGCTCCTCCATTGCGTGCCCTTCGCACCTTGCCTCGTCGGTAGGTTGCGGCGGCGTCATGGGGGCACGTCCCTCGACCGCTCTAAATGGTTGATTGAAGTGTAGCGACTGGCACAGACCCCGTCGTACTGCGGGCTGCACGGCGTCGAGGTCGCCCAAGCAGTCGCTCACAGCGCTCAAGGTGGGGATCTGTGGGACGTGGAGCACTAGCTCGCGTGCCGCCGCCAACTCAAGGCGCAGAACCGTAGGCAGTTCCGGGCGCTCTGGTCGCCGCGCCATGGGCGCGCTGACAGCACGCACGCTCAGGGACGGCAAGGCAACGCGGTGCATTCCCGTCGGGCGGCTCCACCTAACCCATCCGAACCCCGGGGGCGCTCGGCAGAGGATCTCCCTAGCCTCCACCACGCCTGAAACCGACCGATTCCGAAGGACCGCTCCCTGCTTACTTGGGGCTTCGTCGGGTTCACCGGCTACCGAGGTGCAACACGAACCAGGCACCATTTTTGTCAAGCGGGGGCGCTAAAACGCCGATTCCCCGTGGTGGTGCAGACCTCGGATGGCGAAGTAAGTGCGGCCAGTGGCACCCGAGGGCGCGCCGCGATCTGGACCCTGGGGCATGGGGTCCGGAGGGATGCGGCCCGTTGAGGATCCTCGCATGAAAGACCGATCTGCAACAAAGGAGAGCATGCCATGACCAATAACGGACAACCCTTCACTAGCATCGCCGACGGCTCGCGCCAACCGGTCGACCCGGCCCAACAGGATCGACAGGGGGGAACTCCTCCTGAGGTCAGCGATTGTGGAGCCGTCGAGAATCACAACGCAAAAACAACGACACCACCGATTTCTGCCAAACAGGAGGAGGCCAACCGAAGGAACGCCCAGAAGTCAACAGGACCTCGGTAAGGCCCGCAGCTCCCTCAACGCCCTTCGCCACGGCATCTACGGTCGGCCAAATGCCATCCGCCGCGGGGAGTTGGCCGAGGATGAAGAGGAGGTCACCGAGTTCATCGAAGCCCTCATGGGCGACCTCGATCCCCGCGATAGCCAAGAGTACGTCGTGGCACGGCGAATCGCCGAGGGCGAACTTCGCCTGACCCGGGCCGATCGCTTCGAGAGCGCCGGTCTGAGTGCGGCGGGACGACTGTCTGAGTACGACCGAGAGTCAGGGCTCGGAGAAGGACAGGAATTCCTGCGCGATATCCTCATTCACCAATACCTAGAAACCAGCCGTCTCCTGCAAGACCCCGAAAAGGAAACCGAGATGAGTTGGCTCGGCTTTCTCGACTTGATCTACTCGCTCAAGGGAGTGCCTCCGGAGCGCCGCGACTACCCCGAGGGTTGGATGAACCAGCCAAGCGACTCGGGGATCTGGAAGCGTTTCGTCCTCGAGCAGCTGGTAGCTGGTGCCTCGCTATTGGTCGTCCCGGGCGCAGGCCTCGGCTGATTACAGGTGGCCGCGGCACAGGTATCCACCCAGGCCCTCGATCTAGATGGACGAGCCGAGGAGCGGTCCGTCGAGAACGCTCTCAAGATCGGGGGCGTCTTAGACCGGGCCAGCATCCTACGATCGCGCGCTCAGCGGGCCGTCGAACGGGACCTAGCAACGTACACCGAGCTTCGGAAGCGTCATCTTGGCGGGGACGACGAGGGGGGTCAGTCCTAAGTCCGGTTTCCAGACCGGTGGTCTGTGACCGGCGGCCGGCGGCCGGCGGCCGGCCTCATAGCATTTCGCGAAACGAACCCATTTGGGACACCGGCGCCCACCTGGGATTGTGGAGACTCCGCGCCTTAACCTCTTAACCTGTGGAGACACCACTCCCCCGCCGGTATAGACCCTGGCGGCGGAAAGACCTTTACCTCAGCATGAACTGGGACCCCTTCGACGAAGTGCCAGAAGATGGACAACTGTGGACAAGTGTGCACAGCAGGGATTGGTTGGTCACCCGCCGGAGCTTGACTGGTGATGTCATAGGGGTTGCAGGATCTCGCTAACCACCCTCATCAGGACCTTGTGGAGACTCCCCCGCTTAACCTGTGGAGACTCCCCCGGCTGCACCCCGCGGCCCCTGGTCAAGCAGTTTCATGAACATCCCACAAACAATTTCCTGATCAACGGCGCAGTTCGCCGACGAGGATGGCCATGTGCGATTCGTCCCCGCGCATCGGCGGCACGGACCAATCGGTCGAGACGTTGACGTCCTCTGCCTCAGGCGACGGGAACCGAAGTGCGCCCGATCCGGCTGAGGTGGCGGAATACGTCGAGGTACGCGCTCCATGGACTCTGCTCGACGTAGTCGATGCGGCGATCGGCACAGAACGGGCGAACGAGGTGGCTCGCCCGCCGTAGGTTCGCCCGAGGCATCGTCGGGAACAGGTGATGTTCGATCTGGGTATCGAGCCCACCGAAAACGAATCCGCTGAAGGATGACCCTCGCAGGTTGCGTGAGGTCAGCAACTGACGGCGCAGGAACCCCAGATCGTCGTTCCCGACCAGTGTTGGCATACCAACATGGTTGGTGACGAAGCTGGCGCCCAGGTATAAGCCAAAGAGCGACTGAGTGACCACGATGAAAGTCACGGCTCGAATTGGGCTGAGAACCAGGAAGGGCGCCAAGAAGAAGAGTGCGGCGTGAGCGATCAGCAGGCCCACCTCCACGAACGCGCCTCGGTCTCGGCGGCGAACGAGGGCGACGGCGCTCGCAATGTGCATGTTGAGCGCCTCGAGAAACATGAGGGGAAGGAGCGTCACAGCCTGAACCCGTGCCATCAAACGGCCGAACTGTCCACGCCCTTCGACATGTCCCGGCGTATAGGCGATTGCTCCTGGAGCGAGGTCGGGGTCCCGGTCTTGGCGGTTGGTGTGGGCGTGGTGCCGATTGTGCTTGGCCATCCACCACCCAAAGCTGAAGCCGGCCAGCAAATTGGCGTGCACGAGACCGATCAGGTCATTGCTCCTGCGATGCGAACTGATCTGCCGGTGTCCTGCATCGTGCCCGATGAATCCCAGTTGGGTCAGAACGAAAGCCAGGCCCACCGCGACGGCCAGGTTCCACCATGTGTTGCCGATTAGTAGGCCAATGACGATCAGGGCGCCCAACGCGGCGATCGTCACGCTGATTTTGATGGCGTAGTAGCCGCGTCGCGGAGTGAGCAGGCCTATATCTCGAACGAGGCGAGAAAGCTCGGCGAAATCCTCGCGATTCGACGCCGCCGTGGGTCTTGCTTCGAGACGGACCACCATGGCGAGCTCCTCTTAGCTCAGGATTTAGAACGGACGCGAGGCCCATCGGCGCGCTCCCATTCGACGGTGATGCCGTCCTGGCGCATCATCGCCATAAACCGGGTGATGGAGAAGAAGATTGCGATAGCCGTGAGCCCGTAGGTCACGGCGGAGCGCTCGAGGACGAAAGAGCGGAGCGACGAAGAAAGGAGAAGCCAGAACACGAGCCCCGCGTTGAGCATGAGCACGGTCGCCCACAGGACCGAGATCCGAATGAAGAATCGATGAACCAAAGGTCGCCGCAGAATCGCCGGGTCCATGGGGCAGAAGTCGTGGGCAAAGCGCTGAGTGAAGGGTCGCCTTACGACGGCCGAGCCGAACAGTACGAGAGAGATCAAAATCGTACCGGATATCGGTTGGGCGAAGTACACGAATGCGCTGCCCGTGATGAAGGCGATCACGGTGCGCAGCGTGATCAGGATCGTTCCGAGCAGCAACAGCATGGATACCCGCTCACCCTTGAACAACCGCCGGCCCAGTGCCAGATAGGACCAGGTGAGCGCCGCGATCAACGCTCCTCGGAAACCCGTGAAGACCAGCACCAGATAGAACAGGATGAGAGGACCCACGACACCCTCGAGCACAACGGGAAGCGCATGGCGAAGTGCTTTTCGCGGTGGTGGCAGCACGAGCACGGAACCTTCTTGCCCGTCGGGGTGAGAGGTCGGATCGAGATGCAGCAGGTGCCAGGGCTCGCGGGTGGCCGCCTTCTTTCTCGTACCCACGGAACCACCGCTCTTGCCGCCGTCAGCGGTGGCGCTTTGACCCAAGTTGAGGTGTGGTGATCTTACACTTGCTGGGACCTATTGCATTTGCACCGGTGCAGATCGGGCGACCAACTCCCCGAGCGGCTCCGGTCGGCGGCGGCGAGAGGAATGGAAAGGCGGCCCGGAGGCGACCGACCAGGGAGGTCCAGGAGCTCACCCAGAGAACCGAGAGATGGTTCGAATGCAAAGGCCACGTTGTCCAGATCCCTGGACTAAAGCATCCCGAGGCCGTGATGTCAGGGTGGCCGGGTGTCTTCGAGCCGCGCTCGAGCAGTTGGCCTCGGTGCCCCCTCATCGCCCCTTCGATCGTGAACCGTCCTGCATCGTCTCGATGCTTCCCGCGGAGGGCCACCGGCCGCAGGGCCGCACGCCGCAGCCGCGAGCGCCAATACGAAGGGGGTGCCACCGGGGTCGACTTGAATGAAAGGGCCGTACGCCGACTCGTTCCCCCGTTATCAGGCAATTTCGGACGGTCGTCGACAAGCTCTTGTGAGCGCGAATAAAGCGGGAGGGTCGTGTGGCGGGAACCAGGGTTAGCCTTTGGGCGTGGCAGCGCCTGTAGTCCGGTACACCGATGCGAGTGGGGTCAAGATCGCGTACGAGGTGTTCGGATCTGGGCCCTTTGACATCGTCTATGCGCCGTCCCACGTCACCCACCTCGGGCTGGTGTGGAGAATTCGTCCGTGGGCCGACTTTCTGAGGCGTCTCGGCGAGTTGGGGCGGGTCATCGTGTTCGATAAGCGCGGGACGGGATTGTCTGATCGCTCTGTAGGGATCCCTGACATAGACGAGCGCATGGATGACATCCGTGCGGTCATGGACGCGGCCGGTTCGCGGCGGGCTGCCCTCATTGGCACGTCGGAGGGCGGCACCATGTGCGCAGTCTTCGCCGCAACCTTCCCGGAACGGTGCTGGGCTCTTATTCTCTGGGGCTCGCTGCCCCGCTTGCGATTCGCCCGCGACTACCGGGGTGGATTCACCGACGAGGAACTCGACGAGGGCGATGCTTGGCAAGATACGCACCCCTGGGGCGATCACGAACGCATGGACGGACAGGCCCGGTGGATCCTTCCCTCGAGCAGCGCAAGCGACAGACAGGCCCTGATCAATATGTTGCTTGCCGGAGCGGACGACAAGTCGATGCGTGCTTTAGGCGAGATGAACCGGGAGATGGACGTCCGGACTGCGCTGCCGGCCATCAACGTTCCGACATTAGTGACCTGCTGGGAAGAAGAACCACCCCACATCACCTTCGGGTCACGAGCGTTTGCGGAAGGAATACCAGGATCAGTGTTCGTGGAGCTTCCCGGCCAAGGCCACCTGCCCTTCGGCACTAAAGATGATGCTCGCGCTTACGCGCAAATCGAGGAGTTTCTCCGCCATAGCTGGGTTGGCGCACTCAACGAGCCCGACCACCATCGATTGCTAGCGACAATTCTGTTCACCGACGTCGTGGGGTCGACCGACAAGGCAGTCGCACTTGGTGACCGTGAATGGCTTGGCCTCCTTGAGCGCTATTACGCGACCGTCCGACTTCTTCTCGCCCGGCACAAAGGAGTTGAGATCGATACTGCGGGCGACGGTTTCCTCGCTCGTTTCGATGGTCCGGCCCGGGCGATCCGATGTGCCGACGACATCGTCAAATCCGTCCGTAGTCTTGGGATCGAGGTCCGAGCCGGTCTGCACACGGGCGAATGCGAACTCCTAGGCAACGGGGACATTGGCGGGATCGCCGTTCACATCGGAGCCCGCGTATCGTCCCGGGCGACGGCAGGGGAAGTCCTGGTATCCAGAACGGTCACTGACCTCGTCTCGGGCTCTGGCATCACGTTCGTAGACCGTGGTGAGCACGACCTCAAGGGAGTGCCAGGTACCTGGCGGCTCTACGCCGTACAAGGATTTACCGATCGATAACGCCCAAAGTTGTGTAGAAGAGCAAACCCGGCGATACGCGTTGGCATGGATGCCGAGGGACTGAGATCCCCGTGCCGGCCTCCGGGTTATTACCCTGTGACTCGGGGACTTACCAAGCAGTGCTCCAACTCGTCAGCGTGCTCCTCAGAGGTCCTGTCTCCTTGGGGGCGCCTGAGGAGAGCCTGTAGCGATGACCTAGAAGGGAGAGTCATGCAGACACCGCCGATCGTTTCGCGGGACGAGTGGAACGCCGAACGAGAGAAAATGCTGATCAAGGAGAAGGAGGTCACTCGCGCCCGCGACGCGCTCGCGGCTGAACGGCGACGGATGCCCTGGATGGCCCTCGACAAGGAATATTGGTTCGAGGGCCCCGCCGGACGGGTGAGCCTCACGGATCTCTTTGATGGCCGCCATCAGCTGATCGTTTACCGCGCCTTCTACGGACCCGAAGTGACCACGTACGCCGAAGGCGGCTCGTACCCCGAGCGGGCTTGTGTGGGCTGCTCCTTAGGCGCCGATCAGGTGGCGCACCCTGGCCACCTGCACGCGAGGAACACGTCGCTTGCATGGGTATCACGGGCGCCGCAGGCCGACATCCAAAGTTTAAAGAAGCGACACGGATGGGACCACATCCCCTGGTACACGATCACCGACGACTTCGACAGGGACTTCGACGTCGACGAGTGGCACGGCACCAACGCGTTCATACGCGAGGGCGACCAGAACTTCCGCACCTACTTCATCAATGTTCGAGGCGACGAGCAGATGGGTGGGACCTGGAACTACCTCGACATCACGGCGCTTGGTCGTCAGGAAGAGTGGGAGGACTCGCCCGAGGGGTACCCGCAGACTGCGCCGTACCAATGGTGGAACTACCATGACGCGTACAGCGCCGGATAGTGAGATTCGGTCTACAACCGACGAAGGTTGTTTACACCGTGGCCCTCTGAAAGGAGGGCTCCTTGGACGATCAAGAGTAGCCGCACAGGATCAAGCACCGCCGCGTTGTGTATCACGCCAAGAGGTGACTGGGAACGTGCCGACCATCGGTCAGCCCTCAAGGCTGCCCAAACCGATCCAAGAGGTGGGCCCAGACGCCGTCTGGATCGAGGCGCCGAGCCACGAGTTACCCGCCCATCCATCCACGACGTGTCCATTTCCCCGAAGGACAGATATGTTCCGGGAGCCCCACTGGCTGCTGGCACCATCTTCACTGGCTCCAAAGCTTCCCTCACTCCCCGTGGCGTGAGCGGTTGCGCGTCCGCGAACGCGTGCGTGAGGACGGGTCGCCAGGTCAACTGTTGGCCGACGGCGTTGGCAGGGTCGTATTGGTAGACCCGATACGGGTGCTGGTACCCGCGGCCTCCATGTCCACGCACACTGGGGCAGATCGTGACCGAAGACCGTCGATTAGTTCTACAGCATTTCCAAGAGAACCATGCGACGCCATGACGCCCAGGCGTCTTGCTAAGCACGCCGCTCACGAGGCCAGAACGCCCGAAATGGGACTTCTTCGCGTGCTACGGATGCAATAGGCTCTCGTTTGGCGTAGGTCCGGAGGCCGTATGCTTGAGAGCAAGGATAGGCTTCCACGGCTCACCACGACGGGCGGCGATACCGACCAACAACGTGAGAATCCGATCGGTGACGCCGCTTTCCGATGAGACCGTGGTTCTCGTGATTTTCCGTAAATTGGGCAGGGCGTCACTGGGCTCATGGGCCAGCATCCGACTGTATTGGGTAGAGAGCTGACGACCGGCGCGCGCCGCCTCGAGCTCACGGATCTGGGTTACCGCAGCACCGAGCGCGCAGTCGCTGACGAGCCCATACGCTTCGATCGCGTCTGTGGGGTCGAATCCCTGACGGGTGAGCACGCCGAGCACGGCATCCATGTGTGGTGCCATGCGTTCGATGCTGATCGAACTGTTGAGGAATTGGCCAAGTAAGGCCGGCTGCGCGACAAAGGCGTCATAAACGTAGTTCGCCCACTCGAGAAGCCAGCCAGTCCAATGTTGCCCGTGATCCACGGGCACAGGAATCTGCGACGCAGAATACTCGGCGCCAAGCGTGACAAGTTCATCGCGTCCTTGGACGTGGTGGTACAGCCCGGCAACGCTGACGCCGAGATATTCGGCGACGGCTTTCATCGTCAACTTGTCCAGACCGACATCGCTGGCGGCGCGTGCGATCATGGTCCGGTCAATACGTGGGCGCCGACCAACCCTGCGCGTAGCCGCCACGAGCACCGGTGCAGGCGTTCTCGGCTCGCTCAACCGCGGTCCTCGATCACGACGCCTCCAGATGCGACACGGTGGGGAATTCGAATGAAGTCGAGGATACCTTTTCCCCAGAGTACGGACTTGATCCGGAGTTCCCACCCGGACCACCTCGCACGTTTTCGAATATCATACTTGAATCTGATTCGGTACTTAGCAAGACTCGCCAACTGTGCGCCCGGCAGTGGTCTACGACCCATACGACCCCGAGATCGACGCGGGCTTGGATCGGGGAGGGTGCCTCATAACGAAGGAGCTCCTCGACGGAGTCGTGACCCGTGAAGTCGATTGGCACGGTTGCACGGTGCCGCCATTCTCGATGCTGGTCCTTCTCACCGGCAGCGCGAGTCTAGACGAGCGCGAGAATCCCGACGCCGATCGATACGACGTCGAGCGCCGATTCGATCACCTTACCTTCGGTTACGGCATTCATTTCTGTCTTGGAGCCAGTTTCGCCCGCTTGGAAGACCGCGTCGTTTTAGAGGAGATGCTCGCTCGATTCCCGCAGTGGGGGGTCGACGAGACCCGAGTGCAGTTGGTGCGTGCTTCGACGGTCCGTGGACCGGTACACGTTCCGGCGACCGTTTGAGCGAGCCCGATGACACACAGTTTCTAGGAGGTCCAATGGAAGAGCTTTCTGGCAAGGTTGCCGTAGTCACGGGGGGTGCCTCGGGCATCGGATTGGCGTTGGCTCGAGCGTTCTTGGCCGAAGACATGAGGGTCGTCGTCGCGGATGTCGAGGCAGAGGCGCTCGCCAGAGCGCTGAACGAACTTGACGGCGGTGAGGCCGCCACCGGAATTCTCACCGACGTGACGAACTGGGAGTCAGTCGAGAATCTCGCCAATACGACGTTCGATCATTTCGGGGCTTGTCACGTGCTCTGCAACAATGCTGGAGTTGGCGCTCCCTCATCAAATGTATGGGAGACAACAATCAATGACTGGCGCTGGGTCCATGGCGTCAACGTCATGGGTGTCGTTCACGGCATCCAAGCCTTCGTCCCACGCATGATCGCGTCCGGCGAGCAGGGCTTCATCGTGAACACGTCGTCGGGGGATGGCGGTATCGCGCCTATGCCAAGCGCATCCGTGTACGCGAGCAGCAAAGCTGCCGTCACGAGCTTGACCGAATGCTTGGCGTCCCAGCTGGTATCTGAGGGAACGAATATTCGAGCGGGTATCTTTTACCCATCGGGAGGTCTACTCCGGACCGGATTGTGGACTGCCGACCGCAACCGCCCTTCCGAGCTTGCCCGCGAGCGGCCGCGCACGAGCGAAGTGATGACGATCGAAAAGCTCGAGGCGATGGCCAAAAAGGGCGGGCGCGAGTTGAAGTTCCAAGACCTCGACGAGCTCGCACAAGTGGTGATTGACGGCATCCGCGCCGAACGATTTGTCATGATGATCGACCTCGCGTCCATTGGAGAGACGATGCGCGCGCGGGCCGCGACTCTCGAGAAAGGGGAGTTGCCGAGCTAACGCGCCGGGGGGACTTGGTTGGTCAATCCGCCGGCGCCGCATCCTTGGGCTTGCGCTCGCCAGGCCTACTTGGCTCGAGCGGCACCTTGGGGCACCTGGGCTCGACCAGTAGATTCCCGAATGAAATTCGAAAACAGCTCGACATTCTTCAACAGGGCTTCTATACTGATCTGAATTCAGAAATACGCTTGAATATGCGATTCTGGGGGCTCGAATGGACAAGTACCTCGTGATCTCCGCCGATGGTCATGCCGGACCCCCCGCGGCGGTATACCGCGAGTATCTCGTGGCAGATCTACGTGATCGTTTCGACGAGCACCAGCAGATGATGGTCGAGATGCGCGAAGCGATGAATCGAGCGGACACCTCTAAATTCCGCAGCAGCTGGGAGGCGGAAACCGACGGCGACGGCGGCCTCACGGCGGCCTATGACTCGTCTGTGCGGAATGCCATCCTCGACAGAGAAGGCGTAGCGGCGGAGGTCCTCTTTCCTGATGCTGACGTGCTCGGAACCGGACGCGTCGCGGCGTCACCATTTGGCACCGGTCTCGCCGGTGGGGTCGGCGATCCACGAGAGGTTGTAGAGGGGAGTCGCGCGCACAACCGTTGGCTCTCAGACTTTGTCAACGAGGAGCCACAACGTCGCATCGGCGTTGCGGTGATCCCAGCCATCATCCCTGACATGGACACCGTGCTTCAACTCGTGCGCGAAGCGAAAGACTTGGGTCATCGTGGCATCCTGATCCCGACACGTTGGTTCGATCGCCCTGCGTATCACGACCCTTGGTACGAACCGCTCTGGGCGCTCACCGAGGAGCTTGGCCTGGTGTTGCACACGCACTCGGGCGCTGGCCCAACTGACATAGGCATCGGACCGGGCATGCTTCCGATTTACGCGTCCGAAGCGGGATGGTGGGCGGCGCGACCACTGGCGGTATTCATTTGGGGTGGAATTTTCGAACGGCATCCCAACCTGATGTATTCCATGGCTGAGAACGCAGCATGGTGGGTTCCTGATCAGATCCGGAAGATGGACGAGAAGTGGATCGGCGGGCACAACACTCGTAAGTTCGGAGATGCATTTCGCCTAGAGCTCTCCATGAAGCCGAGCCAGTACCTCAACAGAAACTGCTTCTTCGCCGCCTCGACACCAGGTGAAGACGATATTGATCGCCGTCACGACATCGGCCTTGGCAATTTGATGTGGGGCAACGATCTCCCCCATCCCGAAGGTACCTTTCCGTATACACGTTTCTGGATCTGGAAGCGCTTCAAGGACATCCCAGACGAGGAGACGCGGCAAGTTCTGGGCCTCACTGCTGCGAATCTCTACGCGATCGATGTCGGCGCGTCCCAGCCACTTGTGGACAAGATCGGCCCGACTATTGAAGAAGTGCACGGGGATGCACCAGCCGGGCGGATACCGCTCGAAGTCTGAGAAAGGAGAGCATCACGTCGACCACTAAGGAGAACACGACATGGACCGGCCAATCAGGGTACGAACCGTCTGCCGGCTTTCCGATGCCACGCAATCTCGGGTCATTGATTGATCGGGCGCAACGCCCAATTGTGCGCACACCCTCCAAGGAGCCGAGATTCCCGTTTCCGGTCCCCAACGGCTGGTTCGTGGTTGCCGAGGCGCGTGCTTTGGGGCCAGGCGAGATGCAGGCATTCAAGGTATTCGGTGAGGATGTCGTGCTATTTCGCGGAGAGGATGGCACCCCGCACATGCTCGATGCCTACTGCGCCCATTTAGGTGCGCACATTGGAGTAGGTGGTCGGGTCGAAGGGGACTGTATTCGGTGCCCGTTCCATGGCTGGCGGTACGAAGGCACCAGCGGTAGGTGCAACGAGATCCCCTACGGAGACATGGATCGGATCCCCAGCAAGGCACGTATCCACTCGTATCCATGTATCGAGCGCAACATGATGATCTGGGCCTGGCACCACCTAGAGGGTGGAGGGCCCTTTTATGACGTGCCCGAGGTCTCGGAGTTCTCCGACCCTGAGTGGCTTCCGTATGAGATGGTCGAATTCGACGTTGCGACGTGTTGCCAAGAAATGGCGGAGAACAACGTTGACTTCGCGCACTTCAAATACGTCCATGGAACCGACTCCATCCCCGATGACGACCTGTTCGTGGACGGCACGTATAAGCGCACCGTGGGCAACAACGGCCAATTCGTCCGTGAGGGCTTCGGCCTGGGACTCGGTGTTCTGCGGATCGCCGGCTACGCCACGTTCTTGTCATCGACCACCCCGGTCGACGCCGAAAACGTTAAGGTGCGCTGGATTTTTACGGCTCCTGCGGCAAACGGTTCGAATGCGGCGCGCCAAGCGGCCGAAGGATTCTCGGCTGGGGTGTCGCAAGACCTGCCCATCTGGGAGAACAAGAGATACGTCGAGCGACCGGTGATAACCAAGAGCGAGAAGAAATTGCTCGAGCAGCGCCAGTGGGTCAAACAGTTCTACTCAAACTACGACGGCTGAAGTGATCTGGTGGTTGCTCAAGTCGCCCCTTTCGGCCGAAAGAACCCTCTATGACCACTGCGTGGGTCGGACAGTACTGTCTGTATGTCATCGACTTGGAGGACAGCACAAGATTTTACGAGAGTCTGGGACTCACGAACACCAGCCGCACTGATCTTGGCGAGATCAAAGAGTCGATCGTCGAGAACCCCGATAAAGGGGGCAAGCTCCAGCTTGCACAGCGCATGGATCAAGCTGGCCCACTGGACATGGGAAACGCGTTCTGGAAGCTCTACGTCGCGACGAATGACATCAACAAGTTGTTTGGCAATGCCGTCAGTGCGGGAGCGGAAGTGGTCTCGGAACCGGCACGGGGAGCTCGATGGCCGATGTCGATCGGATTCGTCAAGGACCCCAACGGTTACCTGGTGGAGCTCACACAACGCCATCCATGGAAGGACGGTGACAGCACCACATACTCATGGCTCAATCAATACTGCCTGTACGTGAGTGATATCGATGCTACATCTTCCTTCTACGAAACGCTCGGCCTTGAGTGCACGAGCCGCACTGACATCCCTGGCCACAAGGAGGCCATCCTTGAGAATCTCGAGACAGGCGGGAAGATTCAGCTCGCGCAACAACTCGAGAACGATGCCCCGATCGACATGGGTACATCGATGTGGAAGCTCTACATACACACCGATGACTGCAAGTCGCTTCATGCGAGGGCGGCCGACGCTGGATACAAGTCCATAGTGGAGCCGTTTCAGCCTGGGCGTTGGCCCGTCACGATGTCCTTTCTGGCCGACCCGGACGGGTACCAAGTCGAACTCGTGGAGCGTCATCCGGAGCGGGACGACGGTTCGGGGAGTTGAGTCCGGGCGCTCGCTCACCGTCGCGACCATGCCCGGGTCGGCGAGAAGCTCGATGACGATGTCGGCCTCTGTTGTTTCGAAAACTGCTGCGACGTCGGTACACATGCCGCTGGATTCGAGCCGTTTGCTGGTCGCTTCTCGGCATCGATCATTCGGCCGGCATGTTGCGACACGCTCGCATCGGCTTCCAACGGGCCAGGCGGGTCAGCGTACTCCGACACTCATTTGGAGGCGGGGGGATGGATCTGCTTGGTCATCCGGGACCTCGGTTTAGGGCCGCCCTCGCGGCGGCAGCGAGGATCGCGTCGGCAACCTCCGGCGGAGGCAGCCTGCCGTCGATAATCGTCGCGCCGAGGCGTCGATAAATGAGCTCAGCGCTGTTATTCCACCCGAGCGCCGCCGCGAGTTCCTCGGGGTGCTTGCCAAACGTATTTGTAGAACGGGTTTCGAGCCGATCCCTGAGAGTCTCGTTATCGGCCGTAACACAGATCACAAGGTCGAATAGTTCCCGCACCTCCGCTTCGTTCTCGACCGAACCGCACAGGAACGCTGTCTTGTCGTGTACGGTCACCAAAAAGGCCTCAACCTCCGCTCGACTTATCCTCCAAGCGAAGCGCTCGAGCCAGCCGGCTGGGACGGGATACGGCGGGTCGGTAACGATCCGCCCGCTCGCCCGATCCACCCAGTGGTTGTAGCCCTCCCAGTCGGCGTCAACCGCTAGTTCACCTCGGATCTTCAGCAACAAACAAACCGTCGACTTGCCGACTCCAGAACTACCGGTCACCCACACCAACGGCACCAACAAAGCATTGCACGGGAGGAACCCCGACCATCTCGGCTCTTACCGGATTCAGCCCACATGGAGTGCGACTACCAGCCGGCAGCAACCCGAGGGTCGTCATGGACCTTGCCCCGGTCTTGCCGCACGGTTACCGCCCACGCGGCGTACCGAGACACCCTTCAGATCCATCAATAACGGCACATTGCGGATGGTTCCAGACGGAAGGTCGGTCCCACCGATGGTGAGCCCGATCGTCAGGAGTGGTTCTGCTCAGCGAGTTCCTGCGCCCGGACGCTAGCGCCTCACGTCATACTCTCATCCCGCGTCGATGCAACCGCCGCTTGAACCCGCTGCCCTTACTGGGACACGCGATAGTGAAGATGAGCGACTCCGCTGCTGGAGCGCCGCTCATTGAGCAGTTGAAGGTAGAGACGCCCGTGCCCCGGGAGGGCGCGTTTGCCGCCACCTAGCACGATTGGCCAGAAGAACAAGTGGCATTCGTCCACCAGGCCCGCCCGAAACGCTTGGCCAGCGAGATCAGCTCCGCCCACCGTGAGATCGTGCGTTTCGCGAGCCTTCATCCGCCGGATGCCCTCGAAGTCGAACTCCCGCTCAAGACCGGTCCTATCGCTTGACACCGACGCCAAGGTCTTCGAGAAAACGACCTTGTCAGCCGCTCGCCAGATGTTGGTGAAGTCAACGACCCAGGGCGGCTGGTCTGCGATGGGTGCGGTCTCCCAATAAATCATCGCCTCATACATGCGTCGTCCGTAAAGATAGGTGCCGACCGGGCGCTCAAGGTCGTTGATGAAACTGAAGTACTCCTCATCAGGGGCACCAAAATCGATGCCTCCGTCCCGGTCCTCGCAGTAACCGTCGAGTGAGGTGTTTGCAATGTAGATGAGGTTGGCCATGATGATGCCTCCGAACGGGACCTCGACCGAAGATGGTTCCCTGACCGCTCAGGGCTCTGCTGCTCCTTCTTCTTCGAGTGCCTTGGTGACGACCGTAAGGTCGCGGTCGCCAAGCCCATGCTCAACAACTCCTTGCCACTCGCCGGCGAGGCAGGCAAGCGCCTGGAAACGGTCGTCCCCGGCGGCCTCCAGGGCGAGGTGCACGTCTTTCAGAGCGAGGGACAGCGCGAACTGAACGGAGTAATCGTCCTGGGCGATTCGTTGCAGCTTGCCTGCTTGCCACGCGGATACCAGCGGGCCACCACCCAAGGCGTTCGCCACTGTCTCGGTCTCGAGTCCCAAGCGCCGGGCAGGCGCAACCGAAGTGTTGACAGCCTCCGCTCCCAGTGCGAGCCACGCATTAGCGACGAGCTTCAGCCGCGAGCCGGCCCCGACGGGTCCCACCCAGATCGTTCGCTGGCCCAGCGCATCAAAGAGCGGACCGAGACGGACACTGACCTCGTCGGGGCCCGACGCGAAGATCGTCAGCTGACCTTGTTCGGCAGGGTCCTTGCTTCCCGACACGGGTGCGTCGATCAGGGTCACGTCGGGCCGCTCGGTCTCCGCCAGGGCCTTCACGCGCTCGATTCCGGCGACACCGATCGTGCTCATCTGCACCCAGACCGCTCCGGGAGCGAGTGCAGCGAGCATCCCCTGGTCCTTGGCGATTGAGACAACGACCTCGGCGTCCGTCACCATGACGACGATGGCGGCGTGTCGCGCCGCGTCGGCGGGGGTTTCGGCCACCTCGGCACCACGATCGGCGAGATCCCGGGTGGCGCCCGGATTACGGTTCCATACGATCGTGGGGATCCCGCTGCTTAGGGAACTCGTGGCCATGGCGTGTCCCATCGTGCCGATACCCAGAAATGCAACAGTTTCTTTCGCAGGGGCCATCGTTCTCTCCCTCTGGCGCAAGTCCTTTGAGCGACCGTGAACAAAAGCAACTAAGGGTTGGCCCGGACCCAGCTGGCCACATCAGCAGCCATTCCTGCTGGATCTTCCAGGGGCCCAAAGTGTCCAAGGTCGGGCCGGTTGATCAGCTCGCCCCGTGGGAGGGTCGCTGCCGTGGTCGACGCGAAGGGACCGGGCCCGAGCCCTACAGGACGTCCAGCCACAACAGCCACAGGAATATGGAGCGATGCGACAGAGCCCCACGCCCCGCTGGCCGCGGCCTGACGGAAGACCTCGGCTTCGGTGGAAGGCCAGCAGCGCAATGTCACCGAGCCGTCGGGAGCGAGCGCGAAGCCACCGTCGACGTAGGCCTTTAGGGCATCGGGGTGCAACTGGTCGAGCGGTGCTTTTGACCGATAATGCTCATAGGCATGGTCCAGCGAATCGAAGCGGTCGCGACGCCGGGCCGCCCCCTCGGACATGGGGTTGTCGCCATCTGGGAGCGGGCCGCCCTCGGTCGTCGGGACGATGGCAGGCTCATATAGCCACAGCGACCGAAGGGCATCAGGTCGTCGCGCTGCAGCCAGCACCAATGCTGCACCACCCATCGAATGGCCGATGCCGTGGACCGGCCCGCTCGGGAAGCGACCGCTGTCGAGGACGGCCAGGAGGTCGTCGGCCATGCCCGACCACGCCAGCGGCGCTTCCGGCTGGAGCTCGGACATGCCATGGCCTCGCAAGTCCACTGACACACATTGAAACTGATCGCTGAGGAACGACGCCATCGGCTCCCAGACGCGGCCGTGCAGACCAGTGGCGTGGGAGAACAGCAGCACTGCCGTGGTCGCGCCGCTGTGTGGTCCTCCCAGATCATGCAAGGCGATACGCACACCGTCGCTGGAATCGATCATCTCGGGGCCGTCGCCTGCCATGGCCAGCGAAGGCTATCTGGCATGGGGCGATCGATCCGGAATTGATCCCGGGTATCTCCGGCCACCGCTGTGACAGCGGATCCTTTAGTCATGCCGCTGAGGTTCAAAAGCCAGCGGACAACGATTGTCGGAAGCACACCCGGAGCACCAGACCCGAGCACGCGCTGAAGAGGCCAGCGTCTCAGCGGGACCATTTGGGGGTGCTGACACTGGGTTGCACAAGCAAAAGCAACATATTATTTCCGGGTGGAGAGAGCTCCAGAACTGGTTCAGCTCATGGAGCGGGTACTCCGCTCTTGGGCAAGCCGTGACCACACATCAGTGGTCGACACCCTGTCGCGTCATCCCGAGGTGCTCGTCATCGGGACCGATCCTGGGGAATGGTGGCTCGGATCTCGAGAGATTTCTGCCGTCCTGCAGATCCAGTTTCAGGAGATGCCGACGTTCGGCATCGACATCGAGGAAATCGTGGGCTGGAGGGAGGGCACGATTGGCTGGATCGCCGCTCGGTTCGACTTCCTCTTCGAGGAAATGCCCAAGCTCCCCATTCGCTCTACAGCCATCGCTCGAGAAGAGGGCACATACTGGCGCATCGTCCATTGGCAGGTCTCCGCGGCTGTGGCCAACGAACAGGTAGTGGGAGTCGGGCTGACCACGACGGTCGATGACATCCTGCAGAACGTCCAGGATGAGCAAACCCCGCTACCAGCGACGGCCCCGGACGGGTCGGTGACCATCGTGTTCACCGACATCGAAGGATCGACCCTCTTAATGGAGACTCTCGGCGAAAAACCTTGGCTCGAATTGTTGGCGTGGCACAACGACGCCATCATTCAGCAGACCGTCCTCTTCGGGGGGAGTGTCGTCAAGGGACAGGGAGACGGGTTCATGCTGGCGTTTCCGGCCTGTGGTTCGGCCACCGCGGCTGCCGTGGCCATGCAGCGGTTGCTCAGAGCAGGGTGGGAGGGAACCTCCGTCAACATCCGGATGGGGATCCATTGTGGAAACGTCAAGGTGGAATCTGGCGACTTCTTCGGTAAGACAGTGGTACTCGCCGCCCGGATCTCGGCTGCCGCTGACGGGGGGGAGATCCTCGTCTCGGACGAGGTGGCCCAGAATCTGGCCGGTGCCTTCGGCCTCGAGGCGTCTCGTTCGATTGCCCTCAAGGGAATCTCCGGGCATCAAAGTGTTTCCCCAGTCCGCTGGGGGTAGGTACCTGCACCAACCAAGCACGACTCCGTCACACCGTACGAAGGCGAGATTTAGGACAGAACCGCACGAAGTGTGTAGCGGAATTGCCGCAGCGGTAATGCGATCCGTCGTGCAGTGGCGAAGTATTGGACGGCCACTGCACGCGGCCAGCGACCGTGGCATCGTCGACCGGAAGGATCCATCCCTGACGGTCACAGCGAGCGGGCAGGCACCTCCAGCCGGAAGTCGAGACGTTCGGCCTCGCGTTCGAATTCTTCGTCTAAGTCACCAGCATCGCGCTGTTCGAGGAGCCCGTCAGCGGCGAGGTGTAGCAAAAGCTGCGAGTCCGCCGCTGTCAGACGGCAGAGCCTTTCATGAGTGGAGCGATCAATCACCTGCGTGTCGCCCGACGGCTGAGCCACGTTCTCGCGATCGAGTTCGGGCACAGAGTCCAAGCCGATCGCTTCCATGACGCGTTCGACGAAAACCTCCGATCGGTTGCTCCATTCGACGATACCGAGCCAGGGTCGGATTGCGCCGTATCGTCGAGCCAGGCCGGACCGTGTGCGAGGACCGGACGCGCGTCGTGCGCTCGTACGAGAGCCCCTGCCACAAACTTGCCGGCTGATGGAGTTGTTCACTGCGGGCCAGACGCTCGGGGAGGCCAAGAACGCCGAGAACGGCTGGTCCGCCTGCCCGATGAGCTCCGATCCCCACAGCCCCCAACGGGTCCGCTCACCCTCGTCCTGCGCCCGCCAGAAGCGATAGAGGCTCAGGATGCGCGCTCTCGGCTCCCGAACCTGCACAGCGAGGGAACCGCATCCAGCCGATATAAGCGTGCGGACGGCGAAATGCCCCATCACGAGTCCGTGCGTGTCGACAATGCGGCGAACGTCGTCCAGCGAACCGATGACGTGGCGGGTCTGGACGGGCACACCCTCCGCCAGGCGCGCTGTGCCGAAGTGCTGCTGGTCGAAGTAGACGGGCCCGGTGTAACAACCGGCCATGTGGCTAAACGCTGCGCGGAGCGCCGATCCTCCACATTTCGGCAGGTGGACAAGCCCTAGGCATCGATGGGGGTGCGCGGGCATCAGCGGACTCTACCGACAACGCAGCCGATTTTGAGCCAAGAGGCCGACACCACCACCAAACCCCTTGGGCCGCGGGCCGCTCGCTCACGGCAGCGACAGGTTGAGGACACCCGCCCTGAGCTGCCCCAACATCGAGAGGTTCGTGGGTTGTCTTCCCCCATCGCCTCCACCGACCATCCAACAAGCCCCACCCTGATTGAAGTTCTCCGCTCGCCGCTCTGGTTCTCCCTACACCTTCGTGGCCACGATCCGGCTGAAGCCGAGATTCTTGCCCTGATCGGCCCGCAGCATGGCCACCTCGTCCGTCGCCGCTTTCTTCCAGCGGTCATGAGCCAGCGGCAACTTGGCCTCGCCGAAAGCCAGCCAATCCTTCCAACCGTCCTCGACGGAATCGGCGAGATCGACCTGGACCTTCCCGGTCTTGCCCCAATGCTCGGTCCACCATTCGGGGCTGTGAAACGAGCAAAAGTCCCAAGACCAATACGGGACAAGCTCCTCAGGGACCTTCGATCCGATCTCAGAGACCAGCCCTGGCGCCACCATGGCGATCTGGCCCCCGTCCCTCAGGAAGTGAACCATGTAGCCCAGGTAGAGGTCGTCGGTGCCGAAGTAGTGATAGGCGTCGACACTCACGATGACGTCGAAGAAGTTCCCGGCGAACGGGAGTGCGTGCGCTTCGGCATGGATCGCGACGACCAGGTCCTCGACGCCGGCAGCGCCGATCCGCTGCTGATTGTCCGATGCTTCAATCCACAGATCAGTGGCCCAAACCTGGACTCCGAACTCCTTGGCCAGAAAGATCGACGTCAGGGCTCTCCCACAGCCGAGGTCGAGCACTCGCATCCCGGGCCTGATCTGCATCACCTCGGTGAGGGCTTCGACCAACCAGAGGGCGTTCGGTCCCATCTGGTTGTCGAGGATCCAATGCGGATCGTAGGTGTTCGAGCGGGAGTAGCGCGGATGACGAAGCGGATTGGTGTTGGAGATGGTCATTGCCGGTGATCTCCCTGGGAAAGTATCTGTATGCGGTTTGACGAGGACCGGGGCGAGACGCCGGGAAGTTGTCTTCGTTCGGTCCCGGGCGGGACTCAGGCCGTGAGAACTGCCTGCATACGCAACTCCAGATCGTGGTCCAAGGTTCCCTGACACGCTACTCGTCGCGTCGCCCAGGTCACCTCGCCTCGTCGCAAGAAGATCCAGGCCCAGGGGTGAAAACGGCTGATGGGCCGGACCGCGGCACCGGGGTTGGGGTTGCAGTACCCTCAACCAAAAAGCAAGGGGGGCGACCAAACGTCGCCTTTGACAAGGAGCCGAAATGCAGCTGGCGGACGTGACGAGCGGCGGTTTCATCGGGTTGTGGACCATCATCTACCTGGTCCTGCTGGTAACCCTTGGCATCATGTCCATCCGGAAGGGCCACTGGGTCATGTTCATCGTCGGACTCTTCATCCCGCTCTTTTGGTTCATTGGTGCGTTGCTGCCGAGACGGCGTTGACGGGGCGGTTCACCCACCCCGGATCTTCCGGCTAGAGCGGGCTCGTATTCCTCGATCTGACGATCATCGGCCTCGCAATTGCGATCGAGCCCATTCCGCTGACGGCGTTCATCCTCGTCCTGGCGTCCCGGCGTGGCAGTAGAAAGGGAGCCGCCTTCGTCTTCGGGTGGGTCGTTTCCCTCGCCATTGTCGTCGTCGCCGAGTGGATCGGTGGGTCGCCGCCTTGGCCGCGCGGTTGCTGAGTTCGGTGGCCCCGATACGGTGGTCAACTGTGCCGGCGGCAGTGACATGTGGCGACCCCTTCTTGATGAGACGGTCGAGAACCTCGAATCGGCCTTTCGATTCAACGTCGCAGTTCCGTTCGAACTCATACGACTGGCGGCACCCCACCTCCTCGACCGACCGGGCGCATCCGTCGAGAACATCGTCTCGGGCGCGATCAACCTCCAGGCGCGCGGACATCTCTCCTATGACGCGTCCAAGGGCGCGTTGTTCTACGCGGCGCGTTCAATGCCGGCCTCACTTGGGCCGCGTGTCAGGGTGAACGGAATCATGCGGGGAATCGTCGAATCCGAAGCGATGCGGGCCGCTGTCGTCGGGCGTGAGGGGATGGTTGACGAATTGATCGGCCGCACGCGCATGCGGCGGCTCGGGACGCCGTTGGACGGGTCGAGGGGTGCGGGGCTGTTCCCGTTCGCTTTCCAAAGTCACGGAGGATTCATCCCGCCGCCACGGCTTTGTAATCCGCCTGCCAGCTGCGGCACAGCCCGTCCATTTAGGGTCGGGTCTCAGCGATTCGACCGGCGCGCTCCCCACCCCCCGGAGCTCCCCGGTCGAATCGCAAGGGAACCGGTCCCTGCGGATGCGACCCCGTCTTCGGTCAAGGCGGGGTCGCGTCGCGCCGGAAAGACCCACGGGTACTCCACGTCCAAGGCCGTCGGGCGGCCCGCCACTTCAATCCGCAAGGGCGCGCTTCGCAAGTGCCGTGCTACGGGTAGGAATACGCCTGTACCTCGGCGACGTCCATGGTCTCCGAAGGGGTGGCGCCTGTCGTGACGGTGTGCCACGCCGATGTCTGCTGGGTGGCCACCTGGAGCGAGAGGATGATCTCGTAGGGCTCCGCGGTGAAGGGGGCAGCGCTCGATGCATGCACCTGCCACACCTGTCGCCCGTCGAAGTAGGCGGTGATCGACTGGCCCGGGACGAACTGGACGCCATAGATGTGATAGCCGGCGGTCACGTCGGCGCCGGCGTTCCAGAGGCGGCCCAGTTGGAGGCCTTGATCCGTGAAGTACACGGAGTGACCCTGTTGGTTCGGGCGGCTGGTTCCGGTCATCCCGCCCTCGTAGCCGTCCAGTTCGTTGGCCGCGGTGCCCGAGACCCCCGGCAAGAACCAGATGCCGGGCCACATGCCCTGGGACTGGTCGGGCATCTTGGCCTTCACCTGGACGTACCAGCCGCCCGCGGGCAGGCTGAACTTTCCCTCGGTCGTGACCGCGCCGCTGATCCACGGATAGGCGCCGGCGTAGGCGTTGGTGTTGCGCTGGGCCGTGAGCGTCAACCCATTGTTGACGCCGACTTGCGCTGGCCCGAACATCGTTGCATCGGTCCCGTCACCCGGGACATTGGGTCCCGAGTAGGGCAGCGGGAGGCTGCCGTTGTTGTTCCAGACGATTCCTTGCGCCCCCATGAACGTGTTCCACTTGGTGCTGTCGAGGCTGGTGCCCGAGAACTGGTCGTCGAAGACCATCTGCTGCGCCGTGTAGCCAATGGGCGCGGAGAGCACCCCGTCGGAAGCCACGAGCGCGTCGCGCGACCAGCTGCGGGGTGCGGGCTGCTGGCTCGTGTGGACGACTGGAGCTGACATGACCCCGTCGGAGGTCGCGAGCGCGTCGCACAGCCAGATGCCTGTGCCAAGCAAGGCCATGGCCAGTGCGATCGCTATCAGTCTTCCTAAGCGCCAAGGCGCACCCGACCGAACGCTCGCGCGTGCGGGCCACCCTTGGTCGATTTGCTCGACGGATTGCGAGGGAACTCGGGTATCAAACATTTCGGCGCTCACCGATGATTGTGACCATCCATGGCCGATGCCCCATAGAGCCGGTCGAACTCAACACGACCAACTCCTTGACAACTCTGGCCCTCCATGGTCTCCCGTCTCAGAGGCGCCACTCGCCCGGCGTCACGACTTGTCGGCAACATTTCGACAACAGCTGTCAACAGTGGTCGGCACGGGTGTCGCCACACGCTCAAACCTGCGATCGCCCGCGCTGAGGTACAACTTCGGGACAACTCATTGACGCGGGGGTCCGAACGGCTCTATCCCAAATGGACCCTCAATCGCGACAATCTGACCCGAGGACAGGGCGGTCGTGCGGTCGGACCCCACCCGGGATGTTCAGTCACCCATCGACACGCTTGGCGGTACTCCCCATCGGCGAGTGTTGCCATGCCCTCACCACAGGCGGGAAATGGTCCGCACGGAAAAGAGGGGGGTGCCCTGGTGGCATTGTTCGGCAAGTATCGGAAGGCGATGACTCGGTCAACGCCACGCGCGGTGGAGGCAGCTTTCGATCATTTGGACTATCTGATTCGTCGTGCGGGTGAGTCTCCGCTGTTCGCTGCACGTTGGTACTACCTGCACTTCGGACAGCCAGTGCCCTGCGTGGCCTATCTTACGGATTACCGACTTGTGTGGGCCGTCGAAGGTCGCAGCGACGTGATCGAAATGCCACTCGAAGAGGTAGTCGCCGTTCAGAACGAAGACGGTTGGCTTCGCCTTTCCTTCCAGCCGAGCGATTGCTCTCAGGAACCTTGGGTCCGTAATCCGGAGAGCGAACTTCATGCGACCTTCTTCATGGAGGATGACGAAAAACGCCTTCTTCACGATGCGCTCGTTCGGGAGTCACGCCTCTACTCGGATTCTCAGGCACGACTGAACGCATACCATGAGTTGGAGGGCATCCCAGCTCGGGCATGGGTCGACCCCACGGTTCTGAGCGAGCCGGTCACGAGGCTCCGAGCCGAAACCGTCGAAGCCAACTGATGGCGTTACGATCCGCCGCGCTCGTTTCGCACTCGACCGAGCGGGCTGATCGCGAAGCTCATCACGCCTCCCGGGCCTGACCCGCTGAACAAGGAGAATCCGTAGCCCCAGAGCACCCGGCCATCCACGATGGAAGGCCCGCCGCCCACCTTGCCGGGCGCGCGGTACGACCACAGGGTCCTTCCGTCAGTCACGTCGAGTGCGGTCATCATGCCCTGGTCTGTGCCGACGAAGGCGACGCCCGTCACGGCGCTCACCGGTCCGAAGACATTGCCGGCGAACTGACGGTTCCACTCGGAGTGGCCCGTCGCAGGGTTCAGCGCGGTGACGATTGAGGTGTTCGTCGTGGCGTTCGAGGCGTCACCGATGTTCGAAGAAGCGACGATCCGGTCGCCAACCACTGCGGCCGACCCCAGTACACCACCGAACGTACTGCCGGGCGCGAGATGGGCTTCCCAGACCAGCCTGCCGTTCCTGCAATTCATGGCGTAGTACGTGCCGTTCTTGCTGCCGACGCCGACCACAGCCTGTCCTCTCGTGACCCACAGATTGGGCGACGCGCCGACATCGGCGTCCTTTCCCGAAAAGTCGGCGGTGCTGAAAACGTCCGGGTGGTTGAACTGCCGCGACCAGGCCAGCGTGCCGGTCTTGTAGTGGATGGCCAACAGTGAGTCGGCGAGCGGTCCGCTCGGGTTGTCCAGGTTCTGCCCTGTACCAACGTAGAGAAGCCCGAGCTTTGTATCGACGGCCGGGGTGGACCAAATCCCCTCTCCCGGTCCGCTCGTGGCGTTGTTCGCGGTTGTATAGAAGTTCCAAACGAGCTTGCCGGTGGAGACCTCGAAGGCTCCGATGGAGCCGCGGAAGCTGAACGGTGCCCTCCCGACGACCTCCTCGAACTCCGCGGTCCCCAAGAACACGAGGTTTCCGAGCACGACTGGTGATGCGTTGATCTGGGAATAGGGGTTGGCGTTGGTAACCGTCTGCCAGAGAATGCGGCCGCCGTTCCGGTCGAGCGCGTACAACGTCTTGCCGATCCCGACGAGAACGCGTTGCCCCACGATGGCGGGCGAGCCGACGATCGCTCCACCGTGCAACGCTGTGGTCCACACCGGGTGGCCGGTCCTCGCCTCAACCGCGTGAACCTGACCCTTCCAATCACCGAAATATGCCGTGCCGCCAACCACCACCGGAGTCCCCGTGACGCCGATCAGACCCGCCTGGGACCACGACGGGACGAGGCTGGCAACCGACGCCGAATCGATCTCGGTCTCGGTGTTGTTGAAGCGCGTTCCCGAGAGGTCGTACCCGTACATCGGCCATGTCGCCAAAGCTCCCGTGCCTCGGGTCGACGAGGCGCCCGACAGCCCAGTCAGCGAACCGCACCAGGCGAGCGCGGCGAGCCCAACCGCGCACAGGGCGGTGCAGCGCCGTGGCGCCGTATTCCCAAAGGACCTCCGGCCGGGCTGCGCAACGCGCCCTCCCATGGCGGCAAGGTAGCAGTCCCCGATCGATACGACGCGAGACGCCAAATCCAGTCAGTCTTGGGAATGTCGCTCGATGTGCTGCAGCTCGATCCACAGCGGGAGCAAGAACCAGATGTAGACGTTGGTAAGCGTGTATTCGTTGTTGTTGTACCGAGTGATCATGGTCCCGATATCGGAGATACGGACGCGCTCGTCTTTGCTCTGGTACTGCCTCACCCGTTCCAGCAGCTCCAGCAGCTCCCCCTTGGACGACACCTCCATCCCGAAGTGGTCCATGTTCGGAGTGACCATGAATTCGTCTTTCGTCGGTAGCAGATATAGGAACTGCCCCAAGACCCCGGTATAGAGGATCAGGGGGTTCCCCTTTTCGGTGCTGTTGTCTCCCTCGCTCCATCCGAAGATCTCGGAGAAGAAGTCGAGGAGTGCGGCGCGGCCTTCATCGTTGAGGACGTCGGCATCCACACTCATCGCGACGTGGTTGATCCGAGGGGCAAATTCCGTCCGGCTCATGACGACAGACCCGGCCGGACCATCACCTTGCTCGGAATCTCTCCCCGGGAGAGCCGCTCCATAGATTTCATCACTTCGCTGAGCGGAATGTCGTTGGGTTCGATCAACAACTCGACCGGCAAGGTGCCGCTGTCGAGAAGGTCCACCGCCGGCCGGAAGCCGTCGTCGTCGTAGTTGTAGGCCCCGACGATCTGAAGCTCGAAGATGATCAAGCGATTCTGGTTGAATCGGGGCGGTTCGAACCCTGTACCGACGATTACCAGGGTGCCGGCATAATCCAGCTGGCCAAGCGCCGCTTCGGCGGCGCTCGCGTGTCCCGAGCATTCGAAGACGACGGCGTAGGGCTCTGCGACGGGCAATGTCATGGCTGGCTCCAAGAGCAAGTCCGGCGTCACGGTCCGGGTGGCTCCGACGTCGAGTGCCCGCTGACGCCGGAGCGGCGAAGGTTCGCTCACGGTGATGTCCGTTATCCCCTGAGCTCGCAGTACGGCGATGATGAGCAGTCCGACCGGACCGGCACCCGTGACGAGCACTCGATCATCGGGGCCGACGCCGGCCAACCGCAGTGCATGCAGCGTTATCGCCGTCGGCTCGGCGAGAGCGGCCACCCTGGTCGGGAGGGAATCGGGTATCCGGATCAAGCCGTCGGCCGCAGCTGTCTTATAGCGACAGAACGCACCGCGGTAGCCCACATAGGAGGCCGGGGGGCGCTTGAGGCACACCGAAGGGCGCCCACGTCGGCAGGGGCGGCACAGACCACACCCCGATGTTGGATTGTCCACGACTCGATCGCCGGGAGCCCAGCCGGAGCTACGGGGGGCGGCGGCCACGATGCCCGACCACTCGTGGCCGAGAACCGCCCCCGGTTTGGCGTAACGCTCGAGGACCATGTGCAGATCCGACCCGCAAATCCCACACTCGGCGATCTCAACCAGAACCTCGCCCGGCCCCGGCTCTGGACAAGGAATCTCCTCCACCTCGATCCTGCCATCGCCCACGTAGACGGCTGCAGGCATCAATTCGGACTGCACGGTACCCATGCTAGGGGACAGTTCGGGTGGATCGCGGTGGTCACGTGCGCGCCGGCACGGGAGATACGGCGGATACCCTCTCGGAAGTGGTCAGCGCCCGGACGCACTACGCGAAGTGCGGCGATTCTGATATCGCCTATCAGGTGCTCGGCAAGGGGCCGATCGATCTGCTCTTGTTCACCGGGCTCATCGTCCCCGTCGACTGCATGGACGAGGAACCGTCTCTGGCCCGGTTCCAACGACGCCTGGCGAGCTTCGCGCGACTCATCCGGTTCGACCAACAAGGAGTGGGATTATCGGACCGGGGTTCACCCGCGGCACCCCCGACGCCTGAGGATTGGGTAGCGAACGCCCTGGCTGTCTTGGACGCTCTCGGTTCCGAGCGAGCGGCCGTCGTGGCCCCGTACTTGTCTGCCGCGGAGGGCATCGTTCTAGCGGCGTCACACCCTGAGCGTGTGTCCCACCTGATTGTTGTGAACGGGGCTGCACGTCTCACGTCTTCACGCGACTATCCACACGGACCCCGGCCGAGCTTGATGACCAAATTGTGGCCGGCCCTGGAACCCGACGCCGTCGAACAGGGCCTCGATCTTCTTTCGATGCTGGCGCCCAGCGTTGCCCACGAGGCCGCGTTTCGTAATTGGTTCGACCGCGCCGGCAATCTCGGATCGACGCCCTCGATGGCGCAGGCGCACTGGCTCACGGTCTACACCAATGACGTACGTGACCGCCTACCCCAGATTCGGGTACCGACATTGGTCATGCATCGAGCGGACGCCACAACCATCTGCGCAGACGTCGGCCACGGTCGCTATCTCGGCGAGCACATCCCGGGGGTGAGATACATCGAGTTGAGCGGAGTCGATGCTCTCTACTGGGTGGGTGACACCCGTCAGATGCTCGATGAGATTGAGGAGTTCGTCACCGGAGTCCGAGGGGGATCGGGGTCAGAACGAACCTTGGCCACCGTTCTGTTCACTGACATCGTGGGGTCGACCGAGCGGGTCGCCCAACTTGGGGACGGACCCTGGCGAGACGTGCTAGACCGCCACGACCAGAGCGTACGCACCCTGATCGAACGCTATCGGGGCCGCGAGGTGAAAACGGTAGGGGACGGCTTCGTGGCCACCTTCGACAGCCCTGGCCGCGCCATCGAGTGCGCACTGGTCATTCGAGACACCCTGAAAGCCTTGGGTATCGAAGTGCGAGCCGGTCTGCACACAGGTGAAGTCGAGTTCCGAGGTGACGACGTCGCCGGGATCGCCGTTCACATCGGCGCCCGGGTGTCGGCCCTCGCTGGCCCAGGAGAAGTGCTCGTTTCCGGTGCTGTCCCGCCGCTGTTAACAGGTTCCGGCATTGAGTTCGCGGAGCGCGGCGAGCATCAGCTCAAGGGCGTCCCAGGCCTGTGGCGGGTCTTCGCCGTGGGGAGCTGACTCTCGGGCTTCTGAGTCCGAGCGAGAGAATTAGGTGCTGGCAATGAGGAATTAGGTGCTGGCAATGAGGAGGTCCTCTCCACTCGACGGTCGCAAGCCGTCCGTCCGGTCGGAGAAGTATCGCTGGGTCAGATCCGCAATCGGCACGTGTCGGACATCTCGCAAGCCGGCGTCGCGGGCCAGTGCCAGGATGTCCGCCGGGCTGAAGAAGCTGAGGAAGGGTGTCCCCGCTGCTCGGGCGCCGTTCTCCGCCATCTCGAGTCCCAATCGGTCCTCCTCCTCGAGAAGCTCTGACGGCAAGAGGAAAGTCATGGCCAGCGTTGACCCCCGTGTGAGCGAAGCGAGCTGGCGCAGCGTGGCCGCGTTTGCTTCCTTCGTGAGGTACATGGTCACACCGGTAGAGGCCACAACCGCAGGTCGGTCGGCGTCGAAACCGGCCGAGGCCAGCTTCTCCCACCACGAGTCAACCTCGAAGTCGACGGGCACCAGCCGCAACCAGTCCGGCAGCGCGAAGCCGAGTTCGATCAGGCGCCGGCGCTTCCAAGCCTGGGGACCCGGGCGATCGATCTCGAAGACCGTAAGGCGCGACGCGATCTCCGGGCGCCGTTGGGCGAACGTGTCGAGGCCGGCCCCCAAGAGGACGTATTGGCCAACACCCCGTTCGGCCTGTTCTGCGACCAGATCCTCCATGAAGCGGGCACGGGCCACGATGGCCCCCCTGAAGCCGCCGGTGAAGACCGGGTCCATGTCCGGTCGGTGGCGCCAGTCGTCGTCCGGGGCGGCCAACTGCAGACCGACCTCGTCTTCGAGCACATGGGGCGGAGAATCGACTTGGACGTGGATGGCCCGCCACAAGGCAACCCGCACCGCCGTGCTGTCCGGCGCCAAGATCTCCCCTTCAGTCACGAATCCGTGTCACGTCCACATTGTGTCATGGGGAATGTTCCCGATCTGCACTGCCCGCGAAGGCATTGAACCGCTCAATGCACCGCGGATCTCCATGGCGCCAGCGCTCTGTTCATCCTTACAATGCGGCCATGACGCCACCGAGCATCGCTCAGCTTGAACGCCAGACCCTCTGCGACCTCTTTCTCGAACGCGGTGCATCCGCACCCACCCTGTGCGAGGGTTGGCTCACGGCCGACCTCGCGGCGCACATCGTGGTGCGCGAACGGCGACCGGACAGCGGACCCGGACTCGTCTGGCCCCCGCTGGCCGCTTACACCGACAAAGTACGGAGAGCCGCGCGAGATCGCACGCCGTGGGAGCAGCTCGTTGAGATCGTGCGGCGAGGGCCGCCGTTGCTTCTCCGTCCTTTCGATAAACAAATGAACACGGTCGAGTTCTTCATCCACGTGGAGGACGTGCGTCGTGCGCAGGACGGCTGGGAACCTCGGGCGATCACTCCCGAATTAGACGATGCTCTCTGGGCACGCGTCGGCCCCAGTGGGATGGCGAAGAAGGTTCCTGCCACGATCGTGATCACCTCGCCGGGACGCGCCGAGAAGCAGAGCGGCACGGGCCCGCATCTCACACTGGCCGGCGACCCAGGAGAGCTCACCATGTTCGGCGCCGGTCGACAGCGCGCGGCCAGGGTCGAGATCCGGGGCGACGCCACGCTCGCCGAACAGTTGCGAGCCGCCTCGCTCGGTGTCTGACGACCGAATCCGGACTCCCTCAGGCCGTATCGGTGAGGCGGTCGGAACATCGTTTGTCCCCCTCCGAGCGAGTCAACGGAGGGGACGATTGTGGAACACTCCTTTCCATGCGGATGCATGGCGACGAGGTCGAGGTCGACGAGCGACTCGTTCGTCACCTCCTCTTGACACAGCTTCCTCATCTGGCAAGCCGCCCGCTAACCAAGGTCGAACCCTGGGGCACTGACAACGCGGTCTGGCGCCTCGGTGAGGATCTCGTGGTTCGTCTGCCGCGAATTCACTGGGCGAGCGGACAGGTCGACCTGGAGGCGAAGTGGCTTCCTCGCCTGGCCCCTCATCTGACGGTCGCCCTACCTGAAGTGATCGCGATCGGGGAACCCGACGATGCGTACCCTTGGCGCTGGGGGGTGTACCGGTGGCTGCCCGGCAAGGCCGCTGGGCCTTCTACGATCCGGGATCCGATCGGGTTCGCAATCGAGCTCTCTGAGGTGGTCCGAGCACTTGTGGGGATACCCGGAGACGGCGCGCCGGAAGCCCGCAATCGGGCTCGGCCGATCCAGGCATACGACGCAGAGACGCGTGCAATTATTGACTCTGTCGAAGACCTGATCGACACCGACGCAGCGAGAGCAGTTTGGGAAGCAGCCCTCGCGGCGCCACCACATCAGGGTCCTCCGGTGTGGGTTCAGGGCGACCTCGAGGGCAACTGCCTTGTCTGCGACGGTGGGCTATCCGGCATTGTGGACTGGGGCTCCGCGTGCGTCGGGGACCCCGCCGTCGATGTCCAAGTCGTGTGGTCGCCGCTGTTTACAAACGAGTCTCGTACCGCCTTTGTGCGGATCCTGAACATCGATGACGCCACCTTGGCGCGTAGCCGTGGCGCAGCAATCCACCAAGCCTGCGGTGCGCTTGGGTACTACTTGAGGACATACCCTCTCATCGTTGAGCGGTCATGGCACAAGCTTGCTGCGGTCGGGGTCACGGCGAGATCGAAATAAGTGGACTCGAGAGGCGGTTCAGCGTGGATCTGTAGGTACTGCTCGAGCTGCCCGAAATGCACTTGCAAACGACGTGCCGCAGGTTCATGGGAACGGGGGCGACGTCAACGCTCGATGGGAGGCCAGGGCAGACCCATGTTGTTGAGCGCGGACACGGTGCCCGACGCCATGATCACCTCGGCGAGGGGCCGCAGGATGGCCCAGTACACCATGCGGGGATGGAACGAGTAAAAGACCGCGCACACGACCTCCGGCGCGACCGGTCCGAGTGGCGCGGCGCGACCACCCGAAGTAGCTCATCCAGCCGCCCCACAGGCCCAAGCTGTCCGTACGGTCCCGGGTCTCCGGCGGCGAAGTAGGTCACCGCGTGCACCGGCTCCCCGAATTGCCACACCAGCCGGGCCAGACTCGCTTCCATCACCATCGTCGCAGAGGATCATGCCATGGCTGATCCAGGGACCGAGCAGGATCGGAGAAGTTTTCGGCTGGTACGACTACTTATAATTGAAGAATGGGCTCGGGCCGTCGCCAGCACCTGGACACCACGCCATTCGACGATCGCTCCCACCCGGCGCACGGGTGGCTGCATGAGAGGGGCCGAGCCCAATGAAGACAATGACTTGCAAAGAAATGGGTGGACCGTGTGATTTCCCACATCACGCAACAACAGCCGATGAGGTGATAAAGGCGCAAGACAGGCATCTGCGCGACATGGTCGATGGTGGCGATGAGGCCCATCAAAGCGCCTTGAAAGCGATGAAGGGTCGGTGGAAGCACCCCATTTCGGGCATGGGTTGGTACAAGAAGACCAAGCGCGACTTCGCCGCTCTGCCTGAAACCTGATTGCTCGGCGGAGTGTCAAGAAGGGCGGCGAGCTGAGGGAACCCCACTCGGGAGCGGCGCCGCGACCCAGGGACTCGAAGACCGCAGTGATCGAGTTCTCGTGCGGCGTTACCGTATGCGGATGGTTGAAGACCCCCACCGGGATGGATCGTGGACGCAACGGTTCTCTCGGCGTTCTCTTCTCGCCGGAACCGTCGCCGGCGGACTTGCGGCAAGCGGCCTCGCTGCCGTCGGGAGCGAGGCCTACGCCGCCACGACTGCGGCTCATGGTCTTGGGCCGAACGGATCGCTCCTTCCACCCGGTTCGCTTCCGTATCCACATCGTCCGGCCGGTGTCGACACGATGCCGCAGATCGAGCACATCGTTGTGCTCATGATGGAGAACCATTCGTTCGATGACCATCTGGGGATGTTGGGGCGCGGGGACGGGTTGACCCTCGGCCCCGACGGCAAACCACTCAACTACAACCCGAATCCTTCCGGTGGCTACGTACGCTCGTTCCATAATCCGAACACATGTGGCGAGATGGACTCGGGCATCACGCAGACATGGAACGCATCGCACATTTGCTTTGACAACGGCACCAACCTGGGCTTCGTGAAAGGGTGCGGCGGGGCGGCCATGGGTTATTGGGAGCGCGACGACCTCCCCTTTTATTACTCGATGGCCCGTGTGTTCCCCATCGGTGATCGCTATTTCTGTTCGGTGATGGCGCAGACATACCCGAATCGTCGCTTCCTGATCGCCGGCACCGCCCTCGGAAACATCCGAACCGACGTATCGGGTATCTCCAAAGTCGACGCCCCCAACGGCACCATCTTCGACCGCCTCAACGAGCACGGCATCTCATGGAAGGACTATTACCCGGACCTCCCGACCTGTGCCCTGTTTGAGCCAGTGTTCTTGAACAATCGAACGAAAGCGGTCCACGTCAGCGAGTTCTTTGCGGACGCGGCGTCAGGCAACCTTCCGTCCTTCAGCCTGGTGGATCCCTACACGAGCTTCTCCGAGGAGGACGGGGACATCACGGTCGGAGAGGGATACGCCGCGCTGGTGATCAACGCCGTGATGCAGGGGCCTGCTTGGGAGAAGACGGCGCTGATCTGGGTCTATGACGAGCACGGAGGCTGGTACGACCACGTCCCCCCCCAACCAGCGGTGAAGCCGGACAACGTCCCGCCCGAACTCGAGCCGGGCGATCTGCCCGGTGCCTACGACTACACCGGGTTCCGGGTGCCCTGTTGCGTGGTCTCCGCCCGCTCGAGGAAGGACTACGTGTCACATCGGACATTCGACCACACGTCGATCCTGAAACTCGTCGAGACCAAGTGGAATCTCCCGGCCCTGACCTACCGCGACGCCAATGCGCACAACATGTTGGACTTCTTCGATCTCAGCTCGGACAAGCCACCCTTTGCCGAGCCGCCCGTGCTGAAGGCGCCGAGGAACCCGTTCTCGAGCCCTGCGGCGCTTCCAGCTGGATCCATTACAACTGCGCAGCAGGCGATGTTTCACACGACGTGTACCGACCTCCCTGCCGGATCTCTTCCCCCGCCAGACGCGAACATCTCCGCGGTACCCGCGCACGCGACTGCGCTGATTGCGGCGCAACAGAAGCGAATCCAAACGGAGATCCGGGCTCAGACCTAGGGTGCCGCGCCGGCAGCCGGAGTTCTCCCGGTCCCCGGGGATTGGCGCCCGGTGCCGGATCGCCAGGTCGAGGCGTGCGTCCTTCAGCGCCCTGTCCAGTTCGGCGGCCGGCGTTCTGCCGCGGCCTGTCGGCCCTCGTTCGCATCCCGGGTCGCGTTGGCCACATGACGCATCGTCTCGCCGAAACGGATGGCTTCCAGTGTCGCCATGTGCCGAGTCCGCATTGCCGTCTCCTTCATGGCTCGCTGGGCCAGAGGAGCTCCGCGGACAAGACGTCCCGCCAGCGCCTGCGCCTCGTCGAGCAGCGCGTCGTGAGGCACCACCCTCCAGACGAGACCCATCATGTGGGCGCGCTCGGCATTGATGCGTTCCCCGGTCAGCAGCAGCTCCATGGCATCGGCCCAGTTCATGCGTTGCGGAAGGCGAATCGATGCCACGATGGCCGGAACGCCAAGACTCACCTCGGGCAAACCGAACTCAGCTCGGTCGCTCGCCAGGACGAAGTCGCACCAGCTGGCGAGCGTGAGCCCGTAACCCAGGCAATACCCGTTCACAGCAGCGATGACAGGCTTGAAGATCTCCCACCCGCTCTCGAACGAATTGAGGGTGGGCTTCTCCCAGTAGGTTCCTGCGAACTCCCCCGTGGACCCGGCTCCGTCGCGAAGGTCCGCCCCGGCGCAAAAGGCTCGTCCCGAACCGGTGACGATAGCCACCCATGCCTCCGTGTCGTCTCGGAACCGTGCAAAGGCCTCGTTCAGGTCGCGCCGCATTTCGCCATTGACCGCGTTGAGCACATCGGGGCGGTTGTAGGTGATCGTGGCCACGTGGCCATCGAGTCGGAAGGTGGCCGAGTCGCCCACAGGGCCTTAGTCTGCCCGGTGGGGACCACCGTGTGCTGCGGTGACGGAGCGGGTCATCCGCTCGGGACCTCCCGCCTCTGCGCTACCAGGTGTCCAACATCTGTGAGTGGAGGTCGATGACCGCCAGGAGCTGGCCGAGCCGGCCCATGACGGCTTCGGTGTCGCTCCGAGGATCAACCACGGCACGCTGTGCGGTGAGGGCGATCTCTGCGCATGTGTTCAGCACCCCGGGAACGTGGGTCCCGAGCTTCGGATCGGGGCAGGGGTTCGCCACCAGCCAGGCTGCGGCGTCCCTGGTGGCTGCCTGCAACTCGTCCACCGCAGCCAACATGGTGGCTTCGTTCACGGTTATCGACGCGACGAACCGACGGCTGGCGGCCGTCACGGGCTCCAGCTCCATCGTCGCTAGGGTCCGCCACTGTTGTGTTGTTTGGGTTCGGTGATTGTCCATCGTGATCGGCCAGTGGACGGGGCTGACAGATCGGCGGTGGAATAGTCGGCCCCGTCCTCGGGCGATTCTGCTCCGATGGAGTCCGGTCCCGCATGGAGCCGTTTGGATCGAAGTGCCGCAACGTTCCCACAACAGCCCTCGCGGCGACCTCGCGTCTCGTCCCTCGCCGCCTCGAGCCCGCGACCCACGCTCCGCCCGCCGCGGGCGCGATTCGGACCAGCCCGGTCCGTGATCGCAACAACGAACGGACAACTCGCAACGAGTGCACCACCTTTTGGTTCGTTTCAAGATTCCGTCTCTGCATTGTCAAGTCGCCCCCCAAACCGACCGACATGCCACCAGCACCGTCAGTTCCCACGTGTTCATGTTTGAGCGCATGGGGACGTGACGCCATCCACGAAATCCTGAAAAGGCGGTCCTCGATGTCACTGGTCATCATCAGCATCCCGCTCATGCTCGTTGCGATCGGGATTGCGGTCGTCCCGTTGATCGCCATGTCCAAGAAAGAACTGCGCCACCTCATGCAGGAAGCCGAACGGCGCGTCGAGGAGCACCGGCTCGTCCACCAGGCGCGCAGCCACTCCGAGACCGCTTCGGCTCCGGCTCCGGCTCCGGTTGATGGCGCCGGGCACGCTCCGGACCACCGCGTGCGTACGGGTCGCCGGCACGAGCCCGTTCTCGTCGAGAGCGCCTGAGGCTGAACGACAAGACGCCGGTCTCCACCGGCGACCGGCGAGATCCCCACGCCGCCGACGTCAGGCTGGCGCGGGAACCGCCTCCCGAGTGCTCGCCCGGACCACCAGGATCACCCCGAAGAGACAGACGGCGGTGACGTGCATGGCCGTGCACCACAGGCAGACCGCCCCGATGCGGAAGAGCTCCACGTAGACGAGGTAGAGCACCGCAGCCGCACCCGCGCCCGACAGCAGGAGCCGCACGCGGTCGACCCAGGCGGCGCTCGCGTCCCAGGACCAGGGGACAGTGAGCGCGGTCATCGCGATCCCCCACACCAGGCCCAGGAGCGCGAGCGGCACGCCCAGCACCACCGACCACGAACTCGTCGTCACCAGCGCGCAATTCACGATCCCGGTATCGGGGCAGGCCAGGGCGGCAGGGTCGGTGTAGTGCGCAACGGTGAGATACGACGCGATGGCCACCGCCGTCAGCGAGAGCCCGAGCGAGACCACTCTCCCCCAGCCGGGCACCCGGCGTGAAGGAATCGTCGTTTCCACCGTCACCCTCCCAGCTTCTTGACGAGGGCCGTGATGGCCGGTGTGTTGCACACGCTGCTGGGCTGGTTGCCGGTGATGGTGCAAATGGCTGCTGTGATGTAGTTCGCCGTCCCGTCGATCGCTTGTGCGACCGGGCTGGAGGGGTCGTTCAATTGCCCCGCGATCTGGGACCTCGATAGGCCCTGCAACAGCTGAGGCGAGTAGCTGGCGCCATTGATGACGTAGTTGTTCCCGATGTCGACGAACGGGATGCTCCCCTGCGGGTCGTAGGAGCTGAGCAACGCACTCTCGGCCGCCGTTGGCGTCTGCAGTGTCTGGTAGGCGCCCCCGACCTGTCGGTTCGTGGCTTCCTCGACGGGCTGGAAGTCGACGTACGGACTCGAGTAGCTCGAACCATAGAACGACAGGGTTGGGGTGTCGGGGTAGACGTCGGTTCCGGACGATTGCGTCCCCGAAAGGTGCGAGAACGTCCCGAATCTCGACAGGGCGACCGCGAGGGCCCAGCGCTCGGCCGCGCAGTACGGGCAGTACTCGGCCCCGACGTAGGCGACCTCGGCCTTCCCGTCGGCTCCGCGCAGGATGGTGCCGCTCCCGCCCACGCTGCTGGGCGGGACCTCGGCTCCGCCGCCGCCCACCGCCGCGAGGGTCGCCGGCGACACCGACAGCGCAGCGAGCACGCTCGGCGAAAGCTGGGAGGTACCGGGATCCGAGGCGGTCGTTGCACCGGCCGTCAAGTGCGACGACGACGCGGCCGAGGGGCCCGGGCTCCCGACGGCCTTGATCACGATCATCGTCATGACGACGGCCAACACCAATCCCACGGGCACGAGTGCCGCGATCAGCGGATGCCGGGAGCGGAACGGGGTGGCCCTCGGTCGGGCCGCCGGCGCCGTTCCGGCTCGGCTGGACCTACCCGGGCGGCCCTGCGTGCGCGTTCCCATCGGGCGCTGGCTCGATGTGTTCTTCGTATGGTTCCGGACCGATCGAGTCGGCCCGGCGTTGGATTTGGACATTTCTTCTCCTGTACTTGGTCCGAGCCAGCGGGATGTGCACGCGCTCGGAAGACTCGATGAGGAAGGGGTTGGACCTCTCCGGAGGTCTTTGCGACCTTCCCCGGCTGATGAAACGGGATGCAGCCACGACTCCCGCGTGGGGTCGACGGGCGCGCCCGAAAGCGCAGGTTCGAGTTAGGAGAACCGAGGCGGGTGGAACAGCCGGTCGCGGGTTCCGGCGGGCAGCGCCTCGACCTGGCGACGGTGACGACGGATGGTCGCGATCGCGCTGGCCGCGAGGGCGATCCCGGCCAACACGGCGGCCAGCGCGACTGTCGGTGTGGGCGCCGCGGGCGCGGGACTGCCCTTGCCACACGTGACGTCCATGCAGTTCAGCGGCATGGAGGCCGGAGACTGGGCAATCTGCACCATCTCGGTCGCCGTGGTCTCTGCGCCCGACAGCACGCCGTGGGGCATGAAACCCCCCACGACCGCGGCGGCGACGATCGCCACCAGACCGAATCGCCACCTCAAGCGCATGACGTGCACCCTACGGGTCTTAGGTAAAGGGGACGTAAGAAACTCGTGTCCGCCTGGGTGCCGCGCCGCCCACCCGACGATCGGTGTGATCGCGGCGACGCCTGACCTCTTTGGCTTACGCCGTGCCGGCAGGCGTCGACACCTTGCGGGCCCAGGCGGCGACGAGTTGCAGGAGACCCAGGTACACGGCCAGCACGATGACGATCACCAGGAGGCTCCACCCCGTCAGGTTCCCGCCGAACACCAAGAAGAGGGCGGCGGCGACGACGCCGACGATCCGCAGACCGTTGAGGTGCTCGAGGATCAAGCCGCCGGAGCGGCGGGCCCGCTCGGAACCGGCGGCCGAACGGACCCACACGGCGAGGCGGGCGGGCCCGGCCAGCCAGGCGCCCAAGGCAACGAGCGCCGCCGCCAGCAAGGTCCAGCGCAGGTCGGTCTTGAGGAAGCGGAGCATCGTGTCCCAGACGGCGGCGGCGACGTTCCGGTTGAAGCTGTGCCCGGCCTGATTGATGAAAGTGATCCGACCCAGGGACAGTCCGGCCAGTAGGAGCAACGTGACGAGCGCAACCCCGATGCTCATCCGAACCAGGGTCTTGCGGTGGTCGACCGCGAGGACGATGCCGAGGATCCCGAGCACGAGGGCGACGACCGGAATGATCCACTTCAGTTTCACGATGAGGTTGAAGAGCCCGGTGAACTTCGAGACCTGCGATTTGGAGACGACGGTGACTCCCAGGCTGTCGCCCTTGGTCAGGATCGGCTTGAGCGGGTTGAACAGCGTCACGCCGCGTGCGTTGGCCTTGTCAATCAAGTTCTGGAGCGCGGGCGTCACGTTGACGACGATTCCGCCAGCCTTCTCGATCCTCTTCGTGAGCGCAGACTGCTTACCGGTGAGGACGTCCACGACGGCATCGTGGGTATGCCGGTTCAAGGTGTCCCACAGCTGCCCGAACTTTGGGCTCTCGAAGACCTGGAGCGCGAGGCCGTACACGTAGTTGTGCACCTGGTTCACGATCGGCGTCACGATCGGCTTCGCCGCTTTCGGCAGCGCCGCCGTCACCTTGTCCTGGACGATGTGCGTCGAGAACAGCTCATCGGTTGCCTTGGCGGCGAGATGGTCGACGATGACGGGGTTCCGTGCCAGCGGTGCCATCGTCGCCACGTACTGGTCCGTATCGGTCACCGTGCGTATGGCCCAGACCGAGATCACCGAGACGGGAATAAGGAGCGACGCGAGGACGATCAGGACCCAGGCGGTGATCCCTCGTACCCGGCGGGCCCGAGGCTTCCTCTTGGCAACCGCAGGTGGCCCCGGCTCGACCTCGGCGGTGCCGCCCTGGCTCTCTTCGGGGTCCACGCTGCTCATTTGGTCACGCTCACACCGCTATTCCTAGTGCCAAAGGGCCCTGGTCCGCACGCATCGCCACGGTGTAGGACTATTGGGCATGGAGGCAGGTGGGCACCGACCGAGGGGACTGCGCGTTCTCACTCTGAGCGCTCTCTCGGCGCTCTTGGCGCCGTTCGTCTTCGTCGGCATCATCGTGATGCGCAAAGTCGAGCGCCGCTTCAACGTGCACCTGCGCCACTGGACCAGGCGCATGCGGCAAGAGATCGCCCGCTGGAGCTGATCCTCCCGCCTACGCTGACCAGCGATGCTGACCGGGTTGGCTCACACCGCCATCTGTGTCCCTGACGTGCGGGCCGCCGCCACCTGGTACTCCGACGTTCTCGGCCTCCGGGTGCTCTCTCCGCCCTATCGGATGCAGGGCACCCAGATAGAGCAGGACATGGGAGAGCTGGTTCCGTCACCCGTCGTCGTCACGGCCTCCATCGTGGGCTTTGGGATCGACGACCGTGTCATCGAATTGATCGAGTATCCGGCCGCCGGCGTCGATCCACCTCGGCCGGGTCGGCCTTCCGTGACCAAGGCCGGCATCACCCATGTCGGCGTGCTGTGCGATGACATCGTCGCAACCAGAGTCGAGCTCGAGAGCCGCGGCGTCGAGTTCTTAACCGCGGGCATCGCCGACGTGGCGGGGCTCCGCACGACCTGGTGCCACGATCCTTGGGGAACGGTGATCATCCTCCTCGAGAAGAGCGACGACGCCCGGCCCTACTGGGGACAGATGCAGTCGTAGAGCCCTGCGGCGACACGCCGAGCGGTGCCTGAACGGCCATAAAACGAACGTCCGTCTACCCGGATCGAGCGTCATCTGGCGGAAAAATGAGCATTTTGGCCCTCAAGGATGTGCATTGCAGTGCGCGGCGTGGGCAACAATGGGCCCTATGAACAAGCGAGAGCTAGCAAAAGCCGTCGCGGTCCAGGCAGATGTCGAGTTGAAGACCGTCATTGGTGTCATCGACGGGTTCACTGATGTGGTGACCGCAGTCGTTGCGAAGGGCGAGCCGGTCTCCATACCGGGCTTCGCCAAGTTCGTCAAAGTGGATCGACCGGCGCGCATGGGCCGCAACCCCGCTACCGGTGAGGCCATCCGCATCAAAGCGTCGAAGAAGGCCCGGATCACGCCGGTGAAGGCGTTCAAGGACGCCGTCCTGGCCCCGGCCAAGGCACCCAAGCTGAAGAAGGGCGCTTTCCCGACCACCGACGCTGCCGTCGCCGCGGCAGGCAAGTCGGACGCGCCGGCAGCCGCGAAGGCTCCGGCCCGGACGGCGAAGAAGGCACCGGCCAAGAGGGCCACCGCGGCGCGCCGGTCGCCCGCCAAGAGGGCCACCGCGGCGCGCCGGTCGCCCGCCAAGAAGGCCGCAAGGAGATAGCGCCCACGCCGGGGGTCGACCGACTGGCGGACCGGCCGCTCTCCCAGCCCCATCACGATCGGCTGTCGGCAAGCGATCCCGCTTACCCACAGATCATCCGGGCGCATGACGAGGCCCTCCGCGCCGGGGCCGACACCTATCTGGACCCGTGCTCGGGATTGGCCGTGCTGACGGCCAGATATCTCGCCGGCCGCGGGTTCTGCTGCGAATCGGGGTGCCGGCACTGCCCGTACGTCGGATGAGCCCCGGCAGCCGACATGCCTGCCCCGTATGCTCGAAGACGCCGCACTTCGCGCATACGGAACGGTCACGGCATGAGCGACACCGCACAGGGTCCTGGATGGTGGTTGGCCTCTGACGGCAAGTGGTACCCGCCCGAGTTGTGGACGGGGCCGCCCGACGCCGGACCAGCCGGGATGTCGGCGACGCAGCCCTCGACACCGGCGTACCCCGGGCCGGCGCCTGCAGGCTACGGGCGGTACCCGCCCGCTGGCTCCGGCACGGCGGCCGCCCCGAAGACGAACGGACTGGCCGTTGCCTCGTTGATCTGCTCGTGTGCCGGCCTGTTCTTTCTGCCCGTCTTCCCCGGCATCATCCTCGGCTTCGTCGCCCACTCCCAGATCAAACGGTCCAACGGGATGCAGCGCGGTGACGGACTCGCCATCGCCGGCATCATTGTCGGCTTCGGCTGGTTGGTGCTGATCGCCCTGGGGCTGATCCTCAACGCCACCAATTCCAACAGCAGCGGCGTCGTCTCCGCCCTGACCGCCGTCCGCATCGTCCCCGCCGACCTCGTCCATTAGGAGCGTCACCATGCAAGGTCTTCTCTATGGCGTCCGTCCCGAGTCGTGGGTCCCGCCCGAAGGGTCCAATCACCTCATGGTGGGGCTCTCGCGCACGCCCATGCGTCTCGAGGATCTGGAACGGCCCACGGTGATCCGCGAGGACTGGGCCGTGGCCAAGACACGGCTGACCGGCATCTGCGGATCCGACGCCAAGACGGTCTTCATGGACTTCGGGGGCGGCTTCGAAGACAGCCCGATGAGCGGATACTTCTCCTTGCCGACCGTGTTCGGCCACGAGGTCGTGGCCGACGTCGTCGAGGTCGGCCCCGCGGTGACCACGCTCGAGGTGGGCCAGCGTGTGGTGCTCAACCCGTGGCTCTCTTGTGGTCCGCGGGGCATCGACCCGCCTTGCGCATCGTGCCAAGCGGGCGACTACAGCCTGTGCTGGCACTTCGCCGAGGGACCGATCGCACCCGGCATCCACACGGGGACGTCGAGGGATGCGCCGGGGGGCTTCGCCGAATACCTGCCGGCGCACGAATCGATGTTGATCCCGGTGCCCGAGAACCTCAGCGACGAGGTGGCCGTCATCGGGGACCCCTTCGCCGTGTCGCTGCACTCGGTCACGCGGCACCCGCCGCCGGCGGGCGGGAAGGTGCTCGTCTACGGCGGGGGCGCCCTGGGGAGCTGCGCCGCGGCGATCGTCCGCGCGCTCTACCCCGACGTCGAGGTCATGGTCGTCGCGCGGTTCCCGGCGCAGGCGGCCCTGGCGCGTCGGCTCGGCGCGACTGCCGTCCACCCCTTCCCGGTCGAGCAGCTCCTCGAAGAGGCTTCAGCGTGGTCGGGCGGAGTCCTCCAGAAGGTTGGCGGCGATGCGCTGCCGATGGCGCATCCTGGCGGCTTCGACGTCGTCTACGACACGGTGGGGACGGCGCAGACCTCCGAGGTCGGCGTCCGGCTGCTCAAGACCCGCGGCACGATGGTCAAGGCCGGCGTGAACGCGCCGGAACGCTGGGAGTGGTCCCCGCTCTACTTCAAGGAGATCTCCTGGGTGGGGTCCAACGCCTTCGGGGTCGAAGAGGTGGACGGCCGACGTATGCACGGCATCGCGCACTACCTGCGCCTGGCCGAGGAGGGCCGGATCGACCTGACCGGGATGCTCACCCACACCTTCCGCCTCGAGCAGTGGCGCGACGCATTCACGGTGCTGGCGAACCAGGAAGCGAGCGGCGCCATCAAGGTCGCGTTCGACTTTCGCTGACTCCGGCGCTGGGAGGCGGCGCCTCCCGGTCCTCCCGGTACGGGCCCGGTGGTCCGACGGAGCGGCCTCGGCGCATGACGCCGCGCCACCGCGGGAGGTAGCGTCGCGGCGGGGCGGAACTCGCCACAGCTGCACCGGACATGACCCAAGGGGGGCCCGTGACCACCAGCCCGTCGATTACCGATTCGGATCTCGCCTTCGAGCCGAAGTGGGGCATCGAGTCGCCGGCGACCACGATGTTCGACTTCAATTACACCGGCGGTCGGGACCAGCTGCTGCGGCTCTATGACAAGGGGACTCGGCGCCAGTGGATCGGCAGCGACCGGTTGGACTGGAGCCAAGAGGTCGACCTGAGCGACCCGGTTGGAATGCCCGCAGAGATGAACCCGCTCTTCGGCACCGAGTGGTGGGAGAAGATGTCCGACGAGCGCAAGGCTGAGCTGAGGCGTCACGTCGAGGCCTGGCGCTTCAGCCAGTTCATGCACGGTGAGCAGGGTGCCCTCATCTGCACGGCCAAGATCGTCCAGACGGTGCCTGACATCGACTCCAAGTTCTACGCCGCCACTCAGGTGATCGACGAAGCGCGCCACGTCGAGGTCTACAGCCGGTACCTGCACGAGAAGGTCCAGCTGGTGTACCCGCTCAACAAGTACCTGAAGGCACTGCTCGACGACGTCATCGCCGACAGCCGGTGGGACATGACGTATCTCGGCATGCAGGTGCTCATCGAGGGGCTGGCGCTGGCGGCCTTCGGCGTGATCCGCAACAACGCCCAAGAACCGCTGGCGAAGGCCCTGAACGCCTACGTCATGCAGGACGAGGCCCGCCACGTGATGTTCGGGCGGCTCGCGCTGCGCGACTACTACCCGCAGCTCACCCAGGCCGAGCGGGACGATCGCGAGGCGTTCTGCATCGAGGCCTGCTACCTGATGCGCGACCGCTTCCTCGGCGAGGAGATCTGGGAGCGCCTCGACCTGCCCGACGAGATCGGCACCTACGTGGAGAACAGCGAGACGCTGCGGGTGTTCCGCAGTTTTTTGTTCATGCGCATCGTGCCGATCCTGCGAGACATCGGTCTCTGGGGTCCGAAGTTGCGTGCGGCCTTTGAGGAGATGGGCGTGATCGGCTTCGCCGACACGGACATCGACGCCGAGATGGCCGACGACGAGAAGGCGGCCGAGGAGTACGACGAGGCCCGTGACGCCCGCCTGGCCCACGTGAAGGCGGTGGCCGAGCAGGCCTGAAGCTTGTGGCCCTCGACCCTCAGGGGTTGCCGCCGGCCTCGAGGCCGGCCTGGATCTGCTGTGTCGGCTCGTTGGTGTCGAGATAGTCGCGCCACGAGGTGACCTTCCCGTCGGGGTCCACGTCGATCACCGTCGCCCCCTTCATGGTGATCGGGATGCCCGGGCCGTCGCCCATCGTGAACGTGCCGGTGCCGGTCCACTCGAACACCGCCCAATCCGTCCCACCCCTGATCCGGTCCACCCGTTGCGACCAGTCGGGGAAGATGGCGTCGGTGTCGCGGGCGACCTTGCGCACGTCGGTGGTCCACGACGTGACCGGGTCGCAGAACTCGCCACCGGGCGCGAACAGGGCGGCGAAGTCGTCGGGCCCGTTGACCGCCTCGAAGGCCCGGGCCCACGCGTTCCAGTCCCGTTCGGCGGCGCTCATCGCCGCCGACCCCGGCCCCCGCTGGCCCCGGCGCCGGCGCCGGCGCCACGCATGCTCGCGGCCTCGAAGGTGACGACCGCGTCGTCGAGCGGGAGGACGACCTCGGGCTGCACGAACTGGTGCGATTCGGCCAGCAAGCGGACGGCCGTCCCCCACGCGGTGAACCCGACGGCGTGGCGGGCGAAGCTCATCGGTCCCTCCGTGACCTTGACCTCGACCACCCCCTGGCCCCCGGCCGACAGCGCCGAGCGCTGCATCTTCTCCATGGCCGACTCACGCGCGGCGTACATGGCCTCCGTGTAGTTGGTCAGCTCGACGTTCTGCGTCTTCTGTTTCATCGCGGTGCCGGCGGTGCGCCGCGGGGCGTACACGAAGCTGGCGCCGAAGGCGAGGCCGACGGGCTCCCAGCCGGCACGTTGGAGCAGCGTGAAGTCGCGGGCAGAGAGGTCCGACACGAAGGGCATGGCCAGGGCGGCGTCGGCACCGCGGGCGTCCTGGCCGTCGATGGGGCGGACCGCCGTCCCCACGAGCTCGACGCCGATGTGGTAGGTCCGCACCGCCACCTCGAAGCGCACGCCGACCACGCCGTGACCGTGCACCTTCCCGCACTCGCTGCGGAGCGCCCGCGCCGCCTGGTCGACGGCGGCGTCGTGCGCGTCCGACGCGAGCGAGATCGAGCCGCTCCCCCAGTTCCATACTCCGACGGGGACCGACACCACGGCCACTCCGCAGACGAGGTCGAGAGGCTCCCACCCGGCGGCATGCAAGAGCAGTGCCTCGTCCACCGAGAGATCGGAGGTGATCCCCCGTTCTTTGGAGGGAGGGGCCGCCGTGGCGAGGACCTGGGCGCCACGGAGCATCTCGGCGCGGACGTCGGGGGTGGCAGCGGGCGTTGTCCGCGCCGTCATGCGAGCCGCACCGTCGGCCTCGGGAGCGGCACCGGGTCGAACTCCTTGAAGCGCCTGACCCGGTTGCCCCGCAGCGTGCAGTCGATGACTTCGTCTCCCTGGGAGAGCTCCTTGGTCACGACGTCGATCATCGCCCCGTGGAGCTCGTCGCCGGACAGCTGCTGGCGCACGTGCTTGCGGGCCAGCTGGCGCACCGCCATGTGGGCCTTGCTGACCTGCTCCACCAGCGCCGGTTGCGACTGGCCCCCCCAACCCATCCTGCCCTCCATGTAGTACTCGGTCATGCAGTACGCCCACACCCGGACCGAGGCCAGAGAGGCCACCACCGCGACCGGCATGAACCCCGCCTCGATCGACTTGGTCAGCCGTTGCCCTGCCAGGTAGGTGGTCCACGGCACTCCGCCCGCCGGCGGGGGGCCACCCTCGACGGTGACGGCGGTGCCGAGGAAGTGGAACTCGGTCGTGCCGGTGTCCGCGACGTTGGAAACCCTGTCTACGACGCCGATGACTCCGTGGGCGCCGTGGGACCCGGCCTCTTCGAGCATGCGGCTGTACGCGGATCCGTAACCCTGCGCCCAGGCCTCCTCGACCCAGGGCTGTTCGAGGTTCTGGCCCCACATCCGGTGCTCGTTGGAGACGAAGCCGTGCGGACAGCGGTAGATCTCCGAGTACGCACCGGGGCTCTGTTGGCCGTAGGCATAAGGCGACATGCCGCGCATGAAACCCGAACCCGGTCCGTACCAGCCCCACTGCATGACGCAGAAGCCCTGCACGAGTGCCACCGGTGCGAGCCCGAGGTCGAGGCAGGCGGCGAAGTCCGGCACGGTCAGGCCCGAGGAGAACGCGCTCGATTCGAGGCGGCGGACGGCCGCCTCGGGGAGGTCGCGGCCCGCACCCTCGCTCATCAGTTGTCCAGGGAGATGATGGTGGTGGGCTTGGGCAGAGTGAACTCGCCGCTGCCTTTGGTCACCGCGGTACCGAGCGCCAGGAATTCGATCGTGTGCGATCCCCACTGGTGCGACTTCTCCTCCAGTCGCACGCCCACGATGCCGCTGGCGTTCAACCGGCCGGCCTCGTCCTGCATCCGGGTCATGGCCAGTTCGCGGGCTTCGTACAACGCTTGGGTGAAGTTGGGCAGCTCCACGTTCTGTCCCATGGATCCGAGCGCCTGCGTGAGCTTGCGGTGGGCGATGTGGAAGACACAGGTGCCCATGACGAGCGCCTGTGGGACGTGACCCGTCTGCATGAGCGTCCAGAAGTCCTGGCCGGAGAGGTCCGAGGTGAAGGGCTTGCCGAGGGCGTTGCGATACGACGTTCCGTCCTCGGCCTTGACCGCGGTGCCGAAGGCGATGAACTCGGCCGAGTCGTTGCCCCATTCGTAGTAGTTGACGTCGAGGCGCACGCCGACGACGCCGTCGGCACCGAGCTCTTCGGCCTCCTCCTCCATCCGGTTCATGGCCAGCTCCCGCGCCGTGTACATCGCCTCGGTGAGCTTGGCCAGCTCCTGGCTCTCGCCCCATTTCCGGGTCTGGATGCCGATGTGGTAGATCGACGAGCCCATCACGAACCCGAGGGGGTGGAAGCCCGCCTCCTTGACCAGCAGGAACTCGTTCACCGAGAGGTCACTCGTGAAGAGGCCGTGCTCCAGCTCCTCCAACCGGTGGGTGGCATCCTTCGGGAGGTCGTGCGGGGCCTCGCCCTCGGGCGCCGGCCCGGCGTCCGGCAGTTGGTCGGTCACGATGGCCCTCCGATCAAGATGTTCTCGAGCGCGAGACGGGTCTGCTCGCTGTGCGCGGCCTCCGATTGCAGCGTGGTGAGGAGCCGGGTGAGCCACGTGTCCATGCCCACCTGTTCGCTGCGGATCCGGATGCCCCCCGACGAGTGCCCGATGCTGCAGCGGACCGACGCACCCTCGACCACGGCCTCGAGCGTGTCGTCGCCGAGGGTGATCCGGACCGACTTGATCTCGTCGGACTTACGGAGACGTCCCGCACGCTCGATCACGATGCGGTCCCCGAGGACGCCCGCCAGCTCGGCCACCAACAGCTTGAGCATGATCCGGAGGTCCGTGCTGTTCGATGCCAGCTGGGACACCGCCATGCTCAGGTCGAAGGCGGCGTCCGCCCCGCCCGGCCTCGAGCCAGCTGCTCCGGCTCCTGCACCAGTGTCCTCAACGGGCAAGCCGGCGGGCTCCATCGACATTGGCCGCATCGTACCGCCCCGTCCCGACGGGGTCCTCCGGACCAAGCACTCGGCCGTCGCGCCCAAGAGCGTGGAACCGGCGCCGGCGAAGCGCATCTCGCGTGTAGCCTACGCCGGTTGCCGTCCGCTGCCATCCCTGACTCGCATGAAAGAGCGGGCGCCCATCGGTGCGCAAGAAACACGACCGTAACGAAATGTGCCCCGGGCGGACGTCACCCAGACGATATCTTCGACGACATGCCGTGGCGGGTTGCCGGACCTCGATGTCCGTCCTGACGAAGATCCTCACCGGACTCCTGAGCGTCGTCGCGGTCGCAGCGACCGCTGGCGTCGTCGCCGCGCCCGCGGCGGCTTCGGGCGGCAACTGGGCACCGGTCCATCCCGGCGACTTCCCGGACCCGAGTGTCCTGCACTGGAACGGCGTCTACTACGCGTTTGCCACCCAGACCTTCGCCGCACCCGGCGAGGGCATCAACATCCAGGAGTCACTCTCGACGAACGGCGTCAGCTGGACCCCCCTCGGCTCCGACGCCATGCCGAAGGGACATCTCGGCTCGTGGGCCCAGCTCGGCGACACCTGGGCACCCTCGGTGGCCTACGACAGCGCGAGCAACGAATTCGTCATGTACTACGCGGCGACGGAGGCATCCACGGGGGACCAGTGCATCGGGATCGCCACCGCTCCTGTCACCAGCCCGCTCGGCCCCTACACCGACCCGTCGTCGGTACCCGCGGTGTGCCAGAACGGCAAGGACACCGGCGGCACCATCGACAACGGGGACTACGGCGGGAGCATCGACCCCGACATCTTCACCGACCCAACGTCGGGGAGATCCTGGCTGTTCTGGAAGAGCGACGGGAACAACGTCGGACTGGGTCAAACGTCCCTCTGGTCCCTGCCGCTCAATTCGGACCTGATGCCTCCGGACGGAACCACGCCGAACCAGCTCCTGACCTCCGGCGAGCCGTGGCAGAGCGGGATCGTGGAGGGTCCGGACATGTACTACCGTCCGGCCCCTGGGGGTAGCGGTACCTACTACCTCTTCTACTCGGGGAGCGACGAAGGGGCGTCCACCTATGCCATCGGGTGGGCGACGTGCGCGGGTCCCGCCGGACCCTGTACGGATGCGACCGACGCGAACCCGCTCCTCACCACCTCGGCGGGCATGTCGGGCCCAGGAGGCCCCGACGTGTACACCTTGCCCTCGGGCCAGGTCGTCATGGCGTTGGCCGCGTGGCAGGGGAACACGATCGGCTACATCTCGTGCGGCATCCGGCCCATGTACCTGGCCGATCTTTCGTTCTCCACACCCGGTGGCATCCCGTCGCTGGCCCCCGATGCGGCCGGCGGCACCGTGCCCGCCGCCAGTCCGACCTGCCAGTCGTCGCCCCAGCCCGCGCCGGGCTACTGGCAGGTCGCCGCGGACGGGGGCGTCTTCACGTTCGGCGGGGCGGGCTTCTACGGATCGACCGGGTCGATGAAGCTCAACAAGCCCGTCGTCGGCCTCGCCCCGACTCCCGACCACCGCGGCTATTGGCTGGTGGCGAGCGACGGCGGCGTCTTCGCCTACGGTGACGCCGGCTTCCACGGCTCGACGGGGGCAATGGTGCTCAACAAACCGATCATCGGCATGATCCCCACCATCACCGGCCACGGCTACTGGCTGGTGGCCAGCGACGGTGGGGTGTTCGCCTTCGGCGACGCCCCCTTCCTCGGGTCGACCGGCGGCGAGACCCTCGCCTACCCGGTCACGGCGGCAGCACCGTCCTACCTCGGCGGCGGCTACTGGCTGGCCGACGCCAACGGCCAGGTCTTCCACTACGGCAACGCCAGCTCCTGGGGCCAGCCCGCGTTCGCGCCGGGCGGGTACCGCATCACCGGGATGTCCGGAACGCACAGTTCCCGCGGGTACTGGTTGGTCAGCGCGAACGGCAACGTGGCCGACTTCGGCGATGCTGCACCGTACGGGTCCATGTACGGCCAGCCCCTCAACGCGCCGGCGGTCGGGATGGCCGCGACCACGGACGGCTTCGGGTACTGGCTGCAGGGGGCCGACGGCGGCATCTTCACCTTCGGCGACGCTCCCTTCTTGGGCTCGATGGGTGGCCACCGCTTGAACGCACCCATGGTGGGGATCGCCGCCACCTGAGTCCGTGCCCCGATCGCGGCCTATCCTGGTCGGCGCGTGACCGCGAGGAGGGCGACCCCCAGTGGCGCCGAGGAGGGCAAGCCGATGACGAGCAGCACCGGCGGGTTCGAGTTGCGGGGCATCAACCACCTCGCCCTCGTCTGCCGCGACATGGAGCGGACGGTGGACTTCTACACCAATGTCCTCGGAATGCCCCTCGTCAAGACCATCGAACTGCCCGCGGGCATGGGCCAGCACTTCTTCTTCGACTGCGGCGGAGGCGACTGCCTCGCCTTTTTCTGGTTCCCCGACGCACCCGACGGGGTGCCTGGCATCAGCGCGCCCGCGGCGCGGCCGGACCAGGGGGACCTCACCAGCGCCGTCGGCTCCATGAACCACGTCGCCTTCGACGTGGCGCCCGAGAAGGTCGAGGAGTACCGCGACCGCCTCGTCGCCGCCGGCATCGACTGCACCGAGATCGCCAACCACGACGACTCCGAGTGGGGCATCAGCGACACCATGCACTCGGGCGTCTACGTCCGCAGCATCTACTTCCAGGATCCGGACGGCATCCTGCTCGAGTTCGCCTGCTGGATGCGCGCGTTCAACCTCACCGACGTCTCGCACACCCCGGCCCGGTCCGTCGACGCCAACCTCGCCGCCGAACCCGAGCTCCCGACCGAGCCGACGCCGGTCTGAGCCGCGGCACCGACCCGACTCGATGCCCCGACTCCGCCAGGTCCCCAAGGACGAAGCCACCGCGCCCATCGTGACCACCATGTACGAATGGCTCTTCGAGGGCCGTGACCCCGTCGCCGAGCCCGGCCGCTGGGACGGGACGACGGGCGACTGGTGGACCGTGTTCGCCCTGAGCCCCGACATCCTGGACCACTGCGTCAAGGGTTTCGGCCTCTACCAGTCCCCGACCCGGATCCTCGACCCCCAGCTGCGCGAGCTCGGCCAGATACGCGCCGGCTGGGCCGCCGGGAGCCAGTTCGTCTTCAGCCAACACGCCAAGTCCATGCGGGAGCTCGGCATGCCCGAGGAGCAGATCGCCCACATTCCCGCCTGGAGCGTCGCACCCGAGGGTACCTACGGCGCCGCCCAGCGGGCGGTGCTGGCCTACACCGACTGCCTCGTCTACGACCACGGGCGCGTCCCCGAGGGGCTCTTCGCCGAATTGGCGCGCCATCTCGACGAGGTGGCCATCCTCGAGCTCACGTACATCACGACGCTGTACTTCCAGCACGCGGTGATGTCGAGGGCCCTCCGCACGGAGTTCGACGACCGCGACGATCCCGTCGTCGAGGTTCCCGGTCCTCCGGGTGCCTCCGCCATGCATCCGGGACCTCGTCGGTGACGGCGGCCCACACCGTTCTGCCCTCCGACGAGGGGCGCCACGCCCCCGACGCCGAGGAGCTGTGGAACGAGTCGTACTACTGCGACTTCGTGCAGGCCGACGGGTCCCTGGGCGGCTGGCTCCGCCTCGGCCTCTACCCCAACCGCCAGGTGGCGTGGTGGACGACCTGGATCGTCTGGCCCGACCGCCCCGGTGTCTGCTCGGTGGACTATCACGCACCGGTCCCACCTCAAGACGGCCTCGTCTCCCAGTCGGATCCCTTGGGCCGGGTCGAGATCGACCTGCATCGCCCCCTCGAGGAGTTCCGTCTCGCCGCCCGGGTGCGCGCCGCGGGCATCGGGCGACCCGAGGAGGTCTACCGACGCGGCGAGGCCTCGGGGCAGCCCACCGATCTCGAGGTCGACCTCACCTGGGCCACCGACGGCGTCCCTTACCACTACGTCGCCACGACGCGCTACGAGATTCCCTGCCTGGTGACCGGCACCGTGACCGTCGGCGGCGAGATGTTCACCGTCAACGGACAGGGACAGCGGGATCACTCGTGGGGCGTGCGGGACTGGTGGGCCTTCGGATGGTGCTGGTGCTCGATGCGCCTCGACGACGGGACCAGGATCCACCTGGCCGACATCCGCATCCCGGGCATGCCGGCGTTCTTCGGGTACGTGCAGACGCCCGGTGCGGTGCATCCCGTCACCGCCCTGTCGGTGGTCGACGACGTGGGCGAGCACGGCTTCCCGCGCGGCGCCCGCGTCGACGTCGCCGCCGCACCGGCCCACGACATCGGGATCGAGGTCACCCCCGTGGCCTTCGGGCCGGTGCTCCTTCGCAACGACGACGGCCGGACGAGCCGTTTCCCGAGGGCGATGGCGGTCTGCCGCACCGACGACGGGCGCTCGGGCGCGGGCTGGATCGAGTGGAACCAGCCCGATCCGCCCCCGTGACCTGATCGCTACTTGAACAGGTCGCCCAGCACCTTGGTGGCGCCGATGCCCACCGCGGCGCCTTCCGCCGCGTGATGGTCGTCGCGGTCGGGCAGGTACTCGCCGATGGCGCCGGCGAGGATCGGCAACGGCATCGACTGCAGCCAGATCCGACCGGGGCCCGTCAGCACGGCGAAGTGGTGCCCGTCGGCTCCCATGTAGCGGTTGGCCAGTCCCGGCACCTTCTGCACGGAGAAGGTCACCGAGGCCTGGAACAGGCCGGCATGCCCGGGGTGGACGCGCATCGTCTGCCCGGCCGCCAGGTCGTAGATGATCACCTCGCCCGAGAGGTCGACGAAGGCGCGGCCCTGTCCGCCGATCTTCTGCAGGATGAAGCCCTCGCCACCGAAGATCCCGCCGCGGAACGACTGCTGGAAGCCCATGGAGAGCTCGATCCCGGGCGTGGCGGCCATGAAACCGTGGCGGTGCACCATGAACTCGTTGCCGGGCGCCACGTCGATCGGCAGGATGTGGCCCGGGAACTTCGAGGCGAAGGCGATGGAGCCGGGTCCGCCCTGGGCGGTGTAGGTCGTCATCATGAAGGAGGCCCCGCTCACGGCGCGCTTGACGGCGCCCATGATCCCCTTGCCGCCCATGCCACCGCCGGTGTTGGTCTGCATCTGGACGGCATCGGACATCCAGCTGAACTCTCCGGCCTCCGAGACGATGGACTCGCCCGTTTGGAGCGAGAGCTCGATGACGGGCATCGTCGTGCCGTGGATCGTTTCCTCCATGGTCACCCCTTCTGTCGACTCCCATTGTGCACCGGCCATCGCCCCAGGCGGAGCATCCCGTGAGGGATCAGAGCCCCGACGAACCCGGCAGCTCCCCGTCCTCCACCCGCAGGCCCGGCCCAGGGCCGTGTGCCCCGCTCGACGAGCCGCTCGGCCAGCGACACCTCGATGAGCCCGAGAGCCACCCCGATGGTGAAGCCCAAGACGAAGTTGGTCACGAAGACCAGAAGCACCTGCTCGTGGGGCACGAGATCCTTGATCAGGACGAGGACCTCGTGCTCGATTGCCAACGGCAGCGTGATCATCACGAAGACGATCATGAAGTGCGGCCACACCAGGCGCACCGAGCGCCCGAACGCCTCACGGAGCGAGCAGTCGAGCAGGTTGATCAGTGGGCCGACGAGGGCGCACAGCGTGTCGATGATCAGCCCCGGGAAGGCCAGCAACGCGCCGGCGAAGCCGTCGGCCACGACCAGGACGACCTCGGCCAGCAGAAGGCGGAACCACGGCAGCGTGCGCAGGACTTGCGACACGGGCTGAGGGGCCTGGTCGCGCTCGACGGCGCCCACCAGGCGCTCGAGCAAGCCGCTGTAGAAGGTGAGTCCCAAGGTGGACACGCCGAAGACCGCCACCGCCACCAGCGAGACCAGACCCATGCGGTCGGTGGAGATCTCGGTGAAGAAGGTTCCCCCGAACGCATCGACGAAGAAGATCACCAGCGCCGGGACGAGCACCCGGGCCGGCTCGAGCCGGGCCGTCCGCCACCCCATGGACACGAGCTCGACGGGGTGCAGCGGATGCCGGCCGACCTGCACCGTCTTGTCCAGGCCGGGTGGAAACGTGTGGCTCCCCGGGGGTGATCGGCGTGCGGAACCGGGGCGGGGTCTCCCCCGCCGCAGGTCCCTCGCCTTGTCCGTCGGGGGTCACCGGCTCGGTCCCACCCGGCGTTCGTGGTGGTCCGCCGTCACGCCGGGGCGAATCCGTCGCCGACGAAGTCGAAGAGCACCCGGTCGGGGTCGAACGGTCTCGTCTCCCCGTCGAACCGGTGGTGCCCGACGGTCATCACGGTGTCCTCGGGGGCCACGAAGGCCACCTCGGTGAACCCGGCGGCCACGAGATGGGCCCTGATGGCCGGGGTGGCATCAGGGGGGCGACGGTGCCGGGTCCAGACGAGGTGGCCACCGGGCCGGCAGAACTCCCGCATGGCCTCGATGGTGGCGGTGATGTCGGCGCCGCTGATGTTCCCGAAGACGCCGCACACGAGCACCAGATCAGCGGGGACGGCGTCCGCGTACCAGCGGGAGAGCGACGCGTCGCCCTCGACGATGCGGACCCGGTCGGCCACGGCGGACGTCGCAGCCCGGTGCCGGGCGAAGGACACCAGGGCCGGGTCGAGCTCGACCAGCAGCGCCGAGACCTCCGGACCTCGAGGGTGGGTGGACACGACGTCGATCACGTCTCGCCCCTGTCCGGCGCACAGGCTGACCACCCGGATGGGACCCTCGTGGGACGCCGGCACCCCGTCGAGGACGCCGCGCACCATGGATTGCACGGTCCGCAACCGCAAGGAGAGGTTCGATCGGGGGTCGTCGTAGGGCCGGTGCCAGCGCACCCAGTGCGAGGGCCGGCCGGTCGAGGGAGGCTCCACACGGTCCCCGGGCGCCATGACGACCCATCGTAGGGTGGGCCGGTGAGCGCTCCGTGATCAAGTACCTGGGCTCCAAACGCCGCCTCGTCCCCATCCTGGCGCAGATCTGCGAGGCCTCGGGTGCCCGGACGGCGCTCGACCTCTTCACCGGTACCACCCGCGTCGCCCAGGCCTTCAAGTCCCAGGGCGTGCACGTCACCGCGGCAGACAGCGCTCGCTACGCCCACGCCTTCGCCCGCACCTACGTCGAGGCGGACGCCGACGCCATCGACATCGAGGCGCTCCGGCGGGCCGTCGCCCACCTCAATGCGATCCCCGGTGTTCCGGGCTACGTCCACGAGACGTTCAGCCGTCAGGCCCGGTTCTTCCAATCGCACAACGCCGCTCGGATCGATGCCGTGCGGGACACCATCGAATCGGAGTATGCGGGGTCACCCCTGTTCCCCCTGCTGCTCACGAGCCTCATCGAGGCCGCGGACCGGGTCGATTCGACGACCGGCGTCCAGATGGCCTACGTGAAGCAGTGGGCCCCCCGGTCGTTCAACCCGCTCGAGCTACGGGTGCCGGCGCTCCTCGCCGGGCCGGGCCGGGCCGTCCGGGGCGACGCGGTCGAACTCGCGCCCATGCTGGGCCACTTCGACCTGGCGTACCTCGACCCGCCGTACAACCAGCACCGGTACTTCACCAACTACCACGTCTGGGAGACCTTGGTGGCTTGGGACGCGCCCGAGGCCTATGGCGTGGCCCGCAAGCGGGTGGACGCCCGGGACGCCTCCACCCACTCGGCGTTCAACTCGAAGCGGACCATGCCCGCCGCCCTGGCCGCGGTGGTCCAAAGCGTGGACTGTGACCTGTTGGTCCTGTCCTACAACGACGAGTCCTGGCTCGAACTGGCCGAGCTCGAGGCGATGTGCGCCGCCCGACACGCACCGCGCGGCGCTGCGGTGAGCCGCGAGGTGGCCACGCTCTCCTTCGACTCGGCTCGATACGTCGGTGCCCGCATCGGCATCTTCGACCCGTCCGGCCGCAAAGTCGGCCGGGTGAGCCACCTTTCCAACCAGGAATTGCTGGTCATCGCCGGCGACCCGGCCCTCGTGCGCCGCGTGGTGGAGGCCGTCGGGACCGCCCCGCCCGGGTCGGCGCAAGTCGGACCCCCTTCCGCTGGTGTCGGCGCGGCCACGGTGGATCGGCTACAACAGGCAACGTGAGCATCCAGCATCACGACGGGCCTCGACGCGGCCGCCGTGACGACGACAACGGGGCCGCCCACCCGGTCCGGTCCCGGGACTACCCGAAGCTGGAGGACTCCGACCTCTCGCGCAAACTGTCCAAGGACGAGGAGAGCAAGCGCCTCGGCCGGGCGCAACGGCGCCTGCTGCACCTCCGGTTGATCAACGGCGGGCAGCTCAACGAGGGCCGGCTCGGGCCTCCGGTGTGCATCGTGTTCGAGGGCTGGGACGCCGCGGGCAAGGGCGGTGCGATCAAGCGGCTCGTCGAGCCGCTCGACCCTCGCCACGTCCACGTCGCACCCTTTGCCGCGCCAACCCCCGACGAACTGCGCCACCACTTCCTGTGGCGGTTCTGGCCGCCTCTCCCCGGATGGGGCGGCATGACCATCTTCGACCGCAGCTGGTACGGGCGGGTCCTGGTCGAGCGCGTCGAGAACCTGGCCACCGAGGTGCAGTGGCGCCGCGCCTATCAGGAGATCGCCGACTTCGAGCACACGCTGGCCGAGGAGGGCATGATCGTGATCAAGCTCTGGATGCACATGTCGCACGAGGAGCAACTCCGCCGCTTCGTCCGGCGCCGCGACGATCCCCTCAAGTCCTGGAAGTTGACGGAGGAGGACTGGCGCAATCGTGAGAGGAGGGCGGAGTACGACGCCGCCGTCTCCGACATGTTGCGCTTGACGAACGGCCCGCTCGCGCCGTGGGACGTCATCTCGTCGGAGAACAAGCGCAACGGGCGGGTGGAGGTCATCGAGACGGTGATCCGACGCATGGAGGAGGGCATGGCACGGTGGGGCGTTGGGGTGCCGTCCCACGACGCCGCCGAGGAGAAGACCGAACTCGCCCTCGTCTTCGACGACGCCGAGTTCGCCCAGGATGCCGACGGCGCGACCGGCGGCGCGACCGACTCCGACGAGCGCCTCGACGCATGAGCGCCGCCGCCACCTCCGGGCCCACGTCCGCCCCCGGCGCCCGGCCGGCCAGGTCGGGCATCACGGTCCCCTTCGACGGGATCCCGCTGCACGCGCACCGCGAGTGGTTCGCCCGCCTCCGCGAGCTGGGGTACACCGACCTGTGGTCCGCCGAGGTCGACGGTGCGGACGGGTTCACGCCGCTCGCCCTGGCCGCGGCGTGGGAACCGGAGCTGCGTCTCGGCGTCGCCATCACCCCCGCCTACACCCGGGGTCCGGCCCTCCTGGCCCAGAGCCTGGCCGCCCTGGCCGACGCCGCGCCCGGTCGCTTTGCCTGTGGTCTCGGTGCGTCGTCCGAGGTGATCGTGTCCAACTGGAACGGCCTGGCGTTCGAGAACCAATACCGCCGCGTCCGGGACACCCTGCGCTTCCTGCGCCTGGCCTTCAGCGGTGAGAAGGTGACGGAGGATTTCGGGACCTTCAGCGTGCGGGGCTTCCGCCTGGCTCGGATCCCCGAGCAGCTGCCGCCCATCTACCTGGCCGCCTTGCGTCCCGGCATGCTGCACCTGGCCGGCCGGCACGCCGACGGAGCCATCCTCAACTGGCTCAGCGCCGAGGACGTGTCCACATCGGTGGCAGAAGTCCAGAAGGCGGCCGAGGGGTCCCACCGGGAGATTGTCGCCCGCATCTTCGTCATCGTCACCGAGGACGCGGGCGTGGCCCGGGCGATCGGGCGACGCATGATCACCGCCTATCTCAATGTCGAAGCGTACGCGGAGTTCCACCGCTGGCTGGGCCGAGGCCCGGCCCTGCAGCCCATGTGGGACGCGTGGTCCGCGGGCGACCGCAAGGCGGCCCTCGAGGCCATCCCCGACGAAGTGGTCGACCAGCTCGTGGTGCACGGCTCGGCGGCCGAGTGCCGGGCTCACGTGCAGCGCTACGTCGACCACGGTGTGACCATCCCCGCGCCGATGGTCATCCCAGTCGGGATCGACCTCGCCGAGGCGGTCGCCGGTCTCGCCCCGTCGGCCGGATAGCAGCGGCGGGGAAGATGGCCGAGATCGACTTCCGTACCACCCCGCTCGCCGACCTCGCCCGGTCCGTTCGGGCCAAGGAGGTGGGCGCCCGGGAATTGACAGAAGCGGCGTTGGAGCGGATCGAAAGGCTCAATCCGCTCTACAACGCCTTCGTGGCCGTCGACGCCGAGCGGGCGCTCCACGCCGCCGCCGGGGTCGACGAACAGATCGCCGGCGGCGGCGACCCGGGGCCACTGGCCGGGATCCCCCTCGGCGTCAAGGACCTCCAGCACGCGATCGGCTACCGCACCACCTACGGATCGGCGCTCCACGCGGACGATCCGCCCGCAACCTACGACGATCCCTTCGTCGCCCGCCTGCGGGCGGCCGGCTGCGTCGTCGTCGGCAAGACCAACACCCCCGAGTTCGGTTGGATGGGAAACACGACCAACGCGATCTTCGGCCCTTCCCTGAACCCCTTCGACACGTCCCGGGGACCGGGCGGGTCCTCGGGTGGCGCGTCGGCTGCCCTGGCGGCCGGCATGGTCCCGCTCGCCACCGGATCCGACGGGGGCGGCTCCATCCGGATCCCCTCGGCCTGCTGCGGCCTGTCCGGCATGAAGCCGAGCCTCGGCCGGGTCCCCGCCGGCGGCCCCAATCCGCCCGGGTGGGTCGACCTCTCGACCAACGGCCCCATGGCTCGGCGCATCGCCGACGTCACCCGCGCCCTCGACGTGGCCGTCGGCCCCGACCCGACCGACCTGCGCTCGCTGCCCCGCCCAGAGGCCAGCTGGCTGGCCGCGCTCGACGACCCGCACGTCCCCGTGCGCGTCGCCTACGCACCCACCCTCGGCTACGCCACCGTCGATGCCGAGGTCGCCGCCGCCTGCGAGCGCGCCGTGTCCGTGATCGCGTCGCTGGGCGCCGACGTCGTCGTGGTGGACTCGGTCTTCGAGGCCGACCCCGGTGCCGAGTTCCTCACCGTGACGGGTGCGGCCACGCTGCGCACCCTCCGTCCCTTCATGGGCCATCCGCGCTGGGAGGAGGTCCATCCGGTCCTGCGCCACTTCGTCGAGGCCGCTCAGTCCACGACGGCCGAACAGCTGCTGAAGGCATTCGACCGCTTCCACTTCATGAACCTGCGTCTGGTGGAGCTCTTCCGGACCGCCCGCATCCTGGTCACGCCGACCTGCTCGGGTGTGGCCCCTTTCGCCGGGGAGATAACCAGCTCGGTCAACGGCGAGACAACCGCCAACTGGATCCAGTTCACCTACCCTTTCAACATGACCCGCTCCCCCGCGGCCAGCGTCCCGGTCGGGCTGAGCAGCGGCGGGCTCCCCATCGGACTGCAACTCATCGGACCCCAGCACGGCGACCTGGTCGTCCTGCGCACGGCCGCCGCCCTCGAGGCCGCCCTGGACCTCGATACGCTCGCGGTCGTGCCCTCCTGATCCAGAACGAGCGGGCCCGCCCCCGAGAGACAAGCCCGAGAGACAACAAGGAGTCTTCCCATGTCGATCACCACTCCGGCCCATCCGAAGGACGCCGTCCGCCTCGTGGCGGACGTGGACGCGCCTTGGGCCGACACCGGCATGGGTGTGCTGCTCAAGGTGGTCCGCTACGACCCCCAGCACGGGACGTGGGTCATCCTCAACCGCTTCCGACCCGGTGTGCAGCTCCAGATCCACCGCCACACCGGCTCGGTGGACGCTTTTACCTCGGCGGGGCGGTGGCACTACCTCGAGTACGACTTCTACGTGACGGCGGGCTCCTACCTCTACGAGCCGGCCAACTCGGTCCACACGCTCCACGTCCCCGAGGACAACCAGGGCGACACCGACGTGTGCTTCATCATCGAGGGCGCGCTCTTGAACCTGGCCGCCGACGGGTCGGTCGAATCCGTCTCCGATGGGCCGAGCACGCTCGCGGCGTACTACGCCCTCCTCGAAGCACAGGGCGATCCACGTCCCAATGGACTGATCGTCTAGTGGTTGCCGCGGGGGACGAACCGCGTCGATGACCGCCGGTGCGAGCCGCCTCACCGACCCGACGCTGTACGCGCACGACGATCCCTTCGGGATCTACGCCGAGCTGCGTCGAACCGCGCCCGTGTGCTGGGTCGACCGGGAGGGTGGCGGCTTCTGGGCCGTGACCACGCATCCCGAGGTGTCGTCCATCGGTGCCGACCCGGTGCGGTTCTGCTCCGCACGGGGCATCCTGGTCGACGAGATCGGCGTCACCTACGACGCGCCGCCGACGATGATGCACACCGACCCGCCGCAGCACACCCGCTACCGGCGGCTGGTCCAACCGGGCTTCAAGCCGTCGATGGTGCGGCTGATGGAGGCCGGAGTGACGTCCAAGGCGAAGGCCCTCATCGACCCCATCGAGAGGGGTGAGGCGATCGACGTCGTGCCGGCCCTCTCCATCCCCTTCCCGTTGCAGGTGATCTGCGAGCTGCTCGGGGTCGACGGGTCGCAGTGGCCCCGCTTCTTCGAATGGTCCGAGGCCGTGATCCCCGGGGAAAGCGAGCGTTCCGAGGAGGAGCGGGCGTCGCTGCAGGCCGAGATGTGGGGGTATCTCGTCGGGGTGGCCGAGGAGCGGCGCGTGTCACCAGCCGAGGACCTCGTGTCGGTGCTGGCCAACGTGGGCTCGGAGCCGTCTGAGGAAGGCGCCGGTGACCAGCTGAGCGAGGCGGAGTTGGCCATGTTCCTCATCCAGTTGCTCGTCGCGGGCAACGAGACGACCCGCAACCTGATCTCCGGCGGCCTGGTCGCGCTCGCCGAACGGCCGGACCAGTGGGCTGCCCTCGTTGCCGACCGCTCGCTCATCCCGTCCGCCGTCGAGGAGCTCCTGCGCTGGACCACTCCGGTGATCTCGTTCATGCGGACGGCCACGGCGCCCACCACCATCGGGGGCCAGACGGTCGGGGCCGGCGACCCGGTGCTGCTCGTCTACGCCTCGGCCAACCGGGACGAAGCCGTCTTCGGCGACGACGCCGGTGCGCTCCGCATCGATCGCCACCCCAACCCCCACGTGAGCTTCGGATTCGGGCCCCACTTCTGTCTCGGGGCCGCCCTCGCCCGCCTCGAGGCGCGCGTCGTGCTGACCGAGCTCTTGGACCGCTTCGAATCGCTGGCTCTCGCGGGACCGGTCGAACGGACGCCCAGTCCCGTCATCGCGGGCGTCCGCCATGCCCCGTTGGTCTTCGCGTAGGCGCCGGCCGCGCGCTCAGGCTCGGGCGAGGGCCAACTCGTCCGCTGACCTGCCCGTCTCGGTTGGCCCGTCGGTCGCAGGGGCCGGTCGCCCCGGCAACAGCCTCCAGGCCGCCAGTGCGCCCAGCGTGGCGACCGCGGCGCCCACGAGGCACGCCACCTCGAGGCCACCATGGAAGGCGGAGAAGGCGACCGACTCGAGTGCCGGGCGCACCGCGTGGGGGGCGTGGGCCACGACGGCGAGAGCCGCCGCCATCGACTGGTGCGCCTCCGCCTTCGGCCCCGGCGGGATGGGCAACGGACGGAAGGCGCCGATGATTCTGGGCGCGTAGGACGAGGCGAAGACCGACCCGAACACCGCCACGCCCAGGGTGCCACCCAGTTCTCTGGTGGTGTTGTTCACGCCGGCGGCGGCACCACGCTGGTCGTCGGCCACCGAGCCCATCACGGCCTCGGCCGTGGGTGCGGTGATCGAGGAAAGGCCGAGGGCCAACAGCACCATGGAGAGGATGATCGGGCCGAAGTAGCTCGTGCCGGCCGACGAGTTGTAGGCGGACACGACGAGTCCGCCGCCCATGAGCAGCAGACCGGCCGTCACGACGAGGCGGGATCCGACCCGGAGGGCCACCACGGCCGCGACGGGGGTGGCCACAGCCGCGACGATCGCGAAGGGCAGCGTGTGCACGCCGGCCGACAGGGTCGAGTAACCCTTGACGAACTGAAAGTACTGGGTGATCAAGAAGATGAACCCGAAGAGGCAGAAGAAGGCGACCGAGATGGACAGCGCTCCCCCGCTGAAGCGTGGAATGGCGAAGACCCGCACGTCGAGCAGGGGTCCTTCCGTCCGCAGCTCGACCAGGGTGAAGACCACCAAGAGGACGGCGGCGGCGAAGAAGCAGGCCAGTGTGCCCGTCGACGTCCAGCCCCACTGCGGACCCTCGATGATCCCCAGCACAAGCATGGTCAACCCGACCGTCGACAGCAGCACGCCGCGGCGGTCGAACGGGTGCGCCGCGATCCGGGGCAGCCGCGGAATGAGCAGCTGACCGGTGATCAGCGTGACGATCACGATCGGGACGTTGACCAAGAAGATCGAGCCGTACCAGAAGTGCTCGAGCAGCGCCCCTCCGGTGATGGGCCCGAAGGCGACCGCGATGCCCGAGGTGGCACCCCAGACACCGAGCGCCTTCTGCCGCTCGGACGAGTCGTCGAAGATGCTCGTGAGGATGGCCAGGCTGGCGGGGAAGATGAAGGCGGCGGCGACACCCATGAGGGCCCGGGTGGCGATCAAGGTCCCCGTCGAGTGCGACGCGGCCGCCGCGGCCGAGAACAGCCCGAAGAACACCAGGCCAACCTGCATGGTCCCTTTGCGACCCAGGCGGTCCCCGATGCCGCCCCCGGCCAGCAGCAGGCCGGCGAAGGCGAGGCTGTACGCGTCCACGATCCACTGCAGCGATGTGATCGACGCGCCGAGGTGGCGGTTCAGGGTGGGCAGCGCCACGTTGACGATGGTGTTGTCGACCACGACCAGGAAGACCGAGAGGCACAGGACAGGCAGGATCAACCAGCGGCGGTCACGTGAGGCGGCAAGGTCGGGCATGGGTGCTCCCTTCGCAGACCGGATCCGGTCCGGCGGATCCCGATGATGTTGTAGAACGATGTGCTAGTGTTATAGCACGATGTTCTACAGTACGCTAGAGCGATGACAGAAATTCGCCGGACCAGGACTCCCAGTGCCGGGATGGAGGCTGCGCTCCTCACCTCGGCCGCGGAGATCCTCGAGACGGAAGGCCCCGACGGCCTCTCGGTGCGCCGGATCGCCGCCGCCGCGGGCGTCGCCCCCATGGGCGTGTACAACCACTTCGAGTCCAAGCAGGGAATCGTCGAGGCCCTCTTCATCGAGGGCTTCGAGCGGCTGCGCGAAGCCATGGCCTCCGTCAACGAGCTGCAGGATCCCGTCGAGGCGCTGCGCGAGGGCGCCGCGCGTTACCGAGAGCTCGCCCTGGCCCACCCGATGGTGTACCAGATGATGTTCCTGAGGGCGGTCCCCGGATTCGAGCCGAGCGCGCACGCGCTCGAAGTGTGCGGCGGGGCCTTCGACGGGCTGGTCACGGTGGTCCAGCGGGCCATGGCCGCCGGGGCGCTCGCCGACGCGTCGCCCGCCGAGACGGCCCACCTCATCTGGTCGAGCATCCACGGTTGGGTGTCCCTCGAACTCCTCGGCATCGGCTTCGTCGAGGACCAAGCAGCCGGCTACGACCGGCTCTGCACCGCTCTCCTCCTGGGTCTCCGGCCCTGACGGGCGACGTCCGCAGCGCCAGACTGTGCGCATGATCTCTCACGTCTCGATGCAGTGCGCCGACCTGGCGGCCAGCGCCCGGTTCTACGACGCGGTCCTGGCCCCCCTCGGCGGCGGGCGCGTGATGGAGTCCGACGGCGCGATCGGCTATGGGATCCCGCCGTTGCCCACGTTCTGGATCGGGCCTCAGCAGACGGGCGCGGGCTTCCGCGAGACCCATATCGCCTTTGAGGCGCGCCATCGCGCCGCGGTGCGTGCCTTCTTCGAGGCGGCGCGGGCGACGGGGTCCGAAGTGCTCCACGAGCCCCGGGTGTGGCCGATGTACCACGAGAGCTACTACGGCGGGTTCGTGCGCGATCCCGACGGCAACAACGTCGAGGCGGTCTGCCACCGGCCGGCGTAACAAGGCCGGACGGGAGGGCGAAAGCCCGATCGGCGCCGGGCTAGGCGTCGACGGTCAGGGACTCCAACAGGTCGCCGAAGCGCCGCTGCGCCTCGGCGCGCCTGGTCGGTATGTGTTCGGAAGGCACTTCGTGGGCCTCGTAACCCTTCAACACCTGCCGGGCCACCGTCTGGCGGTGCACCTCGTCGGGCCCGTCATAGATCCGGGCTGCCCGCGCGGCGCGGTACATCGACTCGAGCGGCAGGTCGCACGAGAACCCCAATGACCCGTGCACCTGGATGGCTCGGTCGATCACGTCGTAGAGCACTTTGGCCCCGAAGTACTTGATCATGGCGATCTCGACCCTGGCCGCTGACGACCCCTCCCGATCCATCTTCCAGGCGGCCTGCAACGTCATGAGCCGGGCCGCCTGCATCTCGGCCATGGAGTCGGCCACCCAGTTCTGGATCGTCTGCTTCTCGGCCAGCATCGAACCATGGGCGTAGCGCGACACGGCGCGTTCGCACAGCATGTCGAAAGCACGCCGGGACTGGCCGAGCCAGCGCATGCAATGGTGGATCCGTCCGGGCCCCAGCCGGTGCTGCGCCAACGCGAAACCCGATCCCTCCCGGCCCACGAGGTTGCCCACCGGCACCCGCACGTCGCGGTACACGATCTCGGCGTGGTTCCCGAAGCGGCCGAAGGAGGTGTCCGGATCCTCCATGGTCGACACGTCCCGGACGATGTCGACCCCGGGTGTGTCCACCGGCACGATGATCATGGACGACCCCTGGTAGGGGTGGACGTCCGGGTTGGTCACCGCCATCACGATCAGGAAGTCCGCCACGGATCCATTGGTCGTGAACCACTTGTGCCCATTGATCACCCATTCTTCGCCGTCCCGGGCGGCCGAGGTCCTCAACAGCGTGGGATCGGATCCGGCCGTGTTGGGCTCGGTCATCGAGAACGCCGAGCGGAGCGACCCGTCCAACAGCGGCTGCAGCCACCGCTCCCGCTGCGCCTGGTCACCCGTGGCCTCGATACCCACCGCCAACAACTCCGCGTTCCCCGAATCGGGCGCGTTGTTCCCAAAGACCACCGGCGCCAGCGGTGACTGGCCCAGGATTTCGTGCATCAAGCCGAGCCGCACCTGCCCGAACCCCATGCCACCCAGCGCGGGGGGCAGGTGCGCCGCCCACAGCCCCTCGGCCTTGACCCTCTCCTGCAGCGGCCGCACGGCCACCCGCACCTGGTCATAGGTGAGATCCAACGTCTCGAGGGGGAACACCTCGGCGCGCACGAAGCCGCGCATCCACTCCAACTTCTCCTCGAACTCGGGTTCCGTCGAGAAATCCCAGGCCATGGCCGCTCCTCCCCGTGCTCCGGTCAACTTCCGGAGGCCCACACCCTGCCACTACCGTGGGCGACGTGACCACCGCGAGGCCCGTCGCCTTCCGCAGCGCCACATCGCCGACCGCTCCGCCCTCCGGAGATCCGGCCCCCCAGCCGCCGCCGCCGCCCCAAGTCGCCCTAGGTCCGGCGGACCGGGCCGTGATCGCCGCCGCCGAGCACGCCCTGCTCGACGAGCGCCGTCTGCTCGCCGCCAACGAGTTGGCGGCGCTCGCCGCGTTGCCCGACGGAGCGGTCATGGCGCTGGCCTCGCTGGCCCACCAGGTCCGTCTCGCATGGTGCGGGCCGGGAGTCGAGATCGAGGGCATCCTGTCGGCGAAGACCGGCGGCTGCCCCGAGGACTGCCATTTCTGCGCGCAGTCCTCGCGCTTCGACACGCCCGTCAAGGCCACTCCCTTCCTTGACGCCGACGAGGTCCTGACCGCCGCCCGCGAGACGGCAGCGCTCGGCGCCTCGGAATTCTGCATCGTGCTGGCCGTCCGGGGCCCCGACGAGCGCACCATCGAACGGATTCTCGACCTGGTCCCCCGGATCCACGGCGAGACGGGTCTGCAGGTTGCCCTCAGCGCGGGCATCCTCAGCGAGGACCAGGCCCGGCGCCTGGCCGAAGGGGGCGTGCACCGTTACAACCACAACGTCGAGACGGCGCGTTCGTACTTCCCCTCCGTCGTGTCGACCCATAGCTGGGAGGAGCGGGCCGAGACCTGCCGCCTCGTCAAGGCGCACGGCATGGAGCTTTGCTGTGGTGCCCTGATCAACATGGGCGAGAGCGATGCCCAACGGGTCGAGCTGCTGACCGAGCTCCAGGAGCTCGAGCCGACGGAGATCCCGATCAACTTCTTGAACCCGCGACCAGGCACCCCTCTCGGTGACCGACCCGTCCTGGGCGCCTGGGAAGCCGTCCGCTGGATCGCGCTCTTCCGCCTGGCGCTGCCCTCGGTGATCCTGCGGTACGCCGGTGGACGCGAGGTCACGCTGCGGGACCTCCAGGCCATCGGCATGACGGCCGGGATCAACGCCCTCATCGTGGGGAACTACCTGACGACGCTCGGTCGCTCGGCCGACGAGGACCTCCAGATGCTCGAGGATCTTCGCATGCCCATCGGCGCCCTTACCGCCGCCATCTGAGTGTCCCGACCCGTCTGAATGTCCGACCGCTGGCGGGACCCCGCTCCGACGGCCGATGCTCACTGCACCGGCTGCGGCCGGCGGAGGTCTGACTGTCCGGGATGCGCTCGCGCGCTCGATCCACCACGCTTTTGCCCCGACTGCGGGCGGCGCATGACGGTTCGCATCGTCCCCACCGGCTGGGTGGCCCGTTGTCGCGACGCAGCGCACCAAAAGCTTCGTTCCGCCTGAGGCTTCACGCGCTCGTCGCGTTGCTGAGGGGTGACGCGCAACGACCCCGCTACTCCCGAGGGGGGGGTCGGGAACAGGAAGCGGGGTCGCAACGCTGAGACCCTTTTACCAGTGACCTCGGGGCAACCAGTGCATCGTTTCGGTGTGGTCGCCGAAGTTTCATCCTACGGTCACGAATGCCGGTTGCCCGTCGATCGATCGCTAGAGCAAGGTGCCCCAGTGCGTGGCGATGATCAGGAGCAAGCCGGCGACGGCGAGCGCACTGCCGGCCACGATCGTTCTCGCCGTACGAAGCCGGAGTTGCGGGATCTCGGCGGCGACGAGCCACACCCCTGCGAACAGGATCAACAAGAATCCGACCTCCGCCAGCCTGACGGTCGTGTGATGGCTGAAGGCCAGGATCGGCATGGCGGTTCTCACCCGTTGACGCGGAGGCGGAGGTACGGCTCCGGCGTAGACACCGACGCTAGGTTAGCGAGCGAGTGGGAGGCGATCGGTCGACGGGAGAAGACATGATTGACATGACGGACGAGTCGAGTGCCGGACCTTCCGCCTTCGAGCGGGACCTCCATGCCCACCTCACCAGCCACGTGCATGCCGAAAGGGGTCTGCTGGAGCAGTACTCGGCGGTCGCCGAGCAGACTGAATCGAAGGCATTTCGTTATCTCGTGAACCTGCTCATCGAAGATGAAGTCCGTCATCACCGGTTCTTCGCCGAGATCGCCGACTCCCTCAAGACCGAGGCGTCTCTGAGCGGCGAGGATCCGGTGATCCCGGACATCGATTTCGTCCGGGCGGACCGCGAAGCCGTGCTGGACGGCACGAGGAATCTCTTGAAGGCCGAAGAACGGGACGCCCGCGAGCTCAGACGGCTCCACCACGAATTGCGGGACACCGCGGACGTCTCGCTGTGGAGTCTTCTGGTGGATCTGATGCAACGTGACACTCAGAAGCACATCGCGATCCTCCGCTTCGTGCGCAAGCACACACGGCAAGGTTCCCGCTGAAGCGAGCCGGTGCACCGTGTTGACCCAGAGCGAGGAAATGGCGTCCAGGTTGCCGCGGCCGTCGACGTCGACCCAGATTCTGGACGCCGCCGGGTCCGCCGGTCCTCTGCGCGAGAATGGGGCCATGGACCTGATCGGCGTCGTCGACACCATGTTCGCCCGTTACGACATGGGCGCGGAGGCGCTCGACGAGCTCGCCCAATGCCCCGGACACGGCACCCGTTTCACCACCGTCCGCCGCACCGTGCCGGGCTTCAAGGACCTGGCGGTGGCGGCCAAGAAGCTCATCGAGGAGGAGGGCTGCCGCATCGTCGTCGCCCTCGGGATGCCCGGCAAGGAGAAGGTGGACAAGGTCTGTGCCCACGAGGCCTCGACCGGGATCATGACGGCGCAGCTGATGACGAGCACGCCCATCCTCGAGGTGTTCGTCCACGAGGACGAGTCCGACGACCCGGCCACCCTGGCCATGGTGTTCAAGAACCGCTCCCGGGACCACGCTCGCAACGCCTACCTCATGCTCTACGAGCCCGAGGCCCTGGTGGCCCGAGCGGGCCAGGGCGTCCGTCAGGGCTTCGCCCACGCCGGCCCGCTCGACTTCTGAGCCGGGCCCCGAGGCGGAACGGGAGGGCCGTCGAACCGTGCGTGGCCCGGGCGTCGCGGCCGACGCTCAGGGATGGCGCGGGAGGCCGAGCACCTTCTCGGCCACGATGTTCCGCTGCACCTCCGCCGTCCCCCCGCCGATGGTGAGCGCGGGTGAGAAGAGGAAGCCGCGGGACCAGGACGCGTCACCCAGTGCGGGTTCGGAGGTCACGACCCCGGAGGCCCAGCCACCCACGGGTCCCGAGCCGCCGAGCATCGCGTAAGGCCCGGCCAAGTCGCGGGCGATCCCCATGACATGCTGGCCGTGGGCGTCGGCGATGGCCTTGCGGACCGAGGCCTCGGCGCCGGGTTGCTTGCCCGCGAGGACGGCGGACACCATCCGGAGGCGAAGGACCCGGAGGATCTCGCCCTCTATCCAGACGTCGACGAGGCGGTCGCGACGGACGACGTCGGGCGCGCCGCCGGCACGCCGGACGAGGTCCACCAGGTCGTCGGCGGTCGGGCCCATGCCCCACAACGCGCCCTCGCCCGATAGTGACACCCGCTCGTTGCCCAGCGTGACCTTCGCCAGCTCCCAGCCGCCGTGCTCGGGCCCGACCAGATGGTCGGCCGGTATCCGCACGTCGGAGAAGAACACCTCGTTGAAAGCGTGTTCGCCCGTCATGTCGATGAGCGGGCGGATCTCGATGCCCGGGGCATCCATGGGGCAGACGAAATAGCTGACCCCGGCGTGCTTGGATGCCCGGGGGTCGGTGCGGGCGAGCAGGATGCCCCATCGGGCGATGTGGGCGTAGCTGGTCCACACCTTCTGCCCGTTGACCACGTAGTGGTCGCCGTCGCGCTCCGCCCGGGTGCTCAGGGCGGCGAGGTCGGAGCCGGCGCCCGGCTCGGAGAAGAGCTGGCACCAGAACTCCTCGCCGCTGAGCAGCGACCAGAGCCAGCGGTCCTTCTGTTCGTCGGTGCCGGCGTACACGAGGGTCGGCCCGGCCCATCCGATGCCGATCGGGTTGACCGGACGCCTCACGCCGGCCCGACGAAGCTCCTCGTCGATCATGAGCTGGGTCAACGGGTCGGCATCGAGCCCATAGGGCGGGGCCCAATGGGGCACGACGTAGCCGGCCTCGGCGATCTCGCGTCCGGTCGGGTGCGGGTGCTCCGCCAGCCACTGCCTGACCTGACGCCGGCGCGGATCGTCGTCGCCCGGGAGGCCGAGGTCCACGAGCGCAGCGTAGGCTGCACGTCTCGCTTCGCGCCGTTCGGGGGGCGGGGGGTTGGCACGGGTCGGCGGCCGAAGTGGCGGGGGATGGAGCGAGGATGACCGATTGGAACTACGCAGAGGTCTGGGAGACGGTGGCCGACGTGCAGCCCGAAGCCGTGGCCGTGACCCAGGGCGGTCGCAACGTGACCTGGAGCCAGTTCGACCATGGTGCCGACGGCATCGCGCAGTTCCTGCTCGATCTCGGTGCCGTCCACCAGGACAAGGTGGCCGTCTACCTCCACAATTCACCCGAGTACCTTCAGACCACCTTCGCCGCCATGAAGGTCGGCCTCGCCCCCGTCAACACCAACTACCGCTACGGCGCCGAGGAGCTCAGCTACCTGTGGCAGAACGCCGATGCCATGGCGGTCGTGTTCCACGGCGTGTTCTCCGAACGGATCGAACGCATCCTCGAGCGCATCCCGGACGTCAAGGGTTGGCTATGGGTCGATGACGGCTCGGGTCCGTGCCCGGACTGGGCCACCCCCTATGAAGACGCCGCCAAGGCGGCTCTCGGGCGGACGCGCGCGCCCTGGGGGCGCAGCGGCGACGACCTCTACCTGCTCTACACCGGCGGCACAACCGGCATGCCCAAGGGCGTCATGTGGCGCCAGGACGACCTCTTTGCCCGGCTCATCGACGGGGGTGTGCGCCACTACGACGTCAACGGCGGGATCGATGGCGTGCGCGCTTCGCTGGAGGCGAGTCCCGGCGTCGGTGTGACGTTGTTGCCCGCCTGCCCCCTCATGCACGGGACCGGATCCTTCACGGCCAACACGACGCTCGCCGAGGGCGGGAGGGTCTGCCTGCTCGAGTCGCGTAAGTACGACCCGGTGGAGATGCTCGACACCATCGAGCGCGAGAAGGTGAACGGGCTGGTGATCGTGGGCGACCCCTTCTCGCGCCCCTTGCTGGCGGTGCTCGACGAGCATCCCGGGAGGTGGGACTTGAGCTCGCTCGTCATGACCATCTCGTCCGGGGCCATGTGGAGCGAACCGGTGAAGCAGCAGCTGCTGGCCCACCACCCCATGCTCCTGGTCGACGTGTTCAGCTCCTCGGAGGCCGTCGGCATGGGCGCGTCCGTCTCCGGGGGCGGCAGCGCGGCGAAGACGGCGTCGTTCACCCTCGGACCCGACGTCAAGGTGCTGCGGGAGGACGGGCAGGAGATTGCACCCGGCTCAGGCGAGGTGGGCGTGCTCGCGCTCGGGGGGCGCAACCCGCTCGGGTACTACAAGGACGAGGAGAAGTCGGGACGGACGTTCAAGGTGATCGACGGCGTGCGGTACTCCATACCGGGTGATTACGCCCAGGTCGACGGGGACGGCACCATCCACCTGCTCGGGCGGGGATCGATCTGCATCAACTCGGGCGGGGAGAAGATCTTTCCCGAGGAGGTCGAGGAGGTGCTGAAGACGCACTCGGCCGTGCGGGACGCGGTCGTCGTCGGGGTGCCCCACCCGACCTACGGCGAGCAGATCGTGGCCGTGGTCGAGCCGGCGGACGGCGCCGCCGAGCCCAGCGAGGCCGAGCTGATCGCCCACGTCAAGGAGCACCTGGCCCACTACAAGGCGCCCCGGCGCGTGCGTTGCGTCGCCACGATCGGGCGGGCGCCGAACGGCAAGGTCGACTACAGCCGACACCAGGCCGACTCGGCCGAGGAGATCGGGGCGCTCTCGGTCTGAGCTCCACCGGGGAAGGACGACTGGGTCAGACTGGGGCGATGTTCATCGCTCCGGTCGACGCCAGCGCGTGGCGAGGGCGAATGGCGTCGCTTCGTCGAGGACCACCCCTTCGGGCACCTGGTCGCACCGGGTGCGACCCATCGTGAGCTGCCGGTCGTCGTACCCACCCAGTTCGTGCTGACCGGTGACACGGTGTGGCTGCATCTCGTCCGGGCCAATCCGATTTTCGAGGCCCTCGCCGAGAACTCTCGGGTGTTGTTGTGCGTGGCCGACGACTGGGCCTTCATCCCCTCGGCGTGGAAGGCGGTCGGCGAGGAAGACCCGTTGCTCGGCATCCCCACGACGTACTACGGCGCGGTGCAGCTGGCCGGCACGGCGACCGTGCACGACGAGCGAAGCTCGCCGGGGCACGTTGCCGCCATCCTGCGGCGCCAGCTTGCGGCGCTGCAGCCGGGCGCCGCGGTGGCCGACCCCGGCGAGGCCCACGCGGCCAAGCTGCAGGGGATCCTCGGGATTGAGATCCGCGTCGAGCACGTGTCGGCCAAGTTCAAGTATGGCGGCAACGTCGACGAGGCCCATCGTCGAGCGGTGGTGGAGCGGCTGCGTGGCCGGGGCGGTCGCGGCGACGACGCCGCGGCCGGCCACGTCGAGCGGCGCCTGCGCCAGAACCCGGCAGCGCCGACAGAGCCGGCGGTGAACGTCGCTCGCCGTGGCTACTCGGCGGCGGCCGCGAGGTTGGCCAGCGTGACTTCCATCTCCTTCTGGGCGTGCGCCGCGCTGTGCTCGCCCATGGGGCGCGCCAGCACGACGAACCACGGCTTGCGCTGATCCCGCCAGGACTCGGTGACCCGGCAGCCCGACTCGATCTCCTCGAATTCATAGCGCCAGGAGGCCACGGGGAGCGGCCCTGCCGTGACCGCGAACTCGAAGAGCTTGCCCGGGTCGCAGGCGACCACGGTGACGGTGGTCGACCAGCGTCTGATTCCGTTCTTGTTCGTGCCCTTGAAGGCGGAACCGAGAGCGGGGCCGGTGGCGCCCCTGATCCACGTGCCGCCGGCGTTCTCCGGTGACCACTCCCCCATGCGGGGCAGGTCGGAGACCAGCTCCCACAGTTTCTCGGCGGGGGCGGCGATATCACGGGTCGCGGCGGTCGGGTAGGCCATGGGCAGACACTAGTTTGGGGCTATGGCACACGTCCGTTCCGAGGTCACCCGTTCCGAAGTCAGCGCGAAGGGGAGCCCGACGACCGAAAGGGTCCCGCGCGAACTCGTGATGCCGAACCCGCCGACGTCGGCCACCGTGGAGGAGGAGCGGCTGCACCGCAAGCAGAAGCTGGCCGGCGCGCTGCGACTCTTCGGCCGCTTCGGGTTCTCCGAAGGGGTGGCGGGGCACATCACCGCGCGCGACCCCGAGCTGACCGATCACTTCTGGGTGAACCCGTTCGGCATGAGCTTCCGCCACGTGCGGGTGTCGGACCTCATCCTGGTGAGTCACGCCGGCGAGGTCGTCGAGGGCAATCGGCCCGTCAACCCCGCCGCCTTCGCCATCCACTCGGCGGTCCATGCGGCGCGGCCCGACGTGATCGCCGCCGCCCACGCGCACTCGGTCTACGGCAAGGCGTGGTCGGCGCTCGGGCGACCCCTCGACCCCATCACGCAGGACGCCTGCGTGTTCTTCGAAGACCACACCGTGTGCGAGGAGGGCGGCGGTGCCATTGTGCTCGAGGAGGCTGCGGCCAAGGCGCTCGCGGCCGCGCTCGGACCGCACAAGGCGACCATCCACCGCAACCATGGATTGTTCACCGTCGGGCATTCGGTCGACGAGGCAGCCTGGTGGTTCATCACGATGGAGCGCTCCTGCCAGGCTCAGCTGCTGGCGGAGGCTGCGGGAACGCCGCTGTTGATCGACGACGAAGGTGCGCGCTACACGCGTGACCGGTCGGCTTCGCACGGAGCGGGTTGGTTCTCCTTCCAACCGCTGTGGGACGAGATCTCGCGCAGCGATCCCGAACTCTTCGAATGATTTTGTTTCGATCCCCTTTCCCCTAGCTCGCCAGGCCCTCAAGAACCTCAGACTCGGAGCGCGCCCTCTCAGGAATCAGGTAGGCCGGACCGCTTTGCCCGCAGAACGAGAACGTGTTCTAACCTGAGGACGATGGAGTTCAACCTCGCCGACATGTTCGAAGCGGCCGTCGACGCCTACCCCGAGCGGGAGTATCTCGTGGCCAACGGGGAGCGGCGCACCTACGCCGAGATGGAGGCCCGGGCGAACCGGCTGGCCCACCACCTGGCGGCGCGAGGGGTCGGGCCAGGTGATCACGTGGGGATCTACGCCTACAACTCGGTCGAGTGGGTCGAGACCGCCTGGGCCGTGTTCAAGCTGCGGGCGGTCTGGATCAACGTCAACTACCGCTACGTCAAGGACGAGCTGCGTTACCTGCTCACCAACGCCGACCTGAAGGTGCTCGTGCACCAGCGGGAGTTCTCGCCGCTGGTCACCGCACTGCTCCCCGAGCTCCCCGAGCTGCGACACGTGATCGTCGTCGAGGACGGCAGCGACGTCGATCCGACGCCGGGTGCGATCGGCTACGAAGACGCGCTGGCGGCCCACTCGGAAGAACGCGACTTCGCTCCCCGCTCGAGCGACGACCTCTACATCCTCTACACCGGTGGGACGACCGGCATGCCCAAGGGGGTGGTGTGGCGACACGAGGACGTCTTCTACGCGCTCGGCGGCGGGACGGATCCGGTGACCAACACCCGGGTCACGGATCCCGCCGTGATGGTCGAAAAGGGTGCCGGCGGTCCCATGGTGCACCTGCCGGTGGCGCCGCTCATGCACGGGGCCACCCAGTGGAGCGTGATGGGCCAGAGCTTCGTCGGCTCAAAGATCGTGCTCATGGCCCGGTTCGACCCTCACGGCGTCTGGCGTCTGGTGGCCGAGGAGCGCGTGAACACCGTGATGATCACCGGGGACGCGATGGGCAAGCCCCTGATTGAGTCGCTCGCCGATCACGGTGTGGAACACGATCTGTCGTCGCTGGTGGCCGTGGTGTCGTCGGCGGCACTCTTCTCGGCCCCCGTGAAGGACCAGTTCTTCGCCCGACTCCCGAACCTCCTCATCACCGACGCCATCGGCTCCTCGGAGAGCGGCAACAACGGGATGATCGTGGTGACGGCCGGCAACACCGCCATGAAGAGCGGCCCGACGGTGCACCGGCTGGGCCGGACGGTGGTGTTCGACGAGAATCTGGAACTGGTGGAGCCGGGATCGGGCGTCATCGGCAAGATCGCCCGCTCGGGTGATATCCCACTCGGCTACTACAACGACCCGAAGAAGACGGCCGAGGTCTTCTTGGAGGTGCGCGGGACGCGTTACGTCATGCCGGGCGACTACGCGACCGTGGAGGCGGACGGATCGATCACCCTCCTCGGCCGGGGCTCGATCGTCATCAATTCGGGGGGCGAGAAGATCTTCCCCGAGGAGGTCGAGTCCGCCGTGCGTTCCCACCCAGATGTGATGGACGCCATCGTGTGTGGTGCGCCCGACGAGCGCTGGGGTCAGACCGTGGCCGCCATCGTCCAACCGAGGGTGGGGCACGAGGCGCCGACGCTGGCGTCCATCCAGGAGCACTGTCGGACGACCATCGCGGGCTACAAACTGCCGCGCCGTCTCTTCGTCGTCGACGCAGTGGAACGCTCGCCGTCGGGGAAGCCCGACTACACGTGGGCTGCCACCATCGTGAACGTCGGCGGCGAGGCGCCGGGCGGGACAAGGCCGCTGCCGTGAGCTGAAAGGGCATCATCGCAGCGGCGCGGTTGTCGCCGTCGCCGCTCGTGGGAAGGCGAATCGACAGGCGCGAACGAACCCACTACGGTGCTGCGATCGCTGCGGGACGAACACTCTTGGCTGGAACCGGCTGGTGAGACGCGCCGGGAATCGGGCGCGGGCGCGGGTCATCACGGCGTTCGCCGCGTTGGGTCTCCTCGTGCCGGCCGCGGGCGTGATGACGGCGGTCGGCGGGGGCACCAGCGCCGCGGCCAGCGCCGCGCACGTCGACGCCACGAGCTCGTGGACCGTGTACCACGGCAATGCGATCGGCAGCGGCGTGGACAGCTCGGGCGTGACCTTCTCTCCGGCCGCGGCGGCCTGGACGTCGCCCGTGCTCGACGGGCAGGTCTACGGGGAGCCGCTCGAGGCCACCGGGCGCGTCTACGTGGCGACGGAGAACGACACCATCTACGCGCTGGCGGCCAACACCGGCGCCGTGTTGTGGTCCACCAACGTGGGAACCCCGGTGCCCTCTGGTGACCTGCCGTGCGGCAACATCAGCCCGACCGTGGGCATCACCGGCACCCCGGTCATCGACACCGCCCACGGGCCCGGTGAGATCTTCGCCGTGGCCGACGAGCTGACGAGCGGCGGACCGGCGCACTTCCTCGTCGGCCTCAACATGTTCAGCGGCAGCGTCTTTTTGAACGAGCCCGTCGATCCGCCCGGCCAGGACCCCGCGGCCATCCTCCAGCGCACCGGGCTGAACCTGAGCGACGGCAACGTCGTCTTCGGCTACGGGGGCAACGACGGGGACTGCTCGACCTACAGCGGGTGGATCGTCTCGGCGCCCGAGGGCGGCGGCACGGTCGGCTACCACGCCACGACGCCCGCCTTCACCCAAGGCGCCGTCTGGATGGGCGGTGCGGCACCCGAGGTCGATGCGGCCGGGAACATCTGGGCCGCCACGGGCAACGGGTCGTCCACTTCTTATGACAACAGCGACTCGGTGATCGAGCTGTCGCCCGCCCTCACCCAAGAGCAGCTCTTCGCCCCGAGCACCTGGCCCTACGACAACTCGCACGACCAGGACCTGGGCTCGACCGCCCCGGCGCTGCTCTCGAACGGGACGGTCTTACAGGTCGGCAAGTCCCAGACGGGCTACCTGCTGAGCCAGGCCAATCTCGGTGGGATCGGTGGTGAGCTCACGAGAGCTGGGATGTGCGGTGGAGCCGACGCCGACGGCGGGGACGCGGTGGTGGGAACCGTGGTCTACGTCCCGTGCGGCGGCGGCGTCGAGGCGGTCCAGACCAGCCCCTCGCTCGGTGTGCAGTGGCAGGCCGGCGGCGGGGAAAAGGAACCCCCCATCGCCGCCGGCGGCATGGTGTGGTCGATCGGCGGGAGCTCGCTCTACGCCATCAACCCGGTAAACGGCTCGACGGAGCAGCAACTCTCCATCGGCGGTGAGGCCAACAACTTCCCGACACCGTCGGTGGGTGACGGCCTCCTCCTCGCTCCGACGAGCGACCAGGTCGTGGCCTTCTCGGGCTCGGCGGGGATCCCGGGCCCGCCGTCACCGCCGCCGCCGGCGCCCCCCAACTCCTCCTACTGGATGGTCGCCTCCGACGGCGGCATCTTCACCTTCGGGAACGCCGGCTTCTTCGGATCGGCCGGCGGCCTTCCCCTGGTCAAGCCGGTGGTCGGCATGGCGCCGACCCGGTCCAAGGAGGGCTACTGGCTGGTGGCCTCCGACGGGGGCATCTTCAGCTACGGCGACGCCCAATTCCACGGCTCCATGGGTGGCAAGCCGTTGAACAAACCCATCGTCGGCATGGCCGCCACGCCGGACGGAGGCGGATATTGGTTGGTCGCCTCGGACGGAGGGATCTTCAGCTTCGGCGACGCCGCCTTCCACGGCTCCATGGGCGGCAAGCCCTTGAACAAACCCATCGTCGGCATGGCCTCGACGTCCGACGGGCTCGGATATTGGCTGGTGGCCTCCGACGGGGGCATCTTCAGCTTCGGCGACGCCGCGTTCCACGGCTCCATGGGCGGCAAGCCGCTGAACCAACCCATCGTCGCCATGGCCTCGACGTCGGACGCCCTCGGCTACTGGATGGTCGCCTCCGACGGGGGCATCTTCGACTTCGGTGACGCCGGCTTCTTCGGTTCCGCCGGCGGCACGCCCTTGAACCGGCCCGCCGTGGGACTGGCGGCGACGCCCGACGGAAGGGGGTACTGGATCGTGGCGTCCGACGGCGGCATCTTCAACTATGGCGACGCAAACTTCTACGGCTCCGAAGGCGGCATCCGGCTCAACAAGCCGGTCGTCGGCATCGCGTCGGCGAGCTGATCCCCTTCCTTCCCAACGTCCATCGCGGCGTCCGGGGTGGTGCGCCTCACACGATGATGCAGCGGTGCCCCCCGCCCCCCTCCTCCTCCTGACCGGCTCGCCCGGCTGCGGCAAGACCACCGTGGCACCGCTGGTGGCCGACCGTCATCACCAGTCGGCCTGTCTCGACCTGGACTGGTTCTTCGCCACCCTGCGCCGGGATGCCGTCGAGCCCTGGCGTGAGGAGGCGCACACACAGAACCGGGTCGTGCTCAGCGCGGCGGCCAAGGCGGCGGCGGCTTTCGCGGCAGGCGGCTACTTCACCGTCGCCGAGGGGATCTTGTACCCGTTCATGCTCGACCTGTTTGCCGCGGCCTGCCAACCTCACGGCATTTCTCTGAGCTACGCCGTCCTGCGCGCCCCGATCGGCGTCGTCCAGCAGCGAGTGCAGGACCGCACGATCGAGCCGCGCCATGCCGGAGCGCTCGCCGACGCCGCCGTGGTCGACGACCTGTGGGCCCTGTTCGAAGGCCAGGGCGTCGAGGAGCGCCACCGGGTCGATTCCGGCGATCGCACCCCCGCCGAAATGGCCGCGGAGATCGACCGACGACACGACGCAGGCGAGCTCCGGATCTAGGCGAGGCGCTGCTTGGTCGTCAGGTGCTCGGGGTCCTTGTCGAAGTCTTTCAGCACGTGTCTCCCGAATGTCTCGACGGCTTCCTGGCACGACTCGATCGAAATGGAGGTCGAGAGCATGCCGAAGGCGAGCTGGTCGGCTCCGGTGGCGGCGTAGTTCTCGACCGCCTTGGCCACCTCGTCGGGCGCGCCGACGGCGATGTCACCAGAGGCGATGACGGCGTCGAGGGCGCCGGCGTCCATGGGAGGGATGAGCTTTGGCCACTCGGGGACCCCCGGTGGCCGCGGGAAAGTGTCCAGGTAGCGGAACACCAGGCTCAAGTGGTAGTTCGAGTCGGAGTCGAGGAACGTCTTGCGGGCCTTTGCCCCGTCCTCCATGCAGATCATCTGCGTGGTGATCATCACGTTGTTGTTCACGAAGCCACCCACCGGACTCGTGCAGTCCTCGATCTTCTCCTTGTAGCGACGGACGAGCGGAGTGAGTTGGTCGGCCGTCGAGAAACCGAAGCACAGGACACCGACGCCAAGCTCGGCCGCCAGGTCGAAGGTCGATGGACTGCCGGCCGCCATCCATATCGGCGGGTGCGGCTTGGAGTACGGCTTGGGCAGCACGTTGCGGGTCGGCATGGAGAAGAACTTGCCCTCGTAGCTGTAGTCCGTCTCCTTCCACATGCGCACGATCTGGGGCAGGGTCTCGGCCACCATGGCGCGGGTGAGCTCGGGGTCCTCGATCCCGAAGCCCTTCTGCTCGGTGGTGGAGGAACCGCGACCGGTACCGAATTCGAAGCGGCCCCCCGAGAGGTGGTCGAGCATGGCCACTCGCTCGGCGATGCGAGCGGGGTGGTTGGCCGGTGGCGTGATGTTGAAGATGCCCGACCCGATATGGATGTTGGTCGTCTTGGCGGCGGCGAAGGCCAGGAACGACTCGGAGTCGGAGAGATGCGAGTACTCGGTGAGGAAGTGGTGCTCGGAAGCCCAGCTGTACTTGAACCCGGCCTTGTCGGCCGCCACGATGAAGTCCACCTCGTCCATGATGCGGTCATGCTCGGCCGATGCCCCGTGCCGCTCGACGTACCGGGGCAGCACGCACGCAGCGTTGAAGATGCCGAATTCCATGGGCTTGCACGTCCTCGTCTCCCGTGCCGTCGCGGACGGTTCCGGCGGCGATCGGGCGACGGTAACACGCCGACCCTGAAAATGCAACGTGTTCCAATAATGGTGGCTTCAGTCCAGTTCAGGGGTGTTTGGTCGTTTCGGGAGGCTCAGCGATCGACGCCGAGAACCAGCCCGCTGGTCGGCACGCCGGTCCCCGCCGTGACCACGACATGCTCGAGATCCTCGACCTGGTTGACCGAGGTGCCGCGCACCAGCCGCACCCCCTCGGCGATCCCGTTCATGCCGTGCAGGTAGGCCTCGCCGAGCTGGCCACCGTGCGTGTTGATCGGCAACTCGCCGCCGAGCTCCAGCCGGCCGTCGCGCACGAAGTCCTTGGCTTCGCCCTTGGGACAGAACCCGAGCTCCTCCAACTGGTAGAGGACGTACGGGGTGAAGTGGTCGTAGAGGATGGCGGCCTGCACGTCGTCCGGTCCGAGCCCGGAGTTCTCCCACAGCTGGCGCGCCACGACGGCCATCTCGGGCAGCCCGAGCAGATCGTCGCGGTAGTAGCTCGTCATCATGTCCTGGCCGGCGCCCGAGCCCTGTGCAGCCGCCCGGATGACCACCGGCGGGCTGGGCAGGTCGCGCGAGCGTTCGAGCGAGGTGACCACGAGCGCCTGCCCACCGTCGGTCTCCTGGCAGCAGTCGAGCAGGTGCAGCGGCTCCACGATCCAGCGGCTGGCCTGGTGATCCTCGAGGGTGATGGGTTGCTCGTAGAACCAGGCCTTGGGATTGGTCGCCGCGTGCTTGCGGTCGGCCACCGCCACCCGGCCGAGGTCCTCGCTCGTGGCGCCGGTGACCGCCAGGTAGCGCTGCGCCGCCATGGCCACCCAGGATGCCGGGGTGAGCAACCCAACCGGCAAGTACGAGGCCATGTGCGCGTTCTCCGCGTTGGGCAGCGGAGCCCGGCCCTGGACGCCCATACCGAAGCGGCTCCCGGAGCGCTCGTTGAAGGCGCGGTAGCAGACGACGACGTCGGCGACGCCCGAGGACACGGCCAGCGCCGCCTGTTGGATGGTCGCGCACGCGGCCCCACCCCCGTAATGGATGCGGCTGAAGAAGGTCAGGTCCCCGATACCGAGGCTGCGGGCGATGTCGATGTCGGGGTTGGTATCGGAGCTGAAGGTGACCATTCCCTCCACTTCGGACGGGGCGATGCCGGCGTCCTTCAGCGCGGCGTCGACCGCCTCGGCGGCGAGGCGCAGCTCGGAACGTCCCGAGTTCTTCGAAAACTCGGTGGCGCCGATGCCGGCAATGGCGGTCGCCCCTGAGAACGTGTGCGACCGGGCCATCAGCCGCCCTCCCCCCCGAGCGGGAGGATGACCTTGACCGTGCCGGTCACGTGGTCGCCGAGCTCGTTGGCACCGCGGATCGCGACGGTCACCATGCCGCTGGTGCCGTCGTCTCCCAAAGGACCCTTGGCGGTCACCGAACCGGTGAGCGTCATGGTGCAGTCCGGATAGTTCGGTGTGCCGAGCCGGATGTCGACCTCCGACAGCCGGCCCCGTGGCCCGGACCAGTCGGTCACGTAGCGCCCCACCAGGCCGTTGGTGGTCAAGATGTTCATGAAGATGTCCTTCGAGCCCCGCTCCTGGGCCAGCGCGGGATCATGGTGCACGTCCTGGTAGTCGCGGCTGGCGATGGCGCCGGACACGATCAGGGTCCGGGTGATCGGCAGCACCAAGGTGGGCAACTCGTCGCCCACCGAGACGTCGAAGAAGGTCGGACCGGGCGCCGTCACCAGCCCGCCTCCGCCCGAGCCAGGGCCTGTTCTGCGATCTCTGCTCCGAGCCGCGCCAGCTGCGCGCTCGGGCCGCCGAGCATGAGCTCTATCTGCTTGCCCCACAAGAAGTAGCGGTGAATGGGGTACGTGATGTCCGCCCCCAGGCCGCCGTGGAGGTGTTGGGTGGCGTGCACCGTGCGCTGGCCGCGCTCTGCGCTCTGCCACTTGGCCACCCAAGCCGCGTCGGCGGCGTCGCGGCCGGTGTCAAAGCGCCAGGCGGCGTTCTGCCAGGTGACGCGCATCGCCTCGATGTCGATCGCGGCGTCGGCCGCCCGCAGCATGGTGGCCTGGAACGTGCTGAGGGGTCGCCCGAACTGGTGGCGCGTGTTGAGGTATGCGGCCGTCTGGGTGAGCGCGGCCTCGCAGACGCCGACCTGCAGGGCACACAGCGCGGTGGTCGCGGCAACCTGGAGGAAGCCGAGGGCCGCTCGCCCGAAGTCCGGACCGACAAGGACGTCCTCCGAACGCACCGCCACCTTGTTGAGATGCAGGTGCGGGTGGATCTCGCGGTTGGTCGTCACTGCTCGCTCGAGCGAAACCCCCGTCGCCTCGGGATCGACGAGCGCCAGCAGCACACCGCCGTCCTCGCCGCGGGCCGGCACCACGATGCGGTCCGCCAGGTGTGCCTGGGGCACGGTGAGCTCGGTTCCCTCGAGCACCCACCCCTCGCCGCGCCCCGCCGCGCGCACGGCCGGTGACGCCGACGGGCTGAACGCGCTGCCGTTGAGGGCGGCCGTCAGGAGCACGTCTCCGGAGACGACGCCCGGCAGCCAGCGCGCCCGCTGCGCCTCGGAGCCGAAATGGGCGATCGGGAGGGCCCCCAGCACCAAGGTCGCCCACAGCGGCACCGGTGCCACCGCGTTGCCCTGTGCCTCGAGCAGGAGGCACAACTCCATCAGGCCGTGGCCGGCGCCTCCGTCGGACTCGGGCACGGCCAGCCCCAGCAGGTCGGCATCCGCCAGGGCCTGCCACAGCGCCCGGTCGACGCGCTCGTCACTCTGTTCGACGGCGGCGACGCGCCCGGGATCGACCATGCCCGAGAAGAGAACGCTCGCCGCCTCCGTCACGGCGAGTTGCTCGTCGCTCCAGGTGAAGTCCATCACGCCTCCTCCCGGGAGGACCCACCATCGGCCGGGACGAACAGTGGCAGCGACAGCTCTTTGTCGTAGTCGACGAACTCAGCCCGCAGCGTCATCCCCACCTCGAGGGCGTCTGGCTCCACGCTTCCGATGTTGGCCACCACGCGGGTCCCCTCCTCCAACTCGACCAGGCCGATCGGCAGCGGGTACTCGAAGGACGGAACCTGCGGGTAGTGCACGACTACGTAGGAGTACAAGGTGCCCCGGCCGCTCGCTTCGACCGCGTCCCACTCGAACGAGCCGCAGGTGGCACAGGCCGGCAGCGGCGGGTGCCGGAGCGTGCCGCACGACGTGCAGTGCTGGATCAGCAGCCGGTGCGCTCGGGCTCCCTCGAACCAGAACGCGTTGTCCTGAGTGATGGCGGGATGCGGCCGCGGCGGGCGCGGCGACGGGCGCGGTGGCGGCCGGTACTTGAGGATCCGGAAGCGCATGGTGGCGACCGGCTCGCCGCCGTCGAAGAGGGCCTGGACCTGCTCCGCCGAGGCGGGGGCCGCGGGCACGTCGGCCTCGGGCACCGCGACATAGTCCTGGCGCGTCGTGATGAAGCGTCCGGTACCGAGCCCCGTCCGCTTGGGGTCGGAGATCGATTCGATCACCGAGCGCGCCAGCACCCGGTCACGCACCATCAGTGGGCGCCCGTAGTGCTGCTCGCAGTTGGTGGCCACCACCGACGTGAGCCCCTCGTCCTCCAACAGTCCCATCATGACGTCGTTCGGCTCGCTCCCTCGCTCCCCGGCGGCCCGGGCCTCGTCGACCGCCACCGAGGCGCGCAGGCCTCGCATGATCCAGGCCTGCAGCATGGTGGGCGGGGCGATGAGGCGCTCGTACCCCGCGGCCTGCGCCGCTTCGTCGGACAGGTAGACGGGGTTCTCGTCGCCCATGGCCTCCACCCAGTGCCTGATCATGGGGAGGTTCACCGCGTCGGGCGAGAGCACGGGCGGCCCGGCGGCGCGGCCGACGAGCCTCGCCAGCTCGTCGCTGTGATCCGGCAAGGCCGCGAGCTCCTCGAAGCGCTCCGAGGGTTCCGATGTCATCGTGCTCACCGCGACCCTCGCGTCATCCCAAGGCCGGCCGCGGCGACGATCTCACGCTGCACCTCGTTCACGCCCCCGCCGAACGTGTTCACCTGGGCCTGGCGCGCCGTGGCCTCGAGCCGGCCCCGCAACAGCGCGCCGGGCGACCCGGGGACCAGATAACCGGCCGCCCCGGCCACCCCCAGGAGCAAGCGCACGATCTCGAGGATCCGCTCGGTCCCGAAGACCTTGATCGACGACGACTCCGCCCCGGTGAGCTCGCCGTCCGCCACGTGCACCGCCATGCGCCAGTTCAACAACCACATGGCCTCGAGCTCTGCGTGGCACCGCGCGAGATCCATCTGCACCCAACCCTGGTCGACCAGCGTGTTCCCGTCGTCGGTCTGCTGCCGCGCTGCCCACGCCACGATGTCCTCGTAGAGCGACAGGGCAAGCCCGCTCCACGCCGCCAGCCCCACCCGCTCATGGTTGAGCTGCGTGGTGATCATCCGCCAGCCCTCGTTCTCTTCGCCCACGCGGTTCGCCACGGGCACGCGCACGTTGTCGTAGAAAGTCTGCGTCGTCGTCAAGCCGCCGACCGTGTCGATGATCGACCACTCGAAACCGGACGCCGACGTCGGCACGCAGACGATCGAAATTCCCTTGTGCTTGGGCACGTCGGGATCGGTCCGCACGGCCAGCCAGATGTAGTCGGCCATGTCGGCGCCCGATGTGAAGATCTTGGCCCCGTTGACCACGTACTCGTCACCGTCACGCACGGCCCGCGTGCGCAGCGACGCCAGGTCGGTACCCGCCTCGGGCTCGGTGTAGCCGATGGCAAAGTTGAGCTCGCCGGACAGAATCTTGGGCAAGAAGAACGACCTCTGATCCTCGGTGCCGAAGCGCATGATCGTGGGACCCACCGTGTTGATCGTCACGAAGGGAAACGGGGCGCCGGCGCGACGTGTCTCGTCGAAGAAGATGAACTGGTCGGTGGCCGGCCGGCCCTGGCCTCCGAACTCCGTGGGCCACCCGATGCCCAGCCACCCGTCCTTGCCGATGCGACGCACGACCTCTCGCCAGGCGGCGCCGCCCTCGCCACCGTCGGCCAGTCCGGCCCGCACCTCGTCGGACAGCAGCTCGGCGTAGTAGCCGCGCAACTCGGCGCGCAGCCGCTCCTGTTCGGGGCTCTCTTCGAGGAACATCGTGGGGCAGCCTCGCGTGCACTCCGCGGTCCCTGCCAGGTCAAGGCCGCGCTCGGGCGAAAATGTAACACGTTCTCGTTTCGGGAGCGCCGGGGAGCGCCTCGTTCCGACTCGACCTCGCCGGCGGCCCCTCGAGTCCTGCCGACAGGCCGTGCCTATGATCGAATGACACACGTTCTAGAAACGCCCGCAAAGGGCCAGGCACCCGGAAGCGCCGGGTGTGCGAAAGGGGGGTCCTTGAGCCTCGAGGAGATCGACCTCATCGACGGGCGGAACTTCGTGGCCGGGGTGCCCTACGGCTGGTTCGCCGAGCTCCGCCGGGAGGCCCCCGTCTTCTGGCATCCCGAGGAGATCGCCCCGCGGGGCGGCTTCTGGGCCGTCACCCGCTACGACGACTGCGTGCACGTCAACCGGGACTGGGAGCAATTCTCCTCGGCCCGGCGCGGCGCCCTCTTCCACGAAACCGAAGAAGAACAACTGGCCCAGCAGCAACTTTTGATGCTCAACATGGACCCGACCATGCACACGCGCTATCGCCGCCTGGTCAACAAGGGATTCACCCCCAAGATGGTGCGCGACCTGGAACGGCAGATCATCGGGTACGCCGACGGCATCATCGACTCGGTGTGCGAACGCGGCAGCGCTGATTTCGTGGAAGAGATGGCGGCCGAGCTCCCCCTTCTCGTGATCGCCGAGCTGCTGGGCGTGCCTCAAGAGGACCGCCGCATGGTCTTCGACTGGTCGAACCGCATGATCGGTGCGGAGGACCCCGAATACCAGATTCCGGGCGCCGAACCGGACGAGGCGCTGATGCAGGTGTACAGCTATGCCGAGGAGCTGGCCGCCGAACGTCGGCTCCGTCCGAGGCAGGACCTCATCTCCGTCCTGCTCGACGCTGAGGTGGAGGGCGAGAAGCTCAACGAACTGGAGCTCGATCTCTTCTTCCTCCTCCTCATCGTCGCCGGGAACGAGACGACCCGGAACCTCATGTCCGGCGCCATGACCGCCTTCTTCGACCACCCCGACCAGTGGGAGCTCTTGCGCAAGGACCGTTCGCTGTTGCCGACCGCCGTGGAGGAGATGCTGCGCTACGTCACCCCGGTCATGCACTTCCGCCGCACGGCCACCGCGGACCTGGAGATGCACGGCCAGGAGATCAAGGAGGGCGACAAAATCGTGTTCTGGCACATCTCGGCCAATCGTGACGAGGCGGTGTTCGAGGCACCGGACACCTTCGACGTGACCCGCTCCCCCAACAACCACATCGCTTTCGGCGGAGGGGGGCCGCACTTCTGCCTGGGCGCCAACCTCGCGCGCATGGAGATCATGGTGATGTTCGACCGCCTGCTCGAGCGACTGCCCGATATCCGCCTGAACGGCGAGGTGCAACGACTCCAGTCGAATTTCATCAACGGGACCAAACACATCCCCGTCGCCTTCGAGGCGTCGGCCCCGATTGGCGGCACACCGCTCCCCGCCCGGGCCCGCTGAGGCCGCCGCCGTGGCCGAGCGCGCCGTCCGCTTCCATCAGGCGGTCGCCTTCCTGCCGACCCGCCAGATCCTTCCCCTGGCCCGGTTCTGTGACCGCCTCGGTTACGGCGGTCTCTACGTCTCTGACCACCTCTTCAACCCACGGCACCGAGAGTCGCGCTACACCTATTCGACCAGCGAAGACGGTGCCCCTGGCTGGGAGGACGACACGGCATGGCCGGACCCGATGTGCACGATCGCGGCCTGTGCGGGCGCGACCGAGAACCTCGTCTTCACCACGGGCATCTACATCGCCCCGTTGCGCGACCTCATGACGGTCGCGAAGACGGTCGGCACCACCGCCGTGTTGTCGGACAACCGGTTGCGGCTCGGGATCGGCGTGGGTTGGTGCAAGGAGGAATTCGACCAGACCGGGCAGGACTTCGCCAGTCGCGGCAAGCGTCTCGACGAGATGATCGTCGCCTTGCGTGCCCTGTGGCGCAGCGGTTACGTCGAGTTCCACGGCGACTTCTACGACGTCCCGGAATGCCAGATAGAGCCGGCGCCCACGGCGCCGGTACCCATCATCGGCGGCGGCCATTCGCCCGTCGCGCTGCGGCGGACCGCCGAACGGTGCGACGGCTGGATCGCGGCCGGCGCCTACGGCGAGGAGGAGGCGTGGCTTCATCTCGCCGACCTCCGCCAGGCACTCGAAAAGGCCGGCCGCGACGAGGACGAATTCATCATTTATCTGTCGCTGAACGAGCCGCCCGACGTCGGCCTCTACCGCCGCTTCGCCGACGCCGGCGTGACGGACTTCGTGTGCGCCCCATGGATGTTCGTCGACGTCGCCCCGGGCACACCCGACGACGAGGCGCTGGCGGCTCGCCTGCCCGCGGTGCAGTGGTTCGCCGACGAGATCATCGCCAAGATCTGACTCACTCCGACGCAGGCGAGACCGTCCCGAGAGTCGAGAACGCGAGAGGAGCCGCACGTGAAGACCATGAAGATCGGGCTGCAGCTTGGCTATTGGGGCTCCGGTCCGCCCACCAACGCGGGAGACCTGGTGATGGAGGCCGACCGTCTCGGCTACGACTCCGTGTGGACGGCGGAGTCCTACGGCTCTGATGCGCTGACCCCCTTGGCCTGGTGGGGCTCGCGAACCGAGCGGGTCCGCCTCGGCACGTCGCTGTGCCAGCTCTCGGCGCGCACCCCCACCGCCATGGCCATGGCCGCACTGACGATGGACCATCTCTCGAGTGGCCGCTTCGTGCTCGGCCTTGGGGTCTCGGGCCCCCAAGTGGTCGAGGGCTGGTACGGCCAGCCCTTCCCCGCGCCGCTCGCCCGCACCCGCGAGTACGTGGACATCGTCCGTCAGGTGCTGAGGCGCGACAATCCGGTCACCAACGACGGCCCGCACTACCCGCTGCCCTATCGCGGGGGCACCGGACTGGGCAAGCCGCTCAAGTCGATCGTGCACCCGCTGCGGGCCGACATCCCGATCATCCTGGGCGCCGAAGGACCCAAGAACGTCGCCCTGGCCGCCGAGATTGCCGATGGTTGGTTTCCCATCTTCTTCTCCCCGACCGCAATGTCCTCCTTCGAGGCGTCGCTCGACGAGGGCTTCGCGCGCCCGGGGGCGCGTCGCAGCGTGCAGGACTTCGAGGTGCTCGCCCTGGCGCCCACGGTCATCAACGACGACGTCGAGGCGGCGGCGGACGGGTTCCGGCCCTCCCTCGCGCTCTACATCGGCGGCATGGGAGCAAGGGAGATGAACTTCCACTTCGACGTCTTCGCCCGCATGGGTTACGAAGAGGCGGCGCACAAGATCCAAGACGCGTACCTCGACGGCCGCAAGGACGATGCCGTCGCCGCGGTGCCCACCGCGATGGTAGAGGACATCGCGCTGGTCGGACCGGTGGAGAAGGTCCGCGACGACCTCGAGGCCTGGCGCGCCTCGCGGGCCACGACCATGCTCGTCAACGGGGACGTCGCCACCCTGCGCACCATGGCCGAGCTGGTGCTCGGCTAGAGGGCGTCGTCACCTGGTGAACGGGGACACGCGACCTCCGTCGGGCACGCTCCGGCACCGCGCTACATCGCCCGGGGACCCGCCGCAGCGGGGCCGACGTAGGAAGCCGGGCCGAACCCGAGGATGGGGATGAAGATGAAGGCGAGCAGGATGATGCCGACCGCGAAGGCGCCACTCTTGGCGAAGGACTTCGCCAGGTCTATGGCCACGATGATCCAGACGATGATGTTGACGATCGGTACGAAGTAGAGGATCAACCACCACCCCGGTCGCCCCACGATCTTCAACAGCACGTAGTAGTTGTAGAAGGGGATGATGGCGGCCCACCCGGGCCGTCCTCCCTTCCGGAACACCAGCCAGAGGGCGGCGATCTCGAAGACGACGACCGCGACGTAGACGACGATCGCGATCCCCACTCCGGTGCCGGTAGAGGCAAACAGCGCAGCAATCACGGTGGCCCTCCAGTTCCGCCCACCTGGGCTGGCGCGGGCGAATGGATCGTAGACCCCTGCACCGCCCGCTGCAGCGACTCGGGCCGGGCGTACACCCCACGGTCACACCGATCGGCCACAATGCCACCATGACCCTCTTCGACGGCACCGGCCTCTTCGGGCCGGACCCCGCGCCGGAGCAGCCGCGTCAGGTGCCGGCGGTGGCCGTGCCCGCTCCGGCAGAGTCGCCACCCGGGGATGGCGCCGGGTCCGAGATCGCCCCGGTCGTCGAGGTTCGCATCAGCGCGCGCCGCAGGAAGACGTCGGAGGCCAAGTGGGTCGGTGGACGGATCGTCGTCTCGCTGCCCGCGCATCTCGACGTCGAGTCGCGCCAGAAGACGACCGACTGGCTGGTGGACCGGTTGCTCACGCGCGACCGTCAACGGCGCCCCGCAAGTGACGACGAGCTCTTGGCGCGGGCCGTCGCGCTGAGCGATCGCTACCGGCTCGGGGCGATCCCGGTCTCGGTTCGATGGGTGACCAACCAGTCGGCCCGTTGGGCCTCCTGTTCGTACTACTCGCGCCTCATCCGCGTGTCGCACCGTCTCCAGGCCGTTCCCGAGTGGGTACTCGACTCGGTGCTCGTCCACGAGGTGGCGCACTTGACGTACCCCGACCACTCCCCCTCCTTCCACGATCTGGCCGGGGCGTACCCGCGTCACCAAGAGGCCGGGGTGTTCCTGGCCGGCTACGGCCTGGGCCTCTCGAACCCGCTGCGGTAGCGAGCGCCGCTCCGCCCCCGACCGTGCCGCCCGTCGGTCAGACGGGCTCCTCCGCCAGGATGCGCCCCAGCCGGCGCAGGCTCTCGTTCGCCCCACCCAGCGTGAGCTCGATCTGTCGAGTCAAGAGAAAGTAGCGATGCAACGGGTAGTCGCGGTCGACGCCGACGCCGCCGTGCAGGTGTGACGCGGCGTGCACCACGCGTTGGCCACCCTCGGCGGCCCAGTACTTGGCCACGGCGACCTCGGCCGTGGCCGGCAGTCCCGCCGCCAGCCGCGAAGCGGCCTGCCACGCCGTGAGCCTGATCGCCTCGGTGTCGACGTAGGCGTCCGCCGCACGCTGCCCGACCGCCTGGAACGTGGCGATGGGCTTGTCGAACTGGACCCGGGTCTTGGTGTACTCGGCGGTGAGGGCGAGGGCGGCGGCGCAGGCCCCGGCCTCCTCGATGCAGAGCGCCGTCGTGGCGAATTCGGTGATGAGGGAGATCACCGCGGCACCCTCACCGTCCTCGCCGAGGAGGCGATCAGCGCCGACGCGGACGCCGTCGAGCTCGACGATCGCTTCGGGACGGCCCGTCGTGGTCGTCTGCCGCGTCATCGTGATCCCTTCGGCGCCCGTGTCGACGATGAAGACGCCGGTCCCCGAACGCGCACCGTCGGCGGTCTTCTGTATCGCCGGCACCAACACGGCGTCCGCAATGAACGCAGCCGGGACACAGGCCTTCGTGCCCGACAGCAACCAGGAGCCGTCCGGCTGGGCCGTCGCCGTGGTCGCCGGCTCGGTGCCGCCGGGAAGGATCACTTCGCCGGCCAGCTCGGCCAGGGCGGCGGTGAGCACGGTCTCGCCGCTCGCCACTCCGCTCAGCCACGTCTTGCGTTGGGCGTCGGTGCCGAAATGAGCAATGGGCACCGCCCCGTAGACCATGGTCTCGACCACGGGCACGTACGCCGCCGTGCGGCCGGCGGCCTCGATCACCAGACAAGCCGCCACGAAGTCCAATCCGGCGCCGCCGACCTCTTCGCCGAGGTGGATGCCGAGGAGGCCCGCACCGGCCAGCTCACGCCACAGGTCGCGGTCGAACGGTCCGTCGTCGCCCGCCGCCGACTCGACCTCCTTCAGCCGGTCGTGGGTCGAACGCTCACCGAATATCTGCCCGGCCAGCTGGCGGACGGCTTCTTGCTCTTCGCTGTAACCGAAGTCCATGGGGATTCTCCTCGCTCGATCGGGCTCAGCGCAGCGACCGCGGCATGCCGAGGCCGAAGATCGCGATGAGGTCCCGCTGGATCTCGTTGGTGCCCCCGCCAAAGGTCAGGATGATCATGGAGCGGGCGTACATCTCGAGGCGACCGCCGATCACCGCGGCCGGTGACCCGCGCGTCAGGTAGCCCGCCTGCCCCAGGATCTCCATCAGCAAGCGAAAGGCCCGCAGATAGAATTCGGTGCCGAAGACCTTGATGGTCGAGGCGTCGGCCACCTCGAGGTGGCCCTCCGTGGCCTGCCAGGCCACCTTCCAGTTGATGAGGCGCAGGTACTCGAGCTCGGCATGCACGCGGGCGAGGTGTTCTTGCACCCACTCCTGGTCCACGACCCTCCGGCCGTCGGGCAGCTTGGTGGCCTGCGCCCACGCTCGCACATCCGTCAGCACGCGCTCGACGATCCCGGGCGAGCACAGCGTGACCCGTTCGTGGTTGAGCTGGTTGGTGATGAGGTTCCAGCCCTGGTTCTCCCCACCGACGAGGCTGGTGGCCGGGACGCGCACGTCCTCGTAGAAGGTGTAGTTGATGTTGTGGTCCCCCAACAACTTCATCGGGACCACCCGAATTCCTGGCGTGTTCATCGGCACGACGAACATGGAGATCCCCTTGTGCTTGGCGACATTGGGATCGGTCCGGGTCGCCAGCCACACGTAGTCGGCGTCGCCGGCAAGGCTGGTGAAGATCTTGGACCCGTTGATGATGTACTCGTCCCCGTCGCGCACGGCCCGGGTGGTGAGCGAGGCGAGATCCGTGCCCGAGTTGGGCTCGGTGTAACCGATGCAAAAGGAGACCTCCCCGGCGAGGATCTTGGGGAGGAAGAACTCCTTTTGCTCCTGCGTGCCGAAGTTCATGATGGTCGGGCCCACCGTGTTGATGGTGAGCATGGGCACGGGCGCCCCGCTGCGCATGGACTCGTCAAAGAAGATGAACTGCTCAACGGCGGAGCGCCCCTGCCCGCCCCACTCCGTGGGCCAACCAATGCCGAGCCACCCGTCGCCGCCCATCTGCCGGACGACCTGGCGCACGACGGGTCCGATGCCACCCGCCTTCGCCAGCTCCCTCTCCACTTCGGGGGTCAACAGGTTCTGGTAATACGCGCGCAGCTCGCTCTTCAGCGCCTGCTGCTCCTCCGTGTAGGCAATTTCCATCGGTGTCCCTTCCCGGGTGGCGAGGCCACATCGGCCCACCTCGACGCCGCGTCGTCGCGCGGCACCGGCCGCAGGGCTCTGCGCGCTAGAACACGTTACAGTCCGCCTCGCAGGGCGGCCACCTGGGGCCGGGAGACGGCGGCCGACCGGCAAGTAACCTGCAATCCGCCTGGGGGGCGGGTCCCCGGCGCACGATCGAACTGAGGAGCGCTCACATGCCAGAAGCCGTCATCGTCGCCACGGGTCGCACGCCGATTGGCCGGGCCAACAAGGGCTCGCTCGTCGAGTGCCGCCCCGACGACCTGAGCGCATTCGTCCTGCGCTCCGTGATCGAGAAAGTACCCCAACTCGACCCGGCCGAGGTGGAGGACGTTCTCCTGGGATGCGGGCAGCCGGCCGGCGAGGCGGGCTACAACGTCGCCCGGGTGGCCGCCATCTTGGCCGGGCTGGACCACGTCCCGGGGGTGACGGTCAACCGGTACTGCTCCTCCTCGCTCCAGACAATTCGCATGGCGGCTCATGCCATTCGTGCCGGCGAGGGCGACGTCTTCGTCGCCGCCGGCGTCGAGACCGTGAGCCGCTACGCGCACGGCGCGTCGGACACCGGTCCGCACAACCCCGAGTTCGCCGCGGCCGAGGAGCGGACCAAGGTCCGCGCCCCCGCCGTGACCGAGCCCTGGACGGAGTCCTCGGGCCTGCCCGACATCTACATCGCCATGGGCCAGACCGCGGAGAACGTGGCGGAGTACGAGAAGGTCAGCCGAGAGGAGCAAGACGAGTTCGCGCTGCTGTCGCAGACCCGAGCCGTCGCGTCCCAGGAGAACGGCTTCTTCGAGCGCGAGATCATCCCCGTCACGCTCTCCGACGGCACCGTCGTGGCCAAGGACGACGGGCCCCGGCCGAACACCACGCTCGAAGGCCTGGCCAACCTCAAGCCCGTGTTCCGCGAGGGGGGCACCGTCACGGCCGGCAACGCCTGCCCGCTCAACGATGGCGCCGCCGCGGTCATGGTGATGAGCGACACCAAGGCAAAAGCCCTCGGCGTCACGCCGCTGGCGCGCATCGTGGCGAGCGGCGTGACGGGGCTCAATCCCGAAATCATGGGGCTCGGCCCCGTGGAGGCCTGCCGTCAGGCGCTGGCGCGGGCCAACATGACGATCGACGACATCGACCTGGTGGAGATCAACGAGGCCTTTGCCGCGCAGGTCGTCCCCTCGGCCAGGCACCTCGGCATCGGCTGGGACAAGCTGAACGTCCACGGCGGCGCCATCGCCCTCGGCCACCCGTTCGGCCAGACCGGAGCCCGGATCATGACCACGTTGCTCAACGGGCTCGAGGACGGGGACAAGACCTTCGGTCTGGAGTCGATGTGCGTCGGTGGCGGCCAGGGCATGGCCATGATCGTGGAGCGCCTGGGTTAGCCCCCGCCCGAACGGGTGGCGTGCGCCTCCTCGACGACGGGGGCAGGCCCGGGGTCCACGCCCTCCCGTCCGGCCCGGTGCAAAGAGACCAACTCCCCCAACAGGGCCAGGTCGAAGAAGCGGCTGAGGTCGTCGTCCCCCTCGCCCCACACTTCGAGCACGTCGGCCATCACTTCCTCGGTGGCGGCGCGTACCGCGGCGAACAGGGCGGCCACCCCGGCGCTCTCGGCCCGGTGTCGCAGCAGCACGAGCGACATGGTCTGGCGCGTCACGTCGCCACCCTGGCCCCACCCGGCCAGCTCGTCGTAGGTCAGCGCGGGCAGCGCGGCGGCGAAGGCCGGCGCCTTGGCATTGAGGTTCACCCGCGCCTTCCACCAACGGGCGGCCACGGCGGTTACCCCGGGTGCGCCGTACACGAGCGGGATGGTGCGCCCGATGCGGCGCGCCAACTCCGGCGCCGTGCCACCCGGCGCCGAGAAGACTTGGCACCGCCGCGCCAAAGCGGCGGCCGCCGCCGTCAGCGACGGGCTTCGGTCGTTCACCAGGCCGACCCGGGACAGCGCGGCCAGCAACGGCACCACGGCGCCCGCCAGCGCGGCGCGCGCCCGGGGGGCGTCCTGGCCGACCCGCGAGTCCAGAGAAACGGGGCACCACGGCAGTGCGGCGTCGACGGCCAAGCGGGCCAGCGGGCCGTCGGCGTCGCCCCCGACCGCCACCACGCGTGCCCCACGGTCGGCGGCCTGCTCCGCTGCCGCCAGCGTCTCCTCCGTGCGGCCCGACGACGACACGGCGAACACCAGCGTGTGCTGGTCCACGAAGCCCGGCACGTCGGCGCCGCGGCCGAGCCAGTACGGGATCGCCAGGTCGCGTTCGACGAGGGCGGCGGCCGCCGCACAGGCGATGGCGCCGGTGCCGAGGCCGAAGGCGGCGATGGTGCGGACCGCGGCGCCGTCGGACGGCCGCAGCACCTCCCAGGCGCGGCGCGACGTCTCGAGTGCCTCGGACAACTGCTCGGGCATCGCGACCGCCGCCTCCCAGAGGCCGAGCGTGTCGAGGTACTCCGTGTCGATCACACCTCGGCCGGCCCCGTGGCCCGTACCCCGTCCTTCTCGGCTTTGGCCATCAGCCGCTCGTGCTCCGATTCGCTCACGTCGACCGCCTCGTCCACCAAGAGCACCGGCACGTCGTCGACCACCGCGTAGCTCTTCTTCAGCCGCGGGTTGTAGAGCACGTCCTCGTCCTCGAACCACAGCAGGGGTCCCTTGTCGACTGGACAGGCCAGGACGTCGAGCAGGAGTGGGTCAAGGCTCATGATCAGCTCCTTCGTTCGGGCCGGCCCCGCGGCCGGCGTTGGCGGCAATCTGCTCTTGCACCTCGGCCACGTGAGCGGCGCACAGCGCCGGTGTCCTCGCCTCGACGTTGAGGCGCAGCAGCGGTTCGGTGTTGGAGGGCCGCACGTTGTACCACCAGTCGCCGTGCTCAGCGGTCAGGCCGTCGAGCAGGTCGACCGAGGCCCCCGCGGCGCGCTCGCGCTCGGCCATGGCGGCGACGGTGGCCGTTGGGTTCGGCACTTCGGTGTTGATCTCACCGGAGTCCGCGTAGCGCTGAAAGGGCTCGAGCATCACCGAGAGCGGTTGTTGGCTCTGGCTGAGGAGCTCCAGCACCAGCAGCGCCGTGATGATGCCCGAGTCCGCCCGGAAGTTGTCGCGGTAGTAGTAGTGGCCCGAGTGCTCGCCGCCGAAAACGGCTCCGGTCTCGGCCATGATCTTCTTGATGATGGAGTGGCCGACCGGGGTGCGCACCGGCGTGCCACCCATCTCGGTGACCACCTCGGGCACCACGTGCGAGCAGATCAGGTTGTAAAGGATCGTCTCGCCCGGGTGCTTCGTGAGCAGAGAGGCGGCCACCAGTGCCGTGGTCAGCGAGCCCGAGACGGGCTGGGCCTTCTCGTCCACCAAGAAGACCCGGTCGGCGTCACCGTCGAAGGCCAGGCCGACGTCCGCGCCCTGTTCGAGCACGGCGCGCTTGAGGGGGACCAGGTTCTCGGGCTGAATCGGGTCGGCCGGATGGTTGGGGAAGGTGCCGTCGAGCTCCGGGAAGAGGATCTCGACTGAGAACGGTAGCTTGGCGAAGATGATGGGCACGACGAGGCCGCCCATGCCGTTGGCGGTGTCGGCGACGACCTTGAGCGGACGCAGCGAGCCCAGATCGACGAACGACACCACGTGGTCGGCCCATGCGCCAAACAGGTCCAACTCGCGCCGTGCGCCGCGCAGCGGCGCGGGCGGCTCGTCGAGCAGCTTCTCGGCGTCGGCCGCGATGTCGGCGAGGCCCGTGTCACGGCCGATCGGGCGCGCCTGCGACAGGCACAGCTTGAGACCGTTGTACTGCGCGGGATTGTGCGACGCCGTGAACATGGCACCCGGGGCGTTGAGGTGCCCCGAGGCGAAGTACAAGAAGTCGGTCGAAGCCAACCCGAGGTCGGTCACGTCGACCCCCTCGGCCCGCACACCGTCGGAGAACGCGCCGGACAGCTCGACCCCGGAGGGGCGCATGTCGCGGGCAACCAGGATCTCGGGTGCGTCGGCGAAGCGCGCCATGGCGCGCCCGATGGCCCAGCACATGTTCGCGTCGAGTTGATCGGGCACGGTGCCCCGCACGTCGTACGCCTTGAACACCCGGTCCATCCGGCTCACGGGTCCCACCATAGGGGGCGCCCGACGCGCGGTCAGAACCGCCCTCAGTGGATCAGCCCGCTCCCGCCGCTCGCGATGGCCACGATGGCCACGAGGTTGAAGGTGCCGTGGGCCACGATGTTCATACCGAGACGCCCGGTCCGATAGGAGACGGCGGCGAGGATGATGCCGAACGCCGCCAGACCCGCCAGTTGCACCCATTCACCGTGGGCGAGACCGAAGAGCAGCCCGTCGGCGATGACGGCCAGGACGACCCCAGCGGTCCGGGCGCCACCGGCCGCCCGCAGCGGAGTGAACAACCGGACGAGCGCCTTGAGCAGCAGCCCTCGGAAGAAGAGCTCCTCCATGGCCGGTGCGAACACGACGGTCGCGATGGCGATGATGACGAAGCCGCCGCCGTGCGAGGACCCGGTGAGGCGCTGGGACGGTCCGTTGAAATCGTGGATGTCGTGCTGGAAGGGCGCGTACATGAGCGCGACGAGGATCTGGCCGCCGATGCCGATGACGATCCCGACGAGGTCGATCGGCCGGAACCGCAGGCCGAGATCGCGCACGAAGTTGCGCGTCCCCTGGGTCCGGCTGGCCAACCAGGGTGCACCGATGAAACCGATCCACAGCCCGAGCAGCGTGGACACCACGTACCACTCGGGGGGCACCGCAGCGGTGGCGATCGACTGCATCTGCGCCGCCGTCTTGCCGGCGATGGCGCCCGCGACGAGCCCGAAGACGAGGGCACCGAGCTGGCCGGCCAGGAACCCGGCCAGCGCATAGAAGAGCCACATCCACCCCTGGCGCTTGGTCTGGGGAGGAACCCAGGGCGTATCGAGGAAGGGGACGTCGGGCGACCCTGCCGGTGGGGGCGGTGGGACCGTCGGCCAGGCGGTCGGGTACTGCGCAGGCAGCGACGGCGCCGCGGCGGCCCGAGAGATGCCGGCCGACTCGGGCGCCCAGTATCCCGGCGGGGCCGGCGGCGGCGGCTGGACCCATTCGCGGGGCACGTACCCCGCCGGGACGGGCCCCGGCGGGAGGGCAGGCGGGCCCGCAGGACCTGGGGGCGGCCCGCCGGGCTCCGAATCGGTCATCGTCTCTGAACGATATCGGCGTGGGGAGGGCCCGCGACCTGCAGGAGGACCCCCCTCGGGAGTGGCACCGAGGCGGTCACCGTGCCGCAGGGGGGGCGCCTAGCATGTGAGAGGTGAGCCCCCAACGTCCGGACAAGCCTGCGAGCAGACCGAACGCGCCGGCGGGCGGGGACGGCACCCCGCCGACGGGGCAGCCGACGGGCCAGAGCTGGCGCTGGTTGTGGGGGGTCCTGGCCATCGGGATCGTGGCGATCCTGCTCGCCGTAGGCACGATCAAGACCACGAACGCCAAGTCGATCTCGTACACCAAGTTCATGCAGGAGGTGACGTCCAAGCAGGTGTCGACGGCCAAGATCTCCAACTCCACCGGCGAGATCTCGGGGAACCTCAAGGACGGCACCACCTACGAGGTCCAGGGCCCGACCCCGTCGCTGCCCAACGACGTCGAGACCATGCGCAACGAGGGCGTCCAGGTCAGCTTCCCCACCCCGTCCTCGAACATCTTCACCGACCTGCTGCCCTACCTCTTCATCATCGGCATCGGCGCCGCTTTCATCTATTTCATCGGGCGTCAGACCCGCGGGCAGATGTCCGGGATCATGTCGATCGGCCGCTCCAAGGCCAAGACCTTCAGCAGCGACCGTCCCTCGACCACCTTCGAGGACGTTGCGGGTTACACCGGGGTCAAGCAGGAGATCAGCGAAGTGGTCGATTTCCTCAAGACCCCGGCCCGCTTCAAGGAGATCGGCGCCAAGATCCCCAAGGGTGTGCTCCTCGTAGGCCCGCCGGGCACGGGCAAGACGCTGATCGCCCGTGCGGTCGCGGGCGAGGCCGGCGTGCCCTTCATGTCGGTGAGCGGCTCGGACTTCATGGAGATGTTCGTGGGCGTCGGGGCCAGCCGGGTGCGCGACCTCTTCCAGACGGCCCGCAAGCAGGCCCCCGCCATCGTCTTCGTCGACGAGATCGACTCCATCGGCCGCAAGCGCGGGGCGGGTCTCGGCGGTGGCCACGACGAGCGCGAGCAGACGCTCAACCAGATGCTCTCGGAGATGGACGGCTTCGACACGGCGGAGGGGGTGGTGATGATCGCCGCCACCAACCGGCCCGACATCTTGGACCCGGCGCTGCTGCGGCCGGGTCGCTTCGACCGCCAGATCGTCGTGCCCCTGCCCGACCTCGAGGAACGACTCCCGATCCTCCAGGTGCACTGCAAGGGCAAGCGGATGGCGAGCGACGTCGACCTCGGCATCGTGGCGCGGGGTACACCCGGCATGAGCGGTGCCGACCTGGCCAACCTGGTCAACGAGGCCGCACTCCACGCGGTGCGGCGCGGCAGCCTGGAGATCGCGATGGCCGACTTCGAGACGGCGCGCGACCGGGTCCTGCTCGGCCAGCGCCGAGAGTCGATGGTGCTCTCCGAAGACGAGAAGGAGCGCATCGCGTACCACGAGGGCGGCCACGCGGTGCTGGCCTACGTGCTCGAGCACGCCGATCCGGTGCACAAGGTGACAATCCTGCCGACCGGGATGGCGCTGGGCGTCACCCACCAACTCCCGATGGAAGAGCGCCACATCCACCCCCGCCAGTACATCGAGGACTCACTGTGCGTGCGCATGGGCGGCCGCTGCGCGGAACTGTTGGTCTACGGGGACCTGTCGACGGGCGCCGCAAACGACCTGGTGGGCAACACCGAGTTGGCCCGCAAGATGGTGCGCGAGTGGGGCATGAGCGACGCCATCGGGCCCATGGCCTGGGGATCCCAGGGCCAGGTGTTCCTGGGCGAGGACCTCATGCACACCCGTGACTACTCCGAGGACACCTCCAAGATCATCGACGAGGAAGTCGAACGGATCCTGCGCACCGAGGAGCAGCGGGCCATGGACGTGTTGAGCAAACACCGCGGCGGACTGAACGCCATCGCCCGTGCGCTGCTCGACAACGAGATCATCGATGGGGCCGAGGTGGCCCGGTTGGTGGACGAGGCCCACGGTGAGCCCGTGCACGGAGAAGGGGCCAAGTCGGTCCCGCACTTCAACGAAGCCGCCATCCGCCCGCCGGTCTCCAACGGCGCCGGGAACGGCTACGCCGCGCACGCCGACGTCGAGGGCCAGGCCAGCGCGCCCGATGCTGCCAAGACAGAAGCCGCACCCGCCGTCGTCCCGGCCGTCCCGGTCGCTCCCGCTCCCCCCTCGGGCCGGCACGGCGACACCGTGTCGTGGCCTCCACCGGCGTGGCCTCCCCCTCCCGACCCCTCGGCCGGCGATCCGGAGGGCCCCCCGACCCGCTAGTCCCTCCCGGCGACCCGGGAGGCTGGGCGCGCGCCCGGGAAATCGAACCGGAACCGCTCGGGCTGCGTCAGAAGGGGGGATGGTGGAGCACCAGCTCGCAGACTGGCTGGAGGAGGGGTACGTCGCCTCCTTCCGCACCGCCTGCCTGATCCTGGGTAACCGGGCCGACGCCGAGGAGGCCGTGCAGGACGCCTACCTGCGCGCTTGGCGCTTCCGCGACTCGCTCTCCGCCGTGCCGAGCATCCGTCCCTGGCTCTACCGCGTGGTCGTCAACTCGTGCTACTCGAAGCTCCGCCGCGAGATCCCGCACCGCGACCGCCGCGCCGGCGGCGAGGCCCTGGCCCACCTGCCGGAGGGGCCGGAGGCGGGCGGTGACCCCGAGACGAGGGCCGAGCAGGGCGAGGTCGCCGCGACGGTGCTGGCCGCACTGCAGCGGCTCCCCATGACGCTGCGCGTGCCCGTGGTCCTGCGCTACTACGCGGACCTGAGTGAGCGCGACATTGCGCTCGCCATCGGGCGGCGGCAAGGGACGGTGAAGTCACGCCTGCACGAGGCGCGCCGCCGCCTGGGGGCCGACCCCGCCCTGGTCGCCCTGGCCGGGGCCGGGGACTCACCTCGCGCCGAGGAGATCGGACCGTGACCATGCTCGACGACGACCGCCTCGCCTCGCTCCTCGCCCGGGCGGGCGCGGCCTTCGAGGTTCCCGCCACTGGCCCCGACGACATCGTGGCCCGGGCCACGGGCCGGATCGAGGGAGCCGGCGACACCGACGCACCTGCCGCTCCCGCCGGAGTGAGCGGCTCGAACCCGGACGCCCGAGACGGCGGTGCGGTCGGTCCCGTCCCGGCGGGAGTTGGCCGGGTGCGGCGGCTCTCGGCCCTGGCCGGCCGGCACCGTGTCCTCTCGGTCGCCGCCTGCGTCGTCGTCGCGCTGGTGATCGCGGCCGGCGCGAGCGCCCTGGTCCGAGCTCCGTCCAGGCCCACCCTCACCTCGGGTTTGCCGCGCACCGGCTCGGCCACGCCCCTCCACGAGCCCACCACGACGACCCTGCCGCGCCACCCCGGCGTGGCCGCTCCGCAGTTCAAGGCGGCCGCTCCGCCCTCGATCACGGCGCCGACCGTGCCCACGACGCCATCGCTCCCGGGCGGGTCCGTCGGTCAATCCGCCAAGATCGAGCAGACCGGGACCCTGGGACTCACGGTCCGGCGCGGGCGCCTTGGCCCGACGATGACGCAGTTGACCTCGCTGGCCGGCGCCTTCGGCGGCTTCGTGGCGAGCTCGCAGACCCAGTCGGGTGCCGGCACGGGCGGCCCGCCCTACGGCAGCATCACCTTGCAGGTGCCGGTGAACAACTTCTCGGCGATGCTCAAAGAGGCCCAGGCGCTCGGCAAGACCACCAGCCTGACCACGAAGGCCACCGACGTCACGGGCCAGTACGTCGACCTGCAGGCCCGCATCACCGCGCTGGAGGCGAGTCGGCAGCAGTACCTGACCATCCTGGCCAAGGCCACCACCGTGGGAGACGTCCTCGCCGTGCAGGAGCAGCTCGACGGCATTCAGTCCCAGATCGAGCAGCTCCAGGGCCAGCTGCAGGTCCTCACCGGCGAGACGTCGTACTCGACGCTGACGGTGACCGTCAGCGAGGGCACCCCGCCGCCGCGGCCGCCGCCGCTGCCCGAGTCGGGCCTCGTGCGGGCCTGGCACGACAGCATCGGCGGGTTCGTGGCCGGTGTGGAAGGCGTGGTCCGAGTCGCCGGGCCGGTGCTCTTCGCCCTTCTGTGCCTCGGCCTACTTCTCGTGGGCGGCCGGACGCTCTGGCGGCGCTACCAGCGGCACCGCCTCTAGATCTCAGCGGCCGATTGCGGTGGCCAGCGGCACTCCGGGCATCGTCACGACGCCGATGCCACCGGAGGGGTTGGCGCTCTCGCTGACCGCCATCGAGCCGCTCGCCTGCACGACGATCGGATCGGAACCGATATCGGAAAGCGCCAAAGCCGCCATGGCGCCCGCGGGCAGCGTCCCGGTGGTGAGTCGGCGGTCGCCCGAAGAAGAGACGGCGAAGACCGTGTAACGCGTCGCAGTGGACGACGTGTTCAACAGCCCGAGGTTGGCCGGCGCGGCTCCGCTGACCGCGGGGGTGGTGCTCGTCCCGGGCGGGGGGATCACCCACTTCCCGGTGGGCGAGCGCGCGCTGAGCGCGTCCACCGCCATGGCGATCCCCGCCTGGGGCGCCGACGAGGACGCCGGCAACACGACCGTCCGGCTCACGACGACGCCGGGACCCCCGGTGGCGTCGACCGCGGCGGAATACGTCTCGCTGCGGGGGATGCGCGTTTGGGCGCTCGTCGCCAGGGCCCACGTGGTGCCCGGTGCGACGGTGTCGGTGAGCGGGGCCAACGGTCCCGAGGCCAAGCGCAGGCGCACGGTCACGGCTTCGGGGACCGTCCCGGGGTTGAAGAGGTCGATCTCCGAGGACCCACCCGCCGCCTCTTGAGCCTGGGGAATGGCCCAGTTCGCCTCGGGGGTTGCCGCGCCCGGCACCAGGGACAGGCCACCCGAGGAACCGGAGAACACCTGCACCTCCGATGCCACGACCCGCCCGGTCCGGGTGGAGACGACCGTGCTCACCGTGGTGACGTCTTGCACCTCCGACGCCACGTTCTCCACTTGGACCTGGCCGGCCTGCAGCACGATTCCCTGGAAGTTGATGGGGTGGACGGCGCCCTTCGGCGTCACGAAACCGAGGTCCACGACGACCGGCGTCGACGTCGGGTTGAGCAACGACACGTAAAGCCCGTCGGAGTTGGCGGTCGACCCACCGGGGAAGAACCAAGTGGACGAGGTGGTGCTCTGGCAGGGTGCCTGGGACCAACCGGACGAACCGTGCACCGCCTGGGTCACGGCGACCCCACCACCCGAGAGGATCACCGTCTGGGACTCCCAGGAACCCGACGAGAGGGCGGGGATCGACGGTGTGATGACGCCGTGCGCCGGGACGGAGACGGCCGTCCGTTCGGAGGCGCCTCCGTCGGTGACCGACGTGATCGTCCCCTTGACGGGTGCGCCCGCGGAATTGGTCAGGACCAGGAATCCCGCCGACACCCCCGACGCGGTGGACTGCCCGGTGCAGTACCACGCGGACGACTCTGCATCGGGCCCGCTGACCAGGGCGCTGGGCGCCGTCGATGCGCCGGGCGGAGCGGAGGACCCCCTGGTTGCCGCCAGGCCCACCCCCACGATCACCAGCGCCACGACCCCGAGCACCGGCCACCGGCGCTCGGGGCTGCGATGATCGGGGCTCATCGCCGGGACGCCTCCGCTCGGGTGGCCCGCCGCGGCCGGCCGACCAACGCGACCGCCAGGAACGCCCACGCCGCCAACTCGAGCAGCACGGCCAGCGGCACGTAGGGGAACTGCGAGAGCGCGAGGGAGGCCGTGCCCTTCACCACCGCGTACTGGGCCGCCCACCCGAACGCCGGCTGCTGTCGCACCGGGTGGCCGTCCACACTGAGCGCGAAGCTCCCCGCCGGCGCATACCCGGCATAGACGGTTCCGGCGGTCACGGTACGGGCCAACGCGGCGCCGCCGGCGAGATCGCCCAGCACGGGCTGCCAGCCCACGACGTCCGCCGCGCTCGGGTACGACCACGCGTGCACCACCGGCAAGGGTGGGGCGCGCTCGGCCGTCGTTGGCATGTCCTCGCCGTTCTCGAAGACCTGCACTCCGACCTCGCCCGGCACGACGCGCAGGTCGTCCTGCTCGAGCAGGTCCGTCTCGAGCCCCGGCGGCGCGGGAGCGCTGACTGACGGTGTCACCGTGCCCGCCATGGAAGGGGCCAAGGCGTCGACCACCACCACGTAGCGCACCCCGGCCGGAGCGAGGAGCCGGCCCAGGTGCACCGTCCCGCCGGAGACGGCCAGGTGGACGGCGCCGGCCACCAGGTCAGCCGGCCCCGGTCCGGCCGGGGTGAAGACCTGTGACGCGTCCGGGAGGCTCTGAGGCGTCAGCGCGTAGGCCAGACCTGGCTCCACCGACCAGCCGCCGGCGGGGAGCGCCCTCGGGTCGCCGAGCCACAGGACCCGGGCCGCGTCCCTGCCACCGGGGTGGCCCAGGAAGGAGAGCGGCTGCTCGACCCCCTGGGACGGAAGTCCCCAGCGACCGTCGGCTGCGCCGGCCACCACCGGCAACAGGCCGACCGCCACGAAGACGAGCGCGACGACACTGACCACCTGCCGCCAACCGAATTCGCGGCCCGTGAGGTCCTCCTCGAAGGCCGAGATCCCCAAGCCAACACAGGCGGCCACGGCGAGGGCGGCCGGCGCCAGCACCACCGTCGCCGAAGGAGCGAAGGATCCCAGGTCACCGTGCGAGGCGGCGTAGGCGAGGCCCCACGACGCGCACGCGGTCATCCACAGGCGCGCCGCCCAGGTCAGTCTGACCCCCCGCCCGAGCACGAGCGGAAGCGCGGCGGCCGCCACCAGGAGCCACACGATGGGCGAGCGGGCCACCGGTCCGACGGCGAATCGGATGAGCTCGCCCCAGTTCGGTGCCGAGGTGCCCGCGACGGGTAGGCCGAAGATGGCGACCGCCCCCTTTCCGGCCAGGAGCGTTCCGATCACCCAGGGCGCCGCCAACACGAGGGCGACGCCCACCGCCTCGAGCGCCACCACGAGGACCCGCCACCACCGTGGATCGCGCGGCCCGACCAGGAGCGATCCGGCGCACCAGGCGAGCGCCATGAGGATGACGACGGGGACGACGGCAGGAGCGAAGGCCGCGGCCGCCGCGATCACTGCACCGAGGATGGCCACCCGGCCCGCGGGCCGTCGCCGCCATGCCGGTCCCGCCTCTCCCTCGAAGGGTGCCACCCGGGCGGCGCGGGCGAGCCCGCCCGCGATGAACGGGAAGGCGGCGTAGGCGACCAGGCCGTCCCAGCGACCCGTGCCGAGCGCGCCGTACGGCAGCGGGAGCCCGAGGTAGCAGATGACGGCGACGAGGCGCCCCCGGGGGAGACGAGGGGGCGCATGAAACGCGAGGCTCCCCAGGCCCCGACGGGGATGCAGCCGAGGAGCAGGATCCGCTGCAACGTCCCCATGGCGCCGAAGAGCACGGTGCCGGTGACCCCGACCAGGCCGAATGCGGGCGAGGCCGGTGCCGTGGTGCCCACCCCGGCCGACTGCCAGCCCGAGACGAAGTGGTGCCAGCTCGTGGTCCACGACGGCAACGGGGCCAACTGGCCGACGAGGGGGAGGGTCCCGAAGAAGAGATCGCGGGTCCCGAGGATGATCAGGGCCAGGGCGATGACCATGGCGAAGACGCGTTGGCGCCCGGTGCCGAGCGGATCGGACCGTACCTTGCGACCGAAGCGGTCTCTCCCCGCTCGCCGGCCCAGGTCGTCGAGCTCGTCGAAGTCCGTGTCCTCGCTGAAGGCCACCCCGACGCTTCCCGTCAGGACCGCGACCTCGGCCTGCTCGCTCCGGCGGTCGGACCGCTCACCTGAGTCGGCCGCCGCGTTGGCCGCGGCGAGGCCCTGGTGCGAGAGACGGCTGACGTAGCGCGACAGCCGCGCGCTGCCCCGCATCTGGAGACGACGGACCTCGGCGTCGGGAAACAGGCGGTGTTCGGCCAGCTGACCACGCAAGAGGGAGATCTCGGTCCGACGCCGGACGTTCCACCTCCAGGCGCCCGTGACGGCGCGCACCCGCTCGCGGTCACCGGAGAACACGGCCACGAGGACCTCTCCGAGGGCCAACAACACCGCCTGCGGCACCACCCGCAGGAGGCTGAACCGGGTGTAGCACTTGAGGACGGCCCGCAACTCGTGACGCCGCTGCAACACCTGCATCGTGACGGGGTGGCGCCCTTGGTCCTCGGCGACGACGACCGCCAGGGGCTCGAGGCCCCCTGCCACGGCCTCACGGTGGCGCACCCGCGCGTCGGGCGCAACGACCACGCGTGACCCCACGACCTGGCTGCGCCACGAGAGGTCGAGATCCTCCCCCATGGCCACGATCCCTGGGTCGAAACCCTTGAGCAGGCTGAACAGGTCGGCCCGCACGAGGATGCACCCGCCGGGGGCGACGAAGACGTCGCGTACGGCGTCGTGCTGGCCATGGTCGACCTCGCCCTCGAGGATGCGGTCGACGACGGCGCCGGTCTTGTCGCAGTTCATGCCGACGTGCAACAGGATCCGGGGGTCGTCCCAGTTGACGAACTTCGGGGACACGACGCCGGCGTTGGAGCGGAACGACTCCTCGACCAGTTGGTGGACCGCATCGGGGTCGAGCGCGACGTCGTCGTGAAGGAACAAGAAGAAGGCCGCGCCCTCGACCATCCCGAGCGCCTCGTTGGAGGCCGCACCGTACCCGGGTCGGCCTTCCAAGTGGCCGACGAACGCATCGGGCAAGATGCGGCTGACCCGCTCGTTCACCCCGGAGTCGTCGTCTCCCGTCGAAAGGACCAGGACGGAGAGCTCCCCGTAGTCCTGCGTCGCCAGTGAAGTGAGCGCCTCCTCGAACCACGGCCCCGGGTCAATCGTGACCACGACGGCGACCACGGCCGGCACTTGGGCGTCCATCAGGGGGCAGAGGATATCCCCTTGGCCATAGGCCCCTTCAGGCACGAAAGCCCCCCTTCTGGTACTGAATTCCACCCCCGATGCTTGCTACTGTTTAACAAAGGTGATACTGTTGTATGCGTACGCGGAGCTCGGCCAAGCCGCCTCCAGCGTGCCCATCTTCAGGCGCAACCGAACAGACAGGAGGGCCGCCATGCCCGACGTAGCCAACAACATCAGCACCATCTCCAAGGGCGTGACGGATCTGGCCCGCGATGCCGCGTACGTCGCCGTCGGCCTCGGCGTACTGGGCTACCAGCGGGCTCAGGTGCAGCGGCTCGAGCTGCAGAACCGACTGTCCCAGGACCTGGCGTTGGACCAGCGCATCGACGAGATGCGCCACGGCGTGGCCAAGGGGTTCCAGCAGATTGACGACCTGGCCGAGTCGGCCGTGCACTTCGTCGAGACGACGCTGCAGCCGCTGGAGGAGAAGCTCCCTCCGACGGTCACCCAGCTGACCTCCAAGGCGCGCGAGCAGGCCCGGGAGGTGCGGACCCAGATCCGCCACCGCGTGAACGACTGAGCTCGACCCAGCCAAGAACGTCCACGACGCTCGCCCTCAGTCCGCCTCGTTGGAGGCCAGGACGTCGGCCAGCGTCGTCGCGAGTGGGATGACCGGATGCCACCCGGTGGCGGCGCGCAACCGGGACGCGTCGCCTCGGAGCACCGGCACGTCAACCGGACGCACCAATGCTGGATCCGTCTCGAGGTTCAGGCGGGTGCCGGCCAGTTCGAGCAGCTGCTCGGCGACCTCGTCCATGCCGACGTCCCGGCCCGAGCAAACGTTGTAGACCTCACCGGGAGCACCCTTCTCGATCAGAAGCCGGTACGCCGAGACGACGTCACGCACGTCGGTGAAGTCCCTCCGGGTGGTCAGGGTGCCCACCCGCAGACTGGTGGCACCCGACCGCCGGGCTTCCACGATCCGCTTGGCGAGCGCGGACACGAAAAAATTGGGTGATTGACCCGGTCCGATGTGGTTGAAGGGCCGCACCACGATGACGGGCTGGCCGTAGCCCCGGAAGGCCTGGAGCGCCACGACCTCCGCGGCGAGCTTGCTCGCCGCGTAGGGGCTGACGGGAGCCGCGGGCGCGTCCTCCCCCAGCGGCAGCTGCTCGGGTGCGACCACGCCGTACACCTCGGCCGAGCTGACGACGAGGACCCGAGGGCTTACCGGCAGCGCGCGGCCGGCGGCCAGGATCTCGGCCGTTCCCAAGACGTTGACGTGCAGCACCTGGCTCGGGTTCTCCCAGCTCTCGCCCACATGGGTCATCGCGGCCAAGTGGTAGACGGCGTCGGGCACGATTTCTGCCATCACACGCCGAGCGGCCGCCGCGTCGGCCACGTCGGTCTCGATGTCGATCACCGTCACGTCGTCTCCGCAGTGCTTGAGGTGCGCGCCGAGCCACTGGCCCACGAAGCCTTTGCCGCCCGTGATCAGCGCGCGCATGCGCGGAACCCTACTGCGAGGCCGCCCGAGCCACCGCGTACGCGCGCACGTGCTGCGCCACGCTCGCCTCCCAGGTCCGCTTCCCCGCAACCGTGATCCCCCGAGCCCGTCGTTCTGTCGTCCGGCCCTGGTCGAGGGCGGTGCGGAGGGCGCCCGTCAGCGCACCGGCGTCTCCCGGGGGAACCAGGAGCGCCGCGCCCTCGGCAAACTCTGCCATGGCCGTGCCCTCGGTCGTCACGAGCGGTGCGCCACAGGCCAGCGCCTCCAGGGCGGGCAATCCGAACCCCTCCTCGAGGGCGGGGTAGGCCACGACCGACGCCTGACGGAGCAAGGCAGGAACCGCGTGGTCCGGGAGGTAGCCCGTGCGGACGATCCGGTCCGCGTGGCGGGCCTGCGCCAGCGCACGTTCGGTGTCGGCCATTCCCCAGCCGCTCTGGCCCCCGAGCACCAACACAGCGTCGGCATCGGTCTGGGCCAGCTGGTCGAAGGCCGACACCAGCGGGGCCACCCCCTTGCGCGGCTCCAGGGTGCCGACGAAGGCCACAAGCGGCGCGTCGGCTGGCACGCCAAGCGAGCCCAGCAGCGCCCGGTCCGCCCCTTCGGCCGGTTCGACCGGCGAGAACCGCTGGTGGTCGACACCGTGCGGCGCAACGACGACGGGCGCCCGTACCTCGCAACAGTCCCGGAGCCGGTCGGCCGTGACCTGGCTCACGCAGACGAGCGCCCCGGCCTGGAGCGCCGCGCGGCGGATGGCGCGGCGGAAGAAGGCTGACTTGGAGCTCTGGTGCCATTCGGGATGGTCGAAGAAGGTGCAGTCGTGGATGGTGACGACGCACGGGACCGGCGATCGGGCCGGCATGGTGTAGTGCGGCCCGTGGTGGACCTGCACGCCGAGGGAGCGGAGCACGGACGAAAGCCCGCTCTGCTCGAAGGCGAGCCGGCCGAGTCGGGACGGAGGCACCGCGGCGCGCACGGCGGCGCGAGGTGCCGCCTCGTGCCAGCGTTCCTCGTCGCCGCGACGCGCCACGAGCGTGAGCGTCACGTCGTCGCTCCGGGCGAGACCCTGCGCCAGCGCGATGGTGTAATACCCCGCGCCCCCGGGTCGCGACGGGACCGCGGACACGTCGAGCGCGAGCGCAAGCGGTCCGGTCACTTCGGCGATTCCCACAACACGAGATGCGCGTGTGCCGCCGCGCGCCAGGTGCGCGTCAAGGCGTGCTCAGGCCCGCGCACCGAGAGGTCGGTCCGCACGGCGTCATCGGTCAGGACCGTGGCCAGACCGGCGCCGATGCCCTCGACGTCGAGCGGATCCACGATCACAGCCGGTGCCGGCCCCGTCGCGCCCAGATCATGCACGCTCGGCACCTGGTCGGACACCACCACCGGTGTACCGGTCCTCATGGCCTCGAGTGGCGGCAACCCGTACCCTTCGGTCAACGGCACGTAGGCGAAGGCGCGGGCACGCCGGTACAGCTCCGCCAACACCGGGCCGGGGACGGCCCCGGTGAAGACGACGCTGTCGGCTTCACCGGGGCGTCGCGGTCTCGGACCCCACCCCGTCGGCCCAACGACCACCAGGGGCCACGGGTGAGGGAGGGAGGGACTGATCCGGGCGAACCCCTGCGCGAGGCGGTCGACGTTCTTGCGGGGCTCGAGCGTGCCCACGCTGAGCAGGAACTCCCCCCGTACGGCCAGGTGCCCAAGAAGCGCATCGGCTGCCGCGGCATCGGGTTGAGGCAAGTGGTCGGCGCCGCCGGGCACGACGGTGATCCGACCCGCATCGACGCCGAACGACTCCAGGTCCGCCGCGACCAGCCGCGACGGCACGACGACGGACGCCGCGCTGCCCCGGATCCGCCTCAGCGCGGCCTCGTGCCAATGCCGCCCGCGCCGCGTCGTGGCCTCGGGATAGCGGCGCCAGGCGAGGTCGTGGACCGTCACGACCAGCCGACTCGCGCCGGTGCGCCGCGGCCTGGGCGCGGCGAGCGACACCGAGTGCACCACGTCGAACCTCTCGGGCGAGCGCGACAACCCGTGGTCCCACGCCCGCGTCAAGAGGGGCCCCGGCAGCCGGGACGCCAGCACCGGCCTGCCGAAACGGGTCAGCGGGTCCTCCGCCGGACCCGCCCTGCCGAGACGGCGGCCCTCGGGGCGACTGGCGAGGAGCGTCACGTTGACACCCTCACCCGCGGCGGAGCACTGGGCGAGCCCGCCGAGAAGGCCCCGGGCGTGGGCACCAATGCCGCCCGGCACACGCCGCCGGAGCTGCTCGACGACCAGGAGCACGGACGGCTGGCGTTCAGGCACGCCCGCCGCCCGCGGCGTCGCGGTAGAGGTCCTCGAGGCCTGCCGCGCAACGCTCCCACGAGAACCGTGCTGACCAGGCCTTCCCGGCGGTGACGAGCCGGTGCCGCAGCGCATCGTCCTCCAGGCTGGCGTCGAGCGCGGCGACGAGCCCGTCGTGGTCGCTGGGTTCGACCATGAGGGCCCCGTCCCCGAGGATCTCGGGCAACGAGCCCGTCCGTGTCGCCACCACCGGGACGCCGGCGCGCATCGCCTGCAGCGGCGGGAAGCCGAAACCCTCGTAGAGCGAGGGGTAGGCCAGGACGCGGGCGCTCGACAGCAGCGCGGCCAGGTCACGCGACTCGACCCACCCCGTGCGCACGATCCGGTCGCGCCTGGGCGACGCGGCAATTGCCGCGGCGAGCGCCTCCTCGCCCCAACCCGGCGGGCCGGTGAGCACGAGCGTGAGCTCGCGGTGGCGGGAGCCGACCTCCCCGAACGCCCGTACCAGCCCCGGCAGGTCCTTGCGGGGCTCGGCGGTCCCGACGGCCAGGCAGAACGGCCCCGAGCCGGACGGGAGCAGCCGGGCGAGCGCATCGGCCGCCTCTCCCTCTCCCACCGGAGGCAAGTCCGGAACTCCGGGATGCACGACCCGCACGCGGGACGGTTCCGCCCCGAAGGCGTCGGTCACCTCTCCGGCGACGAAGGCGGAATCGGTGTGTACCCAAGCCCCGCGTCGCAGCGCACGCCGGATCAGCCCGGGGTAGGCCAATGTCGCCTCGTTGCACAGTTCGGGGTGACGGAGCGGGGTGAGATCGTGGACCGACACGACCGTGTCGGCGCGCCTGGTCGGCGGCACGACGAAGTTCGTGCCGTGCACGACGTCGGCGGCACCCACGAACCATTCCAGAGGCGGGAGGTCCCAACGCGCCCACAGGGCGTGCAGGGGCCGCGCCGGCATCGCCCGCTGGTGGGCGGTGACGCCTGGCGGCACACGGGTCGAGACGAGGCCGCGCCGGCGCCAGCTCACCACATAGGCCCGGACGTCAAGGCCCGGCCGCGTGGCGAGGGCCGCCAGGGCACCCTGGCAGAAGACCCCGACGCCGGTGACGGCCGGGTCGAGCAGGGGTGTGGCGTCGAGCGCGACGCGGAGCGGCGCCCGCTCCGTGTCCCGGGGGGTGCCGACGGCGCTCAGGTCGTGATCGCCCCGTCGATGGAGAGGATCGCCCCCGTGACGTAGTCCGCCTCGTGTGACCCGAGATAGGCGAACGCCCCGGCGATCTCGTGCGGGTAGGCGTAGCCGATGGGGGTCATCAACCGCTCGATCAGCTTCCAGTCGGCGTCCTCGGGTGGGCCGAAGTTGTGGATGATCGGGGTGTCCACTCCGCCGGGAGCCACCCCGTTGACACGGACGCCGCGCGCCATGTACTCGACGGCGAGCGCCATGGTGAGCAACCGCACACCACCCTTGGACGCGCAGTAGGCGGCCGAGTAGGGCTGGCCCTTCATACCTGCCGTCGAGACGGTGTTGACGATGGCGCCACCGTGCTCGATCATGCCTGGCAGCACGGCGCGGCACATGAGGAACGTGCCCGTCAGGTTGACCGCGATGATCTTGTCCCATCCGCTCAGCGACTGCTCGGGCGTGTGGGCGAAGCCCCCGATGCCTGCGATGTTGCAGAGGTTGGTGATGTGGCCCAGCTCCTCGCGGGCCTGCGAGACCGCAGCACTGACCGCGTCCTCGTCGACAACGTCGCAGCGCAACGCGATGGCGCGCCCACCGACGTCGGCGGACTCCTGATTGATCTCGGCCGCCACCGCGGCGATGGGGTCCTGCGCCACGTCGAGGCACGCCACCGCGGCCCCTTCGGCGGCGAGACGCCGCGCCGTCGCCCGCCCGATACCCGAGCCGGCTCCGGTGACGACCGCCACCTGCCCGGCGTAACGGCGCGGCGTGATCGCCTCGGGAGCCGTTCCCCGACCGGGGTCGGCCTCCCCGACTCTGGGGGTGGGGCTCATGCACGCTCCTTCTCGTGAGCTTCTCCGCTCGGGCCCCTGCCTAGCACCCCTGAGGCGGAACCACGATTTTGCGCCAGAAACGACCGGCGTCTCTCGGCACCGCGTGCCGCCACGGCTGCGAGCCGCGTCGGGTCGACCTTCATCATCGGGGTCAGGGGCAGCTCGTCGACGAGCACCAGCGCGTCGGGAGCCTTGTAGTCCGAGAGGGCTCGGGCACAATGCGCACGGAGCTCGTCGAGCTCGGGCACCGCGCCGGCCGCGGGCACCACGACGGCGACCCCGATTTCGCCGAGGACGTCGTCCGGCACGCCCACCACCGCCGCTCGAGCCACCGCGGGGTGGCCCGAGAGAGTCTCTTCGACCTCTGCGGGGTAGACGTTGTAGCCGCCCCGGATGTAGCGCTCGTGGGCGCGCCCCACCAGCTGGAGGTTGCCCTCTGGGGTAAGCCTCCCGAAGTCACCGGTCATGAGCCAGCCGGCGGCGTCGAGCACGGCGGCTGTCGCCTCGGCGTCGATGAGCTCGGCGGGGCGGCGCCCCCGGCCCGGGCCACGCCCCCAGTAGCCGCGCATCGTGGCGGCCGAACGCAGCAGGACCCGGCCCGCCGACCCAACCTGGACCGGGATCCCATCGTCGTCGAGGATGGCCAACTCGACCCCGGCAACGGGCCGCCCCACCGTCGTGGCCACTTCCTCGTCGGACGACGCCAACGTCGTACCGGTTCCCAAGGACGCCTCGGTCGAGGTGTAGCGCACCACGACCGGCACACCGAAGCGGCGGCGTACCTCCGCGACCAGCGCGGCGGGCACCCGGGCCGCGCCCGTGCTGGCCAGCCGGAGCGCACCGAGGTCGGCGTGTTCCAGCTCTGGGCTGGCCAGCATCAGGGTGTACTGCGTCGGCACTCCTTGGGCCACGGTCACTGCTTCCGCAGCCATGATGCGGACGGCTTCGTCGGCTCGCCACGGGGTCGGCGTGATGACCGTCGTCACGGCGTTGGCGATTTCGTCCCAGGCCCGCGTCATGTAGCCGACGTGGGCGAAGGGAAGCGGGGAGAGCCGGCGGTCACCCGGCTGGCTCAGCGCATCGGTGCCCCGTGCCACTGCGGCAAGGTTGGCGTGGTCGAAGAGCGCACCCTTGGGCTTGCCCGTGGTGCCACTGGTCCAGACCACCGCGACAGGGTCGTGGGCCGCGAGCTCCGGCTCCCGTCCCGGCGGGTCACTGGACCAGGAGGCGCCGATTTCGGCCCGCTCCATCAGGTCCACGCCCGTGACCTTGGGCACCGGCGCCGCCTGAGGGTCCGCCACGAGCAGCACGGGCGCGGTCCGCTCGATGATGGAGGTGACCTCGCCGGAGCCCATGCGTGGATTGACGCCCGAAGCAATCGCACCGAGACGGAGCAGCCCGGCGTAGAGGACGGCGTAATCGATGGACGACGGCAGCAGCAGGCACACGACATCGCCCTTCGCGACGCCACGGCGGGCCAGCTCCCCCGCCATGCCCTCCGCGGCACGGTCCCATTCGGCGAAGGTCAAGGTGCGCCGCTCGCCCGTCGCGGCGAGTTCGACGTAGGCCTCGACGTCGCCGTTGACCCGTGCCGCCTCTCTCAGCAGTGACACGACGGTCGTGTGCCGGTCCGAGGGAATGCGCTCTGGCATGGCGGGCGGCGATGGTAGCAGGGGCCACCAACGGCCCTCCGACGGGCGCTCCTATGCTCACGGGGTGCTGGTGGCCCTGTGTGGCGGCGTCGGGGCCGCTCGGATGCTCTCGGGTCTCGTGCGCGTCGTGCCACCGGCCGACATCACGGCGATCGTCAACGTGGGCGACGACATGGTCCTGCACGGCCTCCACATCAGCCCGGATCTCGACACGGTCACCTACACCCTGGCCGACATGGACAACCGGGAGACGGGATGGGGCGTGGCCGGCGAGAGCTGGACCGTCATGGACGAGCTCGCCCGGATCGGCGGCGAAGACTGGTTCCGTCTCGGCGATCGCGACCTGGCCACCCACCTGTTCCGCACCGGCCGCCTACAGGCCGGAGAGACCCTCAGCTCGGTCACCGAGGAGCTGAGGAACCGGCGAGGCGTCGGCGTGCGGTTGCTCCCGGTGACCGATGACGCGCTGCGCACTCGCGTCACGCTGGCCGAGCCGAGCGCACTGGGACCGGCCGGGACCGAGGTCGCCTTTCAGGACTACTTCGTGCGCCTCCACCACGAGGTCGCGGTGAGCGCGGTGCGGATCGAGGGCGCCGATCAGGCTCGTCCGGCGCCGGGCGTGCTGGAGGCCCTGGAGAACGCCGACACCATCGTGGTGTGCCCGTCGAACCCGGTCGTCTCCATCGGTCCCCTGCTGGCGGTCCCCGGCGTGCGCCAGACGCTGGTCGCCCGCAAGGCGCGGGTGGTCGCGGTCTCACCGATCATCGCCGGGTCCGCCCTCAAGGGTCCCGCGGCCCGGCTCATGGTCGAGCTCGGAACCGAGGCGTCCGTCGTCGGTGTGGCCAGGCTCTACGCCTCGTGGGTGGGCACACTCGTCGTGGATGTCGACGACGAGACGCTCGCGGCCGACGTCGAGGCGCAGGGGGTGCGCTGCATCGTGACCCCCACCGTCATGAGCTCGCCCCAACGGGGCGCCGACCTGGCCCAGGTGGTCCTCGATGCCGTCGGCTGAGGGCCTACGGGTGATGGGGGTCGAGGGGATCGGCGAAGTCACGCCGGGCACCGACATATCCCGGGTCATCGCGGCGGCCGTCGCGCCGCTCCTTCCCGGCGGGCCCACTCTGCGCGACGGCGACGTGGTCGTGGTCACACAGAAGATCGTCTCCAAGGCCGAAGGCCGGCTCGTCACGATCGACCACGCCGATGCCGGAGCCAAGCTCGCGCTGGTCGCCCAGGAATCAGTCCGCATCCTGCGGCGGCGCGGTGACCTCGTGATCAGTGAGACCCGCCACGGCTTCATCTGCGCCAATGCCGGCGTTGACCTGTCCAACGTGTCGGCGGGGACGGCCGCACTGCTCCCCGAGGACGCGGACCGCTCGGCCCGGCGGATCCGGGCAGGACTGCAACGTGCTCTCGGGGTTGCCGTCGGCGTGATCGTCTCGGACACCTTCGGGAGGCCGTGGCGGCGCGGCGTCACCGACGTGGCCATCGGATGCGCGGGCGTCGCCGCCGTCGTCGACCTGAGAGGAACGCTCGACGCCGGTGGCCGGGAGCTCGCCGCGACCGAGGTGTGCGTGGCGGACGAGTTGGCTTCGGCAGCGGAGCTCGTCATGGGCAAGGACCGCGGCGTGCCTGTCGCCGTCGTGCGCGGGGTGCCCGACGAGTGGCTGCGCCCGGCCTCCGTCAAGGCCGAGATCATCCGGCCGACCGACGAAGACCTCTTTCGCTGAGCCGGCTCAGTCGAGCCGTTCGCCCACGAACTCGAGCACGGCCCGGGTCCCGTCCGCCAGCTGGGTCCAGGGCCGCCACCCGAGCTGGATCGCCGCCCGCTCGTTGTCGAGGCTCGAGCGACGAAGCTCACCCGGGCGCGCCGGCGCCATCACGGGTGTCACCTCGGTGCCCGACTGGGCCACCATGGTCGCGAGCAGCTGGTTGACCGACGTCTCGCTGGCCGTCCCGACGTTGCAGACCAGGCCGCCACCCCGGGTCGCCCCCCGCACGAAGGCGTCGACCACGTCGTCGACGAACACGAAGTCCCGCGTCTGCTCCCCGTCCCCGAAGATCTTGACCGGCTCGCCGCGCAGGATGCGCTCGGCGAAGATGGCAACCACACCCGCCTCTCCGTGGGGATCTTGCCGGGGGCCGTAGACATTGCCCAGGGCGAGCGCGCAGAACTCCAGCGCGTGGATCTCCCGGTAGGCGACCAGGTAGTCGATGACCGCCTTCTTGGCGACCCCGTACGGCGACAGCGGTTGCTGGGGGTGGGACTCACGCACGGGCAGATCCTCGGGGGCCGGCTCCCCGTACAAGGTGCCCCCGCTGGCGGCGAACACCACACGCTCGGACTCGGCCTGGCGGGCACCCTCGAGGACGTTGAGCGAGCCGACGATGTTGACCGTGGCGTCGAAGGCAGGCCGAGCCACCGAGACCCGCACGTCGGCCTGTGCCGCCAGGTGAAAGACGAGCTCGGGGCGGCGGCGGGCCATGAGGTCGACGACCGCCGGCGCGCTGATGTCGAGATGATGAATGGTCAGCGCCCGCCCGGCGCTGCCGCGGGCCTCCGCCAGGTTGGACAGGGAGCCGGTCGAGAAGTCGTCGACCACGTCGACCTCGTGCCCCTCGACGAGAAGACGGTCGACCAGGTTCGAACCGATGAACCCGGCGCCCCCGGTAACGAGCGTACGCATATCGTCCTTTTAGCCTGAGACTCGCTCGCCGTCGACTAGCGACCCCGAAGAGACCACCGCGTCCGCGCCGAGAACGGACACCGGGCGGACGTCCCCTCGCTGGCCGACGATGGAGCGGGGGCCCATGACGGATCCCACCACCTTGGCGTCGGCCGCGACATGGCAGCCTTCCATCAGCACCGAGTCGGCGACCGCCGCCCCAGCCGAGACGACCGAAGCGCGGCCGACGATGCTGCGCTCCACCCGCGCCCCGGACTCGATCACACAGCCCGCGAAGAAGACGGCCGGACCCACCACGTCACCCTCCACGTCGCTCTCGCCCTCCATGAGCACGCCGTCGCCTCGGTCGACCAGGTCCGGCGCGACAACGGGGCCGCGCTTGTGGTTGAGATAGTCGAAGTTCGCCTCGAGGTAGGCCGAGGGGGTGCCGGTATCGAGCCAGTAGCTGTCGTCGGAACGCGCAAAGAGGCACCGGTCGCGCACCATCGCGGGAAAGGTCTCGCGCTCGATCGACACCCGGCCGCCGTCGGGGATCCGGGCCAGGACGGACGCCTCGAGGACGTAGGTCCCGGCGTTGATCTCGTTGGTGGGCGCCTCGTCGCGTGGCGGCTTCTCGACGAAGGCCGTCACCCGCCCCTCCTCATCGGTGGGCACCACGCCAAACGCCGACGGATCCGGCACCGGGTGAAGGGCGATCGTCCCTTCGGCGCCCCGCTCGCGGTGGAAGGCCACCAGACCCGTCAGGTCCATGTCAGTGAGGACGTCACCGTTGACGACGACGAAGGTGTCGGCGATGCCGGCGAACGTCGCGGCAAAGCGCACCGCCCCGGCCGTGTCCAGCGGCTCGGGCTCGACTGCGTAGACGAGCGGGATCCCAGCCGCCTCACCGTTCGGATAGGCCTCCTTGAAGGCGTCCGGCAGGTAGCCGAGGGACAAAACGGCCTCGTCGACGCCATGCCGGGCGAGGTGCCCCAGGACGCGTTCGATCATCGGGACGCCGACGATGGGGAGCATCTGCTTGGGCGAGGAGAGCGTCAGCGGACGGAGTCTCGTCCCTTCGCCGCCGACGAGGACGACCGCCTTCATTACTTCGTCGTGGTGGTGGACGAGGGTTTCGTCGTCGTGGTGGACGTGGGCTTCGTAGTGGTGGTCGAAGCCGGGACACTGGTCGTCGTCACCGCCGCCGGCACGGTCGTCGTCGTCGCGCCGGCAACGGTCGTCGTCGTCGCCACGGGCTGGGATCCGGACAGCACCTGCAGCAACGACGTAATCGTCGTAGCCGGGGGCTTGGGCAGTGGTTGGTTGTCAGGCACGAACCCCGTGGTGATCAATTGCCGGTTCGCAAATTTGAGGTTGGCGGGGTGCGCGGTCGTGAGTCCGCCGGCCTGTTCGAGCTGACCGTTCTTGCCGGTCTTGGTGGTCAACACCCACCAGCGGGCCTGCACCTCGCCGACCTTGCCGGCGTCGGGCGTGCCGGCCGCACACTTCTGGCCGTTCTTGTACTCGGGGACCTTGGCGGACGGGTACTTCAACGTGGTATTCGTCAGCGTGAGGCCGTCATACTCTTCGGCGAATTTGCCCAAGGTCGCGTTGTTCCCGGCCTCGCTCGCCGTCTTGGGCGCAATGAGGAGGACGCCTTCACCCGTCGTCGTCAGACCCGTCCTCGCGGTGGTCGGCGACGCGGCGAGGGCGGGTTCCATGGTGCCGCAGATGTCGAACGCCAGGGCGGCGTGCCAGGTCGTGTTGGTGGTCGGCTCGACCACCGTCGGGGTCTGGTCGTAGTGATACTTCGCAATGGCGACCGAAGCCAGCCCTACCAGGACGATCACCACCAGGGCGACATACCAGTTCACTGGCATCTGCCCGCGATAGGTCGCGCCACCGCCCGTTGCGGCGGCGCGAGCAACCGATTTCCCAGAAGAGCTTCTCGCCATGGCGGGAGGCAACCCTACAGCCTTGCGGGGCGGCCTCAGGTGACAGGCGACCCGCTGAGCAGGTCACGGTACAGGGCGGTCGTGTCGGGATGGAGGAAGTCCCCGGGGTCGCTCGCACCTCCCTCGGGTGGCTGGGTCGAGCCCCCGACGTCACCGGCCAGCGTGCGGAGCTGTGCCATGGCCGAGCGGAGTCCGACGCGGTTGCCCTGGGCGGACGTGGCGCGCAGCAAAGCACGGTACAGGCGCTCGTCGTAGGGGCTGACGAGCAGCGCCCGTCGCACCACCCACTCCGCCTCCGCGCCGTGACCGGCCCGGACGAACCCATCGGCACCGCGCAGGGCTGTGCGCGTCACCAACGACTCGATCTCCGACTGAGTCCCGTCGAAGACGGCCCAGTCGGTTCGGCGCAGGCCGGAAAAGACCGGGCCACGTATCAGCTGCATTGCTCCGAGGAGGCGGTACGGGTCGTCCGAGTCGGCCAGGGAGGCGAAACACTCGACGTCGGTCGTGACCGAATCGCTCAATCGGAGATGGCCGCCACGCGGGAGGCGCACGGTGCCGTCGGCGTCGCGGCCCAGCACTCGCCGGGCGTCCGAGCAGGTCGAGTGCACCGTCGGCAGGGAGACCGCGCGGTCGGGCCAAATCGCCAACGCCCAGTCGGCGTGGCGGACCCCGCCCCGGTGGAAAGCGAGGTACACGACGAGCTCGAGCGCGGCCGAACGTCGAAAGGACGCCGCCACACCGCGCAGGGCAACGGGACCGAGGACCGCGACTTCGACTCCGTCGTGGGTCACGCCGGGGAACGGTCGGCAAGGTCAGGCCTTTGCGTGGGGGCGGAGGGATTCGAACCCTCACTGGAGACGGTTTAAGCGCCCTGCCTCTGCCGGTTGGGCTACACCCCCGGGGGGACCATTCTTGACCGACTTGGGCACCGCCACGAGGATGGCCCGATGGTCCAGGAACTCCGGGGCGTCGACCTGACCGACCTCGACGTCTTCTCCCACGGTTTCCCACACGACATCTTCAAGATGCACCGGGAGGAGGCGCCGGTCTGGTGGCACGAGGCCACGACGCACACACCCGACGGGGAGGGCTTCTGGTCCGTGGCGACCTATGACGAGGTGCTACGGGTCCTGCGCGATCCGGTGACCTTCTCCTCGGAGACCGGCGGCGACCGGCCCTACGGCGGCACGATAATTCAGGACCTCCCCGTGGCCGGTGTCGTGCTGAACATGATGGACGACCCCCGCCATGCACGCATCCGCCGCCTCGTGACCAAGGGTCTGACTCCGGCCGCTGTGCGAGGCCTCGAGCAGGAGCTACGCCGGCGAATGCGCGTGCTCCTCGCCTCCGTTGACGAGGAGTGCGACTTCCTCGTCGACGTCGCCGCGGAGCTTCCGATGCAGGCCATCTGTGTGCTGCTCGGCGTGCCGGAGGAGGATCGCCACCTGCTCTTCGACGCCGTCGAACCCATCTTCGACATCCCCGACGAGTCCGACTTCCTCGCCATGAGCCCACAACGACAGGCCGCGGTGGGGCTGATGTACGAATACGGCGCCGCCCTCATCGCAGAGAAACGTGTCTATCCCCACGAGGACATGCTCTCCACGGTCATCCACGCCGAGCTCGCGGACGCCGAACCGCCCCGGTTGAGCGACGACGAACTCTCTGCGTTCTTCTCGCTGCTGTTCTCGGCCGGCGCGGAGACCACCCGGAATGCCATTGCCGGCGCCATGGTCGCCTTCGTCGAGTGGCCGGAGCAGTTGGGTCTTTTGCGGTCCGGCCGTGTCGGGATCGAGACTGCGGTGGAGGAAATCCTGCGCTGGACCACACCGTCGCCTTCCAAACGGAGGACGGCCACGACCTCGTGCGAGCTCGGCGGCCAAACGATCCGACCGGGACAAAAGGTCGTCGTCTGGGAGGGATCGGCCAACCGGGACCCCCACCGGTTCAGCGATCCGGACGCATTCCGGTTGGGCCGTGACCCCAACCCGCACCTGTCGTTCGGCCACGGAGTGCACTTCTGCCTCGGGGCCCATCTCGCACGCTTGGAGATCCGCGTCGCCCTCGACGAAATGCTGCAATCGCTCGAGTCCTTCACGCTCACCTGCCCTCCCGAGTGGACGCGTAGCAACCGCCACACTGGCCTTCGTCATCTGCGAGTGCGCTTGCAGCGCACCGAAACGACGCGAGCCTGAAGCTTCCGCCGCAATCTCTGGTCGGGGACGGGCGCGATCAGCCCGGCACGCCGGAGACAAGGGGCCGGTGACGCTCGAGGATGGCAAGCTCCTCATTCCGCGGCGCGTCCACGAGCCCGGTCTGCGCGCCGAAGATCATGGTGGCGCGGCCACGCGGATCCCAGGTGCGCCATTCGTCGATGCCGTCATGGCTTGGGTTCCCGATGCCCGCGAACGCGAGCCACGCCCTCTGCATCTGTTGCGAGAGCACCTCGACGGCTGGCCCAGACCCGGAGAAGATCTGCACCACCGGATGATGCACCGCCCCGAAGACGAACGGGAGCTCGAGGGCGTGGCACGACCCGAGCGCCCCCCCGAACGCCGGAGACTCCCAGTCGAAGAGGTACACGTAGGCGCGTGCTCCACGCGCCGTGTGAGCCGCCGCAAGCTGCAGACTCGGCCAGCGAAACACGACGTCGGTGCCGACGGCCACCCAGATGTCCGTTGCCCCGACCGCCTCCGAACGGGCTCGGCGGGCCGCGCGGTAGGCGTCGATGACCTCGGTGGCTGACATGTCGGGGACGGCGTTGGCGACCCAGTGCCGTGTGCCGTCCTCGTCGAGTGCCATGAGTGCCGGATTCCCGAGGCCGAAGAGCGTCAGCTCGTCGCGGTTCGTGCCGATCAGCAGGTCGACGCCGGCGCTACCGCCGTTGGCCACCGCGACCAGGGGATGCTCCGGGAGGAAGACACCGTCGACAACAGGCAGGAAGGGCAGTGGGATCATGCCCGGATCGGGCCGCCGCCTACCGATTTCCTCCGTCGCGGCGACCAGCTCGGCCGCCGGAATCCGCTCTAAGGATTCCCGGTCGCATGACGCGATCCCCAGGACGGCCGCCATACGTTCGGCCGATCGCTCCGCCTCATCGACGGAGTGCACGTGCGCCCCGCCGCTCTGTACCACCGCGCGGCCGAACAGTCCCTTCGCTGAGGGCGTGCCCAGCAGCGTGGCCACACTGAACCCGCCGGCCGACTCGCCGAAGATCGTGACGTTGCCCGGATCGCCCCCAAAGACGGCGATGTTCTCACGCACCCACGCGAGCGCGGCCAACTGGTCGTGGATGCCCCAATTGCCCACGAGCCCGTCGGGATCGTTCAGATCCCGGTGACCGAGGAAACCCAGCGCGCCGAGTCGATAATTGATGGTCACCACCACGGCGTCGCCGTTGCGTACCAGGTTGCCCCCGCGGTAGAGGAAGACCGACCCGCTGCCGGAAGTGAACCCACCCCCGTGGACGAAGACCATGACCGGCCGTCCCCGGCCGGGCTCCGACGTCGGTGTGTCCGGTATTTGCGGGGTCCAGACGTTGAGCGACAAGCAATCCTCACTGTGGGGTTCGGATGCCTCGGGATCGGACGGACTGGTGATGCCCGGTACGGCGACCGACTGCGGAGCGATGGGGCCGAACGTGGACGCGTCCCGGACCTCGTCCCACGATTCAGCCGGCCGCGGCGCGCGCCAACGGAGCGCACCCACCGGCGCTCTGGCGTAGGGGATCCCGGAGAACGACCACAGATCTCCGCGCCAAACGCCCCGAAGTCTCCCCTCGGCGACTGACACGACACCGTCCACGCCGTGGCACCCTATGGACGGAGACCGTTCGGGTCAATCGTGCGAATGGTGAGCGACCGCGAACTGAGCTGCAACCGGACGGAAACGGACGGATGCCGATTCTGCCACTACGCAGCCATTACGCTTGCGCCGTGGGTGCAGTGAACTGTCGGGGCACTGTCCGCAGGCGGACCCCTTTTGCTCGAGCGTCCGTGATCGCGGGATTGTTCGCGGCATGGTTGTGGACCCCGACCGTCGCTGGAGCAACGACCTCCACCACCCTTCCCGGGCCCGCCCCGAACCAGTCGCAGATCAACTCGACACAGTCGCAGGTCGCCCAGATCGAGAGCACCCTCGCCCAGGAGGAGCAGCAGAGCTCTGTGCTCGACGACAAGTACAACACGGCCGTGCAGGACGTTCAGAACGCGCAAAGCGCGCTCCAATCGATCGCCACCAACCTGGTGCAAGCCCGTTCCGCGGTCGCGGTCGACAAGCGGCTCGTGGCGACCGACGCGGTCGCGGCGTACGTCTATGGCACACCCGAGACTGGGTTTGCCTCTTACTTCTCTTCCTCGGCGACGCTCAACGAGGCCCGTAATCAGTACACCGACCAGATCGTCGGCAACCTCACCCGGGCCGAAACCTCGCTCGAGCACTCGGAGACGCACCTGCAGTCAGAACAGGTGCAGCAGCAGACCGTGGCCGCCCAGGCCCAGTCCGAGGCGGCACAGGCCAAGTCGTTGGCACAGGCCAACGAGCAAGAGGCAGCGGCCACGAAGGCCACTCTGTCCCAGGTGCAGGGTCAACTGGCCCAAGAGGTGGCGCAGGCCGCTGTCCTCGAGGCCCAGCAGGAAGCGGCCGCCGCTGCCGCGGCCCGCAGCCAGGCGCAGCAACAACAGGCGGCGGCGGCGGCCGAGGCAGCGGCGACCGTCGCGGGGACGGTCGGCGGTGCGTCCAGCGGGGCGGCGGCGACCGACGCCGCCAACCAGGCCGGCGGCACGACAGGACCGGTGGGAGGGTCGTCGACGGGCAGCTCGGCGGGGATGGCGGCGGTACAGGCCGGCGTGTCCCAATTGGGCGTGCCCTACGTCTTCGGCGGCGAGGAGGCCGGGGTGGGCTTTGACTGCTCGGGTCTCGTGCAGTGGGCCTGGGCGCAGGCCGGCGCGTCCATCCCGCGAACGACCGAGACGCAGTGGCCGTCCCTGACCCACGTGTCCCTCGATGCGCTCCAACCCGGCGACCTGCTCTTCTACTACAACCTCGATGGTGACAACCAAGTGGATCACGTCGTCATGTACACCGGCACGGGTCCCTACGGGACCGACACCGTCATTCAGGCCCCCTTCACCGGTTCCACCGTGTCGTACTCGCCGATCTTCACCGAAGACCTCATCGGGGCAGCCCGTCCTTAGAGGTCCCGGCCTCGGTGCGCTGCTTTCACGGGCGCTCTTTCGTGCCCGGCCGGGCGCGGCGGGCCATGATTCCCGCTTCCGCGCGGTCGGTACGATGGCCGAATGGCCACCGGGCGCCCGGTCACGGGTGAGAAGAACCGATCGACGGCCATCGTGCCGATCCGCGTCGGGGCCGAGGATGCCGGGGACGACGGGGATCCCCGATTGTCGGACGTCGACGAATGGGGGCGATCCGAACGGACTCGGGCGCTGGCCCGCGCCCTCTACGAGCCGATCTACTCCAAGTGGTTCCGGGCCGAGTGGAAAGGGCTCGAGAAGATCCCGACAGAGGGCGGCGGCCTGCTCGTGGCGAACCACGCCGGCGCGATCCCTTCGGACGCGCCGGTCATCATGCACGGGATCGAGAAAGAGCTGGAGCGCCCCGTCTACGGGTTGGCCGACTACTTCTTCCGGACGGTGCCGGTCGTCGGGACCCTGTGGGCCCGCGCCGGCGGTGTATCCGCCCGCCCCGCCAATGCCTACCGCTTGCTGAAGGAGCAGCGGCAACTCGCCCTGGTGTTCCCCGAGGGGATCAAGGGCCCCTCGAAGTCCTTCACCGACCGCTACCAGCTCCGTCGATTCGGGCGGGGCGGCTTCATCGAGATCGCCATGCGGGCGGGCGTCCCCGTCATCCCCATCGCCGTTGTGGGCTCCGAGGAGGCGATGCCGGTCATTTGGCGCCTGCCGCAGCTCGCCAGGGTCCTCGGCCTTCCGTACTTCCCGATCACGGCCAACCTCTTCGCCTTCGGACCGCTCGGAGTGGTGACTCCCTTCCCCGCCAAGTTCAAGCTGCGTGTCCTCGATCCAGTTCGCTTCGACGTTCCCCCGGACCAGGAGAGATACTCCAAGAGCCGGATCATGGAGGAGTCCGAACACATTCGCGCCCAGGTCCAAGAGGCCGTGTACGACATGTTGCGCGACCGGCGCAGTGTCTGGTTCGGTTGAGTCATCGATGAGTCGCCGCGTCCTCGTCACCGGCGCCGACATGTTCTGGGGCGGCCGCATGATCCAGGCTCTCGAAACGGATCCGAGCATGGACGTGATCCTGGGCATGGGGACACGGGTCCCGTCGGTCCCGTTCGAGCGCGCCGAGTACGTCCGAGCGGATCAGAACTACTCCATCTTGAACCGAATCGTGAAAGCGACCCAGGTTGACACGATCCTCCACACCTTCATGATCACGAACTCGACCACGGTGCCCAGGCGCGCCATGCACGAGATCAACGTGATCGGGACGATGAACCTCTTGGCGGCGGCCGGAGCCGCGGGGTCGTCGGTGCGTCACATCGTCGTCAAGTCCTCGACGCTGGTCTACGGCTCCGCCGCGAGCGACCCGAACACGTTCCTCGAGGACACGGTTCGAACGAGCCCCGTGAAGAACGGCGTCGAACGTGCGCTGGTCGAAGCCGAAGGGCTCCTGCGGGACTTCTCGGAGGACAATCCCGCCACCAGGGTGACCGTCCTCCGATTTGCCAATGTCCTCGGGACCCACCTGGCAACGCCGATCAGCCGCAATCTGTCGCGTCCCGTGTGCCCTGCCATCTTCGGGTTCGACCCGCTCTTGCAGTTCGTCGAGGAGGACGACGTCGTACGCGCGCTGCTCCACGTCACCCATGGCAGCATCCCTGGCCTCTACAACGTCGCCGGTGACGGGCGCCTCCCTTGGAGCGAGGTCGCCGCCATCTGTGGCACCCGACTCGTTCCGCTTTCTCCCTACAGCCCACTGAAGATCAGGCCCGTCGCGCGCCTGTTTGATCTACCGGAGGAGCTCACGGACCTGCTTCGTTACGGACGAGGAGTCGATACCCGGCGGTTTGGCGCGACAGGCTTCACCTACAACGCCACCAGCGCGGGAGCGGTGCGCTCGTTCATCCGTGCGATCCGCCTGCGGCGGCAATCGGGGCGAGAAGCGACGCCCTACACGTACGAGCACGACGTGGAGCAGTTCTTCCGTCATTCGCCGTCGGTCGTCACCAACGACGTCTGAGACTCAACGGCCCAGCCAATCCTCCACCAGCCGCCGCTCGCGGACCGCCCATTCCTCAGCGGTGATCCCATAGCGGATGTGGTCCTCCCACACACCGTCGATCTCGAGAAAACGCAGTGCGATCCCCTCCTCGCGGATGCCGAGCTTCTCGACCACGCGCCTGCTGGCCGTGTTCCTCGGGATGATGGATATCTCCACGCGGTGCAGCGAGATCGCCTCGAACGCAAACCGGAGGGTCACAACGACCGCTTCGGGGACGAGCCCCCGTCCGGCCAGTGCCTGATCGACCCAGTAGCCGATGAAGGCGCTCTGGAACGGGCCGCGCTCGAATTGACGAGAGCGTGACTTCACCGGCGAAGCGCTCGCCCACGAAGATCCCGAAGCCGTAACCGGTGCCGAGGTGGCGCTCGCGTTCACGGATGCCGCAGCGAGCCGCAAAGCTCGGCCGATCTTCCGAAGGCACGGGTGCGCCTTTGGGGCGCGGCTCCCAGCGCAGCAGCCAGTCCGCGCACCGCGTGCGGACCTCGTGCCAGGCCGGAAAGTCGTCTTCGGTCAGCGAGCGCAGCAGCACTCGCCTCCCCCGCAGTTCCAGCGGCGCGTGCCGCACCGCCCTGGCCGCGCTCACCTTCCCAACACCTCGCGCAGAGCACCGAGCAACGCGAGGACGTTGCGCCGCCGCGCCGTGTGTCCCATACAGCCGACGCGCCAGACGCGCCCGGCCAGCTGTCCCGCGCCCGCCCCGATCTCAATGCCATAGTTCTGCAAGAGCTCCTTCCGCACCCTGGCTTCGTCGACGTCCGCCGGTACTTTGACCGTGGTGAGCTGGGGCAGTCGGTGGAGGGGCGGCACCAGCAATTCGAGGCCGAGCCCGACGAGTCCGTCCTGGAGCAAGCGACCACATTCGGCGTGGCGCTGCCATCCGGCCTCCAAGCCCTCGTCGAGCACCGCCGCCAGACCGGCGTGCAGCGCCGCCACCATCGTCACGGGCGCGGTGTGGTGGTACACCCGGGTGCCACCGGCGGGCTCGTTGACGTAGCGCGCCAAGAGGTTCAGGTCGAGGTACCAGCTCGACGGGCGCTCCACCACCCGTGTCCTGGCCCGATCCGAGATGGTCAGCGGCGAGAGACCCGGCGGGACACCCAGGCATTTCTGCGTCCCGCTGTACGCAATGTCGACGGCCCACTCGTCGACAGCAACGGGAATGCCACCGAGAGAGGTCACCATGTCCACCAGCAGGAGCGCGGTCCCTTTGCCCCGTCCCAGCGGCTCGATCTCATTGCGCACTCCGGTCGACGTCTCGGCGTGGACCACGGCGATGATGGCTGGTGAGGGATGCGCCGCCAGCAGCCGGTCCGAGTCGAGCGGCTCTCCCCATTCGGCGTCGACACGGACGACCTCGGCGCCAAGACGGCAGGCCACGTCGCACATCCGCTCGCCGAAGACGCCGTTGACCCCGACCACGACGGGGTCGCCCGGCCGGACGAAGTTCACGAAGGACGCCTCCATGCCCGCCGACCCAGTCCCGCTGATCGGCAGGGTCAGTGCATTCGTGGTCGCGAAGACCCGGCGGAGGCGGTCGTTCGTGTCATCGAGCATCCGCAGGAACTGGGGATCGAGGTGCCCGAGCACCGGCCCGGCCAGCGCCATGGTGACTTCCGGGTACGGATTCGATGGACCCGGCCCCATGAGCAGACGGTCGGTGATCCCCACCCGCGCATGGTGACAGGTCGACGCTCACCTGCGCCAACGCGGTCCAAACGGCGCATCGGTCCTCCGGTAGATTGCCAGCGTGGAACGGGTGCTCTTCGCCCCTCGGGAGCTACCACCCCTCCCCCCCGACGTCGGCCAGAACCCGGATGCCTATTCGGAATGGGTCGGCCGCCGCGAGAAGCAGCGGCGAGGCACGAACAGGACTCCGAAGGCGCCGGCGCTGGCCCTGGTCATGATCGTCACCGACCTCGTCACCGGGCTGCTCGACCGCACCCTCGACAGCCTCGGACGACAAACGAGCACCCGGTGGTCCCTCACGGTGGTCGCCGATGAGCGGGCGCTTCCCGAGTTCGACGCGCTCGTACGTTCGAGCAGGTCCCTTCGGGTTCGGCGGAGGGTACGGACTCTCGGCGTCCCACCGGGCAGCCCGGCCGGCGATCTCCTCCAACGCGGCATCGTCGCCAACCGCGGCTGGCCGATCGCCCTGATCTTCCCCGGAGACACCTGGGCGCCCGACGCGGTTGCCCTGATCAGCGCCGTCCTCGGACCCTCGAGCGTCGTCTACGCCGACGAGGACGAAGCAGCCACTGACGGCACCCACGCCGCCCCACGCCTGAAGCCCGACTTTTCTCCCGAGTTCCTCTTGTCCTCGGCCTACATGGGGCGCCCACTCGCCCTGGGCTCGACGCTGGTCGGCGCGCTCCCGCGGCTCGTGGCGTCCGGGACCGACGCTCTCGAACACGAGTGCGCGCTGGAGGCATGCGAGGCGGCAGACGTCGTCACCCACATCCCCGAGGTGCTCTGCCATCGGGCGGCCGGGACGGACCATTCGCCGGACACGGCCTCCCTCGGCTACTTCACCAAAGTGCTCCGCCGAGAGGACGACGGCACCTCCGTCTCGGTCGGCCGAGCACCCGGAACCTACCGGCTGGCGCGGCCCGTAAGGACCGGTACCCGCGTGAGCATCCTCATCCCCTTTCGCGACGAGCCCCGGCTTCTCCGGAGCTGCGTGGACTCGATAGCGGCAACCACGCGGGGTGCGCTCGACCTCGTCGAGTTGGTGCTGATCGACAATGGGTCGTCCGACCCCGAAACCCTGACCCTGGTCGAACGGCTGGCCACGCATCCCGACGTGCGCGTCTTCTCCGACCCGCGTCCGTTCAATTGGGCCGGGCTGAACAACGCAGGGGCACGGCTGGCCCGGGGCGACGTCCTGGTGTTCTTGAACAACGACATCGAGGCGCACCGCCACGGCTGGCTCCCCGCTCTGTGCGCCCAAGCGGTCCGACCCGAGATCGGGGCCGTCGGGGCCCGGCTGCTCTACCCCGACGGCCGGCTGCAGCACTGTGGGCTCGTCGTCGGGCTCACCGGTGCCGCGGGGCACGTCCTCGCGGGCCTTCCCCGTGAGGCCCCGGGTTACCTCAACATGGCGACCACGGCGCGAGAGTGTTCGGCGGTGACCGGGGCCTGCCTGGCGACGCGGAGAGATGTCTTCGACCTCCTCGACGGGTTCGACGAAGACCTCGGCGTTGACTTGAACGATGTCGACTACTGCTTGCGGGCCGCCGCGAGGGGCTTCAGGACCGTGTACGAGCCTGCGGCCGAGCTGATCCACCACGAGTCCCCCAGCCGAGGCACGGCCGGCGGCGTGGGCGACATCGTCCGGTTCGTAGATCGGTGGAAGGACTACATTTCCGAGGGGGACCGCTATCTGAGCCCTCACCTCACTCGCGTGGACCCCTCGTGCGGACTGGCGCGGCCAGAGGAAGAGGACGCCTGGAACACATGGCACGCGACCCTCACGACGCATTAGCCGGCCAGGCCGGACCTGCGCCTCGGATGTTGCGCCAGCCGTCCGACGCGGCCCCACCGCTCGGACACCTCGGGGACGGTCCCCCCGTCCAGTCCTTCCGTCGTGAATGGTCGGCGCGCCGCTCGGGAACGGCGGGCGCCCTCCGTCGGACAATGCGCGCCTGGGCGGGACGCGTGTCGGGTCGATCCGATCGTCGCTTGCTCCTTGCTCTGGCGAGCGCGACGGACGCGGTCGCGGCTCGTTGTGACGACGTCGTTGACCGGCTGGCGACCCAGGAAACCGTGACCGCGGACGTCACGAGTGCGTTCGGCGAAGAGATCACTCGACTCCGTGCAGAGGTCCTCCACTTACAGCGCGTCCTCGCGTCGCTGCAGGAACCCCCGCGGTGAACCACCGGGGAATGGTCGTCGTCAGCAGTCACTGGCACGACCGAACGTCCGAGTTGGCCTTCGCGATCCGCTCCATCGCCGGCGCAGCGACGCGCTGCGGCCCCGTCTCGGTCCTCGTTCCGCGGACGGCCGGAAGGAACCAGCCGGACGGTGCCTTCGATCTGGTGGCCATCGGGGACGGCGGCGCGCTGCAATGGCCGGCCGGGCTCTCCGTCGACACGACCGTCGTGGTCGACGAGGTCACCGCGGAGTGCGCGACGCTTCTCTCCGAGGTCACCCCGAGGAGTGTGCTCTACCTCTCGGCGTCCGGAGGTGGACTGGACCCGTCATGGAAGAGGCTGGAGCTCGTGAGCGATGATTCGTCGTGCTCGATGGATGTGCACGTGCCCGTCAATCCGCTGGCGCGGTTGCACCGGCATCACGGCTTCGGCTTCACCGACTACCAGCTCGTGCTTTCGGACGGGTCGGGATCGCCGAACAACCCACCCTCCGCTGCCGCCTGGCTCAGCTCCGCCTTCGCAGACGCCGACGTGGTCGTCGTCGAGGATGCCGTCGCGTCAGCCTGGAAAGGACGGGCGCTCCGCGGCAGCGTCGGGGTGGACACCCGGATGGACCTCTGGCGCCTGATGGCCCACGCCAACGTCTGCATCGACTTGGCTCCGGGCCCCCACGTCGCCCGCGAATGCATCGAGGCACTCCGCTTCGGGACACCGATCATCGTGCCCAAACACTCGGGACCGGCGGAAGTGCACGCCCGAGACGGAGGTGGCTCGACGTTCGAGGACCCCGGCGAGCTGCTCGCGGCCGCCGAGAAGATGCGGGTCGCGGCCAACTGGTCGGCGACGTCCACGGCGGGACGACACTACGCCGACAGCCGGTTCGGCGATCCTCTGGCGCTCGTTGCGCGCGTGAGGAGTCTGTTGCGCGACGAATGACGAACCGGGCTCGAGGGCTTCGATCCGCCGGACCATGCAGCCTGCCTCCAACCGATGCTGATCGGGAGGATTAGGTTTGAACGCATGATCCGAGACATATGGCCGGCGAATCCCGCGGTACGTCCCGTGGACAAGATGGCACTTCGGATCGGGCATCTACCCGGCTATTGCAACATCTGCGGAAAGCTCACCGTCTTCACAGTGAACGACCCGAACTACAGGGAAAATGTGAACTGCCGCAACTGCCGCAGCATGAACAGACAACGCCAGCTCGCAGCCGTTCTCCTGTCCTATGTGTCAAACGGAGCCTCAAGCGATCCTCCGTTGTTCGCCAAGGTCAGCGACATACCCCGAGAGACCGTCATCTGGACCGCAGAGACCACGCTGGCGCTCCACGAAACGCTTTCGCAGCATCTCGGCCGGAATTGCATTTCTACCGAATTCTTGGACCCGACTCTGGCCAGTGGTGAGACGAGGGACGGCATAGTGCACGTCGATATGCAAAAAACTCACTTTGGAGACTGCTCTTTGGACTTCATCTTGTCCAGCGACGTCATGGAGCACATTCCGTTCCCACTAAAGGCGCTGCAGGAGACCTACAGAGTGCTCAAACCGGGGGGATGCCACATCTTCACGGCCCCGTTCTACTGTCACCGGTTCAAGAACGAGCAACGATCCGTGGTGGGAGACGAAGGAGAGCCCAAGCATCTGCGACGACCGTGGTACCACGATGACCCAATGCACGCCGAAGGCGCACTGGTTTTTACGGTGTTCGCTCCGGAACTCCTGTGCCAGTTGGAGGAGACTGGCTTCGAGGCGAGATTGTGCTTCCTGCACTCCCCATTCCATGGAATCTTGGGCAACAACGGCATCGTTATCGTTGCCAGAAAGGTGACCAAGCCCAACTACGTCGACGACACCATCTTTCCCGGCGATACCTGGCCACCGGACAGCGTTATCGGGCCGACGTAGTCCACAGCCGCACGCCGCCCATCCTCCTCGGCGAACCAAAGGCGCTCTTGAACAAACGAGTCGCACAGGCTGCGCCAGGTGCCGAATCCACCACGGCCACCAAGGACGCGTTCCAGCTGCGGACTTCGGTGCGGATGATCGATGACGAGAGCTGTGGCTCGGCTCCGCCGCCACATTCGCTGAGGACCATCCGGACGAGCGAAGGGGAACTGACGAACGTTGCCGTCCCCTCTGCTGTCGGGAAGACAGCGTATCCCCCGGGCATCCGGAAGGTCAGGTCTGCCATCGCCTGCCAGAGCATGCCGGACGCGTTCACAGAGCTCGCGAACGGATAGACCACGACGGTCGTCCCGACGGGGATCGTTCGGGCACTGGTCGTGAACCACGGCGGCACGTCGGCTGGACCCGACCCATAGGGCCAGGCTGGTATCAAAGGTACCAGCGCGCAGCCGGCCAGGAGGATGCTGGCCAGAGTGGCGCGGACCCGATCACCAGGCCGGTCCCCCCCATCGATGTGCGCGTACACGGCGTCGACGATCGCCACCAACAAAAGGGCGGCGAAGAGCCAAAAAAAGACCACGAAACGTGACGCAATCGCGCTGTCGAGGAGCGGCAGATGGGCCAGCACGATGAAGGGAAGGGGAACTCCGGTCAGGTGGCCGTCCACGTGTAGATGGGAGCCCATGGACAGAACCAGTCCCACGACCGCCATGACTGCGGCGAACTGGACAAGCCGCTTACGCCGAAGTGCCACGGTTCCGATGATCAAGATCACGAGGAGCGGCACACCCACGTACGAACCGTTCTCCCACGGTGCATCGACGACGATGTTCCAGTACGCATCTCGTTGGGCAACCAGGGAATCACCGAGCGCGGCATGACCGAACGTGAAGTGCTGGGCCAGAGTAGGGACGACGAATCCGACTGGGTCGCTCGACAGGCCGGCGATCGCCACGGCGGGCTGTTCCGGCCCGTGTACGTGTTGCGGTCCGGCGAGCGCCACCCAGGCGCCGAACCCGACGCCCACCACGATGACAGCGACAGCACAACCTCCCATCCTCGTCAGTTTCGAGGTCTCGACTCGTGGCCGACGAACCAGCCAGTAGGCGCCCCCGATCGCAGCGGCAATCAGGGTCATTACGACCATGGTCCCGAAACCCTCAGATGAGATGTAGAACTCTGCGACGAAGCATCCTCCAACCAGCACGCCAGTCAGCCACGGCGGGTCCGATCGAGTCCGGAAACAGCGATCCAAGAAGAGGATCACCAGGGGTGGAAGGGCACCCACGACAAGGAAGAGATGCCCGTCCCCTGCGGCGGCGGCAAATGGCGAGAACCCATAAGCGATACCGCCCACGAACGCGGCTGGGCGCCAGTGCACGAACCGTCGAGCCATCAGGTAGAAGGTCATTGCCGAACTGGCGAGGGCAAGGTTCAAAAAGATGTTCCAGGTGGCGATAGGGCCGAAGAGAAAGGTGATGGGTGCACCCAACACACCGAGGAGGGGCATGGTGGTGTTGTCCATGAGATTGACGCCGCTCGGCGCGTTCAGGAAGCTGTTGGCGAGGGGATTGTGGCCGTGCACGAGAACCCACGGCGTCTGCGCCAAGAACCAGATCTCTTCGGGAACGTCGCTCCCCCCGGCTTGTATCGTGTGGGCGATCCCGTGGGCCCACGCGTCGTAGTTGGCCAGCAGCGACACAAGGAGATAGACGATCGCGACCAGGGCCGTGAACCACCAACGGTCGCTTGCATGGGGGCGATGACCGTCCTGCGTGTCCGTCTGCTCAGGGCGGCTCAAGAGGAGACCAGGCGCGAGGTCACCCACTCGTGCGGTCTCCGGCCCCTGAGAACGGACGGAGGAACCCGACATATTCGCCGGGCCAACAGTGGGTAGAAGCCTTCACCGGCGGTGAGGCTAACGGCGAATCCGCCTCTCGACAGAACGCCTGCTGAGGGAAAGGCGGAGCTCCGCGCAGAACCGGAACCAGGAGGTGAGATAGCGGCCGGAGCCGTACGCAACGCTGACGGGAGCACCCCAGGAGGATGGGTACGCCATGAGCGACTTGGGTGTGCTGTGCTCCAGCCAAGTCGCGTCTCGTAGGCGCGGGAACCCGAGGTGAAACCTCACACGCGGAATGATCGTTTCGGGCTAGAGTGGTGCCCCAGGGCCGACTCTCTCCGGCTGCACACCTCTCTCGATTCGAAATGGTCAACCGACAGATCGACACGGGCAACCGAAAGGCCATTCCGCCGTTCCACGCGTTGCCAACAGCGAACAGCGAGCACCTAGATCCGTGACTATTGCGCCGAAATCCGCGTCTTCAGAAACTGGCCTGCCAGCTTCGGTCGGGAATTTCATCCACCAAGACGTGTCAGCCCTTGAGGCCATCTTTCGTATGGATGACTTCGGTGGCCCAGATGCCATGTGGAGCCCCTTTCTCCCCTTCATGTCGTGGCTCATTTCATCACTCAAACCCGGGGTGACGGTGGACCTTGGATTTGAGGGTGGCTCGTCCCTCCATGCAATTTGTCAAATAGCTCAGAAGCTCGAATCGCCGACGAGGTGCATCGCCGTTCTCCTCACCGCCCCTGGACAAACTGGCCAACAGCGCGAGCACGCGATGCGAAAGTTCAATGTGCTCGTCTCCGATGCTGCGACCCAGTTTGGCAGTCTGGTCAAAGGCATCGTCGAGGCGGAACAATTCTTCGTCGAGGAGGTTCCTCCGATTAATTTGCTCCACCTGTCCCTCTCCAAGGATGAGGGCCGGAGCCCGAACTACCTGCAGGATTGGATCGAGCGCATGGTTCCCGGCGCCATCCTCGTTGTCACGAGTACCAACGCAGGGAGTACGTCCGAGTACACGGCGACCCGTGGGTACGTCGCTGACAAGCTTCCTTCGACGGTCGTAAGCCTCGGACCCACCACGGAGATCTTCGTGGCGCAGATTCCCGTCGAGGGCACGACACCGCTGGTCGACCTCCTCGACAATGCTCCAGCCGCTGTTCGCAGGCTTTTCGCCCTCTTCGCGGAGCGATCCGCGTACCGCCATGTGCTCGGGTCTGAACCGGCCTCACCGTCCGATGTAAACGCGTTCATTGATTCACTGAAACAGTTCCGGCAAGCCGAGTTGGAGGCCTTCAAGATTGCTTTGGAGGCCACGAGAGAAACAATAGCGACGCTCGCGGCGAGTCCGCAGCACTGAAGAGTGAATTGCTTGAGTTCAAGGAACGGGCCTCTCGCGAACTGGTCGAAGAGAAAGAGCAGGCGCAACGAGAGCAGGAACTCATGCGCAACGAGTACTTCGGACGCCTCGATGAGCTCACCGCCAGGCTTTCGACGTCGGCAGCCCGCCATGCCCGCGAGGTAACCAGCATGGAGCTGGCGCTTGACGCGCGTCGACACGAGTCCGAAGTTCTGGCCGGTGAGGCCGCCGAGGCCCGACGACGCATCGACGAGTTGCTGACGTCGTCCTCCTGGCGAATGACCGCTCCGATTCGCCTGTTGTCTCGGCTCGTTGGCCCACGTGCCAAAGGGTCGTCTCTCCGGCCGGACTGAGGATCCGATGCGACCGGGCGGACAGGATTCGCCTTTTCACCGAAACATCTCGGTCATCGTTCTCAACTACAACCAAGCCGATACAACGGTTGAGTGCCTCAAAGCGCTGGATCGTGCGAAGAGCGACCTCATTGACGAAATCATTGTGGTGGACAATGGATCGGCTGAAGATGAGGTTGCGATTCTGAAAAAGCACAGCCTCAAGCGACACTTCACTCTCGTGGAGGTCGGAGAGAATCGGTTCTTCAGCGAGGGCAACAACATCGGAGTGGATCACGCATCGACTGACTACATTGTTTTTCTGAATAACGATGCCTTCGTTCATCCGGGCTGGATCGAAACGCTGTCGGCAACAATGGAAGGCGACTCGTCGATCGCCGCCGTCGGACCGATGTTCCTTTACCCCGATGGCCGAGTACAGGAGGTCGGCGGGGTAGCCATCGCCACGGGAGACGTGGTGCAGATCGGGAAAGGTTCGGTCTGGAGTGCCGAGCATTTCGACACACCCTGTGCGGTGGACTTCTGCTCAGCTGCCTGCCTCATGATGAGACGCGCCGATTTTCTCAAGGTGGGCGGTTTTGGCTTTGAATGGGAGCCGGCCTACTACGAGGACGTCGACCTCTGCTTGAAGTTGTGGACGTCATGCGGAAAGGTCCTCGTAAATCCGGCGGCCCGGGTGACCCACATCGAAAGCCACACGACGTCTGATCGGCGCCTGCAGCTCCAGAACATTTCCGAAATCAACCGAGCGCGCTTCGTCTCCAAATGGGGCGCTTGGCTGGCGGCGCGACAACTTGCCAATACGTTCGTGAACTCGGCAGGCGGAGGGCCTGATCCTGACTCGCCCGGCCCAACCCTCACGGCTACCGTTGCATCCCGAACTCGTTCGTCCGCGCCATCTTTCATCCTCTACTCGCCCTATACACTGGTGCCTGGCGGTGGCGAGCGAGTGATGTTCGAGTTGGCCGCACTCCTCAGCTCACATGTTGACGTGGACAGCGTCGTCTTCAGCACGCCAAATGCATACAGCTCGATTCGGATGGCTCAGATCGCGGCCACCTTTGGTTTCGATCGGATCGTTGCAACACCCCGACCGATCGCAAAAACCGACACGTCGGCGTGCCAACTTTCGGTGGTTCTGGGTAATTCAATTGTTCCGCCCGTCGAGCCCCTCGGAGTCCACAATGTCTACCTCCTCCAATTCCCCTTTTGGGTGCCCGATGAACTGGTGGAGGCGCACAAGCATCGACTCAGCCATTTCAGTGAAATTTGGGTCTATTCGGAGTTTGTTCGTCGTCACGTGAATGGGCTGATTCGTTATTACGGTGTGGCTGCCCCGCCCATCCGTGTCATCCCACCGCCGGCTCAATGGGCGGGAGCTCGGCCCGGCCAACCCTGGAAGGATCGAAGAAAGATACTCACCGTCGGTCGCTTCTTCGCCGGCGGACACAACAAGCGCCAAGATGCGGTCATCGAGGCCTTTCGTATGCTTCATAGGAGGACCGACAGGACCTTCGAACTGGCGCTGGCCGGATCGATCCACCCGACCTCCGAGGGACGGGATCGGTTTCGAGAGCTCCAAGAGATGGCGGAGGGCCTCAACTGCAAGTTCTATCCCAATATCAGCCGTCATGACCTGGGGCTTCTTTACATGAGTTCTGCCGTTCTCATTCACGCGGCCGGACTGGGCGTGGACGAGCTCGAGTTTCCTGAACAGTTGGAACACTTCGGCATCACTCCGGTCGAGGCTGCCAGCTTCGGCTGCATTCCGGTTGTATTCGCCGGCGGCGGCCCCAGAGAAGTGATTGCCGAGCTGGGCTGCGACACGCAATTTCGGGACTTGGACGAATGCGTGGATGTCGTCGCGTCCCTCCTGAGCGAGCCAGCGCGTTCGACGGCCATCAGCCGGCATTTGGTCTCCAGCGCCGAACAGTTCTCAGCCAGGCAGTTCGGCATCCGGGTCTCCGACGCACTCACCAGCATGGGCCTCTCTGTCCCACCATGACCTCCGAGCTCGAAGTGGCTGCGTTCTACCTGCCTCAGTTCCATGAGATTCCTGAGAATGATCGATGGTGGGGGCCGGGATTCACCGAATGGACGAAGGTGCAGCATGCCCGTCCGTTGTATCCGGGCCACCTGCAACCGCAGATCCCGACGACACTCGGTTACTACTCTCTGGACCAACCCGAGACGCTGCATCGTCAATTCTGTTTGGCTTCGCAACACGGGGTCACTGCGTTCTGCATGTACGCCTACTGGTTCAACGGTCGCCGCCTTCTCGAGAAGCCGCTTGACAACATTCTCCGGACTCCGAGTCTCGGGATCCGCTACTTCCTCTGTTGGGCAAACGAAAGTTGGTCGCGGGCGTGGGATGGAGGAGATGACAACCTCCTGCTGCGGCAAGATCATTCAGCGAGTGGTGATGTTCGCATCATCGACGACTTGGCGGAGCATTTTTCAGACAAGCGTTATGTGCGAGTAAACGGTGACCCACTCTTCTTGATCTACCGGGCCGAATTGCTCGATGAGCCAAAACGGACGATTGACCTGCTCCGCGAGCGAGCGCAGACACTTGGTCTCGGTAACCTTCACCTGTCGATGGTTCAGAGCTTTAATCTTCGTGACCCGCACGTGTACGGATTCGATTCCGCAGTCGAGTTCGTGCCCCACGGTTCCGTCGAGCCTCCGAACATCATTGATCCCTCGAGCCCAGGTTCGCCACAGCTCTACGACCCAACGTCGTGGACCGGGACCTTCGTCGATTACAACCGCACCGTTGAGTGGGCACTGTCAAGACCCACACCGGAGTTTCAATGGTTTCGCTCAACGATGCCGGGCTGGGACAACTCACCGCGTCGGGGGGACCGATCTGTCGTCTACGTCGGAGATAACGTCACCGCGTTCTGTCGATGGCTCGATGGCGTCGTCGACTACACATTCCGCTTCGGAGATCCCGAGGCGCGACTCATCTTCATCAACTCATGGAATGAGTGGGGAGAAGGAACTCAACTCGAACCCGACCTTGATCGGGACGATGCACGGATCAGGGCCGTGGCTTCTGCGGTTCGGCGCGCCCGCCTATTGTCCGACTCCTACAGGATCTCGTTTTGAGGCAGGATCTCGTTTTGAGGATCGAATCACGTCTTCTGGGGACCACGGAGGGCAGACCCGAGTCGGCGTAAAGGTGCGGTGAGCCGGAAGGATCTCGAGTTCTTGAGACGGTCGGACTCCCGTTGGCTCTCCTGAAGCGCGAGGTGTAATCCGTGAGCGGTGCTCCCGAGCTCGTGGGCGCGAGCGCCCATGGCCGCGAGCGCTGCCTCGAGCTGTTGCACCTGGCCGGTGAGGTCATCAACACGCCCCGCGAGGGTGTCGGACTGCTGGATCAACCGGTCACGTTCCGCTGATATCTCTGACACCTGGATCTGCATGTCAGTGATCTGGAGCTGCATGTCGCCGTAGCCAACGAGCTGATCCTCCAGCAATTTCGTGCGTACCTCCGCTACGTGCGCTGCGTCGGAGACCTCCCCGAGCCGTTTCGCCATATCCACCACGGCTTGCGATCCACTGTCAACGACCGACTTCATGACGAACTGGTAGGTCTCGAATTCGGAGTCACGACGGACCTCGTCCAATACCTCGACCGCGTAATCCTCGGCTCGGACGCCGATCTCGGAGCCGAACAGTGGCATGACGACGCGCTCGGTCTCCACCACCACCAATCCGGCCTCGTACAGCAGATCACGGATCGTCTCCAGCGTGAAGAACCGGATATGGGTCCGGTCGAGCAGCCCGATGTCCCGATAGGGGAAGGAGCCGTGGAGCAGCGACAACCGGACATCACCGTGCGCGACGTTGGGTAACGAGGTAACGATGAACCCCGTTGCCTTCAACTTGCGCACCGACGACTTGAGCACGGCCAGCGGATCCCGCAAATGCTCAAGCACATCGCCGAAGGTGATGACGTCGAACGACTCGTCGTCGACGAGGTTCCAGAGGTCGTCATCATCGACGTTGCCCACCACGACTCGTTCCGCCCATTCGTCGGCCACCTTGGCGGCTTCCGGGTCGAGCTCCATCCCGACTACCTTGCAGCCGCGCTCGGTCAGCACCTTCGTGAAGTACCCCGTGGCGCATCCCACCTCGAGAACCGACTTGTTGTGTCCGATCATGCCGAGGGCGAAGGCGTGGGTGTTGTTCTCCGCACGCGGGTCAACCGTCAGGTCGTAGACAAAATCCATTTACGTGCCCCTATCGCTGACGTCGACCTCCACCCTACCCGTTTGTCCGACCGCCGGCGTCCTTTGCCTACGGCAGTATCGAGAGGACCAGCCCGTCGAGGATGTCGGCCTCCGAGACGATGCATTCGAGCAGACCAAAGCGGGTCATCACCTCGTACAGCACCAGCGCGCCACCGAAGATGACGTCCTGGCGACCGGCGGACATTCCGGGCCGGCGCGTCCGGTCTGCGACGCGCTCGCCACCCAGGATCGAGCACCACCGTCCGACGGCGTCCTGCGTCAAGACGGCGTGATGAATGCGATCCCGGTCGTAGTGGGTCAACCCCAACTCCAAGCTGGCGAGGGTGGAGACGGTTCCGGCCAGTCCGACGAGGAGGGCCGATCCGGCCGCCCTCGCCAACTCTGGGATCTCCTCGGCGCCGCGGTCGAGCTCTCGACCGATCGCCGTGACGGCATCGGACACCTCACGCGGCGCCGGCGGATCGCCGCGCAAGAAGCGCTCGGTGAGCCGGACGCAACCGATGTCAAGGGACACCGAGTGGACCGCGTCTTTCACCGTGGTCACGATCTCGGTGGAACCCCCACCGATGTCCACGACGATGACGGGGCCGGCGGAGGCGGGTAAATCCGTCGTGGCGCCGGCATACGACAGGCGCCCCTCTTCCTCACCGGACAGCAGCTCGGCGCGCGGCCCGACGATCTCCGACGCCCGGCCGAGAAACGCCTCGCCATTCACGGCATCCCGGACCGCCGAGGTGGCAACCAGGCGGGCCTGCACCACGCCCGCAGCGTCCATGATCGAGCGGAACTCCCTGAGAGAAGCGAACGTCCGTTCCATGGCCTCCGGCCGGAGCGCGCGGGTCTCGTCCACACCCTCGCCGAGCCGGGTGATCCTCATCTCCCGGGTCTTGACGTCCCCCGACGGCCCGGCGACCAGGAGCCTCGTCGAGTTCGTCCCGCAATCCACCGCGGCGACCGCGCCCGTGTCCTTCACGGCGCCGAGTATCACAGAGACGCTGCCGCGCTCACGTCCCAGGGCGCGTCAAGCCCAGGCGTTCCGCGGTCCACGCCCCGACCGGGTCGTCACCACCGGCAAGCCACCAGGCCACATGGGCATGGAGGCACTTGACCCCCTGCCGCGTGCCGCCCACGCCCCCGGTCGGGCGCGGCCCGGTCCGATCGGGTGCGATCAGCACGTCGCGCTCCTGTGCATAGCGCCGGTGGCTGGCGGCAAGCGCGACCGCGTCCACCTGCAGCTCCGCCTCGCGCACGCCGCCGGACGCCTCCAGCCTCCCGACGAGGGTTCGGAGTTCGGGGTCAACGAGCCAATAACGGGTCGGCATGGGAGTGCCGTCGCGCAAGAACGGCTCGTTGGCGATGACCACCGGGCTGCCGTCGTCACGACGGACCACCACGGTGAAGGCGCCACCGGGGTCGCGGCCAAGCAGCCGGGCCACCGCCTCGACGTCCCCCTGCTGCCGCGCCTCCGCGTGCATCAGGAGGGTCAACGCCAGAATTCGAGGGTGTCCACCATGCGCGACAGCAAATCGGATCCCGAAGACGTGCTGGCGGTGCCCTCACCGTGGGACTTCGTGGTCGACGGGGACGGCCTGGTCGTCGTGGTGACGCCGCCGGGTGGGAGCTCCGGGGTGGCAGATGGGGTGACCGGTACTGTCGAACCGGGATCGCCGGCGTACGGAGTGCCGGCCGAAGTGGCGCCCGCGGGCGGCAGCACTTCGTAGGCCTGCTGACCCGGACTGACGAGCTGGTACTGCTCGCGGGCAATCCGCCCGATCTCGCCGGCGTCGCTGAGGTTCTTCTTCTCCTGCGCCAAGGCGGCGTCCTGCTTGTGCAGCATCTCCAGCTGCGCGTCGGTGGCGGCGAGGCGGGAGCGCTGGCTGAGGAGCGAGCCGGCGGGGAACCAGGCGAAGAGCACGACGGCGGACACGGCCACCGCCCCCAAGAAGGTCAAGCGGGCCCGTGCTGAGGACAGGGACGGCCCGGAGCCTGTGCGTCCAGAACCACGCGGTGACGCCGTGTGGCTACCGCGCGCCATGCAGGACGCCTCCGTTCCCCGAGAGCGCCGCGCGTCCGGGGAACCCGGCCGATTCGCCCAGGTCCTCTTCGATCCGGAGCAGCTGGTTGTACTTCGCCACGCGATCCGAGCGGGCTGGTGCACCCGTCTTGATCTGGCCCGCGTTGACCGCGACCGCGAGGTCGGCGATCGTCGTGTCCTCGGTCTCTCCCGAGCGGTGCGAGATCACCGCCGCGTAAGAGGCCCGGCTGGCGATTGCCACCGTCTCGAGCGTCTCGGTGAGCGTTCCGATCTGGTTGAGCTTGACAAGGATGGCGTTGGCCACTCCTTCGCGAATGCCGCGCTCGAGGATCTCGGCGTTGGTCACGAAGATGTCGTCGCCGACCAGCTGGATCCGACCGCCCAGCGCCTTGGTGTGGGCCGCCCAGCCGTCCCAGTCCTCCTCGGCCATGCCGTCCTCGATCGACACGATCGGGTAGCGGTCGACCAGGTCCACCCAGTAGTCGACGAGCTCCGCCGGCGACAGCGTACGGCCCTCTCCGGCCAGCACATAGGTCCCGTCGTCCCAGAGCTCGCTGGTCGCCGGGTCGAGCGCCAGCGCGATCTCGTCTCCGGGCACGCGGCCCGCCGCCTCGATCGCCCTCAGCAGCAGCTTCACCGCATCCTCGTTGTGCGGGAGATCGGGAGCGAAACCGCCCTCGTCGCCAACTGCGGTGGACATCCCGCGTTCGGCCAGGATCGACCGAAGCGCATGGTAGGTCTCGACGCCCCACCGCAAGGCCTCGCCGAACGAGGCGGCGCCCACGGGCATCACCATGAACTCCTGAAAGTCGACGGAGTTGTTGGCGTGGGCGCCCCCGTTCAACACGTTCAGCATCGGAACGGGCAGGTCGTGTGCGTTGGCGCCGCCGATTGAACGGTAGAGCGGGATCTCCAGGTCGTCCGCCTCCGCCTTGGCGCTGGCGAGCGAGACGGCCAAAAGGGCGTTGGCTCCGAGCCGACCCTTGTCGGGCGTCCCGTCCAAGTCGATCATGGCGTAGTCGACGGCCCGCTGATCCAACGCGTCCATCCCGCGCAGCGCGTCCGCGATCTCACCATTGACGTTGGCCACCGCGCGCAGAACACCCTTGCCCGAAAACCGTTCTCCTCCGTCGCGCAACTCGACCGCCTCACGAATGCCGGTGGAGGCGCCCGATGGTGCAATGGCACGGCCCCGTGCGCCGGAATCGAGGAGCACTTCCGCCTCGACGGTCGGGTTACCGCGGGAATCGAGGACCTCGCGCCCGATCACGTGCTCAATGGTGCTCACCACATCACTCCTTGGGTGCCTTCCCTGGCGGGCACCGGGGCACAAGGTTAGCGGTTGCCTCCCTGGTCCTAGGGGACACCTTCGGCCGCGAGGATCTGCGCGCGCAAGGACAGCGCCCGGTTACGCAGAGCCTGTTCCGCGTCTACCCCGAGACGTTGCGCCAGGTTCGCCACGGCGAAAAGGAGTTGACCCACCTCGCTGCTCACGTCGTCGGCGTCGTTTGACAGGGGGTCGTCGGCCCGGGGCTCGCTGCCAGCAGCGCGTTGGGTGAGCCGGGTCAGTGCAGCCGCGGCCGGCGCGTCGGTCGCGCCGTCGGGATCCACCCCGACGGCCCGTGCCTTGCGTGCCAGCTTGCTGGTGAGCATCAACGCGGGCAGGGCGGCCGGTATCCCCTCGGTGACGCTGTCCCTCCCCTTCTCCATCTTCTTGATGGCCTCCCAATTCGACGCCACCTGGTCCGCGCTGTCGGCGTCGACGTCGCCGAAGACGTGCGGATGTCGGTGCACCAACTTGTCGTGGACGACACGCGCGATGTCCGCCAAGTCGAACCGGCCCGCCTCGTCGGCCAGTTGGGCATGGAACACGATCTGGAACAACAGATCGCCCAGCTCCTCCTCCAGGTGCGCATAGGCGCCTCCGGCATCGGCGCCTCCGTTGAGCGCCGACAGCGCATCAAGGACCTCGTAGCACTCCTCGACGAGGTGCGGCATCAGGGATGCGTGGGTCTGCACCCTGTCCCACGGGCAGCGTTCGCGCAACGCTTGCATGAGCGCGGTGAGGCGTGTCACCTCCGTCCCGACGGACATCCGGCCGTCGCCGGCCTGCCGGCCACCGTCGACCAGGGCCGGCACGTAGAGCGAGGTGAGGTGGTCCGGTTCCACGGTCCGGTCGAGCTCCCACCAGTCGACCGCGGCGACCAATTCATCCTCGAGCCCGAGGTGGTGCAGGATCACCGGCCGCGGGAGGATGAGGCCAGCGTCGTCCGGGAGAGAAAGCTTGACGTCGGAGAGCACCTGGCGTGACCAGCACTGTGCAACCAGGTAGGGGCCGCCTCCACCCGCAGCAGCCACCGATGCGAACGCTCGGGCATCGAGGAGATGGACCCCTTCGGCCAACGGGTCGATGGCGAGTGCAGCCCAGGCCAGGTCCAAGAAGGACAGTGAAGGAACGACCGTGATCTCGACCCGTTCGTCGGTGCGCAACAGCTCCACGCTTCTTTCGGCGACGAGCGGTGACCCCGGGACGGCATAGACGACCGGCTCCGGCGCCACGTCGACTGCGATTGAGACCAGCGCCTCGACGATTCCGGTGTACACCTCCTCGAAGGTCGCAGCAGAATCGTAGAGGTCGTCGAAGGAGTGAGCTCCTTCGACACCTGCGGCGGCGGGATGCCGGGCGGTCCGCAGATAGACGTGGCCCGGCGCGGCCAGAAGTGCCGCCGCACGATCACCGAGGAGGTCGCTCCCGGCAGGCCCGAGCCCCACCACCGTGATGTGGGGGCGGTGGACCGACACCGTCAGCCGCTGGTTGACTTGGTCGACAACGACGCGACGCGGGGCTTGTTCGCCGACGCGTTCAACACGTCGGACGTGGCTGGTGGGAACTGGGTGAGGACGGACGCCTGCACGGGGACCCAGACCCCGTACCGCGGGTCCACGCTCACCGTCGATCGACGCTCGGCAGCGGTGAGTGCCCTCTGGGTCGCAGTCGACCCGGCCTGCTGCACCGCCTGGGCGACCGCCGGCGCCGCCTCCGCGTAGGGGGTGGGAGTTCGCTTCGTCAGTTGCAAGAGGAGATAGTTCCCGTTGAGGGAGATGGGGGCGGAAACTCCCCCGACCGCGATGCCGTCGAGCTCGCTCACCTGGACCCCCAGCTCCGCGGCCACGCTCGTCAGCGTGTTGCACGGGATCGTCCCGCTGTTGGTGGCGCCCGACGCCACCTGCGAGAAGGGCGTGCCGAATGCCACGGCGGCGGCGCCCGTCTGCGCGGCATTCTCACCCGAGAACTCAGCGGCGTCGAAACACCCCGTGTCGAACTGGGCCTGGTGCCTCGCGAAATAGCCCGCCAAGGCGGACGGGCTGGAGCCGACACCGGCCAGGTCCTCCTCGAGTGCGGCCACCGTGGCATCGAACTGCACGTCCGCGTTGACGAACGAGGACGGCATGGTGGCGAATATCTCCTGACCGGTCAACGGCTGGCCCGTGACACTGCAGCTGTAGCGCGGGTTCTGGCCCACCGACGTCTGGAGGATCTGCGACATGACCGAGCTGATTTGGTCGGTCAGGGTGCTCCGGGCTGCGGCGAGCTGGGCCGGTGTCACCGTGACCCGGCGGGCGCCGGCCACTTGGAAGACGATCTGATGACCGATCTCGGTGTCGAGGTAACTCGCCACGAAGGCACTGTTGGCGGTGGGACGGTCTCCCGCATTCTGCCCCTGGCCCGCGCCGGCGACCGGTGGGAGCTGCTGGCTCCCGCCCGAGGTGAGGTACGTCTCGGAGTTCAGGTAGCACTGATAGGAAGGGCTGCTGGCGATCGCACTGACGTTGGCGTTCAGCGTCTCTTGGCTGATCGAGTTGCCGTTGACAACGGCCGCGTTGGTGGGCACCGAGAACGCAGCCGCGGCGAGGCCGCCACCGAGGAGAACGAGGAGGATGATGAGCCATTTCACGCGCCGCGCATGCTACAAGGTGTCCCCGTCCGTCCCGGAATCGCCCAGCGGGATCAGCTCCTCGATCACGCTGCGCACGACGTCGGCGGCGGGCTGCCCGTCGAGGATCGGGACGAGCAGTTGGGCCATGTCCTCCCGGTAGGTGGCACCCGGGGCCAGACGTCGGAGCCGCACCTGGGCGCTGGCCGGCAACGTGATCGGCGAGACCCGCACCACCGGTTGGCGCGTGCCAGCGGGCCTGACCGAGCTCATCGCGATCTCGGCGATCTGGCGCGCCAGAGCACTGGCCCGCAGCCGGCCCAACGACAACAGGCCCCGCGCCGGCGGGGGCAACGGACCGTAGCGGTCGGCCCATTCGACGCCGATGTCGTCCACGTCTTCGAGTGTGGTCGCCGAGGCCAGCCGGCGATACGCCTCCAGGCGGGCGTCCTCGGCCACCACATAGTCCTTGGGAAGGTGGGCATCCCCGGGAACGTCGATCGAAACGGTCGGAGGGCTCGGCCTCGGCTCGCCCCTGGCCTCGGCAACCGCCTCTGCGACCAACTGGACGTAGAGGTCGTAGCCGACCGCGGCGATGTGCCCGGACTGGTCCGAGCCGAGGATGTTGCCGGCCCCACGGATCTCCAGGTCCCGCATGGCGATCTTGAAACCAGAGCCGAGCTCGGTGTGCTCCCCGATCGTCCGTAGCCGCTCGTAGGCCGTCTCGGAGAGGACACGGTCGGTCGGGTGGAAGAGGTAGGCGTAGGCCCTTTGTGCCCCGCGGCCCACTCGGCCCCGGATCTGGTGCAATTGTCCGAGTCCGAGGAGATCGGCTCGGTCCACGATCAACGTGTTGACCGTGGGCATGTCGATGCCCGACTCGATAATCGTCGTGCACACCAGCACGTCGTAGCGCCGCTGCCAAAAGTCGAGCACCGCCGTCTCGAGACTGCCCTCGTCCATCTGTCCGTGCGCCACCGCGACCCTTGCCTCGGGCACGAGGTCGCGGAGGTCACGAGCCACACGCTCAATGTCCGAGACCCGGTTGTGCACGTAGAAGGCCTGACCTTCGCGCAGGAGTTCGCGCCGCAGCGCCTCGCTGACCGCGGAAGGTTCGTGCTCGCCGACGTAGGTGAGAATGGGGCGGCGGTCGGCGGGCGGCGTGTTGACCATGGAGAGGTCCCGGATGCCCGTCAGGGCCATCTCCAAGGTACGCGGGATCGGGCTCGCCGTCAGCGTCAACACGTCGACGCCCTCGGCCATGCGCTTCACGGCTTCCTTGTGGGTCACACCGAAACGCTGCTCTTCGTCGACGACGAGGAGACCGAGCTCCTTGAACTGCACGTCCTGGGCCAGCAGTCGGTGCGTGCCGATGACGACGTCGACGCTCCCGTCGGCCAAGTCCTGCACGACGGCCCGCTGTTGGGCCGGCGAGAGGAAGCGGCTGAGCAGCTCCACCCGGACCGGATACGGCGCGTAGCGGTCCGCGAAGGTCTGGGCGTGCTGGCTGGCCAGCAAGGTCGTCGGAGCCAGCACCGCGGCCTGCGCCCCTTCCTGCACCGCCTTGAAGACGGCGCGCACGGCCACTTCCGTCTTGCCGAACCCGACATCGCCGCACACCAGACGGTCCATCGGCCGTGGCTCTTCCATGTCGCGCTTGACGTCTGCGATGGCCTTCAGTTGATCCTCGGTCTCGACGAACCCGAACGAGGCCTCCAACTCGGCCTGCCACGGTGTGTCGGGGCCGAACGCCCGCCCCTCCACCGCCAGACGCCGTCGGTACAGCTGCACCAGTTCGGCTGCCACCTCGCTGGCCGCGGCACGGGCCTTGGCCCGGGTTCGCTGCCAATCGGCGCCGCCCATCTTCGACAGCGTCGGCGACTCGCCGCCACTGTAGGGAGTGATCGCCTCGATCTGCTCCACGGGCAGGTACAGGCGGTCGGATCCCCGGTACTGCAGGATCAGGTAATCGCGGGTGGTGCCGGCCATTGTTCTCGTCGTCACGCCCCCGAAGCGGGCGACACCGTGCTGGCGGTGCACCACGAAGCTCCCGGCTTCGAGGTCGTCGAAGAATCCGTCCGCCGCCCTGGCGCGCGGGCGGGCCCGGCGGTGTGGCATCCGCCGACCGGTGACGTCGGTCTCGGAGAGCACCGCCGCCTTGGCATCGGGAAGGATGAAGCCGCTCGAGATGGGCGCCGCCACCACGACGGCTCCGGGCGTGCCGGGTGCCGCCTCGAGCACCGGGGCATGAATGCCCTCCTCGCCGAGGGCAGCGGACAAGCGGGTTGCGCCCGGCCCGGTAGCGGCGCACAGGGTGACCGCGTATCCCTCACCGACCAACCGGGTGACCCCGGCCGCCAGACGCGCCGGGTCCCCCGCCACCGGGTCGAAGCGGCGCACCGTGAGCGCCGTCACCGAAGGTCCCTCGGGCACGGACGGCATCGTGGCGACGGCGGCCGAACTATCGCGCAGCATGCGCTCGAAGGGCACATGGAGGCGCGGGAAGCTGTCCTCCTCGCCTTCCTTGGCCCCCCACGTGGCCGCCAGCGTGTCGGCCAGTGCCGCCTCTTCCTCGAGCAATTGGGATCCCCGGTCCCGGATGCGGCGCGGCTCGACGAGCAACACCTGCGCGCTCTCTGCGAGCAGGTCGGGCAAGACACGCTCCTCGTTGTCGAGGAAGGGGAGCCAGGACTCCATGCCGTCGAATTGCTCGCCGCGCTCCAGGCGTTCCCACACCGAGGTCCCCCAGGGTCGGCGGCTCACGAGCGATCCAGCAGCGGTGCGGAGCCCCGGGGTGAGGACAAGCTCCCGGCACCCGTAGAGCACCACGCCTGGCAGGTCGTGCGACGACCTTTGGTCACTGACGGCAAAGGCGGTGAGACGGTCGACCTCGTCGCCCCAGAGATCGATGCGAACCGGCTCGTCCGCCGTGGAGGGGAACACGTCGACGATGCCGCCCCGCACGGCGAACTCCCCGCGGTGCTCGACCTGATGCTCGCGCCGGTAGCCCTTGGCCACCAGCTCGGACAGCAGCGACCCGACGTCGACCTGCTGCCCGGGGCGGACGATGACGGGAGCCAGCCCCTCCAGGGGCGCCAGCCGCTGGAGGAGGGCGCGGACGGGTGTCACGATCACCTTTGGCGGCACGGGCAGCGACGAGTCGGGGGGCCCGGTCAGCGCATGGAGCATCGCCAGGCGGTGGCCCATGGTTTCGATCTCCGGGCTGACTCGCTCGAAGGGGAGCGTTTCCCACGCGGGCAACACGGTCACCGCACCGGACAGGGCGCCGACCACGTCCCCCGCGGCGTCGTCCCCCTCGGGGCCGATCAGGCAGGCGAGGTCGTCACGCAGGCGCTCGGCATCGAGGCCGGTCGGCGTGACCACCAGGAGCGGTGCCCGCTCGCTGAAGACGGCCAGCGCCGCGGCAACCACGGCCTGAGCCGCCTCGGGCACGGCAACCGTGGCGTCGGCCGCGCCCAGCAGGACACCGACCGCCGGGTCGGTGCGAAGGAGACGGGGAACGGCGGCAAGGTTGCCGGTGGCGGTCTGCACGGTGGCGGGGCGGGCGGGCGTCATTTACGAGGTGGGCAGAGAGTGACACCACAGCATGGCGGCGTCGATGCCCTCGGCCGCGATCCGCTCGACCGCCTCGACCGCCGTCTCCCGCGCGACGGCCAAGAGCTCACGGACGGCCTTTGGCGGTTGCCGCAGCACGTGAGACGCTCCCTTGGCTGCGCTCGGGGGCTTGCCGACGCCGATACGCACCCGGAGGAAGTCGGACGAGTGCAGGTGTGACTGGATGGACCGCAGGCCGTTGTGTCCGGCGAGGCCACCCCCCGCTTTGAGGCGCACCGTCCCGGGCGGTAGGTCGAGCTCGTCGTGGACGATCACGATGGACGTCGGATCCTCCACCCCGAACCGCTTGGCCAGGGCGCGCACGGCGGCGCCTGACTCGTTCATATAGGTGGTCGGCACGGACAGGGCAACGCGGTGGGCACCGAGCGTCACGACCGCGGCGCGGGCGTGGGTGCCCTTTTCGGTCCGCAGCGTTGTGCCGTGCTGGTTCGCCAGCAGCTCGACCGCATCGGATCCCGCGTTGTGCAGGCTCCCGGCGAATTCCGCGCCCGGGTTGCCCAGCCCGACGACCAGCAGGTCCGCCGGGGTCCCCCGGCGCTCCGACCGGGCGAAGGGGCGGCGCAGGGCCTAGCCCTCTTCGCCCGTGGTTTCGGTTGCCTCCCCGCTCGGTTGGGCAGCGCCCTCTCCCGCCACCGCCTCCTCGGCCTCGCCCTCGGCGGGCTCCTCCTCGGCGACGACCCGCGGTGGCTGCCCGATGACGATCGCCGTCTCGGGGTCGATGTCGGTGGTAACTCCTTGCGGCAACGTCAGGTCGGACACGCGCACCTGCCCGCCGATGGTCAGCCCGCTGATGTCCGCCTCGAGGGACGAGGGGATGGCGGTCGGCAAAGCGTGGATCGGAAGCGTGAACATCTGCTGCTCGACCAGCCCGTCCCCGTGGTGCACCTCGATCGCCTCGCCCACGAGGCTGAGGGGCACGTCGGCACTGATGACCTCGTCCCGTCGCACAATCACGAAGTCGACGTGGGCCACGGTCTGAGCCACCGGATGGCGCTGCATCTCGCGGGCGAGTGCGAGGTAGGTGCCGGCCCCGGTGTCGAGGGACAGGAGTTGGTTGGCCCCGGCCTCGGTGTTGAGGGCGGCCCGCAACTCCCGGGCCAAGACGGCGACGGGCAAAGGGTCGGTCCCGCGGCCGTAGATGACGGCGGGAATCTTCCCCTCGCGTCGCAGGCGGCGGACGGCACGCGAGCCGCGGGGGCGCCCGACCTCCGCGGCAAGTACGACTTCGGCCATGACGGGTCTCCTCAGGTGGCGAGAGCGGTGTCCGGACGCCCCATCGGGGCCTTCGCCGGACGGCCTACCAGAGTAGCCGCCCGGTGGAGCGGCGGACCACCGGGCCTTAGACCAGGTTGTCCCCGCCGAAGAGCTCGGAGACCGAGGTGTCCTCGAACACGGCGTCGATGGCGTCGGCGATGATCTTGGCCACAGAGAGGACCTCGAGCTTGTCGAACACGCGGTCCTCGGCCACCGGCAGGGTGTCCGTCACCACGACCCTCGAGATCGGCGCCGCCTTCAGGCGGTCAACGGCAGGGTCGGACAGCAGGGCGTGGGTCGCCATGGCCGAGATGTCCGCGGCGCCGGCGTCGGCCAGCAGTTCCGCGGCGGCGCAGATGGTCCCGGCCGTGTCGATCATGTCATCGATGAGGACGCACTGGCGACCCTCCACCTCACCGACCACATGGCGGGCCTTGACCTCGTTGTAGGTGCCCCGCGGCCTCGTCTTGTGAATCAGGGCCAGATCGAAACCCAGGTGCTGGCTGTAGCGCTCGGCTACCTTGACCCGCCCGGCGTCGGGCGCCACGACCACCACGTCGTCACCGAGGTTTTCTCTCATGTAGCCCTCGAGCACCGGAGCCGCTACGAGATGGTCGAAGGGCGTATCGAAGAAGCCCTGGATCTGACCCGAGTGCAGGTCCACGCTGATGACCCGGTCCGCGCCCGCCGCCGAGAGCATGTCAGCAACCAGCTTGGCGGTGATCGGTTCCCGTCCAGTCGACTTGCGATCCTGGCGCGAGTAGCCGTAATAGGGGCACACCGCCGTGATGCGCTTGGCCGACGCCCGCTTGGCGGCGTCGATCATGATCAGATGCTCCATCAGGGAGTCGTTGACGGGACTTGCGTGGGTCTGGATGATGAAGACGTCGCAACCGCGGATGGAGATGTCGTACTTGCAGTAGATCTCCCCGTTGGCGAACTCGCGTAAATTCGCCTCACCCAGTTCGACGCCGAGGTGTTTGGCGATGTCGTTCGCCAAGGCGGGATGGGCGCGACCCGACACCAGTTCGAGGCGACGCCGCGGGATCAGCTCCACGGCTCCACGCTACTGCCCCGTTGCTCGGGGCGTCGGCCGTGGCCGGTCAGTCATCCAGTTGGCCGGGAGCGTCCGGACCGCAGCGCACCGTGTGTGGACCCAACTCCGCCCCGGGGGCGACCTCGGCCCCCTGTTCGAGGACGCTGTAGGGCCCCACGCGCGCCCCCTCGCCGATGGTAGCCCGGGTGCACACGCTCTCCACGACGACCGCTCCCCGTCCGACCGTGGTGTCCGTCAGGACGCTGTTGGGGCCGATCTCCGCCCCCGCTCCGATGGTGCAGTTGCCCCGCAAGATGACCCCCGGCAACAGCGAGACGTCGGCCTCGAGGTTCGCCCCGGCGTCGACATATGTGCGCTCGGGGTCCCACATGGTCACACCGCGACGCATCCAGCGTTCGTTGATGCGGTCGCGCAGCTCCGCCTCTGCGACCGCCAGCTGAGCCCGGTCGTTGACCCCCGCCGCCTCCATCGAGTCCGGCAGCACAAGGGAGCGGACCGTGTAGCCGGCGCTGCTGAGCACCGCCACGGCGTCGGTCAAGTAGTACTCCCCCTGGGCGTTGGCGGGGCTGAGACGGCGCAGCGTGGGCGCCAGGAGGCTGCGCCGGAAACAGTAGATAGAGGTGTTGACCTCGTAGATCGCCTGCTCCTCCTCGGTGGCGTCGGTCTCCTCCACCACCCGGGTCACGTCGCCGTCCTTGCCGTGCACGATCCGGCCGTAGCCCAAGGGGTTCTCCACCACGGCCGTCAGCAGGGTGGCCCCGGCGTCCTCGGCCCGGTGCGCCCGTACGAGCGCCGCCAGGGTCTGAGGCCGCAAGAGGGGCGTGTCGCCTGGCAGCACGACCACGTCTTCCACCTCGTCGTCGTCGTCGGGCAACCCCGTGAGTCCGACCGCGAGCGCGTCGCCCGTCCCCGACTGCGTCAGCTGCTCCACAAACTCGATCTGCATCGTGGGGGGCGCGTGTTGCACCAGGGTCTTGGTCACCCATTCGCCCCGATGGCCCACGACGACCACGACCCTCCGCACGTCGATCTCGGCCATGGCGTCAAGCACGTGCAGGATCATCGGACGACCGCAGAGCAGGTGGAGCGGCTTGGGCCGTTCGGAGCGCATGCGCGTCCCCTCGCCGGCGGCCAGGACCACAGCGGAGAGTCGGTGCTTGGGCATCGCCGCATTCTTAGCCCGCCGGAACGTCCGGCGTGCGTATGGGACACTCGTGGCGTGCCGGAGTTGATCCCCTACGACGAGTTCGGGCTGTTCCACGAGAACGCAGCAGAGTACGGCCTGCCCTATACGGGACCGCCTGACGTGCGACGGGTCGACGTCGAGGTATCGCCGGGGCGCAAGGTCTCCAGCCTGGTCTGGGGGACCGGCCCGCCCGAGCTCGTGCTCGTCCACGGGGGGGCGCAGAACGCCCACACCTGGGACACCGTGGCGCTCGACTTGGACCGGCCGCTGGTGGCGGTCGACCTCCCCGGGCACGGCCATTCCGACGGGGGGCCCGAAGGCTCCATCTCCGTCGGCAGCAACGGACGCGACCTCGCGGTCGTCGTGGCCGAGCTGGCCCCCGAAGCCCGCGGCGTCGTCGGCATGTCGCTCGGCGGCATGTCCTCCATCGCACTGGCCGTGCAGGCGCCAGCGCTCGTCCGAGCCCTCGTCCTCGTGGACATCACCCCCGGGGTGAACGCAGAGAAGGCAGCACCCGTGACCAACTTCGTCAACGGACCGGCCAGCTTCGACAGTTTCGAGGAACTGCTGGCCCGCACCATGGAGCACAACCCGACCCGCTCGGAGTCCTCCTTGCGTCGCGGCATCCTGCACAACGCGGTCCAGCGCGATGACGGGAGCTGGGTGTGGCGCTACGCCCGCTTCCGAACCGAACCCGCCTCCGGCACGCCCGACTTCACCGACTGGTGGGAGGCTGTGTCCGCGCTCACACTCCCGATCTTGCTTGTACGCGGCCTTGCTTGGTCTGTCGTGGACGATGCCGACGTCGCCGAGTTGCTCCGCCGGCAGCCCACTGCCACCGTCGTTGGCGTGGAGGGGGCCGGGCACAGCGTCCAGGGGGACCGGCCTCTCGAGCTGGCCGACATCTTGACCCGTTTCCTCTTTCCCGACGGCTGATGGACAAGCGCCGGGTCTGGCTGTCGCCCCGGGCCTTGCGGCTCCATGCGGTCATCCTCGTCGTCGTGCCCGCCTTCTTGGCGCTGTGCGTCTGGCAGATCACCCGCGCCCTCGGGGGCAACAGCCTCAGCTGGGCCTACGTCTTCGAGTGGCCCCTCTTCGCCGGCTACGCCGTCTACATGTGGTGGCGTTTCGTGCACGAAGCGGCCAACGAGACGCCGGGGGACGCTGCGGCCGAAGCCGGGCCGACGACGGAAGCGGCGACGCCAGCCGCTGCCGTCGACCCTGGAGGAGACGACGGGACGGAGGCGCACCGGGCGCCGGCCCCCGAGGAGGACGGTCAGGACACCGAATTGGCCGCCTACAACGAGTACCTGGCGCAACTGGCGGAGCGGGACAAGGCCACCGGGCGATGACGGGTGTTCCGGGGGGAGGGCTCGAACCTCCAACATCCGGCTCCAAAGGCCGACGTTCTGCCGATTGAACTACCCCGGACCGAAGCGGGAAACCCCTAGAGGTTAGACACGTCGTCGGCGCTGTCCCGGCGAGGCACGGCGATAGGTTCTTCACCCGTGCGCATCTTGGTGGTGGATGACGACCCGGCCGTCCGCCGGTCGATCGACCGGGCCCTTCGCCTGGAGGGCTACGACGTCGTGACCGTCCCCTCGGGCGGCGAAGCGCTCGAGACCCTGGCGCAAAGCCCACCGGACGCGCTCATCCTCGACCTCGGGCTGCCCGATCTCGACGGATTGACCGTGTGCCGGCGCATACGCCGCGCCGGGGATGACACGCCGGTGCTGATGCTCACCGCGCGCGACGCCGTCGACGACCGGGTACAAGGTCTCGATGCCGGGGCCGACGACTACTTGGTCAAGCCCTACGCGCTGGCAGAGCTCTTGGCGCGGCTGCGCGCGCTCTTGCGCCGACGCTTCGAAGGCGAAGGCGGACTCTTGCGCGTGGGCGACCTGTCGCTCAACCTCTCCACCCGGGAGGGCCAGCGCGGCGAGCGCACCTTCTCGCTCACCCGCATCGAGTTCGACCTTCTCGAGATGTTCCTGCGCCACCCCCGCCAAGTGCTCACCCGCGAGGTCCTGCTGAACCGAGTGTGGGGGTTCGACTTCGACTCGGGGACCAACTCTCTCGCCGTCTACGTCGGCTACCTGCGCCGCAAGCTCGAGGAGGGGGGCGAGCCACGCTGCATCCAGACGGTACGCGGCGTGGGCTACGTGCTGCGGGACGCGTGACCTTCCGCACCCGGCTCGTCCTGGCGACCACGGTCGCCGTCGTCGTCGCCGTGCTGGCGGCATCCCTGGGTGCTTTCCTGGTCGCCCGCAACACATTGCTCCAAGCCGCGGACAACTCGCTCACGACCGCGGCACAACGGGTCCTGGCCGGCGGGCAAATCGGGTCGACGACCGCCACCCTCGGCCAGGTGATCGACACGAGCGGCGCCGTCGTCTCGGGCGGCGGGCTCCCCGTCACGGGCGAGGTGCGCCTGGTGGCAGTCGGACTCGCCCCCGCCTTCTTCGCCACCGTCACGGTGGACGGCAACCAGATGCGCGAGTTGGTGGAACACCTGCCACCCGGCACGCAAGTCGAGTCCGGCATCCTGATCGACGGCGGCGCGCTCCAGATCGCCACGCTGTTCAGCGCCAGCTCCGAGCTCAAGACGCTTGCGCTGCTGCTCGGGATCGTGGCCCTCGTGGGCGTCCTCCTTGCCGTCGTACTGGGCTGGCTGGTGGCGCGCACTGCCCTGGTTCCGCTCAACTCGCTCACCGACTCAGTCGAGGACGTGGCGGAGACGACCGACGTCTCCCGCCGGCTCTCGCCCGGCGGTGCGGACGAGCTGGGACGCCTGCGCCGTACGTTCAACCGCCTGCTCGAGGCACTCGAGTCCTCGCGTCGCGCCCAGAGCCAGCTCGTGCTCGACGCGTCCCACGAGCTCCGCACTCCGCTCACGAGCCTGCGCACCAACCTCGAGGTGATCCGCCGGGTGGACGAGCTGAGTGTCGAGGACCGCTCCGTGTTGATCGACGACGTCCTCGTGCAGCTGCAAGAGCTCACCGACCTCGTCGGCGACCTGGCCGAGCTGGCCCGGGGCGACCAGGAGCCGGCACCGAGAGAGCCGCTCCGGCTCGACCTTCTCGTCGGCGACGCCGTCGCCGTGCAGAACACCCACGGGAGGTCCAGGGAGGTCACCTTCGAGCTTGACGCCGAGCCCTGCTGGGTCGAGGGCCACGCCGACCGTCTGAGCCGTGCCGTGGGCAATCTGCTGGACAACGCCCGGAAGTGGAGCCCGCCCGGGCAGCCGGTCTCCGTCGAGTGCAGGGCGGGGATGGTGGTGGTGCACGACCACGGGCCCGGCATCGCCGAGGGGGACCTGCCTCACATCTTCGACCGCTTCTACCGCTCCCCGGCCGCCCGGGGGCTGCCGGGATCGGGCCTGGGCCTGGCCATCGTGTCGCAGGTCGTCAGGGCTGAGGGAGGGACCATCACCGCCGAAAACGATCCCGCCGGGGGGGCCCGCATGTCGATGCGCCTCCCGACGGTGCCGGGTCCCGGCGAGGCCGCCGCGCCCACGTAGGCGCCGGCGCGCGATTCTTCGCGTCTTCTTATGTACAGCCCACCCATCGCCCAGCTGCCGGGCGCAGAATGAACGGGTACCCCGCCGGTGGCGATGAGTCCGCCACCTCGTCACCGGTATTGCCGGCGGGGGTGATCGCATTTCGCCCCCGCCGGCACCCCCTCCGCCACGACGACTTCCGCGTGCGCTTCAGGACGGCTTTCTTGCGCACCTCTCGGGCCCGGCCACCGAGCGTCGACCGCCAAGGGTCATCGCGGCGGTCGGAACGGGTCTGCCACTCGGCCGCAGGTCAGGGCATTGCGAGCCCTCGGCGGGCTCTTTCGAAGTCCATATGCACACTCCCGGCCACTGTTCACTCTTGGGCGATGAGCTCGAGACGGTTACCGAACGGATCGTCCACGTAGGCCCCTTGGCCCGGCTCCCGGTCGTGATTGGGGCGTACCTCGATCCCGGCCTCTCCCAACGCGATCTCGAGTGCAGGCAAGTTGCTGACGATGAAAGCGGGGTGCGCCTTGCGCGCCGGGCGAAAGTCCTTCTCCACCCCGAGGTGTACGGCCAACTCGCCTCGTGCGAACCAGCATCCGCCCCGGGCGGCGAGAGGCTCCGGCTTGGGCATCCGCTCGAGCCCGAGGAGCCCCGAGTAGAACGCCTCGGCCTCGTCCTCGCGCCCTGGCGGCATGGCCAGTTGCACGTGGTCGAGCCGCACGATCTCGAAGCTCATGGCTGTCTCCTCGGGCCGCCAGGCGACCTGGCAGTCGCCCCTTCGGACCGCTAGCCTGCCGCACGTAATGGGATCACTGATCAAGAAACGCCGCAAGCGGATGCGCAAGAAGAAGCACAAGAAGATGCTCAAGGCCACCCGCTGGCAGCGCCGGGCGGGCAAGTAGCTCTCCGACTCGCAGCCCCTCTCAGTCCCCTTCCCAGCCCGCGGGCACCGTGTGAGCCCGCACCAGTCGGGCTCTCTCCGCCCCGACACGCAGCTCTGCTCGCGACGGCGTCCCCGCCTCGGCCGGCCCCCCCTCGACGAACCAGGTCGAGCCGCTCCCGGCCAGTACCGGCTCATTCCCTGCCAGATCCCCCAGCGCGTCACGCCAGCGGGCCAGTCGGGGCTCGACCGTCAGGGCGGCCGTCGTGAGCGCGTTGGGCGCCGCGTTCCCAGCGTCCTCGTCCCAGGCCCGGTAGACCCGGGCCGTGTCCACGCCGAAGGGTGGCAGGAGCAGCAAGTAGTCGCGGGCCTCGAAGGGGAGGGGGGTGACCCGCTCCCCCACTCCTTCGACTCTGGCCCGGCCTCCGGCGACGCAGAAAGGCACGTCCGAACCCAGCCCGGCTGCCACCGACGTGTCGGTACAGCCCGCCCAGCGGAGCACCGCCGCCGCGTCCGCGGATCCGCCACCGAGCCCGCCGCCCAACGGGATTCGCTTCATGAGGCGCACCGCGGCGGTGCGACCGCAAGCCTCGAGGGCGCGCAGGATCAGGTTGTCACGCCTGAACGACAAGTCGCCCGCCCGCGACCCAGATTCGGCCGTGACCACCACGCTCGCTTCACCCTCGTCGAACACCAGCTCGTCGGCCAGGCTCACCGTGACCATCTCGGCGTCCAGCTCGTGGTAGCCGTCGGGCCGCACCCCGGTCACTTGCAGCGTGACGGTCAGCTTGGCTGGAGCCAGCGCGACGTTCACGGCGCCGCCAACCTTCCCCATTCGGCCACGCCCAGCTCCTCGGCCCGGGCGTCCGATCGCACCCCGGCCCGTTCGAACGCTGCCGGGTCCACCACGCCGGCGAGCGACCGGCGGAGCATCTTGCGCCGCTGCGCGAAGCCGGCTCGTACCACGGTGTCGAGCCGCTCGTACGAAACCAGCCCTGGATCGACAGCCGGCACCGGGAGGCGCTCGAGCCGCACCAGAACCGATTCGACGCGTGGCTTCGGAACGAACACCGAGGCAGGGACGCGCCCCACCAACTCGGCGCGGGCGAAATACGCGATGCGAACCGAGACCGCCCCGTAGGCGTCCTCTCCAGCCCCCGCGGCCATGCGCTCGCCGACCTCCCGCTGCACCATGACCAGCAGGTGCGCCACTGCCGGCACCTCCACCAGGGTACGCAGAACGAGGGGGGTCGCCACGTTGTAGGGCAGGTTGGCCACCAGGCTCCAGGGTCCCGGAGAACGTTCGGCCAGTAGCGCCGCCAGGTCGAGCGTCAGGGCGTCGCCCTCGATCACCTCGACGCCGATCGGCTCGACGACAGAGCGCAACACCGGGACCAACTGGCGATCGGTCTCTACCGCCACCACCCTTCCCCCGGTTTCGGCCAGTGCGAGGGTCAGCGATCCGAGGCCGGCCCCGATCTCGAGAACCGGCGAGCCGGCGGTGACACCGGAAAGGCGGGCGATGCGCCGGACGGTGTTGGGATCAGCTACGAAGTTCTGCCCGAGGGCCCGGTTGGGTCGAAGACCGTGCACCGACAGCAACTGGGCGATGTCGGCGCCGGAATGGGTCACCAGGAGATTGTGACCTCCACCACTCCCTGGCTGAGGTCGGCGATCTGTGCAAAGCCCTCGGGCGACATGTCGACGACCCGCGGGTAGCCGGCCCCCTCGCGGTCGTCCACGGTGCAGACGGTCGACGCGCCGGTGGCGTCGTTGACCACCGTGAGCACGGTGCCGAACGGGAGCGTCGGACTGGCGCACATTCCAGACGCCGCCTCCGAGTACCAGGTTGCCTCGCCATCCTCGTCGATCGCCGGTGCGGCGGGTACCGGCGCAGGCGGCGCGGTCGTCGTGGTCGTCTGGGCTGGCGGAGGAGGATCGGTCGTCGTGGTGGTGACAGGCGGTGGCGGCGCCGTCGACGTCGTGGTGGGTGCCGCCGTTGTTGTGGTCGTGGGGGCGGGTGCGGGTGCCGGTGCGGTGGTCGTCGTGGTCGGCACGTGATAGTCGACCAGATGCGACGGCAAGTTCACGCCGCCCGAATTGGACGCTGGGTGCACGTCACCGGCGCGGGTGTCGTGCACGCTGCGCGCCGCTTGGTCCGATCGTGATGCGTGCGCAGATGTGTTTTGCAACAAGAGGAGAGGCGCAGCAAACAACGTGCCGCAAATGACTGCGGCGACGACCAAGCGCCTCCCCCCGGTGCTCTGGTTCCGCAGGGCTCCACCCTTCTCCGGGGACACAGTGCACCCGCGCCGACACACGGGTGGCGAGGGGTTTCTAGAGAACTTAGATAACCGTTCACGGGCCACGCAAACGCGGAATGCGACTGACACTTTTTCGGCCGTCTTTTCGCAGGTCACCGGCCTAGGGGCGCGTGATATTTAGGTGAACTACCTGGTCAAAAGCAATTTTTAGCGAGAATCATGCTTAAACACCCTGGTCACGAGGTTCTCGTATAACGCACAACAGCGCGTTGATTAGCTGCCGGTGGAAAACGCCAAGCCGGCGGCGGCGGCGGAGCGCTCCATGATCTCCTCCACACGACAGCCTTTGATGGCAGCGATCGCCGCGCCGACGAGGGGTAGGTAGGACGGCTCGTTGGTGCGACCCCGATGGGGCACGGGCGCCAAGAAGGGGCTGTCCGTCTCGACGAGGAGCCGCTCGAGCGGGCACCTCGCCGCGGCCGCGCGCACGGCGTCGGCGTTCTTGAACGTGACGATGCCGCTAAAGGAAACGTACATACCCGCGCGCAGGCAGCGGTCGACCTCGTCGGGCCCGCCCGTGAAGCAATGGAGCACGGTCCGCTCGGGGACGCCTTCGTGATCGAGCACGTCGAAGAGATCCGCCCATGCGTCGCGGGCGTGGATCACCAGCGCCAGGCCGTGCGCGTGGGCCAGTGCGATCTGCGCCGCGAACGCGACGCGCTGCAAGGCGCGGGGCGAGTGCTCGTAGTAGTAATCGAGGCCGCACTCCCCGACCGCCACGACCGCACCGTCGTCCGCCTCCAGCTCGCGGGCGAGCAACGCCGCCACCCCGTCCACGCCTTCGCTTGCCTCGTGGGGGTGCAGTCCGACGGACGCCCACGCCCGCGGCGGCGTCACGGCGGTAGCGGTCGCCCGGGCCAACGCCACTGCTTGCTGCGAGGTCTCCACGCCGGTCCCGACGCAGACGAGCCCGTCGATGCCCGCCCCCAGGGCCCGGGACAGGACCGGCTCGAGGTCAGCCGCCCCGTCCTCGCCGCGACCGAGATACTCCTCCTGCACGTGGCAATGGGAGTCGAACCAACCCACGTCAGGCCTTACGCCGCGGGAACAGCGGCTCCCCCTTCACCACGGCGGCACCGCCGGTGTAGCCGCCCCAGGCGGCGTCGGTCGGCAACCGGGCGGCCGCGGGGTCGCCGGACACACCGATGCGACGCCACACTTCCACCGCGGTCGATGGCATGGCCGGCGCGATGAGCACGGCAACGATGCGTAGCACTTCCAACGCATCGCCGAGCACCGCTTCGACCTCCGGTCCGGGCTCCATCCTCCAGGGCTCGGCAGCCTCGAGCTCGGCGTTCGTGGCGCCGATGAGGCGCCACGTCTCTTCGAGCGCTTCGTGCGGCGCCCAACGCGCCCAGGCTGCAGTCGCCGACACGAGGACCCCGGCCGCCGTTGCCGCCAGGCCACTGGCCGGGTTGGACGCCGGGCCCACACCTTCGCACTTGGAGTGGACGACCGTCGTGACCCGCGAGACGAGGTTCCCCAGATTGTTGGCCAGGTCCGCGTTGTAGCGGGCCACAATCCCCTCGTAGGAGAAGTCACCGTCGCCGCCGAGGGGAACCTCGCGCAGCAGGTGGTAACGCAGGGGGTCCACGCCGAAGTCGTCAGCCAGCGCCAACGGCGACACATCGGTCACCTTGAGCGGACCCGACCCTTCACCGCCAGCCAGTCCCGCTGCGATCATCGTCTTGCCGAGCTTCTGGCCGCCCATCAACAGGTAGCCGTGGACGAAGATCTCCCGTGGGGGCTCGATCTCCGCCGCCATGCACATCGCCGGCCACCAGACACAGTGAAACTTGAGGATGTCCTTGCCGATCAGATGATGTGCCGCGCCCCAACGAGCAGCGAAGATCGCCGAGTCGTCACCGTATCCGGCGACCGTCAGATAGTTGATCAGCGCGTCGTACCACACGTAGAACACGTGTCCGCTGTCCCAGGGCACGGGCACGCCCCAAGAGAACGACGTGCGAGTGATGGAGACGTCGCGCAAGCCTCCCCTGATGAACCCAAGCGCCTCATTGCGCTTGGAGACGGGACGGACGAATTCGGGGTTGCGGTCGTAGAAGTCGTGCAGGCGCTGCTCGAACGCGCTCAGCTTGAAGAAGTAGTTGTCCTCCCGCATCTCGACCACGGGTCGACCGTGCACGGGACAGTTTCCGTCGACCAGCTGGTCCTCGGTGTAGTAGTCCTCGCACGAGATGCAGTAGAGGCCCGAGTACGGAGCAAGCTCGATGAAACCGTTGTCATAAATCCGCTGGAGAAACTGTTGGACAACGGCGTAGTGCCGCGGCTCGGTGGTCCGGATGAAGTCGTCGTAACTGATGTCGAGCCGTCCCCAGGCCTCCACGAAGCGGGCCGAGGTGGCGTCCGTCCACTCCTTCGGGGTCATGCCGTTGGCTTCGGCCGCTTCGACGATCTTGGCCCCGTGCTCGTCCGTGCCCGTCATGAACCACACGTCGTCTCCCAGCAGGCGATGCCAGCGTGCCAGCGCGTCCGCGTTCACGGTCGTGTACGCCGTACCGACATGCGGTGCGTCGTTGACGTAGTAGATCGGCGTGGTCAGGTAGTAGGGCGGCACCGCCCGGGTAGCGTACCGGCGCCCTCAAGGGCTCCCCGACGGACCCGATGTATCCGTCCCCGCGGGGTCGGCTGTCGCACGGATGCGGAGAGCCGCCTCGTAGGCGCGCCGCCGAGGCACGTTGAGCGACGCCGCGACGCGATCGGCGACCTGCCGCGGCCCCGCAGACGGGTCGTCGCCCAGTGCAGCGCGCACCGCCGCCTCGACCTCGGCCTCGCCCGGCGGGGCGAGCGCCGGGGCGCCCCCGATGACCAGCACCACCTCCCCTCGCGGCGGATTGGCCGCGAAGGCGGCCGCACCCTCGCCCAGTGACCCTCGCCACACCTCTTCGTGGAGCTTGGTCAGCTCACGCACCACGGCTGCCGGTCGGTTCGGGTCGGCCGCGGCCAGCTCGTGCAACGTCGCGGCAACACGGCTTGGCGCCTCGAGCACAACCGAGGTGCGCTCGTCCGCCATGAGCGCGGCGACGCGGCGGCGGCGCTCGGGCCCCTTGCGGGGCAGGAACCCCTCGACGCAGAAGCGATCGGCGGGCAGTCCGCTCACGACCAGCGCGCCCACCACAGATGTGGGCCCCGGCACGGTGCTCACCGTCTCGCCCGCCTCGGCCACCTGCGCAGCCAGCCAGGCTCCGGGGTCCGAGATGCCGGGCGTCCCCGCGTCGCTGACCACCGCCACCGTCGCGCCCTCGGCCACCGCGGCGGCGACGCGCTCGAGCCGGGCCGCTTCGTTGTGCCCGTGGAGCGACACCAGACGGTCACCCGCTGGTCCTCCCGCGGGGATGCCCGCCGCCGAGAGCAAGGCCCGCGTCCGGCGCGTGTCCTCGCAGCAGATCAGGTCGGCCGTCGCCAGCACGTCACGGGCTCGGGGGGAGAGATCGCCCAGGTTCCCGATCGGCGTGGCCACGAGAACAAGCCGACCACGCCGCTCCGTGCTCAAGGTCCGTTGCCCTCCGCACCGTTCGGGACCTGGCGCACCTCGAGCTGGTCTCCCACTCGCACACCCCAACGCTCCAGCGAGCCGGCCTCGGCCTCGACGGCGCTTCGGGCCCTGCGCCCGCCCATGGCCATGCGCCACGGTTTGAGCCGGGTCACCCGCACCACCTCCAGGTCGACCGAGAGAAAGGCCACGTCGACGGGGAATTTCATACCCGCCGTGTGCACGCGACGCGCCCCCTCGAGGTGGAGCGCGCCCTCGCATCCCGGGCGACCCCGCAGCACCCGGCGCTCGGCCGGCGAATCGGTCATCTCGAGCGCGCACACCACGTCGCCGTCCCGAAGGAGCCATCCGGACCGCATGCCAAGGGAGGCTACCGGACGACCTGTGGCGCACCGTCTAGGCTGTCAAGCCCATGTCGAAGCGAACGGTCAAGCGCAAGCTCAGGACGAAGAAGAAGGCCAACCACGGCAAGAAGCCCAACTGCGGCCGCGGCTGAGGCACGCCCGCGAGCCCACGGGTTGACGGTCCCAGCGCTCACAACCCTCCCCAGGCGACCCCCTGAGACTCCAGGACGCCGCACAGCGTCGTGGGCAGATCCGAGATAATCCCGTCCACGCCGAGGCCGACCAGGCGCTCCATCGACTCGGTGTCGTTGACGGTCCACACGTGCACCGCCTTTCCGGTCCGATGAGCCGCCTGCACGAACCGCTCGTCGACCACGACGAGATCGCCCTGACGTTCGGGCACCTGATAAGCGACGGCGGGGATGTCGGGCGGATCGTCGCCGGCCTGTACCGCCCGCCAGGCCTCGGCCGTGGCGACGGTGCCGGCGGAGGTGGGCACCATCGGGGCCAAACCCCGGAAGGCGTCGGTCGCTTGATCGAGGAACGACGCCACGATGACGTTGTCGGTGCGGTCGAATTCGGCCAACAACCGGGCGAGTGACTCCTCGTAGGGTGCCACGACCGGCGCCGTCTGCTTGATATCGAGGTTCAGCACCACGCCGGGGAACCGCTCGAGGACCTCGCGCAGGGTGGCGATGCCGAAGGACGGGTCCGCCGGTGCCTGGCCGCGAAAGGGGTAGTCGCCCGCCGGCCGGTCCGGCGTGACGTCGGCGCCGGGTATCCACCAATAGGAGAAATCCAAAGAGCGCAACTGTTCGAGCGTGAAGGATGCAATGGTTCCGTGCGCCGCCGTGGTGCGGTCGACCGTGGCGTCGTGGCAGACCACCAACTCACCGTCTGCGGTGGCGTGCACGTCGAGCTCGATGCCGGTCGCACCCGCGTCGATCGCGTGCGCAATCGCGTGGAGGGTCGATGACGGCGACTCCCACGCGCCACCCTGGTGTGCGTAGGCCATCACCCTGCGGTCGCGCCACACGGAGGCCTCGTTCACCCGGTCGACGGTAACAGCCACGGCCGGTCGGGCCGGTCGGGCCGGTGCGGGGCGCTCGGGGCGGTCGGGGTCGGGCACGCCAGGCTCGCACCACCAGGGGCGAAGCCGGCGCCCTCCGCGGCGGGCCTATCCTCGTTCGTCGTGCTCGACCATTTGCTCGTCGACGTCATCAGCACCATCCGCGCCTCGTTCGACCGGGCGTTGCTCCAACGCCAGGCGGTCGAAGAGCGCTTCCAGGTCGACGTGTTCCTCGGCGACGTGTCCTGGGAGACCTCCTACAGCCTGCCTGGGGAGGAGCAACCGCCGCGCGTGCGCGCGGACGTCTCAGTCGACTGGCCGACGTGGAGTCAGACCTCCTATCGGAGCTGGTGCATCGGGGAGCCGCCCGACGAGCTGCCCGAGGTCGTGATCGAGGTCGCACTGCGCGTCCAGCGCATGGCCGAGGCCCCCGACACCGAGAAGGTGACGGCGGCCCTCCCGGTGACCGGACCGCTCGGGGACCCCATGGACCTGGTCCGCACCGCGACCACCATCGAGCAGGTGCGCAACGAGGCCGAAGGCGCCGAGGGCGCTCTCCGCTGGGCCGCCGAGGCCACCTACGAGGGATCCGTCCGCTTCAGCGAGACGCAACTCGAGGACCCGTCGACGATCGCACCGGTCTTCGACGACCTCACCCGCTGGATTGCCTCCACGTTGATCACCCTGGCCGACCTCCCCTTCACGTTCCTTCCCCCCGGGGAGGACGACGCCTGACCGGCACCGTCCTTCGCCGAGCCCCCCGCCCGGCGTTCGCCACCGCCTTTCTCCTTGCCCTCGGCGCCCTGTTGGCCGCCTGCGGGTCGGCCGCGCCGGCCGCGCCGCCGCCGGGCCAGGGCCTGGTGCTCGACCGCCCCACACCCCAGCACGTCCCGCTCGTCGACCAACAGGGACGGCCCGTCTCCCTGGGCGCGCTGAGGGGAAAGGTCGTGGTGCTCGCCCCCTTCCTCTCGCTCTGCCAAGACGAGTGCCCGCTGGTGACCGGCGCCTTCATCTCCCTCCAGCGCGACCTCCGCACGGCCGGACTGGCGAACCGGGTCGTGTTCGTGGAGGCCACGGTCGACCCCGGCCGCGACACCGTGGCCCGCCTGGCCGCCTACCAGAAGGAGTTCGGGGCCGACTGGGACCTCTGGACCGGCACTCCGGGCGACGTCGCCGCTTTCTGGAAGCCGTTCGGCGTGGAGTACCAGATCGTCCCCGAGGAACAACCGCCGAAGACCGATTGGTTCACGGGCCGGCCGCTCACCTACGACGTCGACCACACCGACGGCTACATCCTCATCGACCCGCGCGGCCGGGAACGCTTCGTCGACGCCACCGCTCCGAACCTCGATGGCAAACTCAGCTCCACGCTGAGCTCGTTGCTCGACGACGGTGGTGTCAACGACCTCCGGCACCCCCGGGCGACGGACTGGACGACGGCCGACGCGCTGGCTTCCATCGGCTGGCTTCTCGGAACCAACGTTCCGGTCTCGGGCTCGTGATGCGGGCGGGACCGCGTCGGACCGCGCTTCTCCTCCCGGTCTCCTGCGTCGGCCTGGCCCTGGCGCTCGCCGCCTGTGGTGGTCCGGATGTCACGACCCTCTCGAGCCCCCCGACGACCGACACTTCCCTCACGCTGACCCTCCAACACTCGCCGGTGGGACCGATCCTCGCCACTGGAGGTGGCAGCACCCTCTACGAATTCGCCCCGGACACACCGACCCACAGCGCCTGTGTGGGCGACCCGTGCGTCCTGCAGTGGCCGCCGCTCATCCGACAAGGTCCCGTCCGGGTGGGCAACGGCCTCGACCCCTCGTTGGTGGGAACGCTCCGGCGCCCCGACGGCGCCGTCCAGCTCTCATACGCTGACCACCCGCTCTACACGTACAACCTCGACGTAACGCCGGGCATGGTGACCGGTCAGGCGTTCAATCAGGACGGCGGGCTCTGGTACGTCATCGGCGCCCGGGGCCGGCAGATCACGACCGCCTTCACGGTCAACAGCCCGAACCTCAACGGGTGAGCCGGGGCTCGCGCATGGCTCAGGTGTTGAAGCGGAACTCGACCACGTCGCCGTCGCGCATGACGTAGTCCTTGCCCTCCATGCGTGCCTTGCCGGCACTGCGCGCCGCGGCGACCGAGCCGGTCTCCATCAAGTCCTCGAAGCTGATCACCTCGGCCTTGATGAACCCACGCTCGAAGTCGGTGTGGATGACCCCGGCGGCCTTGGGGGCGGTGTCGCCGACGCGGATGGTCCACGCACGCGCCTCCTTGGGACCGGCCGTCAGGAACGTCTGGAGCCCGAGGGCGGCGAACCCGACATGGACCAACTGCTCCAACCCGGACTGCTGCTGGCCGTAGCTCCGCAACAACTCCCGGGCGTCGTCAGGGTCGAGTCCCGCCATCTCGGCCTCGATCTGGGCGCTCAGCACGACCGCATGGGCAGGCCGCACGCTCTCCGTGAGGCCCTCCGTCAGCTCGGGCTCGGCCAGGGCGCCCTCGTCGACGTTGAACACGTATATGACGGGCTTGGCCGTCAACAGGTGCAGGTCGCGCAGGAGCGTGGGATCGACCTCTCCGGTCGCCGCCGCGCTGGAGATGGTCCGCCCGTCGCCCAAGATGCTCTGCGCCGTGGCGATGCTGTCGGCGGTCGGTCGGAGGGCCGGGGTGGCGCGCGCCTCCTTGAGCACCCGGGGGAGGCGGTGCTCCACGGTCTGGAGGTCGGCGAGGATGAGCTCGGTGTTCACCGTCTCGATGTCACCTGCCGGGTCGACCCGGGCGTCGACGTGGACGACGTCGTCGTCGTCGAAGGCCCGCACCACTTGGCAGATGGCGTCGGTCTCGCGGATGGCGGCTAGGAACTGGTTGCCCAGCCCCTCCCCCTCGGATGCACCGCGCACCAGGCCTGCGATGTCCACGAACGTCACCGTCGCCGGCACCACCGGCGCGTCACCGTAGAGACCGGCCAGCCGAGCGAGGCGCGGGTCGGGCACGGCCACGACGCCCACGTTGGGTTCGATGGTGGCGAACGGGTAGTTGGCCGCCAGCACCTCGTTGTTGGTCAAGGCGTTGAACAGGGTGGACTTGCCGACGTTGGGCAGCCCGACGATGCCGATGGAGAGGCTCACGGGAGGGCGGCCTATCCCGCCAGGAGACCGGCGCCCGCCGCCAGCGCCTTGAGGTCGGCCTCTGGTCGCGCCCCCGTGTGCGAGATCACCTCGGCGGCACACAGACCCCCGAGCCTGGTGCTCTCCACCGGGCCCATCCCGTGGGTCAGACCGAAGAGGAAGCCCGCGGCGAAGAGGTCGCCGGCACCGGTCGTGTCGATCACGCGGTCCACCGTGGCCGCGGGGATCTCTTCGGGGCCGTGAGCGGTCAGCACGGTGGCCCCGCGTGCGCCGCGGGTCATGACCACGAGGAGGCCGGTCTCCTCAGCGGCCGCGACGGCCGCACGCCCGGAGGACACGCCAAAGAGCATGGTGATCTCATCCTCGTTGCCGAGCAGGACGTCGACATCGTCGACGAGCAGGTCGAGGAATTCGCGCTGGTGTCGGCTCACGCAGAACGGGTCCGAGAGGGAGAGCGCGACCGACCCCTCCGAGGCGTGGGCCGTAGCCGCCGCGTGGCGCATCGCCTCCTTGGCCGCCGGCACGTCCCACAGGTAGCCCTCGAGCAACACGACCGACGCCCGGGCAACGAAGGAGGTCGGGACGCCCTCGGCCGACAGCGTGGACGCCGCCCCCAGGTACGTCCCCATGGTGCGGTCGGCGTCCTCAGTGATGAGGACGACACAACGGCCGGTGCCCAGCCCGTCGCCGGCGGCGGACTCGCTGACATGGGGCTCGAACTCCACGCCGGCGGCCCGCAGGTCCTCGCCATAGGTACGGCCGACCTCGTCGTCGGCCACGGCCCCCACGAAACCCGCCCGGCCACCCAGCTCGGCGATGCCGGCGGTCGTGTTGGCCACCGATCCGCCCGAGACGAAGCGGGGGGTGCTCATGGACTCCTGCACGGCATTGGCGGTCAACAGGTCGATGAGCGTCATCGACCCCTTCTCCAGGCCAACCTGGTCCACCTGCTCGTGGGTGGCCATGGCGATCACGTCGAGCAACGGAGACCCGATGGCGACCACGTCGAGATCGTGCCCGGCGCCCTCCGGCGACACGGGGGATGAGACGGCGGGGGTGGCGGCGACAGCTTCCTCGGCGGGCACGGAGCGAGAAACTACCTGCAGTCCCGCGGGTAGCCTTCACCGGATGCCGCCCGCTCCCAGGTCAGCCGCCGCGCCCGGTCCCGAGTCGTTCCGCTTGCCCCGGACGATCGAGCCCGAGACGTATCGCCTCGAGATCGAGCCCAATGTGGCATCTGCCACCTTCTCGGGGACCGTCTCGATCGATGTGCAGGTCGAGGAGGTCGTCGACGAGATCATCCTCAACGCGGCCGAACTCGCTGTCAGCGACGTCGAGGTCCAAACGGCCGACGGCGCCACCATCAGCTGTACCGTGACCTTCGACGACGACCTCGAGCAGGTGATCTTCCGGTCGTCGGCGGCACTCCCCCCGGGACCGGCCACCATCAGCTGCCGCTTCACCGGAGCCCTCAACGACAAGTTGCGAGGGTTCTACCGATCCACCTATATCGGCCCCGCCGGCGAGACGCAGACCATCGCGACGACCCAGTTCGAGTCCGTGGACGCCCGGCGGTGCTTCCCTTGCTTCGACGAACCCGACCGCAAGGCCGTCTTCGAGATCGCGCTCATCGTCGATCCGGACGTCCACGCCATTTCGAACTCGCCCGTCGTTGGGACGGACCAGGTCGGAACCAAGCGGCGTATCCGGTTCTCCCCGACCATGAAGATGTCGACCTACCTCGTGGCCTTCGTGGTGGGCAAGCTCGAGGCGACCGAAGCAGTCGACGTCGACGGGATCCCACTCCGGGTGGTCTGCACGCCCGGGAAGAAGCACCTGGCGGAGTTCGCCCTCGAGGTGGGAGCGTTCTCGTTGCGGTTCTTCACCGACTACTTCAACATCCCCTACCCCGGCGACAAGGTGGACCTGGTCGCCATCCCGGACTTCGCCGCCGGCGCCATGGAGAACCTGGGCTGCATCACCTTCCGCGACACGGCGCTCCTCGTCGACAAGAACAGGGCGGCCCGTACCGAGCTCGAGCGGGTGGCCGACGTGATCGCGCACGAACTGGCGCACATGTGGTTCGGCGACCTCGTCACGATGAGCTGGTGGGAGGGCATCTGGCTCAACGAGGCTTTTGCCACCTTCATGGAGACGCTCTGCGTCGATGCCTTCCGGCCCTCGTGGGATCGCTGGGTCGGCTTCGCCCCCTCGCGCGAGGCTGCGCTCGCCGTCGACAGCGTGCACTCGACGCGTCCGATCGAGTATCCGGTGGGGCCGCCCAAGGAAGCGGAAGGCATGTTCGACCTGCTGACATACGAAAAGGGCTGCGGCGTGCTGCGCATGCTCGAGCAACACATCGGGTCCGACGTGTTCTGCGACGGCGTGCGCGCGTACCTCAAGGAACACGCGTACGGCAACACGATCACATCTGACCTGTGGGACGCGCTGGAGGACGCCAGCGGAGCCCCGGTGCGTGACGTGATGGACACCTTCATCCTCCAGGGAGGACACCCGCTCGTCTCGCTGCACGCCGAGACGCTCAGCCAACAACCTTTCGCGCTCGGCCCGGTTCCGCCGGGAGCGACGTCGTCCATCGGGACGGCCTGGCGCGTTCCGATCGCGGTGAGGGCGCTCCCGGCCGGAGGCCAAACGGGAGCGCGCGTCCGGCACCTGGTCCTCGGCACCGAACCCGAGCGGATCGCCGAGGCCGGTCGTGGGCTCGCGGTGGTTAACGCGGGTGGCTGGGGCATGTTCCGGGTGCGCTACGAGGCCGAGCACAGGTTGGCGCTTGCCGAGCACCTCTCCGAGCTGGCTCCTCTCGAACGGGCCAACCTGCTCGGCGACACCTGGGCCACCACCCTGGCCGGGCTGACCTCCCTGCGGGAGTTCCTGGTCCTGGCGTCACGGCTGGGGCTCGAGCCCGACCCGGCGCCGTGGGCCCCGGTCGGGGGGGCGCTCGTGCTCTGCCAGCGGATCGCGCTCCCCAAGCACGACGACGCCCTTCACCAGGCCGTGGTGGCGCTGATCGGCCCTACGTACCGTCGCCTCGGTTTTGACGCCACTCCCGGCGAGACAGAACGCACCCCGTCGTTGCGCGCACTGGCCATCAATCTCATGGGCACCGTCGCCGCCGACACGGAGGTCCGGGGCGAGGCGGCACGGCGCTTCGACGCGTCGCCGATCGGCCGGGGCTCGGGCGACCCCATCCCGGCCGACATCGAGAGCGCGACCCTGGCCGTGGTGGCCCAGCTGCTGCGGCCCGGGGACTACGACGCCCTCTTGGAGCGCTACCGGAACGCGTCAACGCCCCAGGAGGAAATACGTTCCCTCGGGGCACTGGCGAGCTTCCCCGACGTCGAATTCTGCTTGCGCACGTTCGACCTGGCCATGACCGAGGTGCGCAGCCAGAACGGGTTCAGCGTCATCAGCGCGTTGCTGGCCAATCCGGTGGGCAATCAGGCCGTGTGGGAACGCCTGACCGAAAATTGGGACGGCGTGCTCGAGCGGTTCCCCAAGAACGCGCCGCCCCGCATTCTCGACTCGCTCCCCGCGCTCTGTGCCGACGCCGAGTTCGCCGAGCGTGCCATTGCGTTCCTCGACGCGCACCCCCTGCAGTCGGGACCGCGACGGGTCGCCCAATCGGTCGAGCGCCTGCGGGTCAACGTGGCCTTCGCCGCCCGGGAACGGGCGGGGTTGGCCGACTCGCTGAGGGGCGCCGGCACCGCTTCCTCCTGATGGAGGCGCCGGATGATGCCCACCAGATCGAGCGGATTGAGGACCTGCTCGTTGCGGCGCGCCGCACCCGGGGCTTCATGCCCGATGACGAGGGCGAGGCCCTGTTCCTGGCTGCCCTGCGAGCAGGCCGCGAAGAGGTCCCCGGGGCGGTACCCACGACCTTTGTCGAGATCGGTGCCTGGTGCGGCAAGTCGACGGTGTACCTCGGCGCCGCCGCCGAGGCCACCGGCGCCGTACTGATCTCCATCGACCACCATCGCGGCTCCGAGGAGAACCAGCCAGGTTGGGACTACCACGAGGCCGACCTCGTCGACCCGGAGATCGGTCGAATCGACACCTTGGCGCATTGGCGACGGACCATCGCGGGCGCCGGACTCGAGGCGGCGGTGATGGGCGTCGTGGGCGACTCCTCCACACTCGCGGCGCGCTGGGACCGGCCACTCGCCCTGTGCTTCATCGACGGGGGTCATGGGGAAGAACCCGCCTGGTCCGATTTCCGTGGTTGGGCGCCCCGCGTCGCCGTGGGTGGATGGCTGGCCATTCACGACGTCTTCCCCGATCCCGCCGACGGGGGCCGGCCGCCCTACGAGCTCTATCGGGCGGCGCTCGACTCGGGCGAGTTCGTGGACGACGGCGCTTGCGGGAGCCTGCGCGTCCTGCGCCGGGTGGCTCAGCCCCGGCGCTGAGGCCAGAAGCGCCGGAGGCGCGTCAGCCGCGGGAGAAGCGCCGCGGCGGTTCGGACACCGTGCATCCCTCGATGGCGTCGCCACAGTGCGGCTCGGCGAGGTCGAGGGGGGCCGGCAGACCCTCGCCGCGGAACAGCCCAGCAGCCGGGGTGGTGCTCGACAAGGCGTCCGCCGCCAGCACCATCGCGGCGAAGGTGTAGGTCGTGCGTTCGTGCTTCGGGAAGGTCTCCCGCTCGGGGTAGACCATGCCCGTCCAGTACGACCCGTCCGGGAGCCGCAGGTTCTGCCCCGCCGCGAAGAGGTCGAGCGCAGGGCGGTCCATGCCGAGCGCGTTGAGTGTGAGCACGCATTCGGCCGTCTCGGCAGCGGTCACCCAGTCGCCGGTCGACACGCAGCGCACGCCGAGGCCGTCCATGACGAAGGTCGACCATCCCTCCGCGACACGGAGGCGCCCCGCCTCGCCCTCGAGCGCCCCGGACAGCATGGGGTAGTACCAGTCCATGGCGAACTCGACCTTGGGCGCGAACGCACCAGGGTGGTGCGCCACGGCATGGCCGAGGCGCCCTGCCGCGAGCTCCCAGTCCGGGCGGTCCTTGGCCAGGCACTCCGCGACGGCCACCGCGCAGCGCAGGGAGTGGTAGATCGACGACGAGCCGGTCAGCAGCGCGTACCGTTCGGCACGGCCGGCCGAGTCGAGCGACCACAACACCGAGCCGTCGGGTTGCTGCCAGCGCAGAATGAAGTCGATCCCCTTCTCGATCGTCGGCCAAAGCTCGCCGAGGAACTCGACGTCTCCGGTGATCAGATGGTGGTGCCAGGCGCCGGCCGCCAGGTAGGCGCACACGTTCGTGTCCAGCCGCGGGTCCTTGACCGTGTCGCCCTGGTAATAGTTGAACCAACCGCCGTCGGCAAGCTGACGACGGGCCAGCCACCGGTAGGCCTCGACTGCCTCGTCGACCAGTCCGCACACGGTCAGGGCCATGGCCGCTTCGACGTGGTTCCAGGGATCGCAGTGACCGCCGTCGAACCAAGGGATCATCCCGTCGTGGCGCTGCACCGCCGCGATGGCGTGGCCGGTGGCCAGAATGTCGGAGCCGGTGAGGACGCCGGACACTTCGGGCAGCGCCACCTCGGTCGTGCGGATCTCCTCGGTGGTCATGCAGCGGCTCCCTGGGTCGGCGTGGTCGGTCCGCGGCGCCCCGGCACGCCGTGCGGCAGGTTCGGCCCCGCCGCGGGCGTGGTGGCACCGGCGGCGTCTGCGCCAGCGTCGGGCTTGGTCAGGTACAGCACCAGGCTCTTTCCGATCAGCGGGCTGAGGACCCGCTCCGCCGTCCTTGTCACGAACGGCCCTTTGACGATGTCCCACACCAGGACCTTGTGATACGCGCCGACGGCGGGGTGCGTGTCGTTCGAGGGTCCGACGAGGCAGCGCAACCACCAATAAGGCGTGTGCAGCCCGTGCGCGTGGTGGTAACCGGCCGGCGCGAGGCCGGCCGAGCTCAGCCGCCGCGCCAGCGTGGAGCGGCGATAGATGCGGACGTGGCCGCCGGGGGTGTCGTGATACTCGTCCGAGAGCGCCCAGTTGATCGCCTCGGGAACGCAACGGGGCACCGTGACCGCCATGGCACCGCCCGGACGCAGCACCCGGGCGAGCTCACGCATCGCGGCCGTGTCGTCGGGGATGTGCTCGAGCACCTCGGACGCGATGACCCGGTCGAACGTCGCGTCGGCAAAGGGCAGCGCCAGCGCGTCGCCCTGGACGGCCGTCGCCGGGTGCCCTGGGGCGAGCTCGCCCGCTTCCACCATGGCGCCGATGGTGCCCCGCACCTGGGCGACCTCGTCCGCACCGGCGTCGAGCGCCACCACCGCAGCCCCGCGGCGGGCCGCCTCGAACGCGTGGCGCCCGAAGCCGCACCCGAGATCGAGCACCAGATCGGCGGGGCCGACCCCCAGCCGGTCATAGTCGACGGTCAGCATCGAGCCGCTCCTCGCGACACCGCCGGCTCCGCCGCCGGGAGCGCCGACGGCGCACCGGGCAGGGGCCTGCCCTCCAGGAGCGCCGCGTAACAGGCGGCGGTGTCGGCCGCGGTGACCTGCCAGGTGAAGTTGCGCACCACCCGCCGGCGACCCGCGGCACCGAGTCTGACCCGCAGTTCGGGGTCGTCGAGCAGCCGCCCGATCGCTCCTGCCAATGCCCCCGGGTCGTCGGGTCGAACGAGCAGCCCCGTCTCGCCGTCGGTGCCAACGACCTCGGGCAGCGCCCCTCCGGTCGTCGCGACCACGGCCACGCCGCAGGACATGGCCTCGATCGCGGGAAGGGAGAAGCCTTCGTAGAGCGACGGCACGACCGCCACCTGGGCCTCCCCGTAGAGTCGGGCCAGCTCGTCGTCACTGATGCCACTCACGCAGTGCACGGCGTCTGAGAGCCCGAGGCGAGTGATGGCGCGGTCGACCCGCCCGCCCTCTTGGGGTCGGCCGATCACCGTCAGCTCGACATCGCGCTCGGTCCGCAGCTTGGCCACCGCCTCGAGGAGGGGGACCAGGCCCTTCATGGGCACGTCGCTGCTCGAGGTGACCATGATCCGACCGGGCGCCGGCGTCACTCCCTCGAGCGGCCGGAAGACGGTCTGGTCGACCCCGACGGGGACCACCGTCATCCGCTCCGGCGCGACACCCATCTGGGCAACGATGTCCTGGCGAGAGTTCTCGGACACGGTGACCACCGCGGGGAGGGCCCGCGCCACCCGCACCTGCATGCCGAGAAAGCCGAACCAGCGGCGAGTCGTGAAGCGTTGCCACGGGTTTGTCGCGTGGGACAAAGCGAGCTGGCGGTCCACCGTGATGGGGTGGTGCAGCGTGGTGAGCAGCGGCCACCCGTCGGCGACCATGCCGAGCATGCCGTTGCCGAGGCACTGGTTGTCGTGCACCACGTCGAACTCGTCGTGGCGCTCGGCCAACAGCTGGCGGGCCCGGAGCGAGAAAGCGAGCGGCTCACCGAAGCCGGCGGTGCACATGATGCCGAACTCCAGCCAGTCCTCCCGGGAGGTGAACTCGCGGCGGTGCGGGACCCGGAAGGGGTCGGGATGGCGGTAGAGGTCGAGCCCACGCACGGGCGTGAACCCGACGCCCGGGTCGAGCTCGGGCCACGGCGGGCCCGCGAAGACTTCGACGGAGTGGCCCAGCGCCACCAGCTCGCGGGTCAGATGGCGTGTGTAGACGCCCTGACCACCGCAACGGGGATTGCCACGGTAGATGAGGAAGGCCACGCGCAGGCCCCCAGGACGAGGCGGTGCGGCGGGAACCGGGGCGGGGACGTCAATGTGGCGCGAGCGTTCCCACGACTCCTTGGTCTCGATCCACTTCTGGCGAGGAGTTTTAGGCAAAGGATGTCCCGACTCGACCCACCATGGCCGCATAGCCTCCCCGAACGCCCTGGCCCGGCGCAAACGGTGGGTGTCCCAGGCACGTCCGCCCGGAGGACACGGCCGTTCCGCCGGTCGGGTGGCGCTGGGCACTGCGCCACCCTGTGGAGAACTTCCGTGGAAGGTGCCGCGGCGGCGGGTACGGTGAGCCAATGGACCTCGCCTACCCACCCGAAGCGCAGGAATTCCGGGGCGTGATCGCCCAATGGCTGAAGCAGAACCTGCCCGTGGGCTGGGGTGATCCGGGCTTCTCGCTGACAGCGGAGGAGCGCAAGGCTTTCAACGAAGAGTGGACAGCCAAGCTCTACGCGGGCGGGTGGATCTGCGCCAGCTGGCCCACCGAGTACGGGGGCAAGGGGCTCGGCCTGCTCCAGCAGGTGGTGCTCAACGAGGAGTTCGCTCGCGTCGGTGCCCCCCTGCGGGCTGACTTCTTCGGCGACACGCTGGTCGGCCCCACCATCTTGCAATGGGGCACCGAGGAGCAGAAGCAGCGCTTCATCCCTGGCATCCTCAAGGGTGAGATCGCCTGGTGCCAGGGCTTCAGCGAGCCGGACGCCGGATCGGACCTGGCCAGCCTCAAGACGAGGGCAGAGCTCGACGGGGACGAGTGGGTGATCAACGGGCAGAAGGTGTGGACGACCCAGGCCCACTACGCCGACTACATCTTCTTGCTGGCCCGCACCGACCCCGACGCTCCCAAGCACGCCGGCATCTCGTACTTGCTCGTGCCGATGAAGCAGCCCGGTGTCGAGGTGCGGCCCATCGAGCAGATCGACGGCTCTGCCGAGTTCAACGAGGTCTTCTTCACCAACGTCCGCTGCCCAACCGACAACGTCATCGGCGGCGTGAACAACGGCTGGAAGGTCGCCATGACGACGCTGGGTTTCGAGCGGGGCACGTCGTCGACCACCGGGCATCGGCGCTTCCAGAAGGAATTCGACAGCATCGTGGCCGAGGCGCGCGCCCGGGGGGGCTCCCGCGACCCGCTCACGCGCCAGCGGCTCGCCCGCTCGTGGTCACGGATCAAGATCATGGAGATCAACGGCTACCGCACGCTGACCGACGTGCTCAACGGGACCCACACCACGGCCGCGCTCGGGGCGTGCAACAAGATGTTCTGGTCCGAGGCGCATCAAGACACGATGCTGCTCGCCATGGACATCCTCGGCATGGACGGCCAGATCCTGCAGGGCGACGACGGCGCGGACACGCTCCTTCCGGGGGCGCGCCGGGCCAAGGCGAGCTATCCGGTCGACAACCTCCAGTCCCTCTTCTTCTTCTCACGGTCCGAGACCATCTGGGGAGGAACGGCCGAGATCCAGCGCAATATCGTCGGCGAGCGCGTCCTGGGGCTGCCCAAGGAGCCCAAACCCGCTGCGACTGCCTAGGTGGCGCTGCCCCTGATCAGGTCGCGCAGGGGGACGCTGGCACCAGTGCGCAGCACGGCGCGCAGGTAGATCCCCGAGGCGATGCGGGCCACGAACACCGTGGCGGCCAGGGTCACGAGGACCGAGATGGCAAATCCCCACCACTGGACCTGGTCCAGACCGACCAGCACCGGCATGGCGAAGGGCGCCGTCGGTGGGAAGTAGGCGAGCGCCTTGACGAAGAGGCTGGCGCTTCCCGACGACGCCGCGGTCAGCGCGATGACGTACCCGACGATCATGGGCAGGCTCAGCGGCAACGCGAGCGTCTGCACCTGGTCCTGACGTTCGGCCATGGAGCCGGCCGCCGCGTAGACCCAGCAGTAGAACGTGTAGCCGAGCAGCAGCCACACCAGCGCGGCGGCGAGTGCGACCGGTTCGGCGCCGTGCAGCACCTCCGATCCGACCGCCTCGCCCAGGATCAGCGCGAAGACGAGGACGGTCGCGGCCTGGCCCATGGCGACCAGGCCGATACCCAACACCTTCCCCGACAGCAGCTGAATGGGGCGCATGGTGGCAAGGAGCACCTCCACCACCCGGCTTGCTTTCTCCTGCATGACCCCCATGAGGATCCAGGTCGTGTACTGGGTCAGCATGAGAAACACGAGGATGACCCCGATCACCGTCGCCCCGTTGACCGTGTGCGTCTTGGTCGCGGGCCCAAGACTTTGGACGGGAACCGGTTTGGTCGAGTTCAACTGCTGTTTCTGAGGCGCCGTGAGCCCGGCCGCCCTGTAGGACTGCTCGACCCCAAGCGCCACCGAGACGGCGTCGACCAGGTTTGACGTATCGGAACCATCGGTCGGGTCGATCGTCTGTCCGACGACGACCCGGTCCCCATCGACCACGGCCAGATCAAGTGACCCACTGCGAAGGGCGTCCTGCGCGGCCGTCACCGACGCGTCCGGGACGAACTCCACCGTGGTCCCGACGCGGATCGCCTCGGCCCTCACGAGGCGTTCGAGGACCGCGCGGTCCCCGCCGACGACGGCCACTCTCTCTGCCGACACCGAGCTCTTGTGGAGCACCGGGATCACGATCGCACCCGCGACGACCAGCAGGATGATGATCGTCCCGACGCGGAAGATCCGACCCCTCACGCGCTCTCGGATCTCACGGGCGGCGACCAGGCGGACCGCGCCGGGTGACCCGGTCAACGGGATAGTCATCTGACGAGTCACGCGCGGCGTGGCGCCTCCTGCCGCGCGCCGCCGGTGGCGCCAGACCCGGAAGACGACGAGGAGGAGCAACACGATGCCGAAGAGGGCGAACTTGGTCACCGCAGCGACTCCCGGAACACTTCGGACAGGCGGCGCCGCCCGAACGAGAACTCGGTCACGCGCCCGGCGGCCATGGCGGCGCGCAGGACCACATTGCTGTCCATGCCGTTGTCGAGAACGAGCCGCGCCGCACCTGCCGCGACCTCCGACACGGTCACGCCAGACAAGGGCTGAGCCCAGCGGGCATCGCGATCTCCCTCCACCCGCACCACGAGGCGCTGGGAGCCAGCGCTCACGAGCTCGTCGACCGTCCCGCTGACGACGAGTCGCCCGTGGTCGATGATGGTGACGACGTCGCACAGGTCTTCGACCAGGTCGAGCTGATGGCTCGAGAACAGCACGCAACAGCCAGCCCGCGCTTGGTCGCTGAGCACGGCACTGATGTCGTCGATGCCCGTCGGGTCGAGACCCGCCAGTGGCTCGTCGAGAACGAGGAGCTCAGGGTTGTGGAGAAGCGCCACCGCGAGCTGCACTCGCTGCTGGTTCCCGTGCGAGAGGGTCTCGACCTTGTCCCGTGCACGGTCGGCGATGCCCAGCCGCTCGAGCCACGTCACCGCCGCGGCTGCCGCGTCGGACCGGGAGAGGCCGTGCAGGCGGCCGAGGTACTCGATCTGATCGCCCACCTGCATGCCCGGGTAGAGCCCGCGCTCCTCGGGCATGTAGCCGAACCGGCGGCGCTCCGCCGGCCCGACCACCGCGCCATTCCAAGTGACGGAGCCGGACTCGAGGTTGGTCAGTCCGAAGATGGCGCGCATCGTGGTCGTCTTGCCGGCACCGTTCGGGCCGAGGAAGCCGACCACCCGCCCCGACGGCACGCTGAACGTGAGATCGTCCAGGGCCGTCACGGAACCATAGGTGCGACGCAGCCCGTCTAATTCGAGCAGCCCACCCATCGGCCCAGGCTAGGTCGGCGTCCGAGGCCGGCTTCTCGGACCTGCGATGCCTGGCTTGTGTGCTCCCTCGATTTCGCCTCGACGATGCCGAGCCGCCGGGCAGTTCCGCTTTGCCCGACAACGCCGCCGGATGTACGCAGCTGGCCAGCGCGCCTGCTTTGGGACTATCCCGCCGTGAGCGCTGTGCTCACCAGCAGGAATGCAAGTCCTATCGGACCGCGCCTTCTTCGTCGCCCCGGGCCGATGCTTCCGCCTTGGCAGTTCGGGTACGCCTCATGGCCCGGACTTCCCGACCACTTCACCAACCTGAAGTTGAGGTCTAGCTGTTCTGCCCATGGACCTTGTTGACGCGGAGAATCCCCCGATGAAGTGAGCCCCCAAGGCAGTGTGGAGCTGTCTACACACCCACGCTGACCAAGGAGGCTCACCGTGCACCGTAACGCTCCGCTCACCCCTGAGGGTCGACTTCGCCTGTGCCGTCTGATCGATGACGGCTGGACCGTGGCCTCTGCGGCCGAGTCAATGCGGATCTCGCGCCAGACGGCGCACAAGTGGTGGCAGCGCTACTGCTCGGGCGGGGCTCTCGCCCTCGAGGACCGCTCGAGCCGGCCCCGGCGCACCCCGACCAAGACCCCAGCTCGGGTCGAGCGCCGCGTTGTGGCCCTGCGTCGACGCTGCCAGAAGGGGGCGGCGCGCCTGGCCAGCCAAGCCGGCGTGCCCCCGTCGACATTGCATGTGATCTGGGCCCGTCACGGGGTCTCGAGGCTCTCGGATCTTGAGCGTCGTACTGGGCGCACGGTGCGCCGGATCGAGACCACCCGGCCCGGCGAGCTCATTCACCTCGACGTCAAGAAGCAGGCCAAGATCCCCAAGGGTGGTGGCTGGCGGGTCCACGGGCGCTCGAGGGAGCACCACGGCGGGCGCGCCCGCGTCGGCTACGCCTTCATCCACTCGGCCATCGACGCCTACAGCCGCTTGGCCTATTCAGAGATCCACGACGACGAGAAGGCCGTGACCAACCTGGCCTTCTGGCGGCGGGCCAAGGCCTTCTTCGAGAGCTACGGGATGACGATCGAGCGGGTGCTGACCGACATTCAAGCGGCGCCTGCTATCGGGCCACGAACTTCGCCGCCGAGCTGGCCAAGGAATCCATCACCCACACCTTCATCCGTCCCTATCGCCCCCAGACCAATGGAAAGGTAGAGCGCTACAACCGCACGCTGCTCAACGAGTGGGCCTACGCCCGCCCCTACCGCTCAGAGGCAGCCCGGACCCGGGCCCTTGCCCACTGGCTCCACACGTACAATCCATCACCGGCACCACACGGCTGTCGGAGACCCACCCATCAGCCGCGTCAACAACCTGGCTGGGCAGAACATCTAGCGCTCTCCTGTGATAACTCCGACTTAGAGATACAACTATTAGCCGAGGAGGGCGATGAAGCGTTGGTCGTGGCCAAGCCGCGTGGCACCCTATCCCGGCCGCGATAAGGCGCAGGTCCTCAATCCTGAGTCCGTCGCTCTGCGGAGTGATATCGCTGCCCCGACACCCCGTTAGCCTGAGCTGAGTAGCGTGCTGTGTTCGCCGGAAAGCAGAGATCGTGAACGAAGAAGGCTGGTACAAAGACCCCTATGGGCGGCATGACGCCCGTTGGATCTCAGTTGGGACCCCCACCGCTCTCGTTAGGGATGCCGGAATCGAGTCGCAAGATCCGCCTCCGGACGAGCCGATCACAGTAGGAATGGAGCGGGTTGCCAACTCTGTGGGCGGCGGGAGCGATCTCAAGCGTGCGGACGACGTCGAGAGCCAAGAGTTCGATCCAGGTGCGATGACGGATGCTGCCGAGGAGGGCATCGACAGTAGCTGGTGACCGAAAGGCAGGTAGAGCCAGCACGCACGTCCCCTGTGACCTGATCGTCGCCTTCAGCTCCCTGCCGGGCCGGTGCTTCAGGATGGTCTATTCCCACCAAACTCCAGGCCACGCGCTGCCGCCAGCCACCGGCCTGGAAGGGCGGCCGAGACCCCCGAGAGCCAGAGCCGAGAGCGGGAGCAGTTATGGAGCCGGGACCAGAAGAGGTCCCTCAACGTCGCGATTACGCGCGACATTCATGTCGATGTCGGGTGACGTGTTCGCCTCGACGCGACCAGACTCTTGAAGGTGCCCAAGCGTTATCAGCGATCTCGCAAGAAAGGGGCAAGGCTCCCCGAAGGCGTCGTGGTGGTAACGCGCCCAACCAAGTGGGGCAATCCGTATCCCCTCAGTCTCGGACGAGAAGAGGCCGTGCTTCGTTATCGCAACGACCTCCTCGCGGGGCGGTTGGCAGTCAATGTCGATGACGTCCGGCGCGAACTTGTAGGTCTTGATCTGGCCTGCTACTGCCCGCTCGATGCGTTATGCCATGCCGACGTTCTTCTTGAAATAGCGAATCGCTGACTCCGGCAGCGATTGTTGATCGGACGTACGGCCACCGAGGTCACGACCTCCGTGGCGTCGCTGTCTCTCTCATCGCCGTTCCGGCGAACGGTCTACGCCCCCCAACCCTGCGTGCTGGCCGCCTCGGACCCGAGAGACGCCACCTCGGCACTGCACCCGTTGTCGATCGCCCTCTCCCGACCGGGCTGCTGGCACTCGCGGTGCAACGGAATGTCCCCGGACGAGCGTTCCTCACTGGTTCTCGGTTGCGATCTCCCCGAGCGCCACCTTCCTAGGTAAGGAAGCACCCCTGCCACGGACGGATCTTCCCCAAGGTAAAATGGCGATTGCAGGAAGGCGGGCACCGCAAGGGGGATTGTCCCCAAAGATACGTGGGTATATACAGCCCATGACCATGCACTGGGCTGACGCCGAACTGCTCCACCAGGCGTCGAGGGAACTTGAGGCGGCGGCGGGGGAACTTGACCTACGCCCCCGCGACGTCGCCGCGCTGCGCAACTACCGCAACGGACTGATCGTGGCTGCTGCCCTGAGCGGTGCCGAAGACGCCGAGATCGCCCACGCCGCTGGCATCACTCGCGAAGCCGTCAGAAACGTCATCAAGCAGAGCCAAATCGGGCGGGGACGTGACGAGAACGTTCGACGTTCGGCCTGACATCGACAAAGCTGCTCGATCAGGTTGACCTGACCGACCATTGGATCGGGGCCGCGATCGACGTGTTTGTGATCGACTACGTCTTCGACCGCCCTTCGGTCATTGCAAAGACGATGGAGGAACTTGCGCCGCCGACGTGCAAGGTTTGCGGCGACTCGTATTCAGCACACCAGCACTACCGCTCCGGGACCGACTGTGCTCAGTGCTCCTGCCCACGGTACCGAGCGAGGATGACGCGCACCCAGTACGTGTTCTAACGCGGTAGCCGCGTCAGCGTTCGACAGTCGGGCTGACCCAGCGGGTGCCCCACTTGAGCCACCGCCCGACGGGGGCAGGGGATCGCACCGACGCGTGCTCGCAGGTCGTTCGACCAGCACCGACACGTCCTCGCCGGGTAAAATGGAAGTGGAGATGAGAACCGCATCGATCCCCAAGAATTCTCGCGTACCGCAACGGCGAGATGCTGCCGACTTGCCGTTGTCGCGCAGGTGCTCGATGAAGGCCTCAACGTGGTCGCGGCGGATATTGGCAACCTCCGTTGGCACGCCGGAGCGACGCAGGAAGTCGAGGAGCTAGTTGGCCGCTTCCGAGTAGGCGGCGATGGTCTTTTCGGACTTGTTGGCCGCGTACAGCGAGCGCCGCCAATCGGGGATCAGCGTCGATAGGTCGCCTACGCTCTGCGTTGTGCCCGTCGTCGTTCGGGTTGTCAGAGGTGGCATTGCTTCGTGGGTTTGATCGGATGTCCACTCACCATGTTATCCGCTGAAGGAGCGTTGTCCTACACAGCCCTGAGCTAAGGAGGTCACTATAATCCCTGATCAGGGGACATATTTCACGGGATGTGGCGCAGCTTGGCAGCGCGCCTGCTTTGGGAGCAGGAGGTCCGGGGTTCAAATCCCCGCATCCCGACTCCGCCGACTTCCGGGCCGAAGCGACCGGTCCGCCCACTGCGATCGCAGTCCCCTCCGAGGCAAACTCTGCCGGCGGTCGGCGACACGCCTGGAGGGAGGGCGGCGAACCGATCGGAAGTCAGCGGCTCAGGCCCGCCGGAGCGTGACGCTGCACCAGGCCCGTTTGCGGCAACTCGGGCATGTCATGCGGCGATCGAAGCGTCCTCGGGGCAGCCATACACCGATCGGGAGCTGGAAGATGAGCAGGTCGAGCACCCCGACGTGGGAGCTCTGGCGGCACCGTTGGCATACGACCGTGAACGACCCCCGGGCGTCGAGCGGGTTCCCCGAGGTTGCGACCCGGCTGTGGGACTCGGGGCGGGCGCCCGAATAGAGGGCGCGCTTGCCCACGGGGAGCGTCACCGTTGACGCCGGCGATCCGTCCGGGCCTTCTCCTGACTCACCCGAGGGCACCCAGAAAAGCGCGCGCTTGCCCAGGGGATCGGGCGCCTTGTCACCGCGTGCTGCAGTCATGTCAGCTGCTCTGCATGGCGTCGTACACCGAGGTCGAGAGCGTCCGGTACGCCACCGCGCCGGCGGACGCGGGCGCGTGTTGGAGCACGGACTGCCCGAGACCGGGAGCCTCTGCGAAGCGCACCGACTTCGGCACGGGGGGTTCGAAGAGCGGCAGACCGTAGCGATCCTCCACTTCGGAGAGCACCTGGCGGGCATGCGTCGTCCGGCTGTCGAACATGGTGGGGACCACGCCGAGGACACGCAGCTTCTCGTTGGCGAACTGGCGCACGTCCTCGATGGTCTCGAGCAGCTGGCCGACGCCTCGGTGGCTCAGCGCCTCGCACTGCAGAGGCACGAGGACGGCCTCGGCGGCCGTCAGGCCGTTGATGGTCAGCACCCCGAGGGAGGGCGGACAGTCGATCAACACCGCGTCGTACTCGTCCAGAACCGGAAGCAAGGCCCGGGCCAGCACATGTTCCCGCCCGGTGCGACTGAGCAGATGCACCTCCGCCCCGGCCAGGTCGATCGTCGCCGGCACGAGGAAGAGGCCGTCGACGCCAGGGACGGCACGCACCACCTCGGCCAGTCGGGACCGGCGGACGAGCACGTCGTGCAGCGAGGGGCCCAAGTCGTCGGGATCGAAACCGAGGGAGAACGTAAGGCACGCTTGAGGGTCGAGATCCACCACGAGGACCCGACGACCCTGCTGGGCAAGGGCCACACCCACGGACTGCACCGTGGTCGTCTTGGCGACGCCGCCCTTCTGGTTGGCGACCGCAAGAACTTTGACCATCGCGCGACTATAGGACCACCGCCATGAGGATTCTCCCGGCGGCGGGTCCCGAGGGACTCGCGTGAGTGGGCGACGGTGGGAAAGGGTCCGGCACAGACCCCGTCGTACGATCCGCCCGGGCACGGGCGCCGGCTCCCGAGCGCCTAGGGTCATTCGCGGAGCGCAGCAGGGACGCCCTCCCCTGGCGACCTGCGACCTCCCCTCCACCCGGTGGCAGCAGACAGGACCTGGCACATGGCCGTACCGAGTCTGAATCAGAAGATCGCCGTCGGGACCGTGTTCGTGTCCGCGATGTTCATGAACATCATGGACATCACCATCGTGAACGTGGCACTCCCCACCATCGGACGGGACTTCCACATCGCTCCCACCGCCGTGGACGGCGTCGTCATCGCCTACCTCGTGAGCCTGGCGGTCTCTATCCCGGCCTCCGGGTGGTTGGGAGACCGTTTCGGCGGCAAGCGGGTTCTGCTCTGCGCGATCACCGTCTTCACCTTGGGTTCCGTCTTGTGCGGGCTGGCCCAGGACATGACCCAACTCGTGCTCTTTCGGGTCATCCAAGGCGCCGGCGGGGGGATGATGGCGCCGGTCGGCATGGCCATGCTCTACCGGGTCTTCCCTCCCTCTGAGCGAGTCCGAGCGGCCAGCATCTTGACCATCCCGACCACGATGGCGCCGGCCCTCGGCCCGGTGATCGGTGGCTTCCTGGTGACGAGCCTCTCGTGGCGGTGGGTCTTCTTCGTCAATCTTCCGATCGGCATTGCGGCGGTGATCTTCGGCGTCCTGTTCCTCGAACGCACCGGGACCATCGACGCCGGCCGCTTCGACCTGCCCGGGTTTCTCCTCGGTGGTGCGGGGCTAGGTCTGATCATGTACGGCGTGTCTGAGGGGCCGCTCAAGTCCTGGTCGTCGACTGACGTCATCGGTGCCTGCCTCGTGGGCGGCGTGCTGCTCGCTGTCTTCGTGCTGGTGGAGCTGCGGACCACCCGGCCGATGGTTGACCTCCGGCTGCTGTCGGGTCGGCTGTTCCGCTCCACCAACGGCGTCATGTTCCTCGCCTCAGCGGCGTTCCTCGGAATGCTCTATCTCATCCCGTTGTACTTCCAGGATGCGCGGGGACTCTCGGCGCTGCAATCGGGACTGTCCACCTTCCCCGAGGCTCTTGGCGTCATGATCGGCGCACAATTCGCCAGCCGGCTCATCTACCCGCGCATCGGCCCACGTCGTCATATCACGGGCGGCCTGATCGGACTTGCGCTGGCCATGCTCGCTTTGACCCAGATCAGTGTGGCCACGAACCTGTGGCTCATCCGTGGCCTCATGTTCGTACTGGGCTGGATGATGGCCCAGGTGATCGTGCCGAATCAGGCCGCCTCCTTCGCCATGATCACGCCTGCGTCCATGGGCCGCGCCTCGACCTTCTTCAACACGATGCGTCAGCTCGGCAGTGCGGTGGGCGTCGCCGTCCTCTCGACGGTGCTGATCGGCGTCGGATCGGCCCAAGCTTCCGGCGGCACCGCCGCACCCGACATGACCGCCTACCATGCGGCGTTTTTCACGGCGGCCGTCTTCGCGCTCGTGGCCGCGGGCTTCTCTCTCTCCATCCACGACAGCGACGCAGCGGAGACAATCGTTCGGCGTCGCAAGCCCGTCCCGCGGGCGACCCGGACGGAGGAGCGGGTCGCCGAAGGGAGCGCAGCGTGACACCGTCGTTGCGCACGGTGTGCGTGTTCTGCGGTTCGAGCCGCGGGGCGGACCCCGCCTTCGACGAGGCCGCCCAGCACTTCGGCGCCAGCGTGGCCGAGCGCGGGATCCGACTCGTCTACGGCGGTGCCTCGGTCGGCCTCATGGGCGTGGTCGCCGACGCTGCGCTGGCCGCGGGCGGGCGGGTGACCGGGGTGATCACAGAATCCTTGTCCGGGCATGAGATCGCCCACTCTTCCCTCGACGATCTTCACGTGGTGACGACGATGCACGAGCGCAAGGCATTGATGTCCGAGCTCTCGGATGCTTTCGTCATGTTGCCCGGTGGGTTCGGCACCTGCGAAGAGTTCATGGAATCCGTCACTTGGACGCAACTCGGGATCCATGACAAGCGCTGCGCGATCCTCAACGTGAACGACTTCTTCGACGACCTCCTCGCCTTCCTCGGCCACGCCGTGACACAGGGGTTCATCAAGGATCGGCAGCTGCGGAGGCTGGTGGTCTCCTCCGACCCGGACGAGTTGCTCGACGCCATCACCCGGTCGACCCCGGCTCAGGGGGGCGCCCGGTAGGGGACGGCCAGCCCGCCCGCAGCAGTGGCGTCAAGCGCCGCCCGGTAGCAGCAGGACGTCGCGCAGCTCGTCGACCTGTCCCCAGTCGGCCAGCAACGCCTCTACTGAGGGATACGGCTTCTCCGCGCCGGAGGTCTTCTCCAAGAGCGAAGGGGTGTATCCGAGCCCTTCGAAATAGCCGAGATACTCCGCCACCGACATACCCGAGACACGGTGCAGCATCTCGTGCTTCAGCTCCGTGGTGATCACGGGCCGGTCCCGCTCTATGAGGCCGGAGGCTCCCTTGACCACTCGTCCCTCGGCGCCCTCCACGTCCATCTTCAAGAAGCCCACCCGCCCTTCAACGATGTCGTCGAGGCGAAAGGTGGGCACCACAACGCCCGGGTGGGCCAGCAGGTCCTCATCGTCGATGAAGCCGCCGTTCGAGCCGACATGCGTCGAGTAGTACGCCCAGCCCGTCGACAGGTCGGACGCCACGGGAAGCAAGTCGACGTTCGTGATGCCGTGCAGGCGGAGCGACGACAGCAGCAGGCGGCAGTTCTCGGAATTTGGCTCCAGTGCGACGACCCTTCCGGTGGGGCCGACCAACTTGGAGGCGAGCAGGGAGTAATAACCGAGGTTCGCCCCGACATCGACGACGGTCATCCCTGGCTGGCAGTACCGCTCGAAGACGGCGGTGAGGTGTGGCTCGTACTCGCCGGAACGCAACCCCGGGGTTACGGCGGCGTCGGCGGCGTCGCAGAGGAGCTCGACGTCACCGACCGTGCAGCGCAGCGCATCCCCCGCGCTGAGTTGGACGGAGAACGTCGTCGGTGCAACTTGGTGCTCGATCGTCCCGAGCATCTTGCGGATCGTCGACACCTGAGTGAGATCTCCCGCGCCAGCCTCGTCGACCTCCAGGCGGAGGTCGGCCGGAAGGGTCGGATACAGCAGGTCGACCAGCTGCTCGTAGGTGAGGCCTCGTTCGGGCAGCGTGCCGCCCAGGCGCAGCACGAGCCGGTCTCGCAGCGGCTTGAGCCTGTTCTTGACCGTGTGGCGCCAGCCGACGTCCCCGTTGTCCATGCGCGGCCAACGGTACCCGCGATCATGCCAGCCGCCCGGCGGAACGGGCCCGAATCGGGCGCCCTGGTATCCGAAGCGCCGGCAACACTGGCAGAGTCAGGTGGGCCGGTACCTCGAGAACAGCGATGATCAGGTGGCTGTCAACTCCCGCCCACCCGGTAGCCGTACGCATCGGCCGCCGCCTTGGCGTCGCGCTGCTTGGAGCCGACGACGGACTTGAGGCGTCGTCCGAGGGCCACGGCCTCCATACCGCAGACCTTGGCGGTGTCGACAACGGCCGAACGCCCCGGCTCGCGTGGGTGCAGGTGCAGACGGCGCAGGTGCGAGTTGAAGTCCTCGATGCGGTTCTCGCGCACGGTGGCCGCGGTGAAGTAGGTCAAGGTCACCGACAAGGAGATGGCCGGACCGTTATGCACCCAGTGCGGCGTGCCCGGGGGGATGTAGACCCCCCGGCCCGGCGTCAACGTGTAGGTGGCGATCTCCGGGGGCAAGGCCTCGATGCGCCCGTGCGACCCGTCCCAGTAGCGCTCGATCTCGTGGCGTCGTACGGCCTCGGTCTCGAAGCGCCCGATGCTGACGGTCTTAGACCCGCTGGCCTGCATCAAGAGGCTGTGCTCGATGTCGAAGTGGACCGGCGTGACCGAATTGGGCGAGGACACGAAGACGAAGGCGACCCGCTTGCTCATCTTGCCCTGCCGGGACACCAGTCCCCCCTCGAGTTGGTCCAGATAGGTGTTCATGAGGTCGGCCATGGCGGGGTCGTCGTCCACGTTGAGCAAGGTGAGCCAGGCGTTCGCGTTGTCCAGGTCTCTGATGACGTCGCCCGGGCGCTCGAGCTCGCCCCGGGGCGGACCCCCCTGGGGCACCAAGAGGGGCTGGGCGGCGGTGTCGGAGATCACCGACTCGCGGGGCAGGCGGTCGGCCAGATCGGCGATGGCGGCGTGCGTCACGCGGTCATCGAGGTGGAGATCATGGACGAACTCGATGGCCTGCGCGGGGAACCTATCGTCGAAGGCAACCCCTCCGAACGTCTTCGGCTCCTGCCCGATTGGTTGTGCCACCATCACGTCTACCTTTCGCCCACGGCCACCGCGCTCGCCCTTGTGAAGCGATTTGAGGTCGGGACGAGACATCACCAATCGGGAACCAACGGAAGCTTGTACTGACGTACTCCCGGTAGACGAGTGAGCACAATCACCCCGGCCTCGAAGCGTGATTGTGCCGACCGTGGCCGGTTCCGGATAGAGCCATTCGGACCGAGCCTTCATTCTTTTGTCCGCGAGTTGTGCAAGAGAACCCGGGATGCGTCGGCGATGCGTCGACGAGCTGGTGGGCTGACGGCTGGCGATGGCCGGCGCGCTGGTGGCTGCCCCGAGTCAAAGCGCCGATTCGGGCACCTTGGCCTAAAGGGCGGGGAAGCTCTTGCCGGCCGGGGAGACCTGGAATCGTCGAGCGAAGGTGGGGGACCCCATTTCGTCGGGTGGCGTGAGGGTGGCGCAGCACATCCAAGGCGGCCATTCCGAACCCCAGTGGCCAAGAAGGATGCCCGGTGTGATAATCGCCAAATGCCGGTGGAGGGCCACCTATACGGCGAACGTGTGTGGTTCCGTGACGTGCGCGGGACCGTTCGCCGGATGGGGGTGTCAACTCATCCGGCAGATTCCACCATTGTCATTTCGTTGTGGCAGGGCGACGTCTGCACCGGCACGTTCCGGTTAGCCGCCACGGATGCGGCGCGTCTCATATCGACGCTGGCCTATGGCATGACTGAAGCGATTCCGGGTGAGAGGCCCGACTCCGCAGCAGGTCCGAGCCGACCACTTGGCCAGCTCTGGTCGCGTCTCCTTCGCCGCGTCTTCGTTCGGTCAGAGGGAACCGCCGATACGCATCTTCGGCTGCTCAAGTAGCCCTTTTCAATGTCCCCAGGGCGCGTTCTGGGCTACCTGCCCGCACAGATCAGCGCAAGTTATGAAGCAAGTAGCGCCTCAACGATCGACTCAAGTGCGTCGAATGACGCACAGAGTGCGCCCTCGGGGTGGTGCCGCTCGCTCAAGAACCCGGGTGACGTCTAATTCACTGCTACCTCTAGAAGCTCTGACTCAGACCTCCATCAACGAGGTAGTTCGCCCCGGTCACATTGGATGCTCGCTCGCTGGCCAGGAACACGATCAGGTCGGCGACCTCTTCCGGTGCAGTAAAGCGACCGGTGGCGGTGTCCTTGACGGCTTCATGAGCAATGTCGTCCGGGTTGGCGTCCAGAGCGGCGGAGACGGTGGCGGCTACGCCTTCGCTGCCCAGCCACAGTTCCGTCGAGACGGGGCCTGCGCTTACGGCGTTCACTCGGATCCCGTGCCGGCCGACCTCTTTGGACAGCGCCTTTGAGAAGTTGATAACAGCCGCTTTTGCCGCGCTGTAGTCGATGACGAGGGGGTCCGGGAGTGTGGCGTTCACCGAGGCGTTGTTTACGATGCTGCCACTGCCCCGAGCGATCATGTGGGGCAGGACGGCCCGTGTAGTCCTGACTGCGGCCATGAAGGTCAAGGCCATTGTGGTCGTCCACTGCTCATCTGTCACCGATGTAAATCCCCCCAGACGGGGGGTAACTGCACCTGCGTTATTGATCAAAATGTCGATGGGTCCCCCAGTAAGGGCGGCCTTCACGAGTTGCGATGGCCCCTCGTCTCCTGAAAGGTCGGCGCTGAAGTGGACAACATCGCCGCCCCCGCCTAGGGAATCCAACTCCACGGAAGACCGACGGGATCCGGCGACAACCGCAGCGCCCTCAGCCACCAGTCGTCGCGCCACGGCGAGGCCGATGCCTTTGCTGGCTCCAGTCACTAGGGCACGCTTGCCCTCAAGCCCAAGATCCATGATGCCTCCGCGAAGTCCTTCGAGACGGGTCCTCTCGATTCACATGCCATCGATCTCGAGCCAGTCGGCGGTTTACCTTCCTTGCTTGTTCAGCCAGGCGAGGCACGCCTCGGCCACTTCTCGCCAGCCGGAATCGATGGTCAGAGAGTGACCACGGTCAGCGAACTCCACCAGGTCGGTGACCGCGCTTGAGTCCCGGTACTGCTTCAACGTCGACTTGGTGATGGCCTCGGGTACGGTGTGGTCTTTGCCGCCCATGGTAAGCAGTAGCGGCCCGCGGTCTTGGTTCGCGGTGTCAACCTTGGCTGGCGAATGCGGCGAGAAGGCGGCGCTCGCGCCCTCGAAAAGGGGTCGCGCCGGAGACGGGATCGTCCACCGTTCGTGAAGGGCGTTGGATTCCTCCTCTGATAGCGCGTTGCCGAAGCTGTAGCGGAACTCCTTGGCGGTCAGCGAGACCGCCTTGTGCTTGTTGGTCGGGTTCGCGAACACCGGCAGGGTCCCACGGAGCTGAGAGAGAGGCAGTTGCAGAACGCCCTTGATCTGCGCAGCGTCGATGGCGATCGCCGCGGCGCCGCGGTCCATCCCCAACAGTTTCTCCGCAATCAGCCCCCCGAAGGAGTGGCCGATCAGGATCGGCGGGGCTGGCAGGTCATCGATGATCTTCGAGTAGTGCTCGGTGACGTCGTCGATTCCGTGGTTGGCGACACTGTCGGGGTTTGCGCGGGTGGCTTCGACAGTGTCGCCGTCGCCGGGCCAGCCGGGCGCGACCGGCTCGTAACCCGACTCGGCAAACAGTTCCTCCCATGGCTCCCACGAATTCGCGTGCAGCCACAAGCCATGGATGAATACCACAGGATCCTTGGCATCGGTCATGATCTTTACCTCCCGAGGGATCTGCGCTCATGCCAATCGTCACACTGACGTGGGAGGGCGTCAACCGCGAACTCGAAGGCGTCCCTGGATCGTGGAAGCTGTTCTCCGTGATCGCTTGACCGACCCGTCGTTAGGAGTCGGATTGTGGCTCGACTCGGTACGGGAAGGAGCATGACCAATAGCCGGAATGGAGGCGCACTCCTACTTGCGGATCTCGACGGCGAGGTTTTGATAGATCGAGATGAGGTCATCCCAGCGAACCTTGCTGTCGCCAAAAAAACGTCCTTCGATGTATGCCGCGAGCTTCTCCATGTGGATCTGCCACCCCACTCCAAAAAATGCGATCGGCTCGATGGGCAAACCCCGGATCTCAAGGACCAAGTTGGTCTGGTTGCTGTCTGCGGTCAGGGTCGCCTCGAGAGTCTCGTCGAACGGTGGCATACCCTGACCCTTGCGCCAGGACTCCTCGGACTCCCTGGTCGTCACGACCAGGTGCCGGGGGGCCTCGCACGCTTCCACGCGTCCTGTGCCTTCCCATTCGTCTGCTTGGACGTAGCGACTGAACGTTCCACCGGGTCGGAGTTCCCCTTCAACCTGGGCGTGCCATTCGCTCAGGCGGCCAGGATCGGTGATTGCCGACCACAGGTCGTCGATGCCGGTGTTGAAACGGCCTTCGAGGTGGACCACCCCTTTTCCATCGACTGATCGCAGGCTTCCGCGGATGCTGCTGCCATCAGCTGCGTCTTTGGTCACTTGTCCTCCCCCTTTGGGTTCAGCGAGCACGGCGCCGGCTCGTCTTCGACCCGACCAAGGACTACCCAAGCATTCCCTGATCGGGCCGGTCTACGCTGTGTCCCAGACGTCGGTGCTCGATGTCTTGAGACATCACACCTGCGCCCCGGGCAGCACACCTGCGCCCCGGGCAGGATTCGAACCTGCGTAAAACGGATTAGAAGTCCGTTGCCTACGTCCGCTCGGCCACCGGGGCACGCCGGCACAAGCCGCCGGCACAGCACAGCCTGGCATAGCGGCCTTCTGGTCCGTACCCCCTCGAGGGCATGTGCCACACTTGTGCCCCTCGGTGGGCGTAGCTCAGTTGGTTAGAGCGCCAGGTTGTGGTCCTGGAGGTCGGGGGTTCGAGACCCCTCGCTCACCCCGAAACGTGCCGGAGCCTCGCCGAACGGGTCCGCGGCAGACAGACAACGTCTGGGGAGGTCGAGGTGGGTCGTACGGCGAACGGTCGGACGGTGCTCGTGACCGGCGCGTCCTCGGGTATCGGCGCCGCGGTCGCCCGTGAGCTCGCCGCCCGAGGTGACACCGTTGCCCTGGTCGCCCGGCGAGCCGACCGACTGGACGAGGTGCTGGAGGAGTGCCGTGCCACCGTGCCTGCCTCGCAGCGCTGGGCCGCAGACCTCTCGGACACCTCCGTTGCGGCGAACTTGGCGCTCGAGATCTGGGACTATTTCGGGGGCCTCGACGTCGTGGTCAACAACGCGGCGGCTCCCATGCGTCGGCACGTGACGCGCCTCACCATGTCAGAGGTCGAACGGACGATGCGCGTCAACTATTTGTCGCCGGTGGCCATTTCCTTGGCCGTGCTGCCCCGGATGTTGGAGCGTGGATCGGGCACCATCGTCAACGTGTCGAGCCTGGGCGGCCGGCTGGGCATCACGCGCGAGGCTGCCTACTCGGGTTCGAAGTTCGCCCTGGCCGGATGGAGCGAGTCCATGGCGATCGACCTCGATCGGTCTGGCGTCTCGGTCAAATTGATCCTCCCAGGCTCCATCGATACTGAGATCTGGGACCAGCCCGACAACGACCCGCCGGTCTACGACGGCCCCAAGGATCCCCCCGAGTCGATCGCCGGGGGCATCATTGATGCCATCGACAGCGATCACTTCGAGCACTATCTCCCCGACATGAAGGCTGTGGTCGAGTTCAAGACGTCGGACATCGACGGCTTCATGGTCGGGATGCGTGCCCTGACCGACGGGGCCGCCTCGTGAAAGCACTGCTCTTCGGTGCGCCTCCGGACGAGGGAGAGGTGCGCCCCACACCCGAAGACGAGCTGGAGGCCATGCTGGCCGGCATCCCCTTCGGCCTGCATGAAATCGATGACCCTCGCCTGGTCCGCCCCGACTGGGTCGTCACCCGACCGATCCTTTCGGGCATCTGCGGCTCGGACGCCAAGCTTGTGTTGGGTGACTTCAACACGGGAGACATCGACAACCCCATGGCCGCCTTCTCGTCACTCCCCCACGTCCCGGGACACGAGGTGGTGGCCGAGGTGGTCGCACTCGGACCCGAAGCGAGCGGGCTCGACGTCGGCCAGCGCGTCGTGCTGAACCCTTGGCTCACCTGCGGGCCACGCGGCATCGACCCACCTTGCCCGCCATGCCGGGACGGCGACCTCAGCCTGTGTTGGAGCTTCACCAAAGGCGATCTCGGGCCCGGGGTGCACGTCGGCGTGATCACCGCCGCCCCCGGCGCGTGGGCGGAGCAATTGGCCGCGCACGATTCCATGCTGATCCCGGTTCCCGACGGCGTGACGAATGAAGCGGCCGTGCTCGCCGATCCCTTCTCGGTCTCCTTCCATGCCATCGTCCGTCATCGCCCGCCGCCATCGGGCCGCGTGCTCGTCTACGGTGCGGGCGCCCTGGGTTTGACCAGCGTGGCCATCCTCAGCACCCTCTTCCCCGACCTGGAGGTCGGAGTGGTGGCACGCTTCGAGGCGCAGCGCGAAATGGCCCTGCGGTTCGGGGCGTCCGCCGTCTTCGCTCACGAGCCCCGGTTGGCGCTGGTGGAGGCTCTGGCGGAGTGGTCCGGTGCCGTGTTGCACGCCCCCCTCGACGGCCTGCCCGTGACCCATCCCGGACACATCGACGTCGTCTACGACTCCATCGCCAAGGCGGAGACGCTCGAGGTCGGCGTTCGGGTCCTGGCCGAGCGCGGGCGTCTCGTCTACACCGGCGTCTCCACCCCGGAACGTTGGGAGTCGACCCCCATCTACTTCAAGGAGATCACCGTAGCGGGCTCCAACGCGTTCGGCGTTGAAGAATTCGAGGGCAGGCGCCAACACGCCATCGCCCACTACCTCCAGCTGGTTGCGGACGGCCGCATCGACATCACCCCCATGCTGACCCACCGCTTCGGGCTCGAGGCGTGGTGGCCGGCGCTCAAGGCGCTGGCCCGCCAAGATCGCAGCGGTGCGCTCAAGGTGGCGTTCACCCCCAACGGGTAGGCGGGCGGCCTACGCGCCGGTGCCCAGCTCGCTGAACCGTGCGTATCGCGCCTCGACGGCGCGCACCCAAACCGGGTCGGGCTCGATCCTCCGCCCGACGGCCGCCCAACGGGTCGAGTCGTCGAGAGTGGTCTCGAGCCCGGCAGCCATGCGGGCGAAGTATGCCGCGCCCAGGGCCGCTCCCTCCGGAACGGCGACGGCATCGACAGGGAGGTTGGTGGCATCGGCCACCGCTGCCATCCAGGCCGTGACGCGCGAACCCCCGCCGCTGGCCACGATGCGGGTCGCCTTCACACCGCAGCGGTCGAGCATGCGCCGCACCACGAATCCGCTCGCCTCGAACGCGGCGCGCTCGAGTGACGCGGCATCCGAGCCGATGTCGAGCCCGTAGAGGTTGGAACGCAGCGTGTGGTCCTCGAACGGGGTGCGCTCGCCGCGCAGGTAGGGCAGCCAAACGGGAACCCGGCCCGGGTCGCCGAGCCGGGCCCCCAGTTGCTCGCGCTGGGGACCGGGGCGGGGCAGACCGCGCAGGAGCCCGCGGGCCCAGTCGACGAAGAGGGCGCCGGCATTGCTCGGGCCTCCGACCAGGAATCGCTCGGGCGTGGTGTGCGGATAGCTGATGAGCCCCGGCACCACGAGCCACTCCTCGCACACCGCCCACACGATGAGTGTGGCACCGAAGATCACCAACACATCGCCGGGCTCGGTGGCTCCTGCGACGATCTGATCGCACAACGCGTCGATCGTGCCACCAGTGACGACGGCGTCACTTCCGGGCAGAGTCCCGGCCGCTTGCGCCATCGGCACCACCGTCGGCATCTGCGACACGGAAACCCCCAGCGCTCCCAGCAGATCGGTGTTCCAGCGCCCGTGCGAGTGCAAGGAGCCGAGGGAGGCGGTGACCCCGGTGTCGATGGCCGGCAGTCCAGAGAGGGCGTAGGTCGCGACCGCCTGGCAGGGCCAGTATCCCCTCGCCCCGGGGATCGAGGTGGACGCCCAGCTGAGGAACCCCTCGGCGTCGGGCATCGTCCCCGGTAAGAGGACCGCACCCTCGCCGTTCACCTCGGCGCGACCCTCCCGATCGCCGTAGAGCAGGCCCGGCAGAAGCGGCACGCCCTGGCGGCTCACGGCCGTGAGGGAAGGCACCATGGAGGCCACCGCCATCCCCGCCAGGGGATGCCCTCGTTCGGCCACCTGCGCGGTGACGTCCGCGAACGCCTTGCGCGGACCGGCACGCCAGGCCCGCTTGGCGTCATGGCGGAGGATGTCGGGCTCCGGGGCCACCACGCTGTGAGCCACCCTGCTGCGGGCAACGACCTGGCCCTCTTCGTCCACGGCGATCGCCTTGACCGAAGTGGTCCCGACGTCGACCCCCACGGTGACCGGCTGCGTCGGCGATGTCACGAATCTGACACGCGTGTCATGATCACGTCATTATGGACGACGCCGGCCACGAGAGGAGAAGTCCGCCCACATGACAGGCTCGCGCCCGAAGGCTCTGGTGACGGCCGCCGTTCGCGGTCCGGGTCTCGATCTGCTGCACCAGCTCGCGGATCTCGTCCTCGACTCGTGGCTCGATCAGCCCACGCTGCGCATCTACAACGCCGCACAGCTGGCCGAGCGGGTCGCATCCGAAGGTGCCTCCATCGTGATCGTCGAAGGCGACGTCTGTGGTGCCGAGCTCTACGATCAGCCCATCGTCGCCGTGTGCAGTTGCCGCGGCGACCCGACCAACGTGGACGTACCGGCTGCCACCTCGGCGGGTGTCCCCGTGTTGCGAGCCCCGGGCCGCAACGCCGACGCGGTCGCGGAGCTGGCGGTTGCGCTGCTCTTCGCCGCCACTCGCGGCGTGGTGCCCGCCGACCGCGACGTGCGCGAGGATCAGATCTACCGCGACGGCAGGATCCCCTACCAGCGCTACCGCGCCTGGGAGCTGGCGGGCAAGACGGTCGGGCTGGTCGGGCTGGGCGCGGTGGGTCGTGCCCTGCGCTGGCGGTTGCGCGGGCTCGGCATGGAGGTCCTCGCCTACGACCCCTACGCCCCTGATGCGACGAGCTCGTTCGACGAGCTCCTTGGCCGGGCGGATGTCATCTCGATCCATGCCCCGGTGACGGAGGAGACAACGGGCATGATCGACGGCAACGCCTTCGCCAAGATGCGCGACGGCGTCGTCTACCTCAACACGGCCCGGGCCAAGATCCACGACACCGAGGCGCTCGTGGCCGCGTTGGCGTCGGGCAAGGTGGCCGCCGCCGGACTCGACCACTTCGAGGGAGAACACCTGGCACCCGACCACCCGCTCACGACCTTCCCCCAGGTCGTGCTGACGCCGCACATCGGCGGCGCAACCTACGACACCGAGTCCAACCACACTCGCACCATCGCCGAGGACCTCTGCCGCCTCATGGCGGGAGCGCGGCCGCTGCATATCGTTAACCCCGAGGTCCTGTCGGACTGACGTGGCGGCCCGACAACCGACCATCATTGCCACTTCGATCGGGTTCCAGCCCGAGGGAGCCGACCCACGGAACCTGCGCCCCGGGCCTTCCTATCGGTTGGCGGCCGAGCTGGCCGGTGCGCGCGAGCACCCCCGCATCTGCGTCATCGCCACCGCCGTCGGCGACGAGATGGCCTGGCTCGGGGCGGTGCACAACGCCTTCTCCAAGCTCGGCTTCGTGAGCTCGCACCTCGCTCTGTTCCCCCAACCCAACGTGCCCGACATGCGGGCCCACCTCCTGGCGCAGGACGTGATCTGGGTGGCGGGGGGCAGCACAGCCAACCTGCTCGCCCTGTGGCGTCTCCACGCACTCGATGCGACGCTGCGCGACTGCTGGGAGGCCGGCGTCGTGCTGACGGGTGTCTCGGCCGGGTCGCTGTGCTGGCACGTCGGCGGCACCACGGACTCCTTCGGACCGACGCTGCGGCCAGTGACTGACGCTTTGGGGTTCCTGCCGTACTCCAACAGCCCGCACCACGACGCCGAGGAGCAGCGCCGGCCCCTCATCCACCGTCTCATTGCCGACGGCACGCTGCCCGACGGTTATGCCACTGAGAACGGCACCGGCTTGGTCTTCTTCGGCACGGAGCTCGTCGATGCCTTCACGGAGGTCGAAGGGAAAACGGCCTACTCGTTGACCAAGGAGGGCACCGCCACCCGGGAGGTGGCCCTCGAGACGCGGCTCCTCTGACGTCGCGTGGGGAAGCCTCACCGAGTTCGGCTTCGATCTTCGGTCAGGCGGCCGCGCCGGCCCAGTCGCTTCCGGCGTGCACGGTGTCGGTGTCGCCGCCCGAGCGCAGGACCCGGCCGGGTACGGCGCCGGTGAACCCCCCACCACGAACGATCTCGCTCCCGTTGACCAGGACGTGCTCGATGCCCACCGCCTCTGCGTAGAGCCGGCTGGCCCCCCCGGGCAGGTCATCGCGCGTGCGGACGGCGCCGTGTCCGACGGTGGAGGGGTCGAACACCACAATGTCGGCAAAGGCGCCCGGCACGAGGCGTCCACGGTCTCGTAGGCCGTAGAGCCGGGCCGGGACGTCCGTGAGCTGCCGGACCGCCTGCTCCCAGGTGAGCAGACCGCGGGCCCGCACGCCGTCACCCAGCACGGCGGTGGAGTAGATGGCGCCGCACATGGTGTCGAGGTGCGCGCCGGCATCGGACCCGCCGACGATGGCACGGGGGTCCTGCCACGTCTGCACGCGCAGCGCCCAGTCCTCCTCTGATTCGGAGATCGGCGGGCGTAACCCGGTGCGCAGTCCGTCGGCCACCACCACGTCGAGGAGCGCGTCGAACGGCGTGAGGCCCCGAGCGCGGGCGACCTTGCCGACGGTGCACCCCTCGACGTCCGCGTTCTGCGGCGCGAACGTCTCCTCGAAGATGAGCCGGTCCCAGACCGCCAAGTGGCGCAGGATGCCCGCCTCCTCGGACTGCGCCCCGACCTCGAGCCGCTGTCTGGTGGCGGGGTCCGAGAGCGCCTTCATCCGCTCGGGTACCGGGAGGGCGAACACCTCTCTCCATCCCGGTAGCCCGTCGAGGATGGCGCCGTGCTCGAAGCTGAGGCGCAGCTGCATGGTGTGCGGCAACGTCAGCGCGACCACGGTCGCACCACGTGCCGCGGCGGCGGTGCCGGCGGCAAGCTGGCTCCAAGCACCGTCGGGGTTCATGGCCGAGACTCCGAGCACGTTCCAGTTGACCGGGCGGTCGGCCAGCAGCGACATCGTCGAGAGGAAGTCGATCTCCTCGTCCGTAAAGCCGTTGAGGCAGCCGGGCACGATGAGCTCGACCGTCGTGCCCTCGTGGGCTCGGACGACCGTCGCCAGCCGCTCCAGCTCCTGGCGGCTGGCGGCGCGGGACGGGACCGGCTGCCCGTCACCGTCGTTGTGCGTGTGCACCTGGGAGGTCGAGAAGCCCAGGGCACCTTCGGCCAGGGCCACGTGCAGTGCTGCCTCCATCGCCTCGAGATCCTCGGCGGTGGCCACGCCTCCCACGGCTCGCTCGCCCATCACCAGCCGGCGCAGGGTCGAGTGCCCGACGAGAAAACCGGCGTTGACCGCGATGCGGTGGTCGAAGCGGTCGAGCCACTCCCCGAAGGAGGTCCAGTCCCACGGCAGTCCCGTCCGCAAAGCGGTGAGGGGCATGCCCTCCACCCTCGCCATCATCCGGGCGATGTAGTCGGCGTGCTCCGGGGTCAGCGGGGCCAGCGAGAACCCGCAGTTCCCGCCGAGCACGGTGGTCACTCCGTGCAGCGGGGACGGGCTGGCGTTGGCGTCCCAGAAGAGCTGCGCGTCGTAGTGGGTGTGCAGGTCGACGAAACCGGGCGCGACGATCAGGCCGGACGCGTCGATCACGGCTTCGGCGTCCACGGCTCCCGCACCTGGACCGACGGCGTGCACCCGTTCGCCCTCGACGAGGACGTCCGCGCGCACCGGTGGTGAGCCGGTCCCGTCGACCACGGTCCCGCCTCGAATGGCGACCGTCACCGCTGCTCCTTTTGGTCGGCCGGGGCCGGGCGGTGTACCTCCACACGCTGGCGTGCGAATGCTTGCATGCCTTCGGTCCCGAGCTCGACGCCGAAGCCGGACTGCTTCCACCCGCCCATCGGGGCGAACATGTCGATGACCGAGATCCCGTGCGCGTTGACGAACACCGTCCCCGCCGACAGGCGAGACGCAACGTCGGAGGCCAGACCCTCGTCGTTGCTCCAGACCGAGGCGCACAGCCCGAAAGTCGAGTCATTGGCGGCCGCCACGGCCTCGGCGACGTCGTCGTAAGGGATCACCGGAAGGGCGGGGGCGAACTGTTCCTCGCGCACGATGCGGGAGCGGGGGTCCGGCGCCACCACGAGCGCCGGGGACACGAAGTAGCCTCCCGTCGCCTCGTCCTCGGCCCGGATCCGGCCCGGCCGGAGCACGGCAGACCCGACGGCGTGTGCCTCCGCGACCATCGCCTTCACCCTGTCGCGTGCGCCTGCCGTGTGCACCGGGCCCATCGTGACCTCGGCGGCCAGGCCGTCGCCTACCACCTCGTCCGCGAGCCGGTCCGACAGTGCGTCGACCGTCTCGTCCAGCCTGGCGCGGTGCACGTAGAGGCGCTTGATGGCCATGCACACCTGCCCGCTTGTGACGAAGGCCGCTTCCACAATGCGGTCGGCCAGGATCGGGTCAGCCTCCACGTCCGGTGCGAGGATGGCGGGATCGTTGCCCCCGAGCTCGAGCACCACCGGACGGGTGGTGGCGGCCGCCGCGGCCATGACTGCCTGGCCGGTGGCGACACCCCCGGTGAAAGACACCATGTCCACCCCCGGATGGGCCACGAGTGCCGCGCCGAGTCCGGCATCGGGTCCGTTGACGACGTTGAGCACCCCGGGCGGCAGGACTTCCGCCATCGCTGCTGCCACGAGGAGCACGGCGCCCGGGCAAGTGGGCGGGGCCTTGACCACGACGGTGTCGCCGGCCAGCAGCGCCGGGAGCACCTTGTTGCCCATGACCGAGACGGGCCAGTTGAAGGGCAGGATGGCCGCCACGACCCCGTGGGGCACCCAGGCCATCCGGGTGGCTCCGCCGCTCAGCTCGCGCGGCGCGAGCGCCTCGGCCACGAGCGGCGCAAAGGCGGCCGCCATCCCGCCCATCGTGGCCGTGTCGAACACCGCCTCAACGAGGGTCTTGCCGTGCTCGCAGGTCAGGAGGCGGGCGAGGTCCAGCTTCTCGACCGCCGCCACGGCAGCCTCGGCCGCCCGAACGACCTGCTCCGCCCGCTCGTCACCGGGCATCGCCGCCCAGGCCGCTTGTGATCGCCGGGCCGCGTTCACGGCCCGGTCAAGTTGCGCCGGGGCGGTCGCGGGCGCGTCGAACACCACCTCAGCGGGGCGGGCCGGGTTCGTGATCGGGTACGTGCCCCCGCCACCCGGCACGATGTCGCCCCCGATGAGGAGCCCGACGCGCGTCGTGACGTCCTCGACTCGTGTGGTCATGCACACCCCCCCGGGGGCCGGTCGACTTTCCTGACGATAGTGTCACCTTCTCGTGGGAGCCGTCGACTCGGAGCGGGCGCAACGCCGGACCACGCTGCTGCCCGACCCTGAGGCCAGGCCGATCCGGGTCCCGGTGATCTCGGTCGACGACCACCTGATCGAACCGCGCGATCTGTTCGAGGGCCGCCTGGCCGCCGCGCTCGCCGATGCGGCACCACGCGTGGTGGAGCAGGACGACGGGACGCAGAGCTGGGTCTTCGACGGGAATTACTACCCCAACGTGGGGTTGAACGCCGTGGTCGGGAGGCCCAGAGAGGAATGGAGCATGGAGCCGGCCCGCTTCGACGAGATGCGCCCCGGCTGCTTCGACATCGAGGCGCGAGTCGAGGACATGGACCGGGCGGGCATCTGGGCCTCGTTGTGCTTCCCCTCGCTCGTGTCGGGCTTCTGCGGCGCGGTCTACTCCCGCGCCCACGACCCCGACCTCGGCCTCGCCTGCCTGCGCGCCTTCAACGACTGGCACATCGAGGTGTGGGCGGGGAGGCACCCCGAGCGCATCATCCCGCTCCAGCTGCCGTGGCTGGCCGACGTCGCGGTCGCCGCCGCCGAGGTGCGGGCCAATGCGTCGCGCGGCTTCAAGGCGATCAGCTTCCCCGAGTTCCCGGCGCAGCTGAAGCTGCCCTCCATCTTCAGCAAGCAATGGGATCCCTTCTTCGCCGCCTGCGCGGAGACCGACACGGTGGTGTGCCTGCACACCGGCGCCTCGGGCTGGGCACCGCTCCCCTCCCCCGATCCGCCGTTCGAGCTGCTGCCCACGGTGTTCCCGGTGAACGCGCTGCTGGCCGCGGGCGAGTGGCTCTGGTCGGGCGTCCCCCTCCGGTTCCCGGACCTGCAGGTGGCCATGTCCGAAGGAGGCATCGGATGGGTACCCATGCTGATGGATCGAGCCGACTACGTGCTCGGGCATTCGGCATCGGGGACCGAGAGCCAGGCCTGGCCGTCCGACCTTCTGCCGAGCGAGGTCCTGCGCCGCAATTTCTGGTTCTGCTCCATCGACGACCCGTCGGCCGTCACGCAGCGCCACGTGATCGGCGTCGACCACATCATGGTGGAGAGCGACTACCCACACGCCGACTCCTCGTGGCCCGACACCCAGCGGGTGCTTGTCGATACCTGGGGTGGGCTTCCCGACGACGAGCTGCGAGCGGTGGCCGGGGGCAACGCCAGCCGGCTGTTCCGCCATCCGCTGCCGCCGGACGACGACTGGCGCGCCCGGCCGTGACGGCCCGCACACAACGCAACCCCGACCCGCTCCCGCCCGCCGCCGGGCCGGTGGTCGATGCCGACGGGCACGTGGTGGAGCCGCTTGCGGCCTGGGCGGCCCTGCCGGACTCATGCCGGCCCTCGATCAACGCGGACTCGTCGGGCTACGAGCACGTCGTGGTCGGCGACACCGAGATCCTGGCCGTACCGCTCGGGAACCTGGCCCGGCCCGGCTCCACCTTCGAGGACCCCGCTTCCTTCCGCTCCCTGGCCGACGCCCTCCCCGGTGGGTGGGACCCGAGGGCGCGTCTCCGCGACATGGATGCCGAGGGCATCGACCAGGCCGTGCTGTACCCGACGATCGGGCTGTACTTCTCTGCGGTCGATGACCCCGTCGCCGCGGTGGCGCTGGCCACCGCGTACAACGACTGGCTCGCCGGCTACTGCGCCGCAGATGCCCGTCGGCTCTTCGGGGCGGCGATGCTGCCTCTGCAGGACCCGGACGCCGCGGCCGCCGAGCTCCGGCGGGCCGTGACCCAGCTCGGCTTCGTCGCCGGCTTCGTCCGGCCCAATCCCTGTCTCGGCCGGGCGCTGTCAGACCGCGCCTACGACGGCGTGTGGGGCGCGGCGGAGGAGCTCGACGTCCCAATCGGAATCCACGAGGGCAGCTCCGTCATCGTGCCGACGCTCGGGTCCGACCGCCCCTTCAACCCGCTGGTGCTCCACGCCGCGTCCCACGCCTTCGAACAGATGCTGGCCTGCGCCCAGCTCATCGCGTTCGGGGTGCTCGAGCGGCACCCCGGCCTGCGCTGCATCTTCCTCGAGTCTTCGGGAGGCTGGGCCCCGTTCTGGCTGGAGCGCCTCGACGAACAGGCTGCGTCCTTCGGCGGCTTCTGCCCCGACATGAAGCTCCGGCCCTCGGCGTACTTCGCCCGCCAGTGCGCCATCAGTTTTGAGGTCGACGAGCGCACCCTGCCCGCATTGACCCCCTTCGTCGGAGCGTCGCGGATCGTGTGGGGCAGCGACTACCCGCACCACGACGCCACCTTCCCGGGCGCCGTGGACGCCATCCGTGCCACCGTCGCTCCGTGCCCCACCGCGACGCAGGTCCGCGTGCTCGGGCTCAACGCGATGGACCTCTACCGGCTCCCTTCGCGACGCGCCGGCACCGCCGGCGTGATCGACGACTACTTCGCCGCGGTCACCGCGCACGACGCCGAGCGGTTGCGCCGGCTCTTCGCTCGCAATGCCATCCTCGACGTCGACGGCGAGCTTTGCACCGGGCACGACGCCATCCTCGGTTATTACCGGGACCACACCTTCGGTTTCGACGACTTCCGTCCCGCGCCCGGTCCATTCGATGTCGACGGCTCCATCGTGACCGTGGACATCGACGTCCACCTGGGCGGGGCCGAACGCAGCGTACGCGACGTGTTCGAGACGAACGGCCAGCACATCACCGCGCTGCGCGTGCGCGGGTTTGCCGACGTGCTCAGGGCCGCCGGCACGACCTGAGCGAATCCGGGGCGTTCGAGCTCACAGGGACCGGCGCATCAGGACGCGCGCCCCGAAGCGGGCCATCACGGGCTCCTCGGGTGATCGCCCGTGTGCCACCAGCCAGTCGTCGACGGGGCCGACCTCGACGAAGCCCTCCGACGCATAGAACGGGCCATTCCAGGGAAGGTCGCGGTAAGTGGCCAGTGTGACCTCCCGGTAGTCGTGCTGCGCCGCCCAGGCGCAGCCGGCCCGCAGCAGCGCCCGCCCAACGCCGCGGCGCCCGTGGTCGGGATGGACCGAGAGCTGCTCGAGGTGGGCGCCGCTCGCTATGGCATCGATGCGGCAAAGCCCGACGGGCGGGTCGCCGGCCACCAGCACGACGAGGGCCGCCGCGAAGTCTGCCTCTGCGCCCGGGCCCGGCAGCGGACCGATACCGAGGGGTTCGAACATGGTGTCGGCGGCGGCCTCTATGCCAGGCAGGAGAACCAGCTCGTCTGCTCGCGCGGCCCGAATGGCGTCCACCGGGTGACGGTAGCGTGTCGGCCCGTGCGTGCCGCCGTCTGCCGTGAGTTGGGGCCGCCGTCGGTCCTTCGGGTGGAAGAGCGGCCCGAACCCGAGCCCGGCCCCGGCGACGTCGCCATCGAGGTCGAGGCCGCCGGCGTGAACTTCGTCGACGGGCTCTTCGTGGCCGGGGAGTACCAGATCAAGCCCGCGCTCCCCTTTGTGCCCGGAAGTGAGGTGGCCGGGCGCGTGGCGCTGCTCGGTGACGGGGTCGACCACGTCGCGGTGGGCCAACGCGTGCTCGCATCGGTCGGCCTCGGTGGCTACGCCAGCCGGGTGGTCGTGCCGGCGACCTCGGCCGTGGCCCTGCCCGACGCCCTCGACATGGCCAGGGCGGCCACGTTCACCCAGAGTTACAGCACGAGCCTCTTCGCCTTGCGCGAACGGGCGCGGGCCAGACCGGGCGAGCGTGTGCTCGTGCTCGGGGCGGGCGGCGGCATCGGTCTGGCCGCCATCGGCGTGGCGCGGGCACTGGGATGCCGGGTGCTCGCGGTGGCCTCGAGCGAGGCCAAACGGGCGGCGGCGAGCGCGGCCGGTGCGGAGGCGGTCGTGGACCCGGTCGCAGAACGGCTGAAAGAGACGGCGCGCGCCTGGGCGGGCGGCAGCGGCGTCGACGTCGTGATCGATCCCATCGGGGGGCCGTCGGCCGAGCCGTCGTTGCGGGCGCTCGGCGATGAGGGGCGCTATCTCGTCGTTGGATTCGCTTCCGGCGTCATCCCCTCCGTGCCGCTGAACCAGGTCCTCCTGCGGAACCGCTGCGTGATCGGCGTCGACTGGGGCATCTGGGCGATGCGCCACCCCGTCGAGCAGCGCGGCCTGCTCGATGCCCTGCTGGCGATGGTCTCCGACGGGACCATCGACCCCGTACACCCGGCCGTGTATCCCCTCGACGACGTGGCCCGCGCACTCGACGACCTGCTGGGCCGGCGGGCGGTGGGGAAGATCGCGCTGCTGCCCTGAACGTCCGAGCACCCAACCTTCCTCAGTGGGCGACGACGTGGAGGGGGAAGTGGAAGCGGCGATCGACGAGCAGGGTGTAGCTGCCGACCGGTACCCGCTCGGCGCTGTGGGCACGAGTCTGGTCCCACGAGCCGGTGCCGGTCACGATGGCGCCCGGCGCCAACTGCGCGAAACCGAGCGCCGGGCAGTTGACGAGCTGAAGCCCCGGCCACACGTTGCGCCGGTGCGGGCCGACGATCTCGTAGCCGACGGACCCACACGGTCCCGCCTCCAAGGTGGTCGAGGTGTGACCCGCCGCAGCCTGCTCGTAGGGGGCCGTGTAGCCGCAGGCCGCCGTCCCGCCGTTGTGGACCGCGAACGTGATGTCGAGGGGATGGCCCGGATGCAGAGACGGCGTGTTGACCGACACGAGCAGCTCGGTGGTCGCGGCGGGGCACTCCCAGAAGCTGGCGTGGCCGCCTTGGGCCAGCTCCGGTGGGGATCGGTGCGCCCCGCCTTTTGCCCCCGCGGCGAGCGCACCTCCGAGCGCTCCCGCAGCCGACGTGGTCAGGGTTGCCGCTGCCGCCGCGGCCATCGTCCAGGACCGCCCTCGAGCACTCCTCACCCCGCAAAGCCTGCCCGACGGCGTCGCGCCCCGCGGGCGCAGGTTCAGGACTTGAAGACCGGGATTACCTCGGTGCCCATGAGCTCGATGGTCTCCATGACCGACTCGTGGGAAACCTTGTACGGGTTGACCAGGCAGAGCAGAAGATCGACGCCGGCCTCCTCGTAGCGCCGGCAAGCCTCCACACATTCGTCGGGCGTCCCCAACACGCAGGCGTTCGAGTCGATCAGGTACTCGAGGTTGAGCAGGTCGAGCAGGCCCTCGTCGTCGGTCTTCTTCATGTCGGCCGCGTACGAGTAGGTGCCGAGCTCCTCCTTGCGCTCGGACATCCAGTCGGTGAGTGTGGCGATCTGGCGGGCGCCGGTCTTCGGGTACCACTCGAAGGACTCCCGAGCCTCGGCGATGGCCTTGTCGCGGTCCGGGGAGCAGATGGCCATGGTGAAGGTCGCCGCCTGGTCGTGCACGAAGGCCCCGATGGGCTCGGTGCAGCTCCTCACGGCATCTCGGTAGACGTCGATCTTGCGCTTGACCTCCGACGGCGGCAAGCCGACGGCGAAGGAGCACAACCCGAGGCCGAGGTCGCCGACCTGGGCGTGGCCCTCGTCACTGGTGGTGGCTCCCCACAGGGGCGGATGCGGCTTCTGCCACGGCTTGGGCTGCACGCGACGCCGAGGCATCTGCCAGAACTCGCCGGCGAACTCGTACTCGTCGTTGGTCCAGCAGCCCACGACATGCCCGATGGCCTCCTGCCACATACGGCGGCTCTCACCCGGGTCGATGCCGAAGCCTTCGAGCTCGGCCCGGGTCGCCGAGCGGCCGGTGCCGAGGTCGACGCGGCCCCCCGACAAAAGATCGAGCACCGCCACCGACTCTGCCGTGCGCACCGGATGGTTGTAGGGCCTCGGCATGAGGCGGACGCCATAGCCCAGCCGGATCCGCTCGGTGCGCGCCGCGATGGCACCGTAGAGCACCTCGGGGTTTGAGCAATGGGAGTACTCCTGCAAGAAGTGGTGTTCGACCGTCCAGAAGGCATCCCAGCCGAAGCGGTCCCCCGCGATGGCCTGCTCCAGGGTGTTGCGGTAGGCGACGAGCTCGCTGTCCTCGTGCCAGGGCCGCGGGACGGGGATCTCGTAGAACAGCGCGAACTTCATAGCGGTGGGCTCCCCCCGGGAGAACGGTGGTCCCGGGTTCGGCCCGGGCTAGACAGTGCACTGCTCCTATCAGCCCGGGTCGCCCGGGCGCAACCAAAGCGAGGGTGCCATGCGTGGACTGGACGGTCGGACCTACATCGTCACCGGGGCGGCCTCGGGCATCGGGCTGGCCACGGCCACCCGCCTGCTGGAGGAGGGGGCTCGCGTGATGGGCGCCGACGTTGTCGCGGCACCGGACAGGGCGCCGGCACGCCACGCCGACGGGAACTGGGCCTTCACCCCGGTCGACGTCACCGACGAAGCCTCGGTGGTCGACCTCGTGCGGGCTGCGGCCGACTTCGGCGGCGGCGTCGACGGCCTTGTCAACGCCGCCGGGGTGGCCGGTGGAGGCCCGGTCCACCTGCTCCCCTCCGAGGAGTGGGACCGCGTGGTCGCGGTGAACCTCACCGGCACCTACCTGACCGCGAAGCACGTCATCGGGCAGATGTTGGAGCAACGGGCTCGAGTCGACGGGCAGCGGGGCTCCCTGGTGACGATCGCCAGCATCGAGGGGCTCGAGGGCACGGCCGGAGGCAGCGCGTACAGCGCCTCCAAAGGCGGCGTCGTCATCCTGACCAAGAACATGGCCATCGACTACGGCGGCCGCGGCATCCGGGTCAACGCCATCTGTCCCGGGTTCGTCGAAACCCCGATGACGGACGCCGTCTTCGGCCCGGGGATGGAAAGGGCGCGAGCCGACATCGTGCACGAGCACAAGCTGGGGCGGCGCATGGCCCGCCCTGAGGAGATCGCCTCGGTGGCCGCGTTCTTGCTCTCCGACGACGCCTCCTTTGTGACCGGCCACGCCCTGGCTGTCGACGGGGGCTACACGGCCGGGCGCGACCACGGCGTCACCGACATGCTCGGGTTGTCGGGGCCCGAGTGAACGCGCTGGCTCGACGGGAGTCGTCGCCGCGACAATACTAAAGTCAATGCTTAAGTATTACCCGGTCGACGACGTCTTCCGGGCCTTGGGCGACCCGACGCGACGGGACCTGGTCGAGCGCCTCGGTGGTGGTCCTGCCAGCGTGAGCGACCTGGCCCGGCCCCTCGACATGACCCTGTCCGCCGTGGTCCAACACCTGGCCGTGCTCGAGTCAGCCGGGTTGGTGCGCTCCGAAAAGGTTGGGCGCACCCGCACCTGCACGCTCGAGCCCCTGGGCCTGCGCTCCGCCGAGGAATGGTTCGCCGGCCAGCGAGCCGCCTGGGAGCAGCGGCTCGACCGCTTGGGCGAGGTCCTGCGCGCCGAATGCGCCGCCGAGCCCGCAGCGTCGTCGACGATTTCCGCCTCACGTCCCGAAGCCCAGAGAGGAAGCTGACATGGCCGACCCAACCGCCGAGCACGGCACATTCGTCATCACGCGCTCGTATCCAGTCCCACCAGCCCGCGTCTTCGACAGCTGGTCCAGCCGAGAGGCGAAAGCCCGCTGGTTCGGCGTACCAGACGACGCGGACTACACGCTGGATTTCCGGGTGGGCGGCTCCGAGACCAACCGGGGCGGAGCCCCGGGAGGACCGACCTACACCTTCGAGGCCACCCACCAGGACATCGTTCCAGCATGCCGCATCGTCTACACCTACACGATGAAGGCCGACGGCGCCCTTGTCTCCGTCTCGGTCACGACGGTGGAATTCCAGGCGGCCGGTGCCGGAGCCACGTTGACCTTCACCGAACAGGGCGTCTTCCTCGATGGCGCCGACACGCCCACCGTGCGCGAAAAGGGCACCGGTGATCTCCTCGATGCCCTGGGGGCGGCCCTGGCCTGAGCGAAGCAGAACTCGTTGTGATCGACCTCAGCCGAGCACCATCTGGCCGTCTCGGTAATCCAGGACGACCCAGCCGTAGCGTTTGAGCTGGTCCGAGCCGAGCAGGCCCTGCGTGCCGGCCTGGGAGATGGTGCCAAAGTCGGTCTCGCCGATCAGCTGGGGATGCAACCGTACGCCGGGCACGGACCAGGGACCGGTGTGGACGAGCGGAACCGTGATGACCGAGCACACGGTGGCCTGGCGCTGAGCCAAGTCGGTGCTGCCCAGCGACTCCGTCCGCGCCACGCTGGTTGCCACCACGCTCTGGGAAGAACCGGTGTCGACGACGAAGCTGCGCGGCCGGTCAGCGCTGAAGCGGACCGCCACACCGAGCGAGACGTCCCCCTCGGTCGGCGTCACGGTCAGGGGCACGCTGGACCCTTCCCCCTGGGTCAGGACCGCGGGCGGCGCGCCCAACGGCCCGGTGTACGGCCCGGACCCAGTGAGCGGCGCTCCCTCGTCACCGGGCACCAGCAGCGCCGCGGCCGCAAAGTCGATGCGGACCGCGCCGAAGCGGCCCAGCACGTCGGAGCCGAGCAGGCCGGCCGGCTCTCCTTTCCCGCCGATCTGCGGCAGCGTGGCCGCGGTCAGCTGCTGTGGCGCCAGGCTGACGCCGTCGAGGGACCAGGTGTCGATCGCAACCGGCTGTGCCGTTCCGGTGCAGCCGACACCGGCGAAGAGGGTTGCGGAACCGGCCGACGGAAGATGGAGGCGCCGGGCCAAGCCTGCGTCGATCGTCGACTGTCCCGCCCCGGTGTCGAGGACAAAAGGAAACGGACCTCGGCCATTGATGCAGACGTTGACGGTCTCGGCGACTTGGCCGGCCACCGTGCTCACCGTGAGAGGGACCTTTTGGGCCCCCGCGGGCAGGGCGACCACCCCACCGCACCCGGCCGTCGCCGGCGGCAGGGCGAAGGTCACCTCGGGCTCCACGCGGACGTTCGCCCGCCCGCGCCGAGGCCCGCTCACGGCGCCGGCCAACACGAGCGCCAGCACGGTGGCCCCGATGGCCACGATTGCGGCAATCAGCCAACCCCGGTGCGACCCCACGGCCTCAGCGGCCGAGCGCCAGCCGGGCGGTGGCGAACACCATGCGCACCCCGAGCACCAGCGCGGCCAGCGGCAGCGCGGCCCGGCGCCAGCCTTTCGTCGTCCGGTACGTGAAGCGGAGGGCCGAGCGATGGTGGGCCACCATCATCCGGTACGGGTTCCGCGCGGTGCTCACTCCCTGGACATGGGTGACGGCGGCCCCGCCGACGAACCCCACCCCCCACCCCGCGTCGTGGGCGCGCCAACACAGGTCCATGTCCTCGGCGTACATGAAGTACGCCTCGTCGAAGCCGCCGAGCTCCTCCAGCGTGCCGCGGCGGGCGAGGAAGCAGGAGCCCGAGACCCACCCCGCTTCGGTCACGACGTCGCCCTCGGGTGCGCCAGGGTTGTAGCGCCGGGTGAAGGGGTTGTCGGGATTGAACAGCGCCAGCAACGCGTGCCCTGCGGCGTCGGTGAACGAAGGGAAGCTTCGGACGGACGGATAGACCTCACCCGCCTCCGTGTAGATGCGCGGCCCGACCAGCGCCCACGCGGGGTGAGACTCCAGGACGCCTCGCAACTCCGCCAACGCTCCGGTGTGGACGAGCAGGTCCGGGTTGGAGACGAGCACCCATTCGGGGGGGGTCGGCTCGCCCGCCAGCGCGGCCAAGCCACGATTTACGCCGGCTCCAAAGCCGAGATTTCGTCCGGGACGCACGATTCGCACCGGGGGTGCGGGCCGGTGGGCCATGAGCTCCTCGAGGGCGCCATCGGCGCTCCCGGTCGTGCCGTTCTCCACCACGACCACCATGGACGCCCCGTTGCTCAGGATGGAGCGCACACAATCGGTCAGAAGCGGTCCCGCGTCGTGGTCGACCACCACGGCGCCGACCAGGTCGGACACCAGTGTCCTCAGTACTCCTTGGTGAAGCGGAACTTCACCAGCGCCTTGAGTGCTCCGAAGCCGTCGCGCCAGGTGATCTTCTTTCCCTCGTCGTGTTCGCGACCTGCATAGGAGATGGGGACCTCGTAAATCCGGTGGCCGCGCCGAAGGACCTTGGCCGTGATCTCCGGCTCGAAGTCGAACTTGTTCGACACGATGGTGATGCCCTCGAGCACCTGCGCGTCGAAGAGCTTGTAGCAGGTCTCCATGTCAGAGAGCGTCGAGCTGTAGAGCACATTGGTGACAAGCGAGAGCAGGCGATTGCCCACCCAGTGCACGGGCAGCATGTTCCTGCGCTCTCCGGTGAACCGACTCCCGTAGACGACACGAGCTTTCCCCCGCAGAATCGGTTCGAGCAGGCGGGGCCAGTCGTTCGGGTCGTATTCGAGGTCCGCGTCTTGAATGAGGACGAGGTCGCCCCGCGCCTCGGCCAGCCCCGTCCGGATGGCCGCGCCCTTGCCCTGGTTCACCTCGTGCCGGATGACGTGTACCGTCGAGTCCTCGATGGCGCCGAGCACCTTGTCGGAGCCATCACTCGATCCGTCGTCCACCACGATGATCTGAAGCACCAGAGGTATCTCGACCACCCGCATGCGCCGTATGACCTCGGCCACCGTGGTGCGCTCGTTGAACACCGGCGTGATCACCGTGAGCGTCTTGTAGGTCCGCTGCGGTGGCAACTCGCTCAATTCTGTCTCGGTCACTTCTGACTCCGTCATTGGCCTCTCACCCTCTGTGCGAAATAGTCGATCGTGCGCTCGATCCCCTCCCGTAGGCCAATCGTGGGCGCCCAGCCGAGCTCGCGCCGAGCCAACGTGATGTCGGGGCAGCGACGCGTCGGATCGTCGGTGGGGAGCGGTTCGAAGACGATGTCCGAAGGCGACCCCGTGACCTCCAGGACGAAGCGGGCCAGGTCAAGCATCGAGCGCTCATCCGGGTTCCCAACGTTGACCGGGCCGACCAGTGACGAATCGAGCAGGGCCAGCAGGCCCGCGATCTCGTCGTCGACGAAACACAGGCTCCGAGTCTGGCTGCCGTCCCCGTAGACGGTGAGGGGCTCACCACGGAGGGCCTGCACGATGAAATTGGAGACGACACGGCCATCGCCCGGCGACAGCCTGGGTCCGTAGGTGTTGAAGATTCGTGCAATCCCCACGTTTACGCCGTGGGTGCGATGCATGGCCATGGTCAGCGCCTCGGCGAACCGCTTGGCCTCGTCGTAGACGCTGCGTGGCCCCGTCGGGTCGACGTTGCCGCGATACCCCTCGACCTGGGGGTGGACCGCGGGGTCCCCGTAGACCTCGCTGGTGCTTGCCATGAGGAAGCGGGCATGGTGCTCCCGCGCCAGCTCGAGCAGCCGGCGGGTGCCCTCACTGCCGACGGCCAGGGTGTCCAGCGGCCGTGCCAGGTACGCCGGCGGTGAGGCGGGTGAGGCCAGGTTGCACACCGCGTCGACCTTGGACGCATCCTCCAGCTCGACCTTCTCGCTGACGTCGGTCACGACGAGACTGAACCGGTCGTGACCCTGGAGGTGGGCCACGTTCTCCTGCGTCCCGGTGGACAGGTCGTCGAGGCACACCACGGTGTCGCCCCGCTCGATGAGTCGGTCACACAGGTGCGAGCCGAGGAACCCGGCCCCCCCGGCCACGACCACCCGGCTCACCGGCGGCCGATCCCCGTGTAGTGGAAACCCATACGCCTGACTGCGGCGGGGTCGAGCAGGTTGCGCGCGTCGACGATCCTGGGCTCCTCCATGAGGGCCAGGACGCGGGAAAAGTCGAGCCAGCGAAATTCGTCCCACTCGGTGAGCACCACCAGCACGCGTGCTCCGGTCGCCGCCTCGTAGGGATCGGCTCGCAGGTCCAGCCCGGTCAGGTCGTCATCCGCCTCCGCACTGGGTTGGGCCCTGACCGTCGGGTCGAATGCCTGGACGGTTGCCCCGAGGGCGGCGAGCCGCCGCGAGATCTGCAGGCTGGGCGAGTCGCGCCGGTCGTCGGTGTTGGCCTTGAAGGTCAGTCCCCACACGGCCAGTCTCGCCCCGTCGACCGAGCCGCCACAGGCCGCCTCGACCTTGGAGACCACACGCGCCAACTGTTCGTCGTTCGATGCGATGGCCCCGGCCAGCAGCGAGAATTCGTAACCGGCGTCGCGGGCGATGTGGAGGAGGGCCTGCGTGTCCTTGGGCAGGCACGAGCCGCCCCAGCCCGGCCCGGGTCGGAGGAACTCGAAGCCGATGCGCTTGTCGTAGCCCAGTCCGAGCAGGACGTCCCGGGCGTCCGCCCCAAGCTCCTCGCACAAGCCCGCCAGCGCGTTCACGAAACTCAGCTTGGTGGCCAAGAAGGCGTTGGAGGCGTACTTGATCGTCTCCGACGTCGTGGCATCGGTCACAATGAGCGGCGCCTGGGTCCGGGAGAACAGCTCGCCCACCTTCGCCGCCGCCTGCGGGTCGGTGGCGCCCACGACGATCCGATCCGGATTGAGGCTATCCCGCACGGCGGTGCCCTCCCGGAGGAACTCGGGGTTGGACACCACGCTGATGTCGGGCCGTCCGATCACCTGCTCGACCATCGTCGCCGAGCCGACCGGCACGGTCGACTTGTTGACGACCACGCAACCCGGCTCCAGGTGCGCCGCGATGTCCTTGGCCGCCGCCTCCACGTAGGACAGGTCGGCCGAGCCGTCGGCACTTTGCGGCGTTGCGACGCACAGGAACACGAACCCCGCCCCTCGCACCGCGTCGACCGCCGAGTCGGTGAAGGAGAGTCGACCCGCCGCCACGCCACCGGACACCAGGTCGTCGAGTCCAACCTCGACGATGGGCATGCGTCCAGCACGCAGGACGGCCAGACGGGTCGGATCTCGCTCGGCCACGACCACGGTGTGCCCGAAGTGGGCCAGGGTCGCCGCCGTGGGCAGACCGACGTAGCCCGCCCCGACGACCGCCACGGTACGGGGCGTCGTGCGGGGGTCGCGGGCGGTGTTGGGTGCAGTCATGGGATGGCTGGATGCTGGTTCGATCGAAGGGCCGAGACGAGCCGGGCCACGCCATCCTGCCATTTCGGCAGTGCGGGAAGCCCGCTGAGGCGCAGCGCCATGTTGTCGAGCACCGAGTAGGCCGGCCTCGGGGCGACGAGGGGCGGATCGAGCTCCGTGGTGGCGACGGGGCGCACGCGCTGAGGATCTGCGCCGGCTTCGGCCAACACCGCCCGTACCAATCCCCACCACGTCGTCGCGCCGCCGTTCGTCACGTGGAAGATGCCGGGCCTGCGCTCGAGCCCGAGAGTGACGACCGCCGGCGCCAGATCGGCGGTGAAGGTGGGCGAGCCGTGCTGGTCGTCGACGAAGCGAAGCTCGTCCCCCCCGTCCGCCAAGCGCAGCGCAGTGGCGACAATGTTGGTGCCGTGGGCCCCACACAGCCAACTCGTGCGCACGACGGTTGACCCTGGTCGGCACTCCCGCTCCCCCGCCAGCTTCGACGCGCCGTACACCGAAGCTGGGCGCGGCGCGTCCCACTCGCGGTAGGGCCGGGCGGACGTGCCGTCAAAGACATAGTCGGTGGACACGTAGACCATGTGCGCCCCGACCAGGGCGGCCGCGTCGGCCACGTGTCGGGTGCCGATGGCGTTCACGGCGAACGCGGCGTCCACCTCCGTCTCGCAACGGTCGACCGCGGTGAACGCACCCCCGTGCAGCACGAGTTCGGGTTGGAAGTCCGCGAAGGCCTGCATGACGGCGTCACGATCGTCGACGCGCATGGTGTCGATGTCAGTCGCGAGGACCTGGTGGTGGAGTCCCGCACGGGGTCCCTCCGGTCCGAGCAGCGCGCAGCGCCGGCCTCCCGTCGCCACCCGTCCGGCCAGCACGTCGAGCAGGTCTCGCCCCAGCTGCCCGTCGGCCCCCGTGATGAGGATCCGCACCGGTCAGACTCCTCCGGTCCCCCAGGCCCCTTCGGCGATCGGTGCCCGGGCCCGCAGCGGTTCCCACCAGTCCCTGTGCGTGGCGTACCACGCCACGGTGTCGGCCAGGCCTTGCTCCCAATCGACGGACGGGGCCCAGCCCAGCTCGCGTCGCAGCTTCGAGGAGTCGAGCACGTAGCGGCGGTCGTGACCGGGACGGTCGGGCACGACCGCCTTGAGGGACGGCGGCTTGCCCAGCCCAGCAAGGATCCGGTCGGCGACCTCCATGATCGAGGCCTCGACGCCGCTGCCGACGTGATAGGTCTCGCCCACCCGTCCGCGGGCCAGCACGACGTCGATGGCGGTGCAGTGATCGCGCACGTGCAGCCACTCGCGGCGGTTCTCGGTGCTGGCGTAGAGCGTGAGCGGCTCGTCGTCGAGTGCCAGCGCGCAAAAGTGCGGGATCAGTTTCTCGGGGAACTGGTAGGGCCCGTAGTTGTTGGCGCAGTTGGTGATGGTGATGGGCAGGCTGTAGGTCTCGGCATAGGCCCGCACCGCATGGTCAGCCGCGGCCTTGCTGGCGTTGTAGGGGGTGCGGGGGCGATAGGGAGAGTCCTCGGTGAACGCCTCGTCGGTGTCGAGCGGCAGATCCCCGTACACCTCACACGTCGAGACGTGGTGGAACCTCGCCACACCCACCTGGCGGGCCGCCTCGAGCATGGTCTGGGTGCCGAGCACGTTGGTCCGGAAGAACAGTCCGGGGTTGAGGACGGCCAGAGAGTTGTGCGATTCGGCGGCGAAGTGGACGATGGTGTCGATCGCCTCGCCTCGCAGCGCCTTCTCCGCCGCCGCCGGGTCGCAGATGTCCCCCTGGATGAACGCGATCCGATCTTCCACGTCGGACAGGTTCGGTCGGTTGCCGGCGTAGGTGAGGACGTCATAGACCGCCACATGGTCCTCGGGGTGCTGTTCGACCCAGTATCGGGCGAAATTGGACCCAATGAAACCGGCACCTCCCGTCACGAGAAGGCGCATATGGCCCTTCATGTTAGCCCAGGCCCTTTGACCCCTCCCATTTGCTCAGGCGCGACGAAGGTGGACCACGTCGCCGGCCGTCACCGTTCGTGGCCCTGATCCTGTATCGACGACCAGGCGACCCGCGTCGTCGATGGTGGCCGCCATCCCGGTGAATTCCTCACTGACCAGGACGACACGTACCGGCTGGCCCAGGGTGATGCAGGCTTGTCGCACCTCTTCGGCCAGGCGACGGCGGCCTCCGGCGTCGTCCAGCGAGTCGACGCGCGCCGCCAGCGCGCCCAGCAGGTGGTCCAACAAGACCCCGCGGTCGAACGGTCCCGCCACAGCGCCGACGTCGTCCAGGCAGGTGCCGCCCGCGCCCTCGGGCCCCGGCCAGGCGACGTTCAACCCGACACCCAGGACCACCGCGGCCAGGGAACCGCCGGAGAACTCCACTTCCGCCAGGACCCCGGCCAGCTTGGACGTGCCCACCAGCAGGTCATTGGGCCATTTGAGCACCGGGGCGACGCCGGCCACCTCCCGGCAGGCGTCCGCCGCGGCCAGTGCGACGGCCCCCGTGCACAGGTGCACGTCGGCGCCGTCGCACTGCGGGCGCAGCAGGAGCGACGCCAAGAGGTTGGTCCCGGACGGCGACTCCCAGCGCCGGTCGAGGCGCCCCCTCCCGGCGGTCTGGTGGTCGGCCACAACGACCAGACCCGGCGGCGCCCCCCGGCGGGCCTGGTCAAGCACATACGTGTTGGTCGAGTCAACCTCTTCGAACCAGTGGACGTCCCATTCTCCGCCCCACATGGCAGACACCATACGGCACGTGCAATTGTGAGAGCCCGCCCTCCGGAAAGGCCGAGCGTGCTTCAGAAGGTCCTCATCGCAAACCGCGGCGAAATCGCCGTCCGGGTCATCCGGACGTGCCGTGAGCTCGGCATCGCGACGGTCACCGTCTATTCGAACCTCGATCGCGACGCGCTGCATGTGCGCATGGCAGACGAGGCCTACGCCCTCGGAGGCGAGACAGCGGCCGAGAGCTACCTCAACACGCAGGCGATCCTCGACGCCATCGGCAAAAGCGGTGCCGACGGTGTCCACCCGGGTTACGGCTTTTTCTCGGAGAACACCGACTTCGCGCGCGCCATCACCGACCGTGGCGTCACCTTCATCGGCCCGCCTCCCGAAGCAATCGAGGTCATGGGAGACAAGATCAGCTCTCGGCTGGCCGCCGAGAAGGCGGGCGTGGCGGGAGTCCCCGGTCTTTCCGAGCCGCTGACGTCATCCGAGGAGGTCGTCTCCTTCGGCGACCTGCACGGGTGGCCGGTCGCCATCAAGGCCGCCTTCGGCGGTGGAGGCCGCGGCATGAAGGTCGTCGCATCCGCGGAGGACGCAGCGGAAGCGATGGAGTCCGCCGCTCGCGAGGCGCAGGCCTACTTCGGCCGGCCAGAGATCTACGTCGAGCGCTACCTTGCCTGGCCGCGGCACGTCGAGATGCAGGTTCTGGCCGACCAGCACGGCAACACGCTCTGGCTCGGCGAACGCGACTGCTCGGCGCAACGTCGCCACCAGAAGCTGGTGGAGGAGAGCCCGGCGCCCGACTTCCCCGACCACGTCCGCCACGACATGGGCAGGGCGGCGGTGAAGGTCTCGGAGGCGTGCGGGTACTACAACGCCGGGACCGTCGAGTTCCTCTACGAAGACGGCGAGTTCTACTTCCTCGAGATGAACACCCGGCTGCAGGTCGAGCATCCCGTGACCGAGCTGGTGGGCGGCCTCGACCTGGTGGCGTGGCAGATCCGCATCGCCTCGGGAGAGGCACTCGACTTCACCCAGGAGGACGTCCGCCGACAAGGACATGCCATCGAGGTCCGGATCAACGCCGAGGATCCGAGCGGGGGGCGCTTCTCGCCCTCGCCCGGCACCCTCACCGCCTTCCACCAGCCGGCCGGGCCCGGCGTCCGCCTCGATGCGGGCTATGAGGCCGGTGACACAATCTCCCAGTACTACGACAACCTCATCGCGAAGCTGATCGTGTGGGCGCCCGACCGCGAGGCCGCGCGGCGGCGCATGCTCCGGGCCATCGGCGAAACCCAGGTGGCCGGCGTGGCCACCACCCTGCCGGCGCATCAGCTGATCCTGAGCCACCCCGACTTCGCGGCGGCCACCCACTCGACCAAGTGGGTGGAAGAGACACTCGACTTCAGCGAGCTCACGGCGGGGCCCTCCGGTCCTGCGCCCGCCGCAACGACGTCGGGCGAGGACGAGGTGCCGACCGTCCAGCGCGACGTAACCGCCGAAGTCGACGGCCGGCGCTACAGCGTGCGGCTGTGGGTGCCCGACCTGGGCACCGGGGCGCCCCCCGGCCGCGCCGCCAGCCGACATAAGCGAGCCGCGTCCTCGGCCGTGGCCGGTACCGGTTCGGGTCAGGTGTCGGTCCCCATGCAGGGCACCATCGTCAAGGTCCTCGTCTCGGTCGGCGACGTGGTCGAGGTCGGCCAGGCGATCTGCTTGCTCGAAGCCATGAAGATGGAGAACGCCGTGGCGGCCGAGAAGGACGGCGTGATCAAGGAGGTACGGGTGAGCGCAGGCGACTCGGTCGGCGCCGGCGACGTCGTAGCCGTCATAGAGTAGGCACCGTGCCGGTAACCCCGCGGTGACCGCCGCGTCCGAGGCCTCCTCGGCCAAGGAGGCGGCAGCCGTCGTCGTCGATCGCCACCTCGAAGAGCTGGTTTCGCTCAGCCACCGCCTGCACGCAACGCCGGAACTCTGCTTCGAGGAGACGACCTCCGCCCGGGCCGTGGCCGAGACGTTGCGGGCGGGCGGCCTCGAGGTCGATGAAGGCGTGTACGACCTGCCGACGGCGCTCGAGTCCCGTTCGGGGGAGGGGGACCTCGTGGTGGCGGTCTGTGCCGAGTACGACGCGCTCCCCGAGGTCGGCCATGCCTGCGGGCACAACATCATCGCGGCCACCGCTGTCGGCGCCGGCTTGGCCTTGGCCGCCGTGGCCGACGACGTCGGGCTCACCGTCCGGGTGCTCGGGACGCCGGCCGAGGAGGGCGGCGGGGGCAAGATCCTGATGCTCGAGCGGGGCGCCTTTGCCGGCGTCCACGCCGCGATGATGGTGCACCCCTGGCCGGCCGAACGGCTGACCGGGACGTGCCTTGCCGTGGCGCATTTCGACGTCCGCTACACCGGGCGCGAGGCCCATGCCTCCGCCGCGCCGTGGGAAGGGGTGAACGCCCAGGACGCTCTCACGGTCGCCCAAGTGGCCATCGGGCTGCTGCGCCAGCAACTCCCGCCCGGCGACCAGGTGCACGGCGTGGTCACCGGGGGCTCGGCCGCAGCCAACATCATCCCGGCGATGGTCACGGCGCGTTACATGGTGCGGTCGCGCACCCGCCAGGGCCTCGCCGCGCTCAGGCCACGGGTGGAGGCTTGCTTCGAGGCCGGTGCACTGGCGACGGGGTGTGTTCTCGGGTACGAGGAGTTGGCACCCGTGTACTCGCACATGGAAACCGACCCGGCCCTGCTCCGCGCCTACCGCGTCAATGCCGAAGCACTCGGCCGACGGTTCGACGACGACGACGCGGGCGCCCCAATGCCGACGTTCTCGACCGACATGGCCAACGTGTCGCTCGCCGTGCCCACGATCCACCCCCTCATCCGCATCGAGACGAACGGGGCCGTCAACCATCAGCGCGAGTTCGCTGCCGCTTGCGTCACCGAGTCGGCCGACGCCGCCGTACGCGACGGGGCCGTCGCACTGGCCTGGACCGCCATCGACGCCGCGACGGACCCGGCGTTACGCCGACGACTTCGCGGCGGCGAATGATCACTGAACACGCCGTTCTCGACGTGCGGACAGGGAGCGAGGCCGAGTTCCTCGACGCGATGGAGACGGCCAAGCGCATCATCGCGGCCAGTCCGGGCTTCGTCTCCCTGCGCGTGGAGCACTGCGTCGAGCGCCCGAGCCGGTTCCTGCTCCTGGTCGAGTGGGAGCGCCTCGAGGACCACGTCGAAGGCTTCCGCGGCTCAGAGGCGTACCAAGGGTGGCGCGCCGCTCTGCACCACTTCTACGACCCCTTCCCCGTGGTGGAGCACTTCGAGCCGGTCGTCAGGGCCTGACGCGATCACGGCACGACGAGCCGATTCGACGGGATGACCGCGTCGAGGATCCCCAACTTCACGACCCTGTAGGAAAGTCCGAGCTGGCTCAGGCGCGCCTCGAACGTCTGCTCCGTGTACGGTCCCGGCCCCGGCTGGGGGTTCATGAACTCCGTCGCCGCCGCCGTCGTCTCGCTGGGCGCGAAGAAGAGCCACGCCGGGTCGGCCGACGACGCCACCCCGGCGGCGATGGACCCCGAGCGGGTGACGTCGAGGACGGACGGGCTCACCAGCGGCTCGCCCCGGCTCAGGAAATCGAGGTCGTAGGCGGTCCAGTAGTCGCCGTAGGCGTCCGTGATGTGATGTGCCCGCATGGCGTCCACCACCTGCTGCATCGGGGCGTCACCGTTGCGCCAGCCGGAGAAGAAAGCGGGCGAGGCCGGCACGCCGGCCGTGTGCGCCGCGGCGACGGTGAGGCAGCCGGCGCCGACGATGCCGAGCGTGGCCACCGTCAATACACCGGGCCGCGCCCTCCGGCGGGCCGTTCTGACCGTGCCCGCGTTCGGCTCCGCGCCGGACCGGGCGCTCTCCCCGATCGCGCCGGCGGAGGCCGCCGCTCCCAACGAGCTCGGCAAGGAGAGAACCGTTCCGAACAAGGCCGCGACGAGGGCGGGCAGGTAGATGCCGTAGCGACCGTCGAACCAGTATGCGGTGCCTGGCGCCGCGGCATAGAGGAATGGGAAGCACACGACACCAACGGCCAGTGCCACCGGGACGAGCTGACCGGCCTGGCGGAGCGAGAGCCAAACGGCGCGGGCGCCGGCGGCCGCCACGAGGATCAGGACCGCGGCGTAGAGCGTCTTGCCGACCACAGGGCCGCCCACCCAGGTTCCGGTGAGCACGTTGCGCAGACCAAGCTGCATCGGCAGCATGTCGTGGAAGAACACGGAAAGCTTCGCTCCGTAGGTCGCCCCGCCGTTGGCCGGCAACGCGCCCCGCCGCAGGGAGGCGAAGCCGGTGTGCGCGTTGGCGTACCACCAGGGCAGGGAACCGAGGACTCCGCCGCAGGCGACCCATCCGAGTGACCACCACCGGGGCGGCTCGCCCGCGCCGCCGGGCGCACCCGCCCCGGAGGACCGGCGAGACGTGGTCCACCATCCGATCAGGAGCACCAGGGACGGCACCGCGAAGTACACAATTTCCGCCGAGGCCCACCAGCCCAGACCGAGCGCGACGCCCAAGAACAGGAACGTCGGCCGGCCGGCCCGGCGCCGGTACACCCGGATAGAGCAGAGCATCGCGGTGAGCCCGCAGCACAAGGTGGCGTAGCGGAAACCGACCTCACGCACCGACTGATAGATCACGACATAGGGCCACACCCATGCAACGGCGCTCGCCGCCAGCGCGAGGAAGCGATCCTTACCCGCGGCCAGCGTGATGCCGCCCACCAGCACGGCGGCGAGGGCTGACAAGAGTGCCGGTGTGGCGTTGAGGGCGGGCTCACCGCCGCCCCCGACCTTCAACACGACGGCCGCGACGTACGGTTCGAGACCCCCGTAGTGCTGTCCCCAGTAGAAGGCGGTGAAGTGGCCTGAGCCGATCGCCCGTGCCTGCAAACCCGTGACCGCCTCGTCACCCCACAAGGGAAGGTGCACGAGCAGCCACACTCGCAGGAGCGTTCCGTACACCACGGCACCTGCAGCAGCGACGACCAGGGCGGTGGCGGCCGGACGACGCAGGTTCGAGATGGGAGACGGTGCCGCATGGAGCGGCCGGGTCGGGTGCGCGAGGGTGGGGTCGGACATCGGGCTTGATGTGAGCAAGGCGCGGGGATCGCGACCCGAACCGCTCATGAGCTCAGAAGGAAGATCGGCGGCTCGGCTCGGCCGCTCGACGCCGCACCCGACGATCTCCCCGATGCCCGCCCCGCTCGGGTCATGTTGCCGCACGCGAGGAAGGGCCCGGCGCGGCGTGCGGCGAGGAGTGAAGGAACATGTCGAGGCAGCCCGCGAGACCGACGATTTCGATGTCGTCGCGGCGGCGCGCCATCCAGACGTCGCGGGCGAGACGAAAGCGGATGGTGCGCCCCCACCCGTCGCGCCGCGTGCCCCGAGCCTCGCCGTTCTCCTCGTAACCGATCGCCCGCGACGTGGCCAGCGAGGCGGCGTTGTCCTCGAAGGCGCCGCTCAACGCCTCTTCGGCACCGAGGCCGTCGAAGGCCAGATGCAGCATGGCCTCGCGCATCTCGCGTCCCAGCCCTTGCCCCTGGTGGGCGCGCCCGAGCCAAGATCCGCTCTCGACCGACCGCACCGACGAGAAGTGCTCCGCCTCCATGTCCTGCATGCCGACGGGTTCCCCGTCGACGAAGGCGGCGCCGGTGAAGGTCCACTTGTGCACCGACCAGTTGGCCCGGTGGCCCCAGAGCCACTGGGCCGTCGACCGAGCCCGCTGTGCGGGCTCGAGGTCGGTCCAGGGAAAGAAGAACGGCATCGTCTCGGGGTCGTGAACGCCCCGGTCGGCCAGTGCGACGAGCGCGGCGAATTCCTCCTCATGGGGAAGGCGCAGCTCGAGGCGCGGGGTACGGACGACGAGCTCGAAAAGAGGCCAGAAATTGTTCGACCCCTCCCCCGCCACGCCTCAGCCTCCGGGCTGGTAGACGCCGAACTCGCCGCGCAACACGTCGGATACCTCGCCCAGCGTGGCCATCGCCTGCAGCGCTGCCTTCATGGGTACCAACAGGTTGCCCTCCCCCTTGGCCGTTGCGGCGACGTCCGACAGCGCTTGGTCGACGGCCGCTTGATCACGCTCGGCACGCACGGCCCTGGTTCGATCGATCTGCATCTGTTGGAGTTTGACGTCGATCGGGAAGACCTCGGTGGGTTCGTCCTCGTCGTCGGTGAAACGGTTGACCCCGACGACCACCTTGTCGCCCTCGTCGACCGCCTTGGCAAAGCTGTAGGCGGCTGACTCGATCTCCCCCTGCATGAACCGGGCTTCGATGGCGGCCACGGCGCCGCCCATCTGTTCGATGCGCTCCAGGTAGACGTTGGCCGCTTCCTCGACCTCGTCCGTCAACGCCTCCATGTAGTACGAACCCGCCAGGGGATCGACCGTATCGGCCACTCCGGACTCGAATCCCACGATCTGCTGGGTGCGCAGCGCGATTTTCGCCGCCCGGGTGGTGGGCAGCCCGAGCGCCTCGTCGAAACCATTGGTGTGCAGGCTCTGGGTCCCGCCCAGGGCTGCCGCCAGGCTCTGGACGGTGACCCGCACGATGTTGTTCTCCGGCTGCTGCGCGGTGAGGGTGGATCCGCCCGTCTGGGTGTGGAAGCGCAGCATCTTGGAGCGCTCGTCCCGCGCGCCGAATCGCTCGGTCATGATGCGGGCCCACATGCGCCGAGCCGCGCGGTACTTGGCCACCTCTTCGAAGAGGTTGTTGTGTGCGTTCCAGAAGAAAGACAACCGCGGGGCGAAGGCGTCGACGTCCATGCCCGCGGCGCGGGCTGCTTCTACGTAGGCGATGCCGTTGGCCAAGGTGAAGGCGATCTCTTGCACCGCGGTCGAACCCGCCTCACGGATGTGGTAGCCCGAGATGGAGATCGTGTTCCAACTGGGGAGGTTGGCCGCGCAGTAAGCGAAGGTGTCGACGATGAGCCGCATGGATGGTCGCGGCGGGTAGATGTAGGTTCCCCGAGCGATGTACTCCTTCAAGATGTCGTTCTGGATAGTGCCTCGGATCTGGTCGCCCAGCACACCTTGCTCCTCGGCGACCAGCTGGTAGAGGAGGAGCAGGATGGCGCCCGTGGCGTTGATCGTCATGGACGTGGTGACCTTGTCCATCGGCAGGTCGGCCATGAGGAGGCGCATGTCGGCGAGGGAGTCGATGGCCACTCCGACCTTGCCCACCTCTCCCTCCGCGCGGGGATGGTCGGAGTCGTAGCCCATCTGGGTCGGGAGGTCGAAGGCACACGAGAGCCCGGTCTGACCCGCATCGAGCAGGAACTTGAAGCGCTGGTTGGTCGCCTCGGCCGAGCCGAAGCCGGCATATTGGCGCATGGTCCAGAGCTTCGACCGGTACATCTGTGGGTGGACGCCGCGCGTATAGGGAAAAGACCCCGGCTCGCCGAGCTGGGAGGTCGGGTCCCAGCCCTCGAGATCGTCGGCACGGTAGACGGGATGGATGGCGATGCCCGAATCGGTGCGCCGCTCCGACCTGCCCTGAGGATCCTTCTTCTCCTGAGTCACGGCACCGAGACTACGAAGGTTCGGGACGGCCGGGCCACACGCGGCAGACTACGGCCGTGGACGACGCTCCTGCACCCTCCTTTTCGCACTTCGGCATCTGCGTGAGCGACTTGGAGCGGTCGTTGCGCTTCTACCGCGAGGCGCTCGGCTTCGAGAAGGCCGAGTCACATGCCATCGGGTCCGAGTTCGCCCGCCTGATGGACCTGCCCGACGTGACGGTCACGTCGCAATTCATCCGGCGGGGCCCCACCGCCATCGAGCTTCTCGCCTTCAGCGACCCCGCGCCCTTCGGCGATGGACAACGGCGCGCGGTCAACCAGCTCGGCCTGACCCACCTGTCGTTCCGGGTGCCCGACGTGGCGGCGACGGCCGCTCGCATCGTCGAGCTCGGGGGCGCGGTGGTCGCATCGAGTCGGACGACGATCGACCTCGGCGGGTTGGCGCTCGAGTTTCTCTATTGCACGGATCCCGACGGAGTACGGGTGGAGCTGATGGACCTCGGGGACTAAACGGACAGCTACCCCGCGGCGCGTGCCTCCGCCGCGGCCTGTGCGTCCAGCTCGCGGTCGATGCGGACCGCCTTGCGCTCCTCCATGTGCATCCAGCGCAAGGCGACCGGGATCATGGGCCAGAGCATGAGCGTGTCCCCCACCACCCACATGATGTCGCCTCCCACGTGGAGGTCGACGACGTAAGAAGGCCCCCAGGTGCGATGGGTGGCGAAGTAGGCCGGGAAAAGCTCCTTGGTCGTCCCGGCCAGCGAGAGCCCCGTGAAGGTGTCGATCGGGATGGCCAGGAACAGGTAGAAGAACTGCAGCGCGGGGTGGAGCCGGTACTCGTTGGGGTCGCTGCCGAAGATCTGGCGCCAGAACATGTAGCCGACCACCAAGAAGGCGAGGTGCTCGGCGTTGTGGACGCTCTCGTGCTCGAGGGTCAGGTTGTACCAACTGGTCAGGTGTGACAGCGGGATCAAGGCCGCGTAGAGCACGAAGGCAACGGCGGGGTGGACGAGGAACCTGGCCACGTGGGAGCGCAGCGCTTCGGTTACGACGAGGTGCGCGGTGCCGCTGGTGGCGCGCCAGGCCAGGTCGATCGGCGAGGAGATGGCGAAGAGCGGTGCGGCCACCATGATGAGGAGCAAGTGCTGGACCATGTGGTCCCAGAACAACTCGCCGTCGTAAACCCCGACGAAGCTGAAAACGGCGATTCCGGTCGTGACGAGAGCCCCGACGAAGGCTGTCGTCTTGCCGGCCGACCATCGATGGCGGGGGTGGAGCACGTTGTTGCGATGGACGCCCCACAGGTAAAGCACCAGGGCCACCACGATCATCGTCACCGGCACGAAGTCGAACTGGGTGCTGAAGAATTGCGACCCCCGCAGTGGCGGGAGTCCCGCGTCGAAGAGCGCGGCGATCACCCGAAGACGGTACCGCCAGTCTCAGCCGTGTTGCCAAACGCGCTGGGAGATCCCCCGCTTCCCGTACAGGGCAGTTCCATCGAGGCGAGCGAGTTCGTCCTCGGTCATGCCCCACCCCAGCGCACCAGCATTTTCCTCGGCCTGGGCCCGGTTCTTGGCACCCGGGATGGGCACCGCACCCTTGGCGACGAGCCAGGCCAGCGCGACCTGGCTCGGGGTGCGGTTGCCGTGCGCCTCCCCGACGCGGCGCAGCTCGGCCACCACTTCATCCACCAACGGCATGGGATAGGCCGCGAACGTGCGGCCGCCAGGCGGGGGGTGAACCGCCGAGTACTTTCCCGTGAGGCGTCCCTGGCCGATGGGCGAGTAGGCCAAGGGGACCACCCCGAGCTCGCGGCAGCAGTCGATGAGCCCGACGCGCAGCGGCATGGCGCGCAGCAGCGAGAACTCCACCTGGTTGCTGGCCAGCCGCAGCCCGTGTTTGCGCAGCGCGCCGTCCATGGCGCGCGTCTCCTTGGCCGAGTAGTTGGAGACGCCCACCGCCTTGACCAAACCCTCGGCCTGGGCGGCGGCGAGGGCACCGGCGAGGGCGCCGTGCGAACGCAAGGAAACAGGCCCGTGGATCTGGTACAGGTCGATCGACTCGACACCCAGGCGCTGGCACGAGTGTCGTGCCGCCGAGAGCAAGGCCGAATGCACGTCCAGCTTCCACGGGCTCGGCATGAACTTCGAGGCGATGACGACCCGGTGGCGCACGCCCGGATCGGCCGCGAGCAGGCGGCCGATGATGCGCTCGCTCTCGCCGTCGCCGTAGACCTCGGCCGTGTCGAACAGCACGACCCCGGCCTCGATGCTCGCTTCCCACGCGTCATGGATGGTCGACTCGGTCAGCGCGGAGTCGTAGCCGCCCATGCCCCAGGTGCCTTTGTCGCCCCAGGCCCAGGTCCCCACGCCCAGGGGCGGAATGGAGACGGCAGAGCCGGCCAGCGCGATGCGGTCGCTCGCTGCCGGTGGTGGGACTTGGGCGCCGGTCATGACCGAACTTGCTGCTCGGCCGCCCACGCCAGATGCGCCTCGACGGCTCGGCGCCACGCGTCGGGATGGGTGAGCTGGGGTGAGTGGTACGCCCCCTCGACCACGGAGAGCCGGCCGTCGGCGACCCCCGCCGCCAGCTCCGGGGCCTGGTCCGCCAGCGGGTGGTCGTGCTCACCCACGACGACGGTCGTCGGGCAGGTAATCGACGGCAGCCGGCTGCGCAGGGATCCCGGTCCGTCGGGGACCTCGGTCCACAGAGCCGTCCCCAGTGCCTTCACGGCGTAGGCGTCCATCCCGGTGAAGATGGCGTCCTTCTGTTTCTGCCATTCCGCCGGTACTGCCGCGGCGATCAGCACGTCCTCGGGGCCGCCCAAGGTGAGCGCGGCCGGCATGCCGCGGGCGGGGTCGAAGGCCACGATGTAATCCCTCGCCATGGTGCGGAGAGCCTCATCGACCGGCTGGAAGGACCAGGCGCTGGTGTCCATGAGGATCAGCGAGCGGACAAGCTCGGGGCGCGCCAACACCATTGTCATGACGACCCTTCCCCCCATGGAGTGTCCCAGGAGGTCGACGGGGCCGTCGGTCACGGCGCCGATGAACGCCGCGAGGTCGTCGGCCAATTGTTCGATGGTGTAGCCCTGGAGCGTGCCGGTCTTGGTCGAGGACCCATGACCGCGCTGGTCCAGCGTCACGACGCGCCGGTGGGCCGCCAGGGCGCCGACCTGTAGCGAGAAGTCGTGCGACGAGCCGGTGTACCCGTGGCACAGGACCAGGGTTGGCCCTCCGTCCGGGCTCTTCCCCTGCTCCGACCACGCCAGCTCGACCCCGTTGACCTCGATCGTCCCGATCTGTGCCATGGCACCTGTCTAGCTGGTCACGAGCCCTGCTGCTGCTGGCCCGCATCGACGGAGAGGGTCTGCACCGCGTTCCGGGCGGGGCGCCCGGTGACGTGGTCGATGCGCCGGCCTGGCCGCCCCCGAAGTGTCAGCGCGCGTGCGGCATGCAGAGATCGTCGTATTCGGCGATGACGATCTCGCCCGCATCGGGACCGCAGGCCGGGCAGGCCGGGTCACGGCGAACCTTGAACGTGCGGAAGGACTCCTCGAGCGCGTCGTAGGCCAACAACCGGCCGATCAGCGGGTCCCCGAGACCGAGCAGCACCTTGATCGTCTCGATCGCCTGGATGGAACCGACGATTCCCGGCAACACGCCCAGCACTCCTGCCTCGGCGCAGGACGGCGCCAGCTCGGCCGGGGGTGGTTCGGGGATCAGGCAGCGGTAGCAGGGGCCGTTGTAGGGGTCGAACACGGTCACCTGGCCCTCGAAGCGGAAGATGGAGCCGTGGACCACCGGTATCCGCTTGAGGAGCGAGGCGTCGTTGACCAGATAGCGGGTCGGGAAGTTGTCCGTCCCGTCGACGATCACGTCGTAGCCGTCGATGATCTCCAAGATGTTCTCCGCGCCCAACCGCACGTCGTAGGTCACGACGTTGACGTCGGGGTTCAGGGCGGTCAGCGTCTTCTTGGCCGAGTCGACCTTGCGGTCGCCCACGCGGTCGATGTTGTGGAGGATCTGCCGCTGCAGATTGGACTCGTCGACGACATCCATGTCGATGATGCCGAGGGTGCCGACCCCGGCGGCCGCCAAGTAGAGCGCGGCCGGCGATCCGAGCCCGCCCGCTCCCAGCAGCAGGACCTTGGAGTCGAGCAACTTGAGCTGACCGACCTCGCCTACCTCGGGCAGGAGCAGGTGGCGCTGGTAGCGGTTCCGCTGGGCCGGGGTGAGGGTCTGCGGCGCCGCCCAGGGGAGGTCGGCGTCCTTCCACTTGTTGAACCCGCCGATCAGGGACTGGACGTCGGTGTAGCCGAGGTCGCCCATGGTCTTGGCGGCAAAGGCCGACCGCACGCCACCGGCGCAGTAGACGACGATCGGGCCCGACTTGTCGGGCAGCTTGCCCTCCACCTGGAACTCGAGCTGACCGCGGGGCAAGTGCACCGCGTGGGGGATGGCTCCTTGCTCGTACTCGTCGGGCTCCCGGACGTCGAGGAACGTGACGCCGCCCTGCTCGAGAAGGGCCTGCGCGTCGCGCTGGTCCACCTCGCGGATGGACGCCTTGGCCTCGTTGAGAAGATCTCGGGGTGTGGGCACTGCTCGAACCTCCGTGGCAGTTCGGGCCGGCGGTTCGACCGGCCTCGAACTGTAAAACACTACCAGCGGGGTCAACATTCCCGGCCGAGCCTCGTCATCGTGAGCACGAGAGCGTGACCAACAGCCCGCTGGCCTCGAAGAACCTCGACGCGACTGGGTGGCACGCGCCGCCCTTGGTCAGTGCAGCGAGATCGAGGCCGAGCTCGGGCCCGGTGGTGCCAACTGGGATGTAGAGGAAGACCTCACGAGGATCGAGCCGGTCGACGAACGCGGTGATGGCGGGCGAGCCGTGATTTACGACGAATGCGACGCGGCTCGCGGCGATCTGACGGCCGACCTCTGTCGCCCTTCCATCGTATTCGTACTCGTAATACCTCCACCCGGGGGCGGTCATCACGCCACCAGTGACCACCACGGTGGTCCCGGGCTCTGCCTCGAGCCGCACGGCGGCCACGGCCAATCCGATCTTGGACCCGTACTGCGCACTGGATGTGGATCGCCGTACCTGCCGATAGGCACCGATCTCGCTCACGGCAGCGAGTACGACTCCCACTGCGACGGTGGCACATATCGCGACGGCGGCAAAGCGGCGCAAGAGCTGGAGATCGCCCCGGGTGAAGTGGGATGCCGGCCTTCGGAGACAGGTGCGGGCGATCCCGCAGGCTCGGACGCCGCCCAGACCGGCGATCAGCATCAGCAGAGGTATCAGATAGAAGTTGGTACGGACGAAGCCGAACGGCCAGTACCTCAGGTACGAGGCGATGAGAGTCAGAACCTGGGATGCGACGATGGCGTACAGCATCGTGCGCCCACGCTCCGAGTGTGCCGCCTCTCCCACCCCCACACAGAGCAGCACTCCGAAGACGAAGGTGAGCACCCATGACCAACCACTCCCGAGGACGAGTCCCGGGAGCTGCGCCTGGGGGGAGCTGGTGAAGACGCCGGTGAGGAAACCCTGCACCCCATCCCAGACGAATGCGGCCTGACCTCCGATCCCGCCATGGGGGAGGAAATGCGAATTCCAGTACGGGCTGGAACGCAGGGCGCTCTGGGGGACGACGAACAGCCACAGATGCGCCAACACGATCAGCCCGGCACCGACCGCCCCTATGAAGTGCGGGCCGATGGGACGGCGCCGTCCTGCCCGTATCGCGTCGAGGAGGAGCAGGGGCCCGGCGACAAAGACCACCGGCGTGCCAAAGACACACGCGAGGGCTATCCCGGCATAAGCCAGGTAGGTCCAGGTGGATCGCCTCATGGGCCGATCGACGTCCCAGGCGAGCTCGTGCAGCAACACCACGGCGATCACGGACGCAGCGTCGATCTGGTACTCGGACACCTGAAGCGCGTAGCTGACCAGCGTGCCCGTCAAGGAACCCACGAGGGCAACCGCGACCGCCGCCGGCGTCGGCATCCACCGTCGCGGCGAGCAGGAGCAGGAGCACGCAGCCGATAGGCAGGAACAGCGCCGTGGGGAGGCGCAGGGTGAGCTCGGTGCTTCCGAAGAGCGCTCCGGAGAGGCGCTCCAGGAAAAACCAGCCGGCGGGGAACGGCGCACCGTCGAGCTTCAAGGTCGCCCACCAGTTACCCGAGTTCGAGATGTAGTAGGCCCGCCACTGCTCGTTGAACCAGAAGGGCTCGGTGAGATTGCTCCACAGGGAGGCCACCGTGGCGATGGGAGCTCCGGCGCAGACCAGGAGGGCGAGGATCAGTTCGCGGCGCTCTCGCTTCCGCTTTCTCCGTTGCAGCCGGGACTCGTGTGACGGGGTCTCCTCAAGATTCGCCGACTGCAGGCTCGGCTCGGCGTCGACGGAGGGCGGCGCGGTCGGGGTTTCTGTGGTCATCGGTGGTCGAGGTGCTCTGCCACGTCAGGGCCGGAAGGTGAGATGACGCCAGTCTCGGAGAGATGGGCCCCGACGCGATGGGAGACTACCTTCTCATGGAGCTCCACGAGGCCATCCGGCGCCGCGCCATGGTGCGCAGCTTCTCGCGTGAGCCGGTGGACCGCGCCGTCATCGACAGGCTCCTCCACGCCGCGCTCCGCTCCCCCACGGCCGGCAACACCGGCGGTACGGCCTGGGTCGTACTCGAGGGAACCGCGCAGACCTCCGCCTACTTCGACGCCACGACCGACTCGGGGTGGCGGCGCCACCACCGGCCGCGGTCCGACGGCCTCGCCCGAGCGCCCGTGGTGCTGCTGGCGTACTCGTGCGCCGACCTCTACGTCGCCCGCTACCGCGAACCGGACAAGTCCGGTTCGGGCCTCGGCGAGGGTCGTGAACGGTGGCCGGTCCCCTATTGGACCGGGGATGCCGCGTTCGGCGTCATGGCGGTCCTGCTCGGGGCCGTCGACGCCGGCTTGGGCGCCTGCATTCTCGGGGCCTTCCGAGGTGAGCGCGAACTGGCGGCCCGGCTGGGAGTTCCCAACGGATGGCGTCTCTTCTGCGCCGTGCTCCTTGGCAAGCCCGACGGCGCCGATCACCCATCAGCGTCGCTCGACCGCCCAGGGCCTTCTCCGGCGACCCGTATCCACCGGGGTGGCTGGTGACGGAGCGCCGCGCGGTCGACGCGGCCCGTCAGCCCGATCCCGTGGGATCGGAGAATCCGGGCCCGTACGGATAAAAGGACAGACATCCGTGGGTGCCGGACTCCCAAGTGGGTACGGGCAGCGAAGTGGCGCCGTCGCGCCTGCCCTTGGGGTCGACGACGATGTCGGCCGTGTTCCCAGGATAGACGCGGGCCACTCGAGTCGGTCCCGCGGCGGCCAACGCCGCCACGTACTCGTGGAGAGCAGAAGGAGGCTCGTAGGTCCCCGGGGGGGCGAAAACGACCCAGACCCTGTCGTACCGCCCCAACCATGCCGTCTCCTGCGTGGGCGAGCACGAGGGTGAGCCGGGTGCCTGCGTGATCAGATAGACATTGCCGGCCACCGTCACGCCCGTGGTCTGATGGTAGAAGTCATACAGGTTGGTTGCCGACCCCTCTATCAGCACCAGGGTGCGCGGTCCGGAGTGCGCGACGGCATAGTCAAGCGCCTGTCGTGCGCTCGTCATGGTGTACGGGCGAGCGATTGCGACCGCCGCCGAGCTCACCGTCGTCGCGACCACCAGCGCCACCAGTGGCACCGCCAAGAGTCCGAAACGCGCCGAGATCAGCAGCGTTCCGCCCAGCAGCAGTGCGGCGATGGGCACGAGGTAGAGGACCATGCGGTCGGCCACCGGGTATTCACGCAGGAGACCGCCGAGGAGGGTCACCCCGACCACGACGATGCAGAAGATGCCGATGACCATTCGGTGCCGCACCAGGGCAATGGCGCCGACGCACAACAAAACGGCCGCCACGGGAAGCACAGTCAGGCCGACCGGATCACGGAGCGCGCCCACGACCACGTGGTAGAGCCACGCGGTCTTGCTGCCCTCGGTCGGTGCCAGGGCATCGGACCAGAACGCGAGGAGCGTGCCGTTGGCATGCAGCTGGCGGAGAAGGGCGACGTACTCCAGGCCGAAGCTCAAGACCCACAGCAAGGTCGCGCCGACGACCCGCACCAGTGACTTCACGTCGCGACGCGCCGCGATAATGAGCACGACGGCGCCCGAGCCTGCCGCGAAGGCGGCGGGAAACGAGAACCACACCAGCACGGCGGCCGATGCCCCCCAGGCGACCAGACTGCCCGTGCTCAGGTGCCTCTCGACCGCTCGCACGGTCGCCCAAGCCAGGACGACGACCGCCATTGCGTCGCCGCTGTACTGCTTGGCGTCGGTCGAGTAGTAGACCAGCGACGGCGACACCGCCACGATGAACACGGCGACGCACCCGGCCCATCCACCGAGCGTCCGCATGGCAAGCGAGCGGAACACGACCACGAGGATGAGCGCGGCCAGGAACGGAGCAAGGCGAAGAGCAAATTCGCCCGGTCCGAAGAGCTCGACGGCCGTCTTCTCCAAGAACAAGAAGCCGATCGGCGCACCCTGGTTGGAAGCCAACGGGTGAGTGAGGCCGGCATAGCTTCGGTTCACGACGTTGAGCGCGAGCTCGGCCTCGTCGTTCCATATCGACGGATTGGCGAGGTATTCACGAAGGCGCAGTACCAGCCCGAGCACAGCCGCGGCCCACGACACGGTGCTCGGCGTCACGGTGGCTCGGCGGCGATGGGCGTGACGTGGCCGGCGCGGGGCCGCGCCAGCGTCGGGTCGATCGAGCCCGGCGACGGGCTCGGTGAGCGTGTGCGTCACGTCCTGGACAGCATGTGCTCCGGTCCTTCTTGCCAGCGCGCCATTGCCCACAGCAGGTCGGACAGCCGGTTCAGGTAGGCGACCACGTAGGAGCCCGCGACAGGTTCGGCCACCGCGAGGCGCTCGGCCCGGCGGACGATCGTGCGCGCCAGGTCCAGCGCGGCGGCGACGCGGTTCTCCCCCGGGACGGTGAAGTCGCTCGGCATGTCGATGCGAGCCAAAAGGTCGTCGATCCGCGCCTCCAGCGCGGTCACCATCTCGGCGGTGACCAGGGTGGAGCCCGCCTCCAACTTGGCCCGGTTCTCCGGGGCGGTGGCCACCTCGGCCATCAGGACGTAGAGATCGCGGGCGAGCCAGATCAAACGGTCGTTGACCTCCGAGCCCACCGGGGTCTCGGCGCGGGCGACGCCGATGGCCGCCTGGGCCTCGTCGACGGCGCCGTTGACCTCGATGCGCCACGAGTCCTTGCGCACGCGCCCGCCGAAGAGCAGGCCGGTCGTGCCGTCGTCACCCTTCTTGGTGTAGATCCTGGGCGTCACCAGGCCGGATGCTACCGGCGCGGTCGGCCGACGGCGGGGAGGGGTCGGAGGACGCCGTTATCCTGTCTGGTGGTGGCACCTTCCCTTGAACTCCGTGGCCGGCTCGACCCGTCGGCCAGCAGCTACCTGCAGGCGCTGCGCGAGCGCGTGGTCATCTTCGACGGCGCCATGGGCACGAACCTGCAGCTCCTCGGCCTCGGACCCGACGACTTCGGCGGTCCCGAGCTCGAGGGCTGCAACGAGTGGCTGGTCGAGACCCGCCCGGACCTGGTCGCGCAGGTACACCGCTCCTTCTTCGAGGTCGGCTGTGACGTCGTCGAGACCGACACCTTCGGCTCGACCTCCGTGGTCCTGGCCGAGTACGGCCTGGCCGACCGGGCCCGCGAGCTCACCCGGAAGGCAGCCGAACTGGCCTGCACGGTGCGCGACGAGTTCTCCACGCCCCAACGCCCGCGCTGGGTCGCGGGCTCCATGGGTCCGGGCACCAAGTTCCCCACCCTCGGGCACATCTCCTACGCCGAGTTCAGCGATGCCTACGAGGAGCAGGCGCTCGGCCTCCTCGAGGGCGGCGTCGACCTCCTCCTGATCGAGACCCAGTTCGACCTGCTCTCGGTCAAGGCCGCCGTCAACGGCGCCCGGCGCGCCATGGCAGCCCTCGACCGTTACGTGGCGTTGCAGGCCCAGGTGACGATCGAGCTGACCGGACGCATGCTGCCCGGCACCGAGATCGGCGCCGCGCTCACCGTGCTCGACGCCATGCAGGTCGACGTCGTCGGCCTCAACTGCGCCACTGGCCCGGTCGAGATGAGCGAGGCGCTGCGCCACCTGTCGGGGGCCAGCCGCGTCCCCATCGCCTGCGTCCCCAATGCGGGCCTCCCGTCGGTGGTCGACGGCAAGATGCACTACGACCTCACACCCGAGGACCTGGCGGAGCACCTGTACCGCTTCGTGACCGAGTTCGGCGTTTCGGCCGTCGGAGGGTGCTGCGGAACCACTCCGGCCCACCTCGCCGCGGTGGTCGATCGCTGTGCCGGTGCCACTTCCGCCCGGCGCGCGCCCGTCTACGAGCCCGCGGCGGCCTCCATCTACACCTCGGTCCCGTTCACGCAGGACACTTCGTTCCTCGTGGTGGGCGAACGCACCAACGCCAACGGCTCCAAGGCGTTCCGCGAGGCGATGCTGGCGGGCGACTGGGACACGTGCGTGGCCATGGCGCGCGACCAAGTCAAGGAGGGCTCGCACCTCATTGACGTCTGCGTCGACTACACCGGCGCCGACGGCGTGGCCGACATGACCGAGATCGCGAGCCGCTTCTGTACGCAGTCGAGCGTGCCGCTCATGGTCGACTCCACCGAGGGACCGGTGGTGCGCGCCGCGCTGGAGTGGATCGGGGGCCGCCCCATCCTCAACTCGGTGAACCTCGAGGAGGGTGACGAGCCCGGCACCCGACTCGACACCTTCCTGCGGCTCGCCCGCGAGTTCGGCGCGGCTGTCGTCTGCACCTGCATCGACCAGGAGGGCCAGGCGCGCACGGCGGACTGGAAGGTGCGCGCCGCCCGCAACATCCGCGATATCGCAGTGGAGCGCTACGGCCTCGCACCCGAGGACCTGCTGTTCGACCCGCTCGCGCTGCCCCTGTCGACGGGTATGGAGGAAAGCCGACGGGACGGTATCGAGACCATCGAGGGCATCCGTCGCATCAAGGCGGAGCTGCCCGGAGTCTCTACCATCCTCGGGCTCTCCAATGTCTCCTTCGGCCTCAACCCGGCGGCCCGCCAGGTACTCAACTCGGTCTTCTTGCACGAGTGCGTGGAGGCCGGGCTCGACTCCGCCATCGTGCACGCCTCGAAGATCCTCCCGCTCTCGCGCATCGACGAGCGGGCCAAGGAGGTCTGTCTCGACCTGGTCTACGACCGGCGAAGCGACGGCTACGACCCGCTGCAGGAGCTGCTGGCGCTCTTCGACGGCGTCAAGGTCAACGCCGGGGCGGCGGACGAGCACCTCGATTGGCCGGTCGACCGCCGGCTGGCTCAGCGCGTCATCGACGGCAACCGCAACGGCCTCGAGGACGACCTGGCGGAGGCACTCGAGTCCGGCCTGGACGCGCTCGCCATCGTGAACGACATCTTGCTCGAGGGCATGAAAGTCGTGGGCGAGCGCTTCGCCTCGGGCGAGATGCAGCTCCCCTTCGTGCTGCAGTCAGCCGAGACCATGAAGGCCGCCGTCGCCTTCTTGGAGCCGCACATGGAGAAGTCGGACCAGGGCGGCAAGGGCACCGTCGTGCTCGCCACCGTGAAGGGCGACGTGCACGACATCGGAAAGAACCTGGTCGACATCATCCTGACCAACAACGGCTACGAGGTGGTCAACCTCGGGATCAAGGTCGGCATCAACGAATTGATCGCAGCGGCCGAAGAGCACGAGGCCGATGCCATCGGCATGAGCGGCCTGCTGGTGAAGTCGACCCTCATCATGCGCGAGAACCTCGTTGAGCTGAACGACCGGTCACTGGCCGACATCCCCGTTCTGCTCGGCGGGGCCGCGCTCACCCGCACCTACGTCGAGCGCGACCTGCGCGAGGTGTACGACGGGCGGCTCTTTTACGGGCGCGACGCCTTTGAGGGACTGCGCACCATGGAGCGCCTGGTCGAGCTGAAGAAGACGGGTGAGGACGACCCGGCCTTTGGGCGTGAGATCTCTGAGCGCAACGTGCCGCGGCGCAGCCGGCTCGACGAGCAGGACACCGCGCCGGTCGAGGGCCAGCCCGCACGCTCCGCCGTGGCGGCGGACAACCGCCTGTTCAAGCCACCTTTCCTGGGCGCCCGGGTGGCGGTTGGCATCCCGATCGACGAGATCGCCGAATTCCTGAACCTGACCGCGCTCTTCCGCAACCAATGGGGCTTCCGGCCCGAGGGTGGGGAGAACGACGCCGAATTCAAGGAGCGGGTGAAGGCGACGTTGCGCGAGCAGCTCGCCAAGGCCAAGCAGGCCGACCTGCTGGTGCCTTCGGTGGCCTACGGGCACTTCGCCGCGAATGCCGAAGGGAACGACCTCGTCATCTGGAAAGACGAGTCCCGGTCGTCGGAGTGGATGCGTTTCACCTTCCCGCGTCAGCGCAAGGAGCCCTGGCTTTGCATCGCCGACTTCTTCCGGCCGACCAGCTCGAGCGACGAGGACTTCGCCAGCTTCATGCTCTGCACCATCGGCGCCCGGGCCTCGGAGGAGACGGCGCGCCTGTTCGCGGAGAACCACTACCAGGATTACCTGTTCTTGCACGGCCTCAGCGTCGAGATGGCCGAGGCCACGGCCGAGTACTGGCACCTTCGCATCCGACAGGAGCTCGGGTTCGCCGACGAGGACGGTCCGACCTTGACCGGGCTGTTCCGCCAGCAGTACCGGGGGGGCCGCTACTCGTGGGGGTACCCGGCCTGTCCCGACCTGACGGACAACGCCAAGGTCGTGGAGCTGCTGGGAGGAGACCGCATCGGTGTCACGGTCAGCGAGGGGTTCCAGCTGAACCCGGAGCAGACCACCGACGCCATCATCTGCCACCACCCAGAGGCCAAGTACTTCGTCGCGTGAGAGCGGCCCGGGCGGCGCGCGTCCGGGCCAGGGGTCTCCTCCTCTGCTGCTTCCTCCTTTCGGCCGGCATCGCCGTCACCGCCTTCACCGCCGGAGCGGCCACCGCTGCCACCCCTTCGCTCGGCATCCTCGTCGTCTCCGACCTGGGCCACGGGTACACGGTCACCTCCGAGGGCCCGCTGCACCCCTCGGAGTTCGCCGCCAGCTCGCCGGACCCGGCCGCGACTGCCGCCGCGCTCGCCACGCTGGCCCAGACCGATTCCACCTATGAGCGGGTGTGGGAGAACGAGATGGGCGCCCACCAGGTGCAGGACCTTCTGGTTCGCTTCCCGTCCGGCGGCGTGGCGCAGGGCTTCCTGCAGGCGGCGCAACGTGCCTTCCAGTCCGGAGAGATCGTGAGCACGGGCGCTCTGGGGGCCACCCCCGGGGCGCGCCGGACCGTCTATTTCGCCTCGGGCAGCCGGGCCGGCGTGGGAGAGGTCATCACCATGCGTGTCGGCACCGACGTGGACCTGCTCTCGTTCTTGTCGCGGGTGTCGGGGCACACGCCGCCGATTTCCCCCGCCGACGCCCTTCGGGTGGCCGCGGCCCAGCACGGGGCCATCGCGAGGGTCCCGAGGGGCAGGGTCGCCACCGTGGGCGGCGCCGCAAAGAGGGGGACATCCATCGCCACGATCGGTTGGGCCGCCGGGGCGGTCGCGGTGCTGGCCGTGGCGGTGGCGACGCCGGTCATCCTGCGCCGCCACGGTGCGCGGACCCCGCGTGGTCCCACGACATATTGACCATCAGTTGCGAAACAAAACCTCTTGTCGACTGGTTCGCAACGAGTCAGCAACTGAACCGACCTAGCATGCTCGCGGAATCTTCGAGGGGGACCCATGGAAGAGTTGTCACCCGCGGGCGTCGCGGTCACCGAGGACGACTGGAGCGCCGCACGATCTAAGAACAGGCGGACCGCCTACCTCAGCTGTGTGATCGGGGTCATCGTCGGTCCGCTCATTGGGGTCCTGGCCGTCTATCTGACGGCATTGTTCGCGTCGGGCGGCGCGCGCTACCTGGTCATGGGCCTCTGGATGGCGGTGCTCGTCGCGCCCATGGCCATCGTCTTGTCGATGCGCAGCGTGAAGGAGCAGGAGAAGAGCGACGGCGTCATCGCCGCGCTGGCGGGCCAATTCGAGGCACAGGCCAGGGGGCAGAAATTCGAGAGCCGCCTGGCCAACGCCCTGGACATGGCCGAAGGGGAACCCGAGGTGGTCCAGGTGATCGAGCGGTCCTTCTCGGCCATCGTGCCCGACGCACCGATTGAGCTCCTGCTGGCCGACAACAGTCACGCTCACCTCCTGCGGATGGCCTCCGCGTCGCCGACGGGATCACCTCCCGCCTGTGGCGTCGACTCGCCCGATCACTGCCCGGCGGCGCGCCGGGCGCAGGTGCAGCGATTCCAAGACAGCGAGGAGCTCGACGCGTGCCCCAAGCTCCGGGGACGACCCGAAGGCGCCATGTCGGCCATGTGTGTGCCGGTCTCGATCATGGGCCGGTCCGTCGGCGTCATCCACGTGACGGGCAAGCAGAACGACCGGTTTTCCGAGAACACGGAACTCGACCTGGCAACCTTGGCCAAGCTTTCGGGCGCCCGGATCGGCCTGCTGCGAGTCATGGCGGAGACGCAGCTCCAGGCGACCACGGACAGCCTGACCGGCCTCCTCAACCGACGGTCGTTCGAGCATCGCGTGGCCTCCGTCCGGCGGGAGGAACCACAGATCGTGATCGCCATGGCCGACCTCGACCACTTCAAGTTGCTCAACGACAGCTACGGCCACGAGACCGGCGACCGCGCCCTGCGGGTGTTCGCCCAGGTCCTCCGGGAATCGCTGCGAACCCAGGACCTGGTGTGCCGCCACGGCGGGGAGGAGTTCGCCATCGCGATCCCCGGCTGCAGCACCGAGAAAGCGCGCGAGATCTTCGAGGCGACACGCAGCCGACTCGACGCCGCCATGACGGTGGCCGGACTCCCCAAGTTCACCGTGAGCTTCGGGGTCGTCGCGGCCCAGCCCGGCGACGACCTCCCCAGCCTCCTGAGCCGGGCCGACGCCGCTCTGTTCCAGGCCAAGCGCGAGGGCAGGGACCGCGTGGTCGTCGTCGACCAGGACGGAGCCGAGGTTCGGGCGCCCGCGGGATCCTCCCATGCGCTGGGTAACGGCAACGTGCGCGTGCTCAACGGACGGGACGCGCTCGAGGTCGCGGAAGCCGTCGATTCCTAACCGCACCCTTTGGGCATCAGCCTGACGACGGAGGCAGGTACCTACGGCAGGACTCCGAGGCTGGCCGCGGCCGTCGTCCTTGCCCACGGGTAATCGGCCTTGCCGTTCGGAGCTCGACGGACGCTGTCGAGCACGATGACCGCCTTCGGGATCTTGTAGCCGGACAGGGATGATCGCAGCCAGGCCCGTAGGTCGTCGCCGTCCGGTGGCTCGGGCCGCGACGAAGCGACCACAGCGACGACCTGCTGGCCGAAACGCTCGTCGGGCAGACCGACAACCAGGCAGTCGTCGACGTCGGGGTGGCGCTTCAAGGCCTCCTCGACCTCTTCTGGGAAGATCTTCTCGCCACCAGAATTGATGCAATTGGAGCCGCGGCCGAGCAGGGTGATCGTGCCGTCGGACTCCACCGTGGCCCAGTCTCCGGTCATGGCGTAGGTACGCCCGTCGAGCTGCAGAAAGGTACGCGCCGTCTTCTCGGGGTCCTTGAAGTACCCGAACGCCGTGGTCTCGCTCGCCAAGAGCCCTCGTTCACCGGAGCCGGGCGTCACTTCTTGGCCGTCCTCGGTGACGATCTTGGTGCCCGGGACCAGGCCGAAGTGGGCCGTCCGCGCACTCCTTCTCCTGCTTGCCATGATGGCCCCGTATCCGCCGCCTTCCGTCGAACCGAGGGCGTCGAAGAGGTCTGCCGCGAGGTAGGCGCTCAGACCGTCCTTGATCTCGGCGCTCCAGATGGCACCCGATGACACGACCAAGCGGACGCTTGCTGTGTCATAGGGGCGACCCGCAGCCTCTCGTTCCTCCAGAGCGCGCAGCATCGGCCGGGCAAAGGCGTCTCCGACGATGACGATCTCGGTAATCAGCTCCCGCTCCACGGCCTCCCACATCTCGTGAGCGTCATAGGTCCGACCCTCGAGCAGCACGACCGTGCCGCCAGAAACCAAGGCTCGCATTGCGCTCACCCACATGCCGGTGCCGTGCATCACGGGGCAACACGGAACCGAGACGATCGGCCCGAGCGCGCTGATCTGTTCGAGCATCGGGGCGATGTTCTCGATCGTCGCTGGCGGAACCAGCCCCATGACGCTGAACTGAGCGTAGATGTTGCCGCCGACGAAGTCTTGTTGGCGGTACATGACGCCCTTGGGCAGCCCTGTCGTTCCGCCCGTGTAAAGCATGTAGACGTCGTCCCCACTTCTCTCTCGGCGCGGCTGGGCGGGGTGGGCGGCGATCACGGCATCGAACGCCACTGCCCCCGCGACGACGGAACCTCCCCCATCGTCGACTTCCACCAGCAGCCGCAACCTTGGCAATTGGTCTCGGACCCTGGCGATACGATCGCCGAGAGACGAGTGATAGACGAGTACGTCGGCCTCGCTGTTGTCGAGGAGGTACGCCAGCTCGTCGTCGAGGTAGCGGTAATTGACGTTCACCGCGACCGCACTGCACTTGAATGCACCGTGCTGGGCCACGAGGTACTCGGGACAGTTGTAGAGGAACAAGGCCACCTTGCTGCCGGACCCGACGCCCACTCCCTCGAGAGCCGAGGCAAAGCGGGCGGCTGCGTCGTCGAACTCCCGATAGGTCATCCGGCGAACGCCCTGCACGATGGCGGCGCGGTCCGGCGCAAAGTCGGCCACCGCCTCCCACACGCTCGCGAACTGCAGTTCCATCCGAGCCGACTGTAGCGGTGGCGGCGCGCAATCAGCCGAACGGCGAAGCCAGCCGGCGGGCGTCGGGTCGCAGCCTAACGGGCCGACCGGGGAAGGCCCAGGCCCAACCAGGCGATCAGATCGCGCTGGATCTCGTTGGTGCCACCTCCGAAGGTGAAGATGGTGTGAGCCCGGCCTTCGCGCTCCAGTCTGCCTCGGAGCACTGCACCCGGCGACCCCTCGGCGATGTACGCGCCCTGCCCCACGATCTCACCCAGCGTCCGGTAGGCCTCGAGGGCGAATTCGCTCCCGTAAACCTTCGTGGCCGAGGCATCCGCCGGCTGCAATCCTTTGTCGGCCGCCCACGCGACCTTCCAATTGAAGAGCTTGAGCGCATCAGCCCGGGCCCAGAGGCGGGCCAAGGCGATCTGCACCCACTGCTGATCGATGACCCGACGGCCATCGGGCAACGGTTGGGACGCTGCCCAGACCCTGACCTCCTCGATGGAGCGCAGGATGCCCGAGGCCGGGGAGATCGCCACCCGTTCCAGGTTGAGCTGGTTGGTGATGATGGCCCATCCCCCGTTCTCGTCGCCGATCAGGTTCCCACGCGGGATACGCACTCCGTCGTAGTAGGTGGCGCTGGTGAACTCGCCGGCGATCGTGCGCAGCGGTGTCCAGCTGAACCCCGGCGTGTCGGTGGGCACGAGGAAGACCGACAGACCGCGGTGCTTGGGTGCCTCGGGGTCGGTACGGGCGGCGAGCCACACGAAGTCGGCGTACTGAATGGCGCTCGTAAAGAGCTTTTCTCCCGTGATCACCCACTCGTCGCCGTCGCGCTCGGCGCGGGTTCGCAGCGAGGCCAGGTCGGTGCCGGCAGAGGGCTCCGTGTACCCGATCGAAAAATGGAGCTCACCCCGCAGGATGCCGGGAAGGAGGCGCGCTTTTTGCTCCGGCGTACCCAGCTGCATGATGGCGGGACCCACGGTGCCGAGGGTGAGCAGCGGCAGGGCCACCCCAGCCCAGTGCGACTCCTCGACGAAGATCATCTGGTCCACGGGGCCCCGCCCCTGACCGCCGTACTCAGCGGGCCACCCCAGCCCGAGCCAGCCGTCCTCTCCCATCCGCCGGATGGTGGCAAGGTAGTCAGGTCGGCCCGCGTCCTCCGGCGCCATCTCGGCCACCAACCGCGCAAAGTAGCTCCGCAGGGTGGACTGCAGCTCTCGCTGCTCCTGACTCAACTCCAGGTGCAAGCGATGTCCTTCACCGTGGTGAACCTACCATCGGCTTCGCGCCGGGAGGCAAACCGCGACACGCCCTACAGGAACTGACGGCTTCCACGGTGCTCGGGAACGCACTCAGTCGAAGTGGGCTCGTTCGCATGCTCGATCGCATGGAGCGCGGTCGATCCGCTCCCGCAGAGCCCACACGGGACGTCGGCGCGGCGGACCGATCCGTCGCTCGGCGGCTTCTGGCGCAACCCGATACCGTCTGAGCGGCGATGGAGGGAGCACCCAGTATGAGCGGACCGATGGAAGGGGTACGCGTCCTGGATCTGTCCATCGCGTTGACGGGGCCGTACGCGGCGGCACTGCTGGCTGATCAGGGTGCTGCGGTCATCAAGGTCGAGCGGCCAGGCGCCGGTGACATCGCGCGCTGGATCGGAGTGTCCGTGAACGGGATGAGCTCGCTGTACCTGGTCTGCAACCGGGGCAAGCGGAGCATCGCCGTCGACCTGCAAAGACCCGAAGGAGCGGAGATCGTCAAGAGGCTCGCGGCGGAGAGCGACGTGGTACTGCAGAACTTCCGCCCCAGTGTCATCGACCGGTTGGGTCTCGGCTATGACGACATCGTCACCATCAATCCCGACGTCGTCTACGCGTCGTTGTCCGGTTTCGGCTCCGAGGGCCCGAACCGCGACCGCGCCGCCTACGACACGGTGATACAGGCGTACGGGGGTTTCGCCAGCAGTCAGGCGGACCCGGCCGACGGTGTCCCCGTCTTCCTACGCCAGGCCGCGGCCGACAAGGTGACGGCCCTGTTCGCAGCACAGGCCATCACCGCGGCCTTGTTCGCACGAGCACGAGGGCGAGGTGGGCAACATCTGGAGTTGTCGATGATGGATGCCGTGGTCTCATTCCTCTGGGCCGATTCGGCAGCCAACGAGGTGCTCTTGGAGTCGGACCACTCGCTGCCCTCGAGCTTCATCGCGGGTTCCCAACCGTTTCGCTTCGCCGACGCATGGGGCATCGTCACGCCCACGTCGGATCACGACTTTGCGGGCATGTGCCGCGCCCTTGGGGTCGAAGGTTACGACGACCCACGGGTCGCCACCATCGTGGAACGCTTCAAGCACAGGGACGCGACTGCTCGGATGATGGAGTCGTGCTATGCCAACGCATCACGTCTGACGAGTGTCGAGGCAAGCGAACGCTTCGACACTGAGGGCGTGCCCTACGCCATGATCCTCTCTCCCGACGAGCTGACCCGCGACCCGCATGCGCTCGCTATGGGACTCTTCGAATACCAGGAGCACCACGTGGTCGGCCGAGTCCGCCTGCCTCGCCATCCAGCGCAGTTCATGTCCACGCCGGCGTCTCTGGCCAGCGGCTCTCCCGCCCTGGGCCAACATACCGATGAGATCCTCGAGGGACTCGGCTTGGCCGACCGCACCGCGGACCTGCGGTCAGCCGGCGTGGTGGAATGAGGCCGCTCGTCCGGGTTTCGAGCTTCGGTCCTGTCGCCGTACGCCCTCTCGGGCGTTGCGCCCTGCACTCCAGCTACATCACGCGCTGATCCGGTGTCCTTACGCGAAGACCCACCCGCGCAGACCCGTGCCGGGGAGCAATCTTCCGAACTGAAGACCAGGGAAGTGCGTGGCCGCCATCGGGACATCGGTACCCTCCAGCTCCCGGGCCAATGCGTTCCGGGTGGCCTGAGCCAACGAGCGGTCGACATCTCCGATCATCTCCCAGTCATCTTCAAGGAGTTCCGCCGGGCAATGGACGACATCACCCAAGAGGATCGCTCGCTCGGCGCCTGACGAGACAACGATGATGGTGCTCCCTGGCGTGTGGCCGGGAGCGCTCTGCACATTGACCCCGGGCAGGATGGCTCCATCGCCGTGCCAGGTCTCAACTCGCTCCCGCACCACGGGCATCAGCTCCCTTGAGCACCGGCCACCCATGACCTGGATAGCGAGCGACTCGTCGTAGAGGTCGGTTCCGAGGAAGAAGTCCCAGTCAGCTTGGTGGCAACGGTACGTGGCATTGGGGAAGAGCGGTCGTTCGCCGTCGGACGCCCAACCCACATGATCGAAGTGCAGGTGGGTGAGAGCCACATCGGTGACGTCCTCCGGTTTCACTCCGAGAGCCGCGAGGTTGCGCATGAAGGATCCCGTGCGCTCAGGATCGGCGTGTGGTCCGATGCCCACGTCGACAAGCAAGGTCTTCGTGCCGTCTCGGACGAGGAACCCACCCATCTCAAAGGTGAGCATCCCGTTGGCATCGAGAAACCGCTGATGGGGAATCCAGTCCTCTTCGTTTGGCCGATTGAACATCAGAGTCGGCGGAGCCACGATGCTGCCGTCAGAGACGCCCTCAATGGTGATGTGTCCTACCTGCACGACCACATTCTTACGCGGCTGAGCTCACAGCGTCTCGGGCCTTCAGATCACGGGTGCCGCTCCTGGCCTGATTTCGGGATCTCTCGACGACTCGCCGCCGACGGCGTGAGTGGCCACATGCACCCGAGTTACGCCGGACTCAGTCCGGTATCGGTTGGGATCACTCGTCTATGTTGCCGACATGAGGAGACCGGTCGTCATGCGCACGGGCACAATTGCCCTCCTAGTGGGAAGCGCCGTCGTCTCGTGTTCTTCGCAGGTTGCATCCGGTTCGGCCCTCAGTGCCAGCACGGCGGATTTGAACGGTGCACCGCCGCAGGTCACCTCCGCCGGGAGCAATCAATGGCCGCTTCCCGGACACGACTACGACAACACCCGCGATGCGGGACAGTCGCCCATCAACGCCAAGTCGATAGACGGTCTTGCTCCTGTCTGGACCGTTCCAATGACCGGGGCGCTCACCACCGCGCCGATCATCCTTGGACAGCGGATCTATGTCGAAGACGACCAAGGATCCGTGGCGGCAATCGATCGTGCGACCGGACATGTCTTCTGGCGCAGCAAGCAGACGGGATTCTCAATCGGGCCTGACGGTGTCGCCGTCGGATGGGGCAACGTCTTCGCAGCGACCAGCGACGGTGTGATCGCCCTCAACGCGAGTAACGGCGCGACGGTTTGGTCCCGTCGCCTCACGACAACGGAAGGAGTCGACATACAGCCGACCGTCGTCGCTGGACGAGTCCTGGTGGCCACCGTTCCGGTGAGCGTCGCCAGCGGCATCTACGTGGGCGGTGACCGGGGCTGGCTCTTCGCTCTCAACGCGGCCACCGGCGCCACCGACTGGGCGTTCGATACGGTCGCCTCATCGGACCTCTGGGGCCATCCGGCCGTCAACTCCGGTGGCGGCGCCTGGTACCCACCCGCAATCGACGTGGCCGCGAACCGGGTGTACTGGGGAACCGCGAACCCCGCCCCTTTTCCGGGCACGCCGGAGTATCCGAACGGGACGAGCCGGCCTGGCCCAAACCTCTACACGGATTCCACCGTGGCACTGAACCTGTCCAACGGGAAATTGGTCTGGTTTCACCAGGCGACGGCGCACGACATCTTCGACCGCGACTTTGTCCACACCATGATCGTCGACATTCCGGGGTCCTCGCGCCGCGTCATCATCGGCACGGGCAAGAGCGGCAAGGTAATCGGCTTCGATCCGACCACCGGCCGCCTCCTGTGGCGCACCTTCGTCGGAACGCAGCACAACGGAGAATTGAGTGCGCTCTCCGGCCCGACCGACGTTCTTCCTGGCACCTACGGCGGTGTGCTCACACCACCGGCGTCGGCGAAGGGCATCGTGTTCGTGGCCACTTTGAACGCGCCCGACACCCTGTACCCCGACCGGACCGCATACTTCGGGGGAAAGCTCGGGACGTTCCCCGGTGACCTGGAGGCCATCAACGCCTCGACGGGCCGCATCCTGTGGGACACCAAGGTGCCCGGAGACCCAACCGGGGGCGCAACGGTCGTCAACGACCTGGTGTTGACCGCCACCTACCAAGGGAAACTGTTCGCGCTCAGCCGCTCGAGCGGCCGCATCGTCTGGGAAGACCGGCTCCCGGGCGGTGTGAACGGCTGGATGTCGATCTCTCGCAACCTCGTGATCATTCCGGTGGGTGTCACACAGCCACCTGAAGTCGTCGCGCTGCGGCTTCCCAGCGGGCCACGCGGCAACCCGGTCCGGTCCGGAGCAGCTCGTGCACAGAAGTGAAGGTCCGAGTCATCCGAGCAGGGCGCGCACCTCGCCCGCCAGCTCGACGGAACGCGCCGCCGCATCGGACCCGATTTCGGGCGGTAGCGGTGCCATGGTTCTGACGATGATGTCCGTGAAGCCCACGTCCTCGAAGATCGAGAGTTGCTCGGCGACGCTGGCCGGATCACCGTAGGCCACCGCTTCGCGCTCGAACCCCCGGTAGCCGCCCGCCACGAGCGCGTGACCCGCCTTCTCGGCATCGGCCCGACGATCGGTGATGAGCACATCCTTTCGGATCGGGATCCGGACAGGGTTCCGGTCGTAACGAGCGCACGCTTCTCGATAGATCTCGATGTCGCGAGCGGCCGTGTCGGGCGTGAGATCGGCGTTGCCGTACCAGCTGTCACCGAGACGGGCGGCCCGGTCGATCGCTTTCGGCACACCCCCGCCGACCCACCATTCGGTCCCCTCAGGCGGGAGCGGCGCGATTCGGGCCCCGAGGACGCCGCAAAGCTCGCTGTCGACGGTCTCGCCTCGCAGCAAGGCTTGGACGACGAGGATGCCCTCTTCGAGACGGGCGGCCCTTTGAGCGATATCTGCACTCATGGCCCGGAACTGTTCCGCGCCGGCGCCGAGACCAGTCTGGACGATGAAAGGTCCAGACGACATGGCGGCCAGCGTCCCGATCTGTTCGGCCATGAGGACCGGATGCCACAACGGAACGAGGAACAGGCAGCCGACTTGGCGGTCGGTCCATTCCGACAGAAGGCGGCCGAGCATCGGTACGTTCTGCACGTACCCGGCCGGGCCGGTGGAATGGTGGTCGCCCAGGGTCAGGGTATCGAGACCAGCTCGATCGGCTGCCTGCGCCTGGTTGAGCACCGTGCGGGGGCCCTCCCGGTGGCCACCCGGCCCATCGGTGGAGAAGGTGGTGCCGATGGATATGCCCACACGCATCACCCCACGGTCTATCCCACCAAGCTGCTCATTGCTGCTCGACGGCGACGCCCAGCGGATCGTCGCCGGACGCTGGGGTTCAAAGCATCACGCCGGCCTCCTCGCCCCTCCTGTGGCGTCGTGCGCCCGGTTGCATCGAACGTGGCGAGCGGCAACGATCTCGCTCGTGGACCGCCAGACACCCGCCAGTGGTGGGAAACCGCTTCCGCTCATTCTCGCTCGAGAGCTGGCGTCGAATCTCGCGACGCCGATGTTCCTCCTGGACGCGCGTGGCGTGCTCGTGTTCTACAACGATGCCGCGGCGGCGCTCATCGGTAAGCCGTACGCCGAAATGGGCGAGATCCCGGCCGAGGAGTTTGGTGCCATGCTCCACCTCAAGACTCCGGACGGCAAGACGCTTCGTCGGCGAGACACACCAGCGGGAATCGCCTTCTTCGAGCGCCGCCCCGCCCACAAGACGCTTGCTGCGACCGGGTACGACGGCGTGCAGCGTCGCGTGCATGCGACGGCATATCCGCTTTTCGGCACGACTGCTGAAATGCACGGCGTCGTGTCGGTCTTCTGGCAAGTCGGCGACGAGGAAGACGACGGTTGATGCAGGCGCGCGTGTGGGGATGCCGCGGCTCGGTAGCCGCGCCCGGCCCGGATACCATCAAGTACGGCGGCAACACCTCGTGCGTTGAGGTGCAGCTCTCGAGCGGGCAGGTCCTCGTGCTCGACGCGGGGACGGGAATTCGGCCGCTCGGTGTCATGATGCAAGCGACCGGGTGCCCTGAGCTGCATATCCTCCTCAGCCATCTCCACCTCGACCACTTGCAAGGCCTCGGGTTCTTCCGGCCGCTTTTCGATCCCAACCTCGACATTCACATCTGGGGTCCCTCGTCTCCGGTTCAATCGCTCTCCGAGCGCATAGCGATGTATCTCTCTCCCCCGCTGTTCCCGGTCCACCTCGACGATGTTCCGGCGCGCCTCACCTTCCACGATGCACCCGAAGAAGCCGTCTCGATTGGCTCGGCCACCATGCGATCGGGCAAGGTGCAGCATCAAGGTCCGACTGTCGGTTACAGGATCGAGGAGGACGGACGCGCGTTGGTGTACCTACCCGATCACGAGCCCTCGCTCGGTACCGAGCTGCGCTCGGTCGCACCCCAGTGGATGAGCGGTTATGACATCGCGCGCGACGCCGACGTCTTATTGCACGACGCTCAATATCGTGACCACGAGTACGGCGCCCACGTCGGCTGGGGACATTCGGGGCTCGCAGACGCCATGGAGTTCGCCGACAAGGCAGGAGTTCGGAAACTGGTGTTGTTCCACCATGACCCCTACCACACCGACGTCGAGCTCGAAGAGCTTCTCACTGAGGCTCGCAAGATCTGGCCCTCGGCCGAGGACCGGGTTTGCCTCGCGAGCGAGGGCATGACGATCACTTTCGACCGTGAAGGTGTGCAGCTCGTCGTCCGATGAATGCGGATCGCCTCAGTTGTGACTGACACGGGCCTGGCCCGTCTCGGTCCGCCGGGATCGCCTGAGAACGACAGCGGCCACCACCAGAGCGCCGAAGAGCGGGAACAGCAGCACCGAGGGCGCTTCGGGCGTGGGGCGACCGGCGGGTGGACCTGGCGCGGGCTGGTCGTCGGACCGGCGGTGGTCCTCGACGGCGACGAGCCGAGAGGCGCCGGAAAAGAGGCTTCGCCCGGAGCGCTCGCTGAGGGTGAGGGCGTGGATGTCGCCCTCGTGGTCGTGGCGCGCACGCTCGAGGCCGGCTTCGAGGATCGTGACGAGAGGGGGTGTCCAACGCCGTGGGCGCGCGGGTGGGCGCAGGCGGCGGCGACGACGGGCAGCGCCAGTGCGACCACGAAGAGCAAGATGGCCCGGGCGATCCTCGGCGTCGGCGGGCTGGTGCGGGCCCTCGACGCCATGACCTCGCGCGACGGGCCTCGTCAGCGCCGGCGCGGCACGACGAGAGAGCCACGACCGGGTTGACCAAAAGGCTCGCCCGGGGCCGGCTCGGGTGCGACGGGTCCGCGCGCGTGGTTCTCGGCCAGGCGTTCGGCCGTCAGGCGGTCGGGCAGCGCCAGGCCGATGCCGATCGGGACCTCCGAGCGGTGGTCACTGCGGCAGGCCAGGCACTCGACCATCCAGCGGCCACCACGGAGTTCGACGATCTGGGGCTGGTGCACGCTGCGCACGGGCCGACTCCCTTGCTCTCCGACAAAACACTACGGAGCGACAACATAGCCTGTGGGCGGGCTGTGGGCTCCTGGGCTGTTGCCGGGGGTCCGGGGAGGGTTCATCCACGTGAGAATGTGCGATAACCGCCGTGCCGCCCGCGTCCAGCGCCGCATTGGTGCTGGTCCGCTGCGGCTTTTCGGCCTTCTCGCGCAGCGCCCGGAATCAACCCCGCCTTACCGAGCGGCCGCTTGGTCGAGACGGTGACGCGATGGTGATCACTTGGTGTCATTTCTGAACCGGCGTTGATCGGAGGGGTGGACCGGCTCAGACTCAAGCTCGCCGAGCAAGAGTCGATTCCTTCGCGCAGCTTTCTTGGGGGCGCGGCGGCCCGCCGCGAAATGCCAACTGCAGCGAGGGATCGGTCCGATTCCCAACCGGCGCGATTCGGCCCCGCTTCGGCGGGGTCGTTTCGTTTCACAACTTATCGACAACAGGTCATCGTCCCACGATGAAGCCCAAAGGATCCATCGACCGGATCGTGTGATGTCCGACGACCGGTCTGGATACCTCTTGTTCGACAAGCGCCCCGCCAAGCGTTACCGTGCGCCGATCAATCGGGGCAAGGACATTCCAAAAAGGATCGAGCAGTCGAGGTCGGTTGGAGGCGGGGCCTGGCGAACGGTCGCCGCGGCCGTCGCGATGGTCGTTCTCGGCTCTTCGGTGTTCGCGGTGGCCGCGGGCGTGATGACGGCGGTCGGCGGGGGCACCAGCGCCGCGGCCAGCGCCGCGCACGTCGACGCCACGAGCTCGTGGACCGTCTACCACGGCAATGCGATCGGCAGCGGCGTGGACAGCTCGGGCGTGACCTTCTCTCCGGCCGCGGCGGCCTGGACGTCGCCCGTGCTCGACGGGCAGGTCTACGGGGAGCCGCTCGAGGCCACCGGGCGCGTCTACGTGGCGACGGAGAACGACACCATCTACGCGCTGGCGGCCAACACCGGCGCCGTGTTGTGGTCCACCAACGTGGGAACCCCGGTGCCCTCTGGTGACCTGCCGTGCGGCAACATCAGCCCGACCGTGGGCATCACCGGCACCCCGGTCATCGACACCGCCCACGGGCCCGGTGAGATCTTCGCCGTGGCCGACGAGCTGACGAGCGGCGGACCGGCGCACTTCCTCGTCGGTCTCAACATGTTCAGCGGCAGCGTCTTTTTGAACGAGCCCGTCGATCCGCCCGGCCAGGACCCCGCGGCCATCCTCCAGCGCACCGGGCTGAACCTGAGCGACGGCAACGTCGTCTTCGGCTACGGGGGCAACGACGGGGACTGCTCGACCTACAGCGGGTGGATCGTCTCGGCGCCCGAGGGCGGCGGCACGGTCGGCTACCACGCCACGACGCCCGCCTTCACCCAAGGCGCCGTCTGGATGGGCGGTGCGGCCCCCGAGGTCGATGCGGCCGGGAACATCTGGGCCGCCACGGGCAACGGGTCGTCCACTTCGTATGACAACAGCGACTCGGTGATCGAGCTGTCGCCCGCCCTCACCCAAGAGCAGCTCTTCGCCCCGAGCACCTGGCCCTACGACAACTCGCACGACCAGGACCTGGGCTCGACCGCCCCGGCGCTGCTCTCGAACGGGACGGTCTTACAGGTCGGCAAGTCCCAGACGGGCTACCTGCTGAGCCAGGCCAATCTCGGTGGGATCGGTGGTGAGCTCGATTCGGCCAGGCTGTGCGGCAACGCCTACGCCGACGGCGGGGACGCGGTGGTGGGAACCGTGGTCTACGTCCCGTGCGGCGGCGGCGTCGAGGAGATTCAGACCAGCCCCTCGGTCGCCAGGCGGTGGTCCGCTTCCGTCGCAGCGAACGGACCACCCATCGTGGCGGGCGGCATGGTGTGGTCGATCGGCGGGAGCTCGCTCTACGCCATCAACCCGGTAAACGGCTCGACGGAGCAGCAGCTCTCCATCGGCGGTGAGGCCAACCATTTCCCGACACCGTCGGTGGGTGACGGCCTCCTCCTCGCTCCGACGAGCGACCAGGTCGTGGCCTTCTCGGGCTCGGCGGGGATCCCGGGCCCGCCGTCACCGCCGCCAACCGTGCCCCCCAACTCCTCCTACTGGATGGTCGCCTCCGACGGCGGCATCTTCACCTTCGGGAACGCCGGCTTCTTCGGATCGGCCGGCGGCCTTCCCCTGGTCAAGCCGGTGGTCGGCATGGCGCCGACCCGGTCCAAGGAGGGCTACTGGCTGGTGGCCTCCGACGGGGGCATCTTCAGCTACGGCGACGCGCAATTCTACGGCTCCATGGGTGGCCGGCCGTTGAACAAACCCATCGTCGGCATGGCCGCCACGCCGGACGGGGGCGGGTACTGGTTGGTCGCCTCGGACGGAGGGATCTTCAGCTTCGGCGACGCCGCCTTCCACGGCTCCATGGGCGGCAAGCCCTTGAACAAGCCCATGGTTGGGATGGCCGCCACGCGGGACGGGGGCGGATATTGGCTGGTGGCCTCCGACGGGGGCATCTTCAGCTTCGGCGACGCTGCGTTCCACGGCTCCATGGGCGGGAAACACTTGAACAAGCCCATCGTGGGCATGGCCGCCACCAGCGACGCCCTCGGCTACTGGATGGTCGCCTCCGACGGGGGCATCTTCGACTTCGGTGACGCCGGCTTCTTCGGATCGGCCGGAGGCACGCCCTTGAACAGGCCCGCCGTGGGGATGACCGCGACACCCGACGACAGCGGGTACTGGATCGCGGCCTCCGACGGCGGCATCTTCAACTACGGCGACGCGCATTTCTACGGCTCCGAGGGCGGAACGCTGCTTAACAAACCGGTGGTCGGGGTCGCGTCGGCGAGCTGAACCAGCCGGTGACGCCTCCCCCCGAGAGGCACTGACTGCTCGTTATGCCATCGCAGAGCACGTCGGCCTGGCGCGTGCTCGACGAGACCCGCTCAGGCCGACGCGCCCGATCTTGTCGTAAAGTCGCGTGCCGCCGATTGGGCCGAGCTGCTCGAAAACGCCTGCGGTCAGCGGCGAAAGGAAGAGCGGAATGAGCGTGGACATGCGCACGCGGCCGATCAACGCAGAGGGACCGGCCGATCCCGAGTCGTTCTTCGAAGTCGACTGGCGAGACGCCGTTGCTCGAAATGGTCGCCGCGCGGCGGCCGACGCAGCGCGACTCGCCCTCAGACCGCTCACCATCCGGGTGGACGGTGACGTGTGGACGATCAAGCCCCGGAGGGAAACCATCGACGTCGTGCCGGGACACCTTGAAACCGACCAGTGCGTCACGCTCGATCTTCCTGCATTCGCCGACCTCTTCTGCGAACGACGCACTGCGCTGGGCTTAGTCATTGCGGCCCGGGTCACCGGCGACGCCGCATCAAACGACGCCTTCTGCGCGTGGGATCCGGTGTTCCGCTCCCTTCTCGACGGTCGGCCCGTTTACCAGCCTGGTGCGGTGACGCTCCGTTCGACCGACGGGTCCCCGCTCCACCTCGACCAGCGGTTCGAGCTCGGCGAGCAGAACGCGGACGCAGCTCACTTCCTGGCCGAGACCGGCTTCCTTCTCCTGCAAAACGTGTTCACCGAAGCCGAGATGGACGGGGTCGACGCCGATCTCGCCCGCGCCGTTGGCGGAGCCCGGGTCGAGGATGGCTCGTCCTGGTGGGCGACGACACGCAGCGGCGAGCGCTATCCCTGCCGGATCCTCGACTTCGCGTCCAAGTCACCGGCACTCCATGCGCTCATCGCCGATGACCGGTACACCGCCATCGGCCAACTGCTCGGCGTCGGTCACCGGCCGGGTGATCCGTTCGGCGAACACTTCGCCGACGTGACCGCGGAGGGGCTCATCAAGCGAGTCGATTCGGTCGACGGGCTCGTCTGCCTTCCGTGGCACAAAGACTGCGATCGCGGGGGGCACTCGATGTTCTGTGCCGGTCTCACCATCGGCATCTGCCTCACCCCCGTGGACCAGGCCCACGGGGGCCTCGACGTCATGGCCGGCTCGCACCGAGCAAACATCGCCCGGGCGCAGATCGAGGACTCGCTCGACCTGCCCACTGTGACCATGCGCGCCGAGCGCGGCGACGTCACCGTTCACATGTCGTGTACTTTGCATCGCTCGACCCACCCGACGACCCGGGAGCGCCGCGTTGCGTACACCGGCTTCGCGCTGCCGCCGCGGCCCGGCGACGCGCACGGCGAAGACACGCAGTCCCGGTTGCGCCGCGAACGGGCGGCCATCGGAGGGTCGAGCGGCCGACCGGGGCTCACCTGGGAGACAGAGACATGACCACGACAACCAGGGTGATCCGCGGTCACCGGCGCCGGTTCCCCGACGTGGCAATCGCCGAACGTCAAACGGCCGCTGGAGCCCGGATCACCTTGACGTCGGGCCGCTGGAAGAGAGCCGAGGCTCAGTTGCACACGTAAATCTCAGGTGCAAGGATGCGCCACCCCTGAAGGCGGCGGCCGCCGCCGCAAGCCGCTTTGGGGGTGTGGGGGGAGGTGAGCGGCCCCGCCCCAACCGCCTGGGGTGGGGCCAGCTCCCCCAAACCAGCCTCAAGGGGGGTGGCGGGCCATTCCGAGCGACGAGACTTCTGCCCCATGAGCGGTTGGATCACACTGCGTCCGGTCGGCGAAGCCGACCTCACCGACCTGGTGCGGCTGCTGTGGGATCCAGCCGCGTCGGGAGATTTTCAGTTCTTCGGTTTCCGCCTAGCCGACGCGCGTGAACTGGAGCGCCGCTGGCGGGAGGACGGCCTCATCGGAGAGGAACGCTCTTTCCTTGCCGTCGGCCTGCAGGATGGTTCCTGTGCTGGATGGGTGACATGGCGGAAGAGTGGAGCGTTTGGAAACTTCGAGATTGGCATCGCACTCTTCCCCGAGCATCGTGGCTGCGGCATCGGCACCGAGGCCCAGCGACAGCTCGTTGACCTCTTGTTCCGAACAACCACTGCTTACCGACTGGAGGCGGGTACCGAGATCGACAACGTCCCTGAACAGCGGTCACTTGAGAAGGTTGGATTCCGGCGGGAAGGCCTACTGCGAGGAACCTATTTCCGGGACGGATCGTGGAGAGACAGTGTCATATATGGCCTGCTCCGTGAAGACGAGCGACCCGACTAGAACGGGCTGTGCACGCTGCCTGTCTGGTTCCTCCGCGCAGAAAAGAAGGTGCTCATCTGGCCCTGCGACAGGAGGCGTTTCAGTCAGCGGTGCAGCCGGAAGGCCCGAATCCCAAACGGTGAGGCCCGGCCTTTTCGACCCGGCGGTAAGCCTGGGGGATGTCCCAACACGGCTCGCGCTCATTGGATCGGTGAGTGTCGGCTCGAGGATCGCCGCTCCGATTGTCCGCGCCTCCGTTTCGGTGGCGACGTTCGCGACTTGGTGGTCACCAAACGCCTCCTCGAGCAATACCTGTGCGAGGGTGTTCCTGCTAGCCCGCCGGTCATTTGCTCGGCGTAAGCCGTCTGCTTCGCCACGGTCCCACAGCGTCTGAATGAGGTCGAACCCAACCTGCTGGATGGCCTTCGACGGATAGGCGGTATCGAGCAGACCGACAAAGGGCAGGATCTGCCGACCGGTGGGCATCGTGGGGCTGGGGACGGTGTAAGAGTCGTTGGGAAAGGGCAACATGCAGCCCGATGGATCGAGCGGATCGCCGGGATCCGAGGGAGTGGCTCCCCAAGAGCTCACATTCGTGCCTGCTGGGCAACAGTGGCGTTCCGTGCCGTCAAGACACGTGCCGCAACAACATTTGCGGTGTCGATCGGCACGAAGGCGGCCGTCCCAACGAGGAAGATCGTAAGAGCTCCCGACACGAACTATCCTGTTGCGTACGATCGCCTCCTTCCTTCCCTGGCCGTTCGATGCCGCCATCGAAGCTGGAGTCCCGGAAACGCCCACGGTAGCGCTGCACCTTGATCGGCGGAAGCCGGGCAACTTCTTCGCGTCAATGGGTGGCCGCGCTCGTCCGCTTTCTCCTTCCCCAGCACTCCTCAGCCCCTGCGACCTTTATTCGCCGTCGGTCGTCTCGTAGTCCTCGACTCGCGCTCTCATCAGCGCCCTCAGAAGATCGGTTGGCAGGTCCTGGTCGTAAGGAAGCTTGATGAAGCCCTCACCGGCCTCGTAACCAACGGCCCTCACCGCGGCCCTCTGCGTGGCGAAGAACTGCGGGGAGAAACGAAGCGAGCAGTGGTGCTTGAAGTTTTGCAGCGTCCACAGGTTCGTCTTCTCGCCACGGACGTACACCGGCAGGTTCCACTTGAGTTCCTCGCGCGCTTTCGGGTCGGCACTCAGGCTCAGCTCCCTGAGTGTCTCCAAGTGTGGGCGCTGCCCGTCGCTCAGCTGTGCGAAAAAGTCGTCGACGCTTGCGCGCTTCGGCATCGGCACGGCGTCAGGCTAGCCGCTCCCACGCGGCGCGTTCTCACGACTTCTTCGGGTCGCATCCATCGTTCTCAGATCGCCCGTTGGACCTGGAAGCTCTGCCATCAAGACATTGGTTCGGTCACGATTCCCTGCGTTCGTCGTCGGGCATGGCCGGGTTCCGATGCAACCAACAGAGTCCCGAGTGATGGGTCGTTCTGTTCCTGCACCGGCGCCGGCCGCTACGAGCCTCGGTGAAGGGGACGAAGACGTAGGCGTGACACTGTTCGCTCATCTGTACACCTCACATCCGACGCTCATCGACAACACTGAACCAGATCGACTTCACGACGAACCGTATCCTCAGACCAGACCGCTCCATGAGCGTCGCCATCCCGGCCTTCGGAGAGAGCTGGGTCGTGGCACAGAACGCCGAGCGAGTGCGGCCGCTCCTGGGGCTTTACGACTCGGCGAAACCGACGCAATGAGCGCCCGAACACTCCCGATCTGTGCTTCACCATGAGAGTCGTCACGGCACCACCGAGGTCGGGGACCGTCGCGATGGATCCCCCTGGACAGGTGACCATCGGGTTCGCCTTTCGGCAGTGCCAGATCGGCAAGAGCAGGAGCGCGACCGAGGTCCAGCCGGGCGCGCGACAAGCGATCGCCGACGAGGCCCTGGACGCGCGAGAGACTGTTCGGCACCAGGCCACAGTAGTGATCATCGGCCCGTCACGCCCCCGCCCCATTACCGGGACCGAGGCACCGTCCCCCGGGACCCCGGCAACCCCGACAGTTCGCCACTGTGAGCAATGAGGCTGGGGTTTGGGCAAACTGGGGCGGTGGGCGACCTGCCGCAGACTTGCTACGCGAAGACCGATGATGGGGTTCATATCGCCTACCAGGTGTTCGGGGACGGTCCAATCGATCTGGTGATAAATCCAGGTTTCATCTCCCACCTTGAGCTGGCGTGGGAGGAACCGACCCTGGCCACGATGCTCAGTCGGCTCGGGTCGTTCGCCCGCGTGATCGCCTTCGACAAGCGCGGAACCGGGATGTCCGATCGGACGGGGCGACTCCCGGACATCGACCGTCGCATGCTCGATATCGAGGCGGTGATGGACGCGGTCGGTTCCGAGCAGGCGGCGCTCTTCGGGGTTTCCGAAGGTGGACCCATGGCCATCGTGTTCGCCGCCGCCCACCCCGAGCGGACACGGGCTCTGGTCCTACTCGCCGCCTTCGCCCGCGTCACAGCATGTCCCGATTACCCCATCGGCGTTCCAGGGGGCCTTCTCGACAGATTCGTGCGTTACATCGAGCCCCGGTGGGGCACGGGCGTAGGACTCCAGGCATGGGCGCCGAGCGTCGCCGACAACCCCGCGAGCCGCGAGTACTTTGCGCGCCTTCAACGCATGGCCGCCAGCCCGGGATCCGCAATGGACCTGCTGACCTCCTTGGTTGACCTGGACGTCCGGGCCGCGCTTCCCTTGGTCGACACCCCGACCCTGGTGATGCACCGGACCGATGACCGCATGATTCCTATCGCGCTCGGGCGGTATTTGGCCGACCACATCGGTGGCGCCCGGTTTATCGAACTTGCCGGAACCGACCACTTCTGGTGGACCGAGGGCACCGACCGTATCGTCGAGGAAACTCAGGAATTCTTGACGGGCGCCCGCCCGGTGGCCGAGCCCAACCGCGTACTCGCCACGGTTTTGTTCACCGACATCGTGGATTCCACGCGCCAGGGCGCCGAACTTGGGGACAAGGCGTGGAGCGCGCTGTTGGACCAGCACGATGCCCTCGCCATGAGCCAGGTGTCGCGTCACGGCGGCCGCGTCGTGAAGACCACCGGTGATGGAATCCTGGCCACCTTCGACGGCCCGGCGCGCTCGGTGCGGTGCGCTCAGTCGATCAGCGAGGGGGCTCGTGCACTTGGCGTCGAGGTCCGTGCCGGAGTGCATACGGGCGAGGTCGAACTCCGAGGGCAGGACGTATCAGGACTTGGGGTAAACATCGCGTCCCGCATCGAGGCGCTTGCCGGACCCGGCGAAGTCCTCGTTTCGAGGACCGTGACAGATCTCGTAGCGGGTTCGGATCTCACGTTCACCGACATGGGTGAACACGATCTCAAAGGCGTTCCCGGTCGTTGGCAACTGTTCATCGCAACTGGCTGAGGTGCCCGGCCTGCGCTTGGGACTGGCTCGAAAGGCCGGAGTGAGCGCGGTACCACTGCTCGACGAGGGGTCGGGTCCAATCCGCTATCGGGTCGGAGCGCCCGATGCCTCGTCGGTCAAAAAGCACCAGGCGGCCTATGGTTTGAAGTCCGCGAATCAACCGAGCACCGATGCGGTCGCTCTCGAGCATCTGCATGGGGATGGTTCCGCCCGGAGTGATGACCACGAGTTCGTGACCGTCAGCCCCATCGAGCACCTTGTAGGCGAGGTGCTGCCCTGCGGCCTCGGGGTAGCGGATTTCATTCACACGAACAAGCCACGCATCCAGCGCCCTGACCGAGTGATTCCACCTGTATGGATCTGACGGGTGATCTGTATCTGACCGAGGTGTTCTCGCGCATGCCCGTAGTTGCCGATCAGCCACGCGAGACCGGTGCGTACCTCATCAGACGGGAGCGTCGGTAGCGGGAGCTCTTCACTCAGGTGACTGACAGCGATGCGAGGCTCAAGTTCTACGATCAGGTCGTCAGCCTCTTCGAGCAACCGTAGGACGTCGGGTCCCGTTAGTCCTGACCCAGCGAACTCCGCATCTCGGTCTCGCTCGCAAGCCAGGCCAGCAATGCATCGAAGTGTCTCGGCCTCGGAGCCGACGAGGTGTCCGACGATCGTTGCGATGGAGTTCGCCCCAGGCATGGGTACCCAGTTGAGGGTTTCGTCGTCGAGGCCATGAAGTTCGTCCCGAAGCTGTTGGTGAACCTGGCGGAAGAGCGCCAAGATCGTCGATGGGGCGCCAGAGTCGAGCGAACCGGTGGGTATCGGCATGGCTGCCATTTTGCACCGAACCGCTGTCCGTTGGCTCACTGCTTGCGCCGTGCGAGGGAGACCGTCGCCAGTAGTGGGATGGGCCGATTTTTAATTTGCTTCTTAATCCCATTGTCCGAAGAGACCCGGAAGCCGATACCAGGCTGGCTCGGGCTGCTCGGACCACCGGGTATCCGTTCCCGTGGTCAGCCGTTCGCAGATACCCAGAACAGGCTCTTCAGTCGCACTGCCAGATCTGCAATGAAAGACTCAATGACATGCGGGTCATTCTCAACCTGATATGGCTCATCCTTTCGGGTCTGTGGCTTGCTCTCGGGTACGCGCTGGCTGGCCTGGTGATGTGTCTCTTGATTATTACCATCCCCTTCGGAATAGCCGCTTTCCGCCTCGCCGCGTTTGTTCTATGGCCCTTCGGTAGGACCGTTGTACGTCGGCCCGATGCTGGCGCGCCTTCAACCATCGGGAACGTTCTTTGGTTTGTTCTGGTCGGGCTGTGGATGGCGATCGCGCATCTGTTCTCCGGGTTGCTGCTCTGTCTGACGATCATCGGAATACCTCTCGGAATCGCCAATTTCAAACTCGCCGCCGTCGCGGTCGCACCTCTCGGAAAGGAGATCGTGCCAACCAGTGACCCCCGGGCCGCCATGGGAACCATCAGGTTCTGAAGTCCTCACATGGGGTTCGAACCGCTTGCAGTTCGTTCAGCGTCAGCACGACCTGGGTGCTGATGCTGAAGTGGCCGAGGTCGGGCACGACCCTCAACGTCGCACCGGGGCGAGGCCTGCCGTGTGCTCGGCCCGGGACGAGCGGAACCAACGGATCGGCCCTCCGTGAGAACCATGGTCGGACACTTGATGAGGCTCATGTCGATGCTTCGTCCGCAAGAGCCCACGTTGCGGCACAATGAATCGATGGAAGTCCGACCACTAGACGACCGAGACCAACAATGGCTCATGGAGTTCATGACTCGGACGTGGGGCTTTCCGGTTGTCAGTATCTCCGGTGCTCACAATCCTGGCGAACTTCCCGGCTTCGTGGCCCTACGGGGCGATCAGCGACTGGGGGTTATCACCTACCGACTGGCCGATGAGGCTTGCGAGGTCGTCACCATTAACAGCCTGCAAGAGAACCAGGGCGTCGGAACGGCCCTTCTCGAAGCCGTGAAGCATATCGCTGCCGAACGCGCGCTCCGCCTTTGGCTCAGCACGACAGAGGACAACGCCAACGCCATTCGATTTTACGAAAGCCGCGGGATGACCAGGCAAGCTGTGCACCGAGATTTCATCGAGCTGGTTCGGGGCTACAAGCCAGTTACCGATGGCGGCTATCGCGACGCAATCGAGTTCTCCTACTGACTCCGGCGTTGCCAGACGGAAGCCAGGTGACTGGCGATGAGGTCGGGCGGTCCAATGGGCACGCGAGAGAATTATCGGCCCGGGGCAAGACGGCGCCGCGAATCGACCGTTCCCTACGGTCAACCTGGTTGGGGAGAACACCTAGTCTGGCTTCGACGAAGATGAGGTGAGGTGCATGATCGAAGAGTTGCACGATCTACCGGCGGGGGTAATTGGATTTCAGGCCAGCGGGAAGTTGGCAGCAACCGATTACCGCGATGTTGTGGTTCCCGCCTTGGAGCGCGCCTTTGCGAAGGGCGAGGTCAGATTCCTGATTGTGATGACCAACTTCGAAGGTATGTCGGGCGGTGCGCTCTGGCAGGACCTCAAGATCGGCGTTGAGCACCTGCGGGCCTGGAAGCGCATTGCCGTTGTCACCGACATCGAGTGGGTGACGCAACTCACCGGACTCTTCGGCTGGATGACTCCCGGAGAGACCAAGACGTTCTCATTGGACCAACGGGAAGAGGCCATCGCTTGGGTCGCCGGGTGAGCGCGACGAGCTCTGGGTTCAAATGCCCGCGCACCGTCCGCGCAACCCGAGCCGCGTGGTTTCGGCAAGTGACTCCCCGACCGTAGGTTCGCCGTCGAGAACGGGCCGATGACGGACCTGACGTCCGGCAATCGTCCACGGCGGCACGAGGGGTCCGGTTGGTCGGGCTGGATCGAGATGCCGCCGCGTACTCAAAGAAGGCCGCAGAAAGCCCGGGTGGCCTGCTACCGAGCACCCACCCAGATCGACGGATCGGTGCGACACTTGGATTCGTGAACCCTTCAGCTCGCCGAGCCGACCTGTCCGATGCCGAGGTGCTCGCTCGGTTGCGGTGGGTCTGGCGGGCAGTCGAGAAGAGAGAAAGTGGAGACTGGTTTCAGTTCAGAAGCGATTTTGCCAGTTGGTTTGTCGAACATCAGCGGACGCATGTGCCCTTCCTCGTAGAGACGGAAGGTCAAGCCCTCGGCATGGCTTGGCTTGCTGTGATCGAACGGATTCCAGGACCTGAGAGGTGGCGGAGGCGCTCGGGAGATCTTCAGAGTGTGTACGTCCTCTCCGAGCACCGAAACCACGGACTGGGTCATCTCCTGCTTTCGACGCTGGTCGACGTGGCGCGCAGGGAGGGCCTGGTCTACCTGTCCGTGCATCCAAGCCCTCGTTCCTTTCCCTTCTATCGACGCCTGGGCTTTATGGGAGAGGGAAGCCTCTTGTTTCTCGAACTTCAGTCGCACTAGGACCGCAAGCACCTAGACGCTTCCACGCACAGAGCGCCGATGTCGGGCGCTCGACGTCATCGAGGGTCAGCGCAATCGCTACGACCCCGTCGGTCAGGGCCAGTAGGCGATCGATCCCCGGCATGTTGTCGCTGTCGTCATAGGCAACGCTCGGGCGGATCGGCACTGATGAGAGCTTGGCAGACGGTGGGCCGCGGACCGCGGAAGGACGCCGCCGATAACCTCTAGGAGCCGATCGTCCCTGCCCGGCCCGCGTCCCTCCACTCGGAGGGCTCGCCTAGGAGTTGGACGCTTCGGCCGGCCAGCGCCGGACCGGTACTGTGCAGATGACAGCGAACCGTGCTGCCGGTCGGAGTGGCATAAGGCTCTGGCTCCAGGTGGGCGCATATCTCCATGGCAAACGGGCAACGGGTTTTGAATCGACACCCTTGCCCGTCGCTGGTCGCCTCCCCGACTTCGCCCCGCAGAAGGATTCTCTTCCGGTCGTGCTGTCGGGTTGGGTCCGGCACGGGGATAGAAGAAAGCAGGGCGGCCGTGTACGGATGGGTGGGTCGCTCGTAGACCTCGTCGGCGTCGCCCTCCTCGACGATCTGGCCGAGATACATAACAGCGATCCGGTCGCTGATGTGACGGACCACGGAAAGGTCATGGGCAATGAAAAGGTAGGCGACGTCCAATTCGTGCTGCAAGTTTGTGAACAGATTGATCACCTGGGACTGGGTGGAGACGTCGAGCGAGCTCACCGGCTCGTCACACACGAGCAGCCGAGGCTCCAGCGCCAGCGCCCGTGCGATCGCAATCCGCTGGCGCTGCCCGCCGGAAAATTCGTGAGGTTGGCGAGATAGCACGTGCAAACCGAGCCCGACGTGGTCCAGGAGCTGCACCACCCGCTGCTCGCGCTCGGTTCGGCTCATCGAGGTGTGGATGGCCAGGGGCTCGCCGACGATGTCGGCGATGCTCTGCCTGGGGTCGAGCGATGAATAGGGGTCCTGGAAGACAATTTGCATCGTCTCCCGGTGCCGACGAAGTGCAGGTCCGTGCAGCGAACTGATGTCCTTGCCGTCCACCACGATTGTTCCGGCAGTTGGGTCGATGAGGCGAAGAACTAGCCGGGCCAGGGTGGACTTGCCCGAGCCGCTCTCCCCCACCAGACCGAGGGTCGCACCGGCCTCGATGCGCAAGCTGACGTCGTCGACCGCACGGACCGTTCCGCTGATCCTCCGGAGCACTCCGCTCCGGAGGGGGAAGTCCTTGGTGAGGTCGGTCACCTCGAGCACGGGCATTCCGTCCTGCGTCGAGGGTAGGGTCCCCCCGCCGGGGCTCGCCGTGGCTGCACTCCCGGACTCGATGGGCGGGCCTGACAGGACGAGCTCGTCCTGCCTGACGCAGCGAGCCAATGCGACGGTATCGTGACCGTCTCCCACCGGCCCCGCCGCTGCACGGATGGGTACGGGTGCAGCCGAGCAGGCGTCCTGGGCGTAGGAGCAACGCGGCGCAAACCGGCAGCCTGCTGGGAAGAGATCCGGTCGTGGCACCATCCCCGGGATGGAATGCAATGGCTCACCTCTCGGCGTGAGCTGGGGAATGGAGTGGAGGAGGGCCTCGGTGTACGGGTGCCGAGGGAGAGCGAATAGGTCCCTTGCGGCCCTGTGTTCGACGATCTGACCGGCGTACATGACCACCACGTCGTCAGCAACGTCGGCGATCACGCCGAGGTCATGGGTGACGAAGATCATCGCCATGTCCTCCTCGCGTTGGAGCGTGTGTAGAAGGTCGACGATTTGCGCCTGTGTCGTGACATCCAGAGCCGTGGTGGGCTCGTCCGCGATCAGGAGCTTCGGCGAGCACGACAGCGCCATGGCGATCATGACGCGCTGGCGCATGCCTCCCGAGAATGCGTGCGGGTAGTCCTCGGCCCGGATGCCGGCGCGGGGGATCTCAACCCGGTCGAGCATCTGGACGGCGATTTTCCAAGCAACGGCGCGACTGATCCCCAAATGCGTGCGCACCTGTTCGGCGATCTGGTTACCGACAGTGAAAGCCGGGTTCAGACTCGTCATCGGCTCCTGGAAGATCATCGCGATGTCGTTGCCGCGCAGCTTGCGCAGGCCGGCTTGGTCGAGGCTGGTGAGCTCTCGCTGTTCGAACCGGATGGAACCGGCTACCCGGGAAACCTGGGCCGGAAGGAGTCCCATGACCGCGAGCGCCGAGACGGTCTTGCCCGAACCGCTCTCACCCACCAGGCCTAGCGTCCTCCCTCGATGTACCACGAAGTCGGCGTCCTCCATGACGGGAAGCCACTCCTGTCGAGTGAGGAACTCGATCCGAAGGCCGTGGACCTGGAGGAGAGCGGCCTCGGGCTCGGGGGCCAGCTGCACCTCGGACGTGGCGGCACCGTGCCGTGCCAGGCGTCTCCACCGGCCCTCCCGTTCACCGCCCACGAGGCCGCTTCCCGACGGCCGCTCTCGACCCAGCGAGTCCCGCAGGCCGTCTGCCACCAGGTTGAAGGCCAAGACCGTCAGCATGATGGCGATCCCGGGGAAGAGCACCGCCCAGGGTGCCGAGTTGATGAACTGAAACCCCTCCTGCAGCATTCCGCCCCAGCTCGGGGTGGGCGGCTGTTCGCCGATTCCGAGGAAGCTCAAGCCGGCCTCGGTCAGCAGGGCAAAACCGAGAGCAAGCGCGAGCTGAATGATGATCGGCGAGGCGACGTTGGGTACGACATGCCGCCCGATGAGGCGTTTGGAAGTGGCACCGAGACTCCGGGCGGACTCGATATACGCCTCCTCCCGAACCGCGATGACCTCCCCACGGAGCAACCTCACGAAGCTCGGGACGAACACGATGGCGATGGCAATGGATGCGTCGTTGACGTCGGCGCCGAGCAACGCGGCCACCGTCAAAGCCAGGATCAGTGGCGGGAAGGAGAAGAGGGCGTCCATCGCCCGCATGATCACGGAGTCCACCGCACCCCGGAAGAACCCGGCGATCAAGCCGAGTGGGATGGCGATCGCAGCGGCGATGCCCACGATTTCGAACGCTGCCCGCAACGAAATGCGAGCGCCCCAAATCAGACGGCTCAGAATGTCGCGTCCGAGATCGTCGGTGCCGAGCCAATGCGAGAACGACGGCCCGGCGTTGATGGCGTTGATGTCCTGGGCGTCCGGAGGGTGGGGCGCCACCAGCGGAGCGAAGATTGCAGCGACGATCACGATCAGGAGAAAGATCAAGCCGGCGATGGCCCAACGCTGATGGAGGAACCGGACCCAGAATCCCGGGCGCCGTTCGGGCAGCTCGTCAGAACGGTCCCCGGTCTCGGGGATCGGGGTGAGGCCGACGAACGGGTCGTCGGCGCCGGGCGGGCTCCATGTGCTCATCGATGCGCCCTCACGACAGTCGAACCTTCGGGTTCAGGTAGGCATAGACGACGTCGACGAAGAGGTTGATCAGGACGAACGAAGTGGCCACCACCAGGACCACGCCCTGAATTTCCGGGATGTCCTTGTCGTTGATGGCCTGGATGATGTACGTGCCCAGCCCTGGCAGGGAGAAGATCTGTTCGATGATCAAAGTGCCGCCGAGCAGGTAACCGAATTGGATGCCGATGACCGTGACGGCGGGACTGAGGGCGTTCTTCAGAGCGTGTTTTCCGACCACCATGCGTGGGCTTAGGCCCTTGGCCACTGCGGTGCGCATGTAGTCCTGATCCAAAGTGTCGATCAGGGCACCGCGCACTTGGCGTGCGATTACCGCAGAACCGCCGATGCCGAGCGCCAGCCACGGCAGGAGCAGGTCCTGGAACCATTCCGCGGGCGACTGGGTGAACGGCGTGTACCCGAGCGCGGGAAGCCAACCCAGCTTTACTGCGAAGACAATCACGAGGATCATGGCCAGCCAGAAATCAGGAATGGCCACGGCGATGCTCGAGCCTACGGTGACCAGACGGTCGCGGGCGGTGCCCTGGTGGAGCCCGGACACGATACCCGAGGGGAGGCCGAGCAGAATGGCGACGATCATGCCTCCGACCGCCACGCTCAACGTGATCGGGAACCGGGCCGCGATGCCCGACTCCACCGTCTCATTGTTGAACAGTGAGTTGCCCAAGTTTCCCTGAAGCGCCGCCTTCAACCAATTCCAGTATTGGACGAAGAACCCTTCGTTCAGGTGTAGCTGCGCGGTGATCTTGGCAATCTCCGCAGGGGTTGCCTTTGTGCCGCCGGCGAGAGCGACGGCTGGATTGCCGGGGATGATGAGGATGAGCGAGTACACGCCCAAAGAGATGAGGAACAACAGCAGAACGGTGATGAGCAGCCGACGGGCTACGAAGGTCAGAAGAGAGCCACCGCTGGACACGACCGACGACGACTAGCTCGTGCGGCCCACGACGGCGGCTACTTCTTTATGTAGATGCCAGCGAGGTTCGAGCGGCACTGCCCGATCGGCGCGAGCACGTTCCCACCGACACGGTTCTTGTTGTAAGCCACGATCGACGGCATGAACACCACCGGGACAAGGAGCCCCTGCTGCAGCACTGTCTTGTCGATCTCCTGCATCAGCGGGCCTTGCAGGCTCGCGCTCAAGGAGGCGTTGGCCTGTTCGATCAGCGGCGTCAGCTGCTGGTTCACCGAACCGAGCGCGTTCGCCGGGAAGCCAGAGGGCTCGAAGAGGGCCTCGAAGCTGTTGGTGATGTCGGCACCGTTGGAGAGTTCTTCGCTCAGCACGGCGTCCCCCTGCTTCTTGATGTAGACGTCGGTAAGGAAGTCCGAGCCGGGTATCTGTTGCAGGTTGGCCGTGAACCCAGACGCAGTCAGTTCCTGCTGGATCAGGGCGGCCGCCCGAGCGTACGTCGCATCACCCGCAGGAATGATCAGAGTAAACGTCACGCCCTTCGGGTAACCGGCCGCCTTGAGCATGTTCTTCGCCTTTGACGGGTTGTAGGCATCAAAGGTGCCGAGCGACTTCGAGTAGCCCGGCGACCACGAAGGGACCGCCTGGTACGCTGGCTCACCAAGCCCGTCGAAGACGACCTTGTTCACGGCCGGACGGTCTACGGCATACTCGAGGGCGGCCCGAACCTTCTCGTTGGCGAACGGCCCCGTGTTCTGGCGGAGCTCGATGGACATGTAGTCGTAGGACTTGGTGACCGATATCCCGATATTGGAGTCGCCCTTCAGCTGCGGGTAGTTCTCCGGCTCGACTTCGATCATGTCGACCGCGCCAGACGTGAGCGCGGTGGCGGCCTCAGGCCCCTGCGTCACCTGGGTGAAGTCCACACCCCCGAGCGGATAAGCACTCGAGTCCCAGTACTTGGGATTCTTGGCGAGCACGATAGACGACCCCTGCCGGTAGTTCTTCAGCACGTAAGGCCCGGCGCCTACCGGCTGGCTCGACTGCGACGAGATGGCGTTGGCCGGATAGATCTGGCCGTCGACGTAGGTCATCGCCCACAGGAAATCGCCGGCTGTCGGCTTGCTCAGGTTGACTACCACGGTTGAGGGATCGGGCGTCTGGATGTTGGAGATCGCGAACAGCGACGATCGCAGGGGACTCGTCTTGGTGTGGTTCAGGCTGGCCGCTACGTCCGCCGATGTCACCGGTTGGCCGTTGGAGAAATCGAGGCCCGGCCGGATATGGAAGGTGACGGTGGATCCGTTGTTGGAGATAGTCCAGCTCTGGGCCACTCCCCCTCCGATGGCGGTGTTCCCGGGCGTTGTCATCGACTGGTAGATGTTGGCGGTGACCGTGTACGAGCAGTCGTTCTGCTCAGTCGCCGGTGCGAAATCGTTGCTGAACTCGTTGTTGAGGTCGAACCCGTACTTCAGCACCCCGTTGGGGTTGATGTTGGAGGACGAGGCGCCGGCAGGCTCACCCGTCGACAGCGCCTGGCCCAACGGGGTCACGAGAGCCCCGGCGACCCCAAGGGCAACCACGTTCCGGTGCATCCCTCGCCGGCGACCCCTCGACGTCGCATCCGCTCCGTTCGTACGGCCCCGCTCCTGCCCCTTGAACTCCATGTCGATCCCCCCGACTCAGTCCGGTCCCATCCGGGAGGCGATGCCTCCGGTAGCGGGAATATAACCATTTACTGACACTCAGTCAGGTAGGCCCCAAAAGGGCAAGCCCTCCGCCGTCGACGGTGTTCGACTTCCGGCAGCCCCCGAATGAGGCATCTTGTTGGTCCCGGGCGTGCGGTGATTTGCCCCTGATGCCGGCAGAAAACCCAATTACTTCATGCCCTGGTGCACCATCCTCGTTTTCGGTCCGACGATGCCTGGTGCCTCTCGTGATGCGCTCGGCAACGACCAGCACTGGAGCCTCTCGTTTTTCGAGGAGAAAGGCGCATCTCGCCCCTCTGCGATCGACGGCCTCGCCCGCTCTCTTTTGCCACCCGAAAGGCCTGGGCCTCGCTATTGCCACCGGCCTCTAAGCTAAGCGGCCTGCTTCCTGTGGTTGAGCAGAATCATCTCAGCCTCTGACGATTGGAGATCGGGTCCCCAGGCCAATGGGAAGGGGCTCGTCGCGCCGTCTCTCGCAATCTCAGCATCGAACAACCCACAAACCATCGGCGGATCGGTAAATTTCTGGTTGGTGGTGGGCGCTCGGCATCGCTTTGGAACGTAGCCAGGGCACCTGGGACGATCAAAGCGTGTCCCGTCACGTTCGACTAACGGTCACGTGACGATCACGCGGCGCTGAGCGGCGACCTGCATGGACCGCCCACTGTCGGCCGCTCGCCAACACGTCGGCGGCCATGACCAGGAGCCGAACGATTGCTGGTGCCCTCGCAACGGAGCTCGGCTTTCTGCCCGCGAAGTGCGACCCTGCAGAGCCGGCTTGTGGTAGCCCTGCTGCTGTAGGGAGACGGTTCGTTTCGCAGCTCGCTGCGACGTCCTCTTTTCCTTCGCCCGCGGCAACGGACCGCACAGGGGAATGCGATGCTCGCCACCTACGCGCTGCCTCAACCTCCCTCACGGTTTGTTCTTTTGATTCGTCACGGCAGAGAGCTGTTGCAGCGTTGTGACCAGGTCCGCGTACAGGTTCACGTTCTTACGAACCTCGGTTTGATACCTCGCCACTTCAGAGTGATATCTGGTTTGCCAGCGATCTGCATCCTGGTGTTGCTGAAACGCAACGACGATCGCAGCGGACAACAAGATCACCAAAAGGCAAACGACAACCAGCATCCCCCAAATGCGGTTCCGTATCTCGAAGGTCGGCGCGGCCGGCGGTGCAGAGGGCTCCGGGGGACCGCTCGTTCTCGGCCAGTGATATTGGTCTCTCGCCGATTCTCGGTACGAAGCTAGAGGGATCGGTGAAGGGGGGGCGGCGATTGTCGCATCCGCGCTGACGCTTGGTCCGACATCTAGGAACTCAACACCGTTGCTTCGCACCAGCTGCGTCGGGAGGCCGTTGTCATCAAAGTACCGCTCCGGATGACGACCGGTGGGGTCTTGGAACCACCCTGGAAAGCCCCTCATGACCACCTCCTATCTCGGCATTGTCCAATCTCGATTCCATCGGGCTGCTTCGGGTCGAGACAATGAACCAGGTCGACAGTCTCGCCTCAGGCTTGGTGCAGGCCGCGTATCCTGGGAGAGACGAGGCCAAATGGTCAAGACCATCATGGATCCGTCCACCGTCTTCGCAAACCGGTCGCATGGCTCTCGTGATCTGGCGAAGGTGCCCCATCGGCTCCAGCGCCTGCTGGGCTGGGTCGGGAGAGGCATCATCCTCGGTCGGCATCTTTCGCTCAGCGAGCTCGGAGCCCACCTGGACTAAACCTCGACCGCAGGTTTAGAAGTTGTCGGGCTCCGATCCAGCCGACCCAGCTGACCAAGTTCTCACAACTCTCCGGTCCAATGAACGCGAAGGGTGCCGCGTCGTATAGTCCCTCACTGTGAGAGCTCTCCCCCGGCCACCGCGTGAGATCAACTGGGCTGAGGTCGCGGCGAGGGCCACGGAAACAGTGGGTGTCGAACGGATCGCAGAGTTCAGCAATCGATTCAGAATAAGGATGTTGTCTGCTGCCGAAGCATTCCGTCCTGGCAATCCCGAGGTGTTCCGTTCCGACGCCGCTCGACCCGCGACGTCGTCCCGCGATCAAGGGGCCGTCTCCTCGTGAACAGGTGGGCGCCGAGGAAGCCGAACCCCTGCTGTCGGCTGTAATTCAGGGGAAAACGAGCGGGCCTATTCACCAGCGCAACGCGGGTCGCATCTGGGTGAACGGGCCACAACTAACTACCCTGCCGGCGCCGAGGGCGATCGCCGCCGAGCCGGGCATTCGCATGATGGCGCACTCACGCTGGCCGTGGGGCGCCGAGACGGCTCAGGGGGACGCCAGCGAGGCCTCCACCGTGCCACCCTCTTCCGCATCGGCGGAGACCGCGTGCCCCTCGACACTGCCCGAACGCAAGATATCGTCGATGCGTTCCTTCGGGACCGCCTGGGCGAAAAGGAAGCCTTGCGCCCGGTGGCATTCGGCCTCCTGCATCGCCTGCAGCTGATCGGGGTGCTCGATGCCCTCGGCGATGACGTCGAGACCAAGCGCCCCGCCGAGCCGAATCAGCGTGTGCACGAGCGCGGCGCTCTGCACCGAGGTCGTCACCGTTGACATGAACGAGCGATCAATCTTCAGCACGTCGACCGGAAACTGGCGGAGGTAGCTGAGAGAGGAGAAGCCGGTACCGAAGTCGTCAATGGCCAGCCGCACCCCGATCGCCTTGAGCTGCTGCAGTCGGCGCACCGTCGCGTTGGCGTCCACCATGAGAACCGACTCGGTGATCTCGAGCACCAACCCATCGGGATCGAGTTCGCTCGAGTGCAGCGCGTCACGTACCTCGTCCACAAAGCGGTCGGTGGCTAACTGGACGGCGGAGACGTTGACTGACACCGTGACCGCTGGATTCGTGCGACGCCAGGCGGCCGCGTCATGGCAAGCCCGGTTCAGCACCCATCGGCCGATCTCATCGATGAGGCCGGTCTCTTCGGCCAGGGGGATGAACCGGTCTGGCGAGACCCAGCCAAGGTGCGGATGGCGCCACCGGAGGAGCGCTTCGACTCCCCGGAGCTGGAGATCACTGAGGTCGACCACGGGCTGGTAGTGCAGCTCGAACTGATCGTTGCGCAGTGCGGCGTGGAGGTCGATGGCCATCTCGAGCCGTTCGTTGACCGCCGACTGCATTTCGGGGAGGAAGACGGCGGCGCAGTTCTTGCCGCGCGCCTTGGCCTGGTACAGCGCCACGTCAGCGTTGCGCAGCAGGTCGGGGGCCTCGTCTGTCTCGCCGAGGGCGATCCCGATGGAGGCGGTCACGGTCACGTTGCGCCCACCGAGGTAGAACGGTGTCGTTCGAATGACCTCGAGGAGGTGTTCGGCGACGACCTCGGCGCCGCCTTCTAGGGACGAACCACCTACCAGGACGACGAATTCGTCACCGCCGATCCTGCCCACCGTATCGGCCTCGCGCAGCGCGGTGTAGAGCCTTGTTGCGACCGCCTGGAGCAACTCGTCGCCGACGATGTGACCCAGGGAGTCGTTGACCTCCTTGAAATTGTCAATGTCCAAGAACAGCACCGCCATGGGGGTACTGGCTCTGCGAGCCTGTGCCAATAGGAGCGCGGCGCGGTCGAGCAGAAAAGCGCGGTTGGGCAGCCCTGTAAGCGCGTCGTGCAGCGCCTGATGCCGCAGCTGGTCCTCCAAGCGGCGCCGCTCTGAAACGTCCTGGGCCATCACCAGGACGCAGTCGCGCCCGTTGAAGTTCAAGCGGTGCGATGCAATGTCGACGTCGATCAGCGACCCAGCCTTGGTACGGTGGCGCCAGGTGCCTGAATGCTCCAGATCCTCCCGACCTTCCGCGAGATGGGCAGCCAGGATGGTGGCGTCCTCGTGGAGCCGGATCTGCTCAATGGTTATAGAGAGGAACTCGTCGCGACTGTAACCGTAGTGAGCGAGGGCAGCCTCGTTGACTTCGACGAAGCGCAAAGTGTCGCTGTCGTAGACCCACATGGGGTGGGGATGGTGCGCGAACAGCATACGAAAGTCTTCCTGGGACTTGCGCAGAGCCAGCTCGGCCCGCTTGCGATTGGTGATGTCGTGGGCGAATGCGTGGAATCTCACTCCCTCGGAGTCCCGGGTCCGCCAAATGGCGAGGTCGATGGGGAACCGATGTCCATTGCGGTGCTGTGCTTCGAATTCGAAATGCCGGCCTAGCAACGACGTTTCGTCGGACGTAGCCAGCTCGGCCAGGCCGCGGCGGTTGGCATCGCTGTCGCGCGCGTCTTCGGGGATCATCAGCTCCTCGCCGGTCCGCCCGATCGCCTCGTCCCGCTTCCATCCGAAGATCTCTTCGGCCTGGGAGTTCCAGTCCATGACCATCCCGATGTCGTCGAATTCCAGGTAGGCGTCGTTGGCCGTCTCGAGGGTCCTGCGCAGCCGCTCCTCGGAGCGCCGGACGGATCCCTGCGCCGCGGCCAAGTGTTCGGCGCTGACACCCAACAATCCGATCACGAAAAGACAGGCGAGAGCAGACAGTGCCGCTAAGCCGTACTGGTCAGGCCCCAGCAGGAAGCTCGGCGCCCAGCCCAGTCTGACGGTCAGCTCGCCGACGGTCAGCCCAGCCGCCACCCACGCGGCGATCACTCGCCAAGAGAACCCCCGGGCCACCGTCAGATTGTCGCGGGCTATGAACACATATCCCAAGGCCAACGCTGGCCCCCATCCGGTGAGATACATGAGCGTCGTTGCGACCGCTACCTGCACGGCGATACGAAGCTGCAGCCGCCCCCGCGATGGTGCGGCCGAGTAGACCAGGTGGACAGTCCACGACAAGAGGTAGCCCACCCCCAGGGCGGCGACCAGCAACCACAAAGGTTGTTTGGCAACAACGTGGAACCGCTCCAACCACCACATAGCCAGCGCGGTGGCGATCACGATGGCGAGGACGAAGCGAGTCATGGGCAACGCCCACTCCGCTCGGACGCGGGCGCCGACGCTCAAGTCCTTCGTCAGTATGTCCGCGCTCACCAGGTGGTTGTCGGCAGTCGCGGCGACGGCCAATACTTCCGGAGCAGGATGAACGGGAACGTTGTCCCAGAATTGTGGATCCCAGGGCCCTTCTCAGCGTCACGTCAGAATCTTATGAATGTCGCCAGCCCTTTGGCCGCCTTAATCCACGTCTTGGCTTACGAATAAATGGGCGAACCACATCACTGAGACGAGTGTCAACCTCAACTGGCGTGGGACCATTGGCCGGGTCGATGACTGCGCCATCACCGAGGAGTCGCCACGAGTTCGCTGCCCAGTCCGCAGATAGCTGGCCACTCGCCTCAAGGTCCGCCCACCTCTGCGCTTGCCAACCCCTCTCCGGGCTTGACCCGAGCTCTCGCAATCGACGTCCCAGTTCTGCCTTGGCGTGCAGAACAGCGCGAGCTCGGAGCGGGGCATGGAAGCACTGAATCTCGTCCGTCGAAATGCGAGATCCATCGATGCCGTCAATGGCATGGTTTCCAATACCAATTGAAATGTTTGCCGACGAGCGGCTGATCCATTTTGGTGGGTATGCCATCTCCACGAATGCAACTTGGCCGCTCTGCACCAAACGCCACGTGTCTGGGTAAGCCTTCGGTACGCGAATGCGCCGTGTCATCGACAGAAGATTGTCCTCTCGTAGCTTGGTCACCTCCCGATGCTGAACGAACGTCGCAAGTTCGACCTTAAGTGCGGCAGCGTTGCACGCGCTGAGAACCCTGGGAAGCCCCGACTCGCCACAAAACCAGAACTCGTCGGCATCGATCGGCACGACCCAGTCGACCCCAGTGGAGTGAGCTTCTTGAGCGAGACCCGTCGTGATCATCGATTGGTGATAAGGACCGTCGTCCCTCGTCCACTTCAGGCCCGAGAAATCTCTGGCGAGCCTAGACAGGATCTTGGGTGTGCGGTCGGAGGAGCCATTATCGACTATGAAAAAATCCGTGACTCCGATACTGTCGTGATATCGGATGTTCACCGAAATAATGTCAGCCTCGTTACGTACCATCATGAGTGCGGCCACACGCATGAGAGGGATCCTAAGTGAGGATCGTCAAGCCTTGGGAGGCCCCAAAATGGAACAGGTTTGCGCTCGTTCGGATGATTCCCTCGTCAGTTCCGACTCCTCACCTCGATGGCTGGCGATGCGGAACCGATCGCGAAATGTGTAGATCCGGGCGAATGGTGACGCTCTGGGAATCGTGCAGTGCGGCAGTTAGTTCCGAACGGCGGCGCAGGCCGTGAACGAACTTCGAGCCGGGTTGAAGCTGGTGTCGTACTGTCCGGGAGGGTCAACCCACACATTTCCAGACGGGTCATACTCGATCACGTAGTACGTGGGATCTGGTTGCTGATTCAGCCACGGGCCACCACCCTTAGAACTCAGCAAAGGGCCGAAGTTTTCGCTGTAGGTCGAGGCGCTCCATGGTGCCGGCGGCACAGGATAGACGTGGTGTTGCGCTTCGTACGCCATGATTCCGACCTGGAGGATCTTGAAGTCCGCATAGCACTGCGGCACAACCAATGACGCAGGAAGGGACGGCTGCAAGTTGGTGGTCGAAGGTGGGACAGCCACGACCGTTCCATCTTTTGACCCCTTGATGATCGAGACCGCTGCCTGGACTGCGAGTTCACCGCCTTGGGCTCCCTGGGCCACCTCCATCGCATCGGTCGCTTTGATACCTGTTACGCACTCGGTAAAGCTCTTGGCCGCTGCGACGAGGTAGTAGTGATAGTCGACCGCCAACGTCTCCTTGGGTGGAAGTTGACCATGTGCGGCTGCGAGCACATCCAGTTTGAACTGGTTGCAGTCTTGACGTGCAAGACGCGGCGCTGAGGCCGAAGTTACTTCCTCGAATCGTTGGTAGTCAGCAGTGAATCTCTCAAAAACGCTGTGGCCTGTGTGCTGATACCAGATCTCCAGCGCTGAAGATGTCGACTCGGTCGTGCTCGCTGCCAGCGCGGGCGAAGTGACGACAATCAACGAGAACGCGCACAATCCGACTAGAGACGCAACAACCTTGTTCCCCCGCACCATCTGAGAATAAGGCAGGACATAGATCGATCCCATAGGTCGAAAGACCTAGAGCCCTTATACGGCAAGGTCTGTGGGACATGAGGGTGCCCCAACAATGGACGGACGCGGGCGTCACGTCGCGCGTTAGGCGATCTGCACGCCAGGGGACGTCCCGGCTTCAGGGTGTCACACCGAAGTCGAGGTCCTTGGTCTTGACGACCTGGGCCGCCCGTCCCGGTGCTGCCTGGTCCGCCCAGTACAAGTTCGTGTGGGCGATGACCTGGTCTGGGGGCGGTGCCCCCCAAGCAGTCTGGTCCTCCGTCGTGTGAGCATCGCTGACGAGTGTCGTGTCGTAACCCCTTACGAACGCGCCGTGGAGTGTGGAGCGGATGCAAGCATCGGTTTGTGCGCCCACGACGAAAAGTCTTCCGATTCCGAGGCCCGACAGCACAGATTCGAGGATGGTGTCCTCGAATGAGTCGCCGTACTTCTTGTCGACATGCGGCTCGATGTCGATCGGAGTCAGTTCGGGGACGATCTTCCAGGGGTCGCTGCCTGGGGCACGCGACTCGCCGGAGTCCTGGACCCAGATGATAGGTATCTGCTCACTGCGTGCTTTCTCAACAATGCGCACGATATTCGCCACCACGATGTCGCGCTCGTAGTTCCCGGTGACCACCCCCTTCTGCACATCGACGACAAGGAGTGCGGCATTCGGCCGGTTCTTGAGTGTGGTCACAGTTTCCTCTCTGTCATCCGGGACTAGATCCGCCCAGGGTAGATAAGTGCCCAACGAATGACACGGGTTGCGTTGCATCTCTCCCGAAACGGATGTCATCTGAAATGCCGTTGCGTGGGACCCCGAACCGGGAAAGAGACAGGAGGGCTCACGCGTTCGCCCATTCCTCCCGAGAGTCAGAGCGAACGCTACATACCGGGGATGGGCAGGTACTCAAGCACCTCGATCGATGGGTTGCCCCCCGCATGGAAATGAGGATGATCGTCGAGCAGCTTCTTGGCTGCGTCGGCTGAATCGGCTTCCAAAATGGAGAACCCGCAAATGAGCGGGTTCGTTGCATCGGCGCTCGCCCCCGACCCTGTGACGGCCACGACACTTGCCACCGGAGCTCCCATGTCGGCCATCGCATTGCCAACTCGGCCGGCCCAGTGCATCCACCGCTCCATCTCTGCTTGGGTGGCTTCGGGATCGGAACCTGCCATCTGCTCGTGCGCGGGAACTTCTGACCGGTAGAGCACCATGTATTTGGGCACGGAGCCTCCTTTCAATACTGGACGCGTCTGGTCTACCAGGTGTCTCGTCCTGGTAATACGAGGCCACCTTTGATGGATCGCCGCTGTCGTCCCGTGGTGCTGAGGCTACGGCGCCGTAGTGCCCTAGGAGGCCGGGCAGGCGCCTACTTGTGGACTCGCAGCCAGAACCGCTGGGAGCGAACCCGAATCGGACCATCGTGAAGGCGTAGGAGCGCCTGCCGGTACGCGCTCACTGTGAAGCCGGGGACGGCCCAGGGCACTGATCGCAGGTACCACGCGAGGGCGCCGATGTCGGCAAAGACAGTGGTCGCGATCCCAACATCGGCTTCGTCGATGCTCAGACCTGCGTCACGAAGTTGGGCCACGGCCATATCGAGCTCGAACTCGTGAAGGTCGGGAGGCCTGCTACCGAGCAACTGGTGGAACTCTCTGGAACCCGATTGCGCTTGTTGGGTGAGGAATATGCCCTCAGGACGCAGCACCCGAGTCACCTCGTCGGCCCGGAAGCTTTCGTGACGACTGGTAACCAGATCGAACGCCCTGGTGCGGAAGGGCAGCTGGCCCGCCGGATCGCCCGACTCTTGGTGGTGGTTGTCTGGTGCACTCTCTGTGTAGACCACGGGCACGCCCAAGGCGCTCAGCCTGGCGGCTGCGACCCCAACATTCGGTTGCCAGCTCTCGGTCGCCACGGTGAGAGGCGCCCGAGCGCTCAGCGATGACAGCCACTCACCACCGCCGGTCCCCATATCCAACATGGTTGCGGCGCCTGCCGCCGCATTCGCGACGATCTCCGCAAAGTCCCAGTGCGGCGGCTCCAGTACCAACCGGTCCCCCAACTCGGAGAAGTCCCATCCGCGGAATGCCGTGGCCTCCGCCTCGGCCAGCAGTTCGTCCGGATCCACGCACCAAGGATCCGCCGCTGAGGGCGGTGAATGCCCGCGTCGTTGGCCAGGGTCCACTCCCCTCGACTGCTCCCTTCAGCATCCAACGGAAAATAGTTGCCACCGACCGGGCACACCTTTGAGTTCATATTCGCCCCTATTGGCAAACCCGATCTCCGAGCCAACGACCAGGTCAGCGACGGTCCTAGAAGCAAGGATCTCGTCTGGTCCCGCCAACGCCGCAACGCGGGCACCGATGTTGACCGCCATGCCGCCGATGTCGCTGCCACGACCCTCGATCTCTCCAGCATGAAGTCCGATGCGTATCTTGATTCCAAGGCTTTGCGCGCCACCACGGATCGCACCTGCACATTGAATGGCTCTTCCAGGTCCGTCGAACGTCGCCAGGAACCCGTCACCGGTCGTCTTGATTTCGTGTCCTCGGAATGCAGCAAGTTCACGACGCACCATCGCGTCATGGGCATCGAGACGATCATGCCAGGCTCGATCTCCGTGCTTTGCGGCAAGGCGGGTGGAACCCACGATGTCCGTGAACATAACGGTAGAGAAATACCGGTCGTCGATCGCTACTGGACGCGTCCCTATGAGAGATTCTTGGATTGTGTCGAGGATCAAGCCCGCGTGTTGCGATTGGGGCGGCGTGTCCTCACCGGGGACTTCAACGAATCGAGCTCGTGGGATGTGTTCGGCCAGAAAGCGTCCCGCTCCAACGGCCGGCACAAGAAGGTCGCGCCGATGAAGGACGAGCGTGGGGACCCGTACCACTGGTAACACGGATCGAACATCCATCCCGAACTCGGCCCTCATCTGCTCCGCGGCGCTGCGCGGAGTGGCGGTTGCGCGCATGTATTTGGCCAGCCAAGCGAGTTGGCCTGGGTCACCGTTCATGCTCGGCGCGCGATGGCCCTTGCGTACTCTTCGGTGCCCCAGGTCTTGGCCCGGAAGTCGACGATGAAATCCACTACGTCTTCGGTGATTTCTAAAGAGTCGTCCGTAGCGTTCAGGCGCGACACGGCCGCATTGAACAACACAAGAGCCCTTATTCGGTCTGGATGCGCTGCCGCGTACGTGATGGCCATGGGTGCCCCGTCAGCGACTCCACACAGCGCAGCGCTCTGCGAACCCACGGCATCGAGAACGGTCGCGAGATCCTCTGTCCATCCCTCCCACGTTGGGATCTTTCCGGCTGGAAGCCGATCTGACGCACCGACTCCCCGACGGTCGAAGAGGATGAGGCGACTGAACGAAGCCAAGCGTTCCAAAAAGCGCACCGTCGCTGGGTTCTCCCAGCGAACATCCACATGGCTTAGCGAACCTGTGAGGAACACGAGATCAAATGTGCCCTCGCCGATCACCTGGTATGCGATCTGGCTGTCTTCTGCCCCAGACGTATAGCTGGTGGTGGGTTGGACGCCCATGCCGTTAGTCTGCCAACCCTGGGCCGAAGAGGCTCGTTTAGTCGCCGAAGCCCTGCCCTAACAATCGGTTCGGAACGATGGACCTTCTGCGGGAACTGGGCGGACCCTCTACGGCAAACCTGCGATCATCTCGATGACCTCGTCGCGTCGGTAGCCCTGGCGACGCGCGAAATCGACCAGTTCGCGGGCGCGACTTAACACGGCACCTTGCTCCGGCGTGCCAGCCACCGTTACGCCTCTCCCTCGGCGAAATTCCAGGAGGCCCTCGTCGCGCAGCAGCCTTAGGGCGCGCAAGACCGTATTTGAGTTCACCCCCAGGACCGCTGCGAGGTCCTTGGCGGGTGGCAGACGCTCGCCCGGACTTGCCTCTCCGTCAGCGATGGCGCGCCGGATCTCTGCGGCCACCTGGTCGTGCAGAGCGAGGTCCTCGTCCCGATCGACCTTGACATGGATCATAATGATAGAGATAGTAGCACCATGAAGACCGAGGCTGACATGGCTCACCCGCCGCCGACCGAGGTTCTGATTCCCGAAGCTCGACGGCATCGGCGGCGGCGCCACTTGCGGATCGGCGTCGTTCTCGGCCTCGTGGCGGTCCTGCTTGCAGCCCTCATCGTCGCCGCTGTTGCGGCGTGGGGCAGCCATACCGACGGCACGTCGCATTCAAGCCCTGAACGTGTTGCTGCTAGGCACCACCTGGCGCCGGTGTACGTTCGACCAATCCTCTGCGAGGCACCCCCCTACGAACCTGCCGAAAGGGGCCAAAGTGCGCAGGTATCCCCCTCATGCAGCGCTGCGAGCGCGCTGACGGCTCAGAATCTCAATATTCAGCCCTTCAGTACTTCCTCGTCCGGGTTCACAACGAATCTGAGCCGGATACCTCTTGATGCGGCCTTGGGAGGCACCCAATCGACGAACTCGTCCGATGAGCTTGCCTCTGCGACGGTATTGGTCCCCTGGGCGCCGGGATCACATGCCGGAGACGTGCGTTACGTGCTCGGGCCGGCCCGGTTGGCAACTGCTTCCATCAAATCGGCGTCGGCCAAGAACATCGGCGGCGATCTGTGGGTCGTCAACTACACGCTCACCACGGCTGGTTCCGCCCTCATGGACAAGGTGGCATTTGAGAACTTTCATCAGCAAATCGCCGTCGAGCTGGGTGGGAAGGTGTACTCGACACCGCTGGTCGAACCCACCCAAAGCTCGTTCACCAGCTATCAAGGTAGGGGGCAGATCTCCGGCCTAACCAAATCGCAGGCCGCACGGTTGTCAAGCGCGATGTCCTCCGAAAAGACAGGGCTGTAGCGACCAACGTCATCGAGCAGATACAGGAGATGCCCTACATGGGCGTACCCGATCACACCGGGTCGGGGTGCCCGCTCCAGACCGCGGCCCAGGGCTACCCCAGGCGAGTCGCGGTGATCAGGACGGTTTCGAAGTTCATGACGAACGAGCCGCCGTGATCGTCGATGGCCGCGCCGATGGCGTCGAACAGACGGTCTTGGATTGCTTGGTCGAGAGCGGTGTGATCGCTCCGTGACACGAGCTGGTCCAGCCACTCATCCCGCTGGTAGACCCGCGTCCAGGGGAACCACTTCTCTGTCGGCGCACCGAAGTCGGGCACCGCTGAGATGGCGTCGATCTCCGAGTCGAGTCCGGTCTTCACGTCGGATGACCGGCTGGCCGCGTACCCCGGAACACAAGGTGACCGCCGGGCGGCACGATTCTTGCGTACACCTCCTCGAGAGCATCGGCCAGGTCGTCGGGCTGACACCCCGCGTTCCAGATCAGACAGAGCTTGCCGCCCGGCCGCAGCACAGAGGCTGCTTTGGCGGTGGCCATAGGGAGGTCGAGCCAATGCCAGGCCTGTGCCGAAGTCACCCGGTCGAAAGTGCGACCAGCGGCACCCCAGGCCTCGAAGGCCGCTGTCTCGACATCGACCCCATGACCGCGGGCGATCTCCGCCATTCGCGGAGCGAGTTCCACCCCCAGCACTTTGGCGCCACGCTGAGCAATCTGCCGTGAAGCAATGCCGGTCCCACAACCCACGTCGAGAACGTCCAGGCCCGCAGGCACCGGACCGAGCAGCTCGTCAATCACCGCATCGGGATAGGTTGGCCGGACCCGGTCATATGCCTCGGCTTGCTGATCGAACAATTTCGAACGCTGCAGAGCGAGAGGGCGCGCTGCCAAACGGTCGCGTTCGCTCACATCCACCGATGCCAGTCTGCCCCAGATCGCCTGAATCCACACCGGATCGGTGGCATTCTGAACCAAGGTTCCGGCGGCTCGACTGCTTTGCCAACACGGAAACGATTCCCGAGGTGGGTCCATACCAGACAGTGGTGCCCGAGCCTTGATGCGGTGAGGGCGGTAGTCGAGGTAGGGCACCTTGGCCTCACCCACCGAAGAGTCCAACGGCACCTTCATCCCGCTGGATGTCGACACCTACAACGTGCTTGCCGCGTTGTCGGCTATGCGCAGGTCAGGTCCAGCCGAGAAGGTATTGGCTTCGATGACCTTTAGGAGCTGGCCGGGGAATGGCAGCGACTTGGCTGAGGAAACGGGGGGACTCGCTGGGGCTACGCGAACATTTCAAGATGACAGAGACGTCTCGGCCTGCACTACCATCCCGTCCCTGCGATGATCGACCCGTTCAGGTGTGTGCCCGCCATCGAGCCGTCGTTGGGGGCATCTCCATAGTTGTAGATCGAGCCGTCAGCAGTAGCCACCCAGTAACCCCCGCCGTCGGAGGTCGCGAAGATGGCCGAAGCCGAATTCAGGCCTCCAATCGAACCCGTTGGTCCGCCCAGATTCGCCGCATCCCCGTAGGCGAAGACCTGACCGGCGGCGTCGAGGAGCCAGTAGCCCTTTCCGTCGGGCGTGCGCACCATCGAGGTGAACGGGGATGCCTGCAAACCCGGGGCACCGAAATAGGGGGCGTTTCCGAACGTATAGACGTTGCCCGTGGCGGTCGCCAACCAGTAGCCGTTGCCCGAGGCATCGGGTGCCACTGCAACGGCAGCACCACCACAGCCGCCGATGCCCGGGCAGGACCCAGCGAAGCGGGCATCACCGAAGGCAAAGACCCCTCCGTCGGAAGCCACCATGAAGTAGCCACCGCCATCAGCGGAGGGCACCATCCCCACGATGGGAGCGTCGAGCGAGTTCGCCATGCCCGAGCCTGCAGGGTGGAGTCCCAAGCCCGGGATTGAGCCGTAGAAGCCGGCATTGAAGGCGAACACTCCACCGTCGGAGGCGTCGAGCCAATAACCACCCTTGGTCGCCGTCGGCACGATGCCCACAACGGGGCGCTGAAGATGGAGCGACCCGGTCGAGCCATAGAACTGCGCCGAGCCGAAGGTAAAGATCCCTCCATCTGAACCAACAAGCCAGTAGCCGTGGGTGCTCGTTGGCGAGGTGTTGACGGGGGATGACGGCGCCACGTATGTGAACTTGTCGGCCCCAACAGCCGGGCTTGAACCCCCGGGCGTGGTGACGACCACGTCAACTGTGCCAGGACCTTCAGGGGGCGCAGACACCGAGAGCGAGCCGTCGCCATTGATGTAACCAGCGGCTCTCACCCCTCCGAAAGTAACTGCAGTCGCCCCATAGAGGTACTTGCCTTGAATCGTGACGATCGTACCGCCAGCGGCACTCCCCGACGCTGGGCTGACGGAGGCGACGCTGGGCTGTGGGGTGCCATAGAGGGCTGAGAATGAGCCTGAGGCAACTGGGGTCGGATAGGCGATGATCGTCCCAGAGGGAATCGTCATGTCGACTTCCGTCAGGCCGACCGCAGACGTATCTGCACCACTCACACCAAGGGAAGAGAAGGTGCTCGACCCGAAGTCTGCCAACGTCGACTGTGCACCACCCACGGATGGGGCTTCTTCGATCCACTCGGCTGTTTGCGCCGAAATGGAGTACGAGAACGTATTCGTGTAGATCCAACTCTGCGTCTGGTCCTCGATGGAGATCGTCCAGCTACCTGGCGAGACCTCAGTGATCGTTGCAAGCATGACGTCGCCTGGTACAACGGGAGCATCGATCACCATGGGGGCGGCGGGAAGGAGTTCGAACCAGGCGAAATACGGAGAGGACGTACTGGCGCTCGGCGTGTCCTGGCTCGTTCCGGTCTGGATGAGGTCAGCCTCAAGCACGCCGTCGATGCCTACCCACTCCGAGGAGTATTCGGGCGCCGGGGACGGGACGACCGAAGGGACAGTCCAATGGGCCCCTACGCCAGTGAAGGTTGTGCCGCTGGCAATCCAGCCCGCCCAGTTCGTGCTGGCGATGGATTCGAGAGTTCCGTTTCCAGCTGCACTGCTACCCGTACTTCCGATGACGTGCGGACGTTGTCCGCTTACCCATTGCACCGGGGAGGGTCCAAAGGGCGAGGGTCCATCTACCGACCCAACATGCGCGGCAGAACTGCCGGAGGTGATCGGACTCACGCCTGCAATCGAGGGGCGACCAGTGGCAGCGCCAATCGCAGTGCTCGATAGGACAATCCCAATCGAACAAAGGGTGACCAACGCTGCGAGAGCCCGCAGGAACCGCCACCACATCGTCTCAACCTCCGCCAATTGGCTCCGACACATGGACCGCAGCAATCCGATCTACCGTGCTGAGCGTTCGACCCCCAGAGGATGATTCTGGCGACCGCAGCCGATGTGGGTTAGGGCCATTCGGACCCGGCCCTCACAACTCAGGCACAACATGAGTCAACCAACCGGCCACGGGCCTCAATCGAGGTGAACGAGCGGCCGTAGGCTTGATCCCTCAGTGGGATGGCTGCACTGATGTCTGTAGCGGCTTTCTCGGTGGTCTTCGCCTCCTCTTCGAGGTCAGACTGTTCGGTTACTACGACATGGCGCTCGCAGTGTCACTTGTCTTGGTCGATATCGTTGGCGGCCGCATTCGCAACTCGCTCGTCGCATGGTTGGTCGAGGTTTCGCTTATCAGCGTTGTCCCTCGCAGTGACGCACTGGAAAACGAACTGAGGAATCTCGTTCCGCTCCTGATCATTGCCGCCGTTCTCCTTCTGTCACTTCGCCATCTCCAGGGGAAGGGCGATCGGCGGACCATCGTGCCGTGGCTGGCGCTGGCCGGATGTGCTCTGCTCACCCAGCCTGGCAACTTCCCGCTTCGACAGCTGCTTTAGGCTCCTGCGCCGAGTCCAGATCGGCAACAGGGCTGACCACGGCTGGGCGCACCTCTCGCCTCCCTTCCGTCTCCCCGCCCCTATGGGCCGGACGGATCACGTGATTGTCGGGGCCGCACCACCACGGATTCGACATCTGGTCGCCGACGGCTGGGCCAATCCACGTGTAGGTCTGAACCGTCTCTGCTGAGCCGGCTGATGGGTCGGACACTTCACGGCTGCCGAGTAGGTATTGCTCGGTGGCGCCTCTTGCATCAGACGTCGGAGGAGGCTGAAACCGACGCGTTCGAGGCGCTGTGTATGGCGTCTTCCATGACTGGCCCCCCGGCTCCTGCCCCCCTTCGCCGACTGTGGGTGCGTCATCGAGGGACGAGTGCGAGCCGACCACTAAGTTGCCTTTGACTGGCACTTCCGAAACGTTCCTCGTACCAGCGGATGCGGCTAACGATCGCAGATTGCGACTCCGGTTCGGGTCCGGGAAGCAAGATCTAAGCGGCATCGGGTCCCACCAGCTAGCGTTGACCCGTACGCGACCTCAGGAGGCGCCCATGCACGATATGAACTCCTCCTACCCAGCTACATTCGGTTTCGACGCCCCGGAGAAGGTCGCCAACTGGCGACCCGTCGTCAACTGGCTGCTGGCCATCCCGCATTTCGTGATTCTGTACGGATTGCGGATCCTCTCCCAGGTAGTGGCCGTCATTTCTTGGTTTGTGGTCCTCTTTACAGGGGAACTCCCGGAGAGCTTCGCCAACATCCAAGCGATGTATATGCGATATGAACTCCGTACGTATGCTTTCTTTCTCTTCATGTGCGAGGAATACCCGCCCTTCGCCTTCGAAATGACGCCGACGGACAGCGGTGGGGACCCCCGTGTGCGAGTCGAGTTCCAACCCCAGCTCACTGAACGCAACCGCCTCACCGTCGCCTTCCGGATCATCCTTGTCATTCCGCAAGTGATCGCACTGTTTGTGCTGGACATCGCCGCTACGGTCATAACCGTGATCGCTTTCTTCGCTGTGCTCTTCACAGGCCGGTGGCCCGAAGGAATGCGAGCTTTCGTCCTCAACGTCATGCGCTGGTATCTGCGTGTTCAGACCTACTATCTGCTACTTACGGACGAATATCCGCCATTTGAACTCGAACCACAGGCACCATAGTTAGCGGCGGCGTTTCATTCGATGCTCTTGGCTCAACCAGTTGGCCCATCCCTCGTGCGAGGTCACTCGCGGTTGCGTTCAGTTACCGCCACTCCTGTACCCCAGGCTCTGAACGCACGGCCAAGCTGGAGTTTGACCCGCTCGCTGGACACGGGTGCACCAATATGTTCATCAAAACTCGGCTTCCCAGACTGCTTCCGTTAGTTACCCAACCGAACTCGGCTACTGACCCTCGGGATTGGGTGCGGACTGATCGTGGTTGTACGGCGCCTGAAAGCTATTCGCCGTCCTAACCACTGGAAGCTATGCCGACGACGGGCGCATTGAGGTGCGTTCCGCCCAGCGAGCCGAGGAATTCGGCATCCGGAAAGGCGAACACGCCACCATCGGAGGCGACAAGGTAATACCCGAGGCCATTCGCGGTGGCGGCCATGCCGACCATCGGTGCGACGAGGTGGCGTGAGCCGGTCGAACCGAGGAACGGTGCGCCAAAGCAGAACACGCCGCCGTCGCTCGCGACCAACCAGTAGCCGCCGGAAGTGCCGACGTCCACCGCCATGCCGACGATTGGTTTGTTCAGGGGAGTTCCTCCCATGGATCCCTGGAACGTTGCGTCACCGAAGGCGAACACACCGCCGTCGCTCGCGACCAGGTAGTAGCCCCGATTGTCAGGAGTGACGTCCATGCCGACGATCGGTCTGTTCAGGGGCGTTCCTCCCATCGATCCCTGGAACATTGCGTCACCGAAGGCGAACACACCCCCGTCGCGCGCGACCAGGTAGTAGCCCGCGCCATCGCCGGTCGACGCGATTCCGACAATGGCGGCGTTGAGAACCATCCCACCCATCGATCCGAAGAACCCGGCATTGCCGAAGCCAAAGACCCCGCCGTCGGATCCCGCCAGCCAATAGTCTCCTTCCGGACCGCTTGCCACTGCGACGATCGGGGCGTTCAAACGAGTTCCACCCATCGATCCGAAGAACCCGGCATTGCCGAAGCTAAAGACCCCGCCGTCGGATCCCGCCAGCCGATAGCCCGGTGCAGACTCCGGCAACACGGTCAGCGACCCCTCGCCGTGGGCGGTCGTGGGCAGGGCAACAATCGTCGCCACCGAACACACCGCGCCGCAACGAACTCCGATAACGGTCGCACCACCTTCCGTTCCGGCCAGAAGTTCACCCGGTTGCACCCCCGCCGACACCAATGCGGACCCGCTCAGCGTCAGGACCTGATCATTCCCGGGGTGCGGGCTTCCTGGGGTAGCTCGATCGGACATGTATGCAACGCCAGGGCCGGTCGCAGGCACGAAGCCCAGGCTTTCAACGCCGACGTCTTGTCCAAACGGAAGGCCGGACTCGGCAACCGTGCTGAGGCGACCGGCAGGAGACACAGCGTAGATCGAACCGTCAAGTTCGTTCGGCGCGATAAGTTGGCCGGCGAACGTGCCGAACGTCGAAGGGGCGACGGCGACGCCGCCCTCCAGCGGAACGTTGACGATACCGATGGTGCTGACATGACCGAAACAGTCGATGGCTGAGATCTGTGATCCCCCGCCAGGGACCGACCCAACCACCAGGATGCGATGCCCGAACTGACCGGTGGCGTCGAAGGTGATGCCGAAAAGACCGGATACCCCAGTGATGCTGGCCAGGTGGGACAACCCACCAGTTGGGGTGATGAGGGTGATGCCCGGTGGACTGGAAGTCAGGTCTAAGGCCGCGACCGAGTCCTGGGGGAACACACAGGAGCCATTGTCGTCGCTCAGCCCGGGCGAGATAGCGATGTACGACTCCGGGCCTGGCGGCGGCGAGTACGAGGGGGCGAAGCGGGTCGTCGTCCCGGCGGGGTCCAAGAGGTAGAGCCCGCCAGTTGCCGCCACAACCAGTCGACCATCGCTGCGCGGGCCGACCACGTCGAGGACGCCCGGGATATGTGCGCCTGACTGCCATGTCAACGTCGTCGCCGCTGCCCTCGGTGCGGTCACAGCGAGGAGCGCACACACCAGCGCCCAGAGGGCCAACCCTCTCCGCATGCACACAGCCTAGGAGGACCTGAACCGGCAACCCCGCGGGGTCACAACGTCTCATAACACCTGTTCGGGAGGACCCACGCGCCCTCCATCAACCAGCGGGTCTGAAGTTGCCGGTAGCGCGGATTCACGCATGCCCCAGATCACCTGTGGGTACGTGGCAGCCGCTTGGATAGTGGAAGCCCTGTTTGACCCCTCAAACAATTGCAGTTGCACAACACCTGGTGCGGGAGCAGGATGATCGCCAAACCTGGCGAGGGAGACGGTCTCCGACGCTGCGGCGGACGAAGAAGGAGAAGAACCCAATGGCAGTGTTCAACGGTGCATTCCCGATCCTTCCCGGGAAAGAACAACAAGGCCGGGACTTCGCGGCCACGTGCATGGGGGAGCGGCGCAAGGGGTTCGAGGCTCAGTTGGCTAGGGATGGGATTAGCCGTGAGACTTGGGCTCTGCAGGAGACCCCGATGGGGAGCTTCATGTTGGTCTGGTTCGAGGCTCCTGACATCGAGAAGGTGTTCACGCAACTCGCCACCTCCGGCGACGAATTCACCATCTGGTTTCGGGACCAAGTCATGGATCTGACTGGCGTCGATCTGGCCGCTCCACCCGAAAGCCCGCCCCCCGACGTATTGGTGGACTGTATCCCCTGAACAACGACCTCTCCCTGTAGGGACATCACCAGCGAGGGGATCAGGTCGATCGTTTGCTAGCGAACTGAATAGACCGCATGCCTGATTCCAGCGACCTCATTGCGGCTTCCAGCCCGCAGCCCGGACGGTGCTTCGGGATGATTCAGTCCCGACAGCTAAGGCGACGCTACCCAGCACCACTTACGTCACGCAGGGTGGTGCTGCCACGAGGAGAGGGAGGAGGTGACCACCTTGGACGTCACACAGCGGTCAACGTCACACTGTCTCCAGGACGAGCAAAGTAGAGACTCAAAGAGACATGACGGACGGACGATCACTTCGCTATTTGATACCGATGTGGGAGGGCGGCGGCAACATCCCTCCTGAGCTGGGAGTCGCTCGGCGGCTGATCGCCCGTGGCCACCAGGTACGCGTGCTCGCTGATCCGACCATCAAATCCGCGGCCGAAGCCGCTGGCTGCTCATTCTCGCCCTGGCGGCGCGGACCGCACCGAAAATCGCTCGATCCGTCCGAGGATCTCATCAAGGATTGGGAGACAAAGAACCCACTCGTCATGTTGCGTCGAGGACGCGACCGGTTCATCGCCGGACCTGCAGCCGACTTTGCCGCCGATACATCCGAAACGATCAATGCCTTCCAGCCGGATGCCGTCGTACCGGACGCATTCCTATTCGGGTCGATAATCGCCGCGCAGGGGGCATCGCTGCCGGTCGCTCTCCTCGTGCCGAACATCTGGATAATGCCCTCTCGCGGCACGCCGCCGATAGGGCCCGGCTTCGCGCCGGCCAAGACAGTGGTCGGTCGTACACGTGACGCGGTGATGTTGGCGATAGTCAATCGCCTGTTCCGTGCCGGTCTGCCCCCGGTCAACGCTGCTCGTTCAAAATACGGTCTGGCGCCGCTGTCCTCCTTCTACGAGCAGGCCTTGGTCGCCGAGCGCATCTTGGTGTTGACCAGCCCAGCATTCGACTATGCCTCAACCTCGGTACCGGCCAATGTCCGCTATGTCGGTCCGATCCTGGATGACCCCGTTTGGGCACAACCGTGGGTATCTCCGTGGGCCGAGGCCGACAGACGTCCCCTGGTGCTCGTCGGCTTTAGCTCCACCTACCAGAATCAGGGGCCACTTCTGCGACAGGTGGTCGAGGCACTCGCGACTCTGCCGGTGCGCGCCGTCGTGACGGTGGGTCAGATGCTCGAGGCCAACGAGGTCACTTCGACCGACAATGTCGTCGTCGTCGGCTCAGCTCCCCACCGCCAGATCCTCGCTGAGGCAGCGGTTGCCGTGTCCCATTGCGGGCATGGCACGACGATGAAGTGCCTGGCCGCAGGAGTGCCCATGGTCTGCATCCCGATGGGCCGGGACCAGAACGACACCGCAGCACGCGTGGTGCACCACGGAGCCGGGGTCCGGCTCTCACCGAGCGCTTCGGCAGTCAAGATCCGCAAGGCAGTACAGCTGGTTCTCGGCGATGATCGCTTCCGCTCCAATGCATCGCGGATGTCTTCGGCAATCGCCGACCATGCAACCGCTGACCTCGTGACGGAACTCGAGGCGTTGGTGCGACGACGGTGACCAGGCCGACCGGACGACGGCGAATCGACCCGGTTGTAGTAGCGGTTAGGCCGTTGCGCCTGACCCCGAGGTGCTTGGTTCACCCGCAGCTGCTCCCTTATGCCCCCTACCCGAAGGGATCACTAGAAAACCTCTGATTGGGTGTCCCCGTTGTGCTGCGTTCGGGGGCACCCCCACCTACCGCCGCCGAACCCCTAACTGCCGTAGGCCTTCAGCAAGAGGTCACCATGGACGGCAAGGCTGTCAACCTGACCCCAACCGAGTACCACCGTCTCGTCACGCTGGTCCAGAACCTGGGCCGGGTACCGTCGTCGGAGGAACTGATCGACCTGACAGACGAACTGAATAGGCGGACATTGGACGATTCCACTCGGCTTGCTGGCTCCAAGTCCGCCGTCGTGGAGCTCCAGCGCAAGCTGGGCTGGGATGGGAGCGAGGAATCCGAGGCCCGCTGAATCCGTCTGCCATCGCCCGAAAGTGCCGGTCGGCTGCGCTGGCCCCAGCCCGGCGGTATGGGATGGCCTATAAGCAGTCGGATACTCCGCCGGTCTTAGCCACGGGGTGCGAAGAACTCAAGTGCGATGTTGTCGGGATCTCGAAACGACAATGCCGAGTAGTAAGGCGTGTCCACGATGCCACCGTTGGGGATGCCGAGGTCGTTCAGACGGATTTCCCATGCCTTTAACTCATCGCGGTTGGCACAGCCGAAAGCCAGATGATCGAGCCCCGGCCGCCGCTCGTTGAACGGCTCAGTGCTGTCCAAGTCAGGGAACTGAGTTACGCCAACGATTGTGCCGCCGGTAAGCCAAGCGACGCGCTGGAACGGACCCGTGTCCTCATCAAGGATTGGGTCCGAGCCGAACAGATCCTTGTACCAAGGCACACTCCGTTCAAGGCTCGTCACCGTGAGCGCCACGTGGGTAATCGCAGGGAACTCCGGCATCTCTTTTCTCCCCTTCGCGCCTCGTGGACGTAGCGAATGCTACCTCTTTGGCTGGCAGCTCTCCGGAACTAAAAGCTCTCTGGCAGCACCAGTCGCCGCTCTAACTGAGGCCCCAGTCCCGATTGGCGTATGGGGACACCTTCGGGCGCGTCCCTTGGCTTTAGTCGCCCGGTATCGACATGCGGCTGCAAGTCGGGCTCAACCGACGACCGTGAATAGCCGCCAAGTGCGGGGGACTCCCTTGAGTTCGCGTTCGCCTTGGTCGTCGAACTCGATGCCTGAACCCACCACGTGATCGGTCACCGTTTTCGTCACGAGCACCTCACCCGGCCTTGCCAGGTCGCACACGCGTTTGGCGATCGTCACCGCCAAGCCAGCTATGTCGTCGCCCCGCACTTCGACCTCCCCCGTGTGAATACCCACTCGCAGGTCCAGCCCGATGTTCTGAGCACCGGCCACGATCTCGGCCGCACAACGAATCGCTCTCCCACTGGCGTCGAAGGTGGCCAGAAACCCATCTCCCATTGTCTTCACTTCGTGGCCCCTGTGTCGGTTCAAGGCCGTGCGGACTATGGCGTCGTGGCGGTCGGTAAGGCGGGACCACTCGCGCGGGAACTCCTCGATCTCGTCGGCCAGGGCGTCGTTGTCGCCGGCGAAGAACAGGTGGTCGCCGCCGGGGAGTACGACCAGATGGGCGTTTGGGTGTGTTCGGCCAGGTACTGACCAGCGCCCAGTCGGATGTAACGGTTGTTCTCGCGATGCAAGACCAGAGTGGGACATGAAATCGAAGGCAGAAGGCTGCGCAAGTCCGCTTCGAAGCTGGCGCGAACAATGTCAGCGAATTGATTGGGGCTGCCGCCGAAGCGCCCGGCACGGACGTACCAAGCTCGGAACTGTTGGTCAGTGCTTCGGCTGGGGGCAACGAAATCCACCGCTGTGCTCGTCCCCCAGCCCTCTTTGACTGTGGCCACGAACTGATTGATGGTCTGGGGTGGAACGCCCCAGGGGTAGTCGTCCTCCCGCACGTAATGCGCGTAGCTATTGACGAGAATCAGGGCGCTGACCCGCTCGGTATGGGTGGCCGAGAAGTGGATCAGGTTCGTGCCGGGGTCCGCGCCTGCCAACGCCGGTCGCTCGAATCCCACCGCGTCCAGCACAGCCGTCAGGTCAGCATCGGACATGTCGCCCACCAAGGACGCTCGTGGGTCACCCTCCGAGGCGCCCATGCCCCTCACGTCGAACCAGACCGTGCAACTGAAGGCCTCAAGCCGCCGGCGAAGGCGAATAAAACCTGGATCGTCGGATAGGAGATCGATCGGAATAGGGGCAGCCACGAAAACCAGTTCGAGTGGCCCCTCCCCGCTCATCTGGTAGGCGAGGTTGGTCCCATCGCTCGAGCGGGTGTAACGGGTCTCAGCAGCGTCGGCCACCACGTTGGACAGTCTGCCCGCGGTCGTCGGGTCGCCGCCAAGGAAGCGCATTGCATTGCCGGATCAGTAGCCCGGCTGGATTTTCGTAGCTGTCCCAACAGTCCCAAAAATCTGCGACATCATGTCCACATCACAGAGTGGGGATAGGTGATAGGAACGCCCGAAACGTCCGCCGTGACATGTGGTTCGAGGCTCGAGTCGCCCGCGCGCCCACCCGAGGGCTTCGGGAGAGCAGAGTCCACAGCCGGGCCCGGGAGCGAGACGCCGGGGGGACGACAAGCCGGGGCGCGCCGAGACTCGGCGGGCATCCCGAGGCACATCTCGGGGAGGATCGCTTCTCACACCGTGGGCTGCGCGTTTACAGTTCTCAATACGATGGCCTCGATCCGTACCTAGACGCGCTGTCCCAGTCCGCACCGGTTCGGGGACGCTGCAGTAGCCACCTTCCGAAACCCCCCGGCCGTCCCGTTCCGCGATCCCGGCAACTGTATCCGAGATGACCTGCTCGCGAATCAAGGACACCTTTGTCCCGCTTGACGTCTCGCAACGCTATTCGTAGTGGAACGGGCCACGCGACTGCCGGACCCAGCGAGGCATGAATCAGATTGGCTGGCATAAGCCAGGAGGACAGCGCATCCGCCCGGGACGTGCTGACCTCGGTCACCTTCTGGCATCAGGGTTCCCTGCCCACCCCAGTTGCCGGGTTGACGCCGTGAGCGCCGGTCTGGTGCGGGTGGAGAGTAAGGACTCCGTCATGCTGGTCGGGGAACGGCGTTCGTGTTAGACCAACCCAAAAGTTCGTGGTGTCGACCATTTCGTCATCGTGGTCTCGCTCCCCGAAGAATGTTTGACAGCCCGCCAATAGAGAAGTGAGGACCACATGCCCGGTCCCGTCCGCAGTCTGGTCCGTGTACTTGCGAGCGTGGTCGTGCTCAGCCTCGCCCTGGTGTTCATCGAGACGACCGCGGCCAACGGTGCGGGGACATGGGGAGGCCCCGTGCGCATCGACCAAAGTGCCGATGGCTTTGGCAACGTGCTCACTTCGGTGTCGTGCCCGAGTGCGGGCTTCTGTGTCGCCGTGGACAACGCGGGGAACGCCGTGACCTACAACGGGTCCTCGTGGTCGTCACCCTCGAACATCGACGGCAGTTCTTCCATTAACTCGGTGTCGTGCCCCAGTGCGACCTTCTGCGTCGCCGTCGACAATGCGGGCAACGCCCTGACCTACAACGGGTCCTCGTGGTCGTCGCCCTCGAACATCGACGGCAGTTCCACCATTAACTCGGTGTCGTGCCCGAGTGCGGGCTTCTGTGTCGCCGTGGACAACGCCGGCAGCGCCCTGACCTACAACGGGTCCTCGTGGTCATCGCCCTCGAACATCGATGGAAATTCCGCGTCCCACCTCACCTCGGTGTCGTGCGCAACTGCCAGCTTCTGTGCCGCCGTAGGGAACTATTACAACGAGCCCACCTATTACTACAGCGCCCTCGTCTACAACGGCTCTTCGTGGTCGTCGCCCTCGAACTTCGTCAGCCCAAACGGCAACGACTCATCAATCGACTCGGTGTCGTGCCCGAGTGCGGGCTTCTGTCTAGCCGTGGACGACGGCACCCACAGCCTCATCTATGACGGCTCCTCGTGGTCGTCGCCGCCCTCAGATAATGATCAAGTTTACCTCCTCTCTGTGTCGTGCCCAAGTGCGACCTTCTGCGCGGCCGTCTCAGAGGCTGGGCACGCATATAATTACAACGGGTCCTCGTGGTCGTCGGCCGTGGACATCGACGGATACACCTCCCTCGATTCGGTGTCGTGCCCGAGTGCCTACTTCTGTGTCGCCGTCGATAGCGACGGCGACGCTCTCACCTATCTCTCGACCCCAAACCCGCCCACTGTGACTTCGGTCAGCCCGCACACCGGATCGACGTCGGGAGGAACCCTGATCACCATAACCGGGACGAACTTCGTCACTGGGTCCAGCGTGAAGATCGGCTCCGGCAGTCGAGCCGTTCCAGCCGGCGGCGTGGACGTGGTCTCCTCGACCAAGATCACCGCCGATACCGGCAGGTCACCCCAGGCGGGACTCTTCAACCTGTTTGTCACCAGCTCGGGGGTCACCAGTGCCGTTAGTGCCGGTGACCTCTTTACCTACGTCCCCACCGTCACCTCGGTGCACCCGCACACCGGCCCGACGTCGGGAGGTACCGCCGTCACCGTCACCGGGACGGGTTTCGTCACCGGTGCCCGTGTGGTGATCGCCCAGGGCGACGGCTCCGGCACCGGGGCCATCGCGGCCACCAACGTGGACGTGGTCTCCTCGACCAAGATCACCGCCACGACCGGTGGGGGGGCCAAGGCCGGGAGCTTCAATCTGTTCGTCACCAGCTCGGGGGTCACCAGTGCCGCCGACGCCGGTGATCTCTTTACCTACGGTTGAGACCGCGACGGGTGCTATACACCGGGCGACGCCACGACTCAAAGCTGTTCCACATCGCCATCGGCACCAGCTTCTCCGACCTTGGCGGGCTTCACGGCGCACCAGACGCGATGTCGTCACCACCGGCCGGCCCTTCCCGCCCAACCCCTCGCCGCTCTCCACACCCCGTACGTACGGGCCTCAGTGCCCCTCTCGTGGTCCGCGACTCCTCCGTCTCAGCCTCGGACTCCGTCCCTCCGGTCTCTGCGGCGCCGTCGGGCCGTCGGCCTCGGCGTCTGTCCCCGGTCTTTGGCCCCGCCCCGCCGGCTTCCATGCCGAGCTCGAGCTGTTGGACGAGCGCCGCTTTCGCAACGGCCTCGTATACCTCCGCTACCACAACCGGACCTGAGCTGCCAGTCGGAAGCGCACTGGCGCCCCAGTCGCCGGATAAGAGCGCGTTAACTAACTCTGTCACCGGGAAGCTCATGCGGAGGCTGGGGCTGTAAGTCCTGGCGTCCTACTCTGGCCCCCGCCCCGCGTGCCCCGCCCCCGGTGGGCCCCGCCGCGCGCGGGGGTCTCGTCCCGTTCGCGCGGGGGCCCCTTGCCTTCTCAGCACAACGAGTGGGCGCTGAGGGACTCGAACCTCGAATCATCTGAGGACGGACGTTTCGCATAGCCCTATCACCTATCCCACACACAACCTATCCCCACATCACAGAGTGGGGAGAGAGGGGCCTGGGTGCCCGGGCGGTCCAGAAGCGCCGCGGGGGCGGGTGGGCGCCACCGGGGCCGGGGCTGGGGCATGGGGGGCGGGGGCGCGGATTGGCTGTGGGCGGGGTGGACTCTCGACGAGAATCCAGATCGTTTGCACTGCCCCCCTAACGGCATCACCTTCGGGCTAGGGCAACGCTCGTACCGTCAGGACTGAATGAAGGCCAGCAGATCGGCGTTAATCGTGTCTGCATGGACTGTTGGCATGCCATGCGGGAACCCGGGGTACGTCTTCAACGTTCCGTTCTGCAAGAGCCTCACCGTCAGGGGAGCTGAATCTGCGTACGGGACGATCTGGTCGTCGTCTCCATGCATCACGTGCACGGGCACGCTGATCTTCTTGAGGTCCTCGGTGAAGTCAGTCTGAGAGAAGGCCACGATTCCCTCGTAGTGCGCATTCGCTGCCCCCATCATCCCCTGTCGCCACCAATTCTGGATGATTGCCTCCGAGGGCTCGGCACCAGGTCGGTTATAACCGTAGAAGGGTCCCGAAGCTACGGCCCGATAGAACTCGGAGCGGTTCGCCGCCAGCTGAGCCTGGAGATCGTCAAAGACACTCTTGGGCTCCCCGCCGGGATTGGTATCGGTCTTGACCATGAGCGGTGGAATCGCGCTCATGATCGCCGCCTTGGCAACTCGGCCCTCTCCATTCCGGGCGATATAGCGGATGACTTCGCCGCCACCTGTCGAGTGACCGATGTGAATAGCTTCCTCGAGATTGAGATGTGCGGTCACCGCGGCCAGATCATCGGCGTAGTGGTCCATATCGTGGCCTCCGCTGACCTGCGTAGAGCGGCCGTGCCCACGCCGGTCGTGGGCAATCACCCGGAATCCGTGATCCAAGAAAAACAGCATTTGGGTATCCCAATCGTCAGCTGACAACGGCCAGCCGTGACTGAACACGATCGGCTGGCCCGACCCCCAGTCCTTGTAAAAGATCTCTACACCATCAGTAGTGGTAACCGTGCCCATCTTCAGGGTCCTCCTAGCTGGGCGTGACGCCCGCAGCGACTACTCGGTCGGTCGGCTCCTATCTGTCGTAGTTCTTCCTCATATCTTTCCTTCGGAGCCGGTCGTGATCAACCTCTGTGGGTGGTACCCCCATGCGCCAATGGGCAGGGCTCGCACCGTTCGGCACGTCGGAGGCAAATATTAGGACTAAGAGCCGACCAAAGCGTCGGTCAGGGGGTCGATGCCAGCCAGCCTTTGGCTGAGTTCCGGAGTGAGGCTGTAGCGGGCAGCGAGCACCTGCGGAGCAACATAAGAAACCTTGGTCCGCGACTCGTCTTCCCACACCAATATCTTCAATGGAAGGTCCATAGCGGACAGCGGAGCTGCTTCCATGACGGGCGTGCCGGCCGCTGGGCTCCCAAACAGCACAAGAACCGTCGCGCGAAGGCTTAAGCCAACTGAGCTTGCTTCAGCACTCTGGTCGATGACTGCAAAGACCTTCATCTCTTTTGACTTGATGAGTTCTGTCAGCCGCGAGACGGTTTCCTTTACCGATCGAGAGCTCAGCTTTGTGGTGGTGCCGGATTCGTCAGGCAAGGACGTAGTGGACATGATGAGGACCTTTCTAAGGTTTCTCCCTTGGAGTGAACGGTTTCGAAGAGTCGACCATCTCAAATAACATTCGACCAGATGGAGTCGGGCTCCTGTGTGCGCCCGAGCTACCAGTCAGGCCAGACTAGGAGGCGGCTCGACTGGAGCGGGGAAGGCTCGAGCTTCGTTTGACTCGGATGCATTGGTAAGCGGCGCCGATTCACCGTCGGCCACCAGGCGACGCCAAGCGGTCTGCCAGTCAGGAAGCTCTGGACTGTCCTGTTCCCAATCGACGAAAGTGGCCTCGTCACAGAGGTGGTTCGCGAGCGCTCGCGTGCTCAGGTGCGGCTCGGTGTTCATGAAGACTTCGATAGGGGGACGCCCCTTCCAGGCTGTTACGTCCCACCACACATCGTGAGCTTCAGCCAAGGCGTCGACCCCTAGGTTCCCGTCAGTGTTCTGCGCCTGTTCGATCACAGCGGCCGCGTGGGTGAAGAACTCATCGAGGAGGGAATGGTCCCTCAGTCTCAGGCGGGCTACGACGATGATTGGCATGAGTCTCCTTATCTTGTTTGCGGCCTGATCCGCTGATCGGATTAGCTTTAGGCGGCGGACGGTGGGCTTAGGACTTGAATGCCTCCTCGATGGCTTCTGAGACCCTCTTCGCGATTCCAAACTCGTTGATCATCCGCGAGATGACTAAACCTCCACCGTGGACGTGGAACGTTGTCGTGGTTCCCTCTTGGTTCAGGTGCACGGTGGCCAGTGCGGCGGCCGATTGCTTGACCTTTATGGCTTCTTGGACGCCACTGCCGTGAGTGGTGATCTCGTAGCGGTCGCCAAGCCCTTTTCGTAGAGTTTCGGCTGTGTCCTGGATGCTCACGGACCGGTTGATCGTGACAGTCGGCATCTCCGCTCCTTTATTTTGGTCCCTTACGCTGCTAACCCGAGATTCGTGCCAGGTCGATGGCCACGATGAAGAACCAAGTGAGTGACGCGAGGTAGAACAGGCGCTCAAACAGTCCAACGATGAGGTGAAGCCTCAGTCCCGGGCGTATCCCAAGCACGAGTGCGATGAGGCTCCCGAGGATCACCCAGTTGAGGATGTTGAGGGCGCCTTTTACTCCGAACCAAGCGGGGTAGTGCATCAGCGTGGACCACAACGCCCCAGCCGCCACCGCTATGCCGCCGAAGGACACGACGGCCAAGAGCATATGGATCGTCCCATGCACGGTCTGGAATCGACTGCCGTTCTGGTCCGTCGCGAAGAAGGGGATAAAGAACCGGGCTACCGAGGAAAGGATGAGCATCACCACGACCAATGTCGGTGCGAAAGGGCTCAACTGGTCCAATCCGATGGCAAGCGTGATCCCCGCCACCCCGCCGGCAACGGCCTGTAACCAGAACACCGAGCGGTAACGACCGACGCCGTAGTCGCTGACGGCATCGCTGACGGGGCTGTACCCGGTTGGTAGGACGTGCAGAGCGATAAGTGCGCCCAACTGAACAGCCGTGGCGATTATCGCAATGATGCTGAAGGTGTGAGCTGTCGTGTCCATTGGGAACTAAGAGCGAATGCCTACCGGTGTCTCCGCCCCCTCTGGAATCGGACCATATCCGGAGTTCAGCTTGTTGTCACGTGGGTTTCGCGTGTGCCTCAAGATTGAACCGTTCCGGCACGATTGGAGGCGTGGAGTTGACCCGCTTCGATGGACGCGGGGGCCGTAGCGCCCGATCAGGCGGGTGCCCCCAAACGCCATCGGGATTGGGCGCCACTCGGCTCTGCGAACGACGGCCTGCATCGGCGGGGTCGGTTCGCGTCTCAGCGCACGGTCGCGTCCCTATCCCATGCCGGCTGTGTCGGGGCACGGCCTTCAGCAGTGACTCATTCTCCTGACGATTGAAACCTCTCCGATTCTGATCAATCCGCTAGCCAGTGGGTTCTCGGAGATGAACTCGATCATGTCGTACCCCCTCTGGACGCGCCGGCAGGTCGTGAGGTCGGCGGCCGGTACCACGCTCATTCTGCCCGCTCTCAGTCTCGGTGTAGAGGTTAAACGCAACGGTATGCTCCCGTAGCGATCGGGCTTCTCCTTGTATCCGGTTTTGGGAGGTACGGCGTGAGCACCTCGAAGTCTTCAACTACGAAGGAAACTGCCGCTTCGCGGAGCGCTGCCTACCCCATACGAGCGGGCATGGTGCTTCGCGTTCCGCGGCTGTGGGTGATCACGCTCGTTATCGCGTCGGTGATGGTCGCGTTAATAACGACTTTCTACATCGCGTCGGTGGTTGATCCCATTGCTCATCTCAACGGCCTGCCGATCGTGGTCGTGAACGAGGATGCCGGTGTCACGATCGGTTGGCAACACTTCAACATCGGTCGCCAGGTAGAGACCGGTTTGATGGCGAGCCCTGTTGTATCGAGCCATCTGAAGATCACGCCCTCGAACCTTCCCGGGGCTGAGCAGATCATGGACAGTAACAACGCCTACGCGACCGTCGTCATCCCGCCAGCCTTCACCGCTGCTCTCCTAACCGTATCGGGCGTGCCCGTGCCAAGGCCAACCGCGGGTCGACCGGAAATCGACATCATGACCAACGACCGGGCTGGCACACTCGGAGTCGCCCTGGCCACCGGATTCCTTCAACCGGGCCTCAGCGTCGCATCAAGACAGATCGGGCGGGAACTCTCGGCCCGCGCACCCGCTGGTGGGTCGACCCCAGCAACGCGGGCATTGCTCAGCGATCCGGTGGAGGTAACAACCACGCCATACCGGCCTCTGCCACCGCACAGCGCCCTCGGGCTGAGTGCCTTTTACATTTCCCTACTCGCGCTCACATGCGGCTTTCTGGTGGGCACCATCGTTAACACTGGCGTGGACTCCGGGACCGGGTATGCCACAACCGAGATCGGGCCCCGCTGGCGCCAGTCTCAGCCACTGCCGATCAACAGGTTTCAGACCCTCCTCATCAAGTGGGCGGTGGTCGCCGTCCTGGCCGCAGTTGTGAGCGGCGTAATCCTTGCCGTCGCGGCCGGGGCGCTACGCATGGACGCCCCCAACCTCGGTCTGTTGTGGTTGTTCATGTGGTTGTGCTCGGCGAGCGTCGCCGCGGGGACCATCGTCCTCTTCGCTGTCGTCGGCAGCTATGGGCAGCTCTTGGCGCTGCTGATCTTCGTCTACCTCGGGTTGGCCTCTGCCGGGGGAACCGTGCCGGTACAAGCGCTACCCGGGCCCCTTCGGGCCATCAGTCCGGTGGATCCGCTCCGCGAAATCCTCGACGGAACCCGATCCATCATGTACTTCAACGCCCGAGCAGACGCGGGATTGGCACGCGGTGCTTTGGCGGCCGGACTCGGCTCGCTCCTCTGGCTCGTACTGGGCACGGCGGTCGTCAGGTGGTATGACCGCCGAGGGTTCGAGCGCCTCAGCCCGGAACTCCTGACCCACATTGGCGCATCCGTCGCCCAGTATCGTGCTGAGCACTCAGCCCCTTCAGCAACGAGTGATGGTGAACCGCCAGCCGTGAGCGACAATGCCTCGCCTGCTCCGCAACCGGCTACGTCACCAATGGAGGCAACCAGCAAAACAGAGCAGTGACATGCGGCTGCCCACACGGGCGGGTATCCCCTATCAGTGACGCCGGCTTGGCGACACATTTCAACGCTCGAATCGATCCGCACTGATGTCGGTTGGCTTCCACGGATGCTATTCGCGGAAGTCGGTGGCGTCCTTGTTGGATTTTCCAAGGTTGCAGTAGTCACACAAAGCCTGGAGGTTGTCCAAATCATTGGTACCTCCCTTCGATCGGGGGACGATGTGGTCTACGTGTAAGGGACGATCATTGTGGTGACAGAGCTGGCAACGTCCACCGGCTCGTTTGAGCACCTCATATCGCGTACTCGTGGGGACGGGATCTGCTTCGAGCAATCGGTAGTCCCACGGTGATACCCCGCGTGATTCCATGAACTCGCCTATCCGCTTTTCACAAAGTGCTCGGATTGCCGCCGCCTGCTGGTAGGTGAGTTTCGGAGCCTCCAAGGACAATAAGTCGCCATCTCGTCTGACCACGCCATGACGCCGTAGGACCGCCCCGGCACCCAGGCCCCTCTCTCCCCACATCACAGAGTGGGCGCTGAGGGACTCGAACCCCCGGCCTGCTGGTTGTAAGCCAGCTGCTCTAACCAACTGAGCTAAGCGCCCGTGCAATCTCTCGAGATGTACCCTTCGGGAAGAAGGTCTCCCACGGTAGCCCTCCGTAACCAGGCGAGCGCGCGGTCGCGAGCCGGAAACCGTCCGTCAGGCCGCGCCCGTGTCAAGCGAGTGGTCCAGCGTGAGCTGGCCCGTGTGGGTGTCGAGGTCGAACAGCTCGCCATAGCGGCCCCAGTCGACCGCGATGCGAAGCTGCTCGCGCGCCTCATCCTCGGTGAAGCCACGACGGAGGAGGTCGAGGAAGAAGCTCTCGCCGAGGGTGCCGTCCTTCGTGGTAGTCAGCGCGTTGTAGATGGCGCGCACCAAGGGGGCGCGCTCGCGGGCCCTCCGCGCAAAGATCTGCTTCGACTCGTGGATGTCGGCTGCCACGAACACCTGGCCGTCCTCGCTGATCTGAAGGTCGGCGTCCTCCACCCCGGCCAGGCCGAGTAGCTGGGCCGCGTCGACCAGAGGGAGCAGGTCATCCACCTCGAAGGTCAAGTCGCTGGCCAACTCCGGGAGGTCCTCCCGGCCGCCTCGCGCCGCCACGATCTCGAGCAGGCCCGCCATTCCTCCGACCGTGGCCGCCGGCAGGGGCGTGTCGACCGGGGATCCCTCCCCCGGCGTGGCCGCCGTCCACACGTGCGAGGGCGCCCCCGAGTCCCGGCCGGTCATGAAGCCGTAGATCTCGTCGACGAGGGCCTCGAAGTCCGAATCGTGGCGATCCCGGGGCTGCGGGAGGCTCACGGGAATCTCCGCCCGGATGCGGCCCGGGTTAGCGCCCAGCACGAAGATCCGGTCGGCGAGGATCACCGCTTCCTCAATGTTGTGCGTCACGATCAACATCGCCTTGGTGGGGAAGCTCGACTGCGTCCACAGCCGGAGCAGCTCCGCTCGCAGGTTCTGCGCCGTCAGGACGTCGAGCGCCGAGAAGGGCTCGTCCATGAGCAGCGCGTCGGGCTCGACCACGAGCGCCCGCGCGAAGCCGACCCGCTGGCGCATCCCGCCCGACAACTCTTTGGGGTAGGCCGATTCGAACCCGTCGAGGCCGATCGTGTCGATGGCGCGCTCGGCCCGATCGCGCCGCTCCGCGGGGGGCACACCCCTCGCTTCGAGTCCCAGCTCCACGTTCTGGCGCACCGTGAGCCAGGGCAGCAGCGCGAAACTCTGGAACACCATCGAAACCCCGTGGCAGGCACCGTTGAGGACCTCGCCCCGATACGAGATCTCCCCCGCGGTGGGCTCGATGAGGCCCGCGATGCAGCGGAGCAGCGTGCTCTTCCCTGAGCCCGAACGTCCCAACAGTGCCACGATCTCGCCCTCGTCGAGGGTCAGCGTGATGTCCTCGAGCACCGGGAGCGGGCTGCCGTCGGGCGAGGTGAACGTCTTGAAGAGGTGCGAAACCTCGATGATCGCCCGCGCCCCGCCCGCGCTGCCGTCTCGTGGTCCCGTGGGCAGTGTCACAGGCCCTCACTCTGGTACGGCCGCCGCGGCGCGGTCAACGTGACGGACCTCACAGCGAGAATCTGCTCTCTGCCAGGCGGTACAGACGTCGCCAGAAGAGCCGGTTCACCGTCACCACGAACGCGCTCATGACGATACCGCCACCGATCAGCAGAGCGAACTTTCCCTCGCTCGAGGCCGTGGAGATGTAGTTGCCAAGGCCATAGGCATTGAGCGTTCGGTGATGCCACGCGACGAGCTCCGCCACGATGGACGCGTTCCAAGCCCCCCCGGCCGCCGTAATCCCACCGGTGACGTAGGCCGGAAAGATGGCAGGCAGGATGACCTGCTGCCAGCGCTGCCGCCGGGTCAGCCGCATCACGGTCATCATCTCGCGCATGTCGTTGGGAATCGCGCTCGCCCCGGCGATCACGTTGAACAGGATGTACCACTGAGCTCCGAGCATCATGAGAAGAATGGCGCCGTAATCCAAAGGCACACCGAGGCCCAGGAAGATTGCCGTGATGAAGGGGAACAACAGGATGGCCGGGAAGCTGGCGAGGACCTGCACGATGGGCTGGGCGTAGCGGGAGAGTCGGGGGCTCATGCCGATCTTCACTCCCACCGGCACCCAGACGATCGTGGAGATGACCAGGAGGACGACCACCCGCGCGAAGGTGGCGAACCCCAGTGCGATGAGTGAAGGGAATCGGGAGAACCCGAGATGCGCGTTGAGGTAGAAGATTCCGCTCACGGCCACGACCCCCGACGCGGCGACGATGACGGTCCAGAAGATGAAGTCGCCGAGACGCCGCCGGCGCTCGTCCTGGCGCAACGGGTACTCGGCCAGCCCGAAGGGACGGGTGACCCGGTCCAGGAAACGACCGATCGGCCGGGTGAGCCGAGCCAGCGCGTGGGGGATCGCCGACCGGCGCAACGTGTCGAGCACGATGCTCTTGGGCTTCTCGGTCGACTCCGACGTCTCCATGCGGAACCGCTCCGCCCAGGCGACCAACGGGCGGAAGACGAAGAAGTTCGTGCCCACAACCAGGATCACCATGGTGACGATGGCGATGATCACCTTGGGGTAGGAGCCCGCGGCCGCGGCGGCGCCCATGTAGCTCCCGATCCCCGGGAGGCTCTGGGTGAGGCCCTTGCCCCCGATGAACACGGTGACCGCCTCTGAGGCGGTCAGGAAGAACCAGCCGCCGCCCATCGACATCATCATGTTCCAGACCAGCCCGATCATCGAGCTCGGGACGTCGAGCTTCCAGAACCGCTGCCACTTGGTTAGCCGGTACATCCGGGCCGCCTCGTCCAGCTCGGTCGGCTGGGAGATGAGGGAGTGGTAGAAGCTGAATGTCATGTTCCACGCCTGCGAGGTGAAGATCACGAAGATGGACGCCGCCTCGAGGCCGAGCAGGTTGTCGGGGAACAACTTGATGAAGAAGGTCAACGCCACGGGCAGGAAGACCAAGATCGGGATCGACTGCAGGACGTCGAGGATCGGGACCAGCACCTTCTCCGCCCGGCGCAAGCGCGCCGCCGCCGTGCCGTAGACCAGCGTGAACACCGTCGAGAGGAACAAGGCGATGAACATCCGGAGGAGCGAGCGCGCCGCGTAGTAGGGGACGTTCGAGATGTCCGTGTTCAGCTTGACGAACGTTCGGCCCGGGGCGTAGTTGACGGCCATCGACTGGCCCAGCTTCACGACGACGTAAAGGAGCGCGATGATCGCAACGGCGAGCAACAAGTCGTAGAGGTTCAGCCCCCGGCCGCGTAGCGCCTCTCGTACCGGAAGGCCGCGCCGTGTCGGAGCGGGGCTCATGGATGGCGTCCGAGGGAGCCGGCCCGGGGCGCGCCAGGCGATGGTCGTCCGTGCGTTGCGTGGCTCAAGGTCGTGCTCCCACCGGGCCGTGCGAGTCGGGCCCGCTCAGAGTGCGGGGCGGGCCGGTCGCCTGCACCCTCAGCGCAGCTGTTCGGCGAAGATCGTGCTCCAGGGTCGGACGAGGGCGCGCAATGCCGCGCAGCCCTGTTCTCCGAGGGTCTCGTAGGGCCGGGCTGCCAGTGCGTCGGTGCCGTCCTCGATGGCCCGGCGCTGACTCCGGCCCCACTCGGTCAAGCAGAGCTCGTCGCTACGCTCGAGCCAGCCCCGCCCCCGCAGCGCGTCGACCGCGGCGTCCCACGCCTCCTGCGGCCAACCCCGGGTCGAGCGCAACAGCGGCGCCGGCACGTCGCCGGCCGCCGCGTGAGTGACCAACGCCTCGACGCCGGAAAGGCCGTGCACGACCAGAAGCGCGATGTGGCCGTCCCCGCGGTACTCACGCAGGATGGACTGGGCGTGCCACAAGACCAGGTGCGGTTCGGCCGGCCAGGCCAGGTCGGCGTGCGCCGCCGCCAGGGGCCTCCCCTCGGTCCGACGGCTCGCCTCTTCCGCCGCGGCGCGCGCCAGGTCGGCGGCGCGGCGCATCGGCGCGGAAGCGAGCACCTCGTCGCCCAGCAGCCGCCCGCAGGCTGTGTCGACGGCTCCGAAGCGGGCGGTCACGAGCGCTTCGGGTGTCGCGATGGCCCAGGCAGACGGAATCGCCGCGTACACGAGCTCGGGGTTGAAGTTGAAGAACGTCGAGACCACCACGTCCGCCTGTACCGCGCCCATGGGCGCCGCCCGCGACGCGAAGTAACCGGCCCGCCCCGTGATACCGAGACGCTCGTAGGCCTCCGCCGCTTCGGGCACGAAGTACACCATGCCGTGGAACGGCTCGAGCGTGCGCCAGGTCTTGCGTGCCCACAAGGCTCCGTCGGTCGCGGCGTTCACAGTTGCCTCTCCTCCCCGAGAAGGTCGGCCAGGGGGCCGGTGGCGGCCACGATCGGCCGCCGGGTCGACGCATCGCGCACCACCAGGTCCCGGCCCTCGCGTTCTCCCTCCGCCGCGCCCGCTTCACGGCAGATCAGCAGGCCGGCGAGATAGTCCCACCCGTGCAGCGTGCTTCGCCCCGCCACCAGGTAGGCGTCCAGCACGCCCTCGGCGACCGCGCAGCACTCGAGCGAGGCGGCGCCGAGCGCCCGGTACTGGGCCCAGCCCGGGTAATGGCCAGGAAAACCCGAGATACCGACGATGGCAAGTCCGAGTTCCTCGCAGCCCGACGGCCTGATCTCGTTCCCGTCCTTTTCTGCCCCGCCGCCGCGCACGGCCGCGTACCGCTCCCCCGTCGCTTGATTGACGACGAGACCCACTCGTGGCCCCGCGACATCGAGCACACAGATGCTCGTGGCGTAGAAGGGCACCCCTCGGTGCGCGTTGGTGGAGCCGTCGACGGGATCGATGACCGCCAACAGCCCGGAGGACTGCTCACCGGTCACGCCCGACTCCTCGGAGAGCACGGTCAAGCCCGCGCCGTGGAGGATGGGCAGCGCCACGCCGTCGGCGGCCAGGTCGAGACGGTACTGACCCGGCTTGACCCCCGTCGGTCCCCAGTCATCGAGTCCGTCGAGCGCTTCACGCACGGCCATCACGGCGTTGTCGAGCACCTCGAGAAGGCGGGCGTCATCCACGGGAGACGAACCCTATCGGCCGTCGTCACCTGGGCGGCTCGGCGGGCCGCCGGTCCGATCCCGGTAGGCTGACTCGGTTGTGGCTGCCATAGACGTCGCCGGGTACGTCGCCGACCTGAAAGACCACTCCGTCGACCACGGGTTCCACGTGCACGACGAGCGGCACTTCGTCGAGACCTACTCCTTGCGCCAGGTCTGGGAGGTCGACCTCCATCCCGAGGAGGGCTGTGGCGGCCCGCTGGACCTCCACCTCGCCCTCGACGTCGACCCCCGCGTGCTCCTCTCTTTCGAGGACGCCGTCGTGCTGCTCTCCGAGGACGAGGAGCCGCCCGACGAGTACCACTTCCCGCTGACCTTCACCTGGGCGCTCCCGCCCCTGCCGAGCGGGCCCGACCTGCTCCGCCTGGCCATCGACCTCGCCGGCGTCGGTGGCATCGAGCTCCCGCTCGAGGTCTCGGCCATCGACTCTTTCGCCAACGCCACCGACGGCTCGGAGCGGCGGCTCAGCATCGTGGCCCGCCATCCGGTGTCGCTCGCCCGCGTCCTGAGCGGCGAGGAGCTGCTGTGCGACGTCTTCGACCGGGCCCTCGCCGTGAGCCGCTTCCTCCTCGAGTCAGCCGAACGCTGGCTCGGTTGAGGTGGGGCGGGCCCGCCGCCCCGGTGCAGGTCGGGTGGCCGCGGTAGCGCTCACCGTCGCCGGCTCGGTCGTCGCTCTGAGCGCCTGCGGCAACGCCGGCGGTCAGGCCCTCGCGCAACAGGCGTGCGTGCACGTCCACCGCTCCGTCTCGGACTACCTCCGCGCGACGCGCGCCGGCACGTCCCCCGCCACCGCGGCCCAGCTGCAGAAAAAGGCCGATCAGGAGCTGCGGGCCGCCCTCCCCTTGGCGGCCCAGGCGAACTCGGACGACGGTTCGTGGAACTCGCTGATGACCACGATCTCGGAGATCTCCGTCGTCGACGAAGGCCATCTCCTCCCCGCCCTGCGGGCGCAGTGCGTCGTGGCCGACGCCAATCCCAACGTCAATCCGCAGAGCCCCGGGAACAGCGGGAGCGGCAGCACCACCCCGCAGAACGTGAACCCCAATCCGGCCTCACCCGCCGGTTGACGCCACCGCGACGCCGCTGGCCGCCTGTGCCCTCCCGGCCGCCACAATGGGCGGCATGATCTTGGGCGCAAGGAATTCGCCTCCGGCAAGAGTGAAGTGGACGCCGTCATTGCGCCGGAGCAGGACGCCGTCCACCGTGCTGGTGTACCTGCCCTTCGGGCACGCCGCTGCGTTCAGATCGACCACCGAGTCCGTCTGCGGGTGCGCGGCCGACACCTCCCGAACCAACTTGTTGTAGGCGGCCAGACGGGCCGAGTTGTCTTCCGGCCAGGGTGCGCCGTCGGGTTGTTCGCCCGAGTCGGTACAGGGCGCGGTCAGGAACACCATGCGGGCGCCCGTCGAGGTCACCAGGTTCGAGGCCGCGTTGAGCTGCTGCTTCACGTACGCGGCGTAGGTCGGGCTGAAGATGTTGGTCCAGGTTCCCCGGTACTCGCGGTCGACGACCTCCCAGCGCCCGGCCAGGAGCACCACGACGTTCGGCTTGACCGCATCGATTGAGGCCAGCCACTGGTACGGCCAGGGCTGGGCGTCCGGCGCTTCGCCCGGCACGAGTGGTGACCCGTTGCACGCGGACGGCGTGATGTCGCGCGTCCCCATGATCTCGACTTCGGGCCCGTCCACGACGCCGCAGCCGAGGATGCCCTTGTCGGCGAGGACATAGCCGTACTTGTCCTGCTCCGACGTGTACGACAGGCCCAACCCGAGGGTCAACGCCACCGAATCGCCGAAGAGCAGCACCCGCACCGGCTGCGCCGACCAGGGAACGCCCGGTACCGACGTCGTGGTCGTGGTGGTGCCGCCCGTCGTGCCGATTGCGGCCGGGAACGTGGTGCTCGCCACGGCCGTGGTGCCTGTCGTGGCAGCCACCACTGCGACCAGCACCACGCCGACGCTGGCGGGCACCGCTACCCATGCCTTCCACTGCCGGACGAAGGTCCCCATGCGGATGGGGCGCTCGACGAGGTGGAAGGACGCCACCGAGACCGCGAACGTGACGAGCACGCGCACGGCAAAGAGCTCGTAGCCGTAGAGCCCGGTCCGGGCGTGGTCGAGCCAGATGAAGATCGGCCAGTGCCAGATGTAGAGGCCATAGGAGATCCGCCCGACGTAGCGCACCGGCGTCAGCGACAAAAGGCGGGGCACGATGCTACGCGGTGCCGCGACGGCGGCCAGGATGACGCCCGCGACGGAGAGGCCGATGAGGAAGAACCCGCCCGAGTAGGGGAACGAGGAGGTCGACGTGGTCAACACCCAGAGCAACACGGCCCCGATCGCACCGATCACCCCGATCGCGCCGCAGAGCGACCGGCCCATGTCGCCCGCGGGTTGCCAGAGCTCTCCGTTGACAAGGCGGCCCTCCTCGTGGCTGCGCTGCGTGACGATGACCAGCCCGACGGCAAGAGCGCACCCGATGAACAGGCACTGCGACCGGGTGTCGGTGCCCAGGTAGGCCCGGTTGGTGTTCGCGCCGCCGTCGTACACCACGTACATCCAGGTGGCCGACCCGATCGCTGCGGCACAGCAGAGCGCGAACAGCACCCGCAGGTTCCGCGTGAAGTGCAGGATGCCGAGCACCACCAGCGGCCAGATCACGTAGAACTGTTCCTCGACGGCCAGCGACCAGGTGTGCAGGAGTGGCGAGGAGGCCGCCGTCTCGTTGAAGTAGTTCGAGTTGACCAGAATGAAGTGCCAATTGCTCACGTAGAGCAGGGTGGCCAGCGCATCGAGCCGGAGCGCCCCATAGGTCCCCTTGGGGACGATGACCGAGGCGAAGAAGGCGACGAAGAGCAGCATCAGGAACAGGGCGGGCAGCAGGCGGCGGGCTCGCCGGGCCCAGAACGCCCCGAGCTTGATCGTGAGGGTCTGGCGCCACTCGCCCACGAGGAGCGACGTGATGAGAAAGCCCGACAGCACGAAGAAGGCGTCGACGCCCATGAACCCGCCGTCCATGTGGGGGATACCCCCGTGGAACATCATCACGGCCAGAACCGCGCAGGCACGGACCCCGTCGAGCGCCGGGAGGTAGGCCAGACGAGTGTGCGAGATCGCGCTCTCGTCGTCCTGCATCGGGCCCATCCCTCCTGATTGCGCTGAAGTCGGCCTCGCCGCCTGCGTGTCGGCCGACCAGACATTCTCTCAGAATCCGCCTGCCACCTCAGCGCAGTGCCGACTCGCTACCCTGAAGCCTCCTGAGCCCGACCCGACCCCTGGCCGCTCCCCTCCCGCGCCGCCGCCGCGCCCCCGTACGCCGCCGCCGCTTGGTGACGTTTCTCCTGGTCATTGCCGTTTTGGGCGTCGGCTCCGCCGTGGTGGCCTCTCTCGAGCGTGGTCCGAACCTCAGCCCGCTGCGGGCACGCATCGTCGCCATCGCCGAAGGTCAGGTTGGATACCGCACCGACCCCTCCGAGACCTATTGCAACAAGTTCAGCGCCTATTGGAACGCCGGCATCGACGACTGCGGCAACGCGAACCTGGACGAGGAATGGTGCGCGGATTTCGCGGCCTGGGCGTGGAAGGAGGCCGGCGCCTTGGTCGACTACCAGTTGGCACCGGGATATCTCAACTCCGACTCGGCGAGCTTCTATGTGTGGGGGATGGACCACGGCACCTGGCACCCGGTGGGCTCCGGCTACGCGCCGCAGCCAGGGGACGTCGCCGTCTATGGGCTCGACACGACGGCGGTCACCGCCGTGCACGTGGCGGTGGTCACGGCGGCGACCAGTGACCCGTCGGCTCCCGACGTCGTCAACGGCGACGGTGACCGTACCGGCTACAGCGTGGTCGAGCTCGGCGACCACCAGGCCGACGCGGACGTGAAGGGCAACGGTGCGCCCCTCTCGGGCTACGTCTCGCCGTCCTCGCCGGAGGTGTCCTCGTCGACGTCCTGACCCGCCACGGGACGACTGGCCCCCGCTCCCGCGTTCCAGGCCGCCACCTCGGCCTGCTGGGCCGCGAGGGCGGTGACGACCGCCTCGAAGACCCTGGCGGCGTCGCGCGCGATGTCGGTGCGCGCCAGCATCAGACAGCCGGCGCCGAGGAAGGCGATGGGCAAGATGAGAAGGAAGGCCGTGCGGTAGTTGTCGTCGAACTGCCCGGCGATGGCGGAGGTGACGGGGGGCGCCGCCGCGGAGCCGAACACGACCGACGCGAGATTGAAGGCCCCGAACCGTGCCCCGCGCACATGGGCGGGCGCCGCGTCCGATAAGCCGGCCCGAAGCGCAGGGACGCAGGCGGTGGCGGAGAGGAACGCGGCCAACTGCACGACGAACACCAGCGCGAACGCCATTGGGATGAACGAGATCATGAAGAGCACGGCGCATCGACCACAGCACGATGGTCACGGCCATCGCCCGGGTCCGGTTCCAGCGATCGGCCAGGTAGCCGGCCGGCATGGTCACGATCCCGTTGACAAGGATGAAGGCCGAGAAGAGGAGCCCGATGGCGGTGTCGCCCACCCCGAAAGCCGCCTTGATCTGGTCGCTGCTCCCCCGGACGATGTACTGGTCCATCCCGTCGATGAACAGGGTGAACCCGATGACCCACATGGGCCAGTTGGTGACCAACATGCGCCGGGGCGTTCGCCCTACCTCCGCCGTGCTCGCGACCGGCTCCTCGCCCGCCGCTCGCCAGAGCCCTCTGTCGGGACCTCAGCCTCCCGGCGTGTAGCCGGCCGGTAGGCCGATCGACTTCATCTCGAGGAAGCTCTCCAGGCCCTCGGGACCGAACTCACGCCCGACGCCCGATTCCTTGTAACCCCCGAAGGGGGTCGAGAAGTCGATGGGTGCGAACGAGTTGAGCATGTACGTGCCGGTGCGCACCTGCCGGGCCACGGCGAGCCCGCGGTCGTTGTCCGTCGTCCACACGGAGCCGCACAACCCGTAGCTCGAGTCGTTGGCGATCTCGACCGCGTTGTCGTCGCCGTCGTGGGGGATCACCACCAGGACCGGGCCGAAGATCTCCTCCTGGGCGATCCTCATCTTGTTGTCCACGTCGGAGAACACGGTCGGCTCGACGTACCAACCCTTGGAGAAGTCCGACCCTGTGGGCCGACCACCGCCCAGTGCGACGGTCGCTCCCTCCTCGCGCCCGCTGTCGAGATACCCCTCGATCCGGCTGCGCTGCCGCTCGGCCACCACGGGGCCGACCTCTGTCGCCGGATCCATGGGGTCGCCCACCTTCATGGCGGAGACGCCCGCGACGACCGCGTCCACGACCTCGGCGTAGCGCGCCCGCGGCGCCAAGATGCGAGTCTGCGCGATGCAGGCCTGACCGTTGTTCATGATCGAGTTGGGCAAAAGCGTCGGGATCGTCGTTGCCAGGTCGGCGTCGTCCAAGATGATGGCGGCCGACTTGCCGCCCAGCTCGAGCGTGCAACGCTTGAGCCGTTCGCCGCACAGCCCGCCGATGCGCTTGCCCCCGACTCCCGAACCGGTGAAGGAGATCTTGTCCACGCCCGGGTGGGTCACCAGGTGCTCGGAGACTACGCGCCCCGCCGGCACCACAGACAGCACACCCTTGGGCAGCCCCGCCTCGGTGAAGATCTCGGCCAGCCGGAAGGCGTCGAGGGGCGTCTCGGGCGCCGGCTTGTAGACGACGGTGCAGCCGGCCGCCAGCGCCGGCGCCAGCTTGGCGGCGGCGATGAAAAGCGGCACGTTCCACGGCGCGATGGCGCCCACCACGCCCACGGGCTCCTTGGTGACCAGCACCTGGGGGTTCAACAGCCCGGTGCGCACCTCGTCGAAGGCGTAGGTCGTCGCGAGGTCGGCGTAGTAGTTGAAGATCATCGTCGGCGCCAGCACCTGGCCCATGCCCGAGAAGGTGATGGGCGAACCCATCTCCCGCGTGATGATCTCGGCCATGTCGCCCATCTCCGCCGTCACCTGGGCCGCCACCGCCCGCAAGACCTCGGACCTCTCGGCCGGCGCCAAGCGCGGCCAGGGCCCGTGGTCGAACGCCGTGCGCGCCGCCGCCACGGCCTTGTCGATGTCGGCCTCGGTGCCGTCGGGCACCCGAGCGATGACCTCCTCGGTCACCGGCGAGACCACGCCGATGGTGTCGGTGCCCTCCGGGGCCACCCAGTCGCCGCCGATGAACAAGCGGTCGTAGTCCCGAATCGCCATGCATCCCTCCCGAAAGCTCAGAGGGCCGACGCCCCCGCCGCCGGGCGCGCCGGACGGCGCTCCAAGGCTAGCTGCGGCCGACTCCTCCGGGACACGCCGTGCCGGGACCTCAGCCCGTCTCGTCGCGTTGCTCGATGTCGGCCACGACGCCGCCGTCCGCCTCCACCCAGCCCTTTCCGGCGGCGAACGCGCACATTCCGGAAAAGCCCTCCTCCCACTCCGGGGTGGCGGCGGGCCCCGCCAGCGCGCGCAGCGAGACCGGGTCGACCACCACGTGCTCGCCGTCCGGCCGGAGTCCCCCAGTCCGGACTGGTCCACCAGCACACCGACGTCGCCCGCTCCCCCGCCGCCTCGAACCAGTCCCGGCGCTCTCGCCGACCGCTCGGGCGCCGGCGTCACTAGAGTTCGGCCCCGTGCCCGACCTCAGCCAGCGTGACCCGGTCGAGGTGGCAGCCACCCTCTCGCGCTGGCTGGCCACCCAGTCCGACGACGGGTCCGCGCCCGAAGTCTTCGACGTCGAGGCCCCCGCCGCCAACGGGTTCTCCAACGAGACGATTCTGTGCCGGACCCGTTCCGCCGGCGGGGTGGAGCGGCGTCTCGTGGTCCGTGTGGCGCCCACCAAGCACCTTCTCTTCTTGGACGCCGAGTTCTCGACCCAGTACCGGGCGATGCGCGCCCTTGCCGACGGTGGGTCCGCGGTCCCGCTGCCGAAGCTCGGGCCCTACGAGGAAGACCCGCAGTACCTCGGCGTCCCTTTCTTCACCATGGACCATGTCGAGGGGCTGGTCCCCTCGGACAACATCCCTTACACCCTCGGGGGTTGGGTGATGGAGGCAACGCCAGAAGAGCAGGAGCGCATGTGGTGGAGCGGGATCGACGCGCTGGCGGCGGTGCACCGCACGGACTGGCGATCTCTCGGCCTGGAGTGGCTCGGGAACCCCGCCCGGGGCAAGCCCGGGCTCGAGCAGCAGCTGTCGTACTACCGGGACTTCCTCGACTGGGCCACCCAGGGGGAGGTGGTACCCGTGATCGAGGCGACCTGGCGGTGGCTCGTGGAGCACCAGCCGCCCGAATTGGGCGACGTCGTCATCAGCTGGGGCGACAGCCGGATCGGCAACATCATCTGGGACGACTTCCGTGCGGCGGCGGTGGTCGACTGGGAGATGGCCTCACTGGCCCAGCCCGAGCTCGACCTGGGCTGGTGGCTTTACTTCGACCGCCAGTTCGCCGAAGGCCTGGGTGTCGACCGACCATCCGGGTTCGGGTCGCACGAGGAGACGATCGAGCGTTACTCGGAGATGATGGGAAGGCCGATGAAGGACATCTTCTTCTATGAAGTGTTCTCCGGCTTCCGCTTCGCCGTCGTCATGTACCGACTCTCGAAGCTCGCGTTCCCCGGCAACATGATGGACGAGGAGAGCGGCATGGCGACGGACAACATCGCCACCCAGCTCCTGGCGAAGATGCTCGACCTGGACCCACCGGTCTGATCCGCTAGTCGGCGATCGGGTCTCCCGACGGGCCCACCGCGACGCCGGCCTCCCGCAGCCGCTGGCCCAGCCAGTCGGCGCCGCTCTCGCCTTGCATGGCCTGCTGCCAGCCGTCGAGGATGCGGTGCAGGTCGGCCACCGAGCCGACTTTGGCGATCACGTGCACCGTCATCCGGTCCTCATACCCGGGCGGCGCCGAGACGTGCATGCCGCCGAAGGGGTCCTCCGTGACATGTGGCACGGGTTCTCGCAGGACGTAGAGCTCCCCTGTGTCCTCGACGAAGTTCAGGTCGTGCCGCACCCCGTCCCTATCCAGCCACTCGGTGCCCAGCTCGAGCTCGGCGGAGGCGCGCCGGCGAGGATCCGCTTCGTAGAACTCGTCGAGGTCCATCGGCGGCACACTATCGCCCACCTGGGCCGTCGCTCCTGCCGGCGCGTGCCCCGACGTTTCCGCCGTCGGTGGGAGGGGTCGGGGGAGCGATGCTCGTCACCGTGACGCCATGCCCTCCACCGCGTCCAAGCAACGTGTCGACCTCATCGACCAGTTGACCGCCGAGTGGCTGTCGCTCGGCCGCTCCCGGGTCGCCGTCCGGGCCCTGCGCGAAGTCGCCCGCCGCGACCCGGTGTGTCGTCCCTGGTCCTCGGGACCGGCGCCGACCCGCCGCCCTGCCCCACTCCGTGTGACCTCGTCGGCCACATGCGGCGAGCCTCGGGCCGCGTCCAGCGCGAGGAGGCGGCCCGCGTGGTCAGGGTCCTGCTTCGAGAGGCGGACGCTGACCCCTTCGTCTGCCGCATGCTGGTGCAGGTCCTGCTCCCCGGACTGGTCGTGGTCGCCGGGAAGCTGCAGTGGGGACGAGGCGGCGAGTGGCGCGACGGGGAGGAGTTCTTTGCCGAGCTGTTGTCGACGACGTGGCTCGTCTTGCGGGAATGGACCGGGCAGGACCGCCCCTACGCCGCGCTCGATCTGCTCTCCGCCATCCGTTGCCGCCTGCGGCGCCAGCTCTTCCGCTCCAAGGAACTTGGCGCCAGGTCCGTGCCGTTGGGCGCCGCCGCCACCGACGAGGGACCCGCGCGCACCGGGACTGACCTCGAGGAGCTGGCCCGCCTGCTCATCGATCTGCACAACGAAGGCATGCGTCGGGAGGAGGTTCAGATCCTCTACGCGCATCACGTCCTCGGCTATTCGATGGCCGAGCTGGCCGCCCTGACCGGCCGCGATCGTCGTGCCCTCTACGCCCGCCGGGATCGGGGCCAGCGGCGCCTGTGCGCCTGACCACCGGGTGCGGGCGAAATGGGTCGTGCCTATGGTGTGCCGGTGGGTGGTGCAGGGACCGAGGCCACTGAGGGTGTGCTCTCGCCGGTGGCTCGGGGCCGCCCCAACTGGTGGGTGATCCTGGCGGTGTCCCTCGCCTTGATGGCACTCCTGGTCGCGACCGCCGGCAGCACGCCGCGGGCAAGCCGACATGGTCGGACCCTCGCGAGCGCGCCGACCGGTAATTCGGGTCGACGGACCGGCGCCGGAGACGCCGGCGCATCCTCGAGGACGTCCGGGCCGGCGGCCACGACGACCACGACGGCCGGGCCGGCGACGACGACCACGACGACCACGACGACGGTCACACCCCCCACCGCCACCCCGGTCGGAGCCGGGGCCGGCACCTCCTTGCTCTCGACGCGCACGCTCGGCTCCACGGCCAGCACGCCGCCTGCCGTGGGTCCCGTCGTCACCACGACCACGGTGCCGCCGACCACGACGACGAGCCTCAGCGCTTCGGTGCCGGCAGCACGGACGCAGACGCAGGGGTATCTCGACCCTCCGTTGCAGACCTCCAACTCCTTCGGGTTCACCGGTTCGGGGGCGATGGAGATCTCCGTCTTGTGGTCCGGCACGACCTATCTGACCTTGGAGGTCAGTTGCCCCGGCGCAAGTCAGAGCGTCGGCGGGACGTCCGCCATGGCGGCGTCCCTCCCCGACGCGCGCGGCAATTGCCGGGCGACGGTGACCGAACCGTCGTCGGAATCCGTGTCACTGACCTACACGATCACGATCGGTCCTGCCGGTGGATAGAAGCGGCGGATCCAGACGCCCGCGCGCGTTCCTCGACGTCGTCGGCGGCGCCGTCGCCGCACTTCTGGCCTTCACCGCCGTCCCGGCCGTGCTCGTCGTCGTGGTCGGCATCCCTTCGGCGGGCGGGCTCGGGCACGCGTGGCGGCCGGTGCCGCGCGACGCGCTGTGCGTCCTGGTGCTCGCCGCGTGGGTGGCCTGGGCCGCGTGCTGCGCCCAGCTGGTGAGCGCCGTGGCGGACCACGTCCGGCGCGGCAATGTCGGTGCGCCGGCCGGCACATCGGTGGTGGACCGGGTGGCGGCGCGGATCGCCGTCGGGGTGCTCGCACTCACCAGTATGGGCGCACCCCTCGCGCTCTCGTCGGGTGCTGGAGCCAGCGCGCCGCCGACGGGCGATGTGGCAGGAGTTGTCGCGCACCACCCCGGCGCCGCGCCGGCCAGGTTGACCTTGCCCTCCGCGCCGCCGACCTACGCCGTCCAGCCCGGGGACACGCTGTGGAGCATCGCGGACGATCGTCTGGCCGACGGGGCGGAATGGACGGCGCTCGCGGCGCTCAACCTGGGCCGGGACATGTTCGGCGGCTCGCGGCTGGTCGATCCCGATCACGTCGAGGCGGGCTGGTCCCTCCTCCTTCCCGCCGACGCACTCGAGGCCCACGAGAAACCAGGACGCCCCCCGGCGACCGGCCCGGCGACCGGCCCGGTCCCGACCCCAACCCCGGCCGTGGCGAGCCACTTGCCCGAACTGGTTGCGCTCGGATTGGGCTCACTCGCGTGCGCCGCGCTCGCCCGGCGCGCCAGGAGGCGCCGACGGGGCAGCCGGTTCGCGGGAGACCTGGACTTCGGGGGTCCGTGGTCCGAGGCAACCCTGGATACGGCGACCCTCCTGCATCGCTTCGAAGGCGTCCCGGCCTTGGCGTCGTTCGAAGCCGCCAATTGCCTGTTGGCTCGCTCGCTGCAAGGCCGAGCCGGCCCAGCGATCCGCGCCATCTGCGTGTCCCCGTCGGGCGTCACGTTCTGGCTCGCCCCGCCCGAGGGGGAAGCGCCCGAGAGGGACGCGCCCGAGGGGTTCGCCCCCGTGAGTAACGGCGGGGCCTGGCACGTGGACCACGCCACGCTCGACGGCCAGGAGCCCTTCTTCCCCTACTGTCCCGTTGTCCTCCCCGTCGGCGACGACGAGGCGGGCACGTGGCTGGTCCCGCTCGGTGCGGGCGACGTGCTGCCGCTCCTCGGTGCGTCGGCCGCGTCGCTGTGGCGGGCGGGGCGGGCGGCCGTGTCCGCGTGGGCCTGGGCCGACTCGATCCTGGTGACCGAGGAACCGGAGGACCCACAGTTCCTCTCCGAGGCAGCGGCGGATCCATCGGTCGCCCGGCACCTCCTCTTCTTCGGGGATCCGGCCTTACTCCCGCCGACGGCGGCACGGCGCGCCGCCGTCGTCAGCACGGTTGCCGTCCCCGCCAGCGACCTGACGATCCTGGTCGACCGTCAGGGGGCCACCCTGCACCCGATGGGTCGGGTCGTGCGTCCGCATCTCCAATCGGCCGAGACGGCACAGCAGCTCGAGGAGCTGCTGGCGTCACCCGGTGCTCCCGATGCTCCCGACGTTCCCGGCGCTCCCGATGTTCCCGGCGCTCCCGATGTTCCCGATGCGCAACTCGTCGGCGGAGACGCGGTGACGCCGAGCGCACCCCGACGGTCCCCCTCCGTGGTGTCTCCCGCGATCCTCTCCCCGGGACCCGTGGAGGTGCGGCTCTTGACCATGACGCCACGGTTGGACGGGCTTCGGGAGGCGTTAGCACCGAATCGGGCGCGCCGGGCGGTCGAGCTGGTCGCCTACCTGGCCCTGCATCACCCCGACGTCATCACGAGCGACCGTCTTCGCACGCGCGTACTCGGATCCACCGACGCCGACGCTGCTTCGAAGACGCTGTTCAACACCGCCTACTCCGCCCGGCGCGCGATGGGTGTCGACGGGCGCGGCGAACTCCTCCTTCCGGCTGGCACCCGTAGTGGCCTGTACCAGGTCTCGCCGCTCGTGACGGTCGACGTGCGCCGAGCGATCGCCCTGGCCGCGGAGGGCAAAGCGCAGGGAGAAGGGGACCTGGCCATCGCGTACCTGCGCGCCGCGCTCGACTTGGTCGAGGGCGAGCCGTTGGCCAACGCCTTGTCGGGGTACTCATGGTGGGAAACGGAGGGTCACGCCGGCCACATCGCCGCCCGGCTCGTCGACGCCGCTTGCTGCCTCGCCACACTGGCGTCCGCTGACGGTCGCTTCGATCTCGCGCGCTGGGGCCTGGAACGGGCACGCGTCATCGAGCCGTACAGCGAGACCCTCTCTCGGGCCGCCATGCAACTGGCGGCAACCGAGGGCGATGCGGACCGACTCCGCCTCGAATGGCGCGAGTGCCAGCGACGACTCGATGCCCTCGATCCCGGCAGCTCGCCCTCCCCGCGCACCGAGTCGCTCTACGGTGAGCTCAGCCGACGCGTCCGTTTGGCGGGGCCGCGTCCCGACGCGCCGCGGCCACGCTACGCATCGGCGGCCAACGACTGAACTCCGGCCGCCGCGCCGTACGCCCGCGCGACCTCCTCGAGGCGCGCCACCCGGCTGCCCTTGACGAGGAGCGCTCCGCCGGGTCCGACCGTCCGCATGTAGGCCACGGCGTCATCGGTACCGAGCACCTGGGGCGAGCCGTAGAGAGCGGTCTCATAGCCCACGACCTCGATCCCGAGCTCCTTTGCGAGTCGCGCGACCTTGCGGTGCTCCGCCTCGGTCTCGCCGCCGAGCTCGGCCATGAGGCCGAGCAGCGCGACCTTCCTTCCAGCGCCCAACGCCGCCAGCGAGCGCAGCGCGGCCTCGGTGGACGCGGGATTGGCGTTGTAGCAGTCCACGAGAAGGACAGGGCCGCCGCCCGGGACGTGGTGCACCTCCATGCGGAGCGGGGAGCCTGTCACGGAGCCGAGGGCCGACGCCACGCCGTCGAAGGGAACCCCGCACCACAGCGCTGCGGCGGCCGCCGCGAGCGCATTGGGGACCTGCTGGACTCCGTGGAGGGCAAGACGGACCTCGCCCTCCCCCCACGGTGTCGTGAGCCGAAAACGCGGTCGCAAGTCGCCGTCGAGCGCGACCCCTTCGGCCCGCACGTCGGCACTGGCGTCAACGGCGTAGCCCACCACCGGGCACGGACTGCGCGAGGCCATGTGGGCCACCCGGGGATCGTCGAAGTTCAAGACCGCGACGCCCGAGGCGGGCAACGCCGTCACGAGCTCGCCCTTCGCCCGCGCCACGCCGTCGAGGTCGCCGAAGTACTCCACGTGGGCCATGGCGACACTGGTCACGATCCCGACGACCGGGCGCGCCACCTCGGCCAAACGGCTGACATGCCCGATGCCACGGGCGCCCAACTCGAGGACCACCCACTGCGCATCGGCGGGTGCGTTGAGGAGCGTCAACGGCAGACCCAGCTCGTTGTTGAAAGAGCGCTCGCTGGCCGACGTCCGGAAGGACGACGCCAGGCAGCCGTACACCAGATCCTTCGTGGTCGTCTTGCCCACCGATCCGGTGATACCGACGACGGCATCGATCCGATCGCGCGCGACCCGCCCCAGGCGCATCAGTGCGTCGGCGGTGTCGGGAACCGTGATCGCCGTTGCCCCGCGTGGTTCCCGGCTGCAGAGGTAAGCGGGTGCACCGGCCTCGAGGGCATCGACAATGAACTCGTGCCCGTCGCGCGCGGACATGATCGGCACGTAGAGCTGCCCGGGCACCAAGGTCCTCGAGTCGATGCTGGCACCCTCGACGCACACGTCAGGCCCGACCAGTTCCCCACCGAGCTGGAGGGCGAGTTCAGATGTGAAGAATCGCACGCATGCCCCTTCGGCCGATTGTAGCCTCGGTCGATGCCTGGTCCGGGAGTGTTGGCCGTCGTCTACGGGGGACCGTCGGCCGAGCACGAGGTCTCATGCATCTCGGCGCGCCGCATCGTGCGCACCGCGCTCGAGGCCGGGTTCGTCGTGAACCCGATCGGACTCACCCACGACAAGCAGTTCGTCGACGCCCGACAGGTCCTCGCCGACATCGAGGACGTCGACGCGCTCGGCCTCCCCCGACGATCTCGTCCGGGATCACCCGGACACCGTGCTGGGGCACCTCGTCGACGCGTTCCCACCGGGCGCGGTCGTGTTTCCCGTGCTCCACGGGCCCTTCGGCGAGGACGGCGTGATCCAGGGACACCTCGAGTCGCTGCAGGTGCCCTACGTCGGAGCCGGGGTGCTCTCCTCCGCCATCTGCATGGACAAGGGGATCGCCAAGGCCGTGTTGCACGACCGCGGGCTCCCCGTATCGGCGTGGCGGGTGGCGGCCCGCTCGGCGTGGTCGGCCGAGATGATGGAAGAGGCAGTGGCCGCGCTCGGCCTGCCCGTGTTCGTGAAACCGGCCAACCTCGGGTCGTCCATCGGCGTGGCCAAGGTTCACGACGCGCCGGGTCTGGGCGATGCGGTGCTTTCGGCCTTCGAGTTCGACGATCACGTGATCCTCGAGGAGTTCGTCCGCGGTCGCGAGCTCGAGCTCGCGCTCATGGGCAACGAAGACGTCCGCGTGTCGCTGGCCGGCGAGATCATCGCCAGCCGCGAGTTCTACGACTACGACGACAAGTACGTGTTGGGAACCGCCGAAATCGTCGCACCCACCGACCTCACCGAGACCCAGCTGGCCCACGCCCAGCGCGTGGCGTCGGCCGCCTACCGGGCCTTACGAGTAGAAGGACTCGCCCGTGTCGACCTGTTCCTGGCCGATGACGACGAGATCGTGGTCAACGAGGTCAACACCATGCCGGGCTTCACTCCTATCTCCATGTTCCCTCTGCTCTGGGAGGCGGAGGGCCTGCCCTTCCGGACGGTCCTCGAGGAGCTGGTCGACCTGGCCCGGGCCCGGCACGCCCGGCGGCGGATGCTCCGGACCCACCGGGTGGTCCCGGAGCCCTAGACATCCCGTATGCCGCCCAACCGGGCGGCGCAGAGGCCCCGTTCCTGCCGCGTTAGAAGAGATGTCCAGCCTGTGGCACGGTGGGCGCGGCCTGAGGAGATCGGGGGACGGCCCAGTGCCGCTGTCCCGGCGCGTCTTTTGACCGTCTGCGGCGGTTCCGCCCCTCGAGGACGATGCCGAAGGTCACCAACCCGAAGCCGCAGACGCTGACCAGTACGAAGAGAACCGCCTCGGCCGCGATGTCAGACTGCGCGGACAGGCTGGCGTATTCAGAATAGGCGGAGGCCAAGAATGCATTGGGGTCGGTCGTCCGCCTGTAGGCGGTCATCGACACCAAGGCGACGACCGAGTTCCGATCGAACATGGCAAACCGAAATTCAATTGGCAAAGGGACGTTTGACGCGTGCTCGGTCCCGTCCCACAGGTAGCCGGTTGCGCCAGGTATGCCGGGCAGCTCGAAGGTCGTGTGACGGGTGAATCGGATCGAAGCATTGTTGAAGTTTGCGGTGTTACCAATTTGTGCGGCCAGATCGTGCAATTCAGTGTTCGCGGACGAGGAGTAGGTGTCCTGTTGCAGCGAGACCACTTCCTTGACCTGCTTTGCTGCGCTCCACCACACCTTCCAGTAGGCCGCTTCTGTACCCGTCTTGATGCCAAAGTTGGTCAGCACCAAGGGAGGGAGAAAGATCGTCGGCGTTGTCGGAAACGCGTCCGAGGATTTGCCGAGGCCGGTGAGCGCATAGGCGGTGGGGAGCACGTCGGTTGGCTGGGCATTGCCGTCACCGGTGGCGGTGGCGATCATCCCGGACGCCGGAGTGTCCACGACCAGTCCGGGCAGATTGTCCTGGGTGCGCGCAATGTGACCACCCGCCCAGCCGATCACGATGAGACCCACGCCCACGGCACCGAAGATCCAGGGTTTCCGAAAAATTCCAACGCCATTGTGGCTTGGCGTCGACACCGGGTCTTCTACTGAGGTCCCTCGTTCAGGGTCACCGAGAGGCATGCTGACTTCGTGCCAACCAACCCCGGCGCTCCATCGCCTCTGACCGGACCACTCGGCGCCCGTCCAGTAGGACTGGTGGTTGGGATTGCCCCCAACCCCATACCAACCAGGAGTCCTTCCGCCGTCCGACGGAGTGACAGGTCCGTAGCCGCCGTCTGGCACGGCTACCGGGCGGCCTTCCGCCGCACCCGCCACCGCACCATGTCGGGAATTCTGACCCTGGCGGGCCGTGGCTCAGTAGAGCCATTGGAATCGAACTGCACACAACTCGGGGACAACTCGGGGAGCGTGCCGCTTCGCTCCACCGGTTCGGCGGAGATCAGGGGTTGATCGTGTCGAGAGCGTCCAGGCGGATCACCGAGGCGGGCGCCGACGGGGCCGGGCGGCCCGGCGCGCGGCGTCCCGCTCCTTGATGCCGGGGAGGACCCGCAGGACGTAGAACGAGCTCAACGCCGCGGCCAAGGCGATGATCACGAGCGGAGCGGGATTGAAGCGGTTCTGCACGGACAACGACGCCGTCACCGCCAACAAGCCGAACACCGCGATGCCGAGCGGCCCGAGGACGGCCAGGCCGCGGACCCGGAAGGGGCGTGGGGTGTCGGGCTGGCGCCTGCGCAACCGCAGGGCGCAGAAGCCCGCCACGCCGTAGATCATCGCCTCGAGCGCCGCGCCCACGGCGACGAGGACCTGCCAGGCGTGGGTGACCGCGACGATCAGCGCAACCAAGGCGGAGACCGCGCCCAGCACCACGACGGGCACCCACGGCACGGCCCGGTCGTTCAAACGCGCGAGTTGGCTGGGCAGCGATCCCTCGCGTGCGGTGCCGTAGATGAAGCGCGACGCCGTGATGAAGCCGCCGTTGAAGGTATTGAGCGCAGTTACTGCGGTGACCCCCGCCATCACCCACAACCCCGAATGCCCGATGGCCGCGATGCCGAGGTAGAGCTGAGGGTAGGCCGACGTCAGCTCGTTGTGCGTCAGGGTGTGGCTCATGGCGACGGTGGCGACCGAGCAGACCACGCAGAGGACGCCGATGGCGATCAGCATGCCGCGGTTGATCGAAGCCGGCTTCCGCACCTCCTCGGCGCTCGTCGTCACCCACTCGAACGCGCTGTAGAGGAACACCCCGAGCGCGATCGCCTCCAAGAAGTCACCGGCGCTGTGACCGCGGAGTGGCTGGAAAGGGGTATGGAGGCCGTGACCACTGTGCACCAGAGCCAGCAGACCGATGACGAGCGTGGCCACCACCACGACGGAAGTAGCCAGGTCCTGGAGGAGGCCGGCCACGGTGATGCCACGCAGGTTGGTCACCACGGCCACGGCGAGCAGCCCGACGATCCAGATGGAGGCGACCCATGCCGGCTCGCCGAACGCATGAGCCAGCGCACTACCGACGATGAAGGCGTCGGCGGCGATGACAAGCACGATCGTCGTCATGTAAGTGAAGGTGATGGTCAGCGCGGCGCGGTCGTCCATGGCCCGTTTCATGTAGAGGCGGATGGCGGCGGCAGTCGGGAACATCCCGTTCAGCTCGCCGAAGAAGCCGTAGGCCACCAGGGCGAGGACTCCGGCGACGATGATGGGGATGTAGGCGGAGTCGCCTCCCACATAGGCCACCAAGCCCGCGGCTGCGAGGTACTCCAGCGCGGCGAAGGCGAGCCCGGTCGACGTGGTCACGACGGTGCGCAGGCCCAGCGCACGGCGCAGCGTGGCCCGGGACGCGACGGCGCTTTCGGTCATGGTCGTGGGTGGTTCAGGTATCGAGGAAGGCCACCATGGAGATGGCGTCGATTCGCATGACATCCTGCTGGGAGCCCAACAACGTGATCTCGCCCGACATGTACTTCTCCGAGGGGTTGAGGTCTCCCCAGAACATGTCGCAGAAGTCCTCGCTGCTCCCGGTCACCACCACGTCGGGCCGACCTTCGTGGCCGACGGCGAGCTCGGAGAGTTGCTGGTCCTCCACGCGCATGGTGTAGCTCTGCGCGGTGTCGGTCGTGGTGAAGTGGATGACGCGGTCCCAGCCCTGCACCATCTTGGTCAGGCGGGGATTCGCGTTGCTGCGGGTCCGCCATTCGGCGTACGCCTCGAGCAGCTCCTCAGTCGAAGCCAACGCGCTCACCCTTCAGCGCGTGCAGCACCTCCTCGGCGGCGCGCGTACCCGCCGAGAGCGCGCCGTCGAGGTAGCCGCACCACTGGGTCGCGGTCTCCGTACCCGCCCAGTGGAGCGGGCCCACCGGTGCGCGCAGCGCGGGCCCCAGAACCGTGAGCGCGCCCGGGGTGCTCACGGCCACCGGACCACCGCGGGTGAACGGCTCGGCCGGCCAGTGCTGCTCGACGATCTCGACCGGCCGGCGCGCCCGCGGGCCGAAGGCCCGCTCGAGGTCGACCAGGATGGCGCCGCGGCGGGCATCGGGCCCGGCGACCTCCATGCGCCGGCAGTCGTCGCCGGCGATGAAGCCGACGATGGCGCCGTGCGAGCCCTCCTCGGGCGAGTTGTCGAACGTGCTCTCCATGACCCCGCCGGGAGCGACGATCTGACCGTTGAGCCCTTCGCTACGCCAGAAGGGCTCGTCGTAGAGCACGTGGACCTTGGTCACCGCCCCCATGGGCATGCGCTGGCAAAGCTGGTCCCGCCGCCCCGGCAGCGCCGGACTGAAGGTCAGGCGTCCGCAGAGCGCGGGCGACATGGCGAGGACGGCGCGTCGGGCGTGCACCCGCAGCGGTCGATGTGCGGCCGCCGGATCGGCGGGATCGGCTCCGGGTGCGACGAGCCGCGCGCTCACGGTCACGTGGTCGGGGCCGTGGGCCACCGCCTCGACGGGCGCGCCCAACACGACCCGTTGCCCGAGCTCGCCCGCCATGCCCTCGGCCAGCTGCTGCGAGCCACCGGCGAAACGTCCCTCCTGCGCGCCCCCGGTCGTGCGGGCGAGGTTGGTGAGCCCGCCGCCGGCGTGCAGATAGAAGAGGGTGAACAAAAGCGAGAGCTCGCCGGGCCCGGTCCCGAAGATGGCCTTGATGGCCACCTCGATGATGGCGCGGGCCGAGGGCGACTCGAGGTGGGTGTCGAGGTACGTGGCGAGCGTCTGCGCATCGAGGCCGGCCGCGCCGGCGGCGTCCCAGGGCGCCTCGAGGGGTACGTCGAAGGCGGAAAGATCGAGGTCGAGCATGCAGGCAATGCCGTCGGCGGCACCGTGTGGATCCGAAGTCGGGATCAGGCCGACGTAGAGCTCCCGCTTCCCCTCGCGCAGTTCCACGGCCTGGCCCATGGTGTAGGTGGGGAAGGTGGCGATACCCAGTTCGGCGGCGAGGGCGGCCAGGTGGTCTTGGGTGGGGCCGATCCACTGGCCGCCGTGGTCGATGGTGAAGCCGGCCGGCGTCACGGCGGTGAAGGAGCGCCCGCCGACTCGGTGTCGGGCATCGAGCACCAGCACCTCGACACCGGCCCGGGCCAGGAAGCGGGCGGCGGCCAGCCCCGAATAGCCGGCGCCGACTACGACCACCTCGCACTCCCGGTCCAGCTCGGCCATCTGCCTGCTCCTCCACTCGCGGCGGGCGCCCGCGGCCTCAGTCGGCCACGATAGGCGCAGGTCCGACGGGTGCTGCGAGCACCCCTTCTGTACCGTACGGAGTGTGGTCATGACGTTCGAGGGCTTGGAGCGCGGCACCTGGGAGGCCCTTCCGGGAGCCAATCGCCTGACGACCGCCCAACGCGAGGCCATCGAGTCCGAGGAACCGCTGCTCTGCGTCGTGGCCGGGGCCGGGGCCGGCAAGACGCGGGTGCTGACGTTGCGGGTGGCGCGCCGTGTGCGCGAGAGCACCATCGAGCCCGACCGCACCCTGGTCACCACGTTCAGCCGCAAAGCGGCCGAGGAGCTGCGCACCCGCTTGTACTCGCTGGGCGTCTCGGGGGTGAAGGCAGGCACGTTCCACCGCACGGCGCTCGGCCTCTTGCGCGAGCACCGAGAGCTGCGGGGACGCCCGCTGCCCCAACTCCTGCCGGACCGCCGGCGCCTGCTGGCCGACGTGAGCACCGGCGACCCCCGCCGGACCCGGGCCCTCGACGGCGAGATCGGCTGGGCCAAGGCGCGCCTCGTCTCCCCCGACCACTACGAGTCCGAGGCGCGGCGCCAGCGCCGACGCAGCGGCATGCGGGCCGAACAGGTCGCCGATGCCTACGCGCGCTACGAGGCGGAGCGAGCCCGCCGTCGGCTGCTCGACTTCGACGACCTGATCGTCGCCTGCGCCGACGCTCTGGCGGGCGACCGGGAGTTCGCCGACTCGGTCCGGTGGCGCACACGCCACCTCTTCGTCGACGAGATGCAGGACGTGAACCCGGCCCAATTCCGCCTGCTGACGGCCATGCTGGCCGACGAACCCGACCTCTTCGTGGTCGGCGACCCCAACCAGTCGGTCTACGGCTTCAACGGGGCGGATCCGACCCTGCTCGACCGGCTGCCCGAGCTTCTCCCGGGCACCAAGGTGGTCCGCCTCGACGAGAACCACCGCTGCACCCCGCAGGTGGTGGCGGTGGCGACCGCGGTGCTGCGAGCGGGCGACGCCTTCGGAACGGACGACGTGGTGGTCGCGCCACGCACGACGCGCGTCGACGGACCGGTGCCCAAGGTGGTGTCGCACGCCACTGACCACGACGAGGCGGCCTGGGTGGCACAACGGGCCAAGCTGTCGCGCACGCCAGGACGGCGATGGTCGAGCATCGCCGTGCTGACGCGCACCAACGCGCAGCTGGCCAAGGTGCAAACGGCCATGGATGCGGCGCGGGTGCCGAGCATGATCGCCGGCGCGGACCTCGGCCCGGCGTCGGACCTGCGTTCCGACGGCGGGCGGCGGGGCCAGGATCTGGACGAGGAAGAGCTGACCGCGTGGGAGGAGCCTGCTGACCGGGACCGTGTAGTGCTCACGACTTTCCACCGCGCCAAGGGCCTGCAGTGGCCGACCGTCATCGTGGCGGGGCTCGGCGCCGGGCTCATGCCCATTGCAGCGGCCCAGACGCCGGCGGCCATCGACGAGGAGCGCCGGCTCTTCTACGTCGCGTTGACTCGTTCCGAAGAGGAGCTGTGGTGCAGCTGGTTCGAACGGACCGACGACGACGCGGGGCAGGGCGGCCCGCCGCGCGGGCCGAGCCCGTGGCTGGCGCCCGTCGAGCGGACGATCGCGCAGCTCGAGAAGGAGGCGGCCCCGACGGGGGCGGCGGAGGTCTCGGCCCGGGTGGCCGAGCTCCGGGCGCGGCTGGCCGAGGCGGCGGAACCCACCGACTCCGGCCGCTAGCGGGGTCGCGAGGCGGCACTGGGCAACGGAGGTCGTGCCAGCACGACCTCCGCGAGCGAGGTTGCATCCTTGCCGGGCCCGATCCGGCAGGAGAGGCTGGCAGCGGGAGGTGGCCGTGGGCGCCGTCGTCATGGTGTTTCGCGCCGAGCTGCGGCGACGCTGGAGGGCGTGGCTTGCTCTCGCGGCGCTGATCGCCGTCGTCGGCGGACTCGTGCTCGGCTTCACCGCGGCCGGCCGCCGCACCGCGTCGGCGTACCCGGCGTTCGTCGCCTCCCACGGGTACGACATCGAGCTGGGGACCCTGCGGCCGCTGCCGCATCTCGCGTCGCTGCCCGAGGTCGAATCCGCCACGGAGGTGCGCTCGGTGCTCACGGGACAGCCGACGTGCGCGTGTACCGGGAGGATCAACCCCAACGCCTTCTCCGTCCTTTCCGTCCCCCAACGGGACACGGCGCGGATGGTGTCCCTGGTCGCCGGGAGCCTGCCCGATCCATCATCACCAGACCAGGTGCTCGCCTCCTTCACGCTCCAGCAGGACGATGGTGTGCAGGTCGGTACCGTCCTCCACGTTCCGTTCTACGCGGCGTCGCAATTCGACGCGGTGGCCAACGCCACCGGCGCGGGCCCGAGGCCGACCGGGCCGCAGCTGTCCTTGAGGGTGGTCGGCATCGAGGCCGCCGAATCCGAGTTCCCGATCGGAACCTCCCCCATCTATGACGTGTACACGACCCCGGCGTTCGCCCGGAACGTGCTCCCCCACACCGCCACCTTCCCGACGTACTTCGTCCGCTTGCGCCGAGGCGCCAACGACCTCGCCCGCTTCAAGTCAGACGTCGGGTCGGCCGCGATCGGCGGCTCTCAGAACCTCGACACGCCCGCCGCACTGTTGGCCTCCTCCATCCACCCCCAGGCGGTGGGCTGGTGGCTGTTGGCGGCGCTGACCGCGCTGGCCGGCCTGGCCATGGTGGCCCAGGCCATCGGCCGGCAGAGCGCCGTCGAAGGCGAGGGGTACGAGTCGCTCCGGATGCTCGGGGTTACGCCGAGTCAGCTGGTAGCCATCGGGCTGGCACGCACCGTCGCGGTGGGTCTGGTCGGGGCAGTCGGCGCGGTTCTGCTCGCCTTCGTCCTGTCGCCACTGGCGCCCGTCGGCGAGGCACGCTTTGCCGAAACGCGGACCGGCCTGTCGTTCGATGCGCTGGTCCTTTCGGTGGGCTTCCTGGCGACGGTCGCCGCGACCCTCGGCGCGGGGACGTGGCCGTCGATCCGCCAGTCGCGCGGCGCCAGGGGGCGCGAGGACAGCCGCGCCGGACCGTCTCGTGTCGCGTCACTCGTCGCCTCGGCCGGCGCACCATTGAGCGCAGTCGTCGGCGTCCGCCACACGCTCGAACGCGGGCGCGGGCGATCGGCCATGCCGGTCGGCACGGCGTTGCTCGGCACCGCCCTGGCCGTCCTCGTCCTCAGCGCCACGGCGGTCTTCGGTGCCAGCCTCAGCAACCTGACCGCGACGCCCGCGCTGTACGGCGACAGCTACCAGATGGTCGTCTACGGTTCGGGCCTCGGCATTCCCGAGCACACCTTGGTGGCCAGGCTCGAGGACAACCGCCACATCAGCCGGATCAGCGCCGGATTCGGGCAGACGGTGCTCGTCAACGGCGTGAGTGTGCAGGGCGTCGCCGCCAGATCGGTCCGCGGGCGACTGCTGTTGTCCACCATCACGGGCAGGTACCCGACGGGCGTCGGCCAGATCGCGCTGGGCGCCGCGACCATGCGTGCCGCCGGTGCGCATGTGGGCTCCGTGGTTCGGGTGACCGTGCGTCGCCCCCAGGGCGGGACCAGGTCCACGCCGTTCCACGTCGTCGGCGAGGCTGCCTTCCCAACGGGGATCGGCAACGGGGCGATCAGCCTCGGTGTGGGCGCCGCGTTCAGCGTGCCCGGCCTCGAGGACGCGGTTTGCCCGTCCGGGCCGGGCCAGTCGGTGTGCGCGCGGTTGTCGAACGCGACCCACTCCTACTCCCTCTTGGTGAGCGCCACGCCCGACCGCGCCGGGCGGACGGCCATCGCGCGCTACCTCGAGACCTTCGCGGGGAACGCGACGAGCGCGACTCCGCCCGGCCCGCTCGTCAACTTCGGCCAGGCGGTGAACTTCCCCCTGATCCTGGGTGTCGTGGTCGGCGCCTTCGGCATGGCCTCGCTCGTCCATCTCCTTGTCGTCACCGTGCCGCGCCGGCGCCGCGACATGGGCATCCTCAAGGCGCTCGGCTTCCTCGACCGTCAAGTGGGTGCCACGGTCTACTGGCAGGCGGCGACGATCGCCGTCGTTGCGCTCGTGGTCGGGGTGCCCCTCGGCGTTGCGGCCGGCAAAGTCGTCTGGACTGCCTTCGCGCAGTACATCGGCGTGGTGCCCGTCTCGGTCGTGCAGGCCGGGCTGGTGGCATCGATCGCCGTGGGAACGCTGGTGGTGGCGGTTCTCCTCGCGATCGGTCCCGCCGTGGCGGCGGCCCGATCGAAGCCGGGGCGGCTGCTCACAGAAAGGTGAAACTCGGGGATCCCTCGGGCCGCGACCGGTAAGGTCGTCCTGTCCGATCGACCCGAGGTGGGGGTGACCCGTCCGATGTCGGAGCTGCTGGAACAACTGCGCAAGACCGTCGGCGAAAACCATGTCGTCGCCGGCGTGTCCATCCACGCGGACTACACCCATGACGAGGCTCTCACCACCGTGCCGGTGGTCCCCCTCGCCGTGGTGCTGCCCGGGTCGACCGACGAGGTCTCCGAGGTCTTGAAGCTGGCGAGCGAACACGCGGTGCCGGTCGTTGCCCGTGGCAGCGGCACCGGTCTTTCCGGGGCGGCGGTCCCGGTGGCCGACGGCATCCTGCTGGCCTTCGACCGCATGAAGCGCATCCGCGAGATCGATACCGAGAACCAAGTCGCCGTCGTGGAGCCGGGCGTGACGCTCGAGCAGCTCAACGGCGAGCTCGCGCCCCTCGGCCTCATCTACCCCGTCTCCCCGGGCGAGCAGAGCGGCTCGTTGGGCGGGAACGTGGCCACCAACGCCGGCGGCATGCGCGCCGTTCGCTACGGCGTGACCCGCCATCACGTGCTCGGACTCGAAGTGGTGCTGGCCGATGGCAAGGTGCTGCGCACGGGGGGCAAGTTCGTCAAGTGCTCGAGCGGGTACGACCTGACCCAGTTGCTCATCGGCTCCGAAGGCACTCTCGCCATCACGACCGAGGTCACGGTGAAGGTCCAGCCCCGCTTGAGCGCATCGTCCACCGTCCTCGCCCCCTTCGCCACGCTGGCCGAGGTGGCGCGGGCCGTGCCGCACATCGTGCACAGCGGCATCGACCCCTCCATCTTGGAGTACGTCGACGTGATGGTGATGGGCGGCATCACCCAAGCCGCCGGCCTCGACCTCGGCGTCCCCGAAGAGGTCAAGGCGCGCACCCTCGCCTATCTCGTCGTCGTGCTGGAAGGCATGGAGGCCGAGCGGGTGGAGGAGGACGTCCAGCGCCTGGGCACGCTGCTCGACGACCTGGGGGCGCTCGACGTCTATGTCCTCCCGGCCGCGTCGGGTTCCCAGCTCATCGCGGCGCGGGAACGGGCCTTCTTCGTGGGCAAGGCGGCGGGGTGCGACGACCTCATCGACGCGGTGATCCCACGGGCAACCATCCCGGACTACCTGGCCAAGGTCGCCGCGCTGGCACAGGAACACGGCGCGCTGGTCACCGGCTGCGGGCACATCGGGGACGGCAATGTCCACATCTCGGTCTTCCAGCCCGACGGCGAGCGACGACATGCCCTCATGCACGCCAGCTTCGAGCTGGCGCTGGCCGTCGGCGGTGCAATCTCGGGCGAGCACGGGATCGGGACGGCGAAGCTGCCCTACTTCCTCGAGATGCAGGATCCGGTGTCACTCGAGCTGATGCGCTCGATCAAGCGCGTCTTCGACCCGCAGGGGATACTCGGACCGGACCGGGTGCTCGGCGTGCTGCAGTCGGGAGAGACCGGATGAATGGCGCCCGCGCCCTCCTCTCGACGCTCGTCGATGCCGGTGTCGACGTGTGCTTCGCCAACCCCGGGACCTCCGAGATGCACTTCGTCGCCGCCCTCGACGACGTGCCCGCCATGCGCGGCGTGCTGTGCCTCTTCGAGGGAGTGGTCACCGGCGCGGCCGACGGCTACGGGCGCGTCGCGGGGAGGCCGGCGGCGACCCTGCTTCATCTCGGCCCGGGGCTCGGCAATGGCCTCGCCAACTTGCACAACGCGCGGCGCGCCCGCACGCCGATCGTCAACATCGTGGGCGACCACGCGACATACCACGCCCGCCACGACGCACCACTCCAATCGGACATCGCATCAATCGCCGGCGCGGTCTCCGGGTGGTATCGCGCGACGACCCGCGCCGACGACGTGGCGGCCGACGCGGCCGACGCCGTCGCTGCGGCTTTCGGGCCACCGGGCCGCGTCGCCACACTGGTATTGCCCGCGGACGCGTCGTGGTCGGAGTCGAACACCGGCGCCTGTTTGCCGCGGCCGGCGGGCCGGCCGTCCGTGGTCGCGTCCGACACCATCGAGGAAGCGGCCAAGGCGCTGCGCTCGGGTGAGAAGGCGGCGCTCTTGCTCGGCGGAACCGCGCTCCGGGCCAACGGACTTCACGCCGCCAGTCGGGTGGCCGCGACCACCGGTGCCGCACTCCTCGGTGAGACGTTCCCGGCCAACCTGGAGCGTGGAGCGGGTATCCCCGCGGTCGAGCGATTGGCCTACCTGGCCGAGATGGCCCAGGCCCAGCTCGACGGCGTGCGCCAGCTCGTCCTGGTCGACGCCAAGTCCCCCGTTTCTTTCTTTGCCTACCCCGGCAAGGCGAGCGACCTCGTCCCTGCCGGCTGCACCGTCCACACCCTGGTACGACCCGACGAGGATGCGGCGAACACGCTGGAGACCCTGGCGGAGGTCGTCGGGGCTCGGGGGGACGCCGGCGTGCCGGCCCCCTCGGCGCGACCGGACCGGCCCACCGGTGGCATCAGCGCGGAGTCACTCGGCGCCGCGGTGGGCGCCACGCTGCGCGAGGGCACCGTCGTGGTGGACGAAGGCAACACGTCGGGACTCTTCGTCCCGGCGGCGACGGCGGGCGCGCCGCGGCATGACTGGCTGACACTCACGGGAGGCGCCATCGGGATCGGCCTCCCCATGGCGACCGGCGCGGCCGTGGCGGCACCCGACCGGCCCGTGCTCTGTCTCGAGGCTGACGGGAGTGCCATGTACACCCTGCAGGCGCTGTGGACCCAAGCCCGCGAAGGGCTCAACGTGACCACGGTCGTCCTCTCCAACCGCAGCTACGCGATCTTGAACATGGAGCTGCACCGCGTGGGCGCCGGCGGCGGCGGCCCGCTGTCGCGCCGACTGCTCGATCTGACCGACCCAGAGCTCGCTTTCTGCGACCTCGCGCGCGGTATGGGAGTTCCGGCGCGTCGAGTGGAGCACGCGGAGGATCTCACGAGGGCGCTGGACGCGGGGTTCGCCGAGCCTGGCCCGACGCTCATCGAGGTACCGATCTAGTCCCTGGTCATGCAGTCCTTGGCGGGATCGAATTCACAATAGACGCACAACTTCACAACAGACTGACAACGGACTCAATCCGTCGACAACAAACAAGGCTGTCCAGGCCGAATAGTGACGAACGGATCTATAGCGCGGGGTAGCGGCTTGTCAGCATGCTTTGAAACGGGTGCGCTCAGCCGAGTTCGCCCTGGGGGACGGACGACCGCGGAGGAGGAAGGCGCATGGTGATGGGGATGGACACCCCACTCTCGGACGCTCGCACAATTGACGCGGCGCTCGAGCGGCTGCGCCACGACCTTTTCGGCACGCCTGCGCTCGAAATCCCAGAGGTGCCCGACGACCCCGATGCCATCGACTACGCGTCGCTCGAGTTCGAGGTCGAACGGATGCGCAAGCGCCTGGCGATCTGGGACATCTTCATGACGTACATGCGTGACGGCGCCCGCAGCTGGCCCGAGGTGCAGCAGTCGCTGACGCCGGAAGACTTCGACCAGATCGTCACCATCTGCGACGGCATGCCGTTGCGCGACCTCCTTTTGGACCTGCGGTAAGGGCGGTCGCCAGGCAACCGACCACCGAACAGTTCGACGACACTTGGCCGAGCAGCACAGCTGCTCTTGGCGACGGCCACGTGTACGAAGGACATCACGGTAAGGCGCTTGGCCGAGCAGCAGCACGGGGCTGCTGCTCTTGGCGACGGCCAAGCGCCGCGATGTTCGCTACGTCCGCTCGGCTGCATTGGGGTCACCGCAGATGGTGACGACCCGTCGGTGAATCAGTTGGTGAAGACGGGAGCTCCACTGGTACCGCTGGCGCCACCGGTCGTCGTCGTCACCTGCACGTAGTACGACTGAGCCGTGCCGCCGATGGCGGGAATGGTAGTGGTGAGCGTGGTCGACGACGAAACAGAGACGTTCGTGGCAGGGATGTTGACTGTGGTCCCGAAACCCGACTGGGGAATGAGTTGGATTGTGGTAGCGCCGCTCACGAACCCGATCCCTGTGATGGTCACCGCTGTGGTGCTGTTGAGGGGACCGGATGTCGGACTGATACCGGACACCACGGGATAGAGCGGCTGGAAGGTGAACTCCACTGATGCCTGTTGGGCGCTTGTCCCGCCCGGCGCCGTCGTGACGGTGACATAGTAGGTCGTGTCTGTCGACGTGATGCCGGGGGTGACGGCCGTGAGCACGGTACCGGTTGCGTTCACCGACACCGACTGACTCGGCGCTTGGAAGGTCACGGCTGAGTTGGCGACGTCCACGAAGTTGACGGTCGAAGAGTTGCCGTGGAGGTTGCTCAGGAACCCGGTCCCGGTGATGGTGATGGAGGTGCCGCCGGCGGCGGAGCCCGACGGCGGTGTGAGTCCGCTCGGGATCGAGATGCCGCTGACCGTTGGCACCACCGGTTGGTAGGTGAACGAAGGGCCGCCGGTGCTCGAGCCGTTGGGGGTGGTGACGATGACGTAGTAACTGGTGGCCGTCGTCACGGAAGGGGTCGTCAATGAGAGCGACGTGGCGGAGTTCACCGTCACGGGGAGCGTGAGGGTCACGCTGCTCGCGCTCGCCGTCGCGTTGTTCGACATGACGGCCGCCGTCGCACTCGTCACGGAGAGGATGTTCGTGCCGGCCGGGATCCCAACGCCTGAGATCGGTTGGCCGATGTCGGACTGCGTGAAGTTCGCCGTCGCGCTTGTGATGTTCGGCGAGCCGATGACGGTCACACCGTCCGTGACGACGGTCCCCGCGGGCGCGATGAGGTTCTGAGATGGATTGGTTGAGACGAAGTTCACCGTCGTGGAACCGCTCACGAAGCCGGTTCCGGTCACCGTCAATGCGGTACCTCCGGTGACAGGCCCTTGGACGCTCGAGAGCGCGGTGACGGTCGGCGTCACCAGGTGGAACGTCGAGCTGTCGATCGTCATTCCGTTCCCGCAGGTCGCGCTGCAGATCGCGGAGCTGACCGCCGGTGTGTTGGCGGAGTAGTCGTCGAAGGTCACGATCGTTTGGAGACCCGGATTGGCGGCACACACCCCCGGGGCAGTGGATGGATTCTGCGGCAGATTGCTCTGGAGGCAGGCCGAAATTGTCACTACCCGCGTCGCGGCGCTCGTCGGGTTCCACACCGTGCTGCAGTAGACGTTCACGTTGGGGTTGCCCTGGGTGGAGAAGGTGGACCCGCCATAGGTGGGGTCCCCACTCGACCCCCAGCAGTAGGACGGCGGGTTGGCGTTGAGCGTCTGGAACGACTGAGGGGGGCCTGCCGTGAACAGAAGCGGCGAGTACCGCATGCTCTGGATCGCCACCTGTGACGCACTGGTCAGGGCGTACTGGGCCGAACGGGACTGCTGAAAGGTGAGGGTGTCAGTCAGGCTGTTCGCCGTCCACGATGCCAACCCACCCACGATCAGTCCGATCACCACGAGGAACAGAAGGGCTAGCACGAGGACAGCTCCCGCCTCGTCGCGGCCGCGCGCCTTTCGGCGCGTGGCAACGTCGTCTCCGCCCGACGGAAGGAGCCTCTCCCCCATCCGCCTTCGCACTGTTGCGCTCTTGGGTTGCATGTCCTTGTTTCGCGCTCCGTTTCGCATCATCAGCTCGCCAGCGCGACCGTGAGCTCGGTGACCCCGCCGACTGAGGCCGTCATCGTGGCCGTCTTGCTCGAGCCGGAGGAGCGGACGAGGTTGAACTGGCCCGTCGTCGCGAACGAGCCATTCGGGATGGTGAGGGTTCCCGACGAAGGACTGAACGACTGGTAACTACCCGAGGCGGCGACGGTCACGCTGACCGTGGTCCCGGAGTTGGTGACCGCATTGCCGTAAGCGTCTTCCAGCTGGATGTTCGCCGTCGCCGTCCGGGCCGACTGGTTGCCGAAGCCGTTGAGGTTGCCTTCACCCGTCGACGTGCAGGAGATACTGCCAACGGCTCCGGTGCAGGTCAGTGCCGGGATCGGCTGATTCGTGATGTTCTCCAACCCGATCCCGGCAACTGCTCCCGGGTTGACCGTGATGCCGGACTGGGACCCGGTGATCGTGCTCGTCACCGTGTCGGTGGCGGTGATCGACTGGGTGCCCGCCGTCTTGAGCGTGGCCAAGGAGGTCCCGGTGCCGTTGGTGAGCGTGGTGTTGGCCGGCAGCGTGGCCTGGGCGTCGCTGCTCGTGAAGTGGACGGTGCCGGCGTAGCCGGTGGCCACGTTGCCGTAGGCGTCGTGGGCGGTGACGTTGACGTTGTGGGACGCGCCGGCCGTGGTCGGGCTGGGATAGCCGGCCACGGTGAAGGTGCTGGCACCGGCCGGGTTGACCGTGATGCCCGTTTGGCTGCCCGTGATGGTGCTCGTCACCGTGTCGGTGGCGGTGATCGACTGGGTGCCCGCCGTCTTGAGCGTGGCCGAGAAGGTCTTGGTCCCGTTGGTGAGCGTGGTGTTGGCCGGCAAGGCGGCCTGGCCGTCGCTGCTGGTGAAGTGGACCGTGCCGCTGTAGCCGGTGGCCACGTTGCCATAGGTGTCATAGGCGGTCACGGTGACGTTGTGGGCGGTGCCGGCCGTGGTCGGGCTGGGGTAGCCGGCCACGGTGAAGGTGCTGGCACCGGCCGGGTTCACCGTGATGCCGCTCTGGACCCCGGTGATGGAGCTCGTCACCGTGTCGGTGGCGGTGATCGACTGGGTCCCCGCCGTCGCGAGGGTGGCCCCGTTGGTGAAGGTGTGGACCCCGTTGTCCGCGCCGGTGCCGCTGGTAAAGGTGTAGTTGGCCGGCAGCGTGGCCTGGGCGTCGCTGCTGGTGAAGTGGACCGTGCCCAGGTAGCCGGTGGCCACGTTGCCGTAGGCGTCATAGGCGGTGACGGTGAGGGTGTGGGCGGCGCCGGCCGTGGTCGGGCTGGTGAAGCCGGTCACGGTCAAGTGGGTCGCCGTCGACGAGAGGACCGAGATGGATTGGGACCCGGTGATGGTGCTCGTCACCGTGTCGGTCGCCGTGATCGACTGGGTCCCCACCGTCTTGAGTGTGGCCGAGAAGGTCCCGGTCCCGTTGGTGAGCGTGGCGTTGGCCGGCAAGGTGGCCTGGGCGTCACTGCTCGTGAAGTGGACCGTGCCCGCGTAGCCGGTGGCCACGTTGCCATAGGCGTCATCGGCGGTCACGGTGAAGTTGTGGGCCCCTCCGGCCGTGGTCGGACTGGGGTAGCCGGCCACGGTGAAGGTGCTGGCACCGGCCGGGTTTACCGTGATGCCCGACTGGGTCCCCGTGATCGTGCTCGTCACCGTGTCGGTGGCGGTGATCGACTGGGAGCCCGCCGTCTTGAGCGTGGCCGAGAAGGTGCCGGTCCCGTTGGTGAGCGTGGTGTTGGCCGGCAGCGTGGCCTGGGCGTCGCTGCTCGTGAAGTGGACCGTGCCCGCGTAGCCGGTGGCCACGTTGCCATAGGTGTCATAGGCGGTCACGGTGACGTTGTGCGACGCGCCGGCCGTGGTGGGGCTGGGGTAGCCGGTCACGGTGAAGTGGGTCGCCGAGGCGGGGTTCACCGTGAAGCTGCCCGAGGTGGCCGAGGTGAGGGGGCTGGAGCCCGCCTGGAGCGTGTAGCTGCCCGAGGTGTCCAGGACCAGGTTGTTGAAGGTGGCCAGCCCGGTCGCGTTGGTCGTCGCGCTCGTGGTCGAGCCGCCGGTGAAGGTCCCCGGACCGGTGCTGACGCTCATGGTCACCGTCGCCCCCGAGTCGGCCACGGCGTTGCCGTAGGTGTCTTGGACCTGGACGGTCACCGCCGGGCTGATGGCGCTGCCGGCCTGGGTGGTGGTGGGCTGCTGGACGAAACCGAGCTTGTTGGCACCGGCCGGGTTGACCGTGATGCCCGACTGGGTCCCCGTGATCGTGCTCGTCACCGTGTCGGTGGCGGTGATCGACTGGGAGCCCGCCGTCTTGAGCGTGGCCGAGAAGGTGCCGGTCCCGTTGGCGAGCGTGGCGTTGGCCGGCAGCGTGGCCTGGGCGTCGCTGCTCGTGAAGTGGACCGTGCCCGCGTAGCCGGTGGCCACGTTGCCGTAGGTGTCGTACGCGGTGACCGTGACGTTGTGGGACGCGCCGGCCGTGGTGGGGCTGGGGTAGCCGGCCACGGTGAAGGTGCTGGCACCGGCCGGGTTGACCGTGATGCCCGACTGGGTCCCCGTGATCGTGCTCGTCACCGTGTCGGTGGCGGTGATCGACTGGGAGCCCGCCGTCTTGAGCGTGGCCGAGAAGCTCCGGGTCCCAGAGCTCAGCGTGGCGTTGGCCGGCAGCGTGGCCTGGGCGTCGCTGCTCGTGAAGTGGACCGTGCCCGCGTAGCCGGTGGCCACGTTGCCATAGGCGTCGTACGCGGTGACCGTGACGTTGTGGGACGCGCCGGCCGTGGTGGGGCTGGGGTAGCCGGCCACGGTGAAGTGGGTCGCCGAGGCGGGGTTCACCGTGAAGCTGCCCGAGGTGCCGAACAACAGGCTGCTCGCACCCTGGAGCGTGTAGCTGCCCGAGGTGTCCAGGACCAGGTTGTTGAAGGTGGCCAGCCCGGTCGCGTTCGTCGTCGCGCTCGTGGTCGAGCCGCCGGTGAAGGTCCCCGGACCGGTGCTGACGCTCATGGTCACCGTCGCCCCCGAGTCGGCCACGGCGTTGCCGTAGGTGTCTTGGACCTGGACGGTCACCGCCGGGCTGATGGCGCTGCCGGCCTGGGTGGTGGTGGGCTGCTGGACGAAACCGAGCTTGTTGGCACCGGCCGGGTTGACCGTGATGCCCGACTGGGTCCCCGTGATCGTGCTCGTCACCGTGTCGGTGGCGGTGATCGACTGGGAGCCCGCCGTCTTGAGCGTGGCCGAGAAGGTGCCGGTCCCGTTGGTGAGCGTGGTGTTGGCCGGCAGCGTGGCCTGGGCGTCGCTGCTCGTGAAGTGGACCGTGCCCGCGTAGCCGGTGGCCACGTTGCCATAGGTGTCATAGGCGGTCACGGTGACGTTGTGCGACGCGCCGGCCGTGGTGGGGCTGGGGTAGCCGGTCACGGTGAAGTGGGTCGCCGAGGCGGGGTTCACCGTGAAGCTGCCCGAGGTGGCCGAGGTGAGGGGGCTGGAGCCCGCCTGGAGCGTGTAGCTGCCCGAGGTGTCCAGGACCAGGTTGTTGAAGGTGGCCAGCCCGGTCGCGTTGGTCGTCGCGCTCGTGGTCGAGCCGCCGGTGAAGGTCCCCGGACCGGTGCTGACGCTCATGGTCACCGTCGCCCCCGAGTCGGCCACGGCGTTGCCGTAGGTGTCTTGGACCTGGACGGTCACCGCCGGGCTGATGGCGCTGCCGGCCTGGGTGGTGGTGGGCTGCTGGACGAAACCGAGCTTGTTGGCACCGGCCGGGTTGACCGTGATGCCCGACTGGGTCCCCGTGATCGTGCTCGTCACCGTGTCGGTGGCGGTGATCGACTGGGAGCCCGCCGTCTTGAGCGTGGCCGAGAAGGTGCCGGTCCCGTTGGCGAGCGTGGCGTTGGCCGGCAGCGTGGCCTGGGCGTCGCTGCTCGTGAAGTGGACCGTGCCCGCGTAGCCGGTGGCCACGTTGCCGTAGGTGTCGTACGCGGTGACCGTGACGTTGTGGGACGCGCCGGCCGTGGTGGGGCTGGGGTAGCCGGCCACGGTGAAGGTGCTGGCACCGGCCGGGTTGACCGTGATGCCCGACTGGGTCCCCGTGATCGTGCTCGTCACCGTGTCGGTGGCGGTGATCGACTGGGAGCCCGCCGTCTTGAGCGTGGCCGAGAAGCTCCGGGTCCCAGAGCTCAGCGTGGCGTTGGCCGGCAGCGTGGCCTGGGCGTCGCTGCTCGTGAAGTGGGCCGTGCCCGCGTAGCCGGTGGCGACGTTGCCGTAGGTGTCGTACGCGGTGACGGTGACGTTGTGGGACGCGCCGGCCGTGGTGGGGCTGGGGTAGCCGGCCACGGTGAAGTGGGTCGCCGAGGCGGGGTTCACCGTGAAGCTGCCCGTGCTCCCGCTTGCTGTTCCCTGGGCAACGGTCAGGTTGGTCGTGTTCGAGGCGTTGTAGAGGGTGACCAATGCGGTACCGACTCCGCCCGAGAAGGTGACCGTGCCACCGGCAGGGTAAATCGGAGCGGTCGCGGGGCTGGGCGAGCTCGACGGGCCACTGAAGGTGAGCGTCTGGGTGCCCGTGTACCCCGTGAACTTGTAGCCGGCCTGGTCCTCGGCCGTGATGGTCACGCTGAACTGGTGTCCGGCAGCCTGGGTTCCTGGGTTGGAGACCTGGAACGAGGTCAGCGCCTGTGCCGCAACGTTGAACGGACTGCTCGTCGTGGAGAGGACCGCCGGGTTGGTCGTGTCGGTCGCCACCAGGGTGTAGCCCGTCCCGGCGTTGTTGATCGTGCAACCGCTGAAGTTGGCCACGCCACCGGTCGTCGTCTCGGTGCAACCGGAGAGCGTTCCCGCGCTCGGGTTGTTGCCGATCGCCAATTTCACGGTATCCGTGCTCCCAGTGGCGACGTTGCCTCCCGCGTCCAGCAAGGTGACGACGGGCTGCGTCCCGAACGGATCCTGAGCCACGCTTGACCCTGGCGACGTCGTGAATGCGAGCTGGTACGCCGGGCCGGGCGTGATGTTGAACGGATTACTCGGGGCCGAAGCTGTGGTCAGGTTGTCCGTTGCGTCGGTCGCCGTCAATGTGTACCCGGTCCCGATCTTGTCGATCTTGCAACCGGCGAAGGAGACGACGCCGTTGCCGTTCGAAGTACCCGTGCAACCAGAGAGGGTGCCGCCACCCGGGTTCGTCCCGATGGCCAGGGTCACGATGCTGCCGTCGCCCGGAACGACATTGCCGTTGGCGTCCTCGATGGACACGATGGGCTGCGCACTGAGCGGAGATCCACCGGTTCCGTTCCCAGGTTGCGTCGAGAAGACCAATTTGGCGGGAGCACCTTGAGAGATGATGAACGAGTTGCTCAGTACCGGCGTGGTGATGCCGTCGGCCACGTCGGTCGCGCCCAGCGTGTATGTCCCCGGGGTGCCGAGGGTGCAGTCCTGGAAGGTGGTCTCGCCGTACAACAAACTGGGGACGCAGTTCGTCAGCGTGCCTGGACCCGATGCGACGCTGAGTGTCACCTGGGATGCATCGGTTTGCTCGACGCAGCCGCTCTGGTCCTCGAGCACCAATGTCGGCGCGGGGTAGAGCGCCGAGCCGGCGCTCCCGTTACCTGGCTGCGACACCCACACCAACTTGGTGGCCTTGTCACCGCAACTCGATGCCGGCGGTGGGGGCAGTGGGTTGTCGACCGCGGTCGTGAGGGAGGAGCTCGTGACACCGTTGCTGCCGTGGAACGTCACCGTTACCGTGAGCAGCTGGGGACCTCCCCCGGTCACCCCCGTCGGGCACGAGGTTGTGGGAGTCCAGGGCAACGAAGTGAACGCGGGCGGGTTGGCCGTGGCATTCCAGTACTGGACACCAGTGATGCTGGCGGAATAGGGGTTTGCTGCGGGGGCCGCGGCGTTCGGGAGAGGAATGCCCTGCTGGTTCACCAGGTACGCCCCCGAGCAGTTGGTGAAGTCGGCGCGGGACTGTTGCTGAATGAGGGAGGAGGCCTCTGCGGACGCTGTCCGGAGCATGGTGTCGAAGGTCGCGAGGTTCCGGTGTTCCCCTGATCCCGAAATAGAGGTCGCAAAAGCGAGCAGGAGAGCGGTCGCCGCGATCCCGATGACCGTCAGGGCGATGAGGATCTCGACCAGCGTGTCTCCTGCCTCCGAGCGACGCCTGTCCTCGTGCTTGGCCGGGTGGTTGAGCCCATCGACCTCGGATCGCGGCCGCCTCATGGCAGCAGAACCCCCATGAAGATCGCCTGGAGTCCCGTGCCGACCTGGGTGACCGTCAGCGACGAGGGCGTGCTGGCCACGAGCATGGCCGCGCCCGTTTTGTCGTAACTCGCGGTGGAAGAGCATTCGACCGTCTTGGTGCCCACCCCGGTCAGGTAGTTCGTGTTGTACTGAGGCGGGGCGTAGGACCCAGTGCTCATGCACGCATTGCCCACCGGCGACGTCGTGCTGTTCGGAAGAAGATTCAGGTTCTGGTTGGACGTCCACGTGATCGATTCGCCCGCGTCGGTCGACTCGGCGTCACCGGTGGCCAGCTGCCAGCCGGTGGCAACACCGTTGGAGCTCAACAACTGGATGTTGGTGAAGGCGATGGTGGCCGTCGAGCCCTGCTCTACCGTGTAGAGCCCCGGAGCACCGGGCACACCCGTGTAGAAGCCGTTGTTCCCGAGGAAGGCCTCACTGCCGGGAGGACACGTATATGTCGGCAGCGGGACCGCGGTGATGTCGTCGTAGCCGTTCCTGGCAGCGACTCCGCAAGCCGCGCCAGCGGACGTCTGCCCCGTGATGGCCTGCCCTCCGTTGGTCGTGGCGCTCACGCTCATGCAGAAGTCGAGAGTGAATGGCGTGTTGGCGAGGGCGGCCGACATGGGTATTGGCGTCGAGAACCCAGTGCCTGCCGCATTGCAGCTGATGTTCGTCGCGCCCGTCTGCGTGTTCCACGGTGCGAAGTTCACGAAGCACAGCGTCCCGGCGTAGGTACCGGTCGAAGGCAACGCGAAGCCGCATCCTGTCGACGAGCTCGAGACTTGAGCCAGCTGTGTGGAACTTGCCGCTGACGTCGGCACCGCAACCAGCTGGTACGTGTAGTTGCTCTGTGGCTCCGTCGTCTTGAACGTGACGCCGGTGACCCCGAGGGTGGGTTGCCAGCCCAGCGTGTAGGCGGGCGCGTTGGTCGGTGCCACAAGGTTGCAGGTCGTCGAGGTGGCAGGTGTGGTGCAGCTGACTGTGACGGGCGGGGTCGCCGGGTTGAGCATGGAGGCTGGGGTGTCACGCGAAACGATGGTCGAGCTCGGCGCGCTGCCGCCGCTACAGACGTTCCGAGAGAGGTTGTACGACGTACCGCTTGAGGCTTGGCTCACCGCATAAGAGATCTCGGTTCCGTTGCCGAGCACCAGGCCCAGGATCTGGTGGCCCGATCCGCACGGCGCCGGGGAGTTGGTCGGAGAACCCGGCACGCTCACCGGAGCGCTGGCGGTGGTGATGTATGCGGCGCCCTCGACGTCGTTCTGGTAGTTGACCGAGATCACCTGTGCGTCAGCGGAGTCAGTGAGGCGCTTCGACACACTCGACTGCAGATTGAAGACCGAGAGGATGCCGACCGCGAGCGCTCCGATCACCATCGGCATGATCGCCGTCACGATGACCAGTTCGATGAGTGTGAACCCCGCGTTCGACGCGTCCGGTTGCAGCCGGCCGGGACCGTCGTGACGTGCCCTGCGAGCATGCCGCACCACGGATGCGAGGGCGCGACGCAACCCGCGTTGGTCGGCCACCGACCGTGCAGTCTCGCCAATATGCCGCTTCGCCAAAATTCACACTCCCGTGAACAGACCGCCCCGCCGACGCGGCCCGTGTCTGACCCTCCAGCCAGGGCTGTTTCGCTCCAACGCCCCAGCTTGGGAGGTCCGGCCGAACCGGGATCTCCACGCTCTTCAGAACGAAGGAATCACCGTTGATGTCGGCACGAGGTGAACTCATCTTGATCGTCAACTTTTGAAAAATCCGGGCTCGGGCCCGAGGAGGGCCAGGTCGAGTGACCTGGGGAAACAGCGGAGCGCCGCGTGACTTCGCTGCCCTAAGCGCCCGTCCTCCCGCGAAGCCGGGCCGCCTTCGCCACCACACACGCAGTTTCGACCGATTGCTGCGACCGGTCTGAGCCCATTGGGTCCCCGGCGGGTCCGAGCCCGGACAACCTTTGTGCGACGCCGGCTCCTGAATCAGGCTGCTGTCGAGACGATGTCGGCCCCGACGGCCCAGCGATTTCTAGGTTGTGTAGTTGAAGATGTCGCCGGCTTCGTTGTAGGGCTGCGAAGCCGGGTCCGTGTTGTAAGGCGCCGGAAGCGTGATGACCGGGAAGTACTGGCTGTTGTTCGTCGGCAACGTCGGAACGACCGTAGTTATCTGGGTTCCGGTGCCGTTGACGGTCGTCGACCGCGGCAGATGAGTTCGTTGGGTTGCCCGTTGGGATGCCACCGTTGTCGAGGTACCAGCTGACGGTGGAACCGGAGAGGAAGTTGTCACCCGTGATGGTGACCGTTGTGCCCGCCGATGATGGGGAGGTCGGACTGATGGAAATAATGAGCGGGACTTGCACGGTGTATGCGAAGAAGTCAGTCGTATTTGTGCTGGTTCCGCCGATTGTTCGGACTTGCACGTAATAGTTGCCGGTGGAACTCACGGCCGGTGAAGTGGCCGTGATGGACCCGCCCGAGGTGACGTTGACGTTACCCGCCACGGTGCCGGCACTGCCCGTGCACGGACTGGCCGAGCAGAACCAGACTTGGGCCAAGAAGATGTTTGGAAGGACGTTGAAGAAACCGCTGCCGTTGATCGTGATCGTGGTCCCCCCGGTGATCGTCCCGCCTGGGGTCAGACTGCCTTCGGTGATGCCAGTGACGACCGGCGTCACCGCGCCATACTGGAAGACGTTGTAGGACGTGCTCCCCGGCGTCGGGACGTAGGCGCTCGTGCCTCCCGGTGTCGTCACGGTGACGAAGTAGTAGTAGGGGTTGGAGGAGGAGGAGGTCCCGGAGCTTCCTGAGACGACCGCGGGTGCGCTGAGGCTGATGGTGCAGTTCGTGTCGTTGGGTCCCGCGCAACTCTCCGAGCCCGGGCTGACCGTGGCAGACACGATGACGCCGGCGCCCCCGTTGGCGTTCGTGGGGACGTTTGCCGTCCCGGACGGAGGACTGGGGCCGGTTTCCTGGACGAAATTGACGCTCGCGCCGTTGACGAAGCCGTTGCCCGTAATCGTGACCGAGAGGGGATGCCCCGTGCTCGGGTTTATCCCTGTGATCTGTCCCGACGAAGGTGATACCGACGTCACGGAGGGCACCGTCGGATGCCAGGCCCAGCTGTCCTGTGTTTGGCTTTGGCCGCAGAAGCTGGTCAGATTGCACTGAACAGGGCCGGACGAGGGCGTACCGATCCCCGGTGGGTAGTCGTCGTACGTCTCAATCGCTTGCAGGAGTGGTGCGGCCGCACACGTGGCCGCATCCGTTGTCGCCGTGGAGAGGCAGGCCGAATAGGTGATGGTTCGGGTTTGTGCGCTGAACGGCTGCCATAGCATGGAGCACCAGACGTAGATCGTCTGGTTGTTGACGGTGAGGATCGTCGGCGCACTGCCGTTTTCAGTCCAGCAGGGGACCGGAGGGCTCGCATTCTCCATCGCTGTCGAGAACGTGTATCTCGAGTTCTGAATCGCAAGGTCGACGGCACTGGTTGCCGCAGACTCGACCGACCGCTCTGAGCTGAAGACCCCAGAGGCGTTGAGGCTGGTCCCCACCCATCCCAAGAGGGCCAGGACGATGAGGCTCACTGCCGTCAGGACCAGGAGCGCAAGAATGAGCACCGCGCCGGTCTCACGACTCTGGCCTCGTTGGTGCATCGCGGGATTGAAGTCGTGCTGGCGTGCGGGCGCAGCGACGGCGCGTTGCCTCCTCGAAGTACCGTTGCCCATCGAGCGATGCGAGTGAAATTGGCGTGTCGTCACTGGAGGTCCAAGGCAATCGTGGCCCAATGGACGCCGGTGTTGATGGAGAACGTCTGGCTCACGCTGGCGTTGGTGTTGGTGTAGTACGACGCCACTCCGTAGCCGCCAGAACTGAAACCGTTCAGGTTCTCCAGGTTCGTCCAACCGCCGGGCGTGGCGCCGACTCCGCCATCGTTACCGCCCGCGCCGAGCAGTCCGATCTCCAGATCGCCGGCAGCGGGTGCCGCGGGCAGGAACGCCATAGGTGCGGTGCTGTTGCCCGTATTGGTCTGGCTCTGCGCGATGGGTGTCGTGGTGTTGTTGCCCGAGAGTGCGAAAACGTCCACCTCGATACGCCGCTCGTTTGCACCAAATGTCGCGGTGACGGTCGTGTTCGTCCCACTTGCCTTCGCCCAGTACGCCCATTCTCCATAGCCGCCATTCGTCGGGTTGGCGCTCGTGATCGAGGTCACCGAGCCGGTTATTGCATTTCCACTGATCGTCGGCGCACCGGGAGTCACACCGTTCCCGTCTGCATAGGCCAGCACGATCAGCGTCGACCCGGCCGTCGGGGCGCTGCCGAGGTTGACTGACTCGTTGGTGCTGCCCGTTCCGCCGCTGTTCCCAGAGACGCTCTCAGCTACCGTGACGGGAACCCTGTTGATGGTCACCGTCGTGGTGCCCCAGGTCACCGCGCCGTTCTTGGCGGTGATGGTCGGGGTCCCTGCCGTCTCGTCGCCGTAGTAGGCGGTGCCGGTCCCCACGCCGGGGCCGAAGCTCACGTTCAAGGTGCCGCCGAGCGTCCCGGTGGCTCCGTTGGTGGTGGCAAAGAAGCCCTTGGCCGAGCTGGTGCTCAGCGTCAGTGTCGTCGTGCCGGTGCTGGTGGTGTCGTTGCCGAATTGGTCCACGAGCTGGAGACCGAGCTTGATGTCGGTGGTGTTCGACGCCGCGGCAGTGGCCGGGGTGGGCGTGATCACGACCAGGGTCGGCGTGCCGGCGGTGATCGTCACCGTGGTTGTGCCCCAAGAGGTGGCGCCGTTCTTGGCGGTGATGGTCGGGCTGGCCGCTGTCTCGTCGCCGTAGTAGGCGGTGGCGGTCCCCACGCCGGGGCCGAAGCTCACGTTCAAGGTGCCGCCGAGGGTCCCGGTGGCTCCGTTGGTGGTGGAGAAGAAGCCCTTGGCCGAGCTGGTGCTCAAGGTCAGCGTCGTGGTGCCGGTGCTCGTGGTGGCGTTGCCGTACTGGTCCTCGAGCTGGAGGCCGAGCGCGACGTCGGTGCTGTTCGACACGGTGGCCGTGCCCGGGGTTGGCGTGATGGCCACCTGCGTTGGTCCAGCGGCCGTGTTGGTCTCGGCGTAGTTGACGGTGTTGGTCCCGGTGGCCGAGGCGGTGATGTTGTACGCCCCCGCCACGGTGTTGGCCGTGAATATCGACGAGGTGGCCACGCCACCGGCCCCGGTGGTGGCCGTGCACGAGTAGGGGTGCGGGTTCAAGGTGCAGGCCGGCAAACGTCTCGCTCGCTCCGCTCGCCGGGCCGGCGAAGGTCACCGGCACGCCCGGCACCGGGTTGCCGAAGGCGTCCGTGACGGTGGCCACGAGCGAGTTGGTGAAGGCGGTGTGGACCGTCGCCGTCTGCCCCGAGCCCGAGTTCGCGGTGATCGTGGTGGGCGCTCCGGGATTGATGGTCACCGTCGTCGTGCCCCAGGTCACCGCGCCGTTCTTGGCCGTGATGGTCGGGGTCCCCGCCGTCTCGTCGCCGTAATAGGCGGCGCCGGTCCCCACGCCGGTGCCGAAGGTCACGTTCAAGTTTCCGCCGAGGGTCCCGGTGCCCCCGTTGGTGGCGGCAAAGAAGCCCCTCGCCGAGCTGGTGCTCAGCGTCAGCGTCAGCGGCGCACCCGTATTCGTGGTGGCGTTGCCGTACTGGTCCTCGAGCAGGAGGTTGAGCGCGACGGCAGTGGTGTTCGACGCGGTGGCCGTGATCGGCGCGGGCGAGATGGCCACCTGGGTGGGCGTGCCGGCGGTGATCGTCACCGTGGTTGTGCCCCAAGAGGTGGCGCCGTTCTTGGCGGTGATGGTCGGGCTGGCCGCTGTCTCGTCGCCGTAGTAGGCGGTGGCGGTCCCCACGCCGGGGCCGAAGCTCACGTTCAAGGTGCCGCCGAGGGTCCCGGTGGCTCCGTTGGTGGTGCCAAAGAAGCCCTTGGCCGAGCCGGTGCTCAAGGTCAGCGTCGTGGTGCCGGTGCTCGTGGTGGCGTTGCCGTACTGGTCCTCGAGCTGGAGGCCGAGAGAGATGTTGGTCGTTCGGCCGGTCCCGCCGTGCCCGGGGTGGGCGTGATGGCCACCTGGGAGGCCGCACCGGCACGGTTCGTCTCGGCGTAGTTGACGGTGTTGGTCCCGGTGGCCGAGGCCGTGATGTTGTACGCCCCCGCCACGGTGTTGGCGCTGAAGATCGACGAGGTGGCCACGCCACCGGCCCCGGTCGTCGCCGTGCACGAGTAGGTGTGCGGGTTCGAGGTGCAGCCGGCGAAGGTCTCAGAAGCTCCGCTCGCCGGGCCGGTGAAGGTCACCGTCACGCCCGGGACCGGGTTGCCGAAGGAGTCGGTGACGGTCGCCACGAGCGGGTTGGTGAAGGCGGTGTGGACCGTCGCCGTCTGCCCCGAGCCCGAGTTCGCGGTGATCGTGGTAGGCGTTCCGGCGGTGACCGGGACCGTCGTCGTGCCCCAGGTCACCGCGCCGTTCTTGGCCGTGATGGTCGGGGTCCCTGCCGTCTCGTCGCCGTAATAGGCGGCGCCGGTCCCCACGCCGGTTCCAAAGGTCACGTTCAAGGTGCCGCCGAGCGTCCCGGTCGATCCGCTGGATGTGGAAAAGAAGCCCTTGGCCGAGCTGGTGCTCAGCGTCAGCGTCAGGGGAGCTCCCGCATTGGTGGTGGCGTTGCCGTACTGGTCCACGAGCAAGAGGTTCAGCGCGATGTCGGTGGTGTTCGACGCCGCGGCCGTGGTCGGGGTCGGGGAGATCACGACCAGGGACGGCGTGCCGGCGGTGTTGGTCTCGGAGAACGGCGCGCTGCCGGTGCCAGCCGTCGCGTCGATGGTGTAGGCCCCCGCCACGGTGTTGGCCGTGAAGGTCGAAGAGGTGGCCACGCCACCGGCGCCGGTGACCGCCGTGCAGTTCGACGTGCACCCGCTGCCGGCGAAGGTCTCAGACGCCCCCGTCGTCGGGCCGGCAAACGTCACCGGCACGCCCGGGACCGGGTTGCCGAAGGCGTCGGTGACCGTGGCCACGAGCGGGTTGGTGAAGGCGGTATGGACCGTCGCGGTTTGTCCCGACCCCGAAGTCACCGCGACGTTGGCGGCCGCCCCAGGGTTGATGGTCACCGTCGTGGTGCCCCAGGTCACCGCGCCGTTCTTGGCGGTGATGGTCGGGGTCCCTGCCGTCTCGTCGCCGTAGTAGGCGGTGCCGGTCCCCACGCCGGGGCCGAAGCTCACGTTCAAGGTGCCGCCGAGCGTCCCGGTGGCTCCGTTGGTGGTGGCAAAGAAGCCCTTGGCCGAGCTGGTGCTCAGCGTCAGTGTCGTCGTGCCGGTGCTGGTGGTGTCGTTGCCGAATTGGTCCACGAGCTGGAGACCGAGCTTGATGTCGGTGGTGTTCGACGCCGCGGCAGTGGCCGGGGTGGGCGTGATCACGACCAGGGTCGGCGTGCCGGCGGTGATCGTCACCGTGGTTGTGCCCCAAGAGGTGGCGCCGTTCTTGGCGGTGATGGTCGGGCTGGCCGCTGTCTCGTCGCCGTAGTAGGCGGTGGCGGTCCCCACGCCGGGGCCGAAGCTCACGTTCAAGGTGCCGCCGAGGGTCCCGGTGGCTCCGTTGGTGGTGGAGAAGAAGCCCTTGGCCGAGCTGGTGCTCAAGGTCAGCGTCGTGGTGCCGGTGCTCGTGGTGGCGTTGCCGTACTGGTCCTCGAGCTGGAGGCCGAGCGCGACGTCGGTGCTGTTCGACACGGTGGCCGTGCCCGGGGTTGGCGTGATGGCCACCTGCGTTGGTCCAGCGGCCGTGTTGGTCTCGGCGTAGTTGACGGTGTTGGTCCCGGTGGCCGAGGCGGTGATGTTGTACGCCCCCGCCACGGTGTTGGCCGTGAATATCGACGAGGTGGCCACGCCACCGGCCCCGGTGGTGGCCGTGCACGAGTAGGGGTGCGGGTTCAAGGTGCAGCCGGCAAACGTCTCGCTCGCTCCGCTCGCCGGGCCGGCGAAGGTCACCGGCACGCCCGGCACCGGGTTGCCGAAGGCGTCCGTGACGGTGGCCACGAGCGAGTTGGTGAAGGCGGTGTGGACCGTCGCCGTCTGCCCCGAGCCCGAGTTCGCGGTGATCGTGGTGGGCGCTCCGGGATTGATGGTCACCGTCGTCGTGCCCCAGGTCACCGCGCCGTTCTTGGCCGTGATGGTCGGGGTCCCCGCCGTCTCGTCGCCGTAATAGGCGGCGCCGGTCCCCACGCCGGTGCCGAAGGTCACGTTCAAGTTTCCGCCGAGGGTCCCGGTGCCCCCGTTGGTGGCGGCAAAGAAGCCCCTCGCCGAGCTGGTGCTCAGCGTCAGCGTCAGCGGCGCACCCGTATTCGTGGTGGCGTTGCCGTACTGGTCCTCGAGTTGGAGGTTGAGCTTCATGTCGGTGGTGTTCGACGCCGTTGCCGTGGCCGGGGTCGGCGAGATCGCCACCTGGGTGGCCGACCCTGGGGTGTTGGTCTCGGCGAAGTTGACGGTGTTGGTACCGGTGGCCGAGGCCGTGATGTCGTAGGCCCCCGCCACGGTGTTGGCCGCAAAACCCGACGAGGTGGCCACGCCGTTGGCCCCGGTGGCGGCCGTACAACTCGACGTGCATCCGGCGCCGGCAAACGTCTCGCTCGCTCCGCTCGCCGGGCCGACGAAGGTCACGGTGACACCCGGAACCGGGTTGCCGAAGGCGTCGGTCACGGTGGCCACGAGCGCGTTGGTGAAGGAGGTGTGGACCGTCGCGGTCTGTCCTGATCCTGAGTTCGCCGTGATCGTGGCCGGCGGACCGACGGTGATGGCGACCGTCGTCGTGCCCCAGGTCGCCGCGCCGTTCTTGGCCGTGATGGTGGGGCTCGCGATGATCTCGTCGCCGTAATAAGCGGTTCCGGTCCCCACGTTACGACCGAAGGCGACGTTCAAGGTGCCCCCAAGGGTCCCCGGACGTCCATTCGCCGTGGCGAAGAAGCCCTTGGGCGAGCTGGTGCTCAGCGTCAGTGTCAGCGCGGTTGTGTTTGGGTTCGTGGTGGCGTTGTTGTACTGGTCTTCGAGCTGCAGCCCGAGCTTGATGTTGGTCGTGGCCGACACGCCGGCGGTGTTCGGCGTGGGAGTCACGACCACGTGGGTGGGCGGACCCGCGGTGATCGTCTCGGCCTGGTACGCCGGGGCAAGGCCCGGTGCGGTCGCCGTAATGGTCGGCGAACCCGCAACGGTGTCGCCGTAGTAGAAGGAAGTCGTCGATGAACCGGCGGGAATCGTGACGGTGAGGGACGTAGACGTGCTGCCGCCTGACATGGAAGCGAAGACCCCGCCCGCGGAGCTCGACGTAAGGGTCACGGTCTCGGCATTGGTGGTCGGATTGCCGAGGGCGTCCTGTTCCTGGACGATGATCTTGCCTAGGGTTGCGCTCGACGACACGGTTCCGGACACAGCTATGGAAGTGAAGGCAAGCTGGGCCGCCGGCGCAGTAGAGATCGAGAATGTTCCGCTCAGGGCCGATGTCACTCCTGCGATGGAGTCGACCGCCTTCAGCTGGTACATGCCTACAGCGTTCAGGCTGCAGTCCCCAAAGGGGATGACACCGTATGACTCGACGCCTGAACAATTGCTCGAGAGACTGCCCGGTCCGCTGTTGACCTGAAGCGTGACCGACGAGAGATCGTTGTAGACGATGTTGCCCGAGCTGTCTTCGACGGCGACGATCGGTTGTGGGCTGACCGGCGAGTCGATCGTTCCGCCTGTGGGCGACTGAAGCCAGACCAGTTGGGTTGCCTGTCCGCTCCCGCCAGTCTGTGGCGGCGCCGCCGGATCGGTGATGACCGTTTGGATGTTGGTGCTGTAGGCCCCCGAGCCAACCGTCATCGAGATTTGCTGGGGCACGTACGGGGCGTTCGGGGCGGTTGGGGTCGCCGGCGGGCAGGTGGGCAGGTCGAACAAGTTGGTCGAGGTATCCCAGTAGGTGACCTGATAGCTCGTGACCGTAAATGAGCCTGGAAGGTTGAACGTCGGCTTGAACGTGTCTGGACAGGGGAATGCCGCGTTCTTCTGTTGCTGAACTTGAGAGATCGCCTGGTCGGCGGCGGTCCTGACCGACGCGTCGAGAGTCGCCAAGTGGCGATGCTCGCCGGATGCAGTGATGGAGGTGGCAAATCCAAAGAGCAAAGCCAGGACCGCGAGCGCCAGCACGACGAGCGCGATCAGCACCTCGACGAGGGAGTCGCCCTCTTCCGAGAAACGAGTGTGGTCTCCGTGCGGACCCTGTTGCCACCTCAACAGCGCTCGCCGCAGGACAGCAGCAGCGCTCCTCACAGGAGCACTCCCAAGAACATGGCTTCGAGACCGGCGCCCTTCATGGTGACGGTCAAGGTCTGCGGGGCTGAGGAGTTTGTGGGCTCCTGAGCGGCGACCATGATGGTGCCCGTCTTGTTTAACTGAATGTTCGATTCACAAAGGACCGAGGTGGCACCGGTCGCGGGGAACGTGGCGCCGTTCGCAGGGAGCGTTCCCTTGTCGTTCGTCGGAATCGGACCGTTGGTCAGGGGGCTGTTCGGTATGAATTGGAGGAAGCCGACGTTGTTGGCATCACCAGTGCCGGCCCCGCCAACGCCGTCGTAACAGTCGTTGCCGTAGGGGTCACCCGGACTGTTGTCGAGGACCGACCAATCGAGGTTGGACTGGAAGACCATCCACTCGCCCGCGTCGGTGGATTCGGCATCACCGGTGACGAGGGTCCAGTTCGAAGCCGGCTGGCCCACCGCGTTGAGGACTTGGACGTTCGTGAGCGTGATGGTCGATAGGGAGCCTGAATTGCCCTGGTAGAGCGCCGGGTCACCCGGGACGCCGGTGTAGAACCCGTTGTTGCCCAAGAACGCCTCGCTGTGATCGCCGCTGGGGTCGTAGTAGGTGGGAAGGACGTGGGGCGAGACGGTTGCCGCCGAGGACTCGCTGATGCAGAAGGACAGGGTGTAGGGGGTCTGGGCGATGGGAAGGGACATGGACTGCATGTTCTTGCAGGCGCCTGTCCCGTTGGTGGCGCCCGTGAAGCTGCTGAAATCGACGAAGCAGAGTGACGTGGCGTAGGTGCCGGTTCCCGGATTGGCGAAGTTGCAACCAGCCGGTGAGTTCGGATTGACGTTTGACGCTGAGCCGGTGGAGGTGCTCGCTCCCGGGAGACCCACGAGGCTGTAGGTGTACGGAGAGCTTGTCCCGGACCCGCCCTCAGGCTCGCTGATGTTGAACGTGATCCCCGTGACGCCCTGTGCCGAGGTCCATCCGGTCGAGGCTTGGGTGGCGACGCTGGCCGGATTGATAGTCAGGGTCGGGCTCCCGATATTCCGAGAAATCGTCGTGACGGAGGCGGGGGTCGTGGATGCTCCGAAGGTGCAAACCTGACGCACCAACAAGTAGGTGTTGGGCGTCTGCGTCGACGGCGCCTGCACGTAGGAGACCACGGTGTCGTAGCCGCCGGGCGCGGCGCCGTTCTTGCCCCACTCCAGTCCCAACAGTTGCGTTTGGTTCGATGCGCCGCACGAAGGGGCGGTCGCGGACGCGGGGTTGGCGAGCGTCGTCAGTTGCGCCGCGCTCTGCACGTCCTTGTTGAATGTCACCGAACCCACGAGGGCGTCGTTGGAGTTCCCGACACGATTCTGGGTCTGATTCTCGAGGGAGAAGACCGAAATGAGTGCAGTGGCAATTCCACCCAGGACAATGGGAAGGATGGCGACGACGATCACCAGCTCGATGAGCGTGAAGCCGCTCTCGTCGCCGCGGGCGGAACCTTGGAGGCCGGCGCGGCGGCGGGTCACGCGACCGCGCGACGGCGATCGGGTGAGAGGACACTTGGCGCTGGCTCACGGTTCCGCCAACCTTGTACAAGAGGACCGGTCACCCCGTTCCCCCACGCCGATACCCCACGAAGAGACACGGCGGTGGTCCGACGCAAAGGCGCGCCGCAACACCCGTTGGTCGTTCGCCGACCGTGCAACTCCGCCAATTCGCCACTTCGCCAATTTCACGCTCCTGTGAGCGGACCGCCTCCGCCCGCCACGGCCGGACCACGTCCAGCAGTGACGTAGCTAACTTATCCGCGAAGTCCCTGGAAAGAGAAGGTGTTGGGCCGTGACGAGGAACCTCGGGCACCGGGCCGCGCCGAGCCCGCGGCGCACGGTCGATTCAGCGAAGAAGTCCAGCCCAACAGGGGTGTCCGTGCCCTTCACGGGTCAGGAATTCCGCATTTATGCGGGTAAACAGGCCGCGAGGCAATACTCAACTCCTGATCAATTTCATCCTCGCCGTCGTTACCGACGCCGGGAATCGAGCCGAGGTTCGTCAGTCGGCGAAGTCCACCACGACCGGCGCGTGGTCGGAAGGCTTCTGACCTTTACGGGCGTCGCGGTCGCGAAAGGCGCCGACGGCCCGCGCCGTCAGGTCGGCACTCACCAGGACCAGGTCGATCCGCATTCCCCGACCCTCGTGGAAGTCCCCCGCCCGGTAGTCCCACCACGTGAAAGTGCCGGGATCGTTGAAGCGCCGGAAAACGTCGTCGAGGCCCCAACCCTCAACCTCAAGTAGAGCTGTACGCTCAGGCTCGCTGACGTGCGTCGCACCGACGTAGGCGGCCGGGTCCCACACATCACCATCGTCGGGCGCCACGTTGAAGTCGCCGCACACCGCAACCGATGAGCCCGGCGGGCACATCTGGTCGAGGTTGGCCCGCAGGCGGGCCAACCACGCCAGTTTCACCGCGTAGAACTCGTTGTCGAGCGCGCGGCCGTTGGGGACGTAGACCGAGAACACGCGGGTGCCGCTGCAATCGGCGGACATGATGCGACGGCCGTGGTCGTCGTCGGACGTGCCGAAGCCGCGGGTGACGTTCGCAAGCCCGACCCTACTGATGATGGCGACGCCATTCCAGCGGCCGTCGCCGTAATGGGCGGACTCGTAGCCGAGCTCCGCGAACGCCTTGTCGGGGAACTTGTCGTCGGCCTGCTTGGTTTCTTGCATGCAGAGCACGTCGGGCTGTTGCGACTCGATCCAGTCGGTCACCCGCGGCATGCGGGCCGAGAGCGAGTTCACGTTCCAGGTGGCCAGGCGCATCAGCGCGTACCTCCGTCCACGATGACGAACAGCAGCTCCGCTTCGCAGGCGGTGTGATCTCCCACTGAGGCGATCCCGTGTCCTTTTCCGGCCCGGGCGGACAAGCGGTCCATGGTGACCTCGAGCTCGAGCCGCTCCCCCGGGACGACCTGGCGACGGAAACGGGCGCGCTCGATCCCACCGAACAAGGGCAGTTTGCCCGCATAGCGCGGGTCGAGCAGGACCGCGATGCCACCGAGTTGAGCGAGTGACTCCACCATCAGGACCCCGGGGAGCGTCGGGCGGCCGGGGAAGTGCCCGGCGAAGAACCCCTCATTGCCCGTCAGCTGCCAATGGCCGCGCGCCGACACCCCGGGTTCGACCGCAGTCACTTCCGTAACAAAGAGGAAGGGCGGTCGGTGTGGCAGGACGTCGGCCGGCTGCGGCAGCACGGTCACCGGAGCGCACCGCTCCTCATCGGGCCCGCGCCTTGGCAACCTTCTTGGCCGCCTGCGCTTTCTTGGCCTTGCTCGCCTTCGTCGCCGCTGTCTTCTTGGCCGGTGCGGTCGCCTTCTTGCTCACCTTCTTCGCCGGCGCAGCGGCTTTCTTCGCCCCGGCTTTCTTCGCCGCGGCCTTCTTCGCTGGCGCCGCGGCCTTCGGGGTCGTGGCCCCCTTCGCGGTAGGGCCGGCCCGGGTTGCGTCGTGCTTCTTCGTGCGCGCCGGGGGCGCCGGCACGGCCAGCTCGGCCACCCGACGCGGCGGATCCAAGCCGGCAAGGACGAAGGGGCGCATCTCACCCTTCGTGAGCACCTGGCGCGCTTTGGTCGGGGGCGGGGTGCCCATGGCAGTCAGCGGGATGTAGCAGTGCAGCACTCCCCCTCCGGGCATGGACACGTCGACCATGGCGCCGTGCGACGTGAACGAGACCACCTCGCCCTCGACGGTGCTCCCCACGGGGAAGGCGGCCACGAAGTTGATGAAGGCCAACGGCTCGTTGACCGCCGGCGGCGGGGTCGAACGCTTCTGCTTGGCGCTCGCGGCCTCTTGGGCGCCCAGCTGCTCGGCTTTGGCTTTGGCCTGGGCCTTGGCCTCCGCTCGATCTCCCGCCGGGGCGTCCTTCTTGGCCCTGGCGCTTTTCGGCGGTGCCGTCTTCTTGGCCGCCTGCTTCTTGGCCGAGTCCCTCGACTTCTGGGGCTTGGGCGGGTGCAGTGCCTCCTCGACGGCCTCGTCGATGGCGCTGGAGAACACCGGGTCTACCTTGGCCCGACCCGGCGGCGGCGTCGCGGGCGTGATCGGCCACGACGTGTCGACCGGAGGCGTCGTAACCCTCGTCGCCTTCTTGGCCTTCGTCCCTTTCTTCGCCGCTTTCTTGGCCGCCCGGGCGAGCTCCGCGGCTTTGGCCGGTGCCGACTCGGGGTCCTTCTTGGCCTTGGCCTCCGCCGTGGCGGCCCGGCTCTTGGGACCCCGGATGGGCAGTCGGGGCGTGAAGATCCATCCCACGCCCGGGACCGGCTTGCCGCCGATCAGCCTCCCGTCGTCGAAGAGCCACGGGTGCTCCCCGTGGAACTCCTGGAAGGAGTCGTTGGACAGCACGATGGCGCCCGTCCGCTCCGCGATCCGCAACACGAAGGCGTCCCCCCGGCCGATGGCGCCCGCGGGCGGGGAAATGATCTCGCCGTTGAGCATGGCCTCGCGCACCTCGTCGCGCTCGGCCTCGGCGACGCGGTGCTCGAAGGTCGCGTCCACGACCACGATGATGCTCGAGCCGGGATCCTCGGCGGCGTAGGCACGCACCGCCTCGTCGAGCTGCTTCAGACTGGGGGAGGTTCGTCCTTCGGTGGCCAGGTTGGACCCATCCACCACGACATGATGTGGTTCAGCCAATGGCGCGTCGCAAGAGATCAGCCTGCTCCAACTGATGCAGGGCGGCACTTCCGATGGCGGGGCTGGAAGACTCGGGCCGGCTCACATGGCGGAGCCGCAGGCGGGGGGGCAAGCAGGCGTGCAGCCGAGCGTGGACGAAGGACCACGCACCCATGTTCTCGGGTTCCTCCTGGAGCCACACCACCTCCGTCGCCTCGTCGTAGCGCTCGAAGATGTCCGTGAGCAGCTGCTCGGGCCAGGGGTAGAGCTGCTCCACCCAGACGAGGGCGACCCGAGCCGCCTCCTCGGGTGCGAGCCCGGCCCGGTGCTGGTGCGCCTCGTGGCCGATCTTCCCGCTGGCCAGCACGATGCGGCGGACCGTAGAGGGGTCCTCGATGGACTGGTCGTCGATCGCGTGCTGGAACGAACCCGACTCGAGATCGGCGAAGGTTGAGCGCGTGGCGTGCGCCCGAAGCATGGACTTGGGCGTCACGACGACAAGAGGACGCTTGGGGCTCATCGCGGCCTGGGAGCGTAGAAGGTGAAAATACTGGGCCGAGGTCGACGGGACGGTGACCCGGATGTTGCTGCGGGCGCCCAGTGAGAGGAACCGCTCGATCCGCGCCGACGAATGCTCGGGGCCCTGACCCTCGTAGCCGTGGGGCAGCAGCAGCACCAGTCCGGCGTGCTGTCCCCACTTGACCTCTGCTGCCACCAAGAAATTGTCGATGATGATCTGGGCGCCGTTCACGAAATCGCCGAATTGCGCCTCCCATGCGACCAGGGCCTCGGGAGCCTCGACGGAGTACCCGTACTCGAAGCCGAGGGCGGCGTACTCCGAGAGCAGCGAGTCGCGCACGGTGAAGTTGCCCATCTCTCCCGGTGGCTCGAGCGTCCCCGCCCCGATACGCCGCAGTCCGTCCCGGATGTGCGACAGGGGGACGTACTCCTCTCCGTTGGCGTAGTCCACCAGGACGGCATGGCGGTGGCTGAAGGTGCCACGGCGAGTGTCCTGGCCGGTCAGGCGCACGTTGACACCCTCGTACATGAGCGAGCCGATGGCGAGGGCCTCGGCCAGCGCCCAGTCGACCTGCCCGCTCGCGACGAGCTCGTCGCGTTGGGCGAACTGCCGCTCGAGTTTCGGGTGGATGGTGAAACCCTCGGGCACGGAGCGCACGACGGACGAGAGTGCGTGCAAGACGTCGGGTGCCACGCCCGTATCGGGAGACGGCACGTCCACCGCACTGACCTCCGGCGCCGAGAGCTCGGTCGGGGCGAGCGAGGGCTCGGCGCGCACCTCGTCGAGCACGGCCTGCAATTTGGCGTTGAAGTCGTCGAGCGCGGCCTCGGCCTCTTCGAGAGTGATGTCGCCCCGCCGCACCAGAGTCTCGGTGTAGAGCTTGCGCACCGAGCGCTTCGCCTCGATCCGCTGATACATCAGCGGCTGCGTGTAGCTGGGGTCATCGCCTTCGTTGTGCCCGTGCTTGCGATATGAGACGAGATCGATGACCACGTCCTTGTGGAAGGTCTGGCGGAAGGCAAAGGCGAGCCGGGCCGCCCGCACACAGGACTCGGGGTCGTCACCGTTCACGTGGAAGATGGGCGCCTGGACCATCTTCGCCACGTCGGTGGGGTAGACGGATGTGCGCGCGGACGCCGGCGCCGTGGTGAAGCCCAACTGGTTGTTGATCACCAGGTGCACGGTGCCACCGGTGCGGTAGCCCGACAGCCCGGACAGGTTGAGCGTTTCGGCCACGACCCCCTGCCCGGCGAACGCGGCGTCGCCGTGAACAAGCACGGACATGCAGGGGAAGCCGTACACACCCTCGGCTGCTGCGGCGGGTGTGCCGTCGGTGGGTGGCGAGAGCCGGTCCTGCTTCGCCCGCGTCATGCCCTCGACCACGGGGTCGACCGCCTCGAGGTGCGACGGGTTCGATGCCAGGGTGATGGGCAGCTCCTCGCCGGCACTGCCGTGGAACACGCCCCGGGCACCCTTGTGATACTTCACGTCGCCCGAGCCCTGGACAGACTCAGGGTCGAGATTGCCCTCGAACTCCTCGAAGATCTCTCGGTAGGACTTGCCCACGATGTTGGCCAACACGTTGAGGCGGCCGCGGTGCGCCATGCCCATGACGACTTCGGCCACGCCGGAGCCGGCCGCGGAGTCGAGCAACGCGTCGAGCAGGACGATGGCCGACTCGGAGCCCTCGAGGCCGAACCGCTTCTGCCCCACGTAGCGAGTGTGGAGGAACCGTTCGAAGACCTCGGCCGCGTTGAGACGATCGAGGATGTGGCGCTGCTCCTCCAGGTTGAGCGTGGTCGGCTGGCCCTCGACGTGCTGCTGAATCCAGCGCTTCTGCTCGGGGTCCTGGATGTGCATGTACTCGATGCCCAGGGTCCGGCAGTAGGCGTCGCGCAGCACATGAAGGATCTCGTCGAGGGTCGCGACGTCGCGCCCCGCCAGGCCGTCGGCGACGAACTGGCGGGGCAGGTCCCAGATGGTGAGGCCGTAGGTCAGCGGGTCCAGCTCGGGGTGGATGTGCGGCGGCTCCGCGTCAAGCGGGTCCAGGTGCGCGATGAGGTGGCCGCGCACCCGGTACATGTTGATCAGCGTCCCCACGTGCACCTGCTTGATCAGGCGCAGGTGCACGCCCTCCTCCGTGCCGTCGGAGGCGTTGTCGTCCACCCGCCAGCGCACGGGTTCATAGGGCACGCCCATGGACTCGAACAAGTCGTCGTAGAAGCCGTCGGTGCCGGTCAAGAGTGCGGCCACCCGGGCCAGGAAGAGACCCGACTCCGCCCCCTGGATGATGCGGTGGTCGTACGTTGAGGTGAGCGTGACCACCTTGCCCAAGCCGAGCTGCGCGACGATCCGCGGATCGGCCGCCTCAAAGCCGGCCGGGTAGCCGAGCGCCCCGACCCCGATGATGGCGCCCTGACCCGGCATCAGCCGGGGCACCGACTGCACCGTGCCGAGCGTCCCCGGATTGGTCAACGACACGGTGGCCCCGGCGAAGTCGTCGGGCGCGATCTTGTTCGTCGCGATCTTGCGGATGAGATCCTCGTAGGCCAGCACGAACGAGCGGAAGTCCAGCGTGTCCGCGTCCTTGATGACCGGCACGAGCAGAGTGCGGCTGCCGTCGCTCTTCTCTTGGTCGACCGCGAGCCCGAGCCCGACGTGCTTGTGGTGAACGACCCCGGGCTTGCCCGTCCCGTCGGCATCGGCCACGAAGGCCGAGTTGAGGGCCGGCACGTCGTGCAAGGCGCGCACGACTGCGTACCCGATGATGTGCGTGAAGCTGACCTTCGCCCCGGTCGTCCGCGCCAATTGGTTGTTGAGAATGAGCCGGTTGACCTCCAAGAGGCGCGCCGGGACGGTACGCACGCTTGTGGCCGTGGGCACGGTCAGGCTGGCCTCCATGTTGGCGACGATCCGGGAGGCTGCCCCGCGCAGCGGGGTGGCCTCCTCGTTCACCGCCGCGGTGGTGCGAGCAGCAACCGGGGCGGCGGCCGGCGCAGCCGGAGCTGCCGGAGCTGTCGGGGCTGGCGGAGCTGGTGGGGCGGCGGACTTGGGCTGCGCCGGTGGTTGGGGCGGCGGGGCAGGAACCGGGGCGGGGCGGTAGTCGGCGAAGAACTCTCGCCAGCTCTCGCTGACCGAGCTCGGGTCGGCCAAGAAGCGGTCGTACATGTCGTCGACCAGCCATGCGTTCGGGCCGAATGAGCCTCCCGCACCACCGAACTGGGTCATGGGTCAAACCCTACCGGCGGAGGTCGGGTTCTTGGGGCAGGCGAGTAGCGTCTTGCCTGCCCATGAGCTATCCGGCCGGACTCCAGGTTACAGCGCGGCCCGCCCCCGCACCCGGAGCCGCGACCGTCATTTTCGTACACGGGTCACTCGACCGCGGGGACAGCTTCCGGCGGGTCATGCGCCGCCTACCCGAGCTTGGGGCCCTGAGCTACGACCGTCGGGGCTACCAGGGCTCGCGGGGCGGCGGGATCGTCGACCTGGGCGGCCACGTCGACGATCTCCTCTCAATTGCAGAGGAGGCAAGGATCGGCGCCGACGGCCCCGTCGTCGCACTCGGCCACAGCCTGGGGGGCGACGTCGTCATCGGCGCGGCATTGGCGGCGCCCCGGGCGTTCGACGCCGTCGGGGCCTTCGAGCCGCCCATGCCCTGGCTCGGCTTTCGCCGCAACCGGGAAGGAACGGCCCGTCCCTGGCCCCCCGTGTCCGACGACCCCGGGGAGGAAGCCGAGCGGTTTTTCTCCCGCATGGTGAGCCCGAGGGCCTGGTCACGCCTGACCGAGCAGGGCCGAGAGTCCCGGCGGGCCGATGGCCCGGCGCTGATCGCCGACCTGCGCAGCTTCCGTCGCGAGGCCCCGCCCTTCGCCGTGAGCGCGCTTGCCCTCCCGTCCGTCTTCGGTATGGGCGGTTCCGCCACGCAGCCGCACCATCGCCGCAGCGTGCAATGGCTCGGAGCAAATGTCCCCGACGCGGTCGTCTACGAGATTGAGGGTGCCCAGCACGGGGCGCACCTGTCGCATCCGGACCACTTCGCGGGGATGGCGCGCCTGGTCGTGGAGCGGGCGGCCCAAGAGGGCGGGTGGGCGCCGAAGAAGGCCCATGACAACTAGGCCAATTAGACAGTGAGGCGAATCGGCTAATACGAGTCAGGCGGACGAGAATGGGAACGAGCCGTCCGCCACCGCATCGGCCCGGGGGTGCTTCAGGCGGCGCGACAGCATCTCCTCGTACTCGACCCCCTTGCCCTCGCCCTTCATGCCGGTGATGAGCGGGGAATTCGAGAGGAACACCGCACCCATGAACATCACCAGGAGCGAAAGGGCCTCGAGCGGCCCGTAGGCGCCGGACGTCCGCAAGGTGTCGCCGTAGAGGGCGATGCCGAGACAGATGCTGACCAACGGATCGACGAGGACCAAGGTGGACTGGGAAGCGGCCAGTGGCCCGGCGTGGAACGCGTTCTGCGTCAAGAAGAGGCCGAGGAGGCCGAAGGCGATGACGCCGTAGGTCTGCCAGTGCTCGAACATGGAGACCCAGTCGTTGGCAACGTAGTTGCTCACCACTTTGATCAGGGCGGCGGTGAACGCATAGGCGATGGCGGCCGCGCTTCCGAACATCGCGGCCTTCCACCAGCGTGGACCCCAGCGGGTGGCGATCACCGTGAGGACGATGAGGAGGGTCACGCTGCCGCCGACGACGATCCAACCCAGGTTGGTGGGCACCGCGTCCCCACCACCCGGGGCGGCAAACCAGAGGAACCCCGACAGACCGAAGGCGATGGCACCCGCCCCGATCCACTCGCGCGCCGAGATGGAGAACCGGAAGTACGTGCCGAGAATCGCCACCAGGAACAGCAGCTCCATGGTCAAGATCGGCTGGACGACGGAGAGGCGACCGATGTGCAGCGCGAAGGACTGCAAGAGGAAGGAGAGGATCATGAAACCGAAACCCAGGAGCCAGACGCCTCGGCGAATGGCGTGCGCCATAAGGCTGAGGCGCATGGTCGCCTCCTCGGGGGCGTCCTCGACGCCCATGCGCTGGAACACGCTGGTCAGCGCGTTGCACAAGGCCGCGGCTACTGCGAGGACATAGACCATCGGGGCTCTCCACGAAATGTTAGCGGCCGACCGCATGGCTCACGCAGTTCGCTCCCAGGTGGCCCCCAGGTTCGTGCGTGTGCGTCTCTCGGGACCCGCACGCACGAATTGTGTGCGTGTTGCCCCTGCACAGCGGATCGAACCTCTCCCGGGCGCGTTGAAGCAAAATTTCTCGAGAGGATGACCCAAACCAATGTGGCAATTGGGTTACGTTTATGAACGACTTCCCGAGATTGCCGATGCGGGAAGAGCGGGGTTATCGGCTGCCACCGGGGCGACCGACGGACAAGGGAGTGCTTATGCGACTCAAGGGGTATCTCAACGGCAACGCGACCCGACTCGGCCGGACACTGGCTCTGGGTGTGGTCACCCTGACCATGATGTCCCTGATGCTCATCGGGACCGCCGGGAGCGCCGGCGCCAGCTCTATCCCGACGGGCGGGACCAAGGTGAGTGGGGGCACGGTGCGTTGGGCGGAGCCTCCGGGCACCCCGCCGACCTACATCTTCCCGTTCATGAGCGCGTCGGAGAGCAGCGTCGACAACATCAGCCAGTTCCAGTACCTCCTGTATCGCCCGCTGTACATGTTCGGGTTCCCCTCGAACAACAACACCACGCTCAACACCAAGCTCTCGTTGGCCGGTAGTCCGACCTACGGCAACAACGACACGACGGCCACCGTGGCCCTGAAGAACTACAAGTGGTCCGACGGCGAGACCGTCACCGCCAGCGACGTCGTGTTCTTCATGAACATGATGCACGCAGAGACGGCCAACTGGTACGACTACGTGCCCGGGCTCTTCCCCGACAACATCAAGAACGTGGTGGCGACCAGCCCGAGCGAGGTCACCTTCACCTTCAACAAGTCCTACGACCCGACGTGGATGACGTACAACGAGTTCTCGCAGATCACGCCGTTCCCGCTGGCCTGGGACATCACGGCCACCGGTGGAGCCAACGGCTCGGGCGGCTGCTCTTCGGGCGCCTACGGCGCGTCCGCCACCGATGCCGCGTGCACCAAGGTCTACACCTTCCTGTCGGGCCAGGCGGCCAACATCTCGAGCTACTCGTCGACGCCGATCTGGTCCGTCGTCGACGGCCCCTACACGATCAATGGGTCCAAGGGTGGATCTTTCAGTACCTCCGGCCAGGTGACCCTGGTGCCGAACTCTGCCTACAGCGGCCCCCAGAAGGCCACGGTCACGGTGCAGGAGCTGCCGTTCACCACCGACAACTCCGAGTTCAACGCCCTGCTCGGTGGCAACCTCGACGTCGGATACCTCCCCCAGCAGGACGTCACGCAGAACACGTCAAACGCGACCAACCCGGGTCCGAACAACCCGCGGCTGACCAACTTCTATCTCACGCCATGGGTGCTGTACGGCTTCAACTACGCCGTCTTGAAGTTCGATTCGACCGGTGACAACGGAAATGCGGGAGCCATCTACAAGCAGCTCTACTTCCGCCAGGCCATGCAGAGCATGGTCGACCAGCCGGCCATGATCTCCAAGTTCCTCAAGGGTTACGGAGTCCCGACCTACGGGCCGGTGCCGGTGCTCCCGAAGAACGACCTAGTCGACGCGTTCGAGCAGTCGAATCCTTATCCGTACAACCCGTCACACGCCAAGAGCCTCCTGAGCTCCCACGGGTGGAAGGTAGTGCCCAACGGCGTCGACACCTGCCAGAAGCCCGGCACGGGCCCCAACGACTGCGGGGCCGGCATCCCCCAGGGCGCGCAGCTCAACTTCACCATGGCCTACGCCAGCGGGACGCAGTGGCAGGAGCAGGTGATCACGGTGGAGCAGTCGGCCTGGTCGTCCATCGGCATCAAGACCGCCGTGGTGGGCAACGATTTTCCGACCGTGATCCAGGACTACGCCCCTCCGTGCATGAGTGGTTCGCCCTGCACGGTCGAAGAGGGCTGGTGGGGTGGCGGCTGGGAGTACAGCCCGGACTACTACCCCTCGGGTGAGACTCTCTTCTCGACGGGCGCCGGCAGCAACGCGGGCAACTACTCCAGCGCCAAGGCCGACACCCTGATCGCGGCCACCAACACCACGAACGTCAACCTCAAGGCCTACCAGGACTACATCGCCAAGCAGGTGCCGGAGGTCTGGGAGCCCAACGCGGACTACGAGCTGAGTGAGGTGAGGAACACCATCCGTGGCATCGCTCCCCAGAATCCGTTTGCCAATCTCTTCCCCGAGTACTGGTACTACGTGAAGTCCTAGCCAAGCCGATCTGACGAGGACAGCGACCGGTCACGGATCGACCTGAGCACGCCCCACGTGCCTAGCATCGCTCCGTGACCGGTTTCCTCGTCCGGCGGCTTCTCCAGGCCGTCGTCGTGATCGTCGGTGTGATCGCCTTCATGTTCGTCCTCATCCACCTGATCCCTGGTGGGGAGGCACGGGCGGTGCTCGGCCCGAAGGCCCAACCGGTGGCGATCGCTCAGTTCGACAAGCAGAACGGGCTCGATCTCCCGCTGTGGGACCAGTTCCTCCACTATCTCTGGAACCTTTCGCACTTCAACCTGGGCCGTTCCTACACGCTGAACCAGTCCGTCGGAGCGCTCATCAGCGAGGCGCTTCCGAAGACCCTCATCCTCGTGGGCCTGGCCACGCTGTTCGCCCTCGTCGTGGCCATCCCGCTCGGCGTGTACCAGGTCGTGCGGCGAAACAAGCCCGAGGACTACATCATCACCGGCATGTCGTTCATCCTCTACGCCATGCCGGCCTTCCTGCTCGGGACGCTCCTGATCCTGTGGTTCGCCGTCTACCTCCCGATCTTTCCGACCGAGGCCCCCCAGAGCACGTCGATCATCGGCATCCTCTCCGATCCGCGTGGGCTCGTCCTGCCGGTCTTCACCCTGGCCGCGATCAGCATCGCGTCGTTCAGCCGGTACATGCGGTCCTCCATGATGGAGACCATGACCGAGGACTTCGTGCGGACGGCGCGCGCCAAGGGGGCAGGGCCCCGACGGGTCCTCTATGTCCACGCGCTGCGCAACGCGATCATCCCGATCGTCACCCTGCTGGGGCTGTCCCTCGGGACAATCGTGAGCGGCGCCGTGATCACCGAGAGCGTCTTCAACTACCCGGGCATGGGCCTCCTGGCCGTCAATTCGGCCTTCAGAGAGGACATCCCGACCCTGCTCGGTGTTACCTTCGTCGTGACGATTGCCACCATCTGCGGCAACCTGCTGGCGGACATTCTCTACGCGGTCGTCGATCCGAGGATCCGGTATGCAAAATCCTGAGGACCTCGTGCGCACCGCGCAACAGGAGCTGGCCACCGAGGAGGGTTTTGGCCCGCAAGTCCCGCTAGAGGATCTCGACGTCCTGAGCGAGGAACTCGGCCAAGTCTCCGCCGTGACCCCGAGCGGCGGGGAGGTCGTGAGTCACGGTGGCCTGGGACGACGCATCCTCTCGGTCTTCGTCGAGAACAAGCTCGCCGTGGCCGGCGTGATCGTGATCGTTTTCTTCCTGCTCTTCTGCTACGTCGGGCCGTTCTTCTACCACACCAACCAGACGAGCGCCTCGCAGGCGCTCTTCGCACCGGACAACGCCCCCCCCGGGAAGGGGCACCCGCTCGGCACCGACAGCAGCGGCTTCGACATCCTCGGTCGGCTGATGTACGGCGGTCAGATCTCCCTGCTGGTCGGATTCGCCGCGGCGGCCATCGCCAGCATCTTCGGGACCCTCTACGGGGCGATCTCGGGGTTCTTCGGGTCGTGGCTCGACCCCGTCCTGATGCGGATCGTGGACGCCTTCCTGTCCATTCCGGTCCTCTTCCTGGCCATCGTCCTGGCCACCGTGTTCCGCCCGTCCCTCACCGTCTTCATCTTCGTCATCGCCTTCGTCTCCTGGTTGATCCCGGCCCGGCTCATCCGCGGGCAGGCCCTGTCGTTGCGAATACGGGAATACGTGCAGGCCGTGAAGGTCATGGGCGGAAGCCGGACCCGGATCGTCCTGCGCCACATCATCCCCAACAGCATCGGGACGATCATCGTCAACGCCACCTTCAACATCGCCGACGCCATCCTGCTGCTGGCCGCCCTCGGTTTCATCGGCCTCGGCGTGCCGCCACCGCAAACCGACTGGGGCTCCATGTTGTCCAACGGGGTGAACTACGCCCTCGACGGCTACTGGTGGGAGATCTACCCCGCCGGCCTGTGCATCGTCCTCGTCGTGGTCGCCTTCAACTTCATCGGGGACGCGCTCCGTGACGCGCTCGAGGTTCGCCTGCAGCAGCGCTGAGCGCTGTCTCCGGCCCGCCTCAGGCGGGGTCGACCGCCGTCGCCGTGGGCACGAGCTCTCCCACCGCGGCCCCGAGGGGCGTCTGCAGCGGGAAGTGGCAAGCGGCGAGGTGGCCCTCGCCGAAGGGTCGCAGGGGCGGTTCCTCCTCGGCGCAGACCTCCTGTGCGAAGGGGCAACGCGTGCGGAACCGGCATCCCGAGGGCGGATCGAGCGGAGAGGGGAGCTCTCCGTGGATGTGGCGTCCGCGGTGCTCCCGCTGGGTGGGGTCGGCCGCCGGTATCGTGTCGATAAGCGCCTTCGTGTAGGGGTGAGCGGTGCGTGCGTACACCTCGCGGGCGGGGCCTATCTCGACGAGCTTGCCCAGATACATGACGCCAATCCGGTCCGCCATGTACTTCACGATGGCCAGGTCGTGCGAAATGAACAAGTACGTGAGGCCGTGCCGCTCTTGCAGCTCCTTCAGCAGATTCAGGATCTGGGCCTGAATGGAGACGTCGAGGGCCGAGACCGGCTCGTCGGCCACGATCAGCTTGGGTTCGAGCGCCAAGGCCCGGGCCAGCCCGATGCGTTGCCGCTGTCCCCCGGAGAATTCGTGCGGGTACAGCTCGGCCGACCGCGCCGGGAGGCCTACCTCGTCGAGCATTCGCATGACGTGCCGGCGCTGCTCGTCGCGGCTGCCGATGCGTTGCACGGTGAGAGGCTCCCGGAGGATGGATCCGACGCGCATCCGAGGATCGAGCGAGGCGTAGGGATCCTGGAACATCATCTGCATGTCGCGCCGCTTCTTGCGCAGCGCCTCACCGGAAAGCCCGACGATGTCCCCGTCCGCGAAACGTAACGCGCCCGACGTCGGGGTCTCGAGCGCAACTACCATGCGGCCGATCGTCGTCTTGCCACAACCGGACTCACCGACGAGACCGAAGGTCTCGCCGCTGCGAACGGTGAAGGACACGTCCGAGACGGCCTTGACGGTCCCCAACTTGCGCTGCACCAGGGCCCCCGAGGTGACGGCAAACTCCTTGACGACGTGGTCGAGCTCCACCAGCAGGGGGGCGTGCTCGAGCGAGTCCGCACGAACCTGCTGGCGGGCCAGTGCCACCTCGTCCACCTTGATGTTCAGGTCCGCCGCCTTGGCGACCGCGTCGGGGCGGTTGGCGATGGTGGCCGGGTCGACGCCTACCTGGTGGAAGCATCGAGCAAGGTGGTAGCGCTCGCTCTCCTCGGCTTGGAGCAGCTCGGGCTCGCTCTCCCAGCAGTCGGGCTGGGAGTAGCGGCAGCGTGCCGCGAAACGACAGTGATCGATTGGCTGGGACAGATCCGGTGGCAACCCGGAGATGCTGACCAGCCGCACCGAGGGATCTTGGTCCAGCTTGGCCACCGAGGCGAGGAGCGCCTCTGAATAGGGGTGGCGCATTCTGGTGAAGAGCTCGGTGGTCTGCGCACCCTCAGCGATCCGCCCGGCGTACATGACCAGGACCCGGTCGGCCCGCTCGGCGATCACCCCCATGTCGTGCGTGATGAGGATGACCGACATGTCCAGGTCCTGGCGCAAACGGTCGAGGAGGTCGAGGATCTGGGCCTGAATCGTGACATCGAGCGCCGTCGTTGGCTCGTCGGCTATCAGGAGCTTCGGGGTGCAGACAAGCGCCATGGCGATCATCACGCGCTGGCGCAGTCCTCCCGAGAGCTCGTGGGCATAGGCGTCGAGCCGCCCGGACGGGTTCGGCATCTCCACCATCCTCAGTACCTCGAGCGCCCGGCTGCGACCCGCCTTCTTGGAGGCGCCCTGATGGAGCCGGACGCTCTCAGCGATCTGGTCGCCGATGGTCATCGTAGGGTTGAGCGAGGTCAGCGGGTCCTGGAACACCATCCCCACCTGGTTACCGCGGACCGCACACATCTCCTTCTCGCCGAGGGGCGCCAAGTCCTGACCGAGGAGCTTGATGGAGCCACCCACGACATGGCCCACGTTGGGGAGGAGCTTCATGATCGAAAGTCCGATGGTCGTCTTGCCACAGCCCGACTCGCCGACTACGCCGACGCACTCACCGCCGTCGACATGGAACGACACGTCGTCCACCGCGACCACGTTGGCAGTCTTGAGACGGAACTCCGTTCGAAGTCCGTCGACTTCGAGGACCGGAGTCACCAGGCGAACGCGGGAACGCGCCTCGCGCGCTTCTCGGAATACCCGTGCATAGTGGTCAACGCTAACCCGTCACGACCCCCGACGAGGATCAACGGAATACGGAGGGCTGCCCTTTGCTGCGTCCACCGCAACTGAGCGGCGTCCGGGGCAGGGTGGCAGAGGGTGGCACCGGGACGGGCGGTCGTGGGCGAGGGCCACCCTCGCGCTCTCGATGACAAGCGCGGCTCAGCCGAAAACGCCGTACACGCCTCACCAGGCACAACGGGGGCCGAAGGAGGATCCCGCTCAACCGACAGTCACGAGACGAACCTTTCGGGCCGCGGTTTCGGCCACGGGGCGGGCGAGTAATGTCAGCCCCGCTCATGAGCTATCCGGCCGCACTCCACGTGACGTCGCGGCCCGCTGCCGCACCCCCGACCGCGACGGTGGTGTTCGTGCACGGGTCCTTGGTTTCGGCATCTCCATCGCCCGTTTCTTCTCAATTTCTTCATGGGAAGGACGGGGTTATCGGCTGTCACCAGAGCGGCCGATAAGCAAGGGACTGCTATGGGACTGAAGGGATTCGTGAAGCGATGGGCGTTCGCCGCCCTGGCCGCGGGTGCGCTGAGCCTGTCCGTCGTGGCCGTGGCGCCGACGACAAGCGGAGGGTCGACCAAGGCGTCGTCGTCCTCGGGCGGGACCGCCAGCGTGGCGCTGGACGACTCCCTGGCCGGGTTCAACATCAACACCTCGGCCGCCTCGGAGCCCGTCCTGCAGGAGGTCATGAACATGGTCTGGCCGCAGGCCTTCATCGTGAACAACAAGCTTCAGCCCGTCCTGAACAATCAGCTCCTCGACAGCGCCGTGCAGGCCGGCGACAACCCCCAGACCATCGTCTACACCCTCAACCCCAAGGCGGTGTGGTCCGACGGCACGCCGATCACGGCTGACGACTTCATTTACAACTGGCAGGCGCAGAGCGGCAACCCCGCCTACACCGACGTCGGAGGCAAGCCCTATGACGCCGTCTCTGCCGCCGGTTACAACCAGATCCAGTCGGTGGTGGGCTCGAACCCCTCGGGCGGCGCGGCTTGCGCGGCGGGCAGCCCGGCCGATCGCAACGCGGGCCTCTGCCCGAACGGCCGGACCGTCACGGTGACCTTCAAGCCGGCCTTCGCCGACTGGCGCGAGCTCTTCGGCAACCTCGTCCCGGCCCACATCGCCCGCACCGTCGGCTGGAACACCGGCTTCGTCGGTCCGAGCCAGACCGTCTCGGGCAGCTGGTACACGATCACGAGCTACCACGAGAACCGCTCCCTGGTCCTCACCCGCAACAGCACCTACTGGGGTACGCCCGGCAAGCTCGACAAGATCGTGTTCGAGTTCTACTCCGACGACAGCCAGCTGGTACCGGCCCTGCAGGACAAGTCGATCAACATCTTCAGTCCCTCGACGGTGGATCGGTCGATCTGGCAGGCGGCGAGCCAAGTGCCCGACACGGCCAAGGCCACGCTCCCGGGGCTCGAGTTCGAGCACCTCGACTTCAACCAGGCCGACCTCTACCTGGCCAACCTCGAGGTCCGTGAGGCCATTGCCCACGGCGTCAACCGCCAGGCGATCATCAACCGGACCGTGGGCGAGATCGAAAAGAACCTCACCCCGCCCGGAAGCCGCATGCTCATGCCGACCCAGGGCGGCTACCAGGACACGCGCTACGCCTACAGCCCGAGCCAGTCTCTCGCGCTGCTGACGGGGCTCGGCTTCAAGAAAGGCCCGGACGGCTACTTCCAGCCCAACTACGGGCCGCAGGAGGGCCACGACCTCACATTCACCATCCAGTCGACACCAGGCAGCAGCATCCGGGACGAGACGGAAGAGATGTTCCAGATGCAGATGAAGGCGATCGGAATAAAGATCAACATCAAGAACTACGACGCCAACACCTTCTTCGGGACCAACCTGTCGAGCGGCACGTACCAGATCGCCGAGTTCGCTTGGGTGAGCACCCCGTACACGTCGGAAAACGAGCCCAAGTACTGCTCGTACACCAACACCGCCGTCTGCGACGAGAACTGGACACACTCGGCCAACTCGCAGGTGGACCAGTTGATGAGCTTGGGCGCGGCGGCCCCCAGCCAGTCCCAGGAGAACGAGGACTTCAACGAAGCGGACGCGATCCTGTGGCAGAACATGGTGACCCTGCCGCTCTATCAGAAGCCTCTGCTCTGGGCCTGGTCCGACAATTTGAAGGGCGTCCTCCCGAACGCCTCGGGCGCCGGCCTCACCTGGAACGCCGAGGACTGGACCATCAACTCTTAGTGGCTCATGAGACGTGAGCGCGGAATCATCGTGCCCGTCTCCGATTCAAGAAGACCAGCGCCGTCGAAGAACCCGCGTTGATCGACCCTAGCCAGGGGTACCTCGTCGTCTCCTCGGGCGCCGAGGTCGGCATCGTCGCCTGAGCGGGTCCCGGTCCAGGGCTGCCCGCTCCAAGGGAGCTCGCGCACGAAGGCCCAACTCCGTCGGTGGATCGCGGAAGGTCCGTACCCGCGCAGCGCCGTCTGGTGCACGGGCGAGGGGTAGCCCTTGTTCCGCTCGAACCCGTAGGCGGGAAAGTGCTCCGCCTCCTGGCGCATGAGCCGATCGCGCACGACCTTGGCCAGCACCGACGCCGCGGCCACCGAGGCGCACTTGGCATCCCCGTCGACGATGGGGTGCACCAGGCCCGGAAAGGGGTCTTTGGGATGGCGCAGCAGGTCGACCGGCCCGTCGACGAGGAGGGCGTCGGGGGCCTTCCCGAGGCCGTCGAGGGCACGGCGCGCCGCCACCCGGAGCGCTTCGGTCATGCCCCATGCGTCGCACTCGGCCGGGGTGGCGTGCCCGACCGACCACGTCTCGCACCATTTGCCAACCGCGTCGTAGATCTCCTCCCGGCGCGTTTCGCTGAGCATCTTCGAGTCTCGCAGCCAGCGGGGCATGGAGCGGTGCTGCACTCGCGGGCGCACCACGGCCACGCCGACCGTGAGCGGGCCGGCCCACGAGCCCCGCCCGACCTCGTCGAGTCCGGCCACCGACTCGTAACCCTGGGCGCGCAGGCGGCGTTCTTGCTTCAGGTCGGGGGTACAGACCGTCACGAGACCATCGGCTGGCGCCGTCTCATACCATATTGGCGTGAGCGATGACGGGGGGGACGCAGCGGATCCGAACGCGCGTACCCCGCTTACTCCGGGGACAAAGGTCGACGTGCGCAACCGCTACCAGGGCACGTGGGTGCGCGGTTTCGAGGTCGCCGAGGTCACCGATGAGGGGTACCGCATCCGCCGGATGTCGGACGGGAGTACCTTGGGCGATCTCTTCTCCCGAGACGATGTCCGCCGCGAGCGGACGCGCCAGGGCTTCTGGTGGCACTGAGGGTCAGCCCTTTCCGGCCTTCAGCACGGCCCCGATGTAGTCGTCGATCGGGATAGCCGACAGGGTCAGCGTCTTGAGCGTGCCCCGGGAGCCCAGGACCAGCGCCACCCGCGCCATGGTGGTCTCGTCCGGTGCGTCGAGGACGGTGCAAAAGTCGTACTGGCCGAGCAGCGCCCATTGGGCGACGACGCGCACCCCCATGGCCTCGACCTCCGCGTTGACCGCTTTGAGGCGGTCCGGGTTCTCGGTCAGGGTCGCCGCGCCGTCGGGCCCCACCGTGGAGAGCATGAGGAACGTGGCCACTGCCTCACGCTACCGCAGGCGCCAGGGGTCGCCAGGGTCCGTCCGCGTTCGGACCCGAGCCTTCAGCGCAACTCGCCGCGCACGACCTTGCCCAGCGCGTTACGGGGCAGCGCACTGACCAGGCGCACCTCGCGTGGACACTTGTACGGTGCGAGTTCGGCGGCGGCCAGCCCGTGGAGCGAGGCCAGGTCAGGATCGCCCACGACGAAGGCCACCACCGTCTCGCCCCACTCGACCGAGGGCACCCCGACCACAGCCACCTCTTCGACGCCGGGGTGACGGGACAGCACCGCCTCGACCTCGGCCGGGTACACGTTGTGGCCGCCCGTGATGATCAGCTCGGTGCGGCGGCCCCGTATGGTCACGTAACCGTCATCCGACACGGACGCCAGGTCACCCGTGGCGAACCACTCCCCCGCTGCGAAGGCGTCGCGACGCCAGTACCCCCGGCACACGGACAGGCCCCGCACCAGCAATTCACCCACGCCCTGCTCGTCGACGTCCTCGAGGGCCGCTTCCACGCCGGGCATGGGCACCCCCACCGAGCCGGGGCGACGTTCGCCCCGCAGTGGGTTGGAGAGGGTCAGCAGCGTCTCGGTCATGCCATAGCGCTCCAGGACGGCGGTGCGTTCAGCGAAAAGCCGGTGCCATAGGTCGGCCGCGAGCGGTGCGGAGCCGGAGACGCACAGGCGCAGCGGAGCAAGCTCACGTGATCTCCCCGATGCCACCAACCGGTGGTACATGGTTGGGACGCCGAAGAACATCGTGCTCCCCGGGGCGGCACCGAAGACGGCGGACTCCTCGAAACGGTCGAACACGGTGGCGGACGCGCCGGCGGCCAGCGTGCCGAACAGACCGGCGCACAGTCCGTGCACATGGAACAAGGGGAGGCAGAGGACGAGGCGGTCGTCGGGCGCCCAGGCCCAAGCTGCGAGCACTGACGAAATCCCGGCCAAAAGCGATGCGTGGGTGTGGACGGCGCCCTTGGGTTTGCCCGTCGTGCCGGACGTGTAGACGATGAGCGCGTCGTGCCCCGGATCCAACTCGGGCAGATCGCCGAAGGGGTCGCGGCGGGCCTCACGGAGGAGCTCGTCGATGCGCAATACCGCGACGTCGGAACCGAACACGTCATCCCGGCCGTGGTCACAGACGGCAAGGACCGGCGTGGAGTCGCCGAACACGTGGGACACCTCGGGGGCACGGGCTGAGGGACTGAGCGGCACGAGCACCGCGCCGGCACGCAGCACGGCCAAGAGGACCTGCACCGATTCCAGCGTGGCGCGGGCGCTCCACAGGACCCGGTCGCCCGGTCCGACGCCGTGGTCCGTGAGGACTGAAGCGAGCTGCGCGGTGTGCCCGTCGAGCGCGCCACCGTCGACCGTCCGCGTGCGGTCCCACCCGTCCACCAGCACCGGCCGCTCGGGGTGGGCGGCCCACTGCCCCGCCCACACTGCGGGCAGGGTTCGCCCCGGTGCGAGGGGCGGGCCGGCCGGCCACCGTCCCGCCGGGACGAGCGCCCTCACCGCGACCGACGCAGCGTCATAGTCTGAGGGTCATGACCACTCGTCGGATTGCCATCGTTCCGCACACGCACTGGGACCGTGAATGGTACAAGTCCTACCAGGACTTCCGCCTGGCCCTGGTGGAACTGATCGACACCTTGATCCCACTCCTCGAACGCGACGCCAGCTATCCCCACTTCATGCTCGACGGACAGATGGCTGTGGTCGACGACTACCTCGAGGTTCGGCCCCAAGCCGAGGGGCGGCTGCGGGCGCTGGCCGCCGCGGGCAGGGTCAGCATGGGGCCCTGGTACATCTTGATGGACGAATTCCTGGCCTCGGGCGAGACCATCGTGCGCAACCTGCAGATGGGTCTGCTCCGGGGCGCCGCCTTCGGGGGCGTGATGAAACTCGGGTATCTGCCCGACATGTTCGGCCACATCGCCCAGATGCCGCAGATCCTCCGTCTGGCGGGCTTCCGCGACGCCGTCGTGTGGCGAGGCGTGCCTTCGCAAGTGACCAAGAACGCCTTCGTGTGGGAGGCGCCTGACGGCTCGTCCGTGCGCGCCGAATACCTCCCCGTAGGCTACGGCAACGGGGCCTCGCTGCCCGACGACGCCAAGGCGCTCGTCCGGCGCACGCGTGACAACGTGGCCGAAGTCGCGGACTTCCTGATCGACGACCTGCTCTGCATGAACGGCTCGGACCATCTCATGCCCCAGCCGTGGCTCGGCCGGGTGGTGGCCGAGGCCAACGACATGCAGGACGAGTTCGCTTTCGAGGTGACCTCGCTCCCCGGCTACCTGGCCGGTACGTCCACTGAGGGCCTGACCCGGGTCCGGGGCGAGCTGCGTTCGGGGTTCCGCGCCAACATGCTGATGGGCGTCACCTCCAACCGCGTCGATGTGAAGCGCGAGGGTGCGGTGGCCGAGCGGGAGCTGGAGAGGCGATCGGAGCCCCTGGCTGCCCTGTTCCAGCGGCCCGAGGACTACCCGGATCGACTGCTCGAGCTGGCCTGGCTGGAGATGGTGCGCAACTCTGCCCACGACTCCATCTGTGCCTGCTCGGTCGACGACGTGGTCGACGCCGTGCTGCACCGCTACGCCGAAGCGCGCGCGATCGCCGCCGGGCTGGCCGATCGCGCGGTGAAGACCTTCGCCCGCTCGCTGGCCGAATCCGGCCCCACCGTCCTCAACCCCTCCCCCCGGGCACGGTCCGGCGTCGTCGAGCTGGTCGTCCCGGCCGACGGTCCGGCGCCGGCAAACGTGCAGGTGCTGTCGGAGAGATCCGGGCTTCCAGGATCGATGGTGCTCGACGCGGACACCGTGCGGACCGTACTCGGCATGATGCAGGGACCCAAGATCAGCGATGACGCCTGGATCCACGAGGTCCGTGTCGAGGACACCGAGGAAGGCTTCGACATCACCGTCTCGGTCGGGACCGAAGAGAAGAACGACGTCCCCATCGCCGAGGCGAAACAGGACGTCTACACACGGCTGGGCGCACGACCCGACGCCGTCGTGCGGGTCGCCATGGACCAGCCGTCGACCCGCAGGATCGTGGCACGTTCGGCCGAAGTGCCCGGGTACGGCTGGCGGGCCTTCGAGGCCACCACGCTGGAGCACCCAGTCCAAGTGAGCGAGACGGAGGCCGCCGTGGAGCTCACCAACGGGCTGGTTCGGGTGACGGTCGACCCAACGAACGGGACCTTCGCGCTGGACGGCGTGCCCGGCTACGGCCGGCTGGTCGACGGTGGTGACCTCGGCGACTCCTACAACTACTCACCGCCCCGCCAGGACTCTTTCGTCGACACACCGGAGTTCGTGACCGTGCGGGTCGACGAGCCGGGGCCGGTGCGGGCGCGCCTGCACATCACCAGCACCTACGTCTGGCCCGACCGCGTCGACGGGTCGTCCCAGGCGCGGGTCGACGAACAGCGGGTCGAGATCGGCAGCGACGTTGAACTCCGGGCCGACGACGCGGTGGTGAGGGTCACGACCACCTTCGTGAACCCGAGCGGGGACCACCGCTTACGTGTCCACCACCCGCTCCCCGAGCCGGCTCGCCATTCGGAGGCGGAGAGTGCGTTCACCGTTGTGACGCGTGGTCTTACCGCCGAAGGGCGCCCCGACGAGTTCGGTCTCCCGACGGCACCGGCCCAGCGCTTCGTGACGGCCGGGCGCCTCACGGTGGCGCACGAAGGCGTCTGCGAGTACGAGCTCGTCGACGTGGAGGGCGACGCCGCCCGGACGCTCGCGCTGACCGTGGTGCGCTCTACCGGAATGCTGTCCCGGCTCGGCATGGCCTACCGCCCTTTCCCGGCCGGCCCAATGACGCCCGTCGCGGGGCTGCAGATGCGAGGGAAGCGGGTCACCCTGCGCTACGCGCTCGCGCTCGACTGCGAGGAGCCCTACCGCCTGGCCGACGATGTGCTGCTCCCGCTCGAGGTGGTGTCCAGTCTGGGCGGTGGCAGCCGGCCCGCGTCGGGGAACGAGCTGACGGTCCACGGCGCCGAGGTCAGCGCGCTTCATCGCGTCGCCGGGGTCCTCGAGGCCCGTGTCTTCAACCCCACCGACCAGTCGGCAGTCGTCTCGTTCCCCGGCCGCTCCGGCTGGCTGGTGGATCTGCGCGGCTACCCGCTCGAGCCTTTCGAGGGTTCGTTCGAGCTACGCCCCTTCGGCATCGCCACCGCCCGCCTGCACTCCGTCTGAGCCGGCGCCCCGGCTCGACGTGAGCAGGCGCTCGCCGACGCCCCGCAGCTCTTCGAGGTCACGCAACACCTCGGAGAGCCGTTCCCAGCGCACGTTGCGCCGGCGGTCGGCGGCGGCACCGGTGCCGTCGGCCTCCTGACCGACCCGGCCGCACCACCACAGCTGCACGCGGCCCAGGTCCTTGAGCAGCCGTGGTCGCAGGGACCGACCGGTGAATTCGCCCGACGCCTGCTCCATGAGGGAGGCGTGAAACTCGTCGGACATGAGGACCGTCCCGGGGTTGGCGATATTGACGATCCGGTGGGCCAGGTTCACCGTGGGGCCGAAATAGTCGCCGTCCCGCAGGAGCACCGGACCGCACGCCAGCCCGACCCGAACATCAGAGAGGAGATCGTCGTCGGCGTAGGCGTCGGCCAGGGCCAGCCCGATCCGCGCCGCGTCGACGACGTTGTCCACCACGAACATGACCTCGTCGCCGATCATCTTGACGACCCGCCCGCGAGCGCTGGTCACGATGTCGTGGGAGAGCTCCTCGAAACGACGTACGACGGCCGCGAGCTCCTCGTCGGTCAGGTGCTGGCTCAAGAGCGTGAATCCGACCATGTCGGCGAATCCCACGGCGAGCGCCGGACTCTGCCCCGGGGCGAGGCCATGGCTTCGTAGCATCATGCTGCGTTGGATCCCCGCCGCCAGCTGACGGCGCCACACGAACTCGAGCAGTTTCGCCATGGCGGGGATCGTCACGTCGGCCACGCTGGCGAAAGCCTCGGCCGAGAGGACCGGATCGACCTCCGCGCTCACCATGTCACCGGGCACCAGCTCCGCCTCGGCGATGCGCGTCATCGAGGAGCCGATGACGCGGGCCATCTGCACCGCCATCTCTGAGTCCGCCGCGCCGAGTGCCTGCAGGCCCTGAAAGAGGCGCACCGCTTCAAGGTCGAGATCGGTGAAGGCTGGGTCGTCGTCGGCCACCCCGGGGAACCCGAGTGCCCGCCAGAACCGCTCCAGCTTGTCGATGGCGACCCCGGTGAGCTCTGCGACCTCGATACGCGAGTAGCGACGGCGCGACGGGATGAGCAAGCGGTCGGCGGCGAAGAGGTCGATCACGCCGTCGGCGACGGCACGGTCGATCTCCTCCTCCGTCGCCCCGTGCATCAAGAGAATCTCCTTGACGTGGTCCAAAGCGGCGTCCCGACGAGCCTGGTCGCCGGCGTCGGGGACCATGTCATGTCTGTGGAAGAGCCCGCTCATCGAGGCAGGCTCCGGAGGAGCGCCTCGTCCCATTCGGGTCGGGACGGCCGCTTCATGAGGTTCATCAAGGCTTCGGCCGGAGATGAACGCCCGTCGACGATGGCACGCACCTGTTCGGCGATGGGCATCTCGACGCCATGCGCCGCGGCCAGCTCGACCAGCGGCCCGGCACTCTTGACGCCCTCGGCCACCATGTGCATGCTGCCGATGATCTCGTCGAGGGTCCGGCCCTCACCGAGCGCGTAGCCGACCATCCGGTTCCGGCTCAGAGGGCTGGCGCAGGTCGCGACCAGGTCCCCGACGCCAGCCAGGCCGCCAAAGGTGAGCACTTTCCCCCCGAGCGCCACACCGAGACGACCCAGTTCGGCCAGGCCCCGCGTGATGAGGACGGCGCGGGTGTTGTCCCCCAGGCCCAGCCCGTCGCCGATTCCGGCAGCGATGGCCATCACGTTCTTGGTCGCGCCGGCGATCTCGCAGCCGATCACGTCGGTGCCCATATAGGTACGAAAGGTACGGGTGTGCACCAAGGCCTGCACACGGCTTGCCAACACGGCATCGGGCAGGGCGACCACGCAAGCGGCCGGATGACCCTGCGCCACCTCGCGGGCCAAGTTGGGACCGGTGAGCACACCGGCCGGGACGCCGGGCAGCACCTGGGCCGCGACTTCCGACATCCGGAGGTTGGTCCCCATCTCAATTCCTTTGGCCAGGCTGACGACGGCGTCGATCCCGCCCGCCAGCGGCTGGGCGTCGCTGAGGACATCACGGAACCCGTGCGAGGGAACCGCCATGAATACAATCCCCACACCTTCGAGCGCCTCGGCCAGCGAGGACGTCACGACCAACCCGTCAGGGAGCCGGAGGCCCGGGAGGTACCTCTCGTTCTCGCGCGTTTCCCGGATGGACGCGGCGAGCTCGGAGGAGCGCACCCACAGCGCTGCCGGATTGCCCACGGCGACGATGCTCGCCACGGCGGTCCCCCACGACCCGGCACCGATCACTGCCACCCGCTCGCTCATGCACAAGAGACTACGGCGGCCCCGCGAGGTCCTCGGCGTTGACCCCTACACTGTCCGGGTGTCGAGGGCTACCGGGCCGGCAGCGCGTGATGCGCACGCGGTGTCCGACACCTGGCTGGGACACGAGGTCGTCCTGGTCCCCGTCAAGGGGTTCCACCTGGCCAAGCGGAGGCTGGGTTCCACCATGGCGGATCCGGAGCGGGAACGGTTGGTACGGGCCATGGCGTCGCATGTGGTGTTGGCGTCTGCACCACTTCGTGTCGCCGTCGTCTGCGACGACGAGGATGTGGCGCGGTGGGCGACGGATATGGGTGCTGCCGTCATGTGGGAGCCCGGGCAGGGTCTCAACGGCGCCGTCCGAGCGGGGGTCGAGCGCCTGGCGCGCGCCGGCACCCGCTGGGTGACCGTCGCCCATGGCGACCTCCCCCGGGCGCGCGGACTGGGCACACTCACAGGGTTCGATGGCGTGACCCTCGTCCCCGACCGGCGCGACGACGGCACCAACGTGCTCAGGCTCCCCGTCGGACACGACTTCCACTTCGCGTACGGCCCACGCTCGTTCCGGGCCCACCGGGCCGAGGCGGCGCGTCTCGGGCTCCCCATCCGCGTGCTGCGGGACCCGGACCTGGCCTACGACGTCGACTGGCCCGCCGACGTGGTCGAACTCGGCCCAGGTCCTCTGACATGAAGCCGGGGGCCCGAGGGCCCCCGGCTTCACATGTTCGCTACGGAACGCAGGCTTAGCGCCGACGGGCCGCCTTCTTGGCCGGAGCCCGCTTGGTGGCAACCCGCCTCTTGACGGCCTTGCGAGCAGGAGCCCGCTTCTTCGTCGCCTTGCGAGCAGGAGCCCGCTTCTTCGTCGCCTTGCGGGCCGGAGCCTTCCGGGCAGCCTTCTTGGCCGGAGCCCGCTTCTTTGTGGCCTTGCGAGCTGAAGCCCGCTTCTTGGCCGCCTTCTTGGCGGGGGCCCGCTTCACGGACTTCCGAGCCGGAGCCCGCTTGACGGCCTTCTTGGCCGGTGCGCGCTTCGCTGCCTTCTTTGCCGGGGCCCGTTTTTTGGCGGCCTTTCTGGCCGGGGCCCTTCTTTTTGCGGCTACTGCCACAGGTGCACCTCCCTAGGAGCATTGTCACTGAATAGAGGTGAAGCCTGCGCCACGCCGGGGGTCACAGCCCCACACCGTGCGCACTGCCGCACCGATTCACTGTTTGGCGCCGGATGACGCTGCGGCAACGGCATCATCGACACCACCGCATCACGCCACACCGACCTGAATTGCCCGAGTTGCAACGTCACATTGACCGACGAGCGACACGACGAGGGACGCGCGAAAGACGAACCGACAACGTTCGCTCGGCGCGCCACAAATGGTCGTGTCGCAGCACATGTCAAACCTCCCTCACACTTCGGGTACACACATTCTTCTGTCGTCAACGTGCTCAGGTCAAGCATTCTTTGTTCGCGACGACTATTTGACTTCGTGAGCGAGCTCTGATTCACGACCTCGGACGCATGCAATTGCCGCGTGTACTGCGGTCGTTCGTCGCGATCATCGTTTCGTAGTCGCGACACTGAACCATATGTCCTATGGAATTCTTTGTTCCCCAACACAAACATCACACGCATGGAACGCGGCACTCAGGACCATGCCGACAACGTTGATTCGTGCCTGATTTCGACTGCCGCGCTGCGTGAAGTCCACCGTTTGGCACACCACAGCATCTATGTTGGAAACGGAAGAAACGGGTGGATGTGGGCCGGTCCTCAGCGCTCGACGCTGGTGCTGGGACCGCCGCGATCAGGAAAGACATCGTCCCTGGTCATACCCAATATTTTGCTGTCGGAGGGGCCCGTCGTGTCGACGTCGACCAAGCCCGACGTCATGCGAGCGACAGCACCGTCACGTGCTTGCGACGGTTGGGCGTTCCTCTACGACCCAAGTGGCGAGGTCAACTGCCCACACGGCGTCGAACGCGTCGGATGGTCACCGTTGACCTCCGCCTCGAATTGGGACGCAGCGATCGTGACCGCCGACGCGATGGTCGGCGCCAGTCGGTTGAGCGTGCCGCGTGCCGGGCACGACCACTGGACCGAACGAGCCGGTTCGCTACTCTCGACGCTGCTCCATGCCGCCGCACTCGAGAGCCTCCAGATGCAGGACGTCCTCCGGTGGATCGATCGCCACGACGCCGCCCCTGCGCTCGATATCCTCGCTACTCATGCCGCAGAGCAGGCCACCGCGACCGATCTGCTCACGGGAATCGTCGCCACCGACTCACGGGAACAGTCGGGGATCTGGTCGACTGCATCGGGGGTGCTGGCGGCGTATCGCACGGAAGGTGTCCTCACGTCAACCCGCACCCCACCGCTCGACCTGGAAGCGTTCTGCAGCGGCCCCAACACACTCTACGTCTGCTCGACGGGGCGACGGCAACGGCAATTCGCCCCGTTGGTCGTCGCGCTCATCGGCGACGTCCGTGACGCGACCTACGAACGTGCCCGCGGGGTGCGCGGCGGTCCTCCCACACTCCTGGCGCTCGACGAGGTCGCCAACATCGCACCCATCCCCGATCTCCCTGCGATGGTCAGCGAAGGCGCCGGGCAGGGCCTTCTGGTCCTCGCCTGCCTGCAGGACCTCTCGCAGGCCCGAGCACGCTGGGGTGTGGCTGCCGATGGGTTTCTGTCGCTCTTCGGGACGACCGTTGTCCTGCGGGGGATCGGTGACACCGCGACGCTGCGGGACATCAGCGCGTTGGCGGGCCAACGAGAGGTGGCCGCCACGACGGTCAGCCGAACGGTCGGTCGTTGGGGCCGCATTCGCCCCTCGACATCGGTCGGCTCGGCCCGCCAGCCCCGACTCCCCGTCGATGCCGTCGCCCACGGCACCCCGGGCCGAGCCCTCGTGCTCGGCCCGGACAAGGAGATACGGGAGGTGGCACTGACGCCGGCACACGAGCATTCGCCCTGGCGCGAGCTGGTGCCGCTGGTACAAGAGCGCACGCGGCGGGAACCCCGCGGCCTCGACCGTTGAGTCAGCGCCCCAGGCCGAGTTCGACCGCCACCGCCTCGTGGCGCCCGAGCCGAGTGAGAACGTCGTTGAGGTGCCGGCGAGTGCGGACGAGATCGGCAAGGCGGAGCGCCGGCAGCGCCGCCACGTCGGGCGGGTTGACCTCTCCGAGTGCTTCGGCCGACCGGCCCAACTCCCAGCGGTCGCGGTAGGCGTCGATTGCCTGTGCCGCTCCTCTCCACAGCTCATGGTCCTCCGGATGGAGCGGACGGGGGCCTAACGCGCGTAAGAGGTGGTTGGCCGGCACCACGGAGCGACGCGACCGAAGCGGCTCCGCCACCCCGACGGAGCCGGTCGGCAGCCATTGATCGACGAGCCGTTCGAGAGGATCCGCCCGCACGCCATCGAGCGCTCCGGCGCCGAACGCGGCCACCACATCTCGGCGCCGGGCTCCGCCGTGTGGGGTGAGAGAGATCACCTCGGCGAAGCGATGCTCGTCAAGCGCCGGTCGCCCTCCCGCGCGGTGCGATCGTCCCCGCTCGAACCGCCATTCGGGCGACTCGCCGGCGGCGCGGGCCCGGCGCTCCCACTCCGCCGCGACGTCGCCATACGCCCGGCTCGGGGCTTTGGCCGGACGAGTGGCCGCCCACGCAACGCGACCACCTCGCCCGGAGCGTGCGCCGACCTCGTACATGTGACGGCGGATGTCCGCACGGCGACTGGAGAACTCACCGAGCAGCTGCGGCTCGACACCGGCGATCTCCCCCGCGCGGCCGGGCATTCGGGTCCATTGCACACCCAGCGCGGCGCTCAAACCGGCCCGCAGGTCGGCCGCGTAAACCGCCGACGCCGCCTCACGATGGGCTTCGATCCCCCGCCGGTCGCACCCACTCCAGCGGCCGTCCACACCATGGACAAGGTTTGCCACCACAACATGGCTGTGCAGATGGGGGTCACCGTTCCGGTTGACCGAGTGGGTGAACCGCGCCGCGACGATCCCCGTGGTCGGGATTACGACGCGTGCACCCGCTGATCCACGAACGGCGGTGACGGCGTGCTTCTCGAGGTACCTCGAGCGCGCCCGCGACCGCATCTGCATGCGCCGCCACCACCTGGCGTGCCGCCGCCTCGCCCCCGAGCGCGAACAACACACTGGCGGACTTGGGGGCGCTGAAGGTCAGGTCGAAGGCCGTCACACTGACCCGGCCCGAACCCACAGGCTGCCCGGATCGGGGATTCCTTCCCCCGAGCAAGTGACCGAGGCCCTCCGGTGTGACCGCGCCGTGGAGCCCGAGGCGCTCCGCTGCGGCGCCAACCCAGCGGCCGGGATCGGAAACCGGCAGCTCCCGGGCCAGATCGGACAGGTAGTAATCGGCCCTGTCCCGTCCGACGCCGTGGATCCCGAGCATCCGGCCCCTCTCGCTCACAACCTCCGTGCTCGGGTGAACGGTCGGCCGCTCAGGACGTGCGGCGCAGCTCCACGACGGGAATCACCCGTTCGGTCGCCTTCTCGTAGTCGCCGAAGGCCGGGTTCTGTGCCACCTGGGCGGCGAAGAGCCGGTCCCGCTCGGGCCCCGTGATCGGGACCGCGAGGGCCCCGAAGCGATCGGCGCCGAACTCGACCTCGACCTCGGGGTTGGCGACCAGGTTGTGATACCAGTCGGGGTTGGTCGGTGCCCCTCCCTTGGACGCAAAGACGTAGAGTTTGTCGCCCTCCACCAGCGCTGCCAGCGGGTTGACCCGTTTCTGGCGCGACTTGGCTCCGGTTGTCGTCAAGAGCACGACCGGGACCCCCGCGAACGCGCCGACCTTGCCGCTATTGGTCCGGAACTCCTCGATGACGCCCCGGTTGTAATCATTCATGCCGCTCATGGTCCGAACCTACCTGGGCGCCCCCTGAACGCGATCGGGCTCCGGTCCGCCCCTCTCGTAGCGTGCCAACACCCGGCGAGCGGCGTCCGCCGCGAGCCCGGTCATCTCGGGGGGGCTCAGAACGCGGGCATCCGGACCGAGCTGTAACAGCAGCCGTTCGAACCAGGCCATGCCCGACACGTCGAGGACCACGTCGGTCACCCCTCCGTCGGCGCCGCGTGCCACGGCCCGGACCGGTACCGATTCGGGTACCCACTGTGCGCCCGGACCCAGATGCAGGTGGACCTCGACCGCACCCGGTCCAGGCACGAACATCTCCTCCAGCGGTCTGGACCGTTGGGGCAGCGCCGCCGTCGTACGCTCGAGCGGCCGCGCCGCACCCATGCGGTCCACGCGGAACCGCCTCATGTCACCGGCCCGGTGGCAGTAGGCGTCGAGATACCAGTGGCCGTCGATCGTGGCGACCTGCACCGGTTCCACGGTGCGCGTGGTCAGTTCGTCCCGCGACCCCGAGAGGTAGTCAATCTCGAGCTCCCGGCCCGTCTCAGCCGCTTCGCGCACGATCGCCAAGTGGGCCGGTGCGTCCACATCGAGCCCGACGGCCTCGCGGGACCCGAGTGCGGCGTCGAGCTTGGCCAGGGCGCGCCGCAGAGCGTCGTCGTCCGAGCCGGGGACGGCCAGCAACAGCCGGGCCGAGGCGGCGACCGCGAATCCCTCAGCGGGGGTGAGGCGGCGGGGGCGGGCATAGTCGGCCGGCAGGAAGGCGCGGACCGAATGCTCCGATACCTCTATTTCCATGAGGGTGTCGGGGGTGTAGGGGGGCGTCCCACAGCAGGCGGCGAGCTCGAGCTCGGCTACGAGCTCCTTCTCGCTCATGCCGAACCGACGCGCTGCCTCACCAATGGGGGCCTCTCCGACCTGGGCGAGCCAGCCGACCAGGGCCAACAGCCGGCGGAGCCGGCGACTGGTGTCGCGCCCGGGCGCACTCCGCGTCTCAGCGGGTGCCTCCCCCTGTGCACCGGCAACCGGCGCCCGGCGTCCGACAGACTCCGGTGCCGTCGGAAGAGCGATGAGGGCACCGAGCCAGGTCACCAGCTCCTCCCGAAAGGCGACCGGCTCGACGATCGTGGCGTGGTCGAAGAGGCCGAGCACCCAGGAGCGGATGGAGGCGAATGACGACACCCCGAGCACGAGCTCGACCGATCCGTCCGCCAGGCTCTCGACCACTTTGTCGTGCCCGACCTCGTCGGCGACCCGGCGCGCCTCGAGTGCGTCCACCCGGACGCGCATCTCGATACGGTGCTCACCCTCGACGTCCCACGGCTCCTCAGGCAGAGCCGCCTTCACGTCAACGTCCTGCGGCACCACGGCACCGCCGGGCTCGCCCCTCGACACCTCTCCCTCGATACGGTCGACGCGAAATGTCCGCACCGCCGTGCGGCCGAGGTCCCAGGCGACCAGGTACCAGTGTCCGAAACGGAACCAGAGGCCGACCGGTGCGACACGGCGCTCCTCCGTCCTGTACGTGAAGGTCGCCGCGGCATGCGTGCGTACCGCCTCGAACAGCTCGATGAGCGCAGCGGAAGGGACCAGGGAGGCGATGGGACGGACGTCACCCAGACCGGTCGCGCCCAGCTTCAGCAGCGCATCCCGGCCACTAGGATCGCCCAGGTGAACGCCGGCGACGGCGAGGTGGAGCGCGACCTGCTCGTCGGGTTCGAGATCCAGATCAGGCAGGTAGAACGATTCGCGGTCGATCAGATACCCGTACTGCTCGTGGCCGGGCAGCCGTTGGGTCAGCACAGGGATGCCCTCGTCGCGCAGCAAGCGCTTGTCCCGTTCGAAGGCTTGACGTCGGGCCGCGTGCTCGGAGGGATAGCCCGGCACCTGATGGGCAATCGTGTCGAGCGTCAGCGGTTGGCTCGCCTCCAACAGCACCAGCACCAGATCCGTGACGCGCTCCAACCGGTCCAGTTTCGTGGGCGCCTGCATCGGTCAGAGCCTACGGCGGCGGCGGTACGGTGAGCGCCGCCGCGCACCCTTTCGACTGGCACCTGCACGTGTTTTGGCTGCTCGTCTTCCCGGCCCTCGCGGTCTCGTACCTGTGGGCCACGCGCCGCCCGGGCTGCGAGGCGACCGCCCGCCAGAAGCTTCTCTTCGTCGGCGGCATCGTCGTCCTGATCGTCGCCGTGACATGGCCGCTCGGCGACCTGGCTACGCACTGGCTGCTGATGGCGCTGGTGCTGCAGCGGCTGCTGTTGACGCTGGCGGTGCCCCCGCTCCTGGTTCTGGGCACGCCTCGGTCCCTCATCGCGCGGCTGACCCGTCCGGCCGCCGTCGACGCCGTTCTTCGCATCGTGGTCCGCCCGCTGCCCGCCGTGGCGATCGTGACCGTCGTCGCGGTGGGCACGCTGACGACCGGCGCCGTGAGCCTGGCTGCCCACTCCGACGTTGCGCGAGTGCTCATCGAGCTCGTCGTGCTGGCTTCGGGGTTCGTGTTGTGGGCGCCCGTGCTCACCGAGCTTCCGGGAGCACATCGGCTCTCTGCCTTGGGACGCGGAGGCTATCTGATCGTTCAGTCAATCGTGCCCAGCTTTCTTTCCATTGTGTGGATCTTCGCCCGGCACTCCCTTTATCCGACCTTCACCCACGCCGGCACCGTCGTGGGCATGTCGTCGCTGCTCGATCAACAGCTGGCCGGCTTCCTGGCCAAGCTGAGCACGATCGCCGTCCTGTGGACCGTGGCTTTTGTGATCATGACGCGGGCCCAGGACGCGGAGACCACCGGCGAGGACGCCGAACCACTCATGTGGTCCGACGTGGAGAGGGAAATCGAACGCGCCGAGCGCCGTCAGCGCCGCCACGGTTGGCCGGGACCACCCGCCACCGGGCCATCATGACCGTGGCGCCCGAACGGCTGCCCGGTGCACAATGGTGGCCTATGGGCATTTCGGTGGTCTTGCGTGTCCGCGGGCAAGCGGACACAACGGGACGAGCAACGGCGCCGTCTCGGGCAGAACTTCCTCCGGCCTGACCTCGCCGATGCACTGGTCGCCCAGGCGGCCTTCGAAACCGGCGAGCTCGTGGTCGAGATCGGCGCCGGCCGCGGCGCGTGTACGTTCGCGCTCGCCCGGCGCGGCGTCAAGGTCATCGCCTTGGAGAAAGACCCCCACTGGGCGGAGCTGCTGCGGCGCGAGGTGCGGCGGCGCGGTGTGGAGAACGTCTCGGTCGTGTGCTGCGACGTGCGGGGTCACCGCATGCCCCGACGACCCTTCCGAGCAGTCGGCTCGCTCCCTTTCGGCGCGACCACGGCCATCCTGCGCCACTTGCTCGACGACCCGGACAGCGGACTCTCGCGGGCCGATTTCGTCGTCCAGTTGGAGGTGGCGCGCAAGCGGGCCGCCGTGCCCCCCACCACCATGCTTTCGACGGCATGGGCGCCGTGGTGGTCTTTCGAAATCAGCCGGCGCATCCCCGCCGGCGCCTTCCGTCCGGTTCCGTCCGTGGACGCCGCGGTGCTGCGGATCACGCGCCGGGTGCCACCCCTCCTCCCCCTCCTCATGGCCAATGCCTACGCCGACTTCGTGAGGAGCCAGTGGTCGTAACGGTCAAACGCGGCGCTCACGTCAACCCCTCGTGGTAGCCGCGCCGGTGACGTCGCGGAAGCCATCTCCTGGCCCTCTGACGTGATCTCCTTCCCGTGGACCGTCGGTCCTCAGGCCAGCGACGCGCTCCTCAGCTCGTCCAGCGAGAGCTCGGCCGTCTGGTTCCCACCACACTGCGGACAGTGCTCAACGTGGCGCCACGACCGGAGCAAGCGCGTGCCTTCGGGGTTGAGGAGCACGACGAACGACTCCGAGATCGGGTCCACCTCGAGGCCGTAATAAGCCCGCCACGCGGTGGTCGCCGCGTGCACGTCGAGCGCGAGGCCCTTGAGCACACGCCGGAAGCGCATCCGCTCAGTGTCGAAGATCCAAGTGCTGTGACACGACTCGAGCACGTACAGGCCGTCGTCTGTGGGGGAGACCACATCGCTGATCATGCCCGAAACCTTTACCGGGATCGGCGTCGAATGCACACCAGGATCGTTACGAATCAGTGACAATCTGCGTTCTCCCTGGTGAATCCCTATTGCGGTCCGGCGTCGTGCTTCCGCCCTACCACCAGCTCGCGTTTGGTGCAGAGCTGGCGTAGAACGTCGCACAGCACGATCCGGCTGTCCGCAGGGTCGACGACCCCGTCGATCAGTCCCCGTTCCGCCGCCGGCCACGGATTGAGGTAGTCGTCCTCGTAGGCCTGCTCGCGGTCGCTGCGAGCGCCGGGCTCGAGATCGCGGTGCAGGATCTGCACCGCCCCGGACGCCCCCATGACCGCCACCTCCGCCCCCGGCCAGGCCAAGCAAACGTCGTTGCCGATGCCACGGGAGTCCATCACGATGTAGGCGCCGCCAAACGCCTTGCGCAAAATGAGGCAGAGTCGCGGCACCGTCGCCTGCGCATACGCGAAGGCGAGCTCCGCTCCGTGGCGGATCATCCCGCGCCACTCCAGGTCCTTGCCGGGGAGGAAGCCCGGCGTATCGACCAGGCTCACGATGGGCAGGTTGAAGGCGTCGCAGAGGCGGACGAAGCGGGCGGCCTTCTGCGAGGCCGCGATGTCCAGGGTGCCCGCCAGGATCCGGGGCTGATTGGCCACGAAGCCAACCGGCGTCCCTCCCAGACGGGCGAAGGCCGTCACGATCTGCCCCGCCCAGCGGGGCCACAGCTCGCGAAATTCGCGGTCGTCGCACACAGAGCGCACCACGTCGCGCACGTCGTAGGTGGCAGCCTTGCGGTCGGGGATCAACGACCGGAGCTCCGGCGTGGGACGCAACACCGAGTCGCTGACGGGAGCGAGCGGCGGCACCTCGTCGGTGTTGGCCGGGAGGTACTCGAGCAGCTCGGTCACGGCCCCGTCGACGTCGTCGGACTCGACCGCGCACAGACCGCTGGCCGTGGCGTGGGTCGCCCGACCACCCAGCTCGCCGATGCTGACATCTATCCCGGTGAATTCGGCCACCATCTGCGGGCCCGAGACGAAGGCCACCGCCTCGGAGCTCATGACCACCAGGTCGGAGAGCCCGAGAAGGAGCGCAGGCCCGGACACGACGGGACCGGTCGCCGCCGCGATCACCGGCACCTGCCCGCTGCAACGGGTCACGGCGGCGGCGGCCAGACCCCACCCGTGCAACGCCGCGACACCGTCGAGGACGTCCGCACCGCTCGAAGCGACGAAGAAGACAAAGGGGATTCCGAGGTCGACCGCCTGGTCGGCTGCCTCGGCCAGCCTGACCCCGTCAGCATGGGTGATGGCACCGCGCCGCATGGTGCCCAGCGATCGTGCGATGACTGCGTTGCGGCCGCCAATCCGGTCAACGACCGAGGTGACGGCGCCAACGATCCCCTTGCCGACGTCCGGCGCCTCCTCAACGTGGCTCGTGACGGCGGTCACCGGTGCGAACTTACCGCAGCACCCGGGCCGGGCCGGCCGGGGAACGGCCGCCATCGGAGGGCGGAATCGAAGGGTGCGAAAGGCGGAAGGTGGAGACGAAAAACTAGAGGTGGTTGGTCTCGGCCCGCCGCCACGGCCCCGACCGCCCGCCGAACTTCTCCCACAGGGCCAGGTGCTCGATGGTCATGGTGCGGTCGGACGACTTGCACATGTCGTAGATCGTCAGCGCGGCAACGGCGCAGGCGGTCATCGCCTCCATCTCGACGCCCGTGCGGTCGACGGTCTCGACCTGGGCCTCCACCTCGACGTAGTCGTCCCCGATGGAGAAGTTGACCCCGATGGAGCCGACCAGGACGGGGTGGCACATCGGGATCAGCTCTGCCGTGCGCTTGGCCGCCTGGATCCCGGCGATCCGGGCCGCGGCCAGCACGTCACCCTTGGTGATGGCGTTGTTCGCCACCTTTGTCGTCGTCTCGGGCAGCATCGAGACCCGGCAACGAGCCAGGGCCCGTCGGTGCGTGGGCTCACGGGGTGTGACGTCGACCATACGGGCACCGCCCAGCGGGTCGAGATTGGCCAGCATGCGGTCGGACACGAAGGTGAAGTCTACGACCTGGGAAGACTGGCGGCCGACGCCGGCCGGACGGTGCGCCGGATAGACTTGGCAGTCTCAGGTAGTGAGTGCCAAGCAGCGGCCGACGGAGGAGTCCATTGCCGACCTACGAATATGCGTGCACAGCGTGCGGGCACCGGCTCGAGGCCGTCCAGACCTTCACCGACGACCCCTTGACCGAGTGCCCCGAGTGCGGGAGTCCGCTGCGCAAGGTCTACGGGAACGTGGGCATCGTCTTGAAGGGCAGCGGGTTCTACAAGACTGATTCGAGAGCCGCCGCCTCGGGGGCCAACGGCTCCAACGGCAAAGGCCCTGAGAAGTCCGACGGCGAGGCATCGGGCACGGATTCGACGCCCAAGAAGGAGCCGGCCGCGGCGGGGACCAAGGAGTCCGGAGCGGACGCCAAGCCCACGGCCACCGCGGCCAGCTCAGCTGAGAGCAGCTAGTCGCCGCTCAGCGCCATTTCCGCAATAGCCATTGTCTGGCCGGCGGCCACCCCCGGCAGCCAGCGCAGATCGCCGCCGATCTCCACCACGGACTGCAGCATGCGTTGCAACGTCGAGGCCACGGTGACCTCCCGCACGGGCTGCCCCAGCGTGCCGCCTTGGACCAGCAGGCCCTCGGCTCCCACGGAGAAGTCGCCGCTCACGGGATTGACCCCGGAGTGGACGCCCGTGACCGACTGCACGTACAAGCCGTCGCCGACCGCGGCCAGGATCTCCTCTTGGCTCTTGTTCCCGGGAGAGAGCACCAGCGCGCGGCAGCCGGCCGAGGGTGTGCCAGCGAAGCCGCCCCGCACCGCCGATCCGGTCGAGGTCGTCCCGGCGCGCCGGGCCGACACCGTGTCGAACACGAACATGCGCAGCATGCCCTCGGCGATGAGGACGTTGCGCCGAGACGCGAGCCCTTCACCGTCATGTGAGGTCGCGCCGTAGGCGCGGGCGTCGGTGGGGTCGTCGACGAGGGTGAGCCCACCGACGCCGACGGACTCGCCGATGCGTCCGGCGAAGAACGAGCGGCCCTTCACGACAGCCTCTCCGGAAAGCGCCGATGCCACCACCGCCAGCACGGTGGAGACCACCCGCGGGTCGAAGACGACCGTGCAGTGCGCCGAGGGCACCTTCTGGGCCCCGAGCATCCGGGTCGCCCGAATCACCGCGTCGTCCATCGCCTCGTCGGGTACCAGCTCACCGGGACCGCGTCCGACGCTGAACCCCGTGCCGGTCTGGGTCTCTGCCCCTTCGCCGGCGATGGCGTCGACCGAGAGGAAGGCGTTGGTCCGCCTCCGGAAGGACGAGATTCCGGTCGTCGAGGCCAGCGCAACCTCTACCCGGCTGTCCGAGTAGTCCGCCGAGGAGACCTGCCGGATTCTGGGGTCGGCGCTCCGTGTCGCCCGCTCGAGCTCGAGCGCCAGGGCGATCTTCTTCTCCATCGACGTCGCCGCGACGCCGTCGTCCCACAGGTCGAGCTGCGCGGGCGCCGCGCCGTCAGGCTCGGCCAGGACCACGTCGGGGTCGGGCGTGGCAAAGCGGGCGTTGTCGCGGGCGTCGGCCAGCGTGGCGGCGATCACCGTGGGGTCGAGCGATCCGGCCCAGGCGAATCCGACCTGACTGCCGGCGCCGTCCGGACCGTCGACGAGGACCCGGATCCCGACGCCAGAGGAATCGGCCGAGGTGAGCGATTCGACCTCGCCGTCGTAGGCCCGCACCTCGGTGTCGGTGCCACGCGTCACGTAGACCTCGACACCTTCGCCCTCCTTTGCCTGCTCGACGACTGACCGTGCCAGGTCCGACAGCTCGTTCGTCACGCCGTCCCCCCGAGCGTGACGCCGGTGATGCGTAGCGTCGCCTGCCCACATCCCACCGGGACGCTCTGTCCGTCCTTGCCGCAGGTGCCCGGCGTCATGTCAAAATCTGTGGCCACCGCGTCGATACGGCGCAGCACCTCGGGCCCGTTTCCGATGAGGTTGGCGTCGCGCAGCGGCTCGGTGATGCGGCCGTTCTCGATCAGGTAGGCCTCGGTCGTGCCGAACACGAAGTCACCCGTGGCCGTGTTGACCTGCCCACCTCCGAGCTTCTTGACGTAGACGCCCGAAGGGGTCTGGGCGACGATCTCATCCGGGTCTTCTGAGCCGGCGAGGAGGTAGGTGTTCGTCATCCGCACCATCGGCAGGTGCTGGTAGCTCTGCCGGCGCCCGTTGCCCGACGACTTGCGTCCTTCCTTCCGCGCCCGCAACCAGTCCCACATGTAGTCGGTGAGGACCCCGTTCTCGATGAGCACGTTGCGGCCGGGCGGGCACCCCTCGTCGTCGACGGCGAAGTTGCCCCACTCCCCGAGCACCGTCCCGTCGTCCACCAGGGTGACCAGCGGGCTCGCAACCAGCTCCCCGACGCGCCCGGTGTAGACGGACGCGTCCTTGACGATGTGGTCAGCCTCGAGCCCGTGGCCACACGCCTCGTGGAACAAGATGCCGCCGCTGCCTCCGGCCAGCACGATGGGCACCTCTCCGGACGGCGCCGGACGGGCCGACAGCTTGACCAGCGCGCGGGCGGCCGCCCGCTCTGCGATGTCCTCCACCCGGTGCTGCTCGAAGATCTCGAAGCCCTCGGTGCGCGCCACCGATTCGTACCCGGTCTGCATGCCGGTGTCGCCGTTGGCGACGCAGACGACGTTGAAACGAGTACGGATCTGGTCGTCCTGGGCCAGCAGCCCGTCGGAGTTCGCGATGAGCACGCGACGCCGGCTGTCCCCGAAGCCCACCTGGACCTGGGTGATGGCGTCGCCCGCAGCCCGGGCCGCCTCGTCGCCCCGAGTGAGCAGCTCGAGCCGGCGCGCCTTGTCGACCGAGTCTGGTGGCGTGCGGTCGCCCCGTCCGTGGGCCGACAGCGGACCGAGCGCGACGGTCCGCACCCCGGCGCCACCCTGGCGGGCCACCGCGGCCGCGGCGCGGGCGGCGTCGGCCAACCCGGCTTCGCTCAGGTCGGCGGTGTGGGCGAAGCCGGTCGTCTCACCGTCGACGACCCGGATCCCGGCCCCGCGCGACCGGCCGGACGACAGCTCCTCCACCCGGCGGTCGTCGAGCATGGCACTGGCCGTCACCGCGTCCTCGGCGAACACCTCGGCCATGTCGCCGCCCCCTTCCAACGCTGTGGAGAGCACGCGTTCGAGCACGTCAGGATCAATGAGAGCGGTGTCGGTCACGGCGGTATCGTAATCGTCGTGCCCGCCGACTCCGCCGCCACCAAAACCGCTGCTGGGCACGGGCCGCACACCGGGTTGAGCGCCCAACTCGAATTGACGGTGGGCGACGAGGACACGGCCGAGTACTTCCGCTCGGGCGACGTCCCCGTGCTGGCCACTCCTCGACTCATCGCGCTGTGCGAGGAGGCAACCTGCCGAGCGACCGATGGCCACCTCAGCGAGGAACAGGCGAGCGTGGCCACCAGGGTGCAATTCGACCACCTGGCGCCCGTCGCGGTGGGGTCGGTGGTGCTCGCCGAGGCCACCCTGGTCAAGGTTGAGGGGCGCCGCCTGACCTTCACGGTGTCCGCAGCCCGACTCGAGGGTGACGGCGGCGGACTCGTGGGTGCTGGACGCGTCACGCGGGTCGTGCTCGACCGCGGCGCGTTCTTGGCCAAGGCGGGCGCCGCGGGCAAGCCCTGAGCGCGACCCCGCAGGTGGTGGAGGGGCGACTCCTCACCGGGATGGGGCCGGTCGTGGCAGCGTTTGCCGCCTTCGGTCTCTTCTGGGGCAGCTGGGCCGTGATGCTGTTCGACATCCAGCATGCCTTCTCGCTCAACGACGCCCAGTTGGGTGTGCTGATGGCGGTCGCCATCGCGGTGGCCGGCGCCTCGAGCGCCGTCATGGCGCACCTGGCGGATCGCGTCGGGGCGCGTCGGCTGCTTTGGATCGCGTTGTTCTCCTGGTCAATCCTGCTGTGCGTGCTCGCTTTGACGCACGACCGCTGGGCCTTCGCAGCCGTGCTGGTCCTCGTGGAGATCGCCGGGGGCTCCATCGACACCGCCATGAACGCCGAGGCGTCCCAGCGCCTCGGCAACAACCCGTCCGCGCTGGTGCGCTTCCATGCGCTGTTCAACACGGGCGCGCTCACCGGCGCGGCGGTCGCCGGACTGGTCATCCACGCCGGCGTCTCCTGGCGCTGGGTGTGGCCGGCGATCGCCATGGTGGGACTGGCGGTCGGCGCCTGGGCACTCGCCACCGACCATGCCACCCCACTCACCTCCGCCGCTGCCGGTGGTTCGGGAGCCAAGCCCACGGCCCACCCGATCCGGCGGCTTCGCCGGGACGGCCTCCTGGTGCTCCTGGCCGTGTTCGCCCTGGCCGAGATCACCGAAGGTGGGGTCGACACATGGGGCGTGCTCTTCCTGCGCAATCACCTGGCTACCGGCGTCCTCCTTGGGGCCGGGGCCTACGTCGTCGGCCAACTGGTAGCCGCAACCACCCGGGGTGCGGGCGGGTCGATGCTGGGCCGTCTCTCGACGCGGCACGCCCTCATCACGGGCGGTTGCGTGGCCGGTGCCGGCATCCTCCTCGAGTCGCTCTCGCCTCTCGCCGGCGTGGCCGCCCTGGGGCTGGCCCTCGGGGCCGGCGGCGCGTCACTGTTTTGGCCGTTGGTGATGAGCACGGTCAGTCGGATGGCCAGCCAAGTGGTCAGCGCGGTCGGCGCTTTCACCGCCGCCGGCTACGTGGGCTGGGTGGCGGGGGCGCCGATCGTGGGCTGGGTCTCACAGACGCTCGGACCCGCCCGTGGACTCCAGGTCCTGGCGCTGGCCTCGTTCGGGGTCGCCGGCTGCACCCTGCTGAGCACGGAGCGCACGGTCCGGGAAGATGCCAGCGGATAGCCTGGATCCACCGCCATGATCCTCCAAAGCATCGAGACGCCCGCCGACGTCAAGGGCCTGAACCAAGAAGACCTCTCCGCATTGTGCGCGGAGATCAGGGCCTTCATCGTCGACACGGTGACGACGACGGGAGGCCATCTCGGTTCGAATCTCGGCGCGGTGGAGCTCACGCTGGCCCTCCACCGGGTCTTCGACTCTCCCCGCGACGTGATCTTGTGGGACACCGGCCATCAGGCCTACGTGCACAAGCTCCTCACGGGCCGCCGCTACGGCTTCAAGACCCTCAAGCAGGCGGGCGGCATGTCGGGGTATCCCAACCGTTCCGAATCCGAGCACGATTGGATCGAGAACAGCCACGCGTCCACGGCGTTGTCCTACGCGCACGGGATCGCCAGCGGGTTCTCGCTGCGTGGCATCGACGGGGACCGCAAGGTGGTCGCGGTCGTCGGCGACGGAGCGCTGACCGGCGGCATGGCCTACGAGGCCCTGAACAACCTCGGCCACTCGAGGCGCCGCGTCGTGATCGTGCTCAACGACAACGGCCGGTCTTACGCGCCGACAGTCTCCCAGCTCTCGCAGAGCCTGACGACGTTGCGGCTCAATCCCACCTATACGGCGGCCCGTGAGCGCCTGCGCCTACGACTGCGCGAGCTGCCCGCGTTCGGCGAACTGGCCTACTCGGGCGTGCACTCGCTCACCAGCGCGCTGCGCGAGATGGTGGCACCGCACACGTTCTTCGAGGCGCTGGGCGTCCGCTACGCAGGACCGATCGACGGTCACGACATCGACCACATGGAGCAGGCCTTCACCCACGCAGCGGAATGGGACGGCCCGATCGTTGTGCACGTGCTGACGCAGAAGGGCCGGGGCTACGCCCCCGCCGAAGAGGACGAGATCCAGCGCCTGCACGACGTCAAGGCCACCCGGCCGATCACGCTCGAGAACACGGTGGGCAGCTCGGCCGGCCTCGCCGTCGGCAGCTCCGCCGGCTCCGACAGCGGCGGCATCGGACCGCCCGGCTCCAGTCCCGGCGCCCGGGTCGACGAGTCCCCCCAGCGCGCCGCAACCTATACCGACGCGTTCTCGCGCGCGCTCATGGCGGCGGCCGAGGATGACCCCCGCATCGTGGCACTCACCGCCGCCATGCCGGGTCCGACGGGGTTGTTGGCCTTCCAGGCTCGCTACCCCGACCGCTACTTCGACGTCGGCATCGCCGAGCAGCACGAGGCAACGGCGGCCGCCGGCATGGCGATGGCCGGACTGCGCCCCGTCGTCGCGGTGTACTCGACCTTCTGGTCCCGCGCCTTCGACCAGGCCAATCTCGACGTCGGTCTGCACGCCTGCCCCGTCGTCTTCGTGCTCGACCGGGCCGGCGTCACCGGCGACGACGGGCCGAGCCACCACGGCATTCTCGACATGAACCTGGCGCTGTCCATCCCCGGCATGACCGTGTTCGCGCCGTCGTCGGCCGAAGAGGTCGAACCGATGCTGCGCACCGCGCTCGAGCTCTCAGGCCCTTCGACTCTCCGCGTGCCCAAGAGCGTGCCGCGCCACGTCGCACCCGACGACGTCGGCCACGGGGTCGAAGCGAGGCAGCTGCGGGCCGGCGATGGGTCGGTGTGCCTCCTCGGCGTGGGCAAGATGGTGGCGGCGTGCCTGAACGCCGCCGACGAGCTGATCGAGGTGGGGATCGACGCCACGGTCTGGGACGTGCGGGTGGTGTCGCCCCCCGACGTCGCCATGTTGACCGACGCGGGACGGCACCAGCTCGTCGTCACCGTCGAGGACGGCGTGCGGCACGGCGGCGCCGGCGCCTTCCTGCTCGACGCCATGGCGTCGCAGGTCGAGTCGTCGGGATTCCCGGCACCGGCCACGAAGATCCTGGGTATCCCCCGTCAGTTCCTGGCCCAGGGCAAGGCGGACGACATCCTGGCCAGCTTGGGCCTCGACGCCAGTGGCATCGCCGAGAGCGTCCGCCGGGTGCGGCTCGAGGTCTCGGCCCGCCCTCCGACCTGAGCGGCGACACAGGGCGACCGCCGCACACAGGGCGATCGCCGCGCGGCGGTTCCGTTATGACAGGTTGGCGCCGTTCTGCCGCACGAAGTCGTTGACGGCGTAATACGCCTCGATCGATTCGCCGGCATCGCCCCAGAAGCCTTCCTGGACGTCGTGGGCCATGTTGCCCTGGGCGACGTAGTGGTTGTTGACGTCGGTGATCTCGAGCTCGCCGCGGCCCGAGGGGACGAGGTCGCCGATGATGTCGAACACGCCCGCCTCGTAGCAGTAGATGCCAGTGACGCAGTAGTCGGAGGCGGGATGCTCGGGCTTCTCCTCAATGTGGGAAACGCGTCGGTCCGACCCGAAGGTGGGAACGCCGAGGTGGCGCAGGTGTTCGGGCTCCGACACCTTCGAGAGGAGGATACGAGCACCGACGGGGTTGGCCCGGAAGGCATCGACCATCGGCCGGATGGAGCGCTCGACGATGTTGTCGGCCAGCATGACGAGCACCGGTCCACCCTCGGCGAAGTGCGCCGCAAGCCCGAGTGCCTCAGCGATCCCACCAGCCTTCTCCTGGTAGGCGTAGGAGAGTTGGTCGATCCCGTACTCGTGGCCGTTGCCGAGAAGGCGTAGGAACTCGCCGGCGTGCGTGCCCCCGGTCACGAGCATGATCTCGTCAATGCCACTCGTCACGACTGCCTCGATGGCCCAGGCGATCATCGGGCGGTCGTAGATGGGCAGCAGATGCTTGTTCGTGATGCGAGTCAGGGGATACAGACGGGAGCCGGTCCCCCCGGCCAGGAGAACCCCCTTCACACCCGTGCGCCCGCCGCCGGCAACGTTCGCATGCGGCGTTTCTAGTCGAACGTGAGCACACCCCGCGCCACCCGCCCGGCATCCATCTCGTCGATCACCTCGCCGAACCGCTCGAGCGGGCGAGTCAGCGACACCAGCTCGTCGAGCATGAGCAGCCCGGCCCGGTAGAGATCGACCATCAGGGGGATGTCGTGGTGCGGGCGCGCCGACCCGTAGCGGCATCCGAGCAGACCGCGGTCCACATAGGCCAAGGCGTTGACGTCCACCGCGACCTCGGTGCCCCGGGGCGGAATGCCGATGGCCACGGCGTTGCCCGCCCAGTCCAGACAGTCAAGAGCGCTGCGCAGGACGGCTGGGTGACCGACGCAGTCGAAGGCCCAGGTCACCCCGCCCAACGGAAAGAGGGCGCCGGCAGCGGACTCCCGGTCGGCCGGCACGAGCGCGCGCACCGCGGCGGCGGCATCGCCGGCGGTCGCGTCGACGAAGTGCGTGGCGCCGAACTGTCGGCCCAGCGTCTCCTTGGCCGCGACGGTGTCGACGGCCACGATGCGGGTGGCCCCGGCGATGCGGAGCCCCTGGATCACGTTGAGCCCCACGCCACCGACACCGAAGACGGCGGCCGTGTCACCCGGGCGCGCCTTGGCCCTGTTCAGCACCGCGCCGACACCGGTGAGAACTCCGCACCCGATGAGGCAAGCGGACGACAGCGGGATGTCCTCGGGAATGCGCACCGCCTGGACCTCGCTGACGATTGTCACCTCGGAGAACACCGATGCAGCGGCGAAATTCGAAGCCGGGTCTCCCTTGTAGGTGAACGGCGTGGTGACGTTGCCGAGAGAACTTCTGCACCAGGTCGGGTGTCCCGTGCTGCAGGCCCGACAGGCGCCGCAACTCGCCAGGGTGGCGATGACCACGTGGTCGCCCGGCTTGACGGACTGCACCGCATCTCCGACCGCCTCGACCACGCCGGCACCTTCATGGCCGAGCACGGCGGGCGCCGGAAACGGGATCGTCCCGTTGATGACAGACAGGTCGGAGTGGCACACCCCGGCCGCCTGGATGCGCACCTGCACCTCGTTGGGGCCGGGACCCCGCACCTCGAGCGCGTCGGTGACCTCGACCCCCTCCCCTGTGTAGACGATGCCTCGCACTGGCTTGCTCCTCTCGTTGCTCACGAATCGATGGTGATGGTACGGTCGACGCCGCCGGCATGGCGCAGGCGGAGCTCGCGCTTGAGGACCTTCCCGCTCGCATTCACGGGGAGCATGTCGACCAGCACCACGCTGCGGGGGACTTTGTAGTTGGCCATGGCTCCCCGGGACCAGCTCAGGATGGAACGTCCCAGCTCCTCGGGCTCCGTGCCCTCGGTCGCCGTGACGGCGGGGACGACGTAAGCGCAGCCCACCTCTCCCATGCGCTCGTCGGGCACGCCGACGACGGCGACCTGTTCCACGGCCTCATGCCCGCGCAATATGGCCTCGATCTCGGCTGGATACGCGTTGAATCCGCCCACGACGTACATGTCCTTGACCCGGTCCGTGATCGTCACGTTGCCCACGTCGTCCATGATTCCGATATCACCGGTGTGCAGCCAGCCTTCGAGATCGATGGCCTCGGCGGTGGCCTCCTCGTTCCGCCAATAACCCGACATCACCGTGTAACCCCGCACGACGATCTCGCCTGGCTCGCCCGCCGGGACCTCCTCACCCTCGGCGACCACGCGTACCTCGATGTCGGGGATGGCGCGGCCCGACGTGGCGGCGACGACCTCCGGGGGGTCGGTCCGCCTGCACATGGTCACCGTCCCGCACGACTCGGTCAGCCCGTAGGCGGTCAGGACCGTGTCGAATCCCAGTTCGTCGCGCATCGCCTGGACGAGCTCGACGGGGACCACCGCAGCACCGGTGACGCCGAGGCGGAGCGACGAGAGATCGCGCTCGACGCGACGGGGATCGCCCAAAAGGGTCTGATACAGCGTGGGTGGCCCCGGCAGCACCGTGATGCGCTCTGCGGCGATCCGGTCCATCACCGCAACCGCCTCGAACACGGGCTCCGGCACCACGGTGGCCCCGGCCATGAGGCAGGCCAGGATCCCCGCCTTGTAACCGAAGGTGTGGAAGAAGGGGTTCACCACGAGGTAGCGGTCGCCGGGGGCCAGGCCGACGATGGACGACCACGTCCCAAAGGTCCGCAGCGTCTGTGCGTGGGTGGTGGCCGCTCCCTTGGGGCGGCCGGTGGTGCCCGAGGTGAAGATGAGGTCGGAGAGGTCGCCGGGCGCCACGCCCGCGGCCCGGGCGGCGGTCACCGCGGGATCGATGGCGTCGCCTGCGCCCAGGAAGTCACCCAGACCGACGATCGGGGCTTCCGCTGCGCCATCCCCAGAAGCCGCAGCGCCGACCGCATCGTCGCGCAAGAGAACGATGCGGCCGAGGGTGCCGGTGTCCTCCCCGGTCAGCATGGCGGGGTAGTCGGCCCCCAGGAAACCACGCACCGTGACGAGGGTCGTCGCGCCGGCGTCGCGCACGATGTAGGCCGCCTCGCCCCCCTTGAAGCGTGTGTTGAGCGGCACCAGCACGGCCCCGGCCCGCAAGAGACCCAATGCAGCGAGCATCCACTCGGCGCAATTGGGCGCCCAGACGGCCACCCGGTCGCCCGCTCCGACGGCGGCGGCGACGAAGCCCCGCGCGTAACGGTCCACCTCGGGGGCCAGCTGTGCATAGGTGAGGCGCATCTGGCCGTCGACCAGGGCCTCCGTCGGTCCGTGGCGTGCCGTGCTGTCTTCCACCAAACGGGGCACCGTTCCCCACATGAGGTCGGCCCGCGGGTCCTCTTGGTCCTGCGGCGCCCCGCCGACCCCGACGCCGTTCATGGGTGCTGACTGCTCACCGAGATGACCTCACCGGTCATGTACGACGAGTAGTCGCTGGCCAGGAAGACGATCACGTTCGCCACCTCCCAGGTCTCGGCGCCGCGGCCGAACAACTCGCGCCGCCGCAGCACGGCGAGATCATCGTCCGGGATGGACCGGTTCAGGAAGGGATGCTCGGCCAGGCTGGGCGAGACGGCGTTCACGCGCACGCCAGAGGGTGCCGCCTCGGCCGCGGCGCAGCGCGTCAGTGCCATCACACCCGCTTTCGCCGCCGCGTAGTGCGCTTGACCCGGCTGGGCCCGCCACCCGAGCACCGAGGCATTGTTGACGATGACGCCCCGCTTCTGCGGCAACATCCGGGTCAGGGCGGCGCGGGTGCAGCGGAAGGTGCCCGTCAGCGTGACGTCGAGCACGGTCGACCACTGCTCGTCGGTCATCTCCACCAACGGCACCGTGCCGCCGAGTCCCGCGTTGTGCACCGCCACGTCGATTCGTCCGAAGCGCCCCGTTGCGCCGTCGTAGAGGCCGCCAATCTGCGCCTCGTCACGCACGTCGCAGGCCAGCGGGTACACGCGCGCCGCACCGTCGGCCCCTGCCTCGGCAGCCAGTTGCTCGGCCGTCTCCACCAGGCGTCGTTCGTGCGCGTCGGAGACCACGACGGACGCGCCCTCGTCCAGACAGCGGCGCGCCGTGGCCGACCCGATGCCCGTCCCGGCGGCCGCCGTGATGATCACCACCTTCCCTTCCAAGAGCCCGTGGCCTCCCGGGGGTCGCGGTGGGGGCGGCGGGTCGAAGGGCGCGTCCAGACTGGCGGTCACGCCACCCCCTTCGGCTCCGGCGGGAGGCCGAGCACCCGCTCACCGACGATGTTGCGCTGGATCTGGTTCGACCCGCCGTAAATGGTCTCCGAGCGCGCGAAGAGAAAAGAGCGCTGGAGCTCGCCGAGTCCGTACCCGCCGTTGTCGAGATGTGGTTCCCCGTCGAGAATCGTCGCCGCCGGCCCGAGAATCCCCATGGCCAGCTCCCCCAACCGGCGATGCCAACTCCCCCAGAACAGCTTGGCGATGGATGCCTCGGGGGGGGCCACCGGGCCGTCGACGCCCGAGAGGCTACGGAGCGTGTTGTAGCGCATGACGGTGAGTTCGATGTGGGCCTGGGCCAAGCGCTGACGGACCACCGGGTCGCGTGCCTTCCCGTTGCTCTCGGCCAGCCCCACGATCCGGTCGAGCTCGCGGCGGAAGCCGAGCTGGTGGCCGAGCAAGGCCACGCCGCGCTCGAAGGCCAAGGTGGCCAGCGCGACGCGCCACCCCTCGCCGACGCGACCCACCACGTTGTCGACGTGGGTCCGGGCGCCCTCGAAGAAAACCTCGTTGAACTCGCTGGTCCGGGTGAGCTGGGTAATCGGCCGCACTTCCACCCCGGGCTGGTCCATCGGCACCATGAGATAGGAGAGCCCGTGGTGGCGCGCCGAGCGGGCGTCGGTCCGACACACGACGAAGCACCAGTCCGCCTGGTGGGCGAGGGAGGTCCACACCTTTTGGCCCGTCACCACCCAGGCGTCACCGTCACGCTCCGCCCGAGTCTTGACGTTGGCCAAGTCGCTTCCCGCGTCGGGCTCGGAGTAGCCCTGGCACCACAGCTCGGCGCCGGCCCGGATGGGCGGGAGGAACCGGGCCTTCTGCTCGGGTGTCCCGTAGTGGATCAACGTCGGCCCGAGCAGCCCCTCGCCCATGACGTTGACTCGTCCGGGTGCCGCGGCGCGGGCGTACTCCTCGTTGAAGATGACCTGTTCGGTCATGGAAGCCCCCCGCCCGCCGTACTCGACTGGCCAGCCCAGACAGGTCCAGCCCCCCTCGGCGAGCACTTTCTCCCAACGGCGCCGTACCTCGAAGCCGAAGGTCTCGTCGCCCGAACCGCCGCGTCCTCCGAGCTCGGCGTATTCACCCACCAGGTGCTCTTGGAGAAAGCAGCGGACCTCGCGGCGGAACGCCACGTCCTCGGGGCGGTCTCGAAGATCCATCGCCCCGGCAGCGTAGCCAAGCCCCGCGGCTGATCTGACGGGGCGTCAGATAAACCACGGGGTCGCGGCGGAGTCTGCGGCGGAGTCACGCGGGATCGGGCCCGCCGGGGGCTGGAATACTCGGTACCGCCCGTTCGGCACCAGCGGAGCGCAGGAGGGAGGGTGCCATGCCCTATTCCGAGGGCCGGATCGTCCACGATGCCGACGCCCACATCATGGAGACGCCCACCTGGCTGCGCGATCACGCGGAAGCCGCTTTCCGAGACCGGCTCCCCGTGCTGCGCTACCCCGGCGGGAACGAGCTGCGCCAGACGGGCAATCCCGCCGACCAGCAACGCGACCTCGTCGCCTCGTTCGAGAAGCTGCGGACCCGCCACGCCTCGCCCGAGTACCAGGCCAACGAGCAGGCCGAAATCATGGCGCGAAAGAACTTCGCAGCCACGGGCTCGTTCATCGCCGAGGACCGGCCTCGTGCCCTGGACCTCCTTGGGTTCTCGAGCCAACTCGTCTTCAACACGTTCCACAACGGCCGTCTGCACGACCTCGAGCACGGGGGTGATCTCGACCTCGCGTACGCCGCGGCCCGCGCTCACAACCGGGGCATGCTCGAGTTCTGTTCCGTCGATCCGCGCCTTTTGCCTTCCCTCTACGTCCCCCTCGCTGACCCCGAGCGTGCCGTCGCGGCCACCCGCGACGCACTTGACCAAGGTGCCGCGGCCCTGTTGGTCGCGTCCGGCTGCCCACCTAGGTTCTCGCCCAGCCACACCGACCTCTTCGGCGTCTGGGCCCAGGCCGAGGAGGCCGGCATCCCCGTCGTGTTCCATGTCGGGGGAACCGGGACCCTCGTCGACCCGAACTACTTCGTGAACGGCAAGCCGGTGCCGCCCGACTTCCACGGAGGCGAGGAGAACTTCCGCTCCGTGGATTACATGGGCATTCCCGTCCCTCCGGCTCAGACCCTCGCCACAATGATCTTCGACGGGGTGCTCGAGCATTTCCCCGGGCTGCGCGTCGGCGTGATCGAACAGGGCGCCATCTGGGTACCGTCATGGCTGCGGCAAATGGAATCGGCCTTCGAGGCGTTCGGGCGTCACGAGGAACGACTGCAGGCACTCTCGCTGCGGCCGAGCGATTACGTACACCGCCAAGTCCGCTTCACCCCCTACCCAACCGAAGACGTGGGGTGGATCGTGGCCCAGGCCGGCCCCGATCTGGTGATGTTCTCCTCCGATTACCCGCACGTGGAGGGAGGGCGGAAGCCGTTGGAGCGCTTCGAAGCGTCGTTGGGCGACGCGGGTGACGACGTACGCCATCAGTTCTATTCCGACAACTTCCTCTTCCTCATGGGCAGTGCGGCCCACGCGCTGGCGGCCTAGGCGATGAGCTCCCCCCACGCCATAACGGGTCTGGCCGAGCCGGGCTTCGAGGCGGTTCAGAGCGCCTTCGCCGACAACTTCCAGGCCGGCCGCGAGGTCGGCGCGTCCCTTTGTGTCCACATCGGCGGCCGCAAGGTCGTCGAGCTCTGGGGCGGGTCCTTCGACGCCGAGCGATCGCGGCCATACGGGCCAGACGCCCTACAGCTGGTTTTCTCATCGACCAAGGGCGCCACGGCCGCCTGCGCCAACCTCCTCGCTCAGCGCGGGCTGCTCGACCTGGACGCTCCGGTCGCCGACTATTGGCCTGAGTTCGGGCAGGCAGGCAAGGAGACTCTGCCCGTCCGCTTCCTGCTGTCGCACCAGGCGGGACTTCCAGTCATCGACCGGACGTTGACCCCCGAAGAGGTCCAGGGCTGGAACCCGGTGATCGAGGCGTTAGCGGCGCAGGGGCCCTTCTGGGAGCCCGGCACGGCGCACGGCTATCACGCGTTGACCTACGGCTACCTGGTCGGCGAGGTGGTGCGCCGGATCAGCGGCCGCTCGCTCGGGACGTTCTTCGCCGAGGAAGTTGCGGCACCGCTCGGCCTCGAGTTCTACATCGGGCTGCCCGAAGCCCTCGAAGAGCGGGTCTCCCCGATCGTCGCGGCGCCCATTGCCGGCGCGGCCGGGGGCACGTCGGGCTACTCGTCCACGTTGCTGGCCCGGGCCCTGAACATGGGACGCGCCTTTCGTGATCCGGAATGGATGAACCGGCCCGCCTGGCATGCCGCCGAGGTACCAGGGGGGGCAGGCATCACCAACGCGACATCGCTTTCGCGGATGTACGCCGGTCTCGTCGGCACGGTGGAAGGCGGGCCGCCCCAGGCCTTGCTCACGAAGGACCAAATGGAACAGGCCCGCTCCGTGCTCACCTTCGGGGCAGACCAGGTCTTCGCGTCGGTGGGTTTCGCGCTGCATCAGCACATCGGTCTCGGCTTCTGGCGGTCGAGTCCCGCGGCCCCCTTCGGCGGGGAGGGCTCCTTCGGCCACGGCGGGGCGGGCGGCTCCTATGGATTCGCGGACCCCGAACACGAGCTGGCGGTGGGCTACGTCATGAACAAGATGTCAACGAGCGTCCTCGGCGACCCTCGGGCGACGGGGATACTCACCGCGGTCTACGCCGCCGTCGGCGCAGAGGCGAAATACTTCTGATCCCGGACCGGTTGCACAGGGCGGGAGCCAGAAAGGGTTTGTATGTTTACACGGAAGTCCGTCAAACGGGACGAGACGACGTTCGAGGTCACCAAACCCGACGCGGACTGGAAGGAGCAGCTCGAACCAGGGCGCTACGCCGTACTGCGCCGGGCCGGCACGGAGCCCGCTTGGTCGGGTGAGCTCCTTCACGTCGAGGGGGAGGGTGTGTTCCGGTGCGCTGGTTGCGGAGCCGAGTTGTTCGATACGGATGCGAAGTTCGACTCTGGCTCGGGATGGCCCAGCTTCGACCGTGCCCGCTCCCCCGGTACCGTCCTCGAGCGGAGAGACCGCGGCTTCGGCATGACGCGGACTGAGATCCTTTGTGCACGGTGCGGTGGCCACCTAGGACACGTGTTCGCCGATGGCCCAACCAACACCGGGCTCCGATACTGCGTCAATTCGCTCTCCCTCACCTACGAGCGCGAAGACGAGAAACAAGCCGGCGGGAGCTGATACTCAGCCAATCGCCCTTTGACGGCGTCAAAGAGTGTCTCCAGACGCTCGGCCTCGGCTCCGAGACCGAGCCCGCGGAGCAGCGCGCCACCAAGGGCCAGCGCGCCACAGATCTCGATGACCTCATCCCTCAAGAAGTCGATCGGCGGCCCCGACGTGCCTGCGTGCGCAGCCGAAGAAGCACCGCGCCGCCGAGCAGGACCGCCATCGCCGCAACCGTTTGCACTTCCGGTTCGGTGGCTGCGCGCGCCAGCGCACGGGCCACCACGGCGGTCGCTGCTGGCCAGCTCGTCGTGGTGATCAACCAGGGCGACACTCATGCCTCCACCGGCAGGGTGTCTCCCGCAGCGTCGACTTCGGCCTCGTCCCGCGCCGCCGCCCCTCGTCGCTCCACCTTGTGGACATCGGCCGTGGCAAAGCGCAGGCTCGGGCCTACCTCGTCGGCTGTGATCTCGACCTTCGACCGATGTTCCCCTTCCTCGGTCTCCCATGTCCGCTGTTCGAGCCGACCAGTGACGACGACCCGCATGCCCTTGGTGAGGCTCAGAGCGACGTTCTCGGCCAGGTCCCGCCAGCAGGTGACGTCGAAGAAGGATGTCGACTCCTGCCACTCTTGGGTTGTACGGTCCTGCCAGCGACGGTTGACGGCCACACCGAGTTGGGCGGTCGCCTGTCCCTCCCGCGTGTAGCGGATCTCGGGCTCGCGGGTCAGGTTGCCGGTGATCGTCGTGGTGTTCGCCATCTGATTCCTCGCTTTCGTCGCGCCCTTCGTCCGAGGGGCTCGAGGCAGGATGCAGGGCTGTCCTGGCCGCGAACCTTGCAGGAAAGCTGGCCGCAGGAGCTGCGGCTCTCCGGTGCTTCCGACACGCTGCTGCCGATTGCACTCGGGTGGCGCCCGGCGGCTGGATGCTTTTTGGCCGTATATGAAACCTTCCAAAATTGCCATTACGGAAGGATGCCTAGGCCGCCTATACAGGAGCGGAGACATCACGGCACCGTTTGCAACGAGCCTGATAAACCCCCGACCAGGGGAATTACGACTGAGCCTCTCAGCACGAGAGAGTGGACCGATAGTTCGGCGGGGGTGGTCTTGCCCTCCCGACGATGAGGACAGGCCGCTCCTCAGGCCTTGGGCTTCCGACCGAGGGAGCGCAAGACAAACGCCCCGAAACGCCCTGGAGGCTTGTTTCCGTGATGGTCCGCCGAATGCCCGTACCTCGAGCCGTAGACATCGCCGCCACCTCCGGTCAGGCCGGCGGCAGGAAAGGTGTTGGGCTCCTCGTACTTGGGCACCTTGGACAAGCGGCGTCTTGGCTTTCTCGGCTTCTGACCTGAGCTCCCCATCGGGCCAGTCTGTCTCAGATCACGACAGCGCGAGGGAGCCGCGCCGAAGGGTCTGTGGGAACATCGGGCAGTGCTCGTCCGAACCACGCTCAGGCGCTACGTCCCGGTCGCCACGGTCCTTTTCGTCGCCCTCGCCGTTCCAGCCTGCAGCAATGCATCCACCTCGCACGGCGGCGCAGACTCCGAAACCACGACGACGTCAACCCCAGTCACGACGACCTCATCGACCACCTCCTCGTCCACATCCCCGGGGACACAGGAGGTCGGCTTCGACCCGTTTTCGGCCCAGGGCACGATCCGGCCGCCGTTCGTCGAATCACACACCGTGTCCGGCTCGTGCGTCTCGTCGGGCGTGGCAGGTGCGGCTTCGTATCGCTGCTTCGGACAGCCGCAGTCAGGGATCTACGACCCCTGCTTCGCACCCCCGAATGCGAAGAGTGGCCCGCTTGTTTGCGTGGCGGATCCCGCAACGACCGACGTCGTCCAGTTCGACACCGGGGCGCTGCCCAGCGCACCCGCCGGTGCACCACCAACGCGTCCCTGGGCGATGCGGCTCCTCAACGGCCAGGTGTGCGTGTTGGTCGATGCCGCCTGGGGCGCACTCGGCCCATTCGCGTGCCCGATCCCGGGCGCGACAAGCTCAGTTGCCGACTGCCACGTGCCGACCCTGGGCGCGCCGTGGTGGACGGCGGCCTGTCAGCCTCAAGAGAACTCGTCCAGCCCCTTTGCCGAGGACCGGATCACCACGCTCTGGACGTGACTCTGGAGATGACTCTGGACACGACACGGGCGACCGGGGACTACGAACGAGGTCTCCGTTCCAACGTCCGCCCGCCGATCACGTAGAAAACGCCTCCAATGACGAGTGATCCCACGATGATCCATCGCACGACCGCGGTCTCGAGAGGTGTGGGCGCGCCGTTCGAACTGATTTCGGCGAACCCCGCTCCGAGGACGAGTGCAGCAAAGGCCACCACGCCGAAGAGCAGCGAGAGCTTGCGCGCCGTGTTGCAGAAGAATCGCGACTGCGACCGGTCAGGTTTGGACCCGTTCGACACCGGGCCAACACGATCGGTCACGGATGGCCTTTCCGGTCGCCCGACTCAGGAGTGTCGCCCGCGCCGCCGGGGAGGGCCAGCTCGAGCGCGGCCTGAAAGTGCTCGCAGTCGAAGACATTGCGGCTCGGGCACCCCAGCGCGTGGTCGAGCTGGTCCGCGAGGGCACTGAGGTGCTGGGCCCGGGCGCGGAGCTCGTCGCGTTTGCGCGCCGCGAAGGTTTTCCACTCGGGTCGGCCCCCGGTGCGCAACAATGCCTTGATCTCCTCTAAAGAGAACCCTGCTTCGCGGCACATCGCCACCACCGCCAGCGTCGTGAGAACGTCAGGTCGGAACTGGCGCCGCAAGCCCTTGCGATCCACGCTCTCGATGAGCTGCTCCCGCTCGTAGTACCGCAGCGCCGAGGCCGCCAGGCCGGACCGCGCCGCGACCTCGCCGATGTCGAGTAGATCCCGCATTGACTTGAAGTGTACTTCAAGTGATTCGGTGTACGGCATGGAAACGGCAGCGAAGGGCTTCGACGGCGTGACCGGCAGGATCGCCGGGGCCCTGATGGCCCGCCTGAACCACGACATGGAGGTCGCCGCCATCGATGAGCTGGCTGCCGCAACCGGCGACGCCTTGTTGGCGGTCGGTTTCGGACCCGGCGTCGGGATCGCCGAGCTCGTGGCACGACAGCACGACGGGCTCGTGGCAGGCATCGACCCGTCCGCGACCATGGTCGCGGCGGCACGGCGCCGGAACCGCGCTGCGGTCGACGCCGGACGCGTGCGCCTCGTGCAGGCCGCCGCATCGTCCATCCCGTGGCCCGACGGGGCGTTCGCTGGTGTGCTCGCGGTCAACAGCATGCAGCTGTGGGAGCCACTGGATGAGGCGCTGCGCGAGGTGAGGCGCGTGCTCGCATCGGGCGGCTCACTGGTCGCGCTCACCCACCGGTGGGCCATAGAGAAGCACGCTCCGTTGAGCGAGTGGATCGACGCGACGAATGGCCTGTTGCGTCGCTGTGGCCTGGCGGATCTCACCCACCGGACTGCAACGTTCCGTTCAGGTGAGGGCCTCGTCCTTCGGGCGCGAATGCCCCTCGACCGCAACCCGATGGCACCCTGACCCAATCGGTCAAAGGGGTAGGTTGCCCGACGATGGGGGATGCGGTCGGGAGCCTCACGCTCGAGAGTGGTGCCGCCGAGGCGAACGACGCGCCGGATCCCCAACGACCGGCCCGGCCGAGCGGACGCGCCTCACCCAGAGGCCGCTGGCAGTTCTGGCGGTCGCCAACGGACCAGCCTCCGTGGGCCAGGCCGTCGCTCCTGATCGTCGCCGCATTGGCCGCCCTCTCCTACGGCTGGGGCATGAACAACGCCACGCTCGAGACGTTCTACGGCGCCGCAGCGCGGCAGCATGTCACAGAGTTGGCACAACCTCTTCTTCGGCGCCTTCGACCCTTGGGGCACCGTCTCGCTCGACAAACTCCCCGGTGCCTTCTGGGTCCAAGCGCTCTCCTTGCGGATCTTCGGCTTTCACACCTGGGCCATCGTCCTGCCCCAGGTCGTGGAGGGAGCACTGACCGTGCTGGTCCTCTACCGCGCCGTGCGTCGGATTTCCGGCCCCGGTGCCGGGCTCACCGCGGCCGTCGCGCTGGCGGCCACACCGGTGACCATCCTGCTCAACCGGGGCAACATCTCCGACTCGCTGCTCATCTTGCTCCTCGTCCTCGCGGCTGACGCCACGACCGCGGCGTTCACGACGGGCCGGCTGGGGCCTCTCGTCGTCGCGGGGGTCTGGGTCGGTCTGGCCTTCCAGGCAAAGATGCTCCAGGCCTGGCTCGTGCTCCCCGCCTTCTATCTCGCCTACCTCCTCGCCGCACCCGTCGCCGGCCTGGCGCGCCGCCTCGGTCACGTCGCGCTGTCCGCCCTCGTCGTGCTCGTTGTCTCGCTGAGTTGGATGTCGGCCGTCTCTCTGGTACCGGCACACGACCGGCCGTACGTCGACGGCAGCTGCGACAACTCGGTGTTCAGCCAGGTGTTCCTCTACAACGGCATAGATCGGCTCGGCGGCAACACCTTGAACCAGCCGGGTTGCAACGAGGCACCGGCCCCGGTTCCCTCGTCACCGGGGGTCCACGCTGCGACGGTGGCCCTCCCCAGCGGCTTGGGCCGGTTCCTCAACGGCATCCTGGGCCGCGATGGCGACTGGTTGCTGGTGCCCGCCGTCGTCGCCCTGCTGGGCATCCTCGTGACGCGCCGACGGGAGCCGCGCACGGACCAGCTGCGGGCGGGCGCGCTCCTGTGGGCCACCTGGCTCTTTCTCAGTTGGTGTTTCTTCGCCTCCTCGAAGTCCATCAACTCTTACTACGTCGCCGCATTCGCCCCTCCGATCGCCGCTCTGTGTGGCATGGGGCTGGCGTTGGCCTGGCGCCTGCGCCAGCGACCCGGCGCGCGCGCCGTCGTCGGCGGCGCCGTCGTCGCGACCGGCGCCTACGGGCTCTACCTATTGCCAGCCGACGCGGGGGTGCGGCCCTGGATCGTGGCCTGCACCCTGCTGTTGACCATCGTCGCGGCCGCGGTGACCGTGGTGTCGCTCTTGCCAGGAAGTCCCGCGTGGACGGTGCGGGTCGTGGTGGGCGTCTCGGCCGCGGCGCTCCTGGTGGGTGCAGTGTTGGCGTCGGCGACCGTGGTGGCGGCGGAGTTGGGACCGTTCGACTCGCCCTACCAACCGGCGAGCATCACCACCCAAGACAAGAAGGACAACGCCGAGTCGGCCGCCATCGATCCCGAGCTCGTCCGTGCCGCGGCCCGGGTCGGCCCTGCGGTGAGCGTGATCACGTCGGAAACCTCGTCGGGATCGAGCGTCCCCACTCTGGTCACTGGCCACGAGTTCCTCCCCGTCGGCGGCTTCACCGGAAGGGTCCCGAGCCCCACGTTGCCCGAATTCGTCGACGACGTGCGCCAGGGCAAAGTGGCCGTCGTCCTCGCCGCTGTCGCACCGCGTACTCGCAATCCCGACATGCTGTGGGCGATCGCGCACTGTCCCCGCCAGCCCTACCGCGGGCCCGACAGCCGCATCGGGGACAGGACCATGGGCTTCTTCGTCTGTTCGCCGACCGACGCGTCCCGCTGAGGAGTCGCCTGGCTCAGCCCGTCCCCCGGGGTTGAGGCCATTCAGTAATTATGTGATCGACGTGATCGACGTGGTTAGACGTCGAGAAAACGTCGGATGGCGATCGCCGAGCCGATGGAACCGATCGCCATGCCCACGATGACGACAACGACGTTGGTGAGCAAGACCTCGGACCCCGTCATGTGCATCGCGGTGAAGATGTTGCTCGTGGTGCGGCCGCTTCCCTCGTGGTTGATGAAGAGATAGACGAAGTAGACGACGACGGCTGCGAGCATCGACCCGACGAAGCCCTGCAGGAGCCCCTCGGACATGAACGGGACACGGATGAACCAGTTGGTCGCCCCGACCAGCTTCATGACCGACACCTCGCGGCGGCGGGCGAAGATGGCCATACGGATGGTGTTGAGGATCAGGACTGCCGCGGAGACGATCAGGACGATGGCGATCGCCAGACAGACCCACTTCGAGACGTTAATGACGGTCTCTTCGTTCTTGATCGTCTGCTGGGGCTCCGTGACCGAGAGGACGCCCGCAGTGCCGCTGAATGTGCGCACGACCTGGGCCGCGTCGGTCAGTACAACCGGGGTGCACCAGTAGGAGGTCGGCATCTCGGACTGGCTGGTGGCCTGGAAGACGTCGGAGGGCAGAAGCCGGCGGGCCTCGGCGAAGTTACGTGCCTTGTTCCAGTAGGCGCAGGGCTGCACGACGTAATTCAGCTGCGACAATTCGGTGCCGACGGCGTGGACCTCTTGGGCGTTGGCGTTGGGCTGCATCCACACCGTGACCTGGGTGCCGCGTTCCAACGTGCCGGTGGCGTTGGCCGAGCCCTGACGCAAGAGCAGGGCAGCTCCCACGAGCGAGAGCGATACGGCCACGGTCAGGATGGCGGCCACGGTCATGAGCCGGTTGCGCCACAGGTTCGACGCCGTCTCGCGGACGACGTAGTCAACAGAGACCGCCATGTCAGCCCATTCCTCCCGCCGCGACATCGGCCGTCTGCTGCGCCGCGCCGTCGAATCCGTAAACACCGCGCGCCTGGTCGCGCACCATCGCACCGTTGCTCAGCTCAATGACACGTCGGCGCATCTTGTCGACGAGTACCTCGTCGTGCGTCGCCACGACCACCGTGGTCCCCGTTCGATTGATCCGGTCGAGCAGCTGCATGATGCCCTGGCTCGTCTGGGGATCGAGGTTGCCCGTCGGTTCGTCGGCCAGCAGGATGAGTGGCCGGTTGACGAATGCCCGCGCCACCGCGACGCGCTGCTGCTCGCCGCCCGAGAGCTCATTGGGCAAGTTGTCCGTCTTGTTGGCCAGGCCGACGAGGTCCAGCACCTGGGGCACCTGGTTGGCCACGACATGACGGGGACGGCCGATGACCTCGAGGGCAAAGGCCACGTTCTCGAACACGGTCTTGTTGGGCAGCAGGCGGAAGTCCTGGAAGACGCAGCCGATGTTGCGGCGCAAGTAGGGCACCCGCCATTTGGGCAGCTCTACGATGTTGCGGCCCGCCTCGAGGATCCGGCCGGTGTCGGGGAGCTCCTCGCGTAGGAGGAGACGGATGAAGGTCGTCTTGCCCGAACCAGAGGCACCGACCAGAAAGACGAATTCGCCCTTCTCGATCTCGACGGTGATGTCGCGTAGCGCCACCGTCGAGCCCTTATAAGTCTTGGTGACGTTTTCGAATCGGATCATCGGCGAGAGAGCAATCGCCCCGATCGAGGCAGGGGCACCTGACGATCTTAGTTACTTTGCACTACGGTTTCGGGTCACAGGGTCCCGGTGCAGGTCACGGCGGTCCAGCCGGCGCCGTCGCACGGGACAATGTCGGAACAAACGAGGGACAAACGAGGACGCCGCTAAGCGCCCGCCTCGCGCTGGCGACGCAGTTCGGCTTCCATGAAGGCGTCGAGATCGCCGTCCAGCACCGCATCGACATTGCCCGTCTCGTAGCCGGTCCGCAAGTCCTTGACGAGTTGATAGGGCGCCATGACGTAGGAGCGGATCTGGTTGCCCCAGGCGTTGTCGACCCGCTCCCCGCCCAGGGCGTCCAACTCGGCTCGGCGCTCGGCACGCGCCCGCTCCGCGAGCTTGGCGCCGAGGATCTGCAGCGCCTTGGCCTTGTTCTGGTGCTGGCTGCGCTCGTTCTGGCACGAGACGACGATCCCCGTGGGCAGGTGGGTGAGGCGGACAGCGGAGTCGGTCTTGTTGACGTGCTGGCCGCCGGCACCTGAGGAGCGGTACGTGTCGATGCGCAGGTCCTTCTCGTCGATCTCGACCTCCGAAGACACGTCCTCGAGGAACGGGGTGACGTCCATGGAGGCGAAGCTCGTCTGACGCCGGTGTTGTGAGTCGAAGGGCGACATGCGCACCAGCCGGTGCACGCCGCGCTCGGTGGCCAACAGGCCGTAGGCGAAGCGGCCGTGCACGATGAAGGTCGCGGACAACAGCCCCGCCTCCTGTCCCTCGGTCGCCTCGTCCACCTCGACGGTGAAGCCGCGGCGCTCCGCCCAGCGCTGGTACATGCGCAACAGCATCTCGGTCCAGTCCTGCGCGTCGGTGCCGCCCGCGCCCGCGTGCACCTCGCACACCGCGTCAAGCTCGTCGTACTCGCCCGAGAACAATGATTGCAGCTCGAGTGCCCCGAGCCGCGTCCCGAGGGCATCGACCGTCTCCACCAGTTCTGCGTCGAGTGCGACGTCGCGCTCACCTTCGGCTGCGGACTCGTCGATCAGCTCGAGCAGCGCCCGAGCATCGTCGAGGACACCGCGCAGCGCGTCGAGCTGATCGAGATCGGCCGACACCCGCCCCAGCTCCTTCGTGACCGACCGCGCCTCGTCGGGGTCGTCCCAGAGGTCGGGCTTCGCCACCTCCACCTCGAGCTCTGACCGCCGGACCTCGAGCTTCTCGCGCCCTAGGTAACGCTCGGCCTCCGCTAGCCGCTCCCCTAACGCCTCGAGCTCGGCAGTGAAGTCGCGGGGTGCCTCGGCCGCCGGCCCGTCAGGCGGCGCCATGGCAGAACTTGAACTTCTTGCCGCTCCCGCACCAACAAGGGTCGTTGCGCCCGACCTTCTCGTGCTGCTGCTTGACGATGGGTACGAGCGCGTTGGGATCGGGGGGGTTGGGCTGCTTGATCTGGGCCTTGGCACGGGCACCCGTGCCGCTGCCGTTCCCGCTGCTGGGGGGCGTGAGGACGGCCGACTGCGGCGCAACCTGGGCGCCCTGCTCGGCCAACAGGGCGCCGGCCAGGGCGCCCGTCTCGACGACGGGGTTCTCGGCGGCGGCATACACGGCCTTGTCGAGATCCGGCTCGGCGGCGGGGGCCTGGACCGCCTCGACGTGGAGGATGTAGCGCAGGTAGTCGTTGTCGATGACCTCCATCAACTGGCCGAACATGGAGAAGCCCTCCTGCTGCCAGGCGTTGAGGGGGTCGGCCTGCACGGTCCAACGCAGGTGGATGCCGTCCTTGAGGTTGTCCATCTCGGTCAGGTGGTCGCGCCAGCGGGCGTCCATGATCTGGAGGTACACGTCACGCTCGATCTGGCGCATCGTCTCCGCCCCGCCCGGCATCGACTCGGAGTGCTTCTCGTAGAAATCGAGTGCCTCTTCGACGATGCTCTCCACCAGGTCCTCGGTCGTCGCCGCCTGTGCGAGATCCTCCACCGCGAACTTCGTCGGGTAGTACTGCATCAGCCCGTCGATGAGCGCCTTGAGGTCCCAGTCCTCCTCGAACTCGGTCGGGCAATGCTCGGCCACGAGCTTCTCGGTCGCCCCCGCGAGCAGGTCCTCGGTGTGCTCCTCGAGGTCGTCCCCGTCGATGATCTGCAGGCGGCGTTCGTAGATCACCTTGCGCTGCTGATCCATGACTTCGTCGTACTTGAGGTTGTCCTTGCGGATCTCCGCGTTGCGCGCCTCGACGGTGTTCTGCGCCCGCTCGATCGCCTTGGCCACCGTCTTGGACTCGATCGGGATCTCCTCGGGCAGGGTGCGTCCCATGACCCAGCTCATTGCCCCCGTGGCGAACAGGCGGAGCAGCTCGTCGTCGAGGCTCAGGTAGAAGCGGCTCTCCCCCGGATCACCCTGGCGGCCCGAGCGGCCGCGTAGCTGGTTGTCGATGCGCCGGCTCTCGTGGCGTTCGCTGCCCAGCACGTAGAGCCCGCCGAGTTTACGCACCTCCTCGCCCTCCGCCCGGCAGCGCGCCTCGATCGCCGACTCCCGCTCCTCGAGCTCGGCGGTGCCCTCCTCACTCTCGAGATCGACGCCCTCGGCGGCCAGCTCGTGCTGGGCCAGCAGCTCGGCGTTGCCACCCAGGATGATGTCGACGCCGCGCCCGGCCATGTTTGTGGCGACCGTCACGCCGCCGCGCCGGCCCGCCTGGGCGACGATCTCGGCCTCGCGGAAGTGTTGCTTCGCGTTGAGGACGTTGTGGGGTATGCCCCGCTTGTCCAACAGGCGCGACAACAATTCGGACTTGGCCACTGATGCGGTGCCGATCAGCATCGGTTGTCCCAGTTCGTGGCGTTCGACGATGTCGTCGACGACCGCGTTGAACTTCGCCTCCTCCGTCTTGAAGACGAGGTCCGGCTGGTCCGTCCTGATCATCTCCTCGTTGGTCGGGATCGGTACCACGGGCAGGCCGTAGGTGGAGGCGAACTCGCCGGCCTCGGTCTCGGCCGTGCCGGTCATACCGGACAGCTTTTCGTACATGCGGAAGTAGTTCTGCAGCGTCACCGTGGCCCAGGTGTGGTTCTCCTCCTTGATGGCCACGCGCTCCTTCGCCTCGACCGCCTGGTGGAGACCGTCGGACCAACGTCGGCCTTCGAGCGTGCGCCCGGTGAACTCGTCGATGATCTTCACCTGCCCCTCGGCGACCAGGTAGTCCTTGTCGCGGTGGTAGAGATCCTTGGCCGTCAGGGCCTTGGTCAGCTGGTGGACGTAATTGACGGACACGGCGTCGTAGATGTTGTCGACCCCGACCGCCTTCTCCACCTTCTCGATACCCGTCTCGAGCGGGACGACCGTCTTCTTCTCCTCGTCGACTTCGTAGTCCACGTCGCGGGTGAGGGTCCGAGCGATGGAGGCGAACTGGTAGTAGAGCTGTGCCGCCTCGTCGGCCGGACCCGAAATGATGAGCGGGGTTCGCGCCTCGTCGATCAGGATGGAGTCGACCTCGTCGACGATGGCGAAGACATGACCCCGCTGGACCATGAGTTCACGGCTCCGTGTCATGTTGTCGCGCAGATAGTCGAAACCGAACTCGCTGTTGGTGCCGTACGTGACGTCCGCTTCGTAGGCGGCCCGCTTGAGGGCAGGGTCGTCGATGTCGGCCCCGACGCGCCCTACGGTGAGACCGAGCCAGCGGTGGACACGGCCCATCCACTCCGAGTCGCGAGTGGCGAGATAGTCGTTGACGGTCACCACGTGCACACCCTGCTCGTCGAGGGCGTTGAGATAGACGGGCAACGTCGAGACGAGGGTCTTGCCCTCGCCGGTCTTCATCTCGGCGATCCAGCCGAAGTGCAGAGCCATCCCGCCCATGAGTTGGACGTCGAAGTGGCGCTGGCCGAGAACGCGCCAGGCCGCCTCGCGGACGACGGCGTAGGCCTCGATCAGGAGGTCGTCGAGGGTCTCGCCGCGGTCGAGGCGCTCGCGAAACTCCACCGTCATGTGAGCGAGCGCCTGGTCGCTCAGGCCCTGCATTTCGGGCTCGAGGGCACCGATGAGGGGCACCAGCTCGGCCAGCCGCCTGACCTTCTTACCCTCGCCGGCGCGCAGGACCTTGGTGAACACGCTCATGGCGGCACGATCCTACCGGCCGCAGCAGCCCCGGAACCGCCACGCGCGACGCGCCTCCTGAGGGGGCTGCGTGCGGCTGACCTGGTCTTTGACCCCACACTCGCCTGCCGCGAGGGTGACGCGCCGGCACCGGCGGCACGGCGGCTGCCCGCCGCACCCAGCGGCACCACGCTGGCGCGCATCGCCTCGTCTCCGCCCACCCCCGACAGCCGGGGATGCAACGGGCAGGGCTTACCTCTAAATCGCACCATGCTCAGCGACCACAAGTCGCCTTACGTGGGTCGTTTCGCCTGCGACTGGCCTCGACTTTCAACCACAGACCCGCACGCAGCCCAGACCATGTTAGGCCGGCCGACCCGACCGCACCCCAGGCACACCGCCCCAGGCACACCGCCGGAAGCAGGCCGCCGGAAGCACGCCGCCGCCCGGGAGGGGATTTCGCCCCGGACCGGCGCCGCTCGATCGGTCGCGGTTCAGTCGCTGACGGCGGCCCCGCAAACGGTCTCGACCAGCAGGCGGCTCACCACGTACGGATCCATGTTGGCGTTTGGTCGCCGGTCCTCGATCCAACCCCTTTTGTTCTTGGCGGTCTGCCAGGGGATACGGATCGACGCACCCCGGTCGGAGGTGCCATAGCTGAATTGGCTGAAGTGCGCCGTCTCGTGCGCACCGGTGAGGCGACTCTCGATGCCGATGCCGTAGTTGGCGACGTGCTCGTCCACCCGCTTTCCGAGGGCCTCGCAACCGGCGATGATCGCATCCCAGCCGCCGTTCTCGCGCATTGCCTTGGTGGAGAAGTTCGTATGCGCACCCGCGCCGTTCCAGTCACCGAGGACGGGCTTGGGCTCCAGCGTGGCGTAGACGTCGAACTCCTCGGCGATGCGGAAAAGGAGCCAGCGGGCGGTCCAGAGCTGGTCGCCGACGAGCGGGGGCGGGAGCACTCCGATCTGGAACTCCCACTGGCCCATCATCACCTCTGCGTTCGTGCCCTCGATGCCCAACCCTGCCTTGAGGCACGCCGCGGTGTGACGCTCGACGATCTGGCGACCGGGCATCTTGTCGCCGCCCACGCCGCAGTAGTACGGCCCCTGCGGGGCGGGGAAACCCGCCTCGGGCCAACCCATCGGTCGGCCGTACTGGAAGAATGTGTACTCCTGCTCAATGCCGAACCACGGCTCGAAGCTGGCGTACCTTTCTGCCGCCTCGGCGCAGGCCCGCCTGGTGTTGGTCGGGTGCGGGGACATGTCGGTGAGCAGGACCTCGCACAAGACGAGCTGGTCTCTCTCCCCGCGCAACGGATCGGGGCACACAAACACGGGCTGCAACACGCAATCGGAGTCGCTCCCCTCGGCCTGGTTCGTGCTTGAACCGTCGAATCCCCAGATGGGGGGCTCCTTCCCGTCCTCGACGATCTTCGTCTTGCTCCGCAGCAACGGGGATGGCTCAGTCCCGTCGATCCAGATGTACTCGGCCTGGTAGCTCATGAATTTCTCCTGTGTTCCCCTTCTTCTCGCTGGGCACCGCGCTGCCACCGAGACGGCCGCCGGCTGCGGGTATGGCTCCCCGTCTCGTCTTCGCTTTCAGTGTCGCCGGACCCTATTTCGCCCCCGTATCGGTTATGTAAACCCACGATGAAATCGGGCCACTTGGCTGCTCACCCGGCGCGGTGGGAGACCGTGACGAGCGCGCCGGCTGCCCGGTGTCGGGCCCCCCGAAGTCCGGGCCCCTAGGAGCCCGGTCGTGGGAGCCGGGGGCGGCGGGTGTCCGGACGCGACGGAGGGCTGGATCAACCGATCCAGCCCTCCCCGTTGCCCCCCGGCAACCTGGTCGCCCGTTCGGCGACAGCGCTTTATGGAGCCCCGCGGCGTAGGCCGCGGAGCCCGGGCTCAGCAGGCCGTGGAGTTCAAGCCCCCGACGCAGGTGTTGGCGTTGCTGAACAGGCCCGAGATGCCCCCGCCCAGTGCATAGACCGCCACCACCGCAACGACAGCGATCAGACCGACGAGCAAGGCGTACTCCACCATGGAGGCGCCCCGCTCGCTGCGAGCCCGCTCGAACAACGTGCCGTGCGCAGTCCTGACTGCGACAAACGCGTTGATGAACAATCCAATCATGTGACACTCCCCTCTTGCCCCGACGAGCTCAATGGCTTGAGATCATCCGTTCTGTAAGCATCGGACAGTTAATAGTGGTGGTCCATAGGGCTTTTGGACCTAATGAACCCGCCACCATTTACCAATATGACGGCCTGGTTTCTTGACAGTGAGCCTCCCGAAACTTCCCTGAAAACGACAGCGGGCTGGGTCGGCCCAAAGCCGACCCAGCCCAACCGTCATCCCATTGGGGAAGGGGGAATTTTCCCTTAGGGAAGCATTGCGTTTGCTCTTCGCGGCTGAAGCCGCCAGCTAGCAGGCGGTGCTGTTCAGGCCACCAACGCAGGTGTTGGCGTTGTTGAACAGACCCTTGATGCCTCCTCCGAGCGCTGCCACCGCAACAACGGCGACGACGGCGATCAGACCGACGAGCAAGGCGTACTCCACCATGGAGGCGCCCCGCTCGGTCCGCGCACGCTCGAGCAAGTTGCTGTGGAAGCCACGCACCGCGAAGAACGCGTTCAAAAACAGCTCAGTCATTCCTTCATTCCCCTCTCTCGCCCCAATGGATTTCGTACGGTCGTCCGAATCCATTTGGAGTTCCCAGCACATTTTCGGGTCTGCATTGGCCCGACTCCATAGGCTTTAAGGACCATTTGACCTGGGACTTTGTCGTCCCTCGTTGTTATTCGATGGTGACCAGACCCATGACGACCGCGCGCACGAGGGCATGAGTGCGGTTCGTCACGTCGAGCTTCTGGAAGATGGCCGCCAGGTGGTTCTTGGTCGTCTTCGGGCTGATGTAGAGCCGCTGTGAGATCTCGCCGTTGGTGGCGCCCTCTGCGAGCAACTGAAGAACCTCGAGCTCCCTTTGTGTCAGCGACCATGGCCCCCATTGGCGGTCGTCCTCCCGGCGCGTCGAGACGACGGGGTCGCGGTAATCGTCCTCGGCGACAAGCTCGAGGTCGTCACGGGTGAGCGTGGCCCGCGCCGCGCGCAGGCTCTCACCACGGTGCACCGTCGTGCAGACCGATGGCCCGGACACCGACACCTGGGTGTAGAACGTCCACGCGGTCCCGCTGCCGGCCTGCTCGGCCGGCGACGGCTGCCTCGTCGGCCACAAGATGGCCGAGGCTGTATTCGCCATTCCTCCCCCTCTTCCGCCCCGAAGCGATTCCCCGGGTGGCTCTGCACCGTCGCTGCGGTGGAAACTCCCAGGTCATTGTACGCTTCGCCACTCAAATGGCCGTCGCAGCCAGATTGCTGCCCGGGTGCGAGGACCCCGAGGACGAACAATTCCGTGCGCCGCAGCTGCGGGAATGCGGTGTCAGGCTCCGTGGAAGGCGTGCTTGATCGGGCCCACGATGGGGCCCAGGACAACGATCATGATGGCTGGCAGGAAGCACAGAGCGAGCGGAAAGAGGATCTTCACCGGCACCTTGGCCGCCTTCTCACGGGCGCGCTGGCGCCGCTTGTCGCGCATCTCGTCGGCCTGAGCCTGCAGCACCCGCCCGATCGGCAGGCCGAGCGCGTCGGCCTGTGAAAGGACAACCGAGAAGGTCACGAGGTCGTCGATGTCGGTGCGCAGCTTCATGTTGTCCAACGCGTCGTGCCGAGAGAGCCCGAGCTCCATCTCCCGCAGCGTGAGCCGAAGCTCGTCGCAGACCGGCGACTCGAAGCGAGCACACGAGACCTGCATGGCCTGCTCCAGCCCGAGACCGGCGGCCACCGAGATCGTCATGAGGTCGAGCAGATCGGGCAAGTCATTGGTGACTCGTTCGCGCCGAGCCTTGATCCTGTGGCGCAGCCACCAGCTCGGCGCGAGGCCGCCGAGCATGGGCAGGATGAACAACAGGGCGAGGCCCATCTTGACGGAAGTGATCCCGCTCACCAGCGAGACGAGCCCGATGCCGATGGCGAGCATCACCGATCCGACCTGAATGGCGACAAACTCCTCGGCGCGGACCGATCCGGTCAGGCCCGCCTTGAGAAGGTCGGCGTGCACGCGGTCGATGTCGCTCGAGGGGTAGAGCCGCGACAGGCTGTGGCGCAGCCCGTTGATCGCCGGCTTGAACATGCGATTGAACAATGGCGTCTGGACACGCTCGACGACCGGAGTTGCTTCGGCGTAGATCTCCGCCTCGGAACCGAGTGACTTGATGAAGTCGATCCGCTGGCTCGTCCGGTGCGAGCGCATGGCTGCCACAGCGACACCGAGGAGACCCATCGCCATGAGCGTGATGCCCACCAGGGGCACGATGTACGCGGCGTTCACCAGAAACCCCCTCAGACCTTGATGTTGACCATGCGGCGGACGATCCAGAAGCCCAAACCCATCAGTCCCGCCGTGCCGATGAGAACGATCAAGCCGACACCGTGGAGCATTGGCTGCAGATAGCTGGGGTCCTTCATCTCCAGAGCCACCACGAGGAAGATCGGTATGGCGAAGAGGACATAGCCCGACATGCGGCCTTCGGCCGAGAGCGTCTGCACCTCGCGGCGTACCTCCTGGCGAGTACGCATGAAATCGGCCAGCGTGTGGAGGATCGGAGCCAGGCGGCCGCCGGTGGACTGCTGGATCCGTACCGCTTCCACGGCCCACTTGAGGTCCTCGACCCCCGAGCGCTCCGCCATGTTCTCCAATGCCACCACCAGGTCGGAACCGACCGCCACCTCCGCCATCACCCGGTCAAGTTCGTCCGATAGCGGCGGCCGCGCGTCACGGCGGTACATGTCGATGGAACGCTGGAACGTCTGGCCACCCTCCACCGATGCCGCCATGAGCGCCAGCGCGTCGGGCAGTTGCTCCTGCATCAGCTTGACCCGCTTCGCCGCCCGCCGAGACGGAAGGTACCAAGCGATGCCGCCGACGAGTGCGATCGCGACCAAGGACGCGAAAGGCGACTTCACGATCACGCCGGCCCCTACTGCGAGAATCATCGCGATCGCCCCGGTGATGACGATGTACTCGCCCGAACGCAGAGGGATCGCCGCCCGATCGAGGCGCTTCTCGAGCGCCCCGGTGGTGTCGATACGCCCGAAGACGCCGGCGATGCGAACCGTCAGTGCCGAGAGCTCGCCGTGCTCGGGCGACTCGGTCACGACCTCGACCGGCACCTTGGCCGTTCCCATCGTGTCGTCGAGGATCTGGGCCAGCGAGCGCTGCTTGGTGCGGACTCTCATGATGGCGGCCACCACCGCCAGGGAAAGCCCCGCGCCGACGAGCACCGCGGCGACAAACGCCGCCGCCGGACTGCCTAATTCCAGTGCCGCCAGCATCGTCATCCTCACCGCCCGCCGTCGCGACGGCGGGCCAAGATCTCGTAGATCTCCTCGGAGGGCGGTTCGACCACCCGTCCCGGCCGCGCCGGTCGGTGGTGGCGCCCGCCGCCCGATCGCGCCCCGCCCAGCAACGCCTCGGAGTCGTTGCGGAAGATCTGGGGAGGCACGGCGATTCCGCTCAGTGCCAGTTCGTCGAGGATCTTGGGGCGCAGGCCCGTCGAGACGAGACGTCCCATACCTTCGGTCTGGTCGACCCGATGGAAGATGTCCTGGAGCAGCACGGTATCGCCCTCCATGCCCTGGATCTCGGTGATCGACTGCACAACGCGAGGCCCGCCCGGCGTCCGTTGCAGCTGTACGAGAACGCCGACGGCCATGACGATCTGCTCCCGAATGGCCCGCTGCGGCAGCTCGACCCCGCCCATCATGACCATGGTCTCGAGCCGTCCAAGGAGCTCGCGGGGCGTGTTGGCGTGCACGGTCGTCATTGATCCGGCGTGGCCGGTGTTCATGGCCTGGAGCATGTCGAGGGTCTCGGAACCACGACACTCACCGACGATGATCCGGTCGGGCCGCATACGCAGCGAGTTGCGGACCAGGTCGCGGATGCGCACCTCGCCAGTCCCTTCCGCGTTGGCCGGGCGCGTCTCGAGGGTCACGACGTGCGCGCCTTGGATCTGGAGCTCGGCTGATTCCTCAATCGTGATGAGGCGTTCTCCATCGGGGATGAAGTTCGAGAGGACGTTCAGCATCGTCGTCTTTCCGGTGCCCGTGCCGCCCACGACGACCATGCTGATCTTGCCCCGCACACAGGCCTCCAGGAAGAGCGCCGAGTCCATGGTGAGCGTGCCCAGGTTGATGAGGTCCTCCATCAAGAACGCGCGCTCAGGGAACTTCCGGATGGTGAGCACCGGGCCCCGCAATGCCAGTGGTGGGACGATGGCATTGATGCGGGAGCCGTCGGCGAGTCGGGCGTCGACCATGGGCGAGGACTCGTCGACTCGGCGGCCAACCCCGTGCACCATGCGGTCGATGATGCGCCGGTATTGGTGTGATGAGCTGAACACGATGTCGCAGCGTTCGATCTTGCCCTTGCGCTCGATCCAGATCTCGTCGTACGCGTTGCACATGATCTCCGTGATGCTGCCGTCCGAGAGCAGACCCTCCAGAGGTCCGTAGCCGAGGGAGTCCTCGAGCATCTCCTCGACGAAGCGCTGACGCTCGATCGGGGAGATGCCGATGTCCTCGCGCTCGAGGATCTCGTTGACGGAGGAGCGGACTCTCTCCCGTAGCTCGTTGGGTGAGAGGTTGGCGGCGGTGGGGGCGATCTCGGCCAGGACCTTTGCTTGCACCTTCGCCTTGGACTGCTTCCACTGCTCGTCGAGTGCCGTCCGGTCGCTGGCCCTCCGCATGGGGTGTCCCTTGGCGCCAGGCTGGCCCACCGGGCCTGGACCCCGCCGCTCGGGCGGCCCGCCAGGATCCCCCGCCCGGCGGTTCATGGGTTGCTGTGGCTCGTCGCGTGCCGGCTGCTCCGGCCCGTCGGCCGCGGCCAACTTCTCAGAAAGGTTCATGGCGATCAGGCCCTCTCGAGCTCAGGCACCCCGGTGGTGCGACCCTTCCTCCTGCGCCAAAAGCTCCGCGATTCGCCGATCTCCGCAGTGGTCGCCCCTGTGTCGAGAACGGGCACCACCTCACCGGACAGGAACTGGTGCATGCCGCCAGCCAGCCTCTTGCCGATCTCCGAGTTGGCCGCCGAGATCAGCGCGGGCCTGCCCTTGTTGATCGACTTCATGACCTCCCTGGAGTACGGAAGCACCGAGATGATCTTGTTGTCGAGGACCTCCTGGACATCGGTGATGTCGATACCGATGTCGTCCTCCACCTTGTTGAGCACGACCCCGATGGTTTGGCTGTTGATGCGCAGCTTCTCGAGGGTGGTGAGGAACACCCGCATGTTCCGGATGCTCGGGAGGTCCAGGGTGACCATGCACAGGACCCGCGTCGAGTGGTCGAACGCGGCCAGGACGATCTCGGACAGTTGGGCCGGGGTGTCGACCACGATGTAGTCGAAGTGCCGGCGCAGGGCGCCCATCACCTTGTAGACGTCCTTGGGGGCGATCATGTCGGCGTCGGCCGGGCTGAACGGCGCCGCCAGCACCGAGAAGCCGAGTTCGTGCTGCTCGAGATACTGCTCCACGTGCTCGTCGAGGTCGTCGTCGTCCACCGGTTCTCGGGACAACAGGTCCGAGATGGTGAACCGGGGCCGCAGGTGCAACGCGGTGGAGACTTCGCCGAACTGCAGGTCCAGGTCGACCAGGCACACGCGCTGGCCCGTCTGGGCCGCCAGGTAACAGGCGAGGTTGGTGGCGTAGAACGTCTTGCCACAGCCGCCGCTCGACGACGCCACGGTGAAGACCTCGGCGAATTGCGGACGCTCGACCACGACGCCCTGGGCCACCACGGCCAGCGGCGGAGCCTCCTCCGCGGCCGAAACGTCGGCGATGTCGAACGCCCGCTGGAGGGTGGCGGCCAGCTGACGCTTGCTGGTCGGGTACTCGATCAGCTCCACCGCACCCGTGCGGACGATGTCGACCAGGCTGGCCTTGGGCCTGGGTCCCAGAGCGAGAACGACGGCCGGCACGGCGGCGATCGTCCGTAAGGCGGCGAGGCGGGCCATCCCGGCGTGGCTGTCGAAGACGGGTCCGGCGACCAGCACGTCAAAGGGCCCCTGCTCGCGCACCTCGTCGAACACGTCGATGGCGTTGGTGCTGGAGACGATCTGATAGCCCGTCCCGAGTGAGGCCTGAATGGCCCGGCTGAGCGCCGGGGAGCGGCTGACGACCAGAAGGCGACGGGAGATCATGGCGCGCTCGCGGTCTGGTCGGTACCGATGCACTGCTGCAGCGCGGGCGGGTTCGTGTCCTTCTGCGTCTGGACGACCGAGAGTGATTCGTTCTGGGAGAGAAACTCGATGTTCCTCGCCTCGGACGGGTTGACGGCGAGGAGAAGCGTCTCGTTGGCCGGGATGGTGCGGCCCGCCGTTGTCGGGTGGTTGGCGAACGCTGGCACGGTGCTCTCGACGTCGAGTACCTCGATGTTGGCCATCGCCAGCTCGGTGCACGGCAGGGGGAGCGTCGCACCAGCGGTCGCGGCGCTACCCGAGGTCGAGACCTTCGTGATGTTGGCGTACACGTCGACCCGGCTGCCGGGCTGGAGGTAGCCGGCCAGGCCTGCCGTTCCGTTCAGGGTGACGGTCACGCCGTCCATCCCGGTAGGCAACGAAATAGAGGTTGTGCTGGCGGTGAGATCCGTCGAGCTGATGGCGTGCCCCTTGCTCACGGGCTGACTCAGGACCTCATCGGCCAACCCGGACAGCGAGCCCAGGTCGGTTGGCACATAGGACTTGGTCGGGATCAGCTCGATGGCGACCATTCCGTTGGAGACCATGGCCTGCCCGGTGGTCCCGGCTGGGATGTTGGACTTGGCCACGACGGCAGACGTGCTGACCGGTGAGACAACGTTTGCTCCGGACCCCGCGTGCTTGCTCGCACCCTCCACGCTTGCGTAGGCGATCGCGCTGCCCGCGATGAACAGGATCACACCGATCATGACCAGTATGAGTGTCTGCCGTTTCACAGAACCTTCCCCCTCTCGACCGACGGCCAACGTACGGCGACCCCATCACGTCGCCGCGCGTCGATCGTGCCGTTGGCTCCGTTGGAGGGTACGACGAGAGGGTGACGTCGTACATAGGTCATTTTGACCATTCTCCGATGCTCCGACCCTGGTGAGAGCATGAAATGGTCCGAATGTCCTATGTACCGGCGACGACCGTCGGCCCAGAATCGGGTCGGAGTATCACAGCGACGTGCCAACGGAAAATGTCGTTGAGGAGTTGGTGCCGTCGCCCGATACAGAGGAGGGTTCCGCGTTGGGGCCGCGCACGTGGAGAATTCCGAAGAGAGCGAGGCGGCGGGACGAGCAAGGCGCGGAGATGGTCGAGTTCGCGTTTGTCGTTGTTCTTCTGATCGCCTTGTTGTACGGCATCGTGTCGTATGGACTCATCCTCTCGGCGCAGTCGACTGTCACTCAAGCCGCCGCCGATGGTGCCCGGGCGGGCATCGTGGCGTCGAGCACCGCCAAGGCCACCGCGGAATTGCAGGCCGGCTACGACCTGGGGTGGATGGACAAAGGCACGTGCTACGAACCTGACGTCGCGGGGAACACGGGAACACCGACCTCGACGCTCAGCTGCATCGCCACCGAAGCCCCGTGCGTCTCCAACGCAAACAACGAGTGTCTCACCGTGACCGTCACGTACAACTACAACTCGAACCCTCTCTTCCCGGAGCTGCCGGGAATGGGCGTCATCACGCCGTCGACGATCTCGTCGACCGACGTGCTCCAGATCTCCAACCCGAGCTCGTAGCAGATGCGAGCGCGGCAGCTTCTTCGGGCTCTCTCGGTACGCCGGCGCACGGACGAGCGGGGCGCGACCTTCGTCCTCACGGCCATCTGCATGGTCGTCCTGTTGTGGGGTGGGGCCATGGGCATTGACGTGGGGTTCTCCGTCTCGGGGAGCCGCACCGCGCAGGCGATGGCCGACACGGGCGCACTCGATCTGGCCCGCTACATCAACATCGCCGACGGGGACACCCTGGCGGCGAGCCAGACCTACATGGCGGGCGAACTCGCCAATGTCATGGCAGACAACAGTGGGAGCAACGCCAACCTCACGGTCTCGGGCTGCGTCTGGAACTCGTCGACCCAGATCTGCACGGTTCCCACCGGCGCCAACGCCGGCTGCTACAACCAGATCCCGAAGCTCCACAATCCCTGTACTGGTGTGATCGTCACCGCGACGCAGAAGGTGCCACAGATCTTCTTCGGTGGCTCCAATTCCGTGTCACGCTCCGCCACCGCCGCCGTCACGCCCGAGGACGGCTTCTCCATCGGGACCTATCTGGCGTCATTCGACTCGCAGCAGTCAGCTGTGCTCAACGACATCCTGAGCACGATCGGGACGACGGCCACCATCACCGCGGCGGGCTACGAGGGGCTGGACAACACCTACGTGACCGTCAACCAACTGATCACGGCGTCCGCCGGGACGCTCACCCCGTCGAACGTCTTGACGACGTCGCTGACGCCGTCCACCTGGCTGTCCTTTCTCAAGACCGCGACGTCCTCCCAACAGGCCCTTCTGAACTGCGGGGCCTCGCCCGTCCCGTCCCCCTGCGCTGCGTATTCTGCCTTGAACTCGCTCGTCTTCAATGGATCGCCGTCGGTGGAGTTGTGTCAGCTCTTCACCATCGACGGCGCAAACTGTTCGCCTGGGATCGTCTCGGAGCAGGGGCTGTCGGCGAACTTGGACGTGCTTCAGTTCCTCACCACGGAGGCCGAGCTGGCCAACGGGAGCAATTCGATCAACGTCCAGTCGGCGCTCGGCATCACTGGCGTGACGTCGTCAACACTCACCCTCGTCGTCGGTCAGCTGCCGCAGATCGCGTACGGACCGGTCGGCACCACGGCCTCAACTGCGCAGGTGACGGCCGATCTGAAGCTCAATGTCACGGCCGCGGGGGGAATCGTCGACATCCCGCTCTCGGCCGCACAAGGCACCGGTACCCTGAGCGCGGAGAACTGTTCCGAACAGAACAACTCGTTCGGGAACGCCATCGTGTCCGCGAGCACCACGACGGCGACCGCGAACCTCACGCTGAACGGCGCATCGGCGGGCACGCTGACGATCACGGGAGCTTCGTCCACGCCGGCGCAGTTCAACTCGACGGTCGTCCCGCCGACCGCGTCCACCCAGTCGGCGGCCACCAACCCGATGCAGGTGGGGACCACCTCGCCGACGCTCTCCTACAGCGGGCTCGGCTCCTCCCTCACCACGCTCCCCGCCCTCCTGACGGGTGTCTTTGCACCGGTGCTGCAGGCGGCGGGGGTGGCCGTCGGTGGCGCCACCGTCGCCGATCTCAACTACAACTGCGGCGCTGTCTCCATCGTGAAATGAGCGCGCCGATCACGCTCCTCGGGGGTGCCGCCCTGGGCATCGCTGCCGGTTCGCTCCTGCTCCCCCTGACCAAACGTGAGCTGGCGGCTTCGGTGGCCAGGTTGGCACCGGGTGGTGACGCACCCGTCGCGTCGTCCCACCACGCGACACCCTCCTTCACCTGGGCCCACCGGGTGGCCCTGGCCGCCGCCTCGGGCCTGCTCCCCGCGTACGTACTGCACCGGGTCGGCTGGTCGATCATCGCTCTGCCCCCGCTGCTGCTCCTCGTCGGGCTCGTCCAACTCGCCTATTGCGACCTGACCCGCCGGTTGCTGCCCAAGACGCTGGTATACGCCCTGAGCGCGGCGGTGATCGTCAGCGGTGTCGTCATCGCCGGCGTCATGCACGAGTGGGAGCGTCTCGTGGTTGCCACACTCGGCGGACTTGCCTTCTTCGCACTGTTCTTTGTCATCAACTTGATGAACCCGCGTTGGATGGCCTTCGGCGACGTGCGCCTGTCCCTCGTGGTCGGCTTCGGCCTGGCCTGGGTGAGCCCGATCGCGTTGCTCGAGGGCTTCTTTTTCGCCAACCTCCTGGCCGCCGTCGTCGGATTCGGCCTGATCGCGGCGCACCGGGCGGAGCGCCGCTCCGCCGTGCCCTTCGGCTTCTATCTGGCGTTGGGCGCCGCGCTCGTGCTCGTCACCTGGAGTTAAGCCCTCGATGGCGCGCCGCCCCGCACCGCGCGCCGCCCCACACCGCACCGCACGCCACCATCCCGCCGGCGTCGCCCGGCCCGGCGTCACCTGGCCGAACGAATACGGAAGTGCCGGTTGATCTCGTTGGCGTAGCTCCGTCCCAACGAGTCGGCGTTGGCGCGTACCCACTCGCTCAGCGCGACGGAGCCCGTGGCCGGGCCGCTGGTGTCCGCGAGCCCGTCGGCCATGGCCAGGAACTCGTCACCCGTGAGAAGCACGTCGCGCAGGAAGTAGCCGAGGGCCGACGCCAGTGGCGGCACCAGCGCCCCGGGGACGCGCACGATCATGCACCGACTTTCCACGGCCTCTCGGATGAGCCGCACCAGCTCCATGAAGGTCGGTCTCTCGGGGCCTACCGCGTCGGTGACCGTGTCGGCCCGGTCCCTTCCTGCGACGACGGCTAGCTCGGCCAGGTCGTCGACGTGGACGGCGCGGATCCGGTACTCGCCGCTGCCCCCCACCGCGAACACCGGCAGGTGGCGCAGGAGCCAGGCGATGTTGTTGAGCAGCACCCCGTCGCCCCCGAAGAGGATGGCGGGCCGCAGCACGGCGTACGGAACCCCCACTTCGGCCAGGGCGCGCTCGACCTCTGCCTTGCCGCGGAAGTAGCCGTACCGCGACGAGATGCTGGGGTGGGTGATCGACACGTGCACGATCCGCTCGACCCCCGCGTGGCGTGCCGCATGGAACAGCGTGCGCGAATTGGTGACTGCCCGGTCGAAATCGGCTCCGCCCTGGGGGAAGCGGACCCAGTACGTGTTGTAGAGGGTGGTGGCACCGCTGAGCGAGGCCGTCAACCCGAGCACGTCGTCGAAGTCGAGCGGGCGCACGTCCAGGCGGTGCCCGGCATTCGCGCGCTCGGGATGGCCTGTCAGCGTGCGGACCCGGCGTCCGGAGCGCTCCAGGGCACAGGCGATCGCGGCCCCCGAGTAGCTGAAGGCACCGGTCACCACGTCGAACCCGTGGGCTGGGAACTCGGCGACCCCTGCCTCCCTCTCGTCCTGCGGGACTGCGGCTGCGAGTCTCATGATTCCTCCTCCTGCTCCTACTCCTGCTCCTTCTCCTGCTCCTGCTCCTCCTCCTGCTCCTCCTGCGCTCCTTCCTGTGCCGGCGCGACCTCGAACGTCTCGAAGAGAGCGGCGAGCTGACGGGCCCGGTCGAAGAGGGCGACGGCCGGGGCGCGATCGCCGTCGAGATGCGCCAGCAGCTCGAGACCGAGATAAAGCGCCACCACGGCGTGGGCGGCAACATCGGGCTCGACCGCAGCCGCCAACGGCGTGGCGTCCATGACGCCGCGCAACGCATCCGCCGTGAACCGCCGCCACGGCGCGATCCGTGCCGCGACCTCGCGCGCCAACCCGGGCGTCGAGGAGGCGCCCGCGATCATCTCGGCCAGGACAGCCATGTGCCCCGCATCGAGGTCTTCCTCGAAGACGGCCGCCGCCGCGCTGATCAGATCCCCGATACCGTCCGCCCGGTCGAGGGCCGCCCGGTAACGGACCCGCCGCGTCTCGCTCACCTCGTCCAGCGCAGCGAGCAACAGGTTGGCCACGGAGCCGAAGTGGTAGAAAACCAGCCCCTGGTTGCAGCCGGCCCGCCGGGCGATCTCCCGAGCACTCGCCCCGGCGAAGCCCTGCTCACGTAGGGCGGCAACGGCGGCCCGCACCAGGCCCTCGCGGGTCTCTCGCACTCCGGGGGATGCCGGGCGCCCGACCACCGACCTCGTTCCCGACCTGGCCATACCCCTCCTAAGCAATTGATTTAAGTGATTGCTTAAACCGTAGTACCTCCCGGTCGGATCGGGCAAGGGCCGAAGAGGACCCGGCGCTAACGTCCGCCGGGTGTCGACCGTGCTCACGCTCGAGTGCAAGGAGCGGTGGGACACCGACGGCTGGTGCGTGGTGCCGGGCGTGATCCCATCCGACGAGCTGGCCGCGGCCCAAGATGCGATGCACCGTTACTTCCCCACCCCCGCCGAGGTCAGCGCCGGCGCCGGCGAGGCGGGTCGGTGGCACACGTGGGATGCGCCGTGGCCGGAATTTCCGTTCCACAGCTCGCGGTTGAACGCGCTCGTCGTGCACGACAACGTCGTCGAGCTGGCCGAGGGTTTGCTCGGCTCCAGTGACCTCGTGTTGTACATGGGTCTCATCACCGCCAAGTACGCCGCCCAGCCCTCTGGCTACAACCGGCTGCTGCATGCCGACTATCCCAACCACATGTTGGTCGTACCCCGGCACGAACCCGGCTATCAGCAGGTCGAGTTCTTTGTCTACCTGACCGACGTCACACCCGAGGACGGCGCGACCCGGTTCGTCTCATGGCAGAAGACCAGGGACATCCCCGTCGAGCGGCACACGTTGGATTATGTGGAATACGCCGAGCTCTACGACGACGCATCGGACGCGGCGGCCCCGGCCGGCTCCGTGGTGGCCTACCGCCCCGACGTGTACCACCGGTCGGTGGACTTCACCGAACCCTCCCGCTACCGGGTGATGCTTCACGTCTCGTTCCGTCATCGCGATGCCGGTTGGGGTGGCTACCAGGCCTGGCCGTTTCGCGGCTTCTCCTTCGAGCTTTCCAAGTTCGTCCAGCGGGCCACGCCGCGCCAGCTGGCGCTCCTGGGCGTCCCAGAACCGGGCCATCCGTATTGGAACGAGGCGACGCTGGCCGGCGTGCAAGGTCGCTACCCGGGGCTCGACATGGCGCCCTGGCGCGACGCATCGCGCTGAACGCCGCGTCAACCAGCGCGCAACGGTGAGCCGGGCGCCACCTTGGGCCAGGGCATGGCGCGTTCGGCCACGAGCGCCAGGTCCAGGAGCAGCTCCTCCCGGTGGTGGCCCGCCAGCACCTGCAGGCCCACCGGCAGGTCGTCGACCAGACCCACGGGGATGCTTACCGCCGGGCTGCCGTTGAGGTTGGACGGCGCGGTGAGCGCCGCATTGTTCATGATGGCGCGGGTGAAGCCGATCTCGTGGATGAGGTCGGCCCCCGGGATGGTGGAGGGCGGCGGGCCCTCGGCGGGGAACGCCACGTCGGGATGCGTCGAGCAGAAGACGAAGTCCGCCCGGTCGAAGAGGTCCGCCATCGCCTCGTTGAGCTGCCGACGGTAACGCTCGATGGAGGCCGCCCGTTCCAGGTCATAACGTTCCCGTGCCGCCTCGAGGCCGGCCCGCATCTCGCGCGAGAGTTGGCCCAGAGCCTCGGGGTAGGCGTCGCCGAGGTCGACCACGAGGGAGGGCTGGTTCGCCATGGCCCACTGCCCGCGCAGCGGTGGGATTGTGGGCACCACGGTGACCAGCCGCAGTCCGGCCGCGGCGGCCAGGCGCGCCGCAGCAGCCACCACCAGGTCGGCCACCTCGTTCCTGACGCGGGCGATGCCCAGGTCGACCACGATGGCTGCGGTCATGCCCGACAGGTCGTAGGAGCCGAGCGCGGCCTCCCACCCGCCGACCACGGGAAGGCTCAGCGGGTCGCGTCGGTCGAAACCGTTGCAGCAGTCGAAGTAGCGCGCCGTGTCGCGCACGGATCGGCTGAGGCACCCGCGCACTGTGGTCATGGGCTCGATCCCGGCCATGGGGCCTTTGGGGATGCGGCCGTAGGTCGCCTTCAGCCCGAAGAGCCCGCTGAAACCGGCCGGGCCTCTGATCGACCCCCCGCCGTCGCTCCCCGTCGCGATCGGGAGCAAACCCCCGGCGACGGCCGCGGCGGAACCCCCCGACGAGCCGCCGGGCGTGCGTTCCAGGTTCCAAGGATTGCGCGTCGTCCCGTGCAACTCTGTCGACGTGCAATTGATCCCGCCGAACTCCGGAGCGCTCGTCTGCGCCGCCAGGACCGCGCCCGCGGTGCGCAACCGGAACACCGACGTGTCTTCGTGGTCCGAGACGCGGTCCTTGAAGAGCATCGAGGCCTCTGTGTACGGCCAAGCCTCGACCCGTTCCAGTTCCTTGATGCCCCAGGGAACCCCGCCGAACGGCAGCGCGACGTTGGCGCCGCGGGCCGCGTCACGGGCGCGCTCGAAGTCGGTGAAGCTGAAGGCGTTGAGCGGCGACGACTCGATGGCGGCGATACAGCCGTCGAGTGCCTCGAGGGGGGAGAGCTCCTTGGCCCGGAGGGCGTCGACCAGGCCGCAGGCGTCTTCCAGCCAGGGCGTGCTCATCGGGCGGAGAGTACCCGAGCGCCCTCCTCCGCGCGCCCGGCGGGATCGCTAGCCTGCCGGCGGTGAAGACCTCGCAGCTCACCACGCCGGCACTCGTCGTCGACGGGCCGGCGCTCGAGGCCAACCTCCGCACCATGGCGGAGGCCCTGCCGGGGGACCGCCTGCGGCCGCACGTGAAGGCCCACAAGTGCACGGCGCTGGCGGCGCGCCAGGCTGCCCAAGGCCACGTGCGGTTCACCTGCGCCACCATCGCCGAGATGGAAGGCATGGCGCGGTCCGGCCTCGGTGAGGATCTGCTCCTGGCCAACGAGGTGGCCGACGCGACGAGGCTTGCTGCGCTCGCTCGGGCCGGGGCCCGGGTGACGGTGGCCGTCGACTCGGAGGAGACCATCGCCGCCGTCGCGAGGGCCGGTATCGGCGAGGTGCTCATCGACGTCAACGTCGGACTCCCCCGCTGTGGCTGCCGCCCCGAGGACGCCGGCCGGCTGGCTGAGCGGGCGCGCGCGGCCGGCCTGACGGTGCGCGGCGTCATGGGCTACGAAGGCCACGTCGTCGGGCTCGAGGACCGGACCCGACGCACCGAGCTGCTCGGCGTGTCCATGTCCGAGCTGATGGCTGCCCGCGATCAGGTCGGCGGTGAGGTGATTTCTGCTGGTGGCACCGGCACCTACGACATCAACACGTGGGCCACTGAGATCCAAGCGGGCTCCTACGCGCTCATGGACACCGCGTACGCCAAGCTCGGCCTGCCGTTCCTCCAGGCGCTGACCGTGCTGTCCACGGTGATCTCGGTGGCGGAGGGATGGGTGGTTGCCGATTGCGGCCTCAAGGCGCTGGGCATGGACCACGGCAACCCGTCCGTGGAAGGGGCGGAGGTTTGGTTCTGCTCCGACGAGCACCTGACCTTCGTCCCCGAGGACAAGCTCCGGGTGGGCGACAGGATCCACGTCCTCCCGGCCCACGTGGACCCGACCGTCGCTTATCACGATCAACTGCACGTCGTCGACGGCGACCTCGTGCTCGAGCGCTGGGCCGTCGATCTGCGGGGCTGGTGAAGCTGCCCGTAGGGTTGCACGAGACAAGGAGGCCGACATGGCTGAGACCACGTTCACGATCGGGTCCGCCGCCGACTGCGCTGACGGACCGTGCGGGGCGGTGATCAGGGTGGTGGTGGACCCGGTGGCTCGGGCGGTCACGCACCTGGTGGTGGAGCCCGAGCACCGCGGCGGCCTGGGCCGCCTCGTTCCGTTGGAGCTCATCGAGGGAGGTGCGGGAAAGATCCGTCTGCGCTGCACGCTCGAGGAGTTCGACCGGCTCCCCCCGGCCGAAGAGACCGACTTTCTTCCCGGGGGCAGTGGCTACGCGGATTACGAAGCTCATGAGTCGTACTACTGGCCCTACTACGGGCTGGCGGGCGGCGTGGCGGGCGCGGACCCCTCACTGGCCGCGGCCAGCGAGATCATGACCCGGGACACTCTGCCGCCCGGGGAGGTGGGCGTGCGGCGTGGCGAACGCGTCCACGCCACCGACGGCGAGATCGGCAAGGTCGAGGGTCTCGTGGTCGATCCCGCCGGCGGCCACGTGACCCACGTGCTCCTCCAGGAGGGGCACCTGTGGGGGCGCAAGGAGGTCGCGATACCGATCGATGCCGTCACCCGCATCGACGACGGCATCACCGTGAGCCTGACCAAGCGCCAGATAGAGGACCTGCCGGCGGTCGACCTCGTCGGACCGAGCTCGTAACACGTGCCTTCAGGGCACGAGCACGAGCCGGCCCCGGACACCCCCCGACTCGAGGAGCCGGTGCGCCTCGGGCGCCTGGTCGAGTGGCAGCGTCCGCGCCACGCGCAGGGTGACGATCCCGTCCTCGGCCTGGGCCCGCAGTCGGTCGAGCTTGTCCCGGTGGCGGGCATAGGTGCGGACGTAGACCGGGACGAACGTGATGCCCGGGTGGTCGCTGGTGCGCCCCTCGTAGCCGCGCAGGGTGACCATACGGCCAGAAGCATGCACCGCCCCCACCGCTTCGGCGTCGACGAGCGCGGCGTCGACCAACCCGTCGACGCCCTCGGGGACCACGGCGCGCACTTGTCCCACGAAGTCCTCACCCCGGCGCACGACCACGTCGGCGCCGAGCTCGTGCACCAGCCCGTCATCGTCGGCTGACGCGTCGGCGACTACCCGGAGCCCCTCGGCCTTGCCCAGCTGTACGACGTAGCCGCCCACGGCGCCCGCCGCTCCCGTCACCCCGAGCGTCTGTCCGGGCCGAAGCGCCAGCTCGTCGAGCGCGAGGCGCGCCGTGAGGCCGTTCATCGGGAGGGTTGCCGCCTCCGCGTCCGTCGTCCCGCTCGGGGCCCGGACGACGGACTCGACGGGCACGACCACGCGCTCCGCGTAGGCGCCCCGTTGCCCCAGAGGCAGCACGATGGCCATCACGCGCTCTCCAACCTGCAGATCGGTGACGACTCCGTCCGCAATCTGCTCGAGCACACCGGCGACATCCATGCCCGGCACGTGGGGCGGTGCCACGTCCTTGAGCCGCTCCGCCCGGGCGCCACTGCGCAACTGCGTGTCGGTGGGGTTGACAGCGGCGGCACGCACGCGGATCTTGACCTCGCCCGGTCCCACCTCGGGGTCGGGCACCTCCACCACGCGCAACACCTCAGGGCCGCCGAACTCGGTGATCCCCACCGCTCGCATCGAGCCGCAGCCTAGAAGGACACGCGGCCCGGCGGCGAGGCCTCTTTGCCGCCGTCGCTGGGATAGACCGGTGCCGTGCGCCGCCACCACATCGCTCTTGTCGCGGCCGGGGTGGGATTCTGCGCGTGGTGTGGCTGGGTGAGCGCCTTCACCCGGACCACGACGGCGGCTGAGGTCACCTGGGTGTTCTCGCTCGGCGCGGTCGTGGCGGTCGATCTCGCCCTGTGGCAGGGACGGAAGGCGGCGCCCGGCGGCTGGCACCTCGAACCGGTCACCGTGCCGTGGCCGCGTCCGGGCCGCGGCGGCGGCAGGTTGGCCCTGCCGGGCGTTGCTCCGTGGTTGGCGCTCATCGCGGTCGCGCTGGCCTGGGACGTGCTCGGCATCGACACGGGACCGCACCTCTATCACCTGACGATCAGCGCGCTGGCCCAGGCCTACCGGCCGTTGAACGCCGGCCTCCTCCTCTTCTGGATGCTCGTGGGGATCGGCTACGAAGCGGCTCGGGTGCGGGCGCCGTCGGCCGACCCGAGCAACCCGAGCAACAGGGCCAAACCCGTCGGGAGGGGCCCGGACACGCCGGCCTTCGGAGTGGTGCCGGGTGCGGGACTGGTGCACATGGCGGTGCACCCTGCGACTCCGGGCCTGCTCCTGCCCTCGAGCCCACCCGCGGGCGTCGCGTTCTGGGTGGCTGTGCCGTGCGCCGCCCTTGTCGTTGATCTCGTGGCGCGGCGCTCCGATGGACACCTGGCGAACGCCGAGGAGTTCATCCGCTTCGTCTCGACGGCAACGGTGGCCAACGTTGCGCTCATTGCGGCGTGGGTCTTTGCCGGCTACCACCTATTCGCGCGTTGAGACCCGTGGTCCGGTGGATTGATTCATCGAGATGGTGCTTGAGATTCTCCGAGCGGCGTCCCGAGACCTGAAGTGGTGTCGACGACCGTGATCCGGTTCCGCACCCAGAGCATCACCCCGCTCAATCCGATGAAGACCAGCGTCGAGATGACGTAGGAGTTCTCCCGCAGGTACCAGAGCACATTGGCGTCCGGCGGCGGACTGGGCGGGATCACCATGAAGACGACCGCAGCACCGAGGGCCCACTGCATGCCTTTGGCGGGACGGTCCCGGCCGGCGACCAACCACACCAGAGTCGGCACGATCCACACGTAATGGTGCAGCCACGAGATCGGAGAGACAAGAAGCCCGGTCGCGGCGCACAGAAGGACTCCGAGCAACGGCGAAGAGTGGCGATACGCGATCGCGGCCAGCGCTATCCCGCCACAGACGACCGCCGCGGTCATCAGATCGACCAGCGCAGAGGACGGCGACAAATGCGCCCGGACAACGGCGCCGTGCAGTGTCTGGTTGATCACCAGGGAGATGCTCCCGACCCGTCCCACGTCGAAAGCATCCCGGGTGAAGTAGACCCACGAGGCACGGGGAGATACGGCGAACATCACGCAGGTGGCCAGCAAGAACGTCAAGGCCATGTTCCTCGCCGAGCGCCATTGACGCGTTACCACCAGGAACGGGAGAAACACGAGGGGAGTCAGCTTCACGGCAGCCGCGAGACCGACCAGCACCCCTTGTGGGAGCCGTTTGCCCCGCCAGGACACTCCCATCGCCAAGTCCGACACGATCATGAGGACCAACACGATGTTGATCTGCCCGAGTTCGAGGGTCTCGTGAACCGGAAAGAGGAGGAAGCCGACGGGAAAGAGGACGATGAGCGCGGTCCGCCAGTCCGAGCGGATCAATGCTCTCCGGCGGGCGGCCGCAGTGCTCACAGCAATCAGCGCGGTCAGTGCAATCAGATCGGTGGCGTCCCAGACCGTTTGGGCGGCAAAGGTGGAGAGATGAGACAGCGGCCAGAAAAAGAGAGCGGCCAGGGGCGGATAGGTGAACACCAGATCCCGCCCGACGACCGTCAGGTGCGAGGAATAGAGACCTGATCCAAGTACGTGGTGGCCCCCCATGCGGTAGACGTCAAGGTCAACCTGTCGTTGACGCGAGAGCAGCGCGACGTAGAACGCCAGAGCCGCTGTGGAGACCGACCCCAATATCCAGAGCGTCCCTGGCCGCACCAGGGCTTCGGTCGGCGTCGAAGTGCGCCGCGCGACAGGCTCGTGGCCGATGTGCCGGTCGTGCGCGTGTTGCCCCATGCCCCCTCCCCCATGAGAAGGTATGCGGGGTGGCGGATAGCTTCAAGGGTCCTCTGGGCGCTGCAACCGAACTGCACCCACAAGCCGAGGAGTACTGCGAGCAGTCCTCTCAGCCGAAAGGATCGAGGGAGCTTCCGACGGCCCACGTGCTGAAGTACTGGCTGTTGGCGCCGTAGGCCATGCCGATGGCCACATGGGCGCCGTCGACCTGGTGCTCGCCGGCAGCACCCCGGACCTGGTTCGCTGCCTCGGCGAATCGGAGCAGGCCCGAGGCGCCGATGGGGTTGCTGGAGAGCACCCCGCCGGAAGCATTGATCGGCAACGAACCAGTGAGCTCAGTGGTGCCGTCATCGACCAGCTTCCATCCCTCCCCCTCGTCGGCGAGGCCGAAGGCCTCGAGCCAAATGGGCTCGTGCCACGAGAAGGGCACGTACAGCTCGGCGGTGTCGATCTGGTGCCGTGGATCGGTGATCCCCGCCTGGCCGTACACGTCGGCGGCGCACTGCAAAGCGGCGGCCGGTCGGACGGGATCGCGACCGGGGAAACTGGACGGCTCCGAACGGGACGAAGTCCCCAGCACCCAGGCCGGGGGACGGCCGTCGGCGGCCGCGGCCTTCCCTCCCTGCTCGTCGGTGAGGACCACGGCGCAGGCCCCATCCGAGGACGGGCAGGACTCGAGAAAGCGGATCGGTTCCCACATCATGGGCGAGGCCTTCACCTTCTCGATAGAGATGTCTTCGATCCGCAGGTGGGCGTAGGGGTTCTTGAGCGCATTGAGGCGGTCTTTCACGGCGACCTTCCAGCCAATGTGTTCCGGAGCTCGGCTGCGATGGATGTAGGCCCGGATGAACGGCGCGAAGGCGCCTCCGGCGCCCAGCGAGGCACCGCGGCCACTCCCCAACGCGAACTGAGCATTGCCTTCGGACTGCTTCTCGAACGCAACGGCCAGCACCGTCTTGTGCTTGCCGACCTGTACGTGTGAGGCGGCGACGATTGCGGTCGTCCCGCCGACCGAGCCGGCAGTGTGCACGCGGAACATGGGCTTGCCTACGGCGCCCAATGCGTCCGAGAGGTACAGCTCGGGTTTCATGACCCCTTCGAAGAGATCGGGCGCCTTCCCGAGGACGACGGCGTCGATGTCGGCCATGGTCATGTTGGCGTCGTCGAGCGCCCGGAATACCGCCTCGCGCACAAGACCCCCGAACGAGACGTCAAGCCGTCGCGACTTGTGATGGGTCTGGCCGACCCCGACGACCGCACACGGACGGCTGCTCACGCCAGGGCCTCCATAATGCAGATCAGGTTCTGCTGCAAGCAGGGGCCCGAAGTGGCGTGCGCCAGGGCCCGACGTCCCCCGTTCATGACGTGGTCGGCGGCGTAGCCGATGCGGCACAGTCCCGTCGCCATGATCGGGTTGGCCCGCAGCGCCCCGCCCGACGGGTTCACCGCCACGTCTTCTCCGAGACCCAGCACGTTGGAGAGCAGCAATTCTTCGTGGGTGAAGGCAGCCTGCAACTCCGCGACCTCGATCGGGCCGTCGGCGAGGCCGGCCGCCTCGGCGGCCAGGCGGGTGGACGGCGAGTCGTCGAGGGCCCGAAACGATGGATTGTGACACTCGGTCCGGTGATCGAAGCCGGTGATGAAAGCCGGGCGTTCGACCAACTGACGGGCGCGGTTCCCGCTCGCCAGCACCAGAGCGGCAGCCCCGTCGGTGATGGGTGGGACGTCGTGGCGTCGCAAGGGCCGGCGGAGATAGTCCTCGGCCAGCAATGCCTCGACATCACCGTCACCGCGAGATCGCACAGCCACCTCGGCCATCGACCGCTCGTCGGCGATGCCGGCCTTGATGACGGCTCGGGCCTGAAGGGCGGCGAAAGTGAGGGGGTCGGCACCCAGTGGAGCCAGATAGTACGGATCCATCTCCATGGGGTAGATCAGCGATGGGTCACCGGTGGACGAGCGCCCCGACCCGGTCACCACGGCGATCTCGATGTCGCCCTCCTGCAACCGGAGCCATGCCTCGTAGAGGGCCCAGGCACCGTCCATCTCGACGTGCGAGTCACGAGAGGGGGGCCACGCCCCGATGGCATCGAGGTTCGAGACGAACGAGAAGGCCTGTCCGGTGATGTAGTCACAGCTGCCGAGGCAAGTGAAGTCCACGTCAGCCCTGGTCAGGCCGAGCGGCGTCAAAGCGTCGGTGATGGCGTCCATGAGGAGTTGTGTCTCGGACTTGTCGGTGTGCCGGACCATCGGCGTCTTGGCCCATCCCACGACCGCCAGGGGACTGCCAGGTTCGGAGGGGCGGCTCATCGCCATCAGAAGATCCGGTTCACGAGGTCGGGCTCGTCGACATCGGGCTCTCCGGAAGGGATCCAGCCGATCAAGGCTCCCCATGCACCACCCATCCCAACACCCTCGTCCAGCTCTTCGGCGGGAGAGGCCCACACGGCCGACACTCGTTGGCCAACCCGGACCTCGTCCGCCGGAAGGTCGATCACCGCGGCATAGGGAACGATGACGTCACTGTCATCGAGGAGCACGAAGACCCGGGCGAACGGCTCGGTCTCGGTTTGTCCCGGGTACTGCACCGGCGTCACGATCGAATAGTTGGTGATGGTACCGGTGTGCGGCAGCTCGACCTCGCAGTCGCTGCCCAACTCCAGTGCGTCGACGGGACAGTAGCCGCGCCCCCCGGCGTAGACGCGCTGGCAGGTCGGGCAGCGAAGACCGAGCAGTCGGTGTTCCTTCGAGGCGGCCACGGCCCGGTCCGTGGCGTCGGGCACGGGATTCCGGTACGTGATGGAGGCGTTGTAGAGCATCCGCTCCACCGGCTCCTTGGCGGGACCGGTGTCCTCTCCCTCGGTCTCGGGCGTTTCACCGAGAACGAAACAGACGATGTCGTCGATCCGGCCGACCCGAGTACCGCGCCACCGCGGCGCGACACGGGCTCCGTCGGCAATCGCCTCCGCCGAGCCGGCATCGACCGCGTGGAGCAACGGCGTCGTGGCCCCATCCAGTTGGATCAGGGCGAAGGCGAAGGGACGGTCCAGCGGATGTTGCTCGGACGGGACGGGCACCCAGGTCCACGAGGTGACGGTGCCGGCGGGCCCGACATCGACGAAGTCGCGGGTCAGTTCCGCACCCGTGGCCGGATCCCACTCCATCGGAGGCACGAGCACATCGTCACCGTTGCGGATGCCGAGGATGCGCCGCTCGGTCAGCGCGCTCAGAAAGGCTCCGACGACGGGGCCGAGCGAGCGCTGGTAGGGAAAGGTGATCGTGCTGGCGACGAAACGAGTCAGCGGAGTAGCTCCTTGTCGATCAATAACGGTATCGAGCGGCCCACACGCAGGAAAAGCCGGTCGCCCGCGTGGTCACCGCGTCCGGGTTCAGGTGAACGGCCGGCGAGGTGCGGCCCTGCGTTCGAGGACCCTCGCCTCACCTCCCTAGGGTCGAGCAAAGGTACCAGATCGCCTCACCTCGTCACCTCGAGTGGCGGTCGCCGAAATCTCACCCGCTCCTGGTGCGGCGTAGCGGACGCTGGTAGGTCGTACATACTGAGCCGATGGAACACGACGCGATGCAGGAGTTTCAGATGCACGGTCAGGACATCCCCTGGCTGCTGGCCCACTGGAACGAACAGCGGCCGAACCACCCTGCGCTTGTCTGGGATCCTCCGTCGGGCGAGGGTCGCCAATGGACCTACGGGCAGCTGAACGACGACACCCGCCGCCTGGCGGCCGGTCTTGTCGCACGGGGTGTCGGCAAGGGCGACAAGGTGCTGCTCCACGCCGACAATTGCCCGGAACTCGTACTGTCGTGGCTCGCTTGCGCGACCGTCGGTGCGGTCGGGGTGACGACCAACACCAAATCGGTCACAGCAGAACTCTCCTACTTCATCGAAAAGGCCCAGTGCGTGGCGGCCATCACGCAACCGCAGTACGTGTCGATGGTGCTCGAGGCGGGACCGGCGCTGAAATGGGTTGCCGTCACCGAGGGTGACGCCGACGAACGTTCACCCGCGAACGCCTCCGGCTTGCATCTCGAGTCCTTCGATGACCTCTTCGGTGAGATCGCCGCCTGGCCGGGGCGCCCCGTCGAACCGCTCTTGCCGTTTGGGATCATGTTCACCTCGGGCACGACCAGCAAACCGAAGGCCGTGGTTCACACCCACGCCAACGCCATCTGGGCCAGCCGGCTCGGGCCCCGCAACATCGATCTGGGCCAAGACGACCGGTACTTGATCTACCTACCCTTCTTCCACGTCAACGCGCAAAGCTGGTCGTTCTTCTCTGTCCTGGGCGTTGGTGCCACCGCCGTGCTCGTGCCGAAATGGTCGACCAGCCGGTTCTGGGACGTCGTGGCAAGCCAGGGAATCACCCATATCTCGCTCATGCCGTTCGTCATGGGAACCTTGGGGCAGCCGGACCGGCCCAAGACGGCTCTCCGCGTGGGTGTGTTCGGGCTCATCCTTCCCGAGCTCGACCGGATGTTCGGGATCGCCGTGTATGCCGCCTACGGAATGACCGAGACGGTGACTCACGCAATCACGGGAAGGCCGACCGAACGGCTGCCCTCCCGTTCGATGGGCCGGGTCTCACCGGGTTACGAGATCGCCGTGGTCGACAAGGAGACCGGGCGGCTCTGCGCCGAGGGAGAGACTGGCGAGCTGTGGCTTCGAGGGACGCGGGGCATACAACTCTTCCTCGAGTACTTCGACAACCCCGAAGCGAACGCGGCTGCCTTCGAGGACGATTGGTTCAAGACCGGCGACATCGTGAAGATGGGCCCGGGCGGCAACGTCTTCTACCAGGAGCGAGACAAGGATCTCATAAAGGTGGGCGGCGAGAACGTCTCGGCTCGCGAAGTCGAGGACGTCGTGGCGAGTGTGCCCGGTGTCGCCCAGGTCGCCGTCGTGGGGAAGCGCCACGAATGGCTGGACCAGGTTGCTGTGGCCTTCGTCATCACGACGGCCGACGCTCCTGACGACGCGCAACTCGAGCGCCAGGTCATCGAGGCGTGCACCGACCGGTTGGCCGACTTCAAGGTACCCCGCGCCGTCTATGTCGTCGATGAGTTCCCACTTGGGACGCTCGACAAGCTCCTCAAGAACAAGCTGCGTGACCTTGCCGACGAGCAGCCCGCGGTCTGACGGTCGTCGATCCGTCGCGCCGCGGTCGGGACGGTGAGGGGGAGGGAGACGAGGACACGCCGAACCAACGGCGGTACAGTCTCGCTCGGCGCCGACGAAAGGTGGACCCGGTGACGGACGTTGTCGTGTTGGGTGGAGGACCCGCCGGGTTGGCCGCCGCGATCCTCCTGGCCGGACAGGACCTGGACGTCGTGGTCCTCGACCGGGACGACGGCCCGCCCAGCGAGACCGAGGAGGCGTGGGAGAACTGGTCTAGGCGGAGTGTCGGACAGTTCAGGCTCGTGCACTACCTGCAGCCGGCGGGCCGGACGCTCATCGAAGAGCACCTGCCGGCCGTGTTCGACGAACTGGAGGCGGTGGGCGCTCTCAGGTTCAATGCCGCCGCGGCAGCCGCGCGCCTGTTGCCGGACGCGGCAGGCCAGGACCTCGACCTGAGCCGGTTCGAGACGCTCACGACGTGTCGGCGTCCGCTCATTGAGTTGGCGTACGCCGCCGCGGCAGGGAAGACACCCGGAATAGACGTCCGTTACGGCTGCGCGGCCGCGGCCCTCGCCACAGGAACCAGCGTGTTGCCCGGCGTGCCGCACGTCACCGGGGTGGTCACCGAGTCGGGCGAGACGATCCCGGCCCGGGTCGTGGTCGACGCGGCCGGGCGACGCTCACCCCTCTCCTCCATGATCGAAGCCGTGGGTGGCCGCCGGCCCCAGGAACACGCCTTTGAGGCGGGCTTCGTCTACAACACGCAGTACTACCGGAGCTCACAACTACCGGAGCCGCGTGACGACCTGCTGTGCGCCATAGGTTCGATCTCGATCCTGACCATTCCGGGCGACGACGGATGGTGGTCGGTGACCCTCTATCACTCACCGAAGGACAAGCAGATGCGCAAGGTCCGCAACGCCAAGACCTTCGAACGTGTCTTGCAGTCGTTGCCCAACCACGCGCACTGGACGGAGGGCGAACCACAAGGCGACATCTTCTCCATGGCCGCCACCGCGAACACGACACGTGAGTTCGTCGTCGACGGGATTCCATGCGCCACGGGGATCGTGCCACTCGGCGACGCTTGGGGATTCACCAACCCGTCCATCGGGCGGGGCATCACGCTGGGGCTGATGCACGTCGTAGAAATGGCACCGGCAATCGCCGAGCACGTCGATGACCCACGCCGCCTCGTCGGAGAGTGGGAGCGCCGGACCAATGACCGGCCGGCGCGATGGCACGACTCGACCGTCAACTTCGATCGCCTTCGTGCGCCCCAGGTCGATGCGTTCATGCAGGGCCTCGACGACCCCTTCGACACCTCGGATCCGAGCGTGGCCGGGCCGCGTGCCTTCGCGTCGGCGGCACACTACGACCCCCAGGTCCTTCAGTGGTACTTCGAGGTCATTGCCTGCCACAGCCTGCCCGACGAAGTCATCGCCCGCGAAGGGGTTCTCGACCGGATTCTCGAGGTGGCATTGTCGAACCCGCCCTATTCATCGCCCGGACCGAACCGGGCTGAACTTGAGGAGCTGCTCGCCTGACGTGTCTGAGACCCGAGCCGTGTTCGTACACGGGAATCCCGAGACGTCCGCCATCTGGGGACCGCTCCTGGCTGAGTTGCAGCATCCGGATACGGTCACGCTGTGTCCGCCCGGCTTCGGCGCCGGGGTTCCTGACGGATTCGGGGCCACCGCCGACGAATATGCGGCGTGGCTCGTGTCGGAACTCGAGGAGCAGGGAGCTCCGATCGATCTGGTCGGCCACGACTGGGGTGGCGGCCATGTCATCCGCGTGGCAATGGAGCGACCAGACCTGATCCGATCGTGGGCAATGGACATCGCCGGGTGCTTCGCCCCTGACTACGTGTGGCACGACATGGCTCAAGTGTGGCAATCACCGGAAGCGGGCGAGGAGTCCGTCGCCGGCATGGCCTCCTTGCCCGTAGGAGACCGGGCGACGATGTTCGAGTCACTCGGGATGACGCCCGAGATCGCCCGCGCGGTAGCGGAAGCAAACGACAATGCCATGGGCCGTTGCATCCTCTCCCTCTACCGGTCGGCCTCCCAACCGGCCATGGCTCGCCTTGGAGAGAAGCTCAGCGCCGCGGCGGCCCGCCCCGGCCTGGTGATCATCCCGACTGAGGACGGATACACGGGCGGCGAAGCGCGGGCTCGCTGGTCGGCGGAGCAAGCCAAGGCGGATGTTGCCGTTCTGCAGGGCCTCGGTCACTGGTGGATGATGCAGGATCCTGCCGCCGGCGCCGCTGCGCTGCGAACGTTCTGGAGCTCCCTATGACCTATGAGAGGCTTCTGCCTCGGCTGGGGGCCGCAGTATTTCCTTCTGCTGAAGTTGAACGCCTTTTCCAACCGTTCCAACGGCTTGATCCGCGCCGCGCGGTCTACAAGGACGGCCACGGGCTCGGACTCTCCATCGTCCGTGCCATCGCCTCTGCACACGACGCCTCCATCACGGCCGGTCCGATGCCCGATGGCGGACTGTCGGTCAGGGTGAGTTTCCCTTCGCGCTCGGTCTCTGAGCGATCAACCCAACGCAACGAATACACCACGGAGAAAGAGTTCGCTGCCCTCGGGCCGATCGATTAAGGGTGCTTGACCAAGACCGCGACAATCGGTCCCCCATCCGGCCGGTGGGCGGCGTTGCCAGGGCGATCAGCCGGTGTAGCATCACGTTTGACAGTTGCCCTAGACCTCGGTGACCTGAGAAATGGTCCGGCGTTCCTCATGAACTCTCGGACGAGAAGGGATCACCGTGGTGGGTACCATCGTTGACACGTCGGTTGACCGGGTGTCGAGGTCGACTCCGATCCCGTCAGGTGCCCGCATTGTCACGGCATTGCTGGTTGCCAGTCCACTTCTCGGGTTGGCATGTCTGGTGCCGTTCATCTCAGGGAACCTTTTGAACGTCGACGACGTTGTGATCGCGGCGGCGCTGTATCTCTTCACCGGGTTTGGGATCTCGGTTGGATTTCACCGGCTGCTGACACATCGGAGCTTCAAGGCGAAGAGGGCACTCAAGATCGTGTGCGCGGTGGCCGGTTCCATGGCCCTCGAGGGGTCGGCAATAAGTTGGGTGGCCATCCATCGCCGGCATCACATGTTCGGGGACCAGCCAGGAGATCCCCACTCTCCGCACCGCTTCGGACCCGGTGGCGTCGGGACGCTGAAGGGGTTCGTGTGGGCCCATGCCGGCTGGTTGTTCGCAATGGACCCCACAGATACCAAGCGATTCGCTCCAGACCTCCATCGGGACCGGGACTTCGTCGTGATCGATCGGCTGTTTCCGCTGCTCGCCGTCGCTTCACTCGCTCTCCCGTTCTTCATCGGGTGGGCGCTCGTTGGAACCCTCTTCGGTGCACTCAGTGCGCTCCTCTGGGCCGGCCTCGTCAGGATGGCGCTCCTCCATCACGTCACGTGGAGCGTCAACTCGGTTTGCCACCTGTGGGGTCGAAGACCGTTCGCAACGCACGACTACAGCACCAATGTCGCAGTCCTGTCCCTCCTCTCCTTCGGTGAGAGCTGGCATAACTTCCACCACGCCTCGCCATCCTCGGCCCGTCATGGTGTGCTGCCCCACCAACATGACCTCTCGGCGCGATTGATCTCATTGTTTGAACGAATTGGGTGGGCGACGAAGGTGCGGTGGCCAAATCCGGCTCAGATCGTCGCCCTCCTACAACCTGGACCCGTGGAAGAGCCGATGGCGAGTCGTCCGGTCGGGTCCTAGGGATCCCCACCCGAGCTCGCGGGCAAGCGGCTCAGCGTGAACGTGGCGGAACGGTTCTTGGCCGATGTCATCGACAGATCGGGTGACCAGGCGCCCACTTTGGACCTCATCTGCCGTGTCTGTTGTGACCTACTGCCAGTCACGATGGCATCGCTCGTACTGATGGGTGAGCAAGGAGTCGAGGGGATCACCGGGGCATCCGACCCCCTGGCAGCCGCCATTCAGAACGAGGAGTTCACTCTTGGCGAAGGCCCGGCGGCCGAAGTTCGCCGGCAAGGACGGCCGGTCCTGGTCTCGGATCTGAGACACGCAGCGAGGGATTGGCCACAATTCGTTCCGGCCGTCGAGCGACTCGGTGTCGGGGCCATCTACGCCATTCCACTTCGGATCGGAGCAGTTGACCTTGGCGTCCTGGTTCTCGGCGGCGCAACGCCCAAAGTCCTGACCGGTCAGGAGCTCGCCGACTCGTTGTTTCTCGGAGATCTGGTCAGTCGGCTGGTCCTCGATCTGCAGGCAGGGGTCACGTCGGAGTCATTGGCCTGGGCGCTTGACGCAACCGACTCCCGGACGGTGGTGCATCAAGCCACCGGGATGATCGCCGCCCAGCTCAACGTCGGTGTGGCCGAGGCACTCGTGCGGCTCCGGGCGAACGCTTTCGCAACCGATCGCCCGATCGATCAGGTGGCCACCGAGGTCGTGGCTGGTCGGCGGCGCTTCGAGCAGCTCTAATCCCAGTCCGGGCCCTGGGCTGACGATCGCCATGCGAGAGACGAATATTGTGTCCATTGGCTCCCCGAACCTTGCCGCGACCAGCCAGGAGCGTGAAGCTTGGACAGTCGAGACGAATGGCTTGCTCGGACCTTTGTCGAACTCGCCGACACCCTGGTGGCGGACTTCGACCTCATCGAGTTTCTGTCGATGCTGGCCGACCGCTGTGTGGAACTACTCGGCTCCGCCGAGGTCGGGTTGGCTCTGGCTGGCGCCCGCGGCCTGCAAATGATGGCCTCCTCGAGCGAGCGAATGCGGGTGACGGAGCTGTTGGAGGTCCAATTGGAAGAGGGGCCGTGCTTCGACTGCTATCGCATGGGACTGCCCGTTTTGAACCAGCAGCTCGCGTCCGCCGACGGTCGATGGCCGCGTTTTGCTCCGAAGGCGCGCGAGAGCGGATTCCAGACGGTCCACGCCGTGCCACTGCGCCTCCGCGATGAGGTGATCGGCGCGATGAACGTATTCGACACCTCGCTCCGTGACATGACGCAGATCGAATCGAATCTGCTCAGGGCGTTTGCTGACGCCGCCACCATCGGCATTCTCCAGGAACGGACGGTGAAGCATCAGAGCGACCTTTCAATCCAACTCCAGGGCGCTCTCAACTCCCGGATCGCCGTGGAGCAGGCAAAGGGGATCGTGGCCGAGCGGTTGAAGGTTGACATGGACACTGCGTTCGGAATGATCCGCAGCCATGCCCGGAACCACGGCATACTGCTGAGTGCGGTTGCTGGCGCTCTGGTTCGGGGTTCGCTCGGTGCGGCCGAGCTCGCCGCACCATCGAAGGGGCACAGCGAAGTGCGCGGGGGGACCGCAGAGCGGCAAGAGGGTCTGCCCGACTGAGTTGCTGGCCTCGATGCCCGGTTTGCTCGCTCCAACCCAGAGCGAATCGATAAGACGATAGGTTGGTGACGTGTGCTTCTCCCCCGAAGGCGATCTTGCCGGGGGACTGGTGGTAACCGCCATCGGTATCGACGCGTGCCGGCAGCTCCACGGACGGAGCAATCTCCTCCTGTTCGCGACCGTGCCGCTGGTGCTGGGGATTCATCAGCTCGATGAATCCCTCGTTTGGTGGGGGCTCGAGGGACCTGTTCCGTCCTCGATCGGACGGGTCGCGATGTGGATCTACTTGTTGATCGCCATGGTGGTCGTACCCATCCTCGTACCTCTCTCGATCTGGAAACTTGAACCGACATCACGGCGACGATGGATCGTTGCCCCCTTTTTGGGCCTCGGCATCGGCGTCGCGACCGTCCTACTGATCACGATGCTGCATGGCCCGGTCTCGGTGAGGCTGGGCGCACACCATCTTGCTTATAGCATCGGACTACATAATGGGATCCTGATTGTCGGTCTCTACGTGATTGCCACCTGTGGAGCGCTCCTCTGCTCGGGCTACCGGGACATCGTGATTTTCGGCGTTGCGAATTTGCTCGCAGTGGTCGTTTTGGCTCGCCTCACCGCTGATGGATTTGCGTCGCTCTGGTGCTTTTATGCAGCGATTGCCAGCGGGTTCATCTCGCTTCACATGCGCCTCGGGAGATCGCACCGAGCGATGCCCTACGCCCTGAGCTGACACGTTCGAACCCAGTCAGCGGATCGCCACTCCTCCTCGTCGCCGCGACTTCACTCGCGATCATCGCCTCGACGTTCCCGCTCCTCAATTGACCGCGACCCGGACCCGGCTGAGGTTCTGCGAACGGGCGAATGGGCTGCTGGGATCGCCCTCCCGTTGGGAGGCGACGCGTAAGGCCGGGAAGTAGGTGCCCGGGCTGGTGAAGGCGTGGGTGGCAGTCAGGCGGACGGTCTCAGAGGTCGGATCGTCGAGCGCCACGGCGTCCGGATACGTGCCCACGCCCTCGAAGTCCCACTTCGCCGACACCACTGTGCCGGGGGCGGGCGGCACTTCGATCCGTGCCGTGAAGGAGACGACTTCGCCCACCGCGACCTCGGCGCGCTCGCGGCCGTTCACCGCGAGATGGACCACGGGTTGGATCCCCTTGCGTTCTGCCGCCGACGCCGGCACGTGCACCTGTCCGTCCTGCACCCGGTATGCGCTGGTAGGCGGCGGGACGATGCCGTCCTCGACCCATGCGCTCAGCTCACGTAACGCGTACTGCACCGTGCCGGAGTAGGCGATGGCGTGGGTCTGTTGCCTCTCAGTCGTCGGGTCGGTGTGGTTCGCGTTCTCGACGTACCAGAGCCGATACTTTTCGTCGACGCGCGGACCCTCGAAAGCCTCGACTTTTTTCCGGTACCAGTCGGCCTGCCACGGAAGAGCGTCGCCGTCCTGCAGGCACTCGACCACGATCATCTTCCCGTTGAAGCTACCGGTCGGGATCTGACCGGTAGCGCCGAGGGTTCCCGCCGTGCCGATGTCCACCTCTCGCTGAGGGTACCTCGCCGTGCCGTCGGCCTTCCGGAAGTAGTCGTAGACGTCGGGGTAGTCAAAATCGGGATTGGCAGGCGGGAATTGATGGCGGTGGTAGGTCTGCAGCGCAAGAAACCTCGAATTGTCGATCCGGACCTCGTCGCCGGCCCGGATGCTCTCGACGACGGAGGGATTGGCCGTGATGTCAATCGTGTCGTTGACCGATTCGAACACGAGGCCGATTTGACCTTTGCCGTCCGAGGCCACGCGGCCGAGCGAGGCGGTCTTGCCCGCGGCCGCTCCGCTCGTGATGATCACATCAGCACCGGTGAGATCACCCGTGGGGACGCTCGACAACTTGAGTTGTCCCCCGCGATCGCGCATCACATCGACAACGGTCGCCTCGTGCTGGATGCGCGCCGCGCGGACCGAGGACGTCGGGTCGGTACCGAGGTAGCCGGGACGGCTCCAGAAATCGTCGAGATAGGTCGGGTCCAACACCGGCACATAGCTGGCAACCAGGACCAGTGGCCCTCCGCCCTGGGGGACGTAATTGAACCAAGCCTGGGGCGGGAACCCGGTCCGAGTGGCCTCCTCGAGCGCGGTGTGCTCCTCGTCGTTCAGCCCGGCGTAGGGGTCACCGCTTCCACCCGGCTCGATCGCGTCGATGATCGACGGCCACTTGTCCTTCAGCACCCGGAGGGCGTTGACCCGCACCGTGAAACAATTGGGGATGGATTGCGGCGAGCCCATGACATAGGGAACGAACCCGTCCCACACACCGCTCGTCATCTCCGCGCTGGTAACCGTTTGATACGCGCCCCCGCTTCCGCCATAGAGATAGCCGTAGGTACGATGCGGGCCGTACATGTCGGCCGCCACGACTCGGGAGAACTTCGCGGCCGCAGCGTTCACACGGTAACCTCGAATCGTCGTGTCAAACCGGCCGCTGGCCCCGTCCTCCGCTGTACGAGGGTTGTCACGGCCGCCCATGTTCGTCTGCACCGAATAACCGCCACTCGCAAGGGCGAACGCGACGTTGCGTGCTGTAGCCTCCTCGCCGGCGAGCAACTGATGGGTCGCCTGGAAGAAGCGACCTTGGTACTCATCGTGCGGCGGTAAACAGAACGAGAACTTCGCGTCGGTGCCCGTGAACCCTCCGTGGAGATAGAGATGGCGTGCCTTGACGGGCTCGGCGAGGGCGTGCTGGGTCGTGATAGCGCCGGGGAACACTGGGGCGTCTGCCGGCTCATCGCGCCACTCCCGGACATCGATGTACGGTTGATTGAAGCGCGGGTCCTCAGAGTTCGCGGTCACGAACAAAGCGCCGCGTTCGTCGGTCTTCAAGTTGGCCATTCTCAGCAGAGGCTCCTTCGAGGATCAGGCGGTGCGTGCCCCGTGGAGAAGTTCGCGCATATTTTCGTAGAAGAATTTCGACCGATCGTCTTCGCTGGCACCCGCGAGTGCCTCGTCGAATTTCCTCAGCGGATCCCTGCCACCTTCTGGGTGCGGGAAGTCCGTCGAGAACATAAAGAGCTCGGCACCCGACTGCTCAATCATCCAATCCACCGGCTCCCCTGGGAATGGTGTGAACTTGAGATGCCGGCGCACGTATTCGGAGGGCGTCAACTCCAGTCGTTGGAGCGGCTCTTCCGTTCGGCGGAACGCCCGGATCCCGTAGTCGAGATGGCGCATCCACGACACCACCCAGCCCGCTCCTTGCTCTATGCAACCTCCACGTAGTTTCGGGAAGCGGTCGAAGAGACCGTCGTAGATCAGTGTCCCCAGAAATACTTCTGGGGAATGGGGAATCCCGAGGAAATCCTTCGACCGGACGTTCTCGCCACCTCCCAGGTGGTCGGGCACCGGCATCGCGTTGTTGTGAAAGGCGGGGTCGAGGAGCCTCCCGCCTCCCCCGACGTGCAGCACGAACGGCACGTTGGCTTCGCTGAGCACCTCCCAGAACCCGTGCAGGTCGGGGTGGGTGGGTGCTCGAGTGCCCGCGGCCGTTGACGGAACCATCACCGCGGCGCAACCGGCCTCGATCGCTTCGACGGCCAGGCCGATGGCACGACTCGGGTCGACCAAGGGCACGAACGCCACCGGGAACAAACGCTTGTCCTCGGAGCAGAAGTTGACCATGGCTTTGTTCTGCGCGGAGCTACCCGCGTAGAGGCGGTCCTCGTCTTTGCCGACGAACCTCGCGGTGGCGAACGTCGCAAACACGAGCTGGCCATCGACGCCGAGCAGGTCCAGGACCCGGCTCCGCTCCCTCGGATCGAAGGCGCCCATGGCGTGCCAACCCTTGTCCTGCAGGAGGCGCTCTTCGGCCCGTTTCGCCACTTCGGTATCTGAACGCCGCGCCTCGGACTTGGCCACGGCATCGATGAGCACGGAGGCGAGACGATCACTCGTCACGTCGCGTAACCGATCCCTGAACTCGGGATCGACGAAATCGTCGAGGAAGTCACCCAGCTCCATGACATGGCTGTCGGCGTCGAGCACGCTTCGCTCCCCCACATAGGTCGTTGTCTCCACCGGGCCCACGCGCTCACCTACCTTCCGCATAGGTGACAAACTGTCACTAACTCGTGACACCATGACACCATGAGCCCCTCCAGCGCAAGATCTCGCTCTTCGTCCCGTCGAGAACCCGTCGCCGGAAGGCGCTTGCAGAGCTCCGCACGCCACGATGCCCTGCTCGACGCTGCCGTCGCCCTGGTCAGGGCGAACGGGGTGCAGGTGGTCTCCATGGAGGCGGTGGCCGAGCATGCGGGGGTCAGCAGGTCACTCGTCTACAAGCACTTCGCCAATCGCGACGAGCTCTTGGCTGCCGCGTATCGGCGAGAAGCATCGAACCTGCACCGAGAACTTGCATCGGAGGTTGCCTCGGCGGGCAGCGTCGAAGAGATGTACCGGGCCCTCCTTCGTGGCTCCATGAGGGCGACCATGGAGAGAGGCCAGATCTTCACCGCCCTCCGAGCCGCCGGCGGGTGGAACCGCGACATCCGTCGGGAGCAACGGTCGAGAGATCGCAAGACGGTTCAGGCCTTCGCTGCGGTTGCGGCCCAGCAGTACGGGCTGGAGCGGAGACGTTCGATCTCTGTCACGGCCGTCCTGTTGGGGGCGCTCGATGCGGTCCTCGCGCAATGGCGCCTCGCGAGGACAGATGGCGACAGTGAGATCCTCGAGGAGGCCTACCTCGCCATGGTCGTCGGCGCGTATACCGTGGGCACCACGCGCGCTGCCGTTGGATGCGTCTCCCAACCGCGTGAAGCGGCTTCTCAACGCGTGGTACGCAAGAGGCGGAGCCAGCCTCTCCATTGAGCGGCGTGCGAGCGGACGTCAGTTCTCGGCCAAGTCAATGGTCACCCCGCCCCGAAGAGCGGGGGCAAGGTGGTCGGCCACTGGCCCAGCGAGAAGCGCTTTCCGCCGTAGACGGCCACGAAGGTCCCCAGGTCGCCGTTGAGCGGCGACGTCTTGGTCCCGTCCCAGTAGACGAAGCGGGCATCGTCGGCCGCCGTGTGGACGCCCCCCCCGGGCGTCCCCGTCGGCCCCAGGTTGTAGGTCCACTGGCCGTATTGATAGGCCGGCGCTCCGAGCGTGGGCAGCGCATGGATCCCTCGGGCCATGTTGCTCGGCGTCAGGTCAGGCCCGGCCGCCTGCAAGTCGTTGAAGATCTCCACCAGGGCGCCGTAGTTGCCGTCGGTGCCCTTGGGGATCGTGTGCCCGGTCAGCTTCTGGTAGAGCTGGCCGGCCAGCGACTGCGGCCCGGTCAGGGCGGTCGAGGGCGCGCTCTCGGACATGCCGAACATGTGGCCCTGGATCTCCGGCCGGTCGTACAACCCCTGCGCCACCTGGTCTTCGTCGGTCAGGGCCGAGCCGGTCATGAACCACTCGGGGTGGTAGTTCTGGGCCGCCGCCGCCTTGGTCAGCAGCCCGAGCGAGAAGGGGTCGGCCGAGCAGATGACCGTCGTCACCCCCGCCGCCTTGAACTGGATGATGGCCTGCTGCGCCGATTGCTGGAAGGTGGCGATGTCCAGGTTGTAGTCGAAGCTCGGCGATATCTCGCCCTTGTTGACGTGGTACTTGTTCTCGACCAGATTGACGAAGTCCTTGGTGCAGTTCAGGTACTGGGACACATTGGGGACGAAGGCCGCGAACTTGCGCACCTGGTCCTTCAGGGTCGGGTCGCCGGCGTACACAGCCTTCTTCCCGGCCAGCATGCTGGCCACCACTTCGGCCTCGGAGTCCGTGATCGTGTTGCAGTTCTGGGTGATCGACCACACGTAGGGATTGAGCGCCTCGAACGCTGCCTCGTCGAAGTACGGGTCACCGTCGAACTCCACCAGGTGGTCCTGGGCGGCACAGGTGGAGAAGGGGCCGGTGCCTCCGTAGGAGTCTCCGTTCGTGATGCCCGTTTCCCCGAAGGCGTGCATCTGATTGGCGATCGCGTCGGCGTCGGCACAGGCCTGCGGCTGGCCTTGCCCCAGCTCCTCGGTGGTGAAGCTGGCCTGGGTGGTGTACGGCGTGATGACGACCTTGCGCCCGTAGAGGTCATAGACGCTGTTGAAGTAATTGAGGAAGACCTGCTGCACCTGGCTGATGACCTGGGGGATCGCACCCCCGGCCGCTTTGGCCTCCGCCTCTATCTCTTGGGTGTCGGCGGCACTGGGGAACTCGCGCTCGGCCAGGGTGATGGTGCTGGCCGTCACGCCGTCGTACGTGGCCCCACCGTTGTTGCCGGTGAACTTCGGGATGCACGGTGGGGCGTACGGCGAGTTGAACTGCGGAGTCGACGGCGTGCACTTGGCACCCGAGCTCGTGGTCTCGGTGCCCGCTTTTATGGCGCCCGTCGCCGGGTAGGCCCACGGGTAAGGCCCCTCGCCGGCCGGTCCCGAGGTCTTCAGCACCGTGGACGTACTCGACGCCCCCGCCACCGGGACCATCACCAGTGCCGTGAGCAGCGCCGCCCCCAACACCATGGTGGAGCGTGCCCCCCACATGATCCGTTTCCCTGCGAATTGTCGCGACGAAACTCTGATCGACCTTTGGCCCGACGATGTCATGGCCCCCCTTTGAGTCTGATGGATGTACGGCGGTATCCCCCCACCCATCCATCGGTGTGCCGGGAAACGTTAGCGAGGACACGGTACCTTTGCCCCGTCAGGGCGCGACCACTTGGGGGTGGCATGGACGGCGTGCAGTGATCGGTCGCACCCCGTGAGACCACAGCGCGCGGTGGGTGACAAGGCAACGTGACGATTCCTGAGCGGGGCGCGCCCGTGAAGAGTCAGATGGACGGCGGCCTGCGTCAGCGCAGGGCGTCGCTGTGGCGGTCGACCCGCGCCGCTGTAGCTTGGTTTTTCGCGGCCGTCGGGGCGTGGATCGTGCTCGCCGCGACCCTGCCCAAAGGCCTGCCCCTCGGCATCGTGCTCCTCGGCATCGTCTATGGCGCCATATACGCCATTCTGGCCGTGGGCATCGTCCTCATCTATCGCGGGGACCGGATCATCAACTTCGCCCAGGCCTCCATCGGCGTGCTGCCGGCCGTGCTGGCCATTGAGCTGGTCGTCACCTATGGGGTTCCCTTCGTGCTGGCCGCGGCGGCCGGCCTCGCCGCCGCCATCATCCTCGGCGCGGTGGCCAGCTTGTTGCCCCGCCACTTCCGCAACAGCTCCCGGCTGATCCTGACCGTGGCCACCATTGGGTTGGCGCAGCTCCTGACCGGGTTGGCCACCGTGGCTCCCATCCTCTTCTGCAACCCCGCCACCAATCAGTCGTGCGCGAACGCCTCGAACAGCGCGTCGGTCAACACCCCCCTCCACGTGTCGTTCACCGTCGGTCCGGTGCTCTTCAGCGGCAACGACATCGTGGCCGTCGTCGGGGCCATCCTCGTCGCGTCCGCCCTGGCGCTGTTCATGCGCTACTCCAAGTACGGGCTGGGCATCCGCGCGGCCGCCGAGAACAGCGACCGGGCCACCCTGCTCGGGATCTCGGTGGCCCGCCTCGACACCATCATCTGGGTGCTGGCCGCCGTCCTGTCCACCCTGGCCATTTTGTTGCAGGTTCCCGTCCTTGGGTTCGGGGGGTTCCAGACCGTCACCGCGGGAGGCGACGAGATCCTGCTGCGCATTCTCGCCGCCGCCGTGATCGGGCGGATGGAGAGCATGCCCCGGACCGTCGTGGCGGCACTGGCCATCGGCGTGTTCGACGCGGGGGCCACCTGGACGTACTCCAACACGTCCTACGTCGATGCCTCACTGGTGATCGTCATCGTCGTGGCCCTCCTCTTGCAACGGCGCTCCCGCTCGCGCGTCACCGAGGGTGAGCAGGCGAGCTGGCGCTACGTGGCCGCAGCACGGCCCATCCCCCGCCAGCTGGCCTGCCTGCCCGAGGTGCGCTGGACCCTCCGACTCCTGAAGGTCGCCTTCGTGGCCGCGGTGGCCGCACTGCCGCTCATCCTCAGCGGCAGCCAGACCTATCTGGCCTCGCTCATCGTGGTCTACGCCATCGTCGGCCTCTCGTTGCTGGTGCTGACCGGATGGACGGGACAGATCTCCCTCGGGCAATTCGGGCTGGCCGGCATCGGCGGCGCCACCACGGTCGTCCTCTATTCGCGCCATGGCTGGGACTTCTTCGCCGCGCTGGCGCTCGGAGTACTGGTCGGCGCCCTGGTGTCGCTGTTCATCGGGCTGCCGGCCTTGCGCATGTCCGGGCCGTTCCTGGCTGTGACCACCCTGGCCTTCGGAGTCACCGCCTCGTCGTACTTCTTGCAACCCAACTACCTGCCCTGGTTCGTCACCACCGAGGCCGACCGGCCCACCTTGTTCGGGGGCAGTGTCTTGAACACCGACTCCCAGGTCTATTACTTCTGCCTGGCCGGTTTCTTCCTGGTCCTCCTCGCGGTGCGCTCGCTTCGCCAAAGCAAGACGGGCCGCGACCTCGTCGCCACCCGCGACAACGAGCCGGCGGCGCGGGCGGTCGCCGTCAACACCACGCGTCACAAGCTGCTGGCCTTCGCCATCTCCGGGGGCATCGCCGGGTTCGCCGGTTCTCTCTTCGCCGTCCAGCAGCAGGGCATCAATAGCGGGTCGTTCACCGCGGACATCAACATCACCATGTTCTCCATGGTGGTGATCGGCGGCCTGGGCTCCATGCCGGGCGTCATCCTGGGCGCCGCGGTGGTGTGGGGGGCGCAGTACTACCTCCCGGCCGGCTACGCCCAGTTCGTCAACGGGTTGGGGATCCTGCTGCTCCTGCTCTTCCTGCCCGAAGGCATCGGCGGCCTGCTCAACCGCGGCCGCGACCAGCTCCTGCGCGTGGTGGCGCGCCGACGCGGGATCACCGCGCCCGGCATTTGGCGCCGGCCCGATCAGGACACCGGCGCCCCGACAGCCCAGGACCGAGGAGAGCCCGGGCCCGGCTCAGTGCGCCAGCCGGCCAACGTGCTCACCCTCGGCCTCGATTCGGGAGCCCATGGCTGACCTCACCCACCCCCCACCGCGCGCACGGAGGCCCTCGCGCCTCACCGGGACCTATTCGCCGCGCCCGCTGATCGCTGTCATGGGCCTCGGCGCCATCCTGCCCATGAGCGCCCTCATCTTTGTCCTGCAGCTGCCCCAGATGCAGGACGAATACCAGCAGGGCCTGTCCCTTCTGGCCCTGCTCGCCGTCCAACAACTGCAGACGGGCCTCGGCCCCGACTTCGCCTTGGCCCTGGTGGCCAACCGGACCTCGCGGACCAGAGTCCTGGTCGGGGCGGGCGGATTCTTCGCCGCCGCCGCCGTCATCCTGTGGCTGGCCGGCGTGTTCCCCAACCAAATTCTGCTCTACGCCGGCGCCATCGGGGTGGTCCTTGGCGGCGGCGCGCTCGACCTCGACCCAGAACGCACTCGTCTGCGACTACTACCCGGTCAGCCTGCGACCACGCGTGATACTGGCTCAGCGGACGGCATTCGTGTTCGGCCTCAGCTTGTGCCCGCTCATGGTGGGGACCCTGGCCTACGCCTTCGGCTGGCAGGCGTCGTTCTTCGTGCTCGGTTTCGGTGCCCTCGTCTTCGTAGTGGTGGCCGCCCGGCTCCCCGACCCGGTCCCTACCGGCGGTCTCCGGCGAAGCGATCCGGACCGCCCCGAACCTCCTGACGAGCGGGCCACGGTGCCCGAGGCCGCTCGGGTCATCGCCACCACCCGATCACTTCGGCTGATCTACTACTCGCTCCCGTTCCTGCTGGGGACCGTGTTCGGCTTCACGTTCTACGCCACCGCGTACTACGAGAACGTCTTCCATCAAGACGCGGCGCACCGCGCCCTGCTCTTCGGCCTGGCCGAGCCGGGAGCGGTCATGGGCCTGGTCATCGGCACGTTGGTCCTGCCCGCGCGCATCGCCGCCGATCCGGGCAAGGCGCTCCGTACGATCGCCTGGCTGGCCGTGGCTGCCGCCGGCGGCGCCGCCTGCCTGGCCCTGGCGCCCGATGTGGCTGTGGCCTGTGCGGCGCAGCTGGTCTTCGCCGGCGCCTCCGCCGTGGTGATCGCGGGTGTGTACGCCCTGCTCTCGGTGGCGTTGCCGACCCGCATGCTCACCTTGGGCTTTGGGCTCTCCACGGTCTGGCTGACCTTCGGCGTCTTCCTCATCGGTGCCCCCAGCGGCGTCCCCACCCTCAATTCCCTCATCACCAACGCCTTCGGCTACCGAGCCTCGTTTTGGGTCTTCGTACCGTTGTTCGTCATCGGCGCGTCGCTGCTTCGTTCGGCCTCCCGATTCGTGGCCGAGGACATCGCGAAGCGCAACATCACCGAGATGGCGGATGCTGCCGTGCGCCAGGAGCGGGCCGACGGGATGGGCCATCTCCTCATGGTTCGCTCGCTCGATGCCGGCTACGAAGGCGTCCAGGTCCTCTTCGGCGTAGACCTCGATGTGGGCGACGGCGAGATGGTGGCGGTGCTCGGCACGAACGGCGCCGGCAAGTCCACGCTCATGCGGGCGATCTCCGGCCTGGTGGTGCCGACCGCCGGCGAGGTCATGTTCGACGGCAAGGCCATCACCACCTACGAGGGCTACCGGATCGCCGAGGCCGGCATCCTGCAGGTGCCCGGAGGTCGTGGCATCTTCCCCGGGCTCACGGTGGCCGAGTGCCTGCGGGTGGCGGGTTGGCTTTATGACGCCGACGACGACGACCTGGCCCGGTCCACCGAGACGGTGCTCGATTACTTCCCCGTCCTGTCTCGTCGCTGGCACACGCCGGCAGGCTCGCTCTCGGGAGGCGAGCAGCAGATGCTCAGTCTCTCGATGGCCTTCATCGCCAAACCGAAGATGTTGATCATCGACGAGCTTTCGCTCGGGCTCGCCCCCACCGTCATCGAGAGCCTGCTGGGCATCGTCAAGGGCATCCACCAACAAGGCACCGCCGTCATCCTGGTCGAGCAGTCCATCAACCTCGCCCTCCGGCTCTGCGATCGGGCCGTCTTCATGGAGAAGGGCCAGGTGGTCTTCTCCGGCCCGACGGCCGACCTGCTCGACCGCGAGGACATCGTTCGGGCCGTGCTCCTCGGCGGTGCCGACGATTCGCCGACCGACAGGACCCCGGTGGTCACCGCGAACAACGCAGACCTCGCGGCGCCGGCCGACGCACGTCTCGACTCTCTCGACGCCGTGTTGTCGGCGCGTGGCCTCTATCGGCGCTTTGGCGGGGTGGTGGCCGTCGACGACGTCGATCTCGACCTCTACCGGGGCGAGATCGTCGGACTGCTCGGGCCGAACGGTGCAGGCAAGACCACTATCTTCGAATTGCTCTCGGGCGAGCAGCGATCCGAGCGAGGACAAATCACGATGGGAGAGGACGACATCACGTCCTGGCCGGCCTATCGAAGGGCAAAGAACGGACTCGGTCGCTCCTTCCAGGCCGCCCGGCTATGGCCGGGCCTCACGGTGCACGAGTCCGTCATCGTGGCGATCTCACATCACACCCGTTCGCCCGGGGCGGCAGCAGCCATGTTGTGCCTGCCGAACGTGCGCCGATCCGAGCGCCGCATGCGCCAGGCCGCCGATGAGATCCTCGAGCCGCTCGGGCTGGCCGAATACGCGGATCAACTCACGTCGGATCTTTCGACGGGTGTGCGACGCCTTCTCGAGCTGGCGGTGATGATAGCGATGGGCCCGAGCATCGTCCTGCTCGACGAGCCGTCCGCCGGCCTGGCCCAGGCCGAGACCGAAGCCATGGCACCGGTCCTGCTCGAAACCAAACGCCGCCTCGACTGTTCGATGATCTTGATTGAGCACGACATGGGCCTGTTGCGCCAATTGGCCGATCGGGCCATCGCCCTCGACCTCGGCGCCGTCGTCACGACGGGGAATCCGGAGGACGTCCTGAATCATCCGCAAGTGGTTGAGTCGTATCTTGGAGTCGCGGCCCCGTGAGGCGTCGCCCTCGCGATCTAGTGGTCGGGCTCGTTGGTCTGGCCTTGGCTGCCACGGTCCTGACGGGCTGCCACTCCGCGCCCCGCCTGGGCGTGCCCTCGACCGTCTATCCGGTCCAAGGGCGCTGCAACACCTCGGCCGTCGTCGAGGTCGGCGCTTCTCTTCCTCTGAGCGGGGCCGACAGCGAGGCCGGGCATGCCCAACTGCTCGGCCTCGAGTTGGCCGTCAACAGGGTCAACGCCACGGGAGGCGTCCTCACGGCCCATCGATGTCTGGAATTGCTCTACAAGGACAATCGCTCCGATCCCGCCGTTGACAATCAGGCCCTGTTGGACCTGGTGAACCAGGAAAAGGTCTCGTTTCTCACCGGACCCTTTCTGGCCCCGGACGATCCGGCCAACCTCGACCACATAGGCGCCCTCGGAACCACCGCCGCCAGCTACTCGGTTCTCGGCGCGACCTTCAAGCCCAGTGAGTTCCCCAACACCTTCCCGATCGCATCATCGCTGGCGGACCAGGCCAGCCTGCTTGTGGCGACGGCCAAGCGGCAGCACCTCGAGCACGTTGCTCTCGTGCGCTCGAGCTCGGAAGTGGCCGCCGAAGGGGCCACCGTCTTTCGGATGGACGCCCGCTCGGCCGGTCTCACCGTGAACGCACCTACCTTCGTCGTCGATTCCCGGGCAGCCGCGCGGTCGGCCTGGACCAATCTCGGGGTGAGGCACCCGAGCGGGGTGGTGGTGTTCGACAGTGGATCGACCCTGGCTCCGTTGCTCGCGGCCCGCCAAGGTGCCGGCTCAACACTGCCCGTCCTCGCCTCCACGCAGAGTGTTCCGGTGCTTCGGACCGCAGCCGTCAACGGCGTCCAGGTGATCGTGCCGAAGTCGTTGGTCGTTTCACGTCACCTTGGCGTCGGTCTGGCGTCGTTCCGGGCCCGGGTGCTCCGCGCCCTCCATCAGGAACAGCTCGGCGGCCCCATCACGCCCGATGCGCAGGGTTACGACGCCATTCAGCTCTTCGCCAGCGCCGCGAATGGAGTCAACGCATATGACTCGGGCAGCATCCGCACCTTCATTGAGAACGCCAACTTCGAGGGGCTCCTCGGTACGTACGACTACACCTCGAGCGACCACGAAGGATTGGCCGCATCACAGTTCACCGTCGTTCCACTCCATTCTCTGTCCAATGGGCTCTTCGTCGTGGCGGGTTCCAGGTAACCGGCGCCGGTTCGTCTGCGATTCCCCTTCGGCGTTGACGACAGCCGTCGGCAAGAGAGGAGGACCTGATGTCGCCACGGTGCCCATCATCTGATGGCTCTGTGCCCATGGACGCGGATCGAACTTAGCCAGCAGGCAAAGGGCATCCCGTGGGACGATCTTGGGATGGGTGGACCCACCGGGACACTGACGTTCCTGTTTACCGATGTTGAGGGATCGACCCGTCGGTGGCAGGAGGACCAGGAGGCAATGAGCGAGGCGTTAGCCCGGCATGACGAGTTGTTGCGATGCGCCGTCGAGGCGCACGGGGAACGGTCTTCTCGACGATGGGAGGCGGGATTGCAGTGGTCTTTTGCCTGGCTCCGAGGCAGTAGCGGCAGCGCGTGATGCGCAAGAGGCACTGGCCGCGGTGCTACCAGTGCGGATGGGAATCCACACTGGGGAGACGGAATCTCGCGATGGCGACTACTCCGGCACCACGGTGAACCGCTGCGCGAGGTTGATGGCGGCTGCCCACGGCGGGCAAGTGGTGGTATCCGCAGCCACGGAGGCGGTCGTGCGCGACGCGCTCGGCGGCGAGGTCGAGCTGGTCGATCTGGGAGATCACCGCTTGCGTGACCTAGCCGCGGCTCTTCAGGGCGCTACACGGCGCCTCGCGCTGGCGGCGAGCGAAGGTCGCGAGCCGCCCGCTGGGCAACCCTCGGCCCAGGCCAACGCCTCCCCCGCCGTCGTCGGCCTCATCGGCGAACTTCGCCGTCAGACGACGCGCAGGCTGGTCGACCGGCTCGGCGATTCTCGACTGCGTGACAAGCGGGCCGAGGGCGGAGCTATGGACACCGACCACGCAGTAGCCCGAGCCCTCGCTCTCATCGACCGGGTTCTCAGCTCCACTTAGCTTGTGACATCCGAGCAATTCCGGTGAGAGACTCCTCTTGGTGAGTCACGTGACGGACACGGTCACTTTTCTGTTCACTGACATCGCGGGCTCGACCCGCCTCGGGCCGCTCGGTCCCGATGCGATGCGAGCGGCAGCCGCTCGACACGACGCACTCGTGTGCCAGATCATCGCAGAGCATGACGGGGCGGTGTTCTCCACCATGGGAGATGGGCTCGCCGCCGCGCGCCTCGAGCTGGGGATCGTCCTGGTCGAGTTAGGCGACTACGCCCGAGCGCTCCCGCTGCTCGAGTCCGGAACCCTCGGAATGGCCGACGTTCCCGTGCGTTCGCACTATTGGAACGCGATGGCTCGGGCTCGCGCCCGGGTAGGTGGGCTCGGAGCCTTCGAGGGCTACCGTGCGGCCATCACGCGCCACCACGAGGCCGGTGACCAGTCCTTCGGTCTCGTCAATTGCCTCCGCTATCTGTCGTCAGATCTCGAGGGCATCGATCCTCAGACCGCCGCTCGGCTTGACGGCTGGAATCAGGGCCACACGCTCCTCATCGCCGCTCGCCACCGAGAGCAGCGAGATGAGACCGTGGGTCGCTTGCAGACCGAACTGGGCAGCGACCGGTTGACGATCCTTCAGAACGAGGGCCGGCGAATGGGAACGGACGAGATCGTCCGATGCGCGCTCGCCGCGGTCGGATCGGTTTGACGGGACGCGACCACAACATCTTGTGGTTGGTCGAGAGCTGGTCGTCGTACTGCCTCCCATCACTCTGACAACGCGTGAGCCGCCTGGCCGTGCTGGTGCGCGGTGTGGACGTCGAGTTCATCCTGGTCGGTGAGATGCGGCGTGATGTCGAATACCACTCTCTTGATCGTCCCCGTAAACGGAAACGGCTTCTGGTCCTCGTAGGCACGGTCGACGACGCCGCCATTGTCACGCCCGATGTCCATGCCCGCATAGCCCGAGAAGCGGATCGGCACGGTGAAGTCCATTCGTCCCTTGCCGACCTGCCGCTCATTGACGCGCAAGGTCACGTCGCCGCCCGTCGCCGGCTTGGCCGCATCGGCCAGAAACTCCAGCCGCACGGTTATCTCGCCGGCAGGTAGGTCTTCCTCGGCGACCTGGGTGTAGACGAATACGCCCATCATCGAGTAGGTGTGGGTGAGCTTGCCGTCCTTAACGTAGAGCGTGAAGCCCCCGAGGTGATCGGCCTCGGCCACGATGACGCCTTCGGCACCGCCCTCCGGTACGACCAGATCCGCACTGATGGTGTAGGAGCGGTTGTAGATCCTGGGGATCATCCCGGAAAGAATGTTCTGGACGTCACCCCGGAACTCGAACGTCGTATCTTGCGCAATCGGAGGCACCACCCCAAAAAAGGCCGAGAGCGCCGCCAGGAGGGGCAGCACTTTGTAGCGTTCCGCCTCTTCCCAAAATAGATCCTTCAGCTCTTGCACCTTCTCGGGATGTTCGGCCGCAAGGTCGTTCGCCTGGGAGAAGTCGTCAGGGAGGTAGTAGAGCTCGGCCGGACCGGCGTCAGGGTCCCAGACGCCGGGTGCATACGGACCGAGGGCGTCGGGCGTGAGATTCCATGGGATCCGTTCGGTCTTCATGGCCAACCACCAGCCGTCCTTGTACATGCCTCTGTTGCCTACCGACTCGAAATACTGCTGGGTGCGGTGTTCGGGGGCACCGCCGTCGGTGAACGACGCGCTGAACGAGGAGCCATGCATCGGTTCTTGCTCGATGCCGTCGACCGTGACGGGCTCGGGAAGCCCGGCAACGTCGAGAATGGTTGGAGCCACGTCGATGGCATGGGTGAACGGGGTGCGCAGACCGCCGGCATCCTTGATTCCGGTCGGCCAGTGTACTACCAAGGGGTTGCGGGTCCCGCCAAGATGAGAACCCACCTGCTTGCCCCACTGGAACGGGGTGGCTCCGGCCCAGGCCCACGCGGCCGAGTAGTGGGGATCCATGATCGGAGCACCCCACTGCTCCAACCCGCCGTAACGCTCGGCGAGCTGGAGCTGCATCTCTTCAGTCAACGGAACTCCATTTTGCATCGTAAGCTCGTTGAAGGAACCCGTGGTGCTTCCTTCCATGCTTGCCCCGTTGTCGCCCCAGATCCATAAGATGAGCGTGTTGTCGAGCTCCCCGAGTTCCTCAATGGCGTCGATGACGCGCCCGACGTTGTAGTCGGCATTCTCAGAGTACCCGGAATAGACCTCCATCTGGCGGGCGTAGAAGGCTTTCAGCTTCTCGGGGACGTCGTCCCAGGCCGGAAAGGCCGCAGCACGCGGGGTCAGCTCGGCTTCGGCTGGGATCACCCCAAGCTCCTTTTGGCGGGCGAACGTCTCCTCGCGCAGCTTGTCCCAGCCTCGGTCGAACTGGCCCTTGTACTTGTCCGCCCACGAGTTGGCCACGTGATGAGGCGCATGGCTACAACCCGTGGAGAAGTACAGGAAGAAGGGCTTCGCGGCGTCCTGGGCGCGGACGCCATGGAGCCACTCGATGGACCGATCCGCCATGGCGTCTGGGAAGTAGTACGGGTCGTCCTTGTCGTAGTAGCCCTCCGGAGTGCCGATGACCTTCTGGTTCTCGGCCAGGCAAGGATCCCACTGGCTCGCACCCCCACCCAGGAATCCGTAGAAGTAGTCGAAGCCCCAACCGTTGGGCCAACGGTCGAACGGGCCGGCAGAACCCTGTTGCCCGTCGGGTGTGAGATGCCATTTTCCAATGATGGCGGTGCTGTACCCGTTGTCCCGCAGGATCCGAGGGAGTGAGGCGCAGTCACGGGGCAGGTTTGCCGAGTAGCCGGGAAAGCCACCTGCCAACTCCCCGATGGAGCCGAAACCCACCGCGTGGCTGTTTCGTCCGGTCAGCAACGCCGCGCGGGTCGGTGAGCACAGCGCCGTCACATGGAAACGGTTGTAGCGAAGACCGTTTCCTGCAATGCGAGTCAGGTTGGGCGTGTTAATCGGTCCGCCGAACGTGCTCGGATTCCCAAACCCCGCGTCATCGATCAAGACGAGTAGGACGTTGGGGGCGCCCGTAGGCGGTACTGGGTGTCCGATCAGGTTCCAGTCGGGTTGCGACCCGTCCAGTGTCTTCCCCACCGTCCCCGCGAAGGCCGGTCGGCGAATCGGGAGCCGGGTACGGTCGAGCTCGCTCATGGTTACTCTCCTCTTCTATGGGGCAATCGCCCTGAAATAGCGGTGATAACGACCAAGTCGGTGTCGGGCCACGCCTCGCGTGCGCCCATGTTGAGCGGTGATTGCCGACGCTCAGGAGTGGAGCGCCGACCGCCTACCGAGGACGACGTGCGCTGTCGCTCGCCGGGTTGCGGCCGAGTAGTGGGTGACGTGAGCGGAATCATTGAAGTCCGCCTAGACTCGTCGCAGCACCCTCTTCCGGTTCGACTTGCATCGTCAGTTCGTCGAGCGCGGTATTGAGCTCTCGGACTCGACCGCGCCGCGCCGCGTCAGCCTGAGCAAGTTCGTCGGCCGTGGGTGACTTCTCACGTGTATGCAGGAGTCGATCTGCCTCGCTGGCGAACATAGAACCACGCAGCGCGGCCGCCGACGAGGAGGCAGCATGTCGGGTTGCGTCATCGGGGGCGCTCGTTGCAAGGCTGTCCAATGCTTGCGCGGCAGTCTCTATCTGAACCCTCACGGCCTCTCGTCGCTCCGGCTCAACATCTGTGCCATCCCCACTCAGGAGGTCTCGGGCAACCATCGCTTGCAGCAGTGCCGGTTTGGCGTCCCGTCTCCATGTCGCTACAGCTGCTCGCCGAGACCGGGCACGCAACACCAAGACGAGGGCAACGATCAGGCCAGCAACGAGAACGATAGCGACGACGATCCAGCCCCACGGTGTCGACGAATTCGACGTTGTTACGACTGTTGTCGTGGTCGGGCTTGATTCTACGCTCGAGGTCGTCGTCGGCGGGAGGGTCGTCGTCGGTGCCTCGGTCGTGGGTGTGGTCGTGGGCGGGACGGTCGTCGGTGCCTCGGTGGTGGGGGTGGTCGTGAGCGGGAGGGTCGTCGGTACCTCGGTCGTGGGGGTGGTCGTCGATGGCAGCGCGACAGAGGGTTTGCTGGTCGGCGTCGCCGGCGACCCAGTGGTCGTACTGGGTCGGCTTGCCGGTGGGTTTGTCGACCCCGACCCGCCGCATGCGCTGAGCGTCAGCGCCACCGCCCCAGCGAAAACGAAGGCAAGCACGTAGCGACGATTGAATACCCACGACGCGGGCCGTACGTGGGACGCAGGCACGAAGGGCACAATGTCCGCATCCTTCATTTGGTGTGGCCACTTCATTCTGTCCTTCTCTGTGGCCGCCGAGTCCAAGACCGCCGACATGCAACGGCACGACCATGGCAAGTTCCTCGCGCCATCATTCACGGTCTAATCGCATGGCCACGAACCAGCGGGACTCTCTTCCGAGCTCTATCGCGAGTCCGAGCGACACGATGATGCAATCATTGACCGTCTGCTGGACGGGCGATGATGTAGATCAGGGCCCCGATTACGGGCAAGAACAGAATCAGAATGGCCCAACCTGCTTTCGCCCAACCGTGGTGATCGTGACGGCGGAAGTTGTCGATGAAGCACCAGATGATGAAGAAGACCATGAGGAACAAGCCGGCGAAAATGAGCATCGTCCAGAACAGACTCAGGAGTGGGTACGTATACGCAAACATGCTTTCCTCCTTGAGACCAGACGGTCTTGGTCCCATGTTGAGTATCGCAACACGGGATTCACCCGTCATCACCCTGGTTGGGGTGATCTTGTCGCAACCCCGGTGCTTTTCTCTTTATTCGGGTGGTCGGTGGACGCTGGTTTCGCCGTGGGGTCGAGACAACGTCCGCGGTCCTCCAGATCGTGCCGCCAACGAATCCGTGCTGTATCGACAGCCACACCTCAGGCCGCCGCCCGCTCGCTGTGTGCTTATTTGGCGAGTCCGGCGAGGAACTCCAACAACAGCTCGTTGACTTCTCGCGGTCGCTCCTGCTGGGTCCAATGTCCGCAACGCTCGAGGACGACCGCCTTTGTGAGATTGGGCATTGAGAATCGCCGCAGATTTCCTACGAGTTCGCTGATCCCGGGCCAGTTGTAGACAAGATCCCGGTCGCCGCTGACGTAGAGAGAGGGCGGGAGCAAAGGTGCCTTGTGCCATGCGGCCATCATCTCCCAGTTCAAGACGGAATTGCGATACCAGTTGAGCCCGCCTCGGTACCCGGTTCGTTCGAACTCAGCGGTGAAGTACTCGATGTCCTCGTCCGCCAGCCAGTCGGGCAAAGGTGCGTCGTCCATGCCTGCAAAGAGGACCCCGTCCCCGACGTCGCCGAGCGTGTTCACCTCAGGTACGGCTCCCGAGGCACCGATGAGGACGCTGCGCACCGACGCTCGCGTGTCGGCCCCGAGAATCGTCTCGGCCACGCCCGGTTCCTGGAACAACACCTGGTAGTTGTTGGGGCCGTTGAGTTCAGTAAAGGCCGTCAGTTGATCCACGTCGCCACGCGGTATGTAGGGCACGCTGAGCAGCGCCACGCCGCGTATCAGATCGGGCCTGAACACCGCGAGCGCCGACGCCACCAGCGATCCCTCGTCGTGGCCGACGACGACGCAGTTGCTTTCTCCGAGTGCCGCGAGGAGCCCCACCATGTCACCGGCCAGATGGAGCATGGAGTATTCCCGGACCCTTTGGGGAGCATCGGTCTGTCCGTAGCCACGCAGGTCTGGGGCGACGGCGTGGTAGCCGGCAGCGGCGAGCGCGGCGAGCTGATGCCGATACGAGTACCACAGCTCAGGAAAGCCGTGGCAGAGTACGACGAGCGGTCCTTCCCCTTGTTCGGCAACATGCATTCGGATGTCGTTCGTGTGGACGAACCGATGAAAAGGGCTCATGGAGCCTTCTCCGTCACACCATCCGCCTCGAGGGAATCTGTCCGCCCACTCGTTCTTCGGCCGGATCGCATCAGCCAGTGGAAGGCCCGCGAGAAGGACAGATCACGTTCTCGCCAGACCAGTCCGACCACTGCGCCCAAGATGATGACGACACCGATGGCGATCAGCCAGGACATGAGGGCGAAGACAACCCCAATCGGACCGTACTTCTTGTCGTCCGAAATGACCGTTCCGGAGAAGATGAATGAGAACACGACCTCCATTCCCACCCAGAACAGCGCAGTTGCGACTGCGGATGGCACTAGGGCGCGCCACGACACCCTCCCCGAGAGCAGGAACCACATCGTCCCCCACCAAAACAGGGTCAGTCCGGCGAACGCCAAAATGGCAACCAGCCACAGACCGACTGCATTGGCCAACCAAGGACCAGCCACCGCGGCAAGGGAGACGCAGGCAACCGTCGCCAAGAGCCATACGAACCGACGGCCAATGTCCTTCAGACCTCCAGCCTCCAGTTCGAAAGAGCGCTCGTAGAGATCTTGCACCGCTGAGCCCGCCGCGATCCCTCCGAGAATGAAGAAGACGTAGGCGGTACCGGTGACGGCATTTGAAGTCGCCGAGGACGAGGTGAAGAGGGCGCTGACGTCTTTGGCTGCCTGTTGGTTCAGGCCAAGGTGTCGCACTAGGCCCGTGACGGCAGACTGCCCGGCAAGCGCGTTCGCCACGATGATGAATGGAAAGAAGCACAACAAGAGCACGGCAGCAAAGAGCATTCCCTTGTTGATGAAGTCCAGGTCGTTGAGCCGATTCCACAGATGCTCGGCCGAGGAACCCGAGTAGGTACGTTCGAGCGACTTCCCGACGCGCCGTACCCTCTTGGGGAGCCAGATATGGTCCAAGCCCCGGCCGGATTCGTCCGTCGGAGTCATAGCCTTCGGGCAGTTCTTGCGAGTGGTCGGGCAAGACGGGCCGTAGAGGTGGACTGTGGAACGCCGAACATTAGCGTCTCTCTTTCTTACGAGTCATCGTCTGCTGGAGGCTCGCCGCCGGCCGAGTCCGACCCCTCGATAGCGAGTCCACGCTTCTTCATCGGTTGGTACGAGTTGATGACCTTTGCGACGGCGGTCACGAGAAACAGTTGGCCGATGAGCATCTCGGCGAGCGCGAAACTCTGGCCGGGATTCTCTGCGGGAACGAGGTTTCCGTATCCCGTCGTCGTGAGCGTCGTGAAGGAAAAGAACAAGTCCTGCGCGAAAGTCCCATCGCCCTGAGCGCCAAAGAAAGCCGCTGTCTCGTTGGCGGCGGCGGCACGATAGACGAACGCGAAGAACATTCCAATCAACAGATACGCCGACACTGCGCCCAAGACGGTCTCTTGGTCCACCACCGTCCTGCGGATGAGATGGCGCAAGATCGAGACGGGTGCGATCAAATAGAGGAGACCACTGACCGCTGGCAACAACCTGTCTGCGATTTCACGATGAAGAATTAGACCCAGGATGGCCGCCGCGACGGCAACGAGAAGACTGACGGCGGCAACGACTCGAATCAGATGAGGTGCTCGCGAGATTCGAAGGATGATGGAGACGGTCGCTATCTGCACGACCAGAATGATCGATAAGCCCCAAGACTTGGACAGGTTGATCGATAGCACATACGTGAACAAGATGAGGATCACCACGCCGCCATAGCTGTCGAACTCAAAGACAGACTTGAGTGTCGGGAGGCGAAATGATCCCGCGGCGGACGGAGGCATCGACTAGTCGCTCAGGCGTGAATTGGTGGAGGGTTGCAATGACCTTGTCATTGTGGGATCTCGTCTGAGGCGACTCTGGGTGACGCACCATTGCCGTCAGCGCTTGGTGCGCTCGTAATCAAGGGCTTTGGGAGTTCCGAGGAGCGCGAGGCCGACAGGGCAAGGACCACCAGATAGGCGACGACCACCGCGACGATGATCAGTGGTGTCGTCGAGGCCCCGGCTTGGGAGACGACCATGGCGATGATGATCGAGGCCAAGGGAAGTCGGAGGATCGAGACTGTGGCTGCTCCCATCAGTGCTGCCACCGCAGGCTCCTCGGAGAACCCCGGAAGGTGGGCGCACAGTAGCCCCGCAACGATGCCGAGGAACATGGCTGGAAAGGTGGGTCCCCCCCGGGCGCTGCCCAGCGAGATGCTGTACGCCAGGCCCTTGAATATGAGGAACAGCGCAAAGGCCTTTTGAGAGAAGCTGGCGGCCTGGTTGACCACCGCCCCCATCGTGTCCTGGCCTGAGAAAAGGACGAGGTCCTCGGGCTTGCCGCTCAGGTGTCCGAAGACGATCGCCAACGCTCCAACGGTGAGGGCGGCAAGCGGGACGACAACGAACGGACGGCGTAACGTCGCCGCGTTCACCACCAACCCGATCCGTGCGATGGCGAAGATCACTACCGCGACGATGACGGCGAGGAGAATCGTCCACCCGAAGGCCGACAGCGTTGGGGTGTGGTACTTGGGCAGCGACAAGGGTGGAATGGCGTAGGCGCTCGAGCTCAGACCAGTCAGCGACCCCATGCCAATGAAGACCAGAGAACCGATGCCCGCGGCCAGCAGTCCGGGCAACAAAATGACGGGAAGGGTCGCGCCTCCCAAGCCGGCCGCCTCGATGATGATGATGGCTCCGACGATGGGAGAGCCGAAGAGCGAGGACATCGCGGCAAAGCTCGCTGCCGCGGCGATCAGTGCGAACACCTGGTCTGGGGCGTCTTTACGGGCGGATCGCATGGCGAGGATTCCCAAACCGCCGGCGAGCGCGATCAGTGGGGCCTCTGGGCCTAGGACCATGCCGAATCCGATCGAGGCGAGCGAGGCGAGCAGAACCCCGGGAAGCTCACGCGGCTGAGTGGGAGGACCGGCCTTGAGCCCTTCGGCTGGCTTGTGGCCGCCGCTTCCCGGCAGGCGAGCTATCGCGATGGCGATCGGCACCGAGGCGACGGCCAGGACGGGCAACGGCCACCAGGTCGGCACGGGAGACAGGTCGAGCCCGCTCGGGAGATCCTTGTAGAGCCACTCCTGGAGGTAGTGGATCAGCTCGAGATAACCCCACGACGCCAGCGATACCAGAACGCCGATGACTGCTGCGAACACAAGGAGCACCCGGTACTCCTTGCTGCGCAGCAAGGAGTTGGGATCGGGCGGTGGGGAGCTGTCTGCCGCGGTGCGAACGTCCGAGTGATCGTCCATCAGTCCGGATTCGGTCGCCACAGGCCGCCCAGCCATGTCTGCCCCTGCTTCGACCGCCCCCTCTTCTGGAGGACCCCGCCCGGCACTCAAATACCGCTTTCAGCGGTCAGGGTGCCCGAAGCGATCGCATTAAGCAGGGCCTGGAAGTCACGCTCATTTTGCTTGGCGTACGACCGGGCGAAATCGGCGAGCGCCTGGTCGAAGACGTCGCTCGCGCCGAGGTAGGCCCCGATGGCGGTGGCACTCCCCGACCGGGCGTGAGCCCGAGCGAGCGTCCAGGCACAGATGCTGGCGTAAATCCGCAAGATGTCTGGAGTCATCGTCTCGAAGGCGGCGGACGCCTTCCAGTCCCAGAGCTGGCGGACATAAAAGTCTCGATGGCTACCGTCAGGTAGCTCGACGCGTTGCCATCCGAGGAAAATGTCGCTGGCGGCCTGCATAAGTCGCTGCCCCTCTACGACCCTTTGTCCATCGTTTGAAACGGTGCTCTTCGAGGTGAACCGCTCCAGCACCGATTCCTCGGCCTCTTTCACCTGGAGGAAGAGCACATCGTCGGAGTCCTCCCCGACAAACAGCGCGACCCAACAGCGAGTGCCAACGCTGCCGACTCCGACGATCTTGCGGGCCAACGCGACATAGCGATACTGATTCAACAGATGCCGGCGGTCTGGGGACAGAGTTGCCCTGTAGGAACGGAGTGCGCCTTCGATTCCTTGCTCGACCTGCTCCGCCTGGTCCGGCTCGCTATAAACGTCCTCCACCGGCACGAGAAGCGGAGGATCGCTCAAGAACTTCGGCGTGCCATCGACCACGGTTGTGAGCTTGTCCCGGGCTCGCAACCGATCTTTTGATTCGGCCTTGGCGACGGCGCGTTGAAAGTTTTTGACCGCGTTCGCACCTGCTTTCGACCCCCACCGTTCCATGATGGCTGGCACGTCAAGACTCGCGTACCAAGTGTCGAGTTTGGTGCTACGAGCGAACACTCGGATTGTGTGCCGATAGGTGCGAACGCATTGCAGAACGATGTCACGCAACCGTCGGCCGCTGTATCCCAGCTCTCGTCCGGCCACCTCCAAACTGGCGGCGAGCCTCTTCACATCCCATTCGAATGGGCCGACGGCGGTTTCGTCGAAGTCGTTGATGTCGAAAACCAGATCACGCTCGGGCGATGCAAAGCCGCCGAAGTTCGCCAAATGAGCATCGCCGCACAGTTGGACATTGAGGCCTGTGTTCGGAGTAGTCGACAGGTCCGCAGCCATGGGCAGTGCGGCTCCCCGGTAAAAGGCGAAGGCCGAGGCAGCCATGCGGCCGTGTCGGATCGGTACAAGCTCAGGTACGCGCGTGGCCTCTTGGCCAACCAGAAGGCTTAGCGGGTCGGACGTGCGCGAGCTGGTGCTCCAGTCTCCTTGGTGTTCCCTGGGAGAGCGCCTGCGAGCTGCCTTCCCCTGATCGACGTGCCGCTCCCGGCTCACCGGCCGAGACTTTCCACTTGAAGATTTACTCATCCTTGATTGTCCTCGCGTTCGCCATTGGCCAGCCTTAGTTGGCGCGACAATCGACCAGTCTTCGGTCTCCGTCTCGACACACTGAAAGGACACCGACACTGAGCTTGATTCGACAGCTCGTTCGGAGCTTGTGCGGGGGTTACGCTGTCAGGCCATCACTTTCGCCTTTTGGGCCTGGAACTCCTGCTCGGTGATGACTCCCTCATCGCGGAGTTGGGCCAACTGCGTGAGCTGATCCGCTGGACTGGCTTCCGAGACCGCTACCTCCTGGACATAAGTGTCAAATTCCTGCTGTTGTTGCCGCGCATCCTGGGAGGTCCTCTCCTGCATTTTTCCACCACGGGCGATCAGATAGATGAGAACGCCAAGTAGAGGCAAGAAAATCACGAGCAACACCCACACAGCCTTTGCGAAGCCCCCCATGTCGTGACTCCGGAAGATGTCTCCGAAGACGACGATGAGAAGCCAAATCCAGACCACGAACCCGAAGAACAAGAGCATTGTCCAGAAAAGATTCAGGAGCGGATACGTATACGCCAGCATTCATCCTCCCATGTGACTGAACTTTGATCGAGCAGATCTCAGTATGTTCTCGGGTTGGCGGTGTTTCATCACCCCGTGAAGGGTGATTCATCAAGCGGCTCAGAAGCGGCATCGAAGGATCGCGACACTCATTCCCCGCTCCGACCCTGAAGCGCCGCGGAGCGCACGCCGTATTTCTCAGGAAGTGACGGAGCTTGTGAGTGGCTGCGGGATTCTGCGAGCCCAGGCGGCGACGAGCTGGAGCAATCCGAGGTACACGACGAGCACGATGACGATGACAAGGAGGCTCCATCCCGTCAGGTTGCTGCTGAAGACGAGGACGAGGGCCGCAATGGCGAGGCCGAAGATGCGTAGTCTGTTGAGGTGGCGGAGGATCCATGCGCCGGCGCGGCGGTCACGGTCCGAACCGGCGCTGTCTTGGCCGGTGCCCGATGTCAGCGCGCCTGCCTGCCGAGCAACCCAGTGGGCCGCCTTGCCACATGTCGAGCGGACCCACACGGCGTAACGGCTCGGTCCAGCCAGCCACGCACCCAGAGAAACCAACACCGCCACGAGCAGCATCCAGCGTAAATCGGTCTTGAGGAAGCGGAGCATGGTGTCCCAGACCGCCGCTGCAACCTGACGGTTAAAGGTGTGCCCCGCCTGGTTGATGAACGTGATGCGCCCGAGAGACAGACCGGCCAGCAGCAGCAGCGTGACCAGTGCCACCCCGATGGCCATGCGCAGCAGGGTCTTGCGGTGGTCGACCGCAATGACGATGCCGAGGATCGTCAGGACCAGGGCGACAACTGGGATGACCCACTTGAGCGTCACGATGAGGTTGAAGAACCCGGAGAACTTCGAGACCTGCGCCTTGGAGACGACCGTGACACCCAACTTGTTGCCCTGGGTCAGGATCGGCTTGAGCGGGTTGAACAAGGTGACGCCCTTGGCGTTTGCCTCGTTGATGACGTTGTTGAGCGCGGGGGTCACGTTGACGACGACCCCGCCGCCCTTCTCGAGCTTCTCGGTCAGTGGCGTTTGTTTGCCCGTGAGGACGTCCACCACTGCGTCGTGGGTGTGTCGGTTCAAGGTGTCCCAGAGCTGTCCGAACTCGGGGCTGTCGAACACCTTGAGGGCGAGGCCGTACACGTAGCTGTGGACCTCGGCCACGATGGGGGTGACGATCGGCTTGGCCTTCGGCGGCAGCGCCGCCGTCACCTTGTTTTGCACGGTGTGCGTCGAGAAGAGCTCGTCGGTCGCCTTCTGCGCCAGATGCTCCACGATGACCTGGTTCCGAGCCAGCGGTGCCATGGTGGCCACGTACTGGTCCGTGTTCGTCACCGTGCGGATGGCCCAGACCGACATCACCGAGACGGGGATGAGTAGCGACGCGAGAACGACCAGCACCCACGCCACGATCCCTCTGGTGCGTGGCGCGCGGTGGCTCGAGGGCCCCTCGGCAGCGGATTCTGTCACGTCGGAAGCGGCTCTAGGCGCAGAGTCGCAGCCTGGCCGGGACGAGATACCACCGATTCTCCCTTGTCTTCGTGGGTGAGATCGATGATGAGTATGAAGTTCCCGTTTTACCGAGTCATCACCCAATCAGGGGTGATTGCCTCCGCCAACGTGACCCTCCGGACGGCTCAGAGAAGACCAGCCGCCCTGGCGCGGGCAACGGCATCGGACCGGGACGACGCGTCCAGTTTGCGGTAGACACTCTTGAGATGGGATTTGAGCGTGTTCATCGAGATGAAAAGCTCGCCCGCGATCTCCCGGGTGCTGAGACGCGTCTGGAGGTAGCGAAGCACCCCCTGCTCACGAGCACTCAGTTCGCTGTCTCCCGACGGCGGCCTGACCTCGCCATGGGCCGCCATGCGGTCCGCCACGGTCAGGAGGGTATCTGCGTAGTCGTCGCGGGGCGAGTGCCTCAGGAGGGCAACCACCTCGCCACGGAGGCCGGATGACCCGTCCAACACCCAGAGGACGAAGCCCTGCGGACGCCCGAGCTCGACGAGTCGCCGGAGATCGTCGTCGTAGCGGAGCCCCAGGCCGCGCCGGACATCGGCTCGGAGAGCGGTCAGCTCGATCGTGCGGGGTACACCCAGTGCACTGGTATCAAGTCGATTCAGGGTGGCCTCCGCTCGATCGGCTTGTCCCAACGCCAACAGCGATCGCGTCTCGAGGAGACAACGCGCTGGCGAGCGTGGGAGCGTCTGAGCGAGTTCGGCCGCTCGCGCTGGTTCGCCGAGGTCGATACGGAGCCTGGCTTCCAGAACATTGGCTCGCTGGATCAAAGGGGACCGAGATCCTGTCGGGAGCACCGTTCTGGCCCGTTCGAGGATGGTGAGACCCTCAACCAGCTCGCCCCGGGCACGAAACAGACGGGCCCTCTCGATGAGAGCGAGCAGCTCGAACGGAGGTCGGATCCTCTCACTACGCCGAAGTGCTTCTTCGATCAATCGCTCTGCCTCGCTCAGTTGGCCCGCCTCTAAGCAGAGTGCGCCGAGCGTCAGGACGGCGTCAAAGAGGCCAACGTGATGTTCCACGCCTCGTGCACGTGCGGCTTCGACCGCAGCACTCGCGGCCGCTCGCGCCTGTCCTAGCTGGCCGAGGTCGAAGAGGGCACCAGACCTGATCCCGAGGAGCACCGCGCCGGTGACCGGGTCGGCATGGCCGAGAGCGAGATCGCACGAGGCGATACACGAGTCTGGGTCTTCTTTGTAGAGATGAGCCCGCGACGCCAGTATCGGGAACTGGTCGAGCACGAAGTCTGTGCCGGGAGTCAGGCTAGAGAAGACATCCCGCTCGAAGGCAAGAACTGGATCCGGTTCGCCGCGCATGCCGTGCCACTGCGCGTCGACGCCAGCCAATCTGATCTCGAAATCGCTGTCCCTCTCGCCGGCGGCGCTCGATGCTTGCGCGAGCCACCAACCTTCCTCCTCGACCTTCCCGGCCAGCCCGAGGGCCAGGGCGTAATCGACCATACGAGCACGGTGTGCCCTGATGTCCTCATGAGAGAGCCTCCCCAACCAGGTGTCCACATTTGCACTTCGGCCGGGGAACCATTCGTGTGCCAGGTGGTCGTGCAAGATCCCGAAGGCTCGTTCGAGGTCACCGGCCTGCACGAACTGGTCCACCGCTGCTGCGTAGGACTCTGTCTTCTCGTACCACACTCCGGCCCGCAAGTGCAGTGCCTTCGCTCGAGCTGGATCCTCAGATGCCATTTGGGCATGTAGAAGCTCTTGAAAGAGCTGGTGGTAGCGATATCGGGGCGGATCCCGTCCAACAGCCGTGACAAAGAGTCCCGAGTTCATCGCTTGTCGCAGGAGATGTGCGCCGTGCTCGTCACCGAGGAGAGCGTTTGCCAACTCGACGTCGAACTCATCGACAACTGAGGTTGCTTCCAAGAACTCCACCATTTCTGCGGATTGCTGATCAAGCACCTCTTCGATGAGGAAGTCGGCTACGACACGCTCGGTTCCGGCAAGGCGTCCGATGAACGAGGATGGGTCGTCGGGGTCGTGCTGAAGTGAAAGCGCCGCCAACTGGACTCCGGCCAGCCATCCCTCGGTCCTTGTGGTCAAGGTGTGCACGTCGCTGCGGGAAAGATCGAGGCCGTACTGGTGCATGAAGGAGCTGACCTGGTCCTCTTCCAGGCGGAGGTCAGCGTCCCTGATCTCGGCCAATTGGCCCCGGGTCCGCCAACGCTGGACCGGCAATACGGGGTCGACGCGTGTACCGATCACGATATGCGCAGTCGAGGGGAGCCGCTCGACAAAGGTAGCGAGTCCGCCAAGAGCGGAGGGGGCGACGACGTGCAGGTCATCGATGATGAGCCACGTGGGGCCGGACCACAGAGCCATCTCGTTGACTAGCGAGGCCACGACGTCTCCGATGTCGTCGGGGCCCTCGACGAGGAGGTCGAGCGCATCGGAAGCGCCTCCTGGCTCGACAGTGCCGAACGCAGTTGCAACGGACGTCCAGAACCGGAACTCGTCACGATCCCAGCGATCGCACGAGAGCCAAGCGCACCGAGTTTCGGGCCGCTCTGCGACCCAGGACGACAGCAGCACGGTTTTCCCCCCGCCTGGGCTGCCGGCCACCAACGTGCAGGGAAACCGCATGGCCGCATCCACGCGGCTTAATAGGTCCGGCCTTCGGATCAGGGTGTGCGGCAAGGGGGGTCGGATGAACTTCGTCACGGCCGGTTTGGTGCCGATCACCTGCAAAAGCGTACCAAACCGAGCTCCGAATCACCCGGGTGAGGGTGACGACGTGTGGGGCAGCACAGATCACAATGTCCAGGGGAAATGGAACCAACCACCTACGTGATCACCTTCAGGGGCGAGGCCGGCCGGGCCCTGTCGGCGGCCTTCGATGATCTCGAGGTCTCGACCAAAGAAGGGTTGACCACCTTGCGGGCTACCGTCCCGGACCAGGCCGCGCTGCACGGGGTCATCGAACGCGTCCGGGCTCTGGGACTCGAACTGGTCGCCGTGCGGGTGGCTAAAAATGACGAGGAATGATCCAACCTTTTCCTCATGGACCCCGACGGCCTACGAGGTGAGTTCGCGGACCCGACGTCAACCTCGGGGCGTTGGGCTGCTCCGCGATGTGGTCGATGCGAACGGGGCCGACTTGGCTGACACAGAGAGCCAGATGCGCCCGGCAACAGCCCGCGGCTAGTTCTCGATGGTGCGATCGGTGAGGCCGCCTCTCGAGCTTGGCCGTTCCGGGCGACTTAGCGCCAGGTGGAACGGCAACGAACGACAGAGGGGGACGCGGCCAGACGGGGACACGATTGGCTCTGGTCTCCGTCGCATCTGTCTGGGCGAAGAGGCTCGGCGATGAGGCACAACCTCAACACCGCGTTCCCGATCATCGAGCAATTGCGCGGCGGCCCTTCTCGCCTCATGGTCCGAGATCTGACCGCCGGGATCACTGTGGCTGCACTGTTGGTTCCCCAGGGAATGGCGTATGCCGAGCTGGCTGGTCTCCCAGCGGTCAACGGACTGTACGCGAGCTTCGTGCCGATCCTGGCCTATGCACTGTTCGGCTCTTCGCGGCAGCTGGCCCTCGGGGCGACGGCGACCGTCGCCGTGCTGACGGCGACAGTGATCGAGCCCCTGAGCCACGGGAGCGCGACCCAAGCGCTCGCCCTGGCTGCGACGCTTGCCCTGCTGGTTGGTGGCATCTGCATCCTCGGAGGCCTGCTGCGCGGTGGGTTCGTGGTGAACTTCTTGTCCCAACCGGTCCTTTCGGGCTACGTCACCGGGGCGGCTCTGGTGATCATGGCCAGCCAGTTGGGAAAAATCTTTGGCTACAGCGTAAGTGGAGACACGTTCTTCCAGCTCATTGCGCACACGATCACCAACCTTGGCAAGATCCAGGGACTGACGGTGCTCGTTGCTGCATTGTCAGCCGGGTCGTTGGTGCTCCTGCGTCGCTTCGCCCCGCGCTGGCCTGCGGCGCTCATTGTCGTCGCACTGGCCATCACAGCAGCCAGCTTGTTCGACCTATCCGCTCACGGCGTGTCCGTGACCGGCACGGTCCAGAGCGGACTGCCCTCGTTGCAGGTCCCCAAGGTCGGAATTCACGACCTCGGCAGCCTGGCGTTCAGCTCGTTGGGGGTTGCGCTGGTGTGCTACGTCGAATCGATCGCCGTTGCCAAGGCAATGGCAGACCGACTTGGTTATGCCGTAGACCCGAACCGAGAGCTCGTCGCGATCGGGGTAGCCAATTTAGGGGCCGGACTCTTTCAGGGATTCCCGGTCGACGGCAGCTTCTCCCGGACAGCTTCCGCGAGCGAAGCCGGTGCACGAACGCAACTGAGCGGGGTCGTGGCCGCTGTCGTTGTCGGACTCACCCTGCTCTTCTTAACGCCGGTCTTCAAGAACCTGCCCGCGGCGACTCTCGGAGCGGTTGTGATCGTCGCCGTCAGCGGGCTCTTCGACATTGCCGGCTTGCGACGGGCGTGGCAGATTCGACGCGAAGACTTCGTCATGGGGCTCATCGCGCTTGTCGGTGTGCTGGCCTTCGGTGTCCTCGAGGGGCTGCTCATCGCCGTCGGAGTCTCGCTGGTAGCTCTCGTCTACCACGCTACCTTGCCGCATCGGGCGGTGCTCGGGTACGTCCCCGACGATGACTCGTTTCGGGATATCGAGCGTTCTAATGGGGTCGTCACAATTCCGGGAGTCATCGTGTACAGGTTCGACGCGCCATTGTTCTTCGCCAATTGCCGTCGGCTTCGCGACGACATCTTGGAACTCGTCCGAGCGTCGCCGGACCTGGTCGACACCGTGGTGCTCGACGCCGGGGCTATCACCTTCCTCGATACGACGGCATCGTCGGTTCTTTTGCAGCTCCTCGAACGGCTCACCCTGCTCGAGGTCCGGCTCGTCGTCGCCCGGGCTCATGGCCGCGTGCGTGATGTCATGGATGCATCCGGGATTGCCGTTGCGCTGGGTCCTGCTGGGGTTGCACCCACCGTGCGAGCCGCCATGGAGTCTCGACGTGACCAAGCTGATCCCGGCGAGCGACCCGATCAGCCTCATTAGACGGGTACCAAGATCACGGCTGCGTGCGCTTCGGGTAACCCGCCTCATCGTGCGACGGCCGCGAATGCCGCGGGGTCCGTTGCAGCTGGCTCGGTTCGCCCGCTGAATCACCCCCTGCGGGGTGATGACCCAACAACGCGTGAACCGCATACTGAGAGAGTTATTTCCCAGCCTGATTTCACGGCAATGAGGCAGAACAAAGAGTGGACCGTGACCCTACGGATAAGCGCGAGCACGGAGAACCAACCGAATGGAGCTGGCGAACCCCTTCTGCCCATCTCGTCCGAATCGTAGAGTGAGAAACGGAGACAGACCATGGCTGACAACGAGTTGGACGAAGTGGGGCCAGTCGATTACCTGGTTGTCGAGTTCCCACCCGGCCAGTCGCACTTCACCGGAGAGATGGCGGCCGAACTGGCCAAGTTGGTCGACGCCGGAATCGTCCGCCTCTTGGACCTCTTGATCGTGGCCAAGGACGAGAACGGACAAATCGAAGGCATGGAGATCGAGGACCTCGACCAGCTCGACGAACTCCGCAGGGCCGAAACGCAATTAGCCGACTTGCTCGCGGCCGAGGACATCGTGAACCTCGCGGCGGCGATGAAACCAGGGACCGTGGCGGGCGTGCTCGTTTGGGAGAACACCTGGGCCGCTCCGTTTGCCTCTGCCGCTCGCCGCTCGGGCGGTCAGCTCATCGCCAGCGGACGGATACCGATCCAAGCCATCCTCGCCGCATTGGAGGCGGACGAGATAACTCAAGGAGGTTGAGATGCCACTTCGACCAGCCCGCGCTGCCCGCAGAGGCGTCATCGGCGCTCCCGTTGCCCGCACGGCGGCAGTGGTGGGCACCGCGGCCGTCGTCGCCCACGGGGTGAACCGCCGGCAGGACCGACGCGAAGACCGAAGGGATGACCGCCAGGACCGAAGGGAAGATCGTCGCGAGCGCTGACGGTCAAATGGGACGAGAAGGTTAGGAGGTAATACGCATGGGAATGGTGCGTCGAAGGACTCGTCGCCGAACCATGATGGTCGCCGGGGGCATGGCTTACGCAGCAGGGAGAAACCGCGCCCCCCAAGAGGAGGCCTATCAGGATGAGACGGCCTACGCCGAGGCCCCGCCGCCCGCTCCCCCGCCGCCTGCACCGAGCGCCGACGATGCAGCCGGCGAACTGGAGCGCCTTGCGTCCTTGCACGAGTCGGGTGCCCTATCCGACGATGAATTCGCCACCGCCAAGCAGAAGGTCCTCGGCGCCTAGCACCGTCCCAATCCAGAGGAGTATTCATGGTCGAGCACCCTCGCGCCGCCACCTTGCGGCGCGCCATCGAGATCTTCATCTCACCCACTGACGACAACATCGCGAACCTGGATCAGTTGGCTACTGATGACGTGACCGTTTGGACACCCAACATGCTGGCCGTGGGCCTGTCGGATCTTCAGAAGAATCTTTCTTTCCGTGAATCGGCCTTCTCCGATGTCGACATCCAGTTCGATACCCTGGACGTGTTCGGGAGCCGCGGACTGGCAGAATTCCGCGTTGCCGGGACCTTTACGGGGCCATTCGTTATCGAAGAAGCCGTGGTGATCGAGCCCAATAACCATAAACTCCTGCTGGGTATGGCCGCCGTTGCCGACTTCGAGCAGGCCAAGATCAAGGCAGTGCGCGCTTACTTCGACGACTCGAGCCTTCTCGAACAGATGCTCGCGACCTAGGCGGCGGCATGTTGGCCGGAGTAGCGCTGGACGACTCGTACCGCGTCGAGTTCGAGGATGAGCCCGATCCGTTGGTTCTCGCATTCTTGGAGGATCACATGGCGCGGGCCGCCATCGACGCCGCCGGTGTCGGCGACGAGAAGGAGTTCGCGGTTCTTGTACGCAAAGATGGAGCGGTCGTCGCCGGAGCATCAGGTGCGATGTGGGGCGGGGGCTGTCAGCTTCATGTCGTGTGGGTCGATAAGACACAGAGGAACGGTGGCATCGGGCGAGCGTTGATGGCAAAGGTGGAGCATGAAGCACGACTCCGAGGGTGTGGGCTCATCATGGGCTTGACCTATGACATCCTGATCGGCGACTTCTACGACCGTCTGGGTTACCGAACGATCGGTGTGCTCGAGGATTGTCCCGCTGGGACCGCGACGAGGTGGTATTGCAAGGAGCTGTAGCAGGGCGTCAGCACACTCTGGTTCGTCACGAGCGCGCCGCCCGGGGACGGCTATGTGATCGTCATTGGCGTCCGTTCAGGAGCTCCCAAGTGAGCCCGTCGGCAACTCCGGGAACCCGACGGTGATATTCGACCCGCAACACGGAGTCAGCGTTGACTTCGATCGGATCGGAGAAGACCCACACCGAGGTCGCCCAACTCGACGCCGGCCAGGTCCACGGATCGAGGGTATGGGAGATACCCGCGTACAACTCGGCGCGGAATGTCAGAGCAACGCCGTTCACCTCGCCGGGTGGCTCGACGACGAGGTCGGTCGACGCACGCACTGATGGCTCCTCGAAGGTGGTGAGGTCCACCCTGGTTAGCTCTACCGGTGGACCGGCCGGCGCCCACGTCGCGACCACCTCGCCCTCGGTGATCGTGTGGGTCGGGCCGGGAATCGCGGCTTCGAGTAACGGGGTGAAGTCAATCCCGTAGAGCGCTCGCCAACGCTCCACCGCTGATCCGCCGAAGGTGCGCTGTCTGACCTCGGCTTCAGGCAGCAAGACCGGTCGCACCAACAGAGTGAGCGCATCGGGGATCATACGGGCTCCCGGCTTGAGCAATCGACGACGGGCATCGAGCATGGTCTCAAGGATCTCCTCTTCGAGTGGCTCATTGCCGATGACCTCAGCCACGAGGAGATCCGCCAGTTCGGGCAACTCGATAACACGCGACCAGCCAGGGAGGAGGGTGACCTTGTCCCGTACGCCATTGAGCGCGAATACCCTGTCGGCGACCTCCGCTATGTCGCTGGCTTCAACGGCGTACACGCATTGAGCACCCGCTCGGGCAGCCGCCAGGGCCAGAACTCCGCTCCCGGTGCCGATGTCGAGCACCACATCGTCGGGACGGACTGCCGCTGCTAGGGCGGCCAAGTAGTCACCGGTCCTGCGCTCGTCGTAGAGCATGCGAGCGTGCTCTACGGGATCAGCCCACCCGCTCGTCGGGGCTCGCTCAGCATCCGGCGAGACCAGTGCGCTTTCTTCGATGAGCATGTTGAGGACGCTTAGAATCGGCGCGAAGTCGGTGGAATGGGCGTGCTCACGGTCCAGCCGCTCAATCGCTTCGCCGAGACGTATTGGCTCCGCGAACAGGGCCAAGACACCGAAGCCCCTCGGGCCAATGTCGACGATGGTTCCCACTGGGGAGTCGACTATGACGTGTCCCGCGTGGTCCCGTCGAGTGCGGATCCCAGGTGCGAGTTCAAGGACCAAATCGGGTGAAAGCTTCATGTACACCCTTTCGTGCGCGAACTCCGGCGGTACTTGCTATCCCAACTTCGATTGTGTCGTTCCTAGGATTTGCTTGCCGTAATACTTTTGACGCTTGGGGTTCATGGCCAGAGCTCGTGCCCACAAAGTAGCCAAATACGGCGAAATAGCAAGGTACATCGATGAGCAGAGGACACCCCAGCTCGGGATATGACCTGGCCTTTTTGCTGCGAATCAGGCGGTCGATGACTCGAAAGTTTCTGCTGATCCGATCTGAAAAGCGCGGGATCCCTCCTGACGGCGGACTGCAGCTGCGTCTGTGTAACGCATGAGCGATGGCATGGATCGCAAGGTCTCGAACACATGCCGACGCTGGACGTAGTTGGGGATTGCACTTCAGGCCTCTGACTAGGGCCCTTGGTGGAGATGAAGGTCTTGACCTGAACCCCAAAAAGTGGACCACCTATATGACAATTTGGCCCTGATCACCAGGAGCCAGATATGCCAAGGCACTATCCAGCCGACCTTCGGCGTCAGACATGTGAGCGGATGCTCGCCGGCGAGGCAGTCAAGGATCTGACTGCCGAGCTGGGCATCGCCGGGGTCACGCTTTACAAGTGGCGGCGCCAGGCGCTGATCGATGCCGGTCAGCGGCCCGGCCTCAAGAGCTACGAGGCTGACCCTCTCTTGGCCGCCCGGCGCCGGGTCAAAGAGCTCGAGGCCGAGCTCAAGGCGGTCAAGGCGGCCAGCGCGCTCTTCGAGGAGGGTGGTGCTGACCCAAAAGCAGGTTCCAGGTTGTCCGAGGGCTGAACAACCTGGGCTACTCCGAGCGCTTCGCCTGCCAGCTCGTCGGCCTCGATCGCTCCACCTATTACGACATCAAGTTCCGCAAGCCCAACGACCGCGAGATCCGGCGCCTCCTGCTCGCGGACGCCATTGCGGACATCCATGCTCGCTCGCGGGGCACCTATGGCATCTTGCGGGTCAAGGCCGCCCTCGAAATCGAACAGGGGCTCATCGTCAACACCAAGCTGGTCAAGCGGATCATGCGTGAGCTGGGCCTCAAAGGCCTTCCGGGCCCCAAGAAGGGCTACAAGAACCTCAAGAACGCACCGACGTGTGAAGACCTGGTTCAGCGTCAGTTCACAGCCTCTGCCCCCAACGAGCTGTGGTTGACCGACATCACCGAGCACCCCACGCGCGAAGGCAAGCTCTATTGCTGCGTCGTGCTCAACCTCTACTCGCGCAAAGTGGTCGGCTGGGCCATCGACCGGCGCTGCGAATCCGCCTTGGTCAACGACGCCTTGGCCAAGGCATCCGATTCGAGACCGAGCCGACCCGGCACGGTGATCCACTCTGACCACGGCAGCCAGTTCACCTCATGGGCCTTCACCGAGAACGTCCGCCGCCTCGGGCTCATCAGCTCCATGGGAACCGTCGGGGACTGCTACGACAACGCCCCCATGGAGTCGTTCTGGGGCTCAATGCAGATCGAACTGCTGAACCGCCAGAAGTGGCGGACCAACCTCGAGCTGGCCATCGCCATGGCCGATTACATCGAGCACTTCTACAATTGCGACCGCCGACACAGCTCGCTCGGCTATCTCACCCCGATCGAGTTCGAGGCGTTGCACTCAACACCCACCCAGCCGGCCACTTTGTCCTAAAAAGTGGTCCACTGAATGGGGTCAAGCCCATCTGGTGGAGATGAAGGGACTCGAACCCTCCGCCTCTACATTGCGAAGGTCTGGCTCTCAGTGTTTTGGCCAGGTCCTTTCCGAGGCCTTTCCTGCTGCAGGCGTTGAGATCCACTCAGGTTCCCTCACGATCCCTCTCTGTCCCTCTCGATAAGGTCAGGGAAGTCGTCACACTGGAAGGGCCGAACGCAATACTCGAGCCCAGCGACTGCGCTCGCGGTCAGGTGGAAGTACGTTGTAGTTCCGGCGTTCAACCCGCTGTGTCCCGACCAGTCCTCCAATTCGGGTGAGTCGGGCCGTCACGCGTCACGCTCACGCTCAGTGGACCCTCTCCATGCGCACCGCCACTCGCATGGTGTTCTCGGCGTTGCCGGCGTAGATCCCTTTGACTGGTGGGACGTCGCCATAGTCGCGTCCGCGCCCTATCGCGACGTGACGCTCCCCCACCGGGCAGTCGTTCGTCGGGTCGTAGCCCCACCAGCGACCCGTCCACACCTCAATCCATGCATGGCTCTCGCCCGTGACCACCTCGCCGATGGCAGCGTTCGCATCCGGATGGAAGTAGCCCGAAACGTAGCGAGACGGGATACCGGCCGACTTGGTGAGGACGAGCGCGAGGTGAGCGAAGTCCTGGCAGACACCTGCGCCGTCGGTGTAAGCCTCGTTGGCGGACGTGTGCACCGACGTGATACCGCGCCTGTAGCGCAATGACTGATGCGTGACGGCCATGATGCGCTGCGCCGTCCGGAGCGGGCGATCCGCCCGCAAGCGCCCGGCGATCTCCAATAACTCCGGTCCAGGGGCTGTGTAGAGGTGGTGTGACAGGTGGTCGGCCATGGTCGCCGAGGCGTCGGAGACGTCTTCCCACGTGCAGTCGTCGGGCTCGTCGGAATTCTGGGTGTCGACAAGGGAGTTGCCCGTGATCGTCAACAGCTCGTGGCCGCGATCGACGTTGAAGGCCACCACATGAGTACCCCAGTAATCGAGGTACGAATACTGGGGAGCCGCCGGCACCGTCACCACTCTCGTCTCGAGCGCGGTCTGGCGTAGCTCGGTGCGTGGAGTGAGACGCAGCTCGTTATAGGACGCCCGTGCCGGGGCGTCGTAGTCGAATCGCGTCTCGTGCGAAACCTGTAGCCGCCATCCGTCCGTGCGGCTCACCCGCCACCCCCTTGCCTCCACTGCAGCGGAACTTCCTGCGCGAAGTACCGCCTCGTCACCGCGTCACTGACGGAGGAGATCGAAGCCTGCAACCGCTCCAGCCGTGTCTCCAGATCGCGGGAAAGCGTCGCCGGAGCTGAGTACTCGAGCTCGGCCCGGGCCAGGCCGACCAATCCGCGGGCGTCGTCCCACGCCCCCTCGCGCCCGGCATTGATCTGGTCGAGGCACTCCTCCGCCAGGGTGAGCGAGGCGAACGCGGAGCGCGGGAAGAGCCGGTCGCGCAGAAGAAAATCCAAGACGCGACCCGGCTCCACGACGCCCTGAGACAGGCGCAGGTACGGCTCGTAGCCGCCGCAGGAGCGCAGCAGCATGACGAGGCCGCTGTCGAACACCAGATTGAAGGCCACCGTGGCGAGCTGACGGGCGACCACATCGCTCCGTTCGAGACACCGGCCCAGGGTGAAGAAGAGCCAGGTCTGATCTCGGCTCATCATCGTGTCGGCGAGGCCCATCATGCCGGCGCACTGCGTCTTCACGAAGGAGAGGTAGAACGCGGGCCCAGCGAGGCGGCCGGCCTCCCAGTGCAGCGGGAGCTCCGCCCAGGTCGCATTGATGTGCTCCCAGAACTCCACCGGCACGACATGGCGCACGGCGCGGGTGTTCTCGCGGGCTGCGGCGAGGGCACCGGCAATTGAGGACCGGCTCTCGGGGTCGGAGGCCAGGCGCTCGGTCGCCTGCCAGAGGGTCTCCGTCCCCGAGTCGGGCAAGCCCATGACGGCCAGAAGGCGACGGGCCGCGTGTGAACCCTCGGCGTCGCCGTGCTCCAGGGCCTGGTACACCGAGACGTCAAGGATCCGCGCCGTCCCTTCGGCCCGTTCCACGTAGCGGCCGACCCAGAAGATGGATTCAGCGACCCGGCTCAAGAGGGCGCGGGTCACTGCAGCGCGTTTTCCTGCTGTTGCTGTGCTGGGTGGACAACGCCATGGCGCGCCGGCATGTCGATCTGCGCCCCTTCGCCGTGAACGACGGAGATGAGATCTGGGTGTTACCCGGTGGCCTCACCCGGGTGGCCCTCCGGGAGGGGGGCTGGTCGTGAACTCCAGCCAGGGCCAGGTCGTCCCGTTCCAGGCTGGGCCCCCATGGACGTCGGGCCGGCGTCGGACAGCGAGCTCGGCGTGCAACAGGGAGCACTGGCAAGGAGCTCCCGCCTCCGATCACCCAGGTGTCCTTGGAGCCGCCGGCTCGGGCGGCAAGGGATTGGTGATCGGCCCGGCTGCGACGGGCGCCGAGCTCGACGAGCTGGCGCTCGAGGTGGAAGCCGACCCCCGCCACTGGATCGCTCAGCGCGTCGTTGCTCTCTCCACCTCACCCACGTCAACCCGCTTGAATACGAGGCCATCACGATGCGAGAGTGCGGCCCTGCGGACGGCGTCGTCTACCAGGTGCATCGTCTCGACGTTGTGCAGGATCGGGTCCTCACCGAGGTACCGGCTGTTCGGTTCCCGGGCATCCGTCGCGGAGGCCGGCCGAGCGCTGGAGCTCCTCGCCGAATTCAACCTGGCTGACTACGCCCATCGACCCGCCGGTGTGCTCTCCTACGGCCAGCGCAAACTCCTCGAGTTTGCCTCCGTCCTCATGGATGAACCGTCCTTGGTCCTGCTCGACGAGCCAACGGCGGGCATTAGTCCGGTGATGAAAGAGACGGTGGGAGCCCACGTGCGCAGCCGCAACGAAAAGGGGGTCACCTTCCTCATCGTCGAGCACGAGATGTCGTTCGTGATGAGCCTGTGCGAGCAGATCGTCGTGTTGGACCGAGGCCGGCCCATCGCCTGCGACACTCCGGAAGCAGTGCAGGAAGACCCGCGGGTACTCGATGCCTACCTGGGCGACTGACGTGAGCGACGCGCTGGACCTCGAGGACGTCGTCGCCGGCTACGGCCGGGGCGACGTGCTCCGTGGCCTGTCCCTGCACGTACCTGCGGGCGAAATCACCTGCCTCGTCGGGCCTAACGGGTCAGGAAAGTCGACTGTTCTGCGCGTTGTCAGCGGTCTCATCACCCCGAGCCGAGGTCGGGTACGGCATAACGACGTCGATATATCGGGCTTGTCACCTCGAAAGATCCTCGAGCGTGGCGTCGCCCACATTCCGCAAGACCGCTGTCTGTTCCCTGCCATGTCAGTGTGGGACAACGTGCTGATGGGCGCCCACATCAGCCGCGACCGGTCTGCGGTGGCCGATCGGATCGATGAGCTCGTCGAGAAGTTCCCGATCATCCGGGAGCGGCGTCGTGCCTATGCCGGGTCGCTGTCAGGCGGCGAGCAGAAGATCGTGGAGATCGCACGGTCTCTGATGCTCGACCCGACCGTGCTGTGTTTCGACGAGCCGTCGATCGGCCTCGAACCGAGGGCGCGCCACAGGGTTTTCGACCTCCTGACCGAGCTCAATGCCTCGGGTCGAACCATCCTGCTGGTCGAGCAGAACGCTCGCTCGGGATTGGAGATCGCGCACCACGGGGCGGTGCTCGATCGGGGCGTGGTGCGGCTCGCCGCCTCGGGATCAGAGCTCCTCTCGGATCGTGACATCGGCCGCCTCTACCTCGGTGCGGCGGACTGAGCGGCATGCAGCTCCGGACCAGATCGAGCGCCAGCGTTGTCCCCTGTCGGTCACTCGGCTTGCCGGGATGGACATGCGATCACATTGTTCCTGTCAATCGACATTTCCAAGTAGGGAGGTCATGCGCATGAGCGCTGCAAGTGGAATCACGAACCAAGGCGGAGACGGTGCATCCGTAGGTCTCCTGCCGATGTCGAAGGATCCGTTCGAGGCGCCGACCGATCGGGACATGCTGCCCTCTGAGCGGAGATCGTTCGTGCGGACGCACCGGACCTGCATCTTCGGGTACGGGCGGCGGTCGGACGGGCCCGCGATGTCGGTGGTGTACTACATCCCAGGGGACAATGACGACCTGTTCGTAGCGACCATGGCAGATCGCGCCAAGGCCAAGGCCGTTGCGCGGAACGGCAAGATCAGCCTGTGCATACTCGACGAGACCTGGCCCTTCTCCTACTTACAGGTCTATTGCAACGCGGTAATCGACGACGACGCTGACTTGCTGGTCGACGTGATGATGGCCGTAGCCGAACGTATGTCGGGTGAACCGCTGGGGCCCGAGCTCCGCCCCGTGGTCAAGGCCATGGGAGAGGAGGAAGGCCGCGTCCTGGTGCGCTGCCGGCCCTACGCGACGTTCGTGACACCACCACGACACCTCCACCGCAACGACCAGGCGGAGCAGCTGACCCACTGGGTCTCGGCGTCCATGGCCTGGGACGCGCCAGACGGTAAGGACGAACCTTGACGTTCCGATTCGCCAACGTGGAGGGTCGGTCCGCCCTCGTCGACTCCGACGGGCGCTGGTTCGACGCGTCGAGGGTGACTGGCGGGACCATACCTGTCGACCCGATGGACGCGTGGCGACGGCTCGACGAACTCCATGGAGCAGCGGGAGCCCTCGCCGGCGCGGCACCCGATGGGAACCTCAGCGACGCCGATGTCCGACCGCCGATCCCTTCGCCTAAGAGCGTCTTCGCAGTCGGCCTGAATTATCGGTCGCATGCGGACGAGTCCAACATGAAGTTGCCGGACTCCCCGCTTATCTTCACAAAGTTCCCGAGCTGTCTCGCCGGACCCAGGGACCCCGTCATCCTCGGCGGAACGGCCGATGACTACGAGGCAGAGCTCGTCGCCGTGATCGGCCGCGGGGGCCGCAACATCCGGTACGAGGACGCATGGGGCCACGTCGGTGGTCTCACCGCGGGCCAGGACATCTCCGACCGTGCCCTGCAATTTGCGGCCGAGCCCCCTCATTTCGATCTGGGCAAGTCGCGGGACACCTACGGACCGATCGGCCCGGTCGTCGTCTCAACCGAATCTTTCGCCGACCCCGGTGACCTTCGCATCACATGTGACATCAACGGGGAGCGACGCCAGGAGGATCGCACCTCGAATCTGATCTTCGACATCCCGGCACTTGTCAGCTACCTCTCCGGCGTCCTCACTCTCAGTCCGGGAGATCTCATCTTCACCGGCACACCCGAAGGGGTTGGTGCCGCAACTCTCAGGTTCCTCGTTGTTGGCGACGTGATAACCACGACGATCGAGGGCATCGGCACCCTGACAAACTGGTGCCAAAACCCCGCGAAGGAACATCCATGACATTCGACGATCCGGCTGCCCGGCCGGCCCGCTGAGGAGGAAGTCGTGGCACTGCACCGATTGGCATCGATCACGATCGGCGTTCCCAACGTCGAAGAGACCTCTGCTTACTACGAAGAGTTCGGCCTGTCGCGTGACGGCGCGATCTTTTCAACCACTGACGGCGGCGAGCAGCTTCACATCGTCGAGAGCCCTTCCCGTCGATTGATCGAGCTGTGCATCGGAGTCGACGATCACGACGACCTCGATCGTGCGAACAAGAAGCTCACCAGGCTTGGGATCACCGTCCAACGGGACGCTGCCGGTGTCAACGCATTCGAGTCTCACAGTGGCACACGCGCCGTGATCAAGGTCCTCCCCCGAATCTCACAGGATCCGGCCGCGAGGGAGGCGCACAACGGGCCAGGGCGTTCTGACCGACTGAACACTCGCGCACCAGGCATATTCCGCGAAGTACCGATCCGCCCCCGCAAATTGGGTCACGTTGTCATCGGCACGTCCGACGCCGAAGCCTCGCAACGCTTCTTCGTCGATGGCATTGGGTTCAAAGTAAGTGACCAGGTCCGAGGAGCCGCCGCCTTCTTGCGATGCTCCACCGACCATCACAACCTGCTGCTCCAACCATTCCCGGTGGCATTCCTGCATCACACGTCCTGGCAGGTCGAAGACGTCGACGAGGTCGGGCGAGGAGCCATGCGCATGCTCGAAGGGCATCCCGAGCGACACGTCTGGGGGCTTGGGCGTCACTTCATCGGCTCTAATTTCTTCTGGTACCTGCGAGATCCTGCGGGGAATTTCTCCGAGTACTACTCCGACATGGACACCATTACCGACGACCAATTGTGGACACCGGGAACATGGGAACCGTCGCTCCGCGCGCTCTACGCGTGGGGGCCCGACGTGCCGCCGTCCATGCTCGAGCCAGAGGACCTCGCCGACTTGATGGCGGCCTCGCATCAGGGTTGACAGAAGCGCGCTCTGAGGTTCGCAGGCCCCAACAGACCTACCCCTATGAACTGCCCGACCCGGCAAGCCCGTGCCACCGCGGACAGGACTTCCTGGCGAGTCACCTGAACTCGCAATCTGCTACAAGACGCTGATCAGGTCGCCCCTTGGCCCCCATTTCACTAGCCATGTGAACGATAAGGTCACCTAAGGCCAGGTCGACGAAGCGACGCGATTTGGGATCCCACTTTGCTCTGACCTGGGCCTTTGGTGGAGGTGACATCGTGTCGACGTTGCGGCGGGTGGCCCGCGACCGCGGGTAAGAAGGTCCGCGCAGGTGCGTTTGCGTGCTGACCCCCTTCCTCAATCCGACTCTTCACTCGCGTCAGCCGGACTTTCGTTCCAGCCGAGCTGACGACGCGCCCCTTCGATCGCAAGCTCGAGGCGGTTGGTGGCGTCGGCCGTTTCACGAGTGCCTTCTCCCGATTCATAAAGAGAGCTTCGCCATCGAACCAGCTCCTCTGCCACCCGGACGGCCCAACGTGCCTGGGCAAGTTCGGCATGAATCTCGACTGGCACGGCGGCTTCGGCAAGCTCGTCGATGAGGGCGTCGAGCCCTTCGAGCGGGGGATCGGCCGAATTGGCCTCGTCCTCGGAGACGTCTGCGTACCAGCTCACGAGGGTACCGACAGCCTGTTTGCGGTCGTCGGTGCTGATCAGCTGCGGGAGCCTCCGCACCAGAGCACTCCAGTCGCGCAGCAACCGTGCGGCCTCGCCAGCGAAGTCGATTTCAGATTGAGGTTGGTTGTTGTTAATGAGTTCGCTGCTGACCATCTCTGGACCTCCTCGACGGCGCGTCAAACGGAAACGAGAGGTCGAGAACGCTGCGGCGGATCCGGGTACGGCCCCGGCGAGGGCGTAGGCGGCTCACCCTCGCCAGGCTCTTACGAGGCGGCGGTCAGCTGCTTGTTCGAGTCGCTCGAGGTGATGGAGAGCTTGCGCGGCTTTGCCGCCTCGTGCACCGGGATGGTCAAGATGAGCACCCCGGCGTTGTAGTTGGCCTCCAGATGCTCGGAGTCGAGCGTCTCGCCCAAGAAGAGCTGGCGGGTGAAGGTCCCCGTCGGGCGCTCGGTCACAAGCATCTCGGCCCCCTCCCCCCCTAAGGCGGGGCGCTCCGCTCGGACGGTGAGCACGTTCTGCTCGATTTCCAAATCGATGGAGTCGGGGTCGACGCCCGGCAGATCGAAGTGGACGATGAACTCGTCGCCGAGGCGATAGGCGTCCATCGGCATCGCACTCGGGCGTGCGACGCTCCCCCACACCTGCTGGGTGAGCCGATCGAGCTCACGGAAGGGATCAGTGCGCATCAGCATGGCATTCCTCCTTTCACCGTGGACCACCTGATGTCCCAATCCTCCCCGCCGTACTTGGCGGGGCACTACTGAGATGTTATGGTAAGTACCACTTAGAAGATCTGTCAAGACTCGACTGCGATTCTTATGGCCACACCGAAACCCAACGAGCGCTACTACCGACGCCTCGAGGTGGGACCGGACGCCTCGCAAGCCGAGATCGTCCAGGCCTACCGCCGCCTGGCCTACGGCGCCCATCCCGACACCCACCCCGAAGACCCCGAGGCGACGGCGCGTTTTCGCGAGATCGCCGAGGCCTACGAGGTCCTGACCAATCCGGCTCAACGCGTTCGCCACGCCAGCGGTCGAGACGTTGGTGGTGCAAGACCGATCACCGTCGTCGCGCGCCCGGCGCCCGATCCGAGCAGCCCGGCGCGGGTCAATCCCACGGATCCTCCCGTTGTGCTGGGTGGAGCCCCTCTTGTGGAGGAACCTCCGCTGCGAGCGGGGCCGGTGCGCGTCGAACGTGGAAACCAGGTGCCAGCTCCGGTTCGAGCCGACGCTGGAAGTGCCGACGAGGGAGGGCTTCTTCGCCTGTTCTCCGACCTGCTCGACTCCTTCTGGAGGTTCTAATGGAGTGGCCCGACACCAACCATGGCGTCTTCGCCATCTCAATCGCCGCCGAGCTCGCCGGCCTCCATCCCCAGACGCTCCGCATCTACGAACGTGAAGGTCTTCTCGAACCGACTCGTAGCGCTGGAGGGACGCGCCGCTACAGCGGCGAGGATGTCGATCGTCTACGGCTCATCGCTGACTTGACCACGGCCGGACTCAACCTGGCCGGGGTCAAACGCGTCCTTGCCCTCGAAGAAGAGCTGGCCGCCCTCCGGGCCACTATCGAGCGCCTCGATGACGAGCTGCAACGACAGCGCAGCGCCAAGCCTCGGAGATGAGCCATGGGCAGAACCGAAGAAGGCGGTGGCTTCAGCTCCGATCAGCGAAGCGGCTTGGAGGCCCGCCGGCTCGATCAGGATCGCACCCTCGAGGCGATCCACCGCCTCGAGGCCGCCCTTTCTGAAGCGGCGCCGCGCCGAGAGGCGAGTTGGCGCGAGGACGTGCTCGGGACGCTCGGCGTGCTCGAAGCGGCAGTGGTCGAAGAGGCAACCAACGCCGAGCGCCCCGACAGCCTGCTCTCAGATCTGGCCCGGACCCAGCCGCGGTTGCGCAACCGGGCCAGGGCACTGCGCCTCCAGTACCGCAAGCTGTGCGAGACAATTACAACGCTGCGCCACGAGATCGCCGAGCACGCGGACTGGGCGGTGGACTTCGCCGACCTCCGAGAGCGACTTGGTTGGGTGTTGACCGCGCTGCGCCATCAGCGTGCCCGCGAATCGGACCTCATCTACGAGGCCTACTACGAGGCGTTCAAGGTCGAGCTGCGCACGCCGCCCTGGACGGATGAGCACGGCGAGTAGCCGCCGCGGTCGCGAAGCTTCCTGCGCGGAACCGAGGTCGGGGTGTCGGTTCTGGCTTTGGCCATAGGCCTCATCTGGCCGCCGCATTCGCGGTGGCCTGCTCGGTGAGGTCAGCAACGCTTGCCTGGCCCCGAATGCCCTGTTGTCGCCGACCGCGGGCTTGCTGCCAGGCGGCCCACGCTCGCCCCACGGTGTAGGCGAAGGCGCTCATGGCGCCGACGAAGAAGCCGATGGGCAGGTTCGTCTCGTAGGAGACCGCGATGGCGATCCACACGGTGACGAGCGCGAACAGCACGGAGAGGCCTATCGCCACCGGGGGTCGGTTCGTGAACGACCGGGCGGCGGCGGGCGGGCCGATGAGCAGGCTGAAGATGAGGAGGGAGCCCACGACGGGGACGGCCATGGTGGTCACCAGCGCCACTACGATCAGAAAGGCCAGATTCATCACCCTGGTGTTGATGCCGCGGGCGTCCGCAACGTCGGGGGCGACCGAGGAGAGCATCAGCGGCCGGTACAGGACTATGACAGCGAGGATGCACACCGCGGCGATAACCACGGTCGGGGCGAGCTTGCTGGCAGAGACGCCGAGAACCTCACCAAAGAGCAGGGAAAAGATCTCGGGGGCGTATTCGCTGGTGCGCGACAGGAACAGATCGCCGAGAGCCAGCATCAAAACGATCGTGAGGGCGGTGGCGACGTCGCTTCGGGCGCGTCGGCCCAGCCCGGCGATCATCGCAGCCCCGGCGAGTGAGAACACGCCGAGGCCGACAATGGTGTTGGCCCCGATCAAGAAGGCCCCCGCCGCTCCGGCGAAGGCCCCGTTGGGAAGGGAGTGCGCGGCAAAGGCTGCGCCGCGCAGCACCGTGAAGAACCCGACCACGCCGGCCACGATGGCCACGACGGTGGCCGCCTCCCAGGCGTTGATCATGAAGCTGGCGAACATCAGGCCACCTCGACCCGCTCGATGACCCCTCCCTGATCGCTGGTCGTCGCCCGTCGACGATCCGTTCGGAGGCGCGAGACGACGCCCGAGGCGAAGTACAGGACGAAGATGACGGCCACGATGCAGAAGCTCACCGGCCAGCCGTTCCCGCCAGCCCAGACCGTGCTGTCGTAGGCGATCAAGGTGCCTACCCAGCAGGCGAACACGCCGACCGCGGCCGCCACCGCGATGGCGACCCCAGTGCCGGTCGCCACCCGAAGGGCGATGGCCGCGGGTCCGATCAAAAGAGCCGTCGAGAGGATCGCCCCGATCGTGATCGCGGACATCGACACGGCCAAGGCGAGCGCGAGGAGGTAGCCGCCGCCCACCAGGCGCACGGGCACTCGGCGCGCTGCGGCGAGCTCGTAGCTCACGGAGCTGAGGAGGAGAGGCCGGTACAACAAGGCGATCAGCGCGACCGAGGCGATGGCGAGAACGACCATGGGGGTCGTGATGCCGGGGGGCAATGTGAAGATCGACCCGAAGAGGACGTTCACGGTGGCCCCGGTGGTGCTCGAGCTGATCGTGTCTTCGTAGAGGAACAGCGCCGCCAGCCCCAGCGAGGCGCCGAGCACGATGCCGGTGGCCAGGTCGCGCCCTCGGGGCTTGCGGATACCGATGAGTTCCATGACGCCGGCCGCGACCACGTTGAAGGCAACGAACCCGTAGAGAGTGGATGCTCCGGCCAAGACGGCGGCGGAGCCACCAGCGCTCCCGATGTCCGAGAGCGCGTGCCCGGCGAACGATTGGCCCCGGATGACCGTGAACACTCCCACGATCCCAGAAACGACCGCCGCGAGCGCACCCACCACCAGAGCAACCTGGACCGGTTCGGAGGAGAAGAATCCGGGCTCGAACAGCGAGGACCAGGAGAGCGCGACAACCATCACGCCTCCCGCAAGAAGGGGTCGGCGTCACCGGGATGGTGGGCCTGGTGCTCGGCGCCCGAGACGACCAGCACCCGGCCCGCGACGTGGATCACCTCGACGTGGTGGCCGTAGAGCGCGCTGAGGGTGTCGGTGCGGACCACCGCGTCGGTCGTACCCGACGCGGCCCGGCCGTCGGCGAGGTAGACCACGCGGTCCATGACGGGCAGCAGCGGGTTCATGTCGTGCGCGGACAGCAGGATCGCGATGCGCTGTTCGGCCGCGATCCGGGCGAGGAGCTCGACTACCTCGGCGGCGGAGCGGATGTCGAGGTTGGCCAACGGCTCGTCGAGCAGCAACAACTTCGGTCGGCAGATGAGCGCCTGGGCGATCATGACCCGTTGCTGCTCCCCACCCGACAGGTTCCCGATGCGGGCGTCCGCGAACGGGGTCGCTCCGACGGCGTCGAGCATCTCTTCCACGACGAGCCGACGTTTCGCCGTCGGCCGGGAGATGCCGAAGCGGTGCCCGTCGAGACCCAGCCCGACCAAGTCCCGGGCCCGCAGCGGCATGTCCGCCTCCAGGACGATCTTCTGGGGGACGTAGCCGATCTGCGGGCTTCGCCGGGTCCGGGTCCCCCCGCTCACCTCGATCCGGCCGCTGCTGGGGTGGATCAATCCGAGGATCACCCGCAACAGAGTCGTCTTGCCCGCGCCGTTCGAACCGATGAGCCCGCAGAACTCGCCGCCCTCGACCGAGAAGGACACCCGGTCGAGAACGCGGCGGCCTCCGAGCGACACGCTCACGTCCTCGACCCAGAGGACCGGCGCCGCGCCGCCTCCCGTGCCGTCTCGGAACGGCGGGCCTCCGGTTGCCGTCACGGGGTCAGTCGTCACACTCACAGGTGCTGGGTGGAGGCACCAGTGGTGATGGCCTTCTCTATCGAGTTGAGTTCGGCCACCATCCACGTCTGATAGTCGTAGCCGGGGACCGGCATCGTCTCGTACACCCCGACCACCGGCACACCGGCCGAGAGCGCGGTCTGGCGAATCGAGTCCGTGAGCGAGTCCGTGACCTGTTGGTTGTAGCAGAACACCTTCACCTGGTGCTTGGTGAAGAACCCCCTCTCCAACGACACGTCTTGGGGAGTGGGGTCGGTGCCGTTCATGATGTCGGCCTGGAACTGAAACGGGGTCAGGTTGTTGATCCCCATGGCCGTCAACAGGTAGTCGGCGACCGGCTCGGTCGTCGCCGCGGTCGTCCCCGCGTACTTGGCCTTGAAGGCGGCGATGGCATGGACCCAGGGTTGGAGCGAAGCCACGAACTTGGTCTCGTTGGCGTAGAAGGTCGACGCGTGGGCCGGGTCGAGCTTGGAGAGATCGGTGGCTAGCGCCTGGGCCACCGCCGGCATCGTCCTCGGGTTATACCAGAGGTGTGGGTTCGCCGTGCTGTCCGGCAGACCCAGCAAATGCTGCACGTTGATCACCTTGCGAGCCGAGTTCGGCGACGCCGAGGCGAGGGTGCTCATGAAGGTGTCGTAGCCGACTCCGTTCTCGATCAGCAGCTTGGCGTTGGCGATCTGCTGGCCGACGCTCGGCGTGGCCTCATAGGTATGGGGATCCGTGTTGGGGTTCGAGTCCACCGAGTACACGCTCACGTACTTGCCACCGATCTGGGACGTCACATTGCCGTACTCGTTCTCGCCCGCCACCACCGCGACCTTGGCGACGCCGTTGGTTGCCGCCGAGGCCGTGGTCGCGATTGATCCAACGGGCAGCAGCACCACCCCGGCTCCCACCATCGCCGCGGCCACCTTCGCGAATCTGAACATCGTCCTCCGGTCTTTGCTGTCGTCGTCGGCGTCGGCGACATGGTCCGTACCGGCCCCATTGCGAACCCCAGGCGAATCCAGCGTCCGCAGGAGCTTGTCTGAATCGGTTGCAGATAACCTAGACCGTATCTGGAACCATTGCAAATACACTCCCTGGAAGGACCCGATCTATGGCTTGTTCCTTATATAAGGAGGCACTAATGTATTTGGGTGGTTGGCACCGAGACGACTGACCGCCTGGTCGGAGCGGTGGACCTGCTCAAGGCCCTGGCGTCTGCCATCCGCTTGGCCACCGTCGTCGAGCTCTGCGAGGGGCCGCGCTGCGTCCACGAGCTCCAGACCTCGCTCGAGGCCTCCGGGCGACCGGTGAGCCAGCCCCTGTTGTCCCAGCACCTCAAGGTCCTACGCGAAGCCGGCCTGGTCACCACCACCCGGCGTGGTACCGAGATCACCTACCAACTGGCCGACGCCCACGTCGGTCACATCGTCAACGACGCCATCCGACACTCACAGGAGGAACACCAATGACCACCACCCACGTCGAGCACCCCGACCACACCCACGTCCACGGTGAGGGCTGCGGGCATGTCGCGGTTCCCCACGGCGACCACGTCGACTACGTCCACGACGGGCACCTGCACGCCGCCCACGACGGGCACTTCGACGAGTGCACCACCGAGGCCCACACCGAGCACCCTGGACACGACCACACCCACGGCGAAGGCTGCGGACATGTCGCCATCCCCCACGGCGACCACGTCGACTACATCCACGACGGGCACCGCCACGCCTCCCACGAAGGCCACTGGGACGACCACTGAGCCTCCTTCTGACTAGTGGTGATTACCTCCGACGCTGACGGTCTGCCGGGTCGGGCGCCCCAAGAGCGCTCGACGCGCCAGAAACGCGCCCTTGCCGCCGTCTTGGAAGCCTCCGATGGTTTCCGCTCGGCTCAAGAACTGCACGCCGAGCTCCAAGCCCAAGGCGAGAACATCGCGCTCACCACCGTGTACAACCAAGTCCGAGCACTCGCCGACGCCGGGGAGCTCGACGCCTTACGAAGCGACGACGGGGAAACCCGCTACCGCCGCTGCGCGAGCGCCGACCACCATCACCACCTTGTCTGCCGCCAATGCGGCACCGCCATCGAAGTCGAAGGACCACAGGTGGAACGCTGGGCCACCAAGACTGGCGAGGAGCACGGCTTTCTCGACGTCACCCACACCGTCGAGATCACAGGCACCTGCCCAGACTGCACACTCCCCTCCTAGCGACGCAGCCGATCCCGCCGACCGACCCTGAGTTCGTCGCCTGCTCAATTTCGGGCGCTGAGGCACCACAGCACTTCGGCCACGCGAGAAGCCGCCGGTAGTGGGACACGCCGCTCGCGTGGTACGGGGTCAGACAACGAATCACCGCCGCGTCGTCTCCTGATGCTCCCGAAGGTTTTGAAGAGACCGACGGGCCTTGCCGGTCGAACTCGTCAGCTTCTGATCTCGGCGAGTCAGCGCGCCGAGCTGTCGACGCGTACGACGGACCTTTGCGGCATCGCTGGTGTCATCTCGACTGGCCGCCCGCTCCATCGAGCGAAGACGCTCACTCATTCCGTTGATCGTCTCGCGGCGACTCCGAGACAGCCGATCCAGCTCCTCATCGAGCGGAGTGGGCTCACGTTCCCTGATTGCGATCGCCCATAGGAACACCACGGTGGGAAGGGCAACCACCCCGATGAGGACCAAGGAGTGCTGAGAAGAACCAATCGTCCGCTTGTCCAAGGCTAGGAGACCGATGACCTCGGCTGCCCATCCCAAGGCGACGACTGGGACCAGAAGGGCCGTCAACGCAACGAGCATGCCCCGAATCAACCAGTGGAAGCGCTCACGAATCGACTCGAAGCGTCGAAGCTTTCTGTACCGGTACAGGGCGACCATCCGGCGCATGATGGGATAGCTGGCAGCACGAACCTCCACCGCGAGAGTTATGAAGAAGATCGGGATCACCGTCACCGAGGCGACGTAAAACTCAGCGTTGAAATTTCGGGAGGACTCCGTGAGTCGGAAGCTACTAGTGCAGCGACAAGAGCTTCGCAGGCGCTTTCCTCACCGATAAGGTCACGTAAGGTCACGTCGGACCAGACGAATTTCTGGGCGGCCACTTTAGGCCCCTGACCTGGGCCTTTTGTGGATATGACATCGTGAGCTTTCGCCTATTCACGCCTCTGACGGAGCGAAACCGCTGGTAGCCATACCTGCATATGGCGCCCGCCACAGTGGCCGCCTGCTCATTGTTGTGCGCGACCGCCAGCGGCGGCTCTACCAGGGCCGGCCCGAGGGACTCGCCGTGGGCGCTGACATCACGGCCGACGTGTTCGTCGACGCTCTCGACCCGGGGCGGTCTTCGAGTACTTCACCCGGCCTGAGCTACTCGAGAGTTGGATGGGCGAGCGAGCTGTCCTCGACCCGACGGTTGGAGGGTCCTTCGCGGTCAACGTAGGCGGCACCGCTGTCCGGGGCCGTTTCCTTGAAGTGGATCCGCCCAGCCGGCTGGTCATCAGCTGGGGGTTCGACGGCTCGGCCGATTTGCGCCCGAGGCCAGCGTCATCGAGGTTCAGCTCGCGTCCGACGGTCGGGGCACCCGGGTCAGCATCGTGCATCATCTCCTCCCGCCTGATCAGCGAGGACTCCTGCACCAGTCTCGGGTCCCTCCTTCCAGGCCTGCTCATCGGCGACAACGGCGCGACGACGCTGTACGACCACATGGGGAACCCATTGGCAGTCGGCGACGGTGAGGTGCCGGCCGAAGTCGTCGGTCCGAGCGGGGAGGAGATCTACAAGTCCACCTATGGCGCCGTCGTCGGTCACGAGGTCATAGTCGATTTCTTGGAGGGCGATCCTGATCACCCGCTTACGGTTGGCTATGACTCCGGAGGGCGCGTCGACCAGGTCACCGATCCGCTCGGCAACGTCACGCGCTACAACTACGACGCGCAGAACCGCCTCGTCAGCGAGACGCCACCCGATGGCGGCACCACCACCTTCTCGTACGATCCTGCGAGCGGGGAGCTGAACCAGGTCACCGCACCCTCGCCCGGCGGAACGACGCAGTACAGCTACGAAGACGACAACGGTCACTGGGAGGTGAACAAGGTCGTCGACCCACTGGGTCGCGTCACCACCTACAGCTACGACTCTCTCGGTCGCCAGGTCTCGACGACCGACCCTCTCGGGAATATCACGACCTACTCGTACGATCCACAAGGACACATTGACCAGGTCAACGACCCCGATGGAAGTCGCAGTGCGACCGCCGCCTATGACTCCGCCGGCAACATCACGGCGGTGACCGATCCACTCGGCAACACGGTCCACTACAGCTATGACGCGCAAAACCGGATGATCGGCGTGCAGGACCCCATCGGCCGGACCACCACCTACGACTACGCGGGCACACTGACGCGCCCGCGTCCGTCACAGACCCCCGCGGCAACGTCTTTACGTACACTTACGATGCCAATGGTTCGCTCGTCTCCATCGCCGACCCGGTCGGGCGTACGGCGTCGTACTCCTACGATACCGGGGGCCCGCCGCCGCTGTTGCCGGAGGCGCCGCTCATGGTGGCTCTCCCGCTGCTCGGAATTGCTCTCCTCAGCGGGTCCGCGTGGCGTTACCGGCGAACCCACCGGCAAGTACCCGCAGCGGCTCGTTTTGACTGAGCGCTTCTAACCGAAGGCTCGGATGGCTCCGATGATCAGAATCACCACGACCGCCGCGGCGAAGTAGATCGCAAAAACTTTGAAGAGGGCCGGGTGGCGGTTGATCCGTAGCAGGGTCCGCTGCCGCCTCAACATCGACAGACGACGATGGGGCGGGTCCTCCTCCTGCCAGCGGCGGTGTCTCGTCCTCAGATGTCTCTCCGGAAGCACTGCGGGGGATGCCGCCATCGAACTCTGACTGGTCTACCCCGTCGATGCTCGCGGGCGCGCTGATCCCGACGAGCTCGAGCAGCGTCGGGGCAATGTCGACGGCGTGCACGTACTGGTGACCGAAGGTCGAGTCGGCAGCAATCAGGCGCACGCCACGGACCAGTACCCCCATCCGATCGGCAGGCTCACGCAATGGGAGCGAATCTCCCCGGTTGCTTCAGGACGACGATCACATTCCTCGACACCTCGGCGAGCGACAAGACATCATCGACCCTCTAGCGGCGATCCTTATTGCGGGCACAGGACGAAACCTTCAAGCTTCTATTCGTCGGCAGCCGGTCGACGACCTGCAGGCTACGTCGACCAGGTCAACATCGGTCCTCTCATGAACCTGGGTTCCATGGCAGCGCCCAACACCTCCGGGTTCGAGTCCGGCAGCGCGGTCCTGAGTCGCACTGCGCAAACACCACCGGATCGGTACCACGCCGCCTGCTCGTCCGGGCGCGCTGATTTTAGTTCCCGGCCAGTAGCAGACCGCCGTCGACGGTTTGCACCGTTCCGGTGACGTACTGGTTCTGCATGAGATAGAGGTGTGCGGCTGCTATTTGCTGCGGCTCACCGACCGTTCCGGTCAAGGTGCCCTGGGCCAAGCGGGCAAAAAGCGCCTCGCGCTGGGCCGCGGGGACGCCGTCCCAGAGCGGCGTGCGAAAAGCGCCGGCCCTAACCGCGTTGACACGGACGGGGGCGAGTTCGACTGCCAGTCCTCGGACGAGGCCCTCGGTGGCTCCAGCGCCGGCGGCGGCGAGCGCTGCGCCGGGGACCGGTCGCTCGCCGACGGTTCCGGTGGTCAACCCGATTGATCCTCCGGGCCTGATCCGGGGCGATGCGTGCTTGATGACGGCGACCGCGCCCCAGAAGCGAACGTCGAGGATCGCGCGCGCTTCGCTGAGGCCGAGGTCGGCAAGTGGACGCGGCATGAATGCGTCGCCGGCGGTGAACGCCAGGTGATCGAACTTGCCGACGCGCTCGAACAGGGCGGCGACCTGGGTCTCGTCTCGGACGTCGAGGGCTGTGCCCACACAGCCATCGGGCAGTTCGCCCAGCGCCGCGTCGACCCGTTCCTGTCGGCTTGAGGCGATGGTGACCTCGGCGCCGTCGAGCGCCGCTGCGCGTGCCGTCGCCAGACCCATGCCAGAACTGCCTCCGATAACAACGATCCTTTGACCATCCAGGGTCATCAGTGCCTCCGGGCTGTTGATGTCTCAGTGAGACATCAACACCTAGCACGAGCCATGACTCACTGGGACATCACTGTACGCTGAGCATATGGCTCGGTGGGATGCGCAAGCAGAAGAACGACTGCGGACCGCCGCGATCGAGCTCTTCCTCGAGCTCGGGTACGAGAACGTCACCGTTGCCCAGATCGCCGATCGCGCCGGACTGACGCGGCGCACGTTCTCCCGCTACTTCACCGACAAGCGTGACGTGCTCTTTGCCGGCTCCGAGCGGCTGCCGGGGCTGCTGGCCCAGGCGCTCAGCCGGGCCGACCCGGAGCTCACCCCGTTTGGGGCGTTGCTCACGGCGCTTGCCGACGTCGGCGCGGTGCTGGGCGCCCAGGTCGCCTTGCACGCCGTGCAGCGCCGCGAGGTCATCGCTCGCAGCCCCGAGTTGCAGGAGCGGGGACGAACCAAGTTCGCCGACGTCGCCGACGCGCTCGCGGCCGAGCTGGTTCGGAGAGGGTGCGAGCCGGCGAGCGCCGCGCTGCTCGCGGACGTCGGAGTCGCGATCTTTCGAACTGGCTTCAACCGGTGGGTCGACAACACCGATAGTGACGACCTGGCCGCTTGCCTGCGCGAGGCCGGCGCCGAGCTCGTCGCCGCCATCGCGGCATTCAGCGACGCCTGACCACGATCGTCGTCCATCAGAAGTGCCGGAGGACTGCCAGACACCCCTACGGAGCAGACGTCAAATCTCATGCTGCGAGACGATGCAGGCGTCGTGTCGGATTCCGTTTCATGGCTTCGTTGTTCCGACGAGAGGCTCGACCGCTCCTGGGCCGGGGGCGGCGCGGACGTCTCTGGCTTCGAGGCGCTCGCCACAGACAGAGCACACCATGACCGCGTTGGAGATATGGCCGCAGGCCTTGTGCGTCACCTGGAGAGGTGGCCCGTCGGGTGCGGCGTAGCGGTCGCCCCATTGGCGCATGGCGGTGAGGACCGGCCACAGGTCACGGCCCTTGTCGGTGAGCCGATAGTCGTATCGGGGCGGGTGATTGCTGTAGCGCACCTTCTCAAGTACGTCGGTTTCGACAAGGTGATTGAGCCGCTGATTCAAGATGTTGCGGGAGATTCCGAGGCGCTCTTGGAAATCGTCGAATCGGGTCACGCCCAAGAACACGTCTCGCAGGATCAGCATCGACCACCACTCGCCCACGATCTCGAGACACTGGGCCACTGAGCAGTGCATGTCGGCGAAGCTCTTGTGTTCCACAAAACCCAGAATAGTGGGTTGCATAATAGAACGCAATCCCTTAAAGTGAGTTCTGTGACGGAACTCACTCAAGTGCTCGAGCGTCCCGGCCCCGCCCCCGCCAAAGCCAAGGCATCCCCTCGCCAGGTGCTCGTCATCACTTGCGCCGGAGTGGTCTTGGCCAGCCTCGACCTCTTCATCGTCAACGTGGCCCTACCTCAGATCGCCCGGGACCTGGGGGCCTCGAACCTGGGCGAGCTGTCTTGGATCCTCAACGGGTACGCCATCGTCTACGCGTCGCTGCTGGTCTTCTTCGGACGCCTCGCCGACCGTTATCGCCGCGACCGCGCTTTTCTCCTCGGCGTGGCGATCTTCACCGCGGCTTCGGCTGCCTGTGCCGCCTCCACCAGTGTCGGCATGCTCATCGGCTTCCGCCTCGTGCAGGCGGCCGGGGCGGCCCTATTGACCCCGACCTCCCTCGGGTTGGTCCTCGCCTCCTACCCGCCCGAGCGCCGGCAAGGTGCTGTTCGCGCCTGGACGGCGGTCGGTGGCATGTCCGCCGCGGTAGGCCCAGTCGTCGGCGGCTTGCTGGTCGCAGCGAGTTGGCGGTGGGTGTTCCTGATCAACGTGCCGGTTGGGGTCGCCGCACTCATCGTCGGCTGGCGCCGACTGCCGCATGTACCCGGTCACCCCAGCGAACGGCCCAACGTTCTTGGAGTCGTGCTGGCCACCACAGGCGTCGCGGCCCTCACCTTCGGGCTTGTGAAGGGCAGCGACTGGGGCTGGGGCTCACCCGCCATCGGCTGGACACTCGCCGCGTCTGCGGCGCTCATCGCGCTCTTCGTGCTCCACTGCCTTCGGAGCCGCACTCCGCTCATCCATCCGTCGCTGTTTCGCTCCCGGAGCTTCACTGCGGCATCGCTGGTGGCCATCTTCTTCTCTGCATCCTTTGGGGCGATGCTGCTCTCGATCGTTCTGTGGGAGCAGGGCGCCTGGGGATGGTCGGCGCTGCGATCCGGGCTGGCTATCGCACCCGGACCGATCATGGTCCCATTCATCGCGTTCGTCGTGGCCGGACGGCTCATCGCCCGCTCCGGCCCAGCCCGAACGATGGCGCTAGGCAGCCTGATCTTCGGCGTCGGAGTGTCGTGGTGGGCGCTTGCGATCACGGTCCAACCCAACTACGTCTCGGGGGTACTCGGCGGGATGATCTTGACCGGTGTCGGAGTGGGCCTCACCCTTCCGACCCTCATGGCCACGGCCGCCTCCTCGCTCCCACCACAGTCGTTTGCCACCGGCACTGCGGTCATCAACATGATCCGCCAGACCGGCCTCGCCCTCGGCGTGGCCGTGCTCGTGGCGGTGCTCGGCACCGCAGCCGGTCACGACAGCGCCGCACTCGACGCGTTTCGGCACGGTTGGTGGGTCTCTGCCGCGATCTCCTTCGTCGGCATCGTTCCCGCCCTCACCCTCCTCCCCCGCCCCGCACTAGCCACAGCCACAACCTGACCCGCAAATCCGAGACAAAAGGAGACAGCATGAATATCACCCGATCGACCGCCCTCGTCACTGGAGCGAACCGAGGGCTCGGCCGCCACCTCGCTCGCGAGCTGCTCAGCCGGGGCGCCACCGTGTACGCCGGGGCACGCAACCCGGACGCTGTCGATCTGCCAGGCGCCAAGGTGGTCGCTCTCGACATCACCGATCCGGCGTCGGTAGCCAGCGCCGCCGAGATCGCCGGTGACGTCACCCTCTTGATCAACAACGCCGGCTCATCCACCGGCACCGACCTTCTCAGTGGAGACGAGGCGCAGATCCGCTTCGAAATGGACACCCACTTCTTCGGGACACTGTCGGTGATCCGAGCCTTCGCCCCGAAGATCTCGACGAACGGGGGAGGGTCAATCCTCAACATCCATTCTGTACTCTCGTGGGTCAGCTTCCCGAGGAGCGGCGCCTACTGCGCCGCCAAGTCAGCAGAATGGTCGATGACCAACTCCCTGCGCGTTCAGTTGGCAGAGCAGAACATCAGGGTGGCTGGGCTCCACGTCGGCTACATGGATACTGACATGACCGCTTCGATAACTGCACCCAAGTCAAACCCCGCGGATATCGCCAAGATCGCCATCGACGGCGTCGAGCAGAATCTCTTCGAAATTATTGCAGACGATGTCAGCCGTGAGATCCAGGCCGCACTTGCTGGCGGCGTTTCCGCCCTCTATCCACAGCTCCAAACAACTCCGCGCTAGCCAGTCGGCCAACTGACCATCTCGACCTTCGGGTGATACGGCGCCACCAAGGCAACCGCCTGCTCAACTCGTAGGTAAACGCGGTTCCCCTACCGACAATCGAAGGCCTCAACCTTCCCGTCTTGGAGCCAAAAGGTTGGTGGGATCCGACCGGTGGTTCGGCCGCAAGTGGCCCCTGCAATCTGGTGGTCACCGCTTCGCGACCGACCATCTTCGATCTCTACGACGAATCACGTAGCGCTCCCCTGGGCGTTCCTCACCGAAATCGATAAGGTCACGTAAGGTCACGTCGATGACGGACGCTTTCTTGGGGATCCCACCTTGGCCTTTGACCACATGGCCTTTGACCGGGCTTAGGTGGAGGTGAAGGGACTCGAACCCTCGGCCTCTACCTTGCGAAAGTACGGATCTCAGTGCCTTGATCAGGCATTTTACGCGGACTTTCCTGGTCCTGGCGTTTCGATCCCCTCTCTCAGGTTCCCTCACGATCCCTCTCCTTCCCTCTCGATAAGGTCACGTAAGGTCAGACTGAAGGTCGGAACGCAAACCCGAACCAGCGACTGGGCTCGTGGTCTGGTGGAAATACGTTGCAGTTCCGATGTGGGTCACTGGAAGCCGTTAAACCCACTGTGTTCCGACCACTCCTGCAATTCGGGTGAGTCCGGGCCGTCACGCCTCACGCTCAGTGGACCCTCTTCATGCGCACCGCCACCCGCATCGTGTTCTCGGCGTTGCCGGCGTAGATCCCTTTGACTGGTGGGACGTCGCCATAGTCGCGTCCGCGCCCTATCGCGACGTGACGCTCCCCCACCGGGCAGTCGTTCGTCGGGTCGTAGCCCCACCAGCGACCCGTCCACACCTCAATCCATGCATGGCTCTCGCCCGTGACCACCTCGCCGATGGCAGCGTTCGCATCCGGATGGAAGTAGCCCGAAACGTAGCGAGACGGGATACCGGCCGACTTGGTGAGGACGAGCGCGAGGTGAGCGAAGTCCTGGCAGACACCTGCGCCGTCGGTGTAAGCCTCGTTGGCGGACGTGTGCACCGACGTGATACCGCGCCTGTAGCGCAATGACTGATGCGTGACGGCCATGATGCGCTGCGCCGTCCGGAGCGGGCGATCCGCCCGCAAGCGCCCGGCGATCTCCAATAACTCCGGTCCAGGGGCTGTGTAGAGGTGGTGTGACAGGTGGTCGGCCATGGTCGCCGAGGCGTCGGAGACGTCTTCCCACGTGCAGTCGTCGGGCTCGTCGGAATTCTGGGTGTCGACAAGGGAGTTGCCCGTGATCGTCAACAGCTCGTGGCCGCGATCGACGTTGAAGGCCACCACATGAGTACCCCAGTAATCGAGGTACGAATACTGGGGAGCCGCCGGCACCGTCACCACTCTCGTCTCGAGCGCGGTCTGGCGTAGCTCGGTGCGTGGAGTGAGACGCAGCTCGTTATAGGACGCCCGTGCCGGGGCGTCGTAGTCGAATCGCGTCTCGTGCGAAACCTGTAGCCGCCATCCGTCCGTGCGGCTCACCCGCCACCCCCTTGCCTCCACTGCAGCGGAACTTCCTGCGCGAAGTACCGCCTCGTCACCGCGTCACTGACGGAGGAGATCGAAGCCTGCAACCGCTCCAGCCGTGTCTCCAGATCGCGGGAAAGCGTCGCCGGAGCTGAGTACTCGAGCTCGGCCCGGGCCAGGCCGACCAATCCGCGGGCGTCGTCCCACGCCCCCTCGCGCCCGGCATTGATCTGGTCGAGGCACTCCTCCGCCAGGGTGAGCGAGGCGAACGCGGAGCGCGGGAAGAGCCGGTCGCGCAGAAGAAAATCCAAGACGCGACCCGGCTCCACGACGCCCTGAGACAGGCGCAGGTACGGCTCGTAGCCGCCGCAGGAGCGCAGCAGCATGACGAGGCCGCTGTCGAACACCAGATTGAAGGCCACCGTGGCGAGCTGACGGGCGACCACATCGCTCCGTTCGAGACACCGGCCCAGGGTGAAGAAGAGCCAGGTCTGATCTCGGCTCATCATCGTGTCGGCGAGGCCCATCATGCCGGCGCACTGCGTCTTCACGAAGGAGAGGTAGAACGCGGGCCCAGCGAGGCGGCCGGCCTCCCAGTGCAGCGGGAGCTCCGCCCAGGTCGCATTGATGTGCTCCCAGAACTCCACCGGCACGACATGGCGCACGGCGCGGGTGTTCTCGCGGGCTGCGGCGAGGGCACCGGCAATTGAGGACCGGCTCTCGGGGTCGGAGGCCAGGCGCTCGGTCGCCTGCCAGAGGGTCTCCGTCCCCGAGTCGGGCAAGCCCATGACGGCCAGAAGGCGACGGGCCGCGTGTGAACCCTCGGCGTCGCCGTGCTCCAGGGCCTGGTACACCGAGACGTCAAGGATCCGCGCCGTCCCTTCGGCCCGTTCCACGTAGCGGCCGACCCAGAAGATGGATTCAGCGACCCGGCTCAAGAGGGCGCGGGTCACTGCAGCGCCTTTTCCTGCTGTTGCTGTTGCTGTTGCACGCCGAGCTCGCTGTCCGACGCCGGCCCGACGTCCATGGGCGGCCCAGCCTGGAACGGGACGACCTGGCGCGGCGGGAGCACTGGCATGGAGCTCCCGCCTCCGATCACCCAGGTGTCCTTGGAGCCGCCGCCCTGGCTGGAGTTCACGACCAGCCCCCCCTCCCGGAGGGCCACCCGGGTGAGGCCACCGGGCAAGACCCAGATCTCATCTCCGTCGTTCACGGCGAAGGGGCGCAGATCGACATGCCGGCGCGCCATGGCGTTGTCCACCCAGGTGGGTGAGGTGGAGAGAGCCACGACGCGCTGAGCGATCCAGTGGCGGGGGTCGGCTTCCACCTCGAGCGCCAGCTCGTCGAGCTCGGCGCCCGTCGCAGCCGGGCCGATCACCAATCCCTTGCCGCCCGAGCCGTCAACCCGCTTGAATACGAGGCCATCACGACGCGAGAGTGCGGCCCTGCGGACGGCGTCGTCCACCAGGTGCATCGTCTCGACGTTGTGCAGGATCGGGTCCTCACCGAGGTAGTAGCGGATCATGGCCGGGACGTAGGTGTAGACGAGCTTGTCGTCGGCCACGCCGTTCCCTAGCCCGTTGGCGATCGTCACCCTGCCGTCCCGCGCCGCATTGACGATACCCGGGCAGCCGACCAACGACTCGGGGCGGAACTGCAGCGGGTCGAGATACTCGTCGTCGATACGCCGATAGATCACGTGCACCGGAACCTCGCCCTCGGTCGTGCGGAGAAAGACATCGGTACCGTGGCACACCAAGTCGCGTCCCTCTACCAGGTGCACGCCCATGAGACGCGCCAGCAGCGCGTGCTCGTAGAACGCCGAGTTGTGCACCCCCGGCGTGAGTACGACCACCGTCGGGTCCTGTACAGAAGCCGGCGCGGCGCGGCGCAACGCGCTCGATCAGGCGCGCCGGGTAGTCGGTCACCATCTGGGTTGGCTGTCCCCAGAACAACTCGGGCAGCACTCTGGCCATGGCGGCGCGATTGGCCAGCACGTAGCTGACCCCGGACGGGCTGCGCAGGTTGTCCTCCAGGACGCGAAACTCACCGTCCTCGTCGCGGATCACGTCGATGCCCGCCACGTGGATGCGCACCCCATTGGGGGGCGAATAGCCATAGGCCGCCCGCACGAAGCCCGGGGAGCTCGTGATCACCTCGTGCGGGATGAGCCCGTCGCTCACGATCCGGGCCGCCCCGTAGACGTCGGACAGAAAGAGCTCCAGCGCTCGCACGCGCTGGGTCACCCCGGCCGCCACTTTGGACCATTCGGGGCCGGTGAAGATCCGCGGTACCACGTCGAGGGGGAACGGTCGCTCCTCGCCGTCGAGGTCGAAGGTGACTCCCTGGTCCATGAACGCGCGTGCCAGCCGCGAGGCGCGGGCCGAGACCTCCTCAGGGTCCATCTGGGCCAGCGAGGAGGCCACGGCGGCGTAGGGCACACGGGCCCGACCATCACGGGAGACCATCTCGTCGAACGCTGCCTCGGTCAGTCCACGGGCGGACGCGCCGTACCCGTCGAAGAGGTCTCCCACGGTCCTTAGGGTGCCAGGCATGTGTTTCACTGGGGTTTCACGGCCGCGAACAGCCCGTGACGGGACTCGTGTGTTGGCGTGGTGATGGCGAACTCCATTGCCGCGCGCGCCAAACCGGTCGCCCCTGCCCCGACCATGGTGCGCGTCCGGTCAAGAGATCGCATGGCGAGCGTGAATCCTTCACCCTCATCGCCGATCAGGTGGTCCGGTGGCACCTCAGCGTCTTCCAACCGGATAGTTGCGATGTCGGACGCTCGCTGGCCCATGAGGTCAGCAGCCGATTCGACGCTGACGCCGGCCCGGCGGGGGATAACGAAGGCGGAGATGCCGGCGGTTCCACCTTAATCGCTGGTCCGGGCGAAGACGGTGTACCAGTGGGCGTGGCTGGCGTTGGTGATGAGGCACTTCCGGCCGGTGAAGGTGACGACCCAGCCTTCGCCGTTGCGGCGGGCAGTCGCGGCGAGTGCCGAGGGGTCCGAGCCGGCGTCCGGCTCGGTGAGGCAGAACGAGGCCAACCGCGCCTCGGACAGCAGCCCAAGGTAGGTCCGCTTCAACGGCTCTGCCCCGCCGAGGAGGAGGAGCATCATTCCAAGGACGTTGGCGCAGATCGTGGCGCCAATGCCGGCACATCCTCAGCCAAGCTCCTCGGCGATGATGCAGGTCTCGCGGAAGCTGCGGTCGGGTCCGCCGTACTCGGCTGGGAGGGACGCGTTCATGAGAGCTTGTTCCCATGCCCTGACGAGGACATCTGGGGCCAGGTGCCGTGTTGGTCGTACTCCCCGGCGACTGGGCGCATCTCCTGCTCGGCGAACTGGTGGGCCTGCTCGGCCAGGCTGCTTGCAGTCGTCGTCATCGGGGTGCCCATCGCAGCTTGCTGCTCGCCGGCGGAATCCCGGCACGGACGTCCCAGAGCGCCGACGGTCAAACGAGGCAGCGTTGCTCGCCCTCCGCGAGGGGGCCCGTCCCCAGAGACGCTACTGGCGCTGCTTGAACTTCGACCATCTCGGAATTTTGTCCCAGGTCATTCCGACAATGCCTGAACTGTGCGACCGTGTTGCTCGGCGGTGTGCACATCAAGTTCGTCCTGCTCAGTCAGGTGAGGGTTGATATCGAAACACCACCTTCTTGACCGTGCCAGTGAACGCGAACGGTTTCTTGTCTTCGTAGTCGAGATCCACAACGCCGCCATGGTCGCGACCGATGTCCATACCGGCGTATCCGGAAAATCGGATCGGCACCGTGTGGTCCATTCCGCCCCTTCCCTACCAGCGGTGCGTCAGCCGTGCGTTCCCTCACGATGCAGCGGGCTGTTGCTGCGTCTTCTTCTTGGGTGTCGGTTGATCGTGGGGCAGCTCCTTAGTGAAACCGAGAGCGATCAGAGCGAGCAGTCCAGCGGCCAGAAGCCCGGCCTTAAGCGAGAGAAGCTGGGCGGCTTCGTAGTCCTCCACCAATGCCGATGCCGACGCGTCATCGAGGCCCGCCTCTGTTGCCGCGTGGTGGACCGAGTCGGCCGAGACGAAGTTGGTGTTGGTGCCCGAGGCCACGCTCACCTGGGCCGCCACCTCCGAACTGATCCTGGGATCCTTTTCGATGTTAGAGACGAACGTGCTGGCCAACCCCATGAGCACGATCGCTCCGATGAGTGCAAGGCCGAGCGACGAACCGAGTTGTTGACCCGTGTACTGGAGCCCTCCCGCCTCGCTGCGTCCAGACTCCTCAACCGAAGACTGCACGACGTTGCCCAGCTGGGAGACCATCAAGCCCATCCCGATCCCGAGCACGGCCATGCCGATGGCGAACCCGGCGCTCGAGAGCGTGGGCTGAATCGTCGCCAGCAAGATGAGGGTCCCAGCGAGCGTGACGACCAAGCCAGCCCGCACGATCGAGCGGACGGGAAACCGGGTGGTCAACCGCGAGCCGATTGCCGACGTCGCGAACATGGCGATCGAAACGGGCAACATCTTGATGCCGGTCTCGAGGGCGCTGAGACCGAGCACGAGTTGGAGGTAGAGCGGGATGACAAAGAAGACACCCATCAGGATCAGGTTCTGGCTGAAGAGGCCGATGAGCCCCGCCCTCACGGTCGGCACGCGAGCCAGTGAGAGGTGGACGAGAGGGTCTCTTCGTCGCACCTCACGATGGCGCTGCCAGGCGACGAAGGCCCAGATGAGCGCGGCGCCGGCGGCCATGACGTAGAGCGTGGGTGAGAAGCCGAAGATCGTGAAAGGTGCGTTCTTGGGCTTGAGCCAGCCCCAGCTGCTCGATTTGAGGACTCCGAAGACAAAGAGCCCGAGGCCGGCGGCCGAGAGCACCGAGCCTACGTAGTCGAGCTTGGGAGCGGGGCCCGGGCGCAGCGCATCGCCGACCCTTGGGGTCATGATCAGGATGAAGGCGACGAGCACCACCTCGCCGACGAAGACGATGCGCCAGGTGACGTTCGTCGTTGCCCACCCACCGAGAATGGGGCCGATGGCAATACCTGCCCCTGCGACGCCGCCGATCACGGCGTAGGCGATTTTGCGTCGCGGTCCCTCGAAGTTGCCAGCGATCAGAGCGGCAAGCGCGGGAAGGACGAGAGAGGCTCCGATCCCCTCGAGAACCGACCAGCCGAGGGCCAGGGCGACCACCGACTGCGAGAGCGCCGTCAGGGCCGAACCACACGCGTAGATGATCAGCCCGATCACAAAGGCCCGGCGCCGCCCGATAATGTCGCCGATCTTTGCCCCCGTCATGATGAGCATGGCCATCACGAGGCAGTAGAGAGTGATCACCGCCTGAATCGTCGTCACCGTGGTGTTGAAATCCTTGACCAGCGCGCTGATCGAAACGTTCATCACCGACTGGTCGAGCACCATCACAAACTGAGCGGTGGCCAGCGCTACCAGCGCTAGCCAGCCTTTCCTCGCAGATTTTGCCGTTGCAGTTGGGGCCATCGACGCCTCCGTCATTGCTCATCCCTTCTCCGAACGCAGCTCCCTCGAGCTGCTCCTCGCGCAGACGGCCGTGGGCTCAGACGGCACACGCTCCCACCGTCATCAAGACATCGCAATCCAGGGCTGGTTCAGCATTTTGCAGCCGCACCACGTGCCGCCTGGACTCGGGTCCCCGCCTTCCCATCGTGACGCTCCTTGGCGGCTCTCAGGGGGTGATCGATTGGATCGTCCGAGCCAGGTCTGAAGAGCTTTAAAGCTGAGATTGCATTACCTGAGTGTCGAACGGACGTGCTGGAGGCGACGCGCCGACAATTCAGCGACGGAAATGGCCCGCAACGCCGACCCGACGATCGAGACAGCGCTCCTGGCCGGCCGCTCAAGTTCCGACTCCTCGGTCCGTGCCGCGGCCTACAAGACGGTCAACAAACGCCTAGCCCTCGACCTTCCGTACCTGTGGACGGACAGGACCGTCTGGGCCATCATCGGCGGTCCGAACGTGGAGAACTTCAACAACCCCACGACGCCGCACGGCCAACCGGCCTTCGGCATGATCGGCGGCTCCATTTGGCCGACCCAGATCTGGGTGAGCTGAATCGGACATAGCGCTCAGTGATCTTGGGGATCCACTTTAGGCCTCTGAAACTGGGCCTTTGGTGGGAGGTGAAGGGACTCGAACCCTCGGCCTCTACATTGCGAATGTCTGGTTCTCGGCGTTATGACCAGGTCCTTTCCGAGGACCTACCTGGTAGCGGCGTTTCGATCCCCTCAGGTTCCCACACGAGCCCTCCCCTTCCCTCTCGATAAGGTCACGTAAGGTCACGCCAGAACGGAGCCGGAGGGTGGCTACGGAGCTGTGCCCACGTCCGATCGGCAGGTTCTCGCAACGCGGACCGAGTGGCGCATGTTCCCGTTCGGCGACGATCACGTTCCTCGGCCAGCGAGCCGACATCAACGGCCCCCTGAGACGGCGGTGCTTCTTGCCGGCCGAGACGACACCGAGTGTCAATGTCCTGTCCGCAGTCAGAGAGGACGACCTGTCGGTACGCGCATCAGGTCACCCGCCGGGTCGTTCCTGATCTTGGGGTCGACGTCGGTTGCCTTCCACCTTCGGGTTTCGGTGCCCGAAGATGAAGAGGAGAAGACAGCCAGGTCCAGGTGGCACGCCGTCGAAGAATCAGGCGGGCGGAGGCAACTGGTCCTGGGCGAGCCGAAAGCGCTCCTCAAGAGGTGTAGCGGACATTGACGTGATGGATTGGGCCGTTGAACGGAAAGGGTGCACGGTCGTAGTAGTCGAGCGAGACCCGGCCGCCGAGGCAGCGCCCAATGTCGAGACAGTCATTGGCGGTGAAGATAAGCGGCGCGCTGATCGGGACCCGATCCTGGGCGTACAGCTCGCCGTTCACACTCAGGCTGACATCGAGCGGGCCGCCGGGGCGCGGCTCGGGGAAGGCCGTCTCGATCCGGATCTGCGACCGGCCGGCCGGCAGTTGCTTCGTGGAGCGGATCTTCGTGCGCATGATGATGAAGAGGTTGTACTCGTAGCAGAGGATTCCCTCGTCGAGATAACACGTGAGCCCACCCCCCGCGCCGCCCAAGGCGTACAGCACGCCGTTGCCGTTCTCCGGCATCTCGGCGTCGATGGTCACGACGTTGGCGCGGTTGCCCAGTGCCGGCGCACAGAACTCCGGCATGCGGGTGACGTCCCCGGTGAAATTCCACTCGCGGTACGGAGTCGAGATCCGTAGTTCGGGATGGAAGACGGGGATCCACAGTCCCCCACCTATCGGAAACACGCTGTTACGTGCCGCCTCGATGGCGAACTGCTCTTTGAGCTGGGCGAGCTTCTCGGGATGGGTGGCTGCGAGGTCGTTGGCTTGGCTCCAGTCGGAGGAGAGGTCATAGAGCTCCCACTCGTCCTGATCCGGCGTCCATTCATGGATCCCAGGGGGCAATCCCGGCACCCAGGGCACCCGGGGCCCGAAAGCGGAGGCGAGCCACTCGTCGTGGTAGATGCCCCGGCTGCCCATGATCTCGAAGTACTGCGTCCGCAGGCGTCCCTGGGTGGCGGCGTCGTCGAAGGCGTACATGAAGCTCACCCCGTCGATGGGATCTTGTTGGACGCCGTTGACCACGCGAGGCGGCGTGATACCGACGACGTCGTAGATCGTCGGCACGACGTCGTTGCAGTGATGAAACTGCGGACGCGGGGTCGCATCGGGACGGATTTTCGCCGGCCGGCGGATGGCCATCGGGTTGCGGGTGCCGCCAAAATGCGAGGCCACCAGCTTCACGCCTTTGTACGGCGTGCTCCCAGCCCAGGCCCACCCCGCGTGGTATTGATTGTCCACTTTGGGGGTACCAAGCACGTCGAGGCCGCCGAGTTCGTCCAGCGCCTTGAGGTGCATGTCGAGGGTCGTCGGGATGCCGTTCTGGGCGAGCAGCTCGCTGATCGTGCCGTTCTGGCCTTCGCCCGACGAGCCGTTGTCGCCCCAGATGTAGAACACCAGCGTGTTCTCCCCACAACCCAGCGCATCGACTTCGTCGACGATCCGCCCGACCTGAGCGTCGACATGCTCGGCAAACCCAGCTGCCACCTCCATGCTCCGGCGGTGGAACGCTCGTTGGTCTTCGGGAACGTCGTCCCAGGCCTGCATGAGCGGGTGCCGCGGCGTCAGTTGGGCGTCAGGTGGAATCCAGCCGAGTTCCTTTTGGCGCTCGAAGACGCGCTCGCGGTAGGCGTCCCAGCCGTCGTCGAAGGCACCCGCATAACGGTCGGACCACTCCTTCCAGATGTGGTGCGGGGCGTGGAGGCACCCGCTGGCCCAGTACATGAAGAAGGGCTTGTCCGGCTCGAAGGCCTGGTGCCGGTGCAGCCAGGCGATGGCGTCGTCGGCCAGATCCTCGCTGAGGTGATAGCCCTCCTCGGGCGTGCGCGGCGGGAGCACCCCTGTGGTGTTGCGCACCAGGTTGGGCTCGTACTGCGACGCCTCCCCGGCCAAGAAGCCGTAGAAGTACTCGAATCCGATCTCCGACGGCCAGTTGTGAAATGGCCCGGCCGTCGTGGTTTCAATCGCAGGTGTGTTGTGCCACTTGCCAAAGGCTGCCGTGGCATAGCCATAGTGCTTGAGCACCTCGGCAGCGAGGGCGCTGCTCTTCGGAATCTCACCGGCGTAGCCATCCCAGTCGTTGGCCAACTCGGCGATCTGCCCATTGCCGATGCGATGATGGTTTCGACCAGTGAGCAAGGACGCTCGGGTCGGGGAGCACATCGCGGTGGTGTGGAAGCGGTTGAAGCCGATGCCCTCGCGATGGATGCGGCTGAGGGTGTCAGTCCTGACCTCGCCCCCGAAGGTGTCGGGCAGTCCAGGTCCGGCGTCATCGATCAAGACGAGCAGGATGTTCGGTGCGTCCTCGGACAGGCGACGAGGAGTGACCCGCTGGCCGTAGGTCGACTCCTGCATCGTCCGGCCGGCGATGCTGGCCGAAGGGGTCGGAGGAAACGGCAATATGTCTTGTTGTATCACCACGCTGTCCTTTCCTTATGGCCCGGGCGATGGTGGGCAAGTCGTCATCGGTGGTGGCATGCATCGCTCCAATCGCCTTGTCGACACATGCTCACTCACACTGGATTGTCGGTCAATCGTTCCGTTGAGCAGAAACCGCGGCATCCCAGGTCTTGTGCCAGTGGCCGATGAGGGGCTCGCCAACCCCGCCGACCAGTGATCGGGCACCGCTCCCGTAACCGCGTTGGCAGGCTTCGGTGGCCGCGTAGTCCTCTTGATCGAGAATGCTCAGATTAACGCCCATGACCTCTTCGCAGGCGGCGCGCCCCTTGTCGTCCATCTCACCGGGGCGTCCTTCTACGAGGTGCACGACGCTCTTGCCCGGGTGGGTGCCCGGAGAGACCCGGTGCATGGAACCGCCTTCCATATGGTCGACCAAGACGGTGGCTGGGTAGATACAGGTGACCATGATCGTGTCGATTCGTTCGGGCCAGTTCGCCTCGGGCACGTCGGCGAGTTTCTCGATGCCCTTGAACGGCACGCACATCCGACTGTGTGGTCCGAACGTGTCGACTGCGCAGTTGTCGGAGAGGAACGGGAGCAGGCTGTCGCGGTGGAGCGAGGGGACGTGATACGCCTCGTTGTTGAGGTCGATCATCAGCTTCCAATTGGCAGACTTTCGGAGCACCCGCTCGGAGCCGCTCCGGTAACGACCATAACCAAGCCACGCGTACTCGTCTTCCAGAGGATCGAGAAATCCTTCCACGTCGACGTCAGGTCGGAGACCCACCACGACCAACCCGGCCTGGACCGCTACGGGAAGTCGAAGCAGCCCGCGCTCCTCGGTGTCGAATGCTGGAAAGCGGTCGCGGTTGGGCAAGCCGACCAGATTGCCCCCCAGGTCGTAGTTCCATCCGTGATACGGGCAGGTGAGGCGGCGGCGATTGTCGAGGCCGTCGCACAGCGTCATGCCACGATGCGAGCAGGCGTTGAGGAACGCGTAGAGCTTCCCATCTTGGTGGCGGGTGACAACCACCGGCACTCCGGCGACCTCCCGGGCGACGATGTCCCCGGGCTCTGAGACGTCGCCCGCCCACGCGATCACTTGCGGCGTTCGCCGAAAGAGCACTTCCCGCTCGAGCTCGAAGCGGGCAGCATCGGTGAAGACCGATCCGTCACCGATATACGTCGATCTCCCGAGGTCGGTCGTGTCGGCCAGGATGTTGGCGATCATGCGGCGCCCGATATCGATCATCTGCTTGGAGGCCGAGCGCGGTGTGTCTGCGTGTGTCGAACCGGTCATCGTTGGCCCCTGACCAAGCGCCCGGGGCGGGCACCGGTGTCCACGCCGTCGACGAAGGTGACGACGCCGGATTTGATGGTCGCGGCGTAGCCTTTCGCTCGCTGCACGAGCCGTGACCCACCGGCGGGCAGGTCACGCACCACCACCGGCGGTTCGAGCTGGAGCTCTTTGTAGTCGATGACGTTGACGTCAGCGAGCATCCCGGGCTCGAGGGTGCCGCGGTCGTGGAGGCCATAGAGCCTGGCTGTCTCACGTGTCTGCTTGCGGACCGCCAACTCCAGCGGGATGCGCTGGCCCCGTTGGCGATCCCGGGTCCAGTGGGTGAGCATGAAGGTGGGAATGGATGCGTCACAGATGACGCCGCAATGGGCGCCGCCGTCGCCGAGGCCGTTGGCTGAACGGGGATGCAAGAGCATCTCTCGCGCCGGTTCGAGGCTCCCGTCGGCATAGTTGAGGATCGGCAGGTACAACAGCCCGGTTCCGTCGCCGGACAAAAGCGCGTCGTACGCGACCTCGAGGGGGGTGCGTCCGGACGCCGCGGCCAGCGCCGAGAGGGAGTGCTCCGGGCCGGGCTCGTACTGGGGTGGATCCCCGAGGACAAACGTGCGGTCGCAGGCTGCGGCGATCCGGATTGCCGATTCCTCGTCGGGCTGCCACTCGAGGATGGAGCGACGTACCTCCGCGGCGCGGAGCGCACTGATGAGCGCATCGGGCGTCAGCGTTTGCGCCTTGAGCTCTTGGTAGGCCGGAACGAGGTCGAAGATGCAGTAGGTGGTGAAGTGCCCCGACAACAGGCCGGTGGCTCGCCCCGCGACCTGCGGCCACAGGTCGGCACCTTCGGCCGCCGCCGCTGTCGTCATGTCCATCAGCTCCCGCCACAGGTCGGGGTCGGCATCAACTTGGACGAGCGCGAAGGTAACGGGTCGCTTGACCTTGGCGGACAGTCGACGCATCCAATCCACCTCCTTTGCCGGGCTGAGGACGTCCTCTCCGGCGACGCCGGCCGGGGCGAGCTCGAACACTCCTGCTCCCACCTCGCCGAGTGCGCCGCCGATGCCGAAAAGCTCGTCCTCCGCCGCGAAGGTGCCCGGGACCGGTTCACCGTCGATCGCTCGGTGGGCGATCGTCCGCGAGGTCGAGAACCCGAGCGCCCCCGCGGCGATGGCGTCGCGGACGATCTCTCGCATGGCATCGATGTCTGCAAGGGTGGCCGGCTCGTTCCTGGCCCCCCGATCACCCATGACGTATGTCCGGACGGCCCCATGGGCGATCTGGGCACCGACGTCCATGGTCCACTTGCGTCGGCCGAGGGCGTCGAGGTACTCGGGGAACGACTCCCACTCCCAAGCGATCCCCTCGGCGAGGGCGGTACCGGGAATGTCCTCCACACCTTCCATGAGCCCGATGAGCCATTCCCGTCGTGCGGGGAGGACCGGCGCGAAGCCGACGCCGCAATTGCCCATGACCACGGTGGTCACGCCGTGTAGCGCCGAAGGTGCGAGGAGATCGTCCCAGGTGGCCTGGCCGTCGTAGTGCGTGTGGATGTCGACCCATCCCGGCGTCACCAAGAGCCCGGTGGCGTCGAAGACCGGGCTCCCGGCGTCCGGGAGATCGGGCCCGATGGCAACAATGCGATCGCCCTCGATCGCGACGTCAGCTTGCACTGGCGGCGCCCCTGTTCCGTCGACGATCGTCCCGTTTCGGATCAACAGATCGGACACACACTGCTCCTTGGTCTCCCCTAGGTGGCCAGGACGGATCTGCTGGGATCCGTGCTGTCGTCCACCCACTCCTAAGACAGTTTCACTTTTTGTCTCACCAAAAGGTAACATCTCCCCCGTGGCACTGACAACACCAGGGTTCGACCTACGCGAGCGCCTCGTGGCGGCCACGGCGGCGGTGATCGACGAAGAGGGACCGTTAGCCGTCCGGGTGGACAAGATCGCCCGCCGCGCTGGGTGCTCACGAGCCACCGTGTACCGCTATGTCGCCGACAAGGATGAGCTCGTACGCGAGGTGCTCGTCTCGCGCTCGGCCGAGATCGCCATTCGGTTAGAAGCCGACATCGACGAAAATGGCGACCCGGCCGACTGGATCGTCAACGGGCTCCTCGCTCACGCCGAAGCAATACGCGCCGAACCGTGGTTCCAGGCCCTCGATCGGCAAGGGTCGACGGCCGCCATCGCCCGAGTAGGTGGCGGACCGCAAGCTGTGGCCGGCCTGGCGGCCCCGATCGTCGCCCGATTCTTGAACCGGATCGCCGAGCGCGGCGCGCTTCGCCCCGACATCAGCATTACCGAGGCAACTGAATGGCTCGTTGACGTCCACGTCACCTTGCTCAGTCCGCTCTTTGCCGACCGCTCTCCCGAGCAGCGCGCTCGGGCGCTGCACGCATTCGTGGCTTATCCATTACTCGCTCACCCCCCCACTCCCTCGTCGGTCAGCACCAGGCCGCAGGCCACTCGTCAACCGCAGGAATGTGGATCTACGGGCACCGACGGACGACCACGGCGCGATGTGACCAGGTCATCGAAAACCCCGTCGACGAACACGTCGACCTAGTGATCGGCCAAGAAGGCCTCAACGCTCCCATTGGAGTGCTAACCGGCTTCTGAGAAACTGATCCAGTGACCGAGATTGCTGACCGAGCTCGTCATGTTCGGCTCCTCAAGAGGGGCCGCAAGCTGGAGGCCACAACGCTCTGCTGGAACATCGTCGGCGTGGTCGTACTGGCGTTTGCCGCGGTCCAGGCCCGTTCCGTTGCCCTCGCGGGATTCGGTCTGGACAGCCTGATCGAGATTGGGGCTTCCACCGTCGTTCTGTGGGAACTGGCGGACGTCAACCAAGAACGTCAGCGCCGTGCGATGCGTCTGATCGGCTCCGCATTTGTCGGTCTGGCCGTCTATCTCGGCATCCAAAGCTCGTTCGTGCTCATCATCGGGTTCCATCCGCACCACAGTCCACTCGGCATCATCTGGACCGGCGTCACAGCTGCCGTCATGTTCGCTCTGGCCTTCGCCAAGGCGAGGACGGGCGCAGCGCTGGACAACCCAGTGCTCCAAGCCGAGGGGCGGATCACCATGATCGACGGGATCCTCGCTGCGGTGGTGCTGGTTGGTCTGGTACTCAATGCCGTGGCCGGGTGGTGGTGGGCCGACCCGTTGGCCGGATACGTGCTGCTCTACTACGCCGTGCGCGAGGCCCGCGAGTCATTGAGCCATTGACCAGTCGGTTCACTCGGAGTACGCGAGCCCCTGATTAAGCGACGAGGGCCGCCCGGGCGGTGTCCCCGTCACTTTGACGTCTATCGACCTCCGCAGCAACAGCAGGGACTGCAGCCACAGGTGCAGCCACAGTGCGGGCAAGCTGTCATGTTCCACCTCCTTTCCCTCCGTTGATCGCACATCACCAGTCTTCGGCGGTGGCGTCCATGCACTCTTTGTTGCGGCTCTTGAGGACGAGCAGTTGTTCTCGCACGGCTTCGAGTAATTCGATCTCGACTCGGATCTCGGCCAATCGTCGTTCCACGAGCACTTCGGTGTGCCCGCACGGACAGTTCACCTTCTACGCCTGCCTCTGCGGCTGGACCCTGGCTCGGGCTCACGCGCGGTCGGGCGACGCGGTTGCCCTCGCCGCCTACCTGGGCAAGAGTGACAAGTTTGACACGGCAATCACGACTTCTCGGCCCGCTACGCGGATCAGAACGAGCGGGACTATGAGGACTTCACTAAGCCTCGATCCACCGATTGACCTTGGATGAGTTTGCGCAGATCGGCGCCGTCTGAACGTCGAGGCCATGCTCGCAGTCGAAAGGAGATCGGCTGTGGTGGGGGCGTGAGGGGTTAGAGGTGCTTGTCGTTCGCATGGGAATATCAGCGCCTTCGTCGATGTCGTCTGCGGTGCGCCGCCCGCCGGGGCTGCCCCTAGACCGGAACGGGCCGCAGCTCTCTGAGCAGGGACAGGCAACGGGTAAATCCGTGAGCCCAGGGCCAGCGTTGTGGTGCTCGCAGAGTTGGAACACCCGAACGGTTGATGAGGCGGCCTGGGACGCTGAGGAACCGGGTGCGCACGGTGGCAGCAACGGTGAGCTCGTCGGTCGGGGTGAGCTGACCAAGCACGGCGGTCCAACGGATGAGGTCGTGGCCAGTGCCGCGCAGAGCAGCCACGCCGCGTTCGCCTGGAAGTTCCCCGATGGGATGTGGTTGAGTCCCGACCCTTCTTTGAGATCACGGATAACAAGTTCGACGACGGCATGGCGGCGGTGGAACGCATCAACGTTGAGCGCGTTGGCGTCGAGATCGGTGAGGAAGGCGAAGTGACGCCCGCCAGTCGGGCCACAAGGTGGCCTGGGGACCGGTGAGCCTGGTGCGGCGCACGATGAGCCGCTGACCCCGGTAGTCGCATTCGGCCACCTGGGCCTCGCCGCCCGGCGTGTAGGGCACTGGTCTCCAGGCGTCCTCGTCGATGAGCGAAATGGCCTCGACCACCTGCTTTTGCATCCGTATTCCCATGGTGAAGCGGACGTCGAGACGGCGCAGCGTGGCGGTGGTGTCGTTGGACCAAAACCCCGAGTCAAAGCGCATGACGAGCTCGCCGGTTGCGCCGGCGCGGCGGACTCGGGCCACGAGCTCGGCAATCAAGCGTCTCGCGCCGCGCCGAGCCGGCCGGCCCCCGCCGCAGTCGGGCCTGGACACCTCACCCGTGTCGGCCCGGGTGGCGACGATGGGGTGATAGCCGAGCACCCGGGTGTAGCCATAGCCCGCCCCTTCCTTGGCCTTGCCGGTCACCTCACAGATGGTTGAGTCGATGTCGATCACGAGGCGCGCCGCACCGGGACCCACCCCGAGCGACCAGGCTCGACACGAATGGCCTCGCCGAGAACCGAGTCGAGCTGGCGGACGTGTCCGAAGGTGAACGAGCGCAAGAAGGTTCCGAGCGTCGAGGGGGCCATCACCTTGTGCGGGAGCACCGCCTGAGTCGATCCAGCCCGCAGCACGTTGGCGTGGTCGATGTAAAAGCCGCCAGCGACGAGCGCGTGCACCAAGGTCAAGACCTTGCGGCCCGGATGTGCGTCCCCGACCCGACCGCGCAGGCGCAACGTGTGGTTGATCAAGGACTCGAGCGAGAGGCAAGACACGAGCGTGGCCACCAGCAACAGGCCCGCATTGGCCACCAGATTGGGCTCATCGAATGACACTTCAATCCGGTCGATTCCGCGCGATACTGACCTCACAGAAAGTGCCTCCTTGGTGCTGGGGAACTGCGACGTCGAACACCGCAATTCTTCCAGCGCTGGAGCCACTTTCCGCGGATGCGCGGCCTACGTTCCGCTCAGTTCATCGGTGGATCGAGGCTAAGGCAATCCGCTCCGGTCGCCTCGAGGCCATCAAAGGCGTCTGATTTCCTTATATGAGTCGACGCGCCGACGACCATCGTCGACGCGATGGTGGGGTGCGGATCACAACCGCCCCCGGCCCCGGAAGCAAGGGTCGACATCGAGGTACCCGCGTGGTCCGGCTGGCACAGCAGCCGATGACTCGCGCCAAGTGGTAATCCGGCCGCACAACTTGACCACACATCTCCGTGCCGAGCCACAACTTCGTGGAACCGGTCGCGAGGGCTACGCTCGCGACCATCGATGAATATGGAGGTAATTCGATGCTCGCCTACACCTGGCCCCTGCTGAGCCTGTTTTGGACCTTCCTGATGTTCGCTGGCGTGTTCCTCATGATCTTCTTTATCATCTGGTGTTTCATCGACAACTTCCGCAGGCGTGACCACCATGGTTTAGCCAAGGCGATGTGGACGATCGTCATCCTTTTCATCCCGATCTTGGGAGCGCTGATCTACATCATCGCCCGCCCGGCGGACGCAACGCTGGCGACCTGACTCCTGGCGAATCGCTGGCTCTGAGTCGGCGGCGACTCCGAGCGCGATCATGCGACGAACCCTTGCGCCGATGGGCGGCTTTCTAGGAGCGGCAAATGGTTCTTAATCTCATCCTCATCGGATTGGCGATCACCCTCGAACCCATCCCTCTCACCGCGTTCATCCTCGTGCTCGCGTCGAAGAACGGGACGAGGAAGGGGGCGGGCTTCATCTTCGGCTGGCTACTCTCGCTTGCCGTCGTCGTCGCCGTCACGATCCTGGCGACCGGCAACAATCCCCCGAAGTCCAACACGGCGCCGTCGCTGGCGTCGCTTGCCGTGAAGATCGCCATCGGCGCCGTCTTGGTGGTCATAGCGGCCCGTAGGTGGCGAAATATTGGAACACCCAAGCCGCCCAAGAAGACCCCAAAGTGGCAGACGGGCATCGACAACATGTCGCCGTGGTACGCGATGGGTCTCGCCCCCCTGACGCAGCCCTGGGGTCTGGTAGCGGCCGGCGTGGCCACCATCACCGAAGCAAAGCTCGCCTCGTGGCAGGACTATGTCGCGATCATTGGCTTCTGCCTCATCGCGACCGGTGCGTACATCGTCATGGAGCTCTATGTCGCGTTCCGACCGGACCAAGGTCAAGCGCTCCTCACCGGTATCAGGAACTGGATGGACACCCATACGGACCAGGTGATCGTCATCGTATCGTTGGGGCTCGGGCTCTGGCTTGTCGGGAACAGCGTGTACCTGCTGGTCACGTGATGACGTCAGTCATGTTGTCAATTGGGACTCGAACCGGACTGATCACGCGGTCGAATCGCTGTCATTTGAGTCTCAGGACGACGGTGCTGAAGCACCACAGCGTCCATCAATGGCAGCATCACCAGAAGGCTGCGGGTTCGCCTGACTCGAAGACCTCAGCGAGGGGATTTGCGACCTGTGAGTGACGTCCCAGCTCCATCACCCGATCCCGGCGCGCTCATCCTCACCAAGGACTACCGCGTCCTGCTCGTGCTGGCCTCGCTCATCGGTGTGATGGTCTCGTTGGCCTCGTGGGGATTTCTCGAGCTCGTCACGTACCTCCAGCGATGGGTGTACGAGGACCTACCGTCGGGCCTCGGGTTCAAGGGCGTCCCCGCGTGGTGGCCCGTGCTGGTGCTCGGTGTTGTCGGCCCAATCGTCGCCTTCGCCGTGACCCGTCTGCCTGGCCATGGCGGCCACCTGCCGGCAGAGGGCCTCAAGGCTGGACCGGCCACGGAGCCCATTGAGTTGCCCGGCCTGGTGTTGGCGGCTCTGGCGTCGATCGGGCTCGGACTCGTACTGGGACCAGAGGCGCCGCTGATCGGCTTGGCCACGGGCTTGGCGATACTGGCCGTCCGGCTGGCACGCAAGGACGCGCCCGCGCAGGTCCTCGCCGTGCTGGCCGCAGCCGCCGCCTTCGCCGCCGTCTCGTCGCTCTTTGGCTCGCCCATCGTCGCGGCGGTCATCATCATCGAGGCCAGTGGTTTGGGGGGGCCGACCCTTCCGGTGATCTTGCTCCCGGGCCTGCTCGCCGCCGGCTTCGGTTCGCTCGTCTTCATCGGGATGGGCTCGTTGACCGGTCTCAGTTCTAGTGCCTACGCGCTCGCGCCGTTGTCCTTGCCGCACTACCACGAGCCCAATGTGGCCGCCTTCGGTTGGACCCTCCTCCTCGCCGTGGTTGTGGCGGTGGCCGTGGTGCTCATCGTACGGATCGGGCGCTCTACCGCGGCAATGGCGTCGAAGCACCCCTTCGTTGTCATTTCCACCGCTGCGCTGATGGTGGCGGGCCTGGCCATTGCCTTCGCCGAGATCACCGGTAAGTCCAACAGCCTCGTGCTGTTCTCTGGACAGGACTCCATGGGCACGCTGGTCGCCTCCGCGTCATCCGTCAGCCTCGCGACACTTGGCTACCTGGTGGCGTTCAAGGGATTGGCGTGGGGACTCTCCCTGGGCGCCGGGCGGGGGGGCCCGACGTTCCCCGCGATGTTCCTCGGGATTGTGGCTGGCCTCCTGGCGGCGCATTTGCCCGGATACGCCGAGACACCGGCGGTGGCCGCCCTCATGGGCGCGGCGACCGTGTCAGTTCTGCGACTCCCTTTAGCCTCCGTCATGATCGCTCTCATCGTCTCGCAGGCCGGACTGTCGACCGCGCCCCTCATCATCGTCGCGGTGGCCGTTGCCTACATCACGGCCGGGTCGTTGGACGCGAGGCTTCGCTCCGCCGGGCACGCATCCCCCGCCGTTCCCACAGCGAGGCAAGCGAGTTCCGATCCTGCGTCTGCCGCGGCGCAACCTCCGCCCTCTGGAGCCGGTCCCTCTGTTGCGGAGCGATCTACTCGATAAGTTCACGCAGGGTCAGCCACACCTTGAACGTAAAAGCCCTTGCGCAGTTTCGCAACCTCACTTCTTTTGACCTTGGACTTTGGCGGAGCGACCCGCTGCGTTGCGACGAGTCCTACACAGAGCCACGTAGCGCTCATCGACGCTTTCCTCATCGATAAGGTCACGTAAGGTCACGCTGACAAGGACGTGATCTTGGGGGATCCACTTTCAAGCCTCTTACCTGGGCCTTTGGTGGAGGTGAAGGGACCCCTCGGCCTCTACATTACGAATGTCTGGTTCTCGGCGTTATGACCAGGTCCTTTCCGAGGACTTTCCTGGTAGCGGTGTTTCGATCCCCTCCGGTTCCCTCACGATCCCTCCCCTTCCCTCTCGATAAGGTCACGTAAGGTCACGCCGGAACGAAGATCGAGCGTGACCACAGATCGGAACACACGTCCGATCGGCAAGCTCTCATTATCCGCAGCGGATGACGCTCGTTTCCTCTTAGCGGCGATCACGCTCCTCGGTGAGCAACCGGACATAACCGGCCCTGAAGCGGCGGCGCTTGTTGCCGGCAGGCGAAGGAACGCCAATCTTCCGCCGCCAAGAGCCGGTCCAAATACCTCGGACGTGCTCCGTTGAGCGACCTTCGGCGAGGGCAGTGCGACGTCCAGAACGTCATGCCCGCTCCTACACGATCACGGCGGATCTCGTTGTGCCCGAAGGGGGTGCCGAGGGTGTGATCGTGGCCGAAGCCGATCACCTCGGTGGCTTCACCCTCTACGTCGAGGGGGGCAAGCTCAAGCACACCTATTCGATGATGGGCGTCTTTGTCTACAAGCACGTTGCCGACGAGGATCTGCCTACCGGAGAGGTCACCGTGCGGATGGAGTTCGCAGCCGACGAAGCAAAGCCTGCCACCGGCGGCGACGTGACCCTGTTCGCCAATGATCGGCAATTCGGCAAGGGGCGGATGGATTACACCGTGCCCATCCGATTCTCTGCCTACGCCGGCATGGACATCAGGCGCGACAACGGCGGTGTCGTCGATCTCGACTACGAAGACAAGAAACCCTTCGCGTTCACGGGGACGGTGAAGAAGGTGGTGTTCGACATCACCCCGCACCTCACCGACCAGGACGAGCTCGATGTGCACACGGCCGAGCAACATGGTAAAGCCGCGCGCGCCTTGTCGGAGTGATCGTGCACCTCGTCATCCTGAGGTGATCCTTTACAACGAAGAATCTTCGCTGATCGGTCGCTCCACCAGTGCGATCTCGTCGTAGATCGCGCGTAGGGCTTCTTCGACGTCGGCCCGTTCCGGCTCGCTCACCGCTGCCTCGTCACGCAGCAGGCGCCCAAAGATGCCGTAGGCGATCTGTAGCGCCATCAAGGCGATGGCGCGGGCCTTGGCGTCGGCATCGGTCCCTCCGCCCTCGGAACGTGCGCCCACGGCGGCAACGAGCCGTCGCCCGATGAGGTTCACGTCGAGGCCGCCGAGCTCGTTGGGGTAGTCCACCTGCGAGCGTCCGAGGCCGGCCAAGAACGGGTCGCGTTCGCCGGTCAAGAGCGAGAGCTCCTCGGGTCGTGGGTGGCGGGCGAGGAAGTCGTCGCGCAAGGCGAGCATCGCGGCACGCAGGAGACCGGCCTTGCCCCTGAAGTAATGGTGCACAAATCCGTAGTTCACGCCCGCCTCGGCCGCGATCTCCCGCGCCGCGATTGCGCTCGGAGGTCGCTCGGCCAGGAGCCGCTTTCCCGCCTCGATCAGCGCTTCCTTCACGGCCTCGGGATCCCGGGCCCGTCTCGCCGAGTTGGCCCCTTGCGCAGATTTAGCCATATGGCTAAGATAGCAGACCTTCGACCGATGGAAGGGCAACGACTGATGAGCGAGACCGTGATCGATTGGGCCAGCGACTACGACATCTTCGATGCTGACTACGTGGGCGATCCGTACCCCATTTGGGACGATCTGCGCCGGCGCTGCCCGATCGCACACAGCGACCGGTTCGGTGGCTCGTGGCTACCGACGCGCCACGCCGACGTCACGGCAATCGCTCGTGATGTCGAGCACTTCAGTTCGTGCGATGTGGCCTTGGTGCCGGGGGAGGGCACAGAGACGGTGCTCCCGGCTGGGCTGCCACCGATCCAGTCCGACCCTCCCGTGCACACGTGGACGCGGCGGCTTCTGTTGCCGTGGTTTCGAAAGACCGGGTGGCGAGTTACGAGCCCACAACGCGTGAGCTGTGTCGCCGTCTGCTCGACGGGTTCTCATCTGGGGAAGGCGATGCCGCCGAGGAGTATGCCCAGCAGATACCAGTGCGGGTGATCGGCATGATCCTCGGCGTGCCCGAAGGCATGGCCGACACGTTCACCGGATGGGTGCGTAGCGGCCTCGAGTTCGAGTACGACACCGAACGCAGGGACCGCGCCCGCGACGAGTTAGTCGCCTATTTCCTCTCCGAGATGGAGGCTCGCCGTGCCGCTCCGGGCAACGACCTGATCAGCGTGCTCCTGCACACCGAGGTCGACGGTGCGCCCATCCCTGATGCCCACGTCCTGGGCACCGTGGCATTGACGTTGATCGCTGGCGTCGACACGACATGGTCGGCCATTGGCTCAGCGCTCTGGCATCTCGCCACCCACGACGACGACCGCCGCCGACTCGCCGAAGACCCGAAGCTCATCCCCACCGCGGTGGAGGAGCTGCTCCGGGCGTATTCGCCTGTCACCATGGCCCGAATCGTGACGAGCGACACGACCGTCAACGGATGCCCGATGCACGCGGGGGACCGGGTCCTCCTCAGCTTCGCCGCAGCCAACCGCGACGAAGGCGCCTTCGCCGACCCGGACCGAGTGGTCATCGACCGCGAGGTCAATCGCCACGTGGCGTTCGGCGCCGGCATCCACCGTTGCGCAGGCTCGAATCTTGCTCGCATGGAACTGCGCGTTGCGCTCGAGGAATGGCTCAGCCGCTACCCCAAGTTCCACCTGAACCCGAGCACACCCGTCATCTGGGCCGGAGGCCAAGTCCGAGGACCACGCAGCATCCCAGTGGTCACCCGATGACGCCGCACCCCGACGCGCCACCACGCCGCTCGCGCCACCATCCGGAGTATCAGGAACTGGCGCAGAAGGCGCACGACTTCGCCGCTCATGAGATCCGGCCCGTGGCGTGGCAGTACGACGAGAGTGCCGGTGGCCCCAAGAGCTCGTGGACAAGGCGTGGGAGCGCGACCTCATCAACGCCGTCCTGCCAGTCCAGTACGGCGGCCCGGGCTACAGCTTCCGGGAGACCTGTTTCATCGCCGAGGAGCTGGGCTGGGGGTGCGCGGGTATCGGCGCATCGCTCTCGGCCAACGTCCTCGGCATGATGCCCCTGTTGTTGGGCGGAACGGACGAACTGAAGCGTACCTACCTGACCCGTCTCGCCGAGGCGCCGCGGGTCGCGTCGTTCTGTCTCACCGAGGCGCAGGCCGGCTCCGATGCGTCCGGCGTCGAGACGACCGCACGCCAAGACGGCGACAGCTGGGTACTCAACGGTACCAAATGCTTCATCACCAACGCCAGCCATGCTGATTGGTACACCGTGTTCGCCCGCACGGCGGAAGGTGCGCGCGGGACCGGCGGCATCTCGGTGTTTGTCGTTCCACGCCAAGCTGGGGTCCGCATCGACGGTCGTGCTGACTTGATGGGCCAGCGACGCGTCGGACACCGCGACGATCTCTTTCGACCACGTGGTGATTCCCTCCAACCACCTCATCCGCGCACAAGGACAAGGCTTCGAACTGGCCATGCGATCCCTGGACCGCACCCGGGTGGGCGTCGCCGCCCTCGCCACCGGCCTGGCTCGAGCCGCCATGGAGTGTGCGATCGACCATGCCACCACCTGTGTGCAATTCGGCCGTCCGCTCGCCGCCACCCAGGCCGTCCAGATGTTCATCGCGGACATGTCGACGAAGATCCACCTCGCGCGCCTCGCCGCCCAGCATGCCGCCGACCTGATCGACCAAGGCACTCCCAACACACTGGCGTCTTCTCATGCCAAGCGCTTCGCCGCTGATACCGCAATGGAGGTGACGACCGACGCCGTGCAGGTGCTCGGGGGCTCTGGGCTTCTCCGGGACCACCCCACGGAGAAGTTCATGCGCGACGCCAAGCCGTTTCAGATCTACGAAGGCACTGCCCAGATCCAACGCCTGGTCATCGCCCGCGCCACACTCGCTGAACACGTGGCGCGCCATGAGAGGTCTTGACGGCACACCCTTTGGTGGAGTCGACCCATCCTGTCGTGAGGGGGTCGTGTGCCGGCGAAACGCCGCGTCGGCCTCCGCCATCTGAATCCTCGCGTTCCATCGGCTGGATCCTCCATTCGAATTGCCGACGGCCTGCCGTACTTGGCTCTGCCGCCGAACACCAGCGCGAGGACGCTTCCGGCTCTGTGTCTCGACGGGCGGTGGGTTGACGGGCAGTCGAGATGAGCACCAACCTCGCAGTCGGCCGAGCTCGGGGCAGGGTATTCCTCGGTCGGGAGCCATGTGGGAGATCGATGTACTACCGGTGCCCGGAGGGCTACGGTGCAGCATCCCAATGTCCCGGAGTACGACTCCAGAAACACGAGGCGGTCCTGAGCCAATGCTCGAGGCAGTTGACGTTCGGTTACCGGCCAGCCCAACGGAGGCGGTTCGCCAGCAGATCGCCTTCGCCCTCCAGGCGCCTTACGAGATTCCAGTATCGGTCGCAGTAAACGGCGCCCTGATGAGTTCGGCCTGGTTCTTCCTCCCGACCGAATGGCGGGACAAGCTGTTCACGTTGCACGGCACACTGGCCTTCGCGCTGATCCTGGCGACCTGGATGTACTCGGACGTGCCCGCGACCAATGTGCTCGGACCCGACGCCAGACGAGTCGTCGCCGCCCTGGACGATCCGGCGATGGTCCGCAGACTGCTCTACGCCAAGAACGTGGTCCTCTGGCTGATGATCACTCCGCTCTGCGCCGTCGTCGCCCTCGTCAACGGGCTGATCAATCATTCGCTTCTCTCCACTCTGTACACGGTCGTGGCGATCGGAGTGCTCCCGTTTGGCTTCCTGGCGATCTCGGCTTGGGTCGGCATTTTGTTTCCCTACCATCCGATGCCGCTGCGCTATCGCTGGGAACACCGCCGGCCCCGCCGGCGAATGCTGGTGCGTTGGGTGACCCTTGCGGTCACTCCCTACGTGCTGGTTCCGCTGTTGGCTGCACTGATGTTGCTGCCCTCACTCCTCTTGTGGGGCTTCACCGCACCACACGGTCTGTCCCAAAAGCTGCCGGATCACGACCTCGGGTGGGGCGTCGCCGTGGCCTGTGTGATCGCCCTCGTCTGCTCGTTCGGCGGCCATCGTCTGGGCGCAGTGATGGTGCAGAGGAGACGGGCCAAGTTGGTGGAGTTTTTATCTGACCCGGTTCGAGGATAGGCGCCCCGTGTTTCCGGGCGGGGTTGAGCGTCAAAGGCCGCTGACAAGGTGACCTTGCCTGGCAGCTCCTTCGAAGAGTTCGAGCGGTCTCATTTGGTGAAGACTGGCTTACGGTCCTTGCTGGGCGTAGTGGTGCTCGTGACCCTGTACTACACGTTCCCGATCGAGCACCGGCCGCATCAATCCGTTGCGCTCCGACTCAGTGCCGCCCTGGTCCTGTTTTCGATAGTCCTTGCTATCGAAGTTCGTCAGATCGCACGGCACGGGCAACCGATGCTTCGGGCGGGTGTGGCGTTGGCGACCATCATTCCCTTGTTCCTGGTCTCGTTCGCTTGGATCTACCTCACGATGTCACGCTCGAACCTGGCCGCCTTTGGAGGACCGCTCGACCGGACTGGCGCGCTGTACTTCACCGTCACGGTGTTCTCAACGGTGGGCTTTGGTGACATCACGCCCAAGACGGATCCGGCTCGGATCGTTGTCATGGTCCAGATGCTCACGGACCTTGTGGTCCTGGCTGTGGTCGTTCGTCTGATCTTCGGAGCGGCGACCCGCGGGGCTGCGCGTCTCCGCGCGCCAGACGAACAACGAATCACGTAACGCTCATCGGCGCTTTCCCGACATCGCTTTTCTCACCGATAAGGTCTCGTAAGGTCACGTCAAACCGAATGAATTTTGGGGGCTCCCACTCCAGGCCCCTGACCTGGGCCTTTGGTGGAGGTGAAGGGACTCGAACCCTCGGCCTCTACATTGCGAACGTCTGGTTCTCGGTGTTTTGACCAGGGCCTTTCCGAGGACTTTCCTGGTAGCGGCGTTTCGATCCCCTCAGGTTCCCTCACGATCCCTCTCCTTCTCGCACGGTAAAGACACGTAAAGACACGCTCGGACAGTCCCTGGCGCCTGGCCACGGGTCGGTACTCACGTCCGATCGGCAGGCTCTCGCGATGCCCAACGAACAGCACCCGTCTCGTGTTTGACGACGACCACGTTCCTCGGCGAGTGATGGGACATCACCGACCCTGAGCGGCGGAAGCCTTTCGGATTGACTTCCCGGGCAGACGCATCGAACCGTTACCGAGGCGCGGGTCCGTATTCGGTTCTGCCGCGGCCACGCCAAAGGCCGAGTGACAATTGTCAGATCAGAAGCATCCTCTCCGATGGTGATGAAACGAAGGCGCTCGCAAGCAGGCCCGAAGCCATCGCGGTCCTCTTGGAGGTATGGTCTCGCATCGTTCAGAGCTGGGCCCAGACGGTCTTTGTTTTGAGGTACCCCTCGATGCCTTCCAGGCCGTTCTCGTAGCCCCAACCGGACTGTTTGAAACCACCGAAAGGCATGGCGGGGTCCCACATCATCTGGCAATTGATCGAGACGGTGCCCGCGTCGAGGCGCTTGGCCAGTCGGTGTGCGTGGGAGACGTCTCTCGTCCAGGCTGACGCCGCGAGTCCGTAGGTCGTGTCGTTCGCCAGGGCGACGACTTCGTCGTCGTCGTCAAACGGCGTCACGGCGACAACCGGCCCGAAGATCTCCTCCCGACAGAGGCGCATATCTGGCCTGACCTGGGCCAGCACCGTCGGGTGGACGAAGTAACCGGTACGGTCGAGACGGTGACCACCGATCACGACCTCGGCGCCGTCGCGCTTGCCCTCGTCGATGTAGCCCATGACCCGGTGCAGCTGCCTCTCGCTGATGAGCGGCCCGCTGTGGACTTTCCCCTCGTTCGGGCCGCCGAGCCGGATCTTGCCGGCCAGCGACGCAATACCTTCGACAACCCTTTCGTAGACACCGCGCTGCACGAAAACGCGGGAGCCGGCGACGCAGGCCTGCCCCGAGTGGATGAAGATCCCCATCGCCGCTGCTGGGATCGCCTTGTCGAGGTCGGCATCATCGTAGATGAGGACCGGTGACTTACCGCCCAGTTCGAGCATGACCCGCTTGAGGTTGCCAGCCGCGGCCTGGACGATGAGCTTGCCGACCTCCGTGGAGCCCGTAAAGGCGATCTTGTCGACGTCTGCGTGCTCGATGAGCGCTTGCCCGGTTGTGTGCCCATAGCCGTTGACCAGGTTGACGACGCCCTCGGGCACGCCGGCTTCGGTCAGGATCTTCTCGAAGATCAGCGCCGACAACGGGGTCTCCTCTGCCGGCTTGAGCACGCTGCTGCAGCCGGCGGCGAGCGACGGCGCAAGCTTGGCGGCGGCGTTGAACGCCGGGCCGTTCCACGGGACGATCAGCCCAACGACGCCCACCGGTTCTTTGACCGTGTACGCATGCACCGACGCGTCGAGGCCCGAGAGACCGCCCGACATCCGCACGTCATGGCTGATCCCGTTGATCTTGGTACACCAGCCGGAGAAATAGCGGAAGAACTCGACGGCCGCCGCGATGTTGCGCCGTGCCTGGGGCAACGGCATGCCAGTGTTCAGGGAGTCGAGCTGGGCCATCTCGTCGGCCTGGGCCTGGATCAACTCTGCGATACGCCAGAGCACCTGAGCCTGCTCAGATTGCGGCCTCTGGTGCCACTCTCCCGAGTCAAAAGTCTCACGAGCTCGAGCGACCGCCCGGTCGATGGCGGTCGCGCCCCCGTCCGCAAACTCGGCGATGGGCTGTTCGCTCACCGGATCGATGATCGGAATCGTCTCCCCTTGGCCAGGACGGGCACGGAGCTGCTCGATCGTTGCCTCTACTGTCATATTCTTCCCTTCGAGGTCTACCGTCGGTTGATATTGCCTGCATCGACTGGGATCACGGAACCCGTCACGTAACGAGCCTCGTCGGAAACGAGCCAGGCAATGGCGTTCGAGACGTCGATAGGGTCGATCGCTTCCACCGGAAGGGCATTCAGCAGCGATCCGGCGAGTTGGGGGATATTTTCGATGATCTCAGCCACGTTTCCGCCACCCGCCATAGGGGTGCGGACAGTCGTTGGTGCGACGCTGTTGACACGGATGAAATGTGGTGCCAACGAGTTGGCCCATGAACGAGTCAGCCCGACCACGCCGTGCTTGGCAGCCGTATAGGCCAGCATGCCCGCCGCGTCAATCGGTGCTCCAGTGAGCCCACCGGTGGAGCTCGTCAGGACGATGGCTCCGCCTTTTCCTGCCTTGATCATGGAAGGGATGGCAGCGCGGCCGGTATTCCACACACCGGTTAAGTTCACACCGATCACCTCTTCCCATTGCTGCTCGTTCGACGCCATCCCACCTGGTCCGATCCCGGCGTTGGCAAGGACGATCTGCACTGGCCCGAGTTCCGCTGTTCCCTCCTTGAGCGCATCCTTGAGGTCCTGATAATCGCGGACATCGACCTCTTTGGCCACGATTCTTCGACCGAGTGCCTCGACCTCCTTAACCGTCTGCTCGAGATCATCCGGCGTCGACATCTCGTAACCGACTGATTGCAACTGGGCGCAGATGTCGACCGCGATGATGTCGGCACCCTCCTCTGCGAGGCGGACGGCATGACTCCGCCCCTGTCCACGAGCGGCACCGGTAATGAACGCCACCTTGCCATCGAGCTTTCCCACTTCACTCTCCTTTCGACGTAGCACACATCTGAAGGCTGACCCTCATCGACGTCTACGAAGACCTTGGCCCCATGGCGGTGCTCAGCCGGGCCCCCCCGTCAAGGCGAATCACTTCGCCATTGAGGTACGGATTGCGGACGATCGCCTCGACGAGGCGGGCGTACTCGTCTGGGTGACCGAGTCGTCGTGGGAACAAGATGTCCTCCCTGAGCAGCTTCTGGACAAAGCTTGACGACGTCAGTGGCGTGAGGAACGAACCAGGCGCGATGGCGCACACCCGAACACCAAGTGGGGCGAGATCGCGGGCCATAGGAAGGGTCATCGACACGATGGCGCCCTTCGCCGCGGCGTATGGAACCATCGTCTCCTGACCATCGAAGGCGCTGATTGAGGCGGTTTGGACGATGACCCCGCGCTGGCCGTCTTCGTCCGGCGGGTTCGAAGCAAACGCAGCCGCCGTGAGCCGGGCCAGATTGAACGGTCCCATGACGTGCACATCGAGGTTAGCCGTCAGGACATCTCTAGATATGGCCGTCCCGCCGCTGTCGACGAGCCGTGGGCTTCTGATCAGGACACCGGTCGCGCTGACGGCGACCGAGAAGACCCCAAGCGACCGTGCCTCGGCGATGGCCATCGACACCACGTCGTCGTCGTTACTGGTGCCGAGAATCGTCTTCACCGAGTCTCCGATCTCTGCCCGGAGGGCCTCGGAGCGATCCAGATCGGGATCGATGACGACGACACCGACGCCGAGGCCGACGAGGTGGCGAACGGTGGCACTGCCCAAGCCGCCCGCGCCACCGGCGACGACAGCCGATCGACCTTCGAGATTCATTCCGTTCCTGGCGATCCCAATGGCGCGGCGCTCAACTCCAGCTCCCTTCACCAGTACGGAAGGCCGTCACACTGGCCTCCTCGGGGACCCGCTCGATCGGCGTCGTCAGCTCATCGATGGTCGGTGCCCCGATGGCAGTGGCTATTTGCTGCAGCGCAGTGCGATCAAGGTTGTACAGGTCAATGGCGTTCTCCCCCACCATGTTGCGGATGCCATCAACTGGCGAGGTGCTGAACGTATGCCGCAGGGCCAGACGCGTGACCGAGGGCAGCTTGTGACCTTCGCTGTAGACGAAGGTGCCTTCAAGGTGGGGGTAGTCCGAGCCCCACAGCACTTGCGAACCGAGTCCGTGCTTCGTCGCTTGCTGCACCTCGTAAGGGGACGCAAAGCTCGCCCCCAAGAAGATGTTGCGGGCAATGTACTCGCTCGGGCGAAGCGGGACCTGCTCGAGAAGCGCCTTGTTCAGCGGCTCCTCGCCTTTGAACTCGTAGAACGCCCGGATGGCGTCGAGTTCGGCAGCCATTGCCGGGACCCAGTTACCGGGTGTCTCCGTGATGACGAGCTTCAGGTCCGGATGCCGTTCGAACACGCCGCCGAAGATCATCCATGGCACTGCCCGTTGCGAAAGGGTGGCGGATTCGAGCTGGATGAGGGCGACCGACTCGAGACCCGAGTAGCGGGCGCTCGTCCTTCCGCCGACATGAGTGACGAGTGGCATCCTCAGCTCTTCACAGACGGACCAGAAGGGTTCCCAGCGGCGGCGGTTGTATTCGGGCAATTCGCCGTCTCGCATGGCGGGAAAATTGACTCCGCGCAGACCGTGCTCGTGAGCCCAGCGGACTTGACGTATTGCTCGTTCGATGTCCCACATCGGCACATAGGCCAGCCCGACGTGGCGCTGGTGCGCCTCCGAGACGAAATCGACCAGCCAACGGTTGTAGATCTGCTGTCCAACTGCCACCAGTTCTGGATCGGGCTTAGGAGCGGGCTCCCCGAACGACTGGGGCACGAAAGGGATGGGCTCCATGTTGGTGCTGCCGTGGAAGATCACCCCGGCAGCAACGCCATCGTGGTCGTAATCGGTCAGACGTGCCTCGGACTCGTAGTGGCCCGGCGTCTGGAAGTTGGGATGGTCGAGGTACCCGCTGCCATCCAACATGGCACAGAAGGTCGCGCGCTCCGTCGCAGTGCTCTGCGCGAAGCGATCGAACTCGTCGAGGTACTTCGAGGAGCAGTACGGGCGCAGGTCCTGGACGAGCCGCGGACCGACGTGCGTATCGTTCGAAACGATGACGACCGGTTCCGAGGTCATCGAACGATGACGGGCATCTTTTCCCACCCGCGAACGGTCGATGTCGATGCAAGCTTGATGCCGCTGTAGTCGACCTCCCACTCGGGCCATCGGTTCAGCATTTCATCGAGCGCAACTCGTCCTTCGAGCCGGGCGAGATGGGCACCGAGACAGAAATGCAATCCATAGCCGAAGGTCATGTGCTGCCCGTCGTTCCGTTTGATGTCATAGGTAGCCGGATTCGCAAATCGACGCGGGTCGCGATTGGCAGATGCCATGAGCAAGAGCACTGCGCTCCCCACCGGTAACGTCGTGCCGTAGTACTCGGTGTCTTCGGTGACGTAGCGGGCCGAGGCGTGACCTGTGGGCTCGAATCGCAGCGTTTCCTCGATCACATTCGGAATGAGCGTGCGATCAGCCTCGACCAGTCGGCGTTGGTCGGGATGCTCTGCCAGCACCTTGGCCAGCCACCCGATCAGCCGTCCCGTCGTCTCGTTGCCGGCGCCAGCCAACACTGACGTGTAGGTCAAAACCTCCTGGCGAGTCAGGGTGCGTGTCTCCCCCGACTCGTCCTCGAATTCAGCGTTCAGCAGGATCGTCATGAGGTCGTCGGAGGGGTGATGGGAGCGCCATTCGACGTAGTCGGCGAACATCTCGCCGGTCACGACCTCGGACTGCTCGATGCGCATCGGCTGGCCCGGCCTGGTGCGCAGGTCTCGATCAGTCTTGTTCCGAACGGCAATATGATCGTCTTCCGGAATGCCGAGGAGCATGCCGATGACACGCATGGGCAGCATCGAAGCAAATTCGGTGATGACGTCGAAGCCGTCGCAACCCACCAGAGGATCGAGGCATCGGACGCAGTAGGCCCGCACCTGGTCCTCGAGCAACGCCATCCTCTTGGGAGTGAAGACACGTGACAAGAGCCCACGATGGCTCGTGTGCACGGGCGGGTCTTCCCACATGACGACCCCCGCTGGGATTTCGATGCCCGCCCGCAGGACGTCGAGGAGGTCGCCCCGACTGCTGGAGAACACCTCCCAGTTGACTAGTGCCTTCTGGACGTCCTCGTGACGAGCCAATGTCCAGAAGTCGTAGTGCTCGTTGTAGTACAGCGGCGACTCCTCACGGAGACGCTCATAGGTCGGATAGGGATCAGCGTTGATATCGACGTCGTAGGGGTCGAAGTAGACGCTGGTGTCGCCGACGACCATTGGCCGCCCCCTTTTTGAGTTAGAGCAACTGTTCTAACTTACGGTGGGATCGTATGTCAACAATGCCGCTCGATTAGGACATTTTCGGGAACGACCGTCTGGGCAGGCCGCGGTTTAAGCAGAACATATGCTCTGGATAGATGGTTCCGCGTTCGGCCTCAACCCCACCGGCTCGAGACAGCTCGACAAGGCGCCCCAGAGCGGCGACCCCCGAAAAGCGGCGAAAGCTCCTCGACGGCGCTGAGCAAGTCATGTTGCGCGATGGCTATGCAGCTGTGACTTCGAGGCGCCTCGAAGCAGAGACTGGTCTCAAGGTCCACTACCACTTCGGCAGCATCGATGACCTGTTCATCGCCGTGGTCCGTCGACGAGGCGAGGTCAATCTGACCCTGATGGCCAAGGCCTTGTCCTCGCCCCACCCCCTGCAGGCCTGGTGGCGCCTGGCTTCGGATCGCCACGGGAGCCGGCTGCTGGTCGAGATCACTGCGGCGGCGAACCATCGCGCTGCACTTCAAGTCGAAGTGGCTGCCTTCGCTCGCGAGAGCCGGCGCATGCAGCTCGAAGCGCTCGATCACCTACTGGCGGAGTACGGAATCGATCCAGAGCTCTATCCCCCCTCGCTGGTGGCACCGACGATTCAGGGGCTCGCATTCGCGATGGCATACGACCAGGTCGCCGGCTTTGATACCGCGCAGGCCGAGGCGTCAGCGGCCATGGAGCGGCTCTTGGAGCGACTCGAAGCGCAGCGGTTTGCTGAGCGGCTCATAAGAATCCCTGGGGCGAAGACGAGAGCGACTCAGGCCAATGCGGACTGATGGATTCGTTAGCTATCCTCGATTGCAGCTTTCGCACCGAAGACGGAGCCGTAGAAGCGCTCACCACAGGACGCCCTTCATCATTCTCGACGTGGGATTCCTCCAGACAGGTCAACGGTCGCTCTCGGTGACCGGATCCCCGTGAACTGATCCACCTTCTGTGCCGGTTTTTCATCTGTGCTGTCAGGTCTAGCTCGGTTCCGGGCTTCGACCAGTGGGTCTACGACGTAGACGACTTCGCCGCCAAAACCAACTGTTTAGCCGCCATGTTGTATTTGGCACTGTAAACCGGGCCGATGCCGTAACTCCTGCCTGGGCCGAAGGATACGGGACCGCCGACGCCAGGAAGGGTGACGTTCCGTAGTCCGTAGCCGGCTCGGTTGAAACTGGCGACAGTCAGGTTCTTTCCAGCCGCCGTTGCGATTTTGTCGAAAAGCGCCACGCTTTGGCAGGCGTAGATCGCTCCGATGTAGCTGTGGTCGGACGTGTTGGAGGTCGCACTGGGTGGCGTGATGACGTCAGACGGATACGCCGTCTTTATCGCTCGTACGCAACTTTTTATAGCTGGCTCCTGCCACTGCTGTATCGCGTCTGGCGTCGGGCTGGAAGCAGTCACGTTCTTGAGATACGTGGGCGTGTTGCCGCTCGTGCCACCGATGTAGCCCTGCAGTGCCCCAAAATCAGTGGCGATCCAGGGCGGATTGAAAGAGCTCTGGGTGTCGTAGAGTCCGCCGGGCCAAGTCCCCGATGCGGAACCGACGGCCACCACTGCGGTAACACCAGCGCTTTGGAAACGTTGGACCGCGGTGGTGACTTGCTGGTTCGTTGCGGCCTGGTCGTTCGTAGGTGCGGAATCGACGGCCTGTTGGGCCACCTTCACATGGAGCGCGTGCAGGGTGGAGAGCACCACCTTGGTCTCGTCCTGATCGGCAGTCGCGCTGAAGACGCCCACGACCTTTCCCTTGAACAGACCCATTTTGGAGAACACGGACAACTGCAAGGGATCGTACGCAGACTGTGGCGGCGAGACGGCGAAATTGACAGCGGATCCCGCAGGCAGCGGGCCGCTCACTGTTCCGTTGATCGTCGGTATCCCATGGTTCTCGAGGTAGCAGTTCGCCATGTAGGGCGTAAGAGCAACAAAGACCTGCACGTCCTCGGTGAGCTGCGTACACACCGACAGAGCCTGCGTTGAACTCGCCGGGTTCACTCCAGCCACCGTGAGGACTACTTTGCGTCCGTTTACGCCACCGTGCTTGTTCAGATTGGCGATCAACGCCCCGTAGTCGTGCGGAGCATTGCCCTGGTTCAGCTTGACCCCCAATGACGCCAGCGAGCTGAGATCGAGATAGGGGACACCCACTTTGATGGTCGTCGAAGTCACCCCGGCGTTGGCTGACGCACCGGCGAACTGAACTGGAACGAGGATCGAGACCGCGACGAAAGTCACGATCGCTCCCAAGACGAAACCCCTGCGCGCAACCATCGCAGCACCTCCTGTCGCCCTCACGGACGAATCCCGTCGGTCGAAGCGACCACGTCGAAGAAATGAGCTATCCACAACTCAGCACTCCATACCGTTCCGTTGCGCGACCTGGCCGAGCCAGCGGGCGGACGGTTTGACCGTGCGGTCGAAAGTCTCCCTGTCGACAGCAATGAGGCCGAAGGTCATGGCATAGCCGGAGAACCATTCGAAATTGTCGAGCAAAGACCAGTGCAGATAACCGCGGACGTCAACACCGTCTTTGACACAACGTGCGAGACCTTCGAGCGCATCCTTCGTGTAGGAGATTCGCGCCGTATCGTCGTGCGTGGCCATGCCGTTCTCTGTCACGAGGACGGGCACGCCGGCGGTGGAGGCGGCGAGCCTCACCGTGTGCTCCAAGCCCGCTGGATACGCCTCCCAACCCGTCTGCATCTTGAGGGCCTCGTCGGGGACTGGCATTCGCCCCTGAGGCCCGAATATGTCCCTCGAGTAGGTCTGCACTCCGACGAAGTCGTCAGCAGCCGACACCTCGAGCCACTCGACTTCGCCGGCGCGTTCAGCGGCAGCGCGGCGCTCCTCTCCGCCGTCGATGGAGACGAGGTGTGGAAGCGCGATGGTCCATCCGACCTTCATCTTGGATGCCTCGGCCTTGATGGCCTGGGAGGCCAGACGGTGAGCCCTAGCCATCACTTCCACGTCTCCTGCAAACATACCCATCTGGTACGTGCCGTTGTCGAAGCCGCCGATGCCCCTCGCTGGTGACGTCTCGGGAGCAGCATCGGATGGTTCCTGGACGAACTCATCCGCGGATAGAGGTGCCGGCTGGTCCCCTCGGGGCATATCTGCATATTGGACAATGTCGTGTTGCTTGGGCCCCATGGCAGCAACTACTGAGAGCAGGTTGGGTTCGTTGAGCGTGCATGCCCAGTCGACCATTCCACCCAGCGCACGCGTCGCCGCGCCGGCGAAGGCAGCAAATCGCTCCGGAGCCTCCGTTGAATGCCACCCACGGCGGCCGGCGAGCCAGCGTGGGAGGGTGAAGTGATTGTAGGTGACGACTGCCGTGATCCCTCGTTCAAGACAGGCTTCGACCACCCGCACGTAATGATCGAGCGCGGCGCGAGAGACAAACCCGTCCTCCGGTTCGATACGAGACCATTCCAGGGAGAATCGATAGGCGTTCAAACCCAGGTCGGCGAGGGTCGTCAGATCCTCCTCGAATCGGTGGTAGTGGTCGCAGGCGTCACCAGAGGGCTCCGTGAACATCGAGTTCGGTGCCCACTCGAGAGGCCACAGGTCGGCGTTGACATTGCCTCCCTCAACCTGGTGCCCGGCGGTAGAAGCACCCCAGAGAAATCCTGATGGGAAATCAGTCACGCAAACGCCAACTCCAGCTTCTCCAGCATCGGATCATGATGGCGGTCAACCGATCTGCAAGATCTCAACGTTGTTGCCCCAAGGATCGAGAAGGTCGATTGATTGCGCCGCCTGATTCCCCGGTTTACCGGCGAAGTGCCCCTGGACTTTGGCGCCGTGGGCAACGGCCAAGGCTTCTGCCCGACTCAGGCTCGGAACTTGGATGATGAAACCACTGACGTTTACCTGGCTGTGGCGCCCTCTCTTGAGAAGGACCAGGCCCGGACCTCCCTTGGGGAAGGTCAAGATCGGAATTTTGCCCACTTCGAGCGCCTGCTTCGCCCCGAAGACGGCGCCGTAGAAGCGCTCGCCGGCCGCGACGTTCCCCACAGAGAGTTTGATCATCAAGATGGTTCCGGTCGGCTCGTTTGTACCGCTCGAACTGGGCCCCGACGTCGTGGTGGCGCTGTGAACGGGAAGGGTGGTTGGTGCACTGCTCGCGGCGGCTACCGAACTGAATCCTCCGGTCGCTACCGCCAACGCGACTGCGACTGCGACTGCGACTGCGAACGGTATGGCGGTTTTACGCATCCTGGGACGTGCCTCACTCTCGTTGCCTCGGATCCACCCAGCCTCGGGCCCTAGGTAGAGCAATCGTTTGCATTTAGAGCAACCGTTCTAACTTATAATGGTCGGACATGTCAAACGCCCCTTTTCAAGCAAGGTCCGCCGAGGCCATCGCGGCGGCGACAGCCGTGACGCAACGGTCTCGCTGGCCGCAACACAACGAACTGTTCATGGCACAGGAGTTCACCAAATGATCATTGATGACACCAGCGGGGTCGGCCGTATCGAAGTCACGACCATACCGATGCCCGCCTTCGCAAGAGAGCTTTCGCCCACCTACACGTATTCGGGAAAGGTGTTGGTTCTCTTCCGGAAGGTCGACGATCCACCGGACTCAGAATTCTGGAATGTGGCTGTTGGCAATGACGATGGCACGGAATTCCGCACGATCTTCAGTGGTGTCATCTCTCAGCACGAGAAGGCGAACGGGATTCGGCACATGCCCTTTCGTGACAACAAGAGAGTGCTGCTCGGCGACTACATACTAGAGTGTGATCCGGATATCGATCAGTGTGTCCGGGCAGAGCTCGTGCCTGTCAGATACCCCTGGGCAATAGAGCGGGAGCCACACACAACGCATCACTGGTCGGAGATCATCATTGCGCCAGATAACGAGCACATAGCTTGGACGATGTTGCGCACCGATAACCTGGCGGCGAACGCAATGGGCAGCTTGAGGCGACGACGAAAGTCGTATGTCATTGCCAGGCCGCAAATCATCAGCGCGGTGCGTACATTCGAGACGGACAGACAACGTCAAGAGTACCTTGTCCCGCAGATCGTGCGAGGCGGCGAGGTCAAGCAGTTCGTGCGGGGCGGCACGGCCATCTCACTGGTTGGCAAGAAAGACGGGGCAATTACTGACTCGGTTGTCCAGGATTTGACGTCGAATGAAATAACTCAGATCACCACAGCACCGGGTTATGACGAGACAACTATCTTCTCTCCCGACGAGCGCCTGGGCATTGTCATGAGTACGCGGGGGTCCAAGACGACTGACCCCGCAATCTTCGGCCTAGTCCCGAGACCTCACACCTACGCGACCCAGTCCCTCATCATGCATCTATACATGTACGCGGTCGACGGAGTTCGCAAGTTTCGGCGTGGGAACATCGGTCCGGTTCTGATCCAGGTCGAACGGTCGATGAATGAGCCCGGTTACCAGGGTGTCCAGTTAAACGACCCGAGAGAAGAGTGGGTGTACGTCTCGCCGATGTCATGGCACCCCAGCGGCAAAAGGGCCATGTGGCCTGAGATGGTACGAGGCAGTGACGAGACGAAGGATGGAAGGCAGATCCGAGTCAGAAAGCTAACCTTGCGCGATTATCAGCCGGGCGAGGCCGTTGGTACCCAGAGGACACCGGATCACATTCCCTACGGGATCACTGGCCTCAAGGCGCTGCTCAGTTTGTGGCATCCACGGGATACAAACCCCGAAGGAAAGATCGCCGGGAGAAATGCGGGGTACGTCGAATATTCGCGGCACGATGTTCTTCAATTGCGGTATGTCGCATACAGCGACGACGGGAGGACGTTCTACAACGGGGATGAGCGGATGAAGAGTTCATTTGATGGAGAGAGCGTCTACGAATCGAACCTTGAGATGACGGGCGAGGACGAAGGAGCGATGAAACTCAGGGCTACCTTCTCTCCAATTGCGTCTACTCGCCCGCCCAGACTTCTCTTTGATATCGCGGACGATGGCAAGCCGAAAAGTCACGGATACGCGACGTATGGTGGGGTCTGTCTCAACATCGACGACATGGTCGAGTAGGACAGCATTTGGGCTGTCGCCGTCGATATGCCCATTGATGCCGAGCAGGCTGCCATTCCCAACAGCGGCTCGAATACGGCGCGGTCCTGACCCGTCCCAACCGGAATCCACTTTGGCCCTCTGACTTGGGGCCTTTGGTGGAGGTGACATCGTGAATTTTCACGCATCCGCGCCTCCGATGGAGCGAACGCGCTTGTTGTCATAGCTGCATGTGGCAGCCGCCTGCTCAATCTTGTGCGCGTTTGCATCTATCTTCACCAATAGTCGAGACTCATCTCTGACTCCCTGGCGCACCCAGGCCGCTCTCACGGGCGGCCTTTTGCATGGTGAGCGCGAGGACGGTTTGGTCAAAGGTTGCTGCGGGACTCCGCTTACGCTCCAGATCCTCGCTAAGCGTTCCGGGTTCCCCTTGACCAAGCCAACGGCCCATTGCGTGGTCGGGCTTAGACGCTCATGACACGAGCCAGGAGGTCGTCCAGGCGCCGGCCCAGCACCCAGCCGACGTACACGGCGTAGTGCATCACGAGCTCTTGGAGCTCCTCGCCGGAGAATTCGCCGGCATCCAGTGCGGCCCCGAGATGCTCGCTGACCTCCTCGTCCACCCCGGCGGCGGCTGCACAACAGATGCTGATGATGCGGCGATCACGTCGGGACAGGTGGCGGCCGCGGGTCCAGATCTCTCCATAGAGGAAGTCGAGGTAGGCACGGCCCCGGAACGGGCTCGTGGCTGCAGGAGGGTCCACACCCAGCACCGCGCGATAAGCCGCTTCCCCCCGGCGTCGGCGCTCCTGATCGTCGATCGGGTCCACCCATTGCTCGAAGTCGTGTGCCTCGAGCTCGATCCCGCGCTCCTCGGCCAACTTGAACATACTGGTCATCCCGTACCACTGCATGACCGATGCCTTGGGCCAGCCGAGCTGCGTCCCGAAGTGGAGGACAAACTCATCGAACTCGGCATAGGTCAGGTCGCCACTGTTGAGCGCTGCCCAGACGTGGGTCTCTATCGGCGTGATCGCTCCCGCAAACCCGACACACGAGAGCGTGATGAAACGACGATCGCGTGGTGTGAGGACCCCACGTCGCCACATCTCACCGAAGACATAGCCGATGACGCCCGTTTCAATGTAGGCGCCCATCGGATCCGGGCTCGGCGTTGTCATGATGTGCTCGTACTCGGCACGAGCGACGGCCTGGCGCTCGTTTCGGTCCGTCCATTCCGGCACGGTACTGCCTCCTTTGGTCGACGTGTACGAGTGAGGTTTTGGCGACCCTATTGACGCATGATCCAGCCGCCGTCTACCGAGATCGTTTGGCCGGTGATCCAGTCTCCCGCGGGTGAACAGAGAAGGAGCATCGTCCCCACGACATCCTCGGGCGGGCCCGATGTCTTTCCCGGGATCTGCTGCGCGAGCACATCTCGGAACGGTGAGTCCTTGGGAAGACTGGCGTACCCGCTCGGGCTTTCGATGAGCCCCGGGGCGATGCCGTTGACGTTGATGCCACGACCACCGAGCTCGGACGCCAGATTCGTCGTGAGGCCATGGACGGCGTACTTGCTCAGTCCGTAGATGCCCCCGGCCATGAACGCCGCGGCCGACATGCCATTGATGATGCGGCCCCCGCCCCGCTCAGTCATCGACTCGATCACGGCCTGGGCACAGAGCAACGGACCGCGGAGGTTCACGTTCATTACGCGGTCCCATTCGTCCACGGGCATGTTGGAGAGCCCGTAGCGCGGCAGGTCGGTCATGATTGCCGCGTTGTTGATGAGGATGTCGATCCCTCCGAAGGCGTCGACCGCAGCCTTCGCCATCGCCGCCGCGGACTCGGCAGAGCGGACGTCGAGGTGCACGCCGATGGCCTTGCCTCCGTTGGCCTTCAGTTCGTCGGCGACTTGCTGGGCCCGCTCCCGGTCGATGTCTGCGATCACGACGGAGGCGCCGGCCTCGACCAGCGCCTCCGCATAGACGACCCCAATATCGCCGGCCCCGCCGGTGATGATCGCAACCTTGCCTGTGAGATCGAACAATGTGGATATGCGCATGGGCGCATTCAAGTCAGACTTGCCCTCTCAAGTCAAATAGCTTAAAAAGTAAGCTGACCGATTGACAACGAGAGGACGAAGCATGGCCATCGATCTGAGTGTGCCGACGGTGCACCTCCACATCGGGGGTGAGCGCCGCCAGCGGGGGTCGGGGGGGACTCACGACCACATCTATCCGGCCGACGGGTCCGTCCAGAGCGCGGTTCCGATGGCTGGCGTGGACGATGTGGACGATGCCGTGGGCGCCGCGGAAGGGGCTTTCCCAGAGTGGCGGCAGCGCCGGCCCTCCGAGCGGGCCCAGCTCCTGCGCCGGCTCGGCGAGCTGATGGAGCGGGACGCCGACGAGCTAGCTCGTCTCTCGGTGCTTGACAACGGCATGACGTTGGCGATGGCCCGGCCGCTGGTCGACATCATGACCAGCTGGACGGCGTACTACGCCGGCTGGGCCGACAAGATCGAGGGTCGGGTCACCTCGCTGCCTTCGAGCGGCCGCGAGCTGGCGTACACGGCGCCTGAGCCCTACGGCGTGGTTGGTGTCATCCTCACCTGGAACGGTCCAATGGTCTCGGTCGGGATGAAGCTCATCCCTGCGCTCGCCGCGGGGAACACCGTGGTCCTCAAGCCCTCAGAGATGACCCCCTACGCTTGCGAGCACCTCATGGCGCTGGTGCGTGAGGCCGGAATCCCCGACGGGGTGGTGAACCTCGTCCTCGGTGGCCCCGAGACCGGGGAGGCACTCATACGTCATCCTCTGGTGAGGAAGGTCAGTTTCACCGGTGGTCCGACGACGGCTCGCAAGATCCTGGCCACGTGTGCCGAGTCCTTGAAGCCCGCCGTCCTCGAGCTAGGAGGCAAGTCCGCCAACATCATCTTTCCGGATGGTGATCTCGACACTGCGGTCGCCGTCAACGGGTTCAGCGTGTTCGGCACGCTGGCTGGACAGGGCTGTGCCGTCGCGAACGCGGATGATCGTTCATGCGGACATCTACGACGAGGTGGTCGAGCGCGTGCTCGGGTTCACATCGGCGATGACCTGCGGTGACCCCTTCGACCCCTCCACCATGGTCAGCCCGGTCGTGTCCCGGGCTGCCCAGCAGCGGATCCTCGACATGGTGGCCAGAGCGGAGGCGGCCGGCGCCACTCTCCACGCCGGAGGCCGGCCCCCGGCCGGGTTGGAGGACGGGTTCTACATCGAGCCGACCGTGCTCGGCGACGTCGACGCCTCCAGCGAAATGGCCCAGGTCGAGGTGTTCGGTCCCGTGCTGTCGCTGTTCAAGTTCAAGACCGAAGACGAGGCCATCACCATGGCCAACGCCACGGAGTATGGCCTGGCCAGCTACCTCTACACGGCCGACGTCCAGCGAGTGCAGCGGCTCGTGCCGCGGCTCCAGGCTGGGGGTGTCTACGTCAACGGCGCCTCACCGGTGGTCGGTGCGGAATTGCCATTCGGCGGCATCGGCATCTCGGGCTTCGGTCGCGAGGGCGGCGAGGAAGGTCTGTTCGAGTTCCTCCAGACCAAAGCGGTGGCAATCGCATGACGCGACCACTGGACCTCGATGGCGCGGCCGTCGTCATCACCGGAGGAGGGAGCGGCATCGGTCGGGCATCGGCCTTGGCCTTCGCCGAGCGAGGGGCAGCGGTGGCCGTGAGCGATCTCTCCGAGGAGCGTGCGCAGGCCGTCGCCGCAGAGATCGCCGGCGCCGGCGGCCGGGCGGTGGCCATGGAGGTCGATGTGACCGAAGAGGGGGACCTCGTCACACTGCGCGAAGCGTGCCTCAAGGAGTTCGGCCATCTCGAGGTGGTGATGAACAACGTCGGTGTGATCGCTCTGGGACCGCCCGAGGTCATGCCCGACGAGGCCTGGAACCGGACCTTCGACATCAATCTCATGAGCATCGCCCGAAGCAACCGGGTGTTCCTTCCGCATCTCCTCGCCCAGGGTCGGGGGCACATCGTGAACACGGCATCAGCATCGGGACTCCTGGCCTACGGCTTCGACCGGCTTCCTTATGTGGCCAGCAAGCATGCGATCGTAGGCCTCTCCGAGGCGCTCGCCTTGTACCTCGGTCCGCTGAACATCGGTGTCACCTGCCTGTGCCCCTCCGGCGTGATGACCAACATCCTCGAGCAGATCACCGTCTACGGCGAGAGCGACGCAACCCCCCGCGCTCCCGCCCACCACATCGTCACGGCCGAAGAAGTCGCCGCCTCGGCGGTCAACGCGGTCGCATCCGGGCGTTTCCTTGTTCTCACCGCACCGGAGATCGAAGGCGAACTCATCGAACGGGCCGCCGACATCGAGGGCTACCTGCAGAAACGTATCACGGAGCAGAGCCAATGACGTCCTTACCCCGGGTGGGGTTCGTGGGATTGGGCTCGCAAGGTGGTCCGATGGCGCGCCGGATCATCGACGCCGGATTCCCGACGACGTTGTGGGCTCGCCGGCCGGAATCTCTCGAACCCTTCGCAGATACCCCTGCGAAAGCGGCGGCGACCTTGCAGGAACTGGGACGCCAGAGCGAGATACTCGGCGTCTGCGTCGTCAACGACTCCGATGTCGATGAGGTCCTCCGCGGCGACGACGGCATCATGTCGGCGATGGCCCCGGGAGGCATCGTGGTGATCCACAGCACCGTGCACCCGCTTACGTGTCAACGGTTGGCGGCCGATTACACCGATCTGTGGTTTCTCGACGCGCCCGTCAGCGGCGGCGGACACATGGCCGCCGAGAGGCAGCTCCTCGTCATGGTCGGCGGTGAGAGCGAAACGTTGGAGCGGTGTCGGGTTGTCATTGAGACCTTTGCCGGGACGCTGGTGCACCTCGGTCCGCTCGGGAGCGGCCAGGAGGCCAAGCTTTTGAACAACGCGCTCTTCACGGCCCACCTCGGCCTAGCCGCCGATCTCTTCGACCTCGGGCGAGAAAGGGGGCTGGACCCCGAGGCGCTTGGGATGCTCCTGACTGCCGGGAGCGGCCGCAGTTACGGCCTCGAGATCCTCTTGGGGAGTGGTCACGCACTCGATGGCGTGGCGCCGATCGTCGGTCCCTTACTCGCCAAGGATGTCCATATCCTCGCCGAGCTCGTCGGCTTGCAGAATTCTCGAGTAGTCGACATCGCCACGGAGACGATTCGGGCGATGGGCGTAGAGGCGGACGGGGACGTCCAGGCCAAGTGACAGTGTCGCCGGGTAAGAGTCGACCTGTGCCTAGATTCAGATACTCCGTGGAGCAGCCCCCCTCACTCAGTCCGACTGCGCTGCAGCTGCTTCTTACGGCAGAGCGGCTCTTCGCCCAGCACGGCATCGGCGGTGTCGCCTTGCGCCAGATCGCCGCCGCCGCTGGCTCCGCGAACAATTCCGCGGTCACGTATCACTTCGGCTCCAAGGATGGCCTCCTGGCCGCCATCTTCAGCTTCCGGGTGAACGATCTCATCCGCAGCAGAGATCTACTCCGGGCCCGAGTCGACCCGGATGACCTGCCCGGCACGGTGGAAGCGCACATCGTGCCGTTGCTCGAACTCGCCGAGAACCCGGACAGCTCCTACATTGCGTTCGTCGAGCAGCTACAGCGAGTCGGACATCCCGTGATCGTGGGCCATCCTGATGTTGCCCGTTCGCGCCAGGCGTTTGTGGACGACATGGACCGCCTTCTCCGGCACATCGACGAGCCGATACGCAGTCTCAGGATTGAGCTGGCGCAGGACATCGGGCTCCACCTGGCGGCAGAGCGAGAGCGCTCAGTCATACGCGGTGATGGAGGCCCATCCTTCGGGCTGTTCGTCGGCACGACGGTCGACTGTGTGGTGGGGATGTTATCGGTCGGCGTCTCGGAGGCCACCAAAGCTTCCGCGAATCGGGTCATCTAGTGGTGAGGAAGTGACGGATCTCGCTCTTGATATCCATCAAAGGCGAGGATAGGCCCGCTCGGCTGAGTCTGGGGTGCCCTGTCAGTACCTGGAATAAGCAGCACTGCCAGGTCGGACGGTCCGCTGGCGTGGTGGAACCCGTCCATAACAACCGATAACCGAACCAGGTGAAGTGCGAGACCGAGACGACGAGCTGGCGGTCCGGACCGGCGCAGCGCTCGGAACGGGGCATCGCCCGCCGCGTGAGACGGGCCGAAGCTGTGGGACACACTGAACCGCCCTACTCACGACGCCGCGGTCGACGACGTCCTTACCGGCAAACAGTCGCCCCTCACCCAGAGGCTTCGAGGATTTCCTTGAACTTGGCGAAGCGTTTCGTATCGTCTTCTGGACCTTGGCGTTCGATGATCGGACTTATGAACTTCATGAACCGTCGCTGGCTGAGCGCCATTTCGAAATCAACACGCGTGCCGCGACCCCTGAGTCGCAAAGCTCATCGTTCCGACAGGACGCGTCGGCGCGCTCAGTGGCTCTAATCCGAGGACTCGCGGGCGCTCATAGGCGTATCGGGTTCAACTCTCCAAGTCTTGTCGCGTGCCCGGAAGACTGTCCGCACTCCCCGTAGAAGCGATTCAAGCTGGCCGTCCGCGCTCGTAATGGCCTCAATGCCCCGCGCCCGAAAGGCCCTCGCGAGCTCGACGGAAACCCCCTCGTCTGAGCGCGGCACGATCCGCGGACGAGAAGTCGATCAGCGAGACCTGGCATCCACTCGCTTCTCAAGTCACCATAAAGACACGTAAAGACACGCTGGAGAAGACGATCTTCTGGGGGATCCCACTTTGGCCCTCTGACCTGGGCCTTTTGACCTGAACCCCAAAAAGTGGACCACCTATATGACAATTTGGCCCTGATCACCAGGAGCCAGATATGCCAAGGCACTATCCAGCCGACCTTCGGCGTCAGACATGTGAGCGGATGCTCGCCGGCGAGGCAGTCAAGGATCTGACTGCCGAGCTGGGCATCGCCGGGGTCACGCTTTACAAGTGGCGGCGCCAGGCGCTGATCGATGCCGGTCAGCGGCCCGGCCTCAAGAGCTACGAGGCTGACCCTCTCTTGGCCGCCCGGCGCCGGGTCAAAGAGCTCGAGGCCGAGCTCAAGGCGGTCAAGGCGGCCAGCGCGCTCTTCGAGGAGGGTGGTGCTGACCCAAAAGCAGGTTCCAGGTTGTCCGAGGGCTGAACAACCTGGGCTACTCCGAGCGCTTCGCCTGCCAGCTCGTCGGCCTCGATCGCTCCACCTATTACGACATCAAGTTCCGCAAGCCCAACGACCGCGAGATCCGGCGCCTCCTGCTCGCGGACGCCATTGCGGACATCCATGCTCGCTCGCGGGGCACCTATGGCATCTTGCGGGTCAAGGCCGCCCTCGAAATCGAACAGGGGCTCATCGTCAACACCAAGCTGGTCAAGCGGATCATGCGTGAGCTGGGCCTCAAAGGCCTTCCGGGCCCCAAGAAGGGCTACAAGAACCTCAAGAACGCACCGACGTGTGAAGACCTGGTTCAGCGTCAGTTCACAGCCTCTGCCCCCAACGAGCTGTGGTTGACCGACATCACCGAGCACCCCACGCGCGAAGGCAAGCTCTATTGCTGCGTCGTGCTCGACCTCTACTCGCGCAAAGTGGTCGGCTGGGCCATCGACCGGCGCTGCGAATCCGCCTTGGTCAACGACGCCTTGGCCAAGGCATCCGATTCGAGACCGAGCCGACCCGGCACGGTGATCCACTCTGACCACGGCAGCCAGTTCACCTCATGGGCCTTCACCGAGAACGTCCGCCGCCTCGGGCTCATCAGCTCCATGGGAACCGTCGGGGACTGCTACGACAACGCCCCCATGGAGTCGTTCTGGGGCTCAATGCAGATCGAACTGCTGAACCGCCAGAAGTGGCGGACCAACCTCGAGCTGGCCATCGCCATGGCCGATTACATCGAGCACTTCTACAATTGCGACCGCCGACACAGCTCGCTCGGCTATCTCACCCCGATCGAGTTCGAGGCGTTGCACTCAACACCCACCCAGCCGGCCACTTTGTCCTAAAAAGTGGTCCACTGAATGGGGTCAAGCC
>CAWBSM010000005.1:0-342052 GCA_963791455.1 uncultured Acidimicrobiaceae bacterium
CCCTAAGCGATAAGAGATGACTTGCGGTGGGCTGTTCGGGTGTCATCGGGCATCGCCGGACGCCAGACTGACGATTGTGACCCACGCCAGCCGTTTCGACGAGATTGCGCCGATCTACGACGAGACTCGGGGCGGCGAAGCCCGGGGCGACGAATACGCGGCAGACATCGACCGTCTGCTCCCCCGAGAGCCCGGCACCCTTCTTGAGATCGGAGTTGGCACAGGCGTGGTATCCCTCGGATTGCGTAACAGGGGAAGGACGGTGATCGGGGTCGACCTATCAGGGCCGATGCTGGCCAGGGCGGCGGCTCGCCTTGGCTCGTCTGTGGTCCGCGGCGACGCCCAACGATTGCCAGTGCGCACGGCTGGAGTTCGTTACGCGGTCGCCGTGTGGGTGATCCACGACGTGGCCGATCCCGACGAGCTCTTGAGGGAAGCGGCGCGGGTCATCCAGACCGGCGGGAGGCTGATCGTGAGCGACATGCAGGTCCACGATCGTGACGACCCAATCGGGCGAATCCTGGGGGAGCTGACCGACCGCCTACACACACACGGCGCAGGAGTCCATCCCCGTGGCCTTCGGGGCGCGGAGATCGTTGAACGGGCGGAGGCCCACGGCTTTGTGGGAGAGGTCATCCGAGTCGAGCGGGCCTGGGCGAGCCACCCCGGCTACGAGCTCGACTCCATCCGCAACCGGGCCTGGTCCGCGCTACAACGCCTCGACGATCACGACTACGAGCGCATCGCGGGCCCCGCCATCTCCGCGCTGGCAGCCCTACCCCAAGAAGCGATGATCCAGCGCGCCTGGTCAGAATTCGCGGCAATGACCCGGATGTCCGACTGACTTGCCTAAACCCCCGCCTCAGTGCCGGCGGTCGGGGATACCCCTTCGGTCACCGAATCTCGGTCCGGTGCGTCAGAGCTGCCGAGCACGGTGAGGAGCTGACGCACCCGATTTCAGGGGGTCAGGTAAGTGTTGGGTTGACTCCCTGAACTTGCATCTGTGTACGGTAGATCTCAAGGCATACCCTGATGCAATGAGCACTCGGTTCCATCGAACACCGGGACCGGGCCATACGAGCGCTATGTGACCGTCAGGTGGCTGTAGGTCCCTTCGCCCCCGTCGGGGTTGACGGTCAGGAGGAGGAAGGAGCGAGGGTCCTTATGGAGACCGCGTTCACTGAGCTGGTGGGTTGCCGTTATCCCTTGCAGCAGGCAGCAATGGGCGGTGTGGCGATGCCTGAGCTGGCGGGAGCGGTCGGGGCGGCTGGGGCTCTCGGGATGCTCTCCGAGTTCGAAGTCGAGGCGACGGACGATCGGATAACGCGGGCGCTTGATCTCGCTGCAGGCGGTGCCGTGGGGATGGGCTTTTTCGGTCACTGGGTTGATAGCGACCTCGGCAACTTCGAGGCTGCAGCCGCGCGGCTACGGGTTGTCGAGGTTTTCTGGACCGATCCCGATGCAGGCCTGGTTCAGCGGGCTCGGCAAGCTGGATCGGCGCTGGTGGCGTGGCAGGTCGGTTCGGTGGAGAGCGCGCTCGCGGCTGCAGATGCCGGGTGTGATTTTGTGATCGTACAGGGAATCGAAGCGGGTGGTCACGTCCGTGGCACGAGACCACTCCAAGAGCTGCTGGCCTCGATGTCGGACAAGATAGCCATTCCGGTAGTTGCTGCCGGTGGGATCGCTACCGCCGAGCATGTGGAGGCAGTCATCAGTGCCGGAGCAGCGGCCGCGAGAGTGGGCACCCGCTTTGTGGCTACCGAGGAGTCTGGGGCACATCCGGTCTACGTTACGGCCCTCGTCGACGCCCGGTCTGCGCAGGACACGATGCTCACGACAGTGTTCTCTGGCGGATGGCCAGACGCGCCGCACCGCGTTCTGCGGTCAGCCGTCGCGGCTGCAGAAGCCTTCGACGGCGACGTCGTAGCTCATCAAGTCGTCAACGGCCAGCGCAGCCCCATTGCTCGGTTCTCCGTATCGACACCCAGCCTGGATGTGGAGGGCAATGTCGCTGCAATGGCCATGTATGCGGGCGAAGGTGTCGGCGACGTCCATGAAGTCCGCCCGGCCGCCGCGGTCGTCGCAGAACTCGTCGCCAACCTTGGCTGAGGACCGCTGATCGGCGCTGGAGTTGAGTTGCGGTATCCAGAGTGCCGCGACCGGTGGCCGATGTTCGCCCGAACCCTCGAACACGTTCTCGGCCAAATCGAGAAAGTCCAGCACATCTGAGGCGAGGCGGCGGTTCGCGAACTGTCCGCTTAGGTCCACAAATTCGACACCTTGGCGGTCTTACTCGAACCTAGTGGTCGACCGAATTTGGGCAGGCGCCTCTCAGCCGAGCAGCATCATGAGAGGCCGGATGGGACGAACCTGGGCCCCTCAAGGGTCGCCCCGACGAACTGGGGCACGCTGACCCCAAGATTGCGGAGCACGACGAACGACTGTGTCTATACCTCCGGAAGACGCCATACGCTGACGTGACTACGGCTCTCGCCAGTGAACGGTGAGCGGTCCCACCACGCCCATCGATGCTCCAGCGTCATGCCTGCGATTCGAGCCATCAGGTCCAATTCAGCTGGCCACACATATCGGAAAGGTGCTGTGAATTCGCTGAAGCTGCCATCAGGGAGTCGGTTGAAGTGGCGAGATCGGGAGATCTGCTTGTGCGTGCGGTCAATGAAATCGTCGATCCCGATGTAGTCCTCCGTCAATGCGAACGGCACTCCGGGACTGCCCGGTGGTAACTGGCGAAGATTGGGCACGTTGAGTTCGATAACAAAACGACCTCCGGAGCGAAGGTGACGGGCAGCATTTTCGAAGCAGGCAACCTGTTCGTCCTGCGTCGTCAGGTTCGAGATCGTGTTGAAGACCAGATACACGAGTGAGAACTCGCCCTCCACGAACGTCACGGCCATATCGCCTTCGACGGCCTTGATGACACTCGCTTCAGGCTTCGATCGCAACACGGCGAGCATGTCTGCAGACAACTCGATCCCGGTGACCGGAAACGCCCCGAGCAGCCAAAGGGACAGCGACCCGGCCAGTCCCTATGGCGAACTCCATCGCCGCTCCACCGTCACTCATCTCGACCAGGCAATCGACGGTCGCTTCGAGAACGTCGTCGTCCCACATCCCCGTCCCAGGTTGGTCGTAGGTTCTGGCTATCTCCCCAACGAATCGGTTTTCGGGCACACACAAGCTTGGCCCGACCCGAGTTGTCCCGCAACGGACCCTGCCCTAGCCCCCTATGTGCCTGCTTGAGACTTAGCCCCGAGCGCTAGCGCGATTTCCTAGCGTTAAGGGGTCCCGGTGGGGTCGCTCTCGTAGTGCCTGCCCCCGGCTTGTGTCGGGTGGCTTTCGTGCGAAGAGCGTCCCGCCGGGGCTTCGCCCACGGAGTGGCTCAAAAGAGGATCGAGCACGAACGTCCCCAAGCAGGAGTGCCCCCGTGGTTCACATCAACCACCGAGGTAATCATGAATGTGGTGATCGGGGTCGACCCCCACAAGGCATCGCACACGGCGGTGGCCATCGACGAGGCTGAAGATGAGGTCTCCAGCGTCAAGGTGCGTGCGACCTGTCGTCAGGTCGAACAACTGGTGCGCTGGGCCGAGCCGTTCGAGAAGCGGAGGTGGGCCATCGAGTCGGCCGGCGGGACGGGCTACCTGTTGGCCCAACAGCTCGTGGCGCAGGGCGAAGAGGTGCTCGACGTCCCGGCCACCTTGGCCTCTCGGATCCGGGTGCTCGCCACCGGTCGTTCCAACAAGACGACCCCAACGACGCCCACTCGATCGCCGTCGCCGCCTTTCGGCCCCGAGCCTGCGCAGCGTGGAACCGGCTGACCATTCCCAGGTCCTACGGCTCTTGGCCAAGCGCAATGTCGACCTCGGCAGCCATCGGACTCGTGTCGTGTGTCGACTCCACGCCCTCTTGGCCGAGCTGGTTCCGGGCGGAATCGCCAAGGAATTGTACGTTTCTGACGCCGAGAGGTTCTTGGCCAACATCACGACTTCGACCCCCGCCGAGCAGGTCCGCTACGACATGGCCCTCGAGCTCCTCGACGACGTCAGCCGCCTCGACGAGCAGATCAAAGAGTCGCACCGCCGGATCCGCCTCGCCATCAAGGCGTCGGGGACCTCGCTCACTGAGATCTATGGAGTGGGTCCGATCGTCGCCGCGCAACTCATCGGCTATGCCGGCGACGTGCGCCGTTTCGCCAACCGCGACGCCTTCGCCTCCTACAACGGGACGGCACCGGTCGAGTTCGCCTCGGGCGGCCGAGTTGTCCACCGCGTCTCCCAACGCGGGAACCGTCGGCTCAACCATGGGCTGCACATGGTTGCCGTCACCCAGATCCGTAATCCTGGAACAGAGGGACGCATCTATTTCGAGCGCAAGGTCGCCGAGGGCAAGACCAAGAAAGAGGCTCTCCGCTCACTCAAGCGCCAGATCAGTAACGCCGTCTACCGTCAGCTCCTCCTCGACGCGCGATAGGGGGTCCGGGAGTACACTCAGGGACGACTCGCTGCCTGCGTGACCGGCTCTTCACCCTGCGCGACCGGTTCTTCGGCGAAGTCACTCCCGAACCCAGAGAAACCCTACGCCGTCGTGCCCTTCAACGACGGCTCGATTCGTCGCGCCTGGAAGTCCCCGGAATTGGGGTCTTGACTCAAAGAGGATTCGCACGGTGGCGCCTCGTCCCGGCGATCTGGGGCAGTGGAACAGCTCACTTATCGGCACCACCCAGATGGGCACGGCCATTGGGCGGAGAGATCGCCGAAGCCAGCCTCCGAAGTTACGCTCTTGCAGTGGAAGGCGTTGCTGCCACATCGTTAATGACTGCCGCCGCGCGCGAACGCGAATCATCCCGTCCGGATCGTCTCTTCTATGATCCCTGGGCTGAGCTTCTGGCTGGCGACACCGGGCGCGCGTTTCTTGACCGCCAAGACGAGGTTCAACCTACCAACCACGGCGTCTTCGTGATCCGACACCGGTTCTTTGACGACTTCCTTTTGCACTCCGCCCGTCGGGGTATTCGCCAGGTGGTGCTGGTTGCTGCCGGGCTCGACACCCGGGCCTTTCGTCTGGCATGGCCCGAGGGAACGGTCGTGTACGAACTCGATCAGCCTCAGGTACTCGCTTACAAACAAGCCGTCCTCGACCAGGCAGGTGCCACACCGTCATGCGAGCGGGTCGCGGTCCCGGTTGACCTGCGCGAGGACTGGCCAGCCGAGCTGCTCGTAGCGGATTTCCTGCCCGAAGGGGCCACCGTGTGGCTAGCCGAAGGGTTGCTCTTTTACCTCCCGGAGGTGGCCGTCAGATCGCTCCTCAGCACCATGGCCTCCCTCTCGGCGCCCGGTAGCGTCATCGGCACCGACATGATGTCGGCCACGATGCTCGCGTCGGAGAGTCGAAGGGCCTGGGTACAGCTCTACGCCGATGCCGGGGCACCATTTGTCTTCGGCAGCGACACACCAGCCGACGTGGTCACCTCCTGTGGCTGGAGTCCAAGCATCCATCTTGTGCGCGATATAGGTGAGCACCTGGGCCGTCCATTGTTGACACCAGCTGAGCCAGGACCACCCCCTGGGGCCATTCTCACTGCGACCTTGAGCTGACGCCGCTTGGGCGTCGTGCCGAATAGCGATCAGTCTGCAATCGTCGCAGCACCCGACTGCCCCCGTCGTGCCGGATAGTGGCACCCCTACCCGTTCAGGGATAGGTCCCTTGGCAGTGGCAGCTCCGTGGCACTCCTCGTGCTTGGTCAGGGTGCGTCAGGGCATGTGCCATTTGTAATGACAGCGTGATCGGCTCTGTAGAGCACCGCGTCTTCTGCCATGTCACCTCCCTGGCCCGGTGAAGCTAGAACAGATTCCATTTCTGTGCCAGGTCGCCCCGACGATAGGGGGCACCGGGACAGCTAGCGCACCGCCCAGAGTCCTATATGGGAGCATCACCAGCCTCCGCCACCACTTGCCATTAACGCGCTTAGCGGTTGGCACAGCGTCCAACGAAGAGGGGCCAAGGCGTAGGGTGCCCGAGTGATGTCGGACCCGTCCGACCTCGTGGCCAGCGGCTACGAGGCCCTTTACGCGGCGTGGGGAAATAGCCAGACGTTGCGTCAGATCTGGCGGGAGCACGTCACCGGATCCGACTACCCAGAGGAGTTCTCGCATATCAGCTTTCTTCCTCTTACCCAACTGAGGTCATTGACAGAGAGTTTGTCTGTAACGACCGGTGAAGTTCTCGTGGACCTGGCGTGTGGGGCGGGCGGTCCGGGCCTGTGGGCAGCGAAGGAAACCGGGGCTCGCCTGGTCGGCATTGACCTAACGCCAATGGCTGCCAAGCGAGCGACGGAGCGAGCTGGTGCTCTTGGCATGAGCGAAAGGGCGACCTTTACCCAGGGCACTTTTGAGGCGACCGGCCTTGAATCCGCCTCAGCGGACGCCGCCATGAGTGTCGATGCGCTCCAATACGTCCCCGACAAGTTAAAGGCATTGGCCGAGGCCGCCAGACTCCTCCGTCCGGGTGGACATTTTGCGTTCGTAGCGTTCGAGCTTGATCCGGAACGCGTCTCAGGGCTGGACCTCTGGCACGACGCTGTCCGCGACTATCGGCCGCGCCTCGAATCGGTGGGTTTCGAGGTCGTTCGTTACGACCAGATCCCGAATTGGGCGAAGCACGTCACTGCAGGCTTCGGCGCCGTTCTCCAACAGCGGAACGTGCTGGAAGCTGAACTCGGTGAAGCGGCCGCGGCCGCACTTCTGATGGAGGCCGCTATCACTACTGAGATTAGGCCCTACTGCGGACACGTCCTGGCGGTGGCAACCCGTGCCTGATTCGGGCGGTGATGGATTCGGAAGTCGCCACGATTGTCCGACAAAGCCCCATTCGAGAACGCCGGATACCCCGTGTCGAAGTGTCCCACCGTCCCGATGGCGAACGGGGGCACCTTTGAGCAACGGCTCAAGGGGGCTATAGGCGCTCACCACTCTGCGTCGGTGGGTGCATGTCCGCCTACTGTTACAAGGCGACCGCTTTTGAGCTGCATATTGTGAGCACCGGGCGGGAAGCTTGTGACGACTCCGAGCAACATATGTTGGCCGGAGTCGTCGACTGACAAGCCCTGAAACGTGGCTCCACGAGGCGCAGACACAACGACCGCCACCGGCCTGCCCGTCATGACATTGAACACGAGAACTTGGCTCGTACCCGCTGTTCGAGCAGTGCCGTAGCAGGTTCGGATGACGGCGAGCTGATTCCGCGGTGACAAGAAGGTAGGGCTCGCGAGAGTGCAACCACTAGTCACGTCCAAGAGTCCAATATTTTTCGGAGTTGACTGATCCGTGTCGAAGACCGCGACAGTCACACCACTCTCCACGGCCAGTCGGGTTCCATCTGAGCTCCAGGAAATCTCGTCGTCACTGTGTTGGCCGCTGAAGGCTCCGAGGTCGCTCCTCACGCCAGTGGCGAGGTTGGTGATGTAGAGGGTGGAACTGGCCCTAGACCCCGTCGGTCCACAGGTCACGCCCACCCACGCCAGGTCACTCGATGTTGGACTGGGAGATGGTGACTGCGCAACGGTCTGCGGATCTGAGATGACCACAGCCGGAGCACCCGACCCCGACACGGGACCGTTGAGGATATTTCCGCTGCACTGTCCAGTCGGTTGCGTGAAGAAAACAGACTGACGATTGCGAGACAGCACGACTTGTTGGTTTGGGCCACCTGGGCCTTGTGGACTGATGGTTCGAAGGAGGACTCCGTTGGCGGTTGAGTACGCGCCAGTGCCCCCCTTGCCGTCACCAGCTACAAACAGCGCCGGAGCAGCTTGGGGTTTCCCTGTCGGCGGCGTCCATCTCGGCAGGCCGACATGTGGTGGAGCACTATGTCGGGGAGCGCCCGAGTCGAGGGAAACGAGTAAAGCGACGGCGAGCGATACGACGACAATAAGGACTATCGCGATGAACCAACGCTGGTGCCGCCGCCGCCGAGCCTCTTCGAACAGCGACTGTGCTTCAAGGTCTGAGATCTCCGTGGCTGAGGAGTCCGTGATTGTCATTGCCCACTTCCTCCCTGCTTTGGTCCAGGACTACTATCGCTAGTACCATGATCCATGTCAACATCGACCGGTCAGAGCCAATCTCCCTCCACGACCAGGTGGCTGCAGAGATCCGTCGGGCCATTGCCGAGGGCGAGGCTGGACCAGGAGAGCGCCTCCCTCTCGTAAAGGACATCGCTGCCATTCTCGGGGTCAACAAGAACACCGTGCTGCGGGCAATGCATATCCTGCGAGACGAGGGGATCTTGGAGTTCACTCGCGGACGCGGCATCACCGTCTCGGGCACACCACAAAAGAGCGTGGTTCTTGAGCGAGTAAGGGAACTTGTCGACTTTGCTCGACATCAGGGTTACATGCAGGAAGAACTCATAGAGATGATCACATCGCTCTCGTGATGCCACGTTGCCGCCTTGTTCCGGCGACTCTGTTCGGGGGCAGTCGGCTACTCCTCGAAGCTAACTTGAAAACTGGAGTTCCGACGTTTATCGCCCTGTGTCGCCGATGGCCAGGGTGTAGAAGTTCGCAATGTCCCCATCATCGACAGGTGCCTGTTTCAGGAAGGCGAAACCAAGCTTCCGGCGGACGTTTTGGGAGGCATGGTTGGCTGGGTTGATTATCGCAAGCAGTTCGCCCGAAAACGTCTCGCGAGCGCGGGCAAGCAAAGCGTGGCTTGCCTCGGTCGCGTACCCCAATCCTCGCGACTCCGGCAACAGCCGGTACCCCCATTCCAGACGTTCCTCACCCTCGAAGGTGAAGTAATCGACGCCTGTATAGCCGACGACTAGGCCTGATTTCCGCTCAACGATCGGCTGCTTCGCAAACGGAACGCCTTCGCACATTGCGAGCATGTGATCGAAGCGCCCATGGGCCGCCTCTACAGTCCGAGCTTGGCCGGAGAAGATCATGAAGTCGTCATCGCAGAAGAGTTCGACGAATCGTGCGCGGTCCAGCTCGCGGGGCGGGCGCACCTCCAAGCGCGACGTGACGAGTGTCTTCTCCAAGCTCAAGGCGTCGACCTCCTCAGCTTCCATAATGCCGGGTACCGATCGGTACTTCCTTGGCTCCCCGACCTAGCCCAGTTGTGAAGGGTGACACCCCAACCCGGCGTACTGGGCTAGCGCTTGAAATCTCGGATCATCGCTGTGGCGGTCGCGACTGCGACAACCTCGCCTGACTCGTCGACGAGTTCCCCGGACATGAAGGCCAAATCTCTGCCTTTTCTCACAACCCGGCCCCGGCCTATAAGGCGTCCCGGCTTGGCCGGACGCAGGAACTGGATGTGAAGATCGGTCGTGGGAGCGAACTGGTCGGGGCCAAGGGTCGCGACGAGAGCTGGGCCCAGCGTCTCATCCAACATCGCCGCCAAGAATCCACCTTGGATGACCCCAACGGGATTGAGGAACGAGTCGGCGGCAAGAAAGCCAACTTCGATCGTCCCAGCATCGGGGTCCACCGCGATGAGCTCGAATCCAAGCGTGCTTGTGGCCGGAGGTAGATCGACACGGCCCTCTATCGCATCCCAAAACGGTCCTTGTCGCTCCATGTCTGCCTCCTACGAAATCAAGCGGACATTAGCCCTGTCGGAGTCTGTCGGAGGGAGGTCGAGCGAGGGGCACAGACCAGATGCCCGATGTTCGGGGGCACTTTCATCGGATGGGGATATCGGCGTCATGGCATGGCAAGATCAATCGGGAATAGCCAATAGGACGCGACCAGAGGCACCAGCGTCAACCCGCTCGTGGGCCTCGGCGACTCGCTCGAAGGGAAGAGGACTATCGATCCTGATCGATAGCGCACCGTCTCGGGCCGCAGCGGTGAGATCAGCCGCAGCCTGCTGTTTCGCTGCTACAGGAAAGTCGTCGCTGCCGATCAGTCGGATAGTGATGTTGTCGAACAGCATCGGCCAGAAGGGGAAGTCGGGTCGGTCGAGCCGGGTCGCATATGCGGCAATGACGGTCTGATTCTTTGCCACCGCAGCGTCGAGGTCGATGTTGTCAGAAAAGGCAACCTCGATGATCCGGTCAACGCCTTCAGGCGCGTAGTTCCTGATCGCGAGAGCAGGATCGGGTTGGTCTAGGGGGATCGCGTGCGCAACCGCCGCAGCGTTGACCCTATTCAGGTCGGCAGTGCGCCGAATCGTCCCAATCACTGTCGGCGTCACCCCAGGTTGCCAGCTGAGCGGCCAGAGCGCCGACCCCACCGAGCACGCCCTGCACCAAGACGCACATTCCGGCCACCGACCCGTCGCCGAACACAGCTCTGTGCGCGGTGATGCCTGGGATCCCGAGACACGCGCCGATCTCGTCGCTCACATTGTCGGGCAGATCGATGGCCTGCTCGGCAGGAACCACCGTGAGTTCGGCGGCGGTCCCGAAGGGCCGATAGGACTGGGCTCCGAAGACCCACACGCGCTGGCCTATCCGTAGCGGATCGATGCCCCGACCTACCGACTCGATCACCCCCGCACCGTCACTATGGGGAATAACGCGAGGGAAGGGCATCGCTGAGCCCTGCCAACCTCGACGCTTTTTTGTGTCACCCGGGTTCACACCCGAGAGCGAGATCCGAACACGAACCTCCCCCGGACCCGGCTCAGGATCGGGCAGCACCCCGTCCTGGACCACCTCGTCCGCAGGACCCTGGCGGTCGTACCAGACGGCCTTCACGGCCTCTTGGTTACCACCAGTTGTCCGCTCCAGGGAATCCGTCTCACGACTGCGCCAGGCGCCGAGCTGCCCCACCGTCGAACTGGGGCAGTCTGAATGGTCAGCTGCTCAACGATCCGGGATGCCGGTGGCTACGGCGAAGCGGTGACTGGAACCCCCTGGGGGTCCAGCACGTATTCTCGGTGGTCTCGGTCCGTAGCCTCGAAGTAAAGTAGTCAGAGATTGAAGCGAGGGAGCGGCACGTTCGTGACGCCGGAGGTCACCGGGGAAAACCGGACCGCTCTTGTACCAGACGTGAAGCTAAGCGTTTGTGGAAACAGTCCGAGCGTTATTTTCGCAAACGTCATTAAGCGATAAAGCGGTGGATGGCCTCGTTGGCGTGGTCCTGAAACGACGGGTTGGCCAGATCGGGGAAGATGTCCGCTTGGTTGACCAAGGGACCCTTGAGCGTGTTGGCCGCGCTGGCGTAGAACACGCCGCTCGACAGGGTCGGGTCGGTGACGCCGTCGACCAGTCGCTTCGCGCCCACGTCAAGTTTGTGGGAGAGACCCAGGGTGGGCATGACGTATTTGGCCGCTATACGCATCGGCAATGGGAGGTCACTGGCTGCTTGGGTGCCGGTGGTGTTGCCGGGGCTCACGGTGATAAATCGGCGGTCGGGGTATTGGCGGGCCAGGTAGGCCATCCACAGGGCCCCGATGTACTTGACCTGCCCGAAGGCTAGGTTGGAGTCAGCTTTTCTGCCGGCGAAGTAGATGCCGTCGATGACGGTAGCGAGTTCATCGGCGGAGGTTGAGACGAAGGATGGCCGTTTCATCCGCAACTTCGGAACTCCCCTGGCTGCTTCACTTCCGGCGAAGACCGCCACCTCGCCAAGTCGGTCCTCGGTCAGGAGCCCTTCGAGGAGAACGACGTGACCAAGAACGTTCGTCGCGAACAAGTTCGTGACCCCGTCAGCAGTCAAGTCCATCGAATTGCCGCCGATTCGACCAGCGTTCATGACCAGCGCGTCGAGGGATCCGCTGATGGCCGCAAGGCCGGCGCGGACCGAACCCAGATCGGCGACGTCCATGAGAATGATGTCAAAGATGTGCCGGCCGGTCACGGCTTCGAGCTCGGCCTTTGCCGCTGTTGCCCGATCTTGGTTCCGGCACGCCAGGTAAATCCGCGCCATCTCGGGACGTAATGCCAGTTGCCGGGCCAAATCCTTGCCGATCCCGGCGTTGGCGCCCGTGATGAGTACCGTCTTTCCTGGGAGTGTGCTCATTGGTACGTGAATTCGATAACTATGTATGCGCTCATGTGGATACTCCTCAGCTGTTGGTTGCGATTTGTGCTCTAGATCTTCACTATTAAGCGGCGCCGACGACGGGAGTTACGTCGCCACTCGGCCCCCATCGACCGCAAGAGTGACGCCGTGGACGAAGCTGGCATCATCACTCGCGAGGAAGACGATCGCCGCAGCAAGTTCTTCGGGCTGAGCTACGCGACCTGCTGGTGCTAGTTCTGCGAGCTGATTCACCATCTCGTCGGGGACACCTTCCATCATCGGGGTGCGCGTCGGACCGGGAGCAACGGCGTTGACCCGAACACCACGAGCGCCGTATTCGGCGGCCCAGGCCTTCGTCAACAGTTCGAGAGCCGCTCGGCTGGCGCCATACATAGCCATGCCGGCCTGTCCAAAGCTCGCGACCATCGTGGAGACGTTGACGATCGAACCCCATCCGCGTTCGGCCATGGCCGGCGCCAGTGACGCGACGAGGAAGAACGGAACCTTGACGTTCAGCGCGAAGGTCTCGTCGAACTCTGCTTCGGTGGCTGCGTTGCTTGGTCCGAGCAAGGCGACGCCAGCGTTGTTGATGAGGATGTCGACGTGACCGCCGCCTGCCTCAGTGGCCCACTCGACCAGGTCCTGGGCCGATTTCAGATCGCTCAACGTGGTGAGCCGGAACGTCGCGCTGCCGCCGCTGCCTTCGATCTCGGCGACCACGTCTTTGGCTCGTTGCTCGTTGCGTCCCACTACCAGTACGTGAGCGCCGCGGGCAGCCAAGGCGATGGCCGTCGCCTGCCCGATCCCGCTCGTCGAGCCCGTCACCAGAGCTGTCTTGCCTTTTAGGTCAGTCATGCGATGTGTTGTCCTCTCGCTCCAAACTGGGTCATGTGACTCACTCTGACATCTCGGGATTGGGTTGTCAAACTCAGAATCCTGCTAAAGTTGGTGCATGGTCAACGAGACGAGTGACCGGCCGAGGCTCACCCCCAAGGGAGAACGCACCCGGGCACGAATAGTGGAGGCGGCCGCCGCCCTGATCCATGAACGCGGGGTCGCGGGCACCACCTTGGAAGACGTCAAGGTGGCGGCGGAAGTCAGCGGCTCTCAGATGTACCACTACTTTCCCGACAAGAACGAACTCGTGCAGGCGGTCATCGACTACCAGGCCGAGACCATCGTCAATCGCCAGCGGCACGCGCTCAGCAGCGCGAACGGAGTCGAAGCCTGGCGGAACATGGTGATCACCGCAGCGAAGCGCACCAAAGCAAAGGGGGGCTGCCAACTTGGCTCGCTCGTTGGTCAAATCGCTGAGAGTGACCCCGAGGCCCGAGCGCTCATCGCGGCAGGGTTCGATCAGTGGGCCGCCGCAATCGGCGATGGACTGAGATCCCTTCATGCCGACGGGAAGCTCCCGTCCGACATCGACCCGGACGACCTCGCCACTACTCTGCTCGCCACGCTCCAAGGGGGACTTCTACTCGCCCAGGTACAGCAGAGTCCCCGTCCGTTCGAGACTGCCGTCAATACCCTTCTCGCCCTTACCATCGGCAGATGAGCCCAAGCCGGGCTCATTCACAGCCATCGCCGAAGTCGGCTCACGGCACTTGGACGACGCACGTGCATCCACACGATGCTCTTGCAGACCCGCTGCCGTTCGGGGTGCGGGACACCTCGTCGCGCCCGTTGGGTTTCTCAGGTCTGGTTTTCCGTGAGCTCGTTCAGCCGACCCTGACTGCTCGTGCTTCTTGGACGTGGACCGGCCTCGTCAAGGTGAACGGAATTTCGTGACAGCTCCTCGCGTGGGGGAGACGTTCCACCTCGACCTCGACGGGACGGCAATTGACGGCCGCTACATCGAGGTAAATCCCCCGCACCGCATCCTGCTTAGATGGGACCGTCAAGGAACCGACACAGCGACGCCGACACCTACATTCATTGAGATCACGCTCACCCCGACGGGTGACGGCACAAATCTGAGGTGCAATTCTCCGGCCTAAGTGCGGAGGATGCCGCTTTCTATCCGCAGCTCTGGGCGCGTCACCTTGACCGGATCGCAACTGCCTTGGCTGGCGCCGAACCCGCGCATAAACGGCGATCTGGGAATGGGCGTCGCGGAGCGGGTGACGAGCTGGCTTCGATGCACTCGGATCGACCTGCAGCCGCTAGGACGGCAGATGCTTAAGGTCGCCGACCGCATCGCCACGCTGTGACCCGTCAGCGGTTCAATGAAGACTGCCCCCGGGGGTGTCCCCAATGGTGCCGAAGTGTGGCACCGTATCCCGGCGTTCAGGGATAGGTGCCTCGGCAGCAGCAGCCCGTGGCAGGTCAGGGCGCGCCAGGGAATGTGTCATTCGTAATGACCGTGATCTGCCCTGTAGATCACCGCGTCTTCTGCCGTGTCACCTCCCGGCCCGGTGAAACTAGAACAGATTCCATTTCTGTGCAGGGTCGCCCCGAACTGACGGCGTATGGGGCGACCCGTTGCCACCGTGAAGTTTGCACATACGGGGGCAGGTGTGCGGAGATATCACACTTCAGACTGCGCGGCGACGGACTAGCCAGACGGTCACGGCGATGAGTAGGACCGACAACGCGAGCAGCCAGCCACCTTCGATCCACTGGAACGCCCAGAACCGGCTGGCCGGCTGGTAGCTGGTCCAGAACGTGAAGCCGTGCTGAGCCAGGCACTGGAGGGGATCTCCCGACCCCTTCCCGCCGCCCTTGCCCAGGCCGGCCTGAGCCGGGCAGTACTGCTGGTAGATCGGAAAGGACGGCGGCCCGGTGAAGATGACCCGGCCGCCCCTGCTCCCCCACTGGCTCACGATCCGCGCGGAACCCGGCGCGTTGACGCCCTTGGTGACCAGTGGAGTCAAGTAGTGCATGCGCAGCCACCCCCCCGTCGCGAGGGCAAGTGCTCCGCACATGGCCAGAGTGGTCACGATGGCAGGGACGACTCTGCGAATCAGCACCCCGGTCAGGGCGCCGATGGCGAAAGCGGCCAGTGTCCAGGCGGCGAAGGCAAGACCGCGCTGCTCGAACAATCCGGGATTGAGCGGATTGAACGTAGTCAGGGAAAGGGACCCGTTGCCCGAGGCGAAATACGGCTGGTAGTACCACGAGGCCAGCACGCTGAGGGCTCCACTGGCGACGGCTACCACGACCCCGAGCGCCACCAACTTGGCGAGCGTCCAGCGCCACCGCCCGAAGCCCTGGGTCCAGGCGTAGCGGAAGGTACCGGCCTCGAACTCGCGGGCGAGCAAGGGCGCCCCGACGAACGCTCCGATCAGGGGCGGCACGACCAGGAAGAGCGCGCCATTGGTCAGAAAGTTCCCGATGCCATTGAAGTTGGCGACCGTGGCATGGCACGCTGCCGAATTCGCCGGATGGCAGGCAGTCGCTGCGGCGTAGGCGTGGTGTAACTGCAGCCCGACGATCAGCAGACACAGCGCCAGCGCACCGAGAAACGCGCACACGCCGATCAGTGCCGTGCGGTGCTGCCGCCAGGTGACCCAGGCCATCCGTCGCCAGGGCAGCGTCTGCAGGTCCGCCTTCTCCTTCACGAGCGTGGGTGCGGACATCGTGCTCAACGCGGTCATCTCGTCACCTCAAACGGTTTCGCCTCCACGTCGCGAATCGGGCCCGGCAAGGCGGCAGCGCCGGGCTCACGCAAATAGGCCAGTGCGAGCTCTTCCAGGCCGACTGAATGCGCTTCCCAACCCGGTGGGACCGGATCGTCTGCGGTGGCCCGCACCAGGAGATGAGCCTGGGCATCGCCGCGGCGGGCATGCACGACTGGCCGTTCCTCATATCGACCGACCTCGGCAGTCGGGCCGGTCAACACGCGGTGGCCCGCGAGCAGGTCGTCTACCTCGCCGGCCACCTGGATCCGGCCCAACGACATCATGACCAGGTAGTCGGCCACCCGCTCGAGCTCAGCGAGCACGTGCGAGGACAGAAGCACGGACACGCCGTCGTCGGCTGCCGCCGTCAGCACCGTCGCCATGAAATCGTGGCGGGCAATCGGGTCGAGCATTGCCACCGGCTCATCGAGCACGAGGAGTCGCGGGCGGCGGGCCAGCGCCAGGGTCAATGCGAGCTGGGCCTGCTGCCCTCCGGACAGCTTGCCCGCCTTGCGCTTCTGCGGGATACCCAGCTCGGCCAACCGGGCCTCCGCGTAGGCATGGTCGAACTGCCGGTTGAGATTGCGGGTGAGATGCAGCATGTCTGCGGCCGACAGGTTCTTGTAGAGCGGCGTGTCCTGCGCGACGAAGGCGATGCCGTCGAGTGCAGGCATCGAGCCGGCGCGACAACCGCCCAGAACAGTCATCTCACCGCTCGTGGGGGCAGCCAGCCCGACCGCGAGATTCAGCAATGTCGACTTTCCGGCACCGTTCGGCCCAACCAGCGCGGCCACGTGACCTTCGGGAATGGCCAGGCTGCAGTCATGGAGCGCTTTGGTCGCACCATAGGACTTGCTGAGGCCGTGAGTCTCGATGACGTTCATGCGACACCCTCCGTTTCGCCGCTTGACGCGCTGCGGCGCGATCCGCTGCGACGCTCATAAAAATCCCGCAGCTCGCTTGCGACGAGCGCCACGATCCCGTGCTCGTCGAGGCCCGCCGTGTCAGCTTTGGCCAGCCAGGCGTGCAGGGAACGTCGAAGCCCCGTCAACTCGGGGAGCGCGACCTGACTGAGCGTCGCCAGGATGAAGGTGCCCTGGCCCGGCCGCCCAACGATGAGGCCCTTGGTCTCCAATTCGCGGTAGGCCTTCGACACCGTGTTCGGGTTGATGGCCAGCGATGCGACTACATCCCTGACCTTGGGCAGCTGGTCGCCAGGCTTGAGGTATCCGAGGCGGAGCGCGTGCTCGACCTGGTGGACGAGTTGCAGGTAGGTCGGCACACCCGAGGCGGGGTCGAGCCGGAACTCGATCGGCGACGCAGGACCATTGCTCGCGCCGAGGGATGCGCTCGCCGTGGCAGAGTCGTTGCCCCCTTGTCCTATTGCCATAGGACAAGGCTAGAGCACGCGCATTGGTCGTGTCAACGCCAGGAGATCCCGATTGACGAACCGAGACGGTTCAGGTGCCCCAGTTTCACGCCGTCATATGCAAGTGCGGCATGCCACCGTTGTGCCTGGATAGTGGCACCCCTACCCGGCAGCGAGTTCAGGGATAGGTCCCTTGGCAGTGCCAGCTCCGTGGCAATCCTCGTGCTTGGTCAGGGTGCGTCAGGGCATGTGCCACTTGTAATGACAGCGTGATCGGCCGTGTAGATCATCGCGTCTTCTGCCATGTCACCTCCCGGCCCGGTGAAACTAGAACATGATTCCATTTCTGTGCCAGGTCGCCCCGAACCGGTGGCAGGGGGGCACGTCCATGACTGCACGGACACCCGGGCGAACCTCTTCACGAAGACCGGCCGCCGGGTCATCCCCGGACAGCGAATAGCTTCCAGGCCCCGGGCACGCCCTTCAGCTCGTGCTCGCCTCGGTCTTCGAACTCGATCCCCGAACCCACGACGAGGTCCTTCACAGTGCCCGAGACGAGGACCTCTCCTTGACTTGCCAAAGCTCCCACCCGGGCGGCGATGTGGACAGCGAGTCCACCCAGATCATCGCCGCGGACTTCACATTCGCCAGTGTGGAGTCCCACTCGCAGCTGGAGGCCAAGGCCATCGGTCGCTTCGAGCATCGCTTGCTCGCATCGGATCGCTCGGGCAGGGCCGTCGAAGGAGGCAACGAACCCATCGCCTGTGGTGTTGATCTCTTTCCCGCGGGATTGGCGAAGGAGTTCTCGGACCGTTCGGTCATGCGAGTCGAGCAATGACCGCCAGCGCCGGTCGCCAATTGAGGCCGCAGTTGCTGTCGAGCCCACGATGTCGGAGAACAACACCGTCGTCAGGACGCGTTCGACTTCTGCCACGGGACGCTCTCCGGTGACGAACTCGGCGATCTCGACCACGAAGACGCTGTTCTGATGGGTCATCCCCCCATCGGCACCGGGCAGCAGAACGAACTTCGCGTTCTTGATGTGGTCGGCCAGGTAGCGGCCGTGCTCTGCGGGGATGAACGGGTGTTGGGCGACGTGCATGACCAACGTCGTACCTCGATGACCGGAAGGACGTCCCGCACGCCGGCGCTCTCGCAGATATAACGAAACTGATCGGCCGCGCTGCGGGGAGTCGCTGAGGAGCGCATCATCCTGGCCAGAATCTCCAGGTCCTCGATGTCGTCCGCCATGCTGGGATTGGTCAGCCGGCCAACTCGGTCGTTCCCCACTGGGTCTCGATGACATCGACCAGCATGTCGACGGCCTCAGGAGCCGCCCCGATCGGATAGTCGTCATCGGCGAGGTACTGGGCAGTGGTGGTGAGCAGGTCAGCGCGCTCACCCGCTCCGGGTGGATGGCGGCGAAGAGGATGGCGATTGCACCACTGTCGAGCGTGGCGAAGATCGCCGCCCTCGTTGATCCGACCGCGTCGAGGACGGCCAGCAGGTCCTCGGTCCACTCCTCCCATGTGGGGAAGGCCCGACGGGGAAAGCCATCCGATGCCCCGGTCCCGCGCCGATCGAAGACGATCAGTCGGCTGAACGAAGCAAGCCGTTTGAGCAGGTGGGCGGCGAGGGGCGCCTCCCAGACGATGTCGAGGTGGAAGCCCAACGACCAGAAGAAAAGGAGGTCGATCGGTCCGTCGCCTATGACCTGGTAGGCGACGTCGGCGTCACCGACGGCGACGTATTGGGTTTCGGGTCGTTCCACTGTTCGACAGTCTTGTCTCTGCCGGGGTGCCTCCGCCGTGAGAGGCAGGGGTAGCGACCTACTCACGCTCCTTCGGCAGCGCCCAATAACGCCACAGACGGCGTACTGGGACAGTCGCGGATCTGCCCCCATGGTGGGATCAGAGTGTCTGCGCTCGCGCTGCGAGGATGGCGTTGAGGCGACTCTCGACCTCGGCCGTACTGTGATCGTCGGTGAAGACGTAGCTGCGGTCGTGGCGGATGGCATCGACGACATTCGCCGCCACCACTGAGGGTTCGATGGTCCCGATTGGGTTCATCGCCGTCTTGACCTTCCCTGGCATGACAACGCTCACTCCAACAGGGACACCCAGAAAGGCGAATTCGGCTCGGAGGACGTCGGTGAGTCCGAGGATGCCGTGCTTGGCAACTACATACGGGCCGAGACGATCGAGAGGCGAGACGGCTGCCATAGAGGCGACATTGACCAGATGGCCCTCTTCGCCAGTCTCCAGAATCAGTGGCACGTAGGTCCGGACACCGTGGATGACACCCCACAGATCGACATCGAGGACTCTGTGCCATTCCTCGAGCGAGAGTTCCCAGCTGAGACCACGAGAGACTATGCCGGCATTGTTCACCGCAACGTGGAGGGCTCCGAATCGTTCGATGGCTAGAGCACCCGATCGCTCAACCTGCTCCGAGCTCGTCACGTCGGTCTGCACTGTGTGGATGTGAGCCCCGTCTTGTCGGAGGCGTTCTTCGTGACTCCGTAACCGGTCCACGTCAAGGTCGGCCATGACCAGCTGCATGCCTTCGGCGACAAGGGCCTCAGTAATTGCCAATCCAATACCGCTTGCGGCGCCTGTGACGATGGCAACTCGATCCTGGAACTCTTGCATTCCGGCAGTCTTGCGGGTTGGACAAGAACGCGCCTAATGCTCGAAGGCACGAGGTCGCCGAATACCGATGGCCTCAAGCCATGGACCTGCGTGCCACGGTCGTACTGAAGCGTCCCACCCTCATTGGCGAACTGGGGCACCCTGATGACTGCTCTATGTGGCCAGCTCTATGGGGCTTCCGTCGCCTCGGCTTCGGTAACTGACCGTGAAACGGACAAGGGAACGTAAGAGCCTGGGCACGTCGCCCTGGTCTGGTCCGCTCGTCAAGAACGAAGCGGGGCGATCGCCAGGGGATGCCGACGTTGGCGTTCGGCCGCGAGGTTCTGAAGTTCCCGGTGCAGTGCCAGTCGCTTATCCATTTCACGGGTACGGTCGAGGTCCGCACGTAGGGCGTCGTAGCGCTCCACTAGCGCTCTGTCGTTCATGCCGGTGGGGTCCATGCGCTCAACGCTAAGCCGAGCATGGTTCGTAATCGCGGATAGGCAGCGGCCAGCGATTCCCTACAGGCCGGAAAACACCTGGCCGCTACCCGGCGTTATGGGGCAGGTTGATCGAGTCGGTAGGAGATCAGTTGAAGGAGCCCGTTCGAGCCCGGTTGTATTGCTCGATCCCAGACAAATCGTTCGTAGAACCGTCGGAGCCTAGGAGCAGACGGCTTGCACCTGGGGTATACCATGCCTCGCACTCGGTTTCGCGCGTTCGGCTGAAAGGGCGTCCGGCTCGGGTTCGACATGACCACGAGGGAAAGGAACCTTGTCACCATGCTGTTCATCACGGAGTACCGGCTGAAGCCCAATCTGCCCAAAGCCGAAGTCAAGCGCCTCATGGACGTCTTCGGGAAGCGAGGGGCCGCAGAGGGCGAGGTGGCCCACTACGTGCGAGCGGACGGCACGGGCGGTTACACCGTCATCGAGGCTGACGACATCACGTCGGGTTACAAAGACGCCCTCGCCTACTCGGAGTACATGACGTTCACGGTCACACCTGTGCTCAAGATCGACGACGCCGTCGGACCCATCGCCGAATACCTGGGCTGAGCCGCGCCAGCACTGAGTGACCCTTCCTCGGTTTGGCGATCGCAGCCTGGAGCGGGCGGTCGCAGCCGGCACCGTGGGGATCGGCGCTCGCTGGCCTCCCGGCTGCCACGCTGACGCTCGCAGTGTCTACGTTCCACCTCCCAGTGGTCATCCTGACCTGAGGTGTTCAAAAGTGTGGCACTGTCCCACAACCGGCGTTATACGACAGTGCCACCGTCATCGAGAAACTGAGATGGTTTGGTGGTCTCGAAGCGACTCAGCTTCGCTCCCGCTAGCTTGCTACCCCTCCCGAGCGGAGTACGAACGACCGGGCCAATAGGGCCACTCTTCGAACCATGAACATCGGCCGTCGGCTTCGAGCTGAAGAATCCACAAATCCCGATATTCCTGGCGGACGGGTTGCCCGTATCGCACCTCAGCCCGAACGATCGCCGTCTGATCGTCGACCGCTACAACTTCGGTTGAGAGCGTAAAGACCTCGTTTGGCCCCTCCCGGTCTTCTTCCCACATCCGACCAATGGCGTAGACGCCCACCACGGGCTTTTCGTACGGAGAGTGCAGATAGGTGGCGTCGGTCGTGAAAAGCGCCGAAATCTCAGCGGTGCCGGGCGCTCGCCACGCACGCTCGTACCCCTCCACCCACCTGCGCACAGCAGGTCGATCGGTCATCGTCGCCATCATGACATGGCACCCTGAGCAGGATTCAGTGTCACCGTAGCCCGTACCGGCGAGGGCAGTCCGGAGACCGCGCAGACCGCCCGGCCTAAGTTTGCGGCTGTGACGACGACTGTCGGAGATTCGCGTCAGGGGTGTCCCACCGACCGCTCAAACGGATGCAGCGAGCTTGAGGATGGCCTCGATCACCACGTCGGGATTCGACAGCATGGGAACATGGCTGCTCGCAACCTCATACGTGGTAGCGCCCATCCGCTTCGCGACGAACCGTTCCAGTTCCGGATTCACGGTGTGGTCTTCCGTCCCCACGACGTACGCGCACGGCTTCGACTTCCAAGCGGCACCAGGAATCTTCTGATTGAACAGGTCCACAACCGGGACGCCCTGGGTGGCCCAGACGAGCTGCTGCTCCTCAGCCGACAGGTCGCCGCAGAAGTATCCGATGCCCTCGCGCTTCAACCAGATACGGCCTTCCGCGACTTCGATGTGATCCAAGACATCTGTTTTGGGGAACTTTTCCTGCAGACTCTGCGACGTTTCGTCGTCGTCGGGGGCGAGCGCGCAGATATAGACCAGACCCACAACGCGGTCGTCGGTTCCAGCCGCTGTGACGACGGTTCCGCCATATGAGTGACCGACCAGGATGGCCGGGCTCTTGACCTGCCCCAGAGCGCGCTTCACGGCTGCCACGTCGCCCTCCAGTGAGTCCAGGCTGTTCTGGGTGGACACCACCTCGTGCCCATCCTCGATCAACGCGGGGATCACTTTGCTATAGCACGAGCCATCAGCCCAGAGCCCGTGCGCGAACACCACGCTCGGCTTGCTTTCCCTCGACATAGTTCCTCGCTTCACGGGACACGAACCGGGCGATCCGCGTCACCTACGAACCCAATGCTTGCGCCAAAAAACCGCCACGTCCACCGAACCTTGCGCGAGCTCTGGCCTGCACTTTTATCGCCGTCGCGTAGGGTTTTCGATCGGAGCTAAAGCGATAGGACGTACCGATAACCGTCGCGGGTGGGCAGGCATTTCGGTTGCGACGCTCCAGTGCCACCGAAGTGCCGAAGTGTCCCGCGGTCCTGGCGAAGTGGGGCACCCTTGGCACCCGCTCGGTATGGGAGGTGGGCTTCCAGGATGCACGCCCCTTTTCGATACACACCCACGCGCTGCCGGGCAGTTCAGCCCCTGACGGCGAAGAGCTTCCAGGTGCCGGGGACACCTTTGAGTTCGTGTTCGCCTCGGTCCTCGAACCCGATACCCGACCCTGCAACTAGGTCGGTGACCGTGCGAGTGACGAGTACCTCGCCCGGCCCCGCCAGCTCACAGACTCGGGCTCCGATGTGGACGCCGATTCCCCCGATGTCAGCGCCCATCAGCTCCACCTCGCTGGTATGCAGACCGGCACGCACCGCTAGCCCCACCGCGTCGATGATGGCGCAAGCGCAGCGGACCGCTCGGGCTGGCCCGTCGAAGGTTGCCAGAACGTCGTCGCCCCGGGTGTTGACCTCCCTGCCCCCGAAGGCTTCGAGTTGGGCACGAAAGCTGCTCCGGAATGTCTTGAGCACCCGGTGCCATTCCCGGTCGCCGAGTCGCGACGCAGTCTGAGTCGATTCAACGATGTCGAGAAGAGCAGGGTCACGAGGACCCGGTTGGGCTCGGGCGGGGGACGGACACCGGTCAGGAAGGCCTGGATCTCATCTACGACCGCATCGCCGTCGCCCGCCCACCACAGGTTGTCAGTGCCCGAGAGTCCGACCGCTTGGGCGCCGGGGATGTGGTCGGGGAGATACGCCCGCATCTCGGGAGCGAGGTAGTGATCGTCTCGACGGTAGAGGACCAGGGTCGGCGCTTGGATAGCCGGGAGCACGCCCCGGGCGTCCGTGCGCAAATGTGCCTCACGCAGCCGAGCGCCCGTTTCCGGGCTGGCTTGAAGCCGACGAAACATTCCATAGAACCGCACGAATGATTCGTCATCTGCCAGGCTCGGGGCCAGCCGGTCTATCCCTTGTTTCCCGGCCCAGTGGTCTCGGGTCCATGCGACGATCTCGGGGCCCCGCTCCGGCGCGAGCCCCCAGGGATAACCGGGCCCCTGCGTGAGGGTCGGGGAAGTGTTGACGAGAACAAGGCCCGAAGTGCGTTGCGGATAGGTGGCGGCGAAGAACATGGCCGTCGGGCCACCGTCATTGATCCCGGCGATCGCCGCGGAGGTCGAGCCGAGGGCGCCCATAACGGTGAGGATGTCGTCCCTCCACGCCTCGGGCGTGGTCAAGGCTTCCACCGGGACAGGGTCCGACATACCAATACCGCGCTTGTCGAAACAGATCAGGCGCGCGAACGATGCCAAGCGGCGTAGGAGAGCTGCCAGATGTGGCTCATCCCACCGAGCTTCAAGGGGCGTCGCCCAGTTATCGAGCCAGACCAGATCCACGGGGCCGCTGCCCACGACCTGGTAAGCGATGTGAACGCCATCCTCGGTCTTGATGTAGCGAGTCTCGGGGACGTCAGTCACTACCTCTAGTCTGCCGAAAAGACGCAAGCGGATGCCCGGAAACCGATCGGAGCGCTACTGCCTGCGGTATACGGGCCGGCCGGTCGCGTGGACCCCCTGCCCCCAAGGTGCCGCAGGGTGGCACCCCAGCCCGATGCGTACGGGGGCAACCTGCGCTCTTCTCGGCATCTGCACTTTGATCTTGGGGCGTCAACCCCCGACTGCGAACAACCGCCAGTCGTCGGGCACACCCTTGAGGATGTGGATACCCCGCTCGGATGCGAGGATGCCAGAGCCCACGAGTTGACCCTTGACGGTCTCTGAGACGACGACCTCGCCTGGACCGGCCAAATCGCAGATGCGCTTGGCGATACTGACCGCAAGGCCCACCACGTCGTCGGGCCGAACCTCGATGTCACCTGTGTGGACCCCGGCCCGAACCTCTAAGTCCATGCTTTTCGCCTGGGTCACGATTTCCATCGCCGCCCGGACGGCCCGAGTGGTGGCGTCGAAGGTGGCAAGGAACGAGTCGCCGATGGTCTTGACCTCACGACCCCGGTAGCGCTTCAGAGTTCCACGGACCATCGCGTCGTGGTCGTGAGCAACTGCGTTCCACTTGCGGTGTCCCATGCGGGCCGACTGCTCTGTCGAGGCGACGATGTCGGTAAACAAAATGGCCGCCATGGTCACATCGCCTTCGGGTGCCTGGCGGCTGCCAGTGAGAAACTCCTCTACTTCGTCCAAGAGCCCGTCGATGTCGCCAACGAAGAACAGCTGGTCGTCACCAGCCAGTTCGACGTACTTCGCACCAGGAATGTTTTCGGCCAAATAACGACCGGCGCCGGCCCGGATGAACCGATTCTTCTCTCGATGCAAGATCAGCGTTGGGACAGCTATATCGGGGAGCAGTTGTCGCACATCTCGCAGCCAGTTGGCCCGCAACACCCCGACGATCTGCTCGGGAGGAGTGCCGAGGCGTTGGCACCGAGCCCACCACGTACGGAACGCTTCGTCGCCTGCTCGACTGGGAGCAATGTAGTCGAGCACATTCGCCGTTCCCCACGTGTCCCTCGCGGAAGCGGCGGCTTGATCGAGAACCTCTAGAGAGACGCCCCAAGGGTAGCCTTCTTCGGGTATGTGGTGGGCGAAGCTGTCGATAACGACGAGGGAGGTGACCCGCTCAGGATGCCTGACGGCGTAGCGGATGACAGTTGGACCGGCGTGAAACGTCCCGATCAAGACGGCACGATCAAATCCGATTGCATCAAGAACTGCGCTGAGGTCGGCATCAGCGATCTCTTCCACCGTGCTGTCCCGGTAGTCGCCCCCTGAAGCACCGATGCCTCTCGAGTCGCAGAACACCGTGCGGCTGAAGTCAGCCAGGCGCTTGGTAAAGCGAACGAAACTCGGGTCGTCCCACATGAGGTCGTTGGGGACGGCAAACGACGACAGAAACACGAGGTTCAGTGGCCCGTCGCCGATGACCTGGTAGGCAATGCTCACCGCGTCGGGTGCCACGGCGTATCTCGTCATGGGCCGCTCGTCCATGCCTTCAGTCTTGCCGGTCCGCCCCAAAGTCGCTTAGAAATGTTCCCAGCGCCTGGGTTTCAGAATCGCTGGGACCGTCCGCAACTGCCGGATCTCCCGGACGGCCCGCCACCTGAATTCCCTGCCCCCATGGTGCGATAGTGACACCCCTATCCGGCGTTGATGTGGAACGGTTTGTCAATCTCCAGCGCGAAGGTCCTTATCACTGTCTTTTGACCGCGACGCACCAGAGGTGCGGCGCCTGATCGTTCTTGAGCAGTCGGTGGGGCCCCGGTGTCAACACGGAGCGCCCGGAGCCCGGAGGGTGAGGACGAACGGTGTTGACGCCGGGGAGGAGGCTGCTACTCGGCCCCGTGCGATGGCGGTGGTGGTCGAGCGAGCCATCGACGACGCGCCGGAGCGCAGTGGATCGGAGAACCGCCACGATGATGTGCGCGAGTCGGAATCGCAGAAAAGCCATTCGCAGTTAGTTGCCTCGGAATAGGGGCGCCCATGACATCCTCACGAGGAGCGATGGTGGGCTGAACGCCGGCGAGGATCGGATCTGCTGCGGCGGTGCTCCGGCGCGTCGTGAAGGGCTCGCTCAGACGCGGCGCCGATCGCGCGCTGAGCGAGAGGAAGATCACGGGTCAGACCTCTGCCACCATCTCAGCCCAGAGGAACCCGGCGAGCTCGCGGGCGATGGCGGCGGCCACGACCGAGCGCACGTTCTTGTGGGCGGCGAGCTGGCGGAACCGCCGCGACAGGCGGACCTGCGCGGCCCATGAACGGGCCACGGTCTCGGGCGCCACACCCGCTTGACGCTCTCTGATGCCCACGCCGACGTTCGGGCTGTGCTGGTAGGCCCAGGCCGCTTCAGTGAGCTGGCCCCGCAGGTGGGCATTGCCGGCTCGGGTGATCGAGCCCCGGCGCTGGGTCAGACCCGTCGAGTTCTCCCCGGGGACGAGGCCGGTGAAGCTCATGAAGCCTCTTGCCTTCGGGAAGCGACGCCAGTCGAACACCTCGGCGGCCAGAGTTAGTGCACCGACTCTGGTCACGCCGCGGTAGGCGGCCAAGCGCGGGACTTGGTCACCGAAGGGACCCGTTGTGCACCACGGCAGAAGATCGGCCTCGACCGACTCGAGGGCGGTGTCGCGCAGCTTCACGGTGGCCAGGTAGTGCGAGTAGGTCGTTGCGATGGCGGGATCGTCGAAGGACAGCGTGGCCAGCCAGCGTCGATGGCGTTCGGTCCACGGTGATCCTCCTCGCCACACGACACTGTGACGAAGGAGGAACCCGCTGAGGCGGTTGCGGGCCCGGGTGAGATCTTGGACCATGTCACCGCGCGTGCGACACAGGTCGCGCACTCCCTCTTGGGCGGGCGTCGGAACGGCGATCGGGGTGAGCTCACCGGCCCGGTGCAACCCGGCCAATCGTCTGGCGTCGCGGCGGTCGGTCTTCACCCGGTCGCCCGAGCCCTTGGGGATCAAGGAGGGGGCCACCACGTCGCAACGCACCCCCATCGAAGTGAGCAGGCGTTGGAGGTCATAACCCGTCGGGCCCGCTTCGTAGCAGGCCCAGATCTCCTTTGGCTTCCCGAGCCGTTTGACGAGGCGTCGGACCGAGTCGGTGTCGTGGAAGATCTTGTCGATCTCGGCGGTGTCGCGATCGGGCGACAGCACCGCCACCGCTATTGACTCCTTCGCGACGTCCATCCCCAGATGGACGAATCCTCGGTGGGCAATACTGGACACGGCTCGGCTCCTTCCATCCGTATGTCGGCTCCGTTCACCGACAGGTGAATGATCCACGTAAATGCGGATGCCGGAGGAGCCGGCCGTTCCATACTGATTCGGGGGCACTCTTGCGATAAGGCAACAAGGGCATCACGCATCGGCCTAGATTCGGCTTGGACCTACCGAGCACACATCGACCATTCCGCCAGCGAAGGGGTGCGATGCAAGCCATCACCGTTCAAAACCGCGATGCCGGCGTCGGTGGACTCTCCTTGACGGATGTGCCCTACCCGCACGCGACCCAGAACGACGTCATCGTACGAGTGCATGCCGCCGGGTTCACCCCCGGCGAACTGGAGTGGTCAGGGACCTGGGTCGACCGCGCCGGACGCGACCGGACGCCCAGCGTGCCCGGCCACGAGCTGTCGGGAGTCGTCGTAGAGCTGGGGTATGGGACCACGGGCCTGAGCGTCGGCCAACGGGTGTTTGGCCTGTGCGACTGGACCCGCAACGGCTCCCTGGCCGAGTACAGCGCGGTGGAGGCCCGCAACCTCGCTCCTCTTCCGGCTGACATCGACCACACGGTGGCCGCCGCCCTGCCGATCTCCGGGCTGACGGCGTGGCAGGCGCTCATCGACCACGCTCATCTCACGACAGGCCAGACCGTCCTGATCCACGGGGCCGCGGGCGGGGTCGGTTCGATCGCCGTGCAGCTCGCCCGCGAGGTCGGAGCCGTCGTGATCGGCACGGGCCGGGCGACCGATCGCGACACCGTTCTCGGCCTGGGAGCACATCGTTTCTTGGACCTAGAGGACGACAGGCTGGAAGACGCCGGCGAAGTCGACGTGGCGTTCGACGTGATCGGCGGCCAGATCCTCGACCGCTCGGCTGCGCTGGTGCGCGCCGGCGGCACGCTCGTCACCACCATCAGGGAACCCACCGTCCTGCCCAAGGATGGGCGCGCCATCTTCTTCGTCGTCGAAGCCGACCGTTCCCAGCTTGCGGTCCTCGCACAACGGCTCAGGGGCGGACGGCTCAAGCCGATCGTCGGGGCAGTGCGGCCCCTCGCCGAAGCGCCCGCTGCGTTCGCCCCCGACCGGCGCACCCCCGGCAAGACGATCATCCGGATCACCGAAGGCGGATAGCCGTCCGAAGGGGTGTCCCAGTAGTGCGGTGTCACCCAATCCGGCGTTATACCGGCGTACGGGGACAGTCGGTCGCCCCTGGCCGGCCAGGGAGAGGCAGACCACCCAAGAAGGTGATCAGTCCTCAAGGGATGAGGCGAGGCGCTCCAAGGTCAGGCTCATGGTCCTACGGTTTCGCTTCGTGCGGTCATCCACACCAGAGATCTGCTGGCTCAGCTCTAGGACGGACTCGGGCCGGAGATCATCGTTCCACTCGGTCACACGGCACCCCGACTCGGTGGGCTCGATGCGGTACCCCCAGGTGGAGTAGTGGAAATCCATCATCGAACACTCAAAGGCGAACGCCCGCCCAGGGTCGGCCTCGATGATCTTGCCCTGGGTCGTCCACTCGTGCTCGCCGTAGCGGTTGTGGCCGTCGAACGTGGCGCCGACGACCGGACCGTCGAAACCCTCATGCCACTCGCAGGCATGGCATTCCTCTGACCACTCGCCCATGCGTGTCACGTCGGAGATGGCGGCATATGCCAGCGCGGGCGGTGCGGCGATGTCACGGGAGATCTCGAGCCTTTTGATCATGGTTCGAATTTCACTACACACTTCTGAGGGCTGTCGAGCCGGCTCAGCGACTCATTTCCGGCGTTGTGGGGCACCCCGCGAGCGATCGTGTCACTCAGATCCCGACGGCGTGGCGGCCGCCCTCGAGCCAGGTTCGTAGAGCGGGATCGAGAGTCGACGCTGAGGTCTGATACAGCACGAGATCGTCGGAGTTCAACACGCCGCGCCATCGATCGCTGTCGCCCTTGTAGAAAAAGCTGTCTGCGCCGCCCTTCCACACCATCGCCATGCGGTCGTCGAAGTGACGTGCTTCATCGCGCATGGCGTCGAATCCGACTGTTGCCAGCAAAGCAGGCCAGGAATCCTCGCTGACATCTATGGCGCAGAAATCGGCGATCCGCCGCATCTCAGTCTCGGGGTCGGCTTTGAGATCACCGAAGTGGACAAGCAACACATTGGGAAGCTCTCGTAGCGCCCACCAGGTCGATAAATGGTGGTGATTTGACCAGAATGGCCAGCCGTCGGTTTCCCACTCGAACCAGCCCTCGCTCACCCACCGAGGCCACAGCTCGCGTGGCGTCGCCGGGCAACGTGGGAATTCCGGCCCCGGCCGGTCAGGGTCGTTGAAGAGTTCGAACATCATGTCGGTATAGGACGAATAGTGATTGAACAACGACATGAAGACGTCGCGGGTGTCACGGCCTACAACGATGTACTTGGCCTGTGGGAAGAACCGCAGACCATCAGCGGCCAGATGGCTCTTAATGAACCTTCGATGACGCTGTGCTTCGAGACGATCGAGAATCGGTTGGAGAGGTCCCATGAACCGTGAGTCGACCCACGGCGAAATTTCGTTCAATGTCGCTGGCAGGGGCTGTGGTCCGAGGATCAGGGCAGCGAGGATGCGCTGCGTCCAGGTCGTCCCAGCTTTGTACGCAGTTGTAACGAAGATGTCGTCGTCACGTGGCACGAAGTGGTCCCAACGGGTGCTGTCGAGATGGTGGTTGCGGTACTCCCGGGTTCGCTCGGGCGGTTCGAGCCTCATGGGAGCACATCATCTCACGAGGCCATCCTTGGAGCTGAGCCGAACGAGCGTGACTGGCATCGTCCTCGTCCCGACGTTCACGGGGGCACCCCTTCCTAGCGTTCTGCTAGCCCGTCCCACGCTGAGCCCGATCCACATCGGCACACATCATCGCCGAGGCGCAGATGGCCCATACCGGGCGACTGGCAGGTCCAAGCCGCCATTCAATTTCAGAACCCGGGGGAATTGTTTTGCACTCAGAAATATCAGTGGAAATCAGCGATTGAAATCTCGGATCATCGCTGTGGCGGTCGCGACTGCGACAACCTCGCCTGATTCGTCGACGAGTTCCCCGGACATGAAGGCCAAATCTCTGCCTTTTCTCACAACTCGGCCCCGGCCTATAAGGCGTCCCGGCTTGGCCGGACGCAGGAACTGGATGTGAAGATCGGCCTGGGGGCGAACTGGTTGGGACCAAGGGTCGCGACGAGAGCTGGGCCTAGCGTTTCATCCAACATAGCCGCGAGAAATCCGCCTTGGATGACCCCAACGGGATTGAGGAACGAGTCGGCGGCAAGAAAGCCAACTTCGATCGTCCCAGCATCGGGATCCACCGCGATGAGCTCGAATCCAAGCGTGCTTGTGGCCGGAGGTAGATCGACACGGCCCTCTATCGCATCCCAAAACGGTCCTTGTCGCTCCATGGCCGCCTCCTACGAAATCAAGCGGACATTAGCCCTGTCGGAGTCTGTCAGGGAGGTCGAGAGAGGGACCCAGACCCGGCGGACGGGAGCACCCTGGACAGGGCAGGTGACGTGGATCACCTCACGCTCACGGCCGCTCATCGACCTCGGTTACGTACGTCCAGGCGTCGACGTGTGCACTGTGGCGCTTGACGACGATGGGGCTAGCTTTCGACTTTGATAACTCGCGAGCCCTTGCTTCTGCTGTGTCGTCACCATTGAATTCACCAGTTTCTACGACGGTTTCATCTGGTTGGGAGAACTGGTAGCGCCAGGTTCTTCCGAAAGACGGTTCTGCATCGGTCATGTGTTCGACAATACAGACTGCCCAGTCCCGAGTGACCGGACTGTAAGGGGAAGCGCCGCCGGGGTGGCGCCGGCGGTGACCCCCGCGAGACCCTCCGAGCGGGACTCGACCCCGCAGAGATCCGGGGCCGCTACAGCTCTGGCGTTGCCGTCCTCGAAGCGGCACTGACGCAGCCCTCCGTGACCCGACACGACGATTACATACGCCTTGACGCCGTGCCTCTCCGGCCCCGTCCCCGCCAGCGGCCCCGGCCGCCGATCTGGGTGACCAGCCTGTCGGTCGCATCGGCCGAGCGAGCGGCGCTGGCCGGGCACAATCTGGCCCTCGCGTGGCTGCCCGTAGACGGCGTGCGAGTCCTCGTCGACGCCTATCGTTCTTTACGCGGCGACAGCGACGGCGTTGCGCTCCGGCGGCGAATCTTCGTCGCCCCCACCGACGCCGAGGCCGACGAACTGGTCCACGCCGCTCCCGACGCGTTCATCGACGGTACCGTGGGCGCAGGCATGGGGGATATCAGGAACTTTCTCAGTCAGCCCGACGACGTGATCGTCGGATCACCGGCAACGGTGACCGAACAACTCGTCGACCAAGCCCTTCGGGTCGGCTGCGACAACTTGCTGCTCTGGACGGACTTCAGAGCCTTCGGCGCCGCGCACCTGGACCGCTCCCAAGAGTTGCTCGGCGCGCACGTAGTGCCGGCACTGCGCCGCGCCGAGGTCAACGGTTCGGCTCGCGCCGCCTAGCTCTCCAACGGCGCCCATAACGACAGCAGTCGCCAAGGCGGCAAGACACGCCGAATCAGCGATCTCGGCTTGGGTGGGTGTCCCATAACACGCGCGCCATCGGGCGGAGGGGTATCCCCAGGGTGCCGGATAGTGACACCCCTACCCGGCGGTAAACGGGGGCATGCTGAGACTGGGGCTAGAAACGTTCAGGACTCAACGCGGGGTTGAAACGCGGGCGCCCAACCGCTATTAATTCTGCTACGCCCTGGCCATTGGCGTGTTGGGTGCCGCTTTCCTTCAGTCGGAACTTCAGGAGGTGAGTGTCAGATGGCGATTGAAGAGGCTGCGCTAATAGAACCAGCGGATTTCACCGCTGAGGTGCGCCATGAGGACGGTGCGACGGTGGTGTCGCTTACGGGCGAACTAGACCTATCCACCGCCGGAGCACTGCGTGAGGTTCTGGTGCTTCCCGAGGTGCTCAATGCACCGGCTGTGCGGGTCGATCTGACGAAGGTCGACTTTCTGGGCTCCACGGGCGTGGGCATGCTCGTTTCTGCTTGCAAGCGGATCAAAGCCTCAGGCGGCAGCTTCTCGGTGATCTGCGCTAAGAGCGAGGTCCGGCACGTCTTTGAGATTTCAGGACTCCTCGATTACCTGCACGTCGAGGGCGCTGTGTAAACGACCATAACGCCGGACTGGAGGACTGGCCCTCCCACGCCCATAAGGTCCGCAGGTTGGCACCCCAACCCGGCATCGAACGGGCGCAGGCGCAAACAGAAGGGCTCGACGGTGGGTAGGACGCGAAGCGACCCCCCGAAGGGTGTCGTTTCGTAGGTTGACTGGATTCGGGCAGGTCCGCTTATAAGAGCTGCCCTACCAACGATAGAAGCGGTGTGAGCCCGCGCCCTCACCTCGACCAATGACGAATCCGACGAGCCAAAGGACGAGAAGGACCGCCGCCGCGATCCACAAGAGATGCACCGCGAAACCGGCACCAAAGAGAACCAAGACAAGCAGCAATGCAAGAATCAACACCATTTACTTAACCTCCTACTCACGAAAGCCCCCGGATTCGTTCGGAGAGCCTTTCCTTCTAGTACGTCGAATCGACTCGACGAACTACGTTCCCCTGGCCATCGTCCACGACGCTCCGCCGCCGACGAGTATTGGCAGCAGCCATGACGATGATCGACAACACAGCGCCGATGACGCCGACGATCATCAATATCCAGCCCACCTTGTTGAGATTGACGCCGTGTTGATAGGGCTCCGTGATTGCCCAATCCAGAACGGCCCCCACTGCAAATACGATGATGCTGACAACGAGTCCTCCAGCCCCAATCATGTGTGAGCCCCCTTTCTTCTGCTGCAACGCTGTACCCGTGGTAGGTGCTCCCAAAACCGTCTCGCAAATGATGTGACGATGACTTGGCGGTTCTCTACTGGGAAGGATGGCGAGGATGATTCGGATCCGCCCCGGTGCTGGGTCCATCGCCGGGTACGCGGAACGACCCCCGTCGTGTCGTTTGCCAGTCTTAGGGGACCACCTCTTTGCCAGAAGCATGGGACCACGTCGTGTCCGCTTCGACCGGCTGTGGCGATGATCTCGGAGGTGCCCTCCGGTGTCAAGCGCGTCGGCGCTGACCGGCTGATCCGGGCGGCCCGGACGGGTCCGTTTCGAGGGTTGGCTTCTCGTGCTGGCGATAGGACTCGCCTTCGATGACGAGCTCCCACGCCGCGCTCTTGAGCCGGTCGACGGCGGACTGGGCGAGCAGCGGATCGGCCATGGTCGCCAGCCATTCGCTCGGGTCGCGGTTCGAAGTCAACACGGTGGCCTTGGCGTGGTGGCGCTCCACGCAGATCTCGTAGACGTCGGCGGTCTCGAGCATGTCGAGCGGCTGGAGGGCGAAGTCGTCGATCACGAGCAGGTCGACCCCGATGAGCTTGCGCATTTCCTGGTCGTAGCTGGCATCGAGACGGGCCGCCTTGAGCCTCTTGTGCAGGCGGTCGTGGCGTTCGAAGTGCACGCTGATGCGCCGCCGACAAGCGATGTGCCCGAGCGCGGTGGCCATGAAGGTCTTGCCGACGCCGACCGGGCCCATGATGAAGGCGTTGCGGCCTGCTCGACGAAACGCATGGAGACCAGCTCGGACCAGATGGCCCGGTCATAGGTGACCTTGGCGCCCTCGTCCCAGGCTTCGAGCACCATGTGCGGATCCAGCTTGGCCGCCCGAGCCCGCACACCGGCCGAAGCGGCGTCACGGCGCGACACCTCGTCGCTGAAGAGCTGCTCGAGGAACTCGATGTGGCCGAGGTTGTGGCTGCGCGCCAGGGCCAGGCGCTCGGGCAGCGTGGTGAGGAGCTGGCCGAGTTTGAGCCGGCGCATGAGGACCTTGAGCTCGGGCGAGACCGACGGTGTGGGCGCGCTCATTGGCCGACCTCGGTGACGCTGGAGAACTCCGAGGGATCGCGGGCGAAGCGACCTGGATCACGACCGGTCGGGGAACGACATCGGGATCGGCGTCTTCTCGAACGTGTTCGAGCATGCGCGAGACGAGGTTCACGTCGAGCGCCTCGGCCTCGAGGGCCCGGTGGCAGGCCAGCTCGACGCGCTCGGGCCCCACGTCTTGACCAATCCGAGCAAGCGGTAGACCTGGCGCATCTTGGTCCAGGGCAAGGGCGTGTCCAAGATGGCGGCGGCGTAGAGGCCGATGGAGGGTCCGTGATCGGCCGCCATGCGCCCGAGGCGCTCGATGTCTCGGGTGGCGTAGATCTCGGTGCCAGTCGGCATGTCGGCAGGATCGGTGCTCTTGCCGCCTGGAGGCTTGCGGGCATGGACCTTGACCAGTTCGCCCCTCAAGTACAGCTTGAGCGTCGCCGAGTCGAGTCTCGCCCGCAGCGTTCGCCCGACCAGGTGGTGCGGCACCGAGTAGATCGCCTTGTCGACTTCGACATGGAAGTCGCGATGGACCTTGGGATCGGACCACTTCGGTGTGTCGAAGGGTGCGCCCGGGCGGGGCAAGAGCAGCGGGAGCTCCTCGGTCCGGAAGGCCTCGAGGGGCCGGCACTGGGTGGTGCCGTGGATGCGCATCCCGGCGGTGGTGTCACACCAGGTCTCGGCCCGCACCCGGCAGTCGGCCAGGTCGACGAAGGACTCTCCAGCGAAGAAGTTGTGCTGGACGTAGTGCACGACGCGCTCGACGTGTGGCTTGTCGGTCGGGGTGGCGACTCTGGCGGCGTCGATAACGAAGCCGCGGGACTGGGCGTACTCCATGAAGGCGTCGTTGATCCGCGGTGCGGTGTGCTCGGCCACGGTGACGATCGACTTCATGTTGTCGGGGAGGACGACGGGGAACACCCCGCCGAAGTAGCTCCAGGCGGCCTCGAACCCTCTGATCACCTCTTCGGTCGTCTGGAGGAACGTCGGCCAGACGAACTGGTGACGACTCGAGCACGCCGTGAAGATCAGCCCATGGCAGACCCGCCGACGCTCGCCATCGGGGATCAACCCGAGACGTCCGAAGTCCACCTGGAGCTCTTGTCCTGGTGGCGGATCGGTCACCCGGACCGTGACCGTTCGCCTTCCCGCCCCACAGCGCTCGACACAGAAGCGGGCCAAGGTGCGCGGCGGGACCTCGACCCCGCGACGGGCCAGCAGGAGGCCGATCTTGGTGACCGTGAGGTCATCTTTCAGCCAAGCCTTAATGCGCTCTTCTTCACTGAGCAGCGTGCGCCAGGCCTGTCCATGGCCGTCGGGACGGTGTGGGCGGACCCGCTCGAGGACCTGGCCGATCAGCTCGTCGCTCAGTTGCGCCTCGCCGCCGGTGCGCTCGACCCCGAGTTCGATGGCAGCGGCGATGTAGCGCCTCGCCGTCTTTCGATCGATGCCGACTCCGTGGGCGATAGGCCGCTCGCCCTCGCCGCGCAGCCAGCGCCGCAGCGCCTCTTTGACCTGGACCACCGATACCTCCCGAAACGCCATGGGGCCTCCTCGCCAGCGGCTTCGGAGGCCCAGCCGAATGTCTTTTCGGCCGGCGTTGGTGGATCGTCAGGGTGGTCCCATAACTGGCAAAGAGGGTGGTCCCATGTCACTGGCAAAACCAGCGATCAACTGGTCCCATGTGGCTGGCAAACGACACGTCGCGAAGAGGACGGGGCGTTCCACTGCACCCCGCCTCGTGAGTGTGGTCCACCTATGCCCCACACCGCCAGCACGATATGCGCTGCCATATCAGACGCGGATTCGCCCGAACGTAGAACGACCCCGCGCGAAAGACGGGGTCGTTCTTTACCATCCGGGCAGTTTGCGATCTGGTAACCCGGTTGGGCTGGGTTCTATACCGCGATTCGGCCCCGGATAAACGCGGCGCGTGAACAGCCGCCCGGACTGCCGGATACTGGATACCGTCCCGCCACGATGATTTGCCTGTCCCCATCGTGCCGAACTGCCCCACCGACGATAGGGGGCAGTCTCAATAGTGATGACGCTCGCGCGTTATGGGGCACCCTGCGGACGCCGGATCCGTCGGGTGGTCCATCCGCACGTGCTGGCAGCGGGCCGCCCTGACGGAAGCATCTTGGCCGCTCGCGGGAGCAAGCATCGGGCCGTCCGGACCCTGAAACGTGTGCCCGTGACCCGGCCGATCTGGGCAGCCCAAGAAGGCGACCCGCCCGGCTTTTGGGGAGGCTCGCTCCTAGCCCCCGGCGAGCTTCGGAGCGCCTTCGGACATGCTGCTCCGGCGCGGGCGCGCCTCAGGGTGGAGACGGGAGATCCACCCGAAGGTCCACCCCTGGGCTGACGCCGGGGCGTCCCTCGAAGCAGACACTGGAGGCATGACACTCGCCGAATACCTCCTCAATCTCTTCCTGCTCGGTCTGGTGGTCCTGCAGGTCCGGGGCCACAAGGTGACCAAGGCCCGCCTTGTGTTCCCCCTGGTCGTCACGGTCTATGTCTGCACTTCCGTCCTCCACGGCATCCCGACGGCCGGCAGCGACCTCGTGCTCGTGGTCGGGGGCACTGCGCTCGGCGCCACGTTGGGGGCCCTCGCCGCACTGGCCACGACGGTTCGCCGCGACGGTCCAGGTGCGTTCGCCAAGGCGGGCGCCCTGGCCGCCGTTTTGTGGGTGGCTGGCATCGGCGCTCGGGTCGGCTTCTCCCTTTGGGTCAGCCACGGAGGCGCACCGGCCATCGCCCGGTTCAGCGCCGCCCACGCAATCACCTCAGGATCGGTCTGGGCCACTGGGTTCATCCTCATGGCCATGACCGAAGTGGCCACCCGGACCGCCGGCCTGTACCTCAAGGCCCGCCGCTCCGGTGCCGTCATCGAGCGGGGCGGGCTGCTCCGGTCACCGGCCGCCGCCTGAGTCTTCTCGGGTCCAAGATTCCCCAGAACCCGCCGAGCATGCAATTCAAGGTTCAGAGCGGGCGCCGAGTCTGGGGATCGGGGAATAGGCAAAGTCGTCCCTCTAGACCTCGTCAGTTGGCTCCGTAAGGCCATGTTGGTAGGCGTATTTCACGGCGTATGCACGGTCATGGGCCCCGATCTTCGCGAAGAGATGGTTAATGTGGCTCTTGACCGTTGACTCGCTGACGAAGAGCCGCTCTGCAATCTCCCCATTAGTAAGGCCTCTGGCGATGAGGCTGAGGACTTCGGCTTCTCGTGTAGTCAGGCTGTCTGGAAGATGCGAGACCGACCCGGCCTCGTTCTCGGCAGCGCTGTTGACGATCGCTTGGAGCAGGTGGTGTTGAACCGCTGGGTCGATGGCGGCCTGACCGCTCATGACCTGGTGAATGGCCTGCTCAATTTCGACGGCACCGGCATCTTTCGTGAGATAACCGCGCGCGCCCGCGCGGAGAGCTTCTAAGACGGATTGGTCATCTGCGTAGGTGGTGAGTACCAAGACCCTCAAATCAGGATCTTGGACCAGCAGTCTCCGGGTGGCCTCGACGCCGTCGCAGCGGGGCATCCGCAAGTCCATGAGAACGACGTCAGGGCGCAACTCAGCGGCGATACCGACAGCCTCCTCCCCGTCTGTCGCCGAACCCACGACCTCGATGTCGTCAAGGAGCGCGAGAAGTGTGGCGAGGCCCTCGCGTACCACGCGCTGGTCGTCGACCACGAGGACACGGATCGGTTGGGTCATCTTGGTGCTGAGAGCTCCACCCGAAAGCCATCATTGCTGGGTGCGGCGCAAAGGGCTCCCCCCAAGAGCTCGGCTCGCTCGCGCATTCCATTCAGTCCGTAGCCCGTTCCCCCGCCGGGGGGCGGGGGATGCTCTGCGGCTTGGAAGTCTTGAACGACAAGCCGAACGTGCTTGGGCTCGTAGGTGAGGCACACTTCGACTCGATCTGGACTGGCGTGCTTGCGGATATTTGTTAGTGCCTCTTGGGCCACCCGGTAGAGAGCGAGGCGCAGGTCGCTGTCAAGTTCGCGCTGCGCTCCTTCCATGATGAATCGGCAGGGCACACCCGTGTCGACCTGGAAGTCGTTGGCGAGACGCTCAATCTCCTCGGGGCCTGGAAGAGCGTCGTCACGAAGCAATCCGATTGCACGTTGTGCCTCCTGGAGACCAGTCTTTGCGAGGCTATGGGCACGGGTCACGGCGTCCTCGAGCTTCGGACCTGTCGCGCCTCGCTCGACCATAACGCGGGCGCCTTCGAGGTTGAGAACAAGACCGGAGAGCGAGTGTGCGAGGACGTCGTGCATCTCGCGGGCCAAGCGTTGACGTTCCTGAAGTGCTGCCGCCTCCGCCTGAGCGACCCTCGTCTTTTCGAGCTGGTCGATCATGAACTGCGAGTGCTTGTCGGCGAGGATGAACAGTCCGGCAAAAGTGGCGATCCCGAAGTAGGCCGCCACCGCCAGTTCCTCCACGATGACAGCGTCGATTGTTCGAGGTGCGCCCAGACTGGCTGCCAGGGCCAGAGCGACGATCGAGAGGGCCGCCACCGCCGCTGCTGACCTGCGCCCGAGTCTGAAGGACGCGGCTGCGACGGGTGGGAGGAGGAAGAGAAACCCCGGCCCATCGGGCTGGAGCCCGACGAGCGTGCCTGCACAGACAACCATCACGGCGAGGATCCCCACCCGCAGGAGGCCATTGACAGAGGCCACTCGTTCGAAGGCGAGAAGCGCACACGCAAAGACAACAAGGGCGGCGGTTACCGCCAACCGCTGGCCGTGGAGGCCGGGGGCCGGGTGGGCTCGGAAGGTGACGGCTATGAGAAACCCGAGGGCAACGACGGCGAGTGGCACTGTCCAGCGCAGGGTGGATGACACCCGCGGCGCTCCACCCGATACCGCGACGCTCGTCGTGGCATGGATTTCCATCGCATCGAGTGTACGGCTGCGTGGACCTTGCCGACGTTAGAATTGGGCACCCTCCAGGTCCGACCGAGCCGTCCGGATCGATCAAGCTGAAGCGAGCGAAGTGATGTGCTAGGAGCAGGCCGGATGGGATTGCCTAGAAAGGGCCGTTCCCGGCCAGGCAACAGTCGCGAGCACTTAGCCCTTCAGGAGCCTTCTCGGAGACACCGAACATCCAACCGAGCGCTGCCGGTCAAACTGACGCTGGGGCAACGGTTCCGCTTCCGGTACTCCGCAGGGCTAGCCCAAAAGGCGCGCACGGCTTCGTTCCGACGGGTAGCTCCGAGGTGCCGTAAGGCGACAGTTAGCCGACTGCAAGCGCCGTCCTCTCGATAACGCTCCCAGTCCCGGCGGCAATGTACGGGGGATATTCACCTTCAACTCGGCGATTGAACAAGCGTCAGAGAACCTACTAGGCGCCGGAGGAGGGCGACGTTCGCAGTCGTGTGGCCGTGGGCGCTCGCGACGTATTCAACGCCGTTGACCCTCCAATCGAGGAGGACATGACCAACATTGGCACCCTCACCGTGGCGAGCAATCCGTTCGATGTAGGAGCTGTCCCTCGGGCACACGTAGAGGATCGTTCGCCATCCTTTGATATCGATAGCGCCAGACCGCCTGCCGCCGACGCACGGCACCTTTGGAGCATCAACCAGCCGCCGCGCCTCGAGGAATAGATGGCCGACGGGTTTGCCATCTATTCCGACGTAGCCACGAGGTACGTCAAAGTCTTCGAAGTTCAGAAAGAACACTCGATATTCGGTTGCACCCTCGAGGCCTACACACGGGGCAACCTGCGCCCCCACTGGCGCCGGACACCCCAGTGCTTCGCCGTTGTGGCTAGGAACAAGGCTCGGACACGGGACGGGAATCTGGACCAAGGTCGCAGCCGCAGCGCACTGACTCATCAGACTGGGTGCGGAAGAGACAAGGTGAACCCGAGCAGAGCTTCGCTGCAATTGGCCCGGTCCAAGAGCTCCAGCGGATGACGACGCCGAGGAGACGAGGCTGTATGTGAAGACCGCGACGAAAACGGCTTTGGGACAAGTCCGAAACCGTGGGGAAGTGCCGACGCTCATCGTCATGCAAACTAAGTCAGGTCTCGCTAGAGATGTGGTCACCTACCCGATTGGCGAAGTGGGCTACCCACCTCCTCCTGCTACAGCGCCGGTTCAGGCACGACCAACGGCCCCGCCGATGCCCGAGCTCCAGTGCAACCTCAGACGGACAGGCTCGCCACCGCGCCGTTCCGCACCCGAAACACGGAGGAGACCGCGGGCGAGTCCTTGCTCCCACCGTCTACGGTGCAGCGGCGCATCTTGCGGTGCTGCGGGTAGTGATCGGACAGGGCCCGGTGGTTCGTGCTGCGCTCGTCCCAAATTGCGACATCACCTTCCTGCCATCTCCACCGAACCTGCAGATTCGGGTCCTCTACTCGTGCTTTGAGCCACGTGAGAAGCCAGTCGCTCTCGGTCGGTTCCATGCCGACGATGGATTCCATGAAGTAGCCGCTTACATTCAGCACGGTGCGGCCTGTCACGGGGTGTTCGCTGACGAGCGGGTGCACCACCCCGGGGAACGCCTCTCGGAGTTCAGAGACGTCAAGGGTACCGCTTCGTTCAACCCTCTCCCACAAGTCATCTCCCGCACTGTGACGAACTTGCAAGGGGGAAAGCATCGTCTGCATTGTGGGGGACAGCTGGTTCCAGGCGCCGTAGAGGTCGGACCACAACGTGTCACCCCCTGAGCTCGGGATCACCAAGGCGGCGAGAATCGCGACTATCGGCGGGTCGCCGACCCAGGTGATGTCTGTGTGCCAGAGGTCGGCGTCGGGTGGGCTCTCTGCAGTGTCCTCGATCACGTGGAGATATTCGGTGCCACCGAAGTGCTTCATAAGGGGATACACCGTCGGTGTCCCGAACCTCCCGGCAAGGCTCCGGTGACCATCTTCGCTGAGTTGCTGATCTCGCAGGAAAACGACCTGATGAGCGATCAGCGCGTCTAGGAGGGCGTCGAATGTGGGGTCGTCGAATCTGGGGTCGTCGATCGTTTCCAAATCGACACCCTCAATGATTGCCCCCAACGTCCCGGTAAGTCTGCGGATCTCCATGACTTGTACTTTACTACGCCAGCAAATAATATGCCAGAGTGGAAACTGTAGCCTGGCGGTTTACGCGTCTTTCCCGGCTCAACAGCCTGGCGCTGGAGGCGAACGCCGCTGAATCCGGCCGCACGATGTCCGAGTCGGCCGTGCTCGGCGCCCTCCTGCTCGGAGGACCCGTTCTCAACCCCTCCGATCTGACGACGTTGGTCATCCAGTCACCGGGTGGGCTTACCAAGACGCTCCGTCGACTCGAGGACGCAGGCCTGGTCCGACGTCGACCCGATCCAGCGGACCGCCGTGCGCTTCTGGTCGTCCTTACGCCGAAGGGTCGGCGTGCGGCGGACCACGCGCTCGCTGAGCTCGACTCGTACTACGACGAGCTGTTGGTTGACCTGACGACCCAAGAGCGCGCCGATCTGAGTTCACTGCTCCGCAAGGTGCTGGATCGGCTGGAGTTGGCGACGGGCATGGCACGGAGCGACGGCTTGTACTCCGTTGTTGATTAAGACGGGTCTGACTCGTCGATCTTCGAGCAAACCCTAGAGATTTCGACGAACTCGTGGTCGGCGATCGGCACCTCGCTCAACAGCCAGGGGCTGCCGACGCAGAACGCGACCTCTTCGGTGACAGAGACGCAGGGCTAAGTTCCAGGGCCGGCTGGCTTAGCACAGTTCGTCGCGGCTCGATATCCCCAAAGTGCCGGATAGTGGCATCCCTACCCGGCAGCGTCGTTCAGGGATAGGTCCCTTGGCAGTGGCAGCTCCGTGGCAATCCTCGTGCTTGGTCAGGGTGCGTTCAGGGCATCTGCCATTTGTAATGACAGCGTGATCTGCCCTGTAGATCATCGCGTCTTCTGCCATGTCACCTCCCGGCCCGGTGAAACTAGAACATTCCATTTCTGTGCCAGGTCGCCCCGAACCGGTGGTCTGGGATGGGTCAGAGGCCCGCGTCTCAGGTCTGCACTGGCTACGACATTGAGTTTGTATATAACATACCGATCGGTCTTACAAGAACGCTAACAACAGCGAATGGTCGAGGAACGGGCCTGTCCACGGGGGGCTTGAACTTGTGGTCGCACGAGACTTTTGGGGGGTCAGTGGAGCCACCACGGAGACGCCGGGGCTGGTAGTTCGAAAGCGTCTCACGTTCATCGCGAGTCTTGTCGTCGTTCTGGGTGCGACAATTGCGGTCGATTCAGCGGGTGTCGGAGCTTCGAGTCCTGCCGACCAGGGCGTCACGTCGACGACCATCAGGATCGGTTTCCCGGTCATCAATTTTCCTGCACTGGCAGTCGTCGGGGTCCACTTGAATGATGGTAATTTTCAAGATGCAATCAGCGCGCTAACGACCTACATGAACGCGCATGGGGGCATCGATGGGCGGAAGATCGTGCCGTACGTCGCTCTCGACGATCCGGCAATCACGGCATCGAGTCAAACGGTCTGCACTCAACTCACAGAGGACGACCACGTCTTCATCGCCATCGCGCCGGTCTATCCGGACTGCTACCAAGTGACCCACGACACGCCCGTCATCGATGGCACGCTGCCTGGCACGCTGCCAGCGAGTGCTGCAGTTGACTTCACCCTGACGCCACCGGACGAAGCGTACGACCCGATTCAGTTCGCTGCCTTCAAGAAAGCCGGCGTATTCGATGGCAAGAAAGTGGGCATCTACTACGGTTCGGGCGTCGATGGTCCCGAAGCAACGTCGGTCCAGTCGGATCTCAAGAAACTGCACGTCGACGTAGTACAGATGGCAGGGGACGATGCACCGGCGGCGGATACCGCCGCCGTCGACCAGGACACGCAAACAATCGCGCTGCGCTTCAAGAGCGAAGGTGTCAACGAAGTGATTGCTGTCGGTGGTTCCGGGGCGACAGATTGGCCCCGAGCGCTCGATGGAATTCAGAGTACGTACAAGCCGCCGTGGATCGCGACGAATTACACGTCAATCAGTTCCGACATTGCGGCGGCCAAGGGAGGGAATCCCTACTACGACAATGTGATGACTTCCAATCCCAGCCCTTCGATCTACCAGGCGTGGCAAGATCCTGCGATCCAAAAGTGCTACAAGATCGTGCACAAGGCGTACCCGTCCGACCCCATTTCCCCGCCCCCCAGCCCGACTACCCCTGCCGCTGCAGCAGATAGCTCGAATGCCACGTATGCGGCGGTGGTATCGGTATGCGCAACCTTGGGCATCGTTGCTGCCATCGCGGATCACGCTGGAAAGGATCTGACGGTGGCCAGTTTCACCAAGGCGGGTTATGGGCTCCGGAACGTCACCCTTCCCGGATCGAGTGAACCAGTGTCGTTCGGGCCTAATCAGCCCTATCCCATAGGGCAACCACATCTCCTTGTGTACAGCACCAAGCTCGGGACTTTGGTGCCCGCTCCTGCCTAGTGAAAGGGATAAGGGCCAAGCTCCGCGGCATAGGGTCCCGGGGTCCGACCTTCGATGCTGGAACTGGCATCGTCCTCGAACCGGTTCAGGGATAGGTCCCCGCCTCCGCCTCCTCTGCCATGGCGACGGACGTCAACCCAGGCTCGAGACGTCGACACCAGCGAGCAACCGCTCGAGGAAGACACGGTCGTGGAGGATCGGCACCTCCGAGACGAACATGCGGCCGTAACGCTCGAAGTACAGCAGCTGCTTGGCCAGCAGGAACGTGCCCCGGTCGAACTCGGACATCAGGCCGCCCGCCTCGTCGGCCATGCGCCGCACCCGACGCTGCGTGCGCAGGCGGCGCACGATCGACCGGACACTGCGCTGGTGGGCCTCGACGCCCTGGGCCTTGGCCATCTGCAACTGGATCGCCTGCATGATGCCGGCCAGGCTCACCTCGCCGAAGGGACGGGTCAGCGCCGGCTCCACGATGGAGCGGATGAACGCTGTGAGGTCCTCGCCCGACAAACCCACCGCCACTCCGATGGCGGGGCCGTAGACGTCGGTGATGTGCTGGGTGACGACGGGCCAGGCCTCTTCGTGGCCCAGGCCGGCCGAGAGCAACGAGATGAAGAAGCGATGCGTCGACGGATCGAGACGGCCCACGATGCCCCAGTCGATGACGCCGATCCGGCCGTCGCGCAGGAGCATCATGTTGCCGGCGTGCACGTCACCGTGGAAGGCCCCCCAGCGCACGGTGGTCAGGAAGAAGGCCCGCATCACCTCCTGCACCAGCGGGGTGGGGTCGAAGCCGAGGTCGGCCACCTTGGCCAGGTCGTCGATCGGCACGCCGTCGAAGAATTCCATCGTCAGCACGTTGCGCCCGGACAGCTCCGGGTAGGGCTCTGGGACCGCCATCAACTTGAGGTCGAACTCGTTCTGCAGCCGCCGGAAGTGGAAGAGGGAGCGCGCTTCGTTGCGCAAGTCCATCTCCTCGCCGATCTGCACCCGGAAGCCGTCGAGCATCTGCAGGGTGGATCCAGCCATCTGGTCCCCGGTCTGGCGGACCAGGATCTCGAGCAGCGGCTGCATCAGGTCGAGATCGGTGGCGACGACGTGCTCGATCTCGGGGCGCAGCACCTTGACCGCCACGGTCCGCCCGTCCAGGAGCCGAGCCTTGTGCACGACGGCGATGGAAGCCGTACCGATCGGATCGGGATCGAAGTCGGCGAAGGCCTCACGCAATGACAACCCAAGGTCTTCCTCCACTCTTTGGCGGACGTCGGGATACGGAACCGCCGGGCCCGTGTCGAGGCAGGCCCGGAACTCGTCGGCGACGTCATCGCCGAACATCCCGGGTGAGGAGGCAATGATTTGGCCGAACTTCATGAACGTCCCGCCGAGGTCCTGGAAGCTCTTGCGAAGTGGGCGGGCCAGCTGGGCAGCGGGCAATGCGCCCTGTCGGATGGTCCGCAGCTGGCGAATGGCCGTGGGTGTGAAGTGGATACCCACCACGGTGGCGATGGTCCGCCCGCGCCGGACGAGCTCCCGGGCGCTCGGATCCGGGAGGCGACGGGGATGGATGCGCGGGACGTCCTCGGTCAGCGACGGCGTCGCGGGCGTCGGCGCCTGCACCGGGGGTGTCGCGTCGACCGGTGCGTCCGCCGCGCCTGGGTTCACGTACTCAGGGTAGGCGAGCGTGCCGGGGGTGCCTCCCACCGGCCAGGCGGGGATGCGCTATGCGAACAAGCTTGCCAGCGTGGTGAGGGCTGCCTGGTAGGTGTCGCCGAAGATGGGCGCCATCTCGTCGGGGGTCACGTTGTAGGCCCAGATCACCTTGGAGCCGTCCCCGTCGGGTTCGACCGAGATGGTGGCCGTGTGGCTTTCGATCGGCACGCCGTCGACCACCGAGTAGGTGATGACGCGGCTCTCGTCGTCCCGCGCCAGCAGGCGCTCGCGGATCTCCATGCCGAACATCTTGAGAATGCGATCGTCTCCCTCGAGCCGGAACGACTCGATGGCGGGGAACAACTCCCCCGCACCGCCGAAGTTGCCCACTTTCGTCCAGACCTCGTCGGGTGATGCCGCCACCGTCGTGTCCACAGCGCCCGTGGCCATGCCTGCCTCCTCACATTTGTACCGTCTTGGATCCGAAACCGCCGGTACAGTACTGCTGACCCAGCTGGCTCGCTCGGAGCCGGCCCGCGGGGGAGGAGGCCGCCGATGGAGACGCGCACGATCGGCTCGCTCAAGGTCAGCGTCGTCGGGTTGGGCTGCAACAACTTCGGCATGCGTGTCGGGCGTCGAGAGACGGCCGCCGTGGTCGACGCCGCCCTCGAGGCCGGCATCAATTTCTTCGACACGGCCGACATCTACGGCGGCGCCAAGAGCGAGACCTATCTCGGGGCCGCGCTGGGGGCGCGGCGGGACGACATCGTGGTGGCCACCAAGTTCGGCGCGCCCTACGAGGGTCACGAAGGTGGGGCGTCGGCGGCGTACATCCGAAAGGCAGTCGAGGACAGCCTCGCCCGGCTCGGGACCGACCGCATCGACCTGTACCAACTGCACTTCCCCGATCAAAAGACGCCGATCGCCGAGACCGGCGGTGCACTGGCCGAGCTCGTCGCCGAGGGCAAGATCCGTGAGTTCGGCTGCTCCAACTTCACGGTCGCCCTGCTCGAAGAGGCTGCCGCCGCCACGCCAAGCGGAAGCCCCGGGTTCGTCAGCGTGCAGAACCAGTACAACATCTTGCACCGGGAGCCGGAGGACGGCGTCATCGAGTACTGCGAGCGCAACGGCGTGGCCTTCTTGCCTTTCTTCCCCCTGGCCAGCGGACTCCTCAGCGGCAAGTACCGGGCCGGCGAGCCGCCGCCCGAGGGCACTCGACTCGCCGCCATGGGTGAGCGGGCGTCCAACCAGCTGACCGACGAGCGGTTGGCCACCGTGGCCGCCCTCGACGAATTGGCTCGGCGCCACGGGCACACCGTGCTGGACCTGGCGTTCGGCTGGCTGCTGTCACATCACGCGGTCGCCTCGGTCATCGCCGGAGCAACCCGACCAGAACAGGTGGCGGCCAACGTCGCCGCCGGCGAATGGCGCCCAGGCGAGGACGTGCTGGCCGAGGTCGACGCGCTCGCACCCCGGTAGCGGCGCTCGCGGCAACGCCCCTCGTTAAACGGCGCTCGCCTCGCTGCGGCGAGAGCGAGCGGGCCGCCGCCCGAGCTGCGCCCGCATCGGTGCCAGATGGACCAGCAGGTTGTACGTGATCAGTGCGATGGCCACGTGCATGGCCATCAGGACCGCCACCGCCTGAGCCGGCTGACCCTGGTGCCAGATGTACACGTCGGGGAGGAAGAGCACGAGCGTCACCGCGATGGCCAGGCGGAAGAAGAGCCAGCGGGGCGCCGAGCTCACTCGCGCCACGATCGGCCAGGCGGCACACGCGATGAGCACACCGATGACGGTCAACTTGGCGTAGTCGTGGAACTGGAAGTGCGCGTAGCCCTTCGTCGCCGGGAACAGGCGCGTGCCGATCGCGACCAGTGCTGCGTCGGCCGCCAGCGAGCCCGCGAGGGCCAGAACCGTGGCCGACGCCACCCGCCACCACGCAGGGTTCCGGTGCGGCGGTGACAGGTCGATGCGAGCCCAGGTCAAGACCCGGTCGCTCACGTCGGGAGAGGTCGCCATGGCGCAAGGCTAGGGACCCCGCCGACACGCCGGATCCCCCGGAAGGGGGAATCGAGTGCCGGCCGCTCATCCCTTTGGACCATCTACGTCGCGCCGGACTCCATCACGCTCGCCTCAACCATCTGGATGTCGGGCGGCTGAATCGCCAACGGGCCGCTGGCCACCGGGACCTGCCACACCATCGAGAGATAGGGCGTGGGTCCGACCGCCGAGCCCGCCGGGCACGGCGGGGACCCCGTGATTTCGAGCGGCATGGCCGGCGTGGAGGACCCGCTCCCACAGACCTCTGTGCGCCGGTGCCACTGCACCCGCGCACCGTAAAGGCATGGGGACGGTTGTCTCGCTAGACGGCAGGATGTACATGGCGGCGGCGAGCACCTGTTGACCCGAGGGCGGGGTCGGACTGTTGTTCCGCGAAGGACACGGCCAGGGCCGGGGCCGAGGGCCCGCAACCGGACCGAAGCGCTCAGGCGTCGGCGACCGCCGCCACCAGCTTTTGCAGCGTGTCCTTGGCGTCCCCGAAGAGCATGGTGGTCTTGGGGTCGTAGAGCAGGTCGTTGTCGATGCCGGCGAAGCCGGGGCGCATGGAGCGCTTGAGGAAGATGATGTTCTCCGCCTCGTCGGCCTCGATGATCGGCATGCCGTAGATGGGGCTGCCCGGCGTCGACTTGGCGGCCGGGTTCACGGTGTCGTTCGCGCCCACCACGAGCGCCACGTCGGCCGTGTCCATCTCCGTGTTGGCCTCGTCCATCTCCTTGAGCTCCTCGTAAGGCACGTTGGCCTCGGCCAGCAACACGTTCATGTGACCCGGCATGCGGCCCGCCACCGGATGGATGGCGAAGAAGACATCGACGCCGCGCGCTTTGAGTGCGTCGGCCAGCTCGCGTGCGACGTGCTGTGCCTGGGCCACCGCCAGGCCGTAGCCCGGGATGATGACCACCTTGCGCGCGTAGGCCAACAACACACCGACGTCCTCCGGTGTCCCGGTTCGCACCGAGCGCGAAGCGTCGCCCTCCTCGCCTCCGGTCGCCGTGATCACGGCACCGAACGCGCTGAACAAGATGTTGGGCAGGGATCGTCCCATGGCCGCGCTCATGAGCCGCGTCAGGATCATGCCGGAGGCGCCGACCAGGGTGCCCGCCACGATCAGCAGGGCGTTGTCCAGCACGAAGCCCGATGCAGCCACCGCCAAGCCGGTGAACGAGTTCAGCAGTGAGATGAGGACGGGCACGTCTGCCCCCCCGATGGGCAGGACAAAGATGACTCCCAGCAGGAGTGCCAGCCCGAGGATGATCCAGACGAAGACGATGTTGCCCGTCACCAGCGCCAGCACGATCATCACCGCGGCGGCGACGCCGACCAGCGCGTTGATCACCTGCTGGCCCGGGTAGGTAATCGGCCGCCCCGTGATCAGCTCCTGCAGCTTGATGAACGCGATCGCACTCCCCGAGAAGGACACTGACCCGATGAGCACGCCGAGCAACACCTCGGCCGTGACGTAGACGGCCGGCTGGAGACCGAGCGAATGCAGGTGCAGCAGTTCGACGATGGAGATCAGCGCGGCCGCGCCGCCGCCCACGCCGTTGAAGATCGCGACCAGCTGGGGCATGGCGGTCATCTTCACGAAACGGGCCACCGGCACTGCGATGGCGGCGCCCAGCACAATGGCGATGATCGCCAGCACGAGGTTCTTCCCCGAGTGCCGCAGCGTCGGCAGGGTGAACGTCATGGCGATGGCGAGCGTGGCCGCCGCCGCTCCGACCAGGTTGCCCTGCCGGGCGAAACGCGGTGAGCTGAGGCCCTTGAGGGCGAAAATGAAGCCAGCGATGGCGACGAGGTAGGCGAGGTCGCGCGCGGTCGCCAGCGTGAAGGAGGCGGCGAGCATCAGGCGGCGCCTCCGGAAGGCCCGGCAGCGCCGGACGGTCCAGCGGTCTCCGAGGAACCGGGCTCCTCGGCCTTGGCCACCCGATCCCGGGCGCGGTCGCGTGGGCGGCCCTTGAACATCTCGAGCATGCGGTCGGTCACCACGAAGCCGCCCACGACGTTCAACGTGGCCAGGAAGACCGCCAGGGTCCCCAGCGCGAGCTCGGCCGCCCCGTGCGCCTCGCCCATCACCGTCAGCGCGCCGACCAGCACGATGCCGTGGATGGCGTTGGACCCCGACATCAACGGGGTGTGCAGGATGCTCGGCACCTTCGAGACGACCTCGATCCCGACGAACGCCGCCAGGACGAAGATGGTGAGGTAGGCGACGATGCCCGTAGTCGAACCGCCGGTGGAGGTGGGGGACGACTGCAGGAGCAATGCGATCACGACGGAGGACCTCCCGCTTCGGCGCCACCCAGCAGCTCCACCGCGGCGGGCGCCATGGCCTTGCCCTCGCGCAGCACGCACATGCCGGCCACGATCTCGTCGTCCCAGTCGGGGTCGAGCGTGCCCTGGGGTCCCATCAGACCGAGCACGTTCGCCACGTTGCGCGCGTAGAGGAAGCTGGCGTGGGTGGGCATGCCCGACGGCGGGTTGGCCATGCCCACGATATGGACGCCCTGGTGCTCGACCACCTCGCCCGCCTCGGTCAGCTCGCAGTTGCCGCCCTGGTCGGCAGCCATGTCCACGACGACGGCCCCCTCGGCCATGCCCTCGACCATCGACGCCGTCAACAGCACCGGCGCCTTCCGGCCCGGCACGGCCGCAGTCGTGATCACGACGTCGGAACGACCGACCTCCTCGGCCAGCGCGGCGCGTTGGCGGTCGAGCTCCTCGGGTGTGAGCTCGCGGGCGTAGCCCCCTGTCCCCTCGGCCGAGACGCCGGTGTCGAGGAAGGTGGCGCCCAGGCTTTCGGCCTCCTCCTTGGCGGCGGCCCGCACGTCGTAGGCCTTGACCACGGCGCCAAGACGCCGTGCCGTGGCGATCGACTGCAGTCCCGCCACGCCGACACCCATGACGAGCACCTTGGCCGGCGGCACCGTCCCCGCCGCCGTCATGAACATGGGGAAGAACTTGGCCAGCTGCTCGGCCGCCTGCAATCCGGCCCGGTACCCCGAGACGGTGGCCTGGGAGCTCAGCGCGTCCATGCCCTGAGCCCGGCTGATTCGGGGCAGCAGGTCGAAGCTGAAGACGGTTGCCCCCTTCGCCGCCAGGGCGCGCAGTGCGCCCTCCGACTGCGCCACCCCGAAGAAGCTCAAGAGGGCGACACCCGGCGGCAGGTGGCCCACCTCGTCTGCGCTCGGCGGGTTGACCCGGACGACCAGGCCCGCACCCGACAGGGCGGCCGCAATGTCGGGCGCCACCGCGGCGCCGGCGTCGCGGTAGGCGGCGTCGCTGAACGCGGCCTCGTGACCGGCGCCGGCCTCGATGCAGATTTCCCAGCCCGCGCCCACTAGCTTCTTGACCACGTCCGGGACCAGGGCCACACGGCGTTCTCCGGCACGGGTCTCGGTGAGGACCGCCAATTTCACGGTCGCTCTGTCTAGCATCTCATCGTCGGTCAGCCCCTAATCGGCGACTACGCCTCCGCCTGGGCCCGGAGGTAGGCCGGCGTCTCCCCGCCCCCGTGGAGCACGAGGTTGGCGCCCGAGATGTAAGAGGCGCCCGAACTGGCCAGGAACAGGCAGGCGCGGGCCACGTCCTCGGGCACGCCCATGCGTCCCAGCGGGACGGTGGCGGCGATCTTCTCGCGGCCGCCGGGGCCGCCGTAAAAGTCGTCCCCGGCGCCGGTGTCGAGCAGCCCGCCGGTCACGCAGTTGACCCGCACCAGTGGGGCCCACTCGACGGCGAGCGTCGCGGTCAGGTTGATGAGGCCCGCCTTGGCCGCCCCGTAGGCCGACGCGCCCGGCGAGGGCCGCATCCCCGACACGCTCGAGACGTTCACGATCGACCCACCGTCCTCCTGCACCGCCATCACCTTGTGGGCCGACACCGCACACCACAGGGGGGCCAGCAGGTTCAGGTTCACGATCGCCTCGACGAAGCGCGGTGACGCGTCGGCCGCCATCACGTTGGGCGAGCCGCCCGCGTTGTTGACCAGGACGTCGAGGCGGCCGAACCTCTCCACGGCCTTGGCGACGAGCCGCTCGGCGTCCGGCGGCTTGCGCACGTCGGCCGTGACGAACGCCGCGCCCTCCACCGTCGCCTCGTGACGCCCGCAGGTGACGACGTGCGCCCCGGCCTCCACGAACGCCGCCACGATCCCGGCCCCGACTCCCCGTGAGCCGCCCGTCACCACTACGACGCGCTCGCTGAAGTCGTAGGCGGGCTGCATCACTGGCAAACCCTAGGGCACGATCGGGCGCCCGACCTCCGGCGCGTTGGCCCGGCCCAGCATGCTGACCTAAGTTCCGGGCGGCTTTTGACGCAGCGTCAGTGCCATGACCGAGGAGAACCGGCGCCCCATGCCCATCGACGTGGTCCAGGAGCACGACGGGATCGCCGAGGTGGTCATCGACCACCCGCCGGTCAACGCGCTCGACGTGGCGGGTTGGTTCGCCTTGGCCGACGCCCTGCTCGCCGTCGGCCGGGTGCCTGAAAACCGGGTCGCGGTCCTGCGCGCCACCGGGCGCGGCTTCTGCGCGGGGGTCGACATCAAGGAGATCAATGCAAAAGGGGACGAGGCGCTCGTCGGGGTCAATCGCGGCTGTGCGGCCGCCTTTGGCGCGGTCTACGACTGTGAGGTGCCCGTGATCGCTGCCGTACAGGGCTTCTGCCTCGGGGGTGGCATCGGCCTGGTCGGCAACGCCGACGTGGTGATCGCCGCCGAAGACGCCACCTTCGGGCTGCCCGAGGTCGACCGTGGCGCGTTGGGCGCCGCCACCCACCTGGCCCGCCTGGTCCCCCAGCACGCCATGCGCAAGATGGTGTACACGGCGAAGCCCATCACCGCCGCCGAACTGGCCTCCTTCGGCTCGGTCGCCGCCGTCGTGCCGCCCGACCGACTCCAGGCGGCCGCACTCGAGTTGGCCGCTGAGATCGCTGCCAAGAGCCCGACCATCATCCGCCGGGCCAAGGAGTCGCTGAACGGGATCGACCCGGTGGATGTGAAGCGCAGCTACCGCTTCGAGCAGGGCTTCACGTACGAGCTGCACGTGCGCGGTGTGGCCGACGAACAGCGGGCCGCCTTCGTCGAGAAGCGCGACGCCGACACCTCCACATGAGCGAGCGCTGAAGGCGACCGATGGCTGACAAGCGCATGACCGTCGACGACATCGTCGGCGAACTCGCCTCGGGGATGACGATCGGGATCGGTGGCTGGGGCTCGCGCCGCAAACCGATGGCGGTGGTGCGTGCCATCTGCCGATCGGACCTCGACGACCTGACCATCGTGGCCTACGGCGGCCCGGACGTCGGCCTGCTCTGCGCTACCAACAAGGTACGCAAGGTGGTGTGCGGGTTCGTCACCTTGGACTCCATCGCGCTCGACCCCCACTGGCGGGCCGCCCGCCAGCACGGCCGGGTCGAGGTGATGGAGGTCGACGAGGGCATGTTCTTCCTGGGCTTGCAGGCAGCGTCGTGGCGGGTTCCCTTCCTGCCCACCCGGGCCGGACTGGGATCCGACGTCCTCACCGTCAACCCGGACCTGCGCCTCGTCCGCTCGCCGTACGGCGCCGGGCACCCGTACCTCGCCGATCCGGCCGACGCGGAGGTCGAGCTCGTGGCGATGCCTGCCCTCCACCTCGATGCGGCCATCGTCCACACCAGCCGGGCCGACACGGCCGGGAACGGTCAGGTGCTGAGTCCGGACGCGTTCTTCGACCCGCTCTTCCTCGGCGCAGCCGATCGCCGCTTCATGACGACGGAGCGCATCGTCGAGAACGGCGCCCTGGCCAATGATGCCCATCCGCTCTCGACCGTCCCCATCCACCGCATGCTCACCGACGGCGTGGCGGAGGCCCGGGGCGGGGCGCACTTCACCGCCAACCCACCCGACTACGGCCGCGACGAAGCCTTTCAGAAGGAGTACGCGGGCGCGGCGGCCGACGCGGCCGAGTGGGAGGCCTTCGCCAACCGCTATGTGCACGTCAGCGAGGACGAGTACCAAGCCCGCGTCGAGGAGCGACAGGCGCGGTGAACGGCGAGGCCGTCACCCGGGCCGAGTTCTGTGTGGTGGCGTGCGCCGAGGCTTGGCGCGGCGCCGGAGAGGTCATGGCCAGCCCCTTCGGCACCATCCCGTCGCTCGGCGCCCGGTTGGCCAAGCTGACGTTCGCCCCCGACCTCGTGCTCACCGACGGCGAAGCGGCCCTGATGATCGGCGCGCCGCCCATCGCCGCCAAGCCCGACGACCTGGTACGCGAGGCGGCCATGCCGTACCGCACTGTGTTCGACGTGGTGTGGTCCGGTCGCCGGCACATCATGATGATGGCAAGCCAGATCGACCGCACGGGCAACCAGAACATCTCGGCCATCGGGCCGCACGACCGGCCCAAGGTGCAGCTGGTCGGCGTGCGGGGCGCGCCGGGGAACTCGGTCAACCATCCCACCAGCTACTGGGTCCCGGACCACAGTGTGCGCACCTTCGTGGAGCGGGTCGACGTGGTGAGCGGCGTCGGCTACGCCCGCGCCCACGCCGCAGGCCCGGCCGCCACGCGTTTCCACGACCTCCGGCGGGTCGTTTCCAATCTCGGCGTGTTCGACTTCGAAACGCCCGAGCGCACCATGCGGCTGCGCTCGTACCATCCCGGCGTCTCCGTCGACGACATCGTGGACGCCACCGGGTTCGAGCTCGTCATCCCGGCGGAGGTGGGCGAGACCCGCCGGCCCACGCCCGAGGAGCTCGACCTGGTGCGCGTCGTGCTGGACCCGGGCTCGCTGCGCGACCGCGAGGTGCGGAGGTGACCGCGGACGTCGGGCCCGCCCTGCACCGCGCGCTGCACACCGACCTGTGCGATCGGGTCGGAGTGCGTTTCCCCGTCGTGCAGACCGGCATGGGCTGGGTCGCCGGCCCCCGCCTCGTCGCCGCCACGTGCGACGCTGGCGGCCTGGGCATCTTAGCCTCGGCCACCATGACCCTCGACGAGCTCGCAGGCGCGATCGCCGAAGTACGTGGCCGGACGCAGCACCCCTTCGGCGTCAATCTGCGCACGGACGCGGCCGACGTGCACGAGCGCATCGAGCTGATGATCGAGACCGGGGCGCGGGTGGCCAGCTTCGCCCAGGCTCCCAATCCCGCCCTGGTGGCCCGCTGCAAGGAAGCGGGGCTCTTCGTGATGCCCACGGTCGGTGCCCGGCGCCACGCCGAGAAGGTGGCGGAATGGGGAGTCGACGCCGTTATCGCGGAAGGAGCCGAGGGCGGTGGCCACACCGGGACCATCCCCACGACGCTCCTGCTCCCCGAGGTCGTCGACGCCGTGGGCGACCGCGTCCTGGTGCTCGGCGCAGGTGGCTTCTTCAGCGGACGAGGCCTGGTGGCGGCATTGGCCTACGGCGCAGCCGGAGTTGCCATGGGTACCCGCTTCCTGCTCTCCGCCGAGAGCCGAGTGCCCGGCGCCGTCAAAGACCTGTATCTCGAGACTCCCGTGACGGGAACCGTGGTGACGACCAAGGTCGACGGCGCCCCGCAACGCGTCGTGCGCACCGATCTGGTGGACCACTTGGAGGCCCAGTCATGGCTCCGCGCGCTGCCCCGCGCGCTGCGCAACGCGTACCGCTTCCGCAAGGACACTGGCGCCACCTTCACGTCGCTCCAGCGCGAAGGGCGCGCCATGAAAGAAGGCAACGAGCTCACGTGGGCGCAAGTGGTGATGGCGGCGAACGCCCCGGTCATGACGAAAGCGGCCCTGGTCGAAGGCCGAACCGACGTCGGCGTGCTCCCGACGGGTCAGGTCGTCGGCGTCCTGAGCGCGTTGCCCAGTGTGGCCGACATCGTCGGTGGCATCATGGCCGAGGCCGATGCCTTGCTCAAGACGTGGTGCGCTTAGACCCCGTCGCCGTCCGCGGCCGCGTTGCCCTGGGCCACACGTCGCAAGAGGTTCGACACCCGTTGGTGCGTCACCCCGAAGAGATGGGCGATGCTCGGGATGCTCTGTCCCTCGCCGCGCAGCGCCACCACCAGTGAACGGCGCAGGTAGCCGCTGGCCTCGGACTGCCGGCGCAGGATCGTGCTCACCAGCTGCACGGTCCCCGGCTCGTCCTCGTCCCCGAGAATTGCCTTCCACTCCCGGCCGTTCTGCCGAGCGAGACGTACCTCGGCGATGCGCTTGGAGAGCAGCCGCTCACTCTCGGCGTTCTCCCGCAGCACGGACTCCAGCTCGTCGAGCGCGTTCAGCACTTCATCCGACCCCGTCCCGCCTCTCCGGTCGTCAATCTGGTCCGGCATTGAGATATCTGCTCCTCGTTGCTGCTCCTCATCTTGGCGCAGCTCAGTCGCATCAGTGGCCAACATGCAATGGTTCCTCCAATCACAGCGTCGTTCCGCGCCGACCCCGAATTAGACGACTCACGCGCTCCAAAGCCTAAGCAAGCCCTGGCCGCGATTGACGTCACTCGGCCAATACCCGATTCCGCTGGGATCACACACGCTGCGGCCAGTCCGGTCCGAAGTCGCTCGTCACCAGGGTTTCAGCGGCTGAGGAGAACCGAGGACCCGTGCCCGAACAAACCCTGATTGGCGGTGACGGCCACCGTGGCTCCCTCCACCTGGTGCCCGACGGCGCTGCCCCGAAGTTGCCAGACGCACTCACACACCTGGGCGATCGCCTGCGCCGGGATGGCCTCGCCGAAGCACGAGAGGCCGCCCGAGGGGTTGACCGGCACCCGCCCTCCGAGCGCGGTGACCCCGTCGCGCAGCAGCTTCTCTGCCTCACCCTCGCCGCACAGGCCGATGTCCTCGTACCAGTCGAGCTCCAGCGCGGCAGAGAGGTCGTAGACCTCCGCCAGGCTGACGTCCTCGGGGCCGATGCCGGCCTCGGCGTAGGCCGCGGCGGCGATCGATGGCCGGAACTCGGCCGCGGCCGACCACGCGTCGGCCGCGCCGTCGAACGCGGCGGCCGAGTCGGTCGAGAAGTTCGGCATCTCGATCACGGTGTTGGGAAAGGTGGGCGTGACGGTCGCCACGGCGTCGACCGTCACCAACGGCTGGGTGCCGGCGTGGCGGCGAGCGAACTCCATGCTCGAGAGGACGAGCGCTGCGCCCCCGTCGGAAGTGGCACAGATCTCGAGGAGGCGCAGCGGGTCGGCCACCATGGGCGAGGCCAGCACCTCGTCGACGGTGACCTCCTTGCGATAGCGCGCGTAGGGGTTGGACAACCCGTGGCGCGCGTTCTTGACCTTGACCTGTGCGAAGTCCTCCTCGGTCGCGCCGAAGCGGTCCATGCGCCGGCGCGCGTAGAGCGCGAAGTACGTCGGGTTGGTCGCGCCCATCAGGTGGAAGCGCAGCCAGTCCGGGTCGTCCTTGCGCTCTCCCCCCACCGGAGCGAAAAAGCCCTTCGGCGTCGTGTCGGCGCCGACGACCAACGCGACATCGCACAGCCCCGCCAAAATCTGTGCCCGCGCGCTGGCGATGGCCGCCGCGCCCGAGGCGCAGGCGGCGTAGACGCTCGAGACCCGCGCCCCGGTCCAGCCGAGCGCCTGGGCGAACGTCGCGCCCGACACGAACCCCGGGTACCCGTTGCGGATGGTGTCGGCCCCAGAGACGAACTGCATGTCGCGCCAACCGAGCCCGGCGTCGGCCAGCGCCTCGCGCGCCGCGGCAAGCCCGTACTCGACGAAGGGGCGCCCCCACTTGCCCCACTTGTGCATGCCGGCGCCCAGCACCGCCACCTTCTTGTCGTCGGGCATCGTCATTCCTCCTCAGCGGCGGTTCCGGCACCGAGCGGCCGCCACTTCCACACCAGGTAGTCGCAGCCGTCCTCCGAGTAGAGGGTGTCGATCACCAACTCGACCTCGTCACCCACCGACAGGTCGTCGACCGTCACTCCGCCCACGACCTGGCCCATGACCACGAGCTTCTCCGCCGCCAGCTCCACCGCGGCCAGGCAGAAGGGGACGTAGGGATCGGCCGCCACGTACGGGGGCGGGGGTTGGTAACGGGAGTCGGTGTAGGACCAGATGCGGCCCTGCCGGGAGAGCTCCACGGTCTCGAACACGGTGGAGGCACAGTCAGGATTGCGACAGAAGCTCGACTCCGCCGGAAAGGCGTAGGTCCCGCATTCCGCGCAGCGGGACCCGAGCAGGGCCGGAGCGACACCGTCCTCACCCGTCGTGAACCAGCCCTCGACGGCGGGCACGCGGGCGGCGCCGGTCATCAGCCGAGCCGCTCGATGATGGTCGCGTTGGCCTGCCCGCCGCCCTCACACATGGTCTGGAGCCCGTAGCGGGCGCCCGTCCGCTCCATCTCGTTGAGCAGCGTCGCCATGAGGCGGGCCCCGGAGCAGCCGGTCGGGTGGCCGATGGCGATGGCCCCGCCGTTGGGGTTCACCCTCTCCATGTCGGGACGGAACTCGCGCTCCCAGGCGAGCACGACGGACGCGAAGGCCTCGTTGATCTCCACCACGTCCATGTCGTTGAGCGAGAGCTTGGCCTTCGCCAGCACCAGCTCGGTGGCCGGGATCGGCGCGGTCAACATGATCTGGGGATCGTTGGCCGCCACGGCGAAGGTGTGGAAGCGCGCTCGGGGACGCAGCCCGAGCGACGACGCCCGCTCCTCGCTCATGATCAGGACGGCGGCCGCCCCGTCGGATATCTGTGAGGACGTCCCCGCCGTCACGCTACCCGTCTCCGAGAAGGCCGGCCTCAATGCGGCCAGCTTCTCGAGCGAGGTGTCCCTGCGAACACCTTCGTCGGCCTCGAGCATCCCGCTCACCGCGTCACCCCCGGGCACGTCGGGGTGGACGCGGGCTTCGAGCGGCACCAGCTCGTTGGCGAAGCGGCCGTCTTCGGCCGCCCGGGCCGCCCGGCGATGGGAGCGCAGCGCAAACTCGTCCATCTCCTGGCGCGAGATGTTCCAGCGCCGGCCGATCTCCTCCGCGCACTCTCCTTGGTGGATGAGCGCGAACCGCTCCAGGTACAGCGGGCCGTAGGCCTCGCCCGGGCCGGGCTCGGTCGTGGACCCGATGGGGACCCGGCTCATCGACTCCACCCCGGCCCCGATGGCGACGTCCATCGCGCCGGCCATGACCGCCTGCGCCGCGAAGTGGATCGCCTGTTGGGCCGACCCACACTGCCGGTCGACCGTGGTCCCGGGGACCGATTCGGGGAACCCCGCCGCCAAGGCGGCGTTGCGGGCGATGTTCATCGCCTGCTCCCCGACCGTCATGGTGCAGCCCATGACGACGTCCTCGACCAGGGCAGGGTCCAGGTCGTTGCGGGCCAGGAGTGCGGCCAACGGTTGGGCGGCGAGGTCGGTGGCGTGCCATCCGGACAGGCGTCCCCCGCGCCGCCCAACCGGGGTTCGGACAGCGTCGACAATCACGGCGTTGGGCATGAGGGGCCAATTCTGACGCCGAATCAGATCCGGCGCCAGACGTGGGGCAGTGCGCACGACGCCTTGGCAGGGCGGGAGCCGTTGTGCGAGATTCGGCTCTCCATGGATCTGACCTTCAGCGCCGAGCAGGAAGCGTTCCGCGCCGAGGCCCGGGCCTGGCTGGCCGCCCACGTCCCGCCTGAGCCACTCCCCTCACTCGACACGCCGGCTGGCTTCGAGGCGCACCGGGCCTGGGAGCGGACGATGTTCGAGGACCGTTGGTCCGTCGTGAGCTGGCCGGCCCCATACGGCGGGCGTGACCTCGGGATCTTCGAGTGGTTGATCTTCGAGGAGGAGTACTACCGGGCCCGCGCTCCCACACGGGTGAGCCAAAACGGCATCTTCCTGCTCGGGCCCACCATGCTCGAGTACGGGACGGAAGCTCAGAAGGCACGTTACTTGGAGCCCATGGCGTCCGGCGACGAGATCTGGTGCCAGGGCTGGTCCGAACCCGACGCCGGCAGCGACCTGGCCGGTATCCGCTCTCGTGCCGTACGCAACGGCGCCGGCGACGGCTGGCTGCTCAGCGGTCAAAAGACGTGGGCCAGTCGCGGTGCGTTCGCCGAGTGGTGCTTCGGCCTCTTCCGCACCGATCCCGAAGCCGAACGCCACCGCGGCCTGACCTACTTCCTGGTCGCGATCGATTCGCCCGGCGTGACCGTACGCCCCATTTCCCAAATCGATGGCGAGACCGGCTTCGCCGAGATCTTCTTTGACAACGTCGAGGTCCCCGAGGACCAGGTGCTCGGAGAGGTAGGCGCGGGTTGGTCGGTCGCCATGGCCACGGCCGGCTCGGAACGCGGGCTCTCCCTGCGTAGCCCGGCGCGCTACACCGAGGCCGCTGGCCGCCTCGTCCGGCTGTTCGACCAGCGCGGCGGCCCGGCCGCCTCCGTCGACGCGGTGGCGCAGGCCCACATGGACGCCGAGGCCTACCGGTTGCACACGTACTGGACGGCCACCAAGGTCGCCAGGGGCCACGCGGTGGGGGCGGAGGCCAGTGCGAACAAGATCTTCTGGTCCGAGACGGACGTGGCCATACACCGCGCCGCTCTCGACCTGTTGGGTCCCGAGGCCGAATTGCTCCAGGCCGGAGGCCCGGGTGAATGGCTCGACGGCTACCTCTTCTCACTGGCCGGGCCCATCTACGCCGGGACCAACGAGATTCAACGCAACGTGGTGGCCGAGCGCCTGCTCGGGCTGCCGCGTGGCTGAGCGGGGAGCGCCGACCGATCGTGGACTTCGCATTCTCCGAGGACCAGGAGGCGCTGCGTGAGGGCGTGCGCACGGTGCTCGACACGGAGTGCAGCGTCGACGCCCTCCGTGCGTTCGAGCTCGCCGACGAAGTCGCCCGAGCCGAGTTGTCCGAGAACCGCTGGGCCGTCCTGGCCGAGCTCGGGGCTCCGGCGCTCGTCGTGCCCGAAGGAGCCAACGGTCTCGGCCTCAGCGACGTCGACCTGGTCGGAGTGCTCGAGGAGGCGGGTCGGGCCTGCCTGCCCGAGCCGCTGCTCGAAACGGCCGCCCTCGCTGGCCCGACGCTCGCCGCGCTGCTCCCCGACCCGGCGGCCGCCGCTGCGCTCGCTGCACTGGTCGAGGACGACGCCAGCTTCGCAGTCGGCGGCATCGACGTGTCCCCGACCGGGATCACGTCGCCCACCGCGGTGACGGCCGACGGCACCTTGCGCACACCTCGCGTCGTCGGCGCGCGCAATGCGACCATCTTGCTCCTGGCCTGTCGCGACACCGAGTCGGGCTGGCAGCTGCACGCGGTCCCGGCAGCGTCGTGCACGGTGCAAGCCACGCCGACGCTCAGCTCGTCGCGCGACCTCTCGACGGTGCAGTGGCCGCTCGCATCGGACAGCCTCTTGGCCTATGGCGTCGCGGCCGAGGCGGCGGCGGCGTTGCTGGCCGACCGCGCCGCCGCCGGAACCGCAGCGTTCCTCGTCGGCTTGGCCGACCGGATGCTCGCCATCACCGCGACCTACGCCAAGGAACGCCACCAGTTCGGCCGGCCCATCGGCAGCTTCCAGGCCGTCAAACATCTCCTCGCCAACGCGCGCGTCGCGCTCGAGTTCGCCCGGCCGGCCACCTACCGCGCCGCCTGGTCGCTGGCCGCGGCGCAGCCGACCCTCTCCCACGATGCGTCGATGGCCAAGGCAATGGCGTCCGACGCGGCCGAACTGGCGGCGCGGGTGGCGCTGCAGGTCCACGGCGCCATCGGCTACACGTGGGAATGTGATCTCCACTTCTTCCTGAAGCGGACGTGGGCCCTCACCCGCGCCTGGGGCGACGCCGCCGCCCACCGCCGCCTCGTCCTGGCGCAGGTGAGACGGACCGCCGAACGGTGATGTCCGATTCCCGCCAGTAATCCTCTGGCCGGCATGCCACGCTGGGTTCTGTGATCGAGGACCCAGACCGTTGCTACCAGGCGGCGCAGAGCAAGGACGCCCGCTTCGACGGCTGGTTCTTCTGCGCCGTCACGTCGACCGGGATCTACTGTCGGCCCAGCTGCCCGGCCCGCACGCCGAAGCGCCAGAACATGCGCTTCTACCCGACGGCCGCCGCTGCCCAACAGGCTGGCTTCCGCGCCTGCCTGCGCTGCCGGCCCGACGCCACTCCGGGCTCACCCGAGTGGAACGTCCGGGCCGACGTCGTGGCCCGGGCCATGCGGCTCATCCGAGACGGCGTCGTGGACCGCGAGGGGATCGAGGGGCTGGCCCGGCGTCTCGGCTACAGCACCCGCCAGCTGAACCGTGTCATCAGCGTGGAGGTCGGCACGGGACCGCTCGCTCTCGCTCGGGCGCAGCGCAGCCAGACGGCGCGCATCCTGCTCGAGACGACCGACCTGCCCGTCGCCCACGTCGCCTTCGCCGCCGGCTTCGCCAGCGTGCGCCAGTGCAACGACACGGTGCGGCAGGTGTTTGCGGACACGCCCAGCGGCCTGCGGGCACGAGCAGCACGAGCAGCACGGGCTGCTCGAACCGGCCACGCGGGCCGAGGCGCGCCCGGGGCCGCGCCACAGGGCATCCGCCTGCGCCTCCCCTGCCGGCGCCCGTTCAGCCCGATGTCGGTACTCGAGTTCCTCGGTGCGCGCGCTCTGCCCGGGGTGGAATCGCTCGAGGGCGCGTCCTACGCGCGCGACGCTGCGGTTGCCGCACGGCCATGCCGTCATCACCCTCACCGCACCCACGCCGGGCGACCCGCCGGATCCCACGACCGGACCACCGTACGTGGAAGGCGAACTGGTCCTCTCCGACCTGCGCGATCTCACCACTGCCGTGTCGCGCTGTCGTCAGCTACTCGACCTCGACGCTGATCCGGTCGCTGTCTGGGAGGTCCTGCGGGGTGACCCCCGCCTGGGGCCGGTGGTGGCGCGCGATCCGGGTCGGCGGGTAGCCGGCGCCGCCGACGGCTTCGAACTCGCCGTACGCGCCGTCATCGGCCAGCAGGTGTCGGTCGCCGGCGCTCGAACGGTGGCCGCACGGCTCGTCCGGGCCGCGGGCGAGCAATTGCCCGCACCCAACGGCACACTGACCCATCTCTTCCCCACCCCGGGGGCGTTGGCGGGGCTGGCCCGGCGCAACCCGGCTGCCTTCACCATGCCGGCCGGGCGCCGGCGCGCCTTGGTCGCGCTCGCCGACGCGGTCACGCGGGACGAAGTCGTGATCGACCCGGGTGCCGACCCGGCCGAGCTGCGCCGCTCATTGGTCCGCTTGCCTGGCGTCGGCCCGTGGACGGCCGAGTACGTCGCCATGCGCGCCTTGCGCGACCCGGACGCCTTCATGCCCACCGATCTCGGCATCCGCCGGGCGGCGCGAGCCGTCGGCCTGCCCGAGGATCCGGCGGGCCTTCTCGCCGTCGGCGAGGGCTGGCGCCCCTGGCGCAGCTACGCCATGGCGCACCTGTGGTCCCTCCAATCTCTGGACACCCCAATCCCCATCAAACCGATGAAAGGACGTGCAGCATGACCACCACCATGCCCGTCGACACCCCGATCGGCCGCCTCGTGCTCGAGTGCGACGGCGACGTTCTGGTCGGCATCTGGCTGCCGAACGAAACCAGGCACGGCCGTCGCGACGTCGACGTTCCACCCGTGCTCAAGGAGACGGCGACGCAGCTCGAGGAGTACTTCGCCCGGGAGCGCACCGAGTTCGACCTCCCGATGGACCTCGACGGCACCCCGTTCCAGCGCGAGGTGTGGGCCGAGCTGACCCGCATCCCCTACGGGAAGACCATCAGCTACGGCGAGCTGGCTCGCCGGGTCGGGCGACCCAACGGTCCCCGGGCGGTGGGCCAGGCGAACGGGCGCAATCCGATCCCGATCGTCGTGCCCTGTCACCGCGTGCTGGCGAGCAACGGGATCGGAGGTTACGGCGGCGGCCTCACGGTCAAGCGCGCCCTGCTCGCAGTGGAAGGTGTGACCGCGTAGCGGCGGCAACGCCACGAGGAGGCGCGAGGGCCCGGGCGCTGCTGACGCAGCACCGGCGCACCTAAGGTGCGGCGGTGGAAATCGCCCAGAGTGTGCACGACGCGTTCGATCTCACGGGCCGGGTGGCCCTGGTGACCGGTGCCGGCGGTGGCATCGGTCGCACCACCTCCGAGGTGCTGGCGGCCGCCGGCGCCACCGTGGTCTGTGCGGACATCGACGCCGGTCGCGCGGCCGAGACGGCGAGCGCCATCCTCGGTCAAGGTGGGAAGGCCGAGAGCGCGCCGCTCGACGTGACGGTGCGCGGGGCGGCGGCGACGCTCGTAGAGCACATCGCGGCGCGGCACGGAGGGCTGCATGTCATGTGCAACATCGCCGGCATCATGATCGACAGCTCCATCATCGACGTCGACCCCGACGAATTCGACCGCATCCTGTCGGTGAACCTGAAGGGCGTGCTCTACGGATGTCAGGCCGCCGGGAAGGTGATGGTCGCACAGCGCGGCGGCTCCATCATCAACATGTCCTCGGCGGCGGTGCTCGCGCCTTCGCCCGGCATCGGGCCTTACGCCATCTGCAAGGCGGGCGTGGCCCAGCTGACGAAATCGATGGCCGTGGAGGTCGGCGGAGACGGCGTACGCGTCAATACGGTCGCGCCGGGTTTCGTGCCGACCAACATGACGGCGCGCTATTACACCAACCCCGACGGCACCGTGAACGAGGAGGCCAAGGCAACGGTGCTGTCGCCGATGGCGCGCTTCGCCCCCATGCGACGCGTCGGCACGACGTCGGACATCGCCTACTGCGTGCTGTACCTCGCCTCCGACGCCAGCAGCTTCGTGACCGGGCAGCTGATCAGCCCCAACGGCGGCGTCTCCATGCACTACTGACGCGTGCCGGGACGAGTCGGAGCGGCACCCGCCCGCGAGGAACCGAGGACTACGACAGGCGCACCAGGTCGAACTGCCCGGTCGAGGTGTCGGACACGACGACGGCCGGGCCGGGGCCGAGGAGGTTGACGGCCGACCCGACCCCCACCGGGTCGCTCAAGGTGCCGTGCACATCGATACGGAACACGCACGCCGTCGGGGCTTGAGCCGCAGCCGGGCAGGCCGCGTTGGTCCCGGCGGCTTCGAGCACCAGCGGCCCCGCGGCCGAGTCCACCACGCTGCTCGTCACCGAGCCGCTGTACGTGCCCAGCACGTGCAGGGTGGCGACGTCGTAGGTGGTGTACGTCGCATCGAGGCCCTGACCCGCGGGCTCGCTGACCCACACGGCGCCCCCGGCGACGACGTCGAGGTACTGCACGCCGCCGCCCAGGCCGTTGGGCGTCGCCGCCAGCGCCGGACCGGTCACGGTGGCACCACCCGCTCGCAACACGTCCAGATGGTGGTCGGCGCTCTCGTAGTAGATCGACCCGTCCGACCCGATGGCGTCGCCGAGACTGCGCAAAAGGAGGTGCGGCGCCGCCGACGAGTTCGGCTCGATGCGATAGACGCTGACCGTATCGCCCCGGGTGACGGAGACGAAGACGACACCGGCGGCGGCAGCCAGCGCGACGAGACCATTGTCCGAGCTGTTGGCTGCCTGGACATTGGGCATCGTCCACTGCCCATCCTGGTTGCCGCTGACGCGGCTGTACGCGAACACGGTGGAGTAGGTCGCGACGTAGAAGTTGGTGCCGTCGGCCGCCAAGGAGGCGATGCCGGTCGGCACGTGCTCCGCGATGGCGGCCGGTCCGTTGCCGTCGACGACCCACGCGATGGAGGGCGAGGGGCTGGTCGGGTCCTGCGGTGCGGCGAACACGGCGCCGTCGGGACTTTCGGCGGCCGTGACGCGGTCGGCCGAGAAGGGGAGGGCGATCGCTGCCCCGGGCTGCAACGGCCCCGAGGTCGACACGGGGGGCAACGTCGAGGAGGGCGTGCCGGTCGTCGTCGTGGAGCTCGAGGCCGCAGGTTCGGACCCGGTATGGTTCGTCGTTGGGGTGCCGGCCGGCGGCGCCGAGGGGCTCGAACTACACGACGTCACCACGAGTGCCGCCAGCGCAACCAGCGCGACCACGAGGACGGGTGCCGCCGGGAAACCCCATGGCACCCGCCGCCCCGTCCTCCCGCGCATCGGGCCCAGTATCGCGGCCGGCGACGCTCGTACCGCGGCAGCCACCGCGCTCGGGTGGAGCGAAGCCGGTCGCTCGAGAAGGGCCGACCGGGGGTTTGGGCTGGGTGGGGGCCTGCCGTCGACCCGTCGCGTGACTCCGCCGGGCCGGTACGGTGCGTCCCATGGTCATCACGCGCCACATCTCCTACGAGGCCGACGGACGCACCATGGTCGGCACGCTGGCCTTGCCCGAAGGCACCGACCAACGCCCGGGCGTCCTCGTCTCCCACGAGGGACCCGGTCTCGACGACCACGCCCGCGCCCGGGCGGTCCGGCTCGCCGACGAGCGCGGCTACGTCGCGTTCGCCCTCGACTATCACGGTGGTGGGCAGCCGTTAACCGGTCGGGACGAGATGATGGCGCGCATCGGCGAATTGCGAGGCGACCCCCAGCGAGCGCGTGCCATCGCCACGGCGGGGCTCGACGTGCTGCGGGCCGAGGCGCGCACCGACACCGACCGCCTCGCGGCCATCGGTTTTTGTTTCGGCGGCACGCTGTCGCTCGAGCTGGCGCGCAGTGGGGCAGACCTCAAGGCGGTGGTGGGATTCCATGCCGGACTCGGACCGGCCCGTCCCGAGGACGCCCGTCACATCCGGGCCAAGGTGCTGATGCTGATCGGAGCGGACGACCCCCTCGTGGACAGCGCGCAGCGGCTCGCCTTTGAGGAGGAGATGCGTGCCGGCGGTGTCGACTGGCAGCTGAACCTCTACGGAGGCGCGGTCCACTCGTTCACGAATCCGCGCGCCAGCCAGGTCGACCTTCCGGGCATCGCCTACCACGAGCCGACGGACCGCCGTTCCTGGCTGGCCATGCTGAACCTCTTCGACGAGGTCTTGGGCTGAGAGGCCCCGGGCCCGTGTTCCCGCGCCGTTGCGGGCTTCTGACGCCCCGTCAGGTGCGGGCTACGCTCGGTGTCCATGCCTGAGCCCCTGCCGAAGATCATCTCGGTCGACGACCACGTCGTCGAGCCGCCCGGCGTCTGGCAGGACCGTCTCCCATCCAAGTACGCCGAGGTCGGGCCGCGCATCGTGCGGGCACCCATGCCCGAAGTGGAGTTCCGGGGCGGACAGCTGAGGGTCAAGCCCGGCGCCGAAGGGGTCCCGGTCGACTGGTGGTACTACGAGGACCTCAAGAGGCCGCTGCTGCGGGTCGACTCCGCCGTGGGAGTGCCGCGCGACGAGGTCACCATGAAAGGCGTCACCTACGAGGACATGCGGCCCGGCTCCTACGAGGTGAAGCCACGCCTCGACGATATGGACGCCAATCACATCGAGGCCGCGTTGTGCTTCCCCACCTTCCCCCGGTTCTGCGGCCAGACCTTCACCGAGGCCACCGACAAGGAGTTGGGACTGCTCTGCGTGAAGGCCTACAACGACTGGATGGTCGAGGAGTGGTGCGGCGACTCGGCGGGACGGCTCGTGCCGCTCTGTCTCATCCCGCTGTGGGACGTGGAACTGGCCGAGCAGGAGGTGCGGCGCAACGCGGCGCGTGGCGTCCGTGCGGTCTGCTTCAGCGAGATCCCGCCCTTCCTCGGGCTCCCGAGCGTCCATGATCCGGACCACTATTGGGACCCCTTCTTCCGGGCCTGCGCCGAGACCCAGACGATCGTCAACATGCACATCGGCAGCTCGTCGAAGATGCCGTCGACCTCGGCGGACGCTCCGCCGGCGGTCGGTTCGACGCTCACGCACACCAACGCCACCTTCTCGCTGGTCGACTTCCTTTTCAGCGGTGTCTTCGTGCGCTTCCCCGACCTCAAGGTGGCCTATTCGGAGGGGCAGATCGGCTGGATCCCCTACATTCTGGAGCGGGCGGACACGGTGTGGCTGGAGAACCGCGGCTGGGGTGGGGTGGCCGACATCGTGCCCGAGAAGCCTTCGAGCTACTTCAAGGACCACGTGTGGGGATGCTTCTTCGACGACGCCCACGGCCTGCGCTCGGTGGAGGAGATCGGCGAGGACAACATCACCTACGAATCGGACTATCCGCACTCGGACTCGACCTGGCCGAACACGCTGGAGGTCGCCGAGAAGCAGATGGCGGACCTCACCGACGACCAGCGCCACAAGATCGTGCGCGGCAACGCGATCAAGCTGTTCGGACTCGACTTCGTCGCCTGACCCCGGCCGACCGCCTCGTCCCAGCGATGGACCTCCGCTACACCGCGTCCGAGCAGGCGTTCCGCAACGAGTTGCGCAGCTGGCTGGCCGCGACCCTGCCCGCCGTCGGCCTATCGCCGCCCCACGACGACTGGCCGGCCCGGCGGGCCTTCGACCTGCGCTGGCAGCGCCTGCTCTTCGAAGCCGGGTACGCCGGGGTCGACTGGCCGGTCGAGGGAGGTGGGCGCGGTGCCTCCCCGGTAGAACAGCTGATCTTCAAGGAGGAGTGCGAGCGGGCTCGTGCGCCCTACGTCGGGGTCAACTTCGTGGGCCTGCTGCACGCCGGGCCGACGATCATCGCCGAGGGCACGCGGGAGCAGAAGGAGCGGTACCTGCCGACGATCCTGCGCGGCGAGGAGGTGTGGTGCCAGGGCTTCAGCGAGCCCGACGCCGGGAGCGACCTGGCCTCGCTGCGGACCCGCGCGGCGTGACGGAGACTGCTACGTCGTGACGGGCTCGAAGATCTGGACCTCCTACGCCTTCGTGGCGGATTTCTGCGAGCTGCTCGTGCGCACCGGCGAGAGCGGAAGCCGTGGCATCACGTGGCTCGTCCTGCCCATGGACTCGCCCGGGATCGAGATCCGGCCGCTGCGCACCATGGCGGGCACGCTCGAGTTCGCCGAGCTGTTCCTCAACGAGGTGCGGGTGCCGGTGGCCAACCGGGTGGGCGAGGAGAACGACGGCTGGCGCGTCACCATGGTCACTCTTTCCTTCGAGCGGGGTACCGCATTTGTCGGAGAGCTCCTCGAGTGCGCGCGGCTGCTGCGCGAGCTGCACCGGGTCGCCGCCCGGCTCGGCCTCGTGGAAGACGCCGGCCTGGCGCGCCGCATCGGACACCTGGTGGCGGCCTTCGACGCGCTCTGGGCCCTCACCAAACGCAACGTCTCCGAGGCGGCCCAGACCGGCGTGCCTGGCGTTGGAGGATCGGTCTTCAAGCTGTCGTTCTCCGAGCACTCCCAGGCCCTGGGCGACCTGGCCCTGGAGGTGCTGGACCGGGCCGCGCTGTGCGGCGACCCGCTGAACGGGAGCGACGGCGCGCCCTTGGGCAACGAGGAACAGCTGGCGGCGTGGTTCAAGGCGATCTCGTCGACCATCGCCGCCGGCACGTCACAGGTGCAGCGCAACATCGTGGGCGAACGCATCCTCGGCCTTCCTCGGTCCCGCTGATGGACTTCCGCGTGGGCGAGGACCAGCGCGAATTGGCCGAGAGCACCCGGGCCATGGTGGCGGGCCGCCTGCCCCTGGAGCACCTGCGCGCCAGGGAAGGGCACGAGCGCGCCATCGGCAACGACGACTGGGGCGCCTTGGGCGCCACGGGCGTGTTCGGGCTGACCCTGCCCGAGCCGGTGGGCACCGGCCTGGGCATGGCGGACGCCGTCGTCGTCATCCAGGAGCTCGGTCGGGCGCTGGTGCCCGGACCTCTCGTGGGCACCGTCCTGGCCGCACGGGCCGGACTGGTGGACGGTGCGGCCGACGGGCGGGCCCAGGTCGGCGTGCACTGTGCCGGCGCGGCGCCGATCCTGGTGGAACACCTGGCGTCGCTGGACGCCCTGCTCGTCCTCGAGCGAGGCGTCGGCCGGGGTCCCCGTCTGGTGGCTCCGGCCCCTGACGCGGCGGAGGCCAGCCGCATGCAGGCGCCACTGGACCCCTTGACACCCTTGTGGCGACTCGAGGCGGTGCCCGCCGGCGAGCCGGTCGCTGACCCGGAGGAGAGACTGTGGCGCGACGGAGCGCTGCTCACGGCCGCGCTGCAAGTGGGGCACGCGGCAGCGACATTGGACCTCGCCGTGGCCTACGCCAAAGAGCGCCACCAGTTCGGCAAGCCCATCGGGAGCTTCCAGGCCGTCAAGCACATCTGCGCGGACATGTTGGTGCGCGCCGAGGTGGCGCGGGCGGGCCTGCACGCCGCGGCATGCCTGGCCGACGAGCCCGATGTCGCGGTGTCGGAGGCCGAGACAGCCGGCTGCTCGCCGGGCGAGCTCTTGGACCGCGCCGTCAGCGGCGCCAAGCTGCTGGCCGACGAGGCCGCCATCGGGAACGCCCGGGGCGCTATCCAGGTGCACGGCGGCATGGGCTTCACCTGGGAGGTGCCCCTCCACCTTCACCTCAAGCGGGCCCGCGTCCTTTCCACCACTTTTGGCACCCCCGCCGAGCTGGCGACTGTCATGGCCGCGTACGCATGAGGGAAATTCTGGGCGAGCTCGTCAGATCGGAGCGCATTCCATGACCGACCCTGCTCTCATTCCCGCCGACGTCGTGCGCACCGTCCCCGAGGGGCAGGTCGTCTACGGCATGCAGCTGCCCATTCAGTCCCAGTCGACGATGTACGTCGCCGCTTGGGAGAAGGAGGCTGGACCGGCGCAGCTGGCGCGCATCGCCCGGGTGGCCGACGAGGCCGGCTTCTTTTACCTCGGCGTGTGCGACCACACCGCTATCCCGCGCCGTCTCGCCGAAGCCATGGGCACCATCTGGTACGACACGACGGCGACGCTCGGCTGGCTCGCCGCATTGACCACCAACACGCATCTGCTCTCGCACGTGCTGATCCTGGCCCAGCGTCACCCGCTGCGTGCGGCCAAGGAGCTCTCGACACTCGACCAACTCTCAGGGGGGCGTCTCATCGTCGGCGTCGGCGCGGGCCACGTGCCCGAAGAGTACGAAATCCTCACCGGCGACTTCGAGCGGCGCGGGCGCCATACCGACGAGGCCGTGTCGGCTCTGGCACGTTGTTTCACCGAGGAGTTCCCGGAGCTGCCCGGCCCACGCTTTCCCGCCCGCGACATGGGGATCGGGCCGCGTCCGGTGCGCCAACCCCGCCCGCCCATCTGGATCGGCGGCTCGACTCCCGCCGCCATCCGGCGCACGGCGGCGTTCGGTGACGGCTGGCTCCCCCAGGGGACGCCGCGGCGCGACTTGCCCGGGCAGATCGCCCGGCTGCGCGAACTGCGGGAGCAACTACGCGGCGACGCGCCGCTCGACGTGGGGACCATCGTCGAGCCGATCTACCTGACGGGTGGAGGCTCGGGTTGGGACCTGCCCAACTGGGTCCTCGGCGGCGGCGCCGAGGAGGTCGCCGCGTCGCTGCGCGAGCTGGTGGATATGGGCGTCAACCACCTGCAGGTGCGATTCATGGCCCGTAGCTCCGAGGAATTCTGCGAGCAGGCGGCGCGGTTCGGCGTCGAGGTAGGTCCCCTGCTGAACCGCTGAGCTGCTGGCCGCCATAGGGTGGTTGGCGAATGTCGTCCTTCTCGTACGCGCTCGGTGCGATCGTCCTCATCCTGGTCCTGCTGCGCCAGATCAGGGTCGTGCCGGTGCCCCGGGTGTACCAGCCCCGGCTCCCGATCATCCTGGGGATCATCGGGCTGTTGGAGCTGACCTCCTACGCCGGCGGCCATCACGTGTCCTCTTCGGCCTGGGGCTGGGTGCTCGGCACGATGCTGGTCGGCGCGGTGGGACTGGGCGCGCTGCGCGGCATCTCCATGCGGGTGTGGAAGACCAACGGCTGGGTGGTCCGACAGGGCACGGCCGTGACCATGGCCCTGTGGCTCGTGTCCCTGGTGGTCCACTTCGTCGGCGATGCCGGGAGTACCCACTCGGGCGGATCGGGCCTGTTGGGCGCGAGCTTCCTCCTCTACATCGGCCTGACGCTCGGGGTGCAGTACTACCTGGTTTACCGGCGCGCCCAGCCGCTCTGGGCCGAGCTCGGTCCCCATGCCGGCCGGCCGCTACAGATGCGCTTCACCCAGGGACCGGGGACGTTCTTCGCCAGCTTCGACGCGGGAGGCGCCGCCGCCCCGGGATGGGGGCCTGGCAACGGCCAGGCGCCCGCGCCCGACGATCCGAACGTGATCGACGCGGAGGTCGTGGAGGACGACGACGATCACCCGCCGCCCGAACTGCCCGCCTCGCACTGATCGTTCCTACACTCGGCCTCCGTGACGGCGACCCGTACCTTCATCCAGCGGCCCTACGTCGGCCCGCCCGGATCCACCGAGCTCCTGCTCGTGCGCCACGGCGCCTCGGCCGACTCGGTCGAGGGTGAGTCCTTCGAGCTCGTCGAGGGCCAGGGTGACCCGGCGCTCTCCGAGATCGGACGGCACCAGGCCGAGCAGGTGGCGCGGCGGCTCATGCAGGAGCCTTTCGACGGGATCTACGTCAGCACGTTGCAGCGCACGGCCCAGACCGCGACGCCTCTCGTGGCGCGCCGCGGTCTTGACCCGGTTGTCGAAGCGGACCTTCGTGAGGTGTACCTCGGCCAGTGGGAAGGGGGCCTGCTCCGGCAGAAGGCGACGGACCGCGACCCCATGTTCGAACAGGTGATGCGCGAGCAGCGCTGGGACGTCGTCCCTGGCGCAGAGTCGCGCCAGGAGTTCGGTGGGCGCCTGCGGTCGGCGGTCGGCCGCATCGCCGACACGCATCCCGGAGGCCGGGTCGTCGTGTTCAGCCACGGTGCCGCCATCGGGGAGATCATCGCCCAGGCCAGCGGCTCCGCCCCCTTCGCCTTCATCAACGCCGACAACGCGTCCATCTCGAAGATCGTCGTGACGCACGAACGCTGGATCGTGCGGGGCTACAACGACACCGCCCACCTCAGAGAGTGAAGTGGGCGTCGGTCAGGCCGTGGCCTCACCCGGTGGTCGAAGCCCGTCCTCGATCATGCGCAGGAGGCGCTGACTCTGATCCGGCGTGAGGGTGACGCTCATGCACATGGAACCGAGGAGCTGCATCAAGTCGGACCCGTCGAGATCGGTACGCACGACCCCGGCATCTTGAGCCCGCCGCAGTACGACGTCGATCGCACCCTCGATGCGTTCGCGCGAACGCAGCCGCAGCTGCGGGTTGTCCTCGAACGCCTCGTGGAGCTCGTTCAAGAATGTCCGCTTGGTGCTGGCATAGCGCACGAACGCCTCGAGCCAGGCAACGAGCGCCGGCCACGGGTCGAGCTCCGCCACGAAGTCGTCGGCTGAGGTCACGAGTCCGTCGACGTCATCGCGGTAGACGGCCTCGACGATGTCGATCCGCTTCGGGAAGTGCCGGTACAGCGTGCCGGCGCCGACGCCGGCCTCCTTGGCGATGGCCTCGAGGGAGGCGCCGCCGCCCTGGTCCAAGAAGACCTTCCGTGCGGCGGCGACCAACTTGTCGTAGTTGCGCCGGGCGTCGGCCCGCATCGGGCGGGCCAGGTCGCCTTCCTGCATGACCGGCGGCGGGACGCCGTCGACGGTGGCTCCAGCCAGCGCCTGATCCGTCATCGTCCTGCCTCCCTCCCGGGTCTCGAGTCCTGCCGTGTTGCAAAGCGGAGGACCCCTCCATATACTATCCGGAGGAAGCTTCCGCTTACCCACCACGATACCAGCGGAAAGGTCGGCACACCATGCCCCACACCCCTCAGGTTCTCGAGTCGCGCCCCGGCACGGCCAGCCCTTCGCTTCCCAGCGGCTCCGGGTCGCTCCGGCGCCTGCTCGCCAGCCCCAGCGTCTTCCTCTTCGTGATCTTGACCGCCCAGCTCATGGTCGTCTTGGACGCCACCATCGTCAACGTCGCCCTGCCCCACATCGAAGAGGGCCTCCGTTTCTCCGGGAGCGGACTCTCGTGGGTGCTCAACGCATACCTCCTCACCTTCGGCGGGTTCCTGCTGCTCGGGGCCCGGTCGGGGGACCTCATCGGGCGCCGGCGGACCTTCCTCAGCGGCATCGCGGTCTTCTCGGCCAGCTCGCTGCTCGGAGGGTTTGCCACCACCGGCGCCATGCTCCTGGCGGCCCGCGCCGCCCAGGGAGTCGGGGCCGCCCTGGCCGCTCCCTCCGCGCTCGCGCTGCTGACCACCGTCTTCTCCGAAGGCCCCCAACGCGTGCGGGCCATCGGCCTCTTCACCACGGTGTCGGCCGCGGGCGGTGCCATCGGCCTCGTGGCGGGCGGGATCCTGACCGAGCTCGCGTCGTGGCGTTGGGTGATGTTCGTCAACGTGCCGATCGGGCTCGTGGTCTTCGTCGTCGGCCGGGTCGTGCTGCACGAGACGGAGGGTCGTCACGGCCACTTCGATCTGGCCGGCGCGATCACGTCCACGCTCGGCATGGCGAGCGTCGTGCTGGGCCTTGTCGAGGCGGGCGCCGACGGCTGGACGAGCCCCGTGACCGTTGGCGCGCTCGGCGCGGGTCTCACGCTCCTCGCTGCGTTCGTCCGCATCGAGACGCGCGCCGAAGAGCCGATCCTCCCACTGCGCCTGTTCGCCAACGCGACGCGCACGACCGCCAACGTGTCCCGAGGACTTATGTACGCCGGCATGTACGGGATGTTCTTTTTCCTCGGGCAGTTCCTCCAAGACGTCGAGGGCTACTCGCCGCTGCGGGCCGGCATCTGCTTCCTCCCGATCCCGGTCTCGGTCTTCGTGTCGTCGCAGATCGTGAGCAGGGCCCTGACCGACCGCATCCGCCCGAAGGTGCTCATGCTGTCTGGTCTCGGGCTGGCCGTCGTCGCCCTCGGTTTGTCGAGCGAGCTGCATGCCGGCGCCAGCTACGGACAGATCGTGATCTGCCTGGTACTGCTCGGCCTGGGCTCGGGCACGTCGCTGGTGTCGTTGACGTCGGCCTCGCTGGCGGGCGTCGAGCCAGCCGATGCCGGAGCCGCCTCGGGGTTGGTGAACGTCATGCAGCAGGTCGGTGCGGCGCTCGGATTGGCCGTCCTGGTCACCGTCTTGGACGCCACGTCGGGCCGTTCCCAGCTCGGCGCCGGGGTCGGTGCCGACGCTTCCCTCGTCCACGGCCTCGACGTGACGTTCGCCGTCGCGGCGCTCTTCGCCCTCGCCGCCATGGCGATGGTGGGCGTCTTCGTCAAGCTCCCCGCCGTCGAGCGCCACCAGCGCGCCGCCTCCGGCGCAGCGGCGGCCCCCGCGCTCGAGCTCATCGACGGGGAGGGCCCCGAGTGGCCCAACCCCGAGTTGGTGGCCTGAGCGACGAGCCACCACCGGGTGCCGACGTCCGGCGCATGGAGCAAGATGGCGAGATGGGTCAGTCCGTCGATCACATCGAGCTTGCTGACGAGCGACGCCTCGACCTCCGGCTGAGCGGACCGGTCGAGGGCGTCCCCCTGGTGTTTCACCACGGGACGCCGGGGGCCGCCACGCCGATCCGTGCCCTCGAACGGGCAGCCCACGAGAGGGGCCTGCGCGTGGTCACGACGTCGCGCCCGGGCTATGGGGACTCGACGCGGCAACCGGGCCGCCGCGTGGTCGACGTCGTGTCCGACACTGCGGCGGTGCTCGCGGCCATCGGCGCCACGCGCTGCGTCGTCGCCGGATGGTCTGGGGGCGGGCCTCATGCCCTTGCCTGCGCAGCCCGGCTTGACGTCGCCGCGGCTGCGCTGGTCATCGCGGGGGTGGCTCCCTACGAGGCCGAGGGTCTCGACTGGGTGGCCGGCATGGGTGAGGACAACGTCATGGAGTTCGGTGCGTCGCTCGAAGGAGAGGGCCGGTTGCGGCCTTTCTTGGACGAAGCACGCGAGGACCTGAAGGACGTCACCGCCGCCGGCATCACCACCTCCCTCGACTCGTTGCTTCCCGACGTCGACAAGGCGGTGCTGACCGACGAGTTCGGGGAGGACATGGCCAACGGATTTCACGAGGCCTTGCGCAAGGGCGTCGACGGATGGCTCGACGACGACTTGGCCTTCGTCAAGCCCTGGTCCTTCGATCTCTCCGAGATCTCGATCCCCACCATGATCTGGCAGGGCTCGCGGGATCTCATGGTGCCGTTTGCGCACGGGCAATGGCTCTCGACACGGATTCGAGGAGCGTCGGTCCACCTCGAGCCCGATGAGGGCCACCTGTCGGTCGGGATCGGCGCCCTCGATCGGATGCTCGACGAGCTCGTCAGCGCGGCCGGTCAGGTCTGAGGCCGTCCGCAAGAGCCTCGAGACGCCCCGAGGTCGCACGTTGCCGGCACCATGAGTCCGAGCTCGAAAGGCAAGCGGCCGCGCAAGCCCAAGCGGAAGCTGCCCCCGGTGCCCAGGTACGTCCGCTACACCGGAGGCGGCCGGCGCTACTGGCGGTTGGGTGGTCCGCTCACGCGCGACCACGAAGCCGAGGCCCTGGCCGCGCGGCGCAAGCGGCCGCCCGGCCGGTTGGGCCGCATCGTGCTGCGCGTGCTGGGAGGTGGCAAAACGGCGCCACCCCCGCCGTGAGGCTCAAGGATGCAGCGGATGGGCAACAAAGAAGTCCCACATGATCTGGTCGGCCGAGATCGCCATGGTGGTGTAGCCGACGACCGAGGCGATCTCCCTGGTCACGGAGCTTCCGGGCCAGGCGTGGCCGCCGCCAGCGATGCGATAGAGCTGCACCTCGTCGCCCTTCGGGCACGAGTAGGCGATGAGCGTCACGCCCGCCGCCACCGTCCGATCGGCTGGGGCAGCCGCGCAGCCGTTGCGCTTGGCCCAGGCGGCCGTGTTCTCCGGAATGGTGGGGCCTTTGATCTTGGTTGCCTTCTGACCGAGCGTCTGCCCGAGTGTGCGGTTCGACCCCGGAACCGGCAGGTTGAGCGAGGCCTTTCCGATCCCGCCCAGGTACGGAACGAAGGGATCGGCCGTGCCGTGGAAGGCGACGACTGGGACCGGGCGCGACGGACGGCAGCCGGCCGGGTCCTGTATCCCAGCGACCGGGGCCACCGCTGCGATCTGGCCGGCGTCGACGCAGGCGAGGGTCGAGGTGAGGAAGGCGCCGAAGGAGTAGCCGGTCACATAGACGCGGTTTCGGTCGACGCACAGCGTCGTGTCGACGGTGTGCAACAGGGCGCCAATGAAGGCGACGTCCTTGCTGTGGAACCCCAGCTGCCAGACGAAGTCCGATTCGGCGACCTGGGGCGTGATGGTGATGAAGTGGTGCGCCGCACCGTACGTGCCGAGCTGGGACACCTGTACTTGGAACGCGGCCGGCTCGCTCCACCCGTGCAGGTCGATGACGACGGGCAGCGGCGTCCGTCCGGTGTAGGAGGGCGGCACCTCGCGCACATAGCCACCCTGGTCGCCGTCGGCGGCGAGCAACTCGTTCGATGTCCCTGGAGGGACCGGCTGGGCCAGCGCACAGCCGGAGGAGGGCCGGGCCGGGACGCTTGCGGCAGCGGCCGCGGCTGCCGTCCCGCCGGTGCCGACGGGTGCCAGGGGGACGAGCGCGGTCAGCGCGCTCAGCGCGCTCAGCGCGATCAGCACGATCACGCCGGTCAGGCCGGTCAGGCCGGTCCGGCCCGCAAGGACGCCCCGCGCCCCGGTCCGGTGGGCGCGCGTGCATCTCGATTGACCTGCCATCGTTGCCCCCATCCGATCCCCTGGCCCGCAAGGTAGCCGAGGCGGCGGGTGGATCAGGCGCGCCCCCGACCGACTTCGAGGGCCGCAGTTCGGCGATCACGCCCGGCTCCAAGGCTCGTTGGAGGGCCGCCTCGATCACGTCGGTGATCTCCGTGCCCACGAGCTCGTCGCGCTCGAGCAGGGCGTCACGCAGCGCCTCGACGACCTCGGGATGCGCCTCCACGATGGCCTTTGCCGCGTCGCACGATCCCATGAGGAGCGTGTCGAGCTCCGCTCGGGCGTCCTTGTCCCCGAGCACCTTGTCGACCAGGCTGCCCGCCAGGTAGCCGCTGCCGGCGGCCGCGACGGAGATGAGGGAGGTACCCATGCCGCAGGCCCCGATCATCTGGGCGCCGATGTTGGTGGCGGCGGCCAGGTCCGAGGCCGGACCGGTCGACACCTCGTCGAACCAGCGCTCTTCAGCCACCATTCCGCCCATGGCGATCTGCAGAAGGGCACGCAGTTCCTCGCTGCTCTTGGTGAAGCGTTCCTCGGTGTCGGAGTGCTGCAACAGCCCGAGGGAGTCACGCCGCTTCACGATGGAGAGCACGTCAAGCTGACGGGTCTGCCCCACGAAGTAGGCCACCGTCGCGTGGCCGGCCTCATGGGTGGCCACCCGATCCCGTTCGTCGGGGGTGTAGATGGTCTCGTCGGTCACGCCGAGCTCCACCAACATCTTGGCCTCGGCCACGTCGGACATGGTCATGGCGGAGCGGCCGTGGGTCAGCGCGATGACCAGCGCCTCGTCCATCAGGCGCTCCAGGGCCGCAGGTGAGTACCCGAAGGTCATGCCGGCGACGACGTCGACGGCGCCGTGCTCGTCGAGGTCGGCCGCATGAACCTTCTTGCCGAGGTAGTAGGCGATGATGTCAGCCCGGGCGCGACGTCCGGGCAGCCCGAAGTAGATGGAGCGGTCGAAGCGTCCCGGCCGGATGAGGGCGGGGTCGAGGTCGTCCTTGCGGTTGGTGGCGCCGACGACCAGCACGTTGGCGGGCACGACGGCCGGCTTGCGCAGCTTGCCGCCATCGGGGAGGTAACGGTTGACCAGGTCGATCCAGGCCCAGGCAAAGCGTTGGCCTCGGGTCGGGCTGTCGAAGGACTGCAACTGCACCAGCAGCTCGTTGACGACGCCGGTTATTCCCTCGGTCCCCGAGCCGGCGCCCATGCCGCGCCGCGTGGCGCCGATGGCGTCGATCTCCTCGATGAAACCGATAGCACCGCCCTCCTTGCGGGCGTGCTTGCGCAGCTGCTTGAAGAAGGAGCGGATCTTGCGGTTCGTCTGTCCGTAGTACATGGACTGGAAGGCAGAAGCGGACACGAACAGGAAGGGGACGTTGGCCTCCTTGGCCATGGCCTTGGCCACGAAGGTCTTGCCGGTGCCCGGCGGCCCCTCGAACAGGACACCGCGCCGGGCCGAGCCACCCATGGTGTCGTGGAAGGTCTGGTGGGCGAGGAAGAGATTGATGGAGCGGACCACCTCGGCCTTGATGGGGTCGATGCCCACCAGGTCCTCCAGGCCGACTGCCGTCTCGCCAGGCCGGATGAGGATGTGCGGCGAGCGGCCGGCCCCGAGGAAGGGCGCAGCCATGACCGCTCCGAGCATCAGCACGATGAGCATGAGGGGGAGGAAGCCACCGAACCAGTGCGGCAGGTGGACCGAAGGGAGGATGCCGTGTCCGCTCGTCTTGCGGATGACGATCCAGCCGAGTGCGAGCGCCGACACCGCGACCAGGCGCCGCAGACGGGTGATGCGCCGGCGCTCGCGCGTCCGCGTCACGTCCGCGCTGCCGAGGATGGTGTCCCCCACGATCCCGGACACGGCCTCGCTGGGACCGGCATCGGGGCGCGCAGCGGAAGGGACCATATCGGCAGGTCGACTCATGACCGGACTCCGTTCATCCCCCGTGGATGTTTCCAATCTAGAGAATCGCACAGGTACTAGGACATTGCGAAGTGACAAAAGTCATAAATAGCAGGATTTGACCCCCTTCGGGACCGGATGCCGCACCCATTGGCGGCAGGCAGCATCGGGGGATGCAGAACCCGTCGGGCTCCTCGTCGCCGAGCGGGAGCAGGAAGGCCCCGGCCCCTGGAGGCCCCGCACCCACCGGTCGTCACCGCTCGCCCAGTCTCGCCTCGGGAAGGTTGCTGATGCCAGAGTCGGTCCGGCCGTCGCGGCCGGTGGTCGGGACGTCTTGGACCGACCGAGCAGCGACTTTGGCGGCCGCAGGCGTAGCGGGGTTGAATGTGACGCGCCGTCAGATCCGCCGGCGGCGGCCGACCAGGGAGCACGACATGGGCGAGACCACAACGCGCGACGAGCACCAGCTCCTCATCGGGGGCAAATGGGTCGACGCGTCCGAGGGAACCTACGAGATCGTCAATCCCGCCACCGAGACCGTGGTCGGGCTGGCCCCGAACGCCAGCGCCGGCGACGCGCTCGCCGCCGCAGCCGCGGCCAAGGAGGCCCAACCGGGCTGGGCGGCCTGGTCGCCCGAAGATCGCAGCGCCCTGATGGTGGAGGCGGCCGCGGCCATCCGGTCCAAGTCGTCCGAGCTACTTCCCCTCGTCATCGCCGAGACGGGGGCCACAGCGACGGTCGGCTCCCGTATGCAGGTCCCCGTGGCGGCCGACCGCTTCGAGCGCTACGCCCGGGACCCCCGGCCGGTGATGCAGACACCACTGCTGCCCCAGCCCGCACAGGCGACGCCGCTGGCGCCGGGCGGGATCATCGGCGGCATGGTCAACCGCCAGCCGCTCGGTGTGGTCGCCTGCATCACCTCGTACAACTTCCCCATGGTCAACATGGCAGGCAAGGTGGCCCCGGCGCTCGCCGCCGGCAACACGGTCGTCGTCAAGCCGGCTCCCCAGGACCCGCTCGCCATCGTCGAGCTGGTGCGCATCCTCAACGACGTCGGGTTCCCACCCGGCGTCGTCAATCTGGTGAACGGCACCGGTCCGGTAGCCTCCGCCGCGCTGGTGGACGGCGACGAGGTCGATTGCGTCAGCTTCACCGGCTCGACCCAGGTCGGCGTCACCATCGCCGAGAAAGCGGCGCGCACCATGAAGCGGACGCTGCTCGAGCTTGGCGGGAAAGGCGCCTGCGTCGTCTTCGACGATGCGGACGTGAAGGCGGCCGTCGGCTGCATCGGCTCGACCTGGTCCTTCCACTCGGGACAGATCTGCACCGCACCCACTCGGGCCGTGGTCCACCGGAGCCTGTTCGACCAGGTCCGCGACGGCCTGGTGCAGATGGCCGGATACCTCAAGGTCGGTGACCCGACCGACACCGCAACCATCATCGGACCGGTGATCTCGGCCGCGCAGCGGGGAAGGATCGAGGCGCACATCGCGACGGCCAAGGAGGACGGCGCCGAGATCGTGATCGGCGGTGAGCGGCCGGCGGACCTGCCGACCGGCTTCTACGTCGCACCCACGCTCATCATCGGCGACAACTCCATGCGGGTGGCGCGGGAGGAAATCTTCGGTCCCGTGATCACGATGATCCCCTTCGACGACGAGGACGAGGGCATCGCCATCGCCAACGACTCGGAGTTCGGGCTCTACGACTACGTGTTCTCGAGGGACGGCGCCCGGGCACTGCGCGTGGCCAAGCGACTCCAGGCCGGTCACGTCGGCATCAACACCGCGCAGCGCAACCACGACGCCCCCTTCGGCGGCTTCAAGATGTCGGGCGTCGGCCGCGACGGCGGCGACTACGGACTGTTGGCCTACACGGAGCCCCAGTCGATCATCTGGAGCTCGTAGGACGTCCCGAGACGCTCCCGAGAAAGCGTTCGGCGAAGAGCCGAACGGCCGCCACGGCGGCCTCGACCCACAGGCGCGGGTGGATGACGGCCACGAGATGACGAGCTCCTCGGTGGAGTAAGAACAGTCCGTGGACACCTTCCCACACACGCCGATGCCCGAGAACGGCCTGCCCCGGAACGAGGTCATGCAGCGCCTCCTCGCGATGAAGCAGGACGACCAGGACTGGCGGGGCGGACGCGTCTTCAGCCTGGTGTACTCGGCCGGGGACGACGTGCACGAACTGCTGTCCGACGCACTCGCGCTCTACAGCGCCGAGAACGGCCTGAACGTTCTGGCCTTTCCCAGCATTGGCACCATGCAACATGACATCGTGTGCAACACCGCCACGCTTCTCGGCGCCGACGACCCCGCCGCCGGTGGCGCGGTGGAGGGATATCTCACGTCCGGCGGGACCGAGAGCCTGCTTCAAGCCGTGAAGACCGCGCGCGACGTCGGGCGTGAGCGCGGCATCGCCCGACCCGTCGTCGTCTGCGGCGAAAGTGCGCACGCGGCCTTCACGAAGGCGGCCGACTACTTCGACGTCGATCTGATCCGCGTACCGGTCGAGACAGACTTCCGCCTGAACGTCGACGCCCTGGCTGACGCCTGCACCGACGACACGATCATGGTGGTGGGTTCGGCGCCGACCTACCCGCAGGGCGTGATCGATCCCATTGCGGACATCGCATCACTGGCGCGGGATCGGGACATTCTCTGCCACGTCGACGCGTGCATGGGAGGCTTCCTCCTCCCATTCCTCGCCGACCTGGGCCGGCTGGACGAGCCCTTCGACTTCCGGCTGCGGGGCGTGACATCCGTGTCGGCCGACGTGCACAAGTACGGCTACGCCGCGAAAGGGGTCTCGGTGATCCTCTACCGGACGCACGAGTTGGCCCGCAAGCAGCTCTTCGTGACCACCGACTGGCTGGGCGGCCTTTACGCTTCGACGGCCATGGCGGGAACGCGGCCGGCGGGGCCCGTCGCAGCCGCGTGGGCGGCCATGATGCACCTCGGCCGCAGTGGCTACCTCGAGCTCACCCGTCGGGCACACGATGCGGCGCGGCAGTTGCGCGCCGGCATCGAGTCCGTGGACCGTCTCGAACTACGTGGCGACCCACCGGCAACGGTCATGGCGTTCGGCGCCCGCGACCCTGAGACCCTCGACATCTTCGCCGTCGGCGAGCGGCTGAGCGCGGACGGCTGGTACCTGGACCGGCAGAACCGCCCGGACTCCCTCCACGCCACCGTGCACGCCGGCAGCGCGGCCACGGTGCCCATGTTGGTGAACGACCTCCGGCGTGCGGTGACGGCGGTCGGCTCGACCCACACGGCGCGACGCGACACCACGTACGGCACGCACAAGAATCCCAACACGTGACGGGAGCCGATCAGCCGGGCTCCACGACCATTTCGTCGACGTAGCACCAGATCCAGTGTTCTCCTGGCTGGAAGGACCGTACGAGCGGATGGCCCGACGCGTGGGCGTGTTTCGTCGCATGACGATTGGGCGAGGAGTCGCAGCAGTTCACCTCGCCGCAGGACAGGCACAGCCGGAGATGCACCCAGGTGCCCCCCGTGGCCAGACAGGCGCCACAGCCCTGCGGCGTCTGTGGCTCCACGTCTTGGATCTGGTCCAGGTGGGTGCACTCGGGCATCAGCGACTCCTCGTGATCGTGACACCGTCACAACCCCTGACGGTGCCGTCCTAACCGTTACGCCGTCATACCACCGTCGACGGGGAGCGCGGCCCCGGTCACGGCACTCGAGCCCGGGCCGCACAGCCAGGCGATGAGGGCCGCGGGCTCGGTGGGTTCGAGCAGGCGCTCGACCACCTGGTGGCTGGCGAACTCTTCGGCGGAGGACAGGCCGTAGACAGCGGCGGACGCGTCCAGCATGGCGCCCCGAGTCGAGCCCGGGCACACCGCGTTGGCGGTGACGCCGGTGCCAGCCAGGTCGGCCGCCAACGATCGCATGAGCCCGATGACGGCGTGCTTCGACGCGCTGTAGGCGCTCAGGCGGCGGAGTCCGAGCAGTCCCGCGGCGGACGCCACCGCCACCACGCGCCCCTGGCGCGGCGCCGGCGCGTCGAGCAACCTGGGCACGGCCGCCGCAGCAAGGTGGCGCACACCGTTGACGTTGACGTCGAAGAGCACGTCCCATTGGGCATCGCGGGTCTGCCACAGCGGGGGGCCGCCGCTGATGACACCCGCCGCGGCCACGGCGGCCTGCAACCCGCCGAAGTGGGCGAGCGCCTCGTCGACGGCGGCCTGCATGTCCGAAGGGCGGCGGACGTCGCCCACCATCGTCCGTACGGACGCGCCATGACGCGCGGCCAGTTCCTCGAGATCGGACTTGGCGGCGAGGGGATAGTCCACCGCCGGGTCGTCCGCGCAGCGATCGACGGCCACGACGTGCCAGCCGGCCTCGACGAGCGCGTCCACCGTTGCGGCGCCGATGCCCCGTGCCGCTCCCGTGACGACGGCGGCCGGGCTCACCGGCCGGTCCACCGCTCGGCCACCGCGGCGACCAGGTCAGTCACCAGGGAGTGCAGGAGCGCGCGGCCCTCCTCTGCGCTCGCACCCGTGGGGTCACCCAGCACGCCGTTGGACGATACCGGGCGCACCCCGTGCGCGCGCAGACGTGGAAGCAGCGCGGCGAGAGGCTCGGTGCATCCGGCCTCGGCCCATTCGAGTCGCACGACGCTCGGATCGATGGCGAGCATCAACGAGGTCTCCGTCCGCCCGGCATGCGCGTCGCCACCGGCCGTGCTGGCGCGCCACACGAGGACGTCGTCACCCTCTGCCGCGCAGCGCCGGCTCACCGCCACCAGCGCATCCTCGTTTCCACCGTGCGCGCTGACCAGCACCACGCCGGCGAACGAGCTGCGGGCCGAGCGCACCAGCTCCACCATCAGGTCGGCCAGGACCTCGTGGCCGAGCAGGAGCGTTCCCGGGAACCCGGCGTGCTCGCCACTGGCTCCGTAGGCGACCGCAGGCGCCAGCGCCACCCCGGCGCGGCGTTGGACGAGGCCCGACGCCAGGGCCCGCGCGATGCGGGTGTCGGTGTCGAGGGGGAGATGGGGCCCGTGCTGCTCGAGCGATCCCAGAGGCACGGCCAGGATGCTGCGCGCCCCGCTCGCCTCCACCTGGCGCCAGGTGGCGCCGGCGAGCTCCACCGCTCAGGTGCGGGCCGGCGAACGGAAGCGGACGGGCATGGGCACCGGCAGCGGCGACCCGTCGCGGCCGATCTTGGAGTGGCCGAGGACCGACCGGGGTCGCTCGCCTCGCGCCGCCAGCGCGGCCTCACCGTGGCCGTGCACGCACTCGGGGTCCGGTCCGTCCAGGGGCAAGCCGGTGAAGAACTTGGCCGCCATGCACCCACCGCGGCAGGCATCGAACGAGCCGCAGGATGCGCACGCCCCGGCGCTTTGGGGCTCGCGCAGCGAGGTGAAGAGCGCGGACTCACGCCAGACCGAGGGAAAGCCTCCCGCAGCGCGGACGTTGCCCGCCAGGAATTGGCGGTCGATGACGAAGGGACAGGCGTACACGTCGCCGACCGGGTCGATCAGGCAGACCACGCGCCCCGCCCCGCACAGGTTCAACCCGTCGAGCGGCTCGCCGAAGGCGGAGAGGTGGAAGAAGGAGTCGCCGGTCAGCACCTCGGGGCGATCGAGCAGCCAGTGGTAGAGCGTGCGCTGCTGCGCCGCGGTGGGGTGCAGCGCGTCCCAATGGTCGACGGCCCGGCCCGAGGGACGCAGGCGAGTCAGCCGAAGTTGGGCGCCGTAGGAGTCAGCGATCGCCGCCAACGCGTCCAGTTCGTCCATGTTGTGGCGAGTGACCACCACGCTCACTTTGAAAGGTCCGAAGCCCGCCGAGGCGAGGTTGTCCATGGCGCGACGGGCGGCGGCGAACGAGCCCACGCCGCGGACGGCGTCGTTGGTGGCGGCGGTGGCGCCATCGATGCTGATCTGCACGTCGAGGTAGTCGAGAGCCGCCAGCTGCCCGGCCCGGTCGGGTGTGAGCCTGGTGCCGTTGGTGGAGAACTTCACGCCGACCCGGCGCCCCACGGCGTAGGACACGAGATCGAAGAAGTCGGGGCGCAGCATCGGCTCGCCCCCGCCGATGTTGGCGTAGAAGACCTTCATGTCCACCAGGTCGTCCACGACGTGAAGGGCCTCTGCCGGCGTGAGCTCGTCGGGGTCGCGGCGGCCCGACGAGCTGAGGCAGTGCACGCAGGCCAGGTTGCAGGCATAGGTGAGCTCCCAGGTCAGGCAGATCGGCGCATCGAGGCCCCGCGTGAACTGCTCCTTGAGGCGCGGCGGCGCGGTGTCAGCGGGCATCGATCACCTCGGCCTCGGCCAGCCGGGCGAGCGCACGCCGGTACGAGGCGCGCTCGCCGTCGGGGACGAGCGCGTCGATGGCCTCGGTGGCGCTGGGGTACTCCTGCAAGGACGACACCAGGTCGACCAGCGTGCGGGACTTGAGGAACACCAGGCGCCGGTTGCCGTAGTGATAGGCGAGCGCACCGAACGCCTCGTCGCGCAGTGCCACCTGGGGGTTGAGGCGCCATGCCTTCTCGACGGCGAACACGGAGCGCGCCTGACGTGCCTCGGTGACGCTCAATAGACGCCGCACATCCCGTCGATGGAGACCTCCTCCACCAGCAGCTCGTCGATGTCGTCCTCGGACAGCTCCTCGACGTCCTGGGTGTCTTGGTCCTCAGTCAGCATCCCGACCTCCTCTGGACAATGGCCCAGCCTATCGCCGCGCCCGGACTGCCAAGATTGGGCGGTGCCCTCTGCCCGCGCCACCCGGAAGCCCTCGTCCCTGCGCCAGGCGCCCCCGCGGGCATCCACGCCGCTCCCCGGTTCGTTCGCGCTCCGCGAGGATCCCGCGACACGGCGTTTCGACGACGGGACCGTGCTGCTCGGAGGCAGCCCCCTGCGTCTCTTTCGGATCGCGCCGCGGGCTCGCGGCCTGGTGGAGCGCTGGCGGGCGGGCACCCCGGTCGGCTCGGGGAAGGCGGCGCGGCTGCTGGCGCGGCGCCTGGTGTCAGCCGGCGCGTTCTCCCCGCGCCCGGTCGGTGCCGCTATCGGCCCGCAGGACGTGACGGTCGTGGTGCCGGTGCGCGACCGGCCGGCCCAGCTCGACCGATTGCTGGGCGTGCTCGAGGGACTGGAGTGCGTGGTCGTCGACGACGCGTCGGCCGACGCGGGCGCCACCAAGGAGATCGCCGAGCGGCACCACGCGCGGTTCGTCGGGCTGACCTCCAACGTCGGCCCGTCAGGTGCCCGCAACGCGGGGGTCGAGCGGGTTCACAGCGCGGTCGTTGCCTTCGTCGACTCCGACTGCACGCCCGCGGCGGGGTGGCTCGGCCCGCTGCTGGGTCACTTCGACGACCCGCTGGTCGCCGCCGTCGCGCCGCGGATCGTGACGGCGCCGCCGCCGCGGCCACGGGCGCTCGCCCGCTACGAGGCGGTGCGCTCGTCGCTCGACCGGGGCGAGCGCGAGGGGCCCGTGCGGCCCAACGGCCCGATCCCCTTCGTGCCGAGCGCGGCCTTGCTTGTCCGGACCGACGTCGCGACGGGTCCCGAGCTCTTCGATGCCGCCCTGCGAGGCGGCGAAGACGTGGACCTGGCGTGGCGCCTCGTCGAGGCAGGCTGGGACATCCGCTACGTGCCGGCCAGCACCGTCGAACACGATGGTCCGGCGACGCTCCGGTCATTCCTGGCGCGCCGGGCCTTCTACGGGACGACCGCCGCACCCCTGGACCGCCGACACCCAGGCGCGCTGGCACCGGTCCACGTCTCGGGGTGGTCGCTCGCCGTCTGGATGCTGACGTTGGCGCGCCGGCCCGTGCTCGCCCTGGCGGCGCTGGCCGCATCCATCGGCATCCTGGCCGGCCGGCTGGTGGGCCTCGTGCGGGACCCGGTCATGGTGGCGACGCACATCGCCGGCGGTGGTACGACGCGCTCCGCCCTGCCGTCGCTCGACGGGCTGGTGCGAGCCTGGGCCCCGGCACTGGTCCTGGGCCTGGCCCTCCGCCGCACGCGCAAGGCGTCGGCCCTGGCGTTACTGCTCCCGGCACTGCGTAGCTGGGCGGCCACCCCGGAGGCGCTGGACCCGTTGCGCTTCACGGCGTTCCATGTGGCCGACGACACTGCGTACGGCCTCGGCGTCTGGGCCGGGTGCGTGCGGGAACGGACCGGGTCGCCGCTGGTGCCCCGTATCTCGTGGCGCTCGCGCGTCTGGTCGTCGCGGACCTTGCACGACGACCTCGGGTCGAGGAGCTCACCTCGGATTGACTCGACCTCGGACTGACTCGACCTCGGACTGAACACAGCGGCGCCAGGAAGACCCCCGAGCCGACGATGCGGTGGGACGGTGCGGTACCGTGCGGCGGTGCACGAGCGAGCCCCGCTGGCCGTCCTCGTGAGCGGTCCACCCGGTTCGGGCAAGACGACGCTGGCGCATGCCCTCGCCAACGGCCTCGACCTGCCGGTCCTGTCCAAGGACCGCCTCGTCCACGGGATCTGGCGGACCCGCGCCCGCGCCTTCGAGCTCGGGCCGCCCGGCATCGAGCCCTTCTACCGGACGATGGAACTGTGGCTGCAACACGGCGTGAGCTTCGTCGCGGAGCAGACCTTCTACCGGGGCGTGAGCGAGCCCGACGTGGCGAGGCGCCTCGCACCATGGTCCGTGCTGGTGAACGTGCACTGCCAGAGTGGGCGCTCGCTCGAGCGCTTCGAACGCAGGATGCGCGACGACCCCTTATGCGGCGACCGCCGGCTGCAGAAGCTCATGCCGCTCGCCGAGCGCCTCCAAGCCCAGCTGCACGAGCCGCTCGCGCTGTCGTGCCCGGTCGTGGTCGTCAACACCGACGACGGGTATGCGCCTTCGCTCGAGAACGTGATTGGCCAGATCGACGCCCGGTACCGCCGGCCCCTGATGCACGAGCTCGACCGGCCCGCGCCGATCACCCCACCCGCGCCGGAGTGAGAACCGTCGCCCTTGTTATCTCCTGACGTAACGGAGCTGATCGTGCTGGTGTTCCCAGCGCGTCGCCTCCCAGAAGGCCACCGCGCGGGCGTCCGTCCCCACGACGATCGCGTGCATCCGACGCACTTCGAGCGCCGTCAGGCGGTGCTCGGCCATGTGCAAGAGCCTCCGGCCGAGACCGTGCCGGCGATGGGCGGGCGCCACCGCCAACCGGTAGACGGAGCCCCGCCAGCCGTCCCAACCCGCGATGACGGAGCCGACGACCTCTCCCGCCGATTCGGCCACGATGAGCGCGCCCGGGTCCCGTTCGAGGAGACACTCGAGCGCCTCGTGCGTGTCGGTGGAGGTGGGCGCGGCCGACGCCTCCCACAGTGCCAGCACCGCGGGGACGTCCGCCGGCAGCGCAGAACGGAGCTCGGTGCTCATGGGTCCATGATGATAGGGACGGAGCCACCGGCATAGAGTCTCCCGGTCGCCGAGGCTCCCGTTGGGGGTGAGGGGCGGGCGCGGCATCACGAGAGGTTCGAGATGGCTAACAAGTGGTTCGAGACGGTGGCCGAAGCGCAGCGACGGGCGAAGCGGCGGCTGCCCAAGTCCGTCTACGGGGCGCTCATCGCCGGCTCCGAGCGCGGGATCACCGTCGAGGACAACGTGGCCGCGTTCGCGGAGCTCGGGTTCGCCCCGCACGTGGCCGGGCTCGCCGACAGCCGGGACCTGGCCACCAAGGTCATGGGGCAAGAGATCTCGTTCCCGGTGCTGCTCTCACCGACCGGTGTCCAGGCCGTGCACCCCGAGGGCGAAGTGGCCGTGGCCCGGGCCGCGGCCGCACGCGGCACCGCCATGGGCCTCAGCTCCTTCGCCTCCATGCCGGTGGAGGAGGTCGTGGCGGCCTGCCCGCAGACGTTCTTCCAGATCTACTGGATCGGCACCCGCGACGACATCGCCGCCCGGGTCGAGCGGGCGCGTGCCGCCGGAGCGGTCGGCCTCATCGCGACCTTGGACTGGTCGTTCTCCCACGGACACGACTGGGGCAGTCCGACCATCCCCGAGACGGTGAACCTGCGCGCCATGCTGCGCTTCGCCCCCGAGGCCCTGGCCAATCCGCGCTGGTTCCTCTCGTTCGCCCGGACCGGGAAACGGCCGGACCTCAGGACACCGAACATGGTGGAGAAGGGCACGCCGGGGCCGACCTTCTTCGGGGCCTACGGCGAATGGATGCAGACGCCGCCACCGAGCTGGGACGACGTCGCCTGGTTGCGCGAGCAGTGGGGAGGGCCCTTCATGCTCAAGGGCGTGACCCGCGTCGACGACGCCAAACGGGCCGTGGACGCCGGCGTCAGCGCCATCTCGGTGTCGAACCACGGCGGCAACAACCTCGACGGGACCCCGGCGACCATCCGGGCGCTGCCCGCCGTCGCGGAGGCGGTCGGCGACCAGATCGAGGTCCTTCTCGACGGGGGCATCCGACGCGGCAGCGACGCCGTCAAGGCCATCGCGCTCGGCGCCAAGGCGGTGATGATCGGTCGCGCCTACCTCTGGGGCCTCGCGGCCAACGGGCAGGCCGGCGTGGAGAACGTGCTCGACATCATGCGCAGCGGCATGGAGTCGGCCTTGCTCGGACTGGGGCACGCGTCCATCCACCAGCTGCACCGTGACGACCTCGTGATCCCCGAGGGCTTCAGCCGCCACCTCGGCCGTTGATCGGGCCGACGAGCGGCTCCGTCACCCAGGCCGGCCTCAGTCGTCGAACGTGACGACTCCCCGGATGATCGTCCCGGCCGCCTGGTCGTCGTAGCCCTGCTGCACCTGGTCGAGCGTGTACTCCTGGGAGATCAGCTCGTCGATCTCGAGCTGGCCCGCCGCGTAGAGGTTGAGCAAATTCGGTACCTGAACGCGGGGGCTTTGGGAGCCGAAGACAGTGCCCAGCACCGACTGGTTGAACATGGCCAGGCCGAACAGGTTGAGCTGCACGTCCATCTGGTCGAACGGCGCGATCGCCGTGACCACGATGCGGGCATCCTTGGAGCCGCAGGCGCAGGCCGCGGCGATGAGGTCACCCTTGAGCACGCCGGGCGTCAGGATCACCACGTCGGCGTTGCGGCCCATGGTCAGCTCCGGCAGCATCATCTGGGCGTCGAGCAGCGACGCCGCGGTGTGCGTCGCGCCGATCTCCTTGGCCCGCTCGAGCTTGAAGGGCACCGGGTCCACCGCGATGACGTGCCGCGCCCCGGCGATGCGCGCGCCCTGGATGGCGCCCGAGCCCACACCGCCGCAGCCGGCGACCACCACGGTCTCGCCCGGCTTGACCTTCCCGCGGTCGACGGCCGAGCCGAATCCGGTGGCGATCCCGCAACTGATGAGCGCGGCCGCCTTCATGTTGTCCCACGGGTTGATGCGTACGAGGGAGTTCTCGTGGCACACCATCTCCTCGGCGAACGTCCCCAACTGCGCCATCCGGTTCAGGTTCTCGCCCGCCAGGTGATAGCGGTAGGTGCCGTCGCTGATCATGCCGCCCGCCAGCGTCATCATCCCGAGGTCGCAGAGGTTTTGACGGCCGGAGGCACACCAGTGGCACGTGCCACAGGAGGGGATGAACGAAACGGCGACGTGGTCGCCCTCCGCCACCTGGGTCACGTTGTCACCGACCTCGGTGACGATGCCCGCGCCCTCGTGGCCGCCAACCACCGGGAACATGGACTTCACGCCCATCATCTCGAGCACCTCGGGCGTCTGGCTGATGTCGCCGCTGCGCAGGTGCTCGTCGGAGTGGCACATGCCGGACCACACCATCTTCACTCGCACCTCGCGATTGCCCGGAGGGTCGATCTCGATCTCCTCAGTCTTCCAGGGCTCGTGCAGCCCCGTGCAGACCGCCGCACGTATCTTCGTCATGGTATTTGCCTCCCTGGGCGTCCGCGAACCAACTCGCGCGCTCTCAGTATCGTCGCCCCGCCGGTGCGCGACAACCGGAGTCCGTTGCTCCTCCAGGGACCCGATATCGGGGCGGGGGTAGTGTGCGCGCCATGCCCGTCCCCGCCGCGTTCGCCGAGGTGGCCGCCCGGGTGCGCAACTGGGGCCGGTGGGGCCCCGACGACGAGCTCGGCACGCTCAACCTGGTGGACGACGCGGCGCGACGCCGGGCCGCGGCCTCCGTCGAGTCGGGGCGCGCCTTCGCCCTGGGGTTGCCGCTGTCCGAAGCCGAGGGCATCCAGATGGGCCAGGTGGAGGGACGCATCAACCCCAGCCGCAGCATGGCCCAGGTGAACCAGCCCCTCAGCCCCGACCCCGAATGGATCTGCGCCAACGACGACCTCTTCACCATGTCCACCCAGGCGGCGACGCACTGGGACGCCCTGGCGCACGTCAGTTACGCCGGGGTGCTCTACAACGGCTATCCGGCGACGGATGTCACGGCCGCGGGCGCGGCCCGCGGCGGCATCCACCGCCTCACGACGGTCGTGAGCCGCGGCGTCCTGCTCGACGTGGCCCGCGCCCTCGGCCGCCAGGTGCTCGAGCCGGGCTACCCGATCACGCCCGCTGACCTCGACGCCGCCTGCGAGCAGGCCCGGCTCGCCGTCGAACCCGGTGACATCCTCCTGGTGCGCACGGGCCAGATGGTCCACCTGGCCCCCGGCCAGCGCGACCTGATCGCCTACACCTACCCGTCGCCCGGGCTGACCATCGAGACCGCGGCGTGGTTCCACGCGCACGACGTGGCGGCGGTCGCCACCGACACGTTGGTCTTCGAGGTCTTCCCCAGCCCGCACGAGGACCTGTACCTGCCCGTCCACCTTCTCCATCTGGTGGAGATGGGCATGACTCAGGGACAGAACTGGGTGCTCGATACGCTGGCCGACGACTGCGCCGCGGACGGCCGCTACGCGTTCTTGCTCGACGCCACGCCGCTGCCGCTCACGAACGCACTCGGCTCGCCGCTCAACCCGGTCGCCCTCAAGTAGGGATCGCGCCGCGGCGGCGGGGAGCCGTGGCACCGCCCAACACGGGTCCGGTGCGCGGCCTGGTCGCCTCCCGCAGCGGGATCTCGGGCGCGGGCGCGGGTCGGCCGGTGACGGCCCAGTGCAACATGCGAGCCTGCGAGTCGATGAGGTTGGACGTGCGAATCCCCCAGAACTCGAAGCCGTAGCGGTGGGCCGACACGCTGGCGAACATGGCCACCAGCGTCCCGGCGACGGCCATGGGGTCCGCACCGGCGGGCGAGCACGTCGCCGCGCTCGGTCCTCTGTCGACGGGTGAGGCGGCCACGATGACCTGAGCCAAGGCGACGGTCACTGCGTTGAGCGCGCGGACTCGGATGCCGCGCAGTTGCGCATCGCCCTCCTCGGTCGCCAGGTCGACCACTCGGAAGACGGCGCGGTTGTCCTCCCAGTAGGACAAGAAGCCTTCGGTCACCGTGCGCGCGGTGTCCCAGCTGCGCTCGTCGGACCAGTCGCCACCGACCAGCTCGGCCAACCGCGCGGCCTGGTCGACCATGCCCTCGGCCAGTACTCGGATGGCCTGCTCCACGTTGCCGAAGTACTGGTAGAAGGTTGCCGGGGACGTACGCGCCCGCCGCGCGATGTCGGTCACCTTCACCGACCGCCACGAGGTGGTGCTGAGGAGCTCGACCGTGGCGTCGAGCAGTCGCTGGCGGGTCTGGCGTCCCCGTTCGCCCGGCACTCGCCCGTCGGTGGTTGCCATCGGATCGGCGTACGCGTCGAGGGGCACGACAGCCGCCTCGCGCCCGGGACTCTGTCCTGGCATGGCAAGCCAGCGTAGTGGCCCCGTTCCTGAAGACCCAGGTGACGGTGCGGATACGCTGTCGGGATGGAGCAGACGCTGGCCCGCCCGCTCACCCGCGCCCAGCAGGCCAGGCGCCAACGCGTCATCGACGCCGCCATGGCGCTCGGGCTCGAGGGCGGCTACGAGGGGGTCCAAATGCGCGACGTCGCGGCCCGCGCCGACGTGGCCATGGGCACCGTGTACCGCTACTTCACGAGCAAGGACCACCTCCTGGCGGCCACCCTCGTGCACTGGGTCGAGATGCTCGACACTCGTATGGTCCAGCACCCGCCGCGCGAGGAGCACCCCGCCGACCGCGTGCTCGACGTCCTCGACCGTGCCTTGCGCGCCATGGGCCGCCAGCCCAAGCTCGTCGCCGCCGTCTTCACCTCTCTCTCCTCACCCGATCCGGCCGCGGTCGGCTGCCAACAGCAGATCACACTGCTCATGGAGGGCATCATCTCGCGCGCCATGGGCGAACCCGACATCCCCGACATGTCGGACCGCGCGCGCATGATCGGCCACGTCTGGTACTCGGCGCTCATCGGATGGATCAACGGTTGGTCCACCATGACGCGGGTCTACGACGAGCTGGCCGTGTCCGTACGACTCCTGCTGCCCGACGAGCTCATCGAGCGCGCGACGCCACAGTGACCGTCGGCTCACCACCCCGCGGCCTGCCGATCGAGTTCCGTGGCCTGACCAAGCACTTCGGGCCAGTGCTGGCGGTGGACAACCTGTCCTTCACCGTCGAGCCGGGGCGAGTCACCGGGTTCCTCGGGCCGAACGGATCGGGTAAGACGACGACGTTGCGCATGCTGCTGAGCCTGGTCCACCCCTCGGCTGGGACGGCCACCATCGGAGGTCGCCGCTACGCCGAGCTGGAGAACCCCTCGAGCACGGTGGGGGCGGTGTTGGAGGCAACCAGCTTCCACCCGGCCCGCAAAGCGCGCACCCACCTGCGGATGGCGGCCCGCGCCGGCGGCCACGACGACAAGCGAGCCGACGAGGTCCTCGAGCTGGTCGGCCTCGGCGCGGACGCCAAACGCAAGGTCGGTGGCTTCTCCATGGGGATGCGCCAGCGGCTCGAGCTGGCGACCGCGCTCATCGGTGACCCCGACGTGCTGATCCTCGACGAACCGTCCAACGGTCTGGACCCGCAGGGCATCGCGTGGCTGCGCGACTTCATGCGGTACTTCGCGGGCGAGGGCCGGACCGTGCTCGTTTCGTCGCACTTGCTGGCCGAGATGGCCCAGACCATCGACGACGCCGTGATCGTGTCCTTCGGCCAGCTCAAGGCGCAGGGGACGCTCGAGCAGATCACGTCGGGCATGACCGGCTTGGTCATGCGCGCCCGCACGCCCGAAGCCGATCGGCTGGCGAGTGTGCTGACCCAAGCCGGCATCTCGTTCCGGCGGCTCAGCAACGAAGAGGTCGCCATGGACGCCGTCACACCGGAGCAGGTCGGGCCCTTGCTCGCCAGCAACCAGATCGTCCTCTACGAGCTGATTCAGGAGGGCGCCGACCTCGAGTCCGTCTTCCTTTCCCTCACCGCCGGACTGGGGTTCGGGGACTTGGCGACGCACGCATGATCAACGCCCTCCGTGCCGAGCTGATCAAGATGCGCTCCATGCCCGGCGTGTGGGTGACCTTCGCGCTCGCGTTCCCCCTCACCGTCCTCATCAGCATCGCCGTACTCGCCGCGGCGGGTGGCTTCCCGGGTCACACCTTCTACTTCGTGCAGACGCTGCGCCAGCGGCGCGAACTGCTCGGGGCGGGCTACTTCGGGTTGGAGGTCCTCGCCCCCATCATGGGTGTCCTCTGCGTCACCGGCGAGTACCGGCACAAGACCATCACCACGACGCTCGTGCTGACGCCGGTCCGAACCCGCGTGCTGGGCGCAAAGGTCGTCGCCACCGCAGCGTGGGCCGTCCTGCTTGCACTGCTCTCGCTGTTGGCCGTGGCGGTGGTGGCGTTGCCCTGGAACGCCGCCCTCGGCGGTGTGACGTCCTCGGTGACCGACCAGGTGGGCGCGGTCGTACCGGGGCTCGTCGCCTCCGCCATCTTGTTGAGCCTCTTCGGCCTCGGTTTCGGCACCCTGGTCAAGAACCAGGTCGCGGCGATCCTGCTCACCATCGGCGGCACCCTCATTTTGGAGAGCATCCTCATCGCGCTGGCCCGAGCGATCTTCCACTACGACCTGAACTGGCTCCCCAACGGCGCCGGCGCCGCCTTGGCCGGTGACATCGCCCGTGGCTTCGGCGGGGGCGGCCGAGGTGCCGGGTTCCATCTGTTGAACTGGTGGCAGGGCGGTCTCGTCATGCTGGCCTGGGGCCTGGTGCCGCTCGCCCTCGGCTACTTCACGACTTTCCGTCGCGACGTCACGTAGCCGCCCAGGGTCGTTATGCAGTCGTCGTGCATATGTATGCGCACCGAACCACGCGGAGAGGATCCCTTCCTGGTTGTATACGCGCGCCGTATACAGTCCCAGGCGTCTCCCCGTGAGGGCTGCTGACTGCATGTGTATTCGACAACATGCATAAATGCCTTTAGGAAGGCCGACGGGCCGGTGCCGCCGGACCGGTTCCGGCCGGGCCAGGGCGGTCGGCTCAACCGCGCAGCACGACTCCCGGGCGGGCGGACAGGCCCTCCGGGCACGGCGCGCCGTCGACCCGGATCGGCACGCCGTTCACCAGCGTGTGGGTCATCCCCACCGGGTCGTCCGCGGTGAGACGCTCGCCGTCGGCGGGGAAATCGCGGATGCGGTGCAGGGGCCCCGGCGCCACGGTCTCGGGGTCGAACACGCACAAGTCGGCCGCCTTGCCGACCTCGATCGTCCCCCGGTCGTGCAGGCCGTAGACGGCGGCCGGCTCGCCGGTCAGCTTGTGGATGGCCCGCTCGAGCGGCATGACTCCCCGCTCGCGCACCCAGTTGCCGAGGAGGTCGGTCGAGAAGCAGGCGTCACACAGCTGCGAGACGTGCGCGCCCGAGTCGGCCAGGCCGAGCAGCACGTTGTCACGCGGCAGCAGCCAGGCGATGCCCTCGGTGTCGTCGTTGGCCAGGACCGACCAGAAGCGCGCCTCGAGGTCGTCGTCGAGTGAGACGTCGAGCATCACGTCGAGCGGTGTGCAGCCCCGCTCCTCGGCCAACACCGCCACGGGATGGTCGGCCAGCTCGGGATGCGAGGGCGACTCGGCCACCGAGATGGCGCTCCAATTCAGCGGGAACCCGCCTGCCTTCCCGCTGACGTCCTCCCAGGCCGAGGCGCGCCAGGCCGGATCCCGGTAGGCGGCGACGCGCTCCTCCTTGGACTTGCCCATGAGCGCGGCGAACGTCGGGCGCATGTTGAGGGTGAACGGCTCGGACAGGTTCATCTGGAAGACGAGCGGCCGGCACGACACCTGCGGCCACACCTCGACCCCGTCGGCCCATGCCGCGTCGTGTTCGGCGATGACCCTCTTGTAGTACGGGTACCCCTTGACCGTGAGCAAGGCGGTCCAGGTGAAGGGCCGCCCCACCTCGCGCTGGAGCCGGAAGACCTCCTGGTTGGGAAACACGCCACCCGGCAGCAGCGCCACGACACCGCGGCCGCACTGCTTGACCGGCTCGAGCAGCGCGCGCAACTCGGCCAAGTCGGCCACCCGGGACGGCACGGGCCGGCCATGGTCGCCGTTGTGGGTCGGCGAGGCGCTCGACGCGAAGCCGGCGGCGCCCCCCGCCATGGCATCGGCAACGACCGCTTGCATGAGCGCGATCTCGTCCGCGGTGGCGGCGCGCTCGTAGGCGTCCTCGCCCATGACGTAGAGCCGGACGGCGGTGTGGCCGACGTAGCACCCGTAGTTGAGCGCCACGCCCCGCGCCGACACAGCGTCGAGATACTGAGAGAACGTCTCGAATTCGTCCCAGGGCACGCCGGCCGCCAGCGTGTCGAAGCTCATGTCCTCGACGTGTTGGAGGGTGCGGGCCAGCAGCGAGACGCCCTCGGCGCGGATCGGTGCGATGGAGAAGCCGCAATTGCCCGCGATGACGGTGGTCACCCCGTGAAAAGAGGAGGGCGTCAGGTCCGGGTCCCAGAACACCTGCGCGTCGTAGTGCGTGTGGATGTCGACGAAGCCCGGCGAGACGACCTGGTCCCGCGGATCGAGGACGCGCTGCCCCTCCAGGTGCGTGCCGATGCCGCTGATCTTGCCGCCGGTGACGGCGAGGTCGACCGGGCGACCAGGGGCACCGGTGCCGTCGATCACGGTGCCTCCCCGGATGACGATGTCGGCTCGCATGCACCTATCGTCGCAGCCCCGACGCCTCCGTGCACGCGCGAATTGCCGATTTGCGGCCCGATTCGGATACCGTGGGTTTGCAGGGCCCGTGCCTCTGGCGGGTCGTCGTGAGCAACGCGCCAGGTGAGCGCGGGACTGGAGTATCACATGGCGGTTCCGTTTTCGAGGTCGAGGAGTGCGCCGGTCCCGGAATCCGAGGACTCCCTGCAGATCTCGGGCGCCATCATCGCCCCGTCGGATGGTCCCTCCCCCGTCCAGCTCGTGGACGCCGGCCACGCCGCTCACGGCCTGGGGGTGGTGCGGGACCAGTACGCCCGCAAGATTCGCAAGTCCCCCACCATCAGGATGGTCCCCAGCTCGATGATGTCCGAGGGCCGGCGGCTCCGCTTCGCCGTCTCGGACAACGCCGACGTGCACGGGCCCGACGGGCCCGGGTCACCACCGGTGTGGGCGGTCAACATTCACGGTTACTTCGCCGGTGGCGGCATGTACTGGCGCGAGAGCGCACGCTTGGCCGAGCAGATGGGTTGGCGCGTCATCAACCCCAGCCTGCCCGGGTTCGGCGGCAGCGACCCGCTCGACTGGCAAGACGTCTCGATCGAGAACCTGGCCAACCAGGTCATGGCGATCGTGCACAAGGTCGACGCCGGGCCCGTCGTGCTGCTGGGCCACTCCATGGGCGGCGCCGTCGCCGTGCAGTTCGCGCACGACCACCCGCGGCGCACCCTCGGGCTGATCTATCGCGACGGGGTGAGCACGCCGGCCTGGAAGGAGCGCACCGGCGTCATCCCGACCTTGCTCTCGCCGTTCCTCCCCGATGTGGCGCCGATGATCGACATGATCGCGGCCGTCGTGTTCGACCTGCCCGACCTCGCCCTCGGACGCATGTACTCCACGGTGCGTGCCGTGCTGCCTGACATGCGCCACAACATCCGCACCGTGTCCCAGACGCTTCCCGTGGGGAGCATGCTCATGGGCGTGGACCAGCGCAGCGAGGTGCGCCACCTGGTGGCCCAGCAGATCCCCATCCTCAACGAGTGGGGGTGTTTCGACCGCATCACGCCCGGGCACACCGCGCTGGAGTTCGCCGCCATCGCGCGCTCACCGGTGCTATGGGTGCCGGGAGGACACAGCTGGATGCTGGCTCGCCCCCAGGGGCAGGCGGACATCCTGACCCACCTCGCCCGCGGACTCGACTTCACGGCCCAGGTGGAGACCCGCCGGCGCCAGCTCACCCCGCGCGAATACACCCTCCGCGCCGTCAACTGACGTTCGCCGTGTGACCGGCCCGCCGCGCCGACCGAAGACGGCCACCACCGCGGGCGCCCCATGATCAGCCGGTTGCTGCAGCCGCTGCTCTCTCTGCACGGATGGCAGGCCTACACGCTGATCGGCCTGCTCGTCTTCGCGGAGGACTCCGTCATGCTCGGGTTCGTGTTTCCTGGCGAGACTGCCGCCATACTCGGCGGCGTGCTGGCCTCCAAGGGTGGCGTCAGCCTCGGTGGCATCGTCGCCGTCGTCGTGGTGTGCGCCATCGTGGGTGACTCCGTGGGGTACGCCATCGGCGATCGCTGGGGCCACCAGTTGCTGCGGCTCGGCCCGCTGCGCAAGCGCCAGAAGGGGATCGCCAGCGCGCTCGACCAGTTGAGCCGGCGCGGGGCGATCGCCGTCTTCGTGGGCCGCTTCTCCGCCTTCCTGCGCGCCGTGGTCCCGGGGCTCGCCGGCATGTCCAAGTTGCACTACCGCGTCTTCCTGCCCGCCAACGCACTCGGCGGCATCTGTTGGGGTCTCCTCTACGTGCTCCTCGGGTACTTCGTCGGGGAGCGAGTCGAAAAGGCGAGCGGGATCGCGTCCGAGGTCCTGCTCGGCCTGATCTTGGTGGTCGTCGTCTTCTTGTTCGTGCGGCACCGCCGCCGGGAGAAACGGGAGATCGTCGGGCCGGCGGAGGCGGAGGCGGCGCCGGGAGAAGACTCGGCCGGCTGAGTTCGGGGGGCCAGCTCAGGCCGGGTGCTCGAGGACCGTGCGGTCCCCGGCGCGCAGACCGGCGAGCACCCGGGCGAACTCCCCCGCCGCGTCGTTGCCCTGGGCGTCGGTCTCCATCCAGCGCACCACCGCCGGGTCCGTGCGGTCCAGACCGAAGAGGCCGAAACGCGGCTCGTAGGTACCCCACTCGTAGTTGTCGACGAGGGACCAGTGCATGTAGGCGCGCACGGGGACTCCGGCCGCCACCGCGTCGGCCACCGCCCCCAGGTGCTCACGCACGTAGCGCGGCCGGTCCATGCCGTCGGCGCGGGGTAAGGGACGCCCGTCTCGCACCTGGGTCGCCATCCCGTTCTCGACGATCCACAGCGGAAGCCCGGGGCGCAACGCCGCCTCGGTGGCGGACCATGACCGCAGCGCCTCCGGATGTGGCTCGACGTCCCAGAGGGCGCGCCCGAAAGACCAGTCGCGCGTGCCGTCGGTGCGACGGCGCCCCGGGACTCGCATGGCGCGGCTGGCCACGGGGTCGTACCAGTCGAAGCCGACGGCGTCGAGCGTGCGACCACGCGGCGACGCGTGCACGGCCGAGATCACCCGGCGCGGGGCCTGGCGCCGGGTCAGGCCGCGCAGGCGGCCCCAGACCGCCCCCTGACCGGGCTCACGCGCCGCACCGTAGGGCGACACGGCGGCGAAGTAGCGGCGCACGGCGACCTCCCCGGCGTGGCGCGGAGGAAAGGCGGCATCGTGGACGGCTCGCCGCTCGTCCACGTAGCGGTCGACGTCGCTCGGGTCCACGTCGGCGTGGCGCAGCTCGAGCAGGTCCAACAGCATGCGGTCCAGCTCGTAGATCGATGAAGAGCTGGTGTTGATGGTGACCTCGGCCTGCGGCTGCACGGCGGTGACGGCGTCGGCCGCCAAGACGTGCGCGGTCAAGAGGTTGTCGAGGGCGCAGAAGGCGTCGGCCACGGCCATGCGACGGCCCGGCGGGCACGCGCCTTCGATCCACCCCATGAGCATGACGACGTTGGGCTCGTTGACCGTCACCCAACGGCGGCAGTGCGGCGCGAGGGCGGGCACCACGCGGGCGACGTGGCGAGCGAAGATGTCGGGCGAGCCGGGTCGGAGCCAGAACTCCTCGCCCAGCCACGACGGGTGGGTGAAGTGGTGCAACGTGACCATGGGCTCCAGGCCCCGCGCCGAGCACATGGAGAGGATCTCGGCGTAGCGCTCGAGCGCCGCCGCATCGAAGCTGCCCGGCGCGGGCTCCAGCCGGGCCCATTCCACCGAGAGCCGGAACGCGTTGCACCCGATGGCGGCCGCGCGCTCCAGAGCCTCCTCGGGGTGGCGCCAGAAGTCGCACGCCACCCCCGAACGCGCGACCCGGCCCACGCCTTCCCAGCCGGACCAATTGTTGTGCGGCTCGCCGTCTCCGTTGAAGCCTCCTTCGACCTGGTACCCCGACGTCGCCACGCCGACGACGAAGCCCTCGCCGAGCAGGCTCGGGGCTTCAAGCATCCGACCAGCTTGGCAGGCGCGCCAGGGCGCGCCGGTGCGGCGAGGACGCTGGACTCAGCGGGGCTGTGCCACCGAGCGCATCCGCGACAAGGCGGCCGACACGATGTCGACCTCGTCGCGGGCATGGCGCACCAGCGAGCGGACCTGCGGTTCGGTGGCATCGCTCCCGGCCCGCAGCGCGGCCGCCTGCACGTCCCGAGAGGCGCGGATGACCTCGGACACTTGGAGCCGCACCGAGTCGCTGCGAGCGGCACTCGCGGGCAACCGTCGCTCGAGACGCAACAGCCCGTCCAGTTCGCCGGCGACGGTGCGCAGCGAGCGGCACACCGCCGGCAGCTCGGCGACCGGGGCATCGTGCGCGTCCGCGTGGGCGACGGCCGCCTCCGCATCCTCGACGGCCACCCACATGCGCCGCCGCACCCGCGACGCGCTGCCCTGGCTCAGCTCCGTCGGTGTGGCCCGCGACCCGTAGCGCTCACGCCCCGCCGACAGGAGGGAGAGCGTGGCGAGCACGCCGCGCGTCGCGACGTGACCGCGCACCAGGCGCCAATGGCGGCGCACGTAGTGGCGGGCGATCACGAAGGCGGCGGCCAGGCCGAGCGCCGCGACCAAAGCGGCGATCACCAGGAACTCGAGGACGTGAGCGGCAAAGGTCACACCCGGATCCTACGCGGCAGGATCCCGGGATGGCGGCGGTACCCTTGGGCCATGGAAGCGGACGCTACCGAGGGGACACCTCCCGGGCCGCCGGGGCGTGGCGGTCCGTCCTGGGAGCCCGGGATCCCTTCGTTGCGCGAGCACCTCCCCAGCCTGGTCTGGGGCGCCGCCCTGCCTCTCGGCGTCTACTTCTTGGTGCGCCGCCACGTGCACACCGACACCCAGGCCCTCATCATCGCCGGCGGGTTCTCCGTCGCCTGGATCGTCGTGCAGTTCGTCCGGCAGCGCAAGGTCGACGTCGTCGGTGCCGTGGTCCTCTTCGGGTTCGCGGTCGGCGTCGTCAGCTCCACCCTGCTCGGCGGCAACGCCTACGTGCTCAAGGTCAGGGACGCCGCCTTCACCGCCCTCTTCGGCGTCGCCTGCATCATCACGCTCTTCACGCACGAACGACCCGCGCTCTTCTACGTCGGCCGCTACCTCTCCGCAGGATCCGACCCCGCCAAGGTGTCCGCCTTCGACCAGCTGCACGAGGTGCCCTCGGGGCGGCACGCCTTCCGGGTGCTCTCGGTGGTCTGGGGCATCGGGTTGGTGGTCGAGGCGGCCGCGCGCATGACGCTGGCCGACCTGTTGCCCACCGGCACCTTCCTCGCCGTGTCCCCCTTCATCACGGCCAGCGTCCTCGGCAGTCTCTTTGCCTTCACCGCGGTCTACACCAAGCGGGCGCGGCTCGCAGCCACCACCGCCTTCGGGAGCCTCGTCCCCGAGATCGGCGTGCCGTCCTCCGAGAACGACGGCACGCCCCAGATTCCCATCCCCTGACGCCCGCCGATAGCCTCGGCGGCGCACCGGCGCCCGCCCCCCGGCGCGGACTCCAGGAAGGGAGCACCATGGCTGACGAAGTGTTGCGCGAACGGCACGACAACGTGGAGATCCTCACCATCAACCGGCCCGAGGCGCGCAACGCCATCAACGGCCCGGTGAGCAAGGCGATGTCCGGCATCATGGACGAGCTCACCGACGACCCCGACTGCTGGGTGGTCGTCCTCACCGGCAGTGGCGACAAAGCGTTCAGCGCCGGCATGGACCTCAAGGCTTTCAGCAGCGGCGAAGGGGGCGACATCATGGGCGCGAGCGGCGGATTCGGCGGCCTGACCCAGCGCGACTTCCCGAAGCCGATCATCGCGGCCGTCAACGGCTCGGCGCTGGCCGGCGGCTTCGAGATCATGTTGTCGTGCGACCTCGTGGTCGCGGCCGACCACGCCACCTTCGGCATCCCCGAGGCGAAGCGCGGGCTGATCGCCGGCGCGGGCGGATTGATCCGTATGCCCAAACGGCTGCCCATGGCGGTGGCGCTCGAACTCGCCATGACCGGCGACCCCATCGACGCCGAGCGGGCCCACGCCCTTGGCCTCGTCAACAAGGTGGTGCCCGCCCAGGCGCTGCTGCCCGAGGCGATCGCCTTGGCCGAACGCATCGCCGCCAACGCCCCACTGGCCGTGCGCTATTCGAAGGACGTGATGAAGCGCGCCGCCGAGGTACCCGAGTCCGAGGGTTGGGCGATCAACGCAGAGGCCGTGCGCGTCGTCTTCTCGTCGGCGGACGCCATGGAGGGGCCGGTCGCGTTCGCCGAGAAGCGCACCCCGAAATGGCAGGGCAAGTAACGCCGCCGTGCTGGCGCCGGCGCTCGACACCGTCCGTCTCACCCTTCACGTCCTGGCCGCCACCGTGTGGGTGGGCGGGCAGATCGTGATGACGGGCCTCGTCGGCCCCTCACGGGAGATCGGTGCCGACGCCCCCAAGATGCTGGCGCGGGCCTTCGCCCGCATGGCCTGGCCGGCGTTCGTGGTCCTCGTCGCCACCGGCATCTGGAACGTCAGCGCCGTCCACTACGCCTCCCAGGACTCGGCGTGGAAGGCGGTGCTGATGGCCAAGATCGCCGTGGTGATCGTCGCGGGGGTCGCCGTGGCCCTGCACCAGCGGGCCCGCACCAAGGGGCAGCTCGCCCTCTGGGGCTCGCTCGGGGGTGTCGCCAGCGTGGCGGCGCTGGTCATGGGCATCCTCCTGGCCGGCTGACTCCGAATACTCCGGCACGCCGCGACGGCGTGCGGAGATCCCGGACGGGAATGGGTCTAACCTGGGACCCCGTTCACCGCCACGTGGACCCGGGTGAAGGAGAACCTCATGCTTGCTGACCTTTTCGGACCGGACCTACTCATCGTGGCCATCGTTCTGGTCGTGCTCCTCTTTGGTGGCGCGGCCATCCCCAAGCTGGCCCGCAACCTGGGCTCCGCCAAGAACCAGTTCGAGAAAGGGCTCGAGGAGGGGAAGGCGGACGGCGCCGCCCAGAACGGCACCTCTGCCGCGGCCGACGCGCCGACGCCCCCCGCACAGGAGAAGTCCCCGGGCGGTTGAGCCCGGGCGCGCCGGGCGCTCCCGAACCAAGTCCGCCAAGGGGGTCCCGTGTCATCTGATGTCCTGTCCGTCGCCGAACGACTGTGGAGCGGGGAGATCTCGACGTCCACCTTCCACCCGGTCGACCACATGGGGGGTTTCGTCGAGATCACCGACGGCGTCGGCTTCTGCCCCTCCTTCGCCAACGTCTCGACCTTCGCCACCGAGGACGGCCTGGTCCTGGTCGACACCGGCAGCGCTCCGCTGGCCACGATCGTCCACGACGACATTCGGACCTGGAGCCCTGCCCGACTCAACACGGCGATCTACTCCCACGGACACATCGACCACGTCTTCGGCGTGCCGGTCTGGGAGCAAGAGGCGGCGGAGCAGGGGTGGGTCGCCCCCGAGGTCATCGCCCACCACGCCCTGCCGGCCCGCTTCGACCGCTACATCTTCACCGCGGGGTACAACACGATCATCAACCGGCGGCAGTTCGGCTTCAGCGACCTGACCTGGCCCACGGAATACCGCTACCCCGACCGGACCTACCACGACACCCTGGACCTCTCGGTCGGCGGCGTCGGCTTCTCGCTGCGCCACGAGAAGGGCGAGACCGACGACCACACGATCACCTGGCAGGCCGAGAAACGGGTGCTGTGCTGCGGTGACCTCTTCATCTGGGCCTCGCCGAACGCGGGCAATCCCCAGAAGGTGCAGCGCTACCCGCGGGAATGGGCCGCCGCGCTGCGCCGCATGCTGCAGCTGGACGCCGAATTCCTGCTCCCCGGGCACGGGTTCCCCGTCGTGGGAGCCGACCGGGTCCGCCAGGCCCTCACCGACACGGCTGACCTGCTCGACTCCCTGGTCGACCAGACGCTGGCGGTCATGAACGCCGGCGGCCGCCTGGACGACGCCATCCACCAGGTGCGCCCACCGGCCGGGCTCGAGGCCCGCCCGTACCTGCGGCCGGTCTACGACGAACCCGAGTTCATCGTCCACACGGTGTGGCGCCAGTACGGAGGGTGGTGGGACGGCAACCCCGCCACGCTGAAGCCGGCGGCCGAGCGCGCCCTCGCGGCCGAGCTGGCCGCGTTGGCCGGCGGAGCCGGGGCTCTGGCCGACCGCGCGCTCGAGCTGTTGGCGTTGGCGGCGGATGCACCCGAGTCAGAACCCGAGGCCGCCGAGGAGGCGCTGCGCATCGCCGGCCACCTGGCCGAGCACGCCTGGCTGGCCGATCCGGGCGACGAGGGCATCCAGGGGGCCCGCCAGCAGGTGTTCGCGGCTCGGGCGGCCCGTGCCACCTCCACCATGGCGCGGGGCGTCTTCACCTGGGCCGCCAACGAGGCGGGGAACCCGCCCCAGGCCAACCCGCATTGAGCGCACCGGCCTGCGCCTCGCCGGGTCGCCAATTCCAGTTTTTTTGCGGGGTTCGATAGTGTCGGCGCCGTGGACTCGTCACTGACCAGCCCTCCTCCCGACACACGCGAAACCCCTGCTCCGGGCCGCAAGACCCCACGCCGTCTGGCCGCCGCCGTTGTCGCCCTCGGCGCGCTGCTCCTCACCGGGTGCCAGCTGCCGAGCTTCGGGTTTCACGACGGATCCACCAGCCAAGGCCGGTCCACCTTCCACCTCTGGCAAGGATTCTTCATCGCCAGCATCGTCGTGGGCGGGTTCGTCTTCTTGCTCATCCTGTGGGCGGTGCTGCGCTATCGCCACCGCTCCGACGAGGTGCCGGTGCAGACCCAGTACCACACGCTCACCGAGGTCATCTACACCGTCGTCCCGATCCTGATCGTCCTCGGGCTGTTCGTCGCCACGGTGCTCGTCGAGAACACCGTCACCGCCGTCTCGCCCCACCCCTACGCCAAGGTCCACGTCTACGCCTTCCAGTGGGGTTGGGAGTTCGAGTACCCCAACGGCGTCAAGATCATCGGCCAGACCACCGACGCGCCAACCATGGTCGTGCCGACCGGCGAGACCGTCCGGGTCCAGCTCGACTCCTACGACGTGATCCACGGCTTCTACGTGCCCCAGTTCAACTTCAGCCGCTACGCCACCCCGGGGTACTCCACCTATTTTGACCTCAACGTGCTGCACGACGGCGTCTACCGCGGCCAATGCACCCAACTGTGCGGCCTCTATCACTCCCTCATGTTCTTCAACGTCCGTTCCGTGTCCCCAGCGACTTATCAGTCCTGGCTGCGTGTCACGGGGGCCTACCAGCGGGCGCACCCCAACTCCATCGGCCAGCTCCCGGCCGACCTGCACGCCTCCAACAACGGGACCGTGCCCAGCTACTCTGGGAATTCAGGCAACTCGGGAACCTCGTCCAGCGGGAACACAGGAAATTCAGGAGGTGCACTAGCCGGTGACTGACGTCATCGCCCCACCCGGCACACACGAGCCGACAGAGCTCCACCTCCCGCCCGGGGCTCCGGGCGAGGGGCACGAGCCGCACGGCGGCGGCCACGAGGAGCACGGACCCACCGGCATCCTCAAGTGGCTGACGTCCACCGACCACAAGGTCATCGGGCTCAGCTACATGATCACGGCGATCGTGATCTTTTACCTCTCGGGGATCATGGCGCTGATCATGCGGCTGCAGCTGTCCTCGCCGCACGCGTCGCTGCTCAGCTTCTCGCAGTACAACGCGCTCTTCACCATGCACGGCACCTTGATGATGTACCTCTTCGCCGGGCCGATCGCCTTCGGCGGCCTGGCCAACTACATCGTGCCGCTGCAGGTCGGCGCGCCCGACATGGCCTTCCCCCGCTTGAACGCGCTCAGCTACTGGCTCTACCTGAGCGGTTCCATCACCATTCTGATGAGCTTCTTTGTCGCCGGCGGCGCGGCGCAGTTCGGCTGGGTGGCCTACGCGCCCTTGTCCAGCGCGACCAGCTCCCCGGGCGCCGGGCCCGATCTCTTTCTCATGGGCCTCGCGCTCACCGGCTTCTCCGCCATCTTCACCGGGGTCAACCTGTGCGGGACCATCTTCTACCTGCGCGCACCGGGCATGACCATGTTCCGGATGCCCATCTTCACCTGGAACATGCTGGTCACCGGGATCCTGATCCTGATCGCCTTCCCGGTGCTGACCGCCGCCGTGGTGATGCTGTTCTGCGACCGCCACTTCGGCACCCACATCTACACCGCCACCGGGTGTCACCTCGTGAACGGGCACGCCATGGTCTCGTGCGGGTCGCCTCTGTTGTGGCAGAACCTCTTTTGGTTCTTCGGCCACCCCGAGGTCTACATCCTCGCCTTGCCCTTCTTCGGCATGGTGACCGACATCCTCCCGGTGTTCTCGCGCAAGCCGGTCTTCGGCTACAAGGGCATGGTCTTCGCCACCATGGCCATCGCGGCCCTGTCGACCGGCGTGTGGGCCCACCACATGTTCACCACCGGTGCCGTGTTGCTGCCCTTCTTCTCCTTCTTGAGCCTGCTCATCGCGGTGCCGACCGGCATCAAGTTCTTCAATTGGATCGGCACCATGTGGCACGGCCAGCTCACGTTCACCACGCCGATGCTCTTCTGCGTCGGGTTCCTGTTCGCCTTCCTCATGGGCGGCATCACCGGCATCATGCTGGCGTCGCCACCAATCGACTTCGCCACCCACGACACCTACTTCGTGGTGGCGCACTTCCACCAGGTGCTCTTCGGGACCGCGGTCTTCGCCGGCTTCGGGGGCGTCTACTACTGGTACCCCAAGATGTTCGGCCGCATGCTGCGCGAGAACCTGGGCAAGTGGCACTTCTGGCTGATGTTCATCGGGTTCTGGATCTGCTACATGCCCCAGTACGTGGTCGGCCTCCTGGGCATGCCGCGGCGCGTGGCCAGCTACCCGTCCAACCTCGGCTGGCAGAGCTACAACGTCGTGTCGACGGTGGGCGCGTTCATCATCGGGATCTCGTTCGCCTTCCTGCTCGTCAACTTCTTCGTGTCGTGGCGCAACCCCATCCCCGCGGGTGACAACCCCTGGGACGGCCACACGCTCGAATGGTTCACCACCTCACCGCCGCCCCACCACAACTACACGCACCTTCCACCCATCCGGTCTGAGCGCCCCACGTGGGACTACAACCACCCCGACGCGCTCACCGTCCCCCACGGGAAGGACGCCCACACCAACGGGCACTCCAACGGGAAGGTCACGACCACGGTATGAAGGTCTCGGCGGTCTTCCTGTTGTTCCTCGGAGCCTTCTTCGGGCTCATCGGCCTCGTGTACTGGTTCTGGAGCTACGAAGACGGCGGAGGCCTGATGCTGCTCGGAGCCACGCTCCTCGGTTTCTTGCCCGGCCTGTATTACTTCTTTTGGTACCGACGCTTCCACGGTCACAAGTACTTCTTCTGGGGCCAGATCCCGGCCGCCGGCGAACGTCCTTCCGACCGCGACGACGCGAACATGGCGGACGGAGCCGGGGACATCGACGCCTTCCCCGGCTCCTCCATCTGGCCCTTCGTGCTCGGCATGGGAGCCTTCGTCACCGTGCTCGCACTGGTCTTCGGCGTCTGGCTCGCCTTCGTGGGCGTGCCACTAATCCTGACCGCGCTCACCGGCGTCACCGCCGAGAGCCGCCGTGGCGGGACCATCTGAGCCGGCCCGGACCGGATCCCGCCGCCTCCACCCATCAGCCGGACCTCTCGCGTGCGCTCGTCGCGCTGATCGCCGTTGCGACGGGCGCGGTGGTGGCGAACCTTTACTACGCCCAGCCCGTGCTGCACGAGGTGGCGCGCGATTTTCACAGTGGCCCGGGCGCCACGTCGTCGATCATCACCGCCACCCAGATCGGCTACGCGATAGGCCTGTTGCTCATCGTCCCGCTCGGCGATCTTCACCCCCGCCGGGCTCTGGTCACCCGGCTCTTCTGCGTCGCCGCCGTCGCCCTGGTGGCCTGCGCAGCCGCCCCCAACCTGTGGTTCTTCGCCGTCGCCTCGGTCGCAGTGGGCGGCGCCTCGGTGGCCGGACAGGTGATGATCCCGTTCGCGGCCGACCTGGCGCCCGAAGAGCGCCGGGGCCGGGTGGTGGCCCGCATCATGACGGGACTCCTGCTGGGCATCCTGCTCGCCCGCACCGTGTCGGGACTCGTGGCGCAGGCGGCGGGATGGCAGGCCATCTACTGGCTCTCGGCCGCCCTGATGGTCTGCTTCGCCGTCATCTTGTGGCGCGCGCTCCCGCCGAGCGCGCCCGTCCGCAGCGCACCTATGCCCAGTTGGTCGGCTCGTCGCTCCGCCTCCTCGTCGATGAGCCGGTGCTCCGGCGGCGGGCCTGGCACGGAGCCTGCGCGTTCGCCGCCTTCAGCGTGCTGTGGACCACGCTCGCCTTCCTGCTCTCGGGGAGCCCCTACCGCTACTCCAACGCCGTGATCGGGCTCTTCGGGCTCGTCGGGGCCGGGGGGATCCTGGCGGCCAACCTGGCGGGCAAGCTGGCCGACTCCGCCCGGGCGACGGCAACGACGGTCGGGGCCGGGGTGCTCCTGGCCGGCTCCTTCGCCCTGCTGTGGGCCGGGCGGACCTCCCTGGGGGCCCTCATCGCCGGCATCGTCGTGCTCGACATCGGCACGCAGGGCATGCAGATCACCAACCAGGCGGTGATCTACGCGCTCCGTCCGGACGCTCGGAGCCGGATCAACAGCGCGTACATGGTCTGCTACTTCCTCGGTGGCGCCGCGGGGTCCGTGACCGCGGGCGCGCTCTACGCCACGCACGGCTGGGCCGGCGTGTGCCTCCTCGGCGCCGGCTTCGGCGTCCTGACGCTCGGCCTGTCCGCCTCCGACGCCCGGCCCGGCCGGGCCGCGAACGTCAATGGCAAGCGCTCCAAGAGGAGCAAGGGGCGGCTCGAGACCTTGGGGTCTCCATGATCTTCATCGCAAGGGTGATCCTCGACGCCCTCAGGCGTACATCAGCGACCCGGGCGTGGTGAGCAGCTCACCGGTCTCGAGCCAGGTCTTGAGGCCAGAGAGCACCATGGGCCAACCGCCGAAGAGCTGGGCGTTGGCGCCCTCGCGCAACTGGTCGTGGGTCAGCGTGAGATGGCACGAGTCGCCCACCGGCTCGATCTCCCAGGTGACCCGGGAGAATCCTTCGGCCCGCACCTCGTCGTCCCAGAGGGCGGCCATGGTGTGCACCAGCCGGCGGGGCGGATCGATCTCGAGCACCTCCCCCTCGCCCAGGTGCACGCCGTGCTTGGCCACGTCGACGCTGATGGGCGAACCGACGCTCCAGTCGGAGTTCACGGCCGCACCGAAGTTGTACTTGGCTCGGATCTCGGGGTCGACGATCGCCTCCCAGAGCAGCTCGGGCGTCGTCTTGATGAAGATCTCGTACACCTTTTCCATCTGCCTCTCCAGTTTCTCCTTGATCTCGCTGAGCCCTGCCACCCAGGGCTCCGAGTACTTGCTGACCCAGCGGTCGTGAATGAGCCGGATCGGGACGGGGTTGAGGAAATGGAGCTTCTCGCGCCCCCGCCGCCTCGTGACCACCAGCCCGGCCTCTTCCAGCTGCTTGAGGTGCTTCATGACGCCGAAGCGCGACATCGAGAACCTCTCCTCCAACATGCTCAGGGTCTGCCCGTCCTCCCGGAAGAGCTCGTCGAGCAAGCTGCGCCGGGTGGGGTCGGCCAGAGCCTTGAACACCTCATCCACCCGGACACTATATGTGACCCTTTTGTCACATGTCAAGCACATCCGTGCACCCCCAGGTGCGTCAGGCGAAGTCGGGAGCTAAATTTCGCCGCGAGTTCCGGTAGGAGGCCATGACGGGCGACACCGAGCTTTCGAGGAGGATCGACCGGCTGGAAGCCGACCCCACGATCCCGCTCTCCTCCGTCGACCTCACCGTCGTCCATCCCGACCGCCTCCGCCGGGAGTTCGGGGAGGCGCTCTTCTACTTCGCGCTGGTCGAGGGCCTCGTCGCCCAGAATGCGCTGGAGGTCGAGGCGATCCTCCCCCGACTCGACGAGAACGACCGCCGCTTCCTCGCGGTCTGGTCGCGCCAGGAGGTGGCACACGGCGCCGTCTTCGACGCCCTTTGCCTCGAGCTTGACCTGCCGCCTGCGGCGCCGGTGCTCCGCTCGCCCCGGCGCTCCTTCCGGACCCTGGGCGTGCTCACCCGCCAGCGGTGGTGGCACGACGTCTTCAAGCTCGTCTATCTGGTTCGAGGAGCCATGCACGAGCGCCTGACCTTGGACGCCTACTCCAGGATCTGGGCCCGGTTCGACGCGTGGGGCGAACGGGCCCTGGCCGCAACGGTGGCCGGTCCCATACGGCGCCAGGAGGCCGGGCACCTCGGCTACTACCGGGCCGCCGCCACGGCCCAGCGAGCCCGGCTCGACCCGGCGCAGCTGGCGCTGGCCCGGGCGATCAGCGTTCGCACCTACGCCCCCGTGGGGGCGAACCGGGCCCGTCGGGCCCAGTGCGGCCGGGCGTTCACCAGCATCGCGGGCGACGACCTGGGCGGCCTCGAGCCGGTGCAGGCCATCGCGGACCAGGTGCTCGGCCATGGAGGCCGGCCCCTGCCCCGCTTCGTGCAAACCGCCATGAGGGACTGCCTTGCCGTCCGATAGTCGCTCCGAAGGTTCCTGCGCCTTTTGCCAGGGGTCCCTCCCGCCCGGCGCTCGGTTCTGCCCCTCCTGCGGGCGCGCCATCGGGGCCCGGCCCACCGCGCGCACGCCCGACGCCTTCGAGGCGTTGGGGATCGGCCGTGAGCCCGAGCTCCGCTACCTGACCGCCGTGTTCTGCGACGTCGTCGGGTCCACCGAGATGTCGACGCGCCTGGACGACGAGGAGTTCACCGAGCTGATGCAGGCGTACCAAGAGCGCGCGGTGGCCGTGGCGCGACGCTTCGCCGGCGACGTCGAGAGCTACACCGGGGACGGCATCAGCTTCCGCTTCGGTTGGCCCGAGGCCCATGACGACGACGCCGCCCAAGGGCTACGAGCTGCCTTGGAGATCGTGTCGACGGTCGAGGAGCTCAGTCCGGGCGGTGGACTGCAGCTGCGTGCCGGCGTCCACAGCGGCCTGGCGGTGGTGGGTGAGATGGGCGGTGCCGGACGACGCAGCAGCATGGCCCTCGGGGAGACCCTCAACCTGGCCGCGCGGCTGCAGACGGTGGCCGCGCCCGGGACGGTGGTGGCAAGTGCGGCCACGCTTGCTCTCGTCGAGGGGCTGTTCCTGGTCGAGGCGATCGGCCCGGTCACGTTGAAAGGGATGGCCCAGCCCGTCGAGGTGTTCCGCGTGGTGCAGCCCACGGGGGTGCGGAGCCGCCTGGAAGCCGCGGCGGGCCGGTTGACCCCGTTGGTCGGCCGCCGGCACGAGCTGGAGGTGCTGGCCGGTCGGTGGGACTCGGCGGCGGAGGGGAGCGGCGCCGCCGTCCTGCTGCGGGGCGAACCCGGAGTGGGCAAGTCGCGCCTGGCCCACCAGCTGCGTGAGGTCGTCTCCGGCCACCCTCACAGCTGGATCGAATGCGGCTGCTCGCCCTATACCCAGATGAGCGCGTTGTGGCCGGTGGCCCGGCTGATCGAGGAGGGCCTGGGCCTGCGGCCGGACGACGACCCCGAGACCCGCCTCGACCGTCTGCGCTCCGGCCTTGCCGCCGCCAGCGTCGACCTCCCCGATGCCGTGGAGCTGGTCGGCGCCCTGCTGGGCGCGTCCCACGTCGATGCCGCCTCCATGGCACCCGAGCGCCGCCTGGAGCGCACGCTCGAGGCACTGGTCGCGTGGGTCCGTGGGCTGAGCCGCCTGCAGCCACTGGTGCTGGTGGTCGAGGACCTGCATTGGTGCGACCCCACCTCGCTGGACGTGCTTGAGGGGCTGCTCTCCGGCATCGCGTCCATCCCGCTGCTCCTGGTCATGACCGCTCGGCCGGAGTTCACCGACACGTGGCGGCACGGCGACGTGGTGACCTCTCTCGACCTCGAGCCCTTCGACGACGCGTCCATGCGGCAGCTGGTCGGGCGGCTGGGCGGCGACCGGTCCCTGCCGGACGCGGTGGTCGACCGCATCGTGGATTCGGCCGCCGGGATCCCCCTCTTCGCCGAGGAAGTGTGGCGCGCCGTGGTCGAAGCCGGGATGCTCGTGGCCGACGGCGGCCGTTGGAAGCTGGACGCCACCCACACCGAACTGTCCGTGCCGCACACCCTGCAAGGCTCGTTGCTGGCCCGCCTGGACCGGCTGGGCCCGGCCAAGGGCGTGGCCCAGGTCGCCGCGGTGATCGGGCGCGACTTCCGCCTCGACCTCCTGGCCGAGGTGACGGGCCTGGCGCCCGACACCCTCCGAGCCCTCCTGGACCGCCTCTCGGACAGCGATCTCCTGGCGGAGGTGGCGACCGGCCCCGATGAGACCTACTCGTTCCGGCACATCCTGATCCAGGAGGTGGCCTACGAGTCACTCTTGCGTCGCACGCGTCGAACCGTCCACGAGCGCATCGCCGCGCTGCTCCGAGCCCGCCTCGACTCCGGAAGGCCCGTCCTGCCCGAAGTGGTCGCTCGCCACTACGAGGCGGCGGGGTCCCTCCGCGAGGCGAGGGAGTGCTACCAGCTCGCAGCGGCCCGGGCGGCCGAGGGCTCGGGCTATCGCGAGGCCATCTCCTTCCTCCGGCATGGCCTCTCGCTGATGGATCACCTGCCCGAAGGCACCGAGCGGGACGAGGCCGAGGTGGCGATGCTGCTCGCGCTGGGCTCGGCCATCATGGCCATCAAGAGCTACGCCGATCCCGAAGTCGAGGCCACCTACGACCGGGCCCGAGAACTGTGCGAGCGTCTGGGCAACGACACGCAGGTCGGCCTGGCGCTCGCCGGGCTGTCGATCTACTACACCAACCGGGGCGAGACCGTGCTCGGCGCCACCCTGGGCGAGCGGGTGCTGGCCATCGCCCACGCCCACCGCGACGACACGCTCGAGCTGCTGGGGCGGGTGCAGCTTGCGCTCGCCCGAAACTACCTGGGCGAGTCCAAGGAGAGCCTCGAACACTCGCTGCGGGCCATCGAGATCTACGACCCGGCTCGCCACCACACCATCGCCCAGCGCTTCGGGACCGACCATGGGGTGGCGGCCCACGTCTTTGCCGGCTGGGGCTGTCTCATCCAGGGCTACCTCGACGAGGGCCTCGCCCATATGAACGACGCGGTGGCGCTGGCCGAGTCGCTCGGCCAACCCTTCCAGGTGGTCTACGCGCTGACTTTCCGAGCGACGGCGCACTGGGAGCGGGGGGAGTCGGCCGAGACGCTGGAGGATGCAGGGCACGCTCGGTCACTGGCCGAGGAGCAGGGCTTCGAGTGGTGGGGCTCGATCAGCGCCCTGTGGGAAGTGGCCGAACGCCTGGTGAGCACCGGCGACGCGGCGCGCCTGCCCGAGCTCTTGGACATCGCCGCCCGCGCCGCGGCCTCGGGCAACCGCGGCGGCAGCACCAGCGTGATGGCCCGGGTGGCCGAGGGGGCGTGGGCCGCGGGCGACGACGCCACCGCCGCCGCACTCATCGACATGGGTTTCGCGGCGTCGGCCGAGACCAACCAGCCGTGGTGGGACGCGGCCCTTCACCGCATGCGAGCCGAGCTGTTGTTCGCCCAGGCCGAGGCGGAACACGACGGCGGGCCCGTCGATGCCGACGCGCTACGACAGGAGGCGGCCGGCGAGTGGCAGCGTGCCATGGCCCTCGCCGACGAGCGTGGCCACCCCGTGCACGCGCTGCGCGCCGCCGCCGGGTACGCCCGCTACCTGGCGCAGGAGGGCCGCCGCAGCGAGGCGGCAGAGCTGCTGCGCGAGCGGCTTCGCCGCTGCCCCGAGGGCAGCGCCACCCCGGTCCTGGTGGCGGCGGCCGCCGTGCTGTCCGACCTGGAGCGGGAGGTGCAGCCCGGCTGACGCCAAGGGACGGGGGCGGGTCAGGGGAACCCGAGGTCGGGGTAGTCGGCGGCCATCACCACCTCCGTCGCGGCCAGCTGGGCGCCGAGAAAGGCCGGGTCCTTCCCGGCCTGGATCGTCCCGCCGAAGATCACGGTGTGGAACGACGTGTCGTCCTCCCAGTACGACATGTACACGGACGCGTCCAGCACCGTGGGGATGAAGCTGGTGGGCTGGGCCGGCCGCGGCCGGGGGCCGCCGAAGCTCTGCCGCCAGGTGACCTCGAGGACCGTGTTGCGCACGAGCTGCCGGGCTCCGGGCCCGCCGGCGACGTAACAGCTGGCTGCCTTGGTGTTGTGGACGTCGACCTTGTGCCAGCGGCGGGTGCCCACGGTCACCAGCGTCTCGTGCGCCGCGCCCACGGTGGACGGGACAGCCGAATACGGCAGCAGGACGTCGGCGGGCACGCCGTAGTCCCAGTTGGAGAACCAGTTCCAGTCGGACTTGCCCAGCCGCACCAGGTCCTCGAGGAGCGGCACCGAGCTGCTGCCGGCGGCCTTGTCGTAGCCAAAGGGGCGCGACCAACGGTCCTTGGCACAGTCGAGCTGGTAGTACCCGACGAACGTGTTGAACCAGATGGAGTCAGGGTCGGCGTACTGGCCGGCCCCGCCCGGCGGAAAGGCGCCCACACAGGCCACGGTGTTGAACACGAAGGGGGGATACTCGGAGAACATCTGCTCCTTGACCACGCTGCCGACGCGGCACAGCTCGCGGTGGGCGGTCGTCCACATGGAACCGCAGCACGGTGGGGGTGCAGGGCTGGCTCCGGCCGAAGGCGGGATCGTCCACCAAGGGCGGGTACACCGCGGCGCGCCCACCCACCTCGCCCAGCGACGGGTCGAAGCGCAGCACGCGGCGGCGGTGACCCCCCACCTTCCGCCAGGACCCGCGCCTGCGCACCTCGACCACGTGGCGGAAGACGAGCTCGCCCTTGAACATGTCGGCGTCGAAGCCGAGATCGACGCGGACCAGCCCGAGATTCAGGATCCGGCACGCCGTGGGGCTCGCCGCCCGGAAGCGCATGGTACCCACTGCGCGGCCCCGCAGGGTCAGGGTCGCCACCACCTCGTCCATCGCCTCTGGGGGAAACGAGCAGTCGAGGGCGAGCCCAGGGGCCAGGCGAATTCTCTCCACCGGCGCGTTGGGCATTGGTCCTCCTTGCATCGTCCGGCGCTGACCACCACGGCCCGGCGGGCGGCGTCCCCGGTCCCGTCACCATGGCGCGACGGCGACGTCGGCTGCACGCAGCTTGTACGGAGGACGCGAACGCGTCAAGGGTGCCGCCCGTCGCCCGGCAGGACTCTGGAGCGCGTGCGAGGATGAACGCGTGTCGGGGCCGAGGCCGAGCATCCTCCGCTATCGGGCGGACACGCCGGCCGCTCTCGTCGTGGGCCTGGCGGCGTCGATCATGGTGGCCGGCGCGGCCGGCCTGGCGCCGTGGTGGTGCCTCGCACCGCTGTTCGTCTTCCTACGGTGGGGTGGGATCGTCCAGCACAACCACAGCCATCTGCCGCTGTTCCGCAGGCGGCACGCCAACGTCGCCTTCGATGCGGTGCTCACGTTCGTGAGCGCGGTCCCCCAACCCATTTACCGCCACATTCATATTGAAGTGCACCACCGATATCTCAACGGTCCGGCCGACTGGACGGGTCCTTTCTCGGGGCCCGGAACGTCCTTCCCGGACCGCCCCACCCCCTTCTGGCGCTACTGCCTCACCGCGACCCCTCGGGGCTGGCGACGCGGCGCGCCCACCTGCTGGCGCGACGGACGCCAGCAGGCCGCCCTGGCGGCTTGCTGCCTGCCGGCGGCAGCGGTGGTGGTGGTGCTCGGGGTCCGGTCGCCCCTCCCCACTGCCGCCTTCATCCTGTTGCCGTGGGCTGCCACCGCCCTCTCCCTCCCCGCCTCCAACTGGCTCCAGCACGCGGGCTGCACTTACGAGTCGGCGGCGACTTCGGCCAACGTCAACTTCGGGTTCTTCAGCCGCGGCGTCGGGTTCAACATCGGCTATCACTCCATCCATCACGCTCGCCCAGCCGCCCACTGGACCAAGCTCCCGGAGCTGCACCACCGGATGCTCGCGGAGAGGGTTCCGGCCGCCCGTATTCGGGGTGGGTTGATGTTGGGCGGGCGGCGCGCCGACAAAGGCGCGTCGAGGATCCCGAGCGTCACGTAGGCCGGGCGGCCGCGGGCGGCGTCAGGGACGGCGCGCCGCAGTGGTGCGGCGCGGGCGGCGCGCCAGCCATTGCAGGCCTGCCTGCGCCTCCGACGTCGAAGGCTCCCACACGGCGGCGCGGTTGCGACCAGCCCGCTTGGCCACATAGAGAGCCTCGTCAGCCCGACGGAGCAAGCCGTCGCCGCTGTCGTAAGCACCCAGCCACGTGCTGACGCCGAAACAGGCTGTCACCGAGTCGGGTCCGGTCACCGCCTCCAGGGCCTCGTTCAGCCGGGTGGCCACCATCAGCGCGGCGTCCTGGTCCGTCTCGGGGAGCAGCATCGCGAACTCGTCTCCACCCAGGCGTCCTATGACGTCACTCTCCCGAGCCGCCCCGTACAAGACGCTCACGAGCAACCGCAGCGCCCGATCGCCGGAACCATGTCCGCTGGAATCGTTCAAGTTCTTGAGGTTGTCCACGTCCGCCACAATGAGGCTGAAGCTCGAATGGTGCCGGCGGGACCGCTTCGCCTCGTGTTCGAGTCGCTCCTGAAACGCGCCGCGACTGAGGCACCCCGTCAACGAGTCCACGCTGGCCGCCTCCATCAACTGTCCCATCAGGCGGTCACGGTTGATCGCCGCCGCGGCCGTGATGACGCCGGCGATGACCACGGTCACGGTCAAGAAGGCGGTGGAGGACCAGTCGGGATTGGGCGTGAGCACCCCAACGACGAGCGTCGTCACGACACCGAAGCCGGCCAAGAGCGAGACCGTACCTGCCGAGTAGGCCAACCCGGCGAAGAGCATCGGTAACACCAGGAAGTAGGAGATAGGGCTGCGCACGCCGCCGTCGAGAACGGCACCGAGCGCGACGAAGGCGAAGGTACACGCGGCCCACCCGGTGAAGAAAGCCGTCGACCAGCGCGTCAACACGAGACGCAGCCCGAGCCACTTGAACGGTCCGATGGACGCGACGAGGCTCACGCAGCCGAAAAACGCCAACGCCCGGCGGTGGGGCTCGCCGGGCGTTGTCAGTGCGTACAGGATGACGGCAAGGGCCCCCATGCTGTAGGTCACCACCCCGATGTGGACGTAACTCCGCCAGAAGCTCGCCAAGTTGGATGACATCGCTTGTGACGGGGATCGACGCATGCCAGATTCCGGAATTGCACTTCTGTCGGCGCACCGAGTATCGGCACTTCCGAAACCTTCGTTGAGTGACAATTTCACGACGTTTGCGTCAGGAGGCCCGAGGGGCTCCGCCCGCCGCGCGCCTGTCACAGGGCCGCCAAGGGTGTCGAGACCCTTTTAGCGGGAGGCGGCGCGTGTGGTGCGTGTGGGCCGCCGGCGCCAGGTGTCGACACAACCCGGGGAGCAGAACAGTACGACGGAGCCACGGACGTCATGGGCGATCTCCTCGGCCGTGTCGTGGGTGAGGGGGAGCCCGCAGATGGGGTCCCGAGAGGCGTCGGCGCCCCCGGGGACCATGCGGATGCTCGACGCCGGCACGGGCTTCTCGACACCTCGCAACGTGACGTGCGCCTCCGCCACCGTGGCGGCCCAGCTGGGCAGGTGGCCCATGACCGAAGGGGCGGCCAGCGCCTCCCCCGGCTGGGCCTGGTCGCACAGGCGCGCGGCCACGTTCACGCAGTGGCCCACGTAGTCGTCGCCCTCCATCAGGATGACCTCCCCGGAGGTGATCCCCGAGCGGATGGAGACGGTCTCGACGGGGCCCGAGACCTGGCCGACGACGTAGTGCAACTCCAAAATCGTCTCGAGCAGGGGGCGGGTCGTGACGCACACCAACATCACGCCGTCGCCGAGCCACTTGGCGATGCGGACGCCGCGGCGCGCGCAGATGTCCCGCAGCAGCGTCCGAAAGGCGGTCAACACGTCGACGGCCCGTTCATCGCCCTCGAGTTCCGTGAGTGCCGTGAACCCGGACACGTCGACGAAGGCGAAACTGCGATGAACGCGCACGGGAAGATGCTGTCATGCCAGCCGCTGGCCCTCCCAATCGAGCGGCCTCCACGATGGAGAGCGCCCCGGTGGTGCCGTCCGGTTGGCGCTCCTACGATGGCCGGATGAGGCCCGAGCACCGCGACGCGGCCGCCCCGGGCCTCGGACACTGAGATGGGGCAGCTCGACGGCAAGGTGGTGCTCCTGAGCGGTGGGGCCTCTCCGATCGGCCGTGCCACGGCGCTGCGGCTCAGCGAGGAGGGTGCGAGGGTGGTGATCGGTGACGTGTCGGCGGAGGGAGCGGCGGCTGCGGCCCGAGAGGTCACCACGGCCGGAGGGCAGGCGGTCGGCCTCCCATGTGATGTGCGCCGCGAGGCCTCCGTTGCCGCGTTCGTCGACCGAGCGGTGGACGAGTTCGGTGGCGTCGACTGCGTGGACCACAACGCTGCCTGGAGCCACCCCCGGCTCGACACCGATGCCGTCGGGGTCGACGTGGGCGTCTGGGACCGCGTCATCGAGACCATCACCCGCGGCGCGTTGCTGCTGGCCCGTCGCGCCGTCCCTGTGATGGCGGCGCGTGGCGGCGGCTCCATCGTGATGATCTCGTCGGGCACGAGCACGATCGGCGAGTCGACCCGGGTCGCCTATGGCGTGGCGAAAGCCGGTCTGAACCAGTTGGCGCGCCATCTGGCCGTCCGTTACGGCCGCGACGGCATCCGGGCGAACGCCATCGCTCCGGGCTTCATCCTGACCGAGACGGCGATGGCCCTGGTCCCTGCCGACGTGCAAAGGCGTCTCGCTGAGGCGAACCCGACCCGCCGCCTCGGGACGCCCGACGACGTCGCCCGGGTGGTTGTCTTCCTTTGCAGCGACGCCGCGGCCTATGTCAACGGCCAGCTGCTCCACGTCGACGGTGGCCACCAGATCGCCGGGATGATGTAGGTGGGCCGTGCCTGAGACGCCCCGGGTCGCCCTCGTCACTGGAGCCAGCCGCGGCATCGGGCGCTGTGCCGCGGTTGCCCTGGCGCGGCGGGGCTTCGACGTAGCCATCACGGCCCGGACCGTGCACGAGGGAGACGGCCGCGCCCACGCCTCGAGCGTCCTGGCGGCCGACGTGCCACAGCCCATCGCCGGGAGCCTCGACGCCACCGCGGCGGCGATCGAAGAGCTCGGCCGCGCCTGCCTGGCGGTACCGATGGAGCTCATGGACCGCTCGTCGGTCGAGCACGCCGTCGAGGTGACCCTCCACGAGCTGGGTCGGGTCGACGTCCTGGTGAACAACGCCATCTACCAGGGACCGGGCACGATGGACCGGATCTTGGACCTGCCACTCGAGCTGGCCGAGCGGTGCCTGGTCGGCGACTACCTCCACCCGCTGCTCCTGACCCAGCGGGTGGTACCCGGCATGCTCGAGCGCGGCGAGGGTCGCCTCGTCAACATGCTGTCCGAGGCGGCCTTCACGACGCCGCCGGCACCCGCCGGTGCCGGCGGTTGGGGCGTGGCCTATGCCGCGGCCAAGGCCGCCTTCCACCGCGTCACGGACATGTGCCACGTGGAGTTCGCGGCCCGGGGCATCTGGGCCTTCTCCATCGCTCCCGGACTGACCCTCACCGAGTCGATGCGAGCGTCGGGCATGGACAAGGTGCTCGTCGGCGCCGGGCACGTGCCCGCCCCGCCGGAGGTGGCAGGGGAGGTCGCCGCGTGGCTGGGGGACGACCCCGAGGCCGGCGCCTACGCCGGAACGATGGTGTCGTCGCGCGCGCTCTGCAAGGAGCTCGGGTTGGTGCCGGGCTGGCCGCCGCCGCGCCGTCTCGGCTGAGGCTCGCGTCGGCGTCACCGGGGACGAGGAGGCGCAATCTGGTCCAAGCGGGCGAGCACCCGCGTGAACGCAGCACCGCCGGGGTCGATCATCTCGAGGTGTGCGACCCCGGGGAGGGGGACGTAACGCACATCGGCGCCGCGGGCCTCCATCAGTTCGGCGTAGTCCGCGCTCAGCGTCGGCGGCACCGTGGTGTCGTCGAGGCCGTGGAGGAGAAGTTGGCGGGTGGTGCCGGTCGGGGCGAGCTCGGCGGGCGAGCCGTGCGCGTAACGTTCGGGCACCTCGTGGGGGGCGCCACCCATCAGGTCGACCACGGCGTCCCCGCCCACGCGACGGCGAGCCGCAGCGGTCAAGTCGACGACCCCGGCCAGGGAGATCGCGGTGTGGACAGGTCGGGCGGACGACGAGGCCGGCAGGCCGTTGGCGCTGCTCCCGCGCAGGCCGGCCCACAGGGCGAGATGACCGCCGGCCGAGTGACCGCAGGTGACGATGCGCTCGAGATCGAGGCCCTCGATCTCGGCGAGCGCGTCGAGCGCAGCGGCCACGTCGTCAAAGGTCGCGGGCCAGCCGCCGCCGCCGAGGCGCCCGACGCGCCGGTACTCGATGTTGTAAGCAACCCACCCGTGGGCGGCAATGGCCCGCGCCATGGGGCGCATGAGCCGCTTGGTGTAGAGCTGTCGCCAGAATCCCCCGTGGATCAGGACGACGACCGGCCGGTCCGAGTCGACGCCCGGCGGGCGCCACACCTCGGCGACCTGGGCCCGATGGTGCCCGTACCGGATCTGGGTCCGCGCCGGTCGGCGCTCATCATGCATTGACGACGCACCGGGCGGCGGCCAACACGTTTCGGCGATCGGCCATCACCGTATCCAAGACGTTGCCGAGGCGTCGCACGGTCCGGTAGCCAGTGAGCACGCCGCCGATCCGCCTGACCCGTTCGGCCAACCTCACGGCTGTATAGCCACAGAGGGGCGCCAGGACGGCGGCCGTCAGCCCGACCCAGGGTCCGAGGAAGTAGGCGACGATGAGCCCCACGGCGACGTACACAACACCGAACGACGCCGCGCAGCCCAAGAGCTTGACGGTCGCCCTGATCCCCTCGTTGGTCGGGCGCCTCGCCAAGTGCTTGACGATCTGGAAGGGGATCACGTGGACGATGACGCCGACTGCGGCGATCGGTGTCGCACAGGCAACCGTGCCCAGCGACGACACGAGGCAGCGGCGGAGCCCACCGCGCGGGTAGGCGGCCACCACCTGGGCGTCGTCGAGCCCTAACAAGTCGAGATCCCGTTCGTACTGGGTGAAGGTCTCCACCAGGCTGGCGCTGGGCGCGGTGGCAGCGGCGCGCCCAGCCGCCGAAAGCTTCTCGGCCATTTCGACCCGGTCAATCAACGCCACGGTGCCAGGCAGTTGTTCTTGCGGCGTGCGGACCACGACCTCGGCGATGCGCGAGAGCGCGTCGGCCGCGGCCCATGAGGCGAAGGAGGGACTCACGTCGGCGAGCTGGTCGGCCAGATCACCCGTCAACTGCCGCACCGCCTCATGGCTGTCCGCCTCGTGGGCGCGCGCCCGACCGGCAACGGGTATCGGCTGGCCGACCCGGACGAGGGCCCGCGACCGGAAACGGGCCTTGGCGTCGTAGACGAGGCCCACCGCCAGGGTCACCACGTCCTCGGTGCCGTCGTCCGCCGCTTCGAGGGCGATGCGAGCCGCACCGGTCCTGAGCGGCTGCAACGACGCCTCGTCGTGGCTGATGCCCTCGGGGAAGATCGCCACGACGCCGCCGCAAGCCAGGATCTCGCGCGAGGCCGCGAAGGCGGAGACGTTGCGGTCTCCGCGGACCCCGTCGATGGCGCGGTACACCGGAATCACCCCGCCCAGCTTCAAGAAGGGCCACAACGGCGCGATCCGAAAGAGCGTCGACTTGCCCAAGAACCGGGGATACCGGGAAAGCGTGGCCATGAGGAGCAACCCGTCAACCAGCCCGTTCGAATGGTTGGCCACCAGCACCACCGGACCATGCGCGGGGAGGTTCTCGCGGTGCTGGACCTCGACACTGCGAAAGAAGACACGGACCAAGACCCGGGCCAACAGCCCCATCACCCGGTCAGCGAGCCGACGCATCCGCGGTCTGGTTCCGATCGAGCGAGCGCGCCACGACGCTCACCATCATCAGCTGATGGCGTGGCGGTGTCGCGACGGACCTGGCTCGATCACGCGGCCTCGAGCCGGGAGAGCCTCGACACGGCGGTGTCCAGCAAATGGAGGTCGGCCTGGCCGGGGAGCCGATCCACCCGGCGATCGATGCGCGACGTGAATTGGTTTCCCACTTCCCCGTCGAAGAGATACCGGACCAAGAAGCCGACTTCCTCGCGTGGCATGACCCCCGACCCGACAGGGCGCCACAGATGCTTGAGAGCGAAACGGGTGAGCCGCTGCGCCCGGGGGCTCTCTGCGAGTCGACGGGCCGCCTCGGAGGCGTAGAAGTCGATGTGCCCACCCTCTTGCTTCATGATGCGCTTGAGCAGATCGCGCAGAGTCGGATGGTCCGCCCTGTCCGAGAGCCGGGCGTAGCCGGCCTGCGTCGTCCATTCGTTGACGGCACCCCACGTCATATGCAGCGCGGTGAAGGCACGACCGGCGAAGGCGGCCGAGCCGATCGTGCTGAGCGTGGAGATTGCCTCCTTGCGGCGCCGCTTCAGGCGCAGGGCCGCGATGCGTGCGGCGCCCGCCTCTTCGCCGTGCGCCTCGAGTACCCGGCCGATGGCCTCCCCGTGCCACATCTCCTCGAACACCCAGCACGAGAGGAACGACGTGATGTCGGGGTCCCGGTGGGCGGGGGTCAAGAGCAAGTCACGCAGGTAGCACACCGTGTGGTGCTCCACGTCGTGCATGTAGCGCAGCGAACGGAGTGCTCCGGGCGCCAGCGGGCGGTCCTTGAAGTCGTCGAAGTCGATGCCCTCCAGGTCGAGACGGCCAGCACGCTCCTTGTAGGACTCGATGGTCGTTCGCATCACGTCCGGTATTCGGTGTCACCGGGCGGCCTGGATGGCAGGAATACGGCCGGCGAGCATCGGCGCCATCGCCTAACGCGGGCGGGGGAGCCCCATCGGGTTGGGGAACGGCAGCAGGCCTGAAGCGGCCACGCCGGCGGCACAGGCAGAAAGAGCGCCGTACAACTCCTCGAGCGCTCCGTCGCTCAAACCGGCGTACGCGGGTTCGGCCAGTCGGTCGGTCATGTCCTCCACCGCCGCGTGCAGCGTGCGACCGCCGTCGGTGGCACGCCCGTCCGCATGCAGCAGACCGCGGGCGGCAAGATCCACCGTCGCCGAGGCCCACTCCTGCTCACTCCAGCCTCGGTTGTCCCGGAGCACCTCGGCGGGGATGGCCTTGGTGGCCGCGGCGAGCACGTGCGCCTCCACGCCGCCGACCCCGTGGGCGAGCAGCGCGGCCACGTGCCCGTCCCCCCGGTCCTCCCGTAGCGTCGTACACGCCTGCCAGACCTCACCGAGCCCGCCGGTGCCCAGGGCGGGCGCCACGGCCGGCCACAGCGGCCGGTTCGCTGCCGCCATGACCCTCCCCGTCGCTCCAGCGCGCGCCGCGGCGCGGCGGAGCAGCGGCAGGGCGGCGACCAGCGCGGATCGAGACTCGACGCTGCACAGGTCGCCGAGTGCCTCTGACGCCGCGATCACCCGCACGCGGCACAGCGTCTCGGGCGCCACGACCGTCCAACACTCCGGCACGGCGGCCTCCACCATGCGCGGATGGAAGTTGTAGAAGGCGGCGGACACAACTCCGGCGCCCACGCGCCCGAGGGGGGCGGCTCGGGCGGCGAAGTAACCGGACCAGAAGCCGCGCAGTCCAGCCTCACGCAGCGCGGCACGGCAACCGGGCGCGAAGTAGACGACTGCGTGGAGAGGTTCGACGGCGACCCACAGGTCGCGGGCGGTGATCCGGGCCGGTCGCCGGGTCAGCGCGTGACCTGGCGCACGCCCGTCGGCGAGCTGATCGGCTCGCGGGCGCCGCCGTTGCTCAGCGGCTCGATGTCGATGCGCACGGGCACCGGCTCGGGCTCCATCTCCACCCGCTCGTCGTCGGGGCGCGGCGGTGTGGGGACCGTCCGGTACTCGCCGTCAGCCGTGCGCTGCACGATGACGGCCCGCTTGCGCTTGCCGACGCCGTGAACACCCTGCATTTCCCGGCACAGCTGATAGGCGACCAGGCCCGCGATGACCGGGATCACGAAGACCGCGATCCGGAAGAACCACAACACCGCGTTGAGCGATATGTGGAAGTAGTTGGCGAGGACGTCGGTCGAGCTCGCGGCAAAGAGGGTGAACAGGAGGGCGAACATGGCCACGCCCGCAGCCGTGCGTTTGGGCCTGTCCCGCGGCCGGTCCAGCAGGTTGTGCAGTTCGTCGTCCCCCGTCACCCGGCGCTCGAGTGCAGGCCACATCAGGGCGATCGTGAAGATCAGGCCGGGGAAGACGACGGCGGGCAGGAACACCTCGAGGGGGACGGTGTGCCCAAGCCCGGTCAGCTCCCACGACGGCATGATACGAAGAGCGCCGTCGAGCCAGCCCATGTACCAGTCCGGCTGCACCGCGTAGGAGATCTTGGACGCGTCGTAGGAGCCGAACTGCCAGATGGGGTTGATCTGGGCGAAGGCACCCAACAGCGCCGTGGCCGCGGTCACCATAAAGAGGAAACCCGTGGTTTTCGCCATGAAGGTCGGGAACATGGGCGAGCCCACCACGTTGTGCTCGGTGCGACCCTCACCCCGGAACTGCGTGTGCTTCTGGCGGACCAGCAAGCCGAGGTGGACAGAGAGCAACCCGATCAGCACCAGCGGGATGATCAGGACGTGAATGATGAAGAATCTCGGGATGATGATCCCATTGCCCGGGAACTGCCCACCCCACAGGAACGTGACGAGGTAGCTACCGACGATGGGGATGGACTCGGCGATGGAGTAGCCGATGCGCAGTCCCGTGCCCGAGATGAGGTCGTCGGGCAGGGAGTACCCGATGAATCCCTCCAAGATGGCCAGGATCAGCATGGTGACGCCGATGAGCCAGTTCAACTCGCGCGGCTTGCGGAACGCACCCGTGAGGAAGATACGACCCATGTGGACCACGATGGAGCCGGTGAAGATGTCGGCCGCCCAATGGTGCATCTGGCGCACCAGAAGGCCGCCTCGCACGTTGAAGGAGATGTCGACGGTCGACTGGAAGGCCTTCGACACCCATTGCCCGTCCAGGGGTGCATAGGTGCCGTGGTAGATGACCTGATCGGCCGAGGGGACGTAGAACAACGACAAGAAGACGCCGGTCGCCAACAGCACCACGAACGAGTACAGCGAGATCTCCCCCAACATGAAGGACCAGTGGTCCGGGAAGATCTTGTCGAGGAACACGCGCCCGCCCTTGGCCACGCCCAGCCGGTCGTCGAGCTCGCCGACGATCTTGCCGACGTGCCCGTAGGGGCCCATGGCTGCCTTGGCGCTGCGCTTCGTCTTGGCCGCAGTGGCGCTCATGTGGTCCGCTCCCAGAAACCGGGCCCGACCGGTTGATCATAGGGCGCCTTGGCGATGAGGTACCCCTGGTCGTTGTAGCCGAGGTGCATCTGAGGCAGCGGCCGCGGTGCGGGCCCGAACTGGGGCACGGCGCCATTGCGGACGTTGAACATCGACTGGTGGCACGGGCACACCAGGAGCTCGAGCTCCTGCTCGTAGAGCCCGACCGGGCACCCGAGGTGGGTGCACAACTTCGAATAGGCCACATAGCCGTCGGGGGTCCAGTCCTCCCGCCCGGGCATGGTCGGAGGATTCAAGGGTTGGTCGGACACCCTGATGAGGATGGTCTGATCGACGGCCTGCCCGTTGTCCGTGATGTAACCCGTCGCCGGGTTCACGGTTTGCCGCGGGTAGACCGTCATGACCCCGCCCACTACCAGGGTGTCTCTCCGCACCGGCCGGCCGTTCGAGTCGACCAGCACCGTCCCGTCCCGCCAGTCGGAGACCTCGAGGGAATCCCCCGGCAGCGGGCCGAGGGACCGTATCAACGGGAAGAGAGCAACGATCCCGAAGATGCCTGCGCCCATGGCGAAGAGGCCACCGAGCAACTTGCGCCGCTTCACGACGACGGCGGAGCGCTCGACGAGGGCAGCGGACATGGCGTCGCGCTCTTCGGGGGTCGAGGCCAACGGGTGGCGCTCTTCGACGAAGGGGCCCTGTGGCATCAGGTACTTGCCCCAGGCCGTGAGCCCGAAGCCGAGCAGGAACAGACCCACCCCGATGGTCCCGCCGAGCAGCCAGGGATCCCAGTTCTGCCAGTAGGCCGCGCCAAAGAGCGCCAGAAAGACGATGGCCAACAGGAAGAGAACAGCAATGATCCCCTCCACCCGCGCCGGATGCTGCGCGGCGTCGCCCATGTGCGGGTCGCTCAGAGCGGCGACCGGCATCGGCACCCGGGTGCGCGAGGGCTGGCGGTCGGTGTCGCTCACGAGCGCTCACCGATCCAGAAGCAGATGAGGGCGAGGCCACCGACGCCGATGAGCAGGGCGACGAAGCCCTCGGCCACCGGCCCGACGCCGCCGAGGCCGAAGCCACCGGGGTTGTCCGGGTGCTGGATCCGCCCTGTCACGTACGAAACCAGGTCGGCCACCTGCTGGTCGGTCAGGTTGCCCGAGAAGCGCGGCATGTTGGCCGGACCGATTCGGATTGCCTCGGCCACCTGCTGGGCGGTGACCGTACGGTTCTGCAGCGAGGGGGCGTTCGTGCCGAACGCCAACGCGTCACCGGCGCCCGTGATCGTGTGGCAGGCGGCGCAGTTCAACGAGAAGAGGTCCTGTCCGGCCGACTGATTGGCCCCGGCCAGGTGCGGATAGGGCACCGCGGGCACGGCCGGGTCGAGGGAATTGACCCACGCGGCCAGCTCCAGTGCCTGCAGGGGCGTCAGCCGGGTCGGGCGCCGCTCCGCCTCGACCGCCTTCACGTCGGCGGCCGGCATGCGGCCGGTGCTGACCCAGAAGTCGACCGTGGCCGCCCCGACCCCCTGCAGGTTCGGCCCGATGGCTGCCTGCCCGTCGGGGCCCACCCCATTGGCGTCGTTGCCGTGGCAGCTCGAGCACGTCTGTAAGAACAGCAGGCGGCCGGCGGAGATGAAGGACCGCGGCGGGTTGGCGTAGGTGATGGCACGGCTGCCGTAGGAGATGAGGTGCCCATTGAGGCAGAACCGTGAGCTGGTGTTGAACGGGTTGCCCGCGTTCCGCACCGTGGCGGTGACGCCCTTGACGTTGACGGTTCCGCAGGACCGGGTCGTCACGTGCACATTGGGGATCGCCGGCACCTGCGCAGCATCCGAGTGCCCACTCGCACCCGCTCCGGTGGCGGGGAAGAACATCGCCAACGAGGCCATGGCGGCAACCGCGAGGAGGCCGGCCGGCAACAGCACCTGTCTGCGCAACGTTCCTCGAAGGGGTGGGCGCACGCCTCGCATTCCTACTTGAGCAGGAACAGGCAACTGTAGAGCCCGACCCAGACGATGTCGACAAAGTGCCAGTAGTAGGAGATGCCCTGCATGGCCGACAGCTCGCCGGGGTCACCTCCCTTGTCACCGCGCATCCGCCCGAGGAAGAACGTCATGGCGAGCAGGCCGATGAAGACATGGAGGCCGTGCAGGCCCGACATGATGTAGAAGAGCGAGCCGTAGGAGTTCGTGTACCAACGCGTGGGGCTGAACAGCCACTCAAAGGCCTGGTTCCCGAGGAAGGCCACCCCGAGGATGATCGTGGCGATGACCCAGATCCGGGCGGAGCGTCGCCGCCGCCACTCGGCCTGGTAGACGGCGTACTGCATGGTGAAGCTCGACGACACCAGGACGAGCGTGAATATGCCGGCCCGAACAACGTCGAGCTGCGTGCCCGCCGGGGGCCAGGGCCCGACGGTGTTGGCCCGGATGGTGAAGAAGGCCGCGAAGAGCCCGCTGAAGAACATCAGCTCGGACCCGAGCCAGATCATGACGCCGATCGCCAACATGGGTGGCCGGTCGTGGACGATCTTTCCCTGTGGCGCGGGGACCTCCGCCGAGACAGCCTGGCTCACAGCGCAATTTCTAGCCGACGGAGTACGAGATGCGCCAACCAGCAGGTTGGGGGTCGCGACCCTGGTGGAGGGGCTGAATGCCCTGCTCAGCGCAGGTCGACCGGGAGCGGTTCCGTGTGGAGGACGGCGAGCCGTCTGGTCGGTCTGGTGAAGGCGACGTAGAGCGTCCGCAAGCCCCGTGTCGTGGCCACCGGCGGGCCTTCGCCGCCCGTGTCGTCGCCGACCGCGGCAATCAGCGACGGCTCTACGACGATCACCGAGTCGAACTCAAGGCCGTTGGTCTCGTCGGCGGGCAGCACCACCAGTCCGGCAGACAGGCCGTCGCCCGCCGGGTCACGTGGGTCAACAGGGTCGAGGCCGGCCTCGTCGAGCGCCCGGGTCAGCTCGGGGAGCATGACGGCCGGTCCCAAGACCGCCGTCCTTCCGGGAGCGACGGCGGCGATCTCCTGGCGGGCCAACCGGGCCAGGTTTCCCGGCAGCGCCGCACGAGTGGTCGGGACGATGCGCGGAGCGGCGCCCGACTGGCGCACCGGACGGGGTGGCGCAATGGACGGCGCCGCCACTGCGAGGACCTGCGCAGCCAGTGCCATGACCTCCGCCGGCGTGCGGTAGCTCACGGTGAGCTCCGCCAACCGCGGCGGGCGCTGCGGACTCAGGTGGCGCGTGATGTCTTTCCAATCCGCCGGGGCCCACGGCCCCGTCGCCTGTGCGATGTCGCCGACGACGGTCATGGACCCGGAGAGCGACCGGCGTCCCAGCATGCGCAGCTGCATAGGAGACAGGTCCTGCACCTCGTCGACGACGATGTGGCCGAAAGAGCGGATCTCCTCGTCGACGCCGTTGCCGCCGCTGGTCGCCGGGGCGGGTGAGGCAGCCAGACCCTGGGGCCAGAACCCGATTTCGTGCGGCGTCCCCTCCTCGTTTCTCTGGGCCCTGGCGCGGGCCGGTCTGCCCCGGCGACGCGGGCCGAGCAGCGTGCGTGCCTCGTCGATGAGCGCCGTATCGGCCACCGTCCAGGGCACGGCGTCGAGCGATCCGCTGCGGGGCCGGTAGAGGCGCTGTACGTCCGCCGCGCTGAGGATTCCCTTTCCCGCGGCCGCGAGCAGCGGCCGCGCCCCGAGGAGGTCGTGGAGGAGTTCGTGCGGCGACAGGCGCGGCCACATACGGTCCAGCGCCTCGGCCACCTCGGGCACCCGGCGCAGCCGCTGCCACAGGTCGTTCAGCTCCTCCGGGGTGGGTGCGTCGTCGGGCGAAGGTGCGGACTCACCCCGGCTCAACCGGGCCCGATATTCCTCGGACAGCGCGCGCAAGACCTGCGTCTCGACGAAGCGCCGGCGCGCGTTGTGCGGGCCAGGCCTGCGGCGCGCCACGGCAACGATGTCCTCCGTCGTGTGCGCCCGCAGGCGGAGCACGCCGGCACCGAATGGGATCTCCGCGTCGTTGCGCAGTGGACGCTGGCGCGTGCGCACGGCCCGAGCCAGCACTTTGACCATGCGCAGGTCGCCCTTCAAATTGGCCACCGCGGGGTCGTCGACGGCACGAACACGCACCTCGGGCACCAGACCCGCCACCGTCGAAAGGCTCACCCCGGTCTCGCCCAGCGAAGGGAGGACCTGCTCGATGTAGCGCAGGAAGAGCGGGTTCGGACCGACGACGAGCACGCCCTGGCGCTCGAGCGGAAAGCGGTGGGTGTAGAGCAGGTAGGCGGCGCGGTGCAGCGCCACGGCGGTCTTGCCGGTGCCCGGGCCGCCCTGGACGACGAGCACCCCGGCCAACGGCGAGCGGATGATCTCGTCCTGCTCGCGCTGGATCGTGCCGATGATGTCGCCCATGTGCCCGGTGCGGGCCTGGCCGAGCGCCGAGAGGAGGGCGCCGGGGCCCCCCAGGACCAGGCCGTCAGAGAGCAGCCGCTCGGCGCCATCCCCGGCCGGCCGGTCGGTCTCGGAGCCGGCGAAGGCACCGGCCTGCCCGTCGGGGTCGACGAAGTACTCGTCTTCCAAGCCCAGCACCGTGCGGCCCCGCACGGCCAGGTGCCGGCGCCGGGCCAGGCCCTGCGGGTCGAGACCGGTCGCCCGATAGAACGGCTCGGCCACGGGAGCCCGCCAGTCGACCACGAGCGGCTCATGGTCCGGTCCCGACACGGCGAGGCGGCCGATGTGGAACGACTCACCCAGAGCGGGGCCGTGGAAACCGTCCGCCGATTCGTCGCCGGGCTCGCGGAGCCGGTCGATGCGGCCGAAATACAGGGCCTGGTCGCCAATGTCGAGTTGCTCCAGGCGAGCGAGGCTGGTGCGCACCACGATGTCACGCTCAGTACGTGATTGGAACGTGCCGCCGCGACCCAGATCGAGCACACCCTGAAGCATCTGGCGCGCTTCACCCCGCATGAACTCCAACCCCTCGAACGCACGGTTGAGGTATTCCTGCTCGTCCTGCAGCTGCTCGTCCTGCAGATCGGGATGTCCGGGCACCTCTCCCCTTTCTCCCCCGGCCCACGGGGAAACAGTTCAGTCTAGACGGCCAGCGACGCCCGAGAGGCCGGGGTGGCGACGCCTACGATGAGCCCGACCGAAAGGACTGACCATGCTGATCTCGACCATGAACGACGTCCCGGGCTCCACGGTGACCGCCGTGCTCGGGGAGGTGTTCGGCCTCACCGTCCGCTCGCGCAACGTGGGCTCCCAGTTCGGCGCCGCGTTCAAGTCCCTGGCCGGGGGGGAGCTCAAGGGAATGACCAAGAACCTCCAGTTGAGCCGGGAGGACGTCGTGAACCGCATGGTGGCCGAGGCCGAGGCCCGGGGCGGGAACGCCGTGTTGGCCATGCGCTTCGACACCTCGGAGATGGGGGGAAACTGGACCGAGATCTGCGCCTACGGCACGGCCGTGGTCATAGAGCCGACCGAGTGAGCCCGGCGGCAGCTGCCCGCCTCGACCTCGTGCAGGCCTGCTTCCGCGAACCGGTGACCCGCACGCCTGTTTGGTTCATGCGCCAGGCCGGCCGGTCACTCCCCGAGTACCGGGCCGCGCGCGGCGAGGGATCGATCCTGGCCGCCATTGCGGACGCCCCTCTGGCTGCCGAACTGACCCTCCAGCCCGTGCGGCGTTACGGCGTGGACGCCGCCATCTTGTTCTCCGACATCGTCGTGCCCCTTCAGGCCGTCGGCTTCGGAGTCGACGTGGTGCCCGGCCGGGGACCGGTTGTCGCCGAGCCCTTCCGCAGCTCCGACGATCTGGGCCGCCTCCGGGCGTTCGAGCCCGGTGCCGACGCCCCCTACGTCGCCGAGACCGTGCGCCTGGTACGCCGTGAACTCGAAGGGTCGGGGGTGGCGCTCGTCGGATTTGCCGGCGCGCCGTTCACGGTGGCGAGCTACCTCGTCGAAGGTGGCCCTTCGCGCACCTTCGCCAAGGTCAAGGCGCTGATGCACGGCGATCCCGCGCTCTGGAGGCAGCTGACGGACCGGCTGGTCTCCATGGCCGTGGCCTCGCTCAGGGCGCAGATCGAAGCCGGGGCCCAGGCGGTGCAGCTTTTCGACAGCTGGGCCGGCTCGCTCGCGCCGGGGGAGTACGCGCGCTTCGCCTTGCCGGCCACTCGTGCCGTGTTCGAGGGCATTGCCGACCTCGGCGTGCCCACGATCCTCTTCGGCGTCGGCACCGGTGAGTTGTTGGGCCTGATGGGCTCGGCCGGTTCCGACGTGGTCGGCGTCGATTGGCGGGTCCCGCTGAACGAGGCGCGCCGGCGCGTCGGTGCGACCCACGCGCTGCAGGGCAACCTCGACCCCGCGCTCTGCCTGGCGCCGTGGCCGGTCGTCGAAGGCGCCACTCGCACGGTGCTCGCCGAGGCGGCAGACGGTACCGGCACCGGCCACGTCTTCAACCTGGGCCATGGCGTCCTGCCCGAATCGGACCCGGCCATCCTCGGCGCCGTCGTCGAACTGGTCCATGCGGAGACCGGTCGGACATGACCACGGGTGTCCTGCTGATGGCACACGGTACGCCGTCGAGCGCGAGGGACATCCTTCCCTTCTACACCCGCATCCGTCGTGGCCGCCCGCCCGAGCCGGCGCAGCTGGCCGAGCTCGAGAGCCGCTACCGCGCCATCGGCGGCGTGTCGCCGCTGGCCGAGCGCACTGCCGCGCAGGTCGATGGGGTGCGCTCTGCCCTCGAGGCCAGGGCACCGAGCCGCTACGTCGTGGCGTTCGGCGCCAAACACACCGTCCCCCTCATAGAGGACGGGGCGATGGCGCTCGGCTCGACCGGAATCGATCGAGTCATCGGACTCGTCCTCACGCCCCACGGATCGTCCATGGGCTCACAGGAGTACTTCGACCGGGCCGCGGCCGCCCTCGCCCCCAAGCCCTTCGTCGCGGTCGCCCCTTGGTATGCCGAGCCGGCGTTCGTCGCCCTCGTGGCGACGCGGGTGCAGGCAGCGTGTTCCACCGTGGCGGGCCGCACTCGTGTCGTCTTCAGCGCGCACTCCCTGCCCGCGCGCATCCGCGGCACGGGCGACACGTACCCCGAGCAGGTGGCCGAGTCCGCACGGCTCGTCGCGGAGAGGGCTGGGCTCGAGGAGTGGGTGGTCGCCTGGCAGAGCGCGGGACGGACTCCCGACGCTTGGCTCGGGCCCGACGTGCGTGACGTCGTGCGCGACCTGTCGGCCGAGGGCGGCATCGACGCTGTCGTCGTTTGCCCCATCGGTTTCGTGGCCGACCACCTCGAGGTGCTCTACGACCTCGATGTCGAGCTGGCGGACACCGCCGCGGCAAGCGGTCTCGCCTACGCGCGCACCGCGTCGCTCAACGACGACCCGCGTTTCATCTCTGCTTTGGCCGACGTGATCGTCGCCGCGGACGGCGCCACCTGACATGCCGCGCCGCGTGGTCGTCGTAGGTGGCGGCATCAGCGGCCTCGAGCGCGGCCTGGGAGCTGACCGGTGGTCCCGAGCGCCGGCATGACGCGCCAACGGTCGTGCTGCTCGAAGCGTCGGCGCGCCTCGGGGGGCCCTTGCGCAGCGACGTCGTGGCGGGGCGGGCCGTGGACATAGGCCCGGACGGGTTCCTCGGACGTCGGCCGGAGGCGATCGACCTGTGCAAAGAGCTGGGGCTGGCTGACGCCCTGACGCCGATTGCGGCCCGCGGCGCATCGGTTTGGGCCCGCGGACGCCTGAGGCCCGTTCCCGAGGCCCACGCGCTCGGAATCCCCACCCGATTCTGGCCCACCGCCCGCGCCGGGGACCTCGGCGTTCGGGGCGTGCTCGGCCTGGCCCGCGACGCCGTGTTGCCGCGCCCCGACGTCCGGGGACCGATCGGCGACCGCGCCGTCGGGCCGCTGGTGGCGCGCAAACTGGGCCAGCAGGTGGTCGACGTCCTGGTCGATCCCCTCATCGGCGGCATCCATGCCGGCTCGGTCGACGACATGTCCGCCGCGGCGACCTTCCCGCCCCTCTTGGCCGCCGCGCAGCGACGCGGGAGCCTCATGCGGGCACTCCGTGCTGAGGTCCCGGCTCCGGATCCGGCCGGCCCACCGCTTTTCTGGTCGCTCCGGGGCGGCATGGCATCGCTGGTACAGGCCCTGGCTACGTGCCTCCGGGAGCGGGGGGTCGACGTGCGGCTCTCCGCTCCGGCCGAACAACTCGAGCGGGCCGGCGACGCCTGGTCCGTCTGGTCCGCCGGGGAGGCGGCCAGAGCGGACGCGATCGTGCTCGCCACGCCCGCGCCGGCCACGGCCACGCTCCTCCGTCACCACGAGGGCGACGCGGCCGGCCTGCTGCAGGCGATCGACTACGCCTCCGTCGTCGTGGCGACGTTCTGCGTCGACACCGGAAACGTTCCTTCCCCGCTCTACGGGACGGGGTTCTTGGTGCCGCGCCACACGCCGCACAAGGGCCGCGAGGCGTGGGCGGTGACCGCCTGCACCTTCTTGGATCGCAAGTGGCCGCACCTGGCCCGCGACGGAGAGGTGCTGCTGCGGGCCTCGCTCGGCCGGATCGACGACAAACGACCGGCAGGATGGAGCGACGACGAGATCTTGGAGCGGGCGTGGGACGAGTTGGGCGCCCTCCTGGGCGTCGACGGCGTGCCCAAGGAGGCGGTCGTCGTGCGTCATCCCGACGCGCTCCCGCAGTACCGGGTCCACCACCTCTTGCGGACCGCGGGTGTCGAAGCGGCCGTCGCCAGGCTCGGCGGCGTCGCGCTGGCCGGCGCGGCGTACCACGGCGTGGGTATCCCGGCCTGCATCGCCAGTGGCCGGGCCGCGGCACACGCGCTCTTGTGACCCCATTGCCCCGTCGAGGCCGCGTTGGTGCCGTCTCCATCCTGGCCGGCGTGGTGCTCGCGCTCTCGCTGCCCCCCTGGGGGTGGTGGCCGCTCGGCCCGCTGGGCGCTGCGCTGTTCTATTGGCGCCTCGGGGGGTTGTCCCTGCGGACGCGCGTCTGGTCCGGATGGCTGGCCGGGCTCGGTTGCTACGCCATCGGGCTGGCGTGGGCCCGCGCCTTCAACTGGTACGGCGCGGTCGTGCTCGTGCTGGTCGAAGCGCTCTTCTTCGCCGCCGCCGCCGCCGCCACCCCTCCGCGCCGGGGTCGAGCCCTCGCGTTCGTCGGCGCGTGCACGCTGGCCGAAGCGGTGCGCATGACGTGGCCCTTCGGCGGGCTCCCGCTCGGGGGGGTGTTCCTGGGCCAGGCGGACGGCCCGCTCGTCGAGCTGTCCCGGCTCGGCGGTCCCCTCTTGATCACCGCCGCCGTGTGGGCCGGCGGAGTCCTCGTCGCCACGCTGGTGGTCCGGCTCCGACGGTGGCGCGCGCGCCGCAGCGGCCCCGCCGTAGCCGGCGCGGCGGTGGTGACCGCCGGGATCGTCGCGTTGGTCGTCGCGGGCACCGCCGCCCCCGACGGCGGTGCCCCCGTACGAACGTTGCGCGTGGCGCTCGTGCAAGGAGGTGGGCAGCGAGGGCTCAGCAAGGAGCAGATCTCGCCCACCTCGGTCTACGAGGCGCAGTTGGCGGCAACCGCACGGGTCGCCGTCTCCCATCCCTCCCCGAGGCTCGTGTTGTGGCCCGAGGACGTCGTTGCCCTCGACCGTCCACTGGCCGGCTCACCGGAGGCCGCGCTGCTGAGCCGACTTGCCGCCGGGCTCGGCACGACGCTCGTCGCCGGCGTCACCGAGCCGGCATCGGCAACGACCTTCCGCAATGAGATCGTGGCCTGGGGCCCGGGGGGCCACGTCGTGGGCGCCTTCGAGAAGGTCCACCGGGTGCCTTTCGGCGAGTACGTACCGGATCGCTCCTTCTTCTCACACTTGGCGAATCTCTCGGGCGTGCCGACCGACGCCGTCCCCGGGCACGGCACGGGGCTCATGCGCACCCCCGCCGGCCCCCTTGGCCTCCTGGTGTCCTTCGAGATCTTCTACGCCGGGCGCAGCCATGCCTCGGTGCGCGCGGGCGCCGAGTTGCTGGCCGTACCCACCAACACCTCGTCGTACAGCACGGCCCAAGTGCCGGCACAAGAGCTCGCCGCGGCCGTCGTGCAGGCGGTCCAGACGGGGCGCGACCTCGTGCAGGCCGCTCCGACTGGTTACAGCGCGGTGGTCAACCAGCGGGGGGAGGTCGTGGCGCGCAGCGTCCTCGGTCAGCGCCAGGTGCTCGAGGCTACCGTTGCCCTACGCCGCGGCATGACCCCCTACGACCACTGGGGCGACCTGCCCGTGCTGCTCCTCTCGGCGATCGCGCTGGGCGCAGGTTGGGCCCGGGCGCGGCGCTACTCGTAGTAGCCCGAGTGGATGTAGACGCAGGGGACGCCGGCCGCGACGTACATGGCGTGGTTGGACGGGTCGTCTTCGAAGGCAAGACGCAGATCGAACCCGTGAGCCCGCAGGTCCTCCACGACCGTCTGTTTGAACTCGGTCACCTGCGCGTAGTCCCCACGCGAGCGCATCACCAGGAGATCCCAGCGCAGGCCGTAGCGCTTCAACCAGGCCAACGTCTGGGGTTGCACCCTCTGGGGCCGCCCGGTCAGCAAGATCACGGCGAGCGCCGAGTCGAGCAGCTCGAGCAGCCGGGCGATCTCCTCAATGACCGGGTCGTCGCCACAGGCCTCGAAGAAGGCGGACCAGTCCCGCCGACCTCGTTCGAGGAAGCGCTGGCGGCCGGCCGCATCAGAGAGCACGCCGTCGATGTCGAAGACCACGGCCGGCCCACTCGGGTGGAGCGCGCCGTCGCCGGAGCGCCAAGTCCAGTTGGGTTGATCACGCTCTGACCTGGTCCCGGGCACGAATATCCAGCCTACCGGCGCACCCTCCTCCTTTCGGCGGGCCGATTCCCCAATTAGGAGGAGGAGTCGCCCTTGCCGAAGGTGACACGATGGAGCCGGAATGGGAGGCGACGCGGACACGGGGGTGGTGGAGGCGCGGGTCGGCGAGCCCGAGACCGACCGCACCCTCAACGTGGCTCTCGGCCGCCGGGCCGAGGTCATCGGCGACCTCTTGCTCCCACTCGAGCCGACAGACAGCTCTCGCGCCGCGTGCCGAGACATCGGCCGCCGGCTCGAGGAATGGCAGGGACCGGGCATCGTGATCCTGTGCGGCCGCCTGGTCGCGCCGGGCTGCTCCGCCGGGACTTCCTCCGCCGACGTTCTGAGCCACCACCCGGATTTCACCGCCGCGCTGGAAGTCTTCGCGGCGCGCGACGACTCCCAAGTCGTCGCCGTGATGACGCCCGATCGAGACCCCGAGCTCGTCCAGGCCCTCGAGCGCTGGGGGGTGACGGTGCGCGACGCGATCGATCTCGCCTGCGAGACGGGCGCGGGCACCCGCACGGTGCTGGTCCGCGCCGGCACCATGCGTCCCGACGCCAACCCACCCATCGATACCGCTCCAACCGACGAACGTCCCTGGCTGGCCGGCATGGAGCGCCTCGACGACCCGCGGCTGGCGCGCCGCTTCGTGACGTCGCGACTGCTCTACCGCCGGATGCGACGCTACGTCTGGGCGCCGCCCCTTCTGCTGGCCGCCATTGCGTTGTTGCTCCGCGTCGACTTCGTGGTCGATGGCCTGGGCCGGATCTTCCGTTCGCCCCGCCAGCAGGACGCCCTGCAGCGGGCCTACGCCGCCACCTGGTTCTCTCGCTTCATCGTGACCGTGGTCGTCGCGGTCGTCCTGCTCGCGGTGCTGGCCCTGGTCGTGGCCGTCACCTCGCGGGGCATCTGGCGCGCGCTGGGGGGCGAGGGCCTCCCGCCCCCCTGGTCGGGCGGCCTGTCGGGGACGCGCCCCATCGCCCACGCGCAGCTCGAGATCGACGGGGAGGACGCCCTCGACTTCACGCGCGCTGCCGTCGAGGCCGGCGCGTCCGGCGTCATCGCCGGCGGAGCGGTCGTGCCCGAGCTCACGCACCTGGACGCCGGTTTCTTTGCCTGCCCCGGCGCCACCTCCGAGATCGTGCACGAGCACCGGGGCCGGTGCGGTCTCCCGCCGACTTTCCTGCACCACCGCCAGGAAGCCACCCTCGAGATCGAGACCGGGGCGGACCTCCACGTCCGACTGCTCGTGGCCGAAGCGGACCTCCCCATGGCGACCATGGGCGAGCGGCTGGTGACGTCCGACATCGTGATCAAGGGCCGCTCCAAGGCGGCCGAGGTCCACGCGGAGCTCGCCGCTGGTTGGCCGAGCGGGGCGTCGTGGCCGCCGGCGCCTGAGGTGGCGGCGGACCGCATCCGCGTGCGACGCATCAGACGTCTCGCCGCCGTCTCCCTGTTCGTGGCCGGGGCCATCGACGTCCTGTCCTCGGTCACCACCCCCCTGCGCGAACACCTGCACCTGATCGCGACCTACCTACCGGTCGCCGTCGTCCAGACCGCCGGGGCGCTCACCGCCATTGCCGGCATCGGCATGATCATGCTCTCCCGCGGCATCCTGAGGGGGCAGCGACGTTCCTGGCTGGTGGCGGTCGCGCTCCTCGTCGCCTCCCTCGCCCTCCACCTCTTGCATGCCGCGGGCTTCGCCACCTTGCTCGTGTGTGCCGGGGTGCTCGTCCTGCTCATCGTCCAGCGTGAGCTGTTCCGGGCCCAGACCGAACCGGCCACCCTGGTCACGGCCTTCGTGATCCTGGCCGTGGGCGGGTTGGTGGCGACCCTCGGCGGGTTCCTCGCGGTGGAGGTTGCGGGGCGCGTGCACCATCACCCGCTGCCCGGCTGGCCCGACGTGCTGCTCGGCTCCGCCGAACGCCTCGTCGGCGTCCAATGGGTGGCCTTCCCGTCCACCGTCAACCGCTACGTCTCCATCAGTCTGCTGGCGGTCGGCCTCAGCCTCATCACGGTCGCCCTCTACCTCCTCACCCGCCCGGTGGTCGACCGGCGGCTGTCGTCGGGACGCGCCGCGGTGGGCCGGCGTGCGGCCGAGCTGCGGGCGCGCGACATCGTGCGCCGGCACGGCACCGGGACCCTCGACTACTTCGCGCTGCGCGACGACAAGCAATGGTTCTTCCATCGCGACTCGCTGGTGGCCTACGCCGTGTTCGGTGGCGTCTGCCTGGTCTCCCCCGACCCCATCGGGCCTTTCTCCGAGCGTGCCCACGTCTGGGACTCGTTCCGCCGCTTCGTGGACCGCAACGGGTGGGGCCTCGGCGTCATGGGCGCGGGCGAGGAATGGTTGCCGACCTACCAGGCATCGGGCATGCGGTTCCTCTACATCGGGGACGAAGCGGTGGTGGACCCACGCCACTTCTCGCTCGACGGCGGGAAGATGAAGGGGCTGCGCCAGGCGGTCAACCGCGTGGCCCGTTACGGCTACACGGTTCGCTTCCTCGACCCCGCTCACCTGAAACCCCAAGATGCCGCGTCCATGGCGGAACTGATGGCCAAGAGCCGACGGGGGGAGCAGGAGCGAGGGTTCTCCATGATGCTCGGCCGGCTCTTCGACCACCGTGACACGGGCTTGCTGCTCACGCTCGTCGAGGATCCGGACGGCACGCCCGTGGCCATGTGCCAGTTCGTGCCGTCGCCGGCCATCGGCGGGTACTCGCTCGACCTGATGCGCCGCGATCCCGGTGACCACCCCAACGGGCTGCTGGACTTCGCGCTGTGCTCGACCATCACCCAACTCAAGGAGATGGGGATGAAAGGGCTCAGCCTCAACTTCGCCGCCATGCGGTCGATCCTCGAGGGCGACAGCGGGGATGGCGTCACCCAGCGCGTCGAGCGCTGGGCCCTCCGACGGCTCTCGGGCGTCTTGCAGATCGAGACACTGTGGCGGTTCAACGCCAAGTACGAGCCCCGGTGGCTCCCGCGCTACATCGTCTTCGACTCGGCCGAGCAGTTCGTTCCGGTGGCCGTGCAGATCATGCGGGCGGAGTCATTGACCGAAGTGCCGGTGATCGGCCGCCTCCTGACGACGGGGACGGCCAAGCGGTCGGGGCCGGCGGTGCCCGACGACGTCCTCGCCGCCATGGAGCACCAGGGCAACGGCGCCGCGAGCCGGCACGAGGCGGAGACGACCGGGCCGAGGTCGTGAGCGACTGACCCGGCGTTGAGAACCTCTCGACCACGCGGCGCGCGACAGCATCGTTGGTCCGCCCGCTCCGATCCGCCTGTCGCACGCTGCGGAAGCGGTGAACAGCGGCGATAGAGTGCGGGTTCTCCGGAATGAGGGAGGACGAGCGGAGTGAGCCAGACGCACGTCGCGGCATCATCACCCGTCGCCGCCAAACACGACCTGGCGGCCAGCGCGACCGAACGCCGCGCCACGGGGCGCCAGGCGCGAGTTCTGGCCCCCCGCGCCGGTATCGGGGAGTGGGACGAACGGGCCCGCGGGCACGACGCCCTGGCGACCCTCATGGCCCAAGACCGCATCCGGTTGCCCGAGCTCCTCCCACTGCGTTATCAGCGCATGGCGCTCTCCCCTTGGAACTACTACCGAGGTGCAGCTGCCGTGATGGCAGCCGACCTGGCATCACGACCACACAGCCGGCTCGAGGTCCAGCTCTGCGGCGACGCCCACGTGCTCAATTTCGGATTGTGGGCCACCCCCGAGCGCAACCTCAACTTCGACCTGCGCGACTTCGACGAGACCTTGCCCGGACCTTTCGAATGGGACGTGGCGCGACTGGCCGCCAGCCTGGTCGTGGCCGCCCAGCAGAACTCGGTGAAGCCGGCACGAGCCGATGCAGCGGTGACCGCGGCGCTCGACGCTTACCGACGCCAGATGCGGCGCTACGCCACGCTCCCGTTGCTCGACATCTGGTACGAAGGCACGCGGGTCGACCGTTTCATCGACTACTTCGAACCGGCTGACCGTGGCCAGGTGCAGGTGGAGATCGAGAAGGGCAAGCTGAAGCGAACCAGCCGCGGTGCGTTCGCCAAGTTGACCACCGAGCGACGCGGACGGCCCCGCATCACGACCCAGCCCCCGCTACGCGTGACGCTCGACGACGACGAACAAGGGGGCATCGTCGACCACTTGATTGCCAGTTACCGCCACACGCTCCAAGAGGACCGCCGGAAACTTTTCGACCGCTTCCTCCTCGTTGACGTGGTGCGCCAGGTGGTAGGGGTCGGGAGTGTCGGGATGGTCGTGTACCTCGTGTTGTTCGTCGGCAGCGCACGGAGCGACCCATTGTTCTTGCAGTTCAAGCAGGCCGGCCCTTCCGTCTACGAGACCCATACGTACGCCAGCGGGCACGGCAACCATGGCGCCCGGGTCATCGCCGGAAAGCGGATGGTCCAGAGCGCGACGGACATCTTCGTCGGATGGGGATCGCTGGGCGACCGCGACTTCTACGTCCGCCAGTTCCGCGACATGAAGCTGATCCCGACCACCGACCTGATCGCGCCCGTTCTTGTCCAGTTCGCCACTGCCTGTGGCAACTCGCTGGCCCGCGCGCACGCCCGCTCCGGCGACCCGGCGGCGATCGACGCCTACATGGGGAAGGGCGACGGCTTCACCTCGGCGATACGGAAGTTCGCTCGTCGCTACGCGGTCCAGAACGAGCGCGACCATGCCCAGCTCGTGGCGGCCATCCGGCGGGGTGTTGTAGAGGCCGAGCCGGACTGAACGCCCTACTTGGGCAAGAAGAGCAGCGTGGCGTCGTGCGCGAAGTCGATGAGCGGCTGCGGCCACACGCCGAAGAGCACCGTCACGCCGACACAGAGCGCGATGCCCAGGGCGCTCAGGGTCGGGACGGGGATCCCCTCGGGTCGGGACGACTCCGTGTCAGCTTCCTCGTCGTCGAGCAGGATCTGCTCGTTGAGTGTGGTCACCGCGACCGACGCGGCAGAGGGCGTCGCCCACTCGAGCCCTCCGTTGGGGTCGCCGCCGAGCGTGCCGCCTCCGGTCATCCCGCCTTCGACCGTCGGCTCGGCCGACCCGGCCACTCCTCCCTCGGGCTCCCCCTGCCCCCCGGCGGCGTACATCAGCACGGCCACCCGCAGATAGAAGTAGGCCGCCACGGCGGCAGTCACCATTGCGATCACGCCCAGGGGCACATCGCCCGCCTCAATGGCGGCGAAGACCACCTGGACTTTGGCCCACAGGCCAGTGGTGAAGGGTGCACCGGCTTGGGCGAGCAGGAGCACGGCGAAGGCGAGGGCCAGCACAGGCTGGCGTGTGGCCAGGCCCCGGTAGCGGGAAAGGTCGTGGTCGGCATCGCCGTCGCCGCCGAGCACGGTGACGACGGCGAAGCTTCCGACGGTCATGAACATGTACACGAACAGGTAGTAGAGCGACGCGCTGGCGCCCCGCGCCGTGCCGGCCACGACGCCCAGCAAAATGAACCCGGCGTGGTTGATGGACGAGTAGGCCAGCATCCTCTTCACGTCGCGCTGTCGTAGCGCCACGAAGGCGCCGAGGATCAGCGACAGCACCGCCAGGCCGTAGGCGATAGGCCGCCAGTCGGTCGACACCACACCGAACGCCGAGAAGAGGACCCGCAGCATGGCGGCGAACGCACCCGCCTTGGCCACCGCGGACATGAAGCCGGTCACCGGGGAGGGTGCCCCCTGGTAGACGTCGGGCGTCCACATGTGGAACGGGACGGCGGCGATCTTGAAGGCGAAGCCGACGAGCATGAGCGCCAGACCGGCCAGGAGCAGGCCGTTGGACAAGACGACGTTCTTGGACAAGAAGTCAGCGATCTGGGTCAGGTTGGTCGAGCCGGTTGCCCCGTAGGTCAGCGCGATCCCGTAGACGAAGATGGCCGAGGAGAAGCCCCCCAGGATGAAGTACTTGAGTGCGGCCTCCCCTGAGGCGGAACGACGGTAATTGAAGGCGGTGAGCACGTAGAGGGCGATGGAGAGGATCTCGAGGCCCAAGAAGATGACGATGAGGTCGTTTGCCATCGCCATCACCATGGCGCCCGAGGCCGAGACCATGGCGAGGACGTGGAACTCCGCCCCGTGCATGCCCTCCCGCCGCAGGTAGCCGTCTGCCACCAGGGCGCTGAGCAGCATGGCGATGGACACCAACATCGTGACGAGGACGCTGAAGCCATCCATCACGACCGCTTGGGCAACGTAGGTGTGCGCCCCGTGCTCCTGCACGTCGGACCATTGCCACAGCGCGATGCCGAGCGCGCCACCCGAGATGGCGACGGTGGCGACGGTGCTCACCCGCACCCGCAGCGGACTCCGCACGAGCGAGGCCACCCCGAGGAGCACCACCGCGCCACCGATCATGACGATGGGCGGCAGAATGGCCAACCAGCGGATGGGCGGCACCGAGATGGTGTTCGCAGCATGGCTCGTGGCCGCCAGGAGCGCGATCACCTCAGTCCCTCGACACCCTTGACGGCAACCGACGGCTGATAGTGACCCGTGCTGGACTCCACGTGCGCGATGAGCTGGTTGACCGAGGGGTTGATGCGATCGAGCACCGGCTTGGGGTAGACGCCGAGGAAGACGATGAGCACGATGAGGGGAGCCATCACCAAGCGCTCGAGCAGCGCCAGGTCACGGGTCTTCTCGTCTGGGGCGCGTGGCGTGCCGTGGAAGACCTGTTGGTAGGCCCACAGCAGATAGATCGCCGCCACGATCACGCCCAGCACGGCGACGACCGCCCACCAACGGTGGGTGATGAAGGTGCCCGACAGCACCAAGAACTCGCTCACGAATCCGTTCAGCCCGGGCACTCCGATGGAGGCCATCATCACGACGGTGAAGACGCCGGCCAGGACCGGGGCGGCCTTCTGCAGCCCGCGCATCTCCCCCGCCTGCCAGGTCCCCCGCCGTTGGTAGATGAAACCGATGAGGATGAACAACGCGCCCACGATGAGGCCGTGGTTGAGCATCAAGAGCACGCCGCCGGCCAAGCCCTGCGTGCTGAGGGCGATGGTCCCGAGCGCGATGAAACCGATCTGGGCCAGCGACGAGTAGGTCACGAGCCGCTTCAGATCACGCTGGGCGCAGGCCACGATGGCGCCGTAGACGATGCCAATGACGGCCAGGGTGAGCAGGAACGGGGCCAACGTCTTGGTGGCCTGCGGGAAGAGGCTGAGGTCGAAGCGGATGATCCCGTAGGTGCCCAGCTTGGCCAGCACGCCTGACAGCAGCACCGAGCCTTCCTCCGGTGCCTCGGTGTAGGCGTCGGGAGACCAGGTGTGCAGTGGGAAGAGGGGTGCCTTGACGGCGAAGGCCGCCGTGAAGGCCAAGAAGAGGAGGATCTCCGTCGACGACGACAGGTGGGTCTGCATGAGCGGACCGAGGGAGAAGGTCAGGTAGTGGTACTGCGACTCGTGGATGAAGGCGAGCGCCAGGATCCCGACCAGCAGGAAGGCAGAACCGAGGAAGGTGTAGAGAAAGAATTTGATGGCCGCATAGGCCCGCCGCTGGTGCCCCCAACCGGCGATGATGAAGTACGAGGGCACCAGGGTCAGCTCGAACATGAAGAAGAACACGATGAGGTCCAGCGACAGGAAGCTCCCCATCACGGAGGCCTCGAGCAGGAGGATCCAGGCGAAGTAGGCGCGGCTGTTCTCGCGGTTGCGTCCGAGGACGATGGCCAGCGGGAAGAGCACCGCCGTGAGCAGCACGAGGAAGACGGATATCCCGTCGACCCCGAGGTACCAGTGCACCCCGAGGTTGCTGCCGGTGTACTCGTGGTCCGAGACCAGCTGGAAGCCGCCATCGTGCACCTTCATGGCCACCAGTGCCGAGACGGCGACGACCAGGGTGACGAGCGAGGCGATGAGGGCGAGCGAGTACGAGACCTCACGGTGCAGACGGCGGTCGAGGCCGAGCAGCCCCAGCGCGGCCGCTCCGATGGCGGGCAGGAGGACCAGCAGGGTCAGGAAGGGGACGATGTGCGTCATCCCCACCACGTCCGGCTCAGCATGAAGGCGACGATGAGGGCCATCCCGAGGGCGATCCCCAGCGCGTAGTTACGGGCGTAGCCGGTCTGCAGCTTGCGCGCCGCCGTGCCGGTCACCTTGGCCAGGTGTGCCGTGCCGTTGACCGCGCCGTCGATCACACGGGCGTCGATCACCCAGGCGCAGAACGTGGCCAGGCGCTGGCTCGGACGCCCGATGATCGTGTCGTAGAAGTCGTCCCAGTACCAGACGCGCTGCAAGAACGCCGGTTCGAGCGCCGGCTTGTCCACCTCGGCGCCGCGCCACAGCCAGGCGGCGACGATCACGCCGATGATGGCCGCCACGAAGTCGGCCAGCCCGAGGGCCCATTGGGCTGCATCACCGAGATGGTCGTTGTAGAGGTCGGTCCCGAACACCGAGCCCAGAAAGTTGTTGAGGCTGTGGGTGTGGGCCCAGGGCAGGTTGAGCACCTCACCGAACAACGAGAGAAGGGCGAGGATCACGAGCGGGGTCAGCATGATCCAGTTCGACTCGTGCGGCGTGTGATGAGCCGGCTCGCCATGCGGACCTATCGTGTCGAAGCGAGGCTCGCCGCCAAAGGTGAGGATCTCCAGCCGGCTCATGTAGTACGCGGTCAGGACGGCGGTGACCAGCCCGATGACCCACAGCCCCTCGAAATGAGCGTACGCATTGTCGAGCACATCGCCCTTGGCGAAGAATCCTGACAGCGGCGGGATACCGATGATGGCCAGCCAACCCACGGTGAAGGTGATGGTCGTCCAGCGCATGTAGCGCCGCAGGGCACCCATCCGCTTCAGGTCCTGCTCGTCTTCGAGCCCATGAATGACCGAGCCCGCGCCGAGGAACAGCAGGGCCTTGAAAAAAGCGTGCATGACCATGAGGAAGATGGCCGCCACGTAGGCGCCCGACCCGACGGCCAGCATCATGTAGCCGATCTGCGAGATGGTGGAGAACGCCAATACCTTCTTGATGTCCTGCTGCGCGCAGGCAATGGTGGCCGCCACGAACGCCGTCACGGCGCCGATGGTCGCGATCACCTCCGTGCCCGGCGTTGTGAGGTGCAGCAGAGGGTTCATCCGGCACAGCAGGTATACCCCGGCCGTGACCATGGTGGCGGCATGGATCAGGGCGGAGACCGGGGTCGGACCCTCCATGGCGTCCGGCAGCCAATTGAAGAGCGGGATCTGAGCCGACTTCCCAGTGGCGGCCAAGAACAGCAGCAGCACCGCGGCGGTGGCGGTGCCACCACCGAGGTGGGAGAGCTGCCCGAAGATCCCGCCGCCGGGGCCGCTCTCGTACTGGACGGTGCCCGTCTTCTCGAAGAGCAAGAAGATGGCGAGCAGGAACCCGGCGTCGCCGATGCGGTTGTAGATGAAGGCCTTCTTGCCGGCCGAGGCGGCCGACTCGCGCTCGAACCAGAAGGCGACCAACAAGTAGGAGCAGACGCCCACGCCCTCCCAGCCCACGAAGGTGAGCAGCAGATTGTTGCCCAGCACCAGCAGGAGCATGGAGAAGACGAACAGGTTGAGGTAGATGAAGAACTTGGAGTAGTCCCGGTCGCCTTTCATGTATGCGATGGAGTACAGGTGGATGAGCGTGCTCACCCCCGTGACGAACATGCACATCGTCATCGACAGCGGGTCCACCAGGGTGCCGACGGGCACCGACAATCCCCCGGAGCTGAACCAGGTGAAGTAGTTGTGCACCACGACGCGGTGGTCTGCCGGGAGGTTGATGAGTCCCGCCAGCACGATGCAGGCGACGACGAAGGCGGCGCCCACGGCCACCGTCCCGACCCAGCCCGCAGCGGGATCCCCGATACGGCGCCCGAAGGCGACGAGGAACAAGAACCCCGCCAGGGGCAACAGCAGCATGAGGTAGGCGAGGTGGACCACGCTCAGCCCTTGAGCGAGTCCAGGTCGTCCGCCACCGTCGTGGCGCGGCGGCGGAAGTTGGTCACCACGATGCCGAGGCCGACCACCACCTCGGCCGCCGCCACGACGAGCACGAAGAAGACAACGGCCTGGCCGCCGATGTCGTGGAGCATGCGGGCGAAGGTGACGAAGGTGAGGTTGGCCGCGTTGAGCATCAGCTCGATGCACATGAACATGATCAGGACGTTGCGCCGCACCAGGAGGCCGATGGCGCCGATGGTGAAGACGATGGCGGCCAGGCCGAGGTACCAGGCTCCCGAGAGGCTCATGCCGCCAACTCGGAGTCGGTGGTGTCCGGCTGGTCGGCCTGGACCGTCGGCGGACGGCGCGCCAGCACGACGGCTCCGACCACCGCGATGACCAGAAGGGCCGCCGTGGCCTCGAACGCGAACAGGTAGGTGGTGAAGAGCTGCTTGCCCAACTGGGCCGGTTCCCCCGCCGGCGAGTTCGGGCCTGCGACGTGTCCCTGGATCGGGCCGACTACCTGCTGGGCACCGGTCACCCAGTGCGCGGTGGCGGCCATGGCCACGACACCGCCCAGGGTGATGACCGAGAAGACGATGGCCAGCGGTCGCTGGCCGATCAGGGGCTCGACGTTGATGTCCTCGGCGCGGTCGACGCCGAGGAACATGATGACGAAGAGGAACAGCACGACGATGGCCCCGGCGTAGACGATGATCTGGACGGCGGCCAGGAAGTCCGCCTCCTGCTCGATGAAGAGGACGGCGACGCCGAAGAGCGTCATCACAAGGCTCAGGGCGGCGTGGACGGGGTTGCGCGAGGTGACGACGCCTACCGCGCCCACCAGGATGACCGCCGCCGAGGCGGCGAAGACCAGGATGTCGGGCCAGGTGGGGCGCGCCGAAGCCAGGAGCAAGGACGCGTGGACCATGAGTCAGTCGCTCCCCTCGGTACCGCCGTCGGCCTCCCCTGCCCCGGGCGACTCGAGCGCGCCGGCCCGTTGCCCCTGGGCCTCCTCCTTGGCCTCGGCCCTCGCCGCCTTGCGCGCCGCCCGCAGCTCCTTCATGCGGGCCCGCGCCGCCTCCATCTTCTTGCGGTTGCGCGCCGCGCCCTCTCTCGCCCGCCAGGCCCGCCCCCGCATGCCACGGTGCTCCAGCGGGATGTCCTCGTCGAGCAGGTGGCGCTCCAGGACCTCGCGCAGGGGCTTGGTCCCGGTCGCATCGTCGTCGCGCCGGCCGGACTGGCCGCCCTCGGCCGCACGCACGCCGTAGCCGAGTTCGCCCGACCACTGGACCTCGCCCTCGTAGGCGGCGCTGCCCGAGGGGGACGTGGCCCGCATCCAGCCGCTCGTCATGAGGTCGTCGCCCTCGCGCCAGTCCTCCCAGGGGAGCTTCTGGGGAAGACCGTCGTCGTCGACCAGCAGCTCGTCCTTGGTGTAGATGGCGTCGGAGCGGTTGGTGAACGAGAACTCGAAGAGCTTTGACTCGGTGATGGCCTCGGTCGGGCAAGCCTCGACGCACATGTCGCAATGGATACAGCGCAGGAAGTTGATCTCGTAAACGAAGCCATAGCGCTCACCGGGCGAGACCGGATGGTCGGGCGGGTTGTCCAGCCCGCGCACGTAGATGCAGTCGGCCGGGCAGACACCGGCGCACAACTCGCAGCCGATGCATTTCTCCATGCCGTCCTCGTAGCGGTTGAGGACGTGGCGGCCGTGTTGGCGCGGCTGCTTGGGCTTCTTTTCCTCCGGGTACATCGTGGTGACCCGCGGCCGGGTCAGATGTTGGAAGGTGAGCTTGAACCCACCAAGGAACGAAAGCTGCTCCTTGACCTCGTCGCCTGCGCTCACGATGCCTCACCTCCCGGGGTCGGTTCGACCGGTGACAGCCGCGGCGCCCGCGTGACCCGACCGCCGATCACCGGGATGACGACGTCCTCCTCGCTGCGACCCAGGCCGAGATGATTGGCCCGCAGGAGCAAGACCGAGGCGAGCAGCACGACCGGGACCAGGATCAGCCCCGCCCAGCCCCAGGCGACGATGGCGGCCACCAAAAGGAGCCACCCCAGCGTGAGGGGGATGAGCCGCTTCCAGCCCAGGTCCATCAACTGGTCGTAGCGCAGCCGCGGCAGGGCGGCCCGGAACCAGACGTAGATGAAGCAGAAGGCCGCCGTCTTGAGCAGGAAATAGATGATCGGCATGTAGATGGTGGCCCCCGGAATGTGGAAGATGTAGCCGTTGGGGCCGCCGAAGAACAGCGTCACGACGATGGCCGACATCGTGATGGTGTTCATGAACTCCGCCAGGAAGAACAGGCCGAAGCGGATGGAGGAGTACTCGGTGTGGAAGCCGCCGACGAGCTCCTGCTCCGCTTCGGTGAGATCGAAGGGTGGCCGCGTGAGCTCGGCCGTGATGGCGATCATGAAGAAGATGAAGGGCAAGAAGCCGAGTCGGATCAGGTTCCAGTTCCAGAAGCCGTTGGACTGCGAGGCGACGATGGCCCGGGTGGACAGCGAACCGGTCACCAGCACCACCATCACCGTCGTCATGCCCAGCGCGGCCTCGTAGGAGATGACTTGGGCCGAGGCACGGACCGATCCGAGCAGGGGGTACTTCGAGCCCGAGGACCAGCCGGCCAACATGACGCCGTAGACGGCGATGCCCGACATGGCCAGCACGAGCAGGATCCCCATGGGCGGATCCGCTACTTGCAGCTCGAAGGTGTGGCTGCCGATCGTGATGATGCCGCCAACGGGAACCACGGTGAAGATCAGGACGGCCGGGATCACGGAGAGGTAGGGCGCCAGCTTGAACACGAAGGAGTCCGCCCGGTTGGGCAGCAGGTCTTCCTTGAAGACGAGCTTGGTCCCGTCGGCCAGCGTCTGCAGCAGGCCCCAGGGGCCGGCCCGGTTCGGCCCGACCCGGCTCTGCATGTCCGAGATCACCTTGCGCTCGAACCAGATCATCAAGGCCGTGGCCACGAGCAGCGCGACGAAAGCCACGAGGCACTTGATGATCGTGATCAGCCAGACCTGCCAGTTGAGCCCGAGGTAGTAGAGCGGGTCACCGTTGCCACTGTTGGCGCTGTGCTCCAGCACCGGCGCGGCGCCAGTGTGGGCCTGGGTCGCGGCGGCAAGCAGCGCTGCGATCACACCGACTCCAGGCGTACGTCGGTCACCAGCTGACGGCTGTCGATCAGCGTCGAGGCCGCGTTGCCGGGCGCGCTCTTGCCACCCGGCACGTTGAAGTCGATGGCGACGACGCCCCGGGGCACGCCGGCGTCGGACTCGGCGGGGAGGATCAACTCGCCTCGGGCCGAGCGCACCTTCACGGGGTCGCCGGTCGTGGCACCCAGACGATCGAGATCGTAAGGGTTGGCCCGGGCGACCAGCTCCGGCACCAGCGGCGTCAGCGAGGGCGATCCGGTCATGGAGCTGCCGGCGTCGTAGAGGCGGCGGACGGCCACCAGGCGCAGGGTGTAGTTGTCCGCCTTGGGGACGTGGGGGGCCTCGGTGCCGGAGGAACCGGGCCCCGAGAGCAGGGGCGGCGGCGGACCAAGCCGGGAGGCGCGCGCGACGGCGGGGGTGCTGCGGCCGGTGCCGACGCGCGGTGGAGCACCCTGGCGCTCCACCGACTCGATGCCGGGCAAAGCCATCGGGTCGATCGGCTCCACGGCGCCGTGGTCGGCGTCGCCGCGGAGCGGGACGACGACCCCGTCGTGGGCGGCGTGCACGTTCAGCATGTCCTGACTCAGCCCGGTGTAGGCCGGCGCGGTCAGCGCCACCTCGTCGGCCAGGTCGCTCACGCTGGCCACGTCCAGGTCGGCGCCGAGCGCCGCGGCAAGCTCGGTGGCAATCATCCAGTCCGGCCACGAGAACCCCGGCGCCGTGATCTTGGGGCCGAGGCGGCTCACCCTGCCCTCGAGGTTGGTCGTGGTGCCCGGGCGCTCGTGGGCCACCGCGCAGGGCAGGACGACGTCGGCATAGGCGTCGACCGGCTCGGACGGATGGCCGGTCACGGCGACGACGAAGTGCCCGGCCGAGAGCGCCTTCACCGCCACGGCGCGGTCGGGGAAGTCGTTCAGCGGGTCGGCGCCCAACAACACGAGGGCGCGCACCGGGGGGCCGGCGTCGCGCTCGCCCGCCATGGAGGCCAGGATGTCGGCCGTCGACAGGCCGGCGCCGCTGGGGACCGAGCCCCAGGCCGTGGTGAAGCGGTCCCGGCCCGCATCGAGGCTGACCCGACCGGGGAGTATCCCCGGCGCCAACCCCATGTCGAGGGCCCCGAACACGTTGCCCCGGCGCAGCGCGGGCAAGAAGGTCGCCTTGGGCAGCGCCGCAGCGAGGATGCGCAGCGCTGCGGCCGCCACCTCGCCCGACTCGGCGTAGGAGGAGCGGCCGGCCACGATCACGACGCCCTCGCCATCGGGGTGGTCGTTCAGCAGGCGGCGCGCCGTCTCGAGCGCGCCTGGCGTGAAGGACGCACCTTGGTGGTGGGTGCCGAGTGCGGTCGTGGCGGCCTCGTCGCCGGTGAGTGCCCTGGCCATCAGCGGGGCGTCGCCGGGGCGGATGCGCAGCGTCGTCGTCGCCAGTGCGCTCAGTGCCGTTGGGAGAGGCGAGATCTCGACCAACGCGGTGGTGCCTGAGACCACGGCCTCGCGCAGACGGAGGAACAAGACCGGCACCTCCTCGCGCAGATCGCCGGCCAGCGTGACGAGGACCGGCGCGGCGCAGGCCTCGTCGATGGTCGCCCGGCGCAGCCCCAGCACCACCTCGGCAGGGAGGCCGTCGCCCAGCTGGGCGTCGACCGAGTCGGTGCCGATGATCCCCTTGGCCAGCTTGGCCCAGGCGTAGGCGGACTCGTTGGTGAGCCGGGCGCCGCCGATGAGGGCCACCGCGCCGGCCCCTCCGGTCTCCTTGGCGGCGGCGATCCCTGCGGCCGCGGCCGCAAGGGCCTCGCTCCAGCCGACCGCGACCAGCTCGCCCTCCTTGCGCAAGCGCGGCTCGACCAGGCGCCCGTGCTCGAAACGGCCCGTCTCGCGGGCCTCGCCCAGGAACTGACCGCGGCTCACCCCGAGGCTGACGACCTGGGAGGCGGTGGCGGGCGCCACGTCGACGGCCTCGTCGGCCAGCTCGTTCGGCAGCGGGCCGGCCGCGACCTCGTCGCCGTTGACCGACTCGTAGGTGAAGCGGCCCTTGTCGCACAGCCAACCGTGGTTGACCGGGTCGGAGTCGATGCCGAGGAGCCGGGTGAGGCGGTTCTGCGACGACTGCACCGCGACGCGGCATCCGACCGAACACGCGGTGCACGTCGACTCGACTTGATCGAGGTCCCAGGGCCGGGCGGTGAAGCGGTACGGCGTTGCGGTCAGCGCGCCGACGGGACAGATCTGCACCGTGTTGCCGCTGAAGTAGGAGTCGAAGGGCTCGGTGGGGAAGGTGGCGACCTCGACCCCCTCGCCCCGGCCCGCGAAGTCGATTTGCGCCTGGCCGGCGACCTCGGCGGCGAAACGTGTGCAGCGCGCGCACTGAATGCATCGCTCACGGTCCAGCAGCACGAGGTCGGAAATGGCGATGGGCTTCTCGAAGTGCCGCTTCTCCTCGATGAAGCGGCTCTCGCCCGGTCCGTAGGCCAGTGTCTGGTCCTGCAGCGGGCACTCGCCGCCCTTGTCGCAGACGGGGCAGTCCAGCGGGTGGTTGGCGAGGAGAAACTCGAGCACCCCGTCCTGGGCCTTCTTGACCCGGTCGTTGGCCGTGTCGACCACCATGCCGTCGGTGACCGCCACGAAGCAGGCCGGCGTCAGCGTGGCACCGCGCGGGCCCTCGACGTCGACCAGGCACATGCGGCACATGCCGACCGGATCCATGCGAGGGTGGTAGCAGAAGCGCGGGATGTAGGTGCCGGCGCGCTCGGCCGCCGCGATGATCAGCTCGCCCTGCTTCGCCGTGACGGTGCGCCCGTCGAGGCTGAACGTGAGCTCTTGGGTCTCCGCCTCGGTGGTGGCGGCGCTGGCGTCAGCCAAAGGGGCAACCCCCTTCCTTGACGTGCACGAGGAACTCGTCGCGGAACATGCGGATGCCCGACGCGATCGACGACGGGATGGAAGGCCCGAGCACGCAGATGGTCGTCTGCTGGGGCGGCCAGGCGACGCCGGGGGAGATGTTGTCGCACAGGTCCATGAGGAGGTCCAGATCTTCCTCCCGCCCGACGCCGTTCTCAATTCGGAACATGATGCGTTCGAGCCAGCCCGAACCCTCCCGGCAGGGGGTGCACTGGCCGCACGACTCACGGGAGAAGAACTTGGTGATGCGCCAGGCGGCGCGCACCATGCAGGTGGCCGAGTCCATCGCGACGACCGAACCCGAGCCGAGCATGGAGCCGGCGTCGCCCACCTCGTCCTGGCCGAGCGGCAGGTCCACCTGGTCCGGAGCGAACCAGGGTGCGGAGACACCGCCGGGAATGAACGCCTTGAGCGTGTTGGAGCCGCGGATTCCCCCGCCGAGCACCGGCGCGTAGATCAGATCCCGGAAGGTGGTCTTGACCATCTCGAGCTCGTAGGTCCCCGGCTTGCGCACGTGGCCGGCCAGCGCGAAGAGCCGAGTGCCCGTCGAGCGTCCCCCCCCGAGCGCAGCGAAGGCGGCGCCGCCGTGCTGCACGATCCAGGGGATGTTGGCCATCGTCTCGACGTTGTTGACCACGGTCGGTTCCCCGTAGAACCCGATGGCGGCCGGGAAGTAGGGCGGCTTGATGCGGGGAAAGCCACGCTTGCCCTCCAGCGACTCCAGCAGCGCCGTCTCCTCGCCGCAGATATAGGCACCGGCGCCCGGGTGGACGACCACGTCGAGGGAGAACCCCGAACCGAAGATGTCGGTCCCGACCGCGCCATGGGCATAGGCCTCGTTGAGCGCCGCCTGCATGCGCTCCAGTCCCAGCGCGAACTCGCCCCGCACATAGATGAAGGCCTGACTGACCTGCAGGGCATAGGCCGAAATCAGTACGCCCTCGAGGATCTGGTGCGGATCGCGCTCAATGAGGAGGTGGTCCTTGAAGGTGGCCGGCTCGGACTCGTCGCCGTTGACCACTAGGTAGGTGATCGGGCTCTTGCGCAACATCGACCACTTGCGCCCGGCCGGGAAACCAGCGCCGCCCCGCCCGAGCAGGCTCGCCGCGTCGACCTCTGCCGCGACGGCCTCGGGCGTCATGGTCAGGGCCTTGCGCAGACCTTCGTAGCCGCCCGTTTCCAGGTAGCGCTCCAGGGTGTAGGAGTCCTCGAAGCCAAGCCGCGAGGTGATGATCTTGGGAGCGTCGGTGATGGCCATCAGGCCCTCTCCGCGCCGCCGCTCGCGGTCGCGGGCGCAGCGGCGCGGGCTCCGGCGGCGTCGACCTCGGCCGCCCGCTCGGCGACGATGGTGCCCCGGTCGGCCTGGAGGCCGACGCCGCGCCGCACCCGTACGAGGGTGCCGTGGGGGGGACGGTCTCGGCCAGCGTTCCCGAGCGGAGGTCACCGAGCAACGCGTCGAAGCTCTCGGGCGTCTGCGGGCCGACGAAGCGGTGGTTGACCTGCACGCACGGTGTCCGGTCGCAGTCGGCCAGACACTCGGCCTCGTGAAGGGTGAAGACGTCGTCGGGTGTCGTCCCCCCGGCGCGCACGCCGAGCACCGACTCGGCGTGCGCGAGCAGTTCGAGCGCCCCGCCGAGCAGACAGGCGATGTTGGTGCAGACGGAGACCACGTAGGTCCCGACGGGGTCGGTGTGCAACATGTCGTAGAAGCTGGCGGTACCCCGCACCTCGGCGGCGGTGACGCCGCACAGCTCGGCGATCTCGGTCATGGCCTCTTCGCGCAGCCAGCCGTCCTGCTCCTGGGCCAGGTGACACAGGGGGATCAGCGCGGAGCGTCGCTGAGGGTAGAGCGCGACGAGTTCCTTCGCCCGTTCGCTGATGTCGGGGTTGAGGTGGCTCACCGGTCCACTTCACCCATGACGGGATCGACGGACGAGATCACGGCGACGGCGTCAGCCATGAGCCCGCCTCGCAGGAGCAGCGGCAGGGCTTGGAGGTTGACGAAGCTCGGCCCCCGGATGTGCATGCGGTAGGGCTTCGAGGTCCCGTCGGAGACCAGATAGCAGCCGAGCTCGCCCCGGGGCGACTCGATGGCCGTGTAGACCTCCCCTTCGGGCACCCGGAAGCCCTCGGTGAAGATCTTGAAGTGGTGGATGAGCGCCTCCATGCTCTCGTCGATGCGGGCGCGCGGGGGAGGCGTGACCTTGCGGTCCTGCACTCGGTAGTCGCCGGGCGGCATCATCTCGGCGATCTGGCGGATCATCTTGATCGACTCGCGGATCTCGTTGAGCCGCACCGAGTAGCGGTCGAAGTTGTCGCCGTAGCGGCCGACGATGACGTCGAAGTCGAGCTTGTCGTAGGCCAGGTACGGCATGGTCCGGCGGAGGTCCCACGGCACGCCGGTCGAGCGCAGGATGGGACCGGTGACCGAGAGTGCAAGCGCCTCCTCGGCCGAGATGTTGCCCACCGCCTCGGTGCGCTCCCGGAAGATGGGCTGCCCGGTCAGCAGCTCGTCGTACTCGTACGTGCGGGCGAGGATCGTCTCGCAGATGATGTCGACATCGTCCTCCCACCCGTCGGGCAGGTCGGCCGCCACCCCACCCGGGCGGATGAAGTTGTGGTTCATGCGCAGCCCGGTCGACTTCTCGAAGAACGCGAGGACCATCTCGCGCTCTCGGAACCCGTAGATCATCATCGAGGTGGACCCCAGGTCCATGCCGTTGGTGGCCATCCACATCAGGTGCGACGACACCCGGTTGAGCTCGGCCATCAGCATGCGGATCCAGACGGCACGGGGGGGTAGTTCCACGCCCAGCAGTGCTTCGGTGGCCAAGGAGAAGACCAGCTCGTTGTGCAGCGGCGAGAGGTAGTCCATGCGGGTCACGTTGGTGGAGCCCTGGACGTAGGTGAGCTCCTCCCCCGTTTTCTCCATGCCGGTGTGCAGGTAGCCGATGATCGGCTTGGTGCGCAGCACCGTCTCGCCGTCCAGCTCGAGCATGAGGCGCAACACCCCGTGAGTGGAGGGGTGCTGGGGCCCCATGTTGATGATCATCGTCTGGTCGTCGCGGCGCTCGATGTCGATGTCCTGCGGGTCGATGTAGCCGCCCTCGGGTAGGCGCAGGACCGCGCCTACCTCCTGGCGGAGTTCCCCCGCACTCGTGGTGCCGCGGGGCGCCAGCTCCTGGGCTCCCTCGGAGGTCTCGGCAACGAAGACCTCCTCCTCGGCCTGCCGGTGTGCCTTTTCGGTGGCCTCGAGGCCCAGGTCCTCGGAGAAGGACTCCGGCGCGGCGGGGGACCCGCCCGTCGGCTCTCCTTGTTCGCGGTTGTGCTCGTGCTCGCTCATCGCGGTCCGGGCGCTTCCTTGAACTGCACCGGTACCCGTCCAACGCCGTAGTCCTTGCGCAGGGGGTGGCCCTCCCAGTCCTCGGGCATGAGGATGCGGGTCATGTCTGGGTGACCGTTGAAGAATATGCCCACCATGTCGTAAGCCTCGCGCTCCATGGCGTCAGTTCCCGGGTAGACGTCGACGAGACTGTCCAGCGAGGGATCGGCCTCCGGCACCTGCACCCGGACGCGCACGCGCTGGCGCATGGACAACGACAGCAGGTTGACGACGACCTCGAAGCGCTCCGCCGCCACGCCCTCGGGGAGCGATCGCCCGGGATGGGTCAGGTAGTCGACTGCGCACAGGTCTGCACACGTCTCGAAGCCGACCTCGCGGAAGGCAGCCACCATTTGCTTGTAGGTGTCGCGGTGAGGGAAGGCGAGTTGATCGACCAGCCGGTCGGGCAGGCGCGGCACCTCGGGAAGGACGCTCGTGGGCGTCCCCGCCGCGGCGGTCGCGGACGTCTCGCTCACCGCGGCGTGGCCACTCGCACGGCGTCCGGCACGGTGGGTACCCATCCACCGGTCGCCTGCTCGCCGGCGGGGATGGAGCTGCCGGGACGCCGCGTGATCTCGCCGGTGCGGATCTTCTCGTGCAGTGTGAGGATGGCATGGAGCAGCGTCTCGGGCGAGGGCGGGCAGCCCGGCGCGTAGACGTCGACCGGTACGATCTGGTCCACTCCCTGCACGATGGCGTAGTTGTTGAACATGCCCCCCGTCGAGGCACAGACGCCCATGGAGATGACCCACTTGGGCTCCATCATCTGGTCGTAGACCTGGCGCAGGACGGGGGCCATCTTCTGCGAGACGCGCCCGGCCACGATCATGAGGTCGGCCTGGCGTGGCGAGGCCCGGAAGACCTCCATGCCGAGGCGGCTGATGTCGTAGTCGGCGGCGCCGACCGACATCATCTCGATAGCGCAACAGGCCAGGCCAAACGTGGCCGGCCACACGCTGTTACGTCGGGCCCACTTGACCAGGTCCTCGAGGCGACCGGTCAGGAAGTTGTGCTGGAGGTCCTCGATCCCCATGCCTCAGGCCGCCTCACCCGGGGTCGGGCGCTCCGCGCTGATGCGCGTGATGGTCGACTCCGAGGTGCGGCTCGGCATGCCCGGCTGCAACGTCTTGGGCGGCCCCCAGGTGAGAGCCCCGTTTGAGATGAGATAGAGGAACGACACGAAGACCACGGCGGCAAAGACGATCACCTCGATGAGGCCGAAGGTCTCGATCTGGTGGAAGACCACCGCCCAGGGGTAGAGGAAGACGATCTCGATGTCGAAGATGATGAAGATCATGGAGACCAGGTAGAAGCGGACCGGGAAGCGCTGCGGCGGTTCCACGTTGGGCACGATGCCGCACTCGTAGGGAGCCAGCTTGGCGGAGGACGGCTTCTTCCTCGGCGCGAGCATGGCCGAGGAGAGGAGTGAGAAGACGGTGAAGGCGAAGGCGAGCACGCCCAAGATCAGGATCGGGAGGTACTGGACCACGGTGTTCCGTTTCTACCATGCGACCCCTTCGCCAGGCACATCCGCGCCGCTGGTCAGAGCGCCCGGCGGCGGACGTACGATGCCACCGTGACCGCTCCCGACGAGACGCCGCCGCCTGACGCCCCGAAGAGGGCGGCGAGGGCGGCGAACACCCCGGTCACGGACCAAACGGGCGCGTCGGCGGCTGGCAACCCGGGGGGGAAGAAGGCTGCGGCCAAGAAGGCCGGGGGGAAGAAGGCTGCGGCCAAGAAGGCCGGGGCCAAGAAGGCCGCGCCGCGGGCCCCCCGCCGGACCTCAACGGCCGCCCCGAGACGCCGAGGGGCGGCCGAGCACGTGCACGACGTGGTCGTGGTCGGCGCAGGGCCCGCTGGGGCGGCGTGCGGATTCTGGCTGGCCGACGCCGGATGGGACGTGGCGATCGTCGAGAAGAAGGAGTTCCCGAGAGAGAAGACCTGCGGCGACGGGCTCACGCCGCGGGCGGTGCGGCAGCTTGCTGACATGGGCCTCGAAGGCGCCCTGGCGGGCTCGCACCGCTTCACCGGCCTGCGCGCCTACGGCTTCGGCCACTCCATGGAGATGCAATGGCCCGAGCACCCGAACTTTCCCGGCTACGGGTACACCATCACGCGCCACGACCTCGACGGCCTCGTGGCCGCCCGCGCCGCCGAGGCCGGCGCGAGGCTCCTGCAGGGCACCGAGGTCGTGGCGCCGATCGTCGAAGACCCCGCCTCGCCCACGGCGCCGCTGCCGACCCTGGCCGGCGTCAGCGTCAAGGGCAAAGGCACCGGCCGCGCCACCCTCGCCACCGTCAACGCCCGCTACGTCGTGGTGGCCGACGGCTCGAACTCCCGCCTCGGGCGAATCCTCGGCGCCACGCGTCGTCGTGAGCTACCTCTGGGCATGGCCCTGCGCGGCTACTACCGCTCGGAGCGCCACGACGACCCCTTCATTGAGTCACACCTCGACATCCGCGATCCGGAGGGCAACGTCGTGCCCGGCTATGGCTGGATCTTCCCTATGGGGGACGGCCGGGTGAACGTCGGTGTGGGCCTGCTCTCGACCGAGCAACGCTGGAAGGGCATGAATACGAGCAGCCTCATGGACACCTTCGTCGGCTACGCACCCGGGTCCTGGGGGCTCAGCCCCGAAACGTGCCTTGGGCCTCCCACCGGCGGGAAGCTGCCCATGGGTCTCTCGGTCGGGCCCCGAGCAGGCGGCAACGTGCTGATCGCCGGCGACGCCAGTGGGGCGATCAACCCCTTCAACGGCGAGGGGATCGCCTACGCCTACGAGACCGGGCGCTTCGCCGCCGCCGCCCTGGGCCGCGCACTGTCCGGAGAAGGCGCGCCGGCGCTCGTCGACTACGAGCGTGAGCTGAATGCTGCCTACGGGCCCTACTACAAGGTGGCCCGGGCTTTCGTCCATCTGATCTCGCACCCCGAGGCGATGCGCCTCTGCGTCGGCCTCGGCATGCGCTCGGAGCTGTTGATGAACCAGCTGCTGCGCATCATGGCCAACCTCATGCGACCGGACACCACAGGTCCGGCCGAGCTCGGCTACCGAGCGATGGAGTTGGTGTCTCGACTCCTCCCCGACTCCGGCGGCCTCGAGCACACCGCAGCCTGATTGGTGCTTCACCCCGACCCGACGAGGGCATCAGCGCTCGAGCCGGGCGCGCACGGCGGCCGCCTCGGCCGCCATTTGGGCCGCAGTGATCGAGGGCGTGAGGGACACGTCGAAGGCGTCTGACTCCACGGGGATCCCCGCCCGGGCGTCGTCGTGCGGTCGTGGCACCAGGTGCACGTGCAGGTGCGGCACGCCGTTCCCGAGGTGGAACCAGTTCATCTTGGCCGGCCGGTAACACTCCTCGATCGCAGCCGCGACGAGCGCCACCTCCGCCCAGAAACCGGCCGACTCGTCGGCCGACAATTCCGACGGCTCCGCGACATGCCGTCCCTTCCAGACGACATAGGAATAGCCGGGTCGCACCGGGTGGCGACCGAGGTAGCCGTCCGCCCACCGACCCTCGAACACGCGCACGCCGTGCGGTGTCTCGTCGGCGCCGCCCTCGCACATCGGGCAGCCTTCCCCTCGGCGCAGCGCGGCGTAGTTGTCCGCCCATCTGTACGCGTCTTCCATGCACCCAGTCTGTCGACCGCAACGTGGTGACGAAGATCGGACTCGTAACCTGGGATCCTTGCTGTCTCCGACCACCTTCCGCCGGCGGACCATCCTTTTCGCCGTTCTGCTCATCGGCACTCTCGTCGGCGCGCTGTCCGATCCTCCGGTCACCGCGACCGCCGTGCCCGGTCAGGCGATACGCGCCGTCGCGGTCGCCGCGACACCCGACGGCCAGGGCTACTGGGTCGCGTCGTCGATCGGCGGCGTCTACCGCTTCGGGACCGCGCGTTCCTATGGGAACATGATCGGGCAACAGCTCAACGCTCCGATCGTGGGCATGGCGGCCACACCCTCAGATGATGGGTACTGGCTCGTTGCTTCGGACGGAGGCATCTTCAGCTTCGGCGACGCCGGGTTCTGGGGCTCGGCCGGCGCCCTCGAGCTCACTGCTCCGATCGTGGGCATGGTGGCCACACCGTCGGCGCAGGGGTACTGGCTCGTCGCCGCCGACGGCGGGGTCTTCAGTTACGGCGACGCGCGCTTCTTCGGATCGACCGGGTCCATCCGCCTCAACCAGCCCGTGGTGGGGATGGCGGCCACGCCCTCGGGACAGGGGTACTGGCTCGTCGCCGCGGACGGAGGGGTCTTCAGTTACGGCGACGCGCGCTTCTTCGGGTCGACCGGGTCCATCCACCTCAACCGGCCCGTGGTTGGCATGGCCGCAGCCCCGGCCGGAGGCGGGTACTGGCTCGTCGCGGCGGACGGGGGCATCTTCGACTACGGCGACGCCCCCTTCTGGGGCTCGACGGGCGCTCTCCGCCTCGATCAGCCGATCGACGGCATGGCAGCGGCGCCTTCGGCCGGAGGGTACTGGCTGGTGGCCGCCGACGGTGGAGTCTTCAGCTTCGGCTCGGCCGCCTTCGACGGATCGGCGAACTCGGACATCAACCCACTCCTGGTGGAGCAGCTGGCCTCGACGGGGGACGCACAGCAGGTGGTTATCGTCGACGCGCCGAGCTCCGCCAGCACGACAGCCACGCTCACCGCCTACGAGAACGACGGCGGGGGCTGGTACGAGGTCTTCGGGCCGATGGCGGCCGACGACGGCGTCAACGGTTGGCTCCCCGCCTCGAGCCGGACCGAGGGGGACGGCGCCACGCCGGAAGGCCTCTACGGCATCGGGCTCACCATGTACGGGACCGGTCCGGACCCGGGTACTCAGTTCTCGTACCACCAGCTGGTCTGCGGCGACTGGTGGGACGAGGACCCAGCCAGCCCCACCTACAACACCTTTCAGCATGTTGACTGCGGGGCCACCCCGCCTTTCGGCGGCGACTCCGAGGCCTTGTGGACCGAGGGCAACGCATATCCCTCCTTCGCCGTCGTCGACTTCAACACACCCCCGGCGGGTCCCTACGGTTCAGCCATCTTCTTGCACGCCGAGACCGGCGGCCCCACCGACGGCTGCGTCTCCCTCCCCCTCTCGGACCTCGACGCGGTGGTGCGCTGGCTCAACCCCGAGCGGCACCCCGTCATCGCGATGGGGCCCGACAGCGTCATCCGCTCCTTTTGAGCGGGAGGTCGCGCCAGGTTGCCCGCCCGCCGTGGCAGGCCCCGGGCCCGGTCAGCCAGCCCCGTCGCTCACCTCGGCCGCGGCCTGCCCAGCGGCCTCGACAACGCGGGCCAGCACGGCGTCGTCGTGAGCGAGCCCCGGGAACATGATCTCGTAGGGGCCGGGGGCGAGTGCCACACCGCGCCGCAGCATCGCGTGGAAGAACTGGCGGTACGTGCCGTTGCCCGCCAGGATGCGGGCTCCCTCGTAGTCGGTGGGTGGCGCGATCGGCGCCGTGTTCCCGGGGGCCACGAAGAGGCCGACCAGCGGCCCGACCGCCGGCACGGCGACGGCCAAGCCGCCCGAAGCCAGCGCCGACTCCAGATCCTTGGCGAAGACGGCGGCACGGGCGCTCAGCTCCTCGTAGTCCGCCGGTCCCACCTCGCGCAGCACGGCCAGCCCCGCGGCGGTGGCGAGCGGGTTCCCCGACAGGGTGCCCGCCTGGTACACCGGGCCGGCCGGCGCCAGCCGGGCCATCAGGTCACGTCGTCCGCCGAAGGCGCCGACCGGCAGCCCGCCGCCGATCACCTTGCCGAAGCACCAAAGGTCGGGCAAAACGCCGGAACGTCCGGTCGCTCCGGCCTCGCCAAGGCGGAAGCCGGTGATGACCTCGTCGAAGACGAGAAGCGCCCCGGTGGCGTCACAGGCCGCGCGCAGTCCTTCGAGGAAACCCGGCACGGGAGCAACCAGATTCATGTTGGCCGCGACCGGCTCGACGATGACACCGGCGACGTGCTCGTCGAGGGCCGGCACCATGTTGTAGGGGACGACCTCGGTGTCGGCCACCGCGCCCGCCGAAACGCCGACCGAGCCCGGCAAGCCGAGCATGGCCACGCCGCTGCCGCCACCGGCCAGCAAGCCGTCGGAATGCCCGTGGTAGCAGCCGTCGAACTTGACCACGCGGTCGCGCCCGGTCGCAGCACGAACGAGGCGTACCGCGCTCATGGCCGCCTCCGTCCCCGACGAGACCAGCCGCACCTGCTCGCAACCGGGCACCCGGGCGCAGATCGCCTCGGCCAGGAGGACCTCACCGGGCGTCGGCGCGCCGAACGTGGTCCCGCGCGCCGCGGCCTGCGTGATCGCCTGGATGACCGCCGGGTGTGCGTGGCCAAGCAGCACCGCGCCGTAGGACTGGACGAGGTCGACGTAGCGGTTTCCCTCGGCGTCGGTCACATAGGCGCCGTGCCCCGAGACGATGGTGTAGGGCGTGCCGCCCACCGAGGCGAACGAGCGGACGGGCGAGTCCACCCCGCCCGGAATGACCCGCTGGGCCCGGGCGAACCACTCGGCGTTCGACGCCGGAGGCGGGTCAGTCACCGAGCGCCTCGGCCACCTCTGCCGCGAAATAGGTGAGGATGAAGTCGGCGCCGGCCCGCTTGAGGACGGTCAGCTGCTCCACGGCCACCGCCGGCCCGTCGATCCATCCGGCCGCAGCGGCGGCCTTGACCATGGCGAACTCGCCGCTCACGTGGTAGGCGGCCAGCGGGACCGGCACGCGGGGGCGGGCGAGGGCGAGCACGTCGAGGGAGGTCATGGCGGGCTTGACCATGATCATGTCGGCGCCCTCGCTCAGGTCGAGGTCGATCTCGGCCAATGCCTCGCGCCCGTTGCGCGGGTCCTGTTGGTAGGCCCGGCGGTCGCCCCCCCCGGCGATGGTGACGTCGACAGCGTCGCGGAAGGGGCCGTAGAGGGCGGAGGCGTATTTCGACGCGTAGGCCAAGATGGCGACCTGGTCGTGGCCGCCGCCGTCCAACGAGGCACGGATCGCGGCGACCTGGCCGTCCATCATCCCGCTCGGGGCGACCACGTCGACGCCCGAGTCGGCCTGGGCCAGCGCGATGCGCTGGTACGCCTCGAGTGTCGGGTCGTTGAGCACTTCGCCCGACGGCCCGAGCACCCCGCAGTGACCGTGGTCCGTGTACTCGTCGAGGCAGAGGTCTGCCATCAGGACCAGCTCGTCGCCGACCGCGTCGCGCACGGCGCGCAGTGCGACCTGTACCACGCCCTCGGGGTCCCAGGCGCCGCTGCCCAGCGCGTCCTTGCGGGCCGGTACCCCGAACAGGATGGCCCCGGGGATGCCGAGCGAGACCAGCCGCTTGGCCTCGACCACGAGGGAGTCGACCGTGTGCTGCACCTCGCCGGGCATCGACGCGATGGGGATCGGCGCGTCGATGCCCTCCCGCACGAAGAGCGGGGCCACGAGGTCGTCCACCCCGAGTCGCGTCTCGGCGACCAGGCGCCGGAGCACCGGGGTGCGGCGCAGCCGACGGAGCCGCCGCGTGACGAAAGGTCCCGAGTCCAGCGTGCGCGCCGCGGCGTCGGCCATGGCCACAAGCCTACGGGGCGTGGTCGTGGCCGGGTCCGAAGCGGTCGATCAGTTCGGCGACGATGCCTGAGGCGGACGACCCCCAGGCCTCGTGCACCCCCTCGAGCCCGGCGGCCCGCGCCGCCGCGGCGGTCGTGGAGCCGATGCAGACCACGTGCCCCGGGGCTCGCACCGCGGCGCCCTCGGGTGTACGCAGCGCCACGAACGCCTCCACTGAGGAAGTCGCGGAAAGCGTGAGTGCGTCCGCCTCCGCAACGCGAGCCAGCAAAGCGGGGTCCAGAACCGAGAGGAGCACTGTGCGGTAGGCCTCGACGCGGTTGACCCGCCACCCCTTCTCGCCGAGCCCCACGACGATGGTGTCGGGCGCGCGATCGGCGCAGGGGAAGAGGACGCGGTCGCTGCGACCGGGCTCGGGGGCGGGGAACACCTCAACGAGCGCCCGCGCGCTGTGCTCGGCCGGCACGAGGTCGGGCTCGACGCCGGCGCTGCGTAGGGCGTCGGCGGTGGCCGGGCCGACGACAGCCACCAACACGCTCCCGAGGGCCCGCGCGTCGCGCAGCGCGCCCATGAAGCGCTCAACCGCGTTGACCGACGTGAGCACGACCCAGCGATGGTCGCCTACCTCCGCCGCCGCCGCCCGCAACGCATCGCCACCGTCGGAAGCATCGACCTGGCGCGTCAAGGGGAGCTCCAGCGCGCTTGCCCCGGCCCGCTCGAGACGATCGACGAGGCCCCGGGCGCGCTGGCCCGAGCGCGTCACCACCACCGTGCGCCCGGCCAAGGGCCCTTCGGCCCGTCCGAGCTCCGTGTCGGCGCCGAGCGCGGCAACCGGGCCGACGACGATCACCGCCGGGGGCCCGAGGTCGACCCCCTCCAGGCCGGCCAGGGTGGTGCGCACCACTCGCTGGGAAGGCGTCGTTCCATTCGCAATGACGGCGACCGGCGTGTCGGGCGCCCGCCCTGCGTCCACCAACGCATCGGCGATGGCCGCCCGCGTGGTCACTCCCATGAGGATCACCAGCGTCCCGCCGGCCTGTGCCAGCGCCCCCCAGTCGGGTCCGCCGCCCTCGCCGACCACGCCGGCCTCGCCGACGCGACCCGTCACCACGGTGACCGACGAGGCCAGGCCCCGTTGGGTGACAGGGATGCCGACCGCGGCGGGGACGCCAAAAGCAGAGGTGACGCCGGGGACGACCTCCCAGGGGATGCCGGCCTCCGCCAGCACCTCGATCTCCTCGCCCCCCCGGCCGAAGAGGAACGGATCCCCCCCCTTGAGCCGCACCACGACCGCAGACTCCCGCCCGTGCTCGACGAGCAAGCGGTCGATCTCGCCCTGTCGCCCGGCGCCTCCGTCCGGCGTGTCAGGGTCCTTGCCGACATCGATCAGCCGCGCCGTCGGAGGCACCAGGTCCAGGACCGCAGTGCTCACGAGGCGGTCGTGCAGCACAACGTCGGCCCTGGCCAGCAGTTGCGCCCCGCGGCGGGTGAGGAGCCCGGGGTCACCGGGCCCGGCCCCCACCAGATAGACGGTCACGGCGGCACTTCCCCGACCACCGGGCTTCGGGGGACATCGAAGCCTTCGACGGCCGCCCCGCCCCCCGCCAGCAGTGCCCGCGCCAGCGCGGCCCCCAGCACTTCGGGGTCCTCGCCGCCGCGCGTCATGCGGATCACCGTATGACCGTCGGTGCTGGCCACCAGGCCCGAGATGCGCAGCGTCGCGTCGCCCCGGTCCGTCGTCTCGGCGTACGCTCCGACCGGCACCGTGCAGCTCCCGCCGAGGGTCGCCAGCACCGCCCGTTCGGCGCGTACGGCACGGTGAGTCGGCTCGTGGTCGATCGCGGCCAGGGTCCGGCGGGTGCCGTCGTCGCCGGCACGGCACTGCACGCCGATGACGCCCTGCCCGGCCTGGGGTAGGAGGTCGACCGGATCGAGCACGTCGCTCAGCCGACTGGCCCACCCCAGGCGCTCCATGGCGGCGACGGCGACCACGACCGCGGACACACCTCCGCTCTCCCCGATCGCAACGCGGCGGCCCATGTTGCCCCGTAGCTGGGTGAAGACGAGGTCGGGCCGGAGATAGGCCAGCTGCGCGCGACGCCGGGCCGAACCTGTGGCGACGAGGGCGCCCGGCGGAAGGGCGGCCAGCGTGCATCCGACGAGGCCGTCTCGGGCGTCGGCGCGCGGCAGCACCGCCCCGAGGACGAGGTGGGGCGCCATGGTCGAAGGCATGTCCTTGGCCGAGTGCACGGCGGCGTCGGCCCTCCCGTCGGCCACGGCCGCCTCCACTTCGGCCACGAAGACCCCCTGGCCACCGATCTGGTCGAGGGGGACCGACGCGTCTCGGTCACCGCGCGTGCGGACGACGACCGGCTCGACCTCGAGGCCGGGGTGGGCCCGGCGCAGGCAGTCGGAGACCATCTCGGTCTGGCGCAGGGCGAGGGGCGAGCCGCGCGTGGCCAGGCGGAAGGTTCCCATGGCCCGACTATCCCACGGCCGCGACGACCGTCACGACGCCGCCTACAGGTCGAAGAGGATCCGCAGCGCCTCGACGAGGCGCTCGCCTCGGGGCGTCCCCGCCGTCTCCTTCAAGAGCATCGTGGGCTCATGCAGCATCTTGGAGAGGGCGGCCTTTGTCGCCGCGTCCACCTGGTCCCACTCCTCCTGGGTGAGGTCGGCCAGTTGCGCCCGGCGCCGCTCGAGCTCGGCCTCGCGGAGGGACTCCAGGCGCGCCCGCAGCGACGAGATGATCGGCGCGGCGCCGCGTTGACGGCTGGCGGTACGGAAGCGCTCCACCTCGGTCGCGACGATGGCGCGCGCCGCCACCGATTCCTTCTCGCGATCTCCGAGGGCCCGGGCGACCGAGGCGCTCAATCGGTCCATGTCGAGAACCTCGACGCCGGCCAACACGGCCACGGCCGGGTCGACATTGCGCGGGACCCCGAGGTCGATCACGAGCAAAGGACCGGTCACCGCGGCGAAATCCCCCGCGTGCAACACGTGGGATTCGGCGGCCACCGCGCTCAAGACGAGGTCGGCGTCGGCGAGCTCCGCGGAGATGCTCTCGAGCGGTGCCGCCCGCATCCCGAACGGACCGCAGGCGGCGTCGCCCACCAGATCGTGCGCCCGCGCCGCGGAGCGGTTGACAACAACGACACTCTGGGGGGCGTCGTCGGCCGGGATGTCCGAAAGGGCCCGGCACACGCCGAGGCCCATCTCGCCGGCGCCGACCACCACCACCCGCGCACCGCGCAGCCCCGTGAGGTCCTCGCCGCGGGCCACGGTCACCGCGGCATACGCGAAGGAGGTCGTGCCCTTGGAGATGCCGGTCTCGGTCCGGACCCGCTTACCCGTCTGCAGGGCGTGGCGGAAGAGCGCCGAGAGCACCGGGCCGCATGTCCCCTCCTCCTGGGCCCGCTCGAAGGCACGGCGGACCTGTCCCACCACCTCGGTCTCACCGGTCACCATCGACTCGAGTCCCGACGTCACCGAGAACACGTGCGAGGTCACGTCGTCGTCGAAGCGGATGGTGGCGTGGGCCGACAGCTCCTCCACGGACAGGCCCGACTGCTCGGCGAGGACGTCGTAGATCTCCGCCACGGCGTCGTGGAAGCGGTCCACCACCGCGTAGACCTCCGTCCGCAGGCAGGTCGAGAGCACCACCGTCTCCTCTACGTTGCGACAGCGACGCAACGCACCGAGCGTCTTGTGCAATTCGCCGTCGGCAATGGCGGTCGCTTCGAGCAGCGGCAGCGGGGCCTGCGTGTGGTGGAGCCCAACGACGACGACGGACACTCGGTTCCCTCCTGGGTCGGGTCACAATTGTGCCTGTCCCACCCCACAGCCTGCCAGTCGCGGCGGGCGGACCGTCCGCCGCCGTTCGTCAAACCAGTTCCGAACCCGGGGAGAGGCCCACCGACCGTATGACCGCACCCCCCTCGCTGCCGGCCTCGGCCGACTCGAGGCGCCCGATCGCTTCCAGGCGGGCCCGGTAGAAGCCGAGGACCTGCAGTTCGATGGAAAGGTCGACGTAGCGCAGATGGACGGTGGACGGCACGTCAAGGACGCGGGGCGGCGAAATTGAGCAGGGAGGTCACACCGGCCCGTACCAGCAGGTCGGCCACCCCCTGGGCAGCCCAGCCCGGAGTAGTGATCACGCCGATGTCGGGTCGCTCCCCGGCCCGCAGCCTGGCGATCTCGTCCATATGACGGACCTTCATGCCGCGGATCTCCTCGCCGACCACGGTGGGATCAACGTCGAACAGAGCCGTGACCTGGCAGCCCCGAGAGGCGAACCCGGCCGAGTTGGTGAGCGCACGGCCGAGGTTACCGATGCCCACGATGGCCACCGACCAGTTCTCGTCCACGCCGAGCGCCCGGTCGATCTGGGCGATCAGGAACTCCGGGTCATAGCCCGAACCCCGGGTGCCGAAGGACCCCAGCAACGATAGGTCCTTGCGCACCTTCGCCGCGTTGACCCTGGCCAGCTCAGCCAGGTGCTCCGAGGAGACGGTCTGGGCGCCCGTGCGCACGAGCTCGGCGAGGATGCGCTGATACACCGGCAGGCGGAGCACGGTGGCCTCGGGGATCCGCTTGGGCGGCGCGGTCGCGGAGGATCTCGGCAACTCGGGTCGGTCGTCGCTCATCGCGTCGGATGGTACCGATGACGCTGCCGGCGGCACCAAACCGCAGTCCGGTCACCACGCCAAGACCAGGAGCTCCCCCGCGACGACGTTGAGCCAGTGCGCCGCCGACGCCTCGCCGGCCACGATGGCCAGATGCCCGTTGGCGTCGGCGATGAGACCGAACTCCCCCTGTTTCAGCTCGCCGAAAGCTTCGACGCAGCGCAGCCGCACGCCGTCAGGGACCAGCGAATGCGGTAGCCCGTCGAGGTACTCGCGACCTGACTCGATGCGGGCGGCCAACTCGATGCTCCCGACAACGGGCAACCCCGCGACCCGAGCGTCGGCGACGGTGGCCGCCAGTTGGAGATTGCCAAAATGATCGACCCAGGTCACCTCAGCCCGCAGGCAGCTCCGACCGTCGTGCAGGCGTCCCTGCTCGACGACGCCACCGAGCAGACGCACCAACGAGGCCGCCTCGACGGTTTTCCCCAGCTGCTCGAGACTCGCCGCACCGCTGCACAGCGCGGCCGCCACCGGCGCGAACAGGTCGCGCCCGTCGAACGTGGCGCCGCGGTCGGGGTGCTCCGGATCGCGGGCCAGCTCGACCACGCGGTGAGCGGCGCCTCGCCGGCGGCCTCAGCGGCCGCCACCAACAGCCCGTTGTCAGGCCCTACGAAGTGCAGGGTGCCGCCCGCCGGGACCCGTACCTCGATGCAGATGCCCCGGCGTGCGGTGCCGACGCCTGGGTCGACGACGGCGAGCACGACGCCGGCGCCGAGGTGTGGTACGGCCCGCACCAGAGTGTGGCTCCCGGACCGGACGTCGAAAGGAGGTATGTGGTGGGTGAGGTCGATGACCATGGTGCCCGGGGCACGCGCCGCGATCACGGCGTGGACGACGCCGACGAACTCGTCCGCTGTGCCGAAGTCGGAGAGGAAGAAGACGGCGGGCACGGGATCGCTCGGCATTCGCAGGTCCTCAGCGCTGCAGGTTGCGCGACCGCTCGGTGGCGGCCGCCACCGCCTCCATGAAGGCCGAGCGAACCGCCCTCGCCTCCAGTGTCCGGATCCCCGCCGCGGTGGTGCCGGCGGGCGAGGTCACCATCGCCCGGAGCTCCTCGGGCTCGCGCCCGGTCTCCTTCAAGAGGGTGGCCGAGCCCAACATCGTCTCGACGACCAGGGTGCGGCTCACCGCCCGTGTCAGCCCCATCTGCACGCCCGCTTCCATCAGCGCCTCGGCGACGAGGAAGAACCAGGCCGGCCCTGACCCCGAGACCCCGGTCACCGCGTCGAGCAGCCGCTCGGGCAGGCGGACGACCGTCCCCACCGAAGACAGGACGTCTTCGGCCCATGCCAGGTCCTGCGATGTGGCGAACGAGCCACCCGAGATGGCCGTCACCCCCGCGCCGACCAGCGCCGGCGTGTTCGGCATCGCTCGCACGACCACGGGCTCGCCGCTCAGCGCAGCCTCGAGGCGCACCGAGGGCACCCCGGCCACGATGGAGAGCAGCCTGGTCACCCCGATCATCCCCAGGGAGCGGCACGCCCCCTCCGCGATTTCGGCCTTCACGGCCAGGACCGCGCCCACCATGCGCTCCCCGCCATCGTCCAACTGCCCGGGCTCGGGTGTGGCGACCGCGCACAGGCCCGGGTACTCCGCGGCCAGTTCGTCACGCCGTTCTGCGACTGGCTCCACGACGGTGATGTCGGCGACACCTGCCCAGCCGGAGCGCAAGAGCCCACCCAGGAGGGCGGCTCCCATCTTCCCCCCACCGACGATGAGCAGGCTCGACACCCGCGCGACGATACCGATCCCGGCGCGAGGCTGCCGTCAGCGCCGCGGGCGTCGGCGGTACGTCGTCGGATGGGCGATCGTCATAGCGGTCGGGTAGTGCTCGTCGGTGTAGAGCACCGACGAGCCAGCGATGCGGTCGAGCTCGTCGTCGTCGACGAGGCCGGCCGGTACCCGGCCCACCAAGTACACGGCGTCCTCGGGACCGAGCGCGAACCACATGCCGAAGAGATGGGCATTGCGGCGCAGGAGATAGGCGTAAACCTCGGCGTGGTTGGTCTCGGGCACCGGCATGAACTGGGCCTCGAAGTGCAGCGTTCGCTGTTTGAGCGTGAACCAGACCGTGATGAAGTCCTTCTCCTCTCCTTTGAAGCGGAGGTACCAGCGGTACGACGCCGTGCGGTCGGTGACCTCCTGGCGCTCGGCTGCCACCAAAAGGTCGCCGGCGGCCAGCTCCCGGTCAGCCCAGGCATCGATCCGGGCCACGGCGGCGGCCATCTCCTCTTCTTCGGGGAGGTCGACGACGGGCACGGCGTGCGGTCGGGCGCCGGGTCGGGCTCAGCCACATTCGACGAGCCGGCTCGAGGCCAGTTCGTCGTGCAGCTCCACCAGTGTGCGAGCGGCGGCGCGCCAGGTGTAATGGCGTGCCCGTAGCACCGACGCCGTGGAGAGGCGCTCGGCCGCCAGCGGCTCCGCGAAGACCTGGCGCACCGCGGCGGCGTAGGCGCCCGGACCGGGGTCCTCCACGAGGAACCCGGTGCGGCCGTGGTCGACCAGCGTCGTCAGCCCGCCCACGGCGGAGGCCACCACGGGCGTCCCGCAGGCGGCCGCCTCGAGCGCGACGAGCCCGAACGACTCCGAGCGGCTAGGGACCAGGCAGACGTCGGCGGCCCGGTAGTACGACGACAGCAGCTCGTGGGGCTGTGGCTCGATGAAGTGCACGTGATCGCGCACACCTCGCCCGTCGGCCACGTCGTGGAGCCGTTGCAGGGCCTTCTCTCCGTGGGGCCCGCTGGGGCCGCCCACCACCACCAGGCGGTAGGGCTCGCCCCCGTCTTCGAGCAGCTCGGCCAGCGTCTCGATCGCCACGTCGGCGCACTTGAGCGGCTGGATCCGTCCGACGAAGAGCAAGAGCCGTCCGTCGAGAGGCAGGCCAAGGGCGCGCCGGGCCTGGGGCCGGTGACCCGGGCCGAAGAACGCATGGTCCACCCCGGGGGGCACGATCCGGATGCGCGACGGCTCGCCGCCGTAAAGCGACGCGATCTGGTCGGCCTCGACGGTGCAGGACGCGAGCACGGCATCGGAACAGCCGATGATGGTCGCCTCTGCCTCGGCGCGCCGGTGCGGCATGTCGGCCTCCACCTCCTCGGGCATTGATTCGGCCTTCACGCGGTCGAGTGTGTGGAACGTGCACACCAGTGGAAGATTCAGTTCGTGCTTGATCACGTGACCCGACAACCCCGACAGCCAGTAATTGGCATGGATGGAGGTGTAGGGAAGGTCGCCGCCCGCCTCGCCGCCTGACGCCGGCGCGGCCGCCATGCGCTCGAGCACCCGTGCGGTGAACTCGTCGACGGCGGCGGGGAGCGACTCCTTGGGCAGCGCCTCGGCCGGGCCGGCCGGGACATGGTGGACGCGGAGGCCAGGCTCGACGTCCACCACAGGCGGGAGCTGCGCCGACCAGGCCCTCGTGAACACGTCGCAGGTCACGCCGGAGCGAGCCAGGGCGGCGGTCAGCTCGCGCACGTAGACGTTCATCCCGCCGCCGTCACCCGTTCCGGGCTGGGCCAATGGCGAGGTATGCAGCGAAAGGACGGCGAGCCGGCGCATGGCGGTCAGGAGCCTACCGGTGCCGAGCAAACTCCCCCCGGCGTCGGCCGCCCGGTGCTCAGCAGCGGCTCAGGCGGTGGCGACGCGGCCCACCGGGCCCGGCGGGTCCGGGGCGGCACCGGCGTCGGCGTCGGCGTCGGCGTCGGCGTCGGCGTACCCGCCGTGCTCGTCGTCGTACTCGCGGCGGAAGGAGAGATAGATCCGTACCAGGGCTTGCTTCTGTTCCTCGCTGATCGTCTGGTCGGCCAGGATGGCCCGGGTCAGATCGGGCGGCCCGACGGGAGCCTCGAGGATGCCGGCCTGCACGTAGAGCGTTTCGGCGGAGATGGCCAGCGCCTTGGCGATCTGCTGGAGGATCTCGGCCGAGGGCCTGCGGAGACCACGCTCGATCTGGCTCAGGTACGGGTTGGAGATCCCCGCCAACTCGGACAGGCGGCGCAGTGAGAGCCGGGCCGATCCACGCTGTTCACGGATGAAGGAGCCGAGGTCGTGCCAACGGTCTTTCGGATCCGTGCTCACTTCTGCAAGCGTACCGCCGGAGCGCGGTACCGGGGGACTCGGGGCGCGCCGCTCCCACGCGCCCGCCCTGCGTGCACAGCGGTTGGATCCGGGTTGGGATCGCGTCCCCTTCGGGTATGGTCCAGCACGCACCACCACGACGACCAGTGAGGAAACCGCCATGCCCGAGTACAGCCTCCCCGATCTGCCCTACGACTACGCCGCGCTGGAGCCCCACGTGTCGGGCCAGATCATGGAGCTCCATCACGACAAGCACCATGCCGCCTACGTGACGGGCGCCAACCAGACGCTCGAGAAGCTGGAGGTCGCACGCGACAAGGACGATTTCGGCGCCATCGTCGGGCTGGAGAAGACGCTCGCGTTCCACATCTCGGGCCACGTGCTGCACTCCATCTTCTGGAAGAACCTCAGCCCGGACGGAGGGGGTAACCCCGACGGCGCATTGGCCTCGGCCGTCGGCGAGAACTTCGGGTCTTTCGACAAGTTCAAGGCGCACATGACCCAGGCGACATCGACCATTCAGGGCTCTGGTTGGGGTGCACTGGCGTACGAGCCGCTGGCAGGTCGCCTGACCGTCGAGCAGGTCTACGACCACCAAGCGAACGTCGGACAGGGATCGGTCCCCCTTTTGGTCTTCGATGCCTGGGAGCACGCCTACTACTTGCAGTACAAGAACGTGAAGGCCGATTTCTTCACTGCGTTGTGGAACATCGTCAACTGGTCTGACGTGGCGGCGCGCCTTGACGCGGCCAAGAAGTCGAAGATCGCCGGCTGACCGCGGACGCCGAGCCGGCCTCGTTGGGGTGGCCTACCCCGGCTGGAGATGCGGCTCGCAGAACCGGCGGGTCGCGTCCCGCTCGAGATCGGCGTCGAGCACGGGCGCACCACAGGTTTCGCACTGTCCGTACGCCCCGTCGCTCAAGAGCTCCAGTGCCCGGTCGACGCCGTCGAGGACGGCCGCCGAGCGGGCCAATTCGGACTCGTAGCGCTCCTCCACGGAAGGGCAGGGTAGCGCCCGGTCGTGGCCCACCGGGCGAGCCCGCGCTCCGGCGGCCCGTCCTTCCTGGGCGACCCGGCCGTTTAGGGGTTGCGCTCCCGGGGCAGAAATAGCGCAACCGGTATGCCACCGCCAGAATCGCCGAGGGCGCGGGGGGACCCGCGACGGAGCGCGTCGGCGATGTGTCGCGCCCGGTGACCCGCGTCTCGCGGCGCTTTCCGGCCGCCGCGGCGTCGGTCGGGCGTGCCCGTCGTTTCTTGCTCGAGGCGCTGCCCGCCTGCAGCGGCGACGGTGCGGACGCGCTGACGCTCATGCTCTCGGAGCTGGCTACGAACGCGGTGCAACATGCCACGACCGAGTTCGAGGTCTCCGTCGTCGTGGACCCGGGCCGGCGGCTTGTCCGGGTCGAGGTCGGCGACGCCGCCGGCGGCTACCCCGCGCCGCAGGACCCGGTTGCCGATGCGCCGCGTGGTCGCGGCCTCCACATCGTGCAGGCCCTGGCGGACGCGTGGGGCGTCGAAAAGCGGCGCGACCGTCCGGGCAAGACGGTGTGGTTCTCTCTGCTGTTGCCCATGGAGGACGGTCCACTGAGCGACGCGGACTCCGCCCGCACCACCACCAGTACGGGGTTCACCCGCCACGATCCGCTCCCTGAGGCACCGACAACCATCCCGGCCGGACCTGCGCTCGAGCCCTCGCTGCCCATCCCGGGCGTCCGCGCCGTGCTCGACGGTTTGCAAGATGCCATCATCGCCACGGACGAGTGGGGCGAGATCCATTACGCCAACATCGCGGCCGAGGCGCTCCTGGGCTGGCCCCACGGAAGCCTCGCCGGCCGTTCCGCGCTCGATCTGGTGCCGGATTCGCTGCGCGTTGCGGGCCTCGAGCACGGATTTGAGTCGTTCTTCCACAATGAGGCCGAAACGCTCCTCGGGCGCCGACTGCCCGTCGTCATCGCGCGCGCCGACGGGTCCCATGTCCCCACGGAACTGGTGCTCAGCATGTTCGACCACCCGCTGGCCGGCAGGGTGACCGTGGGCATCTTCCGCCCCCGCGACGACAGGAAGCTCCGGCGCTGGTCCGAACTGACGACGGAGCTGATCGAGATTCTGGCCGACGCGCCCATCGAGGATCCTCCGGCGGAGCGGCTGCTCTCGACTCTGGGCCGCCGCCTCGATTGGGACGTGACGACCCTGTGGACCGTCACGACCGACCAGCAGCTGATCTGCCGCCACGTCTGGACGCGCACGTCGGCCATCGCGCCCGAGTTCGCACGAGAGAAGGCGGCCGATCCCACGAGTGGAAGCGAGGGGCTGCCGCGCTGGGTGATCGAGCACGGCGAGCCTCTGTGGGTGCCCGACCTCATGCGGGACCGGCGTTTCGTGACCGCTGCCCTGGTGAGGGACGGGCTGCAAAGTGCCTACGCCTTCCCGATCCGTTACCGGGGAAAGTGTGTCGGGATCGTCAAGATGTTGAGCCGGCACCAACGCGAGCGCGATCCGTCCGTGGTGGAGCTGATGGACGCGGTCGGCGGTCACCTCGGCGAGTTGCTCCATGCGTCGGCCCAGGCGGCCGAGCGCGAGCACCTCGTCGACGAACTCCTCGAGGCCCGGCGCCGGAACGAGTTCCTGCTCTTGGCGGCACAGGTGCTGTCGGAGGCCACCGAATACCGCGAGATGGTGGAACGCCTCGCCCAGATCTCCGTGCCCGTGCTGGCGGACCTCTGCCTGATCGACATCGAGGACGAGGACGGCCTGATGCGCCGGATGGCGGCCTGGCATGCGGACCCGAATAAGCGGGCGCTCACTGCGGAATTGCGCAGCCTGTACCCTCCCGACCCCGCCGGCGCCCACCCGACGATCGAGGTCCTGCGCACGGGCCGCTCCAAGTGGAGCGCGGACATGGACGACGAGTTTCTCAGGGCGACCAGCCGGGATGACCGGCACTACGCCATTCTCAAGACACTCGGTTTCACCTCCTACATGACGGTGCCCCTCCGCCTGCCCGACCAACAGGTCCTGGGAACGGTGACCCTTGTCTCGGCCGGCTCGGGCCGCCGGTTCTCCCAGAAGGATCTGGGGCTGGCCGAGCAGCTGGCGGACCAGGTCAGCTCCGTCGTGATCCGTGCGCGGGCCTACGATCGCGAGCGCCGGATCTCCCACGAGCTTCAGCGTCACCTGCTGCCCGACGCCATCCCATCGATCCCCGGGTGGGATGTCGCCGCCCGCTACCTGCCGGCGGCGGTCGGCCTCGAAGTCGGCGGCGACTGGTACGACGTGGTACCCATCGACGAGCACCTGGTGGCGCTCGTCGTCGGGGACGTGGAGGGCCACGACATCGGCGCGGCCAGGATCATGAGCCGACTGCGCCACATGCTGGGCCTCCTCGTCCTCGAGGAGCGAGCCCCAGGCAAGGCTCTGGAGCGGCTCAACCGGGTCTCGCTGTCGGGGACGAACCAGCGGCTGACGACGGTGCTCGTCGGCGTGCTCGACACGTCGACCGGAGGGGTCTCCTTCGCCTCGGCCGGACACCCCTCGCCGGTACTGATCAAGTCCGGCCAGGCCCTCGAGGTACCCGTCCCTCCAGGGCTGCCACTCGGCGTCCAGCTCTGCACCTACAAGGAACGCGAGCTCCATCTGCACGAGGAGTGCGTCGTGATGTTCACCGACGGGCTCGTCGAGCGCAGGGGCGTCCACATCGACGAACGCCTCGCGCAGCTCGAGTCCTCGCTGCGCGCCTCCCCCTCCACCGTGCCCGACCAGGTGGCGGACTTCGTCATCGACACCATGACGGCGAACCAACGCAGGTCCGACGACATCGTCGTGCTCACGGCCAGCCGACAGAAGCCGGGGTCCGCTCCGCACTGAGGCACGCGAAGCGGCATCGCCTCGCCGAGCTGGTCGCCGTGTTCCCGCCTGGCCCCGCGGGTCGCCCGCGCTTTCGTAAGGTGACGGCGTGACAACGGAGGCCACCGTCGCGGCGCTGGTGGGGGCCCACGCCCCGGTGCCCTGTCTCGACGGCATCGAGCGGCCCTACCGCGACCTCGACTGCGCCGCCTCGACCCCGGCCCTGCAGGCGGTGGCCGACCGAGTCAATGACTTCCTGCCCTGGTACTCGAGCGTGCATCGCGGGGCGGGCTACAAGTCCCGCCGGGCCACGACCGAGTACGAGGCGGCCCGCGGCGAGGTGCACCACTTCGCCGGGAGGCCCGCCGGGGGTGACGACGTGGTGGTCCTCGTGCGCAACACCACCGAGGCCATCAACCACCTGGCTTACCGGCTCCGGCTCGGCCCCGACGACGTGGTCGTCACGACCGTGGTCGAACACCACGCCAACCTGCTCCCCTGGGCCCGCGTGGCCGCGCGGCGCTGGGTGGAATGCGGCACCGACGGCGCCTTCGGCACCGACGACGTCGTCCGGGTGCTCGACGACGGGCCACGACCAGCCCTGCTGGCACTGACGGGAGCCTCGAACGTCACGGGGTGGCTGCCGCCGGTCGAGGAGATCTGCACGGCGGCGCACGAGCGCGGCATCCCGGTCCTGCTCGACGCGGCGCAGCTCGCCCCCCACCGCCCGCTGCCGCGCGGCCCGGACTACATCGCCTTCAGCGGCCACAAGCTGTACGCACCCTTTGGCGCCGGAGCATTGATCGCCCCGAGGCACACCTTCGAAACCGGCGACCCCTTCCTCGCGGGAGGTGGCGCGGTCGATCTGGTCGACCTGGACGAGGTGATCTGGACCGAGCCACCCGAACGCGAGGAGGCCGGCTCGCCCAACGTCGTCGGCGCAGTCGCCTTCGGTACCGCGATGGACGAACTGGGCCGGATCGGGTGGGACACCATCCGCGCCCACGAGGCCGCCCTCTCGGGTCGGCTCCACGACGGACTGCGGGCGATCGACGGCATCAGCGTCCTGGGACCGCGGGCACGCGACGAGGGACCCGACCGCGACGGACTGGCTGTCGCGACGTTCACCGTGGACGGGATGCACCACGCGCTGGTGGCCGCGCGCTTGAGCGCCGAGTTCGGAGTCGGCGTTCGCCACGGCTGCTTCTGTGCGCACCCCTATCTCCTCCGGCTTCTCGGCGTCGACAAAGAAGGCGTGGCCCGCGCGCGCGACGCGGTGCGCCGGGGCAACCGCGGCGCGATCCCGGGCGCCGTCAGGGCCAGCTGCGGCCTCGGCACGTCGGGCGACGACGTCGACGCCCTGCTCGACGCGCTGCGTGTGCTCGCGGCCGGGGAACCGGCTCCGGCGCCCTACGTGCAGGACGCCGTGACGGGTGACTTCTGGCCCGAGAGCGACGCCGGCGGGTGGCGCGCCGCAGATCGCCCCGCCGGTGCCGCCTGCGCCCGTGGCTGAGCGAAAGGTGCGCGGCCGCCGCGTGCTGGTGCTCGCGCTGGTGGCGGTGCTGCCGGCCCTCGCGGCGTGCTCGATGCCCGTCGACAGCGCCTCGGTCCACGACGTGGCGTGGGTGACGAAGGGCGCCTCGGTGACGCTGCCCGGCATGGACGTCACGCCGGTGAACGTCGACCGGCGCCATGTCGGCGCTCCCGTGCCCGTCGGCAGCCTGCCTTCGGCGCTGGCGTACGCGCCCGGTGGGTCCGGGCTGCTCGTCGTGACCCAGGGTGACGACCAACTGCACGATGTCGACACGGCCACCCGTGAGGTGGTGCGGAGCACGGGGGTAGGAGTGGAGCCCGACGCCGTCGCAGTGGCGCCCGGCGGGACCCGCGGCAGGGGCATTGCACTGGTGGCGAACCTCGATTCGAACACCGTGACCCCGGTGGACCTCGGGACCTGGCGGGCGGGCCGGCCGGTGCCGGTCGGCATCGAGCCGGTGGCCATCGCAGTCTTTGTCGCGTCATCCGGCGCCGCGACGGCCTTCGTGGCCGACTTCGGGAGCAATGCGGTCACCCCGATCGACGTCTCGACGATGCAGGCGCGAGCCGCCATCCCGGTGGGGCCGGGGCCACAAACGATCGCGGTGGCCGGGACGCAGGTGCTGGTGGGCAACTTCACCAACCACACGCTCACGCCCATCGACGCGACGACCCTGCGTCCCGGCGGTTCCGCCTTCCTGCCGCTCAACCCAACCGGCATCGCGGTCACGCCATCGGGGAGCACCGCCTACGTGTGCGGCGGGGCAGCCGTCGTGCCGGTGACGACCGCCGGGCTGGTCGTCGGGGCACCCATCGGTCTGCCCGATGTGGCCCAGGGGATCGCACTCACTGCCGACGGTGCGACGGGGTGGGTGACGCAGCAGGCGGGCTCGCTCGTCTCGGTGGCGCTGGCCACCGGCAAGGTCGGCGTCCCCGTCCGACTCGGCGGACACCCCTCCGCCATCGTGATCGGCCCCGGGTGAGCCGGGGTCGGGTTGGTGTTACCCGAGCTCTGCGGGGACCACGCTGACGCTCAGCACCTCGTCGCCGCGCAGGACGCGTAGGCGTACGGTGCGCCCGATCTTGTCCGGGACCAGCGCACGCTGCAGGTCTCCGGCGTCCTCGGTCGGCACGTCGTCGACGGCGATGATGGTGTCCGTTGGCTGCAGGCTGGCGCGCTCGGCCGGGCTACCCGGCGCGACCTCCACCACTCCCACCCCGCGCCGCTGGCCGAGCTCCTCGGCGCGTCGGGGCGCGAGCGGGCGGCCCCCGCCGACGACACCGAGATACGCGCGCCGGACCCGCCCGTCACGGATCAGCGTGGCGACAAGCTCCAGCGTGGTGCCGTTGACCGGGACGGCGAGGCCGAGCCCCACGCCGGCCAAGGCGGTGTTGACGCCCACGAGCCTCGCCTGGGAGTCAACCAGCGCACCGCCGGAGTTGCCCGGGTTGAGGGCGGCGTCCGTCTGGATCACGTTCTCGACCAACCGTCCCCCGGAGGGTAGCGAACGGCCGAGTGCGCTCACGACGCCCGCGGTGACCGAGCCGGCGAAACCATGGGGATTCCCGACCGCGACGACGAGCTGGCCGACCCGTAGCCGGTCGGCGTCACCGAGGTCGACCTGCACCAGATCGGTGGCGCCCGCACGCAGCACGGCGAGGTCTGAGAGGGGGTCGCGACCCACAACGTCGAACTCGACCTGCCGGCCGTCGGGGAAGGTCGCCTGGCCGCGTTCGGCTCCGGCCACCACGTGCGCGGACGTCAGGACATAGCCGTCGGCCGTGAGCACGACCCCGCTGCCAGCTCCCGGGCGACCCTTGGAAGTGACGCTCAGGGCGGCAACCGAGGGCACGACACGCTCGGCCACCGTGACCACTGTCCTGGAGTACGCATCGAGGGCGTCGACGCCCGTGTCGGCGTCCGGGTAGCTGTCAGTGTTCACGAGGACATCCGTCATATGAGGGTCGGCCCCCCGCTCCGGACCCCTTCGACACCGATGAGCGCCTCGCGCAGCTCTTCGAGCCACTCGCGCTCGTGGCGGCCCACCAACTTCACGCACCAGGACAGGGCGTCGCTGCGGCTCCGGGCCACGCCGGCCTCTATCAGCGTGTCGAGCACGGCCCGCTCACGAAAGCGCAAGCGCGACATCACGGGAATGCTCTGGGTCGTGAACAGCGTCGTGGCGCCCCGACTCGTCATTCCCCACGACACCTTGCGTCCGAAGCGGGATTCTGCTTCAGCCGCGATCGTCATCCGCTCGGCGCGCGAGGACTCCCGGAAGGCGTCGATGTCCCCCGAGGCCGGGAGCTCGCCGGTGCAGAGGATCTCCTCGTCGTCCCACTCCACCACCGGATCGCCCTCGAACCAGCCCTCGGGCACCCTGTCGGTGAAGTATGCATTGATCGTTTCGTCCATATTTACGAGATTACAGGATTACATTTGGATCGGAACGCGGCGGGCGGGAATGGGGCGGAGCTGGCGGTCACACCCTGGTCAGACGCTGTACACAGCCCGGGCTCGGAATCGAAGCGGGCGCTCGGCCAACTCCTCGAGGTAGTGGGCGCACCATCCCGCCACCCGTGCCACGGCGAAGATCGCGCGCCCGGTGTCGGAGGGCATCCCCGTGCCCCAGCTCAGCGCCGCCAGGGCAAGGTCGCAGTTGGCCAAGGGGACGTCGTGCGCGGCCGCCAAGGCCATGACCTCACGCACGATGGAGCGCCGCTCTTCAGTGAGCAACGGCTCGGCGAGTGCCAGCAACGCGCTCGAAACGCGGGTCGCCGCTGGTGTACACCGAATGGCCGAATCCAGGCAGCCGTCCCTGCAGACGCAGTGCGTCGTTCAGGGCGCGCGGCACACCGTCGCGCTCTGCAGCCACGAGCAACTCGAAGGCCTGTTGGCTGGCCCCACCGTGCAACGGACCGGCAAGGGTCGCCAACCCCGCCGCCAAGGCGTCGTAGAGGTCAGCGCGCACCGAGGCTGCCACGCGCACGGCCATGGTGGAGGTGGCGAGCTCGTGGTCCGCCAAGAGGATCAGGGCGGCGTTGACGGCGGCGGCGGGCACGACGGCGGTCGATGACGTCAGGCGGGCGGCGAGTCGCATCGCCACGGAGGCACCGGCGTCCTCGACGGGCGGGGCATTCCCTATGGCGTCAGTGAGCGCGGCGGCGCAGCGGCGGGCGGCGCGGGTGACGGCGGCGGCCCGCAGGTCGTACCGGAGGGAGTCGGTCGCGCCGCACAGGACCAAGGCCCAGCGCATGCGGTCGAGGGTGTCGGCGAGCGGGCAGACCCCGAGGTCGGGGGCGGACCAATCACCGGACCCGGCCTGCCAGAGGAGCTCGGCCACCTCCTCGAAGCTCGAGCCGGTCGCCAGCTCCGTGGCGAGGAGCCCGCGGTAGACGGGGCCGAACTGCTGGTCGAGTTGGGTGACAGCGGTCGTGATGGTGGCGAGCCGGGTGGACGTCTGGCGCCCTCCCTTGCTGCGCGTCGCCAGGCCTTCGATGTCGGCCAACTCGAAGAGGCTGCCGCGCCGCGTCGGGTCACGGTGGGATTCGAGCAAGCCGCGGCTCACATAGGCGTACAGAGTGGTTGTCTTGACGCCCAGCCGGCGCGCCGCTTCCTCGGTGGTGAGCATCCGGTCCACCCGACCAGGATACATTGACTTGATCAACGTTTACAGACGCAGGGAATGAGCGTCATAGTGGAAGACATGGAAACCATCGTGCGCGACCTCATGACCTCCCCTGCCGTGACGTGCGGCGCCGACGACAGCCTCGTGGCAGCGGCGCGGACGATGCGCCAAGCGGACACCGGCTCTGTCGTCGTGACCGACGAGGGCAAGGTGGTCGGCATCTTGACCGAGCGAGACCTCCTGCGGGCGACGGCGGCGGGTGGATCCGACGGGGAACCGGTGCGACTGTGGATGACGACGCGACCCGACGTGCTCGGTCCCGACGAGCGCGTGGACACGGCCTGGGCCAGCCTGACCTCACATCGCTACCGCCACCTCCCGGTCGTCGAGGGGGACCACTGCATCGGCGTCGTCTCGCTGCGGGACCTGATGGGAGTGGCCCGCATACGGCCGGCGACCGAGACGAGCGGGGACGTGCCGCCCGGCCTCGAAGGCGTGGTGGTGGCGGAGACGACCATCGGCGACGTCCGCGGGCAAGAAGGCTTCTTCCACTACCGGCAGTACTCCGCCGTCGACCTGGCTGAGACACGCTCGCTCGAGGACGTCTGGCACCTGCTGTTCCGAGGCGACCTCCCAGCAGCTGCGGCCTCGCCGGCATTCGCCCGGGAGGTGCGCCGCCAGCGCGCCATACCCCCCGGTCTCAGCACGTTGCTGCCCGCGCTCGCTCGCCGGGGGACGCCCCTGGACGTGTTGCGCACTGCGGTCTCGGTGCTCGGGGCCGAACTCGGCTGGCGCCCCACGCACGACATCAGTGCGGAGGAGCTCGCCAGCCAGGCCGTCGCGCTCTGCGCGGTGGTGCCGACGATCCTGGCGGCGGCGCACCGAATCCGGCAGGGGGACGAGCCCGTCGAACCGCGCGAGGACCTGGGCTTCGCGGCCAACTACCTGTTCATGTTGACGGGTATCGAGCCGACCTCGCTGCACGCCCGCGCCATTGAGCAGTACATGATCCTGACGATCGATCATGGATTCAACGCATCGACCTTCACCGCGCGCGTGGTCACGTCGACCGGCGCCGACCTCGCTGCCGCCATCGTGGCCGCGGTCGGCGCGTTGTCGGGACCACTGCACGGAGGGGCGCCGAGCCGCGCTCTCGACATGCTCGACGCCATCGGGACCGCGGACCGAGCCGAGGCCTACGTCCGTCGAGCGGTCGAGGACGGTGAGCGCATCATGGGCTTCGGCCATCGCGTCTACAAGACCGATGACCCGAGATCGCTGTTGTTGCGTTCCGTCACTGAGCGGCTGGGCGGCCCGCTCGTGGAATTCTCCCAGTTGGTCGAACGCACTACGGTCGACGTCCTCGCCGAGCTGAAGCCGGGCCGCCAGCTCTACACGAACGTCGAGTTCTATGCGGGGGTGCTCATGCACTCTTGTGGCATCCCACGCGAGATGTTCACCCCGACGTTCGCCGCCGGACGCACCATCGGATGGTGCACCCACGTCATGGAGCAGGCCTCGCACAACCGCCTCATCCGCCCGGCGGCGCGCTACGTCGGGCCGCCCCCGCCTCAGCCCGTGGCTCCCGCGGCGGTGTGAGGCCCAGCCCGGCACCGACCCTACGGGCCCCGCATCCGCAAAACCCGACTAATCTGGTCAGGGTTAGTTGATTTAGGTAAGGAGGGCGGTCGTGGGTTCCAGCGTGACCACCCAAAGCGGCACGGGCCGAGTGCGGAGGCTGTTCTCGTTCCCAGATCCGGTGAACGAAGTTTCCGCTCGACTGGTCGCGGCGGGGGTCGCGGCGATGTGCGTGTTGACGATCGCCTTGGATGTCCAGTGGGCCACCGTCGTGATCGCCTACGGTTTCGTGGCCCGCGTGCTCACGGGACCCACACTCAGTCCGCTGGGCCAGCTGGTGACGCGGGTCGTCACCCCCAGGTTGAGGATCGAGGGGCGCCTGGTGCCAGGACCGCCCAAGCGCTTCGCCCAGGGGATGGGCGTGGCCTTCTCCGTCAGTGCCCTCGTGCTCAGCGGCCTGGGCTACTGGACAGCCGCCGAGGTCATGCTGGCCTTGCTGGCCAGCGCGGCCTTCTTGGAGTCGGCGTTCGGGCTGTGCCTCGGATGCAAGGTGTTCGCCGTCCTCATCCGCCTCGGCGTCGTGCCCGACGAGGTCTGCGAACGGTGCGGCAACATCTGGGCCGCGCCGCCCGGCGTGACCGCCTGAGCCTTGCTGCTCAGCTCTCGTAGATGAGGACGCCGCGGATGTTCTTCCCGTCGCGCATGTCCTGGTAGCCCTGGTTGATGTCGCCCAGCTTGTAGGTGCTCGTGATCATGGAGTCGAGATCGAGCTGACCGTCCCGGTAGAGCTTGAGCAGCTTAGGGATGTCGGAGTGGATGTTGGCCGAACCAAAGATGCTGCCGACGACCTGCTTCTCGAGGATCGTCAGGTACATGAGGTTCATGGTCACGTCCATCTCGCCCATCGGGTGAATGTTGGTGACGACGACCCGCCCGCGCTTCGCCGTGAGGCCGAGGATCGACTCCATCATCGCCCCCGAGCCGACGCCCATGGCACAGATCACCTTGTCGCACATGCGGCCCCAGGTTTCCTGGCCAATGAGCGCGGTCGCCTCCTCGACGGACGGAGATACGTGGGTCGCACCGAAGGTGGGGGCCAGGGTGCGCTTGAGCTCGACGGGGTCAACGGCGAAGATCGTTTCGGCGCCGGCCAAGCGCGCACCTTGGATCGCGGAGGCACCGATGCCGCCGACGCCGATCACGGCGACATTGTCACCCGGACGCACCTCGGCGGCATAGACGGCCGAGCCCCAGCCCGTGGTCACGCCGCACCCGACCAGGCAGGCCTTGTCGAGCGGGATGTCCGGGAGGATCTTGACGCACGACGCCTGGTTCACGACGCTGTAGGGCGCGAACGTGCCGAGACAGACCATGGTGGCGACGTCCTGCCCGCGTGCGTGATGACGCAGCGTGCCGTCCATCTGGCGCCCGCTCATGAGCGTGGCACCGACGTCGCACAGATTTGAGTGCCCGGTCGCGCACGAGGGGCACTTCCCGCAGGCTGGCACGAAGCCGAGGACCACATGGTCCCCGGGCGCCAGACCGGTCACGCCCGGACCCACCTCCTCGACGACCCCGGCACCCTCGTGGCCGCCGATGATGGGAAGCGCGACGGGCATGTCGCCCGTGACGAGGTGCTCGTCGGAGTGGCACATGCCCGACGCGGCGAGCCGAATGAGGACCTCGCCCTCTTTGGGTGGATCGAGCTCGATCGGCTCGACGCTCCAATCAGCGTGGCGCTCCCACAGGACGGCGGCTTCGGTTTCCATCTTCCCTCCCGGACTGAAGTGGTGCGACGGCCCTCACGCTACAGGGCGCCGTCAGCGCCGCGCCCGACCTGGAGGCCAGCCGCTTCTACGGGTGGGCCTGGCTCGAGATCGCACCGGGTGACGCGAGGGCCGACGGCCCGCTATGGCGGCGAGGCGGTCAGTAGTGGCGTGTCGCCAACCACATCGGCACCGGCAGTGATCCATGCCTGGTGGTTTGACTCAGTGGGAACAAGCCGACCACCACTAAGTTCCCCGACCAAATCATCCGAGCGTTGCGAATCAACTCGAACGTCACATACTGGGCGAGGATGCTCCAGCGCTGACGGCTTCTTCGCTCGAGCACCTCGTTGACGACCGCGACGGTCAGCATCACCACGATCACGCTCGCCACCAGGCCGGCGAGCAGCGCGTGTCGATCCCAGAAAGCTGACGTTCGTCTCATCAGAGACCGGGGCAGCCATGGCGGCCAGGACTGCGAGGACTGCCAAGAGTGCCAACAGTCGGGTGGCTGCCGCAAGTACGACTCGACCGATCGAGCCCGTCGTGGTTCGGTTGGCTGTCCATCGTTGGGGTCTTGAAGAGTCCGTGCAGTCTGATTCGGTCCTTGTTTTTCGGATCGGCGAATCAGCTGCCCACGAACCGCAGATAGTCGTGGACCGATCTCACGGCCGCCGAACCTTCACCAACGGCGGCGGCCACGCGCTTGGTCGATCCGGAGCGAAGATCACCCACTGCGAACAGCCCGGGGTGGCTGGTCTCGAAGGTGAGCGGTCCTCGGCCCAGGTCGCTCCACCGGCCGTCGAGCTGACTCTCGGGGAGCGATCGGTCGGTGAGGACGAACCCGCGATCGTCGAGGGCGGCACATCCGGAGAGCCAGCCGGAGGCTGGATCCGCACCGATGAAAGAGAACAGTCCGGCGACACGCAAGGACTTCTCTTGGCCGGGCCCGGCGAGGCGGACGGCGCTGAGGGACTCTTCACCCTCGAGACCGACGACTTGGGTTTGAGTCAGCACCTCGATGCGCGAATGGTTCTCGAGCCGCTCGGCGAGGTAGCGAGACATCCCTGCGTTCAGATCAGCGCCCCGGATGACCACCGTCACCTGGCTCCCCTGTTCCGCCAGGAACACTGCCGCCTGCCCCGCCGAGTTCCCGCCTCCGACAACGACGACGGGTTCGGTCGCGCACTGGCGCGCCTCGAGGTCCGTGGCGGCGTAGTACACACCGCTGGACTCGAACTCGGAAAGCCGGTCCACGCCGAGCCGCCGGTAGGTCGCGCCGGTGGCCGCGATGACGGCGCGGGCCGCGAGCTCCGTGCCGTCGGACAACTCGGTCACGAGATGGCCTGCTTGCTCCCGCAGAGCCACGACTGCGCAGGGTGCAGTCAGGAAGGCACCGAACTTCTCGGCTTGCACGAGCCCACGCTGCGTGAGATCGCTCCCCGAGATACCGGTGGGGAATCCGAAGTAGTTCTCGATGCGTGAGCTCGTCCCCGCCTGACCACCTGGGGCGATCATGTCGACCCCGATCGTGCGCAACCCTTCCGACGCCCCGTAGACGGCAGCCGCAAGGCCGGCCGGTCCCCCGCCCACGATGACGAGATCCACGCATCGCTCCGGCACGTTGGCGACGGTGAGCCCGAGGTACTCGGAGAGTGCTCCCGGACTGGTCCGGCGCAGAACCACGCCGGAGGAGATGACAACCGGCATGTCGGTCGGCTCGATCTGGAATTGCTCGAGAAGGGACTCCACGTGCGGATCGGTGTCAGGGTCAAGCCACTGATAGGGCAGACGTGTTCTGGCGAGGAACTCCCGGATCTGGAGGGTCTCGGGTGAATACCGCGAACCGATCACTCGCGTCGCCGTGGCCGCTCCGGTGATGAGATCGGCTCGCCGGGCCATGAAGGCGGCCAGGATCTTGTCGCTCAGCTGAGGCTGGGTCGCAATGATCCGGCGGAGGGTCTCGACGGGCACCGCCAACACCTCGCCCGGCTCGGCCACCCGAGCGCTCACGAACACCCGAAGTCCGGTCAACAGGTTCAGCTCACCGAGGAACCGCCCCGGACCATGGGAGGCGATGACCCGTCGTTCGTCGTCGGCATCGAGCAGGATCTCCACCCGCCCCGAGAGCACGACGTAGAAGTCGTAGCCGGCGTCACCCGCCCGGTACAGGTAGTGACCGGCGTCCACCTTTCGGCGCGTACCCATCGGCTCGAGGAGAGAGAGCTCGGCGGCGTCGAGGGTCCGGATCGAGGCGTCCGCGTCACTCATCAACATGGAGGGTATCGGGAGCCGCTGATGGGCGTAGCTCAGCCAGGGTTTACGCCTTCACCTCGCGATCAGGTCGTGACTGTCGGAGTTCACCGGCAAGCCACCCGTACCCGGCAGATGTGGATTCGAGACGGTTCGACCGAAACCGTTTCGGCCGTTGCGGTCCCGCCTTGGGACGACGCCAGCTGCGTCAGGCCGCCGCGCCGAAGCACCAACCCTGCGACGACCGCCCCAGCCACGAAGATCAAGGAGGACCACAGGAACGCTGTCGTATAGCTGTGGAGGAGGGCGGCCTGGAGATTGGCCGGGGTGACCGCCCGCCCGACCAAGTAGGACGTGGCGGCACCGGCGGCCAGCGTGTTGAGCAGCGAGGTTCCAATGGATCCTCCCACCTGTTGGGCGGTGTTGAGGGTGGCCGATCCCACGCCGGCGTCCTGGGGCGCCAACCCCAGGGTCCCCGTGCTGAAGGCGGGAGCGACGCTCAGTCCGAATCCGATGCCCAACAGCAGCAGATAAGGAAGCACGTGGCTGACGTACGAAGAGTGCAACCCCACCAGATGGAGCCCGAACAACGCGGCAGCTGACACGAGCAAGCCGATCGGCACGATCGGCTTGGGTCCGAACCGGGGTAAGAGAATGCGATTGGACACCTGCGCCGTTGCGGCCAGGGCGGCCACCAGGGGCAAGAAAGCGACCCCGGTCTTCACTGGGCTGAACCCCAAGGTGCCCTGCAGGTAGTAGGTCAAGAACAAGAACACGCCGAAGATCCCGACGCTGGCAAACAGCATGGCCAAGATGGAACCGCCCCGCGTTCGGTTGAGCACGACCCGGGGCGGGAGCAGTGGATATCTCGCTCTGTTCTCCACATACGCAAACGCAGCAAGCAGGGCGAGCCCCCCCACGAGGAACCCGATCGTGTACGGATTGCGCCACGCCGTGGTCTCGGCATGCGAGAAACCGAAGACGAGGCAGAACAACCCGACCGCCACCAGAAAAAGGCCGGGCAGGTCCAACGGGTCATGGTCAGCGCCCTCGTCGTTCTGCAACCAGAGCACGGCTCCCGTGATGGCGATCGCAGCAAAAACGAGGTTGACGAACAGCGTCCATCGCCATGTGGCGTACGAGGTCAGGATGCCGCCGAGCAGGAGCCCCAGCGCACCGCCCGCGCCGGCGATGGCGCCGTAGACCCCGAAGGCCCGCCCACGCTCCCCCGGATCAGTGAAGGTCGTGGTCAAGAGCGCCAATACCGAGGGCGCAAGCAGTGCCCCGAACGCGCCCTGGACGGTCCGCGCGATGACGAGCATCGTGAAGTTGACCGAGGCCCCACCGATGGCCGATGCCACGGCGAAGCCGACTAGCCCGATGATGAGGGCCCGTTTGCGTCCCACCGTGTCCCCGATACGGCCGCCGAGGAGGAGCAAGCTGCCGAAGGCAAGGGAATACGCGGTGACGATCCACTGCCGATCGGCATTCGAGAAGTGCAGATCGTGCTGAGCGGTGGGCAGGGCGATGTTCACGATGGTGCTGTCGAGAATGACCATCAGCTGCGCGATCCCCAACACGGCCAGAATCCACCACCGCCGGCCGTAGTTGGCGACGTCTGCCGCGGTCCCGCCCTCGCCGCCGTGCTCCATCGTCATGAGTGTGGTCATCAGGTGCTCCGTCTCTGCAGAGGGGACTCCGCTCCCCCTTCACTCTGGTCCTGGAACCGGCGCGCCTTCATCGAGGGAACCTTGCCGCGCGGTCCGAGGTCGACGAGACTTGCGGCCGCTGCGACATGGTCACGTGATGCAGTGCCCCCCAAGTAAAGCCAACATGAACCCGGGGCGCCGCAGGCCTACTAGGTCTCGTCCCCGACGGCTACACGGTACCGAGCGATGTTAGGGATAATAAAGGCTAGGGCCGTCGCCCACGCCAACAAGATCGGCGTTGGGCGAGTATGCCTGCGCTGCCGAAGGCGAGCCGTCAGGGTGATAACCGCTCGATCCTCCATCCTCCGAACTGAGCCCGGTAGCGGAGCCGATCGTGTAAGCGGTCCGCTCCTTCTTCCCACAGCTCGACCTCCTCAGGCCGCACCCGGTAACCGCCCCATCGCCGTGGACGGGGTGGCCCCGCTTCGTCGGGGAACGCTTCGGCCAGGTCGGCCACCCGCTGTTCGAGCACCTCTCGACTCACGACCACTTCACTCTGGTGGCTTGCGACGGCACTCCGTCGAGCTCCTGGCGGCCGCGACCGCCAGTAGGCGTCCGACTGATCGTCATCGACCTCCTCCACGGTTCCAGTCACCCGGACCTGTCGATGCACTGGGCGCAACCAGTGGAAAAGGGCAGCGGCGAATGGATTCGCCCCCAGCTCACGGCCCTTGTCGCTTTCACGGTCGGTGTAGAAGACGAGACCTCGGTGGTCGATGCCTCGGAGCAGCACCATTCTCGACGATGGGTGCCCATCGGTGGTGGCTGTGGCAACGGCCATCGCCTCGGGCATGGGCTCGCCCGCTGCCCGTGCAACCTCGAGCCACTGGGACAGCTGGGTCATCGGATCTGGATCGACGGACGCTTCGTCCACGCCCATAGTCTGCTCGTTCGGGCGCCCGTGGGTCTGTGTGAGTTCACGTGAGCTGTCGCCCGAGTGCGACATCTGCGACCGTGCCTAGGGGAACGTAGGTTGTTGGTTTTCACCGATACACAATTGTGGGCCTGGGTCTCGTTCGGGTACCGGGTTCAAGAATCGACAAGACGTCGGAAAAGACGCCTTCTGGAAGGTGGATTCCGGCCTTGTGGTGTCCCAGTCGCCGGGGAGGGGTGGGATCACGTGCGCCACGAGTCGGCGACGGAGTCGCCCGGAGCCGGCACTCTGGCGCGACGCCCATCACCTCCAACCCGACGTGAGACCCGCCTGCACGATCCACTCATGCAGCTCCGGTCGCTGCACCTCCTCGACAGAAGTCACCTTGACGTACCGGGTCCGGTCGGTCGTGCCGAGTGGCGGTGGGCAGTCGAAGTCAGCACCTCCGAGGAATACGACATTCACGGAGACATCGTAAGCGGCCATCTCGATGATCCACCCGAGTTGCGGTAGCCCGTAGTACGGCCTCTTCCACTTGACGGCATAGTGGAGGCCCGGGATCGTCGCTCGGATCGTCTTGTCCAACTGCTTGACAATGGGCTGGAGCTGCGGCACTTGGCGCCGGAACCAGTCGTCGATGTCCGAGTGGTCCGTCGCCGGCTCTGGGGGCTTTCGCGATGCGTTCCCCTTGATTGCTTTCGGCATTGCAAGTCCCTCTGTCGAAGCCGGTGGAAGTTTACGGCCAAGATGTCCGACTCGGAGGCGGGAATCTCAGGTCACCGGGATGAAGCCATTGAAACGAGATTGGCCATGATTTCCTCCTTGTGTCTGAGGAGCCCCGCAAATACTCAGAACGAAACTCGCCGCTCAAGTCCGCACTATCCCGCTGAACTGGGGCAGCGCACCGAACGGTTTCTAGAGTCTCCACCATGGGGGCGCTACCCGAACGGTCATGGCCAATCTCAGATGGTGTTGTGGCCCTACGCCGGTTCACCGAACAAGATGTGACCGAAGTGACCAGGGCATGCCAAGACCCTGAAATAGCTCGCTGGACCGCCGGTATCCCGAGTCCCTACGAGGAGCATCATGCGCAGTGGTGGATTGCTCCATACGACTCGCTGGTGAACGTGGGCGCCCCTGCCGAAGCGTTTACGCTCCAAGAATGGCTCGACCAGACGATTATCCGGTATCGCCTTGCGTTCCCGCTGATCTTTCTTCAAACCCGGACCTCAGGCTTACCGTGGAATCCGATCTATATCGCGTGATAATCCAAGGTGACTTCTCAGATGCCAACTTGGAGCAGATGATTATCGAAGAATCTGTCGTTCTGCGTTCGGCATTCGTTGGCGCTGACCTCGGCCGCCTCCGGCTGGTTGATGTTGTCGTGGAGGGAAGCGACTTCTCGGGCGCAGAGATGAGTGAAGCCTCGTTCACCCGTGTCACATTCAAAGATTGTCGGGTGTCGGGCGCGCTGATGGAACAGGCTCAATTGCGAGATGTGACCTTTTCTGAATCAAAGATGGACGACGTCAACTTCCGAATGTGCCAAGGCGAGCGGCTGGTCTTCGATCACGTCAACCTTCAAAGAGGTGACTTCTACGCCGCCCACTTGACGTCTGCAAGGTTCTTTGACTGCGACATGAGGGAGACCGACGTATCTCAGGCGGTCTTGCCACAGGCGCGCTTTCACGGCTCGCTTCTCTCAGAAATTAAAGGAGGCGAGTACTTGAGAGGGATTGTGATCGACAGCTCCCAAGTACTGCCTCTGGCTACCCGTGTCTTTTCCGCTCTTGACATCCGAGTCGAGGATGCAAGGAACGCTGAAGACCCTTGAACGCCCCAGACGACCCCGACGGGGGATCCCCGAAGAAGTCGGATGGTGGCACCCTACCCGGGAGGTCTGCAAGGGAAGCCGAGCGGCACATGCGCGAGGCTTGTATCGATGAGCCTCGAATGTGCAAAAGACCATCTGATCGCCGCGGTGGGGTCGTTAGCGAAGAGCGAAGGGCTCTTGCCTGAGCGTCTACAGCTGGCGTGGGACGACCACGTGCAGATGCTCTGGAGCAACCGTGTCTCACAGCCGACCTCTTAGGGGACTTCAGGGACCTCTGGCATCGCTACACGGCGCGGTCTGACGACCGGACGAGCACCGCCCTGCGTGATCTCGCGAAGGACGATCGAGACTGCCATCGACCAGCTCATTGCGCTGTCGGCCCGGACCTGCGTCGTGGCGGCGCAGAGTCGCGATGACGTGATCCTGGCCACCCTCGCTGACCTCGCATAAGACGCTCGGACCGGTGGTGGTCAGGGACACCGCTCGACCGTCCTTCTGTGCTCAGCACGGCATCGCAGATACTCTGCAGGAGAACCTTACGATGCTCGGATTGTTCAACCATTCGGGTTCTCGATCACGCGACACTCGAGTACGGTACGGTCTCGTTGCGTTTTTCCATTGCGCTGACTCCGTCGTACAAGGCATCCCTTGCGCAAGCGCCGAGGCAGCTGGACGATCGATCCAACTGGTGCCGCCCGCCGCTCGAGCCGGCCTGAGTCGTCGTCGGGGGCTGAGACACCAGCATTGGGATGTCCAGGAGACGGATGCTCGTCCCGATAGGATGGCATCGAACCCTGCACGGCGCCTGCGGAAGGCGGCTTCGGCGGCAAAGCGACCGGATCCGGCATCGCCTCGATTATGGAGTTCCGGACGATCCCTCGTCACCGCAGACTCAGTGTGTTGTCGGCGAATCCGCTCCAACATCAGAGCTGGCGTAATCGTTCAAACAGCCCGGGTAGCGATGAAGAGAGATTTGAACATCGCACTCATCTCAGACAGTTGATAGCGGGCCTGTAGGCCGCTGGGGTTGGGTAGAAGCCACAAAATGGCGTCGCCCAGAAGTTGGGGCTGGCGACCGATTGCGACCTTCGGTCGAAGAAATGCTGTCCGGTAGGCCTGTAGCCCAAGCACTGCGACGCAACGGGGCCGCAGGCTTCCAACCTTGGCCTCGAGCTGCACTGCGCCCTGACGCAGTTCGGCGCCTGTCAGTTCGCTGGCCGTTGCCGTCACTCGTCCAACCAGGTTTGTGATACCGATTCCGAGCCCAGGCAGAGTGTGTTGTTCGGTGGGCAAGAGAACACTTTGGGTGAAACCACTTGCAAAGAGCAATTTCCAGAACCGATTCCCGGGCCGGGCGAAATGCAGGCCGAGTTCACCCGAAAGCGTCCCAGGGTTGATACCACAGAAAAGGACGCGAAGATCCGGACCGCCCAGATCGGGGAGAGCCTGCTTCATCGAGCAACAACATATTGCGCCAGCAGACGTCCCAGGGCACTGATCTCCGAACGGGACGTCGTCGACCCCGACCCCTCTTGACCCATCAGGACCGACACGTCTCGAGCGCCCTCGGTTCCTTCTGGACCATGACGAATCCAGAACGACGCCAGTTTCACTTCCCGAGCACCATCTATGGGCTCAAGTAATGCCACCGTCCCGATGCTCACGGTTCAGTGTGCAAAACATTTCCCGGTATCAAGTTCAACGCGGTCGAGCCTGGTTTCAGTGCTAACGAGCTACCTCAGTGGGTCCGGGCAGCCGGTGGAGAAGGGTCCGCAGGTCATCGTGCGCATGGCAGCGGTCGGTGGGACCCTTCGAGGGGCACCTTTCAGGAAGGGCAGCTTACGCAGGTGACGCTGTCGCGTGGCGGCACCTTTCGGCCGTCCGACTCATCCTGATTCCCAGACGCTGCAGCCTGGTCCATCGGCTCCGATCGAAAGGATGGACGCTCGACCGCCGACCCGCAACCTCGTCATGAGCGACCCAGAGACGAATGTGCGGATGAGGCAGCTAGGTGGCTACTCCACACGATCGAGCACCGGGTCCGGATGCTCACCCAGATACTCGACCCACGCGCTTTTGGCGCACGGATAGTGCTTTGAAGCCTCGACCAAGTTCATGAACCCAACCAAGTTTGCGTCGAATCGCTCCTGCAGGCTTAGGTCAGCAAGCCGCCCCTCGGCGTCAAAGGCCTTATGCGCCTGAGCCAGCGAAAACATGTCCGGATAGACGCGGGCCCCCAGGTGCTCGAACGGAACCCGCAGAGCCCACAAGCCGCGGTTGCCTCCAGACATCGAAGGAGACGCCGACAGCAAGAGCGCGGGGGCTCATTGAACGGCTGCGGCGAGAACCGCGACACCCAATCTACGGTGTTCTTCAGTGATCCGGGCATCGAGGCGTTGTACTCAGGAGACGCAATCACGAAGGCGTCGCATTCGCTGAGTCGATCTCGCAGCCGAACGGCTCCGGTCGGCCAGTTTCCTTTTTCTTGTTCGTCTGCGCTATAGGTCGGCGTGTCGAAGTCGGTCATGGAAGCGAAATCCACGACCCCACCGTTCCGCTCCAGGCACACAGCCGCTAGTTCCGCAAGCTGAGTATTGAGGGAGCCATGTCGAGCGGAAGCAGAGAAGACCAGAAACCTTACGAGCATGCGATCGCCAATGGTGGTCACAGTCGCCTCCCTTTCTCTCCGTCCGTTCCGAGTGGATTTTAACCGTCCGCCAGTTCAGAGTCGAAGGCCGGCACCTAGCGGGCATCCTTCTGCGGCCCGGTTGCGAATGAACGAATGGGAGCCTTACGCGAACGGTGTCCGCTCCCGATCTCCTACCCGCGGACGATGTCCACAAGCGGATCCGCTGCGGTGATCGGCAAGTAAGGCCGAATCAGTCATGGGATCTTCACGGCGTCTCAGGCCATTCGAGCGCTCGAACCGAGACTGACTTCCATGATCGTGCCGGTAAGCACCCCGGGGTCTTGGACTAAGTACATCACTGCGCGCGTGACGTCCTCGGCTTCGATCCAAGGCTTGGCGATCGGATTGCTACGAGTCAACCGCCGAACGACTTCTTCGGGTACCTCGCTGTCAGCATCGGGCTGCAGCATCGGAGTGCGCACCGCGCAGGGGCACACGACGTTGACGGTGATCCCGTCGTTCGCCACTTCAAGGGCCAAGGACTTTGCCAGACCGATGACGCCCCATTTGGTGGCGTTGTAGGCGGATTGACCCTTGATCCCCATACGGCCGCCCATCGACGCAGTGACGACGATCCGACCCCAACGCTGTTCCAACATGGGAGGCACAACTGCCCGTAGCGTTGTGAACACCCCGGTAAGGTTGGTAGCCAGCATCTGCTCCCACGACTCGTCGGTGACATCGACAAACTGGCCAACGGTAACGATGCCGGCATTGGCCAACGCAATGTCAAGCCGGCCAAACTCCTCCAACGTGTGCTCGACTCCGGCATTGACCTGGCTCGCGTCGCTCACGTCGACCGACCGAGAAAGGCACCGCCGTCCTTTCTCCTTCACCAGCTTGGTCGTGAGATCGAGATCCTCCTGCGTACCAAGTGAATAGGTAAGCGATGACATAGGACCCGGCACGTCCCACGCCACAATGTCAGCCCCATCTGACGCCAACGCGAGCGCGTGCGCCCTTCCCTGTCCCCGCGCTGCACCGGTGATGAGAGCGACCTTCCCGTCCAGCGATCCCATGGTCGGTCACTGTACCCGGCGGCGCCAATGTCTCCGTCAGTGGCCATCGCCTTCGCGTCGCGGTCCTCGACTCCTACCGTGCCGACATTTACAGACGAGGATCGTGAACCGTCTCTCCCATGTTCACACCCCAAGTCGAGACTGACTCGTGATCCACGAGGGCTGATCGCATCGCCCTGTGGGTCATTCATCTGTATGGGTTGGTCGCCTTCCCATCCACAACGTCACGACACTCCGATCGACCTGTGGCCTGGAACAGGCAGAGAAGAAACTCTGCAGCGAGCTTTCTCTTCCCATGCTGCTAACTCGGGCACGGGACCACGTCACCGGATTGGAATGGACCCCACGACGAGTCGATCTCCTCCGAGGTCAGATGCCCACCCAGCCCACGCAAGGGTCCATATGGGTGGAGTCGCCTTGATCCCAGGTGAGGGCGCCTCTAGCTTTTGCGTGTCGTTGCAAAGGTGGGGTCAACACGCTGCCGTGCGACCACCCAGAGGGAGGGATCTTCCATGGCAGAATCACCGACGAAGTACACGCTCATCTCGGCCGATGGGCACCTCAACGAGCCTCGGGACGTGTGGACGTCGCGGGTGGCCAAGAAGGATAGGGACCGGGTCCCGCGTGTCGACAGGCTACCTGACGGAGACGGGTGGGTGTTCCCTGGCTACGACACCACGCTCCCCTTCAGCTGGGGCGCGACGGCAGGGCGCCACCCTGAGGACCTTGGTCAATGGTGTACCTACGATGACATCAATCCCGGCAGCTACGACCCTGTCGCCCGGGTCAAGGAGATGCAGGAGGACGGGGTCGATGCCGAGCTGATCTTCGGGTCCAACAACCCCCGCACCTTCGTGGCCGGCCACGAGGACGCCGACCTCCACCATGAGATGATCCGGGCATACAACGACTTCATGTCCGAGTTCTGCTCGACTGCCCCTGATCGCCTCGGCGGTACTGCACTGCTCCCGAATCGCGGGGTCGAGGGATGCCTCAAGGAGATTGACAGGCTCTCTCGGATGCCCGGGTTCGTGGCCTTCCTCATGCAGCGCTACCCAAGCGGGGAGCCGTCCATCACGCCCGACGATGATGCAGTTTGGGAGGCGATCGAGGCCAGCGGCAAGCCACTAACCATCCATGTGGGCCTGGTCGAGGGGAAGATGGGCCAGCGCACGGTGGCCACAAATCTCCCCGGCACCGGCCACTTCTATGACGCACCGAAGCGGATGCTGCAGTTCATCTTCGCCGGGGTACTCGATCGGTTTCCCAAACTTCGGGTCCCGTTTATTGAGGTCGATTGCGGTTGGATCCCGTACTTCGAGAGCCAATGCGACGACAACTTCCTGCGCCACCGCAGGGCGTCCCTGCGCGACTCCAAGCTGACACGTCTACCCAGCGAGTACATGCAGGAATTCTTTCCCGCTTCGTTCATTACCGATCCATTCGCCGTCGACAATCGCGCCCGCATCGGTGTGCACCGGATGCTCTGGTCGAGCGACTATCCCCACATCACGACGGACTGGCCGCTGTCGTGGAAGACGATCAACGCTACGTTCGCCGACGTTCCTCCAAATGAGAAGCACGCCATCCTGTGTGGCAATTCCCTCAAGCTCTTCAAGTTCGACCAGGTCGAGAGCACCTGACCCTTGACGGCCAGAAGCACAGACCAGGTCGACCGGACCCGAGCCAGCACTTTTGTCATCAGCATCACGCCGTTCACCGAAGACGGTGCCCTGGACGAGGGCGCCCTACGGGGGCACCTCAGGCGTATGGCCGCTGCCGGTATCGGCGTCTACTTGGGGGGCGGTGGCAGCGGCGAAGGCTACGTTCTCTCGCCGGACGAGACGAGGCGGTTGTTACAGATCGGCGTGGAGGAACTGCAAGGGAAGGTGCCGGTTCGCGCCATGGGCGTCGAACCGCGCACGTCGCTCGACATGATCGAGTATCTCGTGATGGTCAGCGGCACCGGAATCGACGCCGCCCAGATCTACTCTCTCGACCAGGGGCACGGCCACCGGCCGACACGGGACGAGATCCATCGGTATTTCGATGACGTGTTGCGGGCGGTCGACTTCCCCGCCGTGCTCTCCACCCATCAATCGGTCGGCTATCAAGTGCCGGTACCCATGCTGATCGAATTCGCCGATCGGTTCGACCACCTGATCGGAATCAACCTCAGCCACCAGGACCTGAGCTATCTCAACGCCGTCATCGATGCGCTGGGGGACCGGCTGGAGATCCATGTGGGCGGGCCCCATCTGGCGCTGACCGCGCTCTCGCTCGGCGGCACCGGGTACCTGAACTCCGAGGGCAACCTTGCGCCCACGCTCTGCGCCGGGGTGATCAACGCCTACCGGGAAAACGACGCGTGGCGCATGGTCGAGCTCTACGGAAAACTACTCCGGCTCTCCGGCACCTTCTATGCCGCTGGCGGGATACGGGCCACCAAGGCCGCCCTCAATGCGCTCGGGCTGCCCGGCGGCTTTCCCCGCCTACCCCAGCTGCCGGTACCTGAAGCGAGCGTCCCCCCCCTGCTCGACACCATCGAGCGACTGGGTATCGGAGCTATCGAGGGCTGGGGGTAACTGTTGCCGGGGAATGAAGAGACCTTCCGGCTCGATGACCGGGTTGTTTTGATCTCCGGCGCTTCGTTTGGACTGTGCGCCCCGGTGGTCGTAGCTTCGGGCGTGTCGACAGGCTCGGTCAACAACGCCGGACGGGCGACAGCCGTCCCGGCATCTCAGGAAGCACATGATGCCTTCCGCGCCATCGCCCCGGGTATCTGGAGTCACTCGTTGCCCGGAGACCTCTGAGGCGGATCGGCCATCCGGGGGAGATCGCGGTCGTTTTCCCGCTTTCGGATGCCGCCACCGGACGGCAGCTCAGCAGCCAGGCGTCGTCTGATATCGACCCGGAGCTCGCCCTTGGCCACCTTGTCCCCCGATGAGCGGGGAAGGTCACCAAGCTGGACCAGCCGCTCGGGATACCACTCCCGGCTGACCCCGCGGGTGGCCAGGAAGGTGGTGATGTCAGACAGGGTGACAGGGACGTCGCCTCGCGTCGACACGTAAACGCAAACCCTCTCGCCGAAGATCTCGTCGGGCATGGAGACGGCGGCGACCAGCGCCACATCGGGATGCTCCGAGATCTCCGCTTCGAGCGCCGGCGCACTGATGTTCTTCCCACCCCGGATGATGATGTCCGACGTGCGCCCGACGACCCGCAGGTAGCCAGAGTCGTCGATTTCGACGACGTCGCCCATGCACATCCAGCCGTCTTCGGTGAACAACTCGGCGTTGGCCGCGTCGTCGTCGTAGTAAGCGACGCAGGTCGCCGGTCCCTTGCACGCCGGTACACCCACCCGCGGTGATGACGTCACGGGATCGCCCCGATCGCCGAGGACCCGCACTTGCATAGCGTCGATGATGCGGCCCGCCGTGCCGAGGCGCTGTTCACGCGAATCCGTGAGCGTCGTCCTGCTGAGCGCACCCGTTTCGTTAGAGCCGTAGAACTGAAGCACCTTGGCGCCCGTACGCTCCTCGAACTCCGCCGCCCGGGCAAAGGGAACGGCTTCGCCTCCGGTAAACAAGAGGCGCAGCGACGTCAGGTCCAGCCCACCCAGTCGAGGGGAGTTCAGCATCATGATGAACTGAGTACTCACGCAGGCCAGTACCGATACCCGGTGGGTGGCCATGGCAAGGAGCACCTGCTCGACCTGGAATCTGGGTGTGACGACGGTTGGACAGCCGAGCACGCTCGGCGAGAAGTGCGCCGTCCACAGCCCGAACCCGAAGGGGGCCGGCACGGCGCTGAAAAAGATGTCTTCGGGCGTGAGCTGGCCCGCTTGCATGGCCAACTGATCGAAGTAGAACCAGCGGTTCGCCGTGTGCATCACACATTTGGGCAACCCGGTGGTGCCCGAGGTGGAGTTGAGCATAAATAGGTCATTAGGTCCGAGGGCCCGGCCGGTCAGGAGCCGGGCCACCTCGGCTTCGTCGGGAGGAGGGAGGGGGATCCCGTCGACCACCGCCGTCGCCGCTCCTTCTGACAGCACATCGGGCAACACGATGTGCCGCAGCCCCCGCACGCCGTACGCGCTCAACGACGCCAGCAGCTCGCTGGCCGGACGCTCCTGGTGGTGCTCGTGGGTGAGCAGTGCGGTCGCGCCGGTCCGGCGCAGGAGATGACGTATCTCAGCCCGCCCGGCGCGCGATCCCACCCCGACCACCACCAGTCCTGCCTTCTCGGCGGCGAGGAACGCCGTATGCACCGTCGCCCCGTCCGGCAGGATCACCCCCACTTTGGTACCCGAGTCGAGCCCGGCGCGTGCCAGGACGGCGGCCAGCTCCGACGAGCGCCGGTCGTATTGGGCCCAGGTCAGCGACCGGTCTTCCGACGGCCCGGCCACGATGTACGCCGGTTGGTCGGGACGGGACGCTGCATGGCCGGCCACCACTTGGGCCAGGGTGCGGGTGCCCCACCAGCCCGCGTCCACGTAGGCCTCAATGTCCGACTGGTCGAACATCTTCAGTCGGTACCCATGAGGCAGTCGACGATCTCGAACTTCTTGGTCTTGCCCGATGCGGTCAGGGGAAGGGAGTCGAGTATCTCGAGCTGCTCAGGCAACTTGTAGGTGGCCACCCCGATGGCACGGAGGCGCTCCACCATGGTGACGAATTCCAACTCCGTTCCGGGATTTAGCACCACACATGCGCACACGCGCTCGCCCAACCTCTCGTGGGGAAGTCCGACAACCGCCGCCCGATCCACCTCGGGGAAGTCCAGGAGGAGGTCCTCGATCTCCCGTGGCGTGATGTTTAGACCTCCCCGGATGATGATCTCCTTCTTGCGGCCGACCACCGTCAGATAGCCGTCCTCGTCCATCGTGGCCAGATCACCGGATCGAACCCACCCGCCCGTCGCGAAGGTGGCGGCCGTTCGCTCGGGGTCGCGGTAGAAGCCGACACAGGTATTAGGCCCTCGCACGAGAATCTCCCCGGCCACGCCGGGTGGGCAGACGCACCCACCGTCGTCACGCAGCTCGACCTCGACGCCCGTGAGCGCCACTCCGTCGGTGCCAGGTAATTTTATCGACGGGACTGGAGGTCCGGTTCCAGGTAGCAACCAACACTTCGGTCGACCCGTACAGGCGAAGGACCCCGATCCCACACGCTGCAGCACGCCGCACGAGCTCAGGTGGTACCGGTGCGCCACCGCAGCCGAACCTGGTCATGGACCTGAGGTCATCACCTCCCCGGCGCTCGGCCTCGGCCACCACATCCTGTAGGAAGGTCGTGGAGGCCAGGGTGTAGCTGGCCCGGTGGGCGGCGATCAGGTCGCAGGCAACCGCGGCATCCCAGCGGTCCTGGAGCACCAGTGCCAACCCGTGATAGATGGCCAGGCGGACCCCGTAGTTGAAGCCAGTCGAATGCCCGATGGGCGACGGCATCCACACGACATCGCGGTCGTCGAGCCCGAGATCCTGCCGCGCCACCCGGACGCTGAAGTTGGCCGTCTCTTCGGTGTGCATGATCGCCTTGGGGGCCGCTTCGGTCCCCGAGGTAAAGATCAACTCGGAGACCACGTCGGGCCGTTCGTCCTCGCGACGTGCCGCGCCCGCCGGCGCGGCCCCGCCACTTCTGTCACGGGCCAGGGTGTCGGCGAACCATACAGTGGGGGCGTGGATCGCGCCCGCCGTGGCGGGACGCCGCTCGGCGACCACCACGTGCACCGTGGAACAGCCCGAATCCGCAATGACCGCACGCGACTCAGCGAGATGGTCGTGGTCGCGGTAGAGGCCCGGGGTGCACAGTACTTTCGACTGGGCGACCGTGAGGGCGTGGAGCAGCTCGCGGTGCCGGTAGATGGGGAGCAGGGGGTTAATGATCCCACCCACCCGTTGGGTCGCCAGTGCGATCACCACGAACTCGTACCAGTTGGGCAGCTGGATCGACACGACGTCGCCCCGGCCGACCCCCCGGTGACCCAGCCAGAGGGCGAACAGGGAGACGTCGCGCTCGAGCTCGGCATAGGTATGGACGGCCTTCCCGTCACGGTCGATGACAGCCGCACGCGCCGGGCCTGCCGCGGCCACCGCTTCCAGGCGCCCCGAAAGGGTCGTGGAGTCCCATCGCCCATCCCGGCGGTACGAGACAGCACGCTCGGGCTCGGTCACCATGTCGCCGAACATCGACCGTTCCCTCCTCGGGGAAAACCTGCGTCCTGTGGCACTCCGGGCACTCCCCCCATCTCGCGGCCGGCCGCTCGTTGGTCTGCCCCACCCACGTGGTGATTCGCCTGATGGGTCGACCACCGATGGCCGTGTGCCGCCGATGATGGTTGTACATGTGGAGGCACCTGTCCAGGGCACGGGTCCGCGCTGCCTGTGGTCCGCAAGGCCGGGCGTCGATAGTTCGTTGACTGCGTGAACCAACCCGGCTAGCGGTCGGTGGTCAGGATCAGGGCCGAACCATCCATGAGCGCCCCCGACGTCACCACGACCACGTCGTGCCGCGGCGCCTGGCGCGCACCGCCCCGTCCCTGTACCTGGAGCACCGCCTCGGCCACGGTGTTCATGCCGTGTAGGTAGCCTTCGGCCAGCAAACCGCCGCTGGTATTGGTGGGCAGCCGTCCGTCGAGTGCACACCCGCCCGAGCGCACGAATGCTCCGGACCCTCCCCGCTCGCAAAGTCCGAGTCCCTCCAGGCCCATCAGGACAGTACTGGTGAAACAGTCATAGATCTCGGCCACGTCAACGTCTTCCTGGCGCACGCCGGCTCGCTCGAACAGCTCGTCCCGCAGCCAGCTCGTGTAGTTGCGCGTGTAGTCCTCCCACAGCAGATGGTCGCCGATGTCCAGCCCGGGACGGGGGCCGGCCCGGTAGCAGCCCGAAGCCACCACCGCAGGTGGGTGGGGCAGGTCGCGGGCCCGCTCCAACGAAGTCACGACCACCGCACAGGCCCCATCGACCTCGACGGTGCAATCAGAGGGGCGGAACGGATCGACCACGTAGGGCTCCGAGAGGTACTCGGCCAACCCGAGGGGCTGACGGCGCACCGCCCGCTCATTGGCCTGGGCATAGGTGCGCTGGCTGACCGCCACTGCCCCCAGATCCTCGGGACCCTGTCCCGTCTCGTAGAGGAAGCGCTGCGCCCACATGCCCACGTACATCAGGTAGGCCCCGTACCCGATCGGGTAGCGGTACTGCCCGCCTATTCCGGCGAACTTCATCGATCCGACCCGGGCGCCCGAGCGGCCGTTTAGCGCCCGGTAGACCACCACCACATCGGCGTCGCCCCTGGCCACAGTCTGGGCCGCCTGCCACACCAGATGGCAGGGGGCCTGGCCACCTAGTCGGAGATCGAGGACACTTCGCAGTGCCCCCATCCCGAGAGTGCTGGAGACGGCGACGCAGGGCACCGAGTCGTCCGAGACCATGAAACTACCCATGGCGTCGACATCTCGGAGGCGGAGGCCGGCGTCCTCCACGGCGCTGGCCACCGCCTCGGCGGCCAGCGAGAGCACGCCGCAACCCGAGGCGCGGCTGAAAGGCGTGAAGCCGATGCCGGCCACCGCCGCCACCTGACCGGGGCCGTGCACCGTGCCCGTCACGTCTGGCGAGGATCCGTGGCGAAGTACAGCTCGGTCCACGAGGGATAGTCCCTGAACCGGGCCACCACCTTGGCCCCGATGGCCAGAGGAAGCAGCGATTCGACACGGCCCAGGAGTCGTGGGCCCTCGTCGAGCTCTACGGTGGCGACGCTATAGGGGAGTTCGCCCCCGTAGCCGGGTGAGACGGCGACGTGGGCCGTCACGAATGTGTAGACGACACCTCGACCAGCCGATTCGAGCTCCTCGAAGGTGCGGGCCGCGCACCAAGGACAGCGCGGCATCGGAGGGTGTCGCGGTCGGCGACACCCTCCGCAGAGCTGAAGAAGCATGCGATGTTCCCGCAGACCTTGCCACCAGGCCGCGCTTTCTGGGTCCGGCTGGGGAGCGATCGCGTCTACGCGCTCGGCGGGGTCGCTCGTGGTCACCGGCCCCGGAAGCGCGGCCTGCGCTTCTCGAGAAAGGCCGCCAACCCTTCGGGTGCGTCTTCCGACGTGAGGCAGTAGTAGGCGTTCCGCTCTCTTTCGAAGCGGAATCCATTCGAGATATCCCCGTTGGTAGCCCATAGTCCTTGGAGGACCTCTTTCGCGTTGGCGACGGCGAGGGGGCTCTTGGCTGCCACGTGGCGGGCGAAGGTCAACCCGCTCTCCAGCAGTGCCTCGTCGTCCACGCAGCGGACAGCCAGTCCCCACTCGACGGCCTCCTCGGCCGAGAGGGATCGTCCCGAGAAGATCAGCTCGGATGCGCGTTGCAGGCCGATGACGCGTGGGAGCAGGGTGAGCACGCCACCTCCACCCATCTGGCCGAAGTTGAGATGCCCGTCGGAGAGGCGCGCGCTGCGGGCCACCAATGCGAAATCACAGTTGAGTAGCAGCTCCAGCCCCCCGGCCGCCGTCACCCCGTTGACCAGGGCCACCACAGGGAACGGCAGGTCACGAAGACTCCCGAACACCCGGTGGATCTCAGCCACGAAGCGGGGGAAGGCGCTCGGGTCGCGCTGCAGCACCACGTAGCTCTTGAGATCGCCTCCCGCGCTGAAGGCTCGACCGGCCCCTGTCAGGAGCACGCAACACACATCGTCCCGCCGCCCTAGGCCGTCGATGACCGAATGAAGCTGCCTTAGCATCTCCCAGTCGATGGCGTTCAGGGAGTCCGGACGGGACAGCGTGACCAGAACGGCCACGGCCGAGGCGTCCGCCCCCCGTCCTTCGAGGCCAAGTTGGAACTCCTCAACCAGCACGGATGGTTGCGATGAAGGCTCGTTCATCATCACCTTCACTATCACGCCATAAGGGTGCGATGGGGTGAGTGCGCGGCGCCGAGGGACGGCACCCACATCCGTGCCCGTCAGCCGCAGAAACTAAGAACGGCCCGTTGAAGCGGCCGCCTGCTCTGCGTAGGCGGAATGTCCGGATGAGCTAGGGCGCAGTCAAGATCAATCCACTCCTTGTCTTCGCGGCCGTTCTCGCCGGTGCGGATATCGATCGTCGAGATCTGGAGGGCGACGGCGCCACACCGCATCGTCGAAAATGGCAAAGCACCGATCGCCGTGCTTCCCGAAACGCAATCACCATGATCCCGGTGGACGCAATGGACTGAGCCGGCCGGGTTCCGGCCGGCCTGGATGCCTTGGTTGGACTTCATCACCATCGGAAGCTGCCAGAAGGGGCCCGGAGCGCCGTCGCGGCCTCCTCGCACCGAGCTCGTACCCCGACGAACGCCTGCTTGCGGTCATCGTCCCGGCTCAGCTGGGACCCGACCGGATCGGATCGCGTCAAGGAAGGACTCGTAATCCCGGTCGTTCTGGTCGGCGTATGACACCGCGAACGCGGCCAGGGTGTCGTCGAAAGCCGTGCTCTTTCCCAGGTAGCCGGCGAGGAGGGGCGGCTGGCCGGCTCGGGCATGAGCGCGCGCCAGTGCGGCGCCACAGAGACGCCCATACAGCGTCAGGCCGTCGGGACTGGCGTCATCGAGTGGTACCGACCCCTTCATGTCGCGCAGCTGACGGACGTAGGTATCGAATTCACCGGCGCGGGCCCACCCCAGGAACACGTCGCTGGCTGCCTGCATGATGCGCTGGCCGACCACGACCCGCTGGCCCTGGTTCGCGTAGCGGGAGCGGCCGACGTAGGGAGAGAGAACCGAGGGCTGGGCTTCTTTCACCTGTAGGAACAGGGGGTCGAGGTCTGCACTGCCGGACAACAGTGCGACGAAGCAGCGGGTACCCACGCTTCCCACCCCGACAACCTTCAGGGCGGCGTCGACGAACTCGTAGCGATCCAACAAGAGGTTTCGGTCGGGATCCAGCGTCGCCAGATAGGCCTGCACGAAACCTTGCGCCTGTTCGAGTTGGGCGCCGGTGAGGCGTACCACCACCGGCGGATCCTCCACGATCACCCGGCGTCCCCCGCGCACCGTTGTGAGCTTGGCCAGCGCTTTCAGGCTGGTGCGTTGGCGGGCCTTGGCCGCGGTCTGTTTGACACGGGAACGAGCCGGCTTGTCGGGAGCAGCGGCGATGATCGACTCGACGTCCAGACGGGAGTGCCACACCTCGAACGCCGAACGCTGTGCCTGCTTCGCCATCTCGTTGCGGTACTCCGCCGAACAGCCCCGTACCGCCGCTCTGCCGTCTCGGTCTGAGAGCGCGGCCGTCCTGGCTGCCACCACCAAGCTGGCCGCCAGCCGCTTGACGTCCCATTCCCACGGTCCGGGCTGGGTCTCGTCGAAGTCGTTCAGATCGAAGACCTGATTGCGTTCGGGCGTGGCGAAGGTGCCGAAATTCAGAAGATGCGCGTCACCGCAGATCTGCAATTGGATGCCCGTGGACGGTGTCCGGCTCAGATCGGCCGCCATGACCGCCGGGGAGCCCCGGTAGAAGGCGAACGGCGACGCCATCATCCGGCCGTTCCGGACGGGAACCAGCTCAGGCAGCCGGTTGGCGTTGGACCGGGAGAGGATCTCGAGCGGATCAGGACGGTCGGGGGACGCCGTCCATTGGCCATGAGCGCGGCGGGGAACCCGATCGCGCAACGCCCGCCCGGCCTCGAGCATCTCCGCCCGAGTCCTCGGCGCGCCGTTGGGAGGGCTCATGGGGCGTGCATCACCAAGGTTCGGTGGCGGGCAGCGGCAGCCGGGCGAGGCGTCTGGCCTTGGCGGCGGGCAAGCCGAGCAGGCGGAGGCAGGCTTCGGCGAGCTCGTCGACCGAGCTCTCCTCGCGTTCGGGCTGCCGCTGGTGCAGACGCAGCAACCCGATGAGGCCGCCCGCAACGGCGCTGAGGGCGACCTCGGGGTCAGCGACACTGAACTGACCCGCGGCTTGCCCGGCCTCGATGTCCCGCAGGGCGCGGGGGGCCAGGCCGCCCGGTGCGTCGAGGAGGTCGAGGCCGGCGCCGGTGATGAACCGAGCCACTTCGGGATGGGTCCAGCTGAGTCCGGCGGACAGCCGCAGCGATATGGAGAACACCTCCGCCGGGTCGGTGATGCCGGCCAAGGCCCCGTCGATCATGCGGCCCCAGCGCTCGAGGACCTCGCTCGACGCGGTCTCGAACAGCTGGTCCTTGCTCTCGAAGTGGTTGTAGAACGACCCGAAACCGACATCGGCTTCCTCGGTGATCTCTTGGATGCTGGCCCGTTCCCCGCGCCCCTCGGCGATCAAGCGGACCGCGGCGTCGATCAGTGCTTGGCGGGTCCGGGCCTTGCGCCGGTCGAGCCGGGTCGGGCCCCCCGTGGTGCTCGCAGAAACCGAGCTCACATCAGCCTCCTTCTTTGGGCGTCGTAGACGGGTTTCACCCCGGCGGCTCCGCCCGGCCGAGGCTCGGGCGGATCCCGCCAGGGTGGGAATCCGGATCACTGCTGAGGTATCACTACAGGACTGACGCTAGTTGGTCACGCTGCCGTGGCTGCTCGTCGACCAGCGAGGCCACGGTGCGGTGAGCCCGGCGCAGGTCGATGCCCTGCACGAGCGCCCAGAACCCGTAGACCAGGTTGAACAGGCCGAACAGCAAGGCCAGAGTCACCGCGCCGACCCCGGGACGGGCGAAGAGGACGATCCCGAAGGCGATCGAGATCAGCCCGCTTACGAAAAAGAGGGCACGGGTCCCGGCTGACTCGCCGACTTCGAAGCCGGCGTAGATCTCGACCAGGCCGGCCACCATCGCCCACGCGCCGACGAGCAACACCAGCACCAGCGCGGTTGGTCCCGGCCAGGCCAGGGCGATCACCCCGGCGCCGACGTCGACCAGACCGAGCAGCAGATGACCCATCACGGGACCGGCCCTTTCGCTGCTGAAGGCCTTCACGGCCTCCATGCCGGCGGCGATGAACGCGTAGATGGCGAAGAGAATGACCAGCGCCAAGACGGTGATCCCTGGCCACGCCAGCGCCACGATGCCGACGGCGACAGCCAGAATGCCCCGCGCTATGAGAGATGTGCTCAATGACTTCAACATGACAGCTCCTTTCGGTGGTTTGGTGGTTGCTGTGGCGAACAGTGGTTGAGACTGGACCACAGAACTGATGATAGATTACAGAAACGATGAGGAAGTGTCAAGGGGGCCGGCGGACGCCGCCACAGAAGAGCCGACGCCACAAGAAGGAGCGGTGAGATGACGGATCCAGCGATCACCGGGCCGGTGCACCCGGTCCTCTTCGTGAACCCGAGGTCAGGCGGGGGTAAGGCGCAGCGCTACGACCTTGTCGCTCAGTGCCGCGCCCGCGGGATCGAGCCGGTCGTCATGAAGGAGGGGGACGACCTGGCGTCGCTCGCCGCCGTCGCCGTGTCGTCGGGCGCCGACGTCATCGGCATGGCCGGCGGCGACGGCTCCCAGGCGATCGTGGCCGCCGTCGCCTCCAGGCACGACCTCCCCTACGTCTGCGTACCGGCCGGCACCCGCAACCACTTCGCCCTCGACATCGGCGTGGACCGAGACGATGTGATCGGGGCCCTCGACGCCTTCCAACGAGGTTCCGAGCGCCGCATCGACTTGGCCCAGGTCAACGGTCGGGTCTTCGTGAACAACGCGTCGATCGGCTTCTACGGCAAGGTCGTCCAGTCGCCCGAATACCGCGACGCCAAGCTGCGCACGGTCATCGACATGCTTCCCGAGCTGCTCGGCCCTGACGCCGTGCCCTTCGACCTGCAATTCACCGACCCGGGCGGAGCGGCCTTCGAGACGGCTCAGGTCGTCCTGGTGTCCAACAACCGCTACGAGCTCGACCCGCTCGGCGCCAAGGGCACCCGGGGGACGATGGACGGAGGGACCCTTGGCGTGGTGGTGGTGCCGGACGGAGCTCAGTTGCGCCGCTGGCGGGAATGGACCACACCTCGCTTCGAGATCGACTCCGGAGCCACCATCGACGTCGGATTGGACGGTGAAGCCATGAAGCTCGAGCCACCCCTCCGATTCGAGTCGCGCCCGGCGGCATTACGTATCCGGACTCCAACCGGCCGGCGCCACTCCGGGCCTCCGCCGCTCAGACGGAAGCTTTCTTCGTAGCCATATTCAGTGTCAGCCTTGACGCGCCACGTTCGTATGTGCCGCATCGACGGTCGAGGACCCACCGGTGCGGCCCGATTTCCCGCAGTCCTGACGGGACGATGAAAATCTTCCGACCCTTTCCTCCACGAGCGGCTCGTGAACTCTGAAACGGGACTCGGACACGACATCAACCATGTCGGTTTCGAGATTGATGGGCCTTTCAAAGTCGGGTCACACGCTCAATCAGCCGCGCGTAGTCAATGAGATGACGGTCGCTGAGATAATTTCTCCGGATCTGCGTTCGGGCCCGGCGCCCCATGGTGGCCATCGCTTCCGGTTTCGCTAACAAACCAGCCAACGTCTTTCCGAAAGCATCGAGGTCGTATGGATCTTTAAGCAGAATCCCGGTCCCGGGTACCACCTGGTCAACGATGCCACCAACGGCAGAGGCTACGACGGGCCGAGATTTCCACATGGCTTCGGCAACCGTCAGGCCGAACCCCTCTTCAAGGCTCTTCTGCACAACAACGGTCGCCCGACGTTGAATAGCGTTAACCATGAGCGCGTTTACCTCGTGGTCTTCCATGGGCAGTGCAACGAGCCGAATCGCGCTCCGACGTTTCGGAGGCAAATTCTCCCAGCAGGCAAGGCATTCTTGGAGGACCATGGCACCTTCGGGATCGTCCGACACCGACGCCACGGCTGGCCCGACAAGTGCGAGTCGGACATCACGGTGTCCAGGTACATTGGTGGCAAACCCTTCAAGAACGCCCTGCATATCCTTCAAATGATCCCAGCGTGACACCTGCACGATGAGCCGATCATCACGAGACAACGGACCCGCGCCACCAAGAAGGCTCTGTTCCGATACGACTCCCCCGTCGAACAGGCCAACCCTGGACAAGAGCCCGTCCACCTGGCCGTGGTTCAACGGTCGATTCTTGGCGGCGTACGGATCGATTGAAGGTCGGATGATTGACACGTCAGAGCCGGCGAGGAAATCCGGGACGAACCCGGAATGGGAGAACACGTATGCCCTGCAGTGCCCCAAATACGGCGCCAAGAAGTTCCATCCTTCCTCGGTGTAGCCGTTCCTTCGCTCGGTTCCGATATGGCACCGCCACACCACTTGAGTCCCCCGCTCAGCGAGCGGAGCGGCGAGCCCCGCTGTTTGGGGGTCGTGCAAGACCACCACATCTCCCGCGTTTACCCTGTTCAAAAGGATTTGTGCGTTGCCGTCCAGCACGGCGTGGTAGTGATCGGATTCGAAACGGCCCAGTCTCCCGTTTGCACCCGCTACGCCATGCAGCCGATTGTGGAGCCGTTTGGTGATATCGAAGAAGGTTTGGTCCCCCTCGATCACGACCCATCGGGTGTCGACGCCGCTCCCCAGGCAGTATCCGACGAGCATGTGCAACATCTCAGCCACGCCACCGCCAGCCGCGGTCGAGCTGACGTTCCACACCCTGGCCCCAGCCAATTCCATTCGGGCCTGCTCTCCGGCATGGAGGAGGTCTTGCAGACGAGCGGGGCCTATGAGTCGCGAGAGGCGCTGTGGGGCAAGAGCCGGTACGACGACATCGCGAAGTTGTTCCATTCCGGTTTGTCGTACGTTAACTGAGTATCAGTCGAACTCAGCGACGCGTTGCGCGATCAATCATCCTCGGGCGCTGAGGTGTGCAAGATCACTCGACCGGTGATCTCCCTTGGGGTAATACAGATCAGGGCGTGTCGGGCTCCCCCGGCCCATGCCTCGAGGTCGAGCGAGGAAAGCCGCAGCAGCTCTTCAGGATCATCGATATAGCGGGCCGTTCCGGTGACCAATACGCTCCACCCCTCGCTCATGGACTCATCAACGCGGTCGATTTCGAATCCGACCGAGGGCAGTGACTCAAGGAGCGTGGCCTTGTCCACATCGGTGCTGACGACAAGGTCACCATCGGTGAACTCGAAATTCACGGGAAGAGCCACCGGTCCCCTATCCGTGGAGAACACGAGTCGTCCCACCCCGCCCGCTCCGAGATGAGCCTCACACTGCTCCCTCGTGAGGGTCTCCAGAGACGGATGGGGGCCGGCCCTTCCCTTTCCCGGGGGGCGATCAACCAGTCCGCCTTGGAGTTCGAGCGGGGTCGTGTCCAGAGCGAGGGCCAGGAGAAGCAGCGTGCCTGCGCTGAGTCGAGCGTCGGCGTTCCGTTCGAAGTAGCTCAGGTAGGTCGGATCGACACCAGCGTGCTTCGCCAGTTCTTCGATCGTCATGCCGCGCTCAATCCGTCGGTGGGAAACCCGGCGAGCAAGGTCTCCGGGGTGTGCGCCGCCGACACCAGGGCTGCCGCTATGAGGGGTCATACTCTCGGCCTTCCCGGAATGGCTCTCGGTCTTCGAAGTCGTAGGCATAGATGCAGTGTGGTCCGACTGCTGGTGGATGTGAAGGGAGGAAGGTCCCTACTCATGGTGACCTTGTCTTGGCAGGTAGCCATTCCCCGGGTCCCTACGGGCGAGCCCCCTGTGCGCTTGCCGGCTAGGGGGGCGGCGGTGCGGAACTGCGGGTCCTGCGCTGAGCCCCTAACGCTCCTGGTCACGACGCAACTCTCCTCGGGACGGTTTGACCGACCGGCCCGACCTACTGGGATGAGGCGCACCCTCGGCTCGCCTTACCAGAGACTGGAAACTGGCAAGGACCCCGGCGCAAAAGACCTCGACGTCGGGGCACGTGACAGGGTCGCTGAGCACGCCCAGGTTGAGCTGACCCTCATAGGAGAGCGCCGCCACAGCCAGGCTCTGATTCCCGGCCAACGGCACAATCGGAAATGCCTCGAGGAGCTTGGAGCCCAGGGCATAGAGCGGTACTGGTGGGCCCGGGACGTTTGTCACGACGAGATTGAAGAAGGGCTGGTGCTGCACGATTTCGGCCGCTACGGCCAGTACGTCCTGGGGCAGCGGCTCGAGCAGGCGCAAGACGGTGATCGCAGCCAGCGCCTGATGGCGACGCTTGTCGTCGCCCACCTCGGCCGACACGGCCCTGAGCAAGGTAACCGGATCATCGGCGCCAATCGGTAGTCGCACGAAGAGAGCAGACACATCGTTGGCAAGGCCACGACCCTCAGCGTTCACGAGTCCCACGGGGACGAGCGCGTGGAGCTCGCTGTTCCCTGAGAGCTCACCCCTGCTCGCGAACAGATCGTGCAGGCCGCCGGCGACGATCGCCAGGAGGACGTCGTTGATGGTCACGTCGAACGTGTCCGCAACACGACGCACCTCCTTGAAAGGCAGGCGGACGAACTCCACCGATCGGGCTTCCGTGATCTGCACATTCAGAGAGGAGCGAGGGGCGATGATCCTTGGCGTCATGAGCGTTCCGAAGGCTCGACCGAGATCACCCAGCTGACCGGTCGTGCGTAGGGGGTGTAGAACGGAACGCCCGTACCACTTGGCCACTCGAACAGGGAGCGCTGCCAGGCGTAACACGTCGTTGACGCCTGCCCGCCACGCTGGCGGCGCAATATCGGGCGCCCAGGGCGGAGCCCCCTTCCCGGGCTGGGGAGGAACGGGCGACAAGTCTAAGAGCACCGTAGCCAGCTCGGAGGCCGCCAAGCCATCGGCCATCGAGTGATGCAGCTTCTCGACAAGGGCAACCCGGCCTCCGGTCAATCCCTCCACGAAGATGAGCTCCCACAGGGGCCGTGTCCGCTCCAGTGGAATCGCCATCAGTTCAGCGCACAACTTCCGCAACTCGACCTCCGTGCCTGGGGGAGGTAGCCGCCGTACTCGCATGTGCTCGGCCAGATCAAAGTCGGGATCATCGACCCAGGCCGGTGGTGCCTCACCGAGCAGACCCTGGGAGGCGCGTTGCCGCAGCTTCGGTACCAGTTCCAACCGGCTGGCGATCAGGCCACGGATGTCGTCGATACGAAGATTCCCATCAGCATCGTGTAGCGGCGGACCTTCGAAGATGCCGATCGACGCCATGTGCATGGGTGTTCGCTCTGATTCAACATGGAGGAACGAGGCGTCAAGGGGAGTGAGAGCGGGTGCGCGAGTCACGCCACTCGGCCTTGGTATGCCGGCCCAAGAAGGGACATCACTCCGGGTAGGGCTGACGGGCGGCGCCCCCGGCCGGTATCCGTCGCCGACGACTGTGCAAAGGGTTTCATGATCCTCATCGGTTTTCAACTCCTTCTCATCGACCAGTATGTGACGTCCGAAGGTCTCCTACCTAGGGACCTTGGTCCCCCGGTGGGGGACGTAGATCCGACACTTCGGTCCTGCCGGCACACGCGGAACGTGTTCGTGCGATGGCTCGCCAGCGATCACCAGCACCGCTTCGTGTCGCAACGGGGCACAACGCTGCTGCTCCGGCTGGGCGGGCCGCGCCCGGCTAGACCTGTCGGGCCGTGAGCACGACGAAAGCGCGCCATTGAGATTTGACGTCGGGTGCCCGTTCGCTCACGTCGGTCTTCCCTACGTCGTGGTTCGACGCACGGACAAGGGGCGCCACGGTGTTCTCATCGACATCCGGGCCTGGCCGCTCGAATTGGTCAACGGAACGCCGCTGAATCCGGATGTCGTGGCCTCTCACGTGCAGGAGCTGCGGTCTCACGTCACCCCGTACCGCTTCGGCGGTTTTGTGATGTGACCCAACCCAGTTCCCCAGGCGTCGCTACCAGCCCTTGCGTACGCACGCTGCGTATCACAGGGGCCTGAAAGTGGCCGAGACAATGAGCCTCGCGCTTCGCGATGCGGAACAGGGCCTGGACATCTGAGAACGAGGCGTCAACCGACCTGATTCCACGGACGAGATGGCGGTACTCAGGGACTGGGAAGATGGCATCCGACGAGGAGCCAAGGGATCTCCTCACTTCCTCTTGCGGGACCGCCGATGCATTCTGCCCGTCGCTCGAAATCTCAAGGAGCGCGGACGTCCTTCTCATAGCGAAACGACACGGTTGTCCTAGACGACTTCCTCACCCGTTGTTAAAGGAGCTGACCCGCCACCCGCTGGAGTTGGTCACACGAGCGTTCGGCGATGAAGCCAGTCCGCCAGATGGAAGTCGCACTCTCACCGTTCGCCTCAACCAGGACGGTCACCCCGCGGAATCCTCCCCGCGGCTCGAGCTCTTACCCACAGATTGACGGCCGGCCGGAACAACCTCAGGCAAGGCCGAGGGAACGACCACCACCGGAATGCTCGAGTGCTCGATCAACTCGAGGCTTGTACTGCCCAAGAGAGTGCCGGAATGCTGTCCGGAACCGCGAGACCCGACAACAATCAGGTCCACGGAATGCGGAGGGACGATCATTCGAAGGAGGGCGGAGCACGGGTCGCCGTCGACGGCAAGCCACTCGACTGCGGGGGCATTCATTCCCGCCCAGACAGCAATTTCGAGCGCGGCGCCCTGGTGCGCTGCCGCGTGGTCCGCGAGGGATATTCCAGCGTGCTCCAGCAGGCCGACGGCGTGCACGACCTTCAGCCGAGCATCGGTAGCCGCGGCGACACTCGCCGCCCACTGCAGCGCGGCTCGGGCGTCCCTTGAGCCGTCGAACCCTACTGCGATGATGCCGATTGGGACCATCGTTCGCCTCCTCTTACCCGTCTCCCTAATAGGAGTCCGTCGGTTGCTCTCGAAGGGTCCGGGCAACATCGACCGCCTCTCGACCGGGATCACCGGATGTGGGTGGCTCGAGCGCTGTCGGTACCTCGAGCAGCGTCCCGAGAACGGCCGCGACAGACGTGCGAAGCGCTCCCGCGTTGTAGCCACCCTCGAGGAAAAGAGCGAGCCGGCCCGGGCGAGGGGCAAAGGATCCGACGAGTTGTGCCAGCTGGGCAAAGTCCCCGGTGGAGAGGGCGAGCTCACCCAAAGGATCTGCCCGGTGGGCATCGAAGCCGCACGACACGAGGACCCAGTCGGGGGCGAATCGATCGATCGCTGGTTGAGCCACCTCCTCAAAGGCGCATTGGACAACGTCACCGGTCGCTCCCCGAGGGAGGGGAACGTTGACGGTGAGGCCAACGGCATTGGGACCTCCGACCTCCTCAGCTTTGCCGGTGCCGGGAAACAGGGGCCACTGATGGGTCGAGACGTAGAGGACGTTGGGTTCATCCCAAAAGATGGATTGGGTCCCGTTGCCGTGGTGGACGTCCCAGTCGATGATCAGCACTCGCTGCCCCCTCGCCACCAACGCGGCTGCGCTAACGGCGACGTTGTTGAGCAAACAGAATCCAAGAGCCCGGTCGGCCTCGGCGTGGTGACCCGGCGGCCTCACGGCGATGAGGGCCACGCCGTCATTCCGCCGCTCCAGCAAGGCGATGGCCTCGAAGCCGGCGCCGACGGCTCGGCGAGCGGCACTGAAGGAGTCCGCCCTGGCATAGGTATCAGGGTCGAGGTCGCCACCACCGTGGCGGCAGAAGTTCTCAAGGTCAGTGAGGTATTTCGTGGAGTGCACGCGTGCCAGGTCGTCGAGTTCCGCCTTGGGTGCCAAGACATACTCGATGTCGTCGTCAAGATGGAGATCGCGCACGCCATCCATCACGGAGAAGATCCGCCCCAGCTGCTCCGGGTGGAGCTTCCCACCGTCGTGCGAGCAGGCGCCCGATGGGCCGGCCACGATCAGCACTTGGAGGCCCGCTGGCCGACTTCGACCAAGGGGCAATTTGTCACCTGACGGGTCTGTTCTCGCGTGGCCAAGGCGGCGCGGTAGGCCGCTGTCGGTGCGATACCGAACCTCAGCGTCACGGTGTCGTACTCAGTCTTGGTTGTCACTTCGAAACCCGAGTGAAGGAACACGCCTAGCATTGTGTGGTTCTCCGACAAGGTATCGGCCAAGAACGTCTCGATACCTCGAGCCCGGGCGGCCTGGGCTAGTTCATCGAGCAGCAGCGACCCGATCCCGTGACACTGGTACTCATCGGCCACGACAAAGGCCACCTCGGCGTCGGTGCTACCGACGTGGCGATCGAATCGGCCAACGGCGACGAACTTGCGTTCCTCTCCCTCCTCGATCACCAAGGCCAGCCGGTTCTCGTAGTCAACGTGGGTGAACCGCTCCACTTCACTGGGCGAGAGGGTCGGATGAAACGTGAAGAATCGCAGGTAGGTTGACCGAGCAGAGAGGTGACTGTGGAATGCCACCAGGCGTTCGCCGTCATCGGACCGGATCGGCCGCAGGTGGCAGCATGTGCCATCCGAAAAGGACACCTCCCGCTCTAGGTCGCTGGGATAGTGGGCCACCTTGGATGGGGAACCATCCATCGACTCAGAGCCAACACGCGAGTGCGCCGGACTGACTGCGTCGAACCAGCGTTCGCTCACCGGGAGATCACAACTTTCACCGCACCCGTATCGGCTGCCCGCGCGAAGACGCCATAGGCCCCAATCATGTCGTCAAGGCGAAAATGGTGCGTGCCGAACTGACTCGCATCGATCTGACGAGCTGCGATCAGGCGGAGCAGGATCGGAGTTGAGTAGGTGTCGACCAAGCCGGTCGTGATGGTGATGTTACGAATCCACAGCGTTTCGAGGTGGAGCGTGGCCGGCTGGCCATGCACCCCAATATTGGCCACGTGACCACCCGGACGAACGAGTTCCGTACAGAGTTCGAAGCTGGCCGGGACGCCGACCGCCTCGATGGCAACGTCGGCGCCCAGACCGCCGGTGAGATCTTTGACGGAGACAACGGGGTCGTCGCGGCCGTTGTTGACCATAGTGTCGGCTCCAAAGCGCTTCGCTGCGTCCAATCTGCTGTCAGCCAGGTCAATCGCGACGATGTGGCTCGGGGAGTAGAGCTGGGCCGCGAGGATCGCTGCGAGCCCTATCGGCCCTGCGCCGACCACGGCGACCGTGTCACCGGGTTGCACGCGACCGTTCAGGACGCCGACTTCGTATGACGTGGGCAAGACGTCGGCCAGCATGAGAATCTCCTCGTCGCCGACACCCTCGGGCACCTTGTAGGTCGAGGTGTCGGCGAAGGGCACCCGGACGTACTCCGCTTGGGTCCCGTCGATGAGATGGCCCAGGATCCAGCCGCCCCCGCCAAGGCACTGGCCGTAGCTGCCCTCTCGACAGTAGCGGCAACGCCCGCAGGCGCTGATGCAGGAGACGAGTACGCGGTCACCGGGTGCAACATTGGTCACCGCTGAGCCGACCGCCTCGATGGTGCCGACGGCCTCGTGACCGAGAATGCGACCCTCGGCCACCTCGGGAACGTCGCCCTTCAAGATGTGAAGATCGGTGCCGCAGATGGTCGTGCAGTCCACCCGCACGATGGCATCGGTGCTGTCTTGGATCGTCGGCGTCGGAACGTCCCGCCAGTCCTTGCTTCCGGGTCCGTTGTAGACAAGGGCTTTCATGATGTTCTCCGTTCTCTCGGTGCGATGGGTTGTCGACGCCCAGCTGGCGTTAGGCGTGTTTCGGTAACCGCTGAACGATGACCCGGCCTGTGATCTCAAAGGGTGCGATGCTGACCACGTTGAGCCGTGCGCCTCCGGCCCAGGGTTCGACATCGAGTTGCGCGGCCACAAGTCGCAGTTCTGCACCTTCGATCAGGCGAGCGTGCCCTCGCACGAGCACACTCCACCCCTCCCTCATGGCCTCGTCGACGTGGTCGACCTCGAATGCGACCACACCCGTGATGCTGGCGACCATGGCATCGGAGGTTCGGAAGATCACACAACCACGAGCGAAGGCGAAGTTGACCGGATAGGCGACCGGACCCGATCCGGTGGAGAGGATGATCCGTCCGACCCCACCAGCGGCGAGATGCTCCTCGCACAGCGCGGGCGTGAGGCTCTCGAGAACGGGATGCGGACCGGCGCGGCCACCGCCTGGCGGGCGATCGAACCCACCACCTTCGAGGGCGAAAGGCGTCGTATCGAGGGCGACGGCGAGCCGGCGCAGAGCCCCGCCGGTGAGGGTGCCGTCAGTGCTTTGCTCGAAATAGGCAAGGAACCACGCGTCGATACCTGCTTGCTTGGCCAGTTCCTCGGTGGTCAAGCCGAGTTCGGTCCGTCGATTGGCGACGCGGCGGGCCAAGTCGCCACCCTGCCCGCCTGGTGACCTCTCTGTGACAAGTGGCCCTTTGAAGCTGCTGTCCTCTGGCTCTTGGTCGTGTGACTTGGTCGGTGTCGCCGGTGTCATGAAACAAGTCTGAGCCCGGAGGGGCGTCCAACCAGTAGGGACCAAGGTCCCGACGCCCATGACCTTGGTCTCCTTCAGGACGATGTCGCCTGATGTCTCCGTCTTCGAGCCCTAAGGGAACGGTGGCTGGCCGCGCCCGGGGCAGCTTCGACGGGGTCACGCCAGCGAGCGGTAGTGGCGTCGCCAGATGAGCCTGTACACCCTTGTCCAGCGGGGGATGGAGCGCAGGCCGGGGATGAACGGAAGCAGGATCAGCCCGAGCGTGAGAACCATCATGATGGCCCACACCTCGAGGTCTCCGTTCGACGACGAGTTCATCGGTGGGACCTGGTACCACATGGTGTAGAGCCAGAGCCACGCCTGTCCGGGGTAGTTCCCCGTCTCGTTCATCATCCCCCACTGGCTGCCTTGCAGGTGTTGTGCGCCGGCCAGATTGGACAGGTAGGTCCCGTTGGCAATGAAGAGCAGCGGCTTGGTGTAGTTCGTGTTGTAGAACTGCCCCTCGCTGAGCAGAGTTCCGTCGAGGCCCCCGGTCTGGGCCATTGCTGTCTCCGCCCCGATCATGACCCCCACGGGTCCGTAACGGCCTGGGGGCACGTGTAGGAGGCCACGGACATCGGTGGCGTTGGCAACGGCCTTCTCGTAGGCCGTGGTCCAGGATGTCTGCTGGGCCGCTGAGGCGCTTTGGTACACGTTGAGGGCCGCTTGCAGCTTCGGCTGGTTGGGCAGCGTGCGCAGGGGTTGGATCACGAGGTCCTGCGCGGTGTCGATGGGCTGGTGGACTCCGAACCATTGGGCAGGCTCGAAGAAGCCGATGTGCTGGGCTGCATCGGGCGTGGAGTTGTAAGGCGGGCCGTAGGTGGCCAAGGCACTCGAGCCGTCCAGTTCCATGATGGCGGTCTGGGCGAAATCGACCGGGCTAGCGATGGACCACGACTTCAGCGTTACCGCCGGCTCGTCGGGTGAGGAGAAGACGACGGCCAGCAGGACGGTCAGGATCCCTACCGCCAGGAACGCGACGAACGCTTCCTTCAAAATGTCATAGGGGACATACGCGCCCTTCCACTCATTGACATCGCGATCGGGATTGAAGCGGCTCCGCCTCTTCGCGTCCGGGCTCACCGTTGTTCCCCGATCGGGTTTGCCTCGGCCTCCTCGGCCGCGCTCTCACCTTCGGCGAAGGGGGGGACAATCCCGTGCCTCCTGACCAAGAGGACGTGGAGGCCGGCAATGGCCACCACGCCGATCGGCAGCAGCACGATGTGCCACATGAGCATCTGGCCGAAATTGAGCACGTTCCAGACGGCGCCGGCGCCGGTCGCATTGATGCCGTCCTTCGCCTGGGTGGAGATCCACTGCGAGTCGAAGTTCTGCTGCGAGAGGTAGCCGGTGAAGGCCGCCGCTACCGAGACGACGAAGGAGATGACTCCGGTGGCCCACGTGAGCCGTCGGTTTCCCCGCCAGGCCGCCATGAAGAACTTGCCCCAGAGATGGATCACCATGAAGAAGAAGAAGGCCTCGACGCTCCACAAGTGCAGTGAGTTCACGAAGAGCCCGGCGGTCGAGACGTGCCACCAGCTCGGGCCCATGATGGCGAGCACGCAGCCCGTGATGATGACCCAGGCGAGACTTACCACCGTGAGAACACCAAACACATAGATCCACGAGGCCATGTAGGCGGGCTGACGGTCGGGGAGCAGGCGGTCAGGCGGGAACGCGGACTCGGCAGCCCTCCGAGCACGCGCCGTCCACTGGCGGGACACTGCGTCGGTGGGACGGGCAGTCCGCCTGCCGGCATCGACACTCACTGGTCTCGTCCTTTCCGCCGTGGGAACGGCAACAGGATCGCCAGCACGAAGATGGCGATCATCAGGACAATGACGACGAAGTTCGCAACGGACATCTGAATGAAGCCCCAGTGAATGTAATGACCGGATCCATTCAGATTGATCAGAGCGGCGAACATTGCGGCAACCAGCATGGGTTCACCGTACGCCAGAACGGTGGCTCTGATTAGGGACCTAGGTCACATCCGCTCGATGAACATCCGTACTACGCACCGTCCGGACAACGCCGCCTCGCCGTCGGCGGGCCGGTAACCGGGACGTCCACGGCATCTGCTCCGCAGACCGACAGGACCAAAGTCCCGAGTCCATGGACTGCTCCTAGACAGGAACAACGTCCCTACCGACGAGCTCCCGCGCTGTACCGATAATGGAGCGTATGAGCATGTACGTGGACTGCCTGACTTCGGCCCTCGAAGGATGGGCCTCCGAACTGAGCGGGAGCGCGCTGATCGACTATTCCGTTGTGTGTCGGATCGAGATGCTCAAGAGGGGTTCATGCAGTAGCGACTCGGCCTACCAGGCGCTGGCCGTCGAGGTCGCGTATGACCGGGCCCTCATCAGTTTGTGCGTCGAACACGACATTTCGGCCAGTGTCGCCAACTTTGACCAGCCGTGGGCGGAGCGGGATCGCCTCGAGCACGAGCTTGCGGCCGCCGGAATCGACCTGGTCGCCCTCTCCCGTCCGAGGCGAGAGGTCTAGAACATCTAGACCTGACCCTCCTGTGCCCCGCCGGACCTGAGTTTGGTGGCGTAGATTGCGGCCTCTGTCCGGCTGTTCATCTGCAGCTTGCCCAGCAGACCAGTCACGTAGTTTTTAACCGTCTTCTCCGAGAGGAACATGGCTTCGGCAATTTGTCGATTGGTCTGTCCTTCGGCGATGAGGTCCAAGATACGAGTCTCCTGCGGAGAGAGTGCCTTGAGCTCGGAGATGACCTTGGGTGGGTTGGAGATGCGTTCCACGACCCGGGCCACAGCCCTCGGATCCATCAGCGATTCTCCGCCCGCCACCTTCTTCACGTCCTCAATGAGATCCCGGGCCTTGATCTGCTTGAGCACGTAACCGGCTGCCCCAGCCATGACGCTGGCGTACAGCGCCTCGTCGTCCGCGAAGCTGGTCAGCATCAGGCAGGCCAGCCCGGGCACGGACGAGCGGACATCACGGCAGACCTCAATCCCGTTCCCACCCTCGAGCCGGACGTCGAGAATGGCGACGTCCGGCTTGGCCAGCGGGATTCGGGACAGAGCTTCTTCGCCGGTTGCGGCCTCGCCAACGACCTTTATCTCATCGTCGCTCTCGAGCAGGCTCCGGACGCCCTCGCGGACCAATTCATGATCGTCCAGGAGAAAGACACGGATGCTCACAGCCCCATTGTGCCAGGGTCCGACCCGGCGCCCCACGTCCCGGTGACCGCCCGTTCCCCCGCTACTGTCCGTCACTAAAATGTGATGTATTCCCTACCGCAAGGTCAACGATCCGGCCAAGCTCAGGCGGCTCATGGACGCCATCCTCATGATCGAGGCCGATGTCGAACTTCCCATCCTGCTCCGACACCTGGTCGAAGAAGCGTGTTCCCTGGTCGACGCCCGCTACGGGGCCTTGGGTGTGCTCAACGAGTCGAGGACAGTGCTCGAACAGTTCTTGACTGTCGGACTGAGCGGAGCCGACGAAGAGGCGATCGGTGCCAGACCGACTGGGCGAGGGGTGCTCGGCGTCGTGATCACCGACCCCGCACCACTGCGGCTCAGGGACCTCAGTACCCACCCCGATCGCTACGGTTTCCCGGACGGACACCCCCACATGGAATCCTTCCTTGGCGTGCCCGTTCGTGTCCGCTCCGAGGTCTATGGCAACCTCTACCTGACAGACAAGGTCAGCGCCGAGGAGTTCAGCGACGAAGACGAGGCTCTGGCCGAGGCTCTCGCGATGGCGGCGGGTATCGCCATTGAGAACAACCGCCTCCACGATCGGGTTCGCGTGCTCAGTGTCATCGATGATCGAGACAGGATTGCCCGGGACTTGCACGACCGTGTCATTCAACGGGTCTTTGCCGTCGGCATGTCGCTCCAGGGAGCGGCACGCCTTCCAGAACGTGATCAGATCGTCGAACGGGTCAACCGGGCTGTCGATGAACTCGACGCCACGGTCACCGAAATCCGCACCGCGATCTTCGAACTCGGAGAGAGCCCTCTTCCGGGCGGTCTACGACAACGAGTGGTCGAACTCACTGAGGAAATAGCTTCGTCATTAGGGATGCGTCCCGAGATCATCTTCCGCGGCCCCGTCGACAACGCGATCCCCCAACATGTGGCTGATCATCTCTTGGCGGTACTCCGCGAAGCGCTTACCAATGTCGGCAAACACGCTCAGGCCAATGATTGCATCGTAACCATCAGCGTGTCCGACCATGTGAGCCTTGAGGTCCATGACAACGGGTCCGGGTTCGCTTTCCCGTTGGTCGATGGAGCTGGGTTGGGACTCGCCAACCTTCGTAACCGGGCCGAGAAGTTGAAGGGGATCTTCGAAATTCAGTCGGACCCAGACGGCGGGACTCGGCTGCTTTGGCGTGTGCCCGTGTGACAACTCGCCGGTTCTAATCAGATCGGACGATAGTCATCGTGAGCCCGATGATGCTCACTCTGTAACGGCCACCCAGAACGAGACCGGCAGCGGCAGGGGCGGTGAGATAGACCAGCTTCAGATCTGTGAACTCAAGGCTGCGCGGCAGCCGGCTGCAACGACAAGCTCTTCACGCGCGTGTATGACAAGGGTCCTTACCTTCGCACCATCTCGGCTGATGTCGACGTCGTCGGAACCTACCGCCCGATTGGCATCGGCGTCGATTGATATACCGACCCATTCGAGGTGCTCGCATGCATTGGCCCGTATCTCGCTGGCGTTCTCGCCAACGCCAGCCGTAAACACCACGGCGTCCGTCCCGTCCGTGGCGGCGGTCATCGCGGCGATCTTGGCACGAAGGCGATGGACATAGACATCCACCGCCAAAATGGCTGCGGGCGCCCCACGCACCCGATGCTGGAGCAGCTCCCGCATGTCGCCGGTAGTGCCACCAGAGAGCGCCAGTAGACCGCTACGCCGCTCGAGGGCATCGGCAAGTTCGGACGGTGTGACGCCATGGGCGGCAATCCACGCGATAGCTCCCGGATCTACATCGCCAGGGCGTGTCGCCATCACGAGTCCCTCGGTCGGCGTGAAACCCATGGTGGTGTCAACCGAGCGACCACCTGCAGTGGCAGTCACTGAGGCACCTCCACCCAGGTGGCAAATCACAAGTCTGAGGGAACCTACCGGACGTTCCAAGAGCGCTGCAGCACGACTCACGGACCACTCGCAGCTGAGCCCGTGGAAGCCGTAGCGACGCAGGCGCCATCTCTCGACCCACGCTGTCGGGAGCGCGTAGCTCGATGCGGCGGGTTTGAGTGAAGTGTGGAAGGCGGTGTCGAAGCAAGCAACCGCCGGCACATTTGGCGAGAGGTGACGCAACGCATCGATTGCAGCAAGTGCTGGGGGATTGTGCAGCGGCGCTAAATCATTCATCTCATCGAGCTGAGCTCGGATCGAGGCATCGATCACGACGGGACGAGTGAACCGACCCCCTCCGTGGACGACTCGGTGGCCAATCGCGTCGAGCGGTCCGGCGGACGCCAAGAAGCGACGCAGGTCATCTTCCAGCGAGTCACCTGGTGGGTTGAGGTCGACGATCTCGGTCACACGATCATCACGCTCGACGACACGAAGCTTGAGACTGGTCGATCCAGCGTTCACAACGAGTATCCGCACTCCACGGTTCTAGCGCTTGTTGAACGCGTAGGCTTCGCAGCGTCGTCCACGCACCTAAGGAGCTCGCATGAAGGTCTCTTCCACGACCTCAGTGGATACCTCACCCGACGAGGATTCGAGCAGCAATGGCAAGACGATCGCTCCGACTGGATATCACCTGGCCGACGCCGAGGGGCCGATGGATACTGAGGAGCTCCGCTTGCTCGACGCGTGGTGGAGAGCCGCGAACTACCTCTCGGTGGGCCAGATCTACCTGATGGACAACCCACTTCTCCGGCGGCCGCTTGCGGCTGAGGATGTCAAGCCGAGATTGCTCGGACACTGGGGCACAACCCCTGGCTTGAACCTCATCTACGCCCATGCAAATCGTGCGATCCGGCGGCGTGATCTGAATGCTTGCTACGTGATGGGACCTGGCCATGGCGGTCCGGGACCCAATGCCTGTGCCTGGCTCGAGGGCACTTACACCGAGCGCTATCCCTCGATCCGTCAAGACGAAGTGGGCATGCAGCGCCTGTTCCGGCAATTTTCGTTCCCCGGTGGGGTTCCCTCACACGTCGCGCCGAATACACCGGGTTCGTTTCACGAGGGGGGCGAACTCGGATACTCGCTACTCCACGCCTACGGAGCGGCCCTTGACCACCCCGACCTCACGGTCTTTTGCGTCGTCGGTGACGGCGAAGCCGAGACTGGAGCGCTCGCGGCAAGTTGGCACGTGAACAAATTCATCAACCCGGACCGTGATGGCACAGTGCTTCCGATCCTGCACCTCAACGGGTACAAGATCGCGAACCCGACCATCCTCGCTCGCATCCCGACGGAGGACCTGCACCAACTCCTACGTGGCTACGGCTACGACCCCCGTGATGTGATCATCGACCTCACCACCAACCCGGCAGAAGCGCACCAGTCGTTCGCGAGTGTGTTCGACAGATGCCTGGATGAGATCGATCGAATTCACGCGACGGGTAACACCGGCGGGGGGCGGCTTCCGAGATGGCCGATGATCGTGCTGCGCTCTCCTAAGGGCTGGACTGGGCCGCCGATGGTTGACGGCCAGCAGGTCGAGGGCACATTCCGAGCTCACCAGGTTCCCATTCCCACCGCGCGCACCGACGCTGCTCATAGGGAGGCCGTTGAGAACTGGATGAAGTCCTACCGGCCGGAAGAGCTATTCAACGACGACGGGAGCCCAACCAAGGAGCTCATTGAGTTGCCGCCGAAGGGCGAGCGACGCATGAGCGACAATCCCGTCGCGAATGGAGGTCTGCTGGTTGTCGACCTTGAGCTTCCCGATTTTCGCAACTATGCCGTGGACGTCGAGCGGCCCGGGACAACCCAAAACGAAGCAACACGCGTCCTTGGCTCCTGGCTGCGCGACGTGATCGCCGCGAATCCTCGAAACTTCCTCCTATTCGGACCGGACGAAGTGGTCTCGAACCGACTGAACCGTGTTTTCGACGTCACCAATCGAAAGTGGATGGCTGAGACGGTGCCCCGCGACGATCACCTGAGTCAAGACGGCCGCGTGATAGAGGTACTCTCCGAGCACCTCTGCGAGGGCCTACTCGAGGGTTACCTCTTAACCGGGCGTCACGGCCTCTTTACGTGTTACGAGGCGTTCATTCACATCATCGATTCCATGTTCAACCAGCATGCGAAGTGGCTGGAGACGGCATCAAGGATTCCGTGGAGACGACCCGTGGCCTCACTGAACTACTTGCTTAGCTCGCATGTGTGGCGCCAGGACAACAACGGCTTGACGCATCAAGACCCCGGATTTCTGAGTGTCGTGCTTAACAAGAAGCCCGATGTCGTACGGGTCTATCTCCCCCCGGACGCAAACTGCCTTCTTTCTGTGGCCGATCACTGTCTGCGGAGTCGCCAATACGTCAATGTCATAGTTTCGGGCAAACAGCCGGCATTGGACTACCTCAACATTGACCAGGCGGTCATGCACTGTACCCGCGGTATCGGCGTGTGGGACTGGGCATCCACCGAGACGGGGGACGAGGAACCCGATGTTGTGCTCGCGTGTGCCGGCGACGTTCCGACCTTGGAATCGCTTGCCGCAGCGGACCTCATCCGGCAGTACCTACCTGAAATCAAGGTGCGCTTCGTGAACGTCGTCGACCTGATGCGCCTCCTACCTGACTCAATCCACCCGCATGGCCTCCCCGACGCCGAATTCAATGCTCTCTTCACAGTAGATCGTCCCGTGATTTTCGCGTGGCATGGCTACCCGGCAACGATCCATCGGTTGACCTATCGGCGTGACAATCACGCACAATTCCATGTTCGCGGCTATAAGGAGGAGGGCACCACGACGACACCGTTCGACATGGTGATGATGAACAACCTTGATCGCTACCATCTCGTTACCGACGTGATCGATCGGGTTCCCGGTCTGGCAGCGCGGGCCGCCAGCACCCGGCAGGACATGATCGACCGGCGCAACGAAGCAAAGGCGTGGACGCGCGCACATGGCGACGATCACCCTGACGTCGCCGATTGGGTCTGGCCGTACGGGCCAGGATCTTGAGCAGCGAGCGGTCTGAGTCCACTTCATGGCGGATCGGACACCCCGTGTTCTCTGGGCCCGGACGCGCAACACCGGCCCGCCTGAGGGGGCCGGTGTTGCTCCTCACTGGGGAGGGTTCGCCGGAGCTATGCGGTGACGAGCTTCCCCCGCGGAGTGTGAGCGGGGAGAAGCTCCTCGTTCTCGCCCGTCCGCCGGGCGTGGGCGAAGCCGAGACCGACCAGGACTGCCATGACGCCGGCAAGGCAGAACGCCGCGATCGCACACCAGAGGGCGATGGCAGCGATCAGGCTGAAGCCGTAGGCCTCGAGCAGCAGACCACGAAGCGTGGTGCCCTGGAAGACCGACTGGGCCTTGGCCTCGGCCGCCGTGTACGCCGCCGAGCCCTTGGGCAGGGCCAGCGCCGCTGCGCTCAGCTGCGCGTAGGTCTTGCCGCCGCCGATCCCCTGTAGGTGTACGGCGATGAAGTCGTTGGCGTAGACCTGTGCCTGCTGGCCTGTAAGCAGCTGCTGTCCGGCGTACTGCGACACCGAGGGGATCATCGACTTGGTGATCTCCTGACCGTCGGGATGGGCGAACGCTGCGGCCGAGGGGAACGTGATCTGCTGCTCAGCGAGCTGGGTGTGCACGTAGTTGTTGGCGAAGTTGTAGCCCACCAGCAACAGGGAGCCGGCAACCGCGAGCACGATGACCACGACCACTCCGCCAACACTGGCCAGCATGTCGAAAACCTTGCGTCGCATCTGAGTCTCCTTGTCCGTGATCCCTCCCAGTGAGGAGATCTGTTCCCATCGTCCATGCCTGAGGGCTCGCTGAGATGGGTGCAAACGTCCCGTGGACTAGGGAGGAAGGTCCCATGCTCCGCGTTCTTTCCGGACACCCGGCCCGAAAAAAGATCCTCCTGGCTGCGTCGCGCTGACCGCCCCCCTGGCCGTCTGAGCCCAGGCTGCCCTTCGTCTCCTCTGGAAACCATGGGTTTTCAGCCAGCCCCCGGCGCAGCGAGGGTGGAACTCCAGCCTTCGCATCTGGTGACCCCAGTCGCGATACGTATGTATAGTGAACTACTCGTCTGTATATACCCCTGGGAGGTGGCTTGCCCATGTCGAGCGCGGCCATACGCACGGCGGGACTGACGAAGCGCTATGGCGACGTTGTGGCACTCGACCAGCTGGACCTCGAGGTTGCTCAGGGCGAGGTGGTCGGCTACCTAGGACCCAACGGGGCGGGCAAGACGACCACGATCCGACTGTTGCTCGGGCTCAGCCGTCCGACCGAAGGGCGCAGCGAGATCTTCGGTCTTGATTGCCTGCGTCAGCCGGTCGAGACCCATCGCCGTCTGGCCTTCGTCGCCGGGGAGGCGAATCTGTGGCCGTCGCTGACCGGGGCGGAAACCATTGCGCTGCTCGGACGCGTCCACGGCGAGGTCGACGAGTCCTACCGGGATGAGCTGATCGAGCGATTCGATCTCGATCCGACCAAGAAGGTACGCGCCTACTCGAAGGGGAACCACCAGAAAGTCATCTTGATTGGGGCACTTATGGTCCGGCCGGACCTCCTCGTGCTCGACGAGCCGACGAGTGGACTCGATCCCCTAATGGAACACGCCTTCCGGCAGTGCGTCGCTGAGGCCCGGGATCGGGGGCAGACCGTCTTTCTCTCGTCCCACATCATGAGCGAGGTGGAGGCCCTCTGTGACCGGGTGGGCATCCTGCGAGACGGAAAGCTGATTGAGATGGGCACGTTGGCCGAGATGCGCCACCTCAGCGCGCTGAGCGTGGAGGTGACGCTGGAGGGCCAGGTCCCCGACCTCTCTGGGATTCCCGGGGTCACGGCAGTGGAGAGAACCGGCCGAGTCCTCCGATGCCAGGTTCGGGGATCGATCGACCCGCTGCTCAAGGCGTTGGCGGGGGTCACCGTCACGGAGCTGTTAAGTCGGGAGCCATCCCTCGAAGAACTGTTCCTCGCACAATACGGGGCCGACCGCACTGCACATTGACCTGGGGATCCGGACGCGAATACGGGCGCCGGTGCGTGCCGCTGGATCGCCGTCCACCGTCGTCGCCAGCCTGAGCGCCCGGAAGGCCGCGCGCTCGGGTGTCCTGTGGGGCTACATCTTCGGCATCGCCATCGCGTCGTCAGAGATCGGCTACGTGAAGATCTACAAGACCGCGGCGCAACGCGATGCCTTGGCTGCGACCTACGGGTCGAACAAGGCGATGAGCGCCCTCTTCGGACCCGCTCCCCATCTGCAGACGGTGACCGGCTTCACCGTGTTCAAGATCTCCATGACCCTCATGGTCCTCGGGGCCGTGTGGGGACTTCTGACGAGCACCAAGCTGTTGCGGGGGGAGGAGGACAGCGGGCGTTGGGATCTCCTGCTCGTCGGCCAGACCACGCGGCGCGGCGCCACGGCTCAGGCGATCGTGGGCTTAGGGGCTGGCGCCGTCGCCCTGTGGGTGGTCACCGCGATAATCGCGGTCCTCTCGGGACAGGCCTCGAATGTGAGGATCGCGGCCGTTCCTTCGCTTTACTTCGCCGTGGCCATGGTGGCCACCCCAGTGATGTTCCTCGCCGTTGGTGCCGTGACCAGCCAGGTGGCCGCCACCCGTCGCCAGGCCGCCTCCTTCGGGGCGGGCTTGCTCGGGGTCAGCTACGCCGTGCGCCTGATCGCCGATGCAGGCGTGGGCCTCCATTGGCTGATCTGGACCTCCCCACTCGGCTGGGTGGAGGAACTCCAGCCCCTGACCTCGCCCCAACCCTTGGCCCTCTGGCTGATCGTCGCTTTCACGGCTGTGCTGGTTGCGGTCGCAGTGCACCTCGCTGGTGTGCGCGACGTCGGCGAGAGCATCTTGCCCGACCGGGCGCACTCGGAGGCTCACCTCGGGCTGCTGTTCGGTCCGACGGGTCTCGCAATCAGACTGATGCGCGCGACGGTCGTCGGCTGGTGGGTCGCCATCGGCGTATCGGCACTCCTCTACGGGCTCATCGCGAAGTCGGCCGGTGGCACGATCTCGGGCTCCGTCAAAGAGGTGTTCTCCAAGCTGGGCGCGACGGGGACCGGTGCCGACGCTGTCCTCGGCGTTTGCTTCCTCATTGAGGCGATCCTGATCGCCTTCGTCGCTGCCGGTCAAGTCAACGCGGCTCGCTCCGAGGAGTCGAGCGACATGCTCGAACACTTCCTGACCCGCCCGGTGTCCCGTTCAGCGTGGCTCAGCGGGAGGCTCCTCGTGGCGCTCCTCGTGCTCCTTGTGAGCGGCGCCTGCGCTGGCCTCTTTGCCTGGCTCGGAGCCGCAACCCAGCACGCAGGATTGAGCCTCACGACCCTGCTCGTCGCCGGCGTCAGCCTCGTGCCACCGGCGATCGTCGTGTTGGGCATCGGAGTCCTGGTCTTCGGGATACGACCTCGGGCCACGGCCGTCGTCGTCTACGGCGTGCTCATCTGGTCGCTAATCCTGGTCATCGTCGGCGGGATTGGTGCGATCAACCACTGGGTACTCGACACCTCGGTCTTCCACCAGATGGCATCAGCCCCCGCCGTACAACCGAATTGGGAGGCGAATGGCATTATGGCCGCGGTCGGAGTGGCCGCCGCGCTCGCTGGAGGGTTGGCGTTCACACGGCGAGACTTAGAGGGCGAATGACCTCCTCGCCCCAGCTGCCGAGTCCTCCGCGCACTCCGATGGACGAGCGGTTAGTGGCGTTCGAGGACCTCACTGCCCGTGCCCGGATACGCGAGGCGGCTCTCAAGCACTTCGCCGACGAGGGATACGAGCGCGCGACCATCCGGTCCATTGCCAAGACCGCCGGCGTCTCCGCCGGACTGCTCCGACACCACTACGGGTCGAAGGACGCGCTGCGAGTGGCCTGTGACGATTACGTGTTCGAGATGCTGCACCGTGTCAACACTCAGCTCCTCGAGGATCCCGGCGCAGCGGCGAGTTCCCAGCAGACATCGAGGCGGTTCGGGCGGTACGTGGCTCGCTCATTGGCTGACGGATCCCCCACGGCGGGACCGATTTTCGACGAGATGGTGACAATGGCCGAACAATGGCTCGTCCGGTCCGACGAGGACCGCCCAGACACACCCGCAACTGATCGCCGGATCCGGGCAGCACTCGTCACTGCCATGAAAACCGGTATCCCCCTGCTCCACGAGCATGTGTCCCGGGCACTCGGCGTCGACATGTTCGCTCCAGAGGGGGAGCGTCTCGTCGCCCTGGCGCTGCTCGACATGTACTCCCATGCACCAATCGACGACGGAGTAGTCTCCTCGGCCGGAGCAGGCTTCGAAGAGTCCACCGCTGAGCGTGAATCTGAAACCCATCGGTAGCGCGGGTTGGAAGAGTCCAACCAAGGGCGGCCGGCGAGGTACTCGGGACGCAGTGTGTACGCGGATTGACTGTTCAGGCGATCCCGCGCGTCAGGTTGACGCGGGCGCTCGTTTCACTCGAGCCACGCGCTCACGGCACGCTCTTTCGGCAAGACTTATATGCGCAGATTCCAATCACCGACTGCACTCGAGAACTGGGCGTACTTGGATCCGACCCTTGGGGGGCTCACGGACGTCGGCCGATCGGACACGCAGCGATGCGCTTCAGCCCACGGTCGCGCCGTAGCCCGTTTCGTGGCAGCGATCAGCCAGACCCGACCAACGGTGGACGATGATGGATGTGTCGACCAGTGACCTCATCGAGAGGAATGCGTACGATCAGATGCCGGTCCTCGTCGGCCCAAGGCGTGAGTCGCACGGACGTGAGGTTGGCGAGCTCGCTGGGCTCGGTCACATGCGATGCGCGGCCCACCACCAGTACGCTCCAGCCCTCGTGGTAGAGGTTGTCCGCCTCGTCGATCTCGAAGGCCACCCAAGAGTCAAGCGTTGATGCGTCGAGATCTCCGCCGCGCCGGGTACGGAAGAGGATGGCGCCATCGTGCACGGCGTAGTTGACCGGGTAGACGATGGGTCGACCGCGCAGTGTGGCTCCGACGCGACCTAGCCCATGACATTGGAGCCGAAGCACGCACTCGTCTCGCTCGAGCGCTTCGAGGTGGTCGCTGCTAGTCGCGGAAATCGAAGACGAGGCGCGCATCGACCTCCCCTTTCTCTATCTGCTCGAAGGACTCGTTGACCTGATCGAGCTGGCGGGTCTCGCGCACCACCCGGGTGCGGCCCTGCGCGTGGAGTTCGAACGTCTCGGCCAGGTCGACCCGAGTCCCGACAATGGAGCCGGTTACCGTGATGCCCTGAAGGACCGTCTCAAAGATAGGGATCTGGACGAAGTTGTCGGCCGGCAGCGCCACGAAGACGAGGATTCCTCCCCGCTTGAGACTCTTGAACGCCTGTTCACACGCCTTGGGGGAGACGGCCAGAACGATCGCCTGGTCAGCTCCGCCCAGGGCCTGAATCCTCTCCACTGGGTCCTCAATCAACCCGTTGACGGTGTATTCGGCACCGAGGTCACGAGCCAAGGTCAGCTTCGAATCCACCAGATCGACGGCGGCGACCGAGGCGCCGGCGATGCGGGCATACTGCACTGCCAGGTGTCCGAGGCCGCCGATCCCGAAGACGGCGACGAGGTCGGAGGACCGGGTCCCAGCCACCTTCACGGCCTTATAGGTCGTCACACCGGCACAGGTGAGCGGCGCCGCGTCCATCGGGTCGAGCGCCCTGGGTACTCTCCCCACGAACGCAGCCTCCGCCACCGCGTATTCGGCATAGGCGCCATCGACGCTGTAGCCCGAATCTCGTTGATTCGGACAGAGAGTTTCGCGGCCGGAGGCACAGTACTCACAGGCTCCACAGGCGTAACCGAGCCATGGGATGGCCACCCGATCGCCCTCGGTGAGATTGAGCACTCCGGCTCCAAGCGCGGCCACGATTCCTACCCCTTCGTGCCCAGGTACGAACGGAGTGTTGGGCTTGACGGGCCAGTCGCCATGAGCGGCGTGGATGTCGGTGTGGCAGAGGCCGCAGGTCTCCATCTTCACAAGGACCTGGCCGTGACCAGGAGTCGGGACGGAACGCTCTTCGATCCGTAGGGGTTGGTCGAAGGAGTGGACAACGGCTGCTCTCATCGGAGTACCTCTCTTTTGTTCGCTGTGCTGCAAAGTCGGACGCGTGGTGCATTGGTCGGTTCGAGCGCTAGACCCGTTAGAAGAACCCGAGGGGCTTCGTGCCGTAGCTGACCAGCAGGTTCTTGGTCTGTGAGTAGTGCTCGAGCATCATCTGGTGGTTCTCGGCCGACGTCCGAGATCTTTAACCACCGAAGGCGGCCGGACCGGGTAGAGGTAGTAGCAGTTCGTCCACACCCGACCCGCCTTGATCGCCCTGCCCATGCGGTAGGCCAGGTTGCCGTGGCGGGTCCAGACGCCAGCACCGAGGCCGTAGGCGGTGTTGTTGGCGATCTCGAGGGCCGCCGCCTCGTCCTTGAACGTGGTGACGGCGAGCACCGGTCCGAAATCTCTTCCTGGAAAACACGCATCTTGTTGTCGCCCTTGAGAACCGTCGGCTCGAAGTAGTAGCCCCCGTCGAAATCACCACCGAGCTCGGCGCGCCGTCCACCTATCAGGCATCTCATGGTCGCGGCTCCTTCTCCAGACGAGTATGTGGCCTCTGCTCACCGACGACCCAGGGACGAAGGTCCCACCGGTGCGGGGACGAAGGTCCCGATACGACCGCCACGCTTCGACCACGCTTCGTGCCCTGGTACGAGCGGCCGACCATAGGAGTGATTGACGTACTTCGCCGAACCGTCAACCGCAACGTCAACGCAGGGGAGGCGCAGTGAAGCTGGACCCACAAGGCTCGACCGTGCTCGGTGAGGACGCGTGCCGCCGCCTGGCGCGGGCGGCAGCAGCGAGTGGTATCGGACGAGTCGCCATCAAGGGTAATCGATCGTCCGACGTCATACCGGTGAACTTCACGGTGGTAGCGGGCGCGATTGTGATCCCGCTTGGAACGGGATGGGCCGCGTTCCACCTTGACGGCGCGGCAGTGACGTTCGAGACCGACCAGGCATCGGCGTCTCAGCACAGCGGATGGAGCGTCGTGGTCGAAGGAGTCGCCCGTGTCGTCCCCTACGACGACGTCGCACGCCTCGGTCGCCAACCTCCCGACCCCCATGGTGGCAGCACCGGGAGTCCGGGTATTGAGATTGTCCCGTACAAGGTGACCGGTCGCGCTGTCGAACCCGACGTTCGAGGTGAGCTCGGTGATGTGGCTGTCGAATTGCCCAAGGGACTGGGTAGCTAAGCTGCCGAAGAAGTCCCGGTCACCGCTTTCGCTTCCTGCACAGCGGATCGAACCACCTGTGCCACCAGGCGCGCCGCGTCTGGCACGGCCCGCGAGACTGCCCTCGTGAGGCCGACACCGTGCCCGAAGTCCCCACCCACGATGCCGACGACGACGACCTGCAACGGCGCCGAGCCAAGCTGTTGCGCCAGCAGGAGCACCTCTCCCAAGCCCAGGCCGTGGCTGCTCACGCTGCGACGGAACGCATCGGGGGAGCGGGGCTCCGACGCGAGCTGCAGCGTGGCAACCTGCACGGTGCCCGGTTGGTCGGCCGCGCTCAGGGCGTCGACGACCACCGCCAGATCCGCGCCGGCCCAGAGGTCGTGGAGCTCGAGTGGATCGCCCACCGCGGCAAGTGATGCGACGCCCGTCAGATGCCTGAGCTCCTCGAGGACGGCCCGGCCCACGCCGTCATCCCGTCGCCAGTCGTTGCCCAATGCCACCACGACCACCTGTCGCCGGCAGTCGTCGTTCACGTCCGCTCGACCGTCACGTCCAGGAAATGAGTCGCGCACGAGATGCACGGGTCGTGATTGCGCACTGCCTGTTCACTGCGCCATGTCAGCTCCTCATCCGCCAGGTCATACGCAGCCTCCACGGCGCGGCGGATGTCGGACTCGATCGTGATCTGGTTCTGTGACGTGGGCGGCACGATTCGTGCCTCTGTGATCATGCCGTGAGGATCGATGTGATAGCGGTGGAAGAGGAGACCCCGGGGGGCCTCGGTGGCCCCAGTGCCGACTCCACCCGCCGACGGCAGCGTGGATGATGCGGGATCGGGCGGTTCGTAGTCCTCCACGAGCCGGAGCGCTTCGTGACACGCGAAGACCACCTCCACGGCTCGCACGACGATGCTCTGGAACGGGTTCGTGCACACGGGACCCAGGCCGGCCCTGGTCGCGGCCTGTCGGGCCAGATTGGGCAGCTGCGGATTGTTGAGGGCGTACCGAGCCAGCGGCCCAGTCAGGTATTCGAGGCGGCCCTCCAACCGGGCCTGCAGGGCGGTGGAGCGCGCCACGTGCTGCTCCACGACCCGGTCGGCGAAAGCCGCCGGAGTGACGTCCAACCCCTCGGAAGACACGACTCGGCCCGACTCCAGGGGGTAGTGCGTCCCTTCCCGGAGTGCTACGAAGCGGTAGGCGCTCTCGACGTCGGGAAATTCGAACCCGCCGACCCATTCGACCGTCTTCAAGGCGAGGTCGATGGCGTCGGTCAGTGGGCCGGCCAGAGCCGCGATCTCTGTCCGAGCGGGGGCGCGATAGAAGCCGCCGACCTTCACGTTCACCGGATGGATGGCCCGTCCCCCAACCACCTCCATGATCCGGTTCCCCATCTTCTTGAGCGCCAGGCCGCGCTCGAACGCCGGCCGGTACCGCTGCGCCATTTCGACGGCGTCCTGGCACCCCAGGAAATCGGGTGCGTGCAGCATGTGGATATGGAGCGAATGGCTCTGCATCCATTCGCCGCAGTAGAGCAGGCGGCGGAGGCTTCGCACCACGGGCGCGACGTCGATCCCCAGCGCATCTTCTACCGCAGCACACGCGCTCATCTGGTAGGCGACCGGGCAGATGCCGCAGATGCGCGCCGTCAGGTCGGGGGCCTCCGTGGCATGCCGCCCCCGCAGGAACGCCTCGAAATAACGGGGCGGCTCGAAGATCTGGAGTTCGACGTCCTGGACCCGGCCGTCGCGCAGCACGACACGTAGGGAGCCTTCACCCTCGACCCGTGCGAGGCCCTCGACGGAGATGGTACGACGTCGTTCCTCCGACGCCATCAGGGCACCGGGCCAACGGTCCGCTGTGAGGCACGGCTGCGCAGGGTCACCGCCTGCCGGCCAAACACAGCGTTGCCCGTGTAGTACGTGGAGAACAGCCGGACCGCGTCGGCGGGGTCCATGCCCTGCTCGAGGAGGTGGCCGGCCAGCGCGTCGGTGTTCGCCCCCGCGACCGGCCCAAAACAGCCATAGCAGCCTCGGCCGACGGACGGGCACAGCGCGCCGCATCCGGCCCGCGTCACGGGGCCGAGGCACGCGGTGCCATGCGCAACCAGCACGCACACGGCCCCCCGGCCCTTGCACTGCTGGCACACCGTATAGTCCGGGATCACCGGGTGCCGGCCGACCAGACCGGCCGTGATCACCTCGAGCAGCTGGTGCCGGTCGATCGGGCACCCGTTCAACTCGAAGTCGACCGGCACGTGGGCCGATATGGGTGTCGAGGTCGCCAGGGACGACACGTATTCGGGGTGGGCGTAGACGATCCCCGTGTATTCCCCCTCGGCGGCGAAATTCCTGAGTGCTTGGACACCGCCCGATGTCGCGCACGCGCCGATGGTGATCAGCCGGTGGGAAGCTGCTCGAATCTCGAGGATCCGAACTTCGTCCTCGGGTGTGGTCACGGAGCCCTCCACCAAAGAGACGTCGTACGGCCCGTCGACGCTGGCCCGGGACAGCTCGGTGAAGTGAGCGATCCGAACGGCGCCGGCCAGCGCCAGCAACTCGTCCTCGCAGTCGAGCAGGCTCAGCTGGCACCCGTCGCACGATGCGAACTTCCACACGGCGAGCGTGGGGACGGGTTCGTTGCTCATCGGTTGCGCTCCATGAACAGCCCCTCGGCGAGGCCACCGTATCGGACAATCGGACCGTCCCGGCACACGAGGAGCGGGCCGAGCTGGCAATGGCCGCACAGTCCGACGCCGCACTGCATGTTGCGCTCCAGGGAGACGCGGATCCGGCCCGGGTCGACGCCGCGGTCTGTCAAGGCGCGCCCGCCGAACCGCATCATTATCTCCGGACCACAAAGCAGCGCTATCGACCGCGAGGGATCGAAGGGCGCTTCCGGCAGCAGCGCTGTGACGACTCCGACGACGCCATTCCAGCTCGGGGCTCCGACATCGACGGAGATGCCGACATACGCGCCGGCGCGGCGCCACGTGTCGAGGTCCTGTGCGAAGAGGATCTGGTCGGGCGCGCGAGCGCCGACCAGTACGAACACGTTGCCGCGCCCCGCCTCTCGCCGTGCCACGAGCTCCCGAACGGCACCACGCAGCGGGGCGAGACCGATCCCGCCCGCCATGACCACGGCGTCCACACCGTCCTCGAGTTCGTCGACTCCCCACGAAGTTCCGAACGGGCCACGGACACCGACCACCGACCCCACTGCCGTGCGGCAGAGGGCGTCGCTCACCGCGCCCACCGCGCGTACAGAGTGCTCGATAGGCCCGCCGGCGCCCGGCGCGCTGGAGACGGAGATGGCGATCTCCCCCTGGCCGAAGGAAGTCAGCATGTTGAACTGTCCGTGCCGGAACCGCAGGGGCGGGCCTTCTACGGGGTCAAGCGAGAGTGTCACGACGTCGACCGACTCCTGGCGGCGCCCCACCACGCGGTAGGGGACGGGCGTGAGCACGCCAGCCTCCATGGGTCGTGCGGCCACCTCAGTGGGCACCGACGCTGCCATAGAGGTCGAGGAGGCGGACGCGGGTCGCCTGCAGTCGTTCGAGGATCACCGCACTCAGCCTCACCAGGAAGGGGAACCCAATGGTGGGGTCCGCGGCCAATGCCGCGCGCAACTGCGCACTGTTGACGCTCACGCCCTCCACTTCATCGATGGCCCGGGCGTCGAACCCGTAGCGGAAGGGCGGTGCGGCCCAGGAAAGACCCACGATGTGCCCCGGCGCCAGCGTCTCCACCACGATGGGGCCACGGTTCGGCGCATGAATCTCGATCGCCACGTGGCCGTGCGTGAGGAGGAACACCAGGTCGGCCGGCTCCCCCTCCCGGAACAGGACCTCCCCCGGGCGGTACCTGCCGCGCTCGGCGAGCTTGGCCATGAGGTCGACGGCTCCCTCCGGCAGGCCTGCGAGAAACGCGTGCCCTTGCAGGAGGTCGAGAGCGACCTCGCTCACCGTGCCTCCCCTGCCGCTCCGCCCCTTGTGGCGCCGTCGGTCGCTCGGATGGCAGCCGCTTCCTCCGTGATGTCGATCCCCACCGGGCACCACGTGAGGCAACGGCCGCAGCCGACGCAACCCGAAGTATCGAACTGGTCCCACCATGTCGACAGCTTGTGCGTCAACCATTGGCGGTAGCGGGACGAGGTGGTGGGCCGGATGGGCCCTCCGTGGAGGTAGGAGTGGTCGACGTCGAAGCACGAAGCCCACGACCGTCGCCGCTCGATCACCCCTTCGATGTCACTCGTGTCCTTGACGTCACTGCAGAAGCAGGTGGGGCAAACCAAGGTGCAGTTCCCGCAGGCCAGGCACCGCTCGGCGACCTCATCCCAGCGGGGATGCTCGAGGTTGCGGGCAAGCAGCTCCGCCAACCCCTCGGTCTCGAGCGACCGGCCCATTCTCGTCTCCGCTCCCTCCACGACACGCTGCCGGGCCCGACGGTCCTCTTCGTTGGCCGGCCGGTGCGCCACGGCGTCCAGGAGCTCCGCCCCCGCCTGGGTCCCGACCCGGACGTAGAAGCGGTGCACGCCCTCGAGGAGCTCGGTGAGGGCAAGGTCGAAGCCTGCGCCGGCGGCCGGACCGGTGCCCATGGAGGTACAGAAGCAGGTGCCTGACGGCCGGCCGCACTCTACGGCGATGACCAACGCTCCCTCCCTCCGGGCCGCGTAGGCATCATCACGAACCGCACCACCGGCGAGGACCCGGTCCAATACGTCCAGCGCGGCGAGCTCGCACGGACGAGCGCCGACGATCGCCACTGGGCCGTTCCGAACCGCCGGGGTTTCGATCGTCACTCCGCCGTCGCGCAGCGTGGCACGCCAGACCGTCTCGTCGGCCTTAAAGAACTCCTCCTTCCAGGACGCTGGACCGACCGCCCACCCGAACAACTCCGGATCGCCGCTGTCCTCAATCCGGTAGCGGCCCGGCGCCTGGACGTCGTGCCAGCCGGCCGGGAGGTCGCCGACGGTGGTCAGGGCGCCGTGCATGACGGCGCCGTCCCGCACCACGGGACCGATGACCCTGTGGCCGCGCTCTGCCAACACCGCGATCAGGCGATCGAGGCCCTCGAGGACAATGACCGCGTCGTCTCCGACACCCACTGCGCTCACGCTATGCCGTCGCCGTAGGGATCGGGAAGATCGGCTGTGTGGCCTGCGCCTACCTGCGGTCGCCGGTTTACCGCTCCGACGTGCCGCCGATGAGCGTCGCCAGGTCGACGAGGCGGCTCGAGTACCCGGTCTCGTTGTCGTACCAGCCAAGCACCTTGACCAGATGGCCGCTCGCCATCGTGAGCTTCGAGTCGAAGATGCACGACGCCGAGGATCCGATGATGTCCGTCGAGACCAGATCATCCTCGGAGTACTCGAGCACTCCGGCCAAACGGCCGACCTCCGCCGCGGCGCCGTAGGCGTCGCAGATCTCCGTCGCTGTCGGGGCCTCACGGAGGTTCGCCACGAGGTCAGTGACCGAACCGTCGGGCACCGGTACGCGGAGCGACAGCCCGTCGAGCCGACCGGCAACGTCGGGAAGCACCAGTCCCGTGGCCCGAGCGGCACCAGTCGTCGTCGGGATGATGTTGATCGCGCCGCCGCGCGCCCGACGCGGGTCCTTGTGGAGTGCGTCGACGAGATGCTGGTCGTCGGTGTAGGCGTGGACCGTCGTCATGAAGCCCTCCTCCATCCCGAAGGCATCGTCCAGCACCTTGGCCAGAACGGCGAGGCAGTTCGTCGTGCAGGACGCGTTGGACACGACGAAATCCCGCTCCGGATCGAAGGTGTCCTCGTTGACGCCGACGACGAACGTGGCGTCGACGCCGTTGGCCGGGGCCGAGATGATCACCCGCCTCGCCCCAACATGCAGGTGGGCGGCAGCCTTCTCACGACTGGTGAGCCGGCCGGTGCATTCAATGACCACGTCGATGCCGAGCTCGCGCCACGGCAGGGCGTCGGGGTCCGACTCCATCAACATGGTGACCGCCATGGCGCCCACCAACATCTTGTCGCGCTCGAAGGTGACCGGCTCCGGGAAATGCCCGTGCACCGAGTCACGAGCCAGGAGCCGGGCCAGCGCCTCAGGATCGCCGAGGTCGTTGACCGCGGCCACCTCGATGTCGTGCGGCGACTTCATCGCCGCCCGGAGCACAGCCCGACCCGTACGCCCAAATCCGTTGATCGCGACCCTCACCGACATCGCTGCACCTCCACACCCTTGCGGGACCACTCGGCCTCGTGCTTCGATGATCCCACCGGGCAGGCTGTTTGCGTAGGTGCCAATGGTCCCGTCGCTCAGGGACCTTCGTCTCTAGTCCTCCACCTGCCGCTGCGGCAATCTGGATTCGTGTTCGAAGTGCGCTTCCACGGCCGAGGCGGGCAGGGCGTCGTGACCGCCGCCGACCTCCTGGCGCTGGCGGCGTTCGAGCAGGGTCGGTTCGCGCAGTCGTTCCCCAGCTTCGGTTCGGAGCGCATGGGTGCGCCGGTGGTGGCCTACTGCCGCCTCCACGACCGGGAGATCCGGACCAGGGAGCCCGTCATGGAGCCGGACTGCGTCATCGTGATCGACCCCACGCTGGTGCACCAAGTCGACCTCTTCGCCGGGCTGGGGCCGGGGGGTTCTGTCCTGGTCAACTCGACGCGGACGTTCGACGAACTCGGTCTGGAGTCGCTGCGAGCCCGGTGCGGGGGCGATCACCTGATCACCGTGCCGGCGACCGAGGTGGCACAGCGCCAGGTCGGAAGGCCGTTGCCCAACGCAGCCATGCTCGGTGGGTTCGCCGCCTTGACGGCGGAGGTGTCGATGGGAGCGGTCGGCACGGCCATCCGGGAGCGGTTCCGCAAGGACCCTGGCGTCGCCGAGCGCAACGTGTCCGGTGCGGCCGAGGTCTTCCAGTACGTCCGCCAGGCGATGGTGCTGAAGGGACAGGGGGTGCTCAGTGCTCCGGCAGATTGAGGGCTCCCGGGCGGTGGCGGAAACAGTGGCGCTCTGCCGCCCCGAGGTCGTGTGCGCCTACCCCATCTCCCCCCAGACCCACATCATTGAGGCAGTCGGCGCGATGGTGAAGGCGGGTGAGCTCGCGCCCTGCGAGTTCATCAACGTGGAATCGGAATTCGCCGCCATGTCGGCGGCCATCGGCGCCTCGGCCGCCGGCGCCCGCACCTTCACCGCCACCGCCAGCCAGGGGCTCCTCTTCATGATGGAGGCGCTCTACAACGCCGGCGGACTCGGGCTGCCCGTCGTCATGACCCTGGCCAACCGTGCCGTGGGCGCTCCCATCAACATCTGGAACGACCACAGCGACGCCATGGCCGCCCGGGACGCCGGGTGGGTCCAACTGTTCGCCGAGACCAACCAGGCGGCCGCTGACCTGCACATTCAGGCCTATCGGCTCGCAGAGGAGCTGTCGGTCCCCGTCATGGTGTGCATGGACGGGTTCATCCTCACCCACGCGACCGAGCGGGTCGACATCCCCGAGCAGGACCAGGTCGACGCTTTCCTACCGCCCTACGAGCCGCGCCAAGTGCTCGACCCGAACGATCCGGTCTCCATCGGTGCCATGGTCGGGCCCGAGGCCTTCGAGGAAGTCCGCTACCTCGCGCACGCACGCCAGCAACAAGCGCTTGGCCGCATCAGCGAGCTCGGGGAGGAGTTCGCCGAGGCATTCGGGCGTGATTCAGGCGGGCTGGTCCACCCCTACCGCAGCGCAGACGCCGACGTGGTGGTGGTCGCCATGGGTTCGGTACTCGGGACGATCAAGGACATCATCGACATCCAACGCAGCGCTGGGCTGCGCGTTGGCGCACTCGGCATCACGTCGTTCCGCCCCTTCCCGATCGACGCCGTCTGCAATGCCCTCAAGGACGCCCGCCAGGTCGTCGTGGTGGAAAAGGCCTTCAGCGTCGGATTCGGCGGGGTGCTGTCGACCGATGTCGCTATGGCCCTCACGGGCCTCGCGGTGCCGGTCGCCACCGTCGTGGCCGGCCTCGGGGGGCGTGCGATCACGAAGGCATCGCTGCAACGGGTCGTCGAGGATGCCGCCCATGGTGAGCTCGGCCGGCTGACCTTCCTCGACCTAAACACGGCCTTGGTCGAGCGGGAGCTCGCGCGCATGGCCCACAGCCGGCGGTCGGGACCTTCGGCCGAGAACGTGCTCCGGGACCTCGGTGCCGTTGCTTCGAGGATCGGCTGACGATGGCGGTCCGCTTCTACCAGGTCGGGAGCTTCGCCGTCGGCAACCGGCTCGTCGATGTCGATCGTCGCACCGTCCAGGCTGGCGCCGAGCGGTCGAATTCCCTCACCTCGGGGCACCGGGCCTGCCAGGGCTGCGGGGAGGCCCTCGGTGCCCGCTATGCGCTCGACGCCGCCATGCGCGCCACGGGCGGGCAGATGGTGGCCGTGAACGCAACCGGGTGCCTCGAGGTGTTCTCGACCCCCTACCCCGAGACGTCGTGGCAGATCGCCTGGCTCCACTCCCTCTTCGGCAATGCGCCGGCGGTCGCGACCGGCATTGCAGCGGCTCTGCGGGCCAAGGGCCGCGGCGCGACCAGGGTCATCGGACAGGCCGGCGACGGGGGCACAGTCGACATCGGCTTCGGGTGCCTCTCAGGCATGTTCGAGCGCAACGACGACGTCCTGTTCATCTGTTACGACAACGAGGCCTACATGAACACCGGCGTCCAGCGGTCCGGCGCAACCCCGCCGGCGGCGCGTACGGCGACGACCGAGGCGGTCGGACCCAATCCGGGCAACTCCTTCGGGCAGGGCAAGAACATGCCCGAGCTCGCCATGGCGCACGGGATCCCCTATGTGGCGACCGCGAGCGTGGCAGACCTCCACGATCTGGAGGACAAGGTGACCCGGGCCATGGAGATCCACGGGGCGCGGTACATCCACATTCTGGTGACGTGCCCTCTCGGGTGGGGTTCCGCCGCCAGCGACACGGTCCGGATCGCCCGGCTGGCCACCCAGACGGGGCTGTTTCCGGTCTTCGAAGCCGAGCACGGCGAGGTCACATGCTCCACCGGGATCCGCCGCCTGGCCCCTGTGACCGATTACCTGCGCCTGCAGACCCGGTTCGGCCACCTCTTCGACCAGGAGGGGAACGTCACCCGACCTGACATCGTCGACGCGTTGCAGGCGATGGCAGACCGCAACATCCGACGCTATGGCCTGATGGAGGAATCCGAGGGGGCGCCCACGTAATGGAGAAGCCCTTCGCCATCACTCTCGAGGTCGGATCCAGCCTGGCCAACAAGACGGGCAGCTGGCGGGTCGAGCGCCCGGTGTACGTGGACCGGATGCCGCCGTGCAACAACGCTTGCCCCGCCGGCGAGAACATCCAGCAATGGCTGTACCTGGCCGAGGACGGCTCCTATGAGGCGGCGTGGCGCCAGATCATGCGCGACAATCCTTTCCCCGCCGTCATGGGCCGGGCCTGCTTCCACGCGTGCCAGTCCGTGTGCAACCGGGCCACGGTGGACGAGGCGGTCGGCATCAACGCCGTTGAACGCTTCTTGGGCGACCGGGCGATCGAAGAAGGATGGCGACCCGACGCTGCGGGCTCGCCCAGCGGGAAGCGCGTGCTTGTCGTCGGGTCCGGGCCCGCAGGCCTGGCCGCCGCCTACCATCTGCGGCTGCTCGGACACGAGGTGGTGGTCCACGAGTCGTCACCGCTCCCGGGCGGGATGATGCGCTACGGTATTCCCGCCTACCGCCTGCCCAGACGCGTTGTCGACGCCGAGATCGACCGCATCGTGGCCATGGGCTTGACGATGGAGTGCGGGCGGCCCATCGTGGACCTTGAGGCCACGATCAAGGACGGGGGCTTCGACGCCGCCTTCGTGGCCGTGGGTGCCCAGCGCGGCCGGCACGCCGACATTCCGGCCGGGGACTCGCCCCGCATCCTCGACGCCGTGTCGATCCTCCGGGACACAGAGAGCACCGAGGCGCCGGCTCTGGGCCGGCGGGTCGTGATCTACGGCGGGGGGGACACGGCGATGGACGCCGCCCGCACGGCGCGGCGACTCGGAGCCGAGGATGCTGTGGTCGTCTACCGCCGCACTCCCGAGCGGATGCCGGCCGACGTGGAGGAGGTCCACGACGCCGTCGACGAGGGGGTGCGCCTCAAGTGGCTCTCGACCATCGTCAACGACGAAGGCGGCCTGCTGACCATTGAGCGAATGGAACTGGACGGGTCTGGTTTCCCCCAGCCCACCGGCGAATTCGAGGAACTGCCCGCGGACACGCTGGTCCTGGCCCTGGGACAGGAAGCCGACCTCAGCCTCCTGCACTCCCTGCCCGACGTGCACACCGAGGTCGGCCTGGTCATGGTCGGACCTGACCTGATGTCCGGTCACCCCGGCGTCTTCGCCGGCGGCGACATGGTGGCGGGGGCCCGCACCCTGACCGACGCCACTGGGCACGGAAAGAAGGCGGCGCGGGCCATCGACGCGTGGCTGGACGGTCGTATCTTCGACCGTCCGGCCCGCCCCGCCCCCGCCACTCGGGAGCACCTCAACACCTGGTATTACGCGGACGCGCCCAAGTCGGTCCGGCCCCGCCTCGACGCCGCTCGGCGCGCCTCCACCTTCGACGAAGTAGTGGGTGGCCTCGACGACTCGACCGCCCTCTACGAGGCCCGGCGATGTCTGTCGTGCGGCAACTGCTTCCAGTGCGACAACTGCTTCGGGGTGTGCCCCGACAATGCCGTCATGAAGGTCGACGAGGCCCACGGATACCGCTTCGACTACGACTTCTGCAAGGGCTGCGGGCTGTGCGTGCAGGAATGCCCCTGCGGGGCCATTGCGATGGAGCCGGAAGAGATCTGACCCCTCGGCCCGAGACGCCCAGAGTGAAGGCGGAGACCGCCTAACGCCCGGGTCGGTGACCGATGGACTTGCGGGGCGCCACGCTGTGACTTTCGGGCCGTCCCGGCACGGTCGCCTCGAGGAGCATCCGCCACTCGGCGGCGGCGACGCTCTGGCGGACGGCCTCGACGGCGTCCGGGTTCACCGAGATGGAGGTGATCCCCTGCCGCACCAGATGCTCGGCGAAAGCGGGCCGGTTCGACGCGGCCTGTCCGCACAGTGACGACGTGGTCCCCGCCTCCTTGGCGCCACCGATGATGCGCCCGATGGCGTCCAGTACCGCCGGGTCGGCCTCGTCGAACACATCTGCACAGATCTGGGAGTCCCGATCGACCCCGAGCATCAGCTGGGTGAGGTCGTTGCTACCGATGGAGACGGCGGATATCCCCATCGTTGCGTAGGTCGGGATCCAGTAGGCCACCGAAGGCACCTCTGCCATCACCCAGACCGGGATGGAACCGGCCAGTCGGCTGGCGTCGACCACCTCGAGGCAGGCCTCGAGCTCCCAAGCCGTGCGCACGAAGGGGATCATCAGCACGATGTTGGGGGTCTCCTCCAGAACGCGGGCCAGCACGTCGAGCTCGAGGCGGAACAGGTCGGGTTCGCGGACGTAGCGGTAGCAACCGCGGTAGCCGATCATGGGGTTCTCCTCTTGAGGTTCGAACTTGTCGCCCCCCTCGAGGTTGGAGAACTCGTTGGACCGGAAGTCGATGCTCCTGTACACGACAGGGCGGGGCTCGAACGCCCGCGTGATGTGCAGGAGCGACTTGGCCATGCTCTCGATGAACGTCTTGTCCTCGCGGCGCTCAAGCAGCAGGCGGGGGTGCACCCCGCCCAGGGCGTCGGTAACCATGAACTCGGCCCGCAGAAGGCCGACCCCGTCCACGGGGAGGGCCGCCACCTCTTCGGCGTGCTCGGCGAAGGCCAGGTTCACATAGATCCGGGTGGCAAGCGCTCCGGCGCGGCTCGGAGGCGATGCGGGGGCGGAGGTTGGCGCCGTCACCACTGGCTGCGCCGCCACGGCTCCTTCGGTCACCGTGCCATGGCCACCGTCGACCGTGACAAGCTCGCCGTCGCGCAGCACGGTCGTGGCGTTGCGGGCGCCCACGACGGCAGGCACGCCGAGCTCACGCGAGACGATCGCGGCGTGGCAGGTCATGCCCCCGCCATCGGTGACCACCGCCGCAGCCCGGCGCATGGTGGGCACCCAGTCCGGGCTGGTCATGGGCGCCACGAGGACCTCGCCCGCCTGGAGGCGGTGCCCCTCGTCGGGCGTCTGCAACACCCGCACGACACCCGACGCACGGCCCGCCGAAGCAGCCAGGCCTTGGACCAGGAGCGCCCCCTCGTCGGCCCGCGTCACGCGAGCGCCACCGACGCCCCCGACGGCAGTGACCGGGCGGGACTGGACGAGGAAGGTGTGACCACCTGCCACGGCCCACTCCATGTCCTGGGCGGAGCCGTAGTGGTGCTCGGCGGCCAGGCCCAAACGGGCCAGCTCGACCGCCTCGTCATCGGTGAGCACCCGGCGGCTGCCCTCGGCAGGGCTGAGCTCCACCCGCTGGTCGTCGCCGTCGGGCCCGCGCTCGATCTTGAAGTGCTGTGCGCCGACCCGGACGTGGAGGAGACGCGGCCCGTTCTTGTCGATGACATACGTGTCGGGCTCGACCATCCCGCTCACGACCACCTCACCCTGACCGAAGGCGGCCTCGATCACGATGTGATCCATCTCGCCAGTCGAGGGTCCACAGTGAACATCACACCGGAGCGCTCGGAGGGGATCATCTCCTGGACCACTACGGCGATGGCCGGCTCCGCGGTGAGGCTGTTGTCGCCGCGGTAGAAGATGGACCGGGCCCCCACAGCGAGGCCCAGCAGTCCACGATGCGTGCCAACACCTCGTCCCTCCCGGCCACGTTGGTGAAAGTCTCGTTCATGCCGGCGAATGAGGTTCCCTCGGCGTCCTCGCCAATCCCCGACGACCGTACGGCGACACGCACGTCGGCACCGAGACGCTCGTAGGCGGAGATCACGGCGGTCGCCAGTCCATCGGGAACGGGAACCGAGTGCACAAGGTCCTTCGTCTCGTCGGCCAGGCGGTCGAGGTCATCCTGTGACGCGTCGCGCGCCTCGCCAAGGATGGCCACCAACCTCTCCCGGACGCCGGCTCGGGCGAGGGCGTCGAGATAGGCCTCGCCGGTGATGACGAATCCCGGCGGCACGGGAAGCCCACCTGCGGTCAGCTCTCCCAGGTTGGCACCCTTGCCACCCACGGAACCGGTGTCACTGAGCCGAATCTCCTCGAACCATCGAATTGGCTGCATACCACCGCTCCTTTGCCGTCGGTCGACTTCGCCGTCTCTCTTCGATCGTGTCTGATCGTCGAGGATTTTCGATAGGGACCAACGTCCCTGTTTCCAGGGTTGTGCATTTGTGACACTGGGCGCGGTGAGAATGCTTACATTCGACGAGGTCGTGCAGCTGTTGCGTTCCCTCGGCCCCAGCGAGCCCCGGGTCGTCATTTCTGGGAATTCCGCCACACCGAGAACCCTGGTTCAGGCCCTGCTCGCCGCTCGGGAGCGGTGCCGCGTCTTTCAATTGAACGCTCAATCAGGTTTTTCCGACAACACTTCGTTCATCAGCGAGACGCCATTCGTGGGGCCGGGCGTGCGGTGCGATCCCATGCTCGACTACCTCCCGATGCGCCTCTCGCTGGTGCCGCGGCTGTTCAGCACGGTGCGCCCAGTGGACGCCGTGTTGATCCACACCTCGTTGCCGCACGAGGGCAAGGTTTCGCTCGGCATCGAGGTCAACATCCTCCCCGCCGCCATTGAGCAGGCCCGTGCCCGAGGCGGCCTGGTCATTGCCCAGATGAACTCGCGTATGCCCTACACCTTCGGCGACGGGGAGATCCGGCTGGACCTGATCGATGGAGCGCTAGAGGTCGATGCAGCGCTGGCGACGCCTCCTGTCGTGAAGCCCAGCGACGCAGCGCAGATCATCGGCGAGCGGATTGCCCGGTTCGCCGAGGACGGGACCACACTGCAGCTGGGCATCGGGCTCATCCCCACCATCGCCGCGACGAGAATGTCGCACTTGCACCTTCTGAGGGTCTGGTCGGAGATGATCAGCGACGGTGTGCTCGCATTGGATCAGGCTGGTGCGCTCGATCCCGACCACCCGGTGACAACCTCCTTTCTCGTCGGCACACAGGAGCTCTACGGGTGGGCCGACCGGAACCTGGGCGTGCGGATGCGGCGCACAGAGACGGTCAACGACCCCTCCCGGATCGCGGCGCACCGGACGATGCTCTCCGTCAACGCCGCCATGCAGGTCGACCTCTTCGCCCAAGCCAACGCCAGCTTCGTCGAGGACCGGATCCACTCGGGGTTCGGCGGCCAGCCCGACTTCGTAAGCGGAGCCCTGCACTCGAAGGGCGGTCACGCCGTCGTCGCCCTGCACGCCTGGCACGACAAGACCGACACCTCGACCGTGGTGCCGATTCTCACCAACCCGGTCACTTCCTTCCAGCATTCGGCCATCGTGAGCGAGCACGGGTGCGCCGAGCTCTTCGGGCGCTCCCAACACTCCCAGGCTCAGCTCATCATCGAACAGGTCGCCGACCCCCGTGCCCGCCCGCAGCTGGCCGAGGCGTCGGCGCGCCTCGGCCTGCGGCGCGGGCTTCGATGAGGAGTTCAGGGCGAGTCCCGGCTCGTCGTCCTCGCGCCAATGACGCGCACAGGGTCGGTCGCTGCCATCGGGCTCGTCATGCCACCCTACGAGGGCGACAGACAGATAGGGATCGTCGAACCGGTTCCGGAGCCCCACTCATTGCCCTGTAGCCGGCACCGATCGGTCGGTTCCGTGGGGCATATGGTCCTGGGCGGCAGTAGGGACCTAAGTCCATTGATGGGCACGGCGAGCCTCTTCGTGACCTAATGCCCTAACGGACGCAGGCGACCCGGTGGTGACATATGCCTATGGCTGGACTGGACGTGCTCAGCGTGGGCGATGCTGCGACCGACGTCTTCATCCGGCTGTCCGACCGGCACGTCCGAGTCTGGGAGGATGACGACGGTCACTGGATGGACCTCCCGTTCGGCGGAAAGGTCCCATTCGAATTCGCGCTGGACGGTGGAGGCGGGCGGGAACGCCCCCAACGCTGCAGTCGGTTTCTCGCGCCTCGGGCTGGCCACGGCAATTGCGGCCCACGTCGGGAACGACCAGACCGGCCGTGACATGGAGGCGGCTCTGCACCGCGAGGGCGTTGACACCCATCTCGTGAGATTCGATCCCGGGCAATCGAGCAACCGCAACTTCGTGCTGTGGTTCGGCCAGGACCGCACGATCCTGGTCCGCCACGAACTGTACGACTATCACTGGCCCCACCTGAGCCCTCGCGAGGTCCCCCGATGGGTCTACCTGAGCTCTGTCGGTGCTGACGCTCCCGAGTACTTCGACCGGATTGTGGCGTGGCTCGACGCCGAGCCCTCGGTGCGGCTTGCGTTTCAGCCCGGCACGCTCCAGATCGCCCAGGGCTTCAGGCCTTTCATGGGGTTGTACCGGAGAGCACACGTCCTGATCTGCAACCGCGAGGAGGCGGTGGAGATCGGAGGCGGCAACCACTCCGAGGTTGCCGATCTGCTGACCTCCCTCCACCGACTCGGGCCGGAAATCGTCGTTGTCACCGACGGTCCCGAGGGCGCCTATGCGTTTGACGGAATACAGCGCTTGCGCGTCCCGTCGTATCTCGACCCGGCGGCGCCAATGGAGCGAACCGGTGCTGGGGATGCATTCTCGTCCACACTTGTCGCCGCGTTGATCAAGGGTCGCCCATTGCGCGAGGCGCTGGCATGGGCCCCGATCAACGCGATGAGCGTGGTCCAGCAGGTGGGGTCTCAAACCGGCCTCCTCAGCGAGGGCGAGCTGCTCGAGCTGCTCAAGTGTGCTCCGGAGACCTACGTCGTCACCTCCTGGTGACTCCGGGGTTGCGCTTGGCCAAGGTGGCCTCCGACCCGGTACGAACGGGCGCTCAGAGCTCGCTCGCCGACGAAGATGTGATCGATCCCGGATGTTGAACTTGGTTTGCGCAGTTACCTTCATAGTGGCTGGAGCTGCGGTCGTTCAGGCTTCCAAGGCTGCGTCGAGAGCGGCCATCGCGGCTCCGCGTGCGCCGGCCATGTCGAGCTCGGGCACTAGCACGAAACCAGCAACAGCTGCCTCCTCTTCGCGGAGGGTCGTGCTGTCGCGGACGTTTTGCAAGAACCACGTTTTGAATGCGCCCCCGGCCTCCACGACGCCACCACCGATGAAATAAGCATCGGGGTCCAAGAAGTTCGCTGCAATCGTGAAAAGCCGGCCCAACGCCGCCGCCTGTTGCTCGAATATCCGGGTGGCCATTGGGTCCCCGGCCTCTCCGTAAGACCGCACGGATCGAGCCGCCTCGGAAAGGGGTAGCGATCCAAGCTCGTGGTCCGGGTAGCGCGACAACCAGTACGGCAGAAGGTTGAGCTCGATGCCCGTCAGTGACGCGACGCTTTCGGCATCTCCTAAGAACCCACAGTTGCATCTTGGAATGGGCTGATCAGGCTCCAAGAGCCCCGCCATCGGAATGTGCACGTGGCCAAGTTCACCTGCTGCGCCCGTCGCCCCCTTGACAACACGACCCCGATGCACGATCCCACCGCCGAGTCCCGTACCGACGATGGCGGAGACCGACGACCGCGAGCGGCCGTGCACACCGAAATGCAGGCGGTGGGCATAGAGGGCGGCCGCGTTGCCGTCGTTGTTGTAGACGACAGGGAGACCTAGCCTGCGCTCTAGATGAGCACGGAGGTCGAACCCGTTCCAGCTCGGATGTCCGAAGTTGGTCGAACCCCGCCGGAAGATCACGCCTTCGGCACTCGCGGGGCCCGGGCTGTCGAGTCCGACGGCGCGCACCCGAGCGCGCTCGATCCCGGTCAGAGCGAGAATCCGAGCTACCGACTCCTCCAGCGCATCCAGGGCTGCCTGGGTGCCCTCTTTGACCCGGCTCGGGGACTCGACCATCTCATCGACCAGGAACCGGCCCGAGACCTCGAGAACAGTCGCGTTGTTGGACGTCGCTCCGTTGTCGACGCCGACAACGACGGATGCAGCGGGCGAAGTCACCGACCCTCGATCTTACGGGTCGGAGTACGAGTCCAACGTGGCGCTCAACCGCCCGGTAGCTCTACCGCGGCGCTTTGCTTCCAAAGCCACCACCTGAACTGCGCGCCCGTCCCGGTGTTCGGGGGCAGCCTGGCGAAGACCGCTGGGACTGTCGATCTATTGGATCCGCAGGTCGTCGAAATCGAAGCTGATGCCCACGCTCCACTTTCGGTCAAGCGCAAAGTTCCGACAACGTCGGTGGAGTGCAGCCTGGGCGTTGTGCAGTCACTTAGGGAAGCCAGTCTCGTTTAGTAGCGATCTGTCCCGTCGTGGTGCTGGTGAACGACAACGTCTCTATTGATCCCACGATCGAAACAGGTGTGCTAACGCTCGTGACCGTAAATGTTCCGCTAGCGGCGGCGAAGGCGACCCGTGCCGCCGGTGATCGTGTTGACCGTTGTCGCGGTCGCGGGTCCGGTGGACGTGAGAGTGCCCGACCCCGAGGTGATCGCGAACAGCTGGTCGCCGTTCGCCGCCACGGTGGTCCCAGCACCCGTAAGCTACAGGTGACCGGACCCCGTGAGGGTGATTGTCTGAACGCCGCTGCCGGTGACCGCTCCGAGGTGGGAGAGGTGACCCGAACTCTCGTTGGTGGCCGTCCCGGTCAAAAGGTCGACCGTATTAGTCCCGGTGGCTCTACCGCTTAGCGGGCGGTCGGTGCCGTTCGTGGTCCCCATCGCCGCTGCTGGGCTGAAGGCGACGATTGCGACTACCAGATTGAGGAATACATAAGTCTACCGAGTGTCATGCTCGCACCCCTTATGGGTTCACGGTGGTCGTGCACACTGCAAACGGCCCGTGCCCCGCGCCGATCGAAACGGAGCTGTCAGGCGCTTGTGTTCGTCGGCCGACGAACACAATTCAACCTCACTCTACGCCTCTTTGATCTTTGAGGATCATTTTGAACCGGCCTAGCCAAGGTGCCGAAGTGTCCCACCGTCCCGGCAGCGAGGGTCACCATTGACCGGGCATCCGGGACGAAGGCCCCTAGCGGTAAGTGGGAACACCGGACAAGACTGGTAAGGGTGATCCGGCGTTTGATCGTGGCGACGGGACTGGCCATCACGGTGCTGATGTCTGCCTGGATCACTGCCGCCGCCGATGTGCCGTTTTCGCTCGGTACAGCGCACCTGAATCTAACCTACTGCAACTCGCAGCAGTTGGATCTCTACATTCCTCGCACTGCTCCGACTCGCCCGCTTCCGATCGCACTGTACGTCCACGGTGGAGGCTTCACCGCCGGCGACAAGTCGGACCTCAATCCAACCTTCCTCGGGGCATTGGCTTCAGCGGGCTATGCCGTCGTCAGCGTGAACTACCGACTCGCCCCCGCGTCGCACTTCCCTGCCCAGATCGAAGACGTTAAGTGCGCCATCAGGTATCTGCGAGCCAAGGCGAGTCACCATCGTTTGAACGGAAGTCAGATCTTCGCGTTTGGCACGAGCGTCGGCGGACAGCTCGTTGCGCTGGCTGCTCTGACTGGATCGCATTCGAGATTCGATGTCGGGGCGTATCCAACGGAACCGAGCAACGTGGAGGCGGTCGTGGACATGTTCGGTCCTGCCAACCTCACTCAAGCAGCATCTGGGTTCACCCCTTCGGGCATCCAGGACGCTTTTGGAAGGAACGATCATCGAGACCTGGTTCTAGCCAGTCCGGTGCATTACGTCGTCCCACATGCACCGCCGATCCTCCTGGTTCAGGGCGCCGACGACACGAAGGTCCTGAAGTCGCAATCCGTGGAGCTCTACAGGGACCTCAAGTCAGCCGGTGACCAAGCTCAACTGCTCTTGGTTCAAAACATGGGGCACATGTTCATGCAAGTTGGCTCGAAGCCGCTCGACCCCGGTATGCAGAAGATCGCGCACGAGATGGTGAGTTTCTTCAACACCGAACGAAGCTCTTCGTGACGAGCCGGATGCGTTAGAACACCTAGCGAGAACAACTCTGACCCGGCGGTAGGTGGCACCCTCAACCGGAATGTTGGCCGACGCTCGCGGATCACCCAGATGTGACAGAGGGAGAGTTAACCTTTTGGGAGCAATTCTCTTAGAAGGTGACCCGAGTTGATCGCACCATCGAAGAGCACAGACGGGTACATCCGGGCTATGCCGACGTCATGAATCGTGGGGACGAAATGTCGCCGCAAGCGATCGCTGGTCTCCAACCGGAGCGAGGCATCAATGCCATCTAAGGAGTCGAGCCCGGCTTCTCGAAGCACGTCTTCCAGATGGGCGCGGATTGTCCGATGGGCAGACCTGAGAGTCGTTCCGTTGCGCACGATCCTGGTGACGGTCGCAATTGTCGTCGCCGTCTACTGGCGGGCCAACTCCTCTACCGCCTCCGCGACGTCGTGCTGCTCGTGGTGGTCGGATCGTTCGTGGCAGGCGTCCTGAACCCTGCGGTCGTGGCCTTGCAGGGGTGGAAGATACGACGTCGGGGTACTGCCGTCGCCACCGCTACGACGTCGTCGCGGAACTCCTTTGGATAGGGCTTGGGCATGGCGACATCCTTCCAAGCGGTGCCTCTCGGCACCACAGGTCAGTTGTCACCGAATCGTGCAGCAGTCCCCCCTGGTCACAATGAACTACATGTGCCCGATTCTTGCCGGGCAGCCCAAACCTTCCCCCGCCCGTACGGCGCCGGCGGACCCAGGGCGGTGGGCACCGTTAGGTGCAAGTGTGTCTATAGATTCACGGCCCTTCAAAGCAGCCGATTCGGGGCCCAAATAAGCCCGAACCGAAACCGTGAGGCGCCCTTTGCCGCCTTCGTGGATCGCTCCAACGTCATGCTCGGGCGTTGCTCAGTAGCCGGCCGCAGAGTCAACAAGTCCAACCAGAGCCTCACCGGCGGCGAAGTGGGCCACATTGGTGCGGATCCGCTCGGCGAGGAGGGGCAGGACCATCTCGATGGTGTCGGCCGTGTGTGGCGTGATGATGCAGTTGGACAGATCCCAGAGCGCATGGCCGTCGGGCAGGGGCTCTGGATCGGTCACATCGAGCGCGGCGCCGGCAATTGACCCCTCGCGCAGAGCCTCCACGAGCGCATCGGTGTCGACGTGTCCCCCACGGGCCACATTGACGAGCCAGGCCGTCTGCCCCATGAGGCCGAGCTGGTCCGCCCCGATGATCCGCCGGGTCTCGGGGGTCAGCGATAAAGCCAGCACGACGACCAGTGCGTCGCTCAGCGTGCTGTCGAGCTCCGAAACCGACACGGTACGAGCGGCGCCGGGCACCGGGTTCCCGGAGCGATTGACCACGGTGGCTTCGACCTCGAAAGGGGCGAGCAGCTCGAGGAATGACCGGGTGATCCCGCCACCACCGAGAATCGTCACTCGCTCACCGAACAGGCTCGTCCCACCCTGCGCTCCCCAGCTGCGGGCGGGAATGCGGGTTGGCAGGAGGCGCAGCCCAGCCAGCGTCAGGGTCAGGGCGTGCTCCGCCACCGGTTGTGCGTAGGCACCTTTGGCGCAGGTCCAGGTGCGGGTCTGGTCAATGACCTCCGTCATCGACTCCACGCCGGCCGAAGGCAACTGGATCCAGCGAACACCTGGCGCGACCGCGAGGGCCTCTGCGAGACCGCCGACGTCGTGAGAATCGAGCCAGACCAAGGCCTCGGGTTCGTCGGTCAAGCTCACCACGGCCCCGCAACCACCCTCGACGGCCTCAACAGCAAAGGGGGCGGGAGTTGGCGCGACAGTCACCCGGGGTGGAGGCACATCGGGACACTAGCGAGCTGAGGGGGCGCGACAGCCAACTCACCAGTGACAACGGCCATTCAGTTACAGCGAATAGCCGTCTACCACCCGGGCGGCAATATGACTCAAGGCACTGTTCGGGGCTACCTCGCGTCTGACCACTCCGGCGCATTCGGGAGACTCGTAGCGGCCGCCGTCGCCCGGCATCATTAGGGTTGCACCCATGGCCCGACCGAACATTCTGCTGATCATGACCGATGAGGAGCGTTATGCCCCTCCCTACGAGGTCGCCAGCGTCAAGGCATTTCGCAGCTCGCAACTCACTGCCCGGGAGTCGATCAGGTCACGCGGGCTCGAGTTCCACCGGCATTACGCCGGATCCACGGCCTGCACGCCCAGCCGGGCGACTCTCTTCACCGGGCAGTATCCATCGCTTCATGGGGTGACATCCACGGACGGCACTGCCAAACAAAGCTCCGATCCCGGGATGCACTGGCTCGATCCCGATTCGGTGCCGACGCTCGGCGACTGGTTCCGGGCCGGCGGCTACCAGACCCACTACCGGGGCAAGTGGCACATCTCCTTCGCCGATTTGGCTATTCCGGGCACTCATGAGGGACTCAAGGCCTCTGACGACGAGGGCAAGGCGATTCCTGAAGCGGTTGCAGCCTACCGAGGAGCCGACCGACTCGACCCCTTTGGATTTTCAGGGTGGATTGGCCGCGAGCCCCACGGCGCCGCCAAATCAGACTGCGGGACGGTTCGTGACGGGGTCTTTGCCGAGCAGGTGGTGGAGTTGTTCGACGAGCTGGCTTCTGCTCGCTCCAATGGCCCTTGGCTGACGGTTGCTTCCTTCGTCAACCCCCACGACATCGCCTTCTCGGGGTTCGGTTGGGAGCAGATCCTCAAGTTCGGACCGCCAGACAACACCGTGCCCGAGATCCCCGAAGCGCCATCGCAGTCCGATTCGTTCGCCGGTCGCCCAGCCTGCCAGGAAGCGTTCAAGGCGCTCTGGCCTCAGATGATCTTCGAGACAGCCACCGACCTGGGCTACCGGCAGCTCTACTACTACCTCCTCAAGCTGGTCGATCAAGCGATCGCCAGGATCCTCGAATCGCTCCAACGCAGCGGCATGGCCGACGACACCATCGTCGTCTTCACCTCGGATCACGGCGACCTCCTGGGGGCGCATGGTGGCCTGATTCAGAAGTGGTGCAACGCCTTTGACGAGGCCACCCGGGTGCCCCTGCTGATCGCCGGTCCTGGAATCGCTGCCGGCGGTCATGTCGACATCCCCACCAGCCACGTTGACCTGATTCCGACGCTGCTCGGCGTGGCCGGGATCGACGTCGAGCAGGCCGCTGTCGGTGTGGCCGCTCGCCATGACGAGACGCACCCACTGCCGGGTCGTGACCTGAGCGGGATCGTTCGAGGTACGACTACCCCGACGACGATGGAGTCGCCGATCTACTTCATGACCGAGGACGATGTGAGCCGGGGCGTGACCCAGGTAAACATCCTTAACGGGACGCCGTTCGAACCGGTCTCTCCGCCGATCAATATCGAGTCGGTGATCGCACCGCTGCCCACAGGCGAAGGGGGTGCCCAAGAGCTGTGGAAGTTGAACCACTACTACGAGCGCCTCGACGACTGGTACAAAGCACAAGGTTCTGCGCCCAACCCCTTCTTACCTGCGGCGGCCGAACCCCAATGGGAACTACACAACTTGACGGTGGACCCCGAGGAGCGAATGAACCGGGCTCATGACGATGCTGTGACCGTCTCGACCCTCAAGTCAGTGCTCGAAACCGAGCGGGATGCGAAACGGCTCATCCCAAGACTGCGCAACGCCACCCCATAGATCGTCGTTGGGGGGACTGCCTCCGAAGTGCCTGCATGGTGGCACCCCATCCCGGCAGCGAACTGGGGCAGGGCCGGGGGTTACGGGTGACGGCACCCCTCGTGCATGCGGAGAACTGTTGTGCTTGAGACATCATTAGCTGGTGGCATGGCCAGCCAGATGATGTTGGCCAGCAGCTGCAGGGCGCACAGGAGAAGGCCGGTCAGCGAGAAGGCGATGACGTATCCTCCGAGGGTACCGATCCTCAGTGTCATCGGTCACGCTCCACGGCTGGCACTAAAGCCTCTCTTAGATGTGGCGTGGAACTGCTCCCGTTATCGAGCATATGACTCGCATCACCTTGTGCCCGGGATCTGCGGTGGGGCCGAACATGCATGGACAGCCTCCAGCAATAACGGTCATTCCATGCTGCCGACCAAATCCCGCGCCCTCTGGTGACACGCTCCCGGCTCCAAAGGCACGATGCATCCACACGCGGTCAATGCCAAGTTCGACGCACTCGTGCACTGTCTCCTCCGCCGTCTCGGGTCGCGTGCCGATGACAACCCAGTCCACTCCGTCCGGAATCGAATTCAGGTCGCGGTAACAAATGTCACCCTCGACTTCTTCGGCGTTGGGGTTGACCGCAAACACCTCATAACCCCGGTCACGAAGGCGCTTGTAGACGACGTTGCTGCCGTGATCTTTGGGACTTCTCGACACCCCCGTCACCGCGACCCTCTTATGGGACAGGAACTCTCGGGCCGCATCATTCATGGTGCTCATGGCTTCACACTCCCAACGTTACGGATGTCTGCCCTCCATCGGTGCGCACGAAGGACCGGTCATGAGAACGATTGTGACGAGTCCATCCGCAAGGCAGTTAGGGACTTTCTTCCTGACTTCTTGGTTCCTCGGGCGACCCTCAGTCGCCTAGCCCCGATGTGCGAACGGTGGCAGCCAACAATCGCGAGCATCGAGGCGAGACCAGCCGTCCGACAATGGGATCTTGGCAATCCAAATGGCATCAAATCGGACCTACGGAAGCAACGCTTGTGAACCCTCTGGACGAGAAGGCCCGCTCAGGACGCCTTCAACGGACTGCAAAGACGAACTAGACTGCTTGGCTCGATTCGTCGTCGGATCCACTCCGACGTATACACGCAACTCCCAAGAGTTGCCTCTTCGGCGAATGTGACCCTTCATTGCGGCTCTATTTGTGGTGGGCCGCCCGGGTCTCGATCCCGGCACCTTGGGATTAAAAGTGGGAGCCAGGTAGTCCATCGAATTCGGTCACGTCCATCGGTCGTGGTGGAGTGGGGTCGGCATTCCAGCGGTCAAGCCCGAATAGTGCCTCGTCCGGGCATTTCAGTAGCAAACCAGTAGCAAGGACCGCGATTCTTCGTCTGCAAGGGACACGAATCCCCTGCGAGGGGAACCACCATCGCCTATCAGGTGTCAACCGCATCGGAGCAGGACAAAAGGGATCTCAGCATGGGCTCGTCGCGGACGCTTGAGTCAACGCGCGAGTTCCCGAAGTTGTCGTCTTGAGGTCACTCCCAACTTGACGAAGACCTTGCGGAGATGCCATTCAACAGTCCGATCGCTTATGAATAGCTTTATGGCGATTTCGGGGTTGGTATAGCCACGACCGGCCAGAACTGAGACCTGAAGCTCTTGGGGAGTGAGTTCGCTGAACGTCTCGACTGATCGCTTTCGCGATGTTTCTCCAGTCGCAAGCAGTTCCCTCTGAGCTCGTTCGCCAAACTCATCGACATTCAGTGCGGTGAAGATCTCACAAGCCCGCCTCAGCTGGCGTCGGGCATCGATCCGACGTCCGATCCGCCGAAGCCACTCGCCGTAAAGGAGGTGGGCGCGAGCAAGCTCGACTTCGACCTTAGTCCGAGCGAGCAACTCGATCGCCTCCAAATATAGGGATTCGGCGTCCTCGCCGTCGGCGAGTAAGGCCGCACAACGTGCTCTGATGCCCACCGCCCAATCACTGTGCGCCGTGCAGGTCGACTCCCTGAGCTGGCCCAGCGCTCGAGTTGCCCTTGCGGTGTCGCCGGACCTGACGGCCGCCTCAATCAACTCAACCACTGACCAGGTAGCGAATCCGAAGTCGTCCGGATAGGAACTCCCGAGTTCTGCGGCCGCGAGAGCTTGTTCATAGCGACTTCGTCCGTTGTCCAACCACGCCAGACGCCCATCGAGGCACTGCAGTCCTTCCATCGATCTCCTCCTTCGGGAGCATGGTGAACCAGAAACAACCCCGAGCGCATCTGCCAACTGGCCAGTCCTTGGCGGCTAGCCCCAGTTGGCCTCCAATCCGCCAGCCGAGGATTTTTCCCCTGGTGGGAGGCCTTGTGATCCTGCGCACGAATCCCCCTGGATGCTTTCCCACAGGGGATTCCCACGGGCCTGGGTCCTCCAGCTGGTCAGCGCAGATTTAGGTCCGGCCAGAGCCCAGCGGCCGGAACGAAGGCTTGACACCGCGCTGATGTGGCACACCAGCTCGTTCAAGTAAATGTGACTTCGCTGACATCGATCGAGATGAGAAGTGGTGTCGAGGGCGAGCCACCCGGCGACTCCCGCGGGAAAATCCGGTGTTTCGTCGGGACCTTGATTCCGGCGACCTCGGTGTAGTCCGAGACGTAGTGCGCGCCCCCGGCGCCCCCCAGGATGTCCACCTCGTAGTCGTGGCGTCTTATCAGGCCATCGTTACCGACATAGATCGTCTGTTCGGCAGTGTGAGTGGCAAGATATTCGGGCCAGACGACCCGCAGTCGGCGCCATCCTTCGCCCTGCACTTGCCGTTTCTCGAGCTCCGACGTCTCGAATCCGTCGAGGGCAAAGGTAAAGGGCTGAGTGAGATAATTCCACATCGCGTAACCCACAAAGTAAGCCAGCTGAAGCCTCGTCCATGGAGTCTGGAGCGTATGGCCGTCGAACGAGGTCCGAGGGTTTTCCGCCAGCTCAATGACCTCCCCTCTCGTGGATTCGACGGCAACCTGAGCAGGGGTGAACGAACTCCGACGATCATCAGCGCCAAACGGATGATGAGACTCCTTCGCCTCGTGCAGAGTCACCCACGCGTAGACATCATCGAGCACGCCCCCCTGGCCCTTGATCGCCCACAACACCCCTCCCTGCGCGAGACGTGCCGAGACTTGGTCCAAATCGTTCCATCGCGGCAGCCCCCCGTGAGCCGCTAGCAATTCGTCAAGTAGGTTTGTCATTCTTCCCCGTAGCGCCCGCGTCGCGATCCGTAACGGCCACCCGTCGGGCCAGGAGCACCGGTGACGCCAGGAGAATTCCAACCACGATGGCAGCCCCGAAGGCGAGAATCGTCACCTTGAAACTGACAAACTGCAGTGCGACTCCCGCGCCCACGACGGGAAGCGATATGCCCATATATCCCACGGCAAACAGCGTCGCCACAGCACCTGCTCTGTCATCACTCGGGGCCGTCGACACCACGAGCGTCAAGGTGCCCCGGAAAAGGGCTCCGCTGCCAACGCCAACGAGTCCCGCTCCGAGCAGAAATAGTAGGAGGCTGGGTGGGCTCACCCACGGAGCGGTCACCACAGCGCCCAGACCGGCGATCAAGAATGGGATACCCGTCGCCAGGAGACGACGCACCGACCACGCTATTGCCAGAACTTGCGTCAACGATCCCACACCAAATGCGATGCACACGGACAGACCTGCCAATGCGGGCGAAGAGCGGTGGAGCGGACCGGCAAGGAACGCCGCGGAGAGGCCTGCAAAGACCCCGAAAACAGTGAAGGATACCAGCGCGCCAACAAGCGCTGCCGTGAACTGCGAGCGCGCACCATGCGGCGCGGCCAACCGCTGTGGGTGGTACCGCGGTCGCGGTAGCGGTACCACACGCCCTTCGGGTGCGGCCATAGTGCCAAGCGTGGCGGCTGCCAACAGCAGAGCAAAGATGAGGTATGGAAGCCGCAGATCAGCACCCACGTACTGTGCGAGCAGTCCCGCGATCAGAGGCCCTGTCGCTAGCCCGCCGATATTGGCTGCTGTAGCCACCACCTCAGACCGTCGTGTCGGCCTTCCAGCCTGGTCGAGATCGAGATCAGCCAGATAGGCGGTCGCGGTTGCAACCGTGGCCCCCACGGCCAAGCCCGACAGGACGCGGCCGATGACAAGTGCCGGCAACGAGGTGGAGAAACAGAAGACGATGGCTGCGCTGAACCCGACCGCGAGGCCGGGTATGAGGACCGGGCGGCGTCCATACCAGTCCGAGACATGACCGACGAGCAGCAAGCTCGAGACGATCCCGACAGCGTAGATCGCGTACACGACTGTGATCGTGATCGAGGACAAGTTGTCCTGACGCTCGTAGATCCCGTAAAGCGGACTCGGAGCAGTGGAGAACGCCGTGAGCACCGCCATGCTCGCCGCAATAATCCACAAGCCCGCTCGTTTCTGAACACGAAGCCGACGACTCACCAGAAGCGACAGTCGCTTCGTCTGGCCCTGATCGAAGGTGCGTTCGCGGAACGGAGCGACGGACATCCTGGTCAGCTCTCCCGGGTCGGCCCTGATAAGCAGGCCCATCTTGGTCGTCTCGCCGCAAGTGCGATCCTTGCCCTTCTTTGCGACACCGTGTGCGGCTGCATTCACGGAGATTGGCCCCATAAAGGTCACCTTCGCCCCTTTGGCATTCCCTGGTCCCGCGTAGCCACCCGACGACGCGTCGACTTTGCTCAGAGTCGACAACCCCAGGGACCGCCAGGCACGCCCGTCGGCACATTCGACCTCGGCCAGGTACTGGTGCATGAAGTCGGAGCCGTCCTTCCGGGACAGGATTCCGGTACCAAGACACGTTTCTCTCAGAGGTTCGAGGTCGGCGACCCTGCCGTCCCTGCGAGGACTCCTCGTTTGCGCGCTAAGGCTCGACCCCGCGGGTGTCACGGGTGCGAGAGAGCCGGCGAGGCGCGACGATCCCGAGAGGAGAGATGGCCCGGCAACGCGGCCAGCACAGATTGACGACATCACACGGACCGGACGGAGGGATCCATGGGCTTGGACTATGACGTGGTGGTCATCGGGTCCGGTTTTGGGGGGAGTGTTGCGGCCCTCCGTGCCGCTGAAAAGGGCTACACCGTCGGAGTGTTGGAGTCGGGAAGGCGCTGGAAGGACGAAGACATACCGAAAACGCAGTGGGAGCTGCCACACTATGTGTGGCAGCCCGACCTTGAGATGTATGGCATCCAGAGGATCGAGTACCTGGATGACGTACTCGTTCTTTGTGGGGCCGGTGTGGGTGGCGGGTCTCATGTCTACGCCAACACGCTCTACGTCCCTCCCAAGCATGTCTTCGACTCACCCGGGTGGGCCGGCATCACCGACTGGGCCGACGAGCTGGCACCGGCATTCGACCAAGCGGTTCGCATGCTTGGCGTGGTCCGCTATCCGTACATGCCGACGGACGTGGACAGGGCCATCCAGAAGGCCGCCGTCGAGATCGGGCGAGGTAAGACGTTCAACAAGGCGCCCGTGGGTGTGTACTTCGGCAGCCCGGGGGTCGAGGTCGACGATCCATATTTCGGCGGGGTCGGGCCCCGGCGGAGGGGCTGCATCTCGTGCGGAAACTGCAACAGCGGGTGCGGGCACAATGCAAAAAACAAGCTGACGACTAATTATCTCTATCTCGCCGAAAAACTCGGAGCCCGAGTTCACGAGTTGACTGAGGTGTACGCGATCGACCCGCTTGACGGCGGTGGTTTCGCTGTCCACGCGCGACATCCAGGCTGGGTGCAGAGGGCGGCGCATCTGGAGCATCGCACCGTCACGGCGGAACAGGTCATCGTGTCCGCACATGCGTACGGCTCTTCCAGACTGTTGCTCCACCTACAGGCAGAAGGACGATTGCCGGGACTGTCGAGTCAGCTCGGACAACGAGCTCGAACGAACTCTGAGCAGCTGCTCGCCCTTACCCGGACCCATGGTGAGTGGGAACGAGACCCCGAAAAGGTGCACATCGCCCCTGGCTCCGTCGCGATTACGTCGGGCACCTGGCCAGACGGAGTGACAAGCATCGAGCCCACCTACTGGGGGGTGGGCAGCAACGTCATCGCGCTCCTCGAGACGTACCATCTCCACGGCGATCAGGGTCACCCGGTGGCCGCCTGGCTCAATCAACTGATCCATCATCCGCTTGAGGTGGCGTCCTTCGACGATGCCAGACATTGGTCTGAACGAAGTCTGATCATGCTGTGCTCGCAGACCACGGACACGTCGATCGAACTGTATTGGCACGACGGGAGGCTTCGTAGCCGGCCGTCTGGGCAACCTCCCGCCGTCCATATCCCGATCGTGGAGAATTTCGTCGATCGGGTCGCGAGAAACCTGGACGCACACGAAGGAGCCGTTCTCTTCGAAATCCTCAACCGAAATGCTTCGGCGCACTTCGTCGGTGGCGTCCCAATCGGCGAGAATCCGGATGCCGGTGCCGTGGACCCATATCTCCGCGCGTTCGGCCAGCCGGGACTGCACGTAATCGATGGAAGCGTCATGCCGGCCAACCCAGGCGTCAATCCGTCGCTCATGATCACAGCGCTTGCAGAACGAGCGATGTCTCTGTGGCCCAACAAGGGAGAGACGGATCTCCGCCCGACGCTCGGATGCGGCTACGAACGCATCGCCCCAATCATGCCTCACTGCCCATTCGTTCCGCCGGGTGCACCGGGTGAACTCAGGCTCGACGCGAGGCGCTCTGACATCATCCCCGACTATCCCTACTAACCATCATGCGAGAAGGAGAAGTGCATGCCCGATGTCTCCTCAGCCAGCTTCCGGACCCTCGCGTCAGAAGACTCGATCCCGCCCGATTTCGTTGTCCCGTGCTACATCGCGGATCAGAAACGGCGGATCTCCATCGCTCGGGTTGGGCGCAACTTCTATGCGTTCGATGACCTCTGTCCGTGCGGGGGGAATCCGTGTCCGCTCTCAGGGGGCCTTCTGAGTGGCACCACAATCATGTGCCAGTGCCACGGTTCGACGTTCGATCTCAGCAGCGGAGCGGTGCTCGCAGGTCCTGCTGTCTCAGCTCTGGAGGTATATCCCTTGAAATCGGAGGGCGGGAGCATTCAGGTCTTGATTTGAGACCGGATTGACACCTCACCTGGGGTTATGAGCCATTGAGCCCTGCTGAAGGTCTGCTGGCATCGGCGTGGCCTTCTGAGCTGGTCCGGTCCGTACGCGGAGCCACCTTTTCGGTCGGGGGCAGGACAATGGGGAGGTCAGGAAGCTGGGTAAAGAAATTTCCCCTTTTTAATACTCACCGAAGGCAGTGCGCTCCTAACAAAACGATCACCTCTGAACGCCAGGAATCAATCGCCTGCGTCAACGAGCAGTCTCTAGTAGATGCGTCTGGGAGCCTATGTCGATCTCATAAGTCAACTACCGAGTCCGGAGAGGGTTGCCTCACTGCTAGGCGAGAGGATGGACTCGGAGCGAGTGGCACCCCACTCGGCCGTCCTCGCAGACCAGCCCGATGCCGCCGACCAGCAACGGCAGATCCTCGTCCACGACCTCGATGATGGGTTGCCCGTCAACCCGGGCCACTAAACGGCTGCCGTGTACGTTGAGCTCGAGTCGATACTCCCGGTCCAACTCGAACGGCACCGGCCCCTCGGCAAGCTGGCGTTCGCCGTCGAGCACTTTAATAAGGCGTAGCACCCCGTCACGGCCAAGCCGCAGCAAATAGTGTCGTCGCAAACCCTGCACGCGGCCTGCAAGACCGAACGCCTCGGCAGAATGGGGTCGCATGGTCGCGGCGACCGTATAGTCGCGCCACTCGGCGGTCCCCTGAGTGATCATTCCGCGCCCGGAGTTCTGGATCAAGCGGTACGGCTCGGGCGAGTGCAGCGACAAGCCCTGATCGAGCGCATCGACCCAGGCGCGGACCCACATCGTCCCGCCGTCTATCGGTCGGTCGAGCGACAAGTCAGGCTCGCCGTCCCATCCGAGGGCGTCTAGGTAGACGATGGGGGGAGCATCCATTCGGGTGTCGTCGGGCTCGATGCCGATTCCGACCGCCGCGATCGGCTGGCCGCCCGTGTCGGGCACTTGCCAAGTGAGCTCTTTCCAGGCTCCCGGCGCAAGCGCTTCTCCGGGACCATTGATCTGGATCAGATCGTCGCTTCCGTCGTAGTGCCTCAGGACGATACGACATCGGACCCCTACGGTGTTGTGCTTGTCCGAGCCGACGACCGCCACGATGCGTTGGCCGCCGTACAAGGTCGGCGAGGCGAAGAGCTGATACCAGGGCATCTCCCGCGCGTCGGGAGGAATGAAAGTGGCTGTCGTAACGACGACGAACTCCTCGCCGACGGCGGGGCGTATGGAAAGGCTTCGAAGTCCGCTGCGGCTCTGGCCTTCTACGCTCGTGATCCCGGCGTTGCCAACGCTGACCTGGAATCCCTGCAGCGACCCCGGCAGCTCGAAATGGAAACGTGCACCGGCCTTCGGCCGCAGCGGTGCCTGGCCCGCGACTGCGCGCCCGATGTTGACGATGTGCAGCGCTTCGGTCGCGACGTCAGTGATCGCCCGGCCGCCGTCAGCGGTTGAGAGGTAGATGCGGTCGCCGACGGGGGCGCGCCAGTCGCGCTCACTCTCGAAACCCATAAGACCGTTGCGAAGCCCGAGCAGACAGCCGAGGTTGCCCGAATTGCAGTCGGTGTCCCAGCCGCACGTGTTGACGATACTCATCGATCTGTCCCACTGTGCCTCACCGTAGAGCAGAGCAAGGACGATGAGCCCGTGATTGGGGATGACGTGACAGTCGCCGCCGTAGCGGTCATAGCCGTAGCTATCGACGAGCAATTGGCGAGTAACCCGCCAATCTGGCTCACGGGCGTGCCAATCGCGGACAGTACGGATCATCGTGGCAACAGTGCTGTCTCGGGGGATCATGGCCAGCCCCGTGTCGAGGAGCGCATCCACATCACGCTCAACGAAGGCCTGCGCCTCCATCGCCGCAAGCGCCTGCGCGGCGAAAACTGCCTCTCCGTCGTGGCTCACGCTCGCAGCTCGTCGAGCGAGCTCTGCAGCGAGCTCTGGGCGTCCCGGCGCTACCATCGCCCAACCGTCGATGAAGATCTGCGCACCGATCTGCTCGGCGACGACCTTGCCGTTGAGTTCGATCGAACCACTTCTCGGCGCATGTATTCCTGCTTTGAGGCGCAGGTAGGCGGTGTGCTCGGTTGAGTTGCCGAGGCCGCCCCACCATAGGATCGTGCGCCCCTCGACGATGTAGTTAAGCCAGGCCTCGCCGATCTGCTGTGGGGTGATTGAGATGTCGTTTCCGTGGTCTGCCAACGCGCGTACGAAAGTGAAGGTGCCGGCGATGTCGTCGTCGGTCACGACCAGCGGTACGCCCACCTTCTCGTTGACGTAGTACTCGATGTCACCGAGCTGCTCGACGATCTGCTCATAGGACCAACCTTCGACCGGTCGTCCGAGGTAGACACCGAGCGCCTTCCCGAGTGCCCCCGCGTACACGCGCTCGAAGTAGTCTTCGGGCAGATGCAGCATCGGCGGACCCCTCGTCTGGCCCTCAGGAGCATTCAGGCGCCTTCGGTCGCCGGCCCGAGCCCAGCGGGAGTTACGCCCATTGTCAGCCACCGAGGCCACCCACCGAAAGTCCAGCGACGAAACGACGCTGGAGTGCCAAGAACAGCACAACCATAGGCACAAGCATGAACACTGCGGCGGCGGAGACAAGAGGATAGTTCTGCGTGTAGCCCTCCTGGAACTGGAACAGCGACAGCGAGATCGGCATGAGGTTGGGCGACTGCAGGAACGTCACTGCTAAGAGGAATTGGTTCCACGCCGCAAGACCCGAGACCAGCGCCACAGTGAGGAAGCCGGGAGCGACGAGAGGCACCGTGACTCGCCACAGGACGCCGAGCTCCCCCGCTCCGTCGATCCTTGCTGCGTCCTCGAAATCGTGCGGCAAAGCAACCATAAATGAACGCAGCAGCAAGGTGGCAAAGGGGGAGAATACCGCCCAGTAGATGATCATCAGTCCGATAAGTGTGTTGTAGAGGTGGAGACGGCTCCAAAGCTCAAACAGGGGGACGAGAAAGAGCTGGATTGGCAGCACCGTCACGGCGATCAGGTAGAGGATGACGCCGTTCGTCCCAGGCAGGTCGAGCCGCGCCATGGCGTGGGCTGCGAGGCCGGCGATCACGCACACCCCGAGCGCCGTCCCGATGGTGAGGATCGCCCCGTTCTTCAGTCCAGTACCGATGTCGCCCTGATCCCATGCCTGGACGAAGTTGCTCCACATCCAATGGTGAGGCGGCCCCAGGGGGTTCGTCGCCAGCTCAGACTCGCTCTTCAGTGCCGTGAAGACGAAGACCACTAGCGGGCCCAGCGAGTAGAGCGCTAGCACAATCAGTGCGAGGTAGTACAGCCTTCGGGACATCCGACTGCCGACGCGCACGGTGGTGTCCGCCGCGACCGGCTGGTAGCCGCGAGGCCGGCGGGTGCTCACCGTCGCTGCCATCGCCCTCAAATGCTCCATCCCCGCTTGCGCAGTCGCGTGTAAACGAAGACCACGACGACGCTAATCACGCCGAGGAAAACCCCCATCGCCGACGCGTAGCCAGCTGCATGGTCGCTGAACGCCTCGTTATACATGAGCGTCGTGACCACCTGCGTCGAGTTGGCGGGCCCGCCCTGAGTGATGATGTAGATGTAGTCGAAGACAAGAAATGACCAGATGATGGTCATCAGGACGAGGAATATCAGCACCGGCCTGATCGACGGCAGCGTAACGTGCCAAAACTCCCTCCACCCGTTAGCACCATCAAGGCGAGCCGCCTCGTAGAGACTGGCATCCGTACCTTGCATCGCCGCAAGAAACATCAGGACGAGGAAACCCCACCACTGCCAGTTGTTGATGAAAGCCACCGAAAGGAGTGCAGTGCGTGTGCTGCCAAGGAAGGCGACGTTGTCGAGAAATGAAACATGGACATTCGTGAACGGCACTACCAGCTTGCTGAGCCCGAAGCCGATCCCGTCCTGCGGGCTCAGCAAATTCTCCCAGACGATCGACGTCACGATCGTGGCAAGAATGTATGGGACGAAGTACACAACTCTGAAGAACACGCGGAAACGGTGGATGCGCGAGAGCATGAAGGCTCCAGCCAATCCCATCGCCATGGGCACGACGAGGAAGAACGCCGTCCAGAACGCGTTGTGCAGGCATGCAGTCCAGAAGTCGCTTGAGGTGAACATCGCGGCAAAGTTGCTGGCCCCGATGAATTTGGCCCGTCCGACGCCGTTCCAGTTGGTGAATGCGTAATAGATGGACTCACAGCTCGGAACGAGGATCACGAGGAGGTTCACCACCACCAGGGGAAGCATGAACGCCCAGGCGACCCGCCGTCGCCGAACGTGCGCAGTCGGGACAGGCCGTCTGACCCGCCGGGCATCGACGGGGAGGAGATACTCCAGCGCGCTACCCTTGGTCTCGGTCATGCACGCCCCCCAGCGCCTGCGACCTCGATCACTTACAGCAGCATTTCTCGGAAGCGGCGCCCACGTGTACCTGCATCTCGAGGGTGAACGTTCAGTACGATGCCGGCTTGAACAGCGAGGGAACTAGCCCGAGCTTCAACTCGTTCTCGAACACCGACTGCAGTCCCTCGCAATAGGCCCGAGCCGTCGTGCCGCCGGTGATTACACCATCAAGTTCCTGAATGACGTAGGTATCTGACTGCGGCGGCCAGAAAGTCCATGTGGTGTAGCCGACCAACCCCTTTTGGGTTGTCAGGGTGAGCTGGTCGTATACGCGTGAATCATTGGAGTTGGTACCCGGGAGCCAGTTACTCGACGTGAAGGGGAGGGGGGGCGGCTCGATCCCCAACTGCTTCAGGCCTTGCGCCGCAGCCTTCCGGTTCGCGAAGTACCACCCGAGGTATTGCGCGACGGCGTCGGGGTCTCCGCTCTTGGCATTGATCGAGTACGTACCACTGATTGAGAGCTCGTTAATGATTGACGGCAGTCCGGTTCGCAGCTGGGGAAGATTGGCCCAGGTCCAGACCTCCTTGTTGTGCGCGGCAGGTCCGAAGTAGCTCGGCAAGTTGGCCAGCTCCCAGGTCCCCGACCAATACATCGCCGCCTTGCCGGAAGCGAGATTGGCGTAGCAGGTGTCGAAGTGGGTGGTGAAGTAGTCGGCTGCCGACACCCCGATATATCCCTTCTTGAACCAGGTTTGCAGCAGCTCAATCGAGTCGACGAACACGGGGTCGGTCCACTTCACCTGCCCACTGAGCGCTTGGTAGAGCGCATCCGGGCCGGCGTAATGGTTCCACAACATGGTAACGAACCACTCGTTGACCGGACGGAAGTCAGCATTGCCCGCTGTAAGCGGCTGCAGCCCTTTTCCTGCCGCCTCCTCGAAGAGGGCCTCTGTCTCGTCGAGGTTGGTCGGCGGCTTCCAACCGTATTTATCGAACGTGGCCGGGTTGTAATAGCCGACCATCGTCTCGAGCTCGCTCGGAAGCGATCGGAGCCTCCCGTCCCAGGTGGAGGTGGCGAAGGCCCAGGGCAGGATGAGCTTCTGCCAAGAGTACTTCTCCGCGTACTTGTCGAGGGCAAGGATCTGACCGGCCTTAGCAAGAGGGATCACCTGCGTCGGGCCGTCCTGGTACACGATGTCCGGACCGGCACCGGCCGCCAATGCGATCTGCTGTATTTGGGCGAAACTCGCAACAGGCTTGATGACCAAATTCACCTGGATGTTCGGATGGGTGTCGTTCCAGGCTGTGACGTAATCCTCCGTCCAATCGGATTGCTGCTCGCTGTTGGTGAAGGAATTCCAGAATTCGATTGTGTACCTACTTCGGCGGCCCATGGTGGAGCTAGCACCCACCGTTGGCTCTACGCCGCAGCCGACGACCGCGCCCGTTCCCAGCAACACGCCGAGGCCGAGGAAATTGCGTCTGCCGATCGTTGGGTTCCTCATGTGTACCCGTACCCGTTTCTTATGTGGCCGACCGTTCCCCACCGAACGGCTCTCTCGGTCAGCCTCCTTTGAGACCCAAGCGGTGCCCGATGATCTGGTCCTGCGGCGAGTCGCCCGAACCGCCAATGTGGCACCCCGCGCCATTGTCAATTATCCGACTTGAGGGTACTCCCCTGCCAGAAGACGCACTAGTCCTTTAGTGCGAGGCGTGACCGGGTGGGCCGAGAGGTAGGGTGACCGCCCTTCTTGGGTAAGCGCCAGGATGCGGTCGCGACTTAACCTGACTCCCGATGGCTACCAATTCGGGGTTTAGTCACGGGCCGGGGCTGACGGACCGGCTTTCCGAACGCTCTGTTCTGGACCGCATCTTGACCGCGGCGCGGGCGGGCCAGAGCCGCGTCCTGGTGGTACATGGCGAGCCAGGGATCGGCAAGACCGAGCTGGTCGAATACCTCGCTGGCCGAGCGACAGGCTGCCGGGTAGTCAGGGTGGCGGGGGTGCAGTCGGAGATGGAATTGGCGTTCGCTGGGCTCCATCAACTGTGCTCGTCGATACTGGTGCATCTAGAAGGGCTGCCGGGGCCGCAGCAAGCCGCACTCAGAGCAGCGCTCGGGATCGACGCTGGCATTGCGCCGGACCTGTTTCTGGTCGGCCTGGCCGTGCTGGGGCTCCTGTCAGAGGCGGCGGGAGAGCGGCCCGTGGTCTGCCTGGTAGATGACGTGCACTGGCTAGATCGCGCTTCGACCCAAGTACTGGGGTTTGTCGCTCGGCGGCTCGAGGCCGAGTCGGTCGCCTTGGTGTTCGTGGCGCGGGTGCAGGTTGAGGAACTGGCCAACTTGCCGGAGCTGGCGTTGGGAGGGCTGTCGAGTGACGACGCTCGCACCTTGCTGGAGTCGGTGCTGGCCGGGCCGCTGGACCGGCGGGTGAAGGATCAGATCGTGGCCGAGACGCGCGGCAATCCCCTGGCCCTGTTGGAGTTGCCGCGCGGGCTAACGCTGGGTGAGCTGGCAGGCGGGTTCGGACTGCCAGGCGCCGTGCCCCTGTATGCCCAGATCGAGCAGAGTTTCAACCGCCAGCTGACATCGCTGCCGGCGCAGACCAGGCGACTGATGCAGCTGGCAGCTGCGGATCCGTCCGGCGATGCGTCGCTGGTGTGGCGGGCGGCCAGGCAGTTGGGGATCCCCATACAGGCCGCAGGGCCGGAGCTGCAAGCAGGTCTGGCCAACCTGACGGGGCAACAGATGCGCTTCCGGCACCCATTGGCCCGTTCGGCCGCGTACTGGTCGATGTCGCCGGAAGAGCGACAACTGATCCACGCCGCACTGGCGGACGCGACCAATGCGGAAGCGGATCCGGATCGCCGGGCGTGGCATCGTGCAGCGGCGGCGCCGGGCCCCGATGAGGAGGTTGCGGCGGAGCTCGAAGATTCTGCTGCGCGGGCGCAGGGGCGTGGCGGGCTGGCTGCCGCCGCCGCGTTCTTCGAACGGGCGGTGCTGCTGACCGGCGATGTTGGCCGGCGCGCCGGGCGCGCTCTAGCTGCAGCGCAGGCAAACCTGCAGGTTGGCGCTTTCGACCGAGCGCTGGAACTGCTGACCGTGGTGGACGCCGGGCCGCTAGATAATCTGCAAAGAGCACGAGCAACTTTGCTGCGCGGGCAAATCGCATTCGCCCGCGGCCTGGGCCGTGACTCGTCGCCGCTGTTGCTGAATGCTGCAAGGCAGCTCGAACCGCTCGACCCGGCCCTCGCGCGCCAGACCTACCTGGAGGCGTGGCAAGCCGCGATGTTTGCCGGGCACCTCGTGGTCGGAGCAGATCTAACTGAGATCTCGCGCTCTGCCCGGCACCTGCCGCCGGCGGCAAGCCCCCAAAAGCCGACCGACCAACTGCTGGACGGCCTGTCTCTGCTGGGCACCGAGGGCCCCGCCGCGGCCGAATCGATGTTAAGGCAAGCAGTGGCCGCGTTCGCCACCGCAGAGATCACACCGGACGAGGTACTGCAATGGGGCTGGATGGCCACGGCAGCGGACGATGCGTTGTTTGGGCATGGCGGTTCGAGCGTGACAGCTAGGCAAATCCAGCTGGCTCGTGACCTCGGCGCGCTGGGCCAGCTTCCGCTCTTACTGAACCGCATGGCTGGCGATGAGGCGTTGAGTGGTGATTTTGCGGCCAGCGCGTCGCTGATCGCGGAGGCCGAGACGGTTTGCGAAGCGACCGGGATCCGTATCGGACCCTTCGCCGCCATGTTGCTAGCCGCTTTGCGAGGCCAGGAAGAAGAGGCGACCGCTCTTATCCGGACCACCCTGGAGGAGGCCGAGGCAGGAGGTCAGGGATTCGCGATGACGTGGGCGCACTGGACGGCCGCCATCCTTTACAACGGGCTCAGCCGTTACGCAGAGGCCCTGGATGTGGCGCGACAAGCCAGCGACCATTCGCATATTTACGCGTCGGTGTGGGTGCTGCCGGAGCTGATCGAGGCCGCCGTCCGCACTGGTGAGATGCTCGCGGCCGATGAGGCCATGGACCGACTTGCCGAGTGGACACAGGCCGGTGCATACGACTTTGGCCTAGGTATCGAGGCCCGCGCACGGTCGCTGCTGAGCGAAGGGCAAAGCGCTGAGGGCTACTACCGTGAAGCTATCGACCGGCTCGGCCGTACGCGAGGCAATCCGGAGCTCGCCCGTGCCCATCTGCTTTTTGGCGAGTGGCTGCGTCGCGAGCGCCGCCGCACCGAGGCGCGGGAGCAATTGCGGACGGCATGCCAGATGCTCGACCAAATCGGGATGGAAGGCTTCGCCGCGCGGGCGCATCGCGAGCTCGCAGCCACTGGGGAGACCGCCCGACCCCGCACCGCCGTCACCCGAGCCCGGCCAAACAGCGAGCCGCTGACAGCCCAGGAAGCCCAGGTCGCCAGTCTGGCCCGCGACGGCCTGTCCAACCCAGAGATCGGCGCCAGGCTTTTCATCAGTGCCCGCACCGTCCAGTACCACCTCAGCAAGGTCTTCACCAAGTTCGGCATCAGCTCCCGCGGCCAGCTTCACCGCTTCCTACCTACAGATTCTGAGCCGGTCGCGCCCGGAATTAGCCCTCCTTGACGCCGGCGACAGCGTCGGCAAATCGCCGACGTGTCAGGGGGCTGGTGGGATAGTGCTAGCGAAGGTTCCGTTTACTACGGCTCTGTCTTCCAGGGCAGTTGATCGACGCGTGCAGCGAACGCCAGCTCAAAATCGATAGTCGTCAGACTGGCGAGGCCACATTGGAACCGGCAGGGGGTCTGCCTCTGCCCGTTTCACGGGAACGAGCCTTTGTCGCTACGACGCCCTAGAGCCCGCAGCACATGGACGCCAGGTTGTCGTTCAGCGAGTGGACTTCCCACAGGGCAGACAGAGCATTATCTCCCAGTTCGACGCAGCCCCGACGAGTACGCTCGCGTTGGAGTGGCTCTGTGCAAGCACGCACGGAAGTGTGTGACTTTGCCGGCTTGGGAGGGTCACCCTGATCGACCTGCGTTTATGTGAATGGATCTCGCACAAGGCGTCGGCGGGACACAAGCGATAGACGCTGTCACAGCGATCGCGGGCTGTCGGAGGGAATCACCTGGGGGCCGGGATTTGGCAAGAATTACGCTCGAAAAGATCAAGAAGATCTACCCGAATGGGTTTGAGGCCCTCCACGGACTCGATCTCGAAATCGATGACGGAGAGTTCATGGTTCTCGTCGGCCCGTCCGGATGCGGGAAGACCACAGCTCTACGCATGGTCGCAGGATTAGAGGAAATCACCTCAGGCACCTTGCGGATCGGCGAGCATGTCATGAATGACGTACCTTCGAAGGACCGAGATATCGCGATGGTCTTTCAGAACTACGCGCTCTACCCTCACATGACCGTGGCCAGCAACATCGGCTTTCCCCTCAAGCTTCGCAAGGTGCCGAAATCAGAAATCCAAAAGAGGGTGCGCGAGGCGGCGGCCAGCCTCGGACTGAGCGAGTGGCTCGACCGAAAGCCGGGGGAGCTCTCCGGCGGTCAGCGCCAGCGAGTTGCGATGGGCCGTGCGATCGTCCGCGAGCCCTCAGCCTTCTTGATGGATGAACCGCTCTCCAATCTTGACGCGAAGCTCCGCGTGCAGATGCGCGCCGAGGTCTTACGCACCCAGCGCCGACTCGGAGTGGCCACAATTTACGTCACTCACGACCAAATCGAAGCAATGACAATGGGCGATCGAGTGGCCGTTCTCCGTTCGGGCGATTTACAACAGTGCGATGCTCCACGGGCGGTCTATGACCACCCCAACAACCTCTTCACTGCAGCTTTCATCGGGTCCCCGGCAATGAATCTATTTGAGGGCGGCTTGTCGGCTGACGGACGCACCCTCGTTGTCGGCGACCAGCACCTTGAGCTTGTCCATAACATCGAGTTGTTGCGGCCAGGAATTGCGGCCTATAAGAATCAGGCGGTTGTGATCGGCATCCGACCCGAACATCTGACCCCCGCCGAGACTCACACCGGCGCCGTACTTGACAGCAAGGTCGACCTCGTAGAGGCCCTTGGCAGTGAGCTTCACGTCCACTTTGCGATCGACGCAACGCGGATACAGGCGGAAGGGCTTCACGACGACAAGGGAGTCGAGCTCGGAGGTGACGGGCTCGAGCTGCAAGGAGAGGGGGTGGCGCGCCTTGACCCCCGCCTATCGGTGAAGGCCGGGGACCGGCTGCGGCTCAGCGTTGACACCTCCCGGATCCATTTCTTCGACCCACTCTCAGGTGCAGCTATCTACGATTGACTTCTGTGCGGATCCTCCCCGGTTCGGATCGCGCTCCGAGCAAACACATCTGGGGGCGTGTCATCGGCACGATTCGTGATTCGACGTCTCGAGAGGCACTCCGCCCGGCCGAGGCGGCGGCGCAGCCGCCGCCCGAGGGGAAGGGCGGCTTGAAGCAGTACGGAAGAACGCGGACATCTGGGTCCTGACCTGGGGAAATGCCTGACTCTGTTTTGTCGTCGCTGTTGCTCGGTGTGCTGTTTTGCCTTTCACTGATGCTCGTTGTCCTCCCGACCTCCTGTGCCTTTCCCCTCCGAGTCTCCCGCTCGAAAACCTGGTTCGTACGTTTGGCTTGCTCCTGAGGACGACTTCGTTCAAGCGTGGAACCTCGCCCCTCTGACCTCGATGTTGTTCGGTTACGCGGTTTCCAGCGGCTCTTACAAATAGAAGAGGAACTTCCCTTTTGCAAGGAGGATGCGATGAAAACTGCAAAGAAGAGCTTTGATCAACCAGGCGGCCACCGCCTCGTCTTCACCGTCACCGAGGCTGCCAACCTGCTCGGCATCTCTCGCGCCTTCGCCTACGAGTTGGTCGCTGGAGGTGAGATTCCCGTCATCAGGCTCGGGCGCCGGCGCCTGGTTCCGCGGCTCGCCTTGCTGGACCTGGTGGGCCAAGGAAGCGAGGACGGCGCCGGCGGCATCAGCTAACCGACCCGATCGGTCCCGACATCCTCCTCGGAGCACAGCAGGCCCGATGCCTGTGTCCACAAGAACGTCCACACGAACGCCCACACCCCAGCTCAGGGCGTGGGAACCTGGCGATCGGCGACATGGCGCAAAGAAGCGCCAGAGCAGTCAAGGTCGGCGAAGCCGAGGCGTTCGACGTGTCGAGCGCCGGACCTTGACGGCTCGGACTGATCTCGACGGACACAATGGAATAGGTCGGCCCCGGGCCGACCTGGCAGCGCCTTTCCAGGCTTGGAGGCGCTCTCCAGTCGCCCAGGAGAGGTGCCGGATCACCCAACGGGGCGGCCGGCTCCGCAGAGTCCTCGCCTCTGCCATGCGCCAGCCGTTGAGCGCTGGGCGAGACCGGGTAGCAGAGGCCTTCGGCTTGGACGTGATGACCGTCGCGAAGTGGCCGCTGGAGGCATGGGGATGGCGACCCGTGGGAGCTACGGGCGCGACGGGTCTTTGGATCCCTCAGCCTTGTGGTGAAGGCACGCCTCGGGGATCAGTCCAGACGGCGCCGAGATGAAATCGAAGGAAAGGAAGCTGACTATGTCCATCACAGATGACAAGCAGGCGACGTACATGTGCCACGGGGACCCCGCCCTGAAGGACTACTACCCGAAATGGCTCGATGACGTGGCCGAGGACGCCACCCTCGAGGGTTCCATGGTTGAGGGCGTGATCGTCGGACCCGAGAGGCTGCGGACCGTCGTCCTGAAGATCAAGTCGTTGTACGAGCGTCAGGAGTTCCTCTCCGTCGGCCCCTACGGGAACGGGTGGATCGAGGACTACGCCGCTGTCGTTGATGGCAGGCCGCTGGGCTGCGTCGTCCTGATCAAGTTCAACGACGCTGGGCAGACGCAGCACGTCGCAGCCAGCTACCGGCCGCACTCGACGATCGACCACTTTGCCGACCTGCTTGCGGCCGAATTCGCCGACACCCCTCTCTCCGCCCACTTCCCGTGCGGCCCCCAGTCCAATGACTGACGTGAACGGTTCCGCTGCCACGCGGCAGCGCCAGGAGCCCGAAGACTCAGGGGCGTGGCCGCTCAGCGTCGTGCGGCGCCAGTGGCGTGCCGCAAAGGAGGAGCGAGGGGTGCGACGGCTCATGACCTGGGTGCTGATCGGGCTCGAAGTCCTCGTTGGAATCGTCGTCATCGCCCTGCTCATCCTCTGAACGGGGCCGGTACCGGCCTCTCCAACGAGCAGAAGGCTCGGAATCGGAGGTGGCCCGAATCAAGCAAGGAGGAAATCGAAATGGTTGCAGTGATCGTGGTTCTGGTGGTTGTGGTCGTCCTCGTCGCGGCGACCTGGTTGGTCTTCAACGGGCTCATCAAGAGGCGAACGCGCGCCGAAGAGGCTTGGTCGCAGATCGATGTGGAGCTCAGGCGCCGGCACGATTTGATTCCAAACCTCGTCAGCACCGTGCAGGGCTACGCAGCGCATGAGCAGGGAACGTTCGACATGGTCACTCGAGCTCGGTCCGAGGCCATTGCGGCAGGCGCGTCAGGAGATCCCGACCAGATCGGTCACGCGGAGGATGCCCTGACCGGCGCTCTGCGGTCGCTCTTCGCCGTGGCAGAGAATTACCCCCAGCTCCGGGCGGTCGAGAGCTTCGTGCAGCTGCAGGAGACCCTCACGTCGACCGAGGACAAGATCGAGTACGCACGGCGCTACTACAACACAAGCGCGCGGGACTACAACATCAGACTCAGGACATTCCCCCGCAACGTGGTGGCCGCTCTGTTCCGATTCTCACCACGGGCCTTCTTCAGTGCCACAGAGGACGACCGCTCGACCCCGACGGTCATTTTCCCGGGATCCCGCAATCAGCAGACCAACCCCGCCGCTTGACGACTCACGGAGCTTGCTCACGTGTACGAGGCCATCGCACGAAACAAACGACGGAGTGTCTTGTTCATTGCGGCCTTCGTGCTGTTGTGGTTGATCGCCGGCGCCTTGATAGGGGCTCTCCTGGGGGCCACTCTCCGGCCCTCGCCGGCGGGGAACAGCATGTGGTCGGATCACGCCGTGCGGACCGCTGCCGCAGCGGGCGTCGTCATCGGTGCCGTCCTCGCCGGCGTTGGCGTCCTGTTCTCGCTCCTGGCGGGAGCCAGGCTCATTCTGAGCACTTCGGGAGCAACGCCGGCTACCGGAGATCGGTATCGTCCGCTCCGTGAACTGGTCGACGCGTTGGCGATCGGTGAGGGCATTCCCACGCCCGCCGTGTACGTCATCGAGGACCCGTCGCCGAACGCGTTCTCCACTGGTATCAGTCCGAGCCGGGCGGCAATCACCTACACCACGGGGCTTCTGGAGCTCATGAACCACGAGGAGCTCGAGGGCGTCACCGGCCACGAGATGAGCCACATCCGCAACCATGACATCAGGCTCCTACTGATCGTCGGCACACTTCTCGGGATTGCCGCCCTGTTGGCCAGCGCACTCTGGAGGGGGGCCTATTGGAGCGCCTTGCTCGACGACAGCGGCGACGGCGGAGGCGCACTTGCCCTTGTCCTCTTCGGTGCGAGCGCACTCCTGGCCCTGGTGGGATTCGTCGTCGGACCCCTGATCCGACTCGCCCTTTCCCGGGGGAGAGAAGGACTGGCTGACGTCGATGGAGTCGACCTCACGCGCAATCCCACAGGACTCTTGACCGCATTGAAAAAACTGCAACACAACGAGCTCCCCTTCAAGGGCATGAACCACGTGACTGCGGCGATGTGCATCGATGATCCGTTGCGACATCACAGGGGCTGGTACCACCGTCTTTACGACACGCATCCGCCGATTGAGGATCGGATCCGACAACTCGAGGTGATTGCATCCGGGCTCGTCGTCTAAGTGTGACGAGAGTTGGTTGTGGCGCCCGATGGTGAGATGTCCCCCGCCGCACCACCGGGTCCCGTGTGATGCTTGTCCGCATAGCCTGGCAATCAGAGTCGGATCGGACGACCCGTTTTCGATCCATGCGACACCGAACTCGAGATGATCCACAGATCCTGCACAACTTGGGGAAGATCGGTGGAGACGACGGCAGAAGTTTCAGCACGACGTCAACGACTCAGCAAAAAGTGCAGTCCGGCATACGCCCTATGCCGACGCGGCTGGTTCAGCCAGAATCCGAGCCGCCTCAGCCCTGTCCGTTTCGGCGACGAGGACGGGCACCCCGTCTGCGAAGTTGAGTGATTCATAGATGGGATCGGCTCCGAGAGACACTTCGTGCCCGCAGATCGCAAGCGTGCCGCGAGCACCTCGGCTTCCCTCGGCTGGACCCGCAGCAGTTCCACGAGCAAGCGTTTCGGCATGTTGACTGCCTCGGTCACATCCAGTACTGCTCTACTGCGTCGAGATCGTCGAGATCGTCGAGATCACGGTCATCGAGCAGGAAGGTGAGGGTACGCCAGTCGTGCAGGCGCGCTACTGGAAGAGCGCAGAGAACCTTTCGACGCCGACCATACCTGGACACCAAGACAGCCTCCAGAGCCTCCACACCGCCGGGCTCCGTCACGAACCCCTCGACGTTCCCGAGCAGTCCGTCTACCCCGAACGCCAACTGACGTCCAGGCAATTCGACCTCAGATGGCTGCAGTCGGAGGTGACGTTCGCCCACCAAGAGGCGCCCGAAGGGGTTCTGCAGGTCGACCTGGAGCCGCTGCAACGGTTGCCACGGCGGATAGCACGGTGGGAGGGCTGAGGCCGGCAGCACCTCCAGGACGCTCAATTCGTCGTAGCGGGTCAGCTCGGGGCCTGAACAGGCAATCTGGAGCACACCGGACCGCTGGTCGGCAAACTTTGCGGGCACGACGTAGGCTCGGGTCGGCCGGACAGTCTCCAGGACGATCCGTTCGAGCCGCCGAGAGTCCGAGTTCACGGTGACCCGAATGACGCGGCCCTGCGTGCCGTCGACGCAGCTCGCCTTGGTCCCGAAGGTCAGGACGAACTTGTCGGGTGCCTCCGTCTCTGGGGGGTTGCCGGCACCTGTTGTTTGCTCTCGCACTGTGGCCATGTGTCGACGCCGATCAAGACGGCAGATCAGTCCCTGCTTGTTCGCTCACCATGTATTGGGCGTACCAATCGGGCCAGTTCTCATCTGCCGCCCCGATACGCGCCTCATGCTCTCCGTGGGCCTTCGATGCCCGTCGCATGGCGGCGGCCAGGGAATGCACCGAGCCGAAAGACGTCTCGTCGGCCGGCATTCGGCCAGGCGCCCTCGCGGTCACCTCCTGCAAGAGCCAGCGATTGCCATCGGGGTCCTCAAACCGGCAGAAGCTCCCGTAACTCGCCCGGTCCGGGGACACGCCAGCGACACGCCCAGAAGCGGCCGAATCGAAGCGACAGGAGGTTCCCGAGTCACAGTGATACGTGTCCTCGACGGCAATCCCCTTCTGTACCAGGTCATCGTGTGCCACCGCTGCGTCGACCACGGTCAAGTAGAGATCGTCGCCACTCCCTGGCGGTACCGCACTGACGTTCTCCCCGAACTGGATCGAACACCCGGAGCCAGGGGGCGTGAACTGCACGAGGCGAAGCCCGTCCCTTTTCCGATCGACGTCGAAGCGCCACCCCAGGCTGGCGTAGAAGTCCTTTGCCCTATCGACATCGGAGACCGGGATGACGACGACCTCGAGATTCATGTCGAGTGTGCGCCCGCCAGGCTCTTGTCGACCTTGCTCACTGTCCGTCGTCTGCGCTGTAGTCATTGTGGCCTCCCGGCATACAGGGTTTCTCAGCCACCATTTTCCGACGACTCGGCCGCACCCGCACCCGCGGGATCTACTGGTCTTGGGGAGGTGAAGTGGCCACCTTGGCCACGGCTACGAGCGGCCTGGTTCAGGTGGACGCCGGAACTGGGAGCCGCAGCTCGGCGTGTGACGGCGCAGGTCTCTCCGAGGCTGCGAACCCGGCCGCCGCGTAGGAGGCGTCTGCGTCGAGACTCTCCGCCTTGACCAGGGCCATAGCCAGACTGTCCAACTGTTGGCGATGTTCGGTAAGCAGGATCGTGACCTCCTTATGGGTGCGATCGACGATCTCTCGCACCTCCTGGTCCACGATCCACAGGGTGTGCGCAGAGACACTCCTGGGGGCGTCCGAACCGCTGTTGGCATCGTCCGGCAACACGGTGACGGGCCCGAGCTGGGAGCTCATCCCCCAGCGTCCGACCATTTGTCTCGCGATCTTCGTCAAATGATCGAGGTCCGACTCGGCTCCCGTCGTCGGATGCGTGTACACGATCTCCTCAGCAACTCTGCCTCCGAGTGCCACCTTGATCTGCGCCAAAAGCTCATCGGATGAGTAGGACACCCTGTCAGCAGTTGGCGTGGAGAGCGTGACACCAAGGGAGAGGCCGCGGGGCACGATCGAAATTTGGCGAACCGGGTCGGCCTCCGGCGTCAGCATGCCCACAAGGGCGTGGCCTGATTCGTGATAGGCGGTGCGTTCGCGGTCAGCCGGACTGAGCACAATGCCCCTTGGCGTACCGAGAACGACCTTCTCGAGCGCGTCGCTGAAGTCGTGCGCGTCGATGAGCTCATGGCTACGCCGGGCCGCCAACAGGGCAGCCTCGTTGACGAGATTGGCGAGATCGGCACCCACCATTCCAGGGGTCAGCGCTGCGACGGCATCGAGATCGACACCCGGCGCGAGATGCACGGATCGAGCGTGGACGGCGAGGATCTTGGTGCGACCGGCCCGGTCTGGGGCCGTCACCGCCACTCGCCGATCGAAGCGGCCAGGTCGCAGCAATGCCTCATCGAGGACATCAGGACGATTGGTGGCGCCGAGCACGATCACCGATTCGGTCGAGTCGAACCCATCCATCTCCGTGAGGATTTGGTCAAGAGTCTGTTCCCGTTCGTCGTCTGCGCCGGAAATCGCGGCGGCATTACGCGACCTGCCGACTGCGTCGAGCTCGTCAATAAAGATGATGGCCGGGCTCGTAGCCTTGGCCGTGGCAAACAGATCTCTGACCCGAGCAGCACCGACCCCGACGATGCCCTCGATGAACTCTGACGCCGAAACGGAGAAGTAAGCCGCGCTTGCCTCGCCGGCGACGGCCCGCGCCAAGAGAGTCTTCCCAGTCCCCGGCGGTCCGAACAGCAGCACGCCGCGTGGAATCCGCGCTCCGAGGCGAGTGTAGCGGTCCGGGTGCTTCAAGAAGTCCACGATTTCTGCCAGCTCCGTCTTGGCATCGTCAATGCCAGCGACATCGGCGAAGGTCACCGTGATCTGGTCGGGATCGATCTTTCGGGCCTGCGACCGACCGAACTTGCCGAGCGCACCCAGCCCCCCACCGGCGGAGGCTCGGCGCGCCAAGAGCACGAACAACAGAACCAGAAGAACCGTCGGCCCGAACCCAAGGAGCACGTCCTCCCAAATGGGCGTCGCGGAGCTCGTCGACTGCGCGTTCACCTGCACGCCCTTCGCCTGGAGAAGCCGGGTCAGCTGTGCACTGTCCCAGAAGGTCGGCACCTGTGTCGAAAACAGGTCCGTGGCCGGCGCGTGGCGATCACCGACGGGGTATCGAACGTTCGTCGTGAATGTACCTTGAACGGCGTTTCCCGTCGTCGTGATCGACTTCACGTCGCCAGCATTCAAGCGGGACAGGAAGTAGGGGCTGAAAGGCACGGTGACCCGAGTTTTGGAGGCTGGTCGTGCCATGACGAAAGCACCCCAGTTCAACAGCAGCAGGATGGCGACGGCAACCCAGAACCAAGAAAGGCGGTGCACCGGCGGCCTTGTTTGTGCGCTTCCTCGAGGACCGGCGTCGTTGCTTGGAATCTGCTTCGGGGCACCCCGCGCCCCACCACGAGGAGTCGTTGCCGATGCCGTCGTGGTGTCGGGGCCCCGCTGGGACACAATCTTGTCCGAGTCGTCGCTCATCACCAGCTCCGGTCCGGAGCAGCCGGTCGTCGCTGCACCAGCGCTCGCCTTTGCATTGTCGAGTCTCCCTCCACTGAATTCCCTTGGAGGCTGCCACTGAGAACGGACGATGGCGTCCGTGAAAGGCCCTGGTCTCTATCCCTCAGGCTCCCCGTGCACCTAGGTTCCCTCGCGCAGTGCGACGGGTCATCGCCCGCCCGAAAATGGTCGCAGCCAACACCGTGCTCGTACCGAACGCCACGTGGACGGACAGGTCTCTCTTCAATGTCTGCTCGTCATAGCTCCAGATTGGTTCGTAGAGCTTCATGGCCGGAAGGATGGCGTAGCCGGAGGCAAATGCGCTGAGACCGAGGAGCGGTCCGGCCACCACGTCCCAGGGACTGGGTCGTCCTCGGCCGACAATGGCGTACGCCACACCCCAGCTCAGGCCAGTGGCCCAGTGGACCGCGTTGACGGTGGTCCGCGCCGCGGAATCCGGCAGGTCCCGACCCGTCAGAGTCGAGACAAGTCGTCTACCAACTTGTCCTGGGGTTGACGCGTCCTGCCAACACTTCGCCGACTCGCTGGTCTCCCATCCGAAGAACCCGATTGTCCCCCCATCTCTGCGATAGCGGGCGTAGAGGGCCGCGTCCATGGTGGCGGTTCCGATCGTTCCCGCCAGGACTCCCGTGCAGAGAGATGTGACCCGCGAACCTCGGCCACGAAAGCGCATCTGATTCGTCGTTGTGCGTGCGATTCCCACGAATGCTCTCCTCTCCCATCTGGACTCTGGTAAGAGACCCAACGCCGGCGCCACCCGCAATCGGGATGGCGCCGACGTTGATCTCGATGTTTGGGAGGAGCTCCTGATCAGCTCTGAGGCCCAAACACGGCTCCCCACAGCTGGCGGACTGGCGCCGTCGGGTGGCTGGCGTTGATCTGGAGTCGAGCGACCCGGATCTGTGCGGGCACGATGGCCGGGTTGACGTAGTAGGTCATCCCGTAGGGATGGGTGAACTCCCGGTTGGCGCCGTTGACCAAGGCGAAGGCCCCCTTCACCGACGAGACCGCGGTGTCGATGATCCAGACCGTTGTGCCTGGAGTGCTGCACGGCTGCAGCGTCAGACCCTCGTTCTGATAGGGCTTCGTGGCCAGGCCTGCGCACAGGCCTGTCGGCTTGCCGAGCGGCGCGTACTCGATCTGCGCCGCCATGTCCCCCGAGTATTCGTGATCCACGGTGGCGGAGACCTTGCCCGAGGTGTAGAAGCTCGTCACTGTGCCGCCGAGCGGCAGCAAGTCCTCCGCCGGGTTCGTGTCGCTGATGCGGAAGAGCTCAGTGGGCACACCCGCGTGCGCCACGCCGCCCCGTACCGTCTCGACGAATCCCGGATTGGTGGTCGTGCCGTACTCTGCGCTGAAGATGCCGATGCAGCTGCTGCCGCATTGCGGTGTCCCCGCAGATGCCGACGCGGCTCCAATGGTCGTCACGCCTCCGAAGGCGGCGAGGCTCGCCAAAACGGCGAGCACCTTGACTTTGACTGACATGTTTGCTTTCCTTTCGTTTGGCGAACTCCCGCGCTGCACCCGGGGAACGCACCTGGTCGGCCATGGGAGCACCCCGCGGCACGCCGTTCATTGGCCCACTTTTCGCCGTCATGTCGCGCCCGTTACAACCACGGGTGATGCGCTCTGTTGGGTCGATTCCAGACTCGTCAGGTCACGCCGCCAGCGACTTCACGGGCCTGCCAAGAGACTCTCGCACCGGGAACCAGGGTTTCCCACGGGTGCCACGGAAAGCAATCTGCCGCCAGCCTTGCGAGGACGGTTCTCGTTCAAGGAGCTTCTCATGAGTACAACGGAAATCAAGACGGACACATCCCCAGCAGACCTGGGTCAGCTGTGCGATCTCAGTCTCGAGGTCGTCACGCTCCCGGTGACGGATGTCGACAGGGCGAAGGACTTCTACGCCAGCCTGGGGTGGCGCTTCGACGCTGACATCGTCGTTGGAGATCACTACCGAGCGGTCCAGTTCACACCGACACACTCTGGCTGCTCTATTGCGTTCGGCAAGGGCCTGACCGACGCCGAGCCGGGCTCGGCCCAACGCATGATCCTGGCCGTTTCGGACATCGACACGGCTCGGGCGGCCTTGGAGGCGAAAGGGATCGAGGTGAGCGAGGTCTTCCACCTCGCCGGCGGACGGGTCCCCGGGCGAGACCCAGAGAACCGGTCCTACAAGACCTGGGCATCGTTCAGCGACCCGGATGGCAACGGGTTCCTGCTGCAGGAGATCACGACCCGGCTGCCGGGACGTGTCTGGGAGGACTGAGTTGACCCGCATCCGCCCACCCGCTCACAGCGCGTCCCCCGGAGCGCCGCAGCTGGCCGAGATCGACGGCTGGTTGCGGCGCTCCGCCCTATTGCGCACACGCGTCTCTGCGTGTGCCTTCTCAGAGGAGACATCGATGGCATCGCAGAGTTCGACTGCAACGGGTTATGCCGCCGCACCCAACAGGCTGGTCCAGGCTCCAAATGGCCTGGAGTATGCGTACAGGGACGTGGGAGCAGGCGAGCCGGCGCTCCTCTTGTTTCAGCACTTTCGAGGAAACCTCGACAATTGGGACCCAGCCCTCATCGACGGCCTGGCGGCAAACCGGCGGGTCGTGACATTCGACAATGCCGGTGTCGGCGGCTCGACGGGTGCGACCCCCCACACCATCAGAGAGATGGCCGTCGATGCTCTCGCCTTCGTGGAGGCGCTAGAACTCGAGCGCGTTGACCTCCTTGGCTACTCGATCGGCAGCTTCGTGGCCCAGGAGGTGGCCCTGATCCGTCCCGACCTGATCAACCGGATTGTGTTGGCCTCTTCGGCACCGCAGGGAGCCCCCGGCATGCACGGATGGCACCGGCAGGTGATCGAGGCGGTCGGCCGGCCGGGCACCAATCCCGAGGGCTATCTCGGCGTCTTCTATACGGACTCGCCCGAGAGCTCAGCAGCGGGGAAGCTATCCCTGGGTCGCATGTTCGCTCGAACGGAGGACCGGGATGGGCAGGTGAGCTGGGGGACGCGACTTGCTCAATATGACGCTGTCTGCGCATGGGGGATCCCAAACCACTCGGCGCTGGAACGAGTCACGGCAATCAAGTGTCCCATCTTGGTTGCGAACGGCGACAGCGATCCTATGGTGCTCCCCCGATACTCCTACCTTTTGGCGGGACTCTTGCCTGACGCCCGAGTGCAGATCTACGAGGATGCCGGGCACGGATTTCTCTTCCAGCACCATGACGAGTTCACGGAAGACCTCGACGCCTTCCTGAGCTGAAGTCGGTCGCAGGACCCTGCCCCGGCAAAGCGACCTTCGTCGGGGTTTAGACTTGAGGAGCTCGCGAGCTGATCGTCTGGCTTGGCGGCCGTGGCGAAGACAGTTGGTCGCCTAGTCTCCACGATCGAATGTGCACGCATAGCCTGCCTCGAGGACGCGCTGAATGGCGCAGAACTCTTGCCGAGACGTCGGCAATTCCAGGACCGTGAGCGAGCGGCGCCGCTCGAGGGGCTCGGTGCCGACCGCCCATCCGTTCCCAACCGCCTTACGAGCCAGTGCCGCCGGAAGCACCACGAGGATCCCTGGCTCAGAGCCCCATGTGTCGTTTCGCACCTTCAGTGCGAACCAGGGCGCCTTGCGTGAGAGGGGTGGACAGTCAATTGCCAACATCCTGATGATGCCGTCCCTATTGCTACGACTTTCTTCGACCCACGGAAAACTCGATGCCCATGCGTAGAGCTCGTCCAACATCGCATCGAAATCCCAAGCGTCGGGGAAGTGTCGCGCCGGGGAGGGGTCCTTGACCGACTGACGGAGATGCCGCAATCGGCGCGCACTCGTTCTAGCGCTGAACATTGTTCCGGCCCCTTCCCCCGACCTGACGAAATGGCACCGGGACTCGGATGAGGCGGCGCTCCGGCGTCGCCGCGGTCGTTTGGCTCGATATCCAGAGCCTTGCCGGGAGAGCGAACGGCCTGGTGACCACTCGAGCCATCGCCTTTCGGTAGCGGGCAAACTCGCCCATTCGATCCCTTCGCATCGTCAACACGGGTGTTCTCCTTGCAGTCGCTGACCCTCATTCGACGGTCGCGCTCGCGCAGTCGCGGTCGCGCCCGGAAAGGTCCCTGGTTGGCGTCGTTCGGGGATAGCGACGGTCAGGGACGCAGCGTCGCTACCCGAAGGCCCGGGATCTCTACCGGTGCGAGCCGGTCGTCGATCGCCCCACAGTGTGCTGGGTCCCCAGGAAACGGCACATCGGCCGGCGAAGGAGGAAGCACGATGACTTTTCGAGATCCGGCTTACCTCGGAAACGCAGATGCCCAGGAGCGCCACATCGGCTACTCCCCCGAGTGGCTGGACAGATTGGCAGACGACGTGACGCTCGAGGGTGCTGCCATACAGGGCTTGGTCGAGGGGGCCCAGAACGTGAGAGAGGTCGTTGCTCGCCTCGGAAAGCTCCAGGAGTTCCAAGAGGTCGACTACGACGGGAAGTGTGCCCACAACTGCCGGCTCGAGGATTACGTGACACAGATTCAGGGCCAGCCGACCGGCGTCGTAACCATGACGTATCACGACGACTCGGGGACGGTCGAGCACGTGATTATCAACCATCGACCTCGAAGCTCGGTGGTGCTCGTCTCTGACCTGCTGGGCCGGGAGTTCGTGGCGTCACCCCTCGACGAGCATTTCGGCGCGGAATCCTGACAGGTCTTTTGGTCCACGAACACAGGAGAACATTGCTATGAGCGAGCGCAGACCTTTGTACGCCGGCAGCGGTGATCCGTCCAAGCGACGCCATGACTACTACCCCTGGTGGCTTGATCGCCTGGCACCCGACGTGACGGGGGAAGGTGCCTTCATGCAAGGGGCCGCCCAGGGCCCGGACGAGATCCACGCAATCGTCGGGTTCGCTCGGGAGCTCTACGAGGGACAGGAATTCCGATTCGTGGGCGATAGCGGACCTGACCAATTTGTGGAGGACTACACATCTGCGGTTCGTGGACAGCCCGTCGGAGTGATGGTCACGGTGACCCGCAATGAGCAAGGAGAATGCCAACGCCTCGTGGTGAACCATCGGCCCCTTGAGGCGGTGCTGCTCTTGAAGGAACTCATGCGCGAGAAGTTCGCTGGCACAGCGATGGAGCGCATCTTCGTCGACGAACAGAAGCCATCTTCGAGCTGATCGACGGGTGCGATGACGGCACCTCACCAAAGACGCCGACACGACGCTCAAGATCAGTGGATGTGGCCCTTAAGGAGCACCGGCCAATGGATGATGCCGACGTGATCAGACCTGTCGAGCCGCCCGGAGTGTCACGCATTCGGACTTCGCAACACCGGACCCAGAAATGAGGAAACACGAAGAGTGACCGCACTATCGCGGTGTAGGCGACGAGCTCGTTAAGCCATCGACGCGCTTAGCGGCGATCCTCAGGACCGCCTGTTGGTAGGACTCCTCTGCTCAGGACGGATCCGATCGTGGCAGCGGCATCTCGATCTGACTCGGCGACAAAGTGGGCATAGACGCCAAGTGTTGTTGCAGCATTTGCATGACCCAGACGACCGCTGACTGTCCGCACGGGCACGCCTTCGGCCAAGAGCCGCGTGGCCGTGAAGTGCCGAAGATCATGGAGTCGGACGCCGCCAAGACCGACGGATTTGCGGATCCGGATGAACCGTTTGGTCACCTCGTTGGGAACCCACGGTCGACGACCATCAGGATCAACCGAGAAAACATACGCGGACTTCCGGAGATGCGTCCCGCATTCGGCAGCTCGCTCCTCGTAGGCCGTTCGGTGACCTTCGAGTTCCTCAACTGAGCCATCATCGAGAGCCACTCGACGCGCCGAGTGCGCCTTGGTGTCCTTCTCGATGAGCTCGGCTCCGCGACCCTCAACGAGGGATCGCTCAATGAGCATTGTGCCGTGCCCGATGTCGACGCTTTCCCATTTGAGCGCGCAGAGCTCGCCCCTTCGTGCCCCAGTAGTCGCGGCCAGCAAGAGGAAGCACGCCATCTCGGGGTCGAGCTTCTTCGCCTGGTCGATGAGCTCAAGAACCTGGGTGGGATTGGGTGGACTAACGGGGCGAGTATGAACCCTGGGCGGCGATGCCAGCGTCGCCGGGTTGGTAGCAATCCATCCCCAGCGATGGGCCTGATGTAGTGCTCGTCGTATCACCGCGTGGGTCTGGCGGATGGTCGCCGGAGACAGTGGCGTACCGCCTTCTCCTCCGCTCTCACGAAGCTGTCCGTAAAACCCGTCGAGCTGATCAGTCCTCAATTTGTTCAGAGGTACCTTTCCAACTGCTGGATCGATGTAGCAGCGGATGATTCGCTCGTAGCCTCGTACCGTTGACGGTGACAGGTCCTCCCTCACCAGGTCGAGCCAGCGCTGGATCAACTCAGTCAGAGTTGTGTCGCCAGCGCCGTGGCCTCCGCCAGCGACCTCGGTCACGAAGCGGGCCAGCTCGGCCTCTGCGGCACGTTTACCGCCCCGGAAAGTCCGGGTTTTGTACTTCTCGCGTCCCGTTACCGGATCCCGGCCGACATATGCACGAAGTTCCCAAGCGTCGCCGCGCTCTCGCAGGTGACCTCGCATGCCCACCTCCCGCCGGCTGCTCTCTCGATTTGCGGGAGACGCCGCTAGCCAAACAGTAGCATTCAGTAGCATCGGCTTCCACAGCGGGAGAGGACTCGGCGTTGTTTAAGCCCTTGTGCTGGTGTTTTATCGGTGGGCCGCCCGGGTCTCGATCCCGGCACCTTGGGATTAAAAGTCCCCTGCTCTTCCGGATGAGCTAGCGGCCCAGATTGCAAGATAACGGACGATCGGTGACCAGCTATGCGATCTCGGCCAGCCTCGGTATCAGGGGCGCCCATGTCTGCTCCAGCCATTGCGACGGTGCTGGACCCGTCGAGCGAATGACGATCGCTTGGGTGCCCGCGGCGGCAAGCGCCTCGGCCTCTTGCAAAATGCCATCGGGACCAGCGTTGTCGGCAACCATGATGAGCGCCGTCACCTCGATCTCCGCTGGATCGCGATCGACATCCTTGCAGTGATCCCGCAAGACACCCACCTTGTGCGCGACGGTCTCCGCATTGCCGATGATGTTGCACGCGTCGGCGTAGGTCGCGACGAGCCGCAGCGTTTTGCGCTCTCCGCCTCCCCCGATCAACACCCGTGGCCGAGGCGAGCTGACGGGTGGCGGCGAACAGAGGGTCTCGGCCAGCTGGAAGTGCTTGCCCTCGTAGGGCCCGTTGTCGTCGCCCCACATCTGGAAGCAGATCTGCAGTGTCTCTTCGAGTCGTTCGTACCGCTCCTTCAGCGGCGGGAAGGGGACACCGAGCCCGCGGTGCTCCCGGCTCGTACCAGGCGGCTCCCAGCCCAAGCTCGGCCCGACCGCCCGAGAGCACGTCAAGCGTGGTCACGGTCTTGGCCAGCAGTCCCGGGTAACGGTACGTCACACCGCCCACGAGGAGCCGGAACCGCAGTCTCTCAGTCTGGGCCGCGGCAAAGGAGAGTGTCGTGTACCCCTCGAGCATCGGTTCCTCGGCCGGCCACATCATGTCCATCTGGAACCAGTGGTCCATGACCGAAAGGGTCCGGACCCCGATGGCTTCGGCTGTCTGAGCCAGGGAGGCGAGCGTCGGCCCGATGGCCTGAGGCCCACCGGGCCAGGTGAAACGTGGCACATGGATGTCGACGTGCATAGGTCCTCCGGTCGCTCGCGACGAGGGTACCGCAGGTGCCCGGCCGCGCACGGATCGGGCCTGCGAGTCACGCGTACGTCGCGCCGTCCGTGCGTGAGCCTTTTCATCGAGGCGCTCACCCCTCATCGCCAGCGGTCGCCTGTGGCGCGCCGGTGGGCTCGTCACGGCACAGACTCAATCGCTGTGTGAGGAAGCCCCTCGCCTGTACAAGGCTCGCACGCTCGATTAGTTCCGAACCACCCTGACGCCGCCCATGGTCCCGTTGGGCCACGGCCGGCGCCCGTAGGCTGTGCTCGATGCATTCGAGAGCCGCCCGGCTGGCCGGGACGATGCTGGGCGCGTGTGCCACGGCGCCGCTCGTGTTCGGCCTCCTGATTGGCGGGAGTGCGGCAGCGCAGGACACGACCACTACGACGGCGGCGGTGACGACGACCACGGCGCCGGCCACCACCACCACGACGACAACCCCACCGACCACGACGACGACGCTGCCGACCACGACGACGACCCGAACGCATCCGTCCACGACCACCACCACCCTCCCCACCACCACGACGACAAAAGCCACGACGTCCTCATCGAACTCGAAGGTCGTGGGCTGGGTCCTGCTGGCCGCGGCCATCGCCCTGGCGGCGATCCTCGTGCTCTACCTGATCGCGCGCAACCGGAGGCAGGCGCATGCGGCCGATTGGCGGCGCACGATGTTGCCCGCGGTGACGGCGGCTGAGCTTGCCAGGGAGCTCGTGGCGTCGTTGACATCCACCGACGATGCCCAACACCGGGCTGACGTCGGCGTGCGGGTCGACGAGGCCGTTGCGGCACTCGACCGAGGGGCGGCTTCCGCTCCAGACGAAGCGAGCCGCGCCCTCTGCTCTCGGTCTGCGGAGAGTCTGCGCGGGCTCGCGTTCGCCGTGGAGGCCGATTTCCTCTTGCGCTCCGGTGGGGGGCATCCGACCGGGGAACAGCTGGCCGCCGCCGACGCAGCGCGGCGAAACCGATCAGCCGAACTTGATGCGGCATTGCGGGATTTGAAGGCAGCGGTCATACCCGCCCAGAGCTCGGCCTGACGGCTTTCGCGTCAAGCTGTTCCCTACTCCGCCCGCAGCATGATCGCCGTGGGCGTTCGAGCCGCGGTCCGCGCCGGTACGGCCGCCACGATGTTGGCCAGCACCAGCGTGCCCAGGGCCACGAGGACGATCGAGATGACCGACACCGTGGGGTACGGCACGGCGTAGATCTGGTCCGCGAAAAGGTCCCACAACCAGCGGCCGGCGATGACCCCGAGGGGGATCCCGACCACGATGCCCACGGCGGCGGCGACTGACGCCTGCCACGCCACGGCGGCCGCCAGCTGACGCCGCACGAACCCGACCGTTTTCAAAAGGGCGAGGTCGCGGCGACGCTGACGGACCGATGCGATCAAGGTGAGCGCGAGCGCCACGATGGCGCCCAGCGCCAGCCCCGACACCAACAGGGTGGGCGTGAGACCGATCGTCTTGTAGTTCACGATTTCGGCCGGGCGCTGCACCCCTTGTACGACGATTGCGTTGCCGCTCGCTCCACCAGGAAGGGAGGCGTACACCCTGTCTGTGGCCACGACGATGCGGTGCAGGTTGGCAAGTGCCACCTTGGTGGGCACCCCGGGCCGCATCCGGACAAGCGCGAGGTTGGGCCCGTCGAGCGTCGGACTCGGTCCGCTGTCGAATGCCGCGGCGAACGCTTTCGGCAACATCTGGAACGACAGGAGCGCGCCAGTCCCCATGGAGGTGTGGTCGGAGACCGTGCTGGCGAAGCCGATAGTCGGAAACGTTGCCGTCCCGACGATGACGAGCCGGGTGGGCGGCAGGTAGATCGGCTCGTTCTTCGGCGCGCCGTAGGTCACGGTGATGGACTGCCCGAGTCGCTTGCCGAGCTGCGCCATCGTCGCGGCGCCCAGAACCACCTGATGCGCCTCTTCGACGGCGTGGCCGGTGAGGATGGGCGGCGTCACAGCGGCACCGACGTTCGAAATGAGGAACGGCACCTCTTGGCCGTCCATCTCCATGTCGTTGTAGGACACGCCGGAGTAACCCGCAACGTCCTTGTCGTGTCTCAGCATCGTCAACGCGACCTGCGGGACGTTTCCACCACCCGATCCGACCGGGTTGAGGATGTACGTCCAGTTCCACCCGAACAAAGACGGGGTCGACACCAACGTTTGCAGGCTGTTGCCGAAGGTCAGCGTCGTCACGACAAGCGCAACCGCCAGCGACGACCCGAGCAGCATGGAGCGGACGGGCACGGCGGCACGCCCCTCTCCGGGCTCGAGGGCCATGCGCACCCCGACCACCCCGGAGGCGGAAAGCCCCGCTCGCGCCAGGGCGGCAACCACCTGCGCGCCCGTTGTCGATTGGACGCGGGGCCGCAGCGCGACGCGATGTGGAGCTGCCACGTAGGCCAACAGGATGGCCACGGCGCTCAGGAGCATGACCAGAATCAGCATGCCGAAGCCCAACACCGTCCAGTCGAAGGAGATGCCGCGGTCGGGGTAGACCGAACGCACGGGTCCGAGGGGAGCGAGCGGTGACATTGCCACCGCGAGCGCGACGGCGAGCAGCGTTCCGAGAAGGATCGCGACGACGAGGCCGATGAGACCATCGAGGATCGTATCGACCGGCCCTGCACCCAACGCCCGCAGGACCGTGACGTCATCGGCCTCCGCACGGAGCCGGCGAGCGATCAATTGGGCCGCGATTAGCAGCACAGCCAGGAGGGCCACCCCTCCGAACACGCCGAGCGCGATGGAGATCGGCTTCAGTGAGCGATCGGCCTTGTCCACGACCGGCGCCAGCAGGTGATCGGTGGAGATGACGCCGGACGGGATCAGACGCGCGACCTCGCGCTCGACCGTCGGTACCCCGTTGCTGCCATCTCTCGTCTGTATCCCGAACGTCAGCGCCCCGGTGAACGACTCACCCTTGTGTGCCAGCAGCTCCGCGGTGAGCGCCGGCGTGAGGGGGATGAAGGTCGGGAGGACGTCGACGTCGTCCTCCACGATCTCCGAGCTCAACGACGCCAGCCCGACCAGCCTCATGTCGACGCGCACGGCGGGCGGGACGGCATTGGTGCCGAAGCCGGGCAGGCCCTGTTGCGCGTTCGAGTAGAACCCGAAAGGGATGAGCTGGCCGACGTGGAACCCGAGGAGCTTGGCCACCACCGGCGACATCATGATCTCGTCGGGCCGCTGCGGGGATGCGAGGCGACCCTCGGTGACCGCCATGCGGTCCTGCGTGAAGAAGAGGCCGTTGACGCTGGCAACGGGGTACGCCAGGCCGGTGACCCTGAGCCTCGGCGAGCCGTCGGAAGTCAGTGGTGCGCCCGTCAGTTCGAGCCCGGGTGCGACGTGGAGGACGCCGGGCAGCCGGGCGATGGCCTGCGTGAGGCGTGGGCTGTAGCTGGGGTTGGCCGAGCCCCCCGAGTTTCCGCTGTAGACCGATACCAGCAGATCCGACGGATTGGTGCCGGCGAGGAACGTCGAGAAGGAGGACTGCGTGCGCCGCGCCGCGACCAGGCTACCGAGCCCGAGACCCCCCACCAGCCCGACCAGCAGCACCAGGGAGAGGTAGCCGGCCCAGCGGCGCCGAAAGGTGCAGCGGATCCGGTACAGCGCCACACCGAACCCGTGTTCGATCATGGCGCGCCGTCTCTCGCGCTGGTCTGCTCCACCGGTATGCAGTGTCGTCAAAGGAGGGAGATTCACCAAGGGTGCCACCTTCTGCGCCGGCGGGGTGCCACCACCACGGCTCCGGTGCCTCTGACCAAGCCACTTTCGGCGTACGCGCTACGGTCGCTGGATATGGCGAGCATCCGGGTGGCGCTGGCGGAGGACAATGCCCTCCTCCGAGAGGGAATCTCGCGCATCATCGACGGCGAGCCCGATTTCGAGCTCGTCGGACTGGCAGCCGACCTTCCCCAGCTCCTGGACCTGATCGAGAGGGAGTCACCCCAGGTGGTGGTGACCGACATCCGGATGCCGCCGACCGGCACGGACGAGGGGATACAGGCGGCGTCGTGGCTGAGGGAGAACAAGCCCGAGGTTGGCGTGGTGGTGCTCAGTCAGTACAAGACGCCGTCGTACGCACTGGCGCTGCTCGAAACCGGATCCGCAGGCCGGGCCTACCTGCTGAAGGAGCAGGTCGCGGGCCCCGACGAGCTCGCTCAGGCCATTCGTACGGTCGCCCAGGCCGGTTCGATGATCGACCCGCAGATCGTCGACGAATTGATCGAGGCCAAGTCGTCGCGCCGGAAATCGGACCTGTCCTGGCTCACTCCGCGGGAGTCGGAGATCCTGGGCGAAATGGCAAAGGGCAAGAGCAACGCGGCCATCGCGGCCTCCTTGCAGGTGTCCGAGCGCGCGGTGGAGAAGCACACCAACTCGATCTTCTCCAAGCTGGGCCTGACCGAGGAGCGGGACGTCAACCGCCGAGTCAAAGCCGTGCTCGTCTACCTGAGCGATCCCGGGGGAGGGTGACACCACCACCCTCGCGCATGGCACCACCCGGGTCCTCCTTCCGCCTCCCGTGCGAGAATGGCTAGATGGGTGAACGGCTCCCCGTCCTCATCGTCGATGACCAGGCGCCCTTCCGGGCTGCCATGAAGGCCGTCCTCAAGCGGACCACCGAGTTCGAACTGGTCGGCGAGGCCGCCAACGGGATCGAGGCGGTGTCGCTGGAGGAGGAGCTGAGCCCAGCCCTCGTCCTCATGGACATCAACATGCCCGAGATGAACGGGATCGAGGCCACGCGCACGATCGTGTCCCGGCACCCCGGGGTCGTCGTGATCCTGTGCTCGACCTACGACGCCGGCGACCTACCGCCGGAGGTGGCCACGAGCGGTGCGCGGGCCTACCTCAACAAGGAGCACCTGGGCGCGGACACCCTGCGGCGGCTCTGGGGCGAGCGCGACGTGAAGGCGTTCACCTCCGCCTGACCCATCTCATACGAGAGGGACCGAGCCACGCACCTGGGACCCCTTCCCGATCTCGGAGTCCCAGCGCACCGTTCCGCCGATCGCACCGAGCCGGTCGGCCATGTTGACGTAGCCGTGACCGCGCTGCGCCTTCGCCGGGTCGAACCCGGGCCCGTCGTCGGACACGGTGAACAGCAGGCCGCCGGACTCCTCCCGCAACCGCACCTCCACGCGTGCGTCCGGCGCATGTTTCGCCGCGTTCTGCAACGCCTCCAAGCAACAGAAGTAGACGGCCGCTTCCGTCTCCGGGGGATAGCGGCCGATCCCGTCGGCGACGATCGTGACCGGCAGCGGGTTCCGGTTTCCGGCCGCGCGGAGGGCCTCGACCAGCCCGCTGTCCACCAGGAGGGGGGGGTAAATACCGTGCGCGAGCTCGCGAAGCTCTTGGATGGTCTCCTGGACCTCACCTGCCAGCTGGTCCAACATTTCGATTCCCGCCTCTTGATCGTCGACGATGATGTCCTTGGCCAGACGCAGGTTCACGGCCAGCGCGACCAGGTGCTGCTGTGCGCCGTCGTGCAGGTTGCGTTCGACCCGCCGGCGTTCAGCGTCACCGCTGGCGACGATCCTCGCCCGGGATTCGCGTAGAGCGTCTGCCTGCTTGCGGACCTCGTCCAGCGTGGTCTGCAAAGCCGTGTCGAGCTGAGAGTTGTGGAGAGCCAACCCGACCTGGCGGGCCAGGTCGGCGAGCACGCGGTCATCGTCTTCGGAGAAGGCGCTCGCCATCGAGGTCCGTTCGACCACGATCAGACCCAACAGCTCGCCGGCGTGGCTCACCGGCGCGACCCGGATCTGCTCCTCCTCGCGCTCCTTGAGCAGAGCGGGCAGCCAGACGGACGCCCAGGCCGTCCCCGACACTCCGGCGCGGGTGACGACCGGCCGCTCCCGGGGCGACACGAGGATGGACCCATGCCCCAGGTCCGGAACCGACACGGTGCGCTCCAGGACCTCGCCTGTTCCGGTGAAGACCTCGGCGCTGGTCAGGCTCATCGTCTTGCGCAGGGACTCGGCGAGCTGCAAGAGCAACTCGTCCATGGGGATGGCTCGGGTCAACCTGCTGCCGAAGGTTCGCAGCACCTCGTCGGGTGCCTCGCGCGAACCGTAGACGAAGCGCGTGGCGGACCCGAGGAACCGCTCGCGCACCGGCACGAAGATGAGTGCCGCCACCCCCGAGGCGACCATCGAGAGCGCCAGGACCTCCTTATCACCGGTCGTCTTGGGCGCGTGCCCGAGGCCCAGCACCACGACGAGATAGATGGCGGACACCACGACGACGAACCCGAACACCGCCAGGACCTGGACGAGTCCCCGACTCCCGTGTGGCCCCAGCTTTCGGCTCTCCGCCGCCAAGAGGCCGAGCGGGACCAGGACCGTCGCCCCTGCCGTGACGGCACCTAAGGGGCCCGGCCAGCCCACCAGGAGGTGCAGCACCGTCGCCGCCAACGCTACCGTGGCGGCCAGAGTCACTCCGATGCCGAACCATTCCAGCCGCTCGCGGTGGTGGCCGATGGATGCGATGTAGCGGGCGCGCATCGGTGCGAGGGCAAGGACACCCGCGATGGCCCAGCTGATGGCCCCGTCCACGATGGTGAAGGGTTGATGCGCCACGATGAGCACCAACCCGACCGCGATCGCAACGACGTAGGCGGTCACGGCGGCGGCTCGCCGGAAGGAATCGTGCAGGCGGCCGTCCGGCAGGGCCAGGAGGAAGTGGAACGAGATCGCCGTCACGACGATGGCGGCCATGGTCGCGATGTCCCGTGCGCCGCCCGACGCGTGCAGGGTGTCCGCCTTGCGGCCCGCCGTCAGCGCCACCGCCGCCACGAAGGCATCCACCCCGGCCAAGAGATGGAAGGGGGACACCTTCGTCCCGGTTCGCTCGCGCGCTCGGGTGTCGACGAATCCGACCAAGGCCCAGGCGAGCGTCAGGCCGAACGCCACCGCGGTGACCGGCGCGATCCCTCCTGGGACGGTGATCCGCAGGCCGCTGACGACGCCGGCAACCGTCAGCCCGAGGATGAGTACCTGGAGGAGGCGGAAGGAGCCGAAGACCGCCGACCCGGGCGCCGCGGCAGCAGCGGTCGGCCGATCGCCCACCTCGAGCTTCACGTCACCTCCGACCGTCACCGACCAGTTCCCCGTTACGACTGGACGACGAGCGAGATTTCGAGCTCCTCTTCCACTTCGATCCTCCCGTCCCGCATGCGCACAATCCGGTTGGCCGCCGACGCCACGCCGGCATCGTGCGTCACGAGCACGATTGTCTGCCCCCCGTATGGAGTCGGCTGAGAAGCTCAATGACTTCCTGGCCGCCCTCCGAGTCCAACGCACCCGTCGGTTCGTCGGCCAGCAACAGCGTCGGCTCGTTGGCCAGGGCGCGTGCGATGGCGAGACGCTGTCGTTGTCCACCCGAGAGCATGCCCGGCACCGTCCCCGCCTTGTCACCGATGCCCAGAAGATCAAGGAGATCACGGGCGCGGCTCTCGGCCAACTTGCGCTTCCGACCGGCGATGACGGCGGGGAGCGCGACGTTCTCGAGCACGGTCATCCCTTCAAGGAGGTTGAAAAACTGGAAGACGATGCCGATGTGGCGCCGGCGCAGCTGGGACAGTTCGTCCTCGGTCCTGCCGGTCACGAGCTCGTCCGCTACCTTAATCGTGCCCTCGTCAGCGACATCGAGCCCTGCAATCAAGTTGAGCAGTGTCGACTTGCCACATCCCGAGGGGCCCATCAGCGCCACGAAGTCCCCGGACGGGACGACCAAATTCACTCCGCGCAGTGCCCGCACCGGTGCGTTCTCCGCCTCGAACGTCTTGCGAACTTTCTCCACTACCAAGGCGTCCATGTCAGGTTCTCTCTTTCGTTGCGTGGTCCTCCGACCTGCATGCGTCGTCCACCAGTCTGTATGCGATCACGGGGGTCTCGCGTCCTTTCACCAATTGGGGCGTCAGCGCGACCGTTTCCCGGGGGCACTTCCAAGCCTCGACCGTTCCTTGGGAGACCACGATCTCACCCGCCTCCGCCAACTGCTGGAGACGCTGGGACATGTTGACCGTGTCTCCGACCAGCGTGTATTCCAGCCGCTCCTCCGAGCCCAGGAGCGCGGCGGCAGCCTCGCCCGTCGACAGACCCAGGCCCAGTCCGAAGGGGGGCAGGCCCTCTTCCACCCATTGCCGGTTGATGTGCGACTGCTTCTCGTGCATGCCAAATGCGGCCGCAACCGCCCGGTCGGCATGGTCCTCCTGCTCGAAGGGGGCGCCGAACACGGCCATGACCGCATCCCCCACGAACTGCATCACCGTGCCGTTCTCGCCCAGGATGGCCTCGTTCATGGCGGCGCGGTGCACGTTGAGCTGGCCCGCGAGCTGGCTCGGGTCCGCATGCTCGGCGATGGTGGAGTACGAGCGAATGTCGCTCATGAGGACGGTACAGACAACCCGTTCGGTCTCGCCGATGTGGCGGCCGTCCCGTCGGAGCTTCTCCGCCAGGCCGCCCGGGAGGAGGCGTGAGAGCGTCTCCCCCTGCTCTTCGCGGTCGACGATCGCCTTGTGCAACAACCGCAGCCGCTGGAGCGCACCCTCGGTGCCGGCCGACACCCCTTCCGCCAACTTGACGAAGACGGCCTCGACCGCGGCGTCGACCGCTTCGGGCGGCAGCCGCTTTGAGGCGGCGATCGCCTTGATTGGCTTGCCCTCGGCGACCATGCCGAGGAGCTCCTCTTCGGCGGGCGTCAGGCCGCCGTCCGACGTGACCGGCCGGATCAGCGCGTCGACGATACTGGGGTCGAGCGCGTTACCCCCGCTCGCCACGGCGCGGATCGCGTCGACGAGCTGATCGCCTTGGGCGATATGGTCCTTCAAGAGGTAGCCGTACCCGGCGGATCCTTCGGCGAGCAACGACACGGCGTATTCAGGGTCGTCGTACTGGGAGAGAATCACGACGCCGGTCCCGGGATGCCGCTTGCGCACCTCCTTGGCCGCGTCGATGCCCTCGCGGTTGAAGGCCGGAGGCATCCGGATATCGGTAACCAACACCTGGGGGGCGAGCGACGTGGCTCCTTCCACGACCTCGTCGTAGTCTGCGGCCACTCCGACGATTCGGAGGTCCTTGTGCCGCTCGATCAGTGCCCGGACACCTTCGCGGACGATGAGATTGTCGTCGGCCAGGAGCACCGAAATCGTGCCGGCGCCGGTTCCCGCTGCGTCATCCATTGGATGTAGTTCTCCCACACACGGGGCGCTGACAACAGGTGGGAACCATCCCGGCAACGGTGGTGCTAGGCACACCTCCAGACGCCTGTCACCACACTCGTCAATTCCTTGACGCCGGTAGACGCTGGGATCCATGACCACAGAACCGCTGACCCGGCACGCTGGGCTCGTCACCTCCCTTTCGTGGATCCCCACCGAGGCGATCGAAGGTGCTCAGCGTCTGGCCTTCGACTCGGGGATCACCCACTACGACCCGCCACCGCCGACCGAGGGAATGGACGTCGAGAAGCTACGCGACGAAGACCGGTTCCGCTTCGCCAACCGATTGGGCGCCTACGTCACAGTCGACAGTGCCGGACGGATCGTCGACTGCGGCTACGACGGCAGGGGCCTGATGGGATCCACGATGGTGAACCTGGGCGCGGTCAAGCACCGCTTCCAGGCGGTCCAGTTGCCAGACATCCAACGGCCGCCCGAGCGGGGAGACACCTGGGTCCGCTTCGTCCAGACCTGCGGCGGCCGTACCGGGGTTCCCGCGCCGCGGCGGGTGCGCCGGCGACCCTTCGTGCAATGGCAGGCACCCCTCGTGTGGACCACGCTCTCCCTGACCCTGCACGCGGACGGGCGAACGGAGCACGTGCTGACGGGGGCCAGCCGGTTCCCCCGTCACTGGGTCTACGACGCCGAGAACAGGCTCTCGCACAAGTCGGGCCTGACCGACTTCAAGGACTGGTATCGCAAGTCGTTCGGCAAGCACAGCCCGTGGGGAGACGAGGACTCCGAGGCGTTGGTCTCCGCCGTCGAGTCGGCCCTCGAGACATCGCTGTCGGCACAGCTCATGCAAGGCGGCGGCAAGCGGCGTATCGAGCGCTACCCCGCAGGAAGCTTCCTCTTCAAGGAGGGAGAGCCTGGCACAGAGGTCCTCCTGGTTCTTGACGGGATCGTGCGCGTGGAGCGCGGCGGGGAACGGCTGGCCGAGTACGGGCCCGGCGCACTGCTCGGAGAGCGTGCGCACCTCGAAGGCGGCATTCGCACGTCGAGCAACGTCGCGGTGACGCCATGCCGGGTGGCCATGTTCGAGGCCGATCTCATCGACCGCTCGCATCTGGAGGAGCTGTCGATGGGCCATCGCCGCGAGGATCACGCGCGAGACTGAAGCGGTGCGCGTCACGTTCTGCGGGACTCGCGGGTCGACGCCCGCGCCGGGTCCCGACTATTGCCGCTATGGCGGGCACACCTCGAGCGTCGCGTTGTCCCACGACGGGGAGGGAGCCGACACGCCGCGCCTCATCCTCGATGCGGGCACCGGCCTGCGCCGACTGCCCGAGATCCTGGGTGACCGCCCGTTCCGCGGCACCATACTCCTGACCCACTTGCACTGGGACCACGTGCAGGGGTTGCCGTTCTTCGCCAGCGGCGATCGCCATGACGCATCGGTGACGCTGCTCCTGCCGGCGGACGACGACCGGACCGACGCGGCAGGGCTGCTCGAGCGGATGATGTCGCCGCCTTTCTTCCCCATCGGACCCTCACAGTTGCGCGGTGACTGGAAGTTCGGGCTGATACCCGGCGGCGCATTCGAGGCCGAGGGCTTCAGCGTCACGGCCATCGACGTTCCCCACAAGGGCGGACGCACGGTGGGCTTCCGGGTCAGCGACGGGCACTCGTCGGTGGCGTACATCCCCGACCACTGCCCCACTGCGCTCGGACCGGGCCCCGAAGGGATCGGCGAGTACCACGAAGCGGCGTTGGAACTGGCGCGCGGCGTCGACGTGCTGATTCACGACTCCCACCTCCGCGCCGAGGAAGTGGAGGCGGAAGGCTCCTTCGGCCACGCGGCGGCGGAGTACGGGGTGGAGCTCGGGACTAAGGCGGGTGTACGTCGGGTCGCGCTCTTCCACCATCGACCGGAGCGGACCGATGCAGAGGTCGATCAGACCCTGCGCCGTTTTGCCGAGAGCCCCGTGCCGGTCATCGGGGCCGAGGAAGCGACGACACTGTCACTGTGACGAACCGGTGAGACGAGCGGACGCCGTCGTCGTGGGTGCCGGGCCGAACGGTCTGGTCGCGGCGCTCATCCTGGCCCGGGCGGGACTGGCGGTCGACGTCTTTGAGGCCTCGGACGAACCCGGAGGCGGCTGCCGAACCGCCGAGCTGACCCTGCCCGGCTTCCACCACGACGTCTGCTCGGCGGTCCATCCCCTCCTGGTGGCCTCGCCCGCCTTCCGCGCCATCGACCTGCCTGCCCACGGAGTGCGGCTGTCGACCCCGGTCATCGCCTTCGCTCATCCGCTCGACGACGGGCGCGTCATCTGCGTCGGCGACAGCGTCAACGAGGTGGCCGCTTCGCTCGGAGAGGACGCCGGGGTCTACGCGCGCATCTTCTCGCCCCTCGTCCGAAACGTGGACAAGATCCTGCCCGCTTTCCTCGGCTCGATGCGCTCACCTCCGACGCACCCCCTGGCGGCCGTCGGCTTCGGCCTGCGCGGGCTCCCGTCGGCGCGGCACATGGCCAAGGCGTTCAGCACCGAGGAGGGGCGCGCGCTCGTGGCCGGCACCGCCGCGCATTCCATGCTGCCCCTGACCGCGCCGCTCTCGGGCGTCTTCCCTCGCCTCTTCACCGCGCTGGCGCACCGCTACGGCTGGCCCGTCGTCGAAGGTGGCAGCGGCGCCATCGTGGACGCCCTGGTGTCCGAACTCTCGGCGCAAGGCGGGCGGATCGAGACGGGCCGCCTGGTCAAGCGACTCGACGAGCTGCCGCCGGCCCGGGCCGTCGTGCTCGACGTCACCCCGCGCCAGCTCGTCGAGATGGCCGGTGACGCCATGCCAGCCGCGTCCGGCAGGGCTCTCTCCCGCTACCGCTACGGGCCAGGGGTGTGCAAGGTCGACTGGGCGCTCAGCGGGCCGGTCCCGTGGCGCGCCGAGGGGTGCCGGCAGACGGTGACCGTGCATGTGGGCGGTACCTTCGAGGAGATCGCGGGGAGCGAGGCCGACGTGAACGCGGGGCGGCACCCGGACCGCCCCTACTGTCTGGTGACCCAGCCCTGCGTGGTCGACCCGGGTCGGGCTCCCGAAGGCCGGCACACGCTGTGGGCCTACTGCCACGTCCCCAACGGGTCGGCGGTCGACATGACCGCCAGGATCGAGGCTCAGATCGAGCGGTTCGCCCCCGGCTTCCGCGACCTGATCCTTGGCCGTTCGACCTGCACCGCCGTGGCCGAGGAAGAACACAATCCGAGCTACGTGGGGGGAGACATCAACGCGGGCGCTGCCACGCTCCGGCAGATGATCTTCCGGCCGACCATACGGTGGAATCCTTATCGCACCGCGATGAAAGGCGTCTACCTCTGCTCGGCCGCCACCCCGCCGGGTGGGGGCGTTCACGGTATGTGCGGGCTCGGGGCGGCCCGGGCCGCCCTCCACGACCTGGGGGAGAAGGAAGCCGCCCCGCCGGTGCGGTGATGCGGCACACCCTGTCCTACGCCTGGTACAGGCTCCGGGCGACCTTCGGAGCGGAGCGGTCCTACTTCGTCTCGGTCGTCCTGCTCGTCGGCGCGCTGGGCGGCCTCTCCATGGGCGCCGTCGCGGCGGCCCGCAGCACCGAGTCTTCGTTCTCCGACCTCGTGGCGAGCTCGCACGTCCCCAATCTCTTCGTTCTGGACGGGGTGATCAACCCGGCCATCGGGCTCGACTCGGCGTACAACCCCGCCCTGTTGCGAAAGCTGTCCCATCTGCCCCACGTCGAACGCGTCGCTGACACGGTGATGCTCAACATGGGCCCACTCACCCCCAAGGGCCGACCACTACCGGCGAGCATTTCCCTTACCGCGGATGCCAGCGTCAACGGGTTGTACTTCACGGAAGATCCTGTCGCCATTACGCAGGGCCGGATCGCCGACCCTGACAAGGCCGACGAGTTCGTCCTCGATGCGGCCACTGCGAAGGCACTCGGCTATCACGTCGGAGAGGAGATTCCCGTCGGGTGGCTGACCAATGCGCAGTCGAACTCGGGGAACCTCGCGCTGAACTCGACCATCCCCACCGACCAACGGGCGAGGGTGAAGCTGGTCGGCATCGCAGGGGCGCAGGCGACCAACCTGTTTGAGGACCAGGACGAGGCACAGGGCCAGTCCATCATGTTGTTCACGCCGGCGCTGACCGACAAGCTGCTCGCCTGCTGCAGCAACACCATGCTGACCGCGCTGACGCTACAAGACGGCAACCGGTATCTCTCCGCGGTGGAAACAGAGATCAAAGGCGTGCTGCCCAAGGGTCTCCCTTTCGTCTACGTCCAGGTCGAGGATCGCGTCGCCATCGCCAACGACACCTTGCGGCCCGAAGCCATCGCGCTCGCCGTCTTCGGCGGCATCGCCGGCATCGCCGCTCTCCTCATCGCCGGGCAGGTGATCAGCCGCCGGATCCGCCTCAGAGCCGCCGACCTCGACATCATCCGGGCCCTCGGGGCCAGTCCCTCCATGACATTCTGCGACGACCTGATCGGCACGCTCGGCGCCGTGGCTGGCGGCTCCGTCCTGGCCGGCCTGGTGGCCCTCTGCCTCTCACCGCTGGCCCCGCTTGGGCCGGTGCGGCCGTTCCTGCGCGTCGAGGTGCACGCAGACTGGGCGGTGATCGGTCTCGGCGTGGCCAGCCTCCTGCTGTCGCTCGGGGCGATCGCAGCCCTGGCTTCGTGGCGAGCATTACCCGGTAGAGCACGCGTCCGAGGCCAACGAACCTCTTCCTCCCGCGTGACGACTGCGGCGGCGCGGGCCGGCCTCCCGCCGCCGGCGATCACCGGCGTGCGGTTCGCCCTCGAGCCGGGGGTGGGCAGGAGCGCCGTCCCCGTGCGGTCGGCGATCCTTGGCGCCATCCTCGCCGTCACCGTCGTCGTGGCCACGGTCACCTTCGGGTCGAGTCTCAACACCCTCGTCAGCCACCCGGCGCTTTACGGCTGGAACTGGACCTACGACATGGACGGTGGTGGTGGGCTCGGCGATATTCCCGGACAGGCTGCGGCCAAGCTTCTCAACGCAGACCCCCTCGTCGAGAGTTGGAGTGGCGTCTCTTACTCGACCCTGCAAATTGACGGGCTCAACGTGCCGGTGATGGGAGCCACGCCCCGTGCACCGGTGGCACCTCCTCTTCTCAGTGGGCACGGCCTCGAAGCCCGCGATCAGGTGGTGCTCGGCGCCGGCACGCTGCACGAGCTGGACAAGGGGGTCGGAGACACGGTCGAGGAGCGGGCACCCAACGGCGCACCGGTCAGGCTGACGATCGTCGGCACCGCGACGCTGCCTCCCATCGGTGTCACTGGTTCGTCACATCTCGAGATGGGAACCGGCGCCCTTCTCTCGTACCAGCTCATCCCGCCCGCGGCGAGGAACCTCTTCGAAGTCACGCCGGGTCCCAACGCGATCCTGATCCGCACGAGGGGGGGAGCGAGTCAGGCGGCACTTCGTTCGATCCAGGCCATCGCACACAAGCTGGACATTGCAATCAACGGCGGCTCGGTGCTGCCCGTCCAACGGCCGGCGCAGATCCTCAACTACGGATCACTGGGCACCACGCCGATGCTCCTGGGCGGGGCGCTGGCCGTTGGTGCCGTCAGCGCCCTCGGCATCACGCTGGTGACATCCGTCCGGCGCAGACGGCGCGATCTGGCGATTCTCAAGACGCTCGGCTTCACGGGCCGTCAGCTGGCGACCGCCGTCGCCGTGCAGGCGGGAGTGGCCGCCGTCATCGGATGCGCCATCGGGATCCCGGCGGGAGTCGCGCTCGGTCGCGTGCTCTGGGACCTGTTCGCCGGCGAGATCAGCGCCGTTCCCTACCCCACTGTCCCTACGGGATCCATCGCCGCCATCGGGATCGCGGCCGTCGCACTTGCGGTATTGGTTGCCACGATTCCCGGGCGCATCGCGGCACGGACGACCACTTCACAACTCCTGCGCGTTGAATAGCCCCCGGATCCCACGCTTCATATTGGCCCCACCTGGCGCGGGGTATTGGCACCATCAGGTCCCAGTGTGGTCGCACCCTGTCGCCGGCTTCACCGCTCTGCGTAAATGGCAGCATGCACATGTACAGGCGGCATCTTCTCCTCTTGGCATCGGTTCTCGCCTTCGTGGGTGTAGGCACTGCCCTTCCGGCCGCCGCGTCGTCGACCCCGACGACGACCGCATCGACGGGGTCGGTCATCTCGGCGGAGTCGAGCCCGTTCGGCACGGTGCTCGTGGCGGACTCCGGCCAGTTCGCCGGCTATTCGCTTTACGCCTTCGACCTCAACGCGACGAACGACTGCACAACCACGGTCGTCATGGTGGGGAAGATGCCGCTCTCGTGCACCGGACCGGAGACGGACAAGTCGGCCGACTGGCCCGCGTTCACCACGGTCGGCAAGCCCGTGGCCGGACCCGGGGTCAACAAGCACCTCCTCGGAGAGGTCAAGCGAAAGGACATCGGCGCGGAGCAGGTCACCTACGCCGGGAAGCTGCTTTACCTGTTCGACATCGCACCACACCAGTTCTCGGGGGAGAACTTCGTCGAGACGGTCCTTCCGCTCCCGCCTTGGCACGGGTACTGGTACCTGGTGTCGGCAAAGGACGGCCACCCGGCAACGGGACCCAGCACCGTCACGACCGAGACGATCCCGAATGGTCCGAGCGTGCTGGCGGCCGACATGTTCCAGGGAATGGGTGCGACGCCGATCGTCGTGTACACCTACAGCAAGGACAAGAAGGACCACAGCGTGTGCACAGGGACCTGCGCCCTGAAGTGGCCACCCGTCCTGACCACTGCACCACCTGAGGCGACCGGATTTGCAGCAAGCTCGCTGGGCGAAATCGACCGGCCCGACGGCACCCGGCAGCTCACCTACGACGGTAAGCCGCTGTACTTCTACTCCGAGGAAGTCCCGCAACTGAACCCGGCTACCGGCAATCCGCTGAATCCCGCCACCATCGGAACCGGCAACGGTCTCGCCGGCCCGTCCCACGAGGGAGGGACGTTCTCTCTGGTCCCGGCACCCGCCGCGTGAACCACCCGGCGGGATCCACTTGAGCTCCGTCAGCCGCCGAACGCGCCGATCAAGATCTCGCCGACCCGACGCACCGTTTCGGGTGTGCCCGTGGGGACGTTGAAGACGAGGTACTCGACGCCGGCGGCAGCGAGCTCCTCCACCCGGTCCACCAGTTGGTCTGGAGTGCCGACGTCGGAGCCCGTCGGCTCCTCGCCGGTCACCTGGCGCAGGAAGGCCTTCGTCGCCGCCGTCTCCTCGGCGCTCTCCGTCAGCACAAGCGTGCTGAGCCGGCTGACTGTCACCTCGGAGGGGTCACGCCCGACCGCCTTGCAGTGCTCGCGTAGCACGTCAACCTTGTGGGCGATCGTCGGCGCGTCGCCGAACAGATTGCACATGTCGGCGTAGCGCGCCACGAGGTTCAGCGTCCTCTTCTCGCCGCCGCCGCCGACCAGGATCGGTGGGCCACCCGGTTGCACGGGCGGCGGCACGTTGCGTGCCTCGTCGATCCTGTAATACCGGCCTGCGAAGCTCGGCGCATCCTCGGTGAACATGGCCCGGCAGATCTGCAACGCCTCCTCCAGCCGGTCCAGGCGCTCCCCGGCCCGCGGGAAGTCGAACCCCAGCCCCTCGTGCTCGACGTCATACCAGGCCGCGCCGATGCCGAGGATGGCGCGCCCGGCGCTGATCACGTCGAGGGTGGTGACGATCTTCGCCAGATGCGCGGGGTTGCGGTAGGTCACGCCCGTGACCATGGTGCCGAGCTTCACCCGCTCGGTCCGGGCGGCCAGCGCGCCGAGAAGGGTGTAAGCATCGAGCATCGGCTGGCTCGGGCCGCCCATCGGCGGCAGTTGGTAGAAGTGGTCCATCACCCACACCGAGTCGAAGCCCGACTCCTCGGCCGCCGTCGCCAGGTCGACCACACCGTCGAAGAGGGCGCCGGTTGGCTCGTTCGGGGTGAAATTGGGGATTTGCAGTCCGAAACGCATGGTGCGGAACCTACCGGGGTACGGGGCGCGCCGCGGCAGGCTCACCAACCCGTGCGACGTCGCAACCAGGACAGGGCCACCTCGCCCTGGGCGGCCTGGAAGGATCGCAGCGTCGGAAGCCCCGGCGGCGCCGGCTCGAACGAGTGCGAAACGAAGAAGCCGCTGACTCCGGCGAGCAGGATCGTGACCGCGTCGGGGTCCGCCTGGCGGGACGGCCCGTGGCGCGCCAGCAGGTCCTCGGGCGGCGGGCCGCCCTCGAGCACGACGGAGGGCGCCCAGCCGACGACGTCGAAGGCGGGGTTCCCCACCGAGCCGTGGGGCCAGTCCACGAACACCACGTCGCCGCGGGTGAGCAGCACGTTGTCGGCCCGTACGTCGCCATGGACCAACGTGTTTCCGGCGCAGGCTTGGGGCCAGCCCGCCTCCAACTCGGCCAACCGCTCCAGGTGCACGGCGGCCCAGGGGTCGAGGCCGGGCGGCGCGCCGACGGAGGCAAGCCGGCCCCAGCCGCCGAAGAGCCGCCGCCCGTAGAGGGCGAGGGGTTCGAGCGCGGGCACCGGGTTCGGCGTGAGCTCCTCGTGGAGCGAGGAGAGCGCGGCCGCGACCGCCGCCAGCTCGCCGGCATCCCAGGGGTGGTGCGGAGGGTGGCCGTCGACGGCCTCGAAGGCGAGCGCCACCCAGTGGCCATCGTCGTAGGTCGCCAGCAGCCGGGGGAAGCGCGATGAGGCCGGCAGCGCTGCCGCGATCACGGCCTCGCGGCGGTGCATGGACGGCGAGTCGGGATTGAGCTCGGAGCCGACCGCCTTCACGAACACGGCTCGCCCGGGCCACTCCAAGATGCTCGTCGCACCCGGCGAGAACCCACCGGCGAGGTCGCGCACGGCCTCGGGGCGGCCCCCGCCCCCGACGCCTTCCGCCCAGGTCCGCACGGCTTCGGGCACGTGGGCCCACGGGAGGTGGACGCCCGCCGCGGCGGGAGTGGTCACGCGGGAGTGGTCACGACGCGGCTTCGCCGGCGGCATTGAGCGCCGCCTCGATGCTCTCCACCAGACGCCGCGCCGACTCTGCGCTGAGCTCCACCGCGACGCGGGCGCCCGGGCCTCGTGCTGGGTCGGCGAAGTCGATGTTCAGCGTGTGGTCGAAGGGCGCGTGGTACGGATGATCGAAGTAGACGCTGGCCGAGGTGACGGAGAACCACCCCTGCGGCCCCTTGGCGCTTCCCGCCACCTCGGTGGCGACGGTGAGGTAAGAGCACATGATTCAGTCCGCCGCCAGATAGCGGCCGAACCAGTCGAAGATGCGCCGCCATCCGTCCACGGCGGCGTCGGGCCGGTAGGCCGGACGGTCCACCGCGAAGAAGGCGTGACCGGCGCCGTCATAGCGGTGGAACTCATGGGTCTTGTCCGCCGCCTTCAGCGCCGCCTCGAGCTCGTCCACCTGTTCGGGGCTGGGGAACTGGTCCTCGTTGCCGAACAGCCCGAGGAGCGGGCAGTGCAGCTGGGGCGTCCGGTCCACCAACGGCGTGACCTTCAGCGGGAATCCTTCCGGCGGCGTGCCGGTCACGAAGGCCCCGTAGCAATCGACCGCGGCGTCGACGGGTAGGCTGACCGCCGTCAAGAAGGAGTGCCGTCCGCCGGAGCAGTAGCCAATGACGCCGACCTTGCCGTTGGAGGTCGGCAGGGCGCGCAGCGTTTTGACGGCGCCGTCGGCGTCGCCCACGAATTGGTCGTCGGGAACGCCACCGGCCTCGCGCGTGGCCGCTGCGGCGTCGTCGGGGTCGACGTCGAATCCCTGGCGCGCGTAGAGGTTGGGGCAGATCGCGTTGTAGCCGTAGGCCGCGAAACGCCGCGTGATCTCCTTGGTCGCCGAGTCCCACCCGGGGAGATGATGGATGACCAGGACGCCGCCGAAAGGCCCATCCCCTTCAGGGAGCGCCTGGTAGGCGTTGATCTGAGCCTCCTCGTAGCCCGTGAACGTCACGTCGTGGGCCCTAAGTGCTTCTTCGGGTACGGGCACGGCTGCCTCCTTGCTCTTGCGTTCTTCCGGGCCACGCGTGATCGCGCGGCCGGTGCGACGCCCACTATGGCGCGCCGACGGTGCCTGCTGCGCTCGTAACCGGCATGATGATCCCGTGCGCCGACTCCTCCTGTGGCTCGCTGCGTTCGGTCCGGTCGCTCTGGTCACCCTCCCCGCATCCCCGCCCGAACCGGCGGGTGGGGCGACACCCGCCGTCCACACGGTCGTCGGTGTGGGGCTCCTCGAGGCGCCAGCTGGGATCGCGCTCGACACCGCGGGCGACCTCTTCGTCGCGGACAGCGGGCACTGCCGCGTGGTCGTTTTGCCGGCGCGCAGCAGGGTGTTCGATGGGCTGTCACTGCGGCCCGGGCACGTCGCCACCGTCGTCGGGGGATCCTGCGCTGACCCCTCCTCCATCGGGCACCCCAGCGGCGTGGCAGTGGACCCGCGCGGCGATATCTACATTGCGGAAGGGTCGGCCCAACGGGTGCAGGTCGTGCGCGCCGGCGGACCCAGGATCGCGGTGACGCTGGCAGGAACGGGACACGCCGGCTTCAACGGCGACGGTGGCGTGGCGTCGGCCGCCGAGCTCGACCAGCCCACGGGGGTCGCGGTCGACGATGCCGGTGACGTTTTCATTGCCGACACCGCCAACTGCCGAGTGCGGGCGCTCCCGGCCCGGAATACCACGATCTTCGGGCAGGCGATGACGGTCGGACATCTCTACACCGTGGCGGGCACCGGCGTCTGCGGCACCGCGGGCCAGGGTGGCCCAGTCGCGGCGGCCCAGCTGTGGGATCCCGTCGCCGTCACCTTCGACGGGGCGGACGACCTATTGGTGGCCGACCGCGGCGACCAGTCGGTGCTCCTGGCCACGCCCCGGGGCGGGACCTTCTACGGGACGGCGGTCGGCCCGGGCGACATCGGCGTGGTCTTGGGGGGCACCGGGAGCTACGGGCCGTATCTCACCGATGGCCTGTCCGCCATAGGCCCAGCCGCCGAGCTCAATGATCCCCGTGGCCTCGCCGTTGGGCCGACCGGTGCGCTGTTCGTCACCGACGGTTTCATGCACGTCCTCCGGGTCGTCCCGGCCTCCTCCGGGGTGCTCTTGGGACGGATGATGTCCGGAGGAGCCCTCTACACGGCGGCCGGCGCCCTCCCGGTGAAGACCGGGGCCGGCCTCGGTGACGGCACGCAGTGGGTCTTGACCAAAATCGGCACACCCTCTGGCATCGCCGTGTCGCCCTCGGGTGCGGTGTACTACGCCGACGCCGACCTGGACATGGTGCGGGTCATCGGGCTGGGAACGCCATGAGCGCGAGCCGATTCGGCCGCCGCGGCTTCCTGGCCGCGTCAGCCGGCGTAGCAGCGGGGGCGGCAGCGGCCTCCGCAGCACCGGTCGCTGCGCCGGCCAAGGCCGGGGCGACCCAACTACGGCTGGGTCGTGCGGACGCGCTGGCCCGGCCGCCCGGAACGCTCCAATCCGGCGGCCTCACGGCGAACGGAGTGGTCGACCCCGTCGGCGTCGATCCCGACGACTGCTCGTTCGCCTGGACCCTGCAGGCTGCCGGGCGTGCGGTCATGCAGACCGCCTACCGCGTCGTGGTCCGTCGCACCGACCCAATGCATGGTGGGATCGTGTGGGATAGCGGTCAGGTCGTCTCGGCTCGCCAGGCCTTCGTCGCCTACGGCGGTCCTCAGCTGGCTGCCGACGCCGCATACCAGTGGACCATCCAGCCGAGGGGGTATGCCGAGCGCTGGGGCCCGGTGTCGGTGCCGGCGCGGTTCACCACGGCCTTGCGGGGGGCCGACTGGCAGGCCCAGTGGTTGCGCCCCGCCGGCGCCTCCCAGGAACCGGACCGGTTCACCTATCTGCGCGCCGAGATCTCGCCGCCGGCCGGTACGGTCCGCCGCGCCACCGCCTTCGTCTCCGCTGCGCACACCTATCGCCTGTTTGTGAACGGCGCCGTGGTCGATGCCTGGCCCAGCTTTTCGTACCCCGACGAGCAGTACGCCCGGGCCGTGGACCTGACCGGCGTCGTGACCGGGGGGCGTCACAGCGCCGTCGGCGTGCTCCACCGTTGGTACGGGGCGGGCAAGGGCAGGCCCGCGTCGGCACCGGGGCTGCTGGTCCAGCTCTCGTTGTGGTACTCCGACGGTCGCCACGTCGTGTTCGGGTCCGATCGCAGCTGGCGCGAGCTCGCGGCCGAATGGCTGCCCTCGCCGCAGCGCAACTCCGACGCCTGCGACTTCGTCGAATGGGTGGACGCTCGGGCCCACCCGACTGGGTGGGCGGAAGCCGACTACGACGACGGCGCGTGGTCCCCGGTGACCGTGATCGGACCGGCCGGGACGGCGCCGTTCATCCGCACCTACCCCCAGCGGACTCGGATTGCGGAGCAACCCATCTCACCAGTGAGCGTGCGCACTTTGCCCACGGGGTCCGTCGTGGTCGACTTCGGCGCCGTGTACGCGGCCCGGCCCCGGATCACGTTTCGCTCCGGCCAGGCGGGTCAGACCGTTCCGATGCACGTGGGCTACCTGCTCGACCCCGACGGGGAGGTATCGACGACCCACGGGACACAGGTGACGAACCTGTCCTTCTCCTACGTAATGGCGGATGGGCCGCAGACCTTCGAGGCGTTCTCGTACCTCGGGTTCCGCTACCTCCAAATCGACGACCCCGGCCAGGCGATCGGGCCCGGCCAGGTCGTCGCGCTCGCGCGCCATGCCGCCATGCCCGAGGTCCCGATGGCGACCTTCGCCACCGACGACCGCGTGCTCGATGCGGTCTGGAAGCTCAACGCGCGCTCGTGCCTGTACTGCTGCCACGAGCAGTTCGTCGACACCCCGACGCGGGAGAAGGCGCAGTTTCTCTGGGACGCCGCCAACGAATCCGAGGCGGTCATGCGCACCTACGGCGAACAGAACCTCAGTTGGCAAGGCTTGCGCGACGGAGCCCGGGGCCAGGCTCGCTTTTGGCCCGACGGCCGGGTCAACGTGGTGTACCCCTACGGCTTTGGCGCACGGGACATCCCCACGTTCACCGAGCGCTACCCCGAATGGGTCTGGCGCTACTACCTCGCGACGGGCGACAAGGACACCGCCGTTGCGCTGTACCCGACGACGGCCCGCATCGCGGGTTATCTGTGGGGCACGCAGCAACCCGGCACGGGCCTGCTCTACGGACTCGCCGACGTACCCGAAGGTGACCCGACCTACGGCTACGACCTCGGCGTCGCCGCCGACACGGCCAGCAACGTGCTGGCGGTCAACGCGTTCACCCGCATCGCCCAGTTGGCGGACCTGGCCGGGGACGCCGCGGGGGCCGCCACCCAGCGGGGCCGAGCGTCCCAACTGGCCGCTGCGATCAACCGGCTGCTGGTGCGTCCAGACGGGGTCTACCTCGACGGCGTCGACGCCAACGGCGCCCCGAGCGCACATGCCTCCCAGGAGGCAAACGCGCTGGCCTTGGCCTACGGCCTGGTGCCGCCGGCCCGGGTGGACGCCGTCGGTTCGTACGTGGCGTCTCTCAGGATCGACGTCGGGCCGAACCACGGCCTCGAGCTTCTGCGTGCGCTCGCCACGTCGGGACGGGCCGCCGACATGGTGCGGATACTGACGGATCCCTCCGTCCCGGGCTGGGCCCAGATCCTGGCCAGGGGTGGCACCTTCACCTGGGAGACCTGGACCCCGAGTGACCTGATCGGGGACTCGATGTCGCACGGGTGGGGGTCGTCCGCACTCGTGGCGATGCAGGAGACGCTGCTCGGCCTCTCGCTCATGGAACCCAACCCCGACGGCACGGTCCGGGTGGTGGTGGCCCCGCCGTCGGCGGGGCTGGCCCGCGCAAAGGGCTCGATGCCGACGATCGCCGGACCCGTCACGGTGTCGTGGCAGCGGCGGGGAGCCGGAGTGGCACTGGGCGTCGTCGTGCCCGCCAACGCCTCAGCCTTTGTTCACCTGCCGGCCTCGGATCCCTCGAGTGTCCGGGAGAGCGGTCTCGCCGCGACAAAGGCGCCGGGAGTGGCCGTCTATTCGATGGGAGGAGGGAAGGCCGTGCTCTGGGTTGGAAGCGGGGCCTACCGTTTCACCAGCGCATAGGCAGCTCTTGAGGAGTGCCTTTTTTCTTACGACGAGCAGATGGTTCCTGGAGGCGGTGTGATCCCGCCGACGAGATATGCCTGCACGTACCCGCGCACGCACGCGCTGTAGAAGTAGGCGACGTGGTCGGCGCCGTCGCGGGTCAGAAGGACGCCCCGCTCCAGCTCCTTGGACACGTTCACCGCCCAGGCGTACGGCGTCGCCGGGTCTTTGGTCGTCCCGATGACGAGGATAGGCGGCGCCCCCGGTGCGGTCACCTCCTCCACCGGGCGTGTGGGCGGCACCGGCCACACCGCGCAGGCCGCCTCTCCCCAGGCCAGAAGCGGCCCGAAGACCGGGGCCGAAGGCTTGAGCAGGTCGGCCAAGAAACCGTAGACGCTCAGATCGTGGGAGGCGGGGTGGTCGAGGCAGTCGATGGCCAGAGCGGCATCGTCTTGATTGGTGGACCCGTTCTGGTTGTAGTGGTCGGACATGGTGACCACCGGGCCGCCGTTGCCGACGGCGTCTGCGGCCAGCGCAGCACCGAGTTGGGGCCAGTCCGACTGTGCGTACAAGCCGTCGAGGAGCGCGTCGTACAGCTCACCTGCGCCCGCGACCTGGCCGCCGCCCGCCGGGGCGGGTGACGCCGTGGCGGCTTCGATCTGCGCCAGCAGTGCCGCCGTCGGGTCACCGGTCGGTCGCCACGAGCAGGAGGAGCTGGCGGAACACCAGGCGAAGAACGACTGCAGCACCGCCTCGAACCCCTGGGCCTGCCCCTGCGTGATCTGGTTGAACGTCAGCGCGGGGTCGATGACGCTGTCGAGGACCATGGCGCGGACGTGGCTGGGGAACATCGAGGCGTACGTCAACCCGAGCAGCGTGCCGTAGGACTGCCCCATGTAAGTGAGACCGGCGTCGCCGAGCGCGCTGCGGAGCCGGTCCATGTCCCGCGCCACGTCGACCGACCCGACGTAGGGAAGGACGTTGGCGCTCGCCTTCTCGCAGGCGGCCGCGAACTGCTTCAACCCCGCGATGGCCGCCGCCTGTTGGCTCGGCGTCGTCGGCACCGGATCCGGCAGGGGCGTGGCGGTCGACGCGCCGGGCGCCTCCCCACAGTTGACCGGATCGCTGCGCTCCACGCCGCGGGGGTCGAACAGCACGATGTCAAAGTCGTCGAGCAACTGTGGCGTGAGGGAATCGAGCTCGTTCGCCATGTCGTCGATGCCGGACACCCCCGGCCCCCCGGGATCGATCACCAGGGAGCCGATACGGGCCGCGGGGTCCTCGGCAGGGTGGCGGGCCACGGCGATGGAAATGGTGGCCGTCGGGTCGGCGTAGTCCAGAGGCACCGCCAAGGTGCCGCACTGCAAGTCCCCTTTGCAGGGGGACCACGAGATCGGCGTCACGGCGGGCTGCGTCGTAGACGTGGTCGTGGTCGTGGTGGCCGGGTGGCGCACCGCCTGCGCCGGCGCAGCCGGCGACCCGGGAAGTCGCCCGCAGTTCACGGCCAGCAGTGCCGCCGAACCTGCGAGGAGCAGCCTCGTCGCCGCCGGAGGCCGACCGATCATTGGGACCACAGTGACACGAACGTCCGGACGCGCTCGTTCACCACTGGGGGACGCCCATGGTCGAACGCACCGACGGTCCCGCCAACCACATGGCCGAGGGGACGAGTTCCACTCCACCTCCTGACGACACGGCTCGGTAGGGTCGTACCGGTGAAAGGAGCCGACCGCCCGTGAGCCACGTTGAAACAGAGGACCCGGCGCCTGGCGTCCGGGTGATCGCCTTCAACCGGCCCGAAGTGCGCAATGCCTTCGACACCGCCATGTACCTCGGAGTCACCGACGCGTTGCGGGCCGCCACCGCCGACGAGGCCGTCGGTGCCATCGTGCTGACCGGTCGTGGCAACGCTTTCACCTCGGGCCAGGACCTGGCCGAGATGGCCGCCATCGCCACCGGTTCGGCCGTCGAAGGCGCCGGGCAGGGATTCATCGGTCTGCTGGACTGCGTCGTCGACGTCCCCGTACCCCTCCTCGCCGCGGTCAACGGCGTGGCCGTCGGGTTGGGCTTCACCCTGTTGGCCCATTGTGACCTGGTCCTGGTCGACGCCGGAGCGCGCCTGCGCGTTCCGTTCGCCGAGCTCGGCGTGCCGCCGGAGGCGGCCAGCAGCGTCCTGTTCCCCGCCGCGATGGGATGGCAACAGGCGGCGCGAGTGCTGTTGACCTCGGACTGGGTCACGGCCGACGAGCTGGTCCGGCTCGGCCTCGCACTGGGAGTCTGTGACCCTGGTACCACCCTCGATGAGACAGTGTCCCTCGCCGCCCGCGTCGCCGCGCATCCGTTCCCTGCTACCCGCGCTGCCATCGCCCTCCTGCGAGCTGGTCGGCGCGACGCGGTCCTCGAGGCGAATCGGCGTGAACAAGCCGCCTTCGCCTCGCTGCTCGGCACTGCCGTGGGAAGGGGCACCCTGGCCGACTTTGCCGCCAAGGTCCCCCCGGCGCCCTGACCGTGCGACTGGGCATCACCGCGGCGCTCACCGACCTCGACCTGCCGCCGGCCGCGCTCGGCGCCGCCGCGGAAGAGCTCGGCTTCGATTCGCTGTGGCTCCCCGAACACACCCACCTCCCTCTGCGGGAGGACACCCCGCCGGCGCTGGTCGAAGGCGTGCGCCGCGACGCCTACAAGCGGTGCCTCGATCCCCTCGTCGCGCTGTCCACTGCTGCGGCGGTCACGACGCGCCTCCGCCTCGGAACCGGCATCTTGCTCGCGGCCCAGCACGATCCCATCGTGCTGGCCAAGCAGGTGGCCACGCTCGATCACCTCTCGGGTGGGCGCTTCACCCTGGGTGTCGGCTTTGGGTGGAACCGCGCCGAGGCCGAGGATCACGGTGTCGACTTTGCCCGTCGCCACGACGTCGTGCGAGAGCACCTCGCCGCCATGGAAGCCATCTGGTCGGCCGACGAGGCCGAGTACCACGGCGAGTTCGTCGACTTCGACCCGACCTGGTCCTGGCCCAAACCCTTGCAACAGCCGCGGGTGCGTACCTTGATCGGCGGTAGCGGCACCGATGCGGTGTTCTCGGCTGTCGCAAGAGGCGCCGACGGCTGGATCCCCATCGGCGGTGGCGGCCTGACCGAGGCCGTGCCGCGGCTGCACGCACTGGCCGAGAAAGCAGGCCGAGACCCGGCAGAACTCGAGGTCGTGCCGTTCGGGACCATCGCCGAGAAGGGCAAGCTCGAGCATTTCGCCCGGCTGGGGATCACCGAGGTGGTGCTGCGCATCCGCGCGGGCGACTCAGCATCGGTGCGGGACGAACTTGAGTCGCTGGCGGTTCTGGTCCCGTTCGCTGCCACACTGGGAGCCTCATGACCGACCTCCCTAATGGCAATGCACCCCGGCTCGGCGGCACAGCACCCCTCCCGAGAATCATCAGCGTGGACGACCACCTCGTGGAGCCCTCCCATCTGTGGGACGCCTGGCTGCCGGCCCGTTTCAAGGATCGCGGCCCCAAGGTTGAGCGTCGCGGCATCGGAGAGATGGAGCACATGGGTGGCGGCTCCTACCGCCAGACCTTCGATCCCGACGGACCCCAGGCCGATTGCTGGGTCTACGAGGATCTCGTTTACATCAACAAGCGACACGTGGCCGCCGTGGGTTTCGACCGCGACGAGATGACCATGTCGCCCATCACCTACGACGAGATGCGCCCGGGCTGTTACGAGCCGGCAGCCCGGATCGCCGACAACGAGTCGAACTGGGTCGAGGCATCCTTGTGCTTCCCGACCTTCCCGCGCTTTTGCGGCCAGACCTTCCTCGAGGCGAAGGACAAGGAGCTGGCGGAGGCGTGTGTGGTGGCCTACAACGACTTCATGGTCGAGGAATGGTGCGGCGAACGCGGCGGGCGGTTGCTCCCGCTCTGTCTGATCCCGCTGTGGGACACCGAGAAGGCGGCGGCCGAGGTACGACGCAACGCGGCAAGGGGTGTGCGGGCGGTGTGCTTCAGCGAGATCCCACCCCATCTCGGCCTGCCCAGCATCCACGGAGGGTACTGGGACCCCTTCTTCGCCGCCTGCGAGGAGACCCAAACGGTCGTGTGCATGCATATCGGATCGTCGTCAAAGATGCCGGTCACGTCCGCCGACGCGCCCGTGGCGGTGGCGGCCACCCTCAGTTTCGGCAATGCGATGGCCTCGCTGACCGACTTCCTCTTTTCCGGCGTGCTCATCCGGTTCCCGCGCCTCGTGCTGGCGTACTCGGAAGGGCAGATCGGGTGGCTGCCCTACATCCTCGAGCGGGCCGACGACGTCTGGCGCGAACACCGGGCCTGGGGCGGAGTGAAAGATCTCGTCCCGGAGCCGCCCTCGACCTATTTCCGGCGCCAGGTCTACGGCTGCTTCTTCCGAGACCAGCACGGGCTTGATTCCCTCGACGTGATCGGGTCCGACCGCATCACCTTCGAGACCGACTATCCCCACACCGACTCGACCTGGCCCGACACCCGGGCGGTGGCGGAGCGGATGGTGCGAGATCTCTCGGACGACGACGTGTACCGGATCATGCGCGGCAACGCCATCGAGATGCTGGGCCTCGACATCTCCTGAGAAGTGGCGGTACGGGAGGCGAGCCCGGGGAGGCCGTCAGTACCGGGGCAGGGCGATGAACGCGATCACGTAGGCGAACAGGGCTGCGCCGACCAGGGTGCACAAGTGGAACACCTCGTGGAAGCCGATGACCCGCGGCCAGGGGTCGGGGCGCTTGCGCGCGTAGACGAGCGCCCCCGCCGTGTAGGCCAGCCCCCCCGCGAGCATCAACAAAAGGCCCGACCACCCCAGGCTGCGCACCAGCTGGGGCGCCACGACGACCGGACACCAGCCCACCACGACGTAGGGAATGGCGACCACCCACTGCGGAGCGTCGAGCCACACCTGGCGCAACGCGATGCCCGCGACGGCTCCACCCCAGACCATGGCGAGCACCAGCACCCGGGACCAGCCCGTTAGGGCCAGCCCGGCCACTGCCGTGGACGTCCCCGCGATCCCGACGAAGATCGCGCTGTGATCGGCGCGCCGCATGCGCCGCCAGGCCGTCGCCGACCAGCGCAGCCGATGGAAGGCCGCGCTGGTACCGAACATCACGAGCATGCCCGCGACGTAGACGGCCAGCACCGTCCGGGCACCGGCGTCGGGGCCTGCGGCGACGAGGAACGGTCCCCCGATCAGCCACCCGCAGAATGCCGCGACGTGCAGCCAACCCCGCAGCAACGGGCGCCCGCCGCCCCGATTGTGGGCCAACCTCCCCTGCTCGCCCTGCGCGACGGACGTCACGGCGCCACCTCCTGCTCCACCCGGTCGGCCAGCTCCACCTCGGCGCGCGAAATGCCGAGGAAGAAGAGGATGGCGTCGAGGTAAGGCACGCTGAGTGCCGTGTCGGCCGCGCGGCGCACGACGTCCTTCGCGTTGAACGCGATCCCGAGACCCGCAGCGGCCAGCATGTCGATGTCGTTGGCCCCGTCGCCGACCGCGATGGTGCGGGCAAGCGGGACGCCCGCCGCGGCCGCGAAGCGGGCCAGGGCTGCCGCCTTGCCGGCTCGGTCGACCAGCTCGCCCGAGAGTTCGCCCGTCAGCACCCCCCGGTCGAGCACGAGGACGTTGGCCGCCAGATGGTCGATACCGAGGTCCCGCACCAGCGGCTCGATCACCTGGGTGAACCCACCGCTCACGACGGCGATCTCGTATCCGAGTCGTTTGAGCGTGCGCACCAGCGTGCGGGCGCCTGGTGCCAGGGGGATGCTCTCGCGGACCGCGAGGAGGTCCGCCTCGGTGAGGCCAGCCAGGAGTCGCACCCGACGGCGCAGTGCGTCCACGAAATCGACCTCGCCCGCCATCGCGGCCTCGGTGACGGCCGCCACCTCGGTGCCGCATCCGGAGCGTTCGGCCAGCAGGTCGATCACCTCGCCCTGCAGCAGCGTGGAGTCGGCGTCCATAACGATCAAGTGTTTGGCGCGTCGGTGCAGTCCGGCTCTCTGGACCGCCACGTCAACCCGGCGCTGAGCCGCCTCGACCGCCAATGCACGCCGGAGGGCATCGAGATCGGCGCCGGCCACCCATAGCTCGTAGGCGTGCACCGGATACGACGCGAGGCGCACGATCCGCTCGATGTTGCCGCCGCAGTCTGCGATATGGGATGTCACAGCCTCGAGCGTGGCCGCGTCGATCTGCGGAGCCAGCACTGTCACCAGATGGCGATCGCAGGGCTGTGTCAGCGTCTGTGTCTGGACCATCGAAGCCTCGAGCAAGGGCTCGATCGTCACCTGCACGCCGGCGTCTCCCAGCCGGCGGGCCAGCGCGGCGCGGGCAGCGATCAGTCGCCTCGGCGCGATGTCCACCTCCACGCACAGCAGCAGCCGGCCATGCACCCTGACCTGCTCCACGTCGTCCACCGGAATGCCCCGCTCGGCCAGTGCGGCAAACAGCCGCGTCGCGATGCCGGGGCCGTCTTGGCCACTCACCGTCACCAAGAACGGCGACGGCGTGTCATCGTCCGCAATCACGCGGGCGTCACGTCCTTCTCGACGACCCAGCCGGTGCCCTCGACCCAACGCTTTACGATGCGCGCCGGAACGCCGGCCACCACGCAGCGGTCTGGGACCTCGCCCCGCACCACGGCCCCCGCCGCCACCACGACGTGCTCGCCGATCTGCGCGCCGGGCAGGATCACGGCATTCGCACCGAGCCAGCTGCCCGAGCCGATCCGGACGGGCGCCTCGGTGGGCCACTGGCGTCCAATGGGCACGACCGGGTCCTCGTAGGTGTGGTTCTGGTCGGTGATGTAGACGTAGGGGCCAGTCTGGATGTCGTCCCCGATCACGATCTCCCAGTGACCCACGATGTGCGTTCCCCGGCCGATGAGGCATCGGCTGCCGACGGCGACCACCGGGTCGGTCGGCATCTGCTGGCCGGGCGCCATCCCCGCCGAGATGGAAACGCCCGGCCCGACGATGGTCTCGGCGCCGATGTGGATGAGGTGCTCGTTGTAGAGCGCCCCTTGCGGGAAGAGCAGGCAGGCCGACTGGCCCATGCGCCCGAACCGCTGTCCCCGGGCATCGTCCGGCCCGATCGCCCCCAGTTCGGCCGCGCCTTCCCAGGTCGCGTGCACGAGTCGGGACATGGCGCGGCGCAATGGTCCGGGGAGGGATCGGGCCCAGCTCACGCCGGAATGCTAGGTGCCTCCGTCGCACGCCCGCGAACAAGGCGCCTGGAGGGCAATCGGAGCGGTTGGGTACACTCGCGGCGTGCAGCCCCTCCCTCCGGACGGCGGCTCCGATTGCGCGCCTCCTCCGGAACGCCGGCCCATGGACCGCCGGCGGTTCCTGCAGTTCTCCGCGCTCGGTGCCGTCGGTCTGGCGACGGGCACTCGCCTCAGCTCCACGCACCCGAAGCGCCGCGTCCCGGCCCGGCCCCGGCGTCACGCCGAGGCGGAGCTCCCCGCCGTGGTCGACACCCAGCTGTCCAGTGGGGTGATCGTGCCGACCGCTCCTTGGTTGGTCGCCGAGAACGCCAAGCCGGGTACCTTGAACTGGATCTGCAACCACGTTCAGCCGGACCATGCGCTGGAGGGTTTTGCCAGTCAGGTGAGCGCGGTTCCCGGCGACGACGTCGCTGTCTTCGTCAACACGATGGCCCGCGCCGTCCAGGTGCAGGTGTACCGCATGGGCTACTACCAGGGTCTTGGGGGCCGTCTCCTCCTTCAGACCGACTTCGTGGCGGCGCGGGCCCAACCCGCTCCTGTTGTGACGCCCGGCGTGGGTACCGTCTCGTGCCCGTGGTCGCCCACCTTGAGCCTCAACATCGCGAAGGACTGGCTTCCCGGGTGCTACCTGTTGAAGCTCGTCGGCGACGGGGGCGAGGAACAGTTCGTTCCGCTCACCGTCCGCGACGACACCTCCATGGCGTCCTACGTGCTCCAAAACAGTGTGACGACCTGGCAGGCCTACAACCTCTGGGGTGAGTACAGCCTGTATTACGGCCAGACTGGATCCGGAAGCTCGGACTTCGCCAGTCGGGCGAGGATCGTCTCCTTCGACCGTCCCTACCCTCAGACCTGGGCATCGGGGGCGGCGGACTTCGTGGGCAACGAGCTGCCCTTGCTGATGCACCTCGAGAGCCTTGGGCTCGACCTGACCTATTGGACCGACATCGACATGCACGTCCGGCCCGAGCTCCTCGCCAACCACCGCTGCCTCTTCAGCCTGGGTCACGACGAATATTGGTCCCAGCCCATGCGTCAAAGCGCGGCGACCGCGGTCGCCAACGGCGTCAACCTGGCCTTCCTCGGCGCCAACGCCTGCTACCGCCAGATCCGGATGGAGCCGTCGTCGGTCGGGCCCAGCCGCCAGGAGATCTGCTACAAGGACGCCACCGAAGACCCCCTGGCCCAGGAACAGCCTTCGCTCACCACGGTGAACTGGGACCAGGCTCCGCTGAACGACCCCGAATCGAACCTGATCGGCTCCATGTACCAGTCGGTCGGAGCGAAGGCCGACATGGTCGTCACCGACGGCTCCTCGTGGTTTTTCGACGGCTGCAACCTGAGCGACGGGCACGCATTCCCCAACGTGATCCTCGGGGAGTACGACCGTTACGTCCCCTCCCTTCCGGGCCCGCGCAACGTCGACGTGCTGGCGCACTCGCCCGTTCCCGGACAATCCAACTGGTCCGACGTGACGTACTACACCGCCCCGGGCAATGGCGGCGGCGTGCTGGCCAGCGGTTCGGCGAGCTTCGTCTCACTCCTCTCCACCACGGGAGACATCCCTTCACTCGTCATCCCAGGCCCCTTTCCCGGTGTCACCGACGTGATCCGCCGCGCCATGGAGAACCTTTACGGCCGGTTCGGGTTGGGCCCGGCCAGCTCCTACGGCAGCTCAGGGGGCAACTGGTCCGAGATCTACACCGGCGCGGCCGCCGCCGCGGGCACCGCCGCGGGCACCGCCGCGGCATGACGGGCGCACCCGGGTCACCCGCGCCGTCGCACGCAGGCTGACATGGGCAGCTCTGACGGCCCCAGCCGTGTACGCCGGCCGCGATGGCGGCCCCGATATGGCCGTCGCGTCGCCGCCGTGTCTGCTGCGTTGGTCGTCGGGCTGTTGAGCGAAACGGGCGCGGTGCCCGGTTTCGCAGCCGCGACGGCGACAACCACCGCGACCGCGACGACCACCGCGACCGCGACAACCACCGCGACCGCGACAACCACCGCGCCTCCGACCACGACGGCTACCACGACGCCGAATGCCGACCTACCCCCCACCCCGGACCCAGCGATGCCTGGAACGTGGATCAGCATGGGGCTCGACGAGACCGATCCCTTCATGGTGGTCGAGAACGGGCGCTACGACCTGTTCACGTCGTGGGAGGGATTCGGTGCCAACATTCCCGTGCGGTCGGCCAGCGTTCCCGGGAAGTGGGGGCCGGTCACCGATGCCCTGCCTGACCTGCCGGCCTGGGCCGAGCCGGGGTGGGCCTGGGCGCCTGACGTCCAGCGCTTCGGCAACCACGACGTGCTCTACTTCACCACGCTCTTGCGGGCCTCCTCGCCGCCGACGATGTGCATCGGCGAGGCCGTCGGCACGAAGATCGCCGGTCCCTACGTCGCACAACCCACGCCCTTCATCTGCCAGGCGTCACTCGGCGGGTCTATCGATCCTCGTACCTTCGTTGGTGCCAACGGCAGGGAGTACATGCTCTGGAAGTCCGACGACAACGCCGTGTCCCAGACCACCGACACCCGCATCTACAGCGAGCCATTGAGTTCCGACGGTCTGCATCTGCTCGGCCAGCCGACGCAGATATTCGGCCCCGACGAGGCTTGGCAGGGCTACATCGTGGAGGCGCCCCAGCTCGTGCAGGTCGACGGCCTCTATTACCTCTTCTACTCGGGATTTTGGTTCAACCAGCCTGGGTACGCCATCGGCGTCGCCCGCTGCAGCGGCCCGCTCGGGCCGTGCCACGACACCTCCGCCGACCCGCTGGTGGGTTCCAACGGCGAGGGCGCCGGGCCGGGCGAGGAATCCGTTTTCAGCGACGCCAAGGGCATCTGGATGCTCTACGCACCGTTCCACTCGGCGGTGCCGCTGGCGGGTCCACCCCGACCCGCCACCGTCGTCCGCCTGGGATTCGGGCCGGATGGGGCCTACGTGGCCGCCACTCCGAGCAACCCAGCGGCCATCTGAGCCCCACCGGTCCCGGTGCTCCCAGGCACGGCGTGCCACCACTCCGGTGCCTAACCCCCCTACGATCGACGCCCAGCGATGGGGAGATCCGACCACGACCGCACCCGGGCGCGCCGTCCGCTCTCCTGGGGCGCGCTGGCGACCGCCGGGCTCGCCGGATTGGTGTTGACTGCCTGCTCGTCCTCTCCGGCGCATCACGACGCCGCACCGAAGGACACGCCGACCACGACCTCGACCGCTCCTCCCCCCGACTGCCCGCTCACCGGACTGCCGGCGCCCAACGGCAGCGTCCCCCAGCGCCCCGCCATGGCGGTGAAGATCGACAACTACCCGGCGGGACGGCCTCAAAGCGGTCTGGACAAGGCCGACATCGTCTTCGAAGAGCCCGTCGAGGGGGGCATTACGCGCTACGCCGCGGTGTTCCAGTGTCAGAATGCGGCGCTGATCGGTCCGGCCCGCTCGGCGCGCAACATCGACATCGGCATCCTTGGTCAGCTGGGTAACCCGCTGCTGGCGCACGTGGGGGGCATCAACCCCGTCTTGGCCAACATCGACGCGTCGCCAATCGTCAACGTGGACCTCGGCGCCAGCAATTCGCTCATGATCCACCCATCAGGCAAGGTGCCGCCGGACGCCGATTACACGTCCACCGCCATCGTCTATGGGACGCACCCCACCATGACGACCCCGCCGCAGCCCCTGTTTACCTACTCGACCGCGCCGCCGGCCGGCGGGACTCCCGTCTCGAGCGTGAACATCGACTTCTCCGGCACCTCCAACGTCACTTGGAAGTGGAACCCGAGCACGAAAACCTTCCTGCGCTACTACAACGGGACTACACCCGACATGCTGGCCAACAATGTGCAGAACGCCGCGGCCAACGTGGTGGTGCAGTACGTGCAGATCAGCTACGGACCCTGGCTCGAGAACAGCGAAGGGGGCCTCGAGGTACAGGCGGACCTCTATCCCAACGCCGCTGGCACCGCCGTGATCTACCGCAACGGGATGGCGATCCAGGCCACCTGGCACCGCTCTACCCTCGGGTCGCCCACGCAGTTCGTCAACGCGTTCGGCGTGCCCATCCCGCTGCAGCCGGGCCAGACCTGGGTCGAGCTCGTGCCCAACACCATCATCGCGACCACGACGCCCTAGACGTCGCACGGCTTCGCAGCCCGAATCAGCGCGCCGGTTTGCGAGCGACAAGCGCCAACAAGAGGCAGTCCTCCGCGGCGGCGAACACGCCAGGGTGCGCGCTTGCCTCAGCCTCGTCGAACAGACCGGTCGCTGAACCCCGGCGCATCAGGTTGAGGCCCTTGCACTCGGTGACGACGAAGCCTGCCCGTTCCAGCTTGCTCATCAGCTCGGCCGCGCCGTACTCGATCTTGTGGTCGTGGTTCATGGGCGCCGCCGAGCGCAGCCGCCACAAGGGCCCGTTGGGCGTGTCGAGACAGAACCACCCGCCCGGGGAAAGCACGCGGAACGCCTCCCGTGCCACGGTGTCGCCTTCACTTTCGGTGACGTGCTCAATGGACTGCCCGCTGTAGACGAGGTCGAAGGAGCCGTCCTCGTAGCGACTCAGGTCCACCATGGAGTGGAAGGCGAACTCCACCGGACCGAGCTCGGAGAGCACGGGCTCGCCTCTCGAACCCCCCTGGTAGATGGCGTCGCGCTCGTCGACGGGCAGATCCACCACGACGAGGCGATCGAAGCGGTAGGGGTAACCAAGATGCACCAACGCACCATCGGGCAGGCCCTGGTGCGTCCCGCCGAGATCGAGGATGCGAGCCGCGGGCGGCAAGCCGGCCACGAAGTCACTCCGGCTTACGTGCATGGAAAGGAGCACATTGGCAATGGGCACGCGGCGGCGGAATTCTTCGGAGTGGGCCAGCATCTCGGCTACGCCGTGACGGGTCAGCTCCCCGTTGGCCAGTCTCTGCACGTACTCGGCGCCGCCTGCCGGGTCTGGCTCACGGTCGAGGATCACGTTGTAGGCCATGCGCACCGACTGCCTGGGCGGCAGGTAGCGAAGGGGGACGGTGGGCACGAACCGGTCCAAGACGTGCGAGACCCGCTGCTTCCATTCTCGTGCTGGCACGGCACCATTGTGCTCCCGACACGACACGCTGCGGGCCGCTCACCGAACGAGCCACGGACAAGGCCCAAAACTGGGCGCCGGGATGAGAGTGCGGCTAGGAGTCGAGCGTGATGGGGAGGTCGTCGGCGTCGGCGGCTCCCTCGACCCCCTCCGCCTCCGCATCCTTCGGGGCCAGATGCTCGCGCAGCCGGTCGTCGATCTCGGCCATCAGCTGCGGGTTCTCCGAGAGGAACGTCTTCACGTTCTCCCGGCCCTGGCCGAGCTGCTCGCCCTCGTAGGTGAACCAGGCACCCGACTTCTTGATGAATCCCAGGTCGACCGCGACGTCGAGGAGCGACCCCTCACGACTGATCCCCTTGCCGTACATGATGTCGAACTCGGCTTGCTTGAAAGGAGACGAGCACTTGTTCTTGACGACCTTCACCCTCGTCCGGTTGCCGACCACGTCGGCCCCGTCCTTGATCGCCTCGATACGGCGGATGTCGAGCCGGACAGAGGAATAGAATTTCAGCGCCCGGCCGCCAGGGGTGACCTCGGGCGACCCATACATGACCCCGATCTTCTCTCGCAGTTGGTTGATGAAGATCGCGATGGTGCTCGATTTCGAGAGCGTCCCCGTCAGCTTGCGTAGGGCCTGGGACATGAGGCGTGCCTGCAGGCCGACATGGGTGTCGCCCATCTCGCCCTCGATCTCCGCCCGCGGGGTGAGCGCCGCCACCGAGTCGATCACCAGGACGTCGAGCGCGCCGGAGCGGATGAGCATGTCGGCAATCTCGAGCGCCTGCTCGCCGGTGTCGGGCTGTGAGATGAGGAGGTCGTCCACATTGACTCCGATGGCCCGCGCGTAGACCGGGTCCATGGCGTGCTCGGCATCGACGTAGGCGCAGATGCCGCCGTTACGCTGTGCCTCGGCCACAACATGCATGGCCAGCGTTGACTTACCCGACGACTCGGGACCGTAGATCTCCACGATGCGGCCCCGAGGCAGGCCGCCGATGCCCAGCGCCAGATCGAGGGAGAGCGCGCCGGTCGGGACCGACTCGATGTTCATCGCAAGGTTGTCGCCCATGCGCATGACCGAGCCCTTGCCGAATTGCTTCTCGATCTGGCCCAGCGCGGCGTCCAGCGCCTTCTCCCGTTCCGTTTCGGCCATCTGCCTCTCTCCTCTTCCTCTGCGTTACGACCTGTCTCCGGCCTTTGGCCGGTGCCATTGGGTGACCCTACGGCGGGGGTGTGACGGACCTCGACGGCCTGTGTGCTCGCAGCATAACGAACGTGTGTTCGTAGTACGCGGACCCTCCCCGAGCGCGCCGGGACGCCCAAAGGAAGAACGGTCTCCGCCTCACGTAGCTCGCACAAGGCCAGCCGCGTGAACGGGTCGTGCGCCTGTCGCGTGCGAAGCTGACTGGTCCCCTGGCGGAAGAAGGGGAGAAAGGAAAGACCTGGTGGTGCTGACGAAAAGGCTGGTGGCCGTGAGTGTCCTCCTGAGCGCCCCCCTGCTTGCCGCGGCAACTCCCGCCCTTCCCGCTGCGACTGCGGCGGCGGCCAGCAGCGCGGCCGCCAACGCCAGCACCCTCTACCGAGAGGCCGTCGCCACGACGCGCTCGTGGTCGGTCCACTACGACTCGTCATCGACGGAGTCCAAGCAGACCATCGTCGTCTCCGGCGACGCTGGACCGGCGTCGGGCAGCCAGACCGTGGTCATGGGCACCGGGTCCATCATGATCCTCGTGATCGGTGGCATCACGTACGTCAAAGGCAACGCGGGTGGGCTCCAGAACCTGGCCGGCTTCGAGCGCGTCCCAGGCGGGCGACGCGGCCGGCCAGTGGATCGAGTTCGCCACCAACAACAGTGCGTTCGCCCAGGTCGTCGCTGGGGTCCGCTCGAGCGACGTCGCCTCCCAGCTGCTGCTCAGAGGGCCGCTCACCCTCGGGCGCCCCGAAGCGCTCGACGGGTACGCCGTCGACGCCATCGAGGGGACGCAGACCTTCGCGCACAAGTCCGTGCACGTCGTGCTCTTCGTCCACGCGGAGGGATCCCACGTCCCAGTGGAAGAGGACTCCCTGAGCACCAAGGGACGGCGCACCGAGACCGAGCACGTGACCTACTCCAACTGGGGAGAGCTCGTGCGGCCGCTGGCGCCGCAGGCCACCGTCTCCATCGGCCACGTCAGCGCCGTATGACCCCACCTCGGGGCGGGGCCGAACCCACCTCGAGGCCCGGGCGTGCCAGGATGTTCCCGTCCCCCCCGGGCCGCGCTGGCGCCACCCGCGCCGCCGAGCCCGCGTCTCCAGGAGAGTGAAGGTCATGCGCCCCCTGCGCCTAACACCCATCAACGCCGCCGCGGCTGCCGGCGCGGTCAGCGCCCTCGCGGCTGTGGCGGCGCTGGCGGTCGGACCCGCTGTCGTCGCCGGCGCAGCCGCGGCTTCGGAACCGAGCGCTCAGTCCGAGTACCAGGCCGCCATAAAGGCCGTCGGCACACAGGGGGTGCACTTCTCCTCCACGGCGACGCAGAGTGGCGTCAGGATCGCGGTACACGGCGACACCGGCTCCAGCTCCGGCGCCCAGACGCTCGTGGTGAGGAACGGCAACCTCACGGAGCGCATGAGCGCGCTGTTGGTCGGATCCATCGGCTACATCAACGGCAACGCCACCGCACTCCATCATGTGATTGGCCTCACCAGTGGCCAGTCGTCGAAGTACGCCAACAAGTGGCTCTCTTTCCCAACCTCCAACAGCGGCCTCGCCGAGCTGGTCAGTGGGCTCCTTGATTCTCAAGTATCGAGCGAGCTCCAGATGAGCGGACCCTACAGCTACAGCACCGCGAGCACGGTGAGCGGCAAGCCCGCTTTGGCCATCCACGGCTCGCAGAGCACACAGAGTGGTGGCAAGGTGGCCGTTGTCCTCTACGTGCCGGCCACGGGTACGCCGCTGCCCATCGAGGAGGTCACAAACCCCGGAGGCAAGGGGGGCGCGTCCACTATCCGCGGCGTCGTGACCTTTTCGTCCTGGGGCGAGAAGACGAACGAAAAGTCACCCGCCCACTCGGTGTCGCTGCTCACACTGGTCCCGGGTTCCACGTCCTCGGCCACCTCGACCACGGCGGGCTAGTTCGCATGCCGCCTCGGCTCGAAGCTGTCCGAGGTGACATCACCGCCGAGCGGGTGGATGCGGTCGTAAACGCAGCCAACCGCTTCCTGCGTGGGGGCGGCGGGGTCGACGGCGCCATCCATCGAGCCGCCGGTGCCGATCGCCTGCAGGCCGCCTGCCAGGCCATCGGCGAGTGCCCGGCCGGTCAGGCCGTGGTGACCGACGGCTTCGACCTTCCGGCTCGCTTCATCATTCACACCGTTGGCCCCGTCTGGCGTGGGGGGACCGAGGACGAGCCCGAGACGCTCGCCTCGTGCTATCGCAACGCGCTGGCCGTGGCCGACGCCGTGGGCGCGACCTCGGTCGCCTTCCCCGCCGTCTCGACCGGGATCTTCGGTTATCCGCAGGACCTGGCCGCCGAAGTTGCCGTGACGACCGTCCGCGCCGTGGACACCGACGTGATCCTCGTCCGCTTCGTCGCATTCGACGACGGCACACTCGAGCACTACCTCGCGCTGCTCTGAGGCAACCATGCCGACAGTGCCGCCGCGCGTATCCGAGCCCGATCTGGCACCGCGGCTTAACCTGAAGGTGTGGCAGGCCGGCACCGTCCATCCAACCGTTACGAGCTGCTGACCTGCGCCTGGAAGGGTCACCAGCTGGTCGGCGTCGGCGCCGCCCGCGTCGCATCGGAAGACGAATTGTTGGTCCGTGAGTGCGCTGGGGTGCGCTGGCACCGGTGCCTGCGTTGTGACGCCTGGGTGATGCAACCGATCCCCGAGCAGTTCACCCGGGACCGCGTGGAGCGCAGGGACGAGATCGAGGTGCCAGCCCGGGGGGCGGTGCTGCGCGACCGCTATGTACTTCGGCTCATCGCCGTCGATCGAGCGATCCACGTCATCGTGTTGACGATTCTCGCCGTCGTTCTCTTCACGTTTGCGCGTCACGATCAGTCGCTGCACCGCGATTACGTCAACATCATGAACGACCTGGCGGGGGGCGATCCCGGCTCGACGCAGGCGCGCGGCATCCTCGGCTATTTCGGGAGGGCCTTCAAGTATTCGCCGGCGCGCCTCGTCACCTTGGGGCTCGTACTCCTGGCCTACGCCGCCCTCGAGGCGACGGAGATGGTGGGACTGTGGTTCAACAAACGCTGGGCCGAGTATCTGACGTTCGTCGCGACAGTGGTCCTCATTCCCTACGAGGTGTACGAGCTGTCGCTTCGGCTGAGCATCTTCAAGTTGGTCGTCTTCGCGATCAACCTGGCGGTCGCCATCTATCTTCTCCTGGCCAAGCGGCTCTTCGGACTGCGGGGCGGACACCGGGCCGAAATGGCTCGACGCGAGGCCCTGAGCGGCTGGCCGGCCGTCGAGAAGGCCACCCCACAGCTTGTGCACTGAAGCACTGGCCCGCGCGTCGTGCCACCAGAAGCCTCCCGGTGTCGCGAGCTTCAGTCCGCTTCGTCACCCCAGTCGAGGAAACTTTGCCTCACCCCGTGGCAGCTGGCGTGTTCGAGAACACGAGCTCCTTCGTATTGGCGTCGTAGTGCACCATGTAGACAGCCCCGAGTGCGTACGATCGACCAGACCCGAACGAGACGGGAACGCCCCATCCGGGGATCACGGCGTTTTTGAGCCCGTACCCGGCATGGACGAAACTCGAGACCGTGAGATGTTTGCCCGCCGCCTTGGCGATGGCGGCGAAAAGAGCCATGTCGGTACAGGCGAGCTCGACTCCCATGTAGGTGATCTTTGACGTGGGCAAGGTCGGGCTGTAGGCGTTGATGTGGTCCGAGGGGTATGCCTTGCGCACGATGTGAACGCATTGCTGCGTCCCCGCGTTGTTCCAGATCGCGGCCGGAGGCGTCACTGGGCTCGAGGTGACTACGTTGTCGAGATACGTCGGATTGTTGTAACCCCCGAGATCGCCGGACAGATTGCTCTCGTTGGTGGCAACCCAGGGTGGGTTGTAAGTGCTCTGAATGGCCAACAGTCCCTGAGGCCACACGGCCGAGCCATCCCCGACTGCGACAACCTCGTTGGCTCCCGCGGATTCGAACCGTTGAGCAATTTCCGTGACCTGTGTATTTGACGCCACGAGGTCCCCTTGGGGCGCGGAGTCCACGGCCGTGGCGACGATCGGCACGTGAAGCTTGGCCAGCGACGACTGCACCAGCTTGACCTCGGATTCGTCGGCAGTGGTGCCACCAAAAATGGCGACCTTCTTGTGCTTAAACACGCCTTGCTTGGAGAAGACCGCCAGCTGGAGGGGATCGTACGCAGAAGGTGGCGGCGTCAGTGTGAAGTCCTGCGCCAGTCCAGAAACGTTGCCGGGAGCGTAAATCGATGCGATGACCGGGGTGCCGCTCTGGAGGTAACACGTTGCCTGGAGCGGAGCAATGGCCACGAACACGGTGTCGTCCTCCGTGAGCTGCGTACACGCCGTGGCGGCGGGAGCGGTGCCTGTCGGGTTCACCGGGACGATGTACGGAACGATGCGGCGGCCATTGATGCCCCCGAGCGCGTTCATGTTGGCGATGACCGCGTTGAAGGCATCGGGAACGCTGCCCCAGTTGATATTCACGCCGACGGCCTTGACCGCCGCCACATCGACATAGGGGATCCCGACTCGGATCGTCGTCGCCGTCACCCCCGGACTGCTGCTCGTCGCCGCCGATGCCGGACTCGCGACCACCAGTCCGCACACCGCGGCGATCACCACTACCCCGACGACGGCCGCATTGCGCTTTACCATGTTGCCCCCTTTGACAGAACACCGATTGCCCGACGGACTGGACCCCCGGTCGACCTCGGGCGGTGCGATCGGACCGCCACGCGAGACTCCCCGACGACGGGAACTGTGACACATCCAGCATCACGCTGCAGCGCGCCCGAAGTCAGCGCCACCGGTTGAATGGACTGTCCAGGTGATCTAGCCCGGATCTTTCATTAGCCGTGGAATCCGGCACCGATCAGACCAAAACTTCGACTCAGGGTGTTGGCAGACGAAAGAACCCACTGCGTCACCGGTGTCGCCGAAGGACCGGGTTCTCGGAGTCAAATGTGACCAATGCACGATGTGACGGAGCGCCAAGGAACGCTTGGGCCGCGATCGTTGGTCTTCAGCGCTGACCTCAAGCGATCAGCGGGAGGCCTCGGAGTCTGACGAAGGCGTCGGCGAGCACAGAGGCCCAGGGCCATTCGCGCTGGAGGCGCAAGGTGGTCCTTCTCGAGGTGGTGCCGAGTCGTCCGGCGGTGTGCAAGAGGGCGTAGCGCAGGCGTTTGGGTTCGGCCCTGGCCATCTCGCCGCGAGGACCAGGCCCTGGGTGTAGGCGAAGAGGTCCTGGGCCATGCAGACGAGCTCGACCCAGCAGGCGTTGTTGGCGTAGTCGGCGAACGGCAGGCTGCGCAGCCCGGTGTCTTTGGCGCAGCGGATGCGATCTTCGACGCGGGCGTGCCCACGATGGCGGGCTTCGAGGTACGTGATGTCGGCGTCGAGCGAGTTGGTGATGAAGACCTGGTGCCGCCAGCCGTCGGGATCGAAGAGGTTGAACTGGGCTCCGGGGTGCGGCTCCTCGCGCCGCACGATGGCCCGCGTGCCCGCGGGCCAGTGCGAGAGGTCGACCAGGTCGGTGATCTCGGCCACGTCGGCGCCCTCTCGGATCTCGCCCTCAGCGGTGATCGCTTCGGTCCACTCCTTCTCATCGAGGGCCAAGATGCCCAGGCGCATCGGCTCTCGCATCTCCATGCCGACGGAGAACTCGATCCCGCGTTCGACCAGGGCGTCGAGGAAGGCATGGCTCGCCCCTGCAGCATCAGTGCGCACCAACATGGCGACGCCGGACAACGGGTCGGGGCCCTTGGGGGCGACGGGCAGCTGCGCCAGTGCGAGGTCGAGGACCGCGACGTGGTCGTCCGCGTTGTGCGCGGACGCGTTCCCCGGCCGCAACAGGACGGCGAGAGCCTCGTTGGTGGCATCGAGAAAACAGGTCAAGGGGTGGAACCCGAAGCCGCCCTTGTAGGTGGGCCCGGCCCCGTCCTTCTCCGTGTAGGTCACCACCATGGTGGCGTCGATGTCCAAGATGAGAGGACTGTGGGTGGCGGGTGGACTGAGCCCCGCTTCCCAGGCTCGAGCCCTCGCCTTCGCCCTGGCCATGCGGATGGCGGCGAGACGATCAGCATCGACCGAATCGATCACTCGGAAGGCCGTCGGTGTCGAGGCGACGGAGCCAAAGAGGGTGGGCTGATCGCGCAGTACCGCAAGGTCCGAGAGGCAGTCGCCCCCGTCGGCCAGCATCAGCGCCAGGTCCACCAGGACGCGGCCCGGATCGTGACGCCTCGATCGGCGCACCGTCGGTGCCAACGCGTTGCGCATCGCCTCGTTCAAGCCGGTGAAGTCGGCCATCTCGGCCAGCAGGCGGGTGCCGGCATGAGCGGCGATTCCCCTGCCATCGGCGGTCACTGACAACGGCGGACGCGCGTTGGTACGCTTCACTTTGGAAGTGCCCTTCTCTCGGGGGTTCTTGTTGCTTCGCAACACCAAGTTTCCCAGAGCAGAGGGGCTTTTCCGCGTCTTTCAGCCTGTCGTCAATGCACCTTCATGAAAGATCCGGGCTAGAACTGGCCTCGACACGCGTCCACTTGTCGAGGAGGGGCCATGACCGTCGACCCTGCCGCGCTGCGCCGACCGCCCCGGACAGAGGAATCAGCTCGCTTCGTCCCGACCGGCCAGTACCGCGGCAGCCTCAACGAGTTCGCCTACCTCGAGGAGGAATGGTTCGTCACCGGGGAAGTCGATGGGCATCCCTATGCGACGACCCTCACTGTGCGTCGGCCGCGGGACACCGCCCGCTTCAGCGGAGTGGTGGTCGTCGAGCCCGTGCATGCGGCGAGCGCTGCGCCCATTTGGATCTACACCTCGACCCACCAGATGCGATCGGGCCACGGTTGGGCCGCGGTGTGCTCGCAAAAGAGCGCGCTCGAGAGCTTCGTGAAACCGGCGAACGTGGACCGCTATGCGTCACTGAAGATCTGGTCTGATGCGCCGCCTCTCGAAACGGGCCTTGACGCACTCCGCCTGCCGCGCGACCCCGCGGCATTGCAGGCGAGGATGGAGCTGATGCGCCGGGTAAACGTCCTGTCCACTCCCGTCTTGGCCCAGGTCGGCGCTGCGCTCGCCGGTGGCGGTGGCCCCTTTGCCGGCATGGACGTGCGCCACGTCATCCTGGCTGGTCACTCCCAGACCGGGGGCGTGGTGACGGACTTCATCTTGCACGGCCACGACTCGCAGCGCCTCGACGATGGATCGCCCATCTATCACGGCTTCTTCCCGAGCGGGGCGCCGTCCGTACGGTTCGGTCCCTGCGACGTGCCGATCGTGCAAGTGCTGAGCGAGGGCGACATCGCGAACCCGTTCCGGCCTGGACGCGAGGGACGGGCCTACCGAAGGGACGACGCCGACGATCCCGGCGACCGCTACCGGCTCTACGAACTGGCCGGCGTGGCGCACATGGGCACGAGATATCCGCCCTACAACGACAGCGCAATGTGGCAGAACGACCCGATCGGAACAGCGGGGAGCGTGCCCAAGGAGGCAACGATGAACAGTTTGCCTCACAGTGAGCTGTTCAGCATGGCGCTACACCATCTGGTTCAGTGGGTCGCCGAGTCCGAGTCGCCGCCCCATGCCGAGCGCATCGAGATCCGCCCCGACCAGTACGTGGCCAAGGACGAGCGTGGGAACAGTCTCGGTGGTGTCCGCTGCGCGCAGATGGATGTCGCTCGATCGCGATACCTCGCGACGCCCGGGGTCAACGAGGACGGGACGCCGGCGTTCGGCGTCGTCGGGACCGAGGAGCCCCTCCCGCCCGAGACTCTCGCTCTGCTCTACGGCGACCACGCCGCCTACCAGGAGCGTTTCAACCGTCGACTCGACGAGCTCGTCGCGGAGGGCTGGTGCCTGGCCGAGGACCTCGACGAGATGCGAGCCGAGGCCGCCCGGGCCACGGTTCCTTAAATGCTCCCGTGCTGCTGAATCGCGTGCGTCGTCAGGAGGTCGACCTACCCGAAGTCAGGTCGTAGACGGTCACCCCACCCACGGTCTCGGACTTGAAGTGCGACTCCACCCATGCCGCGATCTTTGAGGCGTCGTCGCCGGTACTGCCGCCGGGTCCACCGAACCCGCCCCCTCCGGCGATGAAGTAGTGGATCTTGCCATCGGACACGTCCATCTCGAACTGGGCCAGTGTCGGCGCGGGGTCGGTCCCGTTGAATCCGCCGATGGCCATCACGGGCTCGCCGCTGGCGAGCTGGTAGCCCGCCGCGTTGTTCGAGTTGACCGTCGCGGCCACCCATGTGTACCGGCTGGCGTCGGCCTGTAGCTGCTTGGTCAGGGCGGGATTGGACTGACTCGAGTTCAAGAACCCACCGCCGCCACCTGGGCCACCGCCGCCGAACGCTCGGCGGAAGCCACCGCCGCCGCCGAAGGAGGGTGTGCCGCCGGGGAAACCACCGGGAAACCCGCCCGTGCCCGTTCGGGCACCAGCGCCACCGGGAAAGCCCCCGCCGAAGCCACCGCCGCCGAAGGCTCGGCGAAACCCGCCCGCGCCGCCGGGCAAGCCGCCACCGCCAGGGAAGCCGCCACCGCCAAAACCCCCGCCGGCGGCTGTCGGGGTGACCGATGGAATCGCCCCGGTGTGCGGTATCGCCGCCGTGGCCGCCGTGGAGAAGGCCGGAGCGGCCAACGCAGCGCCCAGGCCCAGTGTGGCCACGAGCCCGACGGCGAGTTTCGGCACCAACCGCAGGAGCGGGAGCGCCAGGATCGCCATGACACCGAGTGTGCCCGCCACGGCAACGAAGGGGCGGAGCGCGGGGAACCAGTTCGAGGTGCGGCCGAGGAGCACGTAGCTCCAGATCACCGTGGCAGAAAGTCCCGCCGCCAGACCGACCCTGCCCGCCCACGACTCGCGGCGCTGCCACAAGCCCATGGTGGCGATCCCCACCAGGGCGCCGAGTGGGGGCGCCAGTGCGACCGTGTAGTACGGGTGGATGATGCCCTGCGCCAGGCTGATGACGAGGCCGATGCTGACGAGGGACCCACCCCACAAGAGCAGCGCGGCACGTTCGCGGTCGACACGCCGGGCTCGCAACGTGAGCACAAGGAGGACGGCGCCCATCACCAGCGCGCCGGGCAATAGCCAGGACATCATGTTGCCGAACTCGGGATTGAAGAGCCGGGTGAGGCCGGTCGGGCCCCACATGCTCCCGGCGATCCGCCCCCCTCCCACACTGCCCGACTCGTTCCCGGTCAGCCGGCCGAAGCCGTTGTAGCCGAAGATGAGGTTCAAGATGCTGTTGTCCTGCGAGCCACCGACGTAGGGACGATCGGCGGCGGGCGTCAGCGCGACGGCGGCCACCCACCAGCCACCGGCGACGAGCACGGACAGGCCCATGACCACGACCTGCCACACCCTGCGCCACCATCCCGTGGGCGCGGCAAGCAGATAGACGACGGCCATGACGGGGACGATCAAGAAGGCCTGGAGCATCTTCGTGATGAAGCCGAAACCCACCAGAGTCCCCGCGAGGACCAACCACTTGGTCTGCGCCCGCTCGAGCCCCCGGATGGTGGCGTAGGTGGCTCCAGTGAGGAGCAGCGCCAAAAGAGCGTCCGGATTGTTGTAGCGGAACATCATGGCTGCCACCGGCGTCAGAGCGACAACGAGGCCGCCGAGAAGCGCGGCCTGCGCGCTGAACCAGCGCCGGATCGAAAGATAGACGAGGCCGACGGTGGCCACGCCCTCGAGAGCCTGGGGCGCCAGCAAGCTCCACGAGTTCAGGCCGAAGATCCGGGCCGAGATCTCCATCGGCCACAAGAACGCGGGCGGCTTGTCAACGGTGATGAAGTTGGACGAGTCGGAAGAACCGAAGAAAAACGCCTTCCAACTCTTGGTCCCCGCCTGCACTGCGGCCGAATAGAAGGAGTTGCCCCATCCGCTGGCGCCGAGGTCCCACAGGTAGAGGAAGGCCGTGCCCACGAGCAAGGCGAGGAGGGCGGGACGCACCCAGGGCGCGTCGCTTTCCTTGCCGCGCACGAAGCGAGCCATCCGCCCGCGCCGAGGCGCCGGCGGCCAGGTCGGTGGAGCGGTTGCCGCCGCCACGACACCGTCGCGCGGGACGTCGAGCTGTGCGGGCGGATCGAGCACCCCGACGGGGGCGTCCGGGGCAGGCGTGAGGTCCGTCACGATGACTCCTTCACAGGGTCGGTACCGGCGCGGGTCCCCGGACGGAAGATCCAGGCCCGCAACACGGCGAAGCGGAAGACGACAGCGGCCAGGTTGGCCACCGTGATCGCCACCAGCTCGGGGAGCAGGGCCGAGGGGGCGAGCCATTGCGCCACGAGGAGCGCCAGCGTCGTGAGTCCGAGGCTCACGACGTACAAGGCCCCGGCCACGGCGAGAAGGCGGCCGCGGCGGGCCTGGCCGTCAGCGCTGCGGGACAGCTCCCGGTGCACCGCCGTGTTGAACAGTGTGGCGATGGCCATGGCGACGGCATTTGCGCCCAGTGGGCCCATGAGCGGTCGCCAGGCGATGAAAAGGAAGAGGTACCCGAGCGTTGACACCACACCGACCCCGGCGAAGCGCAGGAGCTGGTCGGCGGCCACCTCATTGGACCGGACCCGTTGCGAGCCCTTGGGGCGCCGCACCAGCATGCGCCACACACCCCGCAAGTCGTCCGCGGCGGTCGAGACGATGTTGACCCGCGAATCGGCATCGTCGACCCAGTCGACCGGGACCTCGCCGATGCGCAGGCCCATCCGCTCGGCGGTCACCAGCAACTCGGTGTCGAAGAACCACTCGTTGTCCTCGACGAGGGGCAGCAGCTTCTGTGCTGCGTCCCGGCGCAGCGCCTTGAACCCGCACTGGGCATCGCTGAAGCGGCCCCGCAACGTGAGCCTGAGCAGCAGGTTGTAGGCCCTCGAGATGAGCTCGCGCTTGGGACCGCGCACCACATGGGCCCCGCGGGCCAGGCGCGAACCGATGGCGACGTCGCGGTGACCGGAGAGCAGCGGGGCCACGAGGGGGAGCAATGCCGACAACGAGGTGGAGAGGTCGACATCCATGTAGGCGACGACGGGGGCTTCGCTCGTCGACCAGGCCGCCCGCAGCGCGTAGCCCCGCCCCTTGCGCGGCAGGTGCAGGGCCGCCACGCCTCGCATCCGAGCGGCCAGGTCCGCCGCCACCGCGGCGGTGTCGTCGGTGCTGGCGTTGTCCACCACGGTGACGAGAGCCCGGAAGGGGAACGACGTGTCGAGGAAGGAACGCAGCGCCGAGATCCGCTCCTCCAGCTGGGCCGCCTCGTTGTAGACGGGCACCACGATCTCCACGTCCAGCGGGACCCGGCGGGGATCGACGTCGGCCTCGAACGGCGCCAGGGCGGTCATGTCACGCATGGTGTCCGGCCCGCCTCCAAGCTCCGTGAAGGTCGGCTGTGGGTCCGGTGTGAATCTCAGGCGCCGACCACGGACCGCCGCGTCAAGCCGCAGATTCGGGAGGCTCGCCGGCCAGGACCGGTTTCGGGCCGGCGAGCACGGAGGTGATCGGGAGCCGCACGGTGACGACCATCCCGCCCCCTGGCGAGGAGGTCGCGGAGACGGTGCCCCCGTGCGCTGCGACGATGGCCGCCACGATGGAGAGGCCGAGGCCGCTGCCCCCACTGGTGCGTGTCCGCGCCGGGTCGACCCGGTAGAAGCGCTCGAAGACCCGCCGAGCCTCTTCGTCAGGCATGCCCGGCCCGGTGTCGCGCACCTCGATCTGGGCCTGGTCTCCGACCTGGTCCACCCGCACCGTGGCCGCGGTCCCCGGCGGCGTGTGCGCACGAACATTGGCCAAGAGGTTGTCAAGGACCTGGCGCAGACGGTCCCTGTTGCCGGTGACCTCCACCGGGTGCGCGGCCCAGAACCGCACCGGCCACTCGGGGCCGACAGCAGTCGCCGTCCGGACCGCATCAGAGGCCAGGGACACCAGCTCGACGGGCGCCATTTCCATGGGCACGCCCTCGTCCAGACGAGCCAGGGTGAGGAGGTCGTTGACCAAGCGATCCATACGGGCCGTCTCGACGCGAATGCCCGAGACGATGCGGGGCAGGTCGTCGGCGTGCTCGGTTCCGCCACGCTCGAACAGCTCGGCATAGGCCGAGACCGCCGCGATGGGCGTGCGGAGCTCGTGCGAGGCGTCGGCGACAAACTGTCGCAGGTGCTGCTCGTTGTCCTTGAGGCGTGCCTCGGATCGGAGGCGGGCGTCAAAGGCGGCCTGGATCCGTTCGAGCATGACGTTGAGCGCCCGTGCCAGGCGCCCGACCTCGGTGGGTTGGTCGGCGCCCGGGACCCGCTGATCGAGGTTCCCCGCCGCGATGGAATCAGCAGTGCGCTCCACGTCCTCCAGCGGACGGAGGCCGAGCCGGACCAGCCACCATCCGGCGGCCAGCGCGAACACGATGGCGCCGGCGGTCACCGCAAGCTCGATGAGGAAGAGATTGTGCAGCGTGCCTGTCTGGTCCACCAGCGTCTGCGCCTGGACGAAGATGTCGCCGTTGAAACCAGGCTGCCCTTGGATCTTGGTGGCGCGCACGCGAAACGCGGGACCCCCCGAGGCGATGGAGTTCGTGGTGAACTGGGCGACCTGACTTCCGTCGGCCTGGGTCGTAAAGCCGGTGAAGGGTGAGGGCAGCGCGGGACGGTAGGGGTGGTCGCCGACATAGGCGGAACACTCAAGCCCGTTGACGATCCTACCGTCCGGGTTGGCGACGCCGATGTAGCTGATCCCAAAAACGTTGGGAAAGTTGTCGCCTCCCCCGCCACCGGGCCCAGCGCCGGAGTTCCCGACAGGGCCGCCTGCACCGAAATCGCCCTGCGGGGAGGGGCAGTTGAAGACCGTGCCAGTCGCCAAGTTGACATTCAGCGGCCTCCGTTGTTGCGCCAGCTGCTGGTCGACTTGGTTGTACAGGGTGGTACGCAGGGCCGAGTAGGTGGCGAAGTCGGCCACCACGAGGGCCACGATGGCGATCAGCCCGACCGCGACGAGCAGACGCAGCCGCAGGGACACTCAGGCCGCTCCGCTGGCCGCGTCCGACTCTCGCAGCGTGTAGCCGACGAGACGGATGGTGTGAATGAGCGGGGGACCGAACTTCTCGAGTTTCTTGCGCAGGTAGCTGACGTAGGTCTCCACCACGTTCCCGTCGCCACCGAAGTCGTAGTGCCAGACGTGGTCGAGGATCTGCGCCTTGGACAGCACGTGGCGCGGGTTGAGCATGAAATAGCGGAGCAGGTTGAACTCGGTGGCCGTGAGGTTGATGGGGTTTCCGGCGCGGCGCACCTCGTGGGCGCTCTCATCGAGCTCGACGTCGGAAAACCGGAGAACCCCGTCGTCCTCGGGTTCGTAACCGGTGCGTCGCAGGATGGCGTGCACCCGGGCAATCACCTCCGCCAGCGCGAAGGGCTTGGTGACGTAGTCGTCGCCCCCAACGGTCAGCCCGGCCAACTTGTCCTGCAGGGTGTCGCGCGCGGTGAGGAAGAGCACCGGAATCCGCAGTCCGTCAGCGCGCAGGCGCCGCGTGACCTCGAGGCCATCGAGGTCCGGCAGCATCACGTCGAGGATCATGAGGTCAGGCGGACTCTCCTGGGCCTGGGCGAGCGCCTTGCGACCCGTCATCGCCTCGTCCACGGTGAACCCCTCGTAGCGCAGCGACGTCGCCACGGCGTCGACGATGGACGGCTCGTCGTCGACCACCAGAACCCGCGGTCCGTTTTCGGTCTTCACTGGTCATACCTCCCTCGGGACAGGCTCGCGCCCCCGATTCCCCGTCCAGTGTGACCCGGCTGTGGGCCTGCTGTGAACGCGGCTCCTCAGCCGGGGTGGGCGTCCAGGGCGCGTCGCAGCAGGTCGAGAGCTGAAATTGCCCCGTACTGCCGGACTCGCTCCCGGTCGCCGGGCACCCGTAACGCGCGGGTCAACGCCGGCCGGCCGGGAAGGAAGAGGCCGACGAGGACGGTGCCCGGGGCGACGCCCTCCTGCTCCTCGGGCCCGGCCACGCCGGTGATGCCGAGGCCGACGTCGGCCCGGGTGACCCGGGCGGCTCCCTCGGCCATGGCCGCCGCAGCCGATTCGGTGACCACCGGCCCGGCGGGCACCCCCAGGACGTCGTACTTGACCCGCGAGTCGTAGGCCACGACGCCGCCGCGGAACCAGGCCGATGCCCCCGGTACGTTGACCAGACGGGAGGCGATGAGACCGCCGGTCAACGACTCGGCCACGCCGAAGCTCAGGCCGCGGGCAATCAGCCGGTGGGCCACGGCGACCTCCATCGACTCGTCGTCGACACCGAAGACGATGTCGCCCAGATGCTCGTCGATTGCGCTGCGGACCTCCGTTTCCTCCTTGCCGAGGAGGGCGATGACGTCCTCGATCGTGCGGGCCCGGGCGGTGATGCGGACCTTGATCCCCTCGATCCCCGAGGCGAGGAAGGCGAGCGTGACGTCGCCGGGTGCTTCGAGCGCGTCGATGCGGCCCTGGAGCGCCTCGGCGAGCCCCGATTCGCTCGCGCCCCAGGTGCGCACGACGCGGCTGGCGATGACGCCCTCCTCGCCCGCCTCGGCCATCCGGGTGCGCAGATCAGGCAGGATGGCGCGTTCGAACATCTCGGCCATCTCGTAGGGGACGCCGGGGACCGCGTAGATCACCTTGTTCCCGATGGGGCAGATGAGCCCGGGAGCCGTACCCGACACCTGCCCGATGATCTTTGCGTTCTGCGGGACGTCGGCCTGGCGGGCGTTGTTTGCCGTCATGGTCCGTCCACGGGCCTCGAAGAAGCCGGCGATGAGGTCGACGATGGCCTGGTCACGGACGAGAGGCACGTTCAACACCTCGGCGATGGCCTCCCGAGTGATGTCGTCTTGGGTGGGCCCGAGTCCGCCACACACGATGACACCGTCGCTACGGGCCAAGGCGGTGCGCAGCGCGAGCACAATGCGGTCGTGGTTGTCCCCCACCGCCTGATGGAAGTGAGAGGCCACGCCGTTGGCGGCCAGGTGCTCGCCCAGCCAGGCCGAGTTGGTGTCGGCAATCTGACCCAGCAACAGCTCGGTGCCGACCGCCACGATCTCGATTCTCACGGGTGGGACCTTACGAGGCGGCTGGCCGGTGTAGCGCCCGACGTCCATCGAGCAGGTACTCGGCGCCGGTGTAGAGGGTGAGCGCACAAGCGAACCAGATCATGGCCAGCTGGAGACCGTGCTGATCGGCCAGGGGCGGGATGATCACCGTACCGATGGCGAAGTCCTGCACCAGCGTCTTGAGCTTGGCTGATTTCCGGGCCGGGATAGACACGCCCCGACGGCCAACCCCGGAGCGGTAGAGCTGCATTCCGACCTCGCGGATCGTGATGAGGATGACCGGCAGCCACGGCAGATGACCCTGGGCCGCCAGGGTGAAGAAGGCGCCGAGGACACAGGCTTTGTCGGCCAGCGGGTCGAGGAAGGCGCCCGAGCGTGTGGTGCCGTGGCGGCGGGCCAGGTAACCATCGAGCCCGTCGCTGCCGGCCAGGATGATGCCGACGACGACGTTGATCCACGACGCCCCCCACACGACGAGCATCACCACATAGACCGGTGCGGCCAGGAGCCGCGCCACCGTGACCGCGTTGGCCGGGGTGACCAGCGCGCTGGGACCGAAGGTGAAGCCGGGGTGACCGGCGGGGTGCTCGTGGGCGGCGTCGCTCACGGCGGTGAGGCTCCTGCTGCTGCTCCGGCGCGCGTCGCGTCGCGATCGCCAAGTGGAATGCCACGCAGGTCGGGGCCTTCCGCGCCGATGATCACCACTTCGACGAGGCCGCCGACCGGCAGGTCGAGTGGGAGGTGGACGACGCCGTCGATCTCCGGCGCCTCGTGCACCGTGCGGCCCCGGCCCGGGGTGTCGACCAATACGGTGCGCGCTTCACCGATGAGCCGGTCCCGCTTGGCACTGGTGATGGCGTCCTGCACTTCGGTGCACTCGCGCAGTCGCTCGAGGGCGAGCTCGTTGGGGATCTGGTCCCCGAGGCCGGCGGCGTAGGTGCCCGCCTCGTTAGAGAAGGGGAAGAAGCCGGCCCAATCGAGCTGCGCCTCGTCGAGGAACTGAAGAAGCAGGTCATGGTCGCGCTCGGTCTCGCCGGGATACCCGAGGATAAACGAGGAGCGGAACGTGGCCATCGGGTCTGCCGCGCGAATATCCGCGATGCGGCGCAGGAATCGATCACCGTCGCCCCAGCGCCGCATGTTGGTCAACAGTGGGCGCGAGACGTGCTGGAGTGACAAGTCGAAGTAGGGCACGCCCGTATCGAGGACCGCCTCGATCAGCTCGTCGGTCAGGCCCGAGGGATAGAGGTAGAGGAGACGGGTGCGTTCGACTTGCGTCGACACGGCCCGAGTCAGACCGGCGATGGGCGAGGGGTCATGAGCCGAACGACTGCGCCGGCCCGGGCCGGTGCGGTCGCGGCCGTAGGAGGCGAGGTCCTGCGCCACGAGGATGATCTCGCGCAGCGGCGGGGCCGTGTCCGACGTCGCGCGAAGAGTGTCGACCTCGGCCAGGATCTCCTCGGGCGAGCGGGACCGCTGCTTACCCCGGAAGGACGGTATGGCGCAGAAGCCGCAGATGCGGTCGCAGCCCTCGGCTACCTTCACGTAGGCCCAGGCGGCGCGAGCCGCGGGGCGCGGCAGCTCGAGGAGGTCGAATCCGACGGGCGGTGCGGGCGTTGCGCCGCCGGACCGGCTGGGGGCTATGGACACGGCGACCGGCGCGGCCACCGGCGCCGCGGCCGACGAGGCCGTCAACTCTCGACCGAAACCGGCCACAAGGTCGACTTCAGGTAGGGCATCGCGCAGCTCGTCGCCGTACCGCTCGGCCATGCAGCCGGTCACGACCAGGCGCGCGCCCGGCCGGCGCCGGTCCGCCAGGTCCAAGACCACGTCGATCGACTCCTGGCGGGCGGCCTCGATGAAGGCGCACGTGTTGACGACCACGAGGTCGGCTGCGGCGGGCTCCTGGGCGCGGCGGTGACCCTGCGTCTCGAGATGCCCTTCGAGCTTGTCGGAGTCCACTTGGTTCTTGGGGCACCCCAGGGTCTCCAGCCAGTAGCGGCCCACGTGGCCCACTCTCCTCGTACCAGGCCGGTTCCCGCCGGAGTGACGGAGCACGGCTGACCCGCCTGGGCGGGCCGCTTCTTCGGTCGTGCGGCACGATGCCGACTCCCAAGCGGAGAGGGAGGGATTTGAACCCTCGGACCCAGTTACCCAGGTCAACTCA
>CAWBSM010000006.1:0-242715 GCA_963791455.1 uncultured Acidimicrobiaceae bacterium
TGGCACGGGAGGAACTTCGTCGCGCGCATCGGGCGGGGGAGCGCGTACCCGAGGCGCCGGGGCACCACGGAAGGGCTCGGGTCAGGCGCGCCAGCCGGGCGAGGCGCGCCGGTCGGGCCAGGCCCCGGAACGGTCCGGGGCTTCCAGGGGCCGTGCGACGAAGACCGGGGCACCACGGGCCGGGGCCGCGAGGGAAAGTGCCGCCCGGCGCGGCGACCAAACCCGGCGTAAGCCGCGCCCGGGGTCGGGGAGCGCCACCGGGGCGACCCCGGCTGAACGGCCATCCCGCGGCGACGAGCGTCCATTGCCGGGTCAGGCCCGGACGTGGGGCAACGTCGCCCGACGCGGCGCACGGGAGGTCACCCGGAAGGACGCGGCGCCGGAGCGCAGCGCCGCCAGAGCCCCCGACGAGGGGGAGCGCCGGAGGATGTCGGCGGCCCCGAGCAGGCCAGCGGCCTGGATACGCGTCGACGGGGCGCAGAGCGAATGGCAGGACGCGCCAGCCTTCCGGTCACCCACCAGGAACCGCCGAACCCAACCAAAGGGGACCACGACCGCGTCCAAGAGCGCCCGGGACGCCATCGCCGGCCTCTCCGCCGGTCACGCCCTCCCGCCGGAGGTCGCCGCCGACATCCGCAAGGCGGCGGACAGCGCCACGACCCTCCATCGCGAAGGCCTGGTAAAGCGGACCGAGTCTGCCTACGGCGCCTACGAGCGGGGTCGCTACCAAGACGCGCTGCGGGCCATCAAACCGGTGGCCGACGAGGCGCCGGGTGTGGCCGCCGTGCGGGAGCTCGCCGGCCTGGCCGCTTACCGGAGCGGTCGCTGGCGCGAGGCCACCCGCCACCTCCAAGCGTTCAGTGCCCTGAGCGACTCGAGGGAGCACCTGCCCGTGCTGATGGACTGTCAGCGGGCGCTGCACAAGCCAAAGAAGGTCGCAGAGCTCTGGAGCGAGCTCCGCCACAGCTCTCCCGATCCCGACGTCCTGACCGAGGGGCGGATCGTTGCCGCAGCGTCCCTGGCTGATACCGGCGACCTCAACGGCGCAATCGCCATGCTCGCCGCGGCGGGCGCGGCCAAGGCGCTGCGAAACCCTTCGGACCGCCACGTCCGGCAGTGGTACCTGCTGGCGGACCTCTATGAGCGGGCCGGCGACATCCCCCGAGCGCGGGAGTACTTCGAACGGATCCTCCGCGCTGATCCCGAGGCCTACGACGTGGCCGAGCGTCTCCGGGCTCTGGGGGCCGATCGACGAGCCCGGGCCAAGGGCCCCAAACGGCCGAAGCAGCGGACGCAGCCGAAGCCGGCGCGGCCGCCGGTCGCCAGAGCCGCCGGGTCAGCCCGCCCCGTTCAGCGCCGCCCCCGGTCCGCCTCCGCCGACTGACGGGGGCCTCGGGCGATCAGCCTCACCCCGTCGGCGCCGCAGTCGTCGTCGTGGCGGCGGGGGAGGGGGAGGGCGTCGCGGTGGTCGTCGTCGCCGGCGGAGCGGTCGTCGTGGTCGGTGCGGGTGCCGGCGCCGGCGGGGTGGTCGTGGTCGTCGTCGCCGGCGGAGCGGTGCCGAAGTTCGGTCCTTCGACCGTGACGAGCGTGCCGATCGGGGTCAGGGGCCACACCAGCGCGGCGTCGGCGTAGGTCATCTCGACGCAGCCGTTGCTCTGGGGGGCCCCGTAGCTGGCACGGATGAAGCCGTGCAGCGCGTCGCCCCCGTTGAAGTAGCTGGCGTAGGGAACGTTGGGGTCGTTGTAGGTGGAGCCGTCGGGGTTGGTCCCCTTCATGTCCGAGTAGCGCACGTGCTCGAAGACCGCGTAGCTCCCGTCGGTCGTGTCGGCGCCCGCCGCACCGGTGTTCACCGGGACCCCGACGTACTGCGCCACCCCGTTGTCCCAAAGCGTCAAGCTCTGCGGGAGCACCTTGTTCACGAGGACGTACACGTACGGCGTGGCGTCCACCTTGTTGTTCATCGAGTCGTTGATCAGAGCCGTCCAGACGGCCGGTCCCGCGATGCCGTCGACACCGAGGCCGTTCTGGGTCTCGAAAGCTTCCACCGCGGCCTTGGTGATCTCGTTCTCGGTCCCCTGGGTCCACTGCGAGGTGAGCTCGGAGGGCAGCCCGGGCCAGCGCCACGAGAAGGTGCCGGGCTGGTCCTCGGCCAGGTCGGCGCGAGATGGTGGGGGGCTGGTCGGAACGAAGGCGACCGGCAGGAAGTTGAGCTGGGCCAGGAGCTGCTGCAGGCGCAGCGTGTCCCCCGGGGCCACGTCGAACGTCACGGAGCTCGACGTGGCCAGGAGCGCGCCATCGCGGGCGCGCAGGCCGTGCGACCCGCCTGGAATGGTCAGCAGCTCCTGGGAGGAGGGGATCAGGGGGGAGTCGAGCTCGTAGGAGAGTGTGGTGGCGTTCGTCTGGACCCACTTGCCCGCGACGGCCGGCGCGAGCACGGGCGTCGCCGTGCCCACCGAGACAGGGGTGGAGAAGGTCACCGAGATCGTGCTGTCCGGTGCCACGTCCTGTGCGCCCGCCGCCGGAGTGGTGGAACGCACCGCGAACGAGGACGATGCTGGGTCGGCGGCCGAGTGCGACGCGTCCGACGCCGGGTGCGACGAGCCCGCGTGCCCGGGCGCGCTCGACCTCAGTGTGAAGAAAAGCACGGCCGCGATGACCACGACCGCGCCGGCCAGGAGCAACCAGGGGCGCAGGCGCCACGGCCCGCTCGACCTGGATTCGAGAACGTTCATCGCCTCCGCTCGCTCAAGACGTCGCCGCACCCCATCCGACATCTTCAGCGTATGGGCCGAAACGGTGACTGGAACGTCAGCGCCCGAGATACCCAACTTCTCGTCGGCGCAACCACCCGCAACAACCACTCAACTGCGATTGCGTCGACAACGGTGACCGAAGCTGGACGGACGGCAACGGCGGCGCACCTACCCCTCTCCCAGGCACCCCGAGGCTTCCAAGGCCCGCGCCACCGCCACCAAGACCCTCGGGTGCACCCCTCCCGCTCCCCGATGTGACGCACTGACCCTCCGGTAGGCTGCCGGCCATGAGCACGAGCACCGACCTCCGCGAGCTCCTCGGCGACGATGCCGACCGCCTTCTCGGCTATACCGCCAAGGCCTTCCCGGCCGAGAACCTCACCCTCCCGGGCCCCGACTTCCTCGAGCGCGTCTTCACCGTCAGCGATCGCAACCCAACCGTGCTGCGCAACCTCGGGACGGTCTTCAACCACGGTCGACTCGGCGGCACCGGCTACGTCTCCATCCTCCCGGTCGACCAGGGCATCGAGCACTCCGCCGCGGCGAGCTTCTCGAAGAACCCGGCCTACTTCGACCCGCTGAACCTGCTCGAGCTCGCCCTCGCCGGCGATTGCAACGCGGTTGCGACCACGCTCGGAACGCTCGGCCTCGCCTCGCGGAGGTACGTGCACCGCATCCCCTTCATCGTCAAGCTGAACCACAACGCGTTCTTCCACGTGCCCGACACCTACGACCAGATCATGTTCGCCTCCGTCCGCCAGGCCGCCGATCTGGGAGCCGTCGGGGTGGGCGCCACCATCTATTTCGGCTCGGACGACATGGACCGCGAGCTCCAGGAGGTCTCGGCCGCCTTCGCCGAGGCGCACCGGCTGGGCATGTTCACCGTGCTGTGGTGTTACTTGCGCAACCCGGCCTTCAAGAAGGACGGCGTCAACTACGAGGTCTCGGCCGACCTCACCGGCCAGGCCAACCACATGGGTGTGACGATCGAGGCCGACATCATCAAGCAGAAGCAGCCGGAGAACAACGGCGGTTACACCGCCATCGGCTTCGGCCGCACCGACCCGCTCGTCTACGACGAGCTCACGACCGACAACCCGATCGACCTCACCCGCTGGCAAGTCGTCAATTGCTACGCCGGTCGCATCGGCCTCATCAACTCCGGGGGTGAGTCCAAGGGCGAGAACGACCTGGCCCAGGCCGTACGCACCGCGGTGATCAACAAGCGGGCCGGCGGGATGGGCCTCATCGTGGGCCGCAAGTCCTTCCAGCGCCCGCTCGCCGAGGGTGCCGCACTCATCCACGCCGTTCAGGACGTCTACCTCAATCCTGAGGTGACCGTCGCCTGACCGCACACCGAGGTCACCGCCGCCTGCCCCACAGGTCGACCGGGCACACCTGGATGAACGGCGTATGAAGATGGTCCCCCCTGTCCCGGGGGTAGGATCAACCCGAACCGAGCAATCCGGACGGAGAGTGCCGCGCGCGGTGCCGGCGAGGTGCGCGACGGCCCACATCGGTGAGCCATGACTCTCGGACGTCCACGACAGGAGACGAGGCAGCCCGTGGCATCGGGAACGCAACACGCAACAGAGCAGTTGGACCAGGTCATCGTGCGTTTCGCCGGCGACTCGGGTGACGGCATGCAGCTCACCGGTGACCGCTTCACCACCAGCAGTGCCCTCTTGGGCAACGACCTGTCCACCTTCCCTGATTTCCCCGCCGAGATCCGCGCCCCAGCGGGCACCCTGAGCGGCGTCTCGGCCTTCCAGGTGCACATCTCGGACCACGACATCCTGACCCCGGGCGACGCGCCGAACGCGCTCGTGGCGATGAACCCGGCCGCCCTCAAGGCCAACATCGACCTCATGGCCCTGGGAACGGTCCTCATCGTCAACAGCGACTCCTTCGACGAGCGCAGCCTGACCAAGGCGGGCTACGAGGCCAACCCGCTGACCGACGGCTCCCTCAGCGCCTACACCGTCTATGAGGTCCCCATGACCTCCATCACCCAGGAGGTCTGCAAGGAGGCCGGCGTCAAGCCGCGCGACGCCGAACGCTCCAAGAACTTCTTCGCGCTCGGTTTGGTCAGTTGGCTCTACACCCGCCCCGTGGACCCGACACTCAAGTGGATCGCCGAGCGCTTCGCGACCAAGCCCGCCGTGGTCGAGGCCAACACCCGCGCCTTCCGGGCCGGCTACGACTTCGGCGAGACGGCCGAGCTCTTCGAGTCCAACTACGAGATTCGGCCTGCGACCTTCGACCCCGGTGAGTACGTGCAGGTCACGGGCAACCAGGCGCTCGCCTGGGGTCTGATCACGGCGTCAAGGCTCGCCGGGTTGCCCCTCTTCCTCGGCAGCTATCCCATCACCCCCGCCTCGGACATCTTGCACGAGCTGAGTCGCCGCAAGGAGTTCGGGATCCGTACCTTCCAGGCGGAGGACGAGATCGCCGGCATCGGCGCCGCGCTCGGCGCGTCATTCGGGGGCGCCATCGGAGTGACCACGACCAGCGGGCCAGGACTCGACCTCAAGTCAGAGACGATCGGCCTCGCGATCAACCTCGAGCTGCCGCTGATCGTCGTGGACGTCCAGCGCGGCGGTCCCTCCACCGGACTGCCCACCAAGACCGAGCAGGCAGACCTGCTCCACGCCATGTACGGCCGCCACGGCGAGGCGCCGCTGCCGATACTGGCGCCGATGACGCCGAGCGATTGCTTTGCGGCGGCGATCGAGGCCACGCGGCTGGCCGTGACGTACCGCACCCCGGTGATCCTGCTCTCCGACGGCTACCTGGCCAACGGGGCGGAGCCCTGGCGCCTCCCCGACCTCGACACCTTCGAGCCGATTGAGGCCGCTTTCGCGGCGGAGCCCAACCACGTCGATGACGCCGGCAACCCGACCTTCTGGCCCTACGTGCGCGATCCTGAGACGCTGGCCCGACCGTGGGCCCCGCCCGGTCTGCCGGGCCTGGAGCACCGCATCGGCGGGCTCGAGAAGGCGGACGGGAGCGGGAACGTGTCCTACGAGGGTGTGAACCACGAGCGCATGGTCCACCTCCGGCAGGACAAGATCGCCGGCATCGCTGCTGGCATCCCACCCGTTGAGGTCAACGACGAGAACGGAGACGCGCAGCTGCTCCTGGTCAGCTGGGGCTCGACGTACGCCGCCGTCGCGGCGGGTGTCAAGCGCGTGCGGGCCCGTGGCATGAAGGCAGCCCACGTGCACCTGCGGCACCTCAACCCTCTGCCCGCCAATCTCGGTGAGGTGTTGAACCGTTACACGCAGATCCTCGTGCCCGAGATGAACCTCGGCCAGCTCAGCCGGATCCTGCGCGCCGAGTACCTCGTCGATGCCCAGGCCATGTCCAAGATGCAGGGTGTCCCGTTCCGCGTCGGAGAGATCGAGGCAGCCATCACGGCGCTGCTCGGAGGCAAATCATGAGTGAGTCCAACGGCGCCAAGGAGGCCCACGGGTCCAACGGGTCCGTCGCCACCGCCGTCCCTGTCACCACCCGCAAGGACTGGACCAGCGACCAGGAGGTCCGCTGGTGCCCGGGCTGTGGCGACTATTCCATCTTGGCGGCCGTTCAGATGCTCATGCCCGAGCTGGGCGTGCGACGCGAGAACACGGTGTTCCTCTCGGGCATCGGCTGTGCGGCGCGCTTCCCCTACTACATGAACACCTACGGCATGCACTCCATTCACGGACGTGCTCCCGCCATCGCGACCGGCCTCGCCACGACCCGCCCCGACCTCGACGTGTGGGTCATCTCGGGCGATGGCGACGCCCTGTCCATCGGGGGCAATCACCTCATCCACGCGCTGCGGCGCAACGTCCGGCTGAACATCTTGATGTTCAACAACCAGATCTACGGGCTGACCAAGGGCCAGTACTCGCCGACGTCCGAGGTGGCCAAGGTGACCAAGTCCACACCGTTCGGCTCCGTGGACACGCCGTTCAACCCGGTGTCGCTCGCTCTCGGTGCCGAAGCGACCTTCGTGGCCCGTACCCACGACATGGATCGCGCCCACATGCAGGAGACCTTTCGCCGGGCCCATCAGCACAACGGTGCTGCGTTCGTCGAGGTTCTCCAGAATTGCAACGTGTTCAACGACGGCGCCTTCGAGAAGATCACGGGTCGCGATGTGCGAGCGAACATGTTGATCCCCCTCGAGCACGGCAAGCCGATCGTCTTCGGCGGGGAGGGCAACGAGCGGGGCGTGGTCCAGCGTCCCGACGGCAGCCTCGAGATCGTCTCGGTGGCCGACGCCGGTCTCGACACCCTCCTGGTGCACGACGAGGCCCGGGCGGATCCGGGCCTGGCCTTCGCGCTCTCGCGCCTGGCCCAGGGTCCCTACGAGCCGACGCCGATCGGCGTGTTCCGCGCCGTTGAGCGCCCCGAGTACGGGCAGCAGATGTCCGATCAGATCGTCGACGCCCAGGCCAAGCGGGGCTTGGGCGACGTCGCCGCGCTGCTGCGCTCCGGCTCGAGCTGGACGGTGGGCTAAGAGTCCGGACAATCAGGACGAGGCCGCCGGTCCTGTCCCGGTGGGACTGGCCTCGGCATCCTCCTTGATCCGCTCCAGCGTGGTGCGCATGTTGTTGCGGTTCGTTTTGCCGCGCGACCAGCCCAACAGGGCCCAATAGAGACGCAGCCACCAGACCGGTGACAGCGTGAAGGACTCGGTCACGTCGCAGCCGCCGTCGGCCGGCGCGATCTCATAGCCCCAGACGCTGAGGGGTGGCTTGCCCGCCGCTCCCACCCCGAAAGCGAACTTCTTGCCCCGATCGCACGCGGTGACCGTGCACGTCGTCGAGTATTTGATTCCCCTCCGGTTGCGATTGACGTGGCCGCGGAACCTCGCCCCCAGCACGGGGCCCGTCGCACCCTCGATCCACTCGGCTCCGAAGGTCTCGGGGCTATAACGGCCGATGCGCGTGACGTCGCTCACCAGGTCCCACACGCGTTCGGGTGGCGCCTCCATGTGGACGGTCACGGCCTCGTGCATCTCGTCACCTCACGGAAGGTCGAGGGACCGGAACACCATGCCGGTCCGCGGTTTGGGACTGAAGAACGTGGTTTTCGGCGGCATGCGTCGGCGCTCGTTGGCCCACTCGTCGATTTGCTTGACCGTGACGGGGCGTAAGAGGAAGGCCCCTTGGGCCTCGCCGTTGTGCAGGGCAGTCATGGCCTCGCCGACGCTGTGTCGGTGCATGACCTCGTGCGGCGGCAATTCCGAGAGCACCGAGGCGATCAAGCTCGAGTCGAGATCGTTGCCTACCTCCTCCCGGACCTCTGCGTGGGGGAGCAGCAAGTAGGCCTTGCCCCCGGTCACGAGGGCCAGCGAGTTGGAATCGGAGAGCGCGCCGAGGGTGCGGTCGTCGTCGGCGCCCGCCCGCACGACGTCGAACCACTGCCCGAGCGCCCCGACCAGGTCGTAATCGTCGGGGAGCCCGCTGATGGTGCGATGGATGGCGCCGACGGTGAGCTGCTGCTCGGACAATTCGACGACGAGGGCCATCACGAGGTCGTGCGGTCCGGGCCGCCCGCCGTTGACGGCGCGGCATTCGGCCTGGTACGCGCGGGCCGTTTCGTAACGATGGTGGCCGTCGGCGAGGACCACGGGCGCCGCCGCGACGGCAGCACCGACGGCCGCCACCGCGTCCGGGTCGCTCAGGACCCAGATCTGGTGGCGGACCCCATCGTCGTCGTAGGCGTCCGCCACCGGTTCGTCGTCCGTGGGATCGAAGGTCGCCGTCACCCCCGGCGCCATGGAGAGACCCCAGATCGGCGACAAGTTGGCTCGCGTCGCGCGCAGGAGGTCAAGCCGGTCGCTCTTCGGCTTGGGCAGGGTCTGCTCGTGGGGGAGGATCTCACTCTCCTCACCGGGCTCGGCGAGCCCGAGCGCCCCGATGACCCCGGTAGTGGTACGCCCCGTCGTGTCCGTCATCCGGTACGGGTAAAGACTCGTTTCCGCCTCCGCCACGATGGTGCGCTCAGCCTGCCAACGGGTGAACAGGTCGGTCGCCACGGCGTAGCGGTCACGTCCCGCTGACAAATCGGCTTCGGGCACCTCCACCAGGACGGCATTGGCCGGGTGGCGCGAGGCCAGGTGCACGCGCTCGGTCGGACTGATGACGTCGTAAGGCGGGGCGATGACCTGGGCCATGGGCGCCACCTCGGGCCGGTAGCGCAGGCCCTTGAACGGTTCGAAACGAGGCACCGGGCCACTCTGGCACACGCCGGGATGAGCCCATGCGATCACACCGGCCCGCCCGCTCCGAACCCGACACGTCTCAAGTTCGACATTCTCAGTCTCTGCTTCCCGTTTGCCCGCTGCAACACCGAGATCGGGTGATGACTCCGGCTGTGGTTGGCGACAGGATGGTGATGACCCCAGGGTCGGTGACGATGGCAAACGAGGCTCCCAACGGGGTGGGGGCGACGTTTGCCCTTGGGAACGGTCCGAGGCGACTTTCCAGGAGCAGATTCTGACGCGACCTGCTCAACTGACCGAGCAACCCCGGTGAACATACTGAGTCGCTTCTCGGGATGGCCGTTTCCCCGACCATCTGGCGCAAACAGGAGGCGACGCCATGGGCGGAACGCCCACACGGGCACAAGCACTCGATCACGTCGTGGGACCACGCCATCGAAGGCTTTCTTGTCCTCCGGTCCGTAGTGGGAATGGAGTAACGCGTTTTGTCCCGACTGGCCGGCAGGAGGAGGGCGAGCCTTGCGGCCGGTGAGCGCCGACTGGTCCCGGCCGCGATGTCCGGGGGCGTGCCTCAGGCGGAACCCCGAACCGCAGGCAGAACCCCGAACCTAAGCGAACCCCCAGGTCTCGCTACCCCGCCCCCGCCGGCACTCATTTGGGACCAGCCCGCCGCGCCTCTCGGGGCAGCTACGTAACCGGGAGCCGCAGGGGGACTCGAAGCGAACAGGGGATCGGACGCTTCACGTGGTCCTGTCACCCATCCCCTCTGGCACACCGCAGACGGAGCTGTCGGGGGCCACTCCTAGACTCGGGTGGGTGGACGACGACGGGCTGGACCGGATCCTCACCGCTCCGAACGTCATCACGATGCTGCGGCTCTTGTGCATCCCGATCTTCTTGTGGTTGCTCTTCGTGGCTCACCGACAGACAGCGGCGGCAGTCCTGCTGGCCGTGCTCGGCGCGACCGATTGGGTGGACGGGTATGTGGCGCGCCGCTACGGACAGGTCTCGACGTTCGGCAAAGTGCTGGACCCGACGGCCGACCGTCTGCTGGTGGGCACGGCGGTGATCTCCATCATGATCTACGGCGCGGTTCCACTGTGGTTCGGCATCGCCACCATTGCCCGTGAGGTCCTGGTATCGGCGATGGTCGTGCTGTTGGCTGCAATGGGCGCGGCGCGCATCGATGTGTTGTGGGTCGGCAAGGCGGGCACGTTCGGTTTGATGTTCGCCTATCCGGCCTTTCTCCTGGGCGACGGGACGGCTTCCTGGCAAGAACCCATTCGAGCCATCGCCTGGGTGACGGGCGTGGTCGGCCTCGCGCTGGCCTGGTGGGCCGCGGGGAGCTATGTCGGACCGGCGCGCCAAGCCCTGCGCGTGGGCCGGGCCGCGCGCAGGAGCGCCGTATGAAGGCCGTCATCATGGCCGGCGGTGAGGGCACACGGTTGCGGCCCCAGACGTCCAACCTGCCCAAGCCGATGCTTCCTCTCGTCGGGCGGCCGATGATGGAGCACATCGTCTCTTTGCTCCGGCGGCACGGGATCACCAACATCGTCGTCACGGTGGCCTTCCTTCCGAACGCCATCCGGAGCTACTTCGGCGACGGTAGCGAGCTCGGTGTGCGCATGAGTTACGCGACCGAGGAGTCACCTCTCGGCACGGCCGGATCAGTGCGGAACGCGCGCGAACAGCTGACCGAGCGTTTTCTCGTGATCTCGGGTGACGTCCTCACCGACATCGACCTGACGTCGGTGATCTCGTTCCACGAGAAGAACGAGGCCCTGGCGACGATTGCGCTGTGCGCGGTTGAGAATCCGCTCGAGTTTGGCATCGTGATCACCCGTGAGGACGGCAGCATCGAACGTTTCCTCGAGAAGCCGGGGTGGGGTCAGGTGTTCAGCGACACCATCAACACCGGTATCTATGTACTTGAGCCCGAGATCTTCGACGTCATTCCCGAGGGCCGATCCGTGGATTTCTCCGCCGAGGTGTTCCCGACGGCGCTCGAGGCCGGAAAACCTCTCTACGGGTACGTGGCCGACGGCTACTGGGAGGACGTCGGCACGACGGCGGCCTACCTGAAGGCCCACGAGGACATCCTCGACGGGAAGGTCCAGGTCGACGTCTCGGGTTTCGAGCTCCGTCCCGGTATCTGGGTCGGCAAAGGCTCGTCCATCGATCCGTCGGTACGCATCGACTCGCCGTCGTTCATCGGTGAGAACTGCACCATCGACCGGGACGCGGCGCTCGGGGCCTACTCGACCGTTGGCGCCAATACGCAGCTGGCGGAGCGGGCCGAGCTCCAGCGGTCGGTGATCGGCGAGAACTCCTACCTGGGGCCCGCGGTCAGGGTGGAGGGCGCTGTCCTCGGCCGCTCGTGCGACCTGCGGGTGAGTGCCCGGGTCGAACCGGGAGCCGTGGTGGGGGAGGGCTGTCTGATCGGAGCCCACGCGGAGGTCCGCAGCGACGTCAAGATCTACCCCTACAAGGTCGTCGAGGCAGGTGCCCAGGTCAACGCCTCAATCGTGTGGGAATCGGGCGGTGCCCGCACCCTCTTCGGACCCGAGGGCGTGCAGGGTATCGCCAACGTCGACGTCAGCCCGGAGTTGGCGGTCCGGCTCGCCAAGGCGTGGGCCTCTGGCTTCGAGAAGGGCTCGCACATCACGGCCTCTCGTGACACCAGCCGCATCGCCCGGGTGCTCAAGCGCGCCCTCATGGTGGGGTGCAACTCGGTGGGGGTCAACGTGAACGACCTGGAGCTGGCGACGGTGCCTGTGACCCGCCACGACCTCCGCATCCGCGGCAATCGAGGCGGCCTCACCGTCCGTCTCAGCCCCGACGACCCGCAGTCGGTTGTCATCCGGTTCTTCGACGAACGCGGCATCGATCTCTCGGAGAGCGACCAGCGTCGGATCGAGCGGATGTACCACCGCGAGGAGTTCCGCCGCGTGACTGCGGGCGAGATCGGGGACATCGACTTTTCGCCGCGCACCATCGAGCTCTATACCGCGGCAGTGGTCGACGCGTTCGGTTTGCGACGCGTGGCCGGGCACGAAGTGAAGCTCGTGCTTGATCTCTCCTACGGGGCGGGAAGCTTGGTCATGCCCAACCTTCTGTCGAAGGTCGGAGCCGATGTGCTCAGCATCAACCCTTACGCGCAGACACCCGGCATGATCTCAGTCGACCGCACCCTGAGCGAGGCGAGGGTCGCCGATGCGGTACGCAGCTCGGGGGCAGACCTTGGCGCCGTGATCGATGCCGGCGGCGAGCGACTCACGCTGATCGACGGCACCGGGCACGTCCTCTCTGACGACGAGGCGATCATGGCCTTCATCGAACTGTCCACGGCCGTGGGCGCCATGGACCGGATCGCGCTTCCGGTGACTGCGAGCGATCGGACCGCGCACCTCTGCGAGATGCGCGGCGTGGAGCTGACACTGACGCCGCTCTCGCCGTCAGGGCTCCTCGAAGCGGCAGCATCCGGCGGTGTCTCTTTCGCGTCGGATCGGCGCGGAGGCTACGCGTTCCCGGACTTCATGCCCGCCTTCGACGGCGCGGCCGCTCTGGTGCGTCTGGTCTCGCTGTTGGGGCAGAGCTCGGCGTCGTTGGCCGACCTCGTTGCTGCCACGCCACCCATGCCGATCGTGCACGAGGAGGTGGCGACACCCCTGGAGCAAAAGGGCCTGATCATGCGGACACTGATGGAACAGCTGACCGATCAGGGCGTTGAGCCGGTGCTGGTGGACGGCATCAAAGTGGTCTCGGACCAGGGGTGGGTCCTGGTGGTCCCGGACCCCGAGAACCCTGTGACCCACGTCTGGGCGGAGGGGTCCGACCTCGCAGAGTCGGAGGCGCTCACGTCGAGCTACGCGGAACGGATTGCCCGGATGTTGCCGTAACACCACGGGTGCGGATCGGGCGCGTTGTCCGGTATGGTCGCCCCCCATGAACATCCCCGACGATCTGCGCTACTCGCCGGAGCACGAGTGGGTCCGCGTCGAGGGGACGCGCGCGCGCATCGGAGTGACCGATTACGCCCAGGACGCTTTGGGCGACATCGTGTTCGTCGACTTGCCCGCGGTGGGAAGTGAGGTCGAAGCGGGAGGACAGCTCGGCGAAGTTGAGTCGACGAAGTCGGTGTCCGAGATCTATGCACCCGTGGCAGGGACCGTCACGGCGGTGAACGACGCGCTCATCGGAGGTCCGGAGCGGATCAACCAGGATCCCTATGGTGACGGGTGGATCTGCGAGCTCGAGCTCGCGCCGGACGCGGAGCCCGGCACCCTGCTCGATGCGGCCGCCTACCGTGACCTGACAGCCGACTGAGCAGGCGTTCGAGCGATGAATGGCGGCAGGAGAACTGCGTGGTGTGGTGGGGTACCGTGGTCCCTGTGTACTGTCACAACTGCGGGCACCGGAATCCCGAGGGAGTCAATTTCTGCTCTTCTTGTGGGCACGCACTGCTGGCGGATGGTGATGACGCCACCATCACCCTCCACCCGACCGACGAGACAGAGACATCGGAGGACCAGCCCGACGTCACCCTCGTCGAGGTCCCGCACGGTGCAGGCGTCCTTGTGGTCACCCGCGGCCCCAACATCGGGGCGCGCTACCTGCTCGGCGAGAAGGTGGTCCGGGCCGGCCGACACCCCGAGAGCGACATCTTCCTTGACGACATCACCGTGTCCCGGCGTCACGTGGAGATCACGCCTGAGGACGGGGGTGCCTACTCGCTCCGGGACGTGGGCTCGTTGAACGGCACCTACGTGAACCGTGAACGGATCGACGAGGTGCGGCTCTCCCCGGGCGACGAGGTCCAGATCGGCAAGTTCAAGCTCGTCTATCTGGTGGCGGGGAACGAGTGACCAGCCGCACCTACCTCTCCATCGGCGACGTCCTGACGCTGCTGCGGGAGGAGTTCCCCGACGTGACCATCTCGAAAATCCGTTTCCTCGAGAGCCAGGGGCTGGTCAACCCCGAGCGCTCGCCATCGGGGTACCGCAAATTCTTCGATCACGACGTCGAGCGCCTGCGCTGGGTCCTGCGCCAGCAGCGTGAGCACTTCCTGCCCCTGAAGGTGATCCGTGACCGGCTGGCCGACGGTGAGCTCGACGACCTGGGCGCCGACCCGCCCAATGGCAAGCCGTCCGAGCCACTCTACGCAACCGCCGTGACAACAGGCCCGGCAACGGCCCAGGGCCAGGAGCAGGCCACGAAGGCGGATGAGGAGGCCATGGCCCGCATCTTGGCCGACGCATCTCGCCGGGCAGCCCGGAAGCCCGACGAGGCGCAGGCTCGCCGCGGGCTGCAGGTGGTCGAGGGAGAGACGTCGACCGTGGTGGCCGAGCCCGGTCCGCAACAGGGCGCGGCGTCGAGTCCGGCGGTGGGGCGTGCGCCCAGTGCACAACCGGCGTCACCCGCCGCGGGCGTCAGTGCCTCGAGCTCCGCCGCGGGGAACGACAGCGCAGAGAGGAAGCAGTGCCAACGGCACTCCGCTCGCGCCGTCGTCGGAGCCCGCCGCAGCGCCGCGTCCGAGCGGTCCAACCCCCGATGAAGCCAAGGCACACAAGAGTCCGGCTCACGCCAGTGCCGGTGCGAGTGGAGCCGCCGCAGCGGAGGTCAACGCCACCTCCGGCCTGGAGACGGGCGCCGGCATGACCCTCCTCGAGCTGTGCTCCGCCAGCGGCCTGTCGGCCGAGGAGGTGGCCGGCCTGGAGGGGTTCGGCCTGATCGAATGCGTCGGGGTAGCCGGAATCGACACCTACGGCGAGGACGCCTTGACGGTGGCGAACTTGGCTGCGGGGTTCCGGGCGTTCGGGATCGAACCACGTCACCTGCGGCTCTACCGGAACGCGGTAGAGCGCGAGATGGGGCTGATCGAGCAGGTCATCATCCCGCTCCTCCGCCAACGAAACCCCGAGTCGCGCCAGAGGGCGGTCGAGGGGGCAGAGGAGCTGGCGGCGCTGGGTCAATCCATGCGGGCCACGTTGCTGCGCCTGGCCCTCCGGCGGCATCTGGGGGGGTGACGCGAGGCCAGCGTCCGGCGCTACATTTCAGTCATGGTCCGTGTGCTACTCCGAGCCGTCCGGGTGGACCTGCAATCGAACACGCCGGTGCTCCTGCTGCAGGAGACGGAAGGGGAGGGCCGCACGCTGCCCATCTTCATCGGCAGCCCCGAGGCCACCGCGATCGCGTACGCCCTGCAGGGCGTCACGATGCCCCGGCCACTTACGCACGATCTCATGAAGGACATGCTCGGCGCCCTCGACATCAGCGTCGAACGTGTCATCATCACCGAGCTCCGCGCGTCGACCTACTACGCCGAGATGCACCTCGTGCGTGGTGACGAGCGAACGATCGTTTCGAGCCGACCGTCGGACGCGGTGGCTGTCGCCGTACGGACGGAGACGCCGCTCTTCGTCTCCGACGAGCTGATGGAGTCCGAGGGGATCATCCTGGCGCTCGATGCCGACGACGAGGAAGAGGACACGCCCGACGAGCTGGTGGGCCAGTTCCGACAGTTCCTCGATTCCGTGCGTCCGGAGGACTTCGAGGGGTGACCCAACGTCGCTGGGCGCTCGCCTTCCTGGCGGGCGCCGCGGTTGTTCTCGCGGCCTGCAGTAGTCCCAGCACGCCGAAGGCCACCACCAGCACGACGACACACCGGGCGGCGACGACTTCCACACCTTCGTCCACGACGACAACGACCACGGCGCCGCCCACCACCACGACGTCGGTGGGCACGACCGCCTGCAATCAGGTCACGGCCACCGCCGGCCAGTCCCAGGGTGCCGCGGGGACGATCACAGGGGTCGTCACCGTGACCAATGCCGGATCTGTCCCGTGCACCGCCGACGGCTATCCGAAGATCGCCCTCTTCTCGGGGAGCGGGGCACCGTTGACGGTGACCGTGGTGAACGGGCTGTCGGTCACGCTGTCTCCGCCCGCCAACGCAGGCCCGTCGGCCGTCACGGTGGCACCCTCGTCCACCGCGCAGTTCGCCTACCAGTTCTCCGACGTGCCGGTTGGCGCCGAGACGAGCTGTCCCACCTCCGAGATGGCCACCGTGACGATGCCTCTCGGGACGGCGGCTTCGCCGACGTTCGCCCTGGCCATCGACCCCTGCAACAACGGGACCATCCGGGTGTCGCCCGTCTACGCGGGCTGAGGACCCCGGGGGGGCTTGCTTAGGGGGCGGGATTGACGAGGATCCGACCCCGCACCGCCGCGTCGAGCACTCGGTCGAGCGCCGCGGTCAACCCGTCGAGCCCAATTTCCTCGTTCACCATGTCCTCGCAGTGTTCGAGGGGGAAGGAGTCGGCCATGTCACGCCACAGGACGCGCCGCTCTTCGATGGGCGTGACCACCGTCTCGATCCCGAGGAGAGCGACCCCGCGCACGATGAACGGGTACACCGTGGTCGTCAAGTCGTTGCCGCCGGTCAGCCCGCTGGCGGCCACCGCCCCTCCGTAGCGGACCGTGCGCAGCGCCTGAGCCAGGGCGGAGCCACCGACGCAGTCCACCACTCCGGCCCAGAGTTGGGGACCGAGCGTCCGCCCGTCGTCCTCGACGAACTGTCGTCCCACCACCCGCGTCGCACCCAGGGCCTCCAGGTAGTCCTGCTCGGCCGTCTTCCCCGAGGACGCCACGACTTCGAACCCCGCGCTGGCCAACATGGCCACCGCCGCACTGCCGACGCCGCCGGAGGCCCCCGTGACGAGGATGGGGCCGTCCTCGGGCGACGTCCCGTGTTGGACGAGCCGGCGCAGCGAGAGGAGGGCGGTGAATCCGGCCAGGCCGACGACGGCGGCATTCCGGCAGCTCAGCGCGTCGGGCAGCGGAACCACCCAGTCGCCGGGGACCCGCGCGTAGGCGGCGAAACCGCCGTGGTGGGCCACCCCGAGGTCGTACCCCTGCACGAGGACCCGCTGACCGGGCGCGAAGTCAGGGCTCGAGCTCTCTGCGACGATACCGGCCAGCTCGACCCCGGGCACGAGCGGAAAGCGGCGTGCGACGCGGTTTCCCGGCCGTGTGACCATGGCGTCCTTGAAGTTGATGGCGGACCACTCCACCCGGACCAGCACGTCACCCTCCGGAAGGTCGCGCTCGGTGAGCTCCACCACGGCGGGCCGGATCACCTCGCCCGTCTTGGTCAGCTGATAGGCGGGGAAGCGCACCGGCTCACTGTAGAGGTCGATATCACTGTCACCCGCCGCCGCGCTGTGCGCACGGTACGTTGCACCGTGGTCACGACGGCAGGTTATGGGCGCTGGGTCTCGCCGCTCGGGGCCCGGGACGTTGCGAGGGCCAAGGTCTCACTCTCGGAAGTCTGCTCCGACGGCGAGGCGCTCTACTGGCTCGAGTCGCGGCCCGCCGAGGCCGGTCGCGTCGTCATCGTGCGGTCCTCGGCCGAAGGGCTGTCGGACCACTCGCCGGACGGGGTGAGCGTCCGTAGCCTTGTCCACGAGTACGGCGGGGGAGCCATGTGCCTGGTGCCAAGGCACTCGGCCGGCGCCGTCGCCTACGTCGATCTGGCCGATCAGCGCGTCTGGTTTTGCGACGGTCCCGCCGCACGGGCCACGCCGCAGCCGTTGACCGCAACTCCGCCCGAGGGGGAGGTGCACCGCCACGGCGGCCTCAGCCCGACGCCCGACGGTGACTGGGTCGTGGCGGTGCGCGAGGTCCACCGTGAAGGCAACCGCCGGCCGGTGCGCAGTGTCGTCGCGCTCTCGACGCGCGGCGCACCGTCGGGCGAGACCACGTTGCTCGAGGGCCACGACTTCTTCGGATCCCCTCGTGTCCATCCCGACGGCGACCGCCTCGCCGCGGTCGTCTGGGACCATCCCGACATGCCGTGGGACGCCTCGGCGGTTGTCGTGTTGCCCCTGGCCCGGGTGGCCGGAGCCACCTCGGGCTCGGTCATCCTGGCGGCGGCCGGCGTGCCCTGGTCGGTGGCGGGCGGCCCCGAGGAGTCTGTCGGACAGCCGGCCTGGGCACGCGACGGTTCGTTGCGTTTCGTCTCCGACCGCAGGGGTTGGTGGCAGCCCTACGCGCATCCCGGAGGACCCGACTCGGGCGCGGGTGCCGTGGCGCTCACCGACGTCCAGTCCGAGTTCCACGGGCCCGATTGGGTGCTCGGACAGACGACTATGGCAGAGCTCGACGACGGCACGCTCGTGGCTCGCCTGACCGCGTCCGGCCGTGACGCGTTGGTCCTGCTACCGGCCGGCCGGCCGGCAGCGACGCCGACTCAGCTTTCCCAACCTTGCGTGTCGATCAGCGCTCTGTGCGCCCACATGGACGGCCTGGCGGTCATCGGCAGCACGCCGGACGCGCCGCCGAACGTGTGGGTGTGGACCCCCGGCGGCGTGGCCCAACCGCTGCGTCCGCCCGCCGACACCGTGCTTGGGAGCGGCGACGTCGCCGTCGGGGAGCCGTTCAGGTTGACTGGACGCGCCGGGCGGGCGGTGCACGGCACGCTCTACCGACCGACGCGGCTTGGGACGACGGGTCCCGTCCGCCGCCCGCCACCGCTGGTGACGTGGTGCCATGGAGGACCAACCTCCTCGTGCCTGGCGGGGTTCGATCTGACCCTGCAGTTCTTCACGACACGAGGCTTCGCCGTGGCCTGTGTCGATTATGCCGGGAGCTCGGGGTATGGGCGCAGCTACCGGTGCGCACTGTGGGGCCAGTGGGGTGTGGCCGACGCAGAGGACTGCCTCGACGCGGCGCGGTTTCTCGCGGCGCGCGGCGACGTCGACGGCGATCGCATGGCGATCCGGGGTGGGAGCGCCGGTGGCATGACGGCCCTCAACGCGCTGGCGGCAGGGGAGGGTTTCGCCGCCTGCGTTTCCTGGTACGGCGTGACCGATCTGACGGGCCTCGCCGCGACGACCCACGACTTCGAGGCCCACTACACCGACCGCCTGATCGGCCCCCTACCCGAGGCGCATCGCCTCTACGTCGAGCGATCACCGGTGAACCGTGCCGCCTTCATGAAGGGCCCCGTCCTCCTGTTGCAGGGAAGGGATGACCCCGTCGTGCCTCCGGCCCAGGCGCAGAGCATGCGACAAGCCCTCGATGTTGCGGGTACCCGATGCGACCTGCGCTTTTTCGACGGAGAGGCACATGGTTTCCGGCGGGCGGACACCCTCGTCGCATCCCTGGAGGCCGAGCTGTCCTTCTACCTCGAGGAGCTCGGCCTCTAGACTCAGCACAGGGGCAGTCCCGGGGGCTCCCCGCTCTGCGAGGCTTCGAGACGCCATGCCGACGAACTCCGCGACGACGAACCCGACCTGGGCCGCCTCCGTGTGGCGCAGGGTCCGGATCCGGGCCAACCGGATCTCACCGGAGGCTGGCGACGCGCTGTTGTATCTGGGGAGCGCCTTGTTCGCCCTTCTCGTCATTTACACCTCGACGAACGCGCTGTACCAGGTCTGGGGTCGGATGGCGCTCTCACCGTTCGCCTTCGGCGCCCTGGCGTCGGCGGTGCTGGCGTGGATGGTGGCGCGCGCCCGCAGACGGCGTCCGGACCACGTCCTGACGAGGCGCCAACTTCGGCGTGCCTGGGTGACCCGGATCGTCGTTGCCGTCTGCGTGTTCGCGGGCGCCCTGGCGATTCCCCTCGGGCTCGAGATCCTGTGGCGATTCGATGGCGTCGCGGGGTCGCACCAGCAGCCCGAGGTCGTGACGGTCGAGGTCGGGGGGCAGGATCTGGTGCGCGGCCAGGATCCCTACCACCCCCTGGTGCGGCTGCCCCATGCAGTCAAGTACCACGCCCCGGGAGAACCCGATGTCGCCGGGTTCCTGCCCTACCTGCCGCTGATGGCCGTGGCCGGGATCCCCAGCGAGGTCTGGCCCAACAACGGGTTGAGTGACGCCCGGATCTTCTTCTGCCTCACCACGCTGGTGGTGGCTGCGGTGGCGCTCTACCTCTGCCGGGCCGACGGGAGGCGAAAGATCCGCGCCGTGCAGGCGCTCGTGATCCTCCCCCTGGCTTCGTTGCCCCTGGCAACCGGTGGCGACGATATCCCCGTCGTGGCGTTCCTCCTCCTGGCCATGGTCCTGGCACAGCGCCATCGGCCCTTCGCGTCCGGGGTCGTGTTCGGCATCGCGTCGGCCATGAAGTTCACTGCCTGGCCGCTGGCCGTGCTCGCACTCTTTGCGGCGCGCGGCCGGAACGGCCAGCGTCGCCCGTTGTCCATGCTGGCGGGGATGGTGGTCGTGGCGGTGCCGACGATCTTCCCGTTCGCGTTGCGCGGCCCCTTCGCGCTCATCGACGACGTGGTGCTCTTCCCCCTCGGCCTCAGCGCCATCCCGTCGACGGCGGCCAGTGCGCTCCCCGGCCACGTTCTGGTGACCGCGTTCCCTTCCTTGAGCCGGGCGTTGCCGCTCTCGGTTGGCATCGTGCTCGCCCTGCTCCTCGCCCGCCATCTGTACCGCAACACGCCGAGCACCGCGGCGGAAGTCTGCATGATCGCGGGCGTCGTGATGTCGGCGCTGATCTTGTTGGCCCCGAACCCTCGGGTGGGTTACCTGCTCTACCCGATCAACTTCTTCGTCTGGGCCTACCTGCTGTCCCCCTCGGTGGAGCAGCCCGAGCTCTTGCCCGGCGACCGAGCGGCGCCGGCTGCGGAGGCGGTGACGCCCGCCACGCCCTGAACTACCCGCCGGGGGATCGGTTCGCCGGGGAGATCAGTCGGGGTCTTCTTCCTGCAGCAGTCGGATGGTGAAGTCCGTCTGGCCGTGGGCCGGACCGCTGTTGCTGAAGGTGGTGGTCGAGACGGTCGCCCCCATCTCCCAGTAGTAGCCGTCAGACCCGGCCAGCTTGCCCAGGACCTCGAGCGCGCCGGGATCGTGGTCGGCCGGTCCCCGGTCGACGATCTGCCAACCCTGCAGCTTCATGTCCTGGGCGAAGAACGCCAGCAGGGCGCCCTGTGATTCGTCGGAGCGGAAGGCCACCTGCGAGTCGAACTGGCCGGCCGCATCCGCGCTGTTGTCCTGGTGCGAGAGCCGTTGCGAGCCGACCGGGACGGCAACCGCATTCCGGATGTTCGTCGGGGGCTCACCGGCCACGACGATGGGCGAGAGCAGGACGGCGGCCGATTCGGCCCGCAGGGTGGTGCCCGGCACGGCCGTCGGAGGGCCGCCGACCTTGACTGTCACCGGGGCCTGTGAGGACAGGATCCCGATGGCGACGAACACGATGAGGATGAGCACGGCCAAAGCGAGAACGATCATGGCGGGGCGCAGGGAGATCCCGCCGGGTGTCGGGGGCCGGAGCGGCTCGGGAGGGATCGTCTCCCCGGCCCGGAGCCCCGTGTCGGCATCCTGCAATGACATGACCGGCCCAGCCTACGGCGGTTCGGACCATCCGAAATGGTCGAGGGGGCCGTGGCCGGCCCCCAGGCGCCACTGGGCACTTCCGGCCAGCGCGGCCACAACGAAGGCCTTGGCGTCGCTGATCGCGTCGGGCACGGCGTCCCCCTGCGCCAGGCGGGCTGCGATGGCGGCCGAGAGCGAACACCCCGTGCCGTGGTCGTTGCTGGTGATCACGCGTGATCCGTGGAGGACGAGGACGCCGTCGGGGCCCACGACCACGTCATCGGCCGTTTGGGTGAGGTGGCCGCCCTTGACCACCACGTAGCGGGCTCCCGTCGCCTTGATGCGTTCCGCCACCGCGACGCGGGCGTCGAGCGTCGCGAGGGACCCGACATCGGTGTTGCCCAGCAGCGCGGCCTCGCGCAGGTTCGGCGTGACGACCAGCGCGTGCGGGAGGAGGAGATCCATATAGGCGGCGACCCCGTCAGGTTCCATGAGAGGGTGCCCGACGGAGGAGACGAGAACCGGATCGACCACCAGCTGGGGGAGGAGCCCCTGGGCGGCCAGCGCTGCGACTTCGGTCACGATCGCGGCGTTCGCCAGCATGCCCGTCTTGACGCTACGCACCCGGAAATCGTCGAGCACCGCCTGGACCTGCCGGCGCACGAAGGCAGGTTCGAGAGCCACGATGCCGCGGACCTCGACCGTGTTCTGCGCGGTCACGGCAGTCAGGGCGCACGTGCCGTGCACCCGATGGGCGGCGAAAGTCTTCAGATCGGCCTGGACGCCCGCACCACCGCCGGAGTCGGAGCCGGCGATGGTCAACGCCGTCGGTGGGGTCTCGCCCGGCACCGGGTCACCATAGGCGGGCATCGGGGTATCTTCGTCCGGTGACACGAGACGGCGCGAGCAGGAGGGCGGCGGCCTCCGCAGAGGACGGCCTTTGCATCGCCGGCGAGGTGCTGGCATCGCGCCTCGTGCTCGGCACCGGGGGGATGACCAGCATCGATACGCTGCGCGGCGCATTAGGGGCCTCCGGGGCCGCCATGGCCACCGTCGCGGTGCGGCGGGTGGACCCGTCGGGCAAGGGCTCTCTGCTGTCACTGCTCGACGAGCTCGGAGTCCGCGTCCTTCCCAACACCGCGGGTTGTGCCACGGCCGCCGAGGCGGTGTTGACCGCCAAGCTGGCGCGCGAGGCCTTCGGCACGGACTGGGTCAAGCTGGAAGTGATCGGAGACGACCGCACCCTCTTGCCCGACGCCGTCGAGCTCCTGGCCGCCGCGGAGCAATTGGCCGAGGACGGCTTCGTGGTGCTCCCGTACACGACGGACGACCCGGTCCTGGCCTTCCGGCTCCAGCAGGTCGGCTGCGCTGCGGTCATGCCGCTCGGGTCGCCCATCGGCAGTGGGCTGGGCATCCGCAACCCCCACAGCATCGCCCTTCTCCGAGAGGCCGTCGAGGTGCCGGTCGTCCTCGACGCTGGCATCGGCACGGCATCGGACGCGGCGCTCGCCATGGAGCTGGGCTGCGACGGGGTCCTCGTGGCGACGGCCGTGAACCGCGCGCACGACCCCCTGGCGATGGCGAGCGCGATGCGCCTGGCCGTCGACGCCGGGATCCAAGCGCGCCGGGCGGGTCGGATACCGGTGCGCTTCCACGCCCAACCCTCGAGCCCGCTCGAGGGCAGGATGGACTTCGCGGCCGGGGGGCCACCCGGCCGCGGTTGACCCGGCCACCCGTTGACACCTTTCTGAGGCTACCCTAAAGTTTAGGTTAACCTAACTTCGGAGCGATGCAGGTCGGAGAGGTGCCGGGGTTCGATGCGAGGCAGACGCTGGCGGTCGGGGCATCGGCCGGTCCGGCGCGTCCTGGGGGCCTCAGTCGTGGCGGGACTGGGGGCGTTTCTCCCGGCGGCCTGCGCTCAGGGCAACGGACCCGGGGGGGGTGTCGGCGGGCTGACCGTCTACAGCGGCCAGCACGTCCAGACCACTGAGGCCCTGGTGGCGGCCTTCGAGCGGGAAAGCGGGATTGCGGTCAGCCTGCGTTCCGACGACGAGGACGTCCTCGCGGACCAGATCGTCACCGAAGGATCTCGCTCGCCGGCCGATGTCTTCTACACGGAGAACTCACCCCCGCTGCAGTATCTCGCCTCGAAGGGCCTCCTCGCGGCCGTCACCCCCGCCACCTTGGCCAATACGCCTTCGCGGTACAACTCGCCCGACGGCCTCTGGGTGGGCGTATCCGCGCGGTGAGCGTGATGATCTACAACACCTCGTTGCTGAAGCCGTCCGAGTTGCCGTCCTCGGCGATGGAGCTGGCCGACCCCAAGTGGAGTGGGCGTATCGGCATCGCCGGGAGTGAGACCGACTTCCAACCAATCGTCACGAGCATCGCACGGGCCTACGGTGAGGATGGGGCGCTGCGCTGGCTCGAAGCCGTGAAGGCCAATGCCGGCGGCCACGACTATCCGGACAACGAGACGCTCACGGCCGAGGTCAACGGGGGACAGGTCGCACTCGGCATCATCAACCAGTACTACTGGTACCGCGAGCGGGCCCAGGCCGGCTCGGGCGGCACCCATTCGGCTCTGGCGTACTTTGCACCGCACGACGTGGGGTATGTCGTCGACGTGTCAGGCGCGGGCATCCTCAAGTCGTCCCAACACCAGAAGGCGGCACAGCGCTTCTTGGCTTTCCTGACGTCAAAACAGGGCCAGGAGATCATCGCTCACAGCGAGAGCTACGAGTACCCAATCGCGTCAGGCGTGACGACGGCGCAACCCGAGACACCGTTCGACAGGCTCGAACCCAACGGGATCACGATCGCCGAGCTCGGCACCGGAGCGGAAGCAATCAAGTTGCTTCAGGAGGTAGAGCTCCTGTGACGGACGTCACGACCCCCGGGCCGTTCGCAGCGCGGCGCCCCCGCCTGCCTCTCCTGCTGACGGCGGCCGCCGTGCTGGTCACGGTCGTCGTGGTCTTGCCGCTGGCGTTCTTGGTGGTGCAGGCAATCCAGGTGGGCTGGTCCGAGTTGCACCAGCTTCTCTTCCGGAACCTCACCGCGATGTTGGTCTGGGACACCGTGTCACTGGTCGTGGTGGTGACGATCCTCTGCGCCATCGTCGGGACCTTGGCCGCCTGGTTCGTCGAACGCACCGACCTTCCGTTCCGGCGCTTCTTCGCCGTGGTCCTGGTCGTCCCCCTCGGAATCCCCGACTTCGTGGTCAGTTTCGGCTGGCGGGCCATTTTCCCGTCCATCGGCGGGTTCTGGGCTGCCGCCATGGTGATGACGCTCGCCGTCTACCCGCTGGTGTTCCTGCCGGTCGCGGCGAGCTTGCGCGCGGCCGACCCAGCGCAGGAGGAGGTGGCACGCAGCCTCGGCCTCGGGCGGCTGCGCACCTTCTGGACGGTGACGGTCGGGCAGGCCCGCGTGGCCATCTTCGGCGGAGCCATTCTGGTCGGACTCGTGGTCCTGGCTGAGTTCGGTGCATTCGAGATCCTCGGGTTCCAGACGCTGACCACCGAGATCTACAACGAGTTCCAGGTCGGCTTCAACGAACCTGCGGCCTGCGCGCTGTCCCTGATCCTCGTTCTCCTGGGTGCCCTGCTTCTGGCCAGCGAAGACCTGGTCCGAGGTCAGGGGCGCACCTCGCGCGTGGGTGGTGGCACGGCGCGGCGGAACCGCGCCGTGCCACTGGGCCGGGCGCGTCCGGCCGTGCTGGCCGCGGCGGTGCTCCTCGTGGTCCTGGGCCTCGGCGTCCCGGTGGGCGCCATCGTCTACCTGATGGTCCAGGGCGGGAACAGCACCCTGCCGCCGGCCTCCCTGTGGATCGCCACCGTCAACACCTTCGCCTACTCGTCTGCTGCGGGCGTGGTGGCCACGGTGGCCGCGCTTCCCATCGCGCTGCTCTCGGTCCGGTTCACCCGTCGGAGCGTGATCGCCCTCCAGCGGAGCAACATGCTGGTCCTGGCGGTACCCGGCCTGGTCGTGGCGCTCAGCTTCACGTATGTGACCGAGCACTTCCTCGGCTCTCGCTTCTACCAGACCAGCCCGCTCCTCGTCCTGGCTTACGCCATCATGTTCTTCCCGCTGGCCGTCGTTTCGGTGCGGGCCGCGGTGGCGCGATCACCGGTCGGGCTCGAAGAGGTGGGGCGCTCACTGGGTGTGCCGCGGCGTTCGGTCCTGTGGCGGGTCACCCTGCCCCTCATCGGTCCGGGCCTCGGGGCGGCCTTCGCCCTCGTCTTCTTGGAAACGGCAACGGAGCTCACCGCGACCCTGGTGCTCCATCCCACCAACGTCGAGACCCTCGCCACCCAGTTCTGGGCGTATCAATCGAACCTCTCCTACGGCCAGGCGGCGCCGTATGCCGGCGTGATGATGCTCATCGCCGCGGTGCCCGGCTACGTCTTGGGCCGCTGGTTCGACCAGCAACCCGAGCGGGCGACCGTCGCCGGTGCGGCCCCCCTCCAGCCACAGGCAGCGGTGGCGGCATGAAGGACCTTTGCCTCAGCGGGTTGACGAAGTCGTTCGGCGGTCAACGGATCTTGCGTGGCGTCGACCTGGCCGTGCCGCACGGATCCTTCACGGCGATCCTCGGAGCGTCCGGTAGCGGCAAGACGACCTTGCTGCGGATGGTGGCCGGGTTCGAGCGTCCCGACGAGGGGCAGATCACGCTGGGGGAGGAGGTGGTCGACGACGCGCGGCACCGGTTCGTGCCCTCGGAACACCGGCGTATCGGCTACGTGCCTCAAGAGGGCGCTCTCTTTCCGCACTTGAATGTCGGTCGCAACATCGCTTTCGGCCTCACCCGTGGGCCGGCCCGGAAAGCCCGGGTCCTCGAGTTGATCGAGCTCGTGGGGCTGTCCGGTTTGGGCCGGCGCTACCCGCACCAGCTCTCCGGCGGGCAGCAGCAACGGGTCGCGTTGGCCCGTGCCCTGGCCATCGAACCCGAGGTGGTGCTGCTCGACGAGCCCTTCTCCTCGCTCGATGCCGCGCTGCGCGCCTCGGTGCGGGCCGACGTGTTGCGCGTGCTGCGCCAGGCCGGCACCACCTCAATCCTGGTGACGCACGACCAGGACGAGGCCCTCTCCATGGCGGACCAGGTCGCCGTGCTCCGGGAGGGAGCCATTGCCCAGCTCGACGCCCCAGCCCGGCTGTACGGAAACCCGTGCGATCCTGAGCTCGCGATGTTTCTGGGCGAGTCCAATGTGCTCGAGGGCCAGGTGCGCGACCGAACCGTCGCCACCGGCCTCGGGAGGCTCGCGATCGGGGCCTGGAACGGTCCACCGTGGGGCGGGCGGGCTCAGGTGATGGTCCGACCCGAGCAGATCGTTCTGGGCGAGACCGCTTCGGCGACCCTCGAGGGGATCGTCGTCAGCTACGAGTACTTCGGCCACGATGCAGTCGTCCGCGTCCGCCCTCGCGGTGAGGACCTCCCCGAGCTGGTGGTGCGGGTGACCGGCAGCAGCACGACCCTCGAGCCGGGGCACCGGGTCGGGCTCTCCGTGGCGGGGCCGGTGGTGGCCTGGCCGGTGGGGGCGGACGAACCGGAAACTCCCGAATGACCCTCCCGTAACTACTCCGGTGTCGTCCGGCGTGCATTAGAGTGAGCGCCGGAGTGGCAGTCCAGAGGGAGGCGTGATGGTCGACGATTCCGTGACCCATGTCGGGGGTTTTCACGGACCGCAGGTGTGCGGTCTGGTGGGAATTTCGTACCGACAGCTCGATTACTGGGCCCGTACGGGCCTGCTTCCACCGTCGGTGGCCGCCGCCAGGGGTAGTGGCTCCCGACGCATCTACTCCTACTCCGACGTCCTCGAGCTCAAGGTGATCAAGCAGTTGCTCGACGCCGGCGTCTCCCTTCAGTCCGCCCGGCGCGCCGTTGAATGCCTGCGTGAGGGTCTGGGCTCCGACCTGGCCTCGGCCAACCTGGTCCTGACGGGGACCAGCTCGGTTCTCGCCCGATCGAACGGCGAGGTCGTCGACCTGCTGGCCGGTGGGCAAGGGGTATTCAACATCGTGCCGCTCGCCGGCGTGGTGGAGGAGCTCGACGCCGACATCGTCGGCCTGGACACCGCCGCCCCGACTGCGTCCGCCAAGGGGCAACCCGCGAGGGTGCACGTGTCGCAGGCCGCCGGGGAGTGAGCGTCGCGGACCCAGCGCGCGTCGGGCGCATTCGCCATCCGGCCTGTGCGCCCGCCGGGCAAGTCCGCTTCGCCCATCCCTCCGAACGACTCTTCGCCACCCTTCTCGACTTGTTCGGTGAGACTTGGGAGTACGAGCCGGTGGAGTTCCCACTGGAATGGGATCGGCAAGGTTCGCCGGTGTCAGGCTTTCGTCCGGACTTTTACTTGTCGGGGCTCGGCGTCTTCGTCGAGCTGACGACGGCGGACCAGCGCTTGGTCACGCGGAAGAACCGCAAAGTGCGGCGCATGCGCGAGCTCTATCCCGAAGTCCCGATCCACATCGTCTACCAGCGGGATTTCACCGCACTTCTGGCCTCTCACGGCCTCCGGCTCACTTCCGCCCGCGCCGCGTAGTCTGGCCCGGTGAACGCGGCCGACACTGGGGGCGTGCCGCCCCGGGTCTCACCCCTGCACGCGGCGCACCTGGCGCGCGGCGCACGGATGGTTCGCTTCGGCGGGTGGGAAATGCCCCTGGCCTACCCGTCCGGCACGGTTGCCGAGCACCGGGCCTGTCGCGGGTCGGCCGTGGCCTTCGACGTGAGCCACTTGGGCACCGTGCGCGTCACGGGTCCCGACGCCTTCGAACACCTGCAATGCTCCTTCAGCAACGACCTGCGACGCATCCACCCTGGACGCGCGCAGTACACCCACCTTCTCGACGAGGACGGGTTCGTCGTCGACGACATCATCGTGTGGTGGGTCGACGACGAGCGTTTCGACGTCATGCCCAACGCCTCGAACACGAGCGACGTGCTCGAGGCCATCGGCGGGATGGATGTGACCGCACAGCGGGCCGTCATCGCGGTACAGGGGCCCGAAGCCCGGCAACGGCTGGCCGATGTGTCGCCGGAAGCGGCGGCGGTCCACCGGTTCAACGTCGAGCGTTTCGAATGGGGTGGAGCGACGTGCCTGGTTGCGGGCACCGGCTACACCGGCGAGGACGGCGTCGAGTGCGAGGTGCCGGCCGAAGTCGCAATGGGCTTCTGGGATGCCGTTCTTGGCCAGGGCGTCGTCCCGGCGGGGCTCGGGGCGCGCGACACCCTCCGCCTCGAGGCGGGCCTGCCGCTCCACGGCCATGAGTTGGGCCCGGGTATCACCCCGCTCCAGGCCGGGCTGGGCTGGGTCGTCGGTTGGGACAAGAAAGCCTTCACCGGCCGGGCGGCACTGGAAGAGGAGCGGGCGAACGGTCCCACCCGACGCCTCCGCGGTTTCGTGGCCAACGGCAGGCAACCGTTGCGCGACGGCGCCGAGGTGTGCCGGGGCCGAGTGCCGGTCGGCATTCTGACCAGCGGTAACTTCTCGCCCATGCGCGAGGTCGGCATCGGTCTGGGCTTCGTGGACGCCGACGCGGAGCTGCTCGACGGGGACGAGGTCACGGTGATCCAACGTGGTCGCGAGCTGGCGGCGTACCTCGTGCGGCCGCCTCTGTGGCCGATCCGCGAGGAGTTCGAATAGGTCCGGCGGCTCGACCCGGGAGTCGTTGGTCGTGTCCTATAGTGGGTCACACAACTGAATACGCCGATTGAACCGGAGCGCCAGAGTCCCCGATGCACGCAGGCGAGGGGACGCCGGAGGAGCAACTCTCCCCGAGAAACTCTCAGGCCGACATACCGCTTCGGTGAGGCAACTCTGGAAAGCGGGCGCTTCGGCGTCTGCACCGAAGGTGGAAGCCGCGACGCGCGGCGAGACTCTCAGGTCCGATGACAGAGCGGGGAGGACGTCCAACTGGCTCCATTCACCGTGGGGCACGAGGGAGGCCTCCGTGACCGACCAGTATCCAGCCATCCGACCCGGCGTACTCGAGCCCTTCGAGGACTTCGTCCGCCGACACGTGGGGGCATCGGACGAGGAGCAGATGGCCATGCTCAAGGTCCTCGGCTACGAGTCGCTCGACGCGTTGGTCGATGCAGCGGTGCCAACCGGTGTCCGCAGCCTCGACGCGCTCGCGCTGCCGCCGGCGGTTTCGGAGCACACGGTGCTGGAGGAGTTGCGCGACCTCGCGGCGCGCAACCGGATCTTCGAGCCCTTGGTGGGCCTCGGCTACTACGGCACGATCACACCCGGCGTGATCCGACGAAACGTCCTCGAGAGCCCGGCTTGGTACACCGCCTACACCCCGTACCAACCCGAGATCAGCCAGGGACGTCTGGAGGCCTTGCTGAATTTCCAGACGATGGTGTCGGATCTCAGCGGGCTCGAGACGGCCAACGCCTCGCTGCTCGACGAGAGCACCGCGGTGGCCGAGGCGGTGACGCTTCTGCGGCGGCGGGCCAGGTCCGAGGCACAGAGGGTCCTCGTCGACGCCGATTGCCTCCCCCAGACGCTGGCCGTGTTGGAAACGCGGCTCGACCCACTCGGGATCGAGGTGGCGGTGGTCGATCTTGACGACGGCCTCCCCGACGGCGAGTTCTTCGGCGTCGTGCAGCAGTACCCGGCCTGCTCGGGCGCCGTCCGGGATTTTGCCGCGCTGACCGAAGAGGCTCACGCTCGTGGCGCGCTCGTGGCCGTGGCCGCGGACCTCTTGGCGCTGACCCTGCTCAAGCCGCCGGGGGAGTGGGGGGCCGACGTCGTGGTCGGTTCCTCGCAGCGTTTCGGCGTTCCGCTCTGGTACGGAGGGCCGCACGCAGCGTTCATGGCGGTCAAGGCGGGTCTCGAGCGGGACCTCCCCGGACGCCTGGTCGGGCTGTCGATCGACGCGGAAGATCGGCCCGCCTACCGGCTGGCGCTCCAGACGCGTGAGCAGCACATTCGCCGGGAGAAGGCGACGTCGAACATCTGCACTGCGCAGGTCCTCTTGGCCGTCGTTGCCTCCATGTACGCCGTGTACCACGGTGCCGAAGGACTGCGGGGCATCGCCCGGAGGGTCCATGGCCGGGCCGTCGAGCTGGCCAACGGGTTGCGGTTGGCGGGTTTCGACCTCCTCCATCGGGAATTCTTCGACACCCTGGTCGTACGGGCACCGGGACGGGCCGCCTCGATCGTGGCCGAAGCGAGCGCACGGGGCGTCTTGCTCCGTCGGGTCGACGACGATCACGTCGGCATCTCGTGCGGTGAGACCACATCGGCCCGGCACGTGGCCTGCGTACTCGAGGCCTTCGGGGTGACCACGAGCGGGGGAGCGGGCGAGGACCCGGGCACGGCCCTGCCCCCGTCGCTGTTGCGACGGGGTCCCATCCTGAGCCATCCGGTCTTCTCCGCGCACCACTCCGAGACGGCGATGTTGCGCTACCTGCGCCGACTCTCGGACCGGGATTTCGCCCTTGACCGAGGCATGATCCCCCTCGGCTCGTGCACCATGAAGCTGAACGCCACGACCGAGATGGAACCGGTGGGCCTGCCTGGCTTCGCCGACATCCATCCCTTCGCGCCGCTCGAGACCACGCCGGGGTACATGTCGCTCATTGACGATCTCGAAACGTGGCTGGCCCGGGTCACCGGCTACGCCAAGGTCTCGGTCCAACCCAACGCGGGCAGCCAGGGCGAACTGGCTGGACTCCTCGCCATCCGGGCCTACCACCGCTCGAGAGACGAAGCTCGGCGGGACGTCTGTCTCATTCCTTCGAGCGCGCACGGCACCAACGCCGCGTCGGCTGTCATGACGGGGATGAGGGTGGTGGTTGTGGCGGCCCTCCACGACGGCACCGTCGATCTCGACGACCTCCGTCGCAAGTGCGAGGAGCACGGCGAGCGGCTGGCCGCGATCATGGTGACCTACCCGTCGACCCACGGGGTCTACGAGGAGGGCATCGGCGAGATGTGCTCCCTGGTCCACCGTTACGGCGGACAGGTCTACATCGACGGCGCCAACCTCAATGCCCTGCTCGGTCTCGCACAGCCCGGCCGCTTCGGCGGTGACGTCTCGCATCTCAACTTGCACAAGACGTTCTGCATCCCCCATGGGGGCGGCGGGCCGGGCGTCGGGCCGGTCGCCGTGGCCGAGCACCTCGTGCCGTTCCTGCCATCGCATCCGATGCACCCCCGGTCCGAGCACCGTGACGGCATCGGACCGGTCAGCGCGGCACCGTTCGGCAGCGCGGGGATCCTGGCCATCAGTTGGGCTTACATCCGGCTGTTGTCCGGTCCAGGCCTGGCTCACGCCACCAAGTCGGCCGTGCTGGCTGCGAACTACGTGGCGGCGCGGTTGGCCCCGTCCTTCCCGATCCTCTACACGGGGAAGCAGGGCCTCGTGGCCCACGAGTGCATCGTCGATCTGCGTCCCCTCACGAAGAGCACCGGCGTGACCGTCGACGATGTGGCGAAGCGGCTGATTGACTACGGGTTCCACGCGCCAACCGTGAGCTTCCCGGTCGCCGGCACACTGATGGTCGAACCCACCGAGAGCGAGGATCTGGTGGAGCTCGACCGTTTCTGTGAGGCAATGATCGCCATCCGGTCGGAGATCGATCATGTGGCCACCGGTCACTGGTCCCTGGAGGACAGTCCCCTGCGCGCCGCGCCGCATACGGCGGCCGCACTGGTCTCGGAATGGGAGCGACCCTACGACCGTCAGACGGCGGTGTTTCCCGCCGGGCTGACCGCGGCGAAATACTGGCCCCCGGTGGCGCGGATCAACCAGGCCTACGGGGACCGGCATCTGATGTGCACCTGCCCCCCGCTGGAGGCGTTCGCTTCCTAGACCAGTGCCATGAGCGCGATGCCGGCCGCGGCCGCGCTCAGGCAGACGGCGAGCGAGCCGAGCGTGTAGACCACCGCTTTGGTCCCGTGCCCCGTGTGGAGCAGGTGGATCGTCTCCCAGCTCGCCGTCGACCACGTGGTGTACCCGCCGCACAATCCGACCCCGATCACGGCGACCACGTGGGTGCCGAGTCCGTGATAGAGCGAGAGCCCCGTCACCACGCCGAGAACGAGGGAGCCCGACGCATTGACCACCATGGTGCCCGCGGGCAGCGGGTCGGAACGGTGCAGGCCGAGATGGTGGATGATCAACGCGCGCAGGACCGCCCCGGCACCGCCGGCCATGGCGACCAACAGGCCGACCGCGAGAGTGGGGGAGGAGCTCAAAGGACGACACGCTTTCGGCCCACGGCATGACCGGCCACGACCAGGGCCAGGCCGCCGCCGACCGTGGCGGCCAGATAGGCCAGGCAGGTGGCGATGTCGCCCTGGCGGACCAAGAGGGTGGCATCGACGGCCAAGGTGGAGTACGTGGTCCATCCTCCCAGGAGGCCGACCACGACCAACGGGCGCAGAGCGGGGAACCGGTGCGAGATGTGCTCGGTCAGCGGCATCACCAGCCCGATGGCGAACGAACCGGTCAAGTTCACCAACAGGGTGACCCAGGGGAAGCCACCCGGGGCGAGCGGGTGGTCCGCTTCGAGCAGATAGCGGGCGAAGGTCCCGAAGGCACCGCCGACCAAGACCGCCACGAGGGTCGACGCGGAGAGCCCCAACGAGGGGAGTACGGGCTCGTCGAGGAGATCAGGTTCCTGCCCCTCGAACAGCGAGCGTTCGCTCGCAAGTAGTTCCTGCTCGGGTGACGCCGGTTGATGCTCGTGCGGGGTGCCGCGCGGTAGCGGTTCCTCCATGGCTGGGCCCTCCTGTGCCGCCCCAGGAGCCATCAGCCATGTCAGAGCGGCGGTTCGGGGCGTTGCCCCCGGCGGGTCCCATCGCCGGACGTCGTTGCTACTCGGCCGCCAGAATATCCGTACCGGGCGGGGGACGACGGACCCCGCGACGCTGATCAGTCGAGACGAGGTCCCGGGGCCCGGCGGAACTGGAACGGCTCGGCCTCCCGCCCGGCGACGACGTACCAACACTGACCCGTGTCGTCGGAGTCCAAGATGCGCTGGAACGCGGCGACCACGTCGGCCACGTCGATGATCGGAAAACCCATGTCGAGCAGTGTCTGCTCGGAACCTTTGATGATGTTGGTGTGCGCGAACGACGGGCAGAGGGCGTGGATGCGGATGCCGTCCGGCTCGTAGACCTGACCCAGCGACCGCGTGAGCCCGACGACCGCGTGCTTGTTGGCCGCGTAGATCGGGTCGAACGGCGCAGCGACCAGCCCCGCCATGGACGCGGTGGCCACGATCGTTCCTCCCCCGCTCGCCTTGATGGCAGGACGGGCCGCTGCGATGCCGTAGACGACACCGTCGAAGTTGATCGCCATGGAGCGTCGATAGGCTTCGGGGTCGAAATCGTCCCCCATGCCGCACCACGAGGTGACGCCCGCGTTCAAGTGCGCGATGTGTAGCCCGCCGAACGCATCGACCGCGACGGCGACGGCGGCCATGCTCGCGGCGGGGTCCGCGACGTCAGCCTGGACGAAACGCCCGTCGAGTTCGTCGGCGATCTCCTTGCCCCGCGCCACGTCGATATCGGCGATGACGACGTGGGCACCCTGGGCCGCCAGATGTCGGGCGACGCCTTCACCGATGCCGTTGCTGCCACCGGTGATCAGAGCGACCTTGCCATCCACGTCCATTGCCACTTCCCTCATCGTAGAGGAAGGCGTCGCGTTCAGCCGAGGAGCGGCGCAGGGAGAGGACGGGCGTGGACAACGCTCAAGTGCTGGATGGGACGTGTCATGGCAACGTAGAGCAGTCGCAGCCCTCGTCCGTCTGCTCCAGCGATCGCGGACGGCTCGACGACCACCACGGCGTCGAACTCGAGCCCTTTGGCCGCTGGGGCAGGGACGATCGTGATGGGCCGGGTCATGGCGTCTCGTTCGAGGATACCCAGGGTGGAGTCGCGCCGGACCAGCCGGGTGAACGAGGCCACGAGCTCCTCGGGGACGACGACCGCGACGAGCGCATGCGCCGCTGAGAGCGAGTGGGCTTCGGCCATGGCGGCCGTGGTCAGCGCACCGGGTTCCACGCGTCGAACGATCGGGTCGGTGTGGCCGAGGCGGATCGACGAGGTGGGTGGCACGCCCGGAGCCGCCACACGGAGCAGGCGCGAAGCGAAATCGAGCACCCGGCCGGGGGCCCGGTAGCCGAGCGTGAGCTCGTCATGATGGGCGGGGGAGCTGTCGGGCAGGTGCGTTCGGATCTCGCCCCAGTCGGCGTAGGTCCAGGGCCCGGTCGCCTGTGCGAGGTCGCCCAGCACGGTGATGGAGCCTGAGGGGGCCCGCCGGGCGACCATACGGAACTGCATGGGCGTCAGGTCCTGCGCCTCGTCGACCACGATGTGCCCATAGATGCGTGGGCGGCCGGCCGTCAGGAAGGTGGCCTCGTCGAGCAGGGCCAGGTCGTCGAGGCTCCACGCGGTGGCCGACACGGTCGCCTCCCGGGGACGCAGGAGCAAGGGCCATTCGGACTCCGAGAAGAGGCCGACGGCGTGTCGTTGCAACTGCGTCCGCGACGACAGGAGGTCGCGGACCAGCGCGGTGGCGGAGACGGCCGGCCAGAGGGACTCGAGCAGGGCGACGAACTGCTCCGAGGACGTCACCTCGCGCTCGAACCAGGCCTCGTCGGCACCCAGGCGAGCCGACGAGCGGAAGACGCTGCGGGCCTCGCTCACGAGTCGGGCTCGCAGCGCGAGGCGTCCGGCCTTGTAGGGTCCCGGCCGAGCGGCGATGGAGGCCACGAGGTCGTTGACTCGCTCAGCGTCCAACGTGGCCCGCGCGAATCGCACGCGCAGGCTGACGTCCTCGTCGAGCACCCGGCGGCGACCCTCGAGCGCGCGCCGTAGCAGCTCGCCCATGCGGGCGTCACCTTTGATCCGTCGCACCTCCATCGGGTCCTGGACCCGCACTTTGGCCTTGGGGGCGACGTCCGCGATGGTGGTCTGCACGACGGCCTCCTCCCCGAGCGAAGGTAGGACCTGTGCGACGTAGCGCAGAAAGGCGCGGCTTGGGCCTAGGACCAGGACCCCGTCACTGCTCAGGGTGGGGTGGTTGTAGAGGAGGAAGGCGGCACGGTGGAGCCCGACCGCTGTCTTCCCGGTGCCCGGGCCGCCCTGCACCGTGAGCAGCTGGTCAATGGGGGCGCGGATGATCTCGTCCTGCTCGGCCTGGATGGTGGCGACGATGTCGAGCATCTCGCCGGTGCGCGCCCGCTCGAGCTCGGCCAGCAGAGCGTCCCCTCCACGGAGCCGGGTGGCGCCCGCTTCGTGCTCGCCGCCAGCGAACAGGTCGTCGGCCACGGCGACGACGACGCGCCGGTCCACCATGATTTGCCGGCGACGGGCGAGGCCGAGTGTGTCGCTGGCGCTGGCCCGGTAGAAGGGAACCGCGACGGGCGCCCGCCAGTCCACCACCACCGGGTCGGACCGCTCGTCCTCCACGTGGCGCCGGCCGATGTGCCAGGCCGCGCCACCACCGTCCTCATCGATACGTCCGAAGAGGAGTGGACGTGGGCTCTCGGCCAGCACGGCTACCCGCCGCGAGAGGGCGGCAACGTAGTCGAGATCGGGGTTCCCGGCGGCGACCAGGTCGCGGAGGAGGCGCTCCGCCCGCTGACGCATGGTGCCGAGGGACTGCAGGGCGTGGTCCAGGTGCGTCTGCTCGGCCGCAAGCTCGGAATCGAGCGGGGGAGGGGATGCGCTCATCGGGAACTCGACGCGCTTTCCGCAGCCAAAATACCAGGCGCGCAAAAGTCCCCGGACATTCCGGGGACCATAACTCCATTTTCTCTGCCGAACAAGCCCCTTAGCTGGTACTTCGCCTTCTCATCCGTCCGGACTTTGACCCTTTAGCCAAGGGGACTTAGCGCCTGTCACATTAGCCAATTCGCTCCGCCATATCAAGCCCCTTTTCCCGAGGATCCAACGCCCGGTCCGACGTGGGGCGGACCAAAGCAGCGATCCTGGGGCGACACACAGCACCCACGGCACGCTCAGGACCGCCCCGAGCTTCGGCGGGGCGGGCGCCGGGGGGGTAGCCGGTCCCGATCTGGACGCCCGTCAACGCGACCACCGCGGACGGACCTCGTCGTTCCGACGCGTCCCCAGACCCAGTCGTCGGGCCTCGCTCTCGCCGCAGCCCCTGGCAGGCACGGCGGGTGCCGGAGGAGCGGAGATCGTCCGTCGACCCCCACCACCATCCGGGCCGCCTTTCTGTAGAACTTAACATAATGAACATTATCGGCGGTCGCATGGCGAAAAACGCGCTGGTCACGGCCTCGGGTGTCCGAGCACTTCCGAGCCAGCCGGATGGAGTGGTCGGCGTGACGGGATGGTCGGGCCAGGCTGCACGGGCGCAGCCGGCACGGAGAACGCCGAAGTCCGCTCCCGTCGGCCTTCGTCAGCCTCCAGCGGGATCAGGTTGGAACAGGAACGACATCGCGTCGCGCCTGGCCGAGTCGACGAGCTCGATGCGCACGCCGAAGGAGTCGTCTCGGTGGTAGGAGAAGGTCACGGGTGCGTTCGCCCCGGCGCGGCCGCAGAGCTGGAGCGGGCACCCGGCGCTGCTGAAGTCGGCGCTCTGCTCTCCCAGGCGATCGGTCCAGAAGCCGACGTGGTGAAGGTTGCTGTGCTCGTTGCACTCCCAGACGGACCCCGGCACCTCCTGAATGAGCTCCAGGCAGGGATGACCCGTCGAGTAGCACATGGTGGTGGGCAACACCAGGTCGGAGCCGCTGGCGTCGCGGTACTCCACGGCGTCGAGATGCATCACCGGGCCCCAGGTGACGCCGAGCAAGGTGGTGAGGCGTTGCTTGGCGGCCGCGAGGTCGGTCACCACAATCCCGACGTGGTAGTGGTCCATCTCAGTCATCCTCCCAGAGGCGCATGTGCGTGAGGAGGCGCGGTCGGGCGCTCAGCGGGTGCCCTGCTCCCCCACCGCGGCGCGCACCCGCGCCACCAGGTCCGCCTGCTGGGCCGATGTGCCGACCGGCACGCGCACGAACTCCTCGCCGAGCCGGACGTCCACGAACATGCCCTTCGGGTCGTGGTGGAAGTGCAAGAAGGCCCGGGAGCGCCGGTAGAAGACCCCAGGCCGGCGCTCCACCAGGCCCTCGATCGCTCGGAGCCGGCCCAGCAGGCTGACCAGTCCGCCGAGGTCCTCCGGAGTGGCGTGACGCACGATGTCACGGTAGGCCGGCCGAAGCCGCACCGGCGCCGGGAGCGGACGGGGGGCGCGAGAGGGAGGCGAACACTCCCGGTTGCACCGGTGGGCTGCCGGTCATCTTGCGCCCCGGTGATGAGAGGACGCCCAGAGCCGGCTGTGCGGGTCCTGGCCCTGGGGGGCGTACCTCTGTGACCTGGGTTCTTCGTGTGGCCGACCGGCCAATCCCAAGCGGGCTCACAGCGGAATGTGGGCTGAGTGTGAAATGGCCGGGTTGAACTTGGCGGATGGTCAGAGTGTCCTCAACCGTGACCCAGGACGAGCCGGTCGACCTGACGCAGGAGCTCCCGCTCGACGACGAGAACGTCCTCGCTCCCGAGCAGTCCTCGCGCTGGCGTCGGTACCGCTGGCCCATTGCGGGCGCGGCCGTCGTCGCAGTCGCCGCGGCCGTGGCCCTGTCCTTGTGGCTCACGGCAGGCTCGTCCATCCCGGGCGGCCTCTCGACCACCACGGTGACGGTGCCGGTGACGACGGGGACCATCCAAGAGACGGTCGCCAGCTCGGGGACGATCGAGCCGGCCAGTCAGGCCAATCTGAACTTCGCCGTCTCGGGGGCGGTGACCGCGGTGAATGTCAAGACCGGCCAGAGCGTCACGGCCGGCGAGGTGCTGGCGACGGTGGACACCACCGCGCTGTCCGATGAAGTCAGCGCAGCACAGGCCCAGGTCACGTCAGCCGAGGACCGGCTCTCGAGCGACGAGGCAGCCGGAGCATCACAAAGCACGCTCGACACCGACCAGGCGTCGGTCACCTCCGCCGAGTCTTCGCTCTCCAGTGCTCAGACGAATCTGAACGACGCGTCGCTCACCTCGACCATCTCAGGGACCGTGGCCTCGGTGAACCTCGACGTGGGCCAGCTGGTCACCGGCTCCGGGTCGGGCGGCGGAGGCACCGGCAGCACCGGTAACACCGGCAGCGGTGGGAGCGGTTCGAGCGCGGCGTCGAGCGCGTCGAGCAACAGCGGCTCGAGCGGGCAGATCGTGGTGATCGGCACAGACTCCTACATCGTCAACACGACCGTCGACGACACCCAGATCGGCCAGATCGCCGACGGGGATCAAGCCGACATCACACTCGGCAGTGGCTCGAGTTCGTCACCGGCGGCGGCCTCGACGTCTTCGACGTCCAGCCCCATCTACGGCACGGTGGGCTCCATCAGCCTGATCGGCAGTCAGACCTCGAACGTCACGACGTTCCCGGTCGTCATCGACGTGACGGGGAACCCTTCGGGCCTCTACGCCGGCGCCAGCGCCGATGTGAGCATCATCGTCAAGCAGCTCAACGACGTCACCGAGGTGCCGACCAACGCCATCACCTACGACTCGAGCGGTCAGGCGACCGTCACCGAGGTGGTCAACGGCGCCCACGAAGTCAAGGACGTCACCGTTGGCGCCGCCGAAAACGGCGAGACCCAGATCACGAGCGGCGTCAGCCCCGGTGCCAGGGTTCTCGAGCGAGAGATCACCTTCAAGGCTCCCGGTGGGGGCGGCGCGGGGCTCTTCGGGGGCAACGGCACCCGGGGCGGTCTGGGCGGCACCGGCGTCTTCCCCGGCCGTGGCTTCCTCGGCGGGGGGGGCGGGGGCTTCCCCGCCGGCGGTTGACCGTGACCATCACGCCGCCAGATGGCACCCCAGCGCTCGGGTCCTGGCCAGGCGCCGTCATAGACCTCGAACGGGTCACCAAGGTCTACCGGACAGGCTCCATCTCGGTCGCCGCGCTGCGTGGCGTGAGCCTCACCATCGAAGAGGGTGAGTACGTCGCCGTCATCGGGCCGTCGGGCTCCGGCAAGTCGACGCTGATGCACATCTTGGGCTGCCTCGACGTCCCCACGTCGGGCCGCTACCACCTCGCCGGCGACGACGTCAGTCACATGAGCGAGACCGCTCTGGCCGAGGTGCGCAACCGGCGCATCGGCTTCGTGTTCCAACAGTTCAACCTGCTTCCCTCCATGCCGGCCTGGCAGAACGTCGAGCTCCCGCTCATCTACGCCGGCGTGTCGAGGAGCGAGCGCAAGGACCGTGCCGTCGAGGCCCTCGGCCGTGTCGGGTTGGCCGGCCGGATCCACCACCGTCCCGGCGAGCTCTCGGGCGGCCAGCAGCAGCGCGTCGCGGTCGCTCGCGCGCTGGTGACCGAGCCGGACCTGATCTTGGCCGACGAGCCCACCGGCAACCTCGACTCGGGTTCGGCCGCCGAGGTCATGCGCCTCATGGGCGAACTGCACGACGCGGGGCGCACGCTTGTGCTGATCACGCACGAAGCCGAGGTGGCCGCGGCCGCCGGTCGAGTCGTCGGCATCCGAGACGGCCTGCTCTCAGAGAGAGACGAGAGCCATCTTGAGAGCCAGAGCATCCGATGAGCTGGCTCGAGACCCTTCGGACCGGGGTGAACGGCGTGCGCAGCCACCGGCTGCGGTCGTCCCTCACCGTGCTCGGCATCCTCATCGGGATCGCCGGGGTCATCATCGCCGTCGGGCTCGGCGAAGGAGCCTCGGGCCAGGTGACATCCGAGATCAACGCCCTCGGCTCCAACGTCTTGACGATCACCCCGGGCAGCTCGACCTCGAGCAGCGGAATCAGGGGGGCGCTCGGCAGCGCGTCGACCCTCACCATGGCTGACGTGTCCGCGCTCTCCTCGCCCGTCGACGCGCCCGACGTCAAGGCGGTCGCCCCGATCACCTCGCAGACCGAGGTGCTGACCGCGGGTAGCGAGACGGCGACGACCAGCGTGCAGGGGACGACATCGAACTGGCTCAGCGTGCGCGGCCGCACACTGGCCGAGGGCCGGTTCCTCGATGACCAAGACATCCAGGACCACGCCGCGGTCGGCGTGCTGGGCGCGACCACGGCATCGGAGCTCTTCACCCGCGGCGACCCCGTTGGCCAGACCGTCGACGTCAACGGGACTCCCGTCACCGTGGTCGGCGTCCTCACCTCGACCGGCAGCTCGAGTTCCTCGTCGAGCACCTCGGACCCCGACGACACGCTGGTGATCCCCATCACGACCGGGGCGGAGCGCATCTTCGGTGGCACCTCGCGCAACTCGGTGAGCTCCATCGCGGTCCAGGCCCGGTCTTCGGCCGACCTCACCGGCGCCTACCAGGAGTCGGACCACCTCCTCCTTGAGCTCCACGGCATCACCAACCCGACCGAAGCCGACTTCACCATCACCTCCGAGCAGTCGCTGATCGCGGCCAACACGTCGGTCGACCACACCCTGACCATCCTGCTGGGCGGCATCGCGGCTATCTCGCTCATCGTCGGCGGCATCGGCGTCATGAACATCATGTTGGTCTCGGTGACCGAGCGCATCCGCGAGATCGGTCTGCGCAAGGCGCTCGGAGCGACACCGCGCGTCATCCGGCGCCAGTTCCTGGTCGAGGCGTCGGTTCTGGGGGTGATCGGCGGCATCCTCGGCGTCGCGGCGGGGATCCTGGGCGTGATCTACCTGCCGGGTCTCATCGGTGACCCCATCTCGACGAGCCCGACCGCGGCTGTCGGGGCCCTCGCCATCGCCCTGGCCATCGGGGTGCTCTTCGGCGTCTACCCAGCCAGCCGGGCCGCCGCGCTGGCTCCGATCGACGCCCTGCGCAACGAGTAAGCGCCATGCGGTCCCGCGTCCACACCAACAAGAACAAGCAGAGAGGAAGCATCGAGATGCAGACACTGACCAGCCGACCCAGCAACAGTGGGCGCTGGGCAAGATTCCTGGGAACCGGGGCCCTGGCCGCCGCGGCCGCCGCGGCTCTCGTCGCGGCCGCGGCGCCGGCGTCCGCCGCCCCGCCGACCAACGTGCCCGTCGGGGCCAGCGGGAGCGTTGCGGCGCTCAGTGCCTCGAGCATGGAGGTACAGAACCCCTCCAGCGGCCAGACCACGGTTACGTGGACTGGGACGACGCAATTCTCGAAGACCGTGACAGAGTCGGTCGCATCCCTCATCGTCGGCGACTGCGTCACGGCCACCGGCACCAAGTCGAAGAGCTCCAAGACGACGGTCGCGGCCCGCAGCCTGACCGTGACGACGTCGAACTCCAGCGGCACCTGCACCGGGATCGGCACCCGGTTCGGAGGGACCGGCACGACGCCGAGTGGCTTCCCCGGGCGCGGCGGTGGAGGCGGCTTCGCCTTCCGGGGAGGCGAAACGCCGGGCGGAACACGGCCGTCCTTCGCCCCCGGGCCGGGCGCGAGCAACTTCCGCAACGCCCTGGCGTCGCTGGACATCGTCTCGGGCAAGGTGACCGCGGTCAAAGGTTCGACGGTCACCGTCTCGGGGTTCACGGTCTCCCCCGGCTCGTTCGGGCGTTCCAGCAGGTCGAGCTCCAGCTCGAGGTCGAAGAAGCCCAACCCGCCCAAGACCGAGACGCTCAAGGTCACGACGTCCGGGTCGACCACGGTCAGCGCCACGCAGACCGCGGCGGCCAGCGATCTGGCCGTCGGTGACTGTGTCAGCGCCTTCGGTCCATCCGCCGCGAATGGTTCGGTGACCGCTTCGACCGTTCGCATCACGTCCACCGGCGCAAGCACCTGCAGCGGCCGCTTCGCCGGCCCCGGCGGGGGCGCCGGCGGTTTCTTCGGCGGGCCCGGTGGAGGCGCCGGTGCCTAAGGCGGGCCACCCCGGCTGGGGCCGCTCCGGCCACCGGCGGGCCGTCGTCGTGGGTGCGCTCGTCGTGCTGTTCGTCGGAGGCAGCGGCGTGGCCGCTTGGGCCGCGGTGAGTGGCGGCAGCACCGGGTACCGCCTGGGAAGGGTGACGCAGGCCGACATCGGCACGACCCTCACCGTGGTGGGCAACCTCGAGCCGGTCAGCGACGCTTCCGCCGCCTTCGGTGTCGGCGGCCAGGTGACGTCGGTCACCGTCAGTCCCGGTCAGCAGGTCAGCGCCGGGCAGACCCTCGCCACTTTGGACACGACCGCGATGAGCGACTCGGTTTCGTCGGACCAATCCGCCTTGAACGCCGACCAGGCCAAGCTGGCCGAGGACGAGGCCAGCCAGTCCAGCACGGCCTCGTCCTCGTCTTCGTCCTCCTCGCCTTCGTCCTCCTCGCCCAACCGCCCCACCGCGACAGCACCTTCGAGTACGACCACGACCACAACGCCCACCAATCGCGGGGCGGGCGGTAGCGGAGGGCAGGGCGGCGGGTCGAACCCGGTCGTGACCCAGGACCAGAGCACGCTGACGCAGGACGAGTCCACGTTGTCGACGGACCAGCAGAAGGAAGCGGCGGATCTCGCGCAGGCCCAGTCGGACTGCACCAGCGCCAACACGGGCACTCCGGCCGGTCAGGCCGCGTGCGTGTCGGCGTTGCAGACGGTGTCCGCGGACGAGCAGCAAGTGTCCAAGGACCAGCAGCAGGTCTCCAAGGACGAGACGGCACTGGGCCAGGCACTGGGCTCGGCAGGCTCCGGCGGTACCGGCTCCGGCGGTACCGGCTCGGGTCCGACGAGCAGCGCGGGTTCCCCGCCCAGCACGACGGGTCACGCCGACGCCAGTCTCACCAGCGACGTCACGGGCAACTCGGGCGCCGGCGGGTCGGGCAACGGCGAACCAACGGGTACACCTTCGGGCACGAACGGCGACAACAGCACGAGCTCGTCGTCCAACTCCGACACCCCGGCCCAGATCGCGTCGGACCAGGCCGCCATCGACAGCGCCATGGCGACCTTGACCGAGGCCCAGCAGTCGCTCAATGCCGCCACCCTCACCAGCCCGATCAACGGGACCGTCGTCTCGGTCGGCATCGACGCGGGCGCAACGGTGAGTGCGAACTCGAGCACCGAGATCATCACCATCGTCGGGACGAGCGCCTACGAGGCACAAGCCACGCTCGACAGCTCGCAGGTGCCATCGGTGAAGATTGGTCAGTCGGCTGGGGTGCAGGTCGACGGCGTCAACGGCCCGCTCGAAGGCACGGTGGCGCAGGTGGGTCCGGTGCAATCGAGCAGCTCGGGCTACACCTATCCCGTTGTCGTGGCGTTGCCCGCGTCGAGCGACCATCTCTACGCCGGATCGGCCGCCAACATCATCATTTCCACCGGAGAGGTCTCTCACGTCGTCGCCGTGCCCACCTCGGCCGTGCAGACGCTCGGAACGCGCTCCTATGTCATGGAGCTCGCCAACGGACAGCTCACGCGCAAAGTCATACAAGTGGGGATGGTCGGCGATGTCTACACCCAGGTCGTCTCGGGCCTCTCGGTGGGGCAGAACGTCGTGCTGGCCGACTACGCGGAAGCAGTGCCGTCGTCGAACACCAACACGATCGGCGGCGTCGGAAGCCTGCTCGGCGGCGGTGGGGGCGGCGGCGGGTTCCTCGGGGGTGGAGGGAAGGGCTTCTTCCAACGGGTGAACACCGGAGGTGGCGGCGCCGTCTCCGTCGGGGGCTGACGCCGGCCCTGATACGGTCCGATGCCGGTGCCCGCGCCCGGCAGTGACCCCGCCCACCTCGTCGACCTCGCGCGCTACCCCGTCCACGACCCCGCGGGTGCCACCTACGTCGCCGTGGTCGACCGGGCCCGCCGCCAGCTGCACGCCACCGGTGCCGCCGAGATACCCGGCTTCCTCTCTCCCGCCGGCGTGGCCGAGCTCGTGTCCGACGCCGATGCGCTCGCACCCCGCGCCCACGCCTCGGGCGGCCAGGGCACGGCCTACCTCGAGTTCCCCGACTTTTCGCTGCCGGCCGATCACCCGCGTCTCCGCTTCGCCGACTATCGCGTGCGTGCCGTGGCCTACGACATCATGCCGCTCGACTCGCCGTTGCGCCGACTCTACGAGTGGGACCCGCTCAAGGACCTGATCGAGGCCGTTCTCGACCGTGGCCCGATCTTCCGCTACGCCGATCCCTTCGGCGCGCTCAACCTGGCCGTCATGGGCGAAGGCGACCAGCTCCAATGGCACTTCGACCAGACCGACTTCGTCGTGTCGCTCGCCATCCAGTCCGCCGAGCGCGGGGCGACTTCGAGGTGGTGCCACGCCTCCGCAGCACGGACGACGAGCGCTATGAGCAGGTAGCGGCGGTGTTGGCCGGCGAGCGGGCGGGGGTCGAGACACTCCCCCTGACGCCTGGCACCCTCCTCGTCTTCGAGGGGCGTCACTCGCTGCACCGGGTCAGTCCCATAGCCGGCCGGCGTTGGCGTCATGTCGGCCTGCTGGCCTACGACACGAAGCCGGGCACCATGGGCAGCGACCTGTTGCGGGCGGACCGCTACGGGCGCACGGAGGCCTTCGCGGCGCCCCCCGACACCTGGCCGGTCCCCGCGTGAGCACCGACTTCGGCGAGTCCTTGGTTGGCGAGGGCCCCGAGGCGGCCCACGTCAACACCGTCCTGGGCGCGATCGGCGGGCCCGTCGAGACGGCCTGGGTGACCGCCCTGGCGACCCCCCGGGCGGGCTACGCCGCTTTCGTGGCCACCGTGACGCCGGGCACGGCGGTGCGGCCCTTCACGCTCTTCGTCAACAAGGCGGCCATTGAGGGCGAGCGGCACGCCACCCTCACCTGGGGCGCGGCGCACGCCGGCGTGGCCGCCGGCGTCATGGACGCCGTGGCCGAGGAAACCATTGCCGAAGGCGAGGTGGGGGCACTGCTTCTCATTGCCGCTGTGTGGGTCAACCCACGTGCCTCCGACGAGCGGCTCGTCTTCGAGAACAACAAGCAGGCGACCCTGGGTGCCCTGCGGGCGGGTCGGCAGGGGCGGCCGTCCGTCGCCGAGGCCCTGGCGGCCCGCGACAGGCCCTCCAACGCGTACTACAACCCTTGAGCACTACGGTGATCCCGTGTCGGCCATCCGCCTCGATCAGCTGAACCTCGTCGTGACCGACGTCGAAGCGAGCCGAGCCTTTTACTCTCGCCTGGGCATCGACTTCGGCGCCGAACGCGACCCGGTCTGGGCCGAGCGCCACGTCTCGGCCCTTCACGACAGCGGCCTCCCCATCGATGTGGACCTCGACAGCTCTGTGTTCGCGGCGCAGTGGGACCGCGGGTGGCCGGGTGGCGCCGGCGTGGTGTTGGGCTTCAAGGTCCAGACCCGCCAGCAGGTCGACGAGCTCGTCGCTGCGCTCGCTTCCGAAGGTGCGCGGGTCCAACAGGAGCCCTACGACGCCTTTTGGGGGGCTCGCTACTCCGTCGTGAGCGACCCTGACGGCAACAGCGTCGGGATCATGAGCCCGGTCGACGCGGCACGTCGGAGCGAGCCACCACCGCCGCCATGAGCGCCCCGGCCGACGAAGCGGTCGACGTGGTGATCGAGATCCCCACCGGGAGCCGCAACAAGTACGAGTACGACCACCAGCAGCATGTCATCCGGCTGGACCGTCGACTCTTCACGGCCACCACCTACCCCGCGGACTATGGCTTCGTTCCCGACACCCTGGCCGGAGACGGCGACCCGCTCGACGCGCTGGTGCTCGTCGCCGATCCCACCTTCCCCGGCTGCGTGGTGCGGGTGCGGATCCTCGGGATGTTCTCCATGCGCGATGAGAAGGGCGTCGACGCCAAGCTGATCTGCGTCCTCGAGCACGACCCGCAGTGGGACGGTGCCGTCGACATCGCCGACGTGCCCGAGCACCTGCGCAACGAGATCGCGCATTTCTTCAGCATCTACAAGGACCTCGAACCCCAGAAGTCGACCGAGGTGCAGGGTTTTGCGGACCGCACCAGTGCGCTGGCCGAGCTCGAGTCATGCCGCAACGCTTACCGCGCCGTCGAGGCGTAGGACGAAGGGAGAAAGCCATGCCGTTTCCACGTGAAGAGGTCCAGGCCACCGTGGACCGCTATCACGCGTTGCGCCGGCGCATCGACGAGGGGCTCGAGTCGGACGCCTTCGGGGCCCTGGCCGACTTCTACACCGAGGACGCGGTCTACGTCGACGGCGCCTGGGGGCGGCTCGAAGGGCGTGACACCATCGCGCGGTGGTTGGTGGACTCCATGCTGGGCATGGAGGACTGGAAGTTCCCCATCGAGTTCACCGCGATCGAAGGGGACGACGTGGTCGTGAAGTGGATGCAGATCATGCCGCGGACCAAGGCGGACGGGACGCCGTATCGCCAGTCCGGCTACTCGCGCCTCGTCTATGCCGGCAACGGCAAGTTCTCGTACGAAGAAGACACGTACAACATGGCCCACGTGCTCGAGGACGTCGAAGCGAGCGGGTGGCAGCCACGGGACGGGCAGATGAACTTCCCTCCTGCCCATCCGGACCGCGACTTCGACATACCCGGCGCGCCGCCTCTCTGGTAGCTACGGCGTTCCGCCCGTACTCCCCGAGTTTCCGAAACCGGGGAACCCTCCCCCACCGAAGGGAGTCGTGGTGCTGCCCGAGCCGGATTGCTGCTGGGCCTCTTGCTGGCTGCCGAGCGTGGCATTGGTCGTCCGCTTGTTGTCCCCCACGTAGTACGTGATGGCGACCGTCTGCCCCGGCTTGGAGTCCTGGATGACCTTCTGGAGGCCCTCGGCCGAGGTGATGGCGGTCCCCCCGATGTTGACGATGACGTCGCCCTGCACCAGGCCGGCCTTGGCCGCCGGCGACCCCGAGACGACGCTGAGGATCACGGCGCCCGTGGTGGGTGTGAACCCGTACTGCTGGCGCAACGCAGGCGTGAGCGTCGTGATGTCGACCCCGAGGTAACCGCCGCCGTTGCCGGACTGTCCGCCCTTTTGCAGCTCGGGGATCAGGGCCTCGACACTGGCGGTCGGGATGGCGAAGCCGATGTTCTGCGACGACGTGCCGTCGGTCGAAGTGCCCGCGACGGCGGTGTTCATGCCGATGACCTGGCCCGACGTGTCGATCAGCGGGCCGCCCGAGTTGCCGGGGTTGATCGCGGCGTCGGTCTGGATCATGTTCTGGAGGGTCTCGGTCTGCGTTCCTGCTCCTCCGGCCGTGACCGAGCGGCCCAGGGCCGAGACGATGCCCTGGGTGACCGTTGGCGTCCCGGCGGCAAGACCCAAGGCGTTGCCGATCGCGACCACGGCGTCTCCGACCACGGCCTTGGAGGAGTCGCCGAAGGTCACCGTGGGTAGGTTCGACGTGTTGTCGATCTTGAGCAGCGCCACGTCCTTCGTCTGGTCATAGCCGACGAGCGTCGTCGGCAGCGCCTTCGTCTGCCCGTATTCGGTCACCGTGATGGAGCCGGTGTCACCGCCCTCGGTGTAGAGCTCGATGACATGGTTGTTCGTGATCACTTCCCCGTCGGAGGTGATGATCATGCCGGTGCCCTCGTCCTCGTTCCCGTTCGACTTGACGTCGATGGAGACGACGGCCGGGATCACCTTGTCGACGAGTTGCGGGATGGTGACATTGCCGCTGAGCACCGCGGCGCCCGGGGTCGCGGTGCTCTCGTGAATGACGGTGTTGGTGTTCCCGCCTCCGTCGTTGTGGTCGGCGAAGGCGGTGACGCCTGCGCCGATCGCCCCGCCGATCAGCGCCGCCACGATCGCCACCGGGAGCCAGGCCCGGATTCTTCCGGGCGTGCGGGCCTGGCCCGCCGCGTCCGGGGAGACACCGAGGACCGCGGGATCCGAAGGGGGCGGGTAGGAGAACGGGATCGCCGTGGGCGTGACGGGGGTGGGCGGCTCCGCCTCGTACACCATCGGAGAGGACCAGGACGCGGGTTGAGCAGGAGGCGGGTACGACGAAGTCGGGTTGGTCGGAAGAGGGTCCTCTCCGTTCTCGGCCGCTGAGCCATCCGTGTCGGGCGCCCCCGAGGTCGGCGCCGGTGTCCCGACAGGCGCATCGGTCGCTTCGTGCTCGCCGGCAGCGGGCCGGGGCCCTGGCTGCTCGGTGTCCTCACTCATGTGGATCCTCCTGAAGGGAGATGGGTCCGTCCGACCGCTCAAGGGTGGGTGCGGGTGCCTCTCCATCCCGTCCCTGCGGTCCCGCACTCCGGCGGACGACGAGGCCCCATGTTACGGGATGACCATCGGGCCCGGCATCGGCCCCCTCGGCTCGGCGCGGTAGCGTGTCCGCCGCATGTCACGCCGGATCGATATCGAGTTGACGAGCCAGACGGGCGACGGGTCATGGACGTGGCGTGCGGCCGGTGCGCGCCAACCCAAGGGCACCGTCCACGGGGCCCTGGTGCCCGCCGGCGAAACCGTCGGTGCGGTGTTGCGGGCGGACATCGACGTCGGGCTCGAAGGCATCGAGATCCTGTCGCTGACCGCCACGAAACCAGCCCGCTCACCGGAGAAGACCGAGGGTCGGATCGAGGTCCGGGGCACGCCCAAGCGGGCGCCGGACGTCTCCGTCGTCTTGGCTCCCGGATCGGGCAATCGGCGGCGTGACGACGATGGCGAGCGCAGGGAGCGTCGGGGCGGCGGCCGGCGCAACGCGGCGTCCGACAGCGAGGGCGGATCGCGCGGTGCGTCCGACGAGCATGGCGGGCGCCCTCGAGGCGGCGCAGGTCCACGTCGGCCCGGCGGGCGCCGACCCGGAGAGGGCGATGGCCGCCCATCCCGGGGCGAGCGTCCGGTCATGCCCACGTCGACCGTGTACCGCAACGCCATGCTGGCTGCGTTGCGTCCCGAACAAATCCCCGTGGCCGAACAACTCCTTCGCGGCGGCCTGCAGGCCGTGCGCCAGGCGATCGAGGCGCAGAACGCGGCCGCCAAGGCAGCCCGCAAACCCCCGGTGGCGGGCGACGCCCTCATGGCCATGGCCGAGGAGCTTGTGCCTGTGGTCCGGCTGGCGGACTGGAAGGACCGCGCCTCGGTGGCACAGACGGCCGGCAAGGATTACCGGCTGCGGGAGCTGCGGGCCGTGGTGACCGCATCGAGGACCGTCATCCTCGACGATGAGGCGCGTGGGATGGCCAAGGCGCTCCAGGAGTCGCTGGACCAGCGCACCACCGCCCTGCGTGAGGAGTGGCTGGCCCGCATCACGAACGCCCTGAACGACGGGAGGGTGCTCCAGGCCGTCGAAGCCTCCATCCGACCGCCCGAGCCCGGCACCAGGGTCCCCGCCGAGCTGGCCCTCCGCCTGGCCAGCGTCGCCGGCGAGGCCATGACCGCCGAGCTGGCGCCGGAGGAGTGGATGCGCCTCCTCGATGCCGTGGTCGCCTCCCCAGTCCGCCGGACGGTCAAACCTGGTGGCATCCCCGACGACGAGGTGGCCCGCCAGGCGGCGCGCCACGCCGCAGGATCGGTCCCGGCGTTGGCCAAGCTGCTCGGGCTCCGTATCCCGCCGCCCCCGCCGCGGCGGGTCAACACGGACCGCCGGTTCAGTCCAACCGGCGGTTGAGGGTCAGGAGGCGGGCCGTGAACCCGGCCGCCTCGAGACGCTGCTTCGTGGTGCGGTCTCCCGGTAACGCCAGCGCGTCCATGTCCGTACAGCCCCAGGCCCTGGACCAGTCGACCGCCGCCTCGAGCAGGGCCGTCCCGACGCCGACGCCACGGGCGGCGGTCTCGACGAAACAGCACTCGACCACACCGGTCTGACGGTCGGCCCCACGGCCCGTGGCCGAGACGGCCAGGAGGCCGACGACGGCGCCCTCGTACTCCCCGACCGCGAGGTGGACCGCTTCGCCCGGGTGGGTCCAGCGTTCGAGCAGGGTCACCGGTGTCGCGTCTCCCACCAGGGCCGCCCCGCCGCGCATGGAGGCGGCCGCCACCAGGGCTTGGGAGAGCAGTCGGGTGCAGGCCTGTCGGTCTGCTGCCACGGCGGGGCGGGCCAGCTCCATGCGCCTAATCGGAGTCCGGGTCCATCGGCCGCTCTTCGAGGAGTTGGCCGGCGCGATGCAAGATCGTGCGCCGGTTGCGGGTGGACTCCTCGTAGCGCTGAACGGCGCGCAGCTGGTCCGGTCCGAGGCTCTCGAGACGCCGGACGACTTGGGAGGCGCTGAGCGTGTCGTAATCGGCCAGCGCACCCCCGACGATCGCCTCGGCGGCGGGGTCGGGCACGCGTCGCTCCGACGCTGTCTCGGCGACGGCCTCCGATCTGTCCTCGTTTCCGTCCGGCGTCGCCTCGGCCCCGTTGCCCAGGAGGTCCTCGAGACGTTCCGACACGCCGCGCCGGCTCTTCTTGACGACGAAGCGACCGACGACGTGGGCGTTCCCGAGTTGGAGCTCCACCTTGCGGCGACCCTTGGCGATCAGCTCAGGGAGATCCTCGACGACGGTGACGGCAACGCCGACCGGAGCGTAGAGGCACAGATCAAAAGCGCGGCGCAACGGGCCCGTCCCAGCCCCTGCGGCGTCCGGACCCGTCCCCTCAGACACAGTCTCGGCAGAGCATGTTCTTCTCGTCTGCCAGCTGGCTCGGATGCTTGACCAAGAAACAGGAGCGGCACACGAACTCGTCGGGCTGCTTGGGCAATACCCGCTCGTTGCCCTCGGTCTTGTCCTCCTGGTCCGTCGCCTCCTCGTCTTCGGGCTCGTCTTCGACGACCAGGCGCTCTTTGAGGATGACGTCCAAGGAGGCTTCGACGTCCTCGTCGTCGGGCTCTTCCTCCTCCTCTTCCTCGTCCCCCTCACCCGACCGCTCGACGACCGCTGCCGGCGACGCGGTCAGGATCTCGTCGACGACGTCCGCCTCGACCTCGTCCTCCTCGTCGTCCAGGACGGCAAGGTCGTCATCGTCGTCCTCGAGCGCGTCATCCTCAATGGCCTCGAGCGCGTCCGCGTCGTCGATGTCGACGTCGAGATCATCCTCCTCGGGCGCTTCGTCTTCGTCGATTTCGGCGCCCTCGGGCTTGACGTCTTCGACTTTGGCTTTCTTCTTGGTCGCCATTGTGCCGCGGGAGCATAGACGGTCCGAGAGACCGATCAATCGCTGTGAACAAGGCCCTTCGGGAGGGTTCGGTTGGTGAAATCCGAGGGATCGGGCGGGTGGGCCCTGGGGTCTTTGGCGCCATCTCGCTGGCCCGGGGTAGCCAGGCAAGCAACACGTTCTCTACTCGACCCCCAGGGCCAATCACCGCCTCTCACAGCACATCCCCCCCTTGCTGCTTAGCGCTTCCTCATTTGCAGCAGCCTCAGGGGCGTTGGGACTCGTCGTACCTTAGGCAAGCCGGGGGTGGGGTCGTCAAGAAGAGCAAAGGGGCCGCCACCAGGAAGAACGGAGGTACCTCCTGGTCAATGGGTTACAGATTTTTCGGAGCGGCGGCGCTCGGCCCGCCGCTCCGATTCCAACCGTTCGAGGTCGGTCGAGCCGTGGTCGACGAACGACATCGCCTCGGCCAGCGCCCGATGTCCGGCGATCTCGGCGATGGCCCGGTGCATCTGTTGGGCGACCCTCCGGTAGGCGGGATGTCCCTGGGTGCCCGAGCGCAGCTCCACGAGGTGCATGGCTTCGCGCGCGTTGAACTGCATGACGTAGCGGATGCGGTGCGCCAGCGCGACGGCGTAGGAGGCCTGCTCGGGAAAGTCCGGCAACAGGGAGCGATAGAGATCCTCGGCTCGGGCGATCGCCTCGTCGTAGCGCTCGCCGAGCCCGGCGTCGGCGACGAGGTCGGGCATGTCGTAGCCGAGCGAGATCCCGAGGAGCTGCCATTCGATCGTGAGCATTCGATGGCGCTGCAGGTCGCGGAATGCGCCGTAGTCCGTGACGAGCTCGAACCGGTACCCGGTCCGCTCGAAGGCGCGGCCGGGCCGGTGGCGGCGGTTCCTGCGCTCGCCCACGTAGGCCTGCAACAGCGCGACGCGGTCCTCGTGGCCGAGACGCTTGACCCGGTAGGCGGCCTCACGCTCCGAGCAGCCCAGCTGAGAGAAACAGGCCGCCACCAGGACCTTCTCTTCACCGTCCGGGTCGAAATCGAGCAGGGTGACTTCCGCCTCCCCATCGTCGGTGGTCCGGCCGTCGGGCCCGAGGTCGGGCCACAGGCGGGAGACCACGGCCGCCGTGTGTTCGCGCGTCGAGGCGAGATAGGTCGACCACTCGCCGCCGCGCTCGGCGACGTCGACGCGCTGCAAGAACGACGGGATCACCTTCCGCAGTTCGGCGAGCATCAGGTCGGCGTAGTGGCGCGCCTCGGGCAGGGGGTGTGCCCGCATCCGCAACAACAACTGCTCGTAGGACTGGCCGGTCCCGTAGATGCCGATGTTGGACAGGGATGCCGCTGGCAAGAGCCCGCGTAGCGCGTCGAGCGACTTGGCGCGCGTCGCCTGGCGGTACACGAAGTCGGTGTCCTCCGCCCGTTGAGGGAAGCGCTCAGCTACCCAGGCCTGCATGCGCGGGAGCAGCGAACCGTAGGTGTCGAATACCCGGTCCATCTCCCCGACGAAGCGGGCCCCGTGCGGAGAGTCGAGGATCTCGGGCGGCCGGTAATAGCGGTACTGCCCGTTGTCGAGCCGCTGGTTGTACTCGATGTAGCGGGTCGACTGTTCGAGGTAGGCCATGAGACGGCCCCACTCGAGCACCTTTGACAGGACGTTGGACGACTGCTCACAGGCGAGGTGCACGCCCCCGAGCTGTGCGACCGAATCGTCCCCGTACTCGACGAAGACCCTCTCGTAGAGCTGTTCCGCACGGGCCAGCCCAACGGTCGCGTCGACCGTGGCGTCGCCTGAGACGTCGAGGTCCCCGACGAACTCGTCCAGGAAGAGGCGACGCAGGCTCTTGGGTGAGCGCGAGTACCGGGCGAAGAGGGCCCCCTTGACCACCTCAGGCAGGTTGACCAGGGCAAAAACCGGCTCGTCCAAGTTGGTCACGTAACGGCGCAGGATGGTCTCCTCGTCCGCCGTGAACTGCTCTTCGGAGTAGGGGAACATGGCCGGCCAACCATAGAACGAGGGTGACGCGACGGTGGCGGATAGGGAGGTCAGGCGCCCGGCACGCCCCCGGCGACGACGCCCCGCAGCAGCAGCGAGACCGCCTCGCGGGCTGCCGTTGCCACCTCGGTGTCCACTGCGGCGTAGGAGACCTGCTGGGCGAGGTCGGCCACCGATTTCATGGTACGCACGAAGTCCCCGGGCGCCAACTGGCCGACGTCGCGAGCCGCCACGCCCAGGGCGGTCGAGAACGAAGCCCCCCTGGCCCACGACGCCACCGCCGTGGCCAGGCCGGGCGCCGGCGGCCGCGTGCGGGGAACGAGGTGCGCCTCCTCGATGCCGTGGATGCGCTCCGCCATGGCCGCCACGGCTTCGCAGCGCCGGGCAATCTCGGCTGTCCGCTTCTCGCCCAGGCGGTCCTGCAACTGGACCCGCCGCTTGCTCCGGCGCGGGCCGTGCTGGCCCGGGGTGCGCCGGGCCCGGCGGGGCTCGAAGACGACCGCCGAGAGCACGCCGGCGAGCACGGCGGGCTCCGCCCCGGAGAAGGTGTCCCTCCCCAAGGCCTCGGCGATCAGCAGGTCGGCTTCGTGGTAGATGCGGGACAGCCGATGACCAGCGGACGTCAGGGTCCAACCGTCGACGTACCCCATCTGCGCCAGCACGGTGAGCCGGTGACTCAATTGACGCAACAGGAGATCCGGCTGGCGCGCCTGCCATTGGGCAAACGAGCGCTCCAACACGGCGCCGGCGGTGTCCCGGTCGAAGCGCGCCACGAGGTTGACGGCAAGGTTGTACGTCGGCCGGAACGCGGAGCGCAGGTCGGGAGGTGGTGCCGAGGCGACCCGAGCGGCCTCGGCGAAGGTGACCTCGCTCGACCACTCGACCACGGCGTGTCCCTCCTCGTCGAGGCCGCGCCGCCCGGCCCGCCCGGTCAGTTGGAGATACTCACCAGACGTGAGCGTTGCCCGTCCCGCACCGCCGTACTTCGTGAAACGCTCGATCACCACCGACCGGGCCGGCATGTTGATCCCGAGCGAGAGCGTCTCGGTTGCGAAGACGACCTTCAGAAGTCCTGCCGCAAAGCATTCCTCGACCGTTTCGCGGAAAATCGGCACCAGGCCGGCGTGGTGAGCCGCTACCCCGCGCTCGAGGCCCTCGAGCCACTCGTCGTAACCCAGCACTTCGAGGTCCTCGTCCCCGAGGTGCTCGACCCGGCGTTCGACGACCTGGCGTATCGCCGAACGCTCCGGCACGTCCGTCAGGCGGACACCGTCGCGCACGACCTGACGCACGGCGTCGTCGCAGGCGGCCCGGCTGAAGATGAAGACTATGGCGGGCAGCATCTCGCAGCGGTCCAGCTCTTCGACGACCTCGGTGCGCCGAGGGGCGCGAAAGGGCAGCCGGGGAGCCCGGCCCCGTACCTGCCAGTGGGGCGAGCGCCCCCGCAGCGCCCGGCGCACGGCCTGATCGATCCGCAAGCCCTCTTCGCCGGGCCGGCCCTTCGCCTGCAGCAGCGGGAGCAGGAGCACCTCCTCGTCCTCACGGCGGAAGACGGCGAAATGGTGGCGCAGGACGATCGGACGGCGGCGCTCGACGATCACGGCCGTGTCGCCCCGGACGGACTGCAGCCATCCGCCCAGCTCGTCGGCGTTGTTCACGGTGGCCGAAAGGCACACGAAGCAGATTTCCCGGGGCGAGAGGACGAGGACTTCCTCCCACACCCCACCCCGGTAGGGGTCCTGAATGAAGTGCACCTCGTCGAGGACAACCGTGTGGAGTCCCTCGAGGAGATCAGATCCGGCCAGGAGCATGTTGCGCAGGACCTCGGTCGTCATCACGACGACGGGAGCCCGCGGCCGAACGGTGGTGTCGCCGGTGAGCAGCCCGATGTGATCTTGGCCGTACGCCGCCACCAGCTCGCCGTACTTCTGGTTCGACAGCGCCTTGAGCGGAGTCGTGTAGAAGGCCTTCCCGCGCGCGCACAAGGCCCGGTGCACGGCGTAGGAGGCGACCAGCGTCTTGCCCGATCCCGTCGGGGCGGACACGAGCACACTGTGGTCCGCGTCGAGGGCACGGAGCGCCTCGCGTTGAAAGTCGTCGAGTTCGAACGGCAGCCCGGTCTCGAACCCTGCCGCGTTGGCCGTCTCTTCGACGGGCCACGAGGACGCGGTCAACGCCCGAGCAGCTTCCCGATCCCGATGGAGATGAAATAGAAGGCCACGAGGGGAACGGCGAGGGCGAACATGGAGAAAGGATCCGAGCTCGGCGTGAAGACCGCTGCGACGACCACGATGATGATGACCGCCCAACGCCAGGAGCGGAGCAGCCGAGCGGGTGTGACGACACGGGCGAGCTCGAGCGAAACCAGGACGACGGGGAACTCGAAGGTCAACCCGAAGATGGTCATCATCAACAGGATCAGTCCCAGATAAGGGATGGGGTCGTAGATCGCTTGCAGGTTCGGACCCCCGACGGACTTCAACCAGCCCAGCGCGTGGGGCAGCGTGATGTACGCGGTCGCCGCACCAGCGAGGAAGAGCACGAAGGCGCTCACCACGAAGGGGATGGCGTAGCGGCGTTCGGACGCCTTGAGGCCAGGGGTGACGAAGCGCCATACCTGGAACAGGATCACGGGCGAGGCCAGGACGAGGCCACCGAACAGGGCGATCTTCACCCGGAGTGAGAGACCGTCCAACGGCGACGTCACGAAGAGGTTGCAGGTGCCGTTCGACGTGATGAGGAACGAGCCGGTCGACGTGCTCGTGTGGTGCGCGGTCGACGCGTCGACCGTGCACAACGGTCGTAGGAGGAAGTGCAGGATCGGCTCATAGGCGAACACGGCGACCGTGGCGGCGACGACGAAGGCGATGACACACACGATGACCCGGTGCCGCAGCTCGCCGAGGTGTTCGCCCAGCGTCATGTTGTCCGGCGACGGCCGGCTCTTCCGCTTGGCCGTGAAGGGAAGGGTCACCACGGCGAGCCGCTCAGTTGAGACTGGGATCGCCGGGGACGACGACCCCGGAGGTCCGCGGCGGGGGCGGCGCGCCATCCGCACGGATCGGGGTCGGAGCGGGCGGCGGCGCGGCTGCGGCGTCGGGCGGCGTCACGGGGCGGTCGACCGGGTTCTCTGCGGGCAGCTCCGTCGCCGCCGGCGGATGGAACGTCCCGTCGGGTTCCTCCTCCGACGACATGTTCGAGAGGTGGTTGAGCAGGGCCGACGGCGAACGGGCGAGGCGGGCGATCTCGGAGGTGGGAGGCAGATCTGGCATGGAGTTGCGCACCTCTGACTCCATGCGGTGACGGAACTCGTTGAACGAGCGCCACGCCCCGCCGACCTGCCGCGCCACCTGGGGGAGCCGGTCAGGCCCGAGGAGGATGATGGCGACCACGGCGATGACGAGCAATTTGCCTGGGTCGAGGTTGAACATGTGCCTTCACTCTACGGTGCCGCTACAGCGACTGGATGAGCCGTTCCACCCGCTCATCGTGCGACTTGAAGGGATCCTTGAGCAGCACGGTGCGCTGGGCCTGGTCATTCAGCTTGAGGTGGACCCAGTCCACCGTGAAATCGCGCCGGCGTTCCTTGGCGCGCTTGACGAAGGCGCCGCGCAGCCTGGCCCGGGTCGTCTCCGGGGGCTTCGTCATGGCCTCGCTGATGGCCTCGTCGGTGCAGGTACGTTCCATCTCGTCACGCTGCTGCAACTTGTAGAACAAGCCGCGGCTGCGGTCGACGTCGTGGTACATGAGGTCGATCATCGCCACCTTGGGGTGAGAGAGCGAGACGTCGTGGCGGGCCCGCATGTGCTCGACCAGCCGGTGCTTGGCCACCCAGTCGCACTCGCGCCAGAGTGACGTCGGGTCGGCCTCGAGGCCCTTGAGGCAGTGCTCCCACATGTCGAGAGCCCTGTCCTCCTCGGGGGACAGGCCGCGCCGCTCCCGGAACTTGAGCGCCCGCTCGAGGTACTCGATCTGGATGTCGAGGGCCCGCATCTCGCGGCCGTTGGCCAAGCGGACCCGGCGTTGGCAGGTGATGTCGTGGCTGATCTCCCGAATGGCGCGGATGGGGTTCTCGAGCGTGAGGTCCCGCAAGACCGTCGACGAGTCCTCCAACATGGCGAGGAGGATCGAGGTCGTGCCGACCTTCAAGAAGGTGGCGTACTCGCTCATGTTGGAGTCGCCCACGATGACGTGGAGGCGGCGGAACCGCTCGGCGTCGGCGTGCGGCTCGTCGCGCGTGTTGATGATGGGGCGGCTCCGCGTGGTCGCCGAGGACACTCCCTCCCAGATGTGCTCCGCCCGCTGGCTCAGGCAGAAGACCGCGCCGCGCGCCGTCTGGAGCACTTTGCCCGCCCCGGCATATATCTGACGCGAGACCAAGAACGGGATGAGGACCTCCGTGTAGCGGTTGAACTCGTCGTTGCGCTCGGTGAGGTAGTTCTCGTGGCAGCCATAGGAGTTGCCGACCGAGTCCGTGTTGTTCTTGAAGAGGTACACCTCGCCGCGGATCCCCTCCTCGCGCAAGCGCGCCTGCGCACCGGTCACCAGTTGCGCCAGGATCCACTCCCCCGCCTTGTCGTGCACGACCACGTCGCTGATCCGATCGCACTCCGGGGTGGCGTACTCGGGGTGGCTGCCGACGTCGAGATACAGGCGCGCGCCGTTCTCGAGGAAGACGTTGGACGAGCGGCCCCACGAGACCACGCGGCGGAAGAGGTACCGAGCCACCTCGTCGGGACTGAGCCGGCGCTGGCCACGCAAGGTGAAGGTCACCCCGTACTCGTTCTCGACACCGAAAATGCGCCGCTCCACGGACCAACCGTACTGCTGGTTACGCCAGCAGTTGTGCCAGCTCCTGTTCGTCGATCCGGCGGAAGGTGCGGCGCCCGTTGCCCCGGCTCAGAATGGCCACTTCGAGGTCGCCCGCCCCCAGGGTGCGGTCCGGACCGGCCAGTGCGGCCACGGCAGCGTTGATGGCCGCCCCCATGTCCCAGTCGGGTTGCCAGGCGGCGGCCACTCGCTCCGCGATGGTCTCGGCGTCCCCCCCGAGCACGGCGTAGTGGTCCTCGTCGGTGATCGTGCCTTCGTAGGCAATGTGGTAGAGCTGATTCCCGGCGTCACCGAGCTCCGCCACGAGGATCTCGACCTCGAGCGGCTTCATCTCGTGCGTAAAGACGTTGCCGAGGTACTGGGCGTAGAGGTTGGCCAGCGACCGGGCGTCAACGTCCTCACGGCTGTAGGCGTAGCCCTTGGTGTCGGCGTGCCGGACGCCCGCTACCCGGAGTTGGTCGTATTCGTTGTACTTGCCCACGCCGCCGAAGGCGATCCGGTCATAGATCTCACTGATCTTGTGCAGTGAACGAGACGGGTTCTCCGCGACGATCGCGATGCCGACGTCGTAGGTGGTGGCCACGAGGGATCGCCCGCGCGCGATGCCCTTCTGCGCGTACTCGGCCCGGTCCTTCATCACCTGTTCGGGCGCGACGTAGTAAGGCATGCTCATAGGGCACGCTCCGCCTGCCTCCGGGCGATGAGCGCGGCGAAGCGCTCCGCGACTTCCTCCTCGGGGACCTCCCGATAACCCGTCGCGTCGACGACGGCGATGATCGGGAAAATGCCGCGCACCAGGTCCGGGCCTCCGGTGGCGGAGTCCTCGTCGGCCGCGTCGTAGAGCGATTGGATCGCCAGGTCCACGGCGGCCTCCCGGGCCAGGCCCTCGCGCCAACCCAGCTTGATGGTGCTGCGCGCGTCGCGCCCACCCGAGCCGGTCGCCTGGAAGTCGGTGTCTTCGTACTTGCCACCGGTGACGTCGTAGTTGAAGATGCGGCCGCTGCCGCGCGCCGTGTCGTAGCCGGCGAAGAGGGGAACAACGGCGAGTCCTTGCATGGCCAGAGGGAGGTGCTGGCGGACCATCTGGGCCAGTTGGTTAGCCTTGCCCTCGAGCGAGAGGGTCGAACCCTCGACCTTCTCGTAGTGCTCCAGCTGGACCTGGAACAAGCGGACCATCTCGATCGCCATCCCCGCGGTCCCCGCGATGGCCACGGCAGAGTGACGGTCGGCCGGGAACACCTTCTCCATGGCGTGGTGGGCGATGATGTTGCCCGAGGTGGCGCGACGGTCGCCCGCCATCACGACGCCGTCGGCGTAGCGCAGAGCCACCACGGTGGTGCCGTGGGGCACGGCGGGCGGCGTGGCCACCTCGACGATGCGCGCGTCTCCGTCAGCCCGGCCTGAGGTCAGGCGCAGCAGGCCGACGAAGTCCGGACCCGGATCACGCTCCGGGGGAAAGATCGGGAGGGCCACCGGTGGCTACTGCCCACCCTTTTGCACGTAGTTGCGGACGAACTCCTCCGCATTGTCCTCCAGGACCTCGTCGATCTCGTCGAGGAGGTCGTCGAGCTCGGCTTTGATCTTCTCGCCCCGCTCCGAGGACGCCGGCGCCGCCTCGGCCACCTCGGTCTCGGCCTCGGTCGTCCGGGCGCCCGAGCCCTTCTTCTTCTGTTCTTGTTCTGCCATCGTTCTCTGTCCCGTCCTCTGCTCGACGTCTTCGCCTAGGAGTTGAGCCGATTGAGCAGGTCCGCCGGTCCTGTGCTCTGGGCCAGGAGCGCTCCGGTGTGCTCGGCTGTTCCCTTCAGGGGGTCCATCATAGGGACGCGTCGCAACGGGTCTGCTCCGATGTCAAAGACGAGGGAATCCCAGTTGGCGGTGACCACGGCGTCGGGCCATCGGGCCAGGCATTTGCCGCGGAACCAGGCTCTTGTGCCCGACGGCGGCTCGCTCACGGCGGCCGCCACCTGTGCCGGTTCGACGAGCGAGCGCATGTCCAGGCGCCGGAACACCGACTTGTCCGGGCGCAGGTCGTGATACTGCAGTGCCAGTGCAGCGATCCGGGGGTCCTTCCACCCACAGGAGTGTCGATCCTGGTAGGCGAGGAGCAGCTCCCGCTTGGCCACCCAGTCCAGGGTGTCGGCCAGCGTGGCCGGGTCGGCCTCGAGCCCGCCCAGCACGGCCTCCCAGTTCTCCATCACCAGTGCCCCGATGGTGCCGTCGTCACCCAGGGCGGCCAGGCCGAACTCCTCGGCGTACTTGCGGGCGGCGCTGAACAACTCCCACTGGAGCTCGAGCGCGGTCGCGGTGGACCCGTCGGTGAGCATCAGTGGCCGCACCAGCGAGAGGTCGGCGGACACCTGGTGCAGCGCACGCACGGGGTCCGAGAGCGACAGGTCTTTGGTCGGGCCGGCGTCGTCCTCCACCATGGCCAGCACGATGGCAGTGGTCCCGACCTTCAAGAAGGTTGCGATTTCCGAGAGATTGGCGTCTCCGACGATCACGTGCAGGCGCCGAAAGCGTTTGGGGTCGGCGTGGGGCTCGTCCCGCGTGTTGACGATGGGGCGCTTCAACGTCGTCTCCAGCCCGACGATCTCCTCGAAGAACTCGGCCCGTTGCGAGAGCTGATACTCGACCGTCTCGGAGTCGAGTGCAGGCGTCTCCGTCCCGACCTTGCCTGACCCGGTGAAGAGCGTGCGCGAGACGAAATGAGGGACGACACCGTCGACGACCTTGGTGAAAGGGACGGCCCGGTCCATCATGTAGTTCTCGTGGCAGCCGTACGAGTTGCCCTTCCCGTCCGAGTTGTTCTTGTAGACGATGGGGGCGGGTTGCTCGGGCATGCGCAAGGAGGCTGCCACCATGGCCCGGCGCAGCACCTCCTCGCCGGCCTTGTCGTAGACGAGGCACTCGAGCGGCGTCAGGCATTCCGGGCTCGAGTACTCGGGGTGGGCGTGGTCCACATAGAAGCGGGCGCCGTTGGTCAGCACGGTGTTGGCCAGGTGCGTCTCCACCATCGGGGCCAAGGACCCTTCGCGGGCGAAACCCCGGGCGTCGTTCCCGGGCGTCTCGTCCTCGAAGTCCCACCCGATCTTCTGTTCCACGTCCGCCGCGTAGGCGTTCACCAATACGGAGGACGCGGCAATCGGGTTTTGCTCGGGACCGGGTGAAAGGATGCCGTACTCGGTCTCAATGCCGCAGACCTTTGTTGTGGCCACGGACCGACCCTAACTTCTAGAGGTACTGGCCGGTACCGACCCGTTCGATCGAACGGCCCCCGTGGACCTCGGCGTCCTCACTGAGCAGGGTGCGGACGTAGACGATGCGCTCGCCCTTCTTGCCCGAGATCCGGGCCCAGTCGTCGGGGTTGGTGGTGTTCGGGAGGTCCTCGTTCTCCTTGTACTCCTGGCGGATGGACTCCAGCAGGTCCGCCGTCCGGATGCCACCCGTTTCGCCCGCGATGACCCGCTTGATGGCGAGCTTTTTCGCCCGGCGCACGATGTTCTCGATCATCGCCCCGGACGCGAAGTCGCGGTAGTACAGAATCTCCTTGTCGCCGTTCTGGTAGGTGACCTCGAGGAATCGGTTCTCGTCGTCCTCCCGGTACATCTCGGCCACGGTCTGCTCGATCATCGCCTGCACCGCCTTGTTGGCGTCGCTCCCGCCGAGACGCCGGACCTCCTCGGCATCGAGGGGGAGGTCCGGCTTGAGGTAGCGGCTGAAGATCTGTCCCGCCGCCTCTTCGTTGGGGCGTTCGATCTTGATCTTCACGTCGAGCCGCCCGGGACGAAGGATGGCCGGGTCGATCAGATCCTCCCGGTTCGAGGCGCCGATCACGATCACGTCGCGCAGCGACTCGACCCCGTCGATCTCAGCCAGGAGTTGGGGCACGATGGTCGACTCCATGTCGGAGCTGATGCCAGTGCCGCGGGTGCGGAAGAGGGACTCCATCTCGTCGAAGAAGACGATCACGGGCATGCCCTCGTCCGCCTTCTCGCGGGCCCGCTGGAAGACCTGACGGATCTGGCGCTCCGTCTCACCGACGTATTTGTTGAGGAGTTCGGGTCCCTTGATGTTCAGGAAGAAGCTGCGGACATTGTCGTTGCCGGTCTTCTCGGCCACCTTCCGGGCCAGCGAGTTCGCCACCGCCTTGGCGATCAGTGTCTTGCCGCAGCCAGGCGGGCCGTAGAGCAGGATGCCCTTGGGGGCCGGCAGCGCGTACTCGATGAAGAGGTCGCGGTGCATGTAAGGCAGCTCGACGGCATCGGTGATGGCCTCGATCTGGGTATCCAAGCCGCCCACGTCCGCGTAGGTGATGTCGGGCACTTCTTCGAGGACGAGCTCCTCGCTCTCGAGCTTGGGCAGCTTCTCGATGAGGAGCTGCGTGCGCCCGTCCATCAACAAAGAATCTCCGGCGCGGAGCTTCGTGCCCATCATGTCCTCGGACAGCTCGGCCACCCGCTCCTCGTCGGCGCGGGCGTAGATGACACAGCGGCGCCTGTCTTCGAGCTGTTCCTTCAGGGTGACCACCTCGCCGGAGAACTCCCCGTCGCGCACGAGCACCACGTTCAGGCTCTCGTTGAGGACGACCTCGTTCCCCTTACGGATGGCGCCCGGGTCGATGTCGGGGTGCAGGCTCACCCGCATCTTGCGCCCGCTCGAGAACACGTCGACCGTGCCGTCCTCGTTGACTCCGAGGAACGTGCCGTACGCCGCCGGGGGTTGTGTGAGTTTCTCGACCTCCTCGCGCAGGGCGGCCAACTGTTCCTTGGCCTGCTGGAGGGTGAAGGTCAGTTTCTCGTTCTGCGAGGTCGCTTGAGCCAGTTGTCCCTTGGACTCGAGCAGTCGCTCCTCGAGCGCCTGCACCCGGCCCGGGCTCTCCTGCAACCGCCGCCGGAGCGCGTGGATCTCGTCCTCGGCATCGGCCAGCTCGGTGCGGAGTGCCTCGAGCTGGGCGGAATCGTCAGGAGTCGCGGTCACTGCATGTCACCCTAGCCCTCGCCTCGGCGGGTTTGGCCAGCAACTTGAGTGCACCCGGGATGCGCCAGGATGGACGGCCCGGGCAGGTACCATACAAGGGGCGCACGGCCGGATTGACCGTGCGCGGACCGCCTCACTACGGTCCTCTTGGACCTGTAGGCGGGTTTCGACAAGGAGAATCAGGTTAATGAAGGTCTGGATCGACCAGGATCTCTGCACGGGCGACGGGCTCTGTGAGGAGATCGCGCCGGCCGTCTTCACTCTCCTCGACGACGGCCTGGCCTACGTGAAGGAAGACAGCGACGTCAAGAGCGACCCGGGTGGCTCGGCGGGCATGGCGGCGGTACCGGGCGATCTGGAGGACGCGGTCGTCGAGGCCTCCGAGGAGTGCCCCGGCGAGTGCATCTTCATCGAGCGGGACTGAGGCCCTCGCTCAACGCGCCCGTCCCGGGGCTGATCGCCTCGATGTACCTCTGCCGGACTTCGTCGCCCTCGTCGTGGGTCATCGCTCCAACCGTCGCGCCGTGGTGAGGAAGCCCGTGTGTCCGACCATTCGGTGATCCGGACGGACCGAGCGCGCCTCGACGTGCCAGGTGCGCCGCATGATCTCCTGCGTCTCGGCGAGACCGAACGGGGCGCGGTCCTCGTCGAGCGCCTGGCGCAGCAGGGCGGTCTGGTTGATGGTGGGCAGGTAGGCCAGCAGGATGCCGCCCGGCCGTAGAGCGGACGCCGCCGCGTCCACGACATGGTGGGGCTCCGGCATGTCGAGCAGGATGCGGTCGAGGTCCGATTCGTCGATCCCCTCGGTCACGTCGCGGATCTCCACCCGGTACGGCATCGCCGGCCCGAGCGCCGCCAGCACATTGCCCTGCGCGCGCGCCGCGAAGTCCTCCCGCAACTCGTATCCCACGATGGACACGCCGGCGCGCAGGACGGCCATGGAGAGCGCGCCCGAGCCCACGCCTGCTTCGAGGACGCGCTGGCCCGGTCCGATGTCAGCCGCGATGAGGATGGCGCCCAGGTCCTTGGGATAGATCACCTGGGCGCCCCGTGGCATCTTGAGGACGACGTCGCTCAGCGTCGGGCGCAGCGCCAGAAAGCTGCGACCGGTCGAGCCCGTGACGGTGGAGCCCTCGCCGGTCCCGATGATGTCATCGTGCGCCAGGACGCCGGCGTGTGTGTGGAAAGTCGTCCCCGCCGCGAGCGTCACGAGATAGCGGCGGTCCTTCGGGTCGATGAGAAGGACCCGCTCCCCCGCCGCGAAGGGGCCCGCCACGGGCGTCAGGCTTCGATGGCAGGTGCGGCGTTGCGGTCGCGCACCGTGATGAGCACCTGCTCGCCCGGTGCGACCGTCAGGGTCGAAACCGCGCTGGCCCGGTCGTTCAGGACCCGGCGTAAGAAGAAGGTGGCTCCGGCCAACAGGAACCAGTACCAGTTCCCGGCCAGTCCCCGTCGGACACCGGCGCGTAGGAAGCGCCGCAGGAGCACGTCCACGTCAGAGCCGTCGGATCTCGACGACCGCCGACTTGGCGCGGCCGCGGCGCCTTCCGGCCAGGAAGGCCAGCGCGATGATCACGATGCCGACAGCGCCCGCGACGGCCAGCCCTCGGGGTGCGGCGGCGCGCGCCGTCGCCTCGCCCTCGCCCATCACCTGTGCGTAGGCGGCCTGCAGGTCCTCGCGCGTGATCAGCCGCCCGTTGCTCCCCGCCTTCGTCGTCGTGCTTGGCATCAGCTCGCTCCCTCCAGTGACTCGGTCTCTCTCGCCTCGCGTCGGGCCACGACCTCGGGCATCTTTTCCTGTCCGGGCCCCGCGGTGATCCGCCAGGCGGCCACGGCGATGATGGCGATCCCGAGCACGACGACCACCGCGTAGGGCACCCATGACCAGTCCCCCGCCAGGGCGGTGCCCGTCTCCGTCTGCAGGAGCCGAAGCACCCCGAGCAGGATCAGGAGGATCCCGAAGGCCAAGAAGAAGGACCCGGCGATCCCCATGTAGAGGAAGCGGCCCAGACCTTTGAGCGGTTGGACGGTCTCCTGCTTGAGGTAGTCAACCGTGAGCTGGAAGGCGTCGTCCCCGGCGTGGCGAAGTCCGTGGCTGCCGTTGTCTGACGGTGGTGGCATGTGGCGCACAATCCTGCTACCTGGGCCGTCGGCATGCAAACACCGCCGCGGGCGTCGTCAGTCGCGGTCCTTGAACAAGTACGTGGACGACGCCCGGGCCACCAGCCTTTCGATGTCCTCGCCTGGAGCGCGAGCCGTGATGCCCGCCTCGACGAAGGCGACGCGGCGCCCCCCAGAGACGACCTCGGCCGTGCAGCGGAGCTCGGAACCGGGAGCGACCGGGGCGAGATAGCTGATCTTCATCTCGGCGTTGGCAGCGAACACGGGTCGGCCCTCGACGAAGGTGACGGCGGCGGACCCCATGGCCGAGTCGGCGAAGGCACCGAGGAAGCCACCCTGCATGATCCCGGCCGGGTTGGTGAAGCGCTCGTCGGCCGTCATGCGCCAGGTGCACCGGCCCGGTGCGGTCTTGTCCAGGCAGGTCATCCCCAGGGTGAGGTCGCTGTTTGGGGGCACCTGCATACGGGAAGCCATGAAGGTGAAGAGTAGGTGAAGCCCTCGCGATGGGCGGGAAGGGACGGTTAGGGTTGACCATGACGTTGAAAACCTCCGCTCCCGCTCCGGTCGTGCAGGATCCGAGGCTGGTCGAGCTCGGGATCAACGTCATCCGCGGCCTCGCCATGGACGCCCCGGAACGGGCGAAGTCCGGCCACTCGGGCACGGCGATGGCGCTGGCCCCCCTGGCCCACGTGCTGTGGACCCGCATCATGCGGTACGACCCCGCCGACCCGGAATGGCCGGATCGTGACCGCTTCGTCCTCTCCAACGGTCATGCGTGCATCCTGCAGTACTCGCTGCTCCACCTGACCGGGTACGACCTGTCCCTCGAGGACCTGCGCCAGTTCCGACAGTGGGGAAGCCGCACGCCGGGCCACCCCGAGTTCCGCCACACGCCCGGCATCGAGATCACGACCGGACCGCTCGGCCAGGGCTTCGCCAACGCGGTGGGGATGGCGATCACCGAACGCTGGTTGCGGACCACCTTCGGCGACGAGGTCTGTGATCACCGGACGTACGTCGTGGCCGGCGACGGCTGCTTCATGGAGGGGATCTCGCACGAGGCGGCCTCTTTGGCCGGGCATCTCGGGCTCGGGAGGCTGCTCGCCTTTTACGACGACAACCACATCACGATCGACGGACCGACCGAGCTCGCCTACGACGACAACGTGGAAGAGCGTTTCGAGGCCTACGGCTGGCGGGTGCACAACCTCGGCGAGATGGCCAACGACGTCGACGGCCTGGAGGCCGCCATCTGCGAGGTCCTCGAGCAGCCCGCTGACGGACCTGACGCGCGGCCCACCCTCCTCGTGCTGCGCAGCCACATCGGCTGGCCGTCGCCCCACCTCACCGACACCGCGGCCGCGCACGGGGATCCCTTTGGGGAGGAGGAGATCCGGGCGACCAAGGAGATCCTGGGCCTGCCGCCGGACGAGACGTTCTGGGTCCCCGACGAGGTACGCGACTTCTACGGCAGCGCCGGCGCACGGGGGGCGCAGGAACGGGCGGCCTGGGCCGAGCGCTTTGCCGCCTGGGACGGGAACCGGGCGACCTGGGACGCGGCGCAGGCCGGCCACGGCCTCCCGGGGTGGTCCGAAGGGCTCCCCCGCTTCGAGGTGGGCACCACGCTGGCCACCCGCCGGGCCCTCAACCAGTGCATCGACGCCACGGCGAGCCGGCTGCCTGGGCTCCTGGCGGGATCGGCCGACCTCACCGGGAACAACGGCGTGAAGGTCAAGGGCGCCGAGATCCAGGCGCGGCAGTCGCCGGGCGGGGTCCAGGTCCACTACGGCATCCGCGAGCACGGCATGGGCTCGGTGATGAACGGCATGGCCGCGCACGGCGGGGTCCTGCCGCTGGGCGGCACCTTCTTCGTCTTCTCGGACTACATGCGTCCGGCGGTGCGGCTGGGCGCGCTGAGCGGGTTACACGTCATCTACTCGTGGACCCACGACTCCATCGGGTTGGGTCAAGACGGCCCGACCCATCAGCCGGTCGAGCACCTGGCGTCGCTGCGCGCCATGCCCGGGCTGAGCCTCATACGGCCGGCCGACGCCAACGAGACGGCGGTGGCCTGGCGCCTGGCCGTGGAGGCGGACCTTCCGGTGGGGCTGGCGCTGACCCGCCAGAACGTCCCGGTGCTCGCCGAGACCGCGGACGGGGCTTCCTCCGGCGTCGAGCGTGGCGCCTACGTCCTGGTCGACCCCGACGGGCCGGCGGACATCATCCTCGTGGGGACGGGCAGCGAGGTCCAGCACTGCCTGACGGCCGCGTCCACGCTGGCCGCCGACGGCGTGCGGGCGCGGGTGGTGTCGTTCCCGTGCTGGGACCGCTTCGAACGCCAAGGAGAGGACTACCGCGCCGGCATCTTCCCACCGGGCGTCCCGGTTCTCAGCATCGAGGCCGGCTCGACCTTCGGCTGGGACCGTTACGCCGACGACTCCATCGGCATCGACCACTTCGGCGCGTCGGCGCCGGGCGAGGTCGTCATGGAGAAGTTCGGCTTCACGCCTGAGCACGTGGTGGAGCGGGCCCACGCGCTGCTGGCTCACGGTGGCTGACCCCGGACCCGCCGGAGCGGGCGGCGGGCAGTCGGAAGATCAACGAAGGGAGCTGTCCCGATGACCAAGCTGCAGGACCTCTACGAGATCGCGGGCCAGAGCCCCTGGCTCGACAACCTGCGCCGGGACTGGATCGAGGACGGGCGGCTGGCCGAGCTGCTCGACCTCGGCGTGCGCGGCATCACGTCGAACCCGACCATCTTCGCTAAGGCGATGAGCGACCAGAACACCTACGACGACCAGTTCCGGAGCCTAATGAAGGACCACACGGTGGAGGCCGCCTACTGGGAGATGGCGACCACCGACATCAAAAGCGCGCTCGAGATGCTCCGCCCCCTCTACGACACCAGCGACCACGAAGACGGCTTCGTGTCCCTCGAGGTGTCGCCCTCGCTGGCCCACGACACCGAGGGCACGGTGCGCGACGCCCGGAAGTTCCACGACACCATCGCGCGGCCCAACCTGTTGGTGAAGGTGCCGGCCACCCGCGAGGGGGTCCCCGCCATCGAGACGCTCATCGGCGAGGGACGCAGCGTCAACGTGACGCTCATCTTCGGGCTCGACCGCTACGACGAGGTGATGGAGGCCTACCTGCGGGGCCTCGAGGCGCTGGTCGCCGCTGGACGGTCCGAGGCGCTCCCCCACGCGGCCAGCGTGGCTTCCTTCTTCGTCAGCCGGGTCGACACGGAGGTGGACCGACGCCTCGAGACCCTGGCCGGTGGGGACAAGGGTGACCCCGCCGTGCTCGGCCTGCGGGGAAAGGCCGCGGTGGCCCAGGCCCAGGTGGCCTACGTGCACTTCCACCAGACCTTCGCCGGTGAGCGCTGGGAGGCGCTGCGGACGAAGGGCGCCCGCGTGCAGCGACCGCTGTGGGCGTCGACCTCGACCAAGAACCCGGCGTATTCCGACCTGCTCTACGTCGACAACCTCATCGGGCCGGCCACCGTGAACACGATGCCGGAAGGGACCCTGCGCGCCTTCGAGGAGCACGGGACGCTGCACCGGACGGTCGATGCCGACGCCGAGGGCGCGAGGGCGGTCCTCGACCGGTTGCGCGAGGCGGGGATCGACATGGAGGACGTGGAACAGACGCTCGAGGACGAGGGCGTGCACTCCTTCGCCAAATCCTTCGACGAGGTGCTGCAGTTGCTGGCCGACAAAGCCGCTACCTTCTGATCCCGCAGGCACCCGAGCAGGACAACCGAGAGGAGCGCGCGTGAGGATCGCCATGATCGGTCTCGGCAAGATGGGCGCCAACATGGCCGAGCGCCTCCTCAAGGGCGGCCATGAGGTGGTGGCGTTCGACCTGAGCGCCGCCGCCTTGCAGCACGTGGCCTCGAAGGGCGCGGAGACGGCTGCGAGCTTGGCCGAACTGGCCGAAAAGCTCCCTCCGCCCCGGGCCGCCTGGGTGATGCTCCCCGCCGGGAAAATCACGGACACCACCATCGAGCAGCTGGCGGCCTTGTTCTCCCCCGGCGACGTCATCGTCGACGGCGGCAATTCGGACTACAAGGAGTTCCAGCAACTGGCGGCCAAGATCGAGCAGAGCGGCATCGGCTTGGTCGACGCCGGGACGTCCGGAGGCGTGTGGGGACTCACCGAGGGCTATTGCCTGATGGTGGGAGGCAGCAAGGAGTCGGTGGCGGTCGTTGAACCGGCGCTGCTCACCCTGGCGCCCGAGGGCGGCTACGCCCATGTTGGGCCCGTCGGCGCCGGCCACTTCGTCAAGATGGTCCACAACGGGATCGAGTACGGATTGATGCAGGCTTACGCCGAGGGCTTCGAGATCATGAGCGCGGCGGACGAGTTCGATCTCGATCTCCACGAGATCGCCTCGATCTGGCGCTACGGGTCGGTCATCCGCTCCTGGCTCCTCGAACTGGCGGAGCGGGCACTCCGGCCGGGGGCCGGCTTCGACCAGATCAAGGGGGTCGTGGCCGACTCGGGCGAAGGACGCTGGACGGCGCAGGAAGCCATTGACCGCGGCGTGCCGGCACCGGTGATCGCCACGTCGCTCTTCACCCGCTTCGCCTCCCAAAGTCCCGACTCGCTCCAGCTGAAGATGCTGGCCGCCCTGCGCAATCAATTCGGGGGCCATGCCGTCACCTTGCTCTCGGGTGAGCAGGGCATGGAGACCGAGACACCGGTTCCCTGAGTTGATCACCGTCGTCGACGACGTCCCCCGCGCGTTCGCCGACGGGGTGGTGGCGGCGTACGCGGCGCGCCCGGGCCCCCGCTTCGCACTGGTGTTGTCCGGTGGCCCCACGGCGCGCCAGTGCTACGAGGTGCTGGCAACGTCCCCGGACATCGACTGGGCCGTCGTCGACGTCTATCTCGGCGACGAGCGCGTGGTGCCACCCGACGACCCCGACGCCAACCAGCGGCTCATCAAGGAAGCGCTGCTCGATCGCGTCGGTCCCGTCGGGTCCTTCAATCCGATGCCGACGCAGGGTCCGCTCGAGCGGTGCGTGGACGCCTACCAGCGGGTCATGAGCGACCTGGTGACCGGTCCGGGCATCGATCTCATCCATCTCGGCATGGGGCCCGACGGGCACACCGCCTCGCTCTTCCCGGGCGACGAGAGCCTCGAGGCGGACCCCGGGGAACTGGTACGGGCGACCGAAGACCCGAACGGGCGCAACCCGCACCCGCGCCTCACCCTGACGCTGCCCGCGATCAATTCCGCCCGACTGGCCGTCTTCACCGTGGCCGGCGCGACCAAGGCCGACGCGGTGGCCGCCCTCGTGCGCGGCGACGACCTCCCCGCGGCGCGGGTCCATGCCGGCCGCACGCTGTGGTTGGTGGATCGCGCCGCGGCGGCGAATGCCCCCTAGATTGGCCAGCATGCTCTCCGACGCCGACCTCCTCTCCACGCCGGCGGCCGAACTCACGGCCTTGGCCCGGGTCGTCCGAGACGGAACGCACGGCCGCCGGGTGACCTTCTCCCCCAAGGTGTTCATCCCGCTCACCATGCTGTGCCGTGACCGCTGTGGCTACTGCACGTTCGCCAAGGCGCCGGCCCGCCTCGCTGCGCCGTACCTCACCCCCGCGGAGGTCCTCAGCATCGCCCGGGCAGGACGGGAGGCCGGATGTCACGAAGCACTGTTCACGCTCGGCGAACGCCCCGAGCTGCGCTACCCGGTGGCGCGCGACTGGCTGGAAGCGCAGGGTTACGCCTCGACGGTCGACTATCTCGCCGCCGTCTGCCGCCTCGTGGTGGAGGAGACGGGGCTGCTCCCCCACGCCAACGCCGGCGCGCTGTTGGCCGACGAGCTGGCACGGCTCCGGGAGGTCTCGGCCAGCCAGGGGATGATGCTCGAGTCGCTCACCGAGGGGCTGGCGGCGCACCGCGGCGCTCCCGACAAGGAACCGGCGCGTCGACTGGCCACCCTGGAAGCGGCGGGCGAGCTGGCCATCCCGTTCACCACGGGGATCCTGGTTGGCATCGGCGACGACCGGCGCGGGCAGCTGGCGGCCCTGCGCGCCATCGCGGCGTCGCACGCCCGCCACGGCCACGTGCAGGAGGTCATCGTCCAGAACTTCCTCCCCAAACCGGGGACGGCGATGGCCCGGGTCGAGCCCTGCCGACCCGAGGACCTGGTTTGGGCCGTCGCTGCGGCGCGCCTGGTGCTACCCCCCGAGATCCACGTCCAGGCGCCCCCGAACCTCTCCGACGACCTGGCTCCCCTGCTCGATGCGGGCATCGACGACTGGGGTGGGGTCTCGCCCATCACGGCGGACCACGTCAACCCCGAACGGGCCTGGCCGGCGCTCGACGTGCTGCGGGACGCGACCGAGGCGGCCGGGCACGTTCTGGCCTCCCGCCTCACGGTGTATCCCACCTTCGCGCTGGACCCCACGCGCTGGCTCGACCAGTCGCTGCGCTTCCCGGTCCTCGACGCCTCCGACGCCGAAGGGCTGGCCCGTGACAGCGCATGGTGCTCGGGCGGAGCGGTGCCTCCGCCCGATCTGCTCGACGGGGCTCCGGCGTCCCGCGCGGGCGGCGGTGGCGGTGGCGGCGGCGGTGGTGGTGGTGGTGGTGGTGGTGGTGGCGTCGTGTCCGAGGTCCTGGCGGGCGTGACCATGGGTCAGGAGGTGGGCGAGGCCGAGATCGTCAGTCTCTTCGGCGCCCGGGGTTCGGAGGTACGCCTGGTGGCCGAAGTGGCCGACGACCTGCGCCGAGCGGTGGTGGGCGACGCTGTCACCTATGTCCGCAACCGCAACATCAATTACACCAACGTGTGCACGTTCAAGTGTCGCTTCTGCGCGTTCTCCAAGGGCCCGCTGTCGTTGAACCTGCGTGGCGCCCCCTACCTGCTCGAGCTCGACGAGGTGACCCGGCGGGTGGCCGAGGCGGAGGCCGAGGGTGCCACCGAGGTTTGCCTGCAGGGCGGCATCCACCCTGACTTCGACGGGGACTACTACCTCCATGTGCTCGAAGCGGTGCGGTCCGGGTCGGCGACCATCCATATTCACGGCTTCACCGCGCTCGAGGTCACCGAAGGGGCGCGGCGCTCGGAAGTCCCGCTCGCGGAGTACCTGACGCGGCTGCGGGAGGCGGGGCTGAAGACGCTCCCGGGCACGGCGGCAGAGATCCTCGACGACGAGGTGCGCGCGCTCATCTGCCCCGACAAGATCTCCACCGACGAGTGGTTGGAGGCGCACCGCACCGCCCACTCGGTGGGCCTGCGTTCCAACATCACCATCATGTTCGGCTCGGTGGAGCAGCCCATCAGCTGGGCCCGCCACATGGTACGGACCCGGGCCTTGCAACGCGAGACCGGGGGGTTCACCGAATTCGTGCCGCTGCCCTTCGTGCACATGGCCACCCCGATCTACCTCCAGCGCAAGGCCCGGCGGGGACCGACGTTCCGCGAGGCCCTGCTGATGCACGCGGTGGCGCGCATCGCCTACGCGGGTGAGATAGACAACATCCAGGTCAGCTGGGTCAAAATGGGCGCTGCGGGCGTCCGGCAGGTCCTGCGCGCCGGCGCCAACGACCTGGGTGGCACCCTGATGGACGAGAACATCTCGCGGGCGGCGGGTGCTCAGCACGGACAGAGGATGGGTGTCGAAGAGCTGGAGGCCATCGTGGCGCCGCTCGGACGACCGCTCGTGCAACGCTCGACGCTCTACGCGCTGGCGGGTGCGTCGGCGGGCGCGTGAGCGGCAGCGACGACGCGGAAGCGGCGGCGCGGCTCAGCGCGTTCGAGGCCCTGTTCGAGAACCACTCGCTCTCCCCCGCACAGGCGCGGGAGCTCGACAGCATGATCGGCACGCTGTGGGACATGGCGCGCGAGCGCACGTCGGTCGGCGATCTGAAGATCGCCAAGGCGGCTCTGGCCGAGATGGCCGAAGCCTTCCGCGTCTTCCGTCCTTACCGGCACATTCGCAAGATCACCATGTTCGGCTCGGCGCGGACAAAGCCGGAGGACCCCGTCTACGTCCTGGCGCGCGACCTGGCGGCGCGCCTGGCCGCGGCCGACTGGATGGTGGTGACGGGAGCGGGGCCCGGCATCATGGCGGCCGGCCTCGAGGGTGCAGGGCGCGATCACGCCTTCGGGGTCAACATTCGACTTCCCAACGAAGAGGACGCCAACCCCTTCATCGCGCAGGATCCCAAGCTGGTCGAGATGCGCTACTTCTTCACCCGCAAGCTCATGTTGATCAAAGAGTCGCACGCCTACAGTGTGCTTCCGGGTGGTTTCGGGACCCAGGACGAGGCCTTCGAGCTGTTGACATTGCTCCAGACCGGCAAAGCGGAGCCGGCGCCGGTGGTCTTGGTCGAGACGCCGGGCGGCACCTACTGGCACGCCTGGCTGCGCTTCGTCGAGGACGAGGCCATCGCGGCGGGCTGGGTCTCGTCCGAGGACCGGGCGCTGTTCAAGATCACCAACACCATGGAGGAGGCGGCCGAGGAGGTCCTGGGCTTCTACCGCAACTACCACTCGTGCCGGTGGGTGGGCGACCTGCTGGTCCTGCGCATCCTCGAGCAGCCGAGCAAGGCTGAGTTGGCCGAGCTCAACCGACGCTTCGCCGACATCGTCGTGCGGGGGAGCATCCGTACCGCCGGCCCGTTCCCGCCCGAGCGCGACGACCACCCTGAGCTCCCACGCCTTGCTTTCCGCTTCGATCGTTTCCACTATTCCCGGTTGCGCCAGCTCATCGACGCCATCAACGTGTGCACTGGGTGATCGCGACCCGGCACCGGGTCGGGAGCACGCTGGCCGCACTGCTGGTTCTCGGGGCAGTCGTGACCCTCGTGGTCGCCGTTCCGCCAACGCCGGCGTCGGCGACGCCCGTCCCTCCCAACTCGGTGGTGCCCTTCGGTACGACGGCCGTCGGCGCGAACGCCGTGGCGAACCCCAACGCGCCGATCGTGGGCATCTCAGCGACGCCTGACGGTGGCGGGTACTGGCTGGTCGCATCCGACGGGGGCGTCTTCAGCTACGGCGACGCCCGGTTCTTCGGATCGGCCGGCTCCCTGACGCTCAACGCGCCGGTCGTCGGCATGGCGGCGACACCCTCCGGTGGCGGCTACTGGCTCGTGGCCCGTGACGGTGGGATCTTCACGTACGGCGACGCGCGGTTCTTCGGGTCGGCCGGCTCCCTGACGCTCAACGCGCCGGTCGTCGGCCTGGTGGCGACCCGCGACGGAGGGGGCTACTGGCTGGTGGCCGCTGATGGGGGCATCTTCAGCTACGGCGACGCCCGGTTCTTCGGGTCGGCCGGCTCCCTGACGCTCAACGCGCCGGTCGTCGGCATGGCGGCCACATCGGATGGTGGTGGGTATTGGCTCGTGGCCCGTGACGGGGGCATCTTCACCTATGGCGACGCGACCTTCTCTGGCTCAGCCGGCTCCTTGGTGCTCGACGCGCCGGTCGTAGGAATGGCGGCCGGCCCCGGCGGCGGGTACTGGATGGTGGCGCGCGACGGTGGGCTTTTCAGCTACGGCGCCGCCCCCTATTTCGGCTCACTGGGAGGGAGCCCTCTTCCCGGACCCGTCGTCGGAATGGCGGCGGCCCGGGGCGGGACCGGGTACTGGCTCGCCGTCGGGTCCGAACCGCTGGCCGGCGAGGTGGTCGGTATCGACCCGGGTCATGACGGGCTGAACGGGACCGCGCCGGACGTGATCGACCAGCCTGTCTTCAACGGCACGGGCTACGAGCCTTGCGATACGACGGGCACGGCGACCGATGGCGGTTACACCGAGGCGCAGTACAACTTCAACGTCGCGACATACCTCGAGGCCGATCTACAAGCAGAGGGCGCCACTGTCGTATTGACCCGCTCCACCAACGACGGGGTGGGGCCCTGCGTCACGACGCGGGCAGCCATCATCAATAACGCCCACGCGGACGTCGCCGTCGACATTCACGCCGACGGGGGTCCGTCCGCGGGTCGTGGCTTCACCATTCTCGAGCCGGTGGCGGACGGTCCGAACGACGGCGTGATCGGGTCCTCCGCCGCCTTCGCCTCGGTGTTACGCGCCGCCTTCCTCGCCGGTACACCGATGCCCGTCAGCGATTATGGCGGCGTCGTCGGGCTGCTCCAGCGCAACGACCTGGCCGGGCTGAACCTCACCACGGTCCCGAAGGTGCTCATCGAATGCGGCAACATGCGCAACGCAACGGACGCAGCCCTGTTGGTCACCCCGGCCTTCCAGCAGGAGGCCGCCGCCGCCATGGCGCAGGCAATCACGGAGTTCTTGACCGGCCAATCCAGTTGAGCGTCGCCCCGAGGCGAACCCGGCCTCGGGAGGCACGTCGGTGCCGGCTCTTCCTCCGGGACGCGGTCCCTCCTCCGGAAAGCGGTCCTTCCTCCGGAAAGCGGTCCTTCCTCCGGGAGGCGGTCCCCTCCGGGACGCGCTCCGCGACCGTATACGTATCCTTCCGTAATGGGGTCAATTTTAGAAGGATATGTCGGTTATCCTTCCGTAAACCCCCGAGTTTTGGAAGGTTCCATATACAGTTGAAACCCAATTCCCCGATGGTGTGAGTCAGTGCCGAGCGGTTCGAGACGGGCCGATGTCGACCTCAACCGGGTCCGAGGCGGGCACGAACGACTGTGGAGTAGATGTGACCGTTCGGTGAGGGCTGAGAGGCCACCAGGTCGACATACTCGACAGGGAACGCGGCCACGAAGGGGATGCCCGCCAGCTCCGCCTGGGCGGTGGCACCTAACCGCCCCTTAGCCCGAGCCAGGGTGAGGTGTCCGTTGAAGGGTTGTTCGCCAGTTTCTGGCTCCGGCAACACCCGGTCCGTACCCGCCCGCACGGCTTTGGCCAGCCCTACAAGGCCCGTTGCAGGGAGCTGGAGCACCCGCACTCCCCTGAACCACCCCGTCTCTGGGCCGAGTCGGCACTCGGCAGGGCCCGTCTCGGACGCGACGGATGCCCGCAGTGCATCGCCCAGGGGTCCCAGCTGGTCTGCGACGACGTCGCCCAGAAAGCGCAGCGTGACATGCCAACGCGTGGGCCCCACCAGGCGCAGGTTCTTGGCCCGCCCCAGGTCCAGCGCAGCGAGGCGATCGCGAGTGGGGTCGTCCGGCCACGCGGCCACGAACAGGCGCATGGTGGGTTGGCGCTTAGGCGGCGCCGCCATCGAGGGGGGCGCGACCGAGGCCGGAGCTCTCGTGCAAAGCGGCGATGCACTTCTCGAGCGCACGGCGCGCCTTGAGGATACGGCGCTCCATGGCGAGGGCTTCCCCGGTTTCACCCGAATCGGGATCACCCGAGGTGGCACGGCGCAGTGCGTCCATTGCCATGTCAGTCAGCTCCTCGAGCACGCCCTCGAGCCGCTCGGTCAGGTCCGTCATGGCCTCCGATGGCTCCGATGGGCCGCTCACTTGGGCAGCGGCGTGCTCTGCACTTCATAGGCGCCGTCGGCGTACGCGGCCCGCATGACCTTCTTGTCGAACTTCCCCACACTCGTCTTGGGCACCTCGCTGATGAAGGTCCATTTCTCGGGCAGCCACCACCTCGGCACTCGGTCCGTCAAGAACGCAACGAGGTCGGCGGGTGCAGGGGAACGTCCAGGCTGGGGGACCACTGCAACCAGCGGGCGTTCGGACCACTTCGGGTCGGGGATCGAGATCACCGCCGCCTCAAAGATGTCCGGATGGGCCATGACGGCGTTCTCCAGTTCGACCGAGGAGATCCACTCGCCGCCGGACTTGATCACGTCCTTAGTGCGGTCGGAGATCGTCATATAGCCCTGCCCGTCGAGCGTTCCGACGTCGCCCGTGCGGAGCCAGCCATCGTGGAACTTTTGTGGGTCCTCGTCCTTGTAGTACGAGCCGGTGATCCAGGGCCCACGGATCTCGAACTCTCCGACCGACTTGCCGTCGTTGGGGAGCACGGTCCCGTCCTCGGCCATGACACGGACTTCGACTCCGCCGACAACACGGCCTGCTTTCACCTTGTAGTACATGGCGTCGTGCCCATCGAGCCGCCGCGCCGGCGGCAAACCGAACGCGGCCAATGGGCTGGTCTCGGTCATCCCCCAGCCCTGGATGATGGTGACCCCGAAACGCGTTTCAAAAGCTTCGATGAGGGACTCGGGCACGGCGGCGCCGCCGGCGGTGATGGCACGCACGGACGAGAAGTCGACGGCTGAGTCGAGAGCGAGCAGGCCGTTCCAGATCGTCGGCACGCCGCAGGCCAGCGTGGGATGAAACTCATTGAAGATGGCGGCCAGAGCGTCGCCCATGAGGAACATCTGCGGCATGATCATGTCGGTGCCCGCCAGCCATGCGCCGTAGGGGGTGCCCCAGGCCATGGCATGGAACATGGGCACGATAATGAGGATGCGGTCCGACTCCACCATGCCGACCGAAGAGGCGGCTTGCTCGGCCATCGTGTGCAGCCAGGTAGAGCGATGCGAGTACACGACGCCCTTGGGGTATCCGGTGGTGCCGCTCGTGTAGCACATCGCCGCGGCGGACCGCTCGTCGAGGACGGGCCACTCAAATCCGGGCTCCTCGGCGGCGAGCAGCCGCTCGTAGGACAGGGTCTCCCCAAGCGGGGTCGTGTCCCCTTCCCCTGCCACGATGATGGTCTCCACGGTTTTGAGGTCGTCCCTGACGCCGGCGAGCAACGGAATGAGCGAGGCGTCGACGATGATGAGGCGGTCCTCCGCGTGGTTGATCACGTAGGCCAGCTGGTCGGCAGGGAGGCGGACGTTCAGGGTGTGCAGCACGGCCCCCATGGAGGGAACGGCCAGGTAGGCCTCGAGGTGGCCCTGGTTGTTCCAGCAGAAGGTCCCGACGCGGTCACCGTGTTGCACGCCCAGGCGGGTCAGCGCGGCCGCCAGCTTCTCGGCCCGCGTGGCCACCTCGGCGAAGGTGGCCGAGCGGTGTCCCCCGGCCTCGACGGTGATGACGCTGCTGTCCCCGTGCACCCGCTGCCCGTGGCGGAGGATGTCGCTGACCAGCAGCGGGGCGTCCTGCATGGTGCTTTTCATGGACCAAGTATGACGAGCGCGCCTTTGACGTGCTCACTCATGGACAGACCCGACCGTTCGGTGCCATGCCCCTGGTACCGAACTTCCCCCGGCACAGGAGTGGTCCCTGCCCGTGAGGGGACTGGCCGCCCTCGGGCTTGCCCTGGCGCTCACGTCGGCGCTGGTTGGCACGGCGGTCGTTGCATCCGCCGTGTCACTGCTTGGAGTGGGTGGAGGCGCGCCAGCGGCCACCGCGGCGGCCGCCGCCAAAATCCCGCCTGCCATGCTGGTCCTCTATCAGGAAGCGGCGGCTACCTGCCCGGGCCTGCCCTGGACGATCCTCGCGGCCATCGGCACGGTCGAGTCCGACAACGGACAGTCGAGTCTGCCGGGAGTGCAAGGCGGGGCCAACGCGGCCGGAGCGGAGGGCCCGATGCAATTCGAGCCGGCCACCTTCGCGGCCTTTGACGAACCGGTCCCTCCCGGGGGTGCGACGCCGCCCAGCCCCTACGATCCCGCCGACGCCATCTATGCCGCAGCCCGGCTCCTGTGCGCCGACGGCGCCTCGGGCGGGGCCGACCTCGCGGGTGCGGTGTACGCCTACAACCACTCGGCGTCCTACGTGACCCAGGTGCTTGCGTTGGCGCAGTCTCTCGGCGGGACACCCGACCGATCGTCCAGCGGCACGTCCACGGGGACGGCGGCGGACTCGGGGGCGGTCGCCGTGGAGTGGGCACTGGCCCAGATCGGCACGCCGTATGTGTGGGGCGGCGAGAGCCCCGGGGTCGGATTCGACTGCTCGGGCCTGGTCCAAGCCGCCTACCGCGTGGGCGGCGTGTCAATGCCGAGGGTGGCCCAAGATCAGTACGACGCCACGCCGAAGGTGGCCGCGGGGTCGCCGCTCCTCCCTGGCGACCTCGTCTTCTTCGGCGGCGGTCCGGGCAGCATTGACCACGTCGGCCTGTTCGTCGGCACGGTGGGCGGCCAGGACGTCATGGTCGATGCGCCCTTCACCGGGGCCGACGTGCGCGCCGAGTACTTCCCCGGCACGGTGGGGGCGTCCTTCGGATCGCTGATCTTCGTAGGGGCGACGCGGCCGGTCTGACCCCACCGCCGTCCCGCTCGCCTGCCGGGTGCCGGCTCGCGACCCCGAATGTCGAGAGCCCCAACCCGCAGTTCAGACGGGGCGCCCACGGAGAGCCCGATACCGCCGCGCCAGGGATGCCGTGGAGGAGTCCTGGCCCGAGAGGTCCGGGGCCGACGCGGCGGTCAGGAGCGGCGCCAACTCCTTCGCCATTTCCTTGCCAAGCTCGACACCCCATTGGTCGAACGAGTCGATGTCCCACACGGTGCCCTCGACGAACACGGTGTGCTCGTAGATCGCCACGAGCTGTCCGAGGACCACCGGCGTCACCTTCGGGGCGAGGATGGTCGAGGTCGGCCGGTTGCCCGGCATCACCTTGTGCGGGACCAGCTCTGAGGGCGTTCCCTCCGCCGCCACCTGCTCGGCCGTCCGGCCGAAAGCCAGGGCCTTCGTCTGCGCCAGGCAGTTGGCCATCAGCAGGTCCTGCTGTTCCCCGGTCTCGTGGGTGGATTCCGCGAAGGCGATGAAATCGGCCGGGACCAGCTTCGTGCCCTGGTGGAGCAACTGGTAGAACGCGTGCTGGCCGTTGGTGCCAGGCTCACCCCAAAAGATCTCGCCCGTCTGGCCGACCACCGGCGCTCCGTCGAGCCGGACCGACTTCCCGTTGGACTCCATGGTCAGCTGCTGCAGGTAGGCCGGAAAACGAGACAGCCGATGGCTGTAGGGCAGCACGGCGTGCGTTTCGGCGCCGAAGAAGTTGTTGTACCAGACGTTGAGCATGCCCTGGATGACGGGGAGGTTCTTCTCCAACGGTGCGGTCCGGAAGTGCTCATCGATGGAGTGGAAACCAAAAAGCATCTCGCCGAAGGCCTGACGCCCAATGGCGACCATGAGCGAGAAGCCGATCGCCGAGTCGAAGCTGTAGCGCCCCCCGACCCAGTCCCAAAACTCGAGCATGTTGGCGGGGTCGATACCGAAATCCGCCACGCCCTTGGCGTTTGTGGATACGGCGACGAAGTGCTTCGCCACCGCGCCGGCATCCGCAGACGGGCCGAGGCCCCGCAGTAACCAGTCGCGGGCCGCCGCCGCGTTGGTCAGAGTCTCGAGAGTCGTGAACGTCTTCGAGCTGACGACGAACAGCGTCGACACAGGGTCGAGATCGTGCGTGGCCGCATAGAGGTCGATGGGGTCGACGTTCGAGACGAAGCGGCTGATCAATCCCGGCTGGGCGTAGTCGGCCAAAGCAACGGTCGCCATGGCCGGGCCGAGGTCAGAGCCGCCGATCCCGATGTTGACGACCGCATCAATTCGCTCGCCAGTCGCACCCCTCCAGGACCCGTTGCGGATGCGCTCCGACAGCTCACCCATCTTTCCCAACACCTCGTGTACATCGTTGGTCACGTTCTGCCCGTCCACCATCAACTCGGTACCTGGAGCCATCCGCAGCGCGACGTGTAGGACGGCGCGGTCCTCGGTGGTATTGATGTGCTTTCCCGAAAACATCGCATCGCGACGTTCTTCGACCCGCGCCGCACGCGCCACCGCCATGAGGAGACGCAGCGTCTCGTCGGTCACTCGGTGCTTGGAGTAATCCAATACCAGGTCGGCGCCCTCCGCGGTGAGGCGCACCGCGCGCTCGGGGTCCTCGGCGAAAAGGTCGCGTAGATGCCGCGCCGAAATTTCGTCGTAGTGGGTCGCCAAGGCCTTCCACTCGGGTGTCATCGTCACGTCCATGACCGGCAATCTACGGCCCGGCCCGCTCGATCGCTTCGTCGTGCCGAAACCCGATGGTGGGCGGGGCCGAACCGGTCGGAGCGGTCGCCCGAGACGCGCCCCTGGACGGGGCCGACCCGACCCTGGCCGACCGGGCCCTGGGGCGACCGATCCGCGAACTTCCAGACCGGGAGAGGGAGCGGGCAGGCGATAAGGGCCGCCTGATCCTCCGAACGCCTCCCTACAGTGGAGACCCAGACGACTCGAGGAGGCAGGCGTGCTGCTCAAGGGATTGAACCACGTGGGGATGATCACGAATGACGCCGACCGGTTGAACACCTTCTATCGCGAGGTCTTCGACGCTGAGGTCCTGCGCGACGGGAGCGAGTTTCCCGAGGGGATGGGACCCCGTCTCTCCATCATCAAGATCGGAGATTGGGCCGAGCTCAACGTGTTCCAGATTGAGGGCAACCACGAGGCCGATCGCCAAACACCGATGTTCGGTCGGGGTCGGCTCGATCACTTGGCGCTCCAAGCCGCCTCGCTCCAGGACTTCGAGACCATCCGCGAGCGCCTGATGGAGCGGGGGGCAGCCGACGACTTCGTGACCGACTTCGGTCCGATCTTGAGCTTGTTCTTCCGGGACCCGGACGGACTCGAGTGCGAAGTCTGCGTCGAAAATCCCGACGCCGTCCCGGGTGTCTTCAACGGGCCGGGAACCAGGGCAGCCCGCTATTCGTGACCGGTCCGGCGCTCGAGGGGCGCTGAGCGTCCTGCTCGGGCATTTCGGGCCGAGGCGGCCCTAGCGCAGCGCGAGCTGGCCCGGCACCAGCGGCGCCGGCAGCGACGTCGAACCCATCAGCCAGCGGTCCACCGCGGCAGCACAGGAACGACCCTCCGCGATGGCCCACACGATGAGGCTCTGGCCCCGGGCCTGGTCGCCGCACACGAAGACCCCGTCGACGCTGGTCGACCACTGCCCGTCCGCCTCCACCGTGCCCCGTGGCCCCACCTCGACGCCCAGGCCCGCCACGGCGCCTCGTCGTTCGGTGCCCACGAAGCCCATGGCCAAGAGCACCAGGTCGCACTCCAGCTCGAACTCCGAGCCGGCTATCTCTTCGAAGACGGGTCGTCCCTCGTCGGAACGCACCTCGACCGCCAGGCCTCGGAGCGCGCGCACCGACCCCGTCCCGTCGTCCACGAACTCGGTCGTCGTCACCGAGAAGACTCGGTTGCCCCCTTCCTCGTGGGCCGAAGACGTCCGCAAGATGAGCGGCCACAGCGGCCACGGGTTGTCGGCGAGGCGGTCGCTCGGGGGCTCGGCCATGATCTCGAGCTGGTGCACCGAAAAGGCGCCTTGGCGGTGCACCGTGCCGAGGCAGTCGGCCCCCGTGTCCCCACCGCCGATGATGATGACCCGTTTCCCCTTGGCATTGATGGGCGACGAAGCCAGCGCGCCTTCCCGAACAAGGTTCGAGGGCTTGAGGTACTCCATGGCGAAGTGCACCCCCGAGAGGGAACGCCCCGGCACGGGCAAGTCCCGGGGCATCGTTGCCCCACCAGCCAGCACCACGGCATCGAAATCCGCCCGCACCTCGGCGGCCGGGCGCACGCGTACATCGGGGGCGCTTGCTGTCCCGATGCCCCGCTGCTCGCCGGGCTCGACCGGACCGACACCGGAACTGACACCGGAACCGACACCGGAACCGACACCAGCACCAGCGTCGCCGCCGGGCTCCCCGACCGCTGGCCCGCCCACCGCAGTAGAGCACACGAAGGTGACGCCTTCGGCCTCCAACTGGGCCAGCCGGCGGTCGAGGACCGCCTTTTCCATCTTGAACTCGGGGATGCCGTAGCGCAGCAACCCACCCGGCTTCTCCGCCCGTTCGAAGACCGTCACGTTGTGGCCGGCTCGTGCGAGCTGTTGGGCCGCCGCCAAGCCCGCCGGTCCCGAACCCACGACGGCGACGGACTTGCCCGTGCGCACGGTCGGCACCTGCGGGGTCACCCAACCCTCGTCCCAGGCCCGCTCGACGATCTCGTACTCGATCCGCTCGATGGTGACGGGGTCGTCGTTGATCCCCAGCACGCAGGCCGCCTCGCAGGGCGCCGGGCACAGCCGTCCGGTGAATTTCAGGGAAGTTGTTCGTCGCGTGCAAGCGCTCCATCGCCTCGGGCCAGTCGTCCCGGTACACCAGGTCGTTCCACTCAGGGATCAGGTTGCCCAGCGGGCAGCCGTCGTGGCAGAACGGGATGCCGCAGTCCATACAGCGCCCGCCCTGCACTCTGGTGGCCTCCCCGGGGAAGGGCTCGTAGACCTCTTTCCAGTCTCGCAGGCGTACGGAGACGGGACGGCGCCGCGGCAATTCGCGTCCGTTCTCCATGAAGCCGGTTGTCTTACCCATGCGCGGCCTCCATGACGGCCTCGTCCACCGAGCGACCCTCGGCCTCGGCCAACCGGGTCGCTTCCAGGATCCGGCGATAGTCGCGCGGCATCACCTTCACGAACTCGAGGACCTCGCTGTCCCAGCACTCCAGCAGGCGGGCGGCCACGGCCGATTCGGTCTCGATCCCGTGACGCTCCACCAGGGAGCGGACGACGAAGCTGTCGTCGGGGCCCAGCGGTTCCACGTCGACCCCCTCCAGGTTCACCCGTTGCCCGAAGGTCCGGGCTGGATCGTAGACATAGGCCACTCCGCCCGACATGCCTGCAGCGAAGTTACGCCCGGTTGGCCCGAGCACCAGCACGAGCCCGCCCGTCATGTACTCGCAGCCGTGGTCGCCGACGCCCTCGACCACCGCGGTGGCGCCGGAATTGCGAACGCAGAAGCGCTCCCCCACCTGACCCCGGATGAAGACCTCCCCGCCCGTGGCTCCGTAGAGGATGACGTTCCCCGCGATGATGTGCTCCTCGGCGGCGAACGGCGACCCGGCAGGGGGTCGCACCACGAGCCGACCGCCCGAGAGGCCTTTGCCGAAGTAGTCGTTGGCGTCGCCGTGCAGGCGCATCGTGACGCCGCGCGGCACGAACGCACCGAAGCTCTGGCCGGCCGAGCCGGTGAACGTCAGCGAGATGGTGTCGTCGGGAAGCCCGGCTGCGCCGTGGCGCCGGCTGATCTCGGCCCCGAGCAGAGTCCCAACCGTGCGGTCGACGTTGGTGATCGGCAGCGCCACCGAGACCGCCACGCCGGCGTCCAGCGCCGGTGCGCACTGGTCGAGGAAGGCGTGGTCGAGGGCCTTCTCGAGGCCGTGGTCCTGCTGCCTCGTCTGGCGCCGCCCGACGGTGGCGGGGACGTCGGGCTCGGCCAGCACCGTGGAGAGATCCAACCCCGCGGCCTTCCAGTGCGTCACGGCCGCTTGGGTGTCGAGCAGGTCGACCCGTCCGACCGCCTCGTCCAGAGAGCGCAGACCGAGCGAAGCCAGCAGCTCGCGCACCTCTTCTGCGATGTACTCGAAGAAGGTCTCGACGAACTCGGGCTTGCCGCTGTACTTGGCCCGCAGCGCGGGATTCTGGGTCGCGATCCCGACGGGACACGTGTCGAGATGGCAGACGCGCATCATGATGCAGCCCGAGACCACGAGCGGCGCGGTGGCAAAACCGTATTCCTCTGCGCCGAGCAGCGCACCGACGAGGACGTCGCGACCGGTCTTGAGTTGCCCGTCCACCTGGACCACGATCCGGTCGCGCAAGCCGTTGACCAGGAGCGTCTGTTGTGTCTCGGCCAGCCCGATCTCCCAGGGGATGCCCGCATGCTTGAGCGAGGTCAACGGGGCCGCGCCGGTGCCGCCGTCGTGCCCGGAGATCAGTACCACGTCGGAGTGCGCCTTGGCCACGCCAGCGGCGACCGTGCCGACACCCACTTCCGCCACGAGCTTGACGTGCACCCGTGCCTGAGGGTTGGACGACTTGAGGTCGTGGATCAGCTGGGCGATGTCCTCGATGGAGTAGATGTCGTGGTGTGGCGGCGGCGAGATGAGCCCCACGCCCGGCGTGGAGCTCCGGGTCCGCGCGATCCAGGGGTAGATCTTGCTTCCGGGCAACTGCCCCCCTTCGCCGGGCTTGGCACCCTGGGAGATCTTGATCTGCAGGTCGTCCGCGTTGACCAAGTACTCGCTCGTCACGCCGAAGCGGCCCGAGGCGACCTGCTTGATCGCGCTGCGCCGCAGGTCCCCGTTGGCGTCGGGGGTGTAGCGCTCGGCATCCTCGCCGCCTTCCCCGGTGTTGGAGCGCCCGCCCAGGCGGTTCATTGCGATGGCCAGCGTCTCATGGGCCTCGGCCGAGATGGAGCCGTACGACATCGCCCCCGTGGAGAAGCGAGACACGATGTTCTCAATGGGCTCCACCTCCTCGAGGGGGATCGGGCCGCCCGGCCCGGGCTTGAGCTGGAGGAGGCCGCGGAGTGTGCCCAACTGCTGGGACTGGTCGTCGACCAGGGAGGTGTACTCCTTGAAGATCTCGTAGCGCTTCGATCTCGTCGCGTGCTGGAGCTTGAAGACCGTCTTGGGGTTGAAGAGGTGGAACTCCCCCTCCCGGCGCCACTGGTACTCCCCGCCGCCTTCCAGCTCACGGTGGGCCCGCTCGGTTGGTCTCGGCTCGTGCGCCTGCCGGTGCCGGGCGGCCACCTCGGCGGCGAGCACCGGCAGGCCGACGCCCCCGATCCGGCTCGACGTGCCGGTGAAGTACTCGTCGATCAGTGCCCCGTCCAAGCCGATCGCTTCGAACACCTGGGCCCCCGTGTACGACGCCACGGTCGAGATGCCCATCTTGGACATCACCTTGAGGACGCCTTTGCAGGCGGCTTTCATGTAGTTCCGGCGAGCCTGGCGTGGCGAGACGCCCTCGAGAAGACCCTCGGAGATCATGTCGTCGATGGAGTCCAGCGCCAGATACGGATTGACCGCGGCCGCGCCGTAGCCGATGAGCAGCGCCATGTGGTGCACCTCCCGGGCGTCGCCCGTCTCGATGACCAGGCCCACCTTCGTGCGGGTCTTCTCGCGGACCAGGTGGTGGTGCACCGCCGCGGTGAGCAGCAGCGAGGGGATGGGTGCCCAGTCGACGGTCGAGTTACGGTCCGAGAGGACGATCAGGTTGGCGCCGTCCGCGATGGCGGCCGAGACCTGGCGGCGCACGCTGTCGAGGGCATGCGCCAGGGCCTCGCCCCCCGCCGCCGTCGGCGCGCCCGCGTCCCCTGCCTCGCGCACCTCGAAGAGCCCGTCGATGGCGAAAGCCTTGAAGCCCGGCGTCTCTCCGTGCTCGTTGACGTACATCAGCTTGGCCAGGTCGTCCCGGTCGATCACCGGCAGCGGTAACAGGATCTGGCGGCACGAGCCCTGGCACGCCTCGAGCAGATTGGCCTCGGGTCCGATGGTGGCCGACAGCGAGGTCACCAACTCCTCCCGGATGGCGTCGAGGGGTGGGTTGGTCACCTGCGCGAAAAGCTGAGTGAAGTAGTCGTACAGGAGCCGCGAGCGACTCGAGAGCACCGCGATGGACGTGTCCGAGCCCATGGAACCCAGGGGCTCCCCTCCCGTGCGGGCCATCGGAGCGACAATGACACGAAGCTCTTCGTTCGTGTAGCCGAACAGGCGCTGCTGAGCGACGACGCTGCCGTGCTGGGGGGTGAGCATCGCGCGCGCCGGGAGCTCCTCCAGACGGATCTGGTCTGCCTCGAGCCAGTCCTCGTACGGGTGCTCGGACGACAATTCGGCCTTTATCTCCTCGTCCTCGACGAGGCGACCTTCGGCCGTGTCGACCAGGAACATGCGCCCGGGCTGCAGGCGGCCTTTGCGCACGACTCGCTCGGGCGCAATGTCGAGGACACCCACCTCGCTGGCCAGCACGACCAGCCCGTCGTCGGTGACCCAATAGCGCGCTGGTCGCAGCCCGTTACGGTCGAGCACCGCGCCGACGACCGTCCCGTCGGTGAAGCAGACCGCCGCCGGGCCGTCCCAGGGCTCCATGAGTGACGCGTGGTAGCGGTAGAAGGCGCGGCGGTCGCGGTCCATCATCGTGTGGTTCTCCCACGCTTCGGGGATCATCATCAGCACCGCGTGTGGAAGGGAGCGACCCCCGAGGTGCAGCAATTCGAGGACCTCGTCGAAGCTCGCCGAGTCGCTCGCGCCCGGCGTGCAAATCGGGTAGACGCGCGAGAGGTCGCCCTCAATAAGGGACGTTTCGAGGAGAGCCTCGCGAGCGCGCATCCAGTTGCGATTGCCCGCCAGCGTGTTGATCTCCCCGTTGTGGCACAGGTAGCGGTAGGGGTGGGCGAGCGGCCAGCTCGGGAAGGTGTTCGTTGAGAAGCGCGAGTGCACCAGGGCCAACCCGGACTCGAACCGAGCGTCGCGCAGGTCGGGGAAGAACTGGCGCAACTGCGCCGAGGTGAGCATGCCCTTGTAGACAATGGTCCGGGCCGACAGCGACGAGAAGTACAGGCTGTCGACGGCGTGCTCGGCTCGCTTGCGCAACACAAAAGCACGGCGCTCGAGCGCCATGGTGTCAACGGGCGGACCAGCCGGCGCGACGAAGACCTGCTCGATCAGCGGCATCGCCCCACGCGCGGTGTGGCCCAGGCCCTCCGCCTCGACCGGCACGGTGCGCCAGCCCAGCACCGACAGCCCCTCTTGGACCGCCGTCTGCTCCACGACGGTCCGGGCCTTCAGCGCGTCGTCCGGGTCGGTGGGCAAGAAGACCGATCCCACGGCGTAGCCGCCAGCGGCGGGCAGTGAAATCCCGGCGTCACGTACGGCCTCCGCCAGGAAGCGGTGCGGGACCTGGACCAGGATGCCGGCGCCGTCGCCGGTCTCAACCTCGGCCCCCGATGCGCCTCGGTGCGCCAAGCGCTCCAGAACAGTGAGGCCGCGGTCAACGATGTCGTGATCGGGCCGGCCGTGCAGATCGGCCACCATGCCGACACCACAGGCGTCGTGCTCGAATGCCGGGTCGTAGAGGCCAGTGGCCATCGGCGTCCTTCCGAAAAGAGGGAGAAGTTGAATGACTACCGGGACGACGTTGGCCCGAAGGTGGAACGTCCAGGATACACGAACGCCCTCCTAGGCTGGGAACATGTCGTCGCGCGTCCAGGTCGTGGGGGGCGGGGTCGTGGGCCTGGCCTGTGCGTGGCAACTGTCACGTAACGGCCATGATGTGACGGTCGTGGCCCCGGCGCCCGGGCGCGACGGTGCCTCCTGGGTGGCGGCCGGCATGCTCGCCCCGGTCACCGAGGCGCAGTTTGGCGAGTCCGCCCTCACGGCGCTCCTCCTCGAGGGATCACGCCGCTGGCCTGCGTTCGCCGCCGCGCTGGAGGGCGCCGCCGGGCGTCGCATCGATTACGACACGCTCGGCACGGTCACCGTCGCCCTCGATGCGTCCGATCGCGCCAGCCTCGACCACCTCCTCGCGTACCAGCACTCGCTCGGTCTGCCCGCCCAGCGCAAAACCGCGAGTGAGTGCCGCGCCCTGGTGCCTGCCCTGAGCACCGCTTTGCGCGGTGGCGTCGAGGTGCCCGGCGACCATCAGGTCGACAACCGTGCCCTGCTCGACGCGCTCGTGCGGGCCTGCCGCGCCGCCGGTGTCGCCTTCGTCGAAGGCACCGTGTCCGCAATCGAGGCGGGACCCGAGCTGGTTCTGGCGGACGGCCGTCGCCTCGGACCGGCTCTTCTCGTGCTGGCGGCGGGGACGGGTATGTCCTCCATCGCGGGCCTCGACGCGGCCGCACTCCCGACCGTGCGGCCGGTCAAGGGGCACATCCTGCGCCTCGGTCCCCGGCGTGGCCCCCGAGGCGGAACGGCTCCCCTGCTGACCCGGACGGTGCGGGGCCTGGTGCGTGGTCGCTCGGTGTACCTGGTCCCGCGGCGGGACGGCTCGGTGGTGGTCGGGGCCACGGTCGAAGAGCGCGGCGGCGACACCTCGGTGCAGGCGGGCGCGGTCCACGAGCTCCTCTGCGACGCCCGAGCGATCGTCCCGGGCATCGACGAGCTCGAGCTGCTCGAGGCGGCGGCCGGGCTGCGGCCCGCCACCCCGGACAACACGCCGTGCATCGGCTGGACCGGCATCGACGGGGTCGTGGCCGCCGTCGGCCATTACCGCAACGGGATCCTGCTGGCGCCGCTCACTGCCGCCGCAGTCGCCGACCTGGTGGGCCGCCGGCCGTTGGCCCCGCAGATCAGGGCGCTGGCGCCCGCATGAGCGCGCTTGGCCTACGCGTCAACGGCGAGCCAATGGAGGTGGCGGCCGGTGCCACCATCGCCGACCTCGTGGCCCGGGTCACCGAGGCGGACGACCCGAAGGGGGTCGCGGTCGCCGTCGATCGTTGCGTCATCCCGCGTTCGGAGTGGGCCACGACACCAGCACGTGCCGGGTCCCTGGTGGAGGTGGTGAGCGCCGCCGCAGGCGGCTGAGCGATTGTTGTGGGCGCCGGCCGTCGGTGCCAGAATCTGCCGAATGCCCACGGATTCTCCGACTGGCCCGACCGCGTTCGTGCTCGCCGGCGGTGGCACCAAGGGGTCCTTCGAGGTCGGGGTGCTGCAATACCTGGTCGGTGTCGAAGGCATCGTGCCCGACATCATCACGGCGACGTCGGCCGGTGCCATCGCTGCCACGGTCATTGCCCAAGCCCGGACGCCGGCCGAGTTCGCGCGCCGGGTCGACGAGATCGAGCGAGACGTACTGGCCTGGACGCGTTCGGAGCATGTCTTCGGCAAGCAGGCGTGGCTCGCCGCGCTCGATGGCACGGCGCTCGGCCGCGAAATCCACCAGGAGATCACCGAGGGCACCCGGCCACCGTTCCCGCTCACACCCGCGACCGTGCTCGCCGGCAACGAGGTGGTGCCCCCGGCGGGCATGTCGAATCGGCGCGAACGGCGCCGGTCCCGTCGGGCCCGGCGGGCGCGACAACGCCACCTCGCACGGCTCGTTGCCGGCGCCAGCTGGCGCCTCCCACGCGTGCGGAGGCAGCTGCGTGCGAGCGGGAGCGCCGTCCTGAACCTCGACCCGCTGGCTGATGCGCTCCGTCACGGCACCAGCGACGGTGTCCGGGCCGTCGACCCCTCGTTGGTGCGCCGGCCGGGCCTCCAGTTGCGTCTGGCGGTCACGGCGCTGCGTGCCGGCACCCTGCGCTACGTCACCGAGAACGGGACGATCGTCGAGTCCGACGCGCGCACCCCAGCCCCGGGGTCCGCAGCCGGGCCGGTCGACCTGATCGATGGTGCCCTCGCCTCGGCGAGCGTGCCCATGGTCTTTCCTCCCCACCCCATGGCAGACGACGACTACGTCGATGGTGGGGTGGTCGAGATCGTGCCCGTACGCGCCGCGGCGGACATCGGGGCGACGCGGATCATCGCCGTGGTTGCGGTGCCCCTCCGGATGGCCCGAGACGAGCGCGATTACGCGGCCGCTCCCCTGGGCTACATCGGCCTGCGATCCATGGGGATGATCGGGGTGGCCGAAAGGCAAATCTCGAATCTCAACGTGGCGCTGCCCGCGGGCACGACCCTCACCACCATCGACCCGATCGTCGACGTGGTCGGCCTGTTCGAGGTCGAGCCCGGGCTGCTGCGAATCAACCGGGACTACGGGTGGTTGCGTGCGGCCGACGTCCTGGCCGAGAGCGACGCCGGCATTCGGGCCGACATGGCCGACGCCACCCACGCCATCGTCGAGGCCCGGCGCGAGGCGTGGCGCCTGGAGGAAGCGATGTGGGGGCGCGCCCGAATCGACGAGGTCGATCCGGGCACCATGGCGCTCGTGCGCGAACACAAGGAGCGGGTCCGGGAACTGGTGGATCGGCGCAAACAGCTCGGCTTCCCGGTGCCCGATGGCTGCGACGCCTGGTGGCTGGACTACGAGACCCATACCGCCGAGCGCCCGGTCGGGCTGCCGTCGACGCCCAGCCCGTCGGACCGGGGCGGCTGATCCGCCGCGCCGCCCTCAGGCGAAGCGCGCCGGGTCGAAGGCCGCCGGCATCGGCGACTCGTCGGCCGGGAGCGGCACGCCCGTTATGTCGTGCGCCAACACCCGCGCCGAGTACGGCCCCTGCAACAGCCCGTTGGCACCGTGGCCGGTGGCGACCCAGACGTTGCCCCATCCCGGCACCGGCCCGACCAGGGCGCGATCGTCGGCCGAGGTCGGGCGCAGGCCGACTCGCGTCTCGAGGTAACCGGCCCCGGCGAGGCCGGGTGCGACGACGAGGCACTCCCGCAGCAGTTCTTGGAGCCCGGCTGCGGTCATCGTGACGGAAAACCCGGCCCCCGCCTCGAAGGTCCCACCGCAGGCCACCCTGCCTCCGGGCCAAGGCACGAGGTAGTGGGTGAGCAGAGGTTGCACGATGGGCCATCGACCGGTCTCCGCCTCGACACCGAGATGCACGATCTGTCCCTTCGTCGGCCCCACCGGCAGGCGAACGCCCAGCCACTCGCCAACGGCCGCGGTCCAGGCGCCACCGGCGATGACCAGGGCCGTGCACCCGACGTTGTGATGCCCCTCCACACTGACCGACTCGACTCGGCGTCGGCCGGCCGCCGACGCGACGACCCCGTGCACCGCGCCGTCCACGAAGGTGACGCCGCGCGCCAGGGCCGCCTGACGCAGCGCGGCGGCCATGCCCCGGCCGTCTACGCGTGCCGACCCGGGCGCCTGCAGGACGCGGTCGACGGGGCCGAGCGGCGGGAAGAGCGAGGTGGCCTCTTCGGGCGTGATCTCGAAGACCTCCTCCGGCGAGCGCCGGAGCGCCAGCTCGGCAAAGGGGGCAAACCAGCTGTCCTCCCGCGCCCGCAGGCCGATGGAGAGGATCCCGCAGGCGCCGTACCCGGTGCCCCTCACGTCGACGCCGTCGCCGGCGATCCGCCCCAGCAGTGCTGGATAGTGGGCGCCGGCCTGGCGCAGGAAGGTCCAGAGCTCGGGGTCGTCCTCGTGGCTGGTGGCGGGCGAGAGGATCCCCGCCCCGGCGTCGGTCGCCCGCCCCGGATGGGCGGCGTCGATCACGGTGACCTGGGTGCCCAAGCACGCCAGCTCGTAGGCGAGCGACAGCCCCACGAGGCCGGCCCCGACCACGGCCACGTCGTTCGCCTGCCCGGTCACACCCCCGAGTCCACCAGGCCGACGGCCGGCGTGCCAAGTGGGGCACGATGAGCCGGTGCAGATGGTGCGGACTCCCGAAGAGCGTTTCGCCGACCTGCCCGGGTTCCCCTTCGCGCCCCACTACGCGGTGCTCCCCGACGGGCTGCGCATGCATTACGTCGACGAGGGAGACCCCGGCGCCGAGACTGTCCTCTTGCTGCACGGCCAGCCGTCCTGGAGCTATCTCTACCGCACGGTCGTGACCCGACTCGAGGCGCGGGGACTCCGTGCCGTGGCACCGGACCTCGTCGGGTTCGGCCGCTCCGACAAGCCGCTGGACCGCACGGCGCACTCGGTGCGCGCCCACATCGACTGGATGACCCAGTTCGTCGACGCGCTGGGGCTCGCCGCCATCACCCTGGTCGTCCAGGACTGGGGCGGCCCCATCGGGCTCGGTGTCCTGGCCGCGCGACCCCGGCTGGTCCGCCGCGTCGTGGCCACCAACACGGCGCTTCACACCGCCGATGCCGACCTGGCCGGACGGCTGGCTTGGGCCGTCCACTCCGGCACCGACGGCACCGTCACCGTGGAGCAGACCCTGCTCGACTACCAGCGGCTCACCCAGGAGCTCACCCCATTCCGACCCAGCCTCTTCATCCAGGGGGCCACCGCGTCGGAGGTCCCGGACGCGGTCTTGGCGGCCTACGACGCCCCGTTCCCCGACGAGGCCTTCTGCGCCGGACCGCGCCAGTTGCCGCTGCTCATGGGCCTCACCCCATCCAGCGAGTGTGCCCGCCTCAACCGCCGTACGTTGCACGCCCTGGCCGGCTTCGAGCGCCCGTTCCTCACCGCCTTCTCCGACGGCGACCCGGGCACGCGGGGCTGGGCCGAGGTGCTGCGTCTACGGGCGCCGGGCGCAGCTGGGCTCGTCCATCCCACCGTGGCCGGCGCCGGCCATTTCCTCCAAGAAGACCGCGGTGACGAGCTGGCCGACCTCGTGTCCTCGCTCGTGGAGGCAACGACGTCGGACTGATCACGAGGTCGGGGCTGACTCCTCCGGAGCTGCGTCAGGTGCCGCGGCCAACGCCTCGGGCTCTGGGGCGCCGGTCCCCAGCTGAGCCTTGAGCGCCGCCAGCTCGTTGTCGACCTGTGCGTCCTTGCCGACTTGGTCGAGCTCCTTTTGTATGTCGTCGGTCCCACCCCCGACATCCTCGAGGACACCGGACTCGAGCAGCTCGTCGAGCGCCCCGGAGCGAGCCTGCATCGTGGCGATCTTGTCCTGCGCCCGCTGGAGCGTCGCACCCGAGTCGCTGAAAGACTTGGAGATTCCCGCCGTGCTCTCGTCGACCGAGGAGATCGCCTTGGCCGCGGTGTATTGGGCCTTGAGCGTCTCCTTCTGGGTGCGGAAGTCGTTGACGCGCTTTTGGAGTACGTCGAGGGTCTGGGTGAGCTTCTGCTCCTCCTCGTCCAACTGTTGGACCTGGGGCTGCATCTCGTCGATCTGTTGCTGGGCAGCCGCTTTGCGCGACAGGGCCTCCTTGGCCAGGTCCTCACGGTTGGACGCCAACGCTTGCTTGGCCTGGTCTTGCAGGTGGTCGATGGTGTGCTGGAACTGTTCCTCCTGAAGCTGCAGCCGCTTCTTGGAGGCGGCGATGTCGACCAGGGCCCGGCGCACCTGGGTGATCTGCTCGAGCATCTTCTCGTAGGAGAGGTCGAGCATCTCGTCGGGCTTCTCCGCGGCGTCGAGCGCCTTGTTCGTCTTGGCCTGCACGATGTCGTGTGCCCTTTGGAAGATGCCCATGCTTTCCTCCCTGGGGTGGGTCCGAGCCCCCAACCTTAGATTCGAATCAGCTCTGCTGCGTCGTCGCTGACCTCCCTCGGCGGCGCGCCAGCTCGGTGCCGCCTCACGATTCTGATTGCCCCCCTCGTGACCAGAACTTGGATCCGGCGGCGCAAGGTAACATTTTGGATCCATCAACCGGATAGGCCCCGGGTACCATTTCGGCCTTTCGGTCCGAATGCGACCTGCCCGAATGGTCCGGTGGTTGCGAATGCCCGAGGCTCTGGACCGCGGGACCTGCTGGCGTTGCTCGGGGCAAGTTGTCCCGGCGTTGTGAGAGCGGGGTCCCAATGGCTCTACCCGCTCCGGGCCGCCGTCGCCAGACTCACCCAGGGGCGGGGTGATCGGGGAGGATCCTGGGGGGATCATCGCCCCGCCCCCTCATGAGCGTGCACGAACACTGAACTTGTCGTCCTCGAGCGATTGAGAAGACGGAAAAAGGCTGGTGAGTGACCACCGCTTCGTGCTATCACCACCGCTCGACGAGACGCAGTGTCGTGCGTACACCCCCAACCTCGTGGGGCATCCACCCTTGAGCAGGCTCGCCGTTCGGACCGAAATGGAGGGATGCCCCTCGGCGCACCTCTCCGTACCAACCAAGGGGTGTGCCACTGATGCACCCTCGAGTCTCAAGGACCGATGCGACCGGCCGCGCCCTGAGACGGGCGGCCGTTGCGTTCGCGTGCACGGTCGGGTTCACCAGCGCGGTGGCGGTTCGCGATGATCTGCCCGGACGCCCGCTGGGCATTGGAGCCCCTTTCTCGGTGCCTACCGGTATCCTCCTCGGCTGGGGTGCGGGCGTTGCTGCGCCCTGGCCCATGCCCGTGGCTGCACTCGTTGCATCTCGACGGGCCAACCAGGGGGATTCGGTCGCCACACTCGTCTGCGCTGGTCTCGGCTTTGCTGGAATCGTCGGGTTCCTCATCGAACCCAACACGTACAACCCGAAGGGATGGACTCGGGCCAACCGGACCGCGATCGCGTCCGGCGTCTGCGCATCGGCGGTTTTGGCCACGACCGGACTCCGACATTGGCGACGAATCCGTCTGGAGATGAAGGCGCCGTTCTAGCTGTGGTCCACCGTCGAACCCGACACGCGAATGGTCTTCGCAACCGTCGGCGGAGTCGGGCTCTTCGGGTTGCCGTTACAGTCGGAACACCCTCGTGGTCGCCGGCTCGATGATTCGCTTCGTCTTTTCAACGGTCGCCTGACCGCATTCGTTGCACCGTGTGTGCCCAACGGGAGCTTCTGCCCCGCAGTTCGGGCAGACGCAGTACGTGTCCGTCTCCTTCATCATGGCCTCTCTCCCTCTCCGATCCTCCCCTCCCAGTGGTGATCGATAGAAGGCACGGCCGATGTTCCTTCAACGAGCCATTCTGGGTGACCATCTGCTCGGAGCAATAGAGCCGTTCGAATCCCGCTCGCACAAGCTCGGGACAACTCCCAGGATGGTCCGCCAGATGGGGTCACCGCCGTTCATCGTTGCGCCCGGAGCCTTTCCGTCCCCGTCCGACCTAACCTCGAGTTTGGGGCGACGATCAGGGCCGCAAACTGTCGACCGGATGAATGGCGTCCCAGCGCGTCAGCCTGGTTGTCAAAGAGTTGTGGGCGTTGTCATATTGCCTGAACAAAGAAGCGCGCCATTCGCAACCGATCCGTCACATTTTGCCGGTAAACCGACATCAGCGCTTCGACCCCGCCCTCCCCATAACCCCCCGGGGCGGGGTCGTGACGCGTCTGCCCCCAGGCCGCAGATGCCGCAACGAGACACCGCGGCGGACCCACGGCTCCTGGGACCCGAACGTAGGTGTCGAGGGATGCAGATTCAATCATCCCGCCTCCATCCGCGACGGGGCGAAGGTGACGTGACGGGTGTCTGTTTGTTGGAGTCCCCGAGAGGGCCACCAGTCAGTGGCTCTTGAACTCCACCTTCGAAGGTGGGTCACCGATGTCGAGCGAGTCCTTTACGAACCAACGGAGCGCGTTGAGCGGGCCGCGGTCATTGCGGACCCACCGCATCTTCGACTTCAACAACCAGGCGTCCTCGACGACCTGAGTAGACAGGTCAACCGCCGGAGCGTCCATGCAAGGGGAACTCGCTCCGCCCCGAAGAGGGTCGACCGAGGTGCCGGCGTCTGACCGACGCTCGATGGTTTCCTTGGCAATCGTAAGGTCCATGTCAGCTCCTCCAAGGCTCCCCTCATTGGTCGTCTCGGCAGGCTTGCTCCTTGGCTTTAGACGCCCTTGTCCAACGGCCCTGGTCAAGAATGACCGGCTGGGATAAGAGAAGTGTGAGTCTCGGATAAGAGATGCGTGAGTTTGTGTCTACACCCGCCGTGCACCCGGATTGCGGCATTTGACGCCGGCGCGGCGTGGCCGGGTGCCCCGGCGGGCGGACCTTCGTGGGCACGTCAGGCGCAAGGGGGGTTGTTACCGACCGGCCGCCTTTGGGTGTCTCCCTCGAGCTTGCCGTGATCCCAAGCGTCAAGCCCCTGGCCGTTCGAGCGAGGCCGGATCTCATTCGAGCTCGGCCGCGGACAGGGGAGCGAGCTTGATGCCCGCTCCCCTGTCCGGTTCAATCCCATGTCCTGACCTGCCTCATGCAGCACGTGGGCAGGGTCAGGACACAGCCACCTGCTCAGCCGTCTCCGCAGCCGAAGTCGATGGTGGCCGGGAAGTTGGTGGTGCAACTGCCACTGTAAGGCGAACCCGAGGTCCCGTTGGTGAGGTACGCGGTGCCGCTGGTCGACGACACGCCGCTGCCCAGGTTCTCGATGCCACGAACGGCTCCAGTGCCCGGGGTACCGACACCCGTCGGGACCTTCTGCTGCGTCAGCGTCGTGCCGTTGAAGCGGAACACCGAGCCGATACCCAGGGCTGGGCTCGAGCACAGCGCCAGGGCGGTGGGTACGAACGGCAAGACGACGTCGGTGTGGGCCGCGGTGTCCTGCTCACCAGCGGTGCTGGCAGCCTCGTTGACCACGTAGCCGGCGAAGGAGATGACCGCCGTCGGGTAGAGGACCTCTCCGATGCTGTCGACCGGTACCGTCTGCGGTGCCAGTGAGTTGGCCTGGTAGTCACCCGGGTTATACCAGGCACCCTCGATGGTCGTGCCCGTCGGCTGACCGGCCGAGCACGGCGGCGAGCCCTTCACGAGCGTCGGGTTGAGCGTCAGCTCGGAGCCCAGTTCACTGACTGCGTCGGCGTTGGCCGGCGCGGTAGCCGACGGCAGCCCGACGACCTCGGTCGCTCCCGGTGTCTCGGTGAGGCTCACGCCCGCGCCGGTCGCAGTGGCCTTGGCGGACAGCGTGACCGTCGTCGCGTTGGTCACCGTCTTGATGTAGGCACCGGCCGGGATCCCGGCCCCGCTGATGAACTTGTCCGCGTCGCAGGCGGTGCTGAAGTTCGCGGTGGCCGAAGTGACGGTCGCGGAACCACTGGTCGTCACGCCGTCGATGACCGCAAAGGGCCGCGTGATGGTCGCGGCCTGCGACAGCACCACATCGGACGCGTCCGTCACCGAGTTGATGTAGGTCCCCGTGGGAATGCCGCAGCCCGTCACCGGGAGCTGCACGTCCGAGGCTTGGAAGTTGGCGCTGTTCGACGACAGCGTCGTGCTGCCCGAGGTGATCTGGGCGTCTCCCAGCTCCCGCGTCGTCGAGACCTGCTCGTCGGCGCCGATAGTCAGGGTCTGCGCCGTCCCGTTCGCCTGTCCCCCTGTGGTGAGCACCGCCGTGGTGGTGTTGGTCACCGAAGCGATCTTGTTGTAGCCCTTCAGGTTGGTGCCAGTCACGATCCGACCCACGTCAGCGGGCAGGAAATCGGCCGTGGCCGACGTGATGGTTTTGCTACCGAACGTGGTCACTCCATCGGTCACGGAGCGGGTGGTGGAGTTGTTGATCGTCAGCACGATCCCCGTCTTCGACGCCGTCGCGTTGTGGTTCAACGTGACCGAGGTGGGACTATTCACGGCGATGATGAACGAGTCGGCCGGGATCGGGATAAGACCAAAGACCGTGTCCGGTCCCGAGACCGTGTGGTTGATGTCGGTGGCGGCGTTGAAGTGGGCCGAGGAGAAGGTGACCGTCGGGCTCCCGGAAGTGGTGACGCCGCCAGTGGCCGTCCAGGCCGCACCGTCGTGCCACGCGGCTTGCGGGTAGTCCTCGATCGTCTCGCTGGACCCCGGACTCGAGGCGAAGGTGCAGTTCACCGCGAGTCCGCTCTGACCCCCCGGTGCGTTCGGGTACTGACTAAAGCTGCACGCATTGCTAATGGCGCCCGCAGTTCCGGCTGGCACCCCAAGCACCATCACCGGCAACATGAGCGCCATCACCGCCCCCGGTGCCAGTAGCGCAAATCTCGACCCACGCATTCGCATGCCTCCCCTTTGTCCCCTTGTCCGGTGACTCCGAACAAGGCCCGGTTCTGTCTAGCGTGATGGTGGCGACACGTCAAACAGTTGTGCGTGCCATTCGTCCGGCAAGTGACTATCTGCCTCTAGGCAGTACCTTTCTCTTTTTTTATTACTTTTGGCGCACCATTCGCTGGCGTGGCAACGAGTAGCTTTGACGCGCCGATGCGACTCTCCCGATATCCAGTGCGCCGCGGTCTCGCCGCCGTCGGCGCGCTCGTGCTCCTTGGGCTGGGCTCGAGCACAGCGGCAGCGGGTGGCGAGACACAACCGACGAGCACCACGACGACGAGCCATGCGAGCGGGCAGCCCTCGTTGAGCCAGCTCGCACCCGGGCTCGAGATCCTCGATGGCAGCATCACCGGGAACGGGCCCGACTCCGGGCGTAAGCTGGACAGCAGCCAGGCCACGGCCTTCCTGCAGGCCTGGTTGCCCGAATCGATCTACGGCGCCCCACCGTTCGAGAACCCCCCCGGCACATTGCCTGTGTACCAGGTGAACGTCGATTACAAGTACCTGGGCACCCGCGGCTTTCTGACGGTCGACTATGCGTCGGATGGCACTTCCGCCTGGGTGTCGATGCCGCCGCAGAGCCTTTGGCCAGGGGCGGTCGTCACTCAGCAGCGTTGGATCCTCGCCCCCGAACGGACGGTGGCCGGGTTCGAAGGCCGTTTGACTCCCGTGCCCGTCCCCAAGTCGACACCCACCCACCAAGCGATCACGGCAACGTCCACCTCGTCCTCCACGACGCGGTTGCTGATCATCGCGGGGGTGCTGGTCCTGGCCGCCGGGATCGGCCTTTTCGTGATTCGCCGACGTGCCGCCGGCACGTCAACAACCCAGACCACCTAACCACCCGGCGGCGTCCCGATTCTGTCCCGCGACGCCTGCGAGCGTTCGGCGGCTCGTCCAGACTTCACGGTTGAGCGAACTGGTTGCCAGTTAAAATCTCGGCGCCTCCGGGTAGGTGACCATCATGTGGGGCGTGGACCAGGTCGGAGAAACCCCAGGTCATGGTCACCGCCGGGGCCAACGGACTCTGTGGCTGAGCGCTCGTTGCCCCGCGGGGCCGCGCCCTTGTCCTGACGTTGGTGCCGGGCTCCCTCCGGAGGTCCCCAGCCAGATCATGTTGTTGCGGCCGGTGTCATCACCACGGCAGGCGCTGTTGGGATGCGGGGGTTATGCGTAATATCCATCAGATACGGACAAATGGGGCGTTCCAGTCCGAACGTCCATTCCGCAGGTAGACGGGACATGCGCGACACTTCTCAGGGTCCAGGCTGGTCGGAAGCCTCTGACGAAAGTTGGTACGCGCCAGAGCTCCCGGACGACGTGTCCTCAGCGCCGGCGAAGCGGCCAGCGCACCAGGCGGCAACGTCGGCGCGGGACGGATCGGCTTCGAACCCTTCGATGCCACCTGGCTGGTGGCAAGACGAGAACGGGACGTGGCACCTGCCCGAGCGCGCAACCGCCGGTACTCCGCGCCACGCGGCTGCCGATCCCCACAAAGAACCGAACGCACCATCGACTCCAGCGCCCGCGAACCCTTCGATGCCACCTGGCTGGTGGCAAGACGAGAACGGGACGTGGCACCTGCCCGAGCGCGTAACGGCCGGAGTTCCGCGCCACGCCGCTGCCGACCCGGATGTCGTGTCGACCCTGACTGTTGCGGACGATGGCACGCCACCGGAATCAGAACTGCGCTCACCCCCAGGATCCATGCCGCTTTGGCGCCGTCGGGCAGTGGTTCTCGGACTCCCGTCGCTCCTCGTCGCGCTCATTGCCCTGGCCATTCTCCTCGCAACGACCGGAGAGGGAACGAGCAGCCACTTGTCCTCTGACCCATCGAACCGTCATCGGGCCGCACCCACTCGGGCCGTGTCCAGGACGACCACACCAACGACGACTGCGCCCACGACGACTACACCCACGACGTCTGCGCCTACGACGACTACGCCACCGACAGTCGCACCGAGCACCACTGGCAACACCGGTAACACAGGAAACACCGGCAACACGGGAAACTCTGGTTCAGGATCGGCGCTCAGTTCCGACGCTCAAGTGACGTTCACTCAGTGCGACACTGATCCGACCGGCTCAACCAGTGCAGGTGCCAGCGGCACCGGGATTGCCATCAGTGGAACTGTCACGAACACCGGATCCACGGCAAACGACTACGACATCACGATCGCTATTCTCGGCGGCTCTTCGGCCCAAGGTACCGCGGAGGTGCTCGTGAACTCGGTCGGTCCGGGCCAGACCCAATCGTTCACAACGACTGGATCGGTCAGCGGCAGTCCGACCCAAGCCCCTACGTGTCAGGCCGTGGAGGTGATGTCCGAACCGGCTTGACGGTCCCGGTCGCAGTTTGCTGAGCGAGACCGAACCCGCACAGAGCCATTGGGAGGATGGTCGGGGCGCTTGATGCTTGTTGGCTACGCCGCTCGCGTCTCGACGTGAAGATGCACCTGGCACGGGCAAACTTACGAGTACGCCTGCACTTCTGCCACCTGCATGGACGAGGTTGGAGTCGCAGCGGTGACGTAGGTATGCCAGTACCGCGTTACGCCCGCGGCCACCGCCAGATCGAGGAGGATCTCGTAGGGCTCCGCCGGAATGGTGCCGGCCTCGGCCTCGGTAACCTGCCACTCCTGCGTGCCATTGAGGTAAATCGTGATGGACACACCTGGAATCCATTGAATGCCGTAGACATTGAATCCCGCGGCGAGACCGGCACTCACCTTGACGGTGTTGGCGAGAGTCTTACCGGTATTCAAGAAGTAGGTGGAATGTAGCGCTTGGTTCGGGGGTCCGTAGAAGCTAAAGCCTCCCTCATAGCCGTCGAGTTCGTTCTCGGTGGTGCCCGCGACCGATGGCATGAACCAGATGGACGGCCACATGCCGTTGGTCATGTTGGGCATCTTGGCTTTGACCTGGACGTACCAACCGGTCGTCGGCAAGGTGAACTTGCCTTCGGTGGTCACCACGCCGCTGATCCACGGATAGGTGCTGGCCCATTGGTTCGTGTTTTGCTGCGCAGTCAGCGTCAGCCCGTTGTTCACGGTGACCTGTGAGGGACCGTACATCGCGAGATCGAATCCGTTTCCACCATGGGCCTTGTCGTTCGGGGCGGAATACGGGTCCGGCAGGACCCCCTCATCGTCCCACCGGACCCCCTCTGCGCCGAGATACGTGTTCCAGTTCGATTGGTTGAGAGCGGTTCCGGCAAACTGGTCGTCGAAGATGAGCTGTTGCGAGGTATAGCCGCTCGGCGGCGGCATCGATTTCGCGGTTGTCGTGGGTACTGTTGGCGACGTGGTGGCCGACGAGGCCGGGGGCGACGGAGCTGCGCCCGAGAGGGGCTGGCTGAGCGGCGGAGAGCTCACTGTCGGGGGCGTTGTGGATGCGCCCTGAGCCACCGCTGTTGGGATGACGGCCGCCGCCACGATTAGCGCCGCACCCACTGCGGCCTTGGTGCCCACAGTCAGAACCTACTCGGGTCGTTCTGCGGCGAACGGGGATCTTGCACCTCCGCGAACGTACCCACTTCTTCGCGAATTATTCTGAGAAGACCGGCCGAAGGTTCCTGTCGTCGAGGCGCAGTTTCCGCAGGTCAGGGTTTCGATCAACCATCGCCTTGACGACTGGAAAAGTGCGAAAAGATTGCGATTGAAATCCGCTGATGTCGCTACCAGTGACTTGCGCACAGTACGAGTGACAAGACATTCGCCGGAAAAAGGGCCGAAGGTTGGTCGAGACATCGAACCGCCCGGTCTGACATGCGTCATCAGGGACACGGATCACGAGATCAACGTGCAAGGCACCTTGCACCATCAATCACCGAATCTCCGGCCGGGAGTCGGCGACTCCCTCCCATGTCCTTCCTTGTCCCCTGTCCCTCATCGTGGTGTCCCGCCCCAACGGCGCGACGGAACATCCAAAACGGGCAATGGGAACGATCGCCGAAAGTTGCGGGCGCCTCAGGCGCCCCAGCCGCCCTCGACTCGAGGAAACCCATGCGCGGTCCGGCGGCCGATTGCCCGCATTGTGAACCCCTTCCCTCTGCCCGTCGAGCGTTTTGAAGACCCCCGTCGTCGAATCCACCCAGCTCACCCGGGTTGCTTCGGCGACCGGAGAATGTCCGCAGACGGCCGTTTGCGCCGCTCCGACGCGGTCTGATCAAACCACGGCGTCGCTGCAGATGCACCAGGCGTCCTGGGGATTCCCTTTATAGTTGATGAACTTAATCGGCTTTTGCTACTCTCGGCCGTGTGGCAGACGATCCGACACAGGGGCTTGTGCGGTGGCCCCAGAGACGCTCCTTGGCATGGCCTCCGGGTTGGCCTTGACGTCCGATGCCTGGGCATCTTCCCTGGAGAGGCATCCCCTCGCTCGAACGGGTTTTCGTATCCTGGTCACCGAGAGGTACGACGCATGGCTTTTGCGGTGGCCGGTCGGCACAGCCGTAAGCCCCCATCACCACGGTGACTCAGAAGTGGCGTTTGCCGTTTCGTCCGGCGCCTTGCGCGAGACCCGCTGGCTTGACGGGCGGCGAGAGGAACGGCTCCTTACGCACGGCCAAGCCACAAGCGTCGGACAAGGCGTTGTGCATGACGTCGCGGCAGAGATTGAGGCACTCAGCGTGCACGTCTACTCCCCTCCCCTTGTCCGTATGGCCTTTTTCGATGATCAGGCAAAGCACATTTTGCTCGAGGAGCCGGTAGATCCAGGCGAATCCGGGGTCGCCGCGATGGGCCTCTCTTTCGGCGAGCATCGTGGCGGACTCGACGCCGTTCTCACACAAGCCAGAGAGCGAATTTCCCCGAGGATGCAACCAATCGATCTCGCAGCCGCGATGGATCTTGGAGCACTCGTGGTCGACACTCGACCCATCGAACTACGACAAAGAGACGGAGAGGTCGAAGGAGCACTGGTGATTGATCGCAACGTGCTGGAGTGGCGACTCGATCCGTACGGCCCCCACCGGATTCAAGCGGCCTCGGACGCGGATCGACCCGTCCTCATCGTCTGTGACGAGGGCTATGCCTCCAGCTTGGCGGCGGTGAGTTTGCTCGGTCTCGGACGGCGGAAGGTCACTGACCTTGACGGCGGATACCAAGCCTGGAAACGCTCGACGCAGTGTGAACGGGGGGGTGCTTCGAAGGCGGATCAGATCAGTTCGATCAGCGGGCCTTTCGCAGGGTTCTCACCGAGTCCGGTAGCCACTACTGCTCGGCCAACGCCGTCCGAACGCACGGTGCTCGTCGAGGCGCCGTCGAGTCAATCGGAACGTCAAGGTGAGGTCAACGCGCAACTGTCGCCTCCTACCGGTGGCGGGACCCGCATACCCAGGGTCCTGAGGCGGAGATGACCACCAGAGGGGAGCCGACGACCGAAAGGTCCACGCGAGTGGAGGACCTCATCTTCCTCGACGACCTCTGCGCTCTCCAGATCCCCTGGGTTGAGAGGCTTGTCAGCCCATGCGCCTCACACGAGGATGTGCAGAGGGTCTGGACGCTCATTCGTATGTGCGGTCCGGATCACGAGGATGCCATGGACATGCTCAGCCTCTCCCTCCAAGTGCCAGAGCTTTCGCAAGACGTCGAGAAGATCCTGTGCATGATCCGACTCTGCGAGAACTACCATTCGTGATCGTTTCGGTGTCGCTAGGTCGCGCGGGTCGCCCGTACGTCCGCACGGCTAACGGTCTCGTCGGCCGAGGAATCAGCGCTCGTCGGTGGGATACCGAATAGCGTTTGCGCATGACCCTTGTTGCGGGTGACCAGGAGCTGACACTTGCCGGCGGGCGCCGCATCGGATACACGCTGTACGGTGACGAGGGCGGGGCACCGGTAGTGAATTGCCATGGCGGCCTTGTGAGTGGCCACGATGTCGGCCCTGCCGATGAGGATGCGCGAGCGCTGGGCCTCTGCGTCATCTCGCCCGATCGACCGGGGATAGGGCGGACCGATCGCCTTCCCGGTTACAGCCTCCTCCCGTGGGTCAGTTGTGATCTGGTGCCACTGCTCGACCATCTCGGCGTCCAGAGGTTCGGCGTCATGGGGTGGTCAGAGGGCGGTCAGTACGCGTTAGCAGTCGCGTTCGCGCTCGCCGAGCGCGTCGCGGGTTGTGCGGTGATCGCGGGCTGCCTGCCGCTCGACGACCCCATGACGTACAAGCAATTGAACCGCCTCGATCGAACCTTGATTCGACTGGCCAAGCGCGGCCCGGTGGCAGCGCGGGCATACTTCGATTTCACACGTGTCTTGGCGCAGCATGCGCCGAACGTTCTCCTGCGCCAAGCCGTCAAGAACCTGCCCGATCGGGAATCCACTGCGGTGAAGGACCGTGGTCATTGGCTCCCGGCACTCCTCGGCGAGGGTGCGACATGCTCGCAGGGCGGTGTCGACGAGTACCTTGCGTTGAGTGCTCCCTGGGGTTTCGCCCCCGAGGAGATAGCAGTCCCCGTCCGCATCTTCCAGGGCACCGCCGACACTCTCGTGCCCGAAGCCTGGGGACGCTCATTGGCCGCTCGCATCCCCGGGGCAACCATCACCTGCTATCCCGAGGAGGGCCACTTCATCGCCCTCACGCGGAGACACGACGTGCTTGCGTGGCTCTCCCACGACCTCCCGTAAGTCGCCGTCGGGTCCTCAAGCGAGAGGACACCCGTTAGGGCCGACATGAGGGCGGCGGCCTACGAGACAATCGCCAAGCCACTCCAAGGGCCTCCCCGTGTACATCCAGAGACGGGTCGCAAGGGCCTCTTCGTGAACCCGACCTTCAGGATGCACGTCAAGGACGTTCCAGAGACGCAGAGCGACACTCTTTTTCGCCCCGCTTCACGAGCCCACGACCACTCCGTCGTTCGTCGTGCGGCACCACCGGAAGCCGGGAACGCTCCCCTTCTGGGACAACCTCGACGATGCACTTCGGGATCTATGACTACGAAGGTGAACGCCGGGCCATACATCGGGTCACGGTGCGCGGTGACCGGCCCGTTGGTTCGTCAGAAGTCATCGGGCCGCCAAGCACACCCTTCCCGTAGAACCACACGTTCCCTCGACGTCATCGGGACAGGTCGTCCTCCGATGCAGACGAGGGGCGTTGCTTGTGCGTTACTGCTCGGAGGGTACGGAGCAACATGCAGACGTCGGTCCTGACTCGGCGGGCAATCTCCTCCACGCCGCCGAAGCTTTCGGCTCGCTGCGGACTCCGGGAGTAGGGTTGCTGTGACATCCGTGGAACCGACAAGGAGCGCCAGTGTCTGTCGATCGTGTCTCCGCTACCCGCCGCATTGCTGCGCCTGCGAGCAACCTGTTCGCAATCGTCTCGAATCCCGCCGGTCACGTCGAGATCGACGGTTCGGGAATGCTCGAGGCAACCCCTGACACCGGGCCAATCACCGCGGTCGGTCAGACCTTCGACATGGACATGGACCGCGAACCTCTCGGCGACATTCCCGAGATGGGCAAGTACAAAGTTCGCAACACGGTCACGCAGATCATTCCCGATCACCTTTTCGAATGGGGCGTTGGCAGTGCCGATCGGCCGCTCTTCGGTCACGTCTACGGCTGGCAGCTCGAGGCTGTCAACGAATCCGAGACCGACGTGACGAACTACTGCGACTGGACCAACATCCCCGCGGAAATGCGCTCTCGACGCGAATGGCCGATCGTGCCCGTCCGGATGCTCGAGCAGTCTGTAGAAAACCTCGAACGGATCGCCACTGCCGAGTAGGTGGCGACCGAGACCTTTCAGCTGCAACTACCCGGTCCCCGGGTTAACGCCTCCCCGAGCGCACTCCGGCCCCGCGGATCGTCACGGTGCCAGATATTGCCGTCGCAGCGTCCCATGCTGGCGGCGAGCGAGACACGGCAGCCCGAAAGGATCGGACATCCACCTAGCACGCAGCAGAACGAGCCCCTCGACCATCACAGCGGCCTTAATCTCTCGAGTCCACGTCAAGACGTCGGGCGGGTTCCCTTCTCGACCATGGCCACGGTACTTGTCGAGTCGACCCTTGCGGTCATCAAACTGCGTCGTGCGTCTTACAGTTTTGAGTCGTGGCGTTGCCCCTGTGCATGGCGCCCGTCACGGTCTTAACCGTAGGTAAAGAGGTCACCGGCGTCGGCGGCGCTAGTGACCCCCGAGCTGGTGACGAACAGGTTGAAGCTCCCGGCCTTGGCCCCCCCACCGGTCGTGGCGGTGATCTTGGTCGAGGAGACCACGTCCACGTTGGTGGCCGCGATGGCCCCGGTACCAGAGCCGTCGCCCTGGGCGATCACCACACGGGCACCGGTGACGAAACCCGTCCCGGTGACGGTGACGGCGGTACCTCCCGACGTCGGGCCGGTGTGCGGGTGCACCGAGGTGACGGTGGGGACGTAGGTAAAGAGGTCACCGGCACTAACGGCACTGGTGACCCCCGAGCTGGTGACGAAAAGGTTGAACAGTCCCGCCTGGGGCGACGCGCTGGTATAGGCGGTGATCTTGGTCGAGGAGACCACGTCCACCCTGCCGGCTGGAATGGGAACGGCTCGACTGCCAGAACCGATCATCACGCTGGACCCAGTGACGAAGTTCGTCCCGGTTATGGTGATCGCGGTGCCTCCCGACGTGGGTCCAGTGTGCGGGCTGACCGAAGTCACGGTGGGCGGATACGGGGTCGAGATATAGGTAAAGACGCCGCCGTCGCCATCGACGGCAGCACAGAAGTAGGGGTTCGGGCACGACACCGAATCGATGCCGTATGAATCGAGCGACGGGGACGACGACCACTTGGATCCGTTGTAGGTCCATGCGCGACCACTACCTGTGACGGCAGTGCAGAACGTCGCACTCGGGCACGACACCGCTGCGGGGTAATCTGGGATGGCAAGAGAGGGCGACGACCACGAGGACCCGTTATAGGTGAGGGTGAAGCCCCCGTCATCGACGGCGAGACAGAACCCCGCGCTCGGGCACGACACCGAGTCGATTGAGTCGAAGTGGTTTGGGCTAACGAAGTTCGAGGGCGACGACCACGAGGAGCCGTTGTAGATGAGGGCGCTGTAGTAATCGGTGGGGTCGTTGTAATAGTCACCTACGGCGGCACAGAAGCTGGCGGTTGGGCACGACACCGAGGTGAGGTTGGACGGGGTGGTGGCGGTTTTTCCGTCGATATTCGAGGGCGACGACCACGCGGACCCGTTATAGGTCAGGGCGCTGCCGTCGTTGTCCACGGCGACACAGGAGCCCGCACTCGGGCAGGACACCGAGTTGATGGTGGAACTGCCGTCGATGTTCGAGGGGGACGACCACGAGGACCCGTTGTAGGTCAAGGCGTTGCCCGCGTTGTCGACGGCGATACAGAAGCTCGCACTCGGGCATGACACCGAGTTTATGGAAGAACTACCGTCGATATTCGAGGGCGACGACCACGAGGACCCGTTGTAGGTCAGGGCGTTGCCCGCGTTGTCGACGGCGACACAAAAGCTCGCACTCGGGCACGACACCGAAGTGAGTACGACTGCAAAGCCACCGGCACCTTGGTCGATCATCTGCCGGCTCGACCATGTCCCCTCACCGTTGGCCGCGGTCGTCTCCACGAACACTAGGGCGAGGCTGAGCACGACCACGCTCGCAAGTACACGGACCACACTGCGGGCCAGACTGGGCATGTCGTCCTCGCTTCATGATGGCGGGCTGTCAAACATTCTTCGGGAGCGAGATCCACGACGACGAAATGGTCGACACCACGAACTTCAATTTGGTCTAACACGTATGCCGTTTCCGGGCCAACATGACGGAGTCCTTACTCTCCCCGCGACCGCCCGGAGCTCACCGTGTCGATCCGGCAACTGGGGTGGGGCAAGGGACCCTTGATGCCAGAAGGTGACCAAGGTCAAGGATTCCGGGCGGATGCGCTGTCCTCCTGGCTTATGCCAGCCAGTGCGGCATTCAGCGGGGCTCATCCCTTATCTCCCATATCGCTGCTACAGATGTTGGAGAAAGAGTCCTTCAAGTCCTGAAGGTCGTCCTCGACTGCATGGTAGAGCGCATGCGACAGATCATTAGGCGGAGGATAGGTCGGAATCAGCCGACGCCACACACCCGGTTAACGAAGCCCATATCGTTTCCAGGGAGGTGCGAGTTGTCCCCTGAGAATGAAGTCACCGGAAGCGTTGAGAAGTGGAATTCCGAGGAGGGCTGGGGCATCCTCGTCTCGCCGACGATAGAAGGCACCGTCTTCGCTCACTTTTCGGTGCTCGACCTCTGCCAGGTGTGAGCTTCCGGGAATTGCACTACGGAGAGTGATCTTTCGATTTACCACGCCAGAGCAGGATGGTTGCGCTCACCGGGCTCATTATGTGAGGCCCCTGTCCTAGTGGTCCCCGGGCTGGGCGGCAACCGCTCCACGTCGCCAGCTGCCCAGCGTTCGGGAGATGGACCCCGTGTCTTATCATCGCTTGCGGAATGTCATTCCCGGAGGCAAGCAATGGGACACAAGGCAAGGGTGGAACTCGTGCTCGATTGTGTAGAGCCAAAGAAGCTCGTTACGTTCTGGCGCGAGGCTCTGGACTATCGCGCCCACTACGCGGATGCGACCTTGGTGGTACTGGTTCCCAAGGAAGGGGACGCTTCGCCGCTTCTGCTTCAAAGCGTGCCGGAACCGAAAACAGGCAAGAACCGCATGCACCTCGACATTGTCGTTGACGACATCGATGCCGAGGTCGACCGGCTGCGGGAACTCGGTGCTCATCGCATCGACCAAGGCGTGCAGAGCTTTGGCGGAACCCGGTGGGTCAGGATGTCGGACCCGGAGCAAAACGAGTTCTGTGTCTCCACCGGTGTCGAGTGGTAAAGGTGTGCTGCGTGCATGCTGCGGGTCCCCATTCCGGTGCGACGTAGGGAGACACCTCTACTTCCCGGCCCTGGAAGCGCCAAAGTTGCCGCACCCACCATGTCATCGTGACGATCGAGGCGGTCGTACCGGGGCGCGCTCATCAACAGAAGGTCCACGGTGTATTGCCAGTCCGGCGAGAAAGATCCTGTGGCGCCTCAAACGGGACCCATCCCACATCCCGTGTGTGGACTTCACCCAGGCTTGTCGATCAGGCCCACACGCCGCCGATCAGTGGTATCAGGGGCGTCGCATCCTGGCCAGCAAACGGGTGCATCCTTCGTCAGGTGCGGCGCGTTCAAGTGATTCTGCATCTTTGATAAAGCGATCCAGTGAGAGGACACACTGCTTGACCTCATGTCTGGCCTCGGGATCAAGTGCCGTATTCGGCTTGTAGTCCTCGAATGTCACGGCCAGAACGAAGCCGGCCTTTTGAGCCACCCTCTCGGAAGCGGTGATTCCCGGGAATGTCGTGAGGTTGACCACCTGAAATCCAGCACATCGAAGCCCCAACCGACACGCCAACACGAGGGCTCGGAATGTGGCTCCGCGTTTGCGCGCCCAAGGGCGCCTAGTAGCCAGCGACCGCGGAACTGGCGGTGGAAGTCGACTTCGGCAAGTATCACCACGGCGGCCAAGCAATCGAAGGCATAATTTCATCAGCTTGTTGCTGTTCTTCTCACGCCCATCGGTGTAAGACGGGACGATGAACGACGATCGTGAAAGATCCGATGTTGGTGCGGCAACCAAGGGGGGAGACACCTTGTTGGGCACGGATGACGAAGTTGGAGCGATCATCCAATTAGGGCGAGCCCCGAATCGGATTTGGCCCGCGTTTCCAACCCTGGTTGTGGCCCGGGCCGCATCCTGGCTCGGCCGGGGCCGTGCCCAACGCCGGAGCCCTGTAATAGGTGAGGGTGGTGTTGTAAGCGTCTTCCTCGACGGCTCGAAGGTGGGCACCATCTCGCCCAAGCAAATCAGGGTGTACCAGGTTTCACCTGGGGAACATTCCTTGAGCCTGCACTTCCTCGGGGGCTTGCGGCGATCGAGGAAACTCCATCTTGCTCTGGCCAAGGGCGAGGAGAAGCAGTTTGTCTGTTTGCTGAACGCGTTCGGGTGGCCCTCCGTGCGGCCCGCCACGCCCAACGATATCTCTGCAATGAAACGACTGCACTCTGCACCCGTTGACGGCTCGGAATCGGCCTGAGGCGAGGGGGGCTGAACGAAATTGAGCAACGCTCATGCCCCCGATGAGGAAATCGTTTTGGTCGGGCATCCTTTCATTCCGATCGGCATGGGAGAACTTCTGCGGTCGACCGCTCGTTCCCTACAGTCGGTCTGCGCGAAAATCCGTGTGCTGGATGTCTACGGGTCGACAGAGCGCGACCCGTCTCTAGCTGCCGAATTCGCGCCGCTTTTGAAGGACCGTGTTGGCAAGGGCGCGAATATTTTTTGCATCAATGGCGATGAAGTCGACCCCGTTCTCGAACATCTTGGAGTTCGGGCGGAAGGGGGCAAGCGAATCATCTATCCGGCTTGGGAACTATCCAAGTATCCTGATGAATGGGCGCGAAAACTGGAGAGATTTGACGGTATTTGGGCGTTGTCCAAGTTTACGCGTGACAGCATTGCCAAAAGTGTTTCCAAGCCTGTGGCCTATGTTCCCCTTGCCATACATCCGCAAGTTCCGCTGCCGCTGGGACGGCGGGCGTTTGGCATCCCCGAAGATTGCTATGCATTTATGTTCTCGTTTGATTTCACGTCTTATTTCGAGCGCAAGAATCCCTTGGCTGTTCTCGAGGCCTTCAAGATTCTGCTGGCAGAGCGGCCGATGGCAGATGTCCGGCTGATCGTGAAAACCCATCACTCGAATGCAAATCCCGATCCGCGAAACCAACTGCTTCATGAATTAGGGACATTTCGAGACCGAGTCGTGCTTCTCGATTACACAATGAAGGATGCGGAGATCAAAGCTCTCCACTCCTGCTGCGATGCTTTCGTTTCTCTTCATCGCTCCGAAGGGTTTGGAATGGGGATGGCCGAGGCCATGTACTTCGGCAAGCCCGTCATCGGCACGAATTACGGTGGCAATACGGACTTCATGACGGACGAGACAGCGTTCCTCGTCAGTTATGAACTGATTCCGGTGGCTGAAGATGGCTATCCCCACGCGGCCGGACAAGTATGGGCTGATGCCGATGTCCGGCAGGCGGCCGATCATATGGTGCGCCTTGTCGACGATCCGGCAATCGGGCGCGCCAAAGGGAAGGCGGCGTCCCGCAACATCCGGATCACTTCGAGTCGCAATGCCACCGGGCTGAGATATCAGAAACTAATAGACAAACTCTCGATTTAAGCGGACCACGGTGTGGGCAGCGGGATGCCTCGAGGGGAGTCAAGTGGACTTCGATCATGAGCCTGAGCCGTGGCCGTGCCCGTTGTCGTGGCCATTGCCGTTGTCGTGGCCATTGCCGTTGTCGTGGCCATTGCCGTTGTCGTGGCCATTGCCGTTGTCGTGGCCATTGCCATTCCCGTTCGTCGCGAGCGTAGCTGGCACGGTCGTCGTGGTCGCTTTCGATGTGGTAACCGTCGTCGGCACCCGCGTGGTAGTCGTCGTGGTCGGAGGCGGGACAGTGGTGGTCGCGCTTGCCGCGGTCGACGTTGAGGCAGTGGTCGCGGCCGGGGCTTGCGACACAGGCGTCGCCGCTAGGGCCAAACTGATTGGCGGCGTGAGGGGTACGTTCGTGGCCGCCGCCCCCGCGATTCCGGCGTAACTCCTGCTGCTGTCCCCCGTTCTCGATGGCGTTGTGGTCGACGTAGGCGGCGACGTTGTCATGGTCGACGGCGGCGGCTCCGTTGTCGTGGTCGACGGGTTTGTCTCGAGACCGTGGCGCGGGACTGAGGTGTGCGCACCGGGCACGTTGTCGTTGGGTGCTGGCGGGACGGCCTGGTGCGTGAACGCCGCGGCGATCAGCCCGCCACCTGCAAGGAACGTCAGCAGGCTGAAAAGCGTGTACTTAATCCGTCGGTCGTGGAGGCCAAGGTCGTGGTCGGATTCAGCCACGTGATGGAAGGTAGTCCTGGACCTCGCTCATCTCAAGCACTCCCCATGCCATTTGGGACTATCCCACGGTGCCGGTCAGCCGGCCTCCGTCGGGGTATTAGGCGGTGATGCCCTTCGCTGAAAGTCAGTTCGGGGCCATGCCAGTTACGCTCAAGTCGACTGCGTCTGCGTCTGTGTATGTGGACTCACCCTCCGGAAATGGAGTTGCACTTCGAATTATCCGGGGACTGATCACGACGAATCAATATCCGCCCGCAGAGGCAAGGGCAATCTTCATCTTCGCGACGAGAGCCTCGAACATGGGATAACCACGCGTTCCTTCCATGGCATCTATGGACGGTCTCCACATATCCCACCGGTCGATCAAGGTACGCCCGACGAGCAATTTGATGAGTTCGAAGTCGAACGCGCCAACGTGTTCTAGCGCTGCCAGTTGCTCGAAGTAATCGAGCTCTCGATACAAGACGTAAGTCTCATCCGCATTTGATGCAATGAAGGTCTTGAACGCCGCCCTCAGACCTTCTTTCGTTTCGAACGTAGCGACCAGACGGCGCGTCTCTAAGAGCGAATCCTCGTTCCACCGGCGGAAGAAGTCCGCCGCAATCTGGGATTCTCGAGCCTTTCTCGCTTCCTTGACCTGTTGGCCTGCAAACACAGCTGCGCAGAGGGCGCCCAGCAAACCGAGTGCGCCAACGGCAGTCGCGATAGCTGTGACCTCCTCAGCCCAGTTCGGTCCTGGCATGCTTCAACCTCCTTCTATTCTGGATTCAGGCTATCCAGACGTATCGATGAATCTCCTTGGGGCTGGAGAGGACTAGTGACAGCATGGATAAATCGGGGATATACGGCGCCCTGCAAGGGTGTCAGCCCTCCGGAGCCTTCGTCGACTTGGTAATGTGTATGTGGATCGGTCGCATAGGCTCTGAGACCGTTGGCCGGTACTGAACCCGTCGTGTAGACGTGGTCTCGTCATCGCCGATGATGCGACAACGTTCGTTTCGGCGGATCTGCTCCTAGTCGTAGGCCGGTCTCAGGCTTCTTTGCCCTTGTCCTCGAGATCCGTGGCCTTAGTGCCGTAGCCCGCACCCGTCAATATTCGGCGTAAGTCGACCAGTTGTTGCCCGTCTATGTCCTTGTCACTTGGACGCCTGAGAACCTCGGTCTCTTGGCCGATGCGGAACAGAAACATGTCATCATGCTGTTGTTCGATGGATCCGACCGCCTCAAGCAATGACACGACATCGTGCCATTCGACGTTGTGGTTCGTCTTTTGCTCAAATATCTTTTGCAGGGTGTCTCGATGGTGGCCGCTGAGATGCTCGGGCCCTGAGGTTGACGGCATCGGATCCTCTCGTCGTGGTACGACCTCAATGTAGCGAGCGTCCCCGATTGGAGCGACAGTCGGAGGTCTCAGCCACTTCTCGCTCGTGTAATCCGTCCACCCGGCGCAGCTCGGTTCCTTCGGTCGAGCAGATGGAGAATCGGGCCACTTACGAGGTCCGTCACCCGATCGGGACCAATTGAGGGGTCGGTCGTCCCGCCGCTAGGACTACGCCCACCGTCCCATTTAGAATCCGCGCCAAGGCGGGTGAGCGACGTGATGGCATCACTCAACACCCTTTCCTTCGGCGCTGACCTGTCGGCACACTTGGACAATCCCAGGAAGGAGCTGTCATGCGAGCCGTTACCGTCGAGACCGCGACGCGGGCGTCGGTGGCCTCTCATTGACGGAGATGCCCTATCCGCACGCCGGCCAAAACGATGTAATCGTGCGGGTGCATGCCGGGGGGTTCACCCGAGGTGAGCTGGACGGGCCGACGACATGGACCGATGCCGCCGGGCACGACGCCACGCGTGCCCGGCCACGAGCTGGCGGGAGTGGTCGCCGCGTCAGGGTATGGAACTTCAGGACCCGCAGTTGGCCAACGGGTGTTTGGACTGACCGACTGGACGCGACGGCTCTCGTCCGCCGCACGAAGACCTGCAGAAGTTGATTGTCCTACTCTGATGACCTGATATCACCGTTCATGAACGGCGGTAGGTGGCATCCCCTTCACATGGAGCGACGGCATCGGCGCGTACCGAGTGCGGTCGGGCAGACTTACCCCGTGAACGAGAACCACAGGCAGTGCGGGAGCGATGAGTGGCGGACGGTGGTGCGCGACGTCATCCTCCCGTGGGCTTTACGGGACATTGACCTGGGCGACGACGTGCTGGAGGTGGGACCCGGCTACGGGGCCACCACCGATGTCTTGGGTGAACGGCTCCCGAGTCTGACGGCAGTCGAAATCGACCAGGAGCTCGTGGCCATGCTGAAGGAGAGGTTCGCTGGCAATGCTGCCGTGGCCATCGTCATAGGTGACGCCACCGCTCTCGATTTCCCTGACAGCCGGTTCAGCGGCGCAGCGTGCTTCACCATGCTCCACCACGTGGCAACCGAACAGCTGCAGGATCGATTGCTCTCAGAGGTGTTTCGTGTCCTCCGACCAGGCGGCGTCCTGGTGGCCGGAGACAGCTTGGCCAGTCCACAGCTTGCTTCGCACCACGAGGGAGACACCTACAACCCGATCGACCCGGATAAGTTCCCGGACCGCCTTATGTCAGTCGGCTTCCGAGGTGTCGAGGTCAAGACGAACGACTTCGGTTGGGCTGCCACAGCCAGTAAGGCGTAACCGTGTCGGTCGAAGGACCTCGCATTACCCGTGAACGTGGGTACGTCCTCCGGTTCGCGTCCTAGGTAACCGCTGTCGCCCCGGTGCGTGAGAAGCTGCGCTCGTTCAAGGGCCGAAACGATCTCCTGGCACACGACGGCGATGCAGGCCCTACCCATGCCAACAAGAGTCGGTGGGTTGAGTTCGTCGTCCGCGACCTGAGGCGTCGGGAAGGGGGGCCTGGAAATGGAATTTCCGGGTGCCCGGAAAATGTCGCCCGGCGCCCCAGCCCGGCGTTCTGGGTCAGCCCGGCGGGTGGAAATATTCGCCTTTGTGCTGGGTTCCTCGGACATTGGGTGTCCTGGTAGGCGTGACATCGCCTATAAAAAGCTCATGGCCATCGTGATTGTCCAGGGAGTGTTCTCGGTTGACCCGAAGGAACGGGACCGGTTCGTAGCAACAAGCATCGAAGCAATGCGTTCCTCCCGCCAGGAAGAGGGTTGCCTCGAATACGTAATCGCGGCCGACCCACTCGACCCGGAGCGCGCGGTTCTTTCCGAGCGGTGGGAATCAATGGACCACCTGCAGCAACACCTTACCCAGCAAAGAAATGCGCCTCGCGGTGTCGACTCCAGGCCGGTCCTTCAGAATGTTGAGATCACTGTTTTCGAAGTAGCGAAATCACTTCCTCTGGGGTGACCTCACCCTCGGCATAACCTCCTGAACTCACAGTTATTATTGGACGCCCGACAACTGTGTCGTGATCCTGCCCGACATCACAACACAATACGGGTACCCCTAACCTTGGACGGCGAAGAGCTGCCAGCCTCCGGGTACGCCCTTTAGATGATGCTCGCCCCGGTCGCTGAACGACAGCCCGGAACCGGCCACCAGATCGGTCACGGTGCGCGAGACGAGCACTTCGCCCGGTTTCGCAGCCGCTAAGACTCGGGCCGCGATATGGACCGCGATGCCCGCAATGTCGTCACCTCGCTCGACGCATTCTCCGGTGTGAACGCCGGCGCGGATCGCGAGGCCGACGGACCCAAGCCGATCCCTAGCGGCCACAGCGCAATGGACCGCACGAGCTGGACCATCGAATGCGGCCAAGAACCCATCGCCAGTCGTCTTTACTTCAACGCCGCGGAATCGGCTTATCTCCGAACGGACGATTCCATCGTGGTGATCCAGAAGGGTTCGCCATTCTTTATCTCCCTTTTGCTCAGCGGTTGCGGTGGAATCGACGATGTCGGTGAACAGCACTGTCTTTAGGGTTCGCTCGGGAACGGGATCAGGTCGATGACCAGTGAGGAATTCCTCAATGTCATCGAAATGACGTGGTTCTTCATCGCGTATGGGCAAGTGGTCGTCGCCCATCAGCTCGATCAGGTGTGCTCCGTCGATGTGAGCGGCGAGGTATCGACCGTGTTCAACGGAAACCACTGGGTCCCTGTCGCTGTGCAAGACGAGGACCGGCACGGAGATGGTCGGCAGAACCGAACGCACATCTATTTCGGCGAGCATTTTTACGATTTCAACCATTGCCCCAGGACTGGCGGAATTGCGCTCGTATCGAGCGAAGAACTCTCGCAGGCTCGGATCCTCAGCCGAACTCGGAAAGAAGTTCTGAAACACCGTGCCGGTGCCCCACTGTTGCTCGAATGTGGCAACAATCGGCTCGACCGCATCAAGGGGATACCCGAATGGTTGGTCTGGCGCTTGAGCCAAGCGTGCAAAGGAACCTTGAAGCACGAGGGAAGAGGTGCGCTCCGGATATGTGGCAGCGAAGAGGATGCACATCGGTCCGCCTTCAGAGATTCCCCAGAGCGACGCTCGATCGACGTGCGCAGCATCCATGACCGCCCGCACGTCATCCATGCGCTCCTCAAGGGTTGGAACCCCGACCGATCGATCGGACAATCCCGTTCCTCGCTTGTCAAAGGAGATGACGCGGGCGAACTCGCCGGCCCATCTCAAGACGCTCCCCGTGAAGGGCAGATCCCACATCAGCTCGACGTTCGAGACGAACCCCGGAACGAGCACAACATCGGGTCGTCCCTTGCCACTGACCTGGTAAGCGATGTGAACATCGCCGCTTTTGGCGTAACGAGTCCCCGACGGCACAGACAAATCGTCGCTTTACTCGAAGCTGCGGTCAAGCGAAAGGGGAACCTTGACCGAAGTCCTGGTCGAGTGATAGCTGTCGGCCCAGCCCAGCCGCACTATCCCGGATAACATGTGATCGGGGAAGGGGGTCGAGAATCACTCAGTGACAGCGAAAGCCTCCAAGAGCCGGGAACGCCCTTCAACTCGTGCTCACCACGGTCAGCGAACTCGATGCCCGAACCGATGACCAAGTCCTTCACCGTCCTCGAGATCAATACCTCCCCGGCCATCGCCATCGAACCGAGACGAGAAGCGATATGGACGGTTATGCCACTGAGGTCGCTGCCCCGAACCTGACATTCGCCAGTATGCAAGCCCGCTCTGATCTCGAGACCGAGACCTTGCGTGGCCTCGACCATGGCGCTGGCGCACCGGATGGCACGAGCCGGCCCGTCAAAGCTGGCCAAGAACCCGTCTCCCGTGGTTTTGATCTCCTGTCCACGGAATAGCCGAAGTTGTTCGCGTATGACAGCGTCGTGGGAGTCGAGCAACGCTCGCCAACGACGATCACCGAGGTGAGCTGCTTGGCGCGTCGAATCCACGATGTCAGTGAAGAGGGCGGTGGTGAGGATGCTCTCAATCTCGATGGCCGCGCGTTTGCCTGTCATGAACTCGGCGATTAGCGCAAGGTCCTCGGTGGGCGGAGCCAGAATCGCACCGACATCGGGGCCTTGGTGCTCGACAAACGTCGCCCCCTCGATGTGGTCCGCCAAGTACTGACTGAGCTCGATTGGCACGATGAGATTGCCGCTGGTGTGCAGGACGAGAGTCGGAGCTTTGATGAGGAGAAGCGCCTGGCACACATCGAGGTTACGCAGGATGTAATCGTACTGGGCGGCGGCCGCATGGGGTGTGGCTGAGGGATCTCGGGATCGAAGGCGCTGTCAATGGCCGCGGTGACGAGAGGCACGGCGAGTTCGGTCAGTGGATCATCGGCACCCATCACGGTCCGGTCGGGTCGAAAAGCGGTGCGACGACGACGGCGTTGGCCCCAGCGCCTCCATCAGTCGCTTCACACTTACCTGAGTAAGAAATGGCTCGTGCTTCTCGGAACGAGAAGACGCAATCGTCGCGCACACTATCCAATGTCGCAGTTCAAGCTGGGGGGACACAGCTGCCCGGCCTATCGGCCATCCTCGCGCTCGGTCGAAGCCTGCGAATCTTGCCCACTCTCCATCGATAACCATTGATAAGCCGGTTTGACACGACGTGAATGCGAGTCCGTGGCGTAGCTCTGCGGGTGGCCCTCACCTGCACCGGCTTCGTTGTTCGAAAGATCTCCCGGTGGTTGTCTTCCGATCGACGATTGAGAATGTCATATAGCTCCAAGAGGGTGTCGTTGACGAGCATCGGCGCTGAGTGGCGCTTCTTTGGCTCGATGAAACTCAGATCCATTGAATGACCGACGAACCGGGACAACGTCTGATCGAGCTTCCGATCCACAAGGTCTTCATAACGGACAATGAGCACAGGGCTGCGGTTCTCCTTCTCCAAAAAGCTGAGAACCGCGCGATTGCGCCTCAACCACTCCTCTTCGGCACTCTCCAGCATTTGTTCGGGCGTCAGAAAAGGTTCGTAGGTCTCTCGGTCCTTGATGAGACTCCGTACCGTTGCGCCAGGGTGTCGATAGTTGAAAATGATCTTTACTGGTTGCGAAAGATTGCGATAGAAGCGACCTACCGTCTCGGACAGCCTCGGATCCTTCAATGACCACTTTCCGCCGGTTCGTTTCTCGACGGCTCCGATAAAAGCATTGATATCGTCTTCGCTCACATCTGATCCGCTCAAAATCTTCTGATTCAAGACATTCAGATCCAAGTTTTCGAAGTCTTGCGATATCCTAAAGCTTCCGTAGCCATTGATGTGGAAAATACCGCTGATCAACGTCGTCCCGGTATGTCCGCAACCAAGTATCAGAAAACGGCCCTTATCTCTGCGTCCAATCATGGGTGCTCTTGTTCCTTCGGCCAGGGAAATCGTGTCGGAGCGGGTAGCCCTCCGAGTTTGTCGTTCTAAGCGGAACACCGACTTGAATGGATCCTCAGGACCGAGAGGCAACACTCGCGAGCAGGTCTTCATACTGCTCTATGACCGTGGGGGCCAGAAAACGCTTGCGAGACGACCGCAGTGCCGCGGCCGCCAGTCTGTCCCAATCCTCGTCTGCTTCGAGGAGGCGGACCGCGCCTCGCGCAATCGCCGCCGGAGAGCGGACATCTACGAGCACCCCGCACTCTCCGCCATCGAGCACCCACGGCACCCCGCCGCTCCTCTCCCCCGCCACCACGGGAACCGAGCGGGCCATCGCCTCGGCCAGAACCATCGGACAGGCCTCTTCGAGAGAAGGATGAACGACCAGGTCGCTGACGTCCATTGCCGCCCGGGCATCGCTGTGCCCGAGGGGGCCGACGAAGTCGGCGCCCTCGGTCAATCCAGCCTGGACCGCCCAGACCCAAGCCGGTCCGCCCATCTCGTACTCTCGTCCAATCAAGCGAAGCTTGGCATGGGGAATCAAAGCGCGGATCAGCGGGAACGCCTTGAGGAGCGTCGCAACATTTTTGAGCGGGCTGAACCCATGGTTGATGGTGATGATCGATGCCCGGCCATGGGCGCGTCGTCGGGGAAGCTCGAGAAAATCGTCCACCGGTATGGGATTTGGAATTACGGTCACCGGACCGTGCGCCCAGCGTTGGGCGCGATGGGCGATGTAAGGAGACACAGCGCTCAAATGATGGCTCCGGTGCATGACGTCCAGGGTCATGACGGCCTTCACCGCGAAATGTATTCGAGCGCTGCCTCTTGGGGAGAAGCGTTGTTGGGCCGGAGCCCAGTCGTGGAGGTGCACCGCAGTCGGGACTTGCGTTGAGAGAGCCCCGAGTGCGAATTCGTAAGCCCAGTGCGCCGACACGACGTCGACCCGGTTGGCCACCTCCAGAATCGACCTGCGGATGTATGCCCTCTCGAGTCGGAAATAGTCACGCGCCCGACCACCCTGGCGTGAGGGGTAGACACGGACTTCGATTCGGTTCCCACGCAGTTCGATGGGAGCTTCGATGTTGGGGTCAAGGGTCACGATGACAAGTTCGTGGCCTCGGACAAGAAGGCCAAGTGCCAGGGTTGTCGACGGCACTCCGCCGAACCCGACCGGGAGGCCTGTGCCGATCGAGGGCGGTAGCCAATCCGCGAGTCGCTCGACCTGAATTGGCGCGCTAATGACGATCTTCACGGGGGGCCTTTGCGGCCTCTGAGCGGCCGTTCGGCTCGTTTGCAGCCGAGGCACTGGTCGACCGCAGACCACGAGTCGATTGGCATCTACCCACCCCGTGCGTCGGAGGCTCGAGCGCGACTCGTCTCGACCATGCCGACGCGAAGTGGGAGCGACGACGCAGCCGCGTCAGGCCCCGTGCCGCGTGAAAACGCCATCGCAATTCCGAGGACCAATCCAAAAGCAGTCCCCCAGGAATAAGAAACAAACTCGACGAACTCGATGGCTACCAGCGCAAGGAACAACATCGCGATACGACGATCCGTGTCATCCTGGCTGCGGGTGCGCCTCCGCAGCGCCTTGACGAGGGATACGAGCAACGCGACCAGCAATAACAAGCCGATGATGCCGAGTGACACGAAGACAGTGACGTACTCGCTGTGAGCGGCAACGGTGACCTCCTGATTGTCGATCACCCGTGCAAAGCCGGACCCTGCGGGATTGCCCAAGAGCAGATTCTCGACCGAGCCGCTCAACTGGCGGGGCACCAACTGTTGCCACCCCGCGACTCGCCAACCGAAAGTGCCCGCCTGAGCGAAGCTCGATCCAGATCCACCTCCGAGTGTCGAGTCGACACCCACGGGGCCAACAACGAGTAGCAAGGCCAGCGCGACGCCGACCATGGCGAGGATCGTCCGTGCGAGCGCAATACTCTTTCGCTCGCCGATGCGAATGGCCGAGACAACAAGGACGAGAAGGCCAACGCACGCAGCGATCCAGGTGGTCCGTTGCAGGCTCAGTGCCACGACTCCGAGGCAGATGGTCGGAAAGAGCCATCTCCACATCCCGCGGCCGACTGGAAACACCAGCGCGACGACCGCAGCCTCGAGCACCAAGGCGGCGCCAGAACCCGTGAGGATACGACCCGACACGGAGTTTGAGGTAAGAGCACCGAGGCCGGACTGCGCCCAGTGAAAGACTCCCACACCGACCATCAGCGTACCGACGAACAACCACGCTCGACGAAAACTTGCGATGAACCGTGGATGGCCTGGAACCGTGGAGAAATAGACCATCGCCGCGGTGAAGTACAACAACTGGCGGGCCTCGTTGACTGCCGGCTGGAGACCGAACATGCTCACACCGCGAACGATGGCGAGAACAACTAGTAACCACAAACCGACCAGGCCGGGAACGGCAACACCTTTGCGCATCACCACTCGGACTCCCGTGCCGCCAACCAACGCGACGCAGAAGACGTCTTCGAGATAGAAGTGAAACCCGCCCACGGTGATAGATGGGGTGAAAGGCAACGCGCTAAACACGACGATAACGACGCTCGCGCCCAACGCGATGCGCGGCGCGATACCGAAGACAATCACAACCTCGAGAATAAGAGCCAATGCGAGGCCGATGAGGAGGAGATGGTCTAAGGTCCCCATCCAATTCAACCTTCGCCCAACCGAGTTGGCACTCGCGGCCGGCCGACTTGGCGACTCGGTGCTCGCCAAGCGATGAGGCGTTGCCCACGTGTGCGCCCACCAACCTTGGTCGACAAATAGGAACGCGCATACTGTTGGACACCCTCCGACGGATCGAGAGCGCTGCGCAGCGCCTCGTCCATTTGAGATGGTCTCGCGGTCCCGGCCTGTGCTCGCGCGGCGCCGGCAACCGACTGGATAGCCTGTGCCATGGCAGTGGCGTCCAGGTCGACGTAACGGATGTCACCACCGTATCGACGGAACTCCGCCAGACCTGGTACGTCGGTGAGTAAGAGTGGTACCCCGCAACCAAGAGCCTCGACTGAGGCAATGCTCAACCCCTCTGACAGAGATGGCGTGATGAACAGGTCGGCCGCGTGCAAAACCGTGCAGACGTCATCAACCCGGCCTAGGAATCGCACTCGCTCCTTCAAACCCAACATACGACTTAGCTCGATCTCGTAGGCCCCCGTTGCTCCCGAGTGATCGCCGGCATGGAGATACACGTAGTCGAGATCGTCGCACAGGTTCAGTGCGCGCAGAAGTAGCTGATGATTCTTGATCTCCGCACAGTTCCCGACGGTCAGGATGACAAACTGGGTGTCAAGGCCCAGGTGGCGACGCGCCTCAAGACGCTCCGATGTGGTCGGCGGGGAGAAATGCCCCAGATCGCACCAGGCCGAGAAAACGGTCGTCTTGTTGAAGAATCGCGTCGATTCGTTGAGGGCAACGCTCGCTCCATCCGAGGTATACCGGATCCCCATCCTGCGACCAATGGCCCGTTGGAGCACCCGCTCAATCCGTAGTGTGCCCGTGAACGGGAAGTTGGCGTGGGACGTATACACGACCCCGATACCACGGGCGCGCGCGATGGCACCGAGCCAAAAGTTGGCCCGCTCCACATGCACATGGACTATGTCGATGTCTTCAGCGTCGAGGAGACGGGCAAAGCCCCTCAGCAGCGCTCGGTGTGGCGTCGGCCGTAGCTGATGGATCTGGTAGCCCGCCGAGGCCAGCCTGCCCGCAAATGGGCCCGGGACGAACCCGACGGTGAGGATCTGGGACTCAATGCCGTGGTCCGTCCAGAAGGGAGCGGCCACCTCGAGCATCACCTCGAGGCCAGACGGACGCAGCACGTCCAGGACGTGCAGGACCCGTAGGCAACTCGTCGATCCACGGGATCCGCGATGACTGGCTGAGCTCGTTAGCTGATTGTCGGCAGGACTTGCTGTCGATCGCCACCGGCCTCCCCGAGATAGCTGCTGCACAAGCGCGCGGAACACAAAGCGGGTGTAGTGCGTGGCGAACAAGAGAGGCGCCAGGAATCCACTGTGTCTACGTACAAATCGCCACCACTCAAGAGGCGGAAGGCCCTTTGGAGACAGAATGAGTCTGATCCGCTCCCCCAGCGAGCCTGATTTGTCCATCCAGGGTTGTTCCTGCGCGTTCGGCGCACAACTGCCCAGGTACCCAGGCGCAAGCCACACCTGGCACCCCGATGAGCGGGCCCGCAGGCCGTAGTCGAGGTCGCTCATCTTGTGAGTGAACTCAGAGTCGAGTGGCCCGACGTGCCGATAGGTGGAGCGAGGAATGAGCACGAGATTGCCGTTCATCGTCTCCACTTCAACGGGCACGTTGCCGGGATCGACCTTGTCGAAGCGCATCCTCCGCAGGTGGTGAGGTCGCACCAGTCCCGAGTAGCTCGTCAGGCCGGTGTCCGGATCTAACGTGGCACCTACCATGATCGAAGCCATCGTCCCTCGGGCCGACGACTCACTGTAGGTCGCAAGCAACGTCCGGATCGCGCCGGGGTACAGCGTGACGTCGTCGTTTAGCCAGATAAGGAAGTCTGGATCGGTCTGAACAGCCACCTCCTCGGCGACGCGCATTCCTCCGGCCCAGTACAAATTTCCGTCCCCGGAGATCAACCTGACCGCAGGGAATTCGGTGCGAACTTGCTCACTGGTTCCATCGGTGCTTGCATCGTCAACAAGGAAGACCGACAGGGTCGCGTCGGGACACTCTTGGGCATACAGAGAACGGAGGGAGGCTATCGTCAGTGCTCGGCGATTGTGGCAGGTCATGAGGACGGCAAGCCGGGTGCGTGAACTGCAGTCCGACTCACTCATCATTGCCCTGGCCAACCACCCGTCCCCAAAAATCAACCAACCGCTCGGCTACCTTCCGAGGTTCGAACATCGCGATGGCGTGCATTTGGCCAGCCTTCCCGAGATCAAGCCGAAAGTCGCGATCATCCCTGACCCGTTCGATCGCGGCCGTGAGCCCCTTGACGTCAAGTTCGTCCACAAGCAATCCGCTACCGCCGATCACCTCAGGTAGGGCTCCGACCCGGCTCACGACTACGGGGACCCCGAGTAGCATTGCCTCGACGGCAACCTTACCGAACTGCTCAGCCGAATCCGGCCCGTGGATTGAGGGTACGACGAGTACATCAATACCCGCCATGGTCCGACCGACTTCTTTCAACGGGAGGGGCCCAAAGTCGCGGACACGACCGCTCGTCTTGTTGCTGGCGCGACGGATGATCGAGACGTCCGGACCGCTACCGAAACAGGCCAGCTGCGTCCCCATTGGAGAAATCTCCCCAAAGGCATCAACGAGCCAGGCTAAACCCTTCTCGGAGACGTAACGTCCGAAAAAACCAACGACAAAATCATCACCGAACTGGAGTTCGTTCCGCGTCGTAACTCGTGCTAACCCCGCGGCGCCAAACACATCTGGTTCTGGAATCTCCGCTGGAGCAACGAGAGTTGGCGTCGACAATGGCAGGCCCCAAGAGCGCGCGGCGGTGACTGCGCCCGTATTCCAGCCGACGAAGCCGTCCAGCCTCTGGAGGTTTCGTTTCGCGATGAAACGCCGCACCTCTCTCTCCACTGTCCCACCTTGATCGTAGAGCATCTCGGCTCCGTGAACGACTGTGCGGACATCCGCCCGCAGTGCTTGACCGGTCACAAGAGACCAAGGTTCAGTCTTCAAGTGCAAGATGTCTGGTCGCACCTCATCGACCACGACGTCGAGACCCTTGTAGTGCCACCAAAGCGGGCGGTCTCCACGCAGCTTCCGAGGCGAAAGGGAGTGGAAGTTCCCAAAGTCCGGCGGTTCTGGAACGAACGGCAATTCGGGCGCGATCGGAGCGTCGACAGTCGCGACAATGTGCAGGTCGACGCCGAGCGCGGTAACCGCACGCCAGAGTGCCCAATGGGAGGAACCGGAGTATTCGAGGACGAGCAGAACTCGGAGTTGCGTCATCGGCCGGCTCGGTTGAAAGGGTGCTTGCCTTTTCATTTCGCTTTTGCAGGTCATGGAGCCGAAAACGATCCCTGCTGGCCGTACGACAGGTGGGGGCTATCCCAGACAGGGCATGCCAAAAGTGCTCCGCCTTTAGGAGCCGACGACGGCGCGGGCGAGCGGCAACGACCGCGAGTCCTGGGACAAGAACCACTCGTACGTCCTCTCGATACCTTCGCGTAATGACGTCGAAGCCGTCCATCCGAGAGCGGAGAGCTTGGAGATGTTGAGCAGCTTTCGAGGTGAGCCGTCGGGCTTAGTGTGGTCGAAGACGACCCCGATGCCCGGATACACGATGTCACGAACAGTGTCGGCCAGCTCAGTAATCGTTACGTCCGCACCGGTTCCTACGTTCACGTGCCCGGGTTCGTCATAGGCGTCCATTAGGAACACGCAGGCGTCCGCGAGGTCTTCAACGTACAGAAACTCTCTGCGTGGAGATCCAGAACCCCAAACCATGACCAGAGACTCCTCGAATACCTTGGCGTCGTGGAATTTGCGGATGAGGGCGGGCAGGACATGTCCACCCTCAAGGTCGAAGTTGTCGTTCGGGCCATAAAGATTGGTCGGCATGGCCGAAATGAAGTTGCAATCGTATTGCGCCCGGTAGGCTTGACAGAGCTTGATTCCCGCGATCTTGGCGATGGCGTAGGGTTCATTGGTGGGCTCCAACGGCCCGGTGAGGAGTGCGTCCTCCGCCATCGGCTGAGATGCCTCGCGGGGGTAGATGCAAGAGCTGCCCAAGTACAGGAGCTTTTTGACTGGGAACAGGGAGCTGGCATGCACGACTGTGGCGTGAATCATCATGTTGTCGTAGAGGAACTCTGCGGGGCGGGTGGCATTGGCCATGATGCCGCCTACGGTGCCCGCCACGAGGTACACGTAGTCAGGGCGGTTCGCTCGAAACCAGTAGTTGACCGCTGCTTGATCTCGTAGATCGAGTTGTTCGCGGGTGGCGGTAAGGATATTGACGTAGCCGCCATCGACCAGGCGGCGAATGATGGCGGAACCGACGAGTCCGCCATGCCCAGCAACGTAGATGCGAGCATCCTTGGGAACTGGCTGGGTCATGGTCACACCTCTTTCTTGTTGCGGCACGATTCCATCAGGACGGTCGACCTTCGACAGGAGCCTGGCTCTACTCGTGGTGGCAACATTTCACGCCCCAGATGTCCCGACGACTTGTTCGCAGATCTCGCACATTGGCAACAGGTGGCTGCGATCAGTGGCCGGTGCGTTGAATCACGACAAGGACCGTACGGAGGAGAATCTTGCAATCGGTCACCAACGACAGCTTCTGCATGTAGTCCAAGTCGAGGTGCACACCCTCGCTCGCCAGACCGCCAGCGCGGTTTGAGGTCTGCCACAAGCCGGTCAGGCCCGGACGAATCTCGTGGCGAGTGTGCTGCCAGGGTTCGTACCGCTCCACAACGCTCGGGAGTTCAGGCCGAGGTCCGACGAGCGCCATGTCACCCTTGATGACATTCCAGAGCTGCGGGAGCTCATCGAGGCTCGTTTTACGGATCCAGCGGCCCGCCTTCGTATGGCGGGGGTCGTCGTCCCGCTTGTGGCAGGTCCGGCGGTCCACGGCTTGAAACGACTGGGAGACGCGGCGATCCGGCAGCATCGTCCGGAATTTGACCATAGTGAACCGCCGACCTCCACGCCCGACCCGTTCTTGCCGATAGATGACGCCGGACCCCACGGAGAATCGGATGGCCAGGGACAACCCTAGGAAGATCGGTAGAGACAGGAGCACGAGGAGGGCCGCGAAAACAACGTCCAGTGGGCGCTTCACGAAGTGCTCATACGTGGTTGGGACGTATACCCCGTCGAGCAGCTTCGGAGCGGCTCCCGATTGCATCCAAGGGTCGAGGTCCACCGCGTGGAACATCCCAAGATCAGTTGGATCCGCGGCAGGCGCTGCCAGGGTCGCAATTTCACCGACCCCCCGACTCGACTGAGCAAGTGATTTGCGCTCCTTCGGCCTGAATACTTTCTCGTCTGCCTTCACCGGGCCGATGTCGCGACTCACTCTTTGCCCTTCGACCTCCCATATGGACCCTTGTTCGGCCGACCCCGGACGAAAGTCGTAGCGTTATCCAGAGGTCACGGTAGGGCACTTTGCACTTCGGGTCAAAGGGCGTTCTGACCAGGACGATTCTTTCCTCGCAGGAAGGGCCAATCTGGGGTCGACGTCCATGGTGATGCCCGAAGCGGGCGTCGGGCTCAGTTCGTGGCGATCGGCAGTCCGTCGCGTCGACGTTCTCGTCAGGTCGCCATTCCGACAATCGGAGCGAGGCTGAGCCCACTGGAGCCGAAGAACCGTGCGTCGCCGTAGGAGAAGATCCCGCCGTCAGAAGCCGTCAGCCAGTAGCCACTACCTTCGGGCGTCGAGGCCATGCCAACTATGGGCTGGTTCAGTCTCATGCCGCCCGTGGATCCGAGGAACGCTGCATCCCCGAAAGAGAAGATCCCGCCGTCGGAGGCCACGAGCCAGTAGCCACCGCCGTCGGGCGTCGGGGCCATGCCCACAATGGGCCGGTTGAGTCGCAGATCGCCGGTGGAACCGAGGAACCCTGCATCCCCGAAGCTGAAGATCCCGCCGTCGGAGGCTACGAGCCAGTAGCCACCGCCGTCGGGCGTCGGGGCCATGCCCACGATGGGCTGGTTCAATCTCATGCCGCCGGTGGAACCGTGGAACTGTGCATCCCCGAAACTGAAAACCCCGCCGTCAGAGGCCACCAGCCAGTAGCCGCCACCGTCGGGCGCCGCGGCCATGCCCACGATGGGCTGGTTCAATCTCATGCCGCCGGTGGAACCGTGGAACTGTGCATCCCCGAAACTGAAAACCCCGCCGTCAGAGGCCACCAGCCAGTAGCCGCCACCGTCGGGCTCGGCAACGATTTGGGTGATCGGCGCGTTCAGCGTCGGTGCTTGCACTCCTCCGAGATTCGGTGCGTCACCGTGCGGATCAACTGCGCCATCCGAGTGGGCGATCCAGTAGCCATCGTCGCCGGGGGTGGTCGGTATGGGTTGCGGTGTCGGGCTCGTTCCCGTGCCGACTGTGACCCCGTTGCTCGATAGCTTCGCTTGCCACGCCGTCCACTGTTCGTTCACGTCGGTCGTCGTGATCGCGAGTTGGTTGTCGTTCAGGTGGGTGTTTCCAGAGGTCGATGAAGCGCCCGGCAGCCAAAAATCGTTGCGACCGGAACTATCCATCCAGCCAGAGATGTTGTTGGTGACCGAGTTGTTCCCATAGGGTTCCGCGGGCTGTTCATTGGCTGAATAGATGCCGACGTTCGACCCAAGTAAAACGGAGCCGTTTGGGAGGGTCGCGCTGCACACGACGGTGTTGTTGTAGATCGAGGTGTTTGTCCCCCCAGAGTTGGCGATGCCATAGTTCGTGGTAGCGACGACCTGGTTGTTATAGGCGTCCTGATAGCTCCCACCGCCGTCGCCCAGCATGATGCCGCCACCGTCGTAGTCTGTGTTCATCACTGGATATGGATAGCCACCGTCGATGTAGTTGTCATGGACGCTGATCGGTGATGCTGATGTCCCGTTGCTGCTGAAGATGCTGATGTTGTCCTCGACTCGACTCGCGTTCGGAATGTTTTGAATCTGGTTCCACGCGATGTCAATCCCAGCGGCGTTGACGTGGTTCAACTGGATGAAGTCGGTTTTGACATACCCCACGCCCACGCCGCCGCTCGTCACATAGCCGCCAGTACCATTGGTAATCCGCCCGTCGATATCCTGGGCAACGTTGTACTGAACGAGCACGGAGCCAGTGGGATTGCTGTCAAGCAGGTAGATTCCGCCCGCCTGTGCGATGTAGTTGTGCTGAAAAATGAAGGATGCGAACCCGTGGCTCAGGGTCACGGCATTGCCCATCCAGAGGTTGCTGCCACCGGGATACAGCCCGAAGAATTGGGTGTCGGTGATCGTGAGATTGACGCCCGCGACGGAGTCCTGCACGAACGTTGAGAGCTTAGAGTTCGGCGGGAGTCCTACCGCACTCTCGATCACAGAGTCGGTAATTGTGACAGGGGCCGAGGTGGCAATCGTTACCGCCGTGCGCTGCTGGTTGGCGACCCAGCAGCCCGAGTATGTACCCCCTGCTGTGATCGTGATCGGGCCGCCACAAGCAGACGCGCTGCTCATGGCCGCGGAGCCAACCGGCAGTGTTGAAGCCAATGCCATTGCGAGCGCGACCAACCAGAAACGACGAGTTGAACGTGCCGACATTGCTCCTCGCTGGACCAGACCGAGCTAGAAGGCTGAATGGCGCGATGGTGTGGACTTCAATACCGCCTCAGCAGCCCCAGCTAACTCGAGAATCCCGTGGATTTGCGCCCGCTTGCGGCGGGTTTCCTTTGTCGTCGGCATTGTTAACCTGCCTCTTTACCCGATTTGTGGTTTGAGGCCCGAACATCCCCTTGAACGGCACCCGTCGGTAGCGTCCAGTGCAGCGGTGCCCTCTGCTGCGGAGCGTCGTCCGATCGCTCCATCCGGCGAAGCGCACTACATTCGGGTTGCAGCGCGGCGCCCGCCTAACCTCTTGCCGACCGCGAGAAGCGTCGTCGGCCGCTGAGTTCGCTTCAGAGGAGAGGCCGAGCCGTCGCTTCCCGCTGGCAGATCGATCGCATGAGGGAGACCGTGGAATCGTACGGGTCAAGCGGGTTGAACCGCTGGACGTCGTTGGGGGTCAGTGGCGGCACGGGGACGTGCGAGATCATCGGGTGCACTGGACGATCGTCCACCTCGTCCTCACCGAGCAGGACTTCGTGCAGCTTCTCGCCGGATCGCAGACCGGTGTACACGATCTCGACCGGGCGGGTTGAATAAGCCGCGAGCATCCGGGCAATGTCGTCGATCCGAACTGGTTCACCCATGTCGAGCACGAGCGCCTCGCCACCTCGCCCAATCGCGCCGGCCTGGATCACCAGCTGGACGGCCTCCTCAACGGTCATGAAATAGCGGGTCACGCCGGCATCGGTCACGGTCAGCGGTCCACCCGCGGCGATCTGGGCTTGGAATGCTGTAAGCACCGATCCGCCGCGTGCCAAGCACGTTCCCGAACCGCACACTGAGATAAGGCTTTCCCGTCTCCCCAGAGAAGTAAGCGGTCAGCCGCTCGCAGATTCGTTTCGAATAGCCCAGCACGCTGATGGGTGAGGCGGCCTTGTCCGTGGAGATGTTCACGAACCGCTCGACTCCCGATTCGGCCGCCGCCTCAAGGAGCGCCAGGGTGCCCCAAATGTTGGTCTTCACCGCTTCCATCGGAGCCCGTTCGAGCATCGGAAGGTGCTTGAGAGCAGCGGCGTGAAACACGACGTCCGGACGGCGCTCGACGAACAAGCGGGAGAGACCGATCCGATCCCTGATGTCGATCAGGACAAGGTCATCGGTGTCGAGGAGGGCACGGCCTTCGATTGACATCTGCACCGAATGAAGGCCGGATTCGTCGCGATCGATCATGATCAATTCGGCCGGTGCGAAGAGGTAGAGCTGACGGCACAGTTCGGAACCGATCGACCCCCCGGCTCCGGTGACGAGCACCTTCCTACCCGTGATGTAGCCGGCAATAGCATCGATGTCGGTGGTGACACTGCGCCTACCGAGTAGGTCTTGATCGGTCAAATCTCGGATATCGAGCTGGTCGAGGTCGGTGCCAAGCAGTTGGGCGAGCGGTGGCACGGTCTTGACCTTGAGGCCGGCATCCAGGCCCAGCCGCATGAGCTTTGCGATGAGGCTTCCGTCCGCGCTCGGGATAGCGATCAAGAGAGTGTCAGCCTGATGCCGGCCCACGGCCTCTTCGAGTTGTGTCCCGGTACCAGTCACCGGCACACCCATGATTCGCCGGTGGCGCTTGCGCGGGTCATCGTCGACGAGGGCGACGGGCAGGTAGCCGCTGGCAGGGTCGCGTGCGAGGGACCTAAGGGCAGCCCGGCCACCCTCACCAGCCCCGTACACGATCAGGCGATGAACGCTTTCCCCCATGGGCGCACGGAGATGAAGCTCAATCAGCTTCCTGTAGACGTAGCGCGCGGACCCCATGAGAAGGAGGGCGAACAGTCCACCGCTGATAAGAGCGCCACCACCGATCGGCATCCCGAACGCGAGGTTTATGACGAAAATTATGGTCGTGGTAACGATGGCCGTTCTGACCAGTGGCACGATCTCCTCGAAGCTGCCAACAGCGTACCGACCAATGTAGAGGCCAAACAGCGTGCCGACGAGGATGTTGATACAGCCGGCACCCAGGCTGAGTAGCAGGCCGTAACGCCAGGCGTGGTGGTTGGAATCGAAGTCGTTGTGGAGGAGGACCGCCAAGTTGATTGCGACAACCCACCCCAGAGCATCCGTCGTCGCTTGGACGATGAACCTGTGCTCCGCCAGTTGGCGACTCACAGCAATAAGAGACAAACGTGTCCGGAGGTGAAACACTCCGGACACCGAGCGCCCAGGGCGACGACCCATGGCAGGCGCGCTCAATGGTCACACTCCTCGGTTCGGTGCATAACAATTCCCGAGAACTTTCCACGGCTGTGACGTCGGGCAACCAGCTCGTGGTCGGCACCACGGTCCGACCGCTTGGCATCGACGATGAGCGCCTTTACAGCGTCTTCAGACGAACGGAAAAGGGATCGGAAGGAGAAGACGGCCTCTCTCACGTTGAACCTCGCCAAAAGTGCAGTTTCGCGGACACGGGGCCGCTCAGCGCAATCCAACTTTCCCACACGCCACGCAATGGGAGTTCCTTCGACGACCAGACCCCTCAAGAACTTCGTATTCCCGATCAGGTAGCGTCGCCACAGCCTTCTGGGCTCGTGGGTCAGTCGAAACAGCCATTCGAGGCCGCTGCTCTGCATCCACGGAGGTGCCTGCTTGGTTGTCCCAGCGAAAAAGTCAAACGCTGCGCCAACTGCCACCGTCGGCCGGCCGATCTGCTGATGGAAGCTATGGACGAATTCGTCCTGCTTCGGAGTACCCAACCCGGTCCAGACTACGTCGGCACCGGATGTGCGCATGCGCTCGATGTTGCATCGAACCTCGGCGTCTGTGAGCGCCCGGAACGGCGGCGCCTCCACTCCAACGATATCGAGACCTGGGTAGCGTGATTCGAGCTCGTGCTGCAGCGCTTCCAACACCTCAGGAGTCGACCCATACATGTAGTGCCGGAGACCAAGGCATCGTCCCCGATCCAGCACCTCGGCCATGAGGTCGGGTCCGTAGACTCGCTTGGTGAGCCAGCGCATGCCCAGTCTCCGCGCGATCCACACGAGCGGCATACCATCTGGAAGGTTGAGATCGTCCGCGTTGAGCCGCGCGCCGAAGTCGCGATCGTCTGACGCAAGCGACAGGGTATACGCGTTGCAAAGGTGGACTGACAGCGGAACGCGCTCCAGGCCTGCGGCGAGGATTCGCTCGGCGGCAAGCTCCTGGGTTGGGGTGTCGATTCGAACGCCGCAGCAATAGAACGAGACGCTGCCCGCATCAGCGCCGCGCAGGATCGGTCTTTCAGAGCTTGGAATGGCCAATCTCAGAAGCACCATAAATGGAATCCACGCCATCGGCATGCTGAGATCGTCCTTGGACCGAGTGTTTCATTCGGGATCACCCTCATGTAGAGCGGTCCTTGGGCGGTAGTCCGGCGGAAGGTGGCCGACGACTCGAACCAGACATTGAGATTGGCGACACCCGTGCGACTCATCGCGTGCGAATGAGCGCCACGCCCTCTCATGACGAGACCTCGAGGCTTTTGAAATGTGAAAGGGATACCGCCTTCCGATAGAAGTCGTTCGACCGCTCTAGCTCCTCGAGCGATGCGAAGCTCTCGATCCTGCCCTCCTTGAGGACCATGACCCGATCACACAGGCTCAGGGTGGACAAACGATGGGCGATCACGAACAATGTGAGGTGGCCCTTCAAGGCAGCCAATGACTCCTGAACCAAAGACTCCGAGCGGTGATCAAGTGCGCTAGTTGGCTCGTCGAGTACCAACACGACTGGGTTCCCCGCTAGCGCTCTTGCCAAACAGATTCGCTGTCTCTGGCCGCCTGATACCGCATTCTTCCGCTGGCTGATCAGGGTCTCGTAACCGTTCTCCCAGCTCATGATGTCTGCGTCTATGTGGGCCAATTGTGCTGCCCGTTCCACCGCCGCATCGTCGAGCTCACGGAAGAAGCGGATGTTCTCTGCAACCGTGCCTTGTAGCAGGTGTGGCTCTTGGGACACATAGGCGAAGGCTCCGGACCACCACGACGGTGACCAGACTTCCGCTCGTTCTCCGTCCACCAGATATTGACCCGAAGAGGGCTCTCGGAGGCCCAGGAGCAGTTGGACGAGCGTCGACTTACCGACTCCTGATGGTCCGATTACTCCAATCGACTCTCCTGGCTCGACTTGGAAGCTCAACTGACGAAGCACTGGTCGGCTTGGGGTATAGGCATACGACACCTCGTCGAACGCGATCGGAGGGACTCTCGTCGTCGATCCTGTTCCTCGGATTACCGGCGTCACTCGATAGCTTCGCTCAGCCTCATCAAGCTGGTCGAGGAAGGGGAGGCTTTGCGACAACAGCTGGTAGCTGCCCTGCAGCTGCTGGCCATAGGTCGAAGCTCGTACCAAGAGCAGGATGACTGCCCCAAGGGAGCTGAGGTGGCTACTCGCCGTGGCATCGAGAACTGCGAGTCCGCTTACGAGTAACAGGAGCACCAAGGCCTGATAGGCACCTGGCACCAGGCGAGCCAAAAACTGAGTCGACAAGTAGCGCTTGCGGGCGACCTCGACTAAACGGCTGAGTTGGCGCTCCTGTGCTTCACCCACGCCGAATACCTGGGTCTCTTCGGCCAGACTGACCGCATCGTGGATACCGGCGGCGTAGTCGAGTTGAGCGGATGACAGGGCTCGCGACTGACGGACACCCACCCTATTGAGCGGACGGAACAGGAAGAACAATGCCAATGCCATCCCGATCACGACGAGCGCCGTGGTGAGCTGGACTAACAGAGCTGCGCCCACGAGAACGAACAACATGACGCCAGCCGTGAGAGCCGTCATAGTCTGGAACACGCCCTGTGACGCTTGGAGAACCTGGCTGGTGGCGAGCTCCTGAAATTTGCCCTCTCCATCGGCCGACTGCACCGACCACGGTGCCCTGCTAAAGGCGGCAAATAATCGAAGACGTAGATCGGCTTGTACCTTCGCGCTGATGCGCGCAGGGAGGTAAGAAAGGAACCCCTGGAGAGCGACGCGCGCCAGTGCGGTGGCGAACCCCACGACCAGGAGCTCCCTCAACCCAGTTTCGACGTGCAAGGGGCCGACCAGGAAGTTGACGGTGGAGTGATCGCCGACCAGGGCCACTGCGATCGATGCAAGAAGCCCAAGGATCACTGCCTCGCACAGGCCCGCAAGCACGGAAACCACCAACAAGCCCACGATTAGAACTGGACTGTCGCCGAGAAGTACTCCGGCGCGTCGCCAGATCGGCGTATTCCGTCCGTTGGGTCGCCAGGCAACTTTCCGAGCTCTCATGCCGTCTCTCTCTTCGTGACAGCCGGGCACGTCGTTGTGCTGCCGAAGGCCGTCCGCCTGTCTGACCACCTTCATGTGAGCCGCCGTCCGCAGTCTCGCACAGCCCGTAGGGTGGTGCTCGTTCCTTGCGACCCGCCCGGTCTGAGTTCCACGTACTTCCGTCGCAACTTACACAGCTGTTCTTCGGGCCGGCTGGTGCCTCTGGTTCCCACCGCGATGTGTCGCGCTGCGTCCTAAAGTCGTAACGAATCCGCGCCCGCCCCAACGCTCAAACCGGCCCAGAGCCAATTGAAATCGGGACGGACGTGACGGCTCTCGAGCGCGTCGATGCAAATCGGAACGCGCCGTGCAGTGACCTCCCTCGCGTCGGCCCGCAACGTCCCCAATCCTGGTCAGGGGCTCGCGGGAAGTCCACAGGTGAGGTTGGGTTATCTGCAACCCGCAGCATCGGTTACGCCCCCAAGGCGACACTATTTTTTCTTATTAGCTGGCGGTCACGGCTTTCGTCAGCTCTAGCGCACCGAGGCCCGAAGCAACGGGGGTACACGCTCCACCCGACATCGCGTTTCCGCTCCCACGCCGGCGTGCCGCCCCAAGCATCCTCGGGTCGCGGGTTCGATGGGCTGGGCGGCTGCCGCCACTGACAGCGCGCCAATAGAGCCGTTCTTCTCACTGCTCCACAGAACTTGCTCGAGCTCCTGGCTGCCCAAACACCACTGCAACTGGCCATCGCACGTTGGACGGAACTCAACTAATGTCGTCACCACTGCAACCGGCGATCAGCGGACCAGGTTGTATCCGGTGGCTGCGTCAGGTGCTATATCAGACCTATGAGCGGGCGTGTATGACGGGGTCGGCCGTGCCGCGCGTGCCCGACTTCTTCATAGTGGGCCAGCCCAGGAGCGGCACCACCGCGCTCTATGAGATGCTTCGTTGGCATCCCGAGATCTTCATGACAGATCCCAAGGAACCCCTGTTCCTCGCCAACGACCTGCGGCAGCGTTTCCGCCGGTCCCGATTGGGATTGCGACGTACAAGGGTCGAGGAGTACTTGGCGACACTCCCTACGACCATGGACGAGTATCTGGCACTGTTCGAAGCGGCGACGCCGGACCAGCAGCTCGGCGAAGCGTCCGTTTTGTATCTGTTCTCCCGTTCGGCCGCAGCTTCGATCCAGGAACTCAACCCGGCATCTCGCATCATCGTGATCTTTCGTGAGCCAGCCTCGTTCCTGCGCTCGTATCATCTTCTTAATCTGCAGACAGGTCAGGAGAACGAGCCAAACTTAATCAAAGCAATCGCACTTGAGGATGAGCGCGCACGTCGCCCGCCGCGGGGATCCTACAGACCACAGGAACTGCTTTACTCCCGCCATGTCTCCTACACGGAACAACTGCGCCGTTATCATGCTGCTTTCCATCCCGAGCAGGTGCTCACTTTGATCTACGACGATTATCGGACTGATAACGAGCGTACGGTGCGACGTATCTTCGACTTCCTCGGCGTCGATTACTCGGTGCCCATCACGTCTATAGACGCGAATACAACTGTCGCGCTGCGATCGCATCTCCTCGACGATGTCGTTGACCGATTTTCGGTTGGTCGAGGTCCGATTTCTCGGAGGGTAAAATCTGGGATCAAGGCCTTTGTCACGGAGTCCACGCGCAAACGCCTTCTCCAAGCTGTCCGGCTAAAGCTTGTCTATTCGCCACCGCCTGTCTCCGATGACGAACTCATGGCCACGTTACGAGTCTCGTTAAGACCCGAGGTTGAGCGTTTTAGCGAGTACCTCGATCGCGACCTCATCGGGCTCTGGGGTTATGACCGTCTCTGACGCTCGCCACGCCATCTTGAATCCTCGCGAAACATCTGGCGAACGAATGTGAACCGCCAGCAGAAATACGTGACACCAGACGAGCCCACGGGTCAGCGAACGTTACGATCACCCAGGCGCTTCAATGGGCGTGTCGGTGTCGGTGCGGTTTTGCGGCGTGAGCCACCCCTCCTGGGCCCGAAAATCCCCCAAAAGTGATTCCTCCCTGCATCAATCGCCAGCCCAGATGAGCCTACGATGGCAACTTCCTTCATGGGATTCCTCGAGTACCAGTTTTACAGTGTCTTTCCAACAAGCGATTCAGCGAAAGTGAGTTATGGGCGAACTCGAACCCGCCGAGGCCAACCTGCGCACCTCCCTCCGAGTCTTGCGCCGCCGGTGGGCCTGGATCCTGGTCGTCACCGTAATGTGCATAGCCATCGCCGTTGCTTACATCAGCACGCAGAAGAAGCAGTACTCGGCCACTGCCCAACTCCTCGTACAACCGGCCAGCGGAGGGTCGCCATTCACGGGGACTCAACAGACCATCTCGCCTACCAATGTCCTGGACGAGCTACAGCTCGTGATGAGTGCCCCTGTGAAGGCGCAGGTCTCCAAGAGACTCGGCTTCTCCCCCAACGTCTCGGCATCTGAGGTCGGGCAGACCGACGTCATTGGCGTGACAGCCACTGCCGCACTCCCAGCCCGAGCGTCCCTGGTCGCGAACACCTATGCCCGAGCTTTCGTGAACTACGAAAGCACGAGCGCCATGAATGCTCTGACGGCCGCCGAGGCGCAGTACCAGTCTCAGATCAAATCCATCAATGCCCAGATCCAGTCGCTGCAGAGCCAGCCGAATCAGCAGTCCACCGTCTCTGCCTTGGCTAACCAAGAAACGGCGCTGAAGGAGGAACTGGCGCAGCTCCAAGTCGCCGGGTCCCAGACCTTGGGGGGGATCCAGCTAGTCTCACCAGCGTCCACGCCATCGTCGCCGAGCTCACCCAAACCGCTGCGGGACGGAGGGATTGCGTTGGCGGTCGGGCTCCTGCTCGGGATCGGCGCGGCCTTTGCTGCCGAGTCCTTCGACGACAAGATCTACACCAGGCTCCAGGCCGAACAGTTCAGTGGTGGGCTGCCAGTGCTGGCCATGATCCCCAAGATCTCGACCTGGAGGTCGAAGAGCCAGGCAATGCTGATCACCGAGCTGGACCCCTCCTCCAGGGCAGCCGAGGCGTACCGCTACCTCCGCACTTCCCTGCAGTTCACTGACCACAACGCAAAACTGAAGACACTCCTCATCACCAGTCCCTCCGGAGGCGATGGCAAAACCTCGACGGCAGCCAACCTCGGGGTCGTTCTCGCTATGTCTGGGGAAAGGGTCGTTGTCGTCGATTGCGATCTGCGGCGGCCGCGCCTCGGCCAGTTCTTCCAACAGACAGAACTGCCGGGTTTCACCTCGGTGCTGCTTGGTCACGGCGACTTGAACAAGTCGCTGCTGCCGATCGCCAACACTCCTGGGCTGACTCTGCTTGGTACTGGACCCATCCCATCGAACCCAACCGAGTTACTGGGGTCCGACGAAGCAGCTGAGATGTTCCGCCAACTCTCCGCTCAGTATGACATGGTGCTCATCGACAGTCCGCCTTTGCTCCCGGTCACCGATGCCCTCGTCCTCTCAAGCTATGCAGACGGCGTCCTTCTCGTAGTGGCCTCTGAACACACGAAGCAGGCCGAAGTACAGCGGGCAACCGAACTGCTGAACCAAGTGAGCGCCTGGTCAACTGGCATCGTCCTCAATAAGGCCACGGCCCGGCGGTCGGAGAACGCCTCGGTCCACGACTACTATGGCTACGGCTCTAAGGCCCGCGATGCCCGTCGACCGACGCCGCCGGAGCCGATTTTGGACGACGACAGCTTCAGGCCGGCTACACGCACCCCACGACACGCCGCACAGTCGGATCGCACAGCACCTCCGTCTGGCCCTTCAAGGTCACCACGGAATCTTGGTGACCGAGATGCAGCCCCACCAGTGAACTGAGATCCACCACAGAGTTCAGGTCGCTTCAAGGAGCCTGTGGTCCTCTGATTGAATCTGCGACGAGGCAAACCTGGGCTTGAAAAGCCGCTTCGCTCTCGGAGCAAAAAGCAGCTTCGACTGCGACTCATAGCAGGAAACCGCCTTCGCTTTGCGTTCGAAGTCCGCTCGTTGTCTCATTTCGCGTCTCCCAAGTCGGAATCCCTTCGCTTGGATTTCCGCTTCGGCACTCTCGATGAGCCGTGGCCATTTCGCACCGTAAGGGAGGTCGACATAGACGAACCATGGTTTACGACGTTGGCGTTCTTTGTACACATCTAACGCCTGGTTCCTCAGTTCGATGTGATCCTCGTGCTTGAGACCGAGTGGTATCAATACACGAGCTGCGTCGTACTTTGTGGTCACTCTTTCCACATAGTTGCGAACAATACGCCGACGCTCGTTTAGAACCGGCCTATATTGCAAATCGAGCGCCGGACCATGATCCCAAACAGCCCCGAGGAGCTGTAGAGCATTCCTATCTTCCGCTCGCCGAGCCTCGATGGCTTCCGTCGCAGTTGCGAATCCAGATAAGTCATCCCACTCACCGGGTTTATCGGAATCTCCTGGCTTTCCTGCGAACACGGTTGCCACAACCGAGCCAGGGTTCCTTGCAAGGAGTGCACCACAGCTCAGGACCGCATCGTCGAGATGCGCCGAGATAACCAGCATCGGTATCTCGCTTTCGTGCAAGTCATGACCGGGCACGCGGCACCACTACCAACCCGGTGCATCGACACGCAAGATCGCGCCGCTGAAGAAGGAGTACTCCCCCGAAACGCGGAGGTGGGGTACCGATCCACCACACCTTGTGGAACTCCCAAACCCAGGTTGTGTTTGCTGCTCAGTCGACGCATTCCCCCCGAAGCGCAAAGTTCGAGATATGTCATTAGGTTCCATATGCGGAACCCTCCTGATCGGTACTGGGCTCGGCTGGGGTCCGAGATGATCAGAAATGATCTTTGTCGTTTGCACCGTCAGATATTAGGGGCCACTCGCTGGACGACCACCAAGCTCGTCGCCCCAATCCCAACTCCTCTCGAGCCAGCGAACGCCGCAGCGAAGCGGAGCAACCGGTCGCTCGGACTTGGCTCACCAGATCGCACCACGGGCACCGGAGGTTCGTGGCCCGCCACGGCTGCCTGCCGGTCGACCGTGGTCGGCAGCATGCCCCGGGGCACCTTGAAGGTCATAAGGCCGCTGCCCGCTTGGGCCAGCGGCACGATGGCCACGCAAGCGCCACACAGCGGTCCTCATGTTTGTCGGGGTCGTGATCGATGTGTTGCTGGCCGGGGATGGTCTCGACCAAGCGGACCGTCGCCAGCTCTTCGGGTGAGGGCTACTCGGTCACCAGGCGTCGTCGAGAAGAAGGCTGTGGGAACGCTGTCGGAGTTTTTTCTCGAGCTCGTCGTCGCTGACGACTGCGACCACCAGTCGTACAGGGGCGGGCGCTCGGGTGAGCGCTTGAAGTCCTCAGGCGACCACCCGCCGGGCTCGTTCCACCAGTCGAGGGGCGTAGACCATCCTCATGCGCAGCTGGCACTTCGGACAGGCCAGGTCTCAGAGATCGCACTCGTCATGCGCTCGCTCCGGTTGCATGCAGCCCACCACATGGTCGGGACCGTCCGGCAGGGCTCCCAGTGCAGCGGTGCCCCGATGTCGTCCATGACACCTCAGCATTTGCGTCCTTGGGGAGACCGAAGTGTCGCAGCGGGCGATCCCAGATGCTCGGCTCGAGTGGGGTCTCGCCGCTCATTTGCGGCCTCAGGTTCCACCGGAAGTCCTGGCCGCCGCTGGCGTCGAGTGTCCGCAACTGGCCGAGGAGAGACTCCCGCAGGTCGGGGTGCTCGGCGATCCGCTTGAGGTACATGGCCCTTTCGCTGGGGTACTGAGCCGCTCTCTGCTCGGCGATGCGCTCCAGCGGCCAGCGGCTCGGGTTGGGGTACCCGCCCATCTCGTCGAACTGGGCGAGAACCTCGGCCAGGGTGATGGATCCGGGCTGAGCGTTTTTCCAGCTTTGATTCGGCTTCTCTGTCAAGACCCGGTACCCGCTTGACGGTCTGACTCCGGTACCTGCTTGACACCCAAACCCTCAGGCCACCTGGACCTTACGGGGCCGGCCTTCGGGCGTGGCGAAGGCGCCGTGCTCCTTGGAGCGGTCGTGGCGGATGGCGTGGACTCTGATGACCTTGCCCTTGGCGGAAATCTGGACCGAGCCGGCGACGATGGCCACGTCGACGAGCTGACGGGCCCAGCTGCGTCCGACCCGATAGCCGGTTCCGGCGAAGGAGACCGTGCCACCGCCGTCCACCCGACGGGTGACGCTCATGCCGCTCGTCGGCGGACGAGAGCGCCCAGAGCGCGGCGCCTGCTGGGGACGGGACCCCTTGTCGGGCCCGCGACGCTCGGCGTGGGTGGCGACGAGGACTCCGGCGTGGAGGATCTCGACGAGCCCCGAGCGCACGACGACCTCGACGGACTCCCCCGCGAAGGTCGCGCCCACCCGATAGCGAAAGCCTCCGAGGGTGATCGAGCCCCGCTGGTCGACCCAGCGGTTCACGCCCGGCGGACGGCCTGAGAGCGGAACCTCGTCGGGGACCTCTGGCATCTCGAGGTCCGCTGCTCGATGCGCAGCGGCCAAGGCGAAGCGTTCGGCGGGTGGTCGGTCGCCCAGCGATTGGTGCGGACGCTCGGTGTTGTATTCGCCTACCCACTCGTCGAGAGCGCCTTGGAGCGCCTCGATGCTCAAGTGCACCCGGTCGTGGTCGACCAAGAAGTCCGAGCGCATGGTCCTGTGGAAGCGTTCGACCTTGCCCGTCGTGGTCGGTGAATACGGAGCGGTGAGCAGATGGCGGATGCCGTTGTTGGCACAGATGCGGTCGAAAAGAACTGGTCCGGGGCCTTGGCCGAAGCGAGCCGTGAAGACCTTGCCGTTGTCAGTCAAAATTTGGTCCGGGAGGCCGTGGGTGTGCAGCGCCCACTGGAGCGCTTCGCACACCGGCCTCGCCGTCGCCCGGGCCACCACCCGGGCACAGATGCAAAAGCGTGAGTGATCGTCGACGCCGGTGACGACTTTGACCTCGGTGCCGTCGGCGAGATGGAAGCGTCCGACGATGTCCATCTGCCACAGCTCCATTGAGCGGGACCGCTCCCAGCGTTTGTAATCAGAGCGGGAGCGTTTGCGCGCTGTGGGCTCGAGCAGATGGTGGCGGACCAAGGTGCGATAGATCGAGGAGCGTCCAGGCACTGGACTGAAACCCTCTTTGGCCAGCCGGGTGCGGATCGAGCGCGGCCCCCACCTCGGATGCGCCCGGCGCAGCTCGACCACCTTGGCCTCGACGAGCGGAGCGATCTGGTGCGGACAGCTCTCGGGCCTTGAGCTCTTGTCGGCCAGTGCCGCCATGCCGCCCTCGGCATAGCGGCGCAGCCACGTGTGCAGCGTCTGACGGCTGACCCCGTTGCGGCGCGCCACGTCGGTCACGCTCATCCCGTCGAGGACGTCGATGACCGCCCGATAGCGCTGTTCCACGAGCTTGAGCTCCACCAACACGGTCGGCCTCCTTCGCATCTGTCGACGACTGCGTCAACAGCGAAGAAGGTGGCAACCGCCACGTGGTGGACCCTCTCAGGCACGAAGTGTCAAGGAGGTACCGGAGCCAGTGTCGCCCAGGTACCGGAACCGCGTCCGAAAGTGTCAGGCAGGTACCGGAGCCACGCCGTCAAGCATGAACCGGAATTTCACATTGATTCGGCTTCTCTCCTCGTCGTGTGACGCTCAAGTCGGGCTGCCGGTGTCTGATTCCAGGCTTGGGACATAGGAGAGTTCCTAGGCCTCTAAGTCGGGCTGCCGGGATTTGAACCCGGGACCTCTTGACCCCCAGTCAAGCGCGCTAACCAAGCTGCGCCACAGCCCGTGTCGTGTTCTCCCTGTTCAGCAGGGTGACCACTCCCCTGCAATCAACCCGAAAGTGCCGCTTGTCAACATTCGGCCTCACGGCTCGAGCAGGGACGACACGCTACCGCGTCTAGGAGCGTCAGAGGGCTGCGCAGACTGTCATAGCGACTAATGAGGCGCCGCCACGAGCGCCGCCGCCTCGAACTCGTTCACCGATGCAAGGGCATGACCGCGAGCATCACCGCCGCGCCCACAGTGCGCTTCCCAAACGTTCGAGTTTCGAGTCGGGCATCTGCACACCAACTCGCTCGGCTACGCCGCTGTCATCGATGACGTTGAACACCGTGAAGCCGCGATCCGCGATCAGACTCCTCATTCCGTCGATGGTCTGTGGGACGGACTTACTGCTAGGTTTGGTGATGACACCGCCCGAAGATTGTGTGCTGTCTGCTGCGACATGTGGACCCGCACGAGTTGACTCCTTGCGGTGACTCTCGTAAATGCAGGATGCCGAGGCATTCGCCCGGCCGCAGTCAGAGCGACCTACCCAGCACCCGAGAGCGATTAGGCGTACGATCGGTGGCTATGGCGACGAGCTCAACGCCTCTTCCGTTGGATGACGATGTCGCCACCGCCCTCCGGGGTCTGGCCAACGCTGATGTGCATGGCCTGAACGCGGTGCTGCGCGACGCTCTCAAACATGAGCTGCTCGGTTCCGCCCTAGCGCCGGGCGGACCGCTGCCAGTACCCCACACTTTTGCCGCCGGACTGGTTGCCGACCTGTTGCATCCCGGCTCCAGTCCGCCGGGTTCGAACGACTGGTCGACGAGGCCGTCGGCCGCACACCCACATCCGGTCGTGTTGGTCCACGGTTTGACCGCGAACATGACCAACTCGTGGCAAGCACTCTCTCCCGTGCTGGCCAACCACGGCTACAGCGTGTTCGCTCTGACGTATGGACTCACCGAGGGCAACCACTTCGGCGGCCGCCAGTCGGTTGCGATCTGCGCCAGTGAACTGTCAGGGTTCATTGACCGCGTTCTTGCGGCCACCGGGGCTGCCCAGGTGGACATCGTGGGCCATTCACTCGGCGGGCTGATGCCCCGCTACTACATGAAGAACCTCAATGGCGCCGCCAAGGTACACCGGCTGGTGGGGCTGGCGCCGGTCAACCACGGGACCACCGTCGACGGTATTGCGAAGGTGACCAAGATGCTGGGCCTGGATTTGGGAGCGATTCCGGTCCCAGACTGCCAGAGTTGCGATGAGTTGCTTGTCGGCTCGGCGTTCCTGACGGTGCTGAACGGCGGAGGCGACACCATGACGGGCGTCGACTACACCGTCATCGCCACCCGCTACGACGAACTGGTGACCCCGTACGAGTCGGCGTTCCTCACCGGTCCGAGCGTGACGAACATCACACTGCAGGATCACTGCGTCGAAGACTTCAGCGAGCACTTGGCGATCATCTACGACCCGATCGCCCTTCATTACGTGCTGAACGCGCTCGACGCTGCAGAGGCGTCCCCAGCACCCTGCGTCTTCGTACCCCCGTTCCTCGGCTGACCGGCTGCCATCTTTTGGTCGTTCGGGATTTGAACCCGGGACCTCTTGACCCCCCAGTCAAGCGCTCTAACCAAGCTGCGCCACAGCCCGTTCCTGGTGGGGACCCTGAATGATGTGCAGGAGCCTTGCCCGGATTAGTCGTTTGCTAACACTTTGCTAGCAAGGACCATCCGAAAGGCTACTCAGTTTCGAGCTGCCTCTCCCCTACGCCACCGCGCTCTCCCTCCTCAGTTCTCGGCGTTCCCGTCGTCAGTCTGCCCCACGGACCCACTAGTCCCGTCTCGGACGCTTCCAAACGATGTGTTGCTTCTCTCCCCTCAGGTCACGGTTGTTCAGGTTCACTACGCCGGCAAACTCCCTGCCCTCTGCTCCCCGGTTGGTCAAGATCTCTCGAAACTCGTCGGTGTCGAAGTACTCAGGGCCGCCGCCGGATCAACATCACCGATGCTCCCGTCGCCCAAATGGTCCTTCGGGGGATGGGGTACGGGCGCGGTTCCAACCTGGCCTTCTCCTTCCTGGTTTGGACCGCGGCTCCTTGTCATGGCGTGTCGCGGCAATGGTCGGCCGGCATTGTGCCGTCGTGCACCAGCTCCCAGCCCGGTGACCGCCACCCCGGACTTCATCGTCGATTAGCCCTCATATCCCATGCGGCCGCACGCCGGCAGGACAGAATGGCCCGACATGGACGGTCATCTGATCCTGGTGGACGGCTCGGAACTCGAGGTCACCGCGGAGAACGTCAAACGCCTGGTTGACTCCTCAGCCCGTTTTTGGCTGGACCTGTCCGGACTGGACCAAGACAGCGGAGCGGCGTTGCTGCGCGACACGTTCGCGTTTCACCCGCTGGCGGTCGAAGACGCCGAGCATTTCGGGCAACGCCCAAAGCTCGACTCTTACGATACGTTCGCGCTGCTCGTCGTCTACGGCGCCACGCCGACGGGGCAGTTGCTCGAAGTCCACTGCTTCTACACAGAGAACTATCTGGTAACTGTCCACCACGACCCGTGCCTGGATCTGGTCGCTCTCGCCGACCGACTACGAGAGCGCGCCGGTCCCCACCCGGACCACATCATGCTGCTCTATCGGGTGGTGGACACCCTGGTCGACGGCTACTTCCCCGTGCTCGCCGGCCTCGATGACCAAATCGACGAGTTGGAAGACGAGATCCTTCAACGACCCACCGAGGAGCAGCTGGGACGGCTGTTCGACATGAAGCGTTCCTTGATCGCACTGCGAAAGGTGGTCACGCCACAGCGGGACATGTTCGCCACGCTGCTGAGCGGCGCAGACGTGCTGCCAGGCATGACCCCCGACGCCGAGCGTTACTTCCGTGACCTCTATGACCACTTGATTCGGATCAGCGACCTCGTCGACAGCTACCGCGATCTGCTCAGCGGCGCTCTCGACACCCACCTTTCCACAGTCTCGAACCGACTGAACGTGGTCATGAAACAGCTCACCATCATCGCCACGATCTTCCTGCCGTTGAGCTTTTTGACTGGGTTCTTCGGGCAGAACTTTGCGTGGATGGTGACCCGGATCGGCACCTTGCCGACTTTCCTCTTCCTTGGCGTCGGGTTGCAGCTCCTCACTGCAGGCGCCCTGATGGTCATGTTCCGCCGCCGCGGCTGGTTGTCCTCGGACGGCACGGGGGCAGCCATAAGTACTCATAATAAGTAACGCCACCCCACCCCGCTGGAGGCATTGTCGTACCGGGTCGGCCGGCCGATGGCGTCTTGCTACTACGGTGTCATGGCGCGGCACCTGGTCAAGACTGCTCGAAGGATGCGTCCCTTTCCTGTCAAGTCTCGGTTCGAAAAGTTCTCCGGAGGGTAAGGGCCAAGCAGGGGCCTGGAGCACGCAGGGTGCGTTCCCAGGGACCCACTTAAACGACCTGAGCCCTGACCGGTCAACACCAGCAGCCGCCCGGTCGGGTTCAGGCTCCGATTGTTGTCGGAGGCCGGATGGAGGACCGCGACCTAGCCACAGGGGTGACGCTTCGCAGTGGGGTGTCTTATCGCGCGGACCAACGCGCTCGATATCAGCACGGGAGGGAGCAGTGACCCTGGCGCGCTGCCCGTGCGGCTGGCACGACTGCGTCCGCAATCGCGCTTGGCACTGTACGAAGCCTGCGGGTCATAAGGGTCGCCACCGGCCGCGGCGGGTTGAGCCACCCGCTGTCGCTGTGGCCAACCGGACCTCGCTCCACTCATTCCTTTCGAACTCGACCAGCGCGCTCAAGCGTTCTCTGAACGAGCACCCACATTCCCACTGAGAGGTGCCAACGCCTGAGAGCGAACGGCTGCCGTCTCGGGATTGAGCTCCGGTCCTCCCGCTCGTCGCACCTGAGGATCGAGCCGCGCCGACTGGATCCTTGGGCCAGGGCCCGGGCGACCCTCGAAAAAGGAGCGTATGCCTAGACCGGTGACCGCTCCCCCGGCCTCATCGTCGAGTTGGTGGGTGGCCGTTGCTCCAGCAGCAGGGCGCGTACCAATGTCTGACCAGAGCCGAAAGGAGACGAAATCCACCACCTGGTCTCAAGCTTCACGCCTGTTTTCGTGAGGATGACAGACTCGCTGTCTACGATGTTTGGGACAACCAGGAGGCATTCGAGGCGTTCGGTGCGAAACTCATGCCGATACTTGAGCGGATGGGCATCGAGATGCCGTCGCCCCAGTTTGTCGAGATGGTGGCCTTCGAGGTTCCGTAACCAAGGTGCTCACGATCACCTGGTCGCCCAGGCGGATGCGATGGCCGGGTTCGTGTGAGCGCTGGTCCCCGAGCGAGGTCAGGACCACGAAGCCGCGCTCCGGCCCGAGGAACTCCTGACGGTCGCGGCAAAGCGCAACCCACTTTGGCCCAAGCACCTCGACCAGCGTCGCCGGCCGGACCAGTTCGGTGCGCGCTTCGCGCGCAGAATCGGCTGTGGCCAGGGACTTCTCCCAAGTGTTGTTGTGCCCACCGTGTTCAAGATGACTTTCCATTCTTCCGAAGCAAATCCTCGTGGCAACGATCGCCCGCGAGACACACATTGATCGACTGCACTTCCTGATCGAAACCCAACGTCTCATCAATGCCGGTGTCGCCGACGCCGACCGTGTCCTGAGGGTGGTCATCGACCGGGCCCAGGCCATCGCCGACGCAGACGGCGCCTCCGTCGAATGGTTCGAGAACGACCACATGGTCCGCCCTGGTGCGCGCGGCCTGGCGGAGAGCATCAAGGACGTGCCCGTGCCATCGGATCTCGGTCTTTCCGTTCAATGCGTACGGCTCGCGATACCACTCGTGTGCAGAGACACCGAGACGGACCCGCGAGTCGACTCCAAAGCCTCACGACTGACCGGGGTGCGCTCCATCGTGGTGGCGCCCCTCGTCCATGCCGGCCAGGGCGTCGGCGTACTCAAGGTGGTGTCCAGCGAGCCGAACCATTTCAGTGAGGCCGATGGTGAGGTGCTCGAACTGATGGCCACGTTCATCGTGGCGTCGTTGGCAAACGCCGTGACGTTCGAGCGAGACGCCGAACGTGCGCTGCGCGATCCTCTCACCGGATTGCCCAGTCGAACGCTCCTGGTTGACCGGCTCTCGCACGGGATCTACGAAGCGGGCCGGTACGGCAGGCACTTCGGATTGTTCCTCGTCGACCTCGACGGGTTCTCCTTCGTCAACGATGCCCTCGGGTACGAGTGGGGCGATGCCGTCCTCCGTGCCGTGGCGCAGGGCCTCAACGACACGGTGAGAGCCGGTGACACACTCGCTCGGCTGGACAATGATCGATTCGCCATCATGGCAGAGAACGCCGATCGATCGGTCGTGGAAGAACGGCTGCGTGGCCGCATCGACTCCGTCATGAGCGCGGTTGATGACGATCTCGCCCTCCAGGGCTTCAAGCTCACCGCCACCACTGGTGTCGTTTGGAGTTCGGGCCATGAGGACTCTCCCGAAGGTCTCATCGGGGCTGCCGGCGCCGTCGCGAGACGGCTCAAACAGGAGCGCGCCGCCCGCAACGGCCATTGAGGTTGCCCGCTCGGGAACAGCGTCTCGGCGTCGAGCGAGACCTTGTGGTCCAATACGTCTATGACCATCAGCATCGAATCGGATCTCCGCCTCGACCCGCGCCTGCGCGCCATCCTGGTCGCCATCCCTTCGGCTCCCCTGCCCGACGTGGAGAGCCGGGAGCAGCTTCTTGCCGAATCGAACTCGCCCGAAGCCCTCGCCCTGCGCGAGACGATGCGTGCCTTCATGGACCTGTGCGACGAGGCCGCCCCGTCGGCTGGCCTCGAGATCTCCACGAGGCAGTTCCGGTCGGAGCCCGACGGCAACTCGATCAATCTGCAGGTCATCCGGCCCGAGATCGAGGGGAGCCTGGCCTGCGTCTATTACATCCATGGCGGCGGCATGGCGGCGATGTCCTGCTTCGACGGGATGTACCGTGGCTGGGGGAAGCTCATCGCCGCCAACGGGGTGGCCGTGGTGATGGTCGATTTCCGCAACTGCGTGACCCCCTCGTCGGCGCCGGAGGTGGCGCCCTTCCCCGCCGGACTCAACGACTGTGTGTCGGGCCTCCGCTGGACGGCCGCTCACGCCGCAGAATTGGGGATCGACCCGGCGCGGATCGTGGTCGCGGGTGAGAGCGGCGGTGGAAACCTCACGCTCGCCACCGGCCTCAAGCTCAAACGAGACGGGGAACTTGAGCTGATCAAAGGTCTCTATGCGCTTTGTCCCTATATCGCCGGGCAATGGCCTGCGCCCGGGTGCCCCTCCTCTGTCGAGAACGAGGGCATCCTTTTGAACCTTCACAACAACCGCGGCGCGATGGGATACGGGATCGAGGCATTCAACGAGGGCGACCCGCTGGCTTGGCCGTCCTTTGCCGGGTCGGACGACGTCAGCGGCTTCTCACCCACGGTCATCAGCGTCAACGAGTGCGACCCGCTGCGCGACGAGGGGGTCAACTTCTACCGACTCCTCCTCTCGGCGGGGGTTGCCGCCCGTTGTCGCCAGGTGATGGGAACCATGCACGGCACTGAGATCTTCTCGATCGCCTGCCCTGACATCAGCCGGGACACGGCCCGTGACATCGCCAGCTTCGCCCGCGAATAAACCCATGACCTGACGCTTTCTCCACGACCACGGCCGCTACGCTGCCCGGCCTTGCGCATGCTCGTTTCCCCCATCCGGCCGCGACGCGCGCGCACACCCGTTGCGGTCGGCCTCGGTGTGGTCGCCTTGCTGGTCTCGTGCTCGCCCGCGGCCTCCTCGACTCCGACCACGTCACACGTCCCCATCGTGCGCGCCGCCCTCGGGCCCGGAAAGATCAATCACATCCTGGTCATCGAGCTCGAGAATGAGGGCTATCAGGTCACCTTTGGCCGCGGTTCTCCCGCGACCTACCTGAACGGCGCACTCCGCAAGAAAGGCGAACTGCTCCAGAACTATTACGGAACCGGTCACGACAGCCTGGACAACTACATCGCGCAGGTCTCCGGCCAGGCGCCCACAGAGGACACCCAGGCCGACTGCGCCGACAATGCGTTCGCCTTCGCCAACGTGACGCCGGGCACGCCCGACCCTGATCAGACGGCGAATCCCGGCCAGGTCGACGGCGAGGGCTGTGTCTATCCCGCTGCCGTGCCAACCGTCGCCTCCCAACTCGACGTCAAGTACCCGCCCAACAAGACGACACACGTCGCGGCGTGGCGCGCCTATGAGCAGGACATGGGCAACACCCCCTCACGCGACGGCGGGACTTCCGATCCCACCGGTGGTACGGATTGCGCGCATCCCGCGATCGGCGGGACAGACACGGCGGAGGTGGCGACGCCGGTCGACCAGTACACGACCCGGCACAATCCCTTCGTCTGGTTCCATTCCGTGATCGACAACACAGCCGACTGCGACGCCAACGTCGTCCCGCTCGGGACGCTCGGACCCGATGGCGCTCCGTCTCCCTCTGGGCACCTTGCCCGCGACCTGCATCGCGAGGCGACCACGCCACGCTTCGGGTTCATCACCCCGAACCTGTGCAACGACGGCCACGACGGGACCTGCGCGGGGCCAAACAGCACCGGAGGGCACGTGGGCGGCCTGACCGGTGCCGACGGCTTCCTCCGGGCTTGGATGCCCCTCGTCCTTTCCTCTCCGGCCTACAAGCGGGGCGACCTGCTCGTGGTCATCACTTTCGACGAATCGGAGGTGGGCGGTCCGGCCTCAACGGATGCGTGTTGCAACGAGCCGGCTGGGCCCAACACGCACGCACCGGGGGACGCCGGCGACTCGGCCGACACGGAGGCGCCCGGAGGGGGTCAGATCGGAGCGCTCCTGCTCAACTCGAAGTACATCGTCCCCGGCTCGAACGACATGACCGGCTCGTATAACCAGTACTCGGCGCTGCGGAGCTACGAAGACCTCCTCGGGCTCACGGCCGGTGGGACCGACGGGGAGGGACATCTTGGTTTCGCGGCGGCGAAGGGCCTCGCTCCGTTCGGGACCGACGTCTTCCCTGCCGATCTCAGCGGTGCTGACCGGGGAAGGGCTCCATGAGGCAGGGATCAGTCGAGACGACGCAACGACGACCTGTAACGCTTGGCGTTCTCCACGTACTGTGCCGCCGATACCCGGATCATCGGCAGGTCGGACTTGTTCTCCAGGATCTTGGCCGGCACGCCGAGAGCCAGGGCGCCCGAGGGCACGACCATATAGTTGGGCACAACGGCGTTGGCGCCCACCGTCGCGCCTCGGCCGATGACGGCCCAATGCAACACCACGCTGCCAGATCCAGCCAATGACTCGTCTTCGAGGGTACAGCCTTCGAGGTGGGTGAGATGGCCGACGACGCAGTGGTCACCGATGATCGTGGGAAATCCCGGGCCGGCGTGGATCACGGTACCGTCCTGAATGGACGTGCCGGCGCCGATGGTGATCGTCCCATAGTCGCCGCGCAACACCGCGGCGGGCCACACACTCGATTCGGCGCCGATGGACACGTCGCCGATCACAACGGCGTCAGGATGGACGAAGGCGTCGGCGTCAACACGCGGCGCCACGCCCGCGAGCTCGTAGAGAGGCATGTGCGGGCACCCTACACGTGGGCGGCGATCCAGGTCACACCTTGATACCCGCGATAGCCCAGGTAAATGACGCTGGCAACGAGCATGAACTTGAAGTACCACGGGATCGGCGCGCGTTCCTGTTCAGTCAGTATCGTGCCGCAGGTCGGGCACGCGCCCTCCTCACCGAGATCCTCGTCTTCGACGAGCGCGTCGCACTCCTCACACCAGGCCATCAGGTGGAGCCGTTGCTCATTTCCCGCCGACCCTGACGCGCAGCTTCATCGGCGTCGCGCCGAACGCGAACTTTTCCCGGAGGCCGCGCTCGATGTAGCGGATGTAGGTCGGGGGCAACCGGCCATTGGTGAAGAGTGTGAAAGTCGGCGGGTCCGTGGCGCCCTGGACGATGTAACGGATCTTCGCCCGGGGCGCGGGTTGACGCCCCTGCAACTCTTGTACCGTGCGGTTGAGGGCCCCCGTCGGCACCCGCTGGTGATAGACCTCGACCGAGTCGCGAAGTGCGGGGAGGATCCGGTGGACGCCCTTGCCTGAGAGCGCGGAAATCTTGAGCACCGGTGCCGTCCCCAAGAAGGCCAAACGGTCACCCACCCCAGCAATGACGTCGTCACGCTCGTCGGTCGGGACCTGATCCCATTTGTTCAGGGCCACAATGGCCGGGCAGCCCGATACGCCGATGCGCTCGGCCAAGCGCTGGTCCTGGTGCGATGCGCCGACCGTGGCGTCGATGACGAGAATCGCAACGTCGGCCCTTTCCAGCGCGCGCAGGGCACGCAGGGTGGCGTGCTGCTCCGTGCCGCGGTCGGTCTTCGACGGCCGCCGAAGGCCTGCGGTGTCGATGAAGCACACCGGACCTTCCGCTGTCTCCACCACGGTGTCGATCGCATCGCGCGTGGTACCCGGCATGTCGTGCACGACCGAGCGCTCCTCACCCAGCAGGCAGTTGAAGAGGGTCGACTTGCCGACGTTGGGTCGCCCGATGATGGCCACGCGGGGTATGCCGGGCTCCCGTCCCTCTCGAGGATCGGAGCCGACGGTTCGATCGAGTTCTTGCGCAGCGTCGTCGGAGGGGGCCGGCGCCAGGAGGGCCACCACCTCGTCGAGGAGGTCGCCCGTACCCCGCCCGTGCACGGCGCTGACCGGGAAGGGATCCCCCAACCCGAGGGAAACGAACTCCCAGGCTGCGGCCTCGCGGTTGGCGTCGTCGACCTTGTTGACCACCAGGCGCACGTCCGCGCCAACCCGTCGGATGACCTTGGCCGCCGCCAGGTCCTGCTCGGTCACGCCGGTCGTGACGTCGACAACCATGAGCACCACGTCCGCCTCGGCTAGGGCGCGCTCGGCCTGTTGGGCCACCTTGGTGTCGAGGGCGTCGCCACCGGCCAGCCATCCACCCGTGTCCATCACCGAGAATGGGACCCCGCCCCACTCGGCCGAGAGCACCTTCCGGTCGCGGGTCACCCCGTCCTCCTCCTCGACGACTGCTGCTCGAGCGCCCACGATGCGGTTGACCAAGGAGGACTTGCCCACGTTGGGCCGTCCAGCCACGACGACCATCGGGGTCACGGCGAACAGCCGGGCCGGTGGGACGTCCCGTCGAGCGCCAGGCGGAGCGAGCGCCCATCGGTCGGCACCACCTCCACCGACCTGGGTAGGTCGGCCAGGGTCAGCCCGTCGAGAAAGCGACCCTCGTTCAGGCAGGCGTCGGGGAGCAGGCAGCGCAGGCCATCCGGGACGTCGGCCAGGGCTCGGGCGAGGTCCGCGCCGGTCAGGAGGCCGGCCACTCCGATGTTGCCACCGAAGAAGTCGTTGGTCACCGCGCGCAGCTCCACGTCGTGTCGCGTGTGAGAGGCCAGCACGGGCTCGAGCACACGGGCGCCGTAGGTGCCCGTGAGCACGACGACCGGTCGCGCATCGGTCCCCGACGGAGCGGCCTCGACCCGCGGCGCGCGGTAGCCCGCGGCGGGCGCCGCGTCGACCGAGGCGAAGAATCCGTGGCGCACGCCGCCGGGGCCGGCCGCCGTGGGCCGGGCGAACGAATCGACGAACGCTCTCGCCATGCCGATACCATTCTCGTGCTGGGGATAGCCCTCGTAGTGGGCTGCGACGGGCAGGTCGCGCTCGGCCAACAGGTAGTACTCGTCGGCGGCGAAGACCATCCGGTGCCCGAGTGCCTGACGGAAGAGGACTTGCCACTCCTCGATGGTGTCGAGGACGCGTGCGGCCTCCGCCGGTGTGTGTGGCCGCATCTCGGGCTCGTCGGAGTAGCGGCTGAGTCCGAGGGGCACGGCGCCCACGCTCGCCAGTGCCGGGTACCGGTCCATAATCCCGGCCATCGTGTCCTCGAGCGCGACGGCGTCGTTGACACCCGGGCAGACGACCACCTGGCCGTGCACCTCGATCCCCCCCTCCAAGAGCACCGACAGCCAGCGCAGGCTGGTGGCCCCCTTCGGGTTGCGCAGCATGCGCGCCCGTAGCTCGGGGTCGACCGTGTGGATGGAGACGAAGAGCGGGCCGAGCCGCTCGGTGAGGATGCGCTCCGCGTCGAGCTCGGTGAAGCGGGTCAACGTGGTGAAGTTCCCGTAGAGGAACGACAGTCGGTAGTCGTCGTCCTTCAGGTACAAGCTACGGCGCATCCCTTTCGGCAGTTGGTAGATGAAGCAGAAGGCGCAATGGTTGTCACAGGTCCGGATGCGGTCGAAAACGGCCGAGGAGACCTCGACGCCCAGCGGCTCACCGGCCGCCTTGTCGACGTGGACAAGCCGAGCGAGCGGGCCGCCGGCGCGGCGGACGAGGACGCTGAGGTCACTGGCGTCGCTGAGGCGTTGGAAGTCGATGACGTCGCGCGGCTCCTGCCCGTTCAGACTGAGAAGCTCGTCGCCCACGGCCAGGCCGGCCCGGGCTGCCGGCGACGCCGCGGTGACCGAAGTCACCGTGGGAGCTGACATGACCCACAGGTTACTGCCGGTAACCTGGGTGTTGTGCCCGGAGTCGACCGAGTGATGCTGGCTGAGCCGCGGGGGTTCTGTGCCGGCGTCGAGAAGGCGATCAAGGCGCTGGCCTGGATGGTCCGGGTCTTCGATCCGCCGGTGTACTGCTACCACGAGATCGTGCACAATCGCCACGTCGTCGACCGTTTCCGCGATCAGGGGGTGGTCTTCGTCGACGACGTCACCGCCGTGCCCGCCGGCGCGCCGCTCATGCTGAGCGCCCACGGATCGGCACCCGAAGTCGTCGATGACGCCCGGTCCCGGGGGGGCGTCGTGGTGGACGCTGTGTGCCCCCTCGTCACCAAGGTGCACCACGAGCTCAAGGTGCGCAGCCGCAAGGGGTACACCGTCCTCTACGTAGGCCATGCCGGACACGAGGAGGCCGTGGGCACCATGGCCGTCGCCCCGCAGTCGGTGCGCCTGCTCGAGCGCGAGGAAGACCTCGTTGCGTTGGAGGACCTGGCGGCGGAGGGCAAGCCCGTCGCCCTCCTTGCGCAGACCACGCTCAGTCACGACGAGTGGCGCGGCTTGATGGAGGCGTCTCGTCGGCGTTTCCCGGACCTGTGGATGCCCAACCGCAGCGACCTCTGCTTCGCCACCACCAACCGCCAGGCCGCCCTCAAGGCGATCGCATCGGAGTCCGACGCCGTGGTCGTGATCGGCTCGGCCAATTCGTCCAACACGGTGGCCCTCGAGAAGGTGGCCCGGACCGGGGGCTGTCCCCGCGTGCTACGGGTCAACGAGGCCGACGAGCTACCCGACGACCTCGTCGGCACGGTCGGCGTGACCGCCGGCGCCTCGGCCCCGGAATCCCTGGTCGAGGCCGTCATCGCTCGCCTGGCGCCCGCCGAGGGTGTCACCGAGGTCACGGTGACCACCGAAGACGAGTACTTCCCACCGCCCCCCGAGCTGCGAGAGCTCCTGCGGGCCGTGGGCTCCACCCTGGGCCTGCTGGCCGGCCGCCCGGATTCGGAGCGGGCCGACCCGGCGGCACAGGACCGTGCCGTCTCGGCCGCCGACGTCCTCGACCTGCTGGCTTCCTGAGCCGGTGTGGCGCGATGATTGCCGCATGACCTTCACCCGTATGGACGAGTCGACGGCTGAGCAGTGGCAGCACATCATCGTCGAATCGATTGACCATCAACCCCGCGTCGCCGATCGGGTGCTGGCCATGCTGGCCTCACTCGAGGAGATCACCGACGGCTTCGCGGTCGACCAGCTCGTGCACTCGCTGCAGACCGCCACCCGGGCCGAGGAGGCCGGCGCGTCCGACGAAGTCGTGGTGGCGTCGCTGTGTCACGACATCGGCAAAGCCGTGTCGGTGATGAACCACCCGGGCATCGCGGCGGAGGTCCTGCGTCCCTACGTGAACGACGACACGTACCACATGATCAAGGCCCATCAGGACTTCCAGGGCAAGCACTACTACGAATACCTGGGGCAGGACCCCGACGCCCGGGACAAGTACGAGGGCGAGCCGTGGTACGGATTAGCCGAACAGTTCGCCGACGAGTGGGACCAGATCAGTTTCGATCCCGACTACCCCACCAAACCGCTCTCGCATTTCGAGCCACTGGTCCGCCAGGTCTTCGCCACGCCCCGGTCCCTTTGAACCTCCGCCGGGGCGCCACCTCCGGCGCCAGCATTCACACGGACCCCGCCCGCGCCGGCCGTGTCATCACCCAATCGCGCCGGGACTTTGACACCCGCTATCCCCAGTTGAAGTTGTCGCCCGTCGCCGCCCTGGTCTGTGCCTACGAGGAGGAAGCCAACGTCGGCGCCGTGCTCGCCGCGGTGCCGACCGAGGCCTGCGGTCTGGCCGTCACGACGCTCGTTGTCGTCGACGGCGGCCGCGACAAGACCGAACAGGTGGCCAAGGACTCGGGCGCCGTCACCTTTGTGCTCGGCGAGAATCTTGGGCACGGCTACGCACTGCGAGCGGGCTACGCGCTCTGCATCGAACTGGGTGCGCAGTACGTGGTCACCCTGGACGCCGACGGGCAGAACGACCCCGCCGAGATCCCCGTCATGCTCCAGCCGTTGGTCGACGACGAGGCGGACTTCGTTGTGGCCTCCCGGGTGCTCGGGCGGGACACCACCAGCGACCGCTTCCGCAAGGCGGGCGTGCGGGTGTTCTCGAGGATCATGAGCGTCATGGGGCACGCGAAATTGACCGACACCTCCAACGGCTACCGGGCGCTCCGGGTCAGCATGCTCGATGACGTGGCCCACCGCCTGCAGCAGCCGCAGTACCAGACGGCGGAGCTCCTCATCATCGCCATGAAGCGGGGTTGGCGGGTCACGGAACGACCGACCCTGTGGTTGCCCCGAGCATCGGGCACCACCAAGAAGGGCAAGAACTGGCTGTTCGGGTTCCGCTACGGCCGCGTGGTGCTCGGCACGTGGTGGAGGGTCCGCTCGGAGCCGCCACACTCCTAGGCGACGGGCGCCGACCTGCATTCCATCGGGGCCTCGCGCGTAGAACAATGGTGACGAGAAAAGTTCCAACGTCACGATTGTGAGGCTCTCATGAAGATGCGATTCCACCGTGGCAACCAGGCAGGGCCGGAAATCGCGGCAAACCGGACCTGCTCCGTTCACGTGCTGCGGGACGAGGGAGACCTGCGGGAGGCGTTGCGGCGGGCGGCCGAGTTCGACCAGCGTGCCGCTGACATGCTGCTGTCTCGCTCGGCCCATTACCGGGCGCTGCTCTCCGAACCGCTCTCCGCGCCGCTTGGGCCGGGATCGCCGGACGGAGACCTTCCCGAGCCGACCTGATCCTGGAGCTGCGCCGGACCGAAGAGATAGAGGTCGGGGACGCCACGTGGGCCAGCGGGTTGCTCAGTACCGCCCGGTCCTGGCGCGCGCCTCGTCGTAAACAGCCTGCAGGGCGGCCACGAGCGCCTCGGTGGTTGCGTGCACGGCCGAGCGGGCCACGCGTCCGCCCCCGGTCCGCGGTGGCGGCGGAAGGGCGGGGCCGATCACCACCTGAATGGTGTGCGGTTTGGGGACATGGCTGCCCTTGGGCATGGCGAGGTCGGAGCCGCCGATGCCGACCGGCACGATGGGTGCACCCGTGCGGGCGGAGAGGAACGCCGCGCCTTCCATGAGGTCCTTCACCAACACGCCTTCGCGCCGGGTCCCCTCGGGGAACAGCACGAGCACCGAGCCCTTGCGCAGCACCTCTTCGGCGCGTTGGAGCGCCTCGCGATCGGCCGACTCCCGGTGGACGGGAAAGGCGCCGACGCTGAGCAGCAGCTTGCCGAGCCACTTGTTCTGCCACATCTCGTCCTTGGTCATGAAGAACAGCTTGCGGTCGGTGCAAAAGGCCGCAAAGCCAAAGTCGGCGAACGAGCGGTGCACCGGGGCCAGGATCACGGGTCCAGTCTCGGGCACGTGTTCCCGGCCCGTCACCTTGGGGCGGAACCAGGTCCACAGCGCGGTGACGAAGATGGCGCGCTCCGTGCGGTACATCACGGTCGAGCCCGATTCCACGTCGAAGACCTGGTTGCGACCGGGTGCCGCGGTCGCGGCCTCGACGTCGCCGCCTTCGGGTTCCGACCCCGGCGTGCTCACAGCCACGACAGCACCTCCTCGACGACATCCTGCACGCTGCGGCCCGTCGTATCGAGCCGGTGCGCGTCCTCCGGCTCCCGCAGGGGTGACGCCTCGCGGGTCGAGTCGATCCGGTCGCGGCGGGCCAACCCCTCGGGCGGCTCGTCCTCGCGCCGGCGGGCCCGTTCCTCGGGACTCGCCGTCAGGTAGACCTTCAACTGGGCCCCCGGGAAGACCACCGAGCCGATGTCCCTGCCCTCGACCACTCCCCCGCCGCGCGCGTCGGCCCACGCGCGCTGGCGTTTGACCAACTGCTGTCGCACGTCGGGGTTGGCGGCAACGATCGAGACGGCCTGTCCCACCTCGGGCGAGCGGATCACGTCGGTCACGTCGCGGCCGTTGATCGAGACCCGCTGGCCCACTTCGATGGTCGATGCCGCCGTCAGGTCCCCCACGGCCGCACGGTCCGTGAGCGGGATCCCCTCGGCCAGCGCCAAGGCGGCCACGGCACGGTACATGGCTCCCGTATCGAGCCGGTCGACGCCGAGGTGCTCGGCCACCGCGGTCGAGACCGTCGATTTGCCCGCACCGGCCGGGCCGTCGATGGCCACCAGGAGCGGCCGCGGCGCCTGCTCGCCAGCGGCGAGGCGTTGCAGGTCCTCGGCGAAACTCGGATAACTGGTCACGACCGCGTCGAACCCGGTGATGAGGCTGCGCTCGTCCGGGCGCGCCGCGAGCGCGGCGACGGTGGCTGCCATGGCCATGCGGTGGTCGCCGCGGCTGTCGAAGCGGGCGCCGCGCAGCGGGCCGGCGAGGCCGGTGACCGCCAGGGTGTCACCTTCGACGCGTGCCCGTGCCCCGAAGGCTTCCACCATGTCCGCCACCGCGACCAGGCGGTCGACCTCCTTCACCCGCAGCTCGCCGACGTCGGAGAAGACGGTCGTGCCCTCGGCGACCGCCGCGGCCACGGCGAGGGCGGGGATCTCGTCGAGCGAGGGAATCTCGCTGGCCGGCACCAGGGTGGCGCGCAGCGGTCCGGAGGTGGCGCGGATCGTCGTCGTGCCGTGGGACCCGGGGAGGAGCGCGACGTCGGCCCCCATTCGCCGCAGCACGCTCAGGTAGCCCAGGCGGGCCGGGCCGCTGTACACATCGACCACCTCGACGGCGCTGCCCGGGACGACCGATCCCGCCACCACGAAGAAGGCCGACGCCGACGGGTCACCGGGCACGGTGCGATCGACGGGCTTCAGCGTGGACGCACGCAGGCGCACGATGCGGCCTTGGCCCCAGGGCTCGACGGATACGTCCGCCCCCGCGTCGGCCAGCATCTCTTCGGTGTGGGTGCGGGTCGTCACCGCCTCGCGCACGACGGTGGTGCCGCTGGCCGACAACCCAGCCAGGAGTACGGCCGACTTCACCTGGGCACTGGCCACCTTGGCCGTCCAGTCGATGCCATGGAGGTCGCCGCCCCCCACCCGGAGCGGCGGCAGGCAACGCGAGCCCCGGCCGCGGACGGCGGCGCCCATGAGGCGGAGGGGTTCGGCCACCCGGTCCATGGGGCGGGCCGAGAGCGACTCGTCGCCCACGAGCTCGGTCTCCCACGCGAACCCGGCCACCAGCCCCGCCATCAGCCGCATGGAGGTTCCGGAGTTCCCGCACTCGAGAGGCCGAGTGGGCTGGTGCAGACGCCCCCGCCCTCCCTGGAGGACGACCGTGCCGTCATGACGCCGCTCGACCCCCGCGCCCATGGCCTGCACGGCCGCAAGGGACGCGGCCACGTCCGCGCCGTCGGAGAGGCCACGGACGAGCGAGGTCCCCTCGGCCAGCGCGCCCAGGAGAACGGCCCGGTGCGAGATGGACTTCTCGCCCGGCGTGCGGACGCTGCCGCGGCACGGTGCGCCGCCGGTGACGACGAGAATTCGGGGCACCCTCATGACAGGTGCTCGGCTCGACACCGGTAGCCGCTCGATTCGACTGCGGCCGTCAAGGCGCCGGCGTCGGCGCCGTCGACGACCAGGATGAGCACACCGCGTGGACCCTCCGCCGAGTGGGCGATCTCGATGTCGTAAATGCCGATGCCGGCATCGGCCGCCATTGACGTGATCTCGGCCAGCACGCCGGCCCGGTCCGGCACCGGGATCCGCAGCTCAGCCAGGTGGTCGGGTCGCGTGACGCGTGCCGGAAGGTTCCGCCGGGCCGCGCTGGCCCGTTGGAGGGCCCCGAGCAGTGCCTCGTGGTCCCGCGCGGCAACGCGGTCACGCATCAGGCCCAGATCGGCGACCAGTGCATCGAGGGCCTCGACGATGGGCCAGCGCGTTCTCGGCGCAGATGTCGGGCCAGATGCCGGGATGGCCGGCCGCAACCCTGGTCATGTCGCGAAAGCCGCCAGCGGCCAGGCGCAGCAGGGCTCCATCCTGTTCGGCGCCGGTGCTGGCCGCGTTCATCAGGGTGGCCGCGACGAGGTGGGGCACGTGGGACACGACGGCCACGAGCCGGTCATGATCGTCCGCGGACAGCACGAGCACGTCGGCCCCGAGGCTCAGCACGACGCCACGCAACCGCTCGAACGCCTGGAGGTCGGTGATCGCGGTCGGAGTCAGGACCCAGACCGCTCCCTCGAAGAGGTCGGGGTCGGCCCCGTGCAGACCGACCTGCTCCGAACCGGCCATGGGGTGGCCGCCGATGAAGCGAGGGTGGTCCGCCTCCTCCACGATCGCGGTCTTGACCCCGCTCACGTCGGTCACCACCGCGTCGGGGCGGCGACCTTCCTCGCTCAGGAGCCGGCGCACGACGCCGGCGACGGCGGCGGCCGGGACGGCGACGAAGATCACTTCGGCCCCGAGGTCGTCCCCCGCCGCGTCGATCACCCCGCCGGCGAGCGCCTCGAGCTCCCGCTCGCCGTCGGCGTCGATCCCGGACACCTGCCAGCCCCGGCGCCGCAGCCCGAGGGCGATCGACCCTCCGATCAGCCCGGTCCCGACCACGAGCGCCCGGCGGCGCGTCTCGCCCTCAGTCGGGGAGGTCATCGCGGAGCCCTTGGGCGCCGTGGAGATAGACGTGGTGGATCTCGTCGCGAGACCTGGCCGTGTGGACGTGCAGCAGCACCCTGATGCAGCGCGGCATGGCACCGGGCACCGCGATCTCGGCCGCGCAGAGCAACGGGACGGCACCGAACCCGATCTCGCGGATGGCCGTGGCGGGGAAGGTGCTGGTGACGTCCGCGGTGGCGGTGAACAAGACCGAGACGATGTCGTCCTCGCTCAGCTCGTTGCGCGCCATGATCTCGCGCATCAGCTCCTGTGAGCGCTCCGTGACCTGGGCCACGGTGTCCTCCTCGACCGTCGTCGCCCCGCGCAGACCCCTGACCATGAGAGCGGGCATAGTCGGTCACTCTACCGGCGTAGCTCCGGCAGCCCGGAGAAGGGCGCCTAGAGCTGCCCGCCGCCCGGCAGCGCGGGGCCCGGATCGGCCGCGGCGGCGAGGGAACGGACCTCGTCGACCGTGAGGTGGCGCCACTGCCCCGGGGGGAGGCTCGTGTCGCGCACCGTTCCGATACGCGTGCGCACAAGGCGGCGCACCGGATGGCCCACTGCCTCGCACATGCGCCGGACCTGGCGATTGCGACCCTCGTGGATGACGAGGCGCAGCACCCCCGGCGCCAGCACACCCACCTCCGCGGGCGCGGTCGGGCCATCGTCGAGCTCCACGCCCTGACGCAGCGCCCGCAGGGCACCGGGGGCGGGGGTGCCGCCGGACACCTCGGCCACGTACTCCTTGGGCACACCGTGCGAGGGGTGGGTGAGCAGCTGCGCCAGTGCGCCGTCGTTGGTCATGATCAAGAGGCCCTCGGTGTGGCGGTCGAGGCGGCCGACGGGGAACACCCGGGGCTCCGGCGGCACCAACGTCATCACCGTGCGCCGCCCCTGCGGGTCGTCGGCGGTCGTGATCAGCCCGTCCGGCTTGTTGACGAGGTAGTGGACGAGCCCGGGGGCGACGGGGACGAGCACGCCGTCGAGCTCGACCCGGGCCGCCGTCGGATCGATCCGGCGGCCGAGCGCCGCGACCTCGCCGTCGACCGTGACACGCCCGTCGGCGATCAACTCCTCACAGGCTCGCCGCGAACCGATCCCGGCCCGGGCCAGGACCTTTTGCAGGCGCTCGCCCCCCGACTCCTCAGGTGTCGTCGGACGCCTCGACGCCGAGGCCGAGCGCCGACTGCAGGTCGCGCTCGAACTCCCCGGCCACATCGGGCCCGGGGAGGAAGTCCTCCACTGCCGGCAGCTGCTCGAGCGAGTCGAGCCCGAGGCGCTCGAGGAAGAGGTCGGTCGTCCCGAACAACGCGGGCTGCCCAGGACCCTCCGCGTGACCGACCACCGCGATGTACCCACGCTGCTCCAACAGTCGGGTCACGCCGTCGACATTGACGCCACGCAGCGCCGAGATCTGGCCCCGCGACACCGGCTGGCGGTAGGCGACGATGGCCAGCGTCTCGAGCGCCGCGGTCGAGAGGCGGTGGGACACCTCGCGATTGGCGAAACGCTCCACATAGGGAGCCAGGTCGGGATGGGTGGCCAGCCGTGCGCCGCCGGCGATGCGGGTCAGCACGAAGCCACGATGCTCTTGCTCGTAAGACTGGGCCAGTTCGCCGAGCACCTCTTCGACCCTCTCCACGGGCTCCTCGACGAGCTCGGCCAACAACCGGGGCGGCAGCGGCTCCACCGCCACCAGCAGGATGGCCTCGATCGTGCGTCCCAGCTCAGCGCGTTCCAACGGACTCACGCCTCACCCCTCGTAGTCGTCGACTTCGTAGCCGGCCAGCTCCGCCAGTCCGCGCCCGCTGACCACGCCGACCAGCCCGTCGGCCGAGAGCCAAGTGATGGCCAGGTCGCCGAAGGTCGTGCCCTGCCCGAGAGTCACCCGGCCCATCTTGCACAGTTCCAGCAGGGCCAGGAAACGCACGATGACCTCGATGCGGGTCCGGCACCCGTCGACCAGCGCCCGGAACGACGTGGCGCGTGCCGACTCCGGCATGGCGACCAGCTCGGACACCGCCTCGGACACCGACACGGTGTCCACGGTGACGTGGGAGAGGTCGACCCGTGGCACCGGTCGCTCCGCCGAGCCGCGCAAGTACGCCTGCGCCAGGGTCTCGGGGGTGATGCCGGCCAGGAGGTCAGGAGCGTGCACGACGAAATTGTCGTCGAGCCCGACCTCGCGTGGGACCGAGCGCGACGCCTGTTCGGCCAGGGCGACGAAGACGTCGGCCGCGGCGGCGTAGGCGCGGCACTCGAGCAGCCGGGCCAGCAGCAGATCACGCTCCTCCCACCCGATGAGGTCCTCGTCCTCGTCCGTGGCTTCGCGTCCCGGCAACAGCTTCTGGGCCTTGAGCTCGATGAGGATGGAGGCGACGAGAAGGAACTCGGAGAGCTGGTTCAAGGCGATCAGCTCGCGCTGCTCGGAGAGGACGGCGACAAAGCCGTCGACCACGGGCAGGAGGGGGATGTCGAGGACGTCGACCTCGTGGGAGGTCACGAGGTGCAGCAACAGGTCGATCGGACCCTCGTAGGCAGGCGTCAAAACCGCGTAGGCCACCCGCCGACGTTATCGAACGTGCCGGAGCTTCCCGCGCACCCCCTCCCCCGACCGGGACGTCGGTCGCTGCGCCCTACCATGGCGCCCCATGGAAAGGGCCCTCTCGGGAATCGCGCCGTCCGGGAACTTCACGCTCGGGAACTATCTCGGTGCCCTGCGTCACTGGGTCTCGCTGCAGGACACCCACGACAGCTTCTACTGCGTGGTCGACTTGCACGCCCTGACCAGCGATATCGATCCCGCCGAACTCCGAGCCAACACGCTCGACGCCGCCCTCAACCTGCTCGCCATCGGCCTGGACCCCGATCGCTCCGTCCTCTTCGTCCAGAGCCACGTCGCCGAGCACCCGCGGCTGACCTGGCTCTTGGAGTGCACGTCAACCATGGGGGAACTCCGGCGCATGACCCAGTTCAAGGACAAGGGCAAGGGTCAAGAGGCGGTCCGCGTCGGCCTCTTCACGTACCCGGTGCTCATGGCCGCCGACATCCTCCTCTACGACGCTGCCGCGGTGCCCGTCGGCGACGACCAGCGTCAGCATCTCGAGCTGGCGCGCGAGCTCGCCGTGCGTTTCAACAACCGCTACGGCCCGACCTTCGTCGTCCCGGAAGCCGTCGTCCCAAGGACCGGAGCCCGGATCATGGACCTGCAGCATCCGGAGCGGAAGATGTCCAAGTCCGTCGAGTCGCCACTGGGCACCATCGGCCTGCTCGACACGGACGAGGAGATCACGCGCAAGGTCCGCCGAGCCGTCACTGACACCGATGGTGAGATGCGCTACGACCGCGGCGCCAAACCGGGCCTGGCCAACCTGCTCGAGCTTCTGGCCGCGTCCACGGGTCGGCGCCCCGAGGCCGTGGCCGGCGACTATTCCCGCTATGGCGACTTGAAGAACGACGTGGCGGACGCGCTGTGCGAGCTGCTCGGCCCGATCCGCCAGCGGCGGGCGCAGCTCGAGGACGACCGACCCTACGTGGACGCCGTCCTGGCGCGCGGCGCGGCGCGGGCGCACGAGGTCGCAGCTGCGACCTACGCCCGGGCAGCGGATGCGATGGGGTTGCTACCTCCCGGCTGAATCAATACCCGAGCACGCCCGCCCACCAGTTGTAGAGGTGGTCAAAAAGCCAGGTGAGCGGCCCGTGCGGGTACAGGAAGAAGTTCAACAGCACGAGGCCGAGGAGGATCGGCATGGTGTACTGCCGGTAGCGCAGATAGGTGGGCCAATAGCGCGCCGGCAGGAGCCGCTCGAGGAGCACGGATCCATCGAGAGGCGGGACGGGGATCAGGTTGAAGGCGCACAGGCCGACGTTCACGAGGCTGGCGTAGAAGACCACCTGTGCGGCCACCGACGGTGCGCCAAAGGTGGGAATGCTCGGGCGGACGACGTGCACGAAGATCAGGCCGAAGAGCGCCGCCAAGAAGGCGTTCATGGCCGGTCCCGCCAACGAAACGACGACCCCCTGATTGCGGGGGCTGCGCAGACGCCCCACATTGACGGGGACTGGCTTCGCCCATCCGAAGAAGCCGACGCCACCGATCGACAGCAAAGCCGGCACGATCAGCGTCCCGACAGGGTCGACGTGCACGACCGGATTCAGCGTTAGGCGACCGGCGCGCTTGGCAGTGTCATCTCCGAAGGCATTCGCCACCCATCCATGCGTCACTTCGTGGAGAATGATCGAGGGCACCATGACGCAGAAGATGATGATCTCCGTCGTCGTGATGTTGTGGTGCACGACCAGCGCGACCAAGAAAATGGCGCCGGCCGCGATCCACAGGGCGCGCTTGGTCCGCTCGTCCATCGGTCGCCTCCCTGAGGAGGCGCCGGGCGTTCGCACCTAGTGCTTGGCGGCGTCGACGATGCACAGCCGGGCCGCGGGCATGGCCTCGAGTCGGGCCGTCCCGATCGGCTTCCCGCACACCTCGCAGATGCCGTAGGTCCCGGCTTCGAGACGCTGGATGGCGGCCTCGACTTCGTCGAGCGTCTCCCGGAGCTCGGCGGCCAGGCGCTCGGCCTCGCCCCGCTCCGCCGTCACCTGGCTGGAGTCTGCGAAGTTGGAGTCGTAGTTGAGTCCACTCCCCTGGTCCGCATACCCGAGCTCCTTCAACTGGGCCTGGAGCCCGGCCTGCTCGTTGCGCAGGAGGGCGGCGAAATCGACGTCGGCGGTCTCCGCCGTAGGGGCCTCGTTCGGCATGCGTTCATGCTACGCGGTCCCTCCCCCCCTTGGATCCCGCCCGGGGATGTGCCCCCTCGTAGGCGCGCCGGAGGTGTTCGGGCGAGACCTTCGTGTAGCGCTGTGTCGTGGCGATGGAAGCGTGGCCGAGAAGCTCCTGGACGACCCGCACGTCGGCCCCCCGGCCCAGCATGTGCGTGGCGCACGAGTGCCGCAGGACGTGGGGGCTGACCTTTGCGTCGAGGCCCACGCGGGCCGCGTACTTCTTGACCACCCCGAATGCCCCCACTCGAGAGAGACGGCCGCCACGGGCGTTGAGGAAGACTGCTTCGGCATCGCTGCGCCGCCGCCACTTCTTCGGGGCGAGCAGCGGGCGTCCCTGGCCCGAGAGCCAGGCGGACACCGCATCCCGGGAGACCCGGCCCAGGGGGACCATGCGCTCCTTGTTGCCCTTCCCCAACACGCGCACGAGCGGCAGGTCGGGGGCTTCGACTGCATCGGCCACATCGCCCAGATTGAGCCCGACGACCTCGCTGACCCGCGCCCCGGTGCCGTAGAGCACCTCGAGCAGGGCGCGATCGCGCAGGACCAGGGGGCCCGTCCCGACCACGGCCCCGAGCAGCCGCTCGGTCTCCTCCTCGCTGAGCGCCTTCGGCAGCAGGTCGGTGACCGAGATGGACGGCAGGTCCAAGGCGGGGTCGTCGCTCCGCCAACCCTCTTCCACCAAGAACCGGTAGAAGCCCCGGATGCTCGAATGGGCCCGGGCCACCGACGCCGCGGTGTGGGTCCGGCGGAGTGCGGCCAAGTGCGCGGCCACGTCAGCGGACGTCACGGACTCGATACCGCCGCCGGTCCGTGCCTCCACGTCCTCCTGGTACGCCGCCAGGTCCCGCCGGTAGGCCGCCAGGGTTCGCGGCGATCGCCCCCGCTCCACCTCGAGCCAGGAGAGGAACTCCTCGGCGGCCCGCGGCAACGCCGTCGTCACGGCAGGCGGCCCGTCGCGGCCAGGCGCTGGCGCGCCAGGTAGAGCCCGAGCACGGTCGTCTCGTCCTTGAGCTTCCCGTCCGCCACCAGGAGGTCGAGCTCGGTGAGGCGGTGGGTCTCGACCGTCATGTACCCCTCCTCGACCCCGTCGGGCCGGCTCCCGCAAGGTGAGAGCCCGGTGGCAAGGAAAATGGTGGTGCGCTGATCGCTGACTCCAGGGGTGTTCCAGATGCTGATCAATGTCTCCAGGTGGGCGGCCTCCAGCCCCGCCTCCTCGGCCAACTCGCGCCGCGCCGTCTGCTCCTCGGTTTCGCCCTCCTTGTCGCGGGTCCCGGCCGGTATCTCGAGCACCATCGCATCGACCGAGGCGCGGTACTGGCGCACCAACGAGACGCTGCCGTCATCGTGGACGGGGACGATCGTGACGGCGCCGGGGTGGCGGACGATCACACGTTCGAAGGGCTTGCCGTCGGGATCGAGCAGGTGAATGCGGTCGACGCGGAACAGCCACGCCCGGAGGAGCACTTCCTCCGCGACGCGCCGAAAACCCGGCACCCCTAGGTGACGGCGTCGAGGTCGAGCAAGTGCGGCTCGCGGCCCTCCGCACGCTCGAGCGCAGCAGCCACCAGCCCACGAAACAGCGGGTGGGCCCGATCGGGCCGACTCTTGAACTCGGGGTGGGCCTGGGTTGCCACCCAGTAGCGATGGTCCTCGAGCTCGACGAACTCGACAAGCCGCCCGTCTGGTGAGATCCCCGAGCAGACCAGGCCGACCGCCTCGAGCCGGCCCTTGTAGCGGTTGTTGAACTCGAAGCGGTGCCGATGCCGCTCGGTCACCGCCAGCGTCCCGTAGGCGTCAGCCACCTTGGAGCCGGCCAGCAGCACGGCCTGGTAGGAGCCCAACCGCATGGTCCCGCCCTTCTCCGTCACCTCGGCCTGGTCGGGCATGAGATCGATCACCATGTGCGGCGAGAGACTGTCGAACTCACGCGAGTTGGCCCGCTCCAGCCCGGCCCGGTGACGCGCCACCGAGATGACCATTACGTGCAGCCCGAGGCACAGACCCAGGCACGGGATGCCGTGGTCGCGGCTGTAGCCGGCGGCCGCGACCATGCCCTCGATCCCACGCTCGCCGAAGCCGCCGGGGATCACGATCGCGTCGAGACCGCGCAGCCGGTCGGTGCCGAGCAGGTCTGGCACCAGCTCGGCGTCGATCCAATCGAGCTCGACCTCAGCACCGTGGTGAAAACCTGCGTGACGCAGAGCCTCAACAACCGACATGTAGGCGTCGGGCATGTTGACGTACTTGCCCACGATGCCCACCCGCACCCGCCGCGTGAGTGACTCGACGCGACCCACGAGCTCCTCCCATTGGGAGATGTCGATATGGTGCGCCGCCTCGTCGATGCCGAGCGTCCGGCACACGTAGGAATCGAGGCCCTGCTCGTGCAGGACGAGCGGGATCTCGTAGATGTTGGCCGCGTCGACCGCGGAAACCACGGCGTCGATGGCGACGTCGCACTGCAGCGAGATCTTGCGCTTCAGGGTCTCTGGAATGGGCTTGTCGCTGCGGCAGACGATCACGTCCGGCTGGATGCCGCGGCTGCGCAACTCCGTCACCGAGTGCTGCGTCGGCTTCGTCTTCTGCTCCCCCGAGACGAGGAACGGCACCAGGGTGAGGTGTACGTAACAGACATTGTCGCGGCCGATGTCTCGCCGGAACTGCCGGATGGCCTCGATGAACGGCACGATCTCGATGTCGCCGACGGTGCCCCCGATCTCGACGATGACGATGTCGACGTCCTCGTCGGCCAGGCGTCGGATGCGGTCCTTGATCTCGTCGGTGACGTGAGGGATGACCTGCACCGTCCGCCCGAGATAGTCACCACGCCTCTCCTTTTCGATCACGGACCGGTAGATCCCTCCGGTCGTCGTGTTGGAACGCTTGGAGAGGCTCTCGTCGATGAAGCGCTCGTAGTGCCCGAGGTCGAGGTCGGTCTCGCCGCCGTCCTCGGTGACGAACACCTCGCCGTGCTCCCCGGGGTTCATCGTCCCGGGGTCCACGTTGATGTAAGGGTCGAGCTTGCACATCGTCACCCGCAGACCGCGACACTTGAGGAGCCGACCGAGCGAGGAGGCGGTGAGACCCTTCCCGAGCGAGCTCGAGACTCCGCCGGTGACGAAGATGAACTTGCTCACGCCGCCTTCGGCACGCCGAGCATCACCTCAGTTGATCGGTGCACCCGACCACGATAATCGAACGCGAAGGAACCTGCGGCGGATCATCCCCCGTTGGTCGTGCCCAGCAGCTCGCGGGCGTGCGCCCGAGCGGCGTCGCTGTCCGGGTGCCCCGAGAGCATGCGTGACAACTCGGTGACGCGGTCCTCCCCTCGGACCGTGGTGGCCGTCGTGACGGTGCGCCCCCGGAGCTCCTGCTTGACGACACTGACTTGCGCATCGGCCCAGGACGCCACCTGGGCCAGATGGGTGACGACCAGGACCTGGCGGTCGCTCGCCACCTCGTGGAGCGCCTCTCCCAGCGCGAGCGCGGCGGCACCGCCGACCCCCGCGTCCACTTCGTCGAAGACCATGGTCTGGGGACCCCCCAGCCCGACCAGCCGGATCGCCAACATGGCTCGGGCCAGCTCCCCGCCCGACGCGGCGCGGGCGAGCGGTTGCACGGGCTCCCCGACGTTGGCTCCGAGCGCCAGTTCGACCGGCTCGCCCGCGCCGTCGGGCGCCACCCGCACCTCCAGGCGGGCCTGTGCCATGGCCAGCGCCGCCAGCCGCTCGCCCACCAGCTCGCCGAACGACCCCGCCGCCCGGGCCCGGGTGGCGCGCACGGTCGCCTCGGCCTGCGCCAGCTCGGCCTGGTGCAGGTGGCGCTCGGCCTGCAGACGTTCCGCCTCACCTTCGGCATCGTCGAGGGCGGCGAGCCGCGCCGAACCCTCCTCGGCGTAAGCCATCACTGCCTTCAGGTTCTCCCCGTACTTGCGCCGCAGCTCGGCCAGGAGCCGCCGCCGCTCCTGGACCTCGGGCAGTCGCCGCGGATCGCCTTCCCACCCCTCGAACTCGTCGCGCAGTGAGCGGGCGACGTCCGACAGCTCGATCGCCGCCGCGGCCAACCGCTCGCGGTATTCGTCGAACGCCACGCGGCCCGCTAGTGTCGCGGCGGCGCGACCCAGCAGTTCGAGCGCCCCCACTTCGTCCCCGCTGGGATCGAGCAGCTCGACCGCACCGAGGGCCGCGTCGCGGTAGGCGGCGGAATCGGCCAGCCGGTCCTCCTCGAGTCGCAGGGCGTGCTCCTCCTCGGGATCTTCGACGTGAGCGGCGGCGATCTCGTCCACCTGGTAGCGCAACACGTCGGCCTCGCGCGCCCGCTGCTGCTCGTCGCCGCCCAGGGCGGCCAGGGCGTCGTCGACCGCGCGCAGCTGGCTGCGCAGGGCGCGCACGGGGCCGAGATCAGTCCCGGCGAAGGCGTCGAGCACATCGCGTTGCGCGGCAGTGGTGACGAGGGCACGGTGCTCGTGCTGCCCGTGGATCTCCACCAGCGGCGACGCCACCTCGGCCAGCGCGCCGAGCGGAGCCATGTGGCCGTCGACCCAGGCCCGGGACCGCCCCCCGGCGGGAACCGAGCGGGCCAGGACCACCTCGTGCTCGGCGCCACCCTCTGCCACCACGAATCGGGCCTCGACGAGCGCCTCGGACGCCCCGGCCCGCACCAGACCCGGGTCGGCCCGTCCGCCCAGAACCAGCTGTAACGCCTCGACGACGAGCGTCTTGCCCGCTCCCGTCTCTCCGGTGAGCACGGTCATACCCGGACCGAACTCGAGCGACAGGTCCTCGATCACACCGAGGTCACGTACGCGCAGGTCGATCAGCACGACAGTGTCACGGGCTCCGATCCGCCAGGAGGCGGAAACGCAGGATGCCGCCGAACGTCTGAGGCTCGTTGCGGACGACCTGGACCGGGCGTGCCGCCACCCGACAGCTGACGGTGGCCCCCGGATGGAGACGCCCGACGTCCTGACCGTCGATCACGAGCGCCCCCGCCCGGTCCTGTGCGACCTCCACCACGACCACCTGCTCGTCCGTCAGGACGAGGCTGCGGTCGAGGGAGAAATGGGGAGCCACGGGCGTCACCACGAGCGCGCGCAGGGTCGGGGCAAGGATCGGGCCTCCGGCGGACAGGTTGTAGGCGGTCGAGCCGGTCGGGGTCGCAATGATGAGCCCGTCTGCCGAGTAGGTCAGCGCCTCCTCGTCGTCGATCCTGGTGGTGAGCCGGACGGTATGGCCGAACTCGATCTTTTGGATCACCACCTCGTTGAGGGCGAGCATGAAGGACGGGTCATCATCGATCGAACGGTCCGAGATGGCGACCTCCAGCGCGCAGCGTGGCTCGATGGAAGCCCTTCCTTCGAACACCTTGGTGAGCGCCACACGGACCTGATCCGGCAAGAGATCGGGGAGGTAACCGAGGCGGCCGAAGTTGACACCGAGAACGGGCACGTCCGCGGCCGTAGCCAGGCGGACGACACGGAGGAACGTACCGTCTCCGCCCATGCTGACGGCCACGGTCGTGCCGGTCAGGTCCACTGCATCGAGGTTGGACTCTGCACCGGCCTCGGTCACCCGGTCGGGCCCGCTGAAGCGGAGGATACGGGCCGCGTGACCCCGCTCGGTGAGCCACGCCGCCGTGTCGGTCGCGAGCGCCAGCGCGTCGGGACGGTCGGGGTGAACGAGGAAGGTGACCGTCGCCATCGGCGGGCGCCGACTCAGCCGGCCGGCGCGGCCGGAGACAGGTGGTCCTTCGCCTCCGACACGGCGGCGGAGAGCTGGGTGGCGGCCTCTGCCGACGCGAGTCCGGGTACGCCCTTTCGGGCGTGCACAAGGAACTCCACGTTGCCGGCAACGCCGGTCAGGGGGGAGACCATCGCCCCCATGATGCCGGTTCCGGCGTCGACGAGCGCGGACGCCACACCCGAGAGCGCTCCCAGCCAGACGGCAGGGTCGCGTACCACGCCCTTGCCTCGTGAGACCGCGGCGCGGCCCGCCTCGAACTGGGGCTTCACCAGGAGGACGAGGTCGGCGCCGACCGCCGAGACGTTTCCGGCCAAGGCAGGGACGACGCTGCGAAGCGAGATGAAGGACAGGTCGGCCACCACCAGGGAACACGGCTCGTAGGCGGGTTCTACAACCCGCAGCTGCTCCAGGGTCAGCATCCGCGCGTTCGTACGATCCAGAGAGCTCACCCGCCGGTCGTCTCGCAGCGAGGAGTGCAGCTGTCCGTGACCGACATCAACGGCGTAGACGTGCTCAACGCCGCGTTGGAGCAGGCAGTCGGTGAAGCCACCGGTGGAGGCTCCCACATCGAGCGCCCGCCGGCCGGCGACGACCAGGTGGAAGCGGGTCAGTGCCGCGTCGAGCTTGTAGCCGCCGCGCGAGACAAAGGGGGACGGCGGGCCCAGCAGCACAACCGGTTCGTCCGGCGCGACGAGGCGGGCGGCCTTCTCGGCCACGACGCCGGAAACCAGCACGCCGCCTGCGTCGATAGCCGCTTGGGCCTCCTGCCTCGTGGGCACGACGCCCCGACGCACGAGCTCCGTGTCGAGCCGGCGCCGCGTCCCGCTGCTCAGCTGGCGGCCTTCTTGTTCGATTGCTTGCCCTCGGGCGCCTTCGTGGCGCTGCTCCTGTGGGCGGGCGACTTGTTGCTCGAGGCCTCCCTCTGCGACGCCTTCCGGGCAGATGACGGGCGGCGTGAGGGCGTCACCTTGATGGCGGCGACGCGAGCCCGGGTGGCGGTCTTGCCCGCCTGGCTACGTACTCCCTGCGCGGTCTTCCCCGCCTGCGTCGTCACTTCCTTGGTGGCGCTGCGCCCGGCCTCGGCCGACTTCTTCAGGACTTCGGCCACCTGGTCGGCGATGGACTGGAGGGACTTGGGGTCGATCCTCTCCAGCTGGGAGGCCACCTCCCGGCGCACCAGCTCGAGCACCTGTTCGCTGGACCGACGGCTCCGGTCCACCAAGTTGTCCACCCATTCCTGGGCTTGGCTGCGCTGGATGTCCCCGGCGTTGACCAACTCTCGCACAATCTCTTCCGCCCTACTCCGGCTGACCTGGCCGAGGACGTTCCCGGCATCGAGGTACTTGCGAATGCGCTCATTGCTTGCCATGCAACAAGAGTATCTCAACTGCTAGCTCATAGCAAGCACTTTTGGCTACCGGTCGAGGGTCCTTCGCACGAGTGTCACGAAGTCGGGGGCGACCGAGGCTGGCCGCGCTTCAGCCGGCACGTGACCCGCTGAGGTGACCCCAGAAAGCACCAAAGCGAACGGGATGCCCAACTGATCGGCCAGAGCGCCGTCGGTGGATGGGCGGTCCCCCACCATCGCCCGCAGCTCGCCGGGTCGCACGCGGGCGGAGATGGCGTCGGCGGTCGGACGATGGGGTTTCCCGGCCACCTCGGGCGTGGCGCCGGCGGCCGTGGCGACCGCAGCCAAGATGGCCCCAGCTCCGGGCACCGGTCCGTCGGGAGTGGGAAGGGTGGGGTCCTCGTTCGTCGCGACGAGCCGGGCGCCGGACCGCACAGCCGCCGCGGCACGGGCCACGGCATCGAAGGTGAACAAGGACCGCGTCCAACCGACCACGACAGCGTCAGCCGGCCCCTCGGGGACCACCACCACCCCGCGCCCGGCAAGCGCCTCGACGACCCCGTCGTCGCCCACCACGACGGCGGACGAGCCGGAGGGCAGCATGCCGGCTGCCACGTCGGCCGAGCTGAGCAGGTCCCGGTCGTCTGTCGTGATGCCACATTGGCCGAGGCGACGGTGGAGCTCGGTTCGCGTCGGCGCGGAATTGTTCGTCGCGAAGAGCACACGTACACCCGCGCCGCGGAGCCGAGCGACTGCTTCGTCCACGCCGTGGATCGGCCGCCCGGTGAGCCATATCACACCATCGAGGTCCACGACCCACGTCCCCTCGGGCGGCGGTGGCCACATCTCGCCGAGGCTAACCCGCGCCCTCCCTACACTCGGGCGTCGTGGCCGAACTGCACCCCGAAGGCAACGAGTTGCTCTTCCACCTGCAGCCGCACGAGAAGGCGGAGGGTTTCCACGGTGACATCCGGGTCCCGCTCTCGGCCGTGGTCTCGGTGCGAGTTGTCCCGGACGCCTGGCCCGAACTGCGCGGTCTGCGGGCGCCGGGGACGGGACTCCCCAATGTGATCGCCGTCGGGACGCGGCGGGGCAGCTTCGGGAAGGACTTTGTGGCCGTCCATGGCAATGGTCCGGCGGTCGTCGTCGACCTTTCGGGCAACGAGTTCGGGCGCCTCGTCGTGACCACCGAGGACGCCAACGCGGTCGCGGCCGCCATCTTGAAGGCCGCCAACAAGAGCTGATCTGCCAACGAGCAGCTCGAACGACCCTGCGACTGCGGTCACGCTGTCAGGCCATTCAGACGTCGTCCCACGGCGGGCGGAAGGCAACGGAACGTGCGGCATCCCGCTGGGTCACGAATCCGACCACACGGTCGCCCTCGACCACCGGCAAGCGGTTCCTGTGGTGCCTGCTCATGACGGCCACCGCCTCTTGGACCGAGACGTCGACGTCGAGCGCCAGCGCTCCGGCGGGCTGGGCGAACTCCGCCAGCCTGACCTCGTGCGGATCACGTCCGGCGGCTACCACCCGGGCCACGATGTCGCGATTGCTCACGGTCCCGGCCAGGCTGCCGTCGCCCTGGCACAGCGGCACGGAGTCCTCGCCGTGAGCGGCCAAGAAACAGGCCGCATCGGCCGCCGTTTCTGTGGTTCGCAGGACTTCGATGTCCCCACACATGACATCTCGCACCCTCCTCATTGGCGACCTCCTGCTCGGGGGACCCGCTCGGCCGACACGGCCCGTCTCTACCCTCGCGCCCTATGGTGCAACGGGCAATCCCGCTCGTCGAAAAGACGGCTGGACCTTGCCCGACCCCAGTCGTCGTTGGGAAGGGCTCCCGCCACCGGCGCCCGTGCAGGTGACGCCCCGGCGTCGCTCAGGCGAGGGCGATGAGGTTGGTCGGGTCGGAGAGAATCCCCCCGACGGCCGCGAGGAAACGCGACGCCGCCTGCCCGTCGACGAGGCGGTGGTCGAAGGCGAGACTCAAGGTCACCACGTCACGAAGCGCGATCTGACCGTCGAACTCCCAGGGTCGGCGCTGGATAGCGCCCACGGCGACGATGGCGGCCTCTCCAGGATTGAGGATCGGAACTCCGGCATCGACCCCGAAGACGCCGACGTTGGTCACCGTGATCGATCCACCGCCGAGGTCGGCTGGCGTACAACGCCCCGCACGGGCGCGGTCGGTCAGGTCGGCCAGGGCCCGGGTCAGATCCCGCAGTGTCAAGTCCTGCGCTTCCTTGATGTTCGGCACGACCAGGCCCAGCGGACCGGCCACCGCGATACCGAGGTTGACGTAGTGCTTGGTGACCACCTCAGCCACGTCGTCGTCCCAGGACGAGTTGAGTGCGGGCTGGTCGCGCAGGGCGAGCACCACCGCCCGCGCCACAACGGCCAGCGGGGTTACACGGAGCCCCGCGAAGTGGTGGTTCTCGCGGAGGCGCCCGACGAGCTCCACCGTCGACGTCACGTCGACGGTCAGGAAGACACAAGCCTGCGGCGCCGTGGTCACGCTGCGGACCATGGCCTCGGCCATGTGCTTCTGCACGCCCCGGACCGGAGCCCTCGACTCGCGTTCGCGGCTGGCGGGCGCGAGCGTCGACCCCCGACCCAGGTGAGCAGCCAGGTCCTCGCGGGTGATGACGCCACCTGGACCGTTGCCGGTCACGGTGGCCAGGTCGATTCCGTGCTGGCGGGCCATGAAGCGCACCGGCGGCGCGGCCAGCGGTCGGGAAGCCCCCGCCGTAGGAACGCCCCGGGTGCGGTCGTGGTGGGCAGGGCGCGTCTTCCGCCGGCGGCTGGGGGGCGCCTCGGCGGGGCCGTATCCGACCAGCACCGGCACCTTTCCCACGGCCTCTTCCTTCGGGCCAGCCTCTGCCTCTTCGTCCCCGCCCGCGTCCGTCTCGATGGCGATGATCGGCGCGCCCACGGCCAAGGTCTGGCCGACATCGGCCAGCAGCTCGACCACGGTGCCGGCGAAAGGGCTGGGCAGCTCGACCACGGCCTTCTCGGTCTCCACCTCGACGAGCAGCTGGTTCAGCCCCACCTGGTCGGCGACCTTCACGTGCCAGGCCACGACCTCGGCCTCGGTGAGGCCCTCCCCCAGGTCAGGCAGCAGGAAGCGCCGGATGCCGGTCATGCCTGGAGGCAACGGTCGACTTCGTGGAGGATCCGGTCGGCGTCGGGCACGTAGTGGCTCTCGAGGCGCGAGGCCGGATACGGCGTGGCGAAGCCGCCGACCCGGCGTACCGGCGACTCAAGGTGGTAGAAGCAGTGCTCGGACACCCGGGCCGCGATCTCGGCTCCCAGCCCGCAGAAGACGGGCGCCTCGTGGGCGACCACCAGCCGACCTGTCTTGCGGACCGACGCCTCGACCGTCTCGAAGTCGACCGGAGAGAGCGACCGCAGGTCGATCACCTCGATGGACGTCCCCTCCTCATGCCCTATCCGCGCCGCGTCGAGGGCCGTGGCGACCAGGGGGCCGTAGGCGGCGATCGTCACGTCCCTGCCCGCCGCGACGACCTGGGCCCGGTGCAGCGGCACCTCGGAGAGCGGTGCGGCGTCGTCGACCTCGCCTTTCTCCCAATAGCGGCGCTTCGGTTCGAAAAAGACGACCGGGTCGTCGGACACGATGGCCTGTTGGATCATTCGGTGCCCATCCGCGGCGTTGCTCGGCGTTACGACCCGGAGCCCGGCGGTGTGGGCGAAGTACGCCTCGGGGGACTCGGAGTGGTGCTCGACCGCGCCGATACCGCCGCCGTAAGGCAGCCTGATGGTCAGCGGCATGGTCACCCGACCCTCGTTGCGGTAGTGCAGCTTGGCGACCTGCGAGACGATCTGGTCGAAGGCGGGATACACGAACCCGTCGAACTGGATCTCGCACACGGGTCGGTAGCCGCGCATGGCAAGTCCCACGGCCGTACCGATGACGCCGGACTCGGCCAGCGGCGTGTCGATCACCCGACGGTCGCCGAAATCGCGCTGGAGACCTTCTGTGACCCTGAACACGCCTCCGAGCTTTCCGATGTCCTCGCCCATCAAGACGACCTTCGGGTCGCGCTCCATGGCCCGGCGCAGACCGGTGTTGAGCGCGGTGCGCAGGGACATGGTGGTCACGGGGTCTCCTCGCCGAAGCCGGCCAGGTACGCCGCAGAGGCGGCACGCTCCTCTTCGACCAAGGAATGCGGCTCCGTGTAGACGTGGTCGAAGATCGCCGCCGGTTGGGGATCCTCCAAGGCCAGGCAGCCGCGGCGGAGCTCCACCGCTGCGGCCTGCGCCTCCTGGTCGACGGCGTCCTCGAACGGCCGGTCGGCCAGCTCCTCTCGACGCAGGAGTGCCCGCAACCGCGCCAGCGGGTCCTTGGCGCGCCACTCCTCCTCCTCGGCCTGGGTCCGGTACCGGGTGGGATCGTCGGACGTCGTATGGGGGCCCATCCGATAGGTGACGGCCTCAATCAGGGTGGGCCCACGTCCGGCATAGGCGCGGGCGAGGGCCAGCCGGGTGGCGGCGAGGACGGCCAGGACGTCGTTGCCGTCCACCTGGATCCCGGGAATGCCGTAGCCCTGGCCCCGCTGTGCGATAGACGTACGCGACTGCAGGCGGGCCGGCTCGGAGATGGCCCACTGGTTGTTCTGGCAGAAGAAGACCACCGGTACCGCGAAAGTGGCGGCGAACCCGAGGGCCTCGGCGACGTCGCCCTCGCTGGCGGCGCCGTCTCCGAAGTAGGCGAGGGCGGCGGAGCCGGCGCCGTCGAGCGTGATGCCGAGCGCATAGCCCGTTGCGTGGAGCGCTTGGGAGCCGACGATGATGGCGGGAGTGGCAATCCCGTGGGCCTCGGGGTCCCATCCGGAGAGCCCGGTGCCCCGCCACAGCCGCAGCATGGTCACGGGGTCCACGCCGCGGCAGTAGGCAACGCCGTGCTCCCGGTAGCTCGGGAAGGCGAAGTCGTCCGGGCGTAGGGCCCGGGCCGAGCCCACCTGCGCGGCCTCCTGACCCAACAGCGGCGCCCACAGCCCCAGTTCGCCCTGGCGCTGGAGCGCCATCGCCTCGGCATCGAGACGCCGCACCACCGCCATGTCGCGGTACAGGTCGCGCAGTTGCGACGCGTCGACGTCCGTAACCAGGTCCCAGTAGGGGCAGCCCAGCGTCCGTTGCCCGTCCACCGAGATCAGCTGAACGAGGCCCTCGAAGCCCATCCACTCGGCGATCCTCTGCTCTGGAACTCGTATTGGCGCGATGGTCATGGACTCCCTCCCGAGGGGGACGCTCATGAAGAGCATCAGACCATGAGTCACCGATCAGGAGCGGAAAAACGGATCAAATCAGACTAGAGAGTCTGATTTGATCCGCCCCCTGATGTGTCCACGCAACAGATCACCGATTGGCCCGCGAAACGGCCGGAGCGCCGTGGCCCGACCGGCAGACCAGCGTTCAGGAAGCCTTCCGGCGCGCCCCCGTCTTGGCCCGGGCGGGCTGCTTGGCCGTCTTGGGCGCTTTGCTGGCCGGGGTGGCCCGGCGCGCCGGCGCTCGTTTGGCTGGGGTCGCACGCTTGGTGCTCTTGGAACCGGGACCTGCGGCGGCGGCGATGCTGGCGTTGAGCGCCTCCATCAGGTCGACGACTTTGGCCGCCGGCTCCGGCCCCGCTTGCACGACGATCTCGTGCCCGCTGCGTTTCTCCTCGACCAGGGCCTCGACCTTCTCTCGATGCGTATCGTGGTAGCGAGCGGGGTCCCATTCGCTCTCCATCGACTCGATGAGGAGCTGCGCCATGGAGAGCTCCCGATCGCTCACGTCGCCCGTGTCGGGCAGCTCGAGCTCGCGATCGGGCGAGCGCACCTCATCGGCGAAGTACATGGTGTGCAGGGCCAAGGCGTCCTCATCGGGCCGGATGGCCACGAGGTACTCCTTGTTCCGCATGACGAGGGTGGCGATCGCCACTTTGCCTGCGTCAGCCATCGCCTGCCGCAGCAGCGCATAGGCCTTGTCGGCGCCAGCCCCCTCCGGGGCGAGGTAGTAGCTGGACCGGAAGTAGACGGGATCGATGTCCGCCTGGTCGACGAAGTCGGTGATCTCGACCTGCCGCGACTTCTTCGGCTCTGCCGTCTCGAGTTCCTCGTCGGTGAGTACGACGTATTCGCCTCCTCCGAGGTCGAATCCGCGCACGATGCGATCTTGCGGAACCTCGCTACCCGTCCGCTCGTTGACCTTCTTGTAGCGGATGCGGTCCGACGTCCCCTCTTCGAACTGGTTGAAGTGAATGCTCTTGTCCGACGTGGCCGGGTAGACGCCGACGGGGATATTCACGAGTCCGAAACTGAGAGCCCCTTTCCAAATGGTGCGTGGCACGCCTGCCAAATTACCAGCCCAGAGCAGATCCACCACCCTGTTACAGCGATTCGTCACACTGAGGCCATGGTTTCGAGGGCGCCCACCGACTTCGCCTCCGCCCTTCTGGGCGGTCTGGTCGAACTCGGCCCGGTCGAGCCCTTCTCGGGCGATCTATCACTTGAACTGGGGATTTCCCTGTGGTTGCGGAGGAGCGGCACGTCGCTCATGGAAGCACGGGGCACCCTGCTCGAGATCCGCCGGGTGATCCTGGGGGTGTGCGGCCTCGACCCTTCGACCGAGCCGGTGCCGCTCGTGGGTCGATCGCCCAGGGTCGACGTGGTGAACCTGGTGGGGTACGTCGGAGATCTTCTCCGGCGCGCCGCGCCCCGCGCCGGCGGTGCGCGAGCGGTGGTCGAGCGGGTCGTCGCCGAAATGCCCGAGCCCCAGGACGAGGCGATCGGGGCTTGACGGCGAGCTAGAACCCGAAACCGGCGATGATCAGGCCGTTCAGGCCTGCGTCGGACTCGCTCCCCAGGTAGGGCGCATTGCCGTACGAGAACACGTCGCCCCTGGCCGTGCACACCCAGTACCCCTTGCCGTCGGCGGTCGGGAAGATGGAAGTGGCGGGGTTGAAGGAGTTCACGTAACCGACCGGCTCTCCCAGGTTGGCAGCGTCCCCGAACGGGGTCACGGCACCGTTGGCGTAGAGCAGCCAGTAGCCGTGTCCGTCCGGGGTGGCCACGGCATCGACCACTGGGATCGAGTCGGGTGGCGGGGTCCCGTAGAAGGTGGCATCACCGAACGCATAGACGGCGCCCGTACTCGTGACCAGCCAGTACCCATTGCCGGTGTGGTCTGGCATCACGGCCACCGCGGTCCCGGCGCAGCCCCCGATGCCGGGGCACGAACCCTCGAAGCGGGCATCCCCGAAGGCGAAGACTCCCCCGTCGGACGCGACCATGAAGTACCCGTGGCGCGTCACGGTCGGGACCACGCCCACGATGGGGGCGTTCAGGCTGTTCGGCAGCCCGGATCCCGCCGGGCGCAACCCGAGCCCGGGGACAGAACCGTAGAAACTTGCATCGCCGAAGGCGAAGATCCCGCCGTCCGAAGCCACCAGCCAATAGCCGCCCCGGGTGAGGGTGGGTGTGATGCCGACCACTGGCCGCTGCAGCCACATCCCTCCCATGGAGCCGTGGAAGGTGGCGGCGCCGAACGAGAAGATGCCACCGTCGGACCCGACCAGCCAGTACCCCCGGGGCGCGGGACCCAGCGAGAACGTCTGCGGGCTTCCGGTCGCGCCGTAGTAATTCACACCTGGCGCGACGCTCGGAATGAGGGTGCAAGCACCCTCGCTCACGAAGAAGACGGTCAGCCCGTCGGGTCCGATGGTGCAGGTATTGGGCGTCGTCGAGACGACGCTCTTCGTGCCATCGCCCGTGGTGCCTACGACCGCCGTGAAGCCCGCGAACTCGACGGCGCCGGTGGGGATGTTGGTCACGGTCGGGGTCGTCGGCGTGGCCCTACCGACCGGGGCGGACGTGTCCGAGCCGGAGACGGTGCTGTAGGTGGCGTTGCCCCCATAGGTGGCGGTGGCCGAGTACGTGCCGGTCAGAGCCCCGCTGACGGCGCAAGTGGCCCTGCCACTGGCGTCGAGTGCGGCGGAGGCGCAGCTGACCGTGCTGGGACCCGTGACGACCCAGGTTACGGTGCCGGTCGGCGTTCCAAACGAGCCAGATATTTCGGCGGTGAAAGTGAAGTTGCCGCTGGTTACGACGCCTGCGGCGTTGTTGGTGACGGTGATCGTCGGAGTGACTGTGGCGACCGTCATGGCGGCCGCAGTCGACGGTCCGACCGCCAGGTAGTTCGGGTCAGTACCCGGGACGTAGGTTCCCGTGACGGAATACAGGCCTGCTTGCACCCCGTTGATCATGCAGGTGGCCGTGGCCGTGTTCGCCGGGTTGCCTGTGGCGAGGGTGGAGTTCGCGCAGGTCGGGCTGCCGGGACCGGTGATGGCCCAACTCACCGCGCCGGTCGGGGCAGGCCCCCCGGTTGGTCCGGCCACCGTGGCGGTGAAGGTGGCGCTCTGCCCGATCATCGGTGTGGTGGCGGGAGCGGCGACCGTGATCGTGGGGGTTGCCTTGCCGATGGTCATGTTCGCTGCAATCGAAGGGCCGACCGGAAGGTAGTTCGGGTCGGCGCCCGGGACGTAGGTTCCCGTGACGGAGTACAGGCCTGCTTGCACCCCGCTGATCACGCAGGTGGCCGTGGCCGTATTCGCCGGGTTGCCCGCGGCGAGGGTGGAGTCCGCGCAGGTCGGGCTGCCGGGGCCAGTGATGGCCCAGCTGACCGAACCCGTCGGGGTCGGATCCCCTGTCCCTCCGGACACCGTGGCGGTGAAGGTGGCGCTCTGCCCGATCGTCGGCGTCGTGCCCGGAGAGGCGACACCGATCGTCGGGGTCATCGTTGGCGCCGCCTCGACCGGAGCGGAGAGCACGCAGAGCGAGAACACGCCGATGGCCGTGACGATGAAGGCACTGAACCACCTCTTCATCGCCGTCGATCCTCTCGCGTTGCAGGTTCGGCCCACCAAGCCCCGAAACAGCCCTGGGCGCCCGCCGTCATCGACATTCGTGCTGTGCCCTCGTCATCCCAGTCCTTCGCCATCTACAACCAGAGTTGCAACCGCCTACCCGAGGCAACGTCGTAACGCTAGTCCAGCTCACAGAATCGCGAGCCCCGACCTAGGCGCGAGGAGATCTGGCCCCAATCGAGGTCCAGCCCAGCGGGAGGTGGATCACAGCTGGCGGCCAGCGAGAGCGATCATCATGGCGGCATGGCCACTCGCAGGCGGCGCCGGCTGGTCTTGGGGATCGCCAGCGCCGTGGCATTGATAGCGCTCGCCGCCCTGGCGGGTCCTTACGTGTACATCCACTTCATCGAAGGTCCGACTCCGGCCAAGCTCGAGCTCCCCAAGGCGCCGAACTCGGCATCCACCTCATCGGCCTCCAGCGCGCCCTCCACGTCAATCGGCACCACGTCCTCGCTCGACGGCAGCTGGAACGTGGGTACCGGTTCCCTAGCCGGCTACCGGGTGCAAGAAGTCCTACTCGGACAGAGTGCCACCGCTGTTGGCCGCACCCGCGAGATCTGGGGCTCTCTCACCATTGCGGGCTCGACGGTGACGAAAGGGACCTTCACAGTCAACATGGCGAGCGTCGTGAGCGACCAGAGCGAGCGCAACGCACACTTCGATGGCCCGATCATGGGCGTGAGTCAGTACCCCACCGCCACTCTCACTCTGGCCTCCCCGATTGAACTGGGAGCGCTTCCCGCCAATGGTGTGCAGGCGCGCTACAACGCGACGGGTACCTTAGAGATGCATGGAGTGACGAAGACGGTGACCTTCACAGTCTCCGCCGAACGTCTCAACGGGACGATCGACGCATTGGCGGACATCGCAATCCGCTTTTCGGACTGGAACATCGCCAACCCCAGCATCGGGGGCTTCGTCACCACTGCGAACAAGGGCACTCTCGAGATCCTGTTGCACATGACCCAGGGGGCAGGTAACCCAGTCTCGGCTGGCACGGGCTCGAGTGGCTCTGTCGGTGGAGGCGGTCCCATTACCGTCCCCAGCACGACAGTCCCTCCTCTCAGTGTCCCCACAGGATGATGGACTAGACAGATCTTCGGCTGGCGCCGCTTTCTGGGGAGTCGGCCATCCAGGCTTCGTACCTGGTCTCCGAGCGAGCCCGCCCGGGCGGTGGTTGTCCCCGTTCGGGGCCGGCGCGGTAACAGCAGTGCAACGGCGGCTCGCGCCGTTGGACGGCGCATGACGGAGGGGTGGGGTGGGCCTGGGGCGTTGCCGGACAAACACGCTGTGCCAGCCGTTCCTGGAGAAAATTCGTGACCACTGTAGATCCGACATTCGATCGCGCCTCCGGTCGTCGTACGCCCTCTGGAGCAACCCTTCGGCGGTTCACCGGTTGGGGTCCCGCGCTCGTGTCCCTGGCAGCCGCACTCGCGTACGGCCTCTACATCGCGCTCGGCACGTACGAGGTCGATCTCGGCGTCTACCTGCGTCTCGGCGGTCGATACATCTTCACGTCTCACCTCTACTCCTTCGCGCTTCCGAACACGAGCCTTCTCTTCACTTATCCGCCGTTCGCGGCGCTTCTCTTTGCGCCCTGGGAACGGATGTTCTCCACCGTCCATTCGGTCCAGACCATATGGACCGCGTGCAACCTGGTCGCGCTGATCGGAGTACTCGTCGTCTCGATACGGCTCGTCAAACCCGGTATGAGCACGGCGTCCGTCTGGCGGCTCGCCTTGGTGCTCACCCTCCCCGCGCTCCTTCTTAACCCCGTGCTCGTCACGGTCGGCTTCGGCCAAGTGAACCTCGTCGTCACGTTTCTCGTCATGTGGGACCTCCTCACCCCGCGGCGGATCGGGAGGTGGCACCCGCCGCTGGGCATCGCAACAGGACTCGCCGCCGCGGTCAAGCTGACGCCGCTGCTCTTCGTCCCCTACCTGCTCTTGACGCGCCGCTCCCGTGGGGCTCTGACGTGCGTCGTCACGTTCCTCGCCTGCGAGCTCGTGACCTTTCTCGTGTCGCCAGCCTCGTCGAAGGCGTACTGGACGCAGGCCTTCTTCAGGCCGGGTCGCGCCGGTCAGCTTTCTTTCGTGGGCAACCAGAACCTGTGGGCGATGTTCGAACGCGTCAACCATGGGCTTCTCGGCGGTCTCTTCATCGCACCCGTGCTGGTGTTGGTAACGGCCAGCGGACTCTGGCTCGCCAGCCTGGCGCATCGGCGATCATCCCCGACGCTGGGAGTCTTGATCTGCGCAGCGACCTGCCTGCTGGTGTCTCCGATCTCCTGGGTCCACCACTTGGTGTGGGTGGTGCCGGCGATCCTCTGGCTGGCTCTGGCAGACGACCGGCCTCGTCGTGGACGCGCGATGGCAGCTGGCGCCGCTGCATTGTTCTGGAGCGCGCCTATCTGGTGGGTGCCGTACAAGAACACGTCAGATCTGCGGCTCAACGCCTGGCAACTCCTCGCGGGGAATTCCTTTGCCACCTCGATCGTGATTTTCATCTGCGGCGCAGCCGTTCTTGTCGCCCGGCACGGGTCCAAAGAGTTGGACCAGGGAGTTCGACTCGGCTGATCACGGTATGCCAGCGCACCCGAGCGAGCGCTGTCGCTCGTCCCTCTAGGTGGCGGTTTACCGCTCTTTCAACGCTTCTGACCGCTCAGTCCGAGCCGTAGAACGGAGCATTGTACGAAAAGATGCCGCCGTCTGACCCGACCATCCAGTAGCCCCCAGTGGCGTCGTTAACGGCCATTCCCATGATCGGAGCATTGAGGTGAATACCACCCGCACTGCCCGAAAACTGGGCTCCGCCGTAGGCAAAAATTCCCCCGTCGGATGCCACGAGCCAGTACCCGTCACCGGTTGGTGCGGGGGCCATTCCGTTCACCGGCTGCTGCAAATGGACGCTGCCGGTCGAACCGAAGAAGGGTGAGCCGAAGGCGAAGATGCCGCCGTCCGATGCCACCAGCCAGTACCCACCGGTCTGCGCGTCGGACGCGATGCCCACGACGGCCTGGTTCAACCTCATGCCGCCCATCGACCCGAAAAAGTGCGCGTCGCCATAGGAGAAGACTCCTCCGTCGCTCGCAACCAGCCAATAGCCGCCTCCGTCGGGCGTCGGGGCAATATTGACAACCGGAGCGTTGAGGTGTTGTCCGCCCATCGACCCGTAGAAACCGGCATCACCGAAAGCAAACGTGCCGCCGTCAGCGGCGACGAGCCAATAGCCCTTTCCATCTGGTGTCGAAACGATGTGGTTGATCGGGGCGTTCAACGTGGTTCCGGCCATTGAACCGTAGTCCGGCACGTTGTGTGCGGAGACTGCTCCCTCCGCATCCGTGAGCCAATATCCTGCGCCGGACGGCGGTGCCGCCATTCCAGTCACCGGACCAGCGAAGCTCGATGCTTGCCCGGAATCGGGGCTCACCATGAGCGATGACTCGTCGACCGCTTCAAAAGCGCTCGCCGGAACCTGCTTCAGTTCATCGATCAGGGACACGGGCCACGACGGGTCCGCGGTACCCCCGAAGTACCAATTACTGCCGTTATCCGCCACGATCAGGCCGAACTCCTGCATCGCCCGTAAAACCACCTGTGCTTGAGGAGAAAACCCACTGATGTCAAAGCTTGCTTTCAGTCGGAACCGCGCCCCCATGGGCGGCAGGTTGGGGTCTGAACGCGCGCCTGCTTCGTGACGCGCGGGCCACAGATAACTCGTGTCCGTCGTCTCCGCCGTCATGCGAATGGCGTGAGTGATGCTCCCGGACTCCACCTCGTCGTAGCGGACAAGACCCGGCAGAATCGGGAGTCCGGCGGCATCGGCGGATGTCCAGCCCGCCGGTCGGAGAGCATTGGAGCGAAGGTTCCATATGGCACCCGAACCTGCGGTCGATCCAGCCGGAGAATAGTGGGCGTCGTACAGCTCGTACAGGGTGCATGTGGTCGGATCGACCATGAGAGCATGGCGGTCGCCAGTAGCGTTCTGACCGCCCTCAATGGGCGTATCGGGCCCGAGCGGATAGGGGCCTGGGTCGCTTTCACTTGCATACTGGAACGAAACATTGACGAAGGGATGGCCGGTCGGGACGATCGCGTAGGGCATGCCGTACGGGTTCGTCGGGTCCCCAGACGGGCCGAAGTCGGGATGCAAATTGGTGGTCGCCGCATTCATGCTGGCCAACCACTGCGCGGAGTGCGAGTTCACGGGCAGGTTGGCAATGTTCGTGTTCCACACGTTGTCGGCAGGAAACATCGGGCAATTCCCAGCCCCAGGGAGGGGCGTACCCGCCGACGCTTTCGTGCCCTCGCCGACCGCCGTACCACACGATAACAAACCGGCCACAAGCGACGCTGTTCCCAAGACGCGAACGACACGCGCCGATGATCCCATCTCGCCCCCTCTCGCCCCTTCTCTGCCTTTATCTTCACACAACGATGGGTCAATGGGAGCAACACAAACCCGTAAGCGAGCGCTTCGGCTGGCTCGCCGACCTTCCTGTGGGGCCGAAGTCGGCAATGCATCTCGATGAGACGCGGCAATTGTGCAATGGGGACACCGAGTGTGGAAGCCTCTGGACCCGAGAGGAGTGGACATGAAGTTCTCTATAACGCATCCCATCATTGGCCATCCGTATGATCCCGACCTTGTCTCTGGTTCAGGCATCGGAGCGGTCGCGGACGCGGCCGAACAAGCCGGCTTCCACGGGTTTGGCTTCACCGACCACCCGGCGCCCACGGAACGGTGGCTTCGCTCGGGTGGCCACGACGCCCTCGACCCGTTCGTCGCGATGGGGTTCGCCGCCGCCCGAACTACTCGCCTGCGCCTTATCCCCAACATCGTTGTCCTGGCGTACCGAAACCCTTTTGTGGTCGCCAAGGCCGGCGCGACACTGGACCTCCTGTCCGAAGGGCGCTTCACGCTGGCGGCGGGAGCGGGCTACTTGAAGCGAGAGTTCACCGCGCTGGGAATCGACCACGCAGAACGGAATGAGCTCTTCGACGAGTCGCTCGAAGTGCTCAAGGCCATATGGACGTCCGATGACGTGACGTTCGTGGGCCGCCATTTCAGCGCGGATGGCATTACCGCTCATCCGCGTCCGGTGAGCATCCCATATCCTCCGATCTGGATCGGAGGCAACAGCGGTCGGGCTCGCCAGCGCGTAGCCGCTCACGGCGACGGTTGGTGCCCATTCCCCGCGCCCTCCGGTGTGGCCCAGACCGCGCGCACCGTCGTTCTGGACACCCCCGAACGACTCGCTGCCGCCATCCACGATCTTCATCAGCGTCTTGAAGCTGCTGGACGCGATCCTGGTTCCGTCGATATTTCTTTTTCTACGCGCGCCGGTGGAGAACCAGGGAGCGACAACTTCAACGTTGAAGCTCACCTTGAGGGGATCGCCCACCTTGCCTCGCTCGGCGTCAACTGGCTCCAGGTTGGGCTGCCCGGCGACAGTCTCACTCACGTGGTGGAGACCATTCGGCGCTATGGAGAACAGGTGATCGCGGCCGGGTGATCTGCGTGGTCCGGCCAAAGTTGACGGGACCAGCCAGCTCAAATCCCAGTTGAGCAGTCGTTTGCCGGCCAATCGTCGAGGTTTTTGCCCGTAACTGTCGATCTGAGGCCCGCCGCTCGTCTAGTGGGCAGCAAGCCCGTTGCGGAATGGACCTACGGCGAAAGAGGAGCTGGTGATGGGGCGAGTCATCGTGACCGAACATGTGACCCTGGACGGCGTGATGCAGGCGCCCGGCCGGATGGAGGAGGACGTCCGAGGAGGGTTTGACCGAGGTGGTTGGGCGGTACCACGGGCCGATGATGAAGTAACGGCCACGGTGATGGGTGAGGCAATGGCGCAGAGCGGCGCCCTAGTCCTCGGTCGTCGTACGTACGAGGACTTCGCGCGCGTCTGGTCGACACGGCCGAACAACCCATTTACTGACATGCTCAACAGAACGCGCAAGTACGTTGCCTCCGGGACGATGAAAGAGCCTCTGCGCTGGCAAAACTCGACCCTGTTATCCGGCGATGCCGCCAACGCGGTGGATCGCCTCAAATCATCCGTGAACGGTAACTTGTCGATCCTCGGCAGCGGAGAACTGGTCACCAACCTGGGCCGTCGTAATCTGATCGACGGGTACGTCCTGATCATCCACCCGATCGTGCTCGGTCAAGGACGTCGGCTTTTTCCCGACCGAGCTCCAAGCGCAGAGTTCCAGCTCTCTCGCTGCGTCCCGACCACCACTGGGACCGTGATCGCCGAATACACCCTGTCACCTCGGTGACCAACCCAACGGGGTCCGGGAATCCCCGGATGGGACAACGTCTGACTCGGGGGTGCGGCCCTGTCCGTACTAGAACGGCGGCGCTTACAGAGCAACGTGGAACGAGAGGAGACAGCATGGCGCAGTACCTCCTGAGCGTCTTCCAGCCGGACGGTCCGCTGCCGGCGCGGCAGGACCTCGAGCGCATCACGGCAGGCTTGGAGAGTCTGAACCGGGAGATCCAGGACCGCGGCGCCTGGGTTTTTGCTGGTGGCTTGCATCCCCCGGAGATGGCAACTGTGATCCGGTCCCAGGGAGACGATCTGTTGATCACCGACGGGCCTTTCGTCGAGAGCAAGGAGCACCTGGGCGGTTTCACGATCATCGAGGCGACGAAAGCTGAGGACGCTTTGGAATGGGGGGGCAGACTTGCTCAGGTCACCGGCCTTCCCATCGAGGTGAGGCCCTTCCGGGACCGCGAATGACGACGTCAGCGATTACGCCGCTCCCGCTTGGTGTGCCAGCCGACCGTCCGGTGAAACGACCTACCGCGACCCATTGAATCACGGCCGGAGGTCGGAGCGGATCTACTCAGGGAGATCGGGGGTCCATGCGACTCCGTTTATGTGACTTCCGCCATCTACAAAGAGCGTGTTGCCGGTCAGGTACCTCGCATCATCACTCGCGAGGAAGGCCGCGACGGGTGCGATGTCGAATTCGGGATCACCTAAGCGTCCCATCGGATTGGTGTCGTCGGCCATCCGGGCTATCTCGGGATGATCCTTTGCCAGAGAGCGGAAGGCCGCGGTCTTCGCCCCGGGGCAAATGACATTAGCCACGATTCCGTATTGAGCCCACTCCCGGGCTGCCGTTCGGGTCAATGCCCGTAGGGCTTCTTTGGCACAGTTGTACTCGGCTGTGCCCATGTGAGCATTGACACCGTTCAGTGAACACAGATTAACGATGTTGCCTCGACCTTGAGCTCGCATAATCGGAAAGGCCGCTTGCATGGCCCAAAACGGTCCGTAGTACGCAACGTTCATGCCATGCGACAGTTGCTCGTCGGTCTTGACCTCAAGCCGGCTCAGGGTGCCGCCGCCCCACGCATTGTTCACCAGTACGTCGAGCGTCCCGAACCGCTCAACGGTGGCTTCGATCATCTGCACCACTTGCTGCTTCTCTCGAACGTCCGTGGTGAGATGAGCAGCCGCTACGGCGAACTCCTGACGTAAGGTGTGCGCGACGCGCTCGGCCGCTTGCCCGTTGATGTCCGTCACCATCACCCGCGCTCCTTCGGCCGCAAATCGTCGAGCAATTCCCTGCCCGATGCCGTCAGCGGCTCCCGTGATGACAGCAGTGCGACCTCCAAGGCGATCGTTCACGTCGGGTCCTCCTGCGTCTTCGGTTGAGCGCTTGGCTCGTCGACATCGGCCCAGAAGCGCTGCCAGGAACCCCATTGAGCGGGAAGAGTCCCCCATCCGTCGTGACGTTCCGGCCAGTCGGCTGGAGGTAACCCAAGCGGATTGCTACCAACTTCAGCGCCATAGAAGAGGCGGTGCTTGCGTCGCACAAAATACCAGCGGTCGGCAACCCACCGGTAACGGTCGTCATACACGATCGCCTGATGAATCCATCGCTCTCCGTCCTGAACTTCACCTTTGCAGTAAACAATTCCGGACGCCTCGCGTTCGTCTACGAGGTCGATGACGTGCGTGCCGACGTTCAGTATCGACACGCCGATGCCCCGCAACGACGTCTCAAACGACCTTCGTAAGGCGCGTCGACCGGTACCGAACGCCCCGACTTGGACGTCATCCACAAAGAGCCCGACAAGCGCGTCGATATCGCGAGAGTCGACGGCAACCGCATAGCGAGCGACCAGTTGTCGGATGGACTCGTACGCCAACACCTTGTCGATATTTGGTGTGCCCTTCCAGGTCCGACGCTGCGATTGCCCCTGATCCGTCACGGCTCCAAACTGTAGTGAGTCAGGTCATAGCGGGCAGTTTGCCGTCGATCGCCGACGGGGCACCGCCCCACCGCTACCAGGAGTCGAGCGTCTGCGAGTGAAAATCGACGACTGCCAAGAGGAGTCCGAGGCGACCCATGGCCGCCTCGGTGTCCACCTGGGAGTCCGTGAGGGCCCGCTGGGCGGTGATTGCCACCTCCATGCAAGTGGTGAGCATCCAGGCAACATGTGTACCGAGCTTCGAATCCGGACACGGATTCGCCATCCGCCACACGGTGGCGTCCCTTGCAGCCGCTTGTAGCTCGTCTGCGGCGGCCAACATGGCCACCCAATTGTTCAAGGTGATCGAGGCGGAGAAGCGACGCTCGGCGCTCGTTACACGTTGGAGTTCTGCCATGGCGCTGAGGCGCCATTGTTGTGCTGTTGGGATTCGCTCTTGATCCATTGTCATCGCTTGGCGGCCACCTCGGAATCCTTCTCGGGTAGCTGGTTTGACGCCCCCACTCTTCGGCGATTCTGGCGACTCCATCCGACACTCCATAGGGCCATTGGGACTGAAGTACGCCAACCTGCCCACAACAAGCACGCCCGCTACGCCAATGCCTGCTGCACGACGCCACGCCGGACTGGTCCCACCGTCGGCACGGATATGGCGAAGTCGGAGCCATCCCTGTGCGCGTCGTTGATCAACCGCCACACTGGGCTCACAAGTCGTCGGCGACATGCGGCGTTGCACGACCGTGGATGAGTGTCGCTGTAAGTTCCTGGGCTACCCGACCGAGCGACGTCCGGCCGAAATACTAGAGAGCGTTCTCGGGGGTCCAGCGATGAAAGCCGGCGCCGCTTGAAGACCAGCGATCGAACCAGGGTCATTCACCGCCGGGCCGAGTGACGACCTGGGCGTACGCAGTCACAACCCCCGCTCAACCCGTTCGCGGCATGCTGGCCATCCCGGCAGCCAGCCGCTCGTCCGTGACCTCCTCGTCCATCATCCGCCCATTTAGATAGTCGTCGTAGGCGGCCAAGTCGAAATGGCCGTGGCCACACAGGGCGGTGAGGATCACCGTCTCCTCTCCCATCTCCTTGGCTCTGATCGCCTCGCGCACGGCCGCTGCGAGAGCATGGGTCGGTTCCGGGGCAGGCACGATCCCCTCGGTGCGGGCGAACTCGATACCGGCAGCGAAACACTCGATTTGTGGAATCGCGATCGCCTCGATCAGCCCGAGCTCGTAAATGTGGCTCAACAAGGGCGACATGCCGTGGTACCTCAGGCCCCCCGCATGGATGGGATCGGGGATGAAGTCATGACCAAGCGTGTGCATCTTGATCAACGGAGTCATGCCGGCGGAGTCACCGAAGTCGTACGCATAGACGCCACGGGTCAGGGATGGACAAGACGCGGGCTCGACGGCCCGAATGGTCGGCGACATCTTGCCGGCCAACTTCTCGCGCAGGAAGGGAAAAGACAACCCCGAGAAGTTGGAACCACCGCCGGTACAGCCGACGATGACGTCGGGCGGGGATTCCCCTGCTTTGGCCAGCTGCAGGAGGGCTTCCTCGCCGATGATGGTCTGGTGAAGCAGCACATGGTTGAGCACACTGCCCAACGAGTAACGGATGTCAGGGTTTTGAGCTGCCACCTCGACTGCCTCGGAGATGGCGATGCCGAGTGAGCCGGTGTGATTCGGGTTCTCAGCTAGGTACTTGCGACCAGCCGCGGTCAAATCCGATGGTGACCGATGAACCGTGGCGCCGAATGTTTCCATCATCAGCCGTCTGTACGGCTTCTGGTCGTAGCTGGCCCCGACCTGCCACACCTCGCACTCGAGACCAAACAGGGCGCAGGCGAAGGCCAGGGCCGAGCCCCACTGGCCGGCTCCCGTCTCCGTCGTCAGCTTCCTCACCCCTGCCTTGGCGTTGTAGTACGCCTGAGGCACCGCGGTGTTGGGCTTATGGCTCCCGGCCGGGCTAACTCCCTCGTATTTGTAGTAGATGCGCGCTGGTGTATCGAGTGCGCGCTCAAGGCGATGCGCACGAAAGAGCGGACCCGGCCGCCATTGGCGGTAGACATCGAGGATCGCGCCGGGAATCTCGATGTAGCGGTCCATCGAGACTTCCTGGAGAATCAGATCTAGGGGAAAGAGCGGGGCGAAGTCATCTGGACCGGCGGGCTCGAGTGTGCCGGGGTGGAGCGCCGGCGGTGGCGGGCTCGCCAGGTCGGGGACCACGTTGTACCAAGTCGTCGGCATCTCCGACTCATCGAGCACGAACTTGTGTTGGCGAACCGATTCGTCCATATGGCTCCCCTCCCTGGTGCTGGTCCAGTCCAAGCTACCCAGCACCAGCGGGAGGCGCACGTGGGACCGGTGGATCGGTGCGGCAAGGTTTGCAAGCGGTTCGGGCCCTCGGGCGCGACGATATTCGGCCTTCCGGCCCGCGAGTGCCAGAGCCCCTATTTGACTTCGAGAACCTCCCGGAGCAGTTGCTCCCACGGGACGCTGTCCCAACCTGATTTCTCGGCGACACTGCTCGCGACCGATGTCGCTTCTCCTACCCACAGGAGCTCGATGTCGAGTCCGGGCCCGATCTTCTGATCGCCTTTGATCTCCCCTGCGGCCTGCCCTCTCCCGATTCTCACCTCAGAGCCGACTTCAGCTCCAAGCACGATGTCTTGCCAAGCCTTATATGTCTCTTTGAGGTGGATCGCCATGTCGGAGAGGTGCGAATGCTCGGGCTGCTCAGCCACCTCGATCGCCCAGTGCAGACAGTGCCTCGCTCTGTGAAAGTCGCCCCTTGGCCTTGAGGACTCTGCCTGCTCTTTGTAGCAATCGAGCTTCTGCTGCTGGTCCTCGGGCAGAATCTCCCGCAGGTTGTTCATCAGGCCTTCGACGACCGGCGAAGAGCCGCTGCTGGTTTGGTGAGCCATGACGACACCCTATAGCCGCCGCATCTAGCCACTTAGCCCTACCTCTCTGCTCTTTGGCTGTGGAGGATTGTTGGAGGTCGCCTAATAATTCTCTAGCCTTTCACCTCGTGAAAGGCTCGCTGAAGTGGGTTGTGACAGGGGAGGTCCCGTGAATTTCGAGGTGCGTCCTGTCGCCGGTGCGCTCGGCGCTGAACTAAGTGGGGTGGACCTCCGATCGATGGACGATGCCGATATCGGCGATCTACGTGCGTTGATCCACGAGTACGAGGTGGTCTTCGTCCGTGAGGTGTGGCTCACCACCGAGGAGCATCTATCACTTGGTCGCATGCTTGGCAGTCCGAGCATCTTTCCCATCGCCCGGCTGCTCGGAGGCACGGAACCATCCTTTCAGCGGATCTCCGACGGGCCAGAGAGCCCATCGGAGGCGGACTCCTGGCACACCGACGTCACGTGGGTGGCCGAGCCCCCAAAGTACGCCTTGCTGTGCGCCGAGGTGATGCCAGACAGGGGCGGCGACACGATCTGGGCGTCCATGACCACCGCCTACGATGCATTGTCCCCGACCATGCAGCGGGTCGTCTCGGAGCTGCGTGTGGTGCACGACAATGAGAGCTTTGTTGCGGCGCTGCTACGCAAGACTCGCGGAAACGCTGGAGCTGAAGAGCTTGCCGAACGGCTACGCAGGGAGTACCCGCCGGTTGTGCATCCCCTCGTGCGCAGCCACCCGGACACCGGTCGACGGGCACTTTTTCTCGGGGGCTACTTCATGCGCCACATCGAGGGCTTGCACGACGACGAAAGCAAAGCCCTTCTTGAGTTCCTTGCTCGTCACATCGACCAACCGCGATTCCACTGCCGCTGGCGCTGGACGGCAGGAGACCTCGCGATCTGGGACGAACGGTCCACGAATCACCGCAATGCCGGAGAGAGGCTGCACCAACAGCGAACGATTCGGCGAATCGAGATTGACGGCGACCGTCCGTACTTCGAAAAGGCCATTTCCGTTTGAAAGTCCAGGAGGCCAACACCCCGATGTGCGAATGACACCTGGTGCTGAATCGGTTGGTGATGTCGCGGCGGTGTCCGGGTCCCTTTAAGCGCCCGTCATCCCGCCGGCCCGGTGGCATCCGTAGCCGGCGCCCAGGCTCTCCGAGTCGAAATCGAAGACGGTCAAGAGGTATCTCAGTCTGTCCATAACCGCCTTGGTATTTGCTGTGGGGTCTTCAACGGCCTGTTGCGCAGCACGCGCGACTTCCGCGCATGTGTTCAGCATCCAGACGACGTACTCCCGAAGCTCGGCATCCGGACATGGATTTTCCGTCAGCCACACAGTGGCTCCCGTCGTGGCTGCTTGCAGCTCGTCTGCGGCCGCCAAAACCGTGATCTTGTTCACGCTGGTCGACATGGAAAATCGCTGTTCGGCGGTCGTAACGCGGCGCAGGGCGGTCATTGCCTCGAAGTGCCACTCAAGTCTGTTCGGTGTTCGAGCCATGATGATCGGTGGTGGGAGCGGGGCCGAAATCCCACCACAAATCCCCGAAATGCGTCGGCCCCGCTCCTACGGCGATTCTGGCCTCAATGTCCGAATGCCCCATAGAGCCGTTCGGACCGATGTCTGTCAACACACTCACAACAAGCGTCCCGCGAGCCCTGGCAACTGCGCCGTGACTTCTCGCGCAATCGGCCGAGCCGACGCCGCGAACCCTTACTGAGGAGCTCGTGATGCTCGAGAAGTTGGAGCACCCCTGCAGACAAGCGGCGACCATGCTCGCCGGGACCGCGTTGGCTCGAACTCCCGTTGCTCTTCGCTGACCGCGTGCGGCAGTTCCCGTGTGCCATCACCAGAACGGCTTTCAATTTGCGTAACACCCTCGAATTCGCACCGACACTCACCGCGAAGGCGCGGTTGTCTCAGAGGCCTAAGGCCGGACTTGTCCACGACGTGGGTAATGCGTCAGCGGTATGGCCCCATCGAGCAGATCGGCAGCTCCGTCGGCGAATGTGTTTGACTGGCGACCACGTTCGGTGTTTCCACGCCGTTCATCCAGCGACCTTCAAATTTTCGGCGCCGCCTTGTCAGGGTCTGGCAAAGGGGTGCCGTCGTGCCGTCGTCGTAACGTCAGTTCGCGGCATCCAACGCCCCCGAGTGATAGTCGACGGCTGCCAGGAGGCCTCGGACCCGGACAATCGCCTCCTCGGTATAGGCCAAGGGATCACTGACAGCCCGTCGTGCAGTCAGCGCGGCCTCCGCGCAGGAATTCAAGACCCATGCAACCTGGGCTCGTAGCCAGGGTTCTGGGCACGGATTCGCTGTGAGCCACATGGTGGCGTCCATCGTGGCCGCCTGCAGCTCGTCCGCCGCCGCAAGCATGGTCACCTTGTTCACTCTGATCGCTGCGGCAAGCCGCCGCTCGGCCGCCGTCACGCGGTGCAGGATGGTCATCGCATCGATGCGCCACTGAAATAGGTTTGGTTGGCTAGTCATGATCAGACGGTCGGGCGGGGCCGGAGTCCTAGTTGTCAGCCCAGTTCGTTCGTCGGCCCCGCCCTACGGCGATTTTCGCAACCATGTCCGAAGGTCCATAGAGCCGTTCGTATCTAAACCGCACAACCGCTCCACAACATCTGGCAGCCAGGTATCGAGGCAGCGTGCTGCAGCCAAACGTCTCCCAATGGAGCTCCGTCAGCGGGTCAGCTGCCGTGGCTTACCCCCTGGCGCCGCAGTTCATCTTCAAAATGTTCAGCGTCGCGGGCGAGTTCCCGAATCTTCGCGTGTGAGCCGGCGAACGCAAGCACGGCCGCCAGACTTACTCCAACCGCGATGAACGGAATACACATTGCGAAGATCGGCATGGCCGCCGGGAGCGATCGCCCATTGAGTGTTCCATACCTGCGTTGGCTCCACTGGGCGCGGGGACACGGTACGTCTTGCTCGCCTTTACCACTGCTTGCTTCTCATTCGTTCACCCCTCCCGACCAACGACTGACAGCCGACGTATTTGCCCAAACGAGCACCGAGCGGCCAGGCGCAGCTAGAGGGAGCCCTACGGGTACGAATACGCCTGTACCTCGGCGACGTCCATGGTGACCGGGGGGGTGGCGCCTGTGGTGACGGTGTGCCACGCCGATGCCTTCTGGGTGGCCACCTGGAGCGAGAGGATGATCTCATAGGGCTCCGCGGTGAAGGAGGCGGCGCTCGATGCATGCACCTGCCACACCTGTCGCCCGTCGAAGTAGGCGGTGATCGACTGGCCCGGGACGAACTGGACGCCGTAGACGTGATAGCCGGCGGTCACGTCGGCGCCGGTGTTCCAGAGACCGCCCAGTTGGAGGCCTTGATCCGTGAAGTACACGGAGTGACCCTGTTGGTTCGGGGGGCTGGTCCCGGTCATCCCGCCCTCGTAGCCGTCCAGTTCGTTGGCCGCGGTGCCCGAGACCCCCGGCAAGAACCAGATGCCGGGCCACATGCCCTGGGACTGGTCGGGCATCTTGGCCTTCACCTGGACGTACCAGCCGCCCGCGGGCAGGCTGAACTTTCCCTCGGTCGTGACCACGCCGCTGATCCACGGATAGGCGCCGGCGTAGGCGTTGGTGTTGCGCTGGGCCGTGAGCGTCAACCCATTGTTGACGCCGACTTGCGACGGGCCGAACATCGTTGCCTCGTTCCCGTCACCCGGGACATTGGGTCCCGAGTAGGGCGGCGGGAGGCTGCCGTTGTTGTTCCAGACGATCCCTTGCGCCCCCATGAACGTGTTCCACTTGGTGCTGTCGAGGCTGGTGCCCGAGAACTGGTCGTCGAAGACCATCTGCTGCGCCGTGTAGCCGGCGGGAGCCGGCGTGCCGCCGCCGGACGTGACGAGCCAATAGCCCTTGCCGTCGGGGGTGGCTGCCATCCCGACAACGTTTCGGCTCGGAGCCAGACCACCGGTGGAACCGTAGAAGGCGGCGTCGCCGTAGGTGAAGATGCCCCCGTCGGAGGCCACCAGCCAGTAGCCCCTGCCGTCGGGGGTGGCCGCCATCCCGACGATCGGCTTGTTGAGGTTCAGCGCGCCGGTCGAGCCGAAGAAGGCGGCGTCGCCGTAGCTGAAGATGCCCCCGTCGGAGGCCACCAACCAGTAGCCCCTGCCGTCAGGGGTGGCCGCCATCCCGACGATCGGCTTGTTGAGGTTCAGACCGCCCGTCGAGCCGAAGAAGGCGGCGTCGCCGTAGCTGAAGATGCCCCCGTCGGAGGCCACCAGCCAGTAGCCCTTCCCGTCGGGGGTGGCTGCCATCCCGACGGCCGGCTTGTTCAGGTTCAGACCGCCGGTGGAGCCGTAGAAGGCAACGTCGCCGTAGCTGAAGATGCCCCCGTCGGAGGCCACCAGCCAGTAGCCCTTGCCGTCGGGGGTGGCTGCCATCCCGACGATGGGCTTGTTCAGGTTCAGACCGCCGGTGGAGCCGAAGAAGGCGGCGTCGCCGTAGGTAAAGAGGCCCCCGTCGGAGGCCACCAGCCAGTAGCCCCTGCCGTCGGGGGCGGCTGCCATCCCGACGATCGGCCGGCTCAGGGTCAGTCCGGCGGTGGAGCCGTAGAAGGTGGCATCCCCGTAAATGAATGGACCCCCAACAGTTGACCCGAGCGCGTAGGCCTTCGTCGCTGACAGCATCGGGACCACGCTGGACACGACGAGTGCGGCCGTTAGGACGACGACAACCCGCAGACGGAGATCCCGCACCGGGGACGTCACCACGCGCCAGAACCGGGAACAACGCCGGGCCGACATCAGCGGGCGACCGAGACAATTGGGCAGACGTTCGTTGGGGCGGGTTCCAGCGAGAGTTGCCGCGTCGTTACCCACAACTGTGCCTGGCTTTTTGCCCATGATGATGGTCAGGCGGGCAGAGTCCTGGATATCAGCCCATTCGGTTTGTTAGCCCCGCCGTGCAGTGATTTTCGCGAAGCCTTCCGAAGACACGTAGAGCCATTCGTATCTGAACCGCACAACGGTCCCACAACACATGCGACTTGTGCTTCTGTCTGGACAAGACGTCGGAGTCACGCCGTGCTCTCCGCATTGCCGCACCACTGGCGTGGTCATCGAGCCCGGGATTACTGACACAACCCACGGGCCAGCTCATCTCCCGAGCAGCTCGCACCGCTCGTCTCTACTGCAGAACGGCTCGGCAGGCACGATGCGGGCCAGGTCGGTGGCGCTCGAGGCATTTCCTCTTCAGGGCATGTCAGCTCGTCTTCGTGGCCTCGATTTCAGCCGAGCGCTCTTTCGTTGAATGCCACGGATGAATGACTCGTCGCCCGTGTGTTGTTGTCCCGAGACGAGGTGACGGACAAATCGCCGCCTGGTCCGATTCGTCGTAGGCGAGATAGGCGCCAACTTCAGAAGCTCGCAGGGGAAGCGCTTCGAGAGTCGAGCTTGATCTCGACCCGGGCGCACATGCGTATCATCGAGGCCGATCCCCGGAGGACCGAGGACCCGCTGGACCAGGACCCGGCACTCCGCACGAGCCACTGGGTGAGGGTCGTCCGAGGGACTTCCATGTGCACGCCGTGCCAACAGATCAAGCGCTTGGCGAGACCTCGTCACCGCCACGGACGGTCGCCCGTAGGGTCTTAGTCTTGTCTCGCGTGCCTTCCGGTGCCAGGCTCGGGGTGGGTCACCTCGCGCTTGTCATCAAATTCGCGCCCGTATTCAGAGACTACGACTGGTAGTTCCCGATGCTCAGGTTGCGCGACATCGGAATTGTCACCAAGCTCGCGCGGGGATTCGTACATTGCTACTGGTAGGTCGGCCTTCAGCTGGCAGTGGGTACAAGGATTCAGCACCTGCTTCCACGCTGCCTTCGGCAACGCCTTCATTGCCTGTGTCGACAGTCCACACAGTGTCTCCCCCGGCACGTCAACGAGGTGCCAGGTCCGCACCGTGCCTGCGATGGATTCTTGCCCGACCCAGACCATCCTGTCTGGCATGGTACGAGGCTATTCCTAGGAAGTGACGCCGGCAAAACGATGACGCTCGAACGCCGTGATGAATTTCCGAAAGCGGACAGACCCAGACGTCGCGGTATCGACAGCGGAGCATTCCCCGCTGGGCTTCCCCTGAACGAAATGAGGAGTCTTGCTACAACGTGCAGGCAAGCACGGAACCGGCTCGAATCCTCGTCAACCGGCGGTCTTTGTGATGCCAGGTGTAAGAACCGGCTGTGTTGGCGCTTGGCGTGCCGGACAGGAGGCCACCAGGAGAAAATGTCACGCCTGAGGGCAGTGTGGACGAGTGCACCCGCTGAACGGCGCGTTTGAGAACGTGGGCGCGCGTGTCCCCGAAGCCGTCGCCTGGAAGTTGCCGGTGGAGCTCACCAAGAAGGTGGTCGGGTTTGCGCTTGTGATCGCAGGAGCGCTTGGGGACGTCGACACCCGGGTGACGGTGAGAGTGAACTTCTGGGTGTCAGTGCTGCTTCCTCCGTGGCGTTGATGCACACTGTGTAGCTACCGCGGCTCGTCGCAGTCGTTGACCCGACAACGTGCCAGTGCCGTCGTGATCATCGGCCAACGTGGCGGTGCCGGGAAGCGTCGACGGCGTACAACCCGAGAAGCTGGCGTCGGTGATTGTTGGCGTTGAGAAACCAGTTGTGGTCACGGTGAAGGTGTTACGGCCGCTGGCGCCTCACAGCACGTCTCTGCATCACTACCAGGCGTCCAGCACGGCCGAATGGAAGTTGATCACGGTCAGGAGGTCTCGGAGTCGAGCCATGACTCCTTCGCTGCCGGCAAAGGGACCGGCCACCGCACGCTGTGCAACAAGCGCGACCTCGTTGCATGTGTTCAGCATCTCCGCAACGTGCACCCCCAGCTCCTCCTCGGGGCAGGGGTTCGCCGTCAACCACACCGTGGCGTCCTTCGTGGCAGCGTCCAGCTCGTCCGCCGCCGCCAACATGGTGATTTTGTTGACGCTGATCGACGCGGAGAATCGACGTTCGGCGGCTATCACGCGCCTCAGGACGGTCCTCGCCCTGAAGCGCCACTGTGAGACTGGGGTCGGCGCTTGGTCCATGGTGATCGGATACCGGGGTGGGCCGGATTCCACCGCCAGGTCACCCAATGCGTCGGGCCCGCCCCTACAGCGATTCTGGACTTCCTGCGCGACTGGCCCATAGGGCCGATGGTCTCTGAGGCGCACAACGCCCTCACAAACCGGCGGAGCCTGCCCTTTCGAAATCCTCATTGAGGCGAATGCGCACCTGGGTGTCTCGGCTCAGTGTTCACTTGGAGCCCGACGGCGCTTCAGTCCGGTGGTTGCCGTGCACACCCGATTGGGCTTTCGACCCCCAAAATCGTCAGCGTCAGCGGAAAGACAGGGGCGGGGGGCTCGCATCTCCCCCGCCCCCGAGACCTGTTGTACCGGTCATCTCGCTGGTGCAGTAGAGCCATCCGAACCCACTCTGAACAACGCCCCGACAAACTCGGTCGAGTATGGCTACCAGTGGCCGGACACGAGCTCACGGCACAGCGCTGGTGAGGGCGCCGCTGGTTGCCAGATCCCATTTGACACCCGCAAGGGGGAGGGTCTGTGGCTGGGTCAGATCGATACGCGCTCGCCGTTGGCGAACACCTCAGGAAGTATTAGTTGAGGACTCATTATGAAGAGGTTCATGGCGGGGGTAATAAGTCAGCGGTATTGCTCCATGAAAGGCGTTGAGCAGGTCCCGTCGTCGGATGTGCTTGACCTGATGTTCGTGTTCGTCCGTGTGGTCACAGAAGGGACAGTCGTCGTTCTTGAGGCCCATGGATCGTTCTGCGTCGACGTGCTTCATGGCGTCGGCAATTACGCGGTAAGGATCGAGCTACGTGCCGAGGGGCGAGCCTTGTCGCGTGGCCCGTGGCTCTCGAAATCGCAAGGGGCGGCCCGCTCCGCCTTCCGCAAGTCGGCGGCCTCACGCAGCATGTCCGCGATGCCAGAGTAAATCACCTTGACGGTGAAGTCATCGAGTTCGACAGTGGCCGTCTCGGTGCCGTCGTTCGCTATATGGCTGACCTTGACCATCAGTCCACTGGAACCTGCGAATGGTCTTTCGTGCCCTGACGCTCAATGGCGATGCTTCCGCCGTCGCGGAAGATCCAGCCGATCTGGCGCCACTGATGGAACTCGGGCACCGACTCTGGCGATGCTCCCGAGAATGCCTGCTCCATCTCCGTTGTGCGCCTCATGTGAACAGACTGCGCCGCGGTTGTCTCAGCTTTGGTGACGTCCGGTTGCAGTTGCGGTGCGTACCTTCCCTCCGCTATTTTTCGGTCTGCTTCCAAAAGCAGTCGCTTGTCCTGCCCTGCAACAGGGGTACGGACATTCGGTATTTGACTGTATCGAGAAGTCTCCCGTGCTCCGCCTGGCGACGTGTGTGGTCGACTCCGGCGCTGCTATGCCGGTCCAAAGCCGACAGTTGTAGGCGATACGTCGCCATTGTCCTGTTCATCGTGCATCTCGCGCGCCAATTGCGATGGTGCGGCAATGGTGAGGACGTCCAGCTGGCCTCCGGGCGCCACCAAATCGACCTTCTCCACACTCCCCTTAGGGCTCGGGGAGTCCTAAGTATCATTCTCTTTCGCTTTGCCTCGTGTGACATATGGGGTTCGCGGTCTTCTCGCAAAGATGGAGCGCCTGACCAGGTGTCGCTAGCCCTTCAACTCGATAAGTATCGGGCGGAGTGGGAACGGGCAGCCCTGCCTGACACGCAAGCAACGCTTCTTGGAATTCGGCTTCAACAGGCACTTAACACGCTTCAGGTCGTTCACACACTCGAACAATTGAATGAGTCGGGAAGCGTGTATCAGCTGGTAGAAGCAATGTGCTTCTCTTGCTCCGGGAACGCCCAAGGAAAACTTGCGAAGACACTCGGGGTTCCGAATCGCTTCGAGCAATGGGAAGAGAGCATCACCCGAGATGAAGTGGGATATCCCTTTGCATCTCTCAATCGACACACGGTTGGGAACGAGATCAGTGCACTCAACTTCTATGCCGTCCAATGGTTGGGCAATCTGCTTATCCCAGCGCACAGACTGCCTTTCTTCATGGACTCTGTTATCAGATCGGCCGACACTCGCACGGGCAAGAAATTGGGACTTCCACCTCCAAGCGAACTGAAAAGCCTGATGGCTCATTACACGGACGGTGAGCCCCTCAAGGAGCACAGTGAGTTCGATGAGCTCATGTATACGACCGGTTGGCTGTTCGCCGACGCCTTAGATGCCGGCCGAGGATATGAAGAGGACCGACACCGTGTGGCATACCACGGTCGAAGCGTTTTTGGGAACTTACTCTGCTCCGTCGTTCGTTCCAAGGGAGCCCGCATCAGCCACGAATTTCAAAAGGACCGAAGGTGAATCTCGCCGTCTGCTGGCGACTCCTCTAGGGTCCCAACCGCGAGCCTCACACTGGGGTGACCCCTCGCTCAACGGCTGATGTCGACCGATCGGTATTAAACCGGCGTGGTCCAGCTCGGCAGCTCCTCTAGGGCCTGACGAGCCCTACTCCCGTACGACCGGACAAACAGCGCCGGGCCACGGATCCCGCTCACGACTCGTGACTGACGTAGAGCGGCTCTCGCGGCCCGGTAACCGCAATCTATACGCAAGAAGTGAACCGCCGCGCACGCCCGGCGAACTTGCCGCCGGGTCGTCCTGGCCGATTCTCGGCATCCTGGACCACACCGAGAAAACCTGGAAGTGAGCAGGGAGTGTTGGGGTGGCGTAGCTCAAGGGAGCCATGGCCTGAACCGACCACTTCAGAGGTTCCGCCTTGCGCGGGACGGCCCCGCCTTCCGACGGCGGGGTCGTTTCGCGTCCCGCCCGGAACGTACCAAGCACCTGAGGGCCACACCCCGCCTCCACAGAGGTCTACGTCACTGATAAATAAATCTACGACCAGTAGTACTATCTTGTCCAAGACCGACCGCGGCAAGCTGGAACGTCGTCCATCGGACGGCATCAGCCTCAAGAGGTCTGAGACTACGGTCCGGGCAAGTCGTGACTCCAGATTCCCCAGCGCTCGAGCGCGTGGGTTGCCATCGACCATCCGTTCAGAGTCCTGAATGCCGTCTCTGGACCATTGACGCGGGTGGTCTCACGGCATTCGAGGAGTGGCCACCGCGAAATACGTGGGCTCGGCCACCCTGGCAGCGCTCGTGGCTGCAACACAAAAGCGCCAACTCCGGTCCCATCGGCGCGCCTGACTCAGACGACCCCTAGGTTGATGCAGTTGGATCATGGGCCGTAACGACTGAATGCAGCCGGCAGGGCATAGTGGGCACCACCCGTTCGAAGCTGAGACTGCGCCCGTCCGAAGCGACTATGAAGAAGTCATGTTGAACGCATCGTCAATCTCGGTTGTTCTCGATGCATATCGACCGGAACGTGCAGCTCTGGTAGGTCTGCTGAAAGGACTCAGTCCGGGCGACTGGGCTCGCTCCACCGAATGCCCCATCTACAGCATCAAGGGAATCACGACTCACATTCTCGGCGATGACTTGTCGCTCCTGAGCCGCCAGCGCGACTGCTCCGAACCCGGAACCTCGCTTGTTGCCAGCGAACTGCTGGGAGCTGACTTCCGGGCCTTGCTTGACGCCTTTAACGACCGATGGGTCGCAGCCGCGACCTTCCTCAGCACGGAGGTGTTGGTGGAGCTCCTCGCGATTGCCGGCGAATGGACGGCGCTCTATTACGAAGATGTTGATCCGGAGATGCCCGGCGAGCCTGTGCGGCTCTTTGGTGGCCGTCAGGGGTCCGGCTCTCCGTTTTGGCACGCAATCGCCCGGGAGTACCTGGAGCGGTGGATCCACCATTCACAGATAAGAAGGGCGCTCAACCTCGGAGCACTCGCGGAGCGGTCCATCTTGGAGGTTGGCATCCAGGTCGTGGCAGCCATTGGCCGTGTCGAACCCGGTATCCCCGTGAATCTCGACGGTGTGTGGACCCTTGGTCCGGTAACCCTCGGTCCCGCACAACAGACCGCAGACATCCTGACCCGGGGCTTCACGGCCCAGGAGATTCAACAGCTCACCACGGGTCCTTCCGTTGCCGTCACCCTGATGGCCGAATTGGCCGGACGCCCATAGGTAGCTCCACGATCCCTGTTCGGGCAGGTGAAGTACCTCGATAGCTGCCCCACCTGTCCGAAGCGACGCTCACAGTGCTCGCGGGTGACCGTCCACAGGGCATCTACGCGGATACTTCGAAGATCGGATGGCAATCTCTGTTTGGGCGATCTGGAAACCTATGGGAGCCGGCGCGTGACAAAAGGGTAAACCGACTGGAGCGGGCTGTAACTGCCAGAGATAATGCACGCGCATGGAGCACCGGGCATTCGGAATGCCATCCGACGCATCTCAAACGCCAGCCCGTCCAACACTCCGAACCCATGATGTGGACTCACTCGGTCCCCATGCTGCGTTAGACCCATCGGAATCCACCAAAGCGGCCGCCGCTCATCCGGCGACCCCGCCGGCAAGGTCTCGCGATTGCGCTAACTCGGACCAGTTGCGATACCGGAATGGCTTGAGTTGGACGAGACACTCTCCGGCAACTGCTGGATATCCAACTCACGCTGCGACAAGCAAGACGCAACGGTTGCGACAACAGGAGGGACTCCTTCCGATAGTTGTGACGACCGCTGTCATGTTGCTCGTCGCCGCCGTTACAGCTCTCGTCATGACCAGAGGTTCTTTCAGTGGAGCCGTGGAGACCTCCGTTTCTGCGACTTCGAGCGTGACCACGAGCGGCCAATCGAGTGCGGCCGAGCTGTCGAGAACAGCAACAAGTGCCCCGAGTGACGCGCCCACGACCACCCAAGCTGCGTCATCCTCACGGATTCAAACGCCAAGCTCAAACGTTTCGATGCCTACAGGGATGACTTCAGGTGGTTCCAAAGACGCCAACGCTTCCGGTCCCTCGTCGCAAGGTCACCTGTCTGACCCGGTTCAGCCAACAACCATGACGACTCCAACGTCAACTGTGGAGGTTCCAACATCAACAAGCTCAACCGGGACCGTCGAATCAGCCGTGGCACTAGCGTCACCGCAGCCGCAGCCGCGCGCCCAGGTGTCGGCGCCGATCGCCGACGTCGGCCCGGTCCCGATGGCGCCGCCGGCGCACTACGTGAGCCCGGCCCAATATGGCGCCTTGGGCAACGGGACCTCCGACGACACCACCGCCGTCCAAGACGCCATCAACGCGGCGGCCGCCGCGGGCGAGGTGGTGTGGCTCCCGGCGCAGAGCACCTATGTGATCTCGGGCCGGCTCACGGTGCCCTCGAACACCACCATCGAGGGCGCCGGGGTGAGCTCGGTCCTGCGCTTCACCTGGACCTCGGGGGCGCGGGGGGCGCACTACATCGAGAACGCGGACCCAAGCGGCGGCGACACCAACATCACGTTGTCGAACTTCACTCTGCTCGGGTCGGGCTCGGGCGAGCCGGCGGGGACCAACGCCCAGAACGGGGGCAACCTGGTCTCGGCGGTCAACGTCGAGCTGGCCACGCACTGGACCATCGCCCACCTCCAGATCGAGGACTCCCCGGGGCCCTCGATCACCTACCACGGCGGCAGCGACATCACCATCGAGTACAACGACTGCCACAACGGCGGGCGCGACGGCATCACGGGGTACTGGGACCAGGGCCCTTCGATCACCAACCTGTCCGACGTGGTGATCGCGGACAACCAGATCAGCGAGGTGGGCGACGACGCCATCGCCGTGCTCGGGGCGGCGAACAACCTGCGCAACCCCAGTGGCCCGCTGCCGAGTGACATCACGATCGAGGACAACCGCATCGTGGGCTGGCCCTCCAATGTCAACGGATCGATGCTCGGTCGCGGCATCAACGTCTCGGTGGTCGGCCCCAACGTCACGGTCACGGACAACTACATCGAGAACACGTACTCGGCCGGGCTGATGATCTCGGGTTGCACGTCCAAGTGGTGCCCGAGCGGTTATAAGAACTGGCAGACCACCGGCGTGAGCGCCACCGACAACACCATCGTCAACGCCGGTCAGCTCTACGCGGGCTCGACCGAGGGCCAGCACAATCAGCCCGGCTACGGCATCTACGTCGCCAACAGCGCCGCCCCCATCACCGTCACGGGGAACACGATCACCAACGCCGCTTTGGGCAACGTGGAGGTGGCGAGCTGCTCGGGAGGCTGCCAGATCCAAAGCGGCTGACCCGGCTGGGCCGAGGGCGCGCAAGCTGACGAAAGGCTTGATCCGAATGCCGACAGCGGGTCTGTGCTCGACGGCTTTGAAGACACAGAGCTCGTTGCCCTCGCACTCGGCCATCACAACCCAAATCCTCGGCACCTGTCTGACCGTTTTGTACTCGCCGGAGTGTGCAGTGGCACGATCCCAGTAGCCCAGTTGGCTGCCGAATCGCCGCGTTCTTTCATCTGCCGAGTGCCCGGTAAAGGGCACTCCCATGACCCCTGCAACAATGGACCTCAACTTGAGGTCTAGAGAAACTGCCTACGCGTAGATCGCATGACCTGGGACCGCTCACGTACTCCGTACGGAGTCATCTCTGCCACAGCCCATTGCGCGTATGCAACGCGGTTCGACACGCCTCGGCATGGCGATCTGGAACCCCTATGACATCGACCAGCCCGAGGTAGCCGCCAGGGCCATGGCCGATTCTCGGTCACGAGCAGATTGGACGCTTGAGCGACGTCCTACCAAGGTCATGAACGTCACCGCAGACTGGTCGCGCCCAGGCGAGTTCCAGTCTGGTGAGACCAAGAGCATTCGATTCGGGCAGCCACCGTCAAGCGGGTGACCCAGTCCCTGCCAGCTTGAGCGGTACTAGTCAGTTGATGGGCGAGCCGAACCTGAGAACATTGCCATCCGGGTCAACGACTGCGCCTTCGTGTTGACCCCACTCCGTGTCCTAGGGCACGTGAACGTCGACTCCTGCATCTAGTCATGATTGCGCGAACTCGTCAGCATCATCGAACCACAGGTAGGCCGAATGCTTCGCATCGGACGGGAGAGTTCCCGGAACACACCCGAGATGGATCTCGACCCTGTCGCGCTTCGCGAAGCCGTATCCACTACCTTGGTAAGCCCTCACCTTGAATCCGAGTCGTTCGTAGTACGACAAGGAAGCGTTGAGGTCGCGGACTGGCAGAATGGGTGCGGCCCGCTTCATCTTCGCCATTCCAGAACGGTAGCTGATTTACCCGCCCGTTCGATGGTTGATTCCGATTGAATAATCGTAGGTCTGAGGGGGTGCCGATTGACCTTGTCGCAGGACGGGGACGGGGCGGCAGGCCTTCGCTCGCCGACCATGCGGGCGCCGTCGCGCAGTCGTTGGGTGCGAATCAGTGACACGTGCGTCCATTGGCGGAATTGTGGTCCCCGCAACGATAGAGGCAACGTACTGCGTTCAGGCTGAGCAGGGGGCGGGCAAAGTCGGGTCCCCTAACCCTATGATCAAAGGAGAAATGAACGAATCCATCCAGAGAGCTCTGCGCCGATTCACGAAAGCGACAAGGCGACTCGCCATGCGATCAGCCGGTACGGAACAGTCCGGCACTTCGGTCGTCCGCCATGTTGGACGCCGTTCGAGCCGGAGATATGAGACCCCGGTCGTAGCGGTTGAGCGGGACGACAGTCTTTTGATCGCCCTCCCCTATGGGCGACGCACTGATTGGATGAAGAACGTCCTCGCCAGCGGGACGGCGACCCTCGTCACCCATGGGCAAGCATACGAAGTCGATCAACCACAGGTCATCTCGATGACCGACGCGACACGATACTTTCGCCCGAAGGAGCAGAAATTGCACCGGCGCTTCGCCGTTGACACCTGCCTCCGGCTCCATCGCATGGCGTCGTAGAGCCGACGAGCGGCTGACAGGTGGCGTGATCGAACAACGCCTCGACGAATGGATTGGTCAAATCTTTGATCCCAAGAACGTCGATCAGACGCGCCCGACACTGATTGCGGCTCGCGTTGTCCGCTCCCCCGGTGTGGAGAATAATGGCCCGACGACCGCAAACGGGAACACCCTTCGAAGACGGCTGCCCTACGTGTTCTGAAAGGCCGGGGAGTAACAAACAGCAACGATCAAGCGTTCCGGGCTCAACAGCCGCGCGGTAATTTGACCCCACGGTTCGGTGCGGGCACCGTGTATGAGCTGGTAGCCCTTAGCACTGAGTTCAGCTGCCGCCTCGGCTACGTCAGCGACTTCGAACTCGATGCTGGCCTGGGGCACCGGAACCTCGGCTGGCCATTCGGTGGTTCCGAAGCAGGCGTTCGCCGCCTCGGAAAGGGGCCAGAGGCCGAAATGCTTTGCCCCTTCAAGTTCATGGGTGAACACGTAGTCGCCGTCTTGACCCTCGAAGGACAGGCCTAGGCCGTCCACGTAGAAGGACCGAGAGACCTCGGGGTCTCGCACGATCGGAGTGATGCTCGTCACAAACTGCACATCCATCAGGCTGCACCTCCGCGGTTTCTCACCGCCAGTTTTTCCGTCCTATCCCAGAGAGGAGAGTACCCTCGCTGGCTGAACTGAAGTGCGCCAACGTCCAGAGGCAAGACGCACCCCGCCTGACAGAGACGGACGTGACTGGCGGGGGCGAGCGCCGGCCGCGGGAGGCGGGTGCGATAGAACGCAGCCCGCGAGCCCGGCGCTCAAACCCCAATAAAGACTGAGTCAGTCGGCATAGCACGTGATACCGGCGGGATTTGACGGGGCGAGCGCGGGCCGCGGGGTGCTGCTGTCGGAAGTCACACGCGTCCCGCGCTCAAGCCCATACCGACAGAGTCGTCGGCAGAGGGCGTGATACCGACAAGGGTTGCTATCCCTTGTGATCCTTATGCATCCGCCTAGTCCACCAGTCCTGGACTTGGTCGCGCATGGTGCGTTCCTCCGTGCGGACCTCCTCAAATTCCGCGTCCGTCGCCGCCATCAGTTCGACAACAGCATCAAGAATGGCATCCGTTGATGCCTGATCTTCCCATCCGGCAAACGAAACAGCCAGGACGAGATCTTCGCCTTCCATCCCCGCCTCGTAAGCCGTGTTGTCTGCGAGGTGATTGAAGATCTTGATCCATTCCTCAATTGGTGCGCTCGCATTCGTGGGTCGAAGGAGAACCACGATTTTATCGCCGGATTTCCTTACCTCTGGATTGGCTCCGGGCAATTCGAGGTGTGTCATAATCCGTACGCTATCTCAACGTTCCTCAACCTCCGTAGGGTTCTAATGACACTGAGACATGCACCGTCTCTTCTCGAGCGAGGCGCGAGCGGGGTCTCGGCCTGAGGTTCCCGTGCCGATGCTGCCGGCAAAGACGCTCATCCATCATGCGTTCGATACGAATGGTGATCCGGCCGTGACGGCTGAACGGTTCCCTCGGAATAGGCCGCTGCGGTCGTTTTTGAGGTACCGGCGGTTCGTTCTCAGGCGCTGAAACGCGTTCATGGCTCAGGCCGAGTGCGGCTCAAAAATCCTTAAGAATGTCTTACGATTAGCCGTTATGGTCGGTCGACCAGAGAGACATATTCGTGTTTGCCGGGAGGGATCGCGATGACGGAGGCGCACACCGAAGAGCTACGACCGAATCTCGTCCACCTTGGCGACACTGAGCAGGTAAGCCAGGTCGGCGGAGCTACGAGCGAACACAGCATTTCCGACCGGATGATCCTGTGGGCACTGATAGCGGCGATCGCGTTGGCGCTCGGTGCGCTAACGGTAGGACTGATCGCACTGACTTCGTCGCGGGATGCCGTGGCCGGTCCCCAAGGACCAACGGGTGCTCAAGGCGCCCCTGGCGTCCAGGGTGTGCAAGGGGCGCCCGGTTCCCAGGGACCCCAAGGAGCAACCGGATCGCCGGGACCGCCCGGACCGCAGGGAGCCACTGGTCTCACCGGAAAGCAAGGCGCTCCCGGCCCAGCTGGAGCGCAAGGTGCTCCTGGTCCGACTGGCCCCTCCGGAGCGAGCGGCACGATCGTGGCGAGCGCCGCTACATCCGGGGCGACCGTTGTCTCAGCCGCCGATCCCGCGGTTGGGACGACCGTGATCGCAACGGCGTCGTGCCCGCAGGGTGAGATTGTGCTCGGAGGTGGCGCGCAGGTCTCAGCAACCGGCTTCGACGGCAAGAATGTCACCTTACGATCGTCCTTTCCCGCCGGTTCAAACGGGTGGCGAGCCGTGGGGTCGGTGATCGGGCCCCTCGTCGCCGGAGAACACATGGCCGTGCATCCCTACGTTCTCTGCGGCAAGACGTCTGGGAGCCAATCCGCTACTCCGGCGACGTGAGACCCAACCGACCTTGAGCCAAAGGCCCGACCCCGATGCGTCCACCGAACCGCAGACGGGACTCGATTGAACGATTGAGCCGGTGCCGGTTAGCGGCGCCCCCGCGGCTCAAAGAGGAGCTTCGGTTGCGTGTAGGCGTTGCAGCTTTCCGTGGGGATTGGGTGCTCACGTCTGCGGCGCTCGTCGAACGGAGGATGCCATACCCTGCAATTCGCCATGTCTCACAGTGAGCCAACACTCCCCATGGGGAAATCTCCTAGATAAAGCGGTGAGAAAGCGAGAAGCGCTGTTCGAGCATGGCCCTGTGGGGATGCGAGGCTCCACCTCGCCTGCCGCCTGCCGCCTGCCGCCTGCCGCCTGCTCCTGCAGACCGGATTGAGCCCGACCCGCTGAGAGCTTCTATCTTTATCCAGATGCCCGGCCAGTCCGACCAAGTGAGAGCACCTCGCCACTAGTTGTGATGGCCAAGACCTCTACGAACATCGGCGCGGAGCTCGCCGAGGCACCCAAAGCTGGTCCAAGCGGCTTCATGTTGGAGCCGAGCCCGTGGCGGTTGGGGACCCTGAGCATGCTGACGCTCTTCGTCGAGCTTGCACTTATTCGGTGGACCGCTGCCAACAGCGTTTACCTGGCCCTCATCACGAACTTCGTGCTCCTGGCGAGCTTCCTCGGCATCGGAACGGGTTTCCTGCTCGCCGATGGGTCGCGGAACCTGTTCCGGCTGGCGCCATTGTCACTTGCCGTGCTCGTCGCGTTCGTCCTCACCTTCCCCGTGAAGCTCGTGGCACTTCGGGGCCCGCATGAGTTCCAGGGTCTCTCAGGGCATGCGCCTTTGTCCCAGTGGGTCAGCCTCCCGATCACCTTTGTGCTGGTGGTCCTGGTGATGGCCGGCCTCGGACAGGCGACGGCCCGGACATTCTCTCAGTTCAAACCCCTAGACGCCTACCGCCTCGACATCATCGGAAGCGTCGGAGGAATCGCACTGTTCTCAGTCCTGTCATTCATCGGGCTCCCGCCCATCGCGTGGGGTGGGGTGGTGGCCGTCATGTTCGTGCTCCTTCTCGGAGTACGCCAGCGGTGGTGGCAGTGGCTCGCGATAGCCGGCATCGTCGTGATGCTGCTGTTCGAGTCACTCTCCACCGTCGACCTCTGGTCGCCGTATTACAAGATCACGACGAGCCATGTGACCAGCACGGTGGACGGCCACGTGTACCACGGACTCGCCGTCTTCGGTAACAACATCCCCTATCAGACCCTGTACTCGATCTCAACCCTGCACAGAATCGAGACCTTCTACTTCTTGCCGTACCGGCACGTCACGAAAAGCTCGCTCTCGAATGTCCTCGTGATCGGCGCAGGGACCGGAAACGACGTCGGTGTGGCACTTTCCGAAGGGGCACGCCACGTCGACGCAGTCGAGATCGACCCCGATCTGGTTCAGCTCGGGAAGGACCACAATCCCGAGCACGCTTATCAGAACCAGCACGTGACGATTCACATCGATGACGGACGAGCATTTCTCCAAGACACGAGCCAGCATTACTCGCTGATCCTCTACGCGCTACCGGATTCCCTCACTGCCCTCACAGGCCAGTCCGCACCCGTGGGTCTCGAAAATTACCTTCTCACGACAGAGGCCATTCAAGAGGCCCGGAACCATCTGGCCCCCGGCGGGACCTTCGTGATGTACAACTACTACCAGCCGTTCCTGCTCGACCGCTATGCGACCGCGCTCAACGTGGTATTTGGCTCGCGTCCCTGTGTGGAACTGGGTAACACCCTGAGCGGACGTCAGCAAGCTGTGCTCACGGTGGCCCTGAACGGCGACACCCCGAACTGCTCCACCTTCTGGAACGGCCAGCGGGTCGCGCCGGTCTCCGACGACCGCCCGTTCCCCTATCTGCCAACCCCTTCGATCCCGAACCACTACCTGTTGGTGGTGGGGCTCATCCTGGCAGCCTCCCTTGTAGTGGTGCGGGCAGCGGGTGGACCGTTCAAGAGTATGGCGCGTTTCATTGACCTGTTCTGGATGGGAGCGGCGTTCCTGCTGCTCGAGTCAAAGAACATCGTACAGTTCGCTTTGTTTTTCGGCACGACCTGGTACGTGAATTCGCTCGTCTTCACGGGTGTGCTCGTCAGTGTCTACGCGTCTGTGGAGACCGCGCGACACGTGAAGCTCCCGCGCCCGATATGGCTCTACGGAGCGCTGCTCGTGGCGTTGGCCGTCTCGTTTATGGTCCCTCAGGCTTCATTGTTAGGGCTGCCGGTCGTGTTGCGCTTTTTGGCGGCATCGGCGCTCGCATTCGCACCGATCTTCATCGCGAATCTCGTCTTCGCTCAGCGGTTCAAGGACGTCGCCTCTTCCACCACGGCTTTCGGCGCAAACCTGTTGGGGGCGATTGTGGGAGGCGTGCTCGAGTACCTGTCACTCATCACCGGGTTCAGATTCCTGCTCGTCGTTGTGGCGGCCCTCTATGGCCTAGCTTTTGTCTTCGGCCGGCGTCATCTCACCTCGCGCTCCTGAGGATCGAGTGACACGGGGCGGAACTAGGCGGTGAGCTATGGACCCAGATGGCGATATCGACGAGCCCGCCGAGATCGTCGAGCTTCGAACACATCGTGCCCACCGCATCGTCCGCAAAGCGAACACCCACGTCGTACGCTTCTTCCTGCGTGTGAATGACCGGTCAGGCCTTCGACCAAATGTTTCGAACCATGTCGAATTCGTTGACGTGCCACGTACCGTTCATACGGGGAGGACGGCTGTGTTTCTAGACCTCGCCGGAAACCGCTGGGGCATGTTCGGCCTTTGGGAGTTGTAACGGTGGTGAACGGAGATCCTCTATGGGCAGTCCTCATCCCACCCCGCCTCACGCGGTTTCGGGAACTAGTCCAAATCGGCGATGAACAGCTGGATGTCGACTTCACAGGCTGGAACAAATTCGTTCTACTCGCGGCTGAACGTGCGTTCTTGTTCCCCCGAGAGGAGAACAATGTCGAGTGGTTTGAGCGCGAGTTGGCCGCGTACAGAGCGTTGGCACCGATAGGACTCCCGATTGTGCCGCGAATGCTAGGTGAATGGCGGGACGAGACCGTCTATCCCTATGCGTTCGCCGCCGTCTCCCGACTTCCGGGCACTCACCCAGCCGACGCGAGCACTCTGGTAGATCAGCTTGGCCGCTCAATCGCGGAATGGCACGAAATATCACCACCGGAGATGCCTGGCTTCAGGCCGCCCGCCCATCACGATCGCCCCGATAATCGTTGGCTTCACCGAGCACTTGACCCTGATACCACTCGGCAGGCCGCTGCGGAGGCAGCCGATCGCCTCGGATGCACCGACCGACTCGAGCGGTGGAGCGAGTAGATGGAGATAGCCTCGCAGTTGCCCCATGTCCTCGTGCACGGCGACATCCATGAGGATCAGCTTCTTGTCGTCGATGGACAGATCACGGGCATTCTTGACTGGGAGACTGCACGCGTCGACCACCCCTTCTGGGACTTCGATCTCTGCGAATGGGGAACCGGGCTTTGGCGTCGTCATCGCCTGGAGTTCTCGCGGTTGTGGGCGGTCGCATGGCGGTCCTATGCCAGCGAACGCGGTCTGGACCTCGACCCCTCACCACTTGAGACGGCATTCCGGCTACGACATGCACTGTTCCTATTGGAAAACGATCGGGATCCACAAGTTGCGGGGACCATCGAGGAACATCTCGCGGCCCTTCACGAGCGGGTCAGACTCTGAAATTGACAAGCCGGGGCGTGCCCTTCCCGGCGGTCGGGGCAGAGTTCGTCGGGTGTGTTATGAGGCACCCGTCCCGGTACAGGGTGCGCCGATGTAGGGTCTCAGCCCACGACAGCGAACAGGCACCAGGCCCCAGGAACTCCCATCATCTCGTGCTCCCACGTTCCACGAACTCGACGCTCGATCCCACAACGAGGTCCTTGACCGTCGACAAACCAGCACCTCGCCAGGATCAGAGAGCCGAGGTCTGCACCGATCCCCCGAACCGAGGAGATGTCTGTTGCCATGGCCAAACTGATCTACACGGCGATTTGCTCCCTCGATGGCTACATAGAGGATGAGGAGGGCAACTTCGATTGGGCGGCACCGGACGAAGATGTGTACGCCTTCGTCAACGACCTCGAGCGCCCGATCGGGACCTCCCTATACGGCCGCCGGATGTACGAGACGTTGGCCGTGTGGGAGACCGAAGCGTACCTCGGCGACCGACAGCCGGTCGTGGTGGACTTCGCCGCGATCTGGCGGGCAACCGACAAGGTCGTGTTCTCCCGCACCCTGGAGACGGTCGTGAGCGCAAGGACCAGGATCGAGCGGGCCTTCGAGCCGGACCAGATCCGTGAGATGAAGACGTCGGCGGGCCGCGACCTGTCAATCGGCGGCGCCGAGCTCGCAGCGCATGCGTTTCGTGCTGGGTTGGTCGACGAGTGCCACTTGCTCCTGAATCCGATCATCGTGGGAGGCGGAAAACACGCTTTGCCGACCGGAGCCCGCACCCGGCTTGTATTGCTGGACGAAGGCCGATTCGGCAACGGAGTGATTCATCTCCACTACCGCGTTGCGACGTGAAGACCGCCCTCATCGGGTGAACTGGGGTCGTTTGAACTTCGGAGGTGGCGGTTACTCGATACCCTTTCGGACTCTCAAGTGGGTCCGAAGAGAAATGGAGGACGGGAGGCCCTACGACAACCTCGACGCCCGCTTGCATTGGAGCACCGAGTAGACAGTGACGATACGAGTAGGCCCATACCCCCTCCTGGCAACGACTTGTCAAAAGATTCCGCTCCTCCCACTTCTGTTAGATCTGCCACTGTGGCCGACATGGCAATGCCCCGAATCTCTTGATCGGTCCTCTCGGCGTACGCCAGACACCATCTGACAGTTTCGGTACCTAGACCGGTCCTCGGTTCAGGCCTTGGCACCCCTTACCGCAGGTGGTAAACCCCGACGTGCCGTAGGGCAGCAACCTCAGACCGGCGGCGAACTGTGACAGGTGGACCGCACACGCCTAGCCGGCGATCGGGGTTACACGAAATTCCATCGAAATAGCCAAGGCCGCTCCTCTCAAGGGCGCGTCGTCTCGATAGACGATCGTTCCGGGTATACCGAAGTGCATGCCTGAAGAGACTGTCCTACTAGGCGGCCGACTTGTCCGCCGCATGGGTTTTGGTGCAATGCAGCTTCCCGGTCCGGATGTGTTCGGTCCGCCGAAGGATCGAGACATTGCGTTGCGAGTACTTCGTCGTGCGGTAGACGCAGGGGTGAACCACATCGACACGGCGCAGTTCTACGGACCCGACGTCGCCAATGAGTTGGTGCTGGAGGCGCTTTATCCCTATCCGGACGATTTGGTAATTGTGTCGAAGGTTGGTGCGGCAAGAGACGATCAGGGCCATTGGCATGCCGCGCAACGGCCCGAGCAACTCCGGGCCGGAGTCGAGGCCAATCTCAAATCCCTCGGTTTCGACCAAGTTCCCGTCGTTAATCTCCGTCGACATCCTGAATCCGACGTTTTGCTCACCGACCAACTCGACGCCATGGAAACCCTGCGTCAAGAGGGACTCATCGGCCGCATTGGCTTGAGCAACGTCGACGTGGAGTCTTATCGGACTGCTCAATCTCTGATGGAAATCGCGTGCGTCCAGAATTCTTACAACTTGGCTGATACCTCAGGAGAGGACGTCTTCGACGCTTGTCGGTCGGATGGGGTTCCCTTTGTCCCGTTTTTTCCGTTGGGCTCCGCCTTCAATCCCGAGAACCCAGTTCTCCGCGCGGCCTCCGTCGAGACAACGGCTCATCGACTCGGGGCAACGCCCGCTCAAGTTGCACTCACCTGGTTACTCAATCGGGCCCCAATGGTGCTGCTTATTCCCGGAACTTCGTCGCTATCGCATTTGGAGGAGAATCTTGCCGCTGCAGACTTGGTGCTCGACCAAGAGGCACTTGAGGTGCTCCCGTAGAGGGAGAAACCCAGGGGCTAGCCGAATATCTCCCCGCTTAAGTGCGGCCTTGGCAATCTCCCGGCCAAAGCCCCTTGAGCTTCCTGTGACCAACCAAGTCTTCATCTCCCTCGTTCCGTTCGATCCCGGGAGCACAATTTCACGGGTCTACCGCGGGTGAATGGCGAGACGGACAAGACATCCATGTTACTGGGGATGCCGACACGTCAGAGTGCCTCACCAGCCGGCGGATTAGGGCACTCTGGCCGAATAGGGGCCATATCGGCCCTCCGGCCGGCGCTCAGCCGTACGCCCTCAAGTCGGCCCGGGGTAGCACGCCCTTGGGCCTGAGGGGTGGTGCTAGCACGAGGTCGGCTCCACAGACTGACCACCTCTAACCCGGAGTCACGCCGGGCAATAATCATGAAGGAGGGTTTGATGGCCCGGGAACGAGACGGAATAGGTTGCAGTGCGGCAACCAACTGACGCCGCCAGCGCCCGGGCAGTTCGAGTCTGGCGGTACCACTTCAGGGCCAATCTTCACCAGAGGTGGCCCGGCTACCTCTCCATCGTCCTGCTGATTGGGCTTGTTGGCGGCGTGGCCATGGTCTCGATCGCCGGGGCGCGACGCTCCCAGTCCACCTTCGGCGCCTATCTGGCAGCCACGAGGGCCTCGAACCTCCAGTTCCAGACCTCCGGTTCCTCGGACCAGTTCGGCATCACCACTCTGAGCGGGAAACTTGCCCACCTTCCGCATGTGGAGCACGTCGCCGATGCTCCGAGTCTCCTGGTCATCCCGCTCGGGGCAAACGGGAAACCACTCCCGTCGGCCTTCAACGACAACGACGTGCAGGAGGTCGGCAGCAACGGCGGCATGTACTTCAGCCAGGACCGGGTGATCGTCACTCAGGGCCAGATGGCAGATCCGGCACGCACGGACGAAATGGTGGCAACGTCCGAAGCCGCCCGGCTGTCCGGCTGGCACGTCGGTCAGACCGTCCCGTTCGGCGCCTACTCGGTGCAGCAGGCGAACACGCCGTCATTCAACCCCCTGACGGGGAAACCCTGGATGCGCTTCTCGGCCAAGCTTGTCGGTCTCGTCGAGTTCTCGAGCCAGGTCGTCAATGACGATGTCGATCGGTTCCCCACCTATGTGTTGATGACACCGGCCCTCACCAAGAAGCTGAACCCGGCTGCGATTTACCCAACCTACGGTTTGCGTATTGACAGTGACCGCGCTGTGCCCGCCGTCGAACGGGAAATCGTTGACGCTCTTCCCCCCGGATCCACCTACAGTTTCCATCTGACGTCAGTCGTCGAGGGTCAGGTTGAGCGTGCGACCAGGCCAGAAGCGATCGCCCTCGGAGTCTTCGGAGTAATCGCCGCGCTTGCTGCCTTATTGATTGGCGGTCAGGCCATAAGCCGCCAATTGTGGCTGAGCCGTGGGGATCTCGGTGTGCTGCGATCTCTGGGAGCAGACAGGCCAACGTTGGCAGCGGACGCCACTCTCGGGCCGATCTGCGCGGTGTTCTTGGGTGCTCTCATGGCCCTGGGCGTCGCCGTGGCGCTTTCGCCCTTAATGCCGATCGGTCCGGCCAGTGCGGTCGACCCGTCACCGGGTGTCGCACTCGACTGGCCGGTGCTCTTGTCGGGGCTCGCGGTACTGGTCCTCGGTCTCGGTGGTCTCACCGTCGCTCTCGCTTATCGCGGGGCCGCTCGGCGCCGCGACGAGGCATCGGAGACTCGACGGAGATCGAGCCTGGTCGGGATCGCCACGAGGTCCGGACTCCCCGAGCCGGCCATCGCCGGTCTACGCTTCTCCCTCGAGCGCGGCCACGGCCGCACCGCAGTGCCCGTTCGCTCGGCGCTCCTAGGAGCCGTGTTGGCGGTGACGGTTGTTGTGGCGACGCTGTCCTTCGGGAGCAGTCTCGCCACCCTCAATTCCGAGCCTTCCCTCTATGGATGGAATTGGAGCTACGCCATCAACTCCCCGGCGACGAGCAGCGTCCCCCCGGTGGTCGGCAAACTCCTGAGCCACGATACCGATGTGGCCGCATGGACCGGGTACAAGTTCGCCAATGTGCAGATCGACGGCCTGACCGTCCCAGTTCTCTTGACCCAGGCGCCTGCCCCCCTCGGCCCGCCCATCCTCTCGGGCCACGCGCTCGATAAGAACGATCAAGTGGTTCTCGGTTCGGCGACCCTCGCCGCACTGCACAAAAAGGTCGGTGACACCATCTTGGTCAGCTACGGCGCCCCCAAGGACGCCCCGGTCTACATCCCCCCGACACCGCTGCTGATCGTCGGCACGGCCACCATGCCGGCGATCGGCGTGAGCGGTCATCTTCATCCCTCGATGGGAACCGGGGCCGTTCTCCCGACAGGTCTCGAGCCGGCAACGTTCAAGCGGGCGATCGCCCAGCCCGATCCCAACCTGAATGGTCCGGATATGGACATCGTGCGGCTCAAGAACGGTGTGACGCCCTCCGCTGGCCGTGCATCACTCCAACGTATCGTCGAGGCGGCGGACAACGTAATGGCGGCTGATCCCAACGGTGAAGGCGACACATACGCCGTGCTCTCGGTGCAACGGCCTGCCGAGATCGTGAACTATCAGGCCACCGGTTCCACTCCCGCCATTTTGGCTGTGGGTCTCGCGGCGGGCGCGGTCGTGGCGCTCGGCCTCACCCTGGCCGCGTCGGTCCGACGGCGGCGGCGGGACCTCGCGCTCTTAAAAACGTTCGGCTTTACGCGGCGCCAACTCGCCGCCACGGTTGCCTGGCAGGCGTCGGTAGCCGCCGTGGTCGGGATCATCGTGGGCGTGCCGATCGGAATCGCCGTCGGGCGATGGCTTTGGGACCTGTTCGCCCGGGACATTTACGCCGTCCCGCTGCCAACGGTTCCGGTATTAGATGTCGCCTTCGTGGCGCTTGGGGCTGTCGTCTTGGCCAACTTGGTGGCCGCCGTTCCGGGACAGATGGCGGCACGGACTCCCACGGCCCTTGTTCTCAGAGCGGAGTGAGCGGGTGGCCATCCCGGGTTTGGATCGAAGATCTCGAGGCGCATCTACTCGGATGCTCTGGCCGGCGCTGTGGTGCAACCTCGTCCCCATAACCAACCGACCCCCCGCGGCGTCGCTGACCCAACACGCGCAACGCCTCGGCTCTCCGGCTAGGACCGCTTGATAGGGATGCGCCGGCAAAATAGGGGCCGATAGCGGTTAAGTGCCCTCGTACCGTTTCCAAACTTCCCAGAAGTGGAGATTCAGCTGCCAGGAGGTGGCAAAGGTCTAGCTAGCGGCGCCGAAATCGCGTCAAGCCGGTCAATCCCTGGATGTTGCTGGGCGCGGCTCCACATTCGTCACCAGCGCTCGGCGTTCGAACGGACCCATCGTCCAGTCCAAGAGGAGCGCTCGCCGCTGTGGTTCGCCTGCACCGTGCCGCCTAGACTATTCGCCAGCAGCGCATCGGCTCCACGATGAACCCGCACAAGCGGTCACCGCGCTGCGGTGTAGGCCCCCATCCTTTCAGCCGGTTTCGATGGCGGTTCCAAACCGGGGTGACCGGGGCCTTAAGCAACGTCGTGAGAGACTGACGGGATGACCGATCCGGCCGAGGCACACGCACTAGGCCGGCGAAGCAGGGGCTGGGCGGATATCGCCCTATCGGTGCTCGTCGTTCTCGTCGTTTCGGTCCCAACCATGGCCATCGAAGAGGATTGGCACGGCCGGCCGATGATCGATCAGCAAACGCACCTGTGGGTGATTGCCGCGTGCCTCGTTGCGGTCTCCTTCTTGGTCGGAGGAGCCATTGCTGCGCTCCGCCGTCCGTCGGCGCCGGCTAGGTGCGCCTCAGCAAATGCTGTCGTTGCAGTGGCTGTCTTGCTCGTTGGCGGAGTGTTTCGCAGAGTTTGGTTGGTGCACGAACCAGTGCCAACCGTTGTCATGAAGCTTTGGTGCCTTGGAGCCGTCGCAGCCCTCGTCTTGAGTTTGGGGGGAGCCGTGCTCGCGCGGCAGATCGTCATTCGGGCGAAGATCCTTCGATCTCACCGCCATCCCGCAAAACACGCCCGACAACGAGGCTATGTGAGCCGCCAGCCTCCGACGTAGCGAGCCCTTTCAGCACGGGTCGATCGCTTGCGAAGATCGTGAACGACCATCTCCTCTCCTGGCTCAATAATGCCGATTCCCGTCACGTGGGAGCACCCTCCTCTAGGACGTTGGACCCCGTGGCACGCGGAGGCCACCTGTCGGATAGTCGCACAACCGTAGGGAGTCAACTGCGGCCAAGGCGCCATACGACGTCCAAGGTCGCCTGGACCGCCCGTACCGTCCGTGAGCCTTCGCGCTCGGTGTCAAGGGGCCAGAGCAAAGGTGGACACGACTGGTACTCCCGGGTGGCCACCAAACCTCCCGTCGTCCCACTGATGGGGACCGCCTTCGGTTGGCCGAACACCCATAACGATGGCGTGAGCTCGGTCAGGTTTGATTGTCGGCGATGCGCGGCGCGGCGTCGTCACACTCCGTGGCCGAAGATGGTGTCCCGATCCAAACCCTCAGCGATAGCTCGACGTGTCAGTCGATAGCGACGAGTGAATGAGAATCCACCGCGAAGTCCGGCCTACGGGCCTTCACTCAAGACATACGTCTCCCACTTCGATCCGGTCATCGGAATATAGAGATCCATGGTGCAAACGGTGTTGTCTGGCGCATGCTGCGGCGCGACAGCAGCATAGATGGAGTCTCCGCCGAAGGTCCATGACAGAAACGTCCATTGTGCTCCCACTGTGCCGTTCTGCGCAGTGAATAGTCGAGGATTGCCCGTTTGTGCGCCTTGGTCGTAGTACTCCCTGCCGCAGTAACCAATGTGTTTGGGCAAGCTCCAAAATGCTGGCGTGCCGTAATCTTTTGCACTGAAAATGGCCGCAGTCGCCAGGCCAACTCCGACAACGATTGTCGCCAGCAAGATTCCGAGCGTGATTCGATTCAGACGGCTGCGGGACGGCTTCTTCAGGGTGGACTGGGGACGAATCCAGATCGTGTCATCGATGCCGCCGACCCGATTCACGGACCAATTGTAGGTCTTGGCACCTCTGAATCGGTTGATTCCCTCTGGTGCGATGTTTGCTGATTGTGAACATCTCCACCTCGGTTTCAACAACCTCTCCAGACCCTTCCGGTCCGGTGCGGAACTTGTAGCGCAGCTCGAAGTCGGCCGTTTGAGTCCTTTCTGGATTGCTATCGCACGCCATCCTCGATTCCGACCGTTCTGGAGCAGCAGAGCAGGACAGAATTTCCGCCTGACCTGCAGTGTCGGAGGACCGATTGACCGGCATTGCTAAGGGGCCGTGTGCGGCTGGGGCGGGGAACGGGCGGTGCTCCGGCTGCCCATGTTTTTGCATCAAGCGAAACGCGCACCGTTATCCTCGGGCGGCGGTCTCGATTGCAACGATGTCGATCTTCGTCATCGTCATCATCGCATCCATAGCCCGCCTTGCGCCGGCCTGGTCATGGCTTTTCATCGCCTGCAGCAAGGCTCGAGGCGTGATTTGCCAGGAGAAGCCCCACCGGTCTCTACACCAGCCACACGCGCTTTCCTCCCCGTCGTTGTTGACGATCGCGTTCCAATACCGGTCGGTCTCGGCCTGGTCATCGGTCAGCACCATAAAGCTGACGGCCTCGTTTGGGAGAAAGTTCGGTCCACCGTTGAGACCCACGAATGATCCGCCTAGCAGGGTAAACTCGACTGTGAGCTCGTTCCCGGCCGCTCCGTCGGGGTAATCCGAAGGAGCTAGGTGGACCGCGTCAACGTGGCTGTTAGGAAAGGTGGTCGCATAGAACTCGGCTGCTTTGCGGGCCTCACCGTGATCGAACCACAAGCAGGTTCTTAGTTTGTCGGACATCTAAACCCTCGCTTCGCTCTTGTTTCACGTGAACGTCTTCTCGAACTACCCGTTACGTCCTATTGATTACCTATAGCAACATGACCATTCCATGCCCACGGTCGTCGTTGCGAGAACCCCCTTCAAACAGCCTGATCGGCCCGGCGAACCTGGGGCAACTCCGGGAACCTCCGGTGGCGGAGCCTTTCCGTATCAGGCAGTCGCCATCCCTGGACGCCAAACTGATGCCCCAGCCCGGTTATCAAGCCGAAGCCATCGAGTCCGGGCAGCAGGCGACCCGTGTTAGAAATCGCCCATGGCGAAGTCATCGGCGCGGCTCGTGCTGATCTGTGGGCTCCCAGCCTCGGGTAAGTCGACACTCGCTCGACACCTCGCACCCAAGATCCCCGCCATAAGGTTGGACAAGGACGCGTGGGCGACTCAACTGGGCGCCGATTTGTGGGATGAAGAATTCCGAGTGCGTCTCGAACATCAGCTGTGGGTTCTTTCCCAGGATCTCCTCACCCGGGGTCAGAGCGTGATTTTGGAGTGGGGCCACTGGGCTCGAGTTGAACGGGATGAGAAACGACTCGGGGCGCGAGCTTTGGGGGTTGGAGTCGAACTGCATTACCTCGATGTCCCCTTGGAGGAGCTAATCAAGCGAGCAGAACGTCGCGATGCGGCGGGCGAGTGGATGGCCTCACCTATGACACGAGCAGACTTCGAGAGGTGGGCAACGAGTTTTCAACCTCCTCAGGAGGAGGAGATTCTGTTGTTCGATATGCCCGTTGCCGAGCGCTGAGCAGTTTCAAACTCGTCTCGTCCGCTGTCAGTCTTCCCGCGGTTGGCCGAAGAATGGAGGGACAAAGACACACCCCGTCGGCCGCTACAAGGGACCAACCCGCTCTCAGTCCGAACCCAGGCGACGGCCTTAGGCTGGCGAAGCGGCCGGCGCCCGGCGGAGTGACCCACGCACGCTTGGGCGCCGGCCGTCCCCGCCGTGCCTGCAAGATACCCGGCCGGGTCCCACGGCGCACACGGAAAGCGAACGGCCCGACTCCGGCGGTGTTGCTGCCCGAAACGATGCCGCCCCGTACCATCGGCCCGCGCTAAGCGCCCCACCCTTTGCCTGGTTGGGCCGCGCGCCGTCTAACCCAATCGCCAATGGGGATTTTCCGAGCGACGCGACCGATCGCCCCAGTGAGCCGGCCGACCACTGGACAGTTCGGAATGGCCTCCTAAGGATCCACCATAGGTTAACTCGCGAGGTAGTAGCCTCTTCGTGTGGAGCTGTCGCCTGAGGAACTGGCCGGGTTCTTCGACACGGTGCTGCCGCATTTGAACGAGCTGCAGACGCGTGTAGTGACGGGCGCCATGGCGGTGGCCTTGGGTCGAGGGGGCCAGGCTCGCGTGGTCGAGGCGTCGGGGATGAGTTCTTCGACGATCTACAAGTCGGTTGCCGAAATACGCGCCGGGGTCGAGCCAACTGATCGTCAACGCGCCGTCGGCGGAGGAGACAAGCCGGCGACCGACAAGCAGCCCGGCCTGGCTGAAGCGCTCGACGAGCTGGTCCATCCCTCGACACGTGGAACGCCGATGTCGGCGCTGCGCTGGACGCTGAAATCGACCTACGAGCTGGCCGCTGACCTTCAGGCCCAGGGGTATCGGGCCTCGGCGGAGTTGGTGCGCAGGTTGCTCCACCAGATGGGCTACAGCCTCCAGGCGCCGGCCAAGCAGAACGAGGGTACGTCGCACCCCGACCGTGACGGCCAGTTCGGCTACATCAACAAGCTGGTGAGCGCTCGACTCAAGCTCGGTGAGCCGGTCATCAGCGTGGACACCAAGAAGAAGGAACTGATCGGCAACTACGCCAATGGGGGGCGCGAATGGCAACCGGCCGGCGAGCCCATCCGAGTGAACGTGCACGACTTCGCCGATCGGGCCCTCGGTGAGTTCGCCAAGGCCATTCCCTATGGGGTCTACGACCTTGGCAACGACGAGGGTTGGGTATCGGTCGGCGACACCGCGGACACCGCCGAGTTCGCCGTCGAGTCGATACGCCGCTGGTGGGACCAGATGGGCCGGGCCCGTTTTCCCGAGGCCTCCACCTTGCTGATCACTGCCGATGCGGGCGGCTCCAAGGGCCCGAGGGTGCGGGCCTTCAAATACCACCTGGCGCAGCTGGCCGCCGAGACTGGTCTGAGCATCACGGTCTGCCACTATCCGCCCGGGACGTCGAAGTGGAACAAGATCGAGCACCGTCTCTTCAGCTTCATCTCGCTCAACTGGAGGGGCCGATCACTGACCGACCTTCGCACCATCGTCGAGCTCATCGCGGCCACCAAGACCAAGACCGGTCTCACCGTTCAGTGCGGCTATGACCCGAACTGGTATCCCACCGGCGTCAAGATCAGCGACCGTGACTACACGGCCATCCCGCTACGACCCCACGACTGGCACGGCGAGTGGAACTACAGCATCGCTGCGTGAATCGCGCGACCTATCCCGCGGCGGGCCCTAACGCAGAACGACCCCGGCGCCAAAGGTCGGGGTCGTTCATTACTTATCCGGGCTTTGCGATGTGGTCACCCGGTTGTGTTGGGTATATACCGCGATTCGAACTCGGATAGTCGGGGTTCAACCGGACACGCGAGGAATCTTGACAAAAAGGAACTCTCGGGGGCCAGGAAAGGAAGAACCCGACCCGGCGAGCAGCTCCGGGGTAGCGCGTGCCTGACCGATTTCTGTACGTTCTGATCGCTTCAGTGCGCCACACAGTCTCCTGGCGAGACAGCTGGTTGGTTGTCCCATCCCAGCGAATTGGTGACACAGGCGTAACCTCCGAGCTATGGATGTAATCGAACGCGCAACGCGGGTCCGCACCTTCGTAGAGGAGGTATGGAACAGGCGGAACTATGAGGCCGCCCGCGAACTCTACTCAGAGAGTTACTTCAACGGATTTGGGGCAGGACCGGCGGCCAGGGTCGAACCCATCCGCCGCTATCACGAAGCGTTCCCCGACCTCCACGTCGAAATCGAGGAGGTGATCGCCACCGCCGACGCCATCGTGCTGAGGTCCACTTTCCACGGCACCGACACAGGTGGATATGCCGGACGATCCCCGACGGGGCGAACGGTGAGCGAATGGGTGGTTACCATCATGCATTTCGACGGCGACAAGATCGCCCGAGAGTGGGTCGGAGCCGACAAGCTCGGGTTGTCATCCAACTTGGGGTGGTCGACGACCCGTGGCCGAAATAGCGGGTTACCTCAGTCAAGCGACCGAAGCGACGACCCCCGTGTGCTTCGAGGTCTGTTTGCGCGACCCTTTCAGCCACAGCGGCTCGATGAATTTCACGTCGATCTGGATCTGGTGGCCGGTCAGCTGCTTCTCGTCGCGCGGCCAGCGCTTCTCATGGCGTTTGTGACGCTGCGAGGCCGGCAGGCGATTCATGCCAACCCCTTGAGGATCCGCCAGACCCTGATTGGCAGATCTCGCTGTCGCTGGTTGCGCTTGAGGTACATCGAGATCTTGAGCGGCCCAAAGTGGTTGTGAGGCAGGTGGAGGGATCTTGCCGACAACCTCAAGGTCCGTCGCGTTGGGCTGGTGCACTGGTCGCCGAGAACGTTTCCAGGCCGACGACCTCCTCGTCGCCGCGATACCACTTGGAATAGGGTTCCGGTGATCCCCTAGCAGTCGCCGGCACGTCTTCGAGACGCTCTGCCTCACCTCTTGGACATCGCGGATGACCGCGAGTCTCCGCCGGGCTCCCCGATCGAGCTCCTGCTCTGTCATATGCCGCCTTCTCATCTAGGAGACCTGAGGTTTGATCCGCGTCCGTCAGCCTTGAGATCGGTGTCGGAGGGGGGCCCTGAACCCCCATGGCCTTGCGGACAGCAGCCCCTCAAGACGGATCTGACCCTTGGTAATGGTGTCGGTTTCGCGTAACCCCTGCTCAGGACGTCAGTCGTAATACGGGCCGACACGGTTTCTGATTTCACGAAGCCACGGCGAGGCAATTGCCCTTGGGACCGTGCACGCCACCGCGCTCCCCCGCAGGCACTGCATAGGCCGCGGACCCACGAGGTTTAGACTCGAGGTTTAGACTCGAGGTTTAGACTCCTTGTCGCCAAGTTTCCGCAAGTAGGAAACTACGCACGGCACGCCGGGGACTTGACCGCCTAGCCCTTCGTGCTTCGCCAAGCCGGCGGCCTCGGCTCGGGGACATCTGGGCCAGGGCCGTTGCGGCCCTCGACACATGGTGCCAACCGAGCGGTCAAGTTATTCTCCTGATGGCAACGTCCCGAATCCTGCGCGCCCCCGACGCTCGCGAGGAAGGAGAAGTTCATGCCATCCGACGACCTCAGTCCCGGAGAGCAGTGCGAGGTCCTTGCACTCGGCGCAGAGGTCGCCCGGCTCCTCTTGCAGTTCGTCGGGATCCTGGAGGCCGTTGCCGAGTTGGATATGGCTGTGTTGAGGTGGCGCGCTTCAACAACTATGTGATCGTCGACGAGCGTCAGAGATGCGTTTACGATCTGGTCACGAAGGTTCGTGAGAGGCGCGATCCGGCGCCGGTCGACCCGCTACTTCGCGCCAATAAGCGCACCGGGGAAGTCGGAGGTTTCGCACGACGACGAGCCTACGCCGCAGCGCAATATTTGCGTCGCTGTCAGCCGATAGGTGAGCACTCCTCACTCTCTCTCCCAACCTTTCCACTGCCCCAGTTGTGCCGTACACTCGAATCCCTTGAGAAAGCCTCTACTGGCGCCGGAGGGCCCGGTAGCAAACCCGGGGTACATCGACGAGATGCCGAGGTGGCTGTGCCGTACTGTCTCTTACCCTTGAGCGGTCACGCACGAACGGTGGCGCTTCGCGCCAAAATAGCCATAGATTCGCAACACCACACCCAGCCGCGACTCAGGAGCGGCCCTTAGGTTGCCTTTCGAACGCGAGATCGTCCCGGCGGCCGTCTTCCCCCCTCTTTTGGGCGCCGGACGATTCGCGTCTGCGCCGACGCCTCGCCACGGCCTCGCCTCGGCGGGGTAATTTCCCGTCCGCGAGGATTTCCGCCCCGTATCACGCTCGGCACGAGCGCCTCATGATTGGTGGGTTGGGCAGTGCGATCGTCTGACCCATCGCCAATGGGGATTGAGCGAGCGACGCGACCGGCCGCCCGACGGGGCCGGTCGTTTCGCGTCGAGGGCGACGCAACACGCAATAGGGGTAACTCTCCTCCTGCCGCCACCGCCCGTCGAGGTTCACCATTCAGTCGATCCACAGCACCGATATCTCCCGTCCGAGCTATGAGGTCGCATCGTGTCAATCGTCGACGGAACCCCCGCCTCTCCGGGGGCGTCCCACCTCTCTGGGTGGCGACTGGGACGAGAGTGATCTATTTTCAAACACTCCCGATAGCGGGTCAACGTTGGTGCGGGACAGGGCAGGAGCCGCGGGAGCGGCGGTGGCCTGACTGACGCTTTCGTCGTCGTCCCAGAATGGGGCGCCGCGACGTTGCAACCCGCCCTCAGCCGCCATCCAGACCGCCGCGTACCGGCCCGAGCGTCGGCCTGCTGGAACGCACTGGCGCCCATGTCGTCGTCCAATAACGATGCCGCTCCGTATCAACGCCCTCGCTGGCCGCTCTCCTCTAGCGGGTCTCGCGTCATCAGCCTGGCCCATCGCCCATCGCCCATCGGGGAACGGGCGAGCGCCGCGGCCGGTCTCTTGTCGGGACCGGTCGCTTCGCGTCCTCGGGCGACGGGGTTTCAGCCCAATCCGAGGCGCTGAAATTACGCAATCGGGTGATGGTCCAGCCAAGAAACGCCCAGTTTCTTTCATTCATACTGTTGGTCTGGTCCGAGTGACCCACCCTTGGGTGTTGCTTATCTCACTCGGCTATTGAGTAGCGCAGTTCCGCGATGGCTAATGACGACGACCTACAAGGTGAACCCGATCCCGGCGACGTAGGAGCCAAGGTCGACGAGCCGCTTTCTCGTGTCATTTTCCGGTGAGCTCGATATTTCGACAGCCGGAACAGTTCGAGAGCACCTTGGGCGGCGTGAAGTGCTCGATGCGACTGTCGTGCTTGTAGACCTAACAGAAGTGACCTTCATCGCCTCGAGCACGATCGGACTTCTCGTGTCCGCGTGCAATCGGGTGCGAGGGTCAGGCGGGCGTTCTCAGTGACATGCGATGCCGAACAGTGCGGTGCAGCCTCGAGGTCTCAGGCCTGATCGAATATTTCGAAATGCATGACCCACCTGGAGGCAGCCCTACCTCGTGATCCAAGCGCTGATGCCCACATGAAGACTCACAGCCGATTGTTGATCTTCGGCGGCTTGCTGGTGTTTATGGCATTGGCGCTCATCGGAGCCGGTGTCGCGGATATCTATCGGGCTGTTAAGGCCATATGAGCCGCATCACGCACGCATCATCTTGAGCTCTGTCCTTGCCACGGGAGACCAGCCCAGTGTTCGTTTTGCTCGCGTCCTTGAGGACGAAAACTGACCACCGATTAGTTCAGTTCGAGGATTGTAAGCCGCCTTGTCGTGATGGTTTGACGCCTAGAGATTCGAGAGACCCTCAACGCAGAACGACCCCGCGCCAAGGGTCGGGGTCGTTCTTTGCCATCCGGGCTTTTTTGCGATGTGGTAACCCGTCTGTGATGCGGTTTATACCGCGATTCAACCGCGGGTAAACGGATTTCATTGTGCTCCTGGAGGCGGCGAACGGGCGACCACCTCGATCAGCAGACGAGGGCCACCACCGTTACGTGTGGCTACTGAGAAGTGTCCCTTCTACCTGGCCTCGAGGAGCTTTCGAGCCTCTTCTGGAACAACCCGACGTCCCCAAGTGTCGACCAGGATGCGTGCAAACGCTCGGCTGAACGTTACTGTCGGCGGGGTGAATCTCGACGTAATCGTCCTGAACGGCGGATCGAGTTCGGGTAAGTCCTCGATCGCGAGCTGTCTTCAGCAGCAGCTCGAGCCAACCTGGTGGACCCTGGGAGTCGACGATCTTATCCGTGCGCTGTCACACGGTCCCACTGACACCACGGCCGGTGGATCACTCCATTTCGATTCGGACGGTTCCATCAGCGTCGATGAGGCATTCCACCGAGCCGAGGCTGCTTGGTACCAAGGTGTCGCCGCCATGGCGAGCGCTGGGGCCAGTGTCGTCGCTGACGAGGTATTCCTCGATGGAGGGAGATCACAGGCACGCCTCGCGGCTGCGCTTCAAGGATTGGACGTGGTCTGGGTCGGAGTACACTGCGATCCAGACATTGCAGAGACCCGTGAGCTTCAGCGGTCTGACCGGATCCACGGACAAGCTCGCGACCAGGCGGTGCGAGTTCACCAGGGAGTCCGATACGACCTCGTCGTCGATACGACGACAACTTCATCTTTGCGGTGCGCCAACACGATCGTCGAGTGGCTTACCCGCGCCAACTCTTAGTTTTGTCAAGCCGTGGGCCGATCTGTGCGTTCCAGATCACCGGGGTAGGAGACCCGGTTCGGCGGGGTTTACTGTCAGTCCGATATTGACACTGCGGGGGGGCGGGATTCTGCTTCGGGACTTCCTCCCGGACGATCGAGAGCCGTTTCTCGCACTCGAATCCGACGAAGCCATGTTCACGTACATGAAGTTTCGGGTGGATCGAAACTCAGCCGAATCCGTCCTGCTGCCTCCGCTGCTCGAAGAGCCGGACCTCGACCCCCGACTCAGATACAACCTGGTAGTTGAAGACGCTGAGGGGTACTGCGGTTGGGCCGGAATCGACAAAATTGAGGATGTGGATAGTGGACAGTTCGGTTGGTATCTCCGCTCCGATCGATGGGGCAGGGGGTACGCGACAGAAGCCACTCGGCTATTGCTCGACTTCGGATTCTCTGTCTTGCACAAAGCCATGATGTGGGCAACGGCTTACCCAGAGAATCTGGCATCCGTCCGGGTACTTGAGAAGTCAGGCCTTACCAACCGAGGTCTGACAGAACCCGTAGAGACGTGGCGCGGCCAACGGCCCAGAGTCTTGTTCACGATCGAGGCGGAACGGTGGGAAGTGTCGGCCCAAGTTTGGTGACGTATCCAGGTACACCGGACGGGCGGTAGGCGGCGAGGACTTCTTAGCGCGTGGCCAACCTGTTCGCAGGAGTGGCGGTGGCAGCGACCGATAGCACCGACGAGCGCATCCTGCGAACCCGGGCCGACCGGTCCGAGTGATCTCCTCGAGGCACGCCCCGGGGGATGACAAGGTCGGGAGGGCCCAGCTCGGTGATCCATCCCGGGTGCGATCACAACCAGCACCATTTGCGTCCGGCGCCGACTGGCCCTACCCACCGGACTGAGGTGTCAGGCACGAGTGGGTCACTCTGCCGAGGTGCCGTAACCTGTCGGGGTGACGAACTCTGACTCAGCGCGTACTGCGTCGGAATATGACGCAATGGCGGTCGAGTACGACCAGCATAATGCCAGCAGCGGAGCCAACTGCTACTACGAACGCCCTGCGACGATTGCGCTACTTGGTGACGTCCACGGAAAGCGGGTTCTCGAAGTCGGCTGCGGCAGCGGGCCGTTAACTGAGTGGCTCGTTGACAACGGCGCGGCAGTAGTGGCCTGCGATGTGAGCGCCACCATGTTTCAGATCGCCCAATCACGGGTGGGCGATAGGGCGGAACTGCATCTCCACGATCTGGGTGAGCCCCTGACGTTCTTGGAAGATGCAAGCGTTGACCTGGTGATCGCATCGCTGGTGTTCCACTACCTGCGCGAATGGGTCTCGCCGTTGAGAGAGCTCCACAGAGTGCTTCGACCTACCGGCTCGGTCGTGATGTCTATCCATCACCCAGCCTGGGATTGGAGAAACCATTGTCCTGAGGACTACTTCGCCTTGCTCCAGGTGTCAGAGGTCTGGGTCAAACCACATACGGTCACCTTTTGGCGTCGCCCCTTGACCGCGGTCACCGACGCCGTCAGTGAGGCAGGATTCCTTATCGATCGGCTGGTCGAAGCCAAGCCGGATCCTGAGCTTGAGTTCCGAGATCCGACCGCGTTCAAGGAACTGACGACTGCGCCCTTCTTTATGCACTTGCGCCTGAGACCTGCACAACTGGACGGCAGCGTGGCTGGGTTAAAGGGGACTTCTTCGTAATCGGCGACGGAGTCACAGTGTCCCGAACCGGTCCGGCTCTGTGGCAGTTCCGGGGCCGGACGACATCGATAGCCCGTTCTGTGGTAGGCGGTCTAGCGGCGCGTGAGAGCGAGATGGGTGACGCCGCTTGGAGAGCTGACCGATTCCATATCGAAGCGCTGTTCGAGTTCCTCCAGCCCGTCCCAAAGGCGCTCGCCCCGCCCGAGGACAATGGGGACGATCACCACATGCATGTAGTCGATCAGGTTGGCGGCAAGAAACTGACGGATGGTCGACGGGCCTCCACCGATGCGGATGTCCAGACCTCCAGCAGCCTCCTGGGCAAGCTCCAACGCCTCAGTCGGACTGGTATCGATGAAATGGAACGTCGTGCCACCCATCATCTGGATCGGGGGCCTTTGGTGATGGGTGAGCACGTAGACCGGAGTGTGAAACGGCGGGTCATCGCCCCACCAGCCCTTCCACTCCCCGTCAGCCCACGGACCGCGCTGGGGTCCGAACTTGTTCCGGCCCATGATCTCGACTCCGATGTTTGTAGCCCAGTTGCTGGCGAAGGCATCGTCGACGCCGGTGCTTCCGCCTTCGTCCCCCTGCATGTCGTGAAGGCCGCGGAAGGTGCGAGTGGGAAAGAACCATTCGTGGAGCCGGCTACCAGCGTGGCCAAAGGGCGTCTCGAGCGTCTGACCGTGACCGGTGCCGAATCCGTCGAGCGAGACCGAGAAGTTGTGAACTCGAACGCGTGACATCAGTGTTGTTCCTCCTCACTGGTAGTCGTCGGCGACGGGTGGTGGAAGCAGTGGGCTGATGCCATCATGACCAGCACGCCATTCCTCATGTGAAATTTCTACGCTCCATTTCCATTACCAGTGCTCCCAGAAGTCAGAGCATCCCAGATCACCGAGAGCCATGCGGGGCGGTCTGAGACACCGACCACATGGCCGAAGCGGTCGTTCGACTGGTTCATGATTCGTATGTTTGTGGTCGAACAAGCTGCTGTGTCACTCCCGATCCGTCATTACCACCAGGTAATTCGGGTGATAGCCTAGAGGTCAATCTCTCAGTGAGCTGATTCCGTAGTACCGATGGGCCCCCGGGTCCCGGCCAACGGACTGACAGTCGGACGGGTGCTCATCAGCGGTCAGAGCGACGCCGGACGGCCCCCACCTTCGGCGTCGCCAACCGCTTCCTAATCTGGGGCCACGTCCCTGGGAGGCGAGCCGAGAGCCGCGGCCTGGGAGCGGTCGGGGTGAGTCTCCTCGACCAAGATCACCGCCTATACCAGCGCGTCGCCCCAGGCGGGACTGTTCAACCTTTTCGTCACCAGCTCGGGGGTCACCGGCACCGCCGACCCCGGTGACCTCTTTACCTACGGTTGAGATCGTGACGGGCGCCATACACCGGGACGACGCCACAAAGCTGTTCCAGATCGCCATCGGCACCAGCTTCTCCGACCGGCTCGCTTTCACGGCGCGCCAAACGGCGGCAACCTCGGGGACGCCAAACAGTTCTCCGACAAGGTGGTCAAGGCCAACCGCAACCGGACTCCTAGGTAGCAGCCGGGCCGAGCAGGCAGGCGGATCGCCCGATGCGTGGTGGTAGCCGATGCTGCAGAGCAGCGATGGAGGCGAGTGCGTGCCCTCCCACGGCGGAGCCGCTGACCGAGGCCGAAGTCCGCGCACTGGTGCGTTCCCAACGCAAGGTGCTGCGTTCCCCCGCCAAGGCGACCCGAGCAACCGGCAACCAGCTAGCGAGAGATGGGGCTGCGGATCACCTGTGACCCGGCCGAGGCCGACCGGGCGATGATCGAGGTCGACGCGTGTACCGGACTACGTGTCGGAGGGGCGTCTCTTACCATAACTACAACTACACAGACCTGGTGCATCGAGTGGGCAGCCTGACCGACACCACCGCTCTCCGCAGCTCACGCCGCCCGGCGTCGTCGTCTAGACGAACCCCGCGGGCGCAGCGAGCCGTCCAGAAGCTGCGAGCCGATCTCGATTTCTGCCAGGAGGTATCCAATTCGCCCCATGGTGGTCTCGATGTCCCCCGCCGGATCAGCCGCTGCCCGCCGTGCAGTCATCGCCACCTCGGCGCTTGTGTTCAGCATCCCCTCGATGCGCGCCCCGAGTTTCTCGTCCGAGCAGGGGTGCGCCGACAGCCACGTTTCGGCCTCCTTCGTTACTGCCTCAAGCTCTTTCGCCGCCGCCAACATAGCGAACCGGTTGCGGAGGGTTATCGACGCCGAGTACCGGCGGCTGGCGCTTGTCACGCCGTTCAGTTCGAGCACGGCTCTGAGACGCCACCGCTCGGTGGGGTGGTAGAGGCTGCGCATGTGGCCGACTCCTGTTCCGACACTGCCCCCTCTTCGGAAGAATGTAGGCTCAGCTGAGGGTCGGCTTGTCAACGAATAGAACGCTGAATTGTTCAGAAGTTGTGAAGGGTGAGTGTTCGGACGGCCCTTCTATTGTGTAGGAGGGCCGCTGGCACCGCTCTGAGGACGCTTGGCGGAGGTTGCGGTGCCCAACAAGGCCGAAGTCTCCACCCGCATGACCTAGGACAGGCCTTCGTCGCCCTGAGCTTGGATGCTGGGGTCAGCCTCCGCGACGTCCGGGACGCGGCGAGGCACGCTGACCCTCGGACCACGCGGCGATACGATTAGGGCACGGCACAACTTGCACCGGCATCCGACCTACCGTTGGCCGAACTGTTCGTCTGAGCATCCCTGTCATTCATCGTCACAGCCGAGACGTGTGGAGCCGGACGCTGATAAGTCCCGACAGAAATCGCCCGGACCCAAGGGCCGAGCGATTAGGCGCAGCCCTGTCGGGAGAGGGGCGCGAGGAGAGAAGCGAGCTGTCGCGCGAGCCGCTGAGACTTCGCGTGTCATGTTGCTCGTCGGACAAAGCCCGCACCCCGTGTGCAGCCAGCCGAATCCAGCCGCACCGAAAAGCGGTCGCCCCGGATGTCCCTCGCCGCCGAGGGCCGAAGCGTCAGCTCGTCGAGTCAGTACGCCCCCATCCCGACGATCGGTGCGTTCAGCTTGAGGGATCCCGTGGAGCCGTTGAACGGTGCGGCGTACGAGAAGATGCCCCCGTCGGCCGCGACCAGCCAATAGCCGCCGCCAGTAGGGTTAGCTGCCATGCCGACGATGGGCTTGTTCAGCTTGATGCTGCCAGACGACCCGAAGAACTGCGCGTCGCCGTAGTTGAAGATGCCCCCATCGGTTGCCACCAGCCAGTAACCACCGCCGTCGGGTGTCGCCGTCATGCCGACGATGGGCTTGTTCAGCGTGATGCCCGCGGTCGACCCCATGTACGGGGCGCTCCCGAACGAGAAGATGCCCCCGTCGGCCGCGACCAGCCAGTAGCCGCCGCCGTCGGGCGGGGCAGCCATGCCAACGATGGGTCGGTTCAGGGGAATTCCGCCCATGGAGCCGTGGAACTTGGCGTCGCCGTAGCTGAAGATGCCCCCGTCGGCCGCGACCAGCCAGTACCCGCCACCGTCCGGTGTCGCCGCCATGCCGACGATGGGCTGGTTCAGCTTTATACTGCCCGTCGAACCGAAGAAATTGGCGTCGCCGTAGTTGAAGATCCCGCCGTCACTGGCGACGAGCCAGTACCCGCCACCGTCGGCCGTGGTCGCCATGCCAACAATCGGCTTGTTCAGCGGCTTCCCGCCCATCGAACCCAGGAAGGGCGCAGCCCCGTAGGCAAAGACGCCCCCGTCGGAAGCGGCAAACTGATAGCCCGGCGCGGGGACGAAGAGGAGACCCTTGGGGCTGACGAAGGTGTTGCTCAGCGGCGTGATCACGCCTGTCGTCAGATTGAGCGTTCCGATGAGCGGATTGCCGTTGTCGTTGGGTTCACTCACGAAGGCGGTCCCTGCCGGCCAGCCCGAGGTATCGAGGGCCTTGATTTGGTTCCCCGACCCATCCGCCACGTACAACGTCCCCTTGCTCGCGGTTGCCACGGCGAGCCCGTCGATGGGCGGAACGTTCCCCGACTTGTTGTCGGTCACGTGGAGATCGGTCAGCTGCGCCAGTCCCGTGTTGTTCGACGAGAAGATAATCTGACCGTCGGCCTGACTGATGGTCGCCAGTTGTCCGGCGAAGCGAGGAGCGCTCGGAGGCATCACATAGTTGGTATCGGGGTCGGTAAGGGCCAGCGTGGCGGAGGTGCCGGCCACCGCATCGGTGGCCGTGCTGTTGACGTAATAGACGGGCGTGAGGAGCGCAGTGTGGGTCGTGTTGTCGAGGTTCACCGAGTAGACGGCCGGCACCACCGAGGCGGGGTTCGGATTCGAATGGCTGACGTAGATCTGATTACCGATTAGCGCGATGCTGTCGGTTCCCCCGTTGCCCGAGACCTCTGGGCTCGGGCTGTAGGCGTACGCAGTCACCGTGCCCGCCACCGGGTCAACGAGATTGAACGTCGAGTTGGCATCCTCGTTCGACGTCACGATCAACATATGTAGGCGTGGGTCCCCCGTTACGCCGTCGACGTGACCGGTTACCGAGATCGTCTTGACGAGCGCTCCGGTCGTCGTATCGTACCCGACCAGCGTGCTCTGCGTGGCTCCGGTGGGTGACGGCGAGCCATCGGGCATGACACCGTTCTGATACTCGGTCCACAAGACGGGCGTACCCCCGTCGAAGCCCGGGATGGCGAGGGTGGTGAGATCGTCGGGACCAGTCGCCCCGGTGGGGGGGGTCGGGACCAACGTCGTGCTCGCCAACAGACTAGGGCCCGAAGCGACGACCGCCGGTCTGGCCGCCGCGGCACCCGCCGGCAGCAGGGCAAGGACACCTGCCCCACCCAGCGAGGTCATGACCGCGACGGCCGCAATGTGACGCGGGATATTCAGGTTCTTTCTCACGCCGCCAACCGTACCCCCGGGATCCGCGTCAAAACCCCGAGCCGGGAGCACAACTCAAGACCCGCATGGACCTGAAGTACAAGAGCCTCAGCGGCTCTGTCGTCGAGCGTGTTTGGAGGTCGATTAGTGATTCGACGGTCTGCCGGATCCGCGGGCTCGATTATCCAGGGGCGAATGCAATCACAAAGTTAGACCTCAACTTCAGGTGTAGAAGTTGTCTCGTCTAACGTACAGACGGGACCGGCGGCTCACGGACTTCGTCAGGAACATCAGTGCACCACCTCGGGGGCGGTTGGGACATACCTGGCATCGCCGTAATCGCCGCCGCCCTGAGAACGTAGAGCCGCCCAACGCCCGGCGCGGGAATGACCCCGCGCCCAAAGGTCGGGGTCATTCCCGACACTCACCCCCGTCATCGTGACTGACGTAGGTGTGCCCGTACTATGCCCACATCCGGAGCGGATCATGCGGCGGCAAGAAAATTTGACCTAGTGCGGCCACACTCTAGTTAGTGCTCGCCACACGACTATTCGCGAGGACGTCTCGGTGCCGCTCGAAGAACATGTGCGGCTCTTGTAGAGCGATGTCCGGGTTGCGCGCACCACCTCGGTGGCTGCGGGGATCAGGAGTCAGGCGTGCCCGGCCACACCGCCGAACATCACGCTGGTGAAGGTGACGCCAGGCTGCCCGTCGCCAACCTCGGGCGCTCCGGGGCGCGCCTGCTCCTCCGTCTCGAAGACGACCACCGATGTGCCGTGACCCTCGTCGAGGCGCACCCAGTAGCCATGAGGGGCGGCCCCAGGATCCTGCAGCGTCAGCAGGTCGTCGGCGCCCGGGTCATGAGCCAGTGCAAGAACGCCTCGGTCACAGTTAGAAGCTACGACGGCGCTGTGACAGTGCTGAACGACGCGAATTCGCGTCTGGACGGTTTGGCACAGATGGTCGTCGGGTAGAAAAACCACCTGCGATGCCCAACCCGCCAGGGAGGATGGCATCAGCTCGGCGTCCTTTCGGGGACGTCGAGTCGCGTTAAAGGGGCGGCTGGCAGGCGGGTCGACGAGGAACCCTTGACGCAAGGGGGCACACCTACGCCGGCGGTGCGACGACCGCTGCGTAACTCCTTGTCGCAGCGATTCGGTCTCTGGGAAAATGCGTTGGGGCACGCCGACCGGGCTGAACCGCCGCCCGGCGGGGAGAGACGTGCTCTGCACAGCGGCCCCGGTCCGGTCACCGCCAGGGCCGGGGCCGCTCGTCGTATACCGTCGTCCCGTCGACCGCAGCGAGCGTACCAAGGCGGGAAACTGCCTCGCCCACCGCTTCGCTGTGGGCGAGGGCCACATCATCGTTGTCGACGAATAGGAGACTCCGAGCAATTTCAGTCCTTCTTTTTCGCGCCGGACGTCCCGACGCTCGTGGGAGAGATGGGCGCAAGGGGCGAACCGAAGATCACAGTCGCGAACCCTAAGGGGTTACCCGGCGAGTTCTGAACTCAAGCAAGTCATCGCGCATCTCACAAGGATCGCGGAGACTCGTGACTGTCCCAGAGTCACCGGGTGGGGTGCCACGCTCCGGCACCATCCGGCTCATACGGCGACGTCACGTAACTCTGACGGCGGGACTGCGCGGGTAAAGTGGATCTCGTTCTTCTCGACCAGATCGAGAACGCGCTCCGCATCATGCGGGTCGACGGGGAGAACGTGGTTCGCCCACCATCGGGCTACCTCGGGCAGCGGAGAGGGCTCACAGAACTCTGAGCCGGAGTACTCGTCCAGAGGTGGCGCGTAGATGAAGAACACGTTTATCCCGCGTCGCCGCAACTCGAGAGCGACGGCGTCCCTGTCCTCAATCAGGAGGGGCACACGGAGCAACGGCAATACATCTCCCTCACGGGCCGCCGGGGCAACCGCATCGAGCGTTCGGAGTCGCCGCCCGCCTACGATCCGTTCCTTGCGGTCCCGCTCCAGGTCGCGCAAGGCGGCCAGCGTCCGCTTGAGACGGCTCGATCTCTGCGGCATCCGGTAGTGCCGGACCCCCGTTTCCATCCACGCTGCGAACTGGTCGAGATCACCACCGGCAACCGCGTATTCCAGCTCAGCCGCTCGCAGGGGCACTCGCCATGGGCGCTGTACCGGTGGATGCCGCCGGCGGCGTCCGCGATCCAACGCTTCGGTGAGGTGGAGGGACTCCAGCCACGCCCTGACTACCCCTCGTGCGTCATCGAGAGCCCCTCTGCCAATCGGCCTCGGCAGCATGAGCCGATCGCGCAAGCGGACGACGTTTATGCGGCTGACCTCGGGAGCCAACGCGAGCACCCCACCGCGGCCGGGGAAATGCTTCGACAGGCTGAAGGCAGAAACAGCGCCAAAACTCCCTACGGGTCGCCCGTCAACGTCGGTCTCGAGCGCATGGGCAGCGTCTTCGATGAGGGGTATCCCGAACTGGCCGCATCTTGTGCTGAGCTCGACGACGTCGTCGGGAAGACCGTAGGTGTTACCGGTCAGCACGGCCGAGAGGGTCGCCCACGTTGCATCCTCAATCGACTCGATTTGCATGTTCCCATCGTGGCTCGACACCGGTGCCATCACGGGCCGGAGTCCGGCCGCGAGAGCGGCGAAGAATACGGTGTCGTCCTCGAGCGGCGACATGAGGATGCGATCGCCAGGACAGAGGAGCAGTTGAAAGGCGACGTACAGCGCAAATCGACCGGACGGCATGAACACGCACTCGCGTCCGAGCCGGGCCTCCAGCGTTACCTCAATGTCACGTTCGATGCGCGCGTTCACGAACCTCGAGCTCCTTTCAATACCCGGCTGCTCACACCGCCCCGCAAGCCCGCTGCAGTTCTTGTGTCTCTAGATTCGCCAAGGCAGCCTGATCCTGCGGCGTTGGGTGGATGTGATCTGGGGACACCCAGCTGGGATTCGATACTCTACGTTGCCCCAATCGAGCACTTGGACGTCGCGATGCGTGGCGGCAAGATTCTGGATCGCAGTATTGATCTCGGTTCCCACCGGCCCGGCTCGGGGCCGAGGTCGTGACGTAGATCACGCGGCTGGCCGGAGCAAACGAGTTCCGTCCTGCCAGGAACGGAAGCGAACAACAGTTGTGGTTTGCACCAGCGTCGTCAGTGCCTAGTTCGATGATCCATGCATAAGGTTGGTTCCGCGCCAAAGCCATCACTTCAGTCTGCGCTTGGTCAATCTTGACTTCAGGAGTCGCACCTGATCGTCGGGCCGTAGCCGCGTTCGAGAGCACGGTGGAGATTGAGCCCCCACTGGAGAACCGAGGAGGATCATGGATCGAAGTCGACGCGTACGGCCGGTTGGAATGTGGCCGAAGCGAACATTCATGCGCCGATCTGTACCCATTCACCACAGTCGGTAAATCCTCGCTCAGTTCACGTTGGAGATGGCTGATCTCGATTCCTTCGTGAGTCTCGAACGTTTGACTCGTTCCCGAGGTGGATCGGGGCCGGCGAAGGAAGCCGCGCCGGAACGTCACCGACCAGTCTCGACGCAGATCTTCGAGGCTCACGGAGCGTCAGCATGAGGATTGGATCGCTTTCGCGCTGGGTAATCATCATTGCGCACGGATTGGTCACCGGATACCTTGATCAAGACTCCCCCGTTGGTCGCGGCTCACTCCCGGTGGCCACTCCGTCCAGCCCGAACGAGGCATCTCTGACGCGTTCGGCCAACACACGGATCGTCGGTGCAATCACCCGATCGGGTGATTATCCAGCCCGGACACTTCTGTATCTTTCGTTGGTACGTACTGGTCTCGTTGGTACGTACTGGTCTGATCCGAGTGACCCCAGCCGTTGTGGCCCTACTTACCTCACTCGACCAAATGATAAATGTCAGGTCCGCATGCCGAGCGAAGACAACGACTTACACAATGAGCCCGATTCCGCCGACGCAGAAGCCGAGGTCGACGGGCCGCTCCTTGTGTCATTTTCGGGTGAACTCGATATCTCGACGGTTGAAGCAGTTCGAGAGCGCCCTGAGCGCCGTGAACTCCTCGATGCGACGGCGGTGCATGTAGACCTGACGGAGGTGACCTTCATCGACTCGAGCACAATCGGTCTTCTCGTTTCAGCGTGCAATCGGATACGCGGTTCAGGCGGGGCGTTCTCAGCGAGATGCGATATCGGAACAACAGTACGGCGTACCCTCGAGGTCTCCGGCGTGGTCGAATACCTCGAAGCGCAATAGCGCCGTCACGTGGGTGAGGAGGGCGTTACCAGCCGTAGAACCGATGCGTCCCTGCGCTCTCGCCGCGCCCAATGGCGAACCCAACGACCCACAAGACTAGGAGGATCGCCGCAAGAATCCACAACAGATGCACCGCGAATCCGGCCCCAAATAAAATCAACACAAGCAGTAACGCCAGAATCAGTACCATCGGAAAACCTCTTCTCTCCAATGAAAGCTCCGCCGTTGGGGATTGTCTAGTACGTGGAGTCGACTCGACGAACGACGTTTCCCTGACCATCGTCCACGACGGTGCGGCTCCGGCGAGTGTTCGCCGCCACCATGACGATGATCGAGACCACAGCGCCGATGACACCCACAATCATCAATATCCAACCCACTTTGTTGATGTTGAAGCCGTGTTGGTAGGGCTCTGTAACTGCCCAATCCAGAATGGCCCCCACTGCAAAAGCAATGATGCTGACAACAAGTCCTCCAGCTCCAATCATGGAGCCCCCTTTCTTCGGTGCAATCCCAGTACCCGTGACAAATGGAGCCCAAACTCGTTCGCACCAAATGTGCGGATGAATGGCGAGTTTGTTGTGAAGGTGGGACGCCGGAGAAATCTGCTTGATGCGCACAGTCCACGCCGATGCCCCGACTCCGTGGCCGGAACGATCCCGCCGCTGGAGTGGACGGGATCGTTCCATTGCACACCGCCTCGTGACTGACGTGAGTGCGACCGACCTATGCCGCGTACCGCGACCACATATGCACTAGGCCCTAACCATGCGGCGCACCGCCCGAACGTAGAACGACCCCGCGCCAAAGGACGGGGTCGTTCTGTACCATCCGGGCGCTGTGTGCGATGTGGTGCCCGGCTGGGATGAGATCTATACCGCGATCCAACTGGGGATAAACGGACGTGAATACGCCTGAAGGGACGACTTAGGCGACGCGGTATGCCGGCCAAGCTGGCGCTAGTCCCTGGCGACGCGAGATACGTGACCACCGAGACGTCGAAGAGACTCGTTCCGATGATCGAGGGGCTTCTCGCCGACCTCGTCAAAGCCGCGTCCGACTCATTGGTATTCCCAGCCGCGACGGGTTTCCACTTCGACGGACGAAGTCCCGGCCCCATTTGGTTGACGAATGCAAGAGGGGGCTCACATCGTCGGGCTCCACTTCCACCACTTGCGCGGTAGCGGGACGACGTGGGCCGCTACGGCAGGCGTCGCGGTGCGAGAGTTGATGAGCCGTCTCGCCCCCGCCACGCGACCGGATAGCCGGTGGGAGTCGGTTGTCAGTTACTCAAAGACTGACGAGCCTCCCGGATGGCGTCGTAGAGCAGCACGTATTTGGCTAACGGATCGGCCCACCACCCCCAGCTAAGGCATTCAGCAGTAGGCCAATAAGAACCGCCGTCGCCAAGATGCCGTCAACCATGGTGATCCTGCCCTCGGCCCCAAGGACAGTGCCAGTGCTGCGAACTGGTCGTGCGCGATCAATGGAACGGGAGGAGGTGGAACATGACAGCTTGCCCGCAGTGCCGATGCACCTGCCCCTGCATTCCCTGTTGCTGCTGCTGCGTGCCCCCTCAGCGAGTGCCGCTAATGCGCTCACAGCAGCGGTTACTGCACTACCAACCCATATGCGACTGCTGCCATCACGGCGTCGAAGACGATTGCGATCAGTAGCCCGGCGCAGGCATTGCCCCACACAGAGTCGGTGCCCTTGCTCCCGTGATCAAACTCTCGTTCGATTCTCTCCGGTTCGGGATTGGCAATCGCTGCGACGAGCCAATCGTCCTTGATCACCGGTTACGTCACCACCTGCTCACCATTGAAACTGGTCTCAGGTAGTCCTTCTGTGACCGTCGTTCTGTGACTGACCCGTCCTCATTCACCATCACCAGCGCTCCCCCCTTGCCTTCGGTTCTCGATGGTGGATGACCGGTGTTGAAGCGGTCCCAAATGCACCAACGGAGCGCGCTGAATGGACCACGGTCGTCACGAGTCCATCGGATCATCGTCTTCACCGACCAGGCGTGTTCGACAATCCGACGGGCCTCGTCTGGTATGGCATCACCGGTGTACTCGCCGCTCGGTGCGCTCCAAGGGCGCAAGTAACTGCTGCTCATGGTGTGCTCAGTGTTCTGGTCGGGCTTCGTAAGGTTCACGAGTCGGCTCCTGCAAGGCTCTTTGCGGGTGATTCACCAGGCTGACGTGTTGCCAGCTCGATGTCCCGGTTGCGTGCGGCCGGGGCCAACCAGGGGCACCGAGCGCTGTAACTGTTTCCAGGGTAAACACCCAAAGATGATAAATCAAGTCGGATTTATAGATATTCTGTCCCGGCGCATTGGTTTGTGCTGGCGAGGCGCAGCGGCGCTCTGGCCTGGCGGACGCGGCTCGAGCCGGAGCCGGAGTGTCATCACTTGGCCCTACTTCGACCGGGCCTACGTGCCCCTCGACGGCCACGCTCGGCTTGCTCCCCGCCGGCCGTCGGGGCGCCCAGTTATTCACCAGCCCGGAGGTCATCCGCTGCGACGGACAAAGTTCTGGCCCCGCTGGGCGAAGGCATGCGAGAAGGCAGGAGTGGCATGCCTACACTCGCCGCGCCGCCCGGTCCCGGTGTCACGTGGGGCCGCGCTTATGGCGCAACGCTTCCCGAACTGATGCACCGGCTCCGCCACCGCACCCACACAGCAGCGTTGCGCTACCGGCACGACACGGACAAGCGCAACAAAGAGATCGCAGACCGTCTCGGGTTCCTCTTTCCTGCAGCGACGACCAGAGCTGAGCCGAGGCCAAGTCATCCTGACGCGAAGCAACGCTGAGGTAACGGCCGGAACCTTGGATCGACGATCCGGATCCACGTGGTCGCTCTACCTAGTCAAACGGAGTGTCGGGGG